>NZ_JAFLEQ010000009.1 GCF_017307055.1 Corynebacterium mendelii | reverse complement strand
AGCCACAAACGACACCGACCGCTGCGCCTTGACCCACTTCGCATACAACGTCACATCAGAATCAAGTACGAATTCCTCCTCTGCAGGGCGACGGAATTCAGGGTCTTTGAACCAGCCATCAAACCGAAGCTGCTCAATTGGGGATGGCTTGCCTAGCCTTACAGTTTCTCCAGGTTTAAAAGCCTCTTGTTTTTTAGGACTGTTCGGCCCCCCACTGTAATTCTTGAAAACCCAAACTGCTTCTTCCCACTTCGGGAAAAGAATATAGCTGTCCTTAACGGCGGTATCGTTTCCAATTTTGGACCACGGTTTGAGGTTCGCCCTTCGATACCAGCCGAAGCTTGCTTCATTATGCTTATTTCTCAGAACGGGAAGATCCCCTATGCTCTCACCCAATTTTTTTAATTGGTCTTCGACGACCACTATCTCACCGTCAGGACCAACTGCTTGTTTAGCTGTATCAAAGCGGAGGTAGAACGTATCCTGTAATTTAATTTGTTCGGGGGTCTGATACACACGTATGTAGTCGATATCCACCTTACTCTTATCAAAATCCATCGCACTTAAATGCGATCTACTTGTCACCAGAGTTGCTAGATTAAGAATTAAAAAGAACTTTCTATCAAAAGGCGCCATAGGAGAAAAATCTTCGACTACGGTTTTCTCTCCTGTTTTTTTATCAACATAAATAAAGTTCGACGGCCAACGATACTCGCTCTTTGTAAGACCCCTCTTACGTTGATCAGCGGGAGGCATTGGATTCGTAGGCCGAAGACTACCGTACTCTTGACCATCATACTTGAACGAAAAACCACTCTCCGACCAGTTCATCGACCACGTGTGCCAATCCCCAGTTATTGGCTTGTCTGAAATTAGGTCAGCAAGCGCAGCGGTGTTATTGGCGGCGCGGCGAGAAAGATAATCGGTGGTGTGGGTAAGGGTACCCTGCTTCCTGTTATTTTTCCCAGGAAGAGTTTCTAGCCAGTCAATTTCACCATCTGCGGGCCAGCCTCGAGACTGCTCGGTAGGCATAAACCAAAGCGCCGGCCAAAGCTTGCTAGATGAATGGTATCTAATACGCGCCTCAAAATAGCCATATTTCCAGTCTTTTTTCCCTAAAGTTGACAACCCGCCCGTATTAATATAAGCGGGCTTATTTTTATTATTTATTATTGGCGTTTCTCTCGGACTCGCAACTATTGAAAGAAAACCGTCTTTCAAACGAATATCACCATCAACTGGATCAATTTTGTTTCTGTAAAAAAAGTTCTTGTTTTCCACTGGTCTTTGGGATAGATTCCAACCTTCATCCAAAACACCGTTATTGAATTCGTCGCTCCAGACAAGATAATACTCGTCACCCGCTTCGACAATCTTCCGTGGAGCCTCAGTACACGTGTCTGCCGCAATACAAAGGTCCGCTGCCTCAGCAGCAGGCAAAGCGATATTCATTCCACTCCACAGCGAAATGACGGTCGCAATGGCTACTAAAACTGCCCTTGAAGAACTCGTGACGCATGCTTCACGCCACAAGTGTTGACAGCATTGGTTCCTTTGACATGTTTTCTTGCTATACATGGTTTTATCGTAAACACAGAGGCCGCGGAACATCAGCAATATCGACTTTTAGAACCTTCACCAAGCGAGGTTGTAGCTGCAATGCACTCCGAAGCGAGCTCAGATTAATCCACCACGTTAACCACTATCCCCAGGACTGGTAGTTTCGATTTTCATGTCTTTTCGTTAATGAGTGTGTTCTGTCAAGTTGATGTGAGCCAGGTTGCCATTTTTACTTGGGCTACTTGGCCATTTTCGCTGGCTCATCAGCGCATGAGTCAAACGCCAGGACGTACCGGTGAACCGTAGGACCCGGGCGTGGTGAACAAGCCGGTCAAAGACAGCGGCTGCGATGGTGTCGTCGCTGATGATCGTGCCCTGGCGGGGAAACTCCACGTTCGTGGTGATCACCGGGCTGTGATGTTCGTAGGCGTCATTGATGACCTGGAACAGCAGGTGCGTACTCTCGGGGTCAATCGGCAGATAGCCCAGGCCGTTGATGGCGATGATGCGTTGTTTTACGCAGCGCCGCCGATTCCCGGTTCAGGCGGCCTTCCCGCTTGGCTTTACGCAAACCGGTGACAAGATTTGAAGCGGTGGTGAAACGGGCCGGTATACCGCGTGTGCACGCCTGGTGGACAATGGCTGTCGCCAGGTGTGTTTTCCCGCATCCGGCATCGCCGTAGAAGACACGATCTTCGGCTTTGTCGGTAAACGACAGGCCGGCCAGGTCCTGTTGGGTGAACCCTGTGGGAAAGTGGTGTTCGACCAGTCGTAGTCGGCGAATGTTTTGATCACCGGCATGTGCGCGGCACCGATGAGTCTGCGTCGTTTGTTGCGTTCACGTTGCATCACCTCGCTAGCAAGGACCTCGGCGAGGTATTCCCGCTGGTCTTGGGTGGCATGCTCGAGTGATTCACGCAGAAGGTCCCGGTTGATGCGGACGATCGCCGCATCCCGGACGATGGCCTGTGTCAGCGTGTCGGTCATGATGGTTGTACCCCCTTTTTTTTTCTAGGCCCCGGCCAGGACTGTGTCGTAGTCGCCCAGGTTCAGTCCGGGGTCGTGGTGGCAGGTGGCCTGCCCGTAGCTGTAGGTGACGGCCAGTTTGTCCCCGGTCAATGGCTGCCCCCTGGTCGATCAGTTGACGGGCGGCCTGCATGGATTCGGTGAAACCGATCAGTTTTTCGGCTTTGTACAGCTGGTTCAGGGCCTGTCTGCGGCTGGCGTGGTCCTGGTTGTCCCGGGTTGTCGACGACAATGTCCGGCATCACCTGCCTGACCAGTGATTCCTTCCAGCCGCGGGACCGGGTACGGGCGATATCCAGCAGGGTATGGGGGGCTGGACTGCGGGAGTTGCTGTTTGGACCAGACCCGGGCCAGGCTGATGATCTCTGCGCCGGTGTCCCGGTCGAAAACCCCACTGTGTCAGTGCTGATCTCCAGGATGACTTGTTGTCCGGCACAGCGGTCACCGATCAGACAGTCGCGGCCATCCAGGGTGACAATGCCCTGCCTGGTGACTGTCCGGACATCATGGCGCACACACCCAAACGGCACAGCGGGAAGCGGCAGCCCCTCGGCCCTGTCGACGTCAAGCAGATCACAGATACGTTCCTGCTCGGCGTCATGGCTCTTGTGCGTCAACCGGTCACAGCGGGCCAGCAGATCCCGGTTGAATTCGTCGAAATCCTCAATCACCGGCACCGGGGTGAGCAGGTTACGGCGCAAAAACCCGACCGCGTTTTCCACATGCCCTTATCTCATTTGCCGGAATACAGGTTGCAGTACCCGGCCTCGAATCCGTGGCGGATACGAAACCGGGTGAATACCTCCGACTCGCGGATCCGGTCACCGATGCGCCTGCCGGCCGATGTGGCGTTGCCGAACACCTGAACCGAAGGCACAAACCCCACATGGTCGTAGATGGTGTGAAAACCCAAAGTCAGACACTCCGCCGTCCGGCCGTACAACGGCCGGCAGTAGCGGGCATTCGAATACGGCAGGCCGACAACCAGCACCAGCAGCTTGACCGTTGCCCCGGTGGCATCCAGGGCCTCACCATGGCCGAAATAGACCTGCGCGGTAGCCGGCGCCCAGCACATCTCCGCGAACCCGCCGCGCGGGACGATGCGTTTTCCCGCATCAGCGACATAACCGGCCACCGTCCGGCAGGAACCGGTGCAGCCCTTCCCACGGCGCAGCCGTTCGACAATGCGTTGTGCCGCGTGACGCTGTTTTCTCGGTGCTGTCAGATCCTCTTTGAGGATCTCGATGATCAACTGCCCGCACTCCGGAGCCATCACCGATTTTTTTTGCCCTTCCGTTTCCGTGCCGGCGCCGGTGGGAAAAAAGCCCTGCTCCGCGACATACTTCACGACCGTGTTCCGGGAAATCTTCAACTCTACGGCGATTTTCCTGTCACTTACCCCCTTCCCTGACAGGGACTTGATAGTTTCGATCACAGGCACGGGTGTTCCCACCCTCGTTGTCCTTCCCGCGCCTGCGAACTGTGTCAAAAGGCAAGCAAACACTGAATCAACGCCACGAGAGCACCCATTCCCTTTGTGTGCACGGGATACTCGTGTCTCTTCTGCTGGTTCGACGCAGGCAACCCTGCCACCTGCCCCACCCCTGGGGCCGCTGCAGGTGGCTCAACCCCCACCCCTACGGGTGACTCAAGTATGGATGACAACTTGGCCCACCAAAACTCTGCAACGCACAGACCTAGCCGCCACAAAAAACCAACCCCCAAAACACAGGCCCCATCGGGGTATATCTGTCCAAAAAACATGTCACAGAGCGTCTAAAAATCATGTTGCTTGACAGTGAATTTCTAGAATATAGACAGGTGGTGGGCTAAACTGCTATAACAGGAAGTCAGTAAGGTATTTAAACTTAACTGCTCTCAGTTGCAACCTACCGATACCCCAAGAGGAAAATAGTATGGAATATAAGTGGTTAGATAACCTGGATCGGCATTTACGAAAACAGACAGAGCTTTTGGAGAGTATCCGATCGGAGCTGGTTCGTCAGCGTCCTCAGCTAGACCTTCTTGCACTTGCAGCTGCGAAAGATGAACTGATCGAGGCTAAGCAATTTTTTGACACTACGCAGCTTGACATGCTCGGTACACTTCGCAAAATTATTGATAATAATATGAGTTTAGCTCGCTTTGGTGATGGTGAGCTGAGGCTAGCCTTTCACTTAGGCTATGTGGACCGGGCTCAAAAGAATACGCATGAACTTCAGGTGGCCTTGAAAAGTGTTTTGAAAAATCAGTTGAACGACCTCCTGGAGTCGAAAGAACAACACGTATTAGTCGGTATGCCTCAGGTTTTTCGAAATACGCACTGGGCTAAGGTATGGTTCGACACATGGCCTTTCCTGAAAGATTTACTTAGCGACCAACTTTGCTATGGACATGCGTCTATTTCTCGACCTCTATTCTTCGAGCGTCATGGGCAACAAGGTGTTGAACTCTGGCGAGAACTCTGGGACGGGCGAAGGATTATGCTCGTTACTGGAAAAAATGGTCGTTTTGAATTTATTGAAGAGTTGTTCGGAAATGCTTCTGCAATTGAAAGATTAGACGGTCCGCCCGTTGATGCTTTTTCTGACCTTGACAACCTAACCGAAAAATGTTTAAAGAGCGATGCTGACCTCTTTCTTCTATCCTTAGGTGCGACAGCAACAGTTCTTGCGGATCGTCTTGCAAGAGCTGGTAGACAGGCATTGGATATTGGCAATATTACTGCTAGTTATCTTAATGTTTTCAAGGGAGGTGCCTGGCCAGAATCGTTACCTCTCGTTCGGTAGCATCTTTTTTTATTGATTTTCTTCCTAGTGTGGGGCCTTCTTCAAATGTAGGGTTTATTTAAAAGAGTTTTTAGGGCCTCTTTGAAAAGGCACTTCAGGTTTGGAATCGCTGCCTAACTGATCGCATTCGCTCTTACGTTAGATTAAAGGTATGATTTTTAGTATATAATATAGCGCTACGGTTAACTTAGTAATCTAGCGGCACAAAGCACGTTGGAGAGCTTAAGGAATTTTTCTGGTGGCAGCCCCTGGTCAAAAGTTTCTAAATAGACGAGTATCCCGTCCCTTAATCCCGGTTATTACAGCAATGTATGACTGGCTCTACGTAATTTAGGGGCTTTGAGTTTGTACCGTGGGGTTCTACGCAAATAAGAATGGGTAGCGGTGTTGTGTCCAGGTTTGGGGTCTGGGTGGCTGCCCCAACATGTAGTGTCCCCGGCTGTAGTGCGT
>NZ_JAFLEQ010000008.1:712341-780319 GCF_017307055.1 Corynebacterium mendelii | reverse complement strand
GTGGTGGCCCGTGTTGCGTCCTGCTCGAAAAGATCAATACGTTCGGGGATCACGCCGAAGCAGCGAAGCAGACCGGACCAGTAGGTCTGCGCATACGTCGACTCCGTGTGCCCGGTGCCTTCCTGTTTCCACCGGTCGACCTTCTCGCTCCACAGGGCGGAGAATTCCTGCAGCTTCTTGCGGGCGGTCGTACGGTCGGTGGTCAGCGTCGTGGTACTCACAGGATGTCTTTTCTTATTTCAACAAGGCGCGCCCAAAAACGCGCGGAATAAATTTATTTGTGGTCTCAGCCCGGAAATATGGTTAAAAGTCTCTCCTCATCATAGATAGACGCGATAGCTGCAAAGTTGAACATCAGGACAACGGATAGAGCGTTTTTCGACCTCTCAGGTTGCTTCAATTGCTGTCGGACAAGCCAAACAGTGATTGGGGTGAAATCCTAAACCGACGGCTGAGATTAAGAGTAGCCAATCCATAAGGTTATTCTTCTTTTGGTTGATGGTAGGAGCGGCTGCATCTCATAAAATCCCTCTACGAAACTAAGAATGCATCGAACCCTTGTGTCCTTGCATAGAAAATCGTACAGAATACTCACGGAGAGAAAAGTCTTTGCAATGATTACCTAGCTGAGAATGCTAGGAACCTCAAAATCGACCCAGATCGAATCGGGCATCCGGTGTCAAAAAGCCAACTCTCAAATGGTCGTTTTCGCCACAGCTCCCCCCAACAGCAAGGACCTCATCAGGGTCAATCTCTCCATGAAACATGTCACTGAGCGTCTTAAAAATAATATCGCTTGGCATGAGTCCAGACGCCGTATCGCTAATCTCAATCCACATGACGCCCACCCGGTATCGAGGACAATCGGGCTGCGGATTGCCCGAAATCGTGTCGCTACAGGTCCAAAATTAAATTGGCACCTGCCACGATGTTTTTCCTCAACTGAAACGGAAGCCTTTATATTCACGGGGCACTGAGAAGCGATGCCCTTTCTTCCGACGTTCCAGCAATCTTGCAACAGTGTCGACATCTTTGGGGCGCATTCCGAGTTCCACGCAACAGCTCCGCAATTGCTCGACGCTGACAGCTTCCCATCTTTGCGGACAAAGCATCATGTCCGATTTCAGCTTAGCTACCTCGTTCCACTTTAAGCCGGTTGAGTAACCCTCAGCCCATGTCGCGATGCTTTCCAAAAAATCCCAGACATCCTTAGGAACCCTCTCGGAACATAGCTGCGGGCTAAGGGGCCGCTCGAATGGAATAACTCGGTCATGAAGAAGCAGACTAGGTTCAAAATGTACAAACCATTCCTGCGTGTCCCGTGGATCCCATTCGATCACCGCAAGGGCATCAAGTTCAATTCGCCAAAGACTATCGAGACAATCTCGGTTGGGCCAAGCAAGGAGTACGCGGCCGCTTAAGCCATGGGAAGCCAGGTTGCGCCAACTGAGATGCCTCACACTTGACCGCCCGATCAGAGTTTCGAGGCACTTGCTATCAATTTTCTTAGTTGGTGTCACGACGGTCACCGCACCTCCAGGTTGCTGCAACAACCATGCAGCCGCTCGACGAATTTGCGGCTCACGACTTCGCTCAACATCTTCTTCCAACCGAGAAACGGCAACTGGCATGTCGCATGTTTTTTCTTTCATTGAACTAGCCTCCAACCTTTTGGAATTCTTCCCTCGTTCATCGCACCGAAGAGCATCGACGATTCATTCCGAAATTATCGCTGGATACTCTTTCTGCCAGAACACAGTATATCAGACGGAAAACAGCCAAGTTGCGCTATGAGAGACGATTTCCGACTCCTGTAGGGCAAATGAAGACGATATTGCAGTTGACAGCTGTTTTACACCTATCCTAGTGCGGCTTTTAACGCACAAAATTGGTAAACATACAAGCCCCCTTCCCGGAAAACAGAGAAGGGGGCAAGCTCCGCCAAGACGGAGACAACTGTTCCATCCCTTACGGCCGTAAAACCGCCAACGGATCAGCTCCTGAGAGTAGGAGACATCCGGAGAGTGTAGTGGATAAATCCGATAAGTTCTGGTTTGCCCTAACCGGCGGTTGAACCACTCCCTAATGCGGCGACCTGGCGAGAACAGGTCGGGAACAGGTAATGCATCGAATCCTGGATAAAGCAGGAACCTAAAGTGACCACTTCATACCAAGGTTCAATCCTTCTTTCGGGACTCTGACTCAGTCGGGAATCGCGCTCAAAGTCAACAGACCACAACCATAAGCCTTGGCTCGTCCCACTCCATCAACCATGGCACGCCGCAGTGCAGGAGCATCAGTGACCGTCATGATGCCGTCAAATTGAACCACCGAGATTGTGACGCGGCGTTTCTGGCGACCAAAGACTTCCAGTCGTCGTTCTGTGACAACAGCGCTTGGAGACAACTCCGCAAGAACTCGTTTCAGTTCTGGGGTCGCGAAAGTATCAGGCGGGATAATAGGCCCCGCCGGACTGTTCTTCGTCTCCACTGAGCACAGCCCCATTCCGATAGCTGAAGACTTGTTCACCATCCAGGCCAGTTGCTGATCTGCAGTGACATGGTGAATCCTCTTCTGCTTCCCGGCGGAGCTTGAAGAACGCACAGGGTTCGCGGCCAACCGGAATCGGTACCGCTGTCCTTCCCGCAACTGATCCAGCAACGGATCAAGTGAACGCGTAGCCCAAGTAACCTCATTGCCCCACCCAGCCTGCTCCTGAAGATGATCAAAGCTGGGTTTAGTTGGACTTGAGATGTACAGGCTGAGGCTTTCCCGGCCGCGATCTAGTCGCCACAGGATCCGACCGGGATCTGATTCCAGCGCCACGGGCGAAAAAGCGCCCATGACCGCAGCATGCATGGCTTGTCGACTTCCAACCAATTTGGCAGTGCCCCGCCGACGGCGATTGAGAAACATTCGTGACAGATACACCATCTACCGCCTTTCCAGAAATGCCATCGGATCGTGATCATCATTGAACGCGTGGCCACGATATTTCTTTTGAGCAACGGGGTTCTCAATCATCACAGAAGACCGAACAACAGCCCGGAAATCATGGACCCGCTTGGTTGGATGGAAGCTAGCCGGAGTGTCAACGACCATTTCATCCGGCGTTTCACCAGGAGCAGCATCCCGGACAACCGAGAGACGGACTTTCTCCGGCTGCTTCCTGCGATGATGCTCGGACGCTAACCAGTCCTCGCTAGACAAACATTCCTCGAGAGAGTCCGAGGTGGTACGGAGTACTACACGGCGGGTGGGCGGACAGGATCTCCGCCCCAGAAAATATGGATAGACAGGACGTTGAAGAGCTTCAGCACACCGATCGATCAAGTCTTCCTGCCCCTCAAGAGCTACAAGAAATACCGCGTCCATGAGGTAGTCGCGATACGAAAGTGCTTTATTTTTCCCGGTAACCCAATCCCGCGCAGTCTGAAAGTCGGCTTGCAAAACACCGGGCTGATCGATCCGAGTGCCGAACTTCAGCTGCGCAAGATCGGACACATCGTCTGTTCTTAGTCGGCCCGAAGCCGCAGCCAGCATCCCTATTACACCGCTTTTTGACGGCTCCCTCCGAGTTTCCCTGCGGTTGGCCCGGCTATCGGTTCCCCATGATTGAAGAGGAGCGGCCAATCGCAGCACAAGAGTGGACGTCATGGTTTACACCTCAGAGGCAGATCGGATAGCGCTCAGCGTCGCCGTGATGACTTCGTCCAGTGTGGACGGCTTACCCCAAGCTTCAAGAGCTTCGGCGGCCTCGCCTTTAAGTGCATCTTTGGTTGCCAGGAAACTGGTGCCAACAGGCTTCGTCCCGAATTGTGCATCTTCGTCAATCGAAGTGTTGACAAGTGATGCTACGGCGGCGGACATAATCCCGTTATCAGACTCGATCGGGGTCTCGAAAGACCCGACCAAGTTCACTGGTTGATCATCACGAACCTGCGCTGCCACAAACCCGGGGCGGGTTCGATTGGCGAAGGTATTTTGCTTACCTGTTGGCATCGATGTGGTGAAAGCCCGAATAAACGCCGACAGGGCTTCCTCCGCTGCTTCCATTGAACCCAGGTTTTCCGCCAGCACAGTCATATTGACTGTCGCATACCTGTAGAAAGTCGCGGAAACGAACTCAACAGTTCCGATCATGCCGGCACCAAAACGGTCGGCGCGCGGCTTGTCATCGACTGCCGTGAAATAATCGAATTCTGTATTTGCCCCGCTGACACTCAAAGCATGTGCAACCTGGCATGCAGCATCAACAGTGAGGCTGGGTTCATCGGCCACCATACGTCCGAATAACCCCATATCCACAGCTGTGTCTTCGCTGGCTGCCGCGCGCGCATCCTTCGGAGAGATCTTTTCGCCTTCAAGAACAGACACTGTCAATTTCGCAAGCGCCTCTACTTGCAGCGGAGAGATAAACAGAAGGAATTTTGAGATTGGGTAAGGACTGTCAGAGACCTTCTCGCCTTCGGGGTTTTTACGTTCCTTGGCTTTCTCGGTCTTGATTCCGGCTTTCGACAAAACTGTGGCCGCAGCCTTGGCGATTTCAGCCGGTTCGTAGCTAGACCCGGATTCCTGGACTTTTTCCACTATCAATTCGATCGCATAGAGGGTGCGGGTACCGATTTTCTCGGGATCGAGATAGTCGGCAAAAGCAACCCGCGTCGCATGTTTCCACGCTTGACTGGAAACCCGAGCGCGGTCAACACCGCCGTACACTGCTCGTTTTGGGCTTCCAGTGTCATCACGGTTGACACATGAGGGCGGCAGGGACTGCAGAATGTGGAGATCGACAAAGATGGACATTAGTTTTCCTTTCAGAAATTATTGGGCAGAGTGTGAGTCTGTCTGGGATGATCCAGAATCCGGATGGTTTTTCCCGTGGGGCTCGAAGTAATCTCGGGTCCACCGGCGTTTGACCGTGGTGGCTGAGGCTGGAGATTGCAGAAAAAACAGATCCACAGCGAGTTGTGCATAATCCAAAGGGATATTCTCCCCGCGCAGTTGGCGGATCAATCCTCGTGCATGATGGGAAATCTCATTAAAGTCCCGGCTGGTGGCAACAGCGTTGAAGCGGCGTCGCACAGGAGAATTTGTGTGCTGCCCTTCTGTGAGATACTCAAGTTTTGATACAGCCGCACCAAACGAAATCGACCACTTCCCGGATTCCCTTGGAATGTGCATGGAAGCGGATTTCGACTGCTGATGTACCGCGAACAGACACAGCGCCAGATAGACGGCTTTCTCTGCTTTTGAGAGCCTGTCCCCGTGGCCTTTTAAATCGTCCGGCAGATACGCCAGCGTTTCAGCCCACACTTCCAGTGAGTCTCCCGGTGGTTTTCCGGCGCCGCTCCTCAGATTCGCCAAGGTCGCCCGTGCGGTTCCGGATCCTGAGACATAGCCTTTATAGAGATCTTTCACTCGTCCATTGACATAGCCGTAAATGGTGCCGGCAACCGAACGAGGTTCCGTTTCATCACTCATAGTCGATGTCATCCTTTCTTCTAGACTTTAGTTTTCCGCTTTTTCCTCAGTCTCATTAGCGGTTTTTCTCGGCAGAATTTTCCTAAGAGACGCCAAGAGGAATTTCTCTGCAAGTCCGGAGTTCATGAATTTGCTTTGACTTCCGTCGGAGTACTCTCTCCCCACCCATGCCCGGTCACTTACATTCCGGGAACGATCATCGACCAAGCGGAGCACCAACTCGCGTAATGTTTCAGTCCATTCCTCGAGGACGGCATCAGGCTCGGAATCACCGTTGATGCTCAGCAACCAATCCGCAAAAATTTGGTCTAACTCGGAGTACATCTCCTGCTCGGCTCTGCTTTCCAGGCTTTGCAGCTGCTTGGAGTCACAACCTGTGGCAACACCGAGGTTTCGGACATATCTTTTGTAGGCCGTGGCTGCTTGCTCAGCTCGATTCACGGCCGTTGTCACACTGCCGCGAAGACGCTTGCGATCTTTATTCGCAAGTACCGATTTGAAGGTCAATTTGTCGGTGATCAAGGTATCGAAGCAGCCGTTTTGTGTTCCGTACTCGTATGAAGCAACTTCGACATCCACCAAGTAGTCATCTTCGATGTAGCCGTTTTGTTTGACTCGATGAAACCAGTCCAGGTTCTCCGCCAAAATGCTCCGGGGAACTTCCTGATCATGAAACTCAATCATTGGCCCGTTTGAACCGGGGAGAAAAGACGAAATTCCCCGCCACAGGCTTCTGCCCAGGACCAGTTTCTGTGGAAGATACACAGCATGTCCGGTCTCTTCGGATTTGGGATTGCTGAAACGCCATTGTGTCTGATTTTCCAGCCCTTTACAGTTCAGATGATCGACCGGATCTCCGTAAGTGATCCGTACCGCATCAACCACGTCGTCATCGGAGAATCTGAACAAAAAGCGTCTGGATGGCCACACCCCGAGCGATAGCGGTCCCGGTACAACTCCGTTTCGGCCGCTTCTTTGTCCCACAGGCAAAGGTCCCAGTTCCCAAAAGGGGATGTCTTCGGGAGTAATCGTTCCCGGCAGAAAGTTATGCAGCACTGTCGCCTTGAGATTGCTTCCTTTGACAGTCAGAGCACCAAGCCAACCACCCCACCCGATTCCACCGCCGTCTTTGGCATAGATTTTCCCGCCCTTTTCCCGCGGGTCACCGACCATGGCAGTCTTGATTCCCGCGTAGTCAAAAGCGTGGACATGCAAGCCCCAGCGGGCTGCTTCAGCCATGGTGAGCGGATATTCTGGCGGCTGTACCGAAAACAGGCTGCCGGTTTTTTTACACCCGTACATAAATCGGTTGAAGTGGAACCAAGTGTCGTTATTGTTGGTAAGCCCCGCGGTCTGCATGAAAGGGTTTGCAGGATCCCGGAGGTCAAAACTGTCGTGCCATTTATCGAGGTATGCATTGATTTCTTCGGCCGGCAGGGTTTCTGCGTCCCACAGTTCTTTCCAGTCGCTGGCGGGATCATCGGTAAGCCAGTCTGACAGGGAACGCCCAAGGACCGCGATCAGAAGCCGCAGGATGCAAAAGTCCACGGTGGGAGTCTCTGCTGCCAGGCAGGTGTACCGATGTGCATTGCATACCGCCTGACGAAGGTTAATCTCCTGCACACGCGACGATTCGTCGAGTACTGGAATCCATGGTTTATCAATAAGATTAAATGAAGGATGAGGATTATCAGCCATTGGCCGTCACTCCTGTAGATCGATCGGATTTTCGTAATTTTTCCACTGCCAGGCCAATCGCCGGATCGTAGGAAAACACCCACTCCCCTATGACTGCGCGACAGCTAGCATCCAGAACCAGAGGTACTTCACCTGAAAGCCATCCAGATTTCTGCCACGACGGAAAACGGTTGTGATCCGACAGGTGCTTGATTACCATGTTCGTTTCCTCGCGTAGACAGGAAAACCAGCCGGGAAAAGAGACGCAACACCGGGCGATGTTTTTGGCGAGTTCGTCGTCTAGCGGAAGTTCAGTGGGGATCGATATGGACTCTGCTTCAACGGTACCGGGAAGGGTCTGAAGTTGCCCATCAACTGACTGCACGACAATGACAGTCACTGAGTTTTCGGCATTTCTGACCCCTGAAATAGTGCCAGCCTCAGACCGGCTGTCCCACTTCGAATTCCATCCGAGAAGCTCGGTTCCCCTGGCAACCTCCGCAATCCGAAAGCCTTTCGTCCTCTCCCGAAGCTTTGCCTCTTTTTTCTCCAAATCGAGCGCGGACGATGACCATTCAGGTTCCCACTCCGCCGGTCCGGGACGGTCCATATCACTGGCTGCAGCAACCAAGCCATGGACATCATCGGGAGACACAATGACAGGCTCCCCCTTGTCGGCAGCTAACTGATCTAACGCAGCAACACTACGCAGCAGCTGGCCGCGGCTGTATATCAGCTCTGAGCCACGTTCGAACTTGGGCGTTGTTTCACCGCGTTCCATACCACTGATGACGACCACTGGTTCCCTCAGTTTTTCGGGACGCGTTTCTATCGGTCGTGGATGTCGGTGCAATCTGCCGATACGCTGGATCAAAAGGTCAACGGGAGCAATGTCTGTGATCATGGCGTCCGCGTCTATATCAAGGCTCTGCTCAACCACTTGAGTAGCAATCACGACCATGCGGTTTGGACGTTGAGTCCCTGCTTTTTCCGGTCCGAGCGCATTCATCACCTTTTTCTCGATACGCACCCGCTCGTTGGCCACAAACCGGGAATGCAGCAAAACCAGCTCATCCCGGTCAAACACTGCTTCCTCACGAAGTGTCAAAAAAAGCTTCTGCGCCCTGCCAACAGTGTTCATCACGACCAAGAGACAGCCACCATCGCTGGCGATATCTCTTATTCTCGAAGCAATCTGACTGAGATCAGTGCAGTCCCCTTCCTCAAAGGTGAACCTGACGGATCTACTCCGTGCAGACGGTGTCGGCGCGTGAACTTTAAAATCTTCTCCCACCTGCACCGTAATCAGAGGATAAGCGTCATATTCGGCGACATCGGTGATTTTTTCGGTAACTGCACTGTCGATTTTTCTGGACAGCGCCCGCATAGAAGTTGCTGTTTTCCGGCCACGCCAGTATGCAGTCAACAATTCCTTCTTGAAGTCCGGTTGCAGCGTCGCTGACAAAGCAATCACCGGGACATGCATGGCAGACAGCCATCCCAAAACAAGCTTGAGGTATTCCTTCATCACCACATCAGATGCATGCACCTCATCGAGAATGACCACTTTGCCGGCCAGCCCCAAATGGCGCAGCATCAGATGCCGGGTGGACAGTCCTGCCATCAATACCTGATCGATGGTTCCCACGACGAATTCAGAGAGCAGTCCCTGTTTGCGCCCCGAAAACCACTGATGCGGAGCGATTGATCCACCGCAATGGCAGGTTTCGTCATCGTCATCGACATGGGTGACGTCGGAGTCCATCAGGGCTGTGTACCTGTCGTTGAACTGGGCTCTGCCGTGCATCAGTCTGATGGAAGCAGCGGTACCGTCATCAATTGACCCCGACAGGAAATCAAGCACCCGGGGAAACAGTCCGTCGCTGCTGGCGCAGGTTGGAAGGGCCATATAGATTCCCCCGCAACCGAACTTCCCCGCGAGAATCTCCGCAGCTGCCAACGCAGCTTCTGTCTTACCCTCACCGGTTGGAGCCTCAATGATCATCAGCGGTGCTTCAGCACAGGCCGCGGCGACGGTCATTGCGTCCCGTTGAACCGGCCTGGCTTTAGTTCCTTCCGGAAGGCCAAAGGCGGTGGCAAAGCCATCCCCGGCAATGGTTCGACTGGAAACCTTCCAGGGACCGGGCAATGCCAGCCGCTGGTAGCCCTCGATAGCCCGGACAGTGGACTGCTGGCACGTGAAGGGAAACAGATTCCTATTGGAGGCTATCCAATCGGCGACGATGACCAATCCCGACACCACAACGGCTACCGCAGGGTGGAGCTTTCTGCTGGTGAGCTTTTTCCAGTCATCGGCTGTAAGTCCCACCAGTTCCGTAGCCCAGTCAAAGATGGCGTGTCGAGCATTTTTGTAGCGCAGGTAGCGCTCCGACTCAGGGGCCCCGGCTCCAAGTTGGTCAGCGGCGTATTCAAGAGTGGAAGAATGTGCCACACCGTGGTGCGCCAGCACCGGAAAGATCAGTCGGTTAATGATGTCCCCTGAGGCATCTGTCTTTTCTTTGAGCCAGGACCTCAGCTCAACTGCACCGGTTGTTTCGTGCCGCGGACGCTCGTCTCCCCGATACAGCGGGACCGGATATCCCAGCTGTTCCATGTGGGAGCGGATTGCACTGAAAATACTGAAATAGGTCGGATCAGCTTTTCCAGCATCATGAACCGCGGCGCCGTACTTGCAAAATGCCAGAGCGATACGTTCGCCAAAGAGTTCGTGAGAGACAAAGTTTTTTACTGACTGAGGCAACCATCTGTGCCACAGCAGATCCATTACTTCGGCTGCATCTTTCAGATGCGTCACCAGAAGAAGAGTATTGCCGTCGGGATCCGGGGTTTTGGCCCAAAAATCGCGGAGCTCTTCTGGAACACTTTTCACTTTCGCAGTGGACTCACTCATGCTGCAATTCCCAAAAAAGCGTTGGCATCTGCTGAAGGATTTATCTGTAGTAGGTACACCTTGAGATGCAAGAGCAGTCTTCCAATCACGGTAACAGGGAAAATCCAAGCCGAACGAAAGTTTGAAAAACAGCCTATCGCCGTTTCGGCATTATGCGCTGCTTCATTACCTATTTCAGGGTTACCGACGGCCCATATGCATCAGAATTCACTTCTTCAAACGGTGGCAGGGGCGGAGGTAGCGCGTATCTTGAGGGGGTAGCTGATCAAAACCCTGAATCTATGAGGAAGTACCGCAGAGATGAAGATCATCCGAATCATCCTGTCTGTCTTTTTGGGCCTGATAGCCGCGTTCATGGCTATCGTCACTATTGCGTTTTTTTCGATGGGAGAAGTCGGAGCGGGTGTTTTTTCGCTGTTCGTTACGGCAGGTCCGGTCATCGGCCTCGTGTTTACCCTGCCGAAGGGGTCTAAGGAGAATCGAAGCACTACCGCTCAGCCCACCGTGGAGCCTCTCGCTGGAAATCTGGGTGCTCCTGCCCACAACCCCGATTTTTCCACGCTTGAACAGCAAACACATGGGAAAACTCCTCACGCCGATAGCGGGGTGGCAGAAGGTGCTGTGCCACCAGTGCCCGGAACCACACAACCACCCCAGTACCCGTTACACACCAAACCTGAGAAGCAGGATCCTGTGCATCCTCTGCAGCGGGAAGAGCACTTCGGCAGTACACCGGTCGCAAATGGGACCGAGCTGGTACCGCGAACTGATCTGGAAACCACAGTGGTATCACGCATGGGCCGTGTGGACCCCGATGATCCTTCGCGAGTCCCCGACGGTTGGTACATGCCGACACTTGATGGCCGCTGCCTGTGGGAGATCTCCGAAGAAGTGACAGAGCTGAAAAAGAAGGGGGAACATGAAAAAGCCCTTGATACTGCACTGCTCGCCCTGGAAGTTCTGGAGGAAGCCTGCAAAACAACCCCGAATTGCGCGATGGAGCACTACGTCATTCAGGTGGCCATCCTGCAAACAAAACTTGGCCGAAACGACGAGTTGGTAGAGACTTTGGACCGGTGGTTGGGGCATTCGTGGCCTGTACAACGCGATGACTACCACTACAACCTCCTCAAGCGCAGAGCCAAAGCAATGGCCAAGAAACAACGTCAAACAGGCGGCGATCCGGGGCCTTTCGAAGAGCAGTGGAAGGTTTACAGGGCAAAGGAACGCGAGGCGGAGGAACGCATGAAATCCGAACGTCGCCTTGGGGCGGTTTTTATAGCATCTGGCGCTTCACAGGTAGGGATCCAGTGGGAGATAAGAACCTATACGAAGGGGATACCTGGTACTCGTAGCTCAAAAAGGTCTGTTTGGCGAGACACTCCCACTAACGCAGAACTTAACGAACTAGAGTTTGTCGCTGTCGATTTCGAAACCGCCAACGAAGACCGCCGTTCGGCCTGCCAGATAGCTCTGGTCAAATTCATTGGCGGCGCCCCGCATGCCCAGCTAGTTAGCTATATTAAGCCGCCAACCGAATGCAATGAATTCACTTTCACTTACATTCACGGCATTAAACCCAGAACGGTCCGCCAAGCCCCTACCTGGGATGCTCTGACCGAAGAAATCGGAAAGTTTGTTGGTGATGCGCCGGTCTATGCACACAACGCTGCCTTTGACCACACTGTATGGCAAAAACTCGATGAGCACTACGGCACTGACACCTGTCCCGAACGGTTTTTCTGCACCGTGAAACTGGCCCAAAAACTGTGGCCGAATCTGAAAAACCACAAGCTTCCCACGGTGGTTAAACATGTGAAACCTGGCTACCGGCTTAAACACCACGAGGCTTCCTCGGATGCAAAGGCCTGCGGCTGGATTGTCGCTAACGCAGCGAAGGCAAGCTGAACCGCCACTTCGGGGGCGCATGGAAGATTAGGGATGTTTCGTCCAGCCGATTCCCCCAGTGCGACTTCCGGAGATGGTTCCCCGATTACTTCTCTGTGCTGCCGACCAGGATCATCTCTCCCAGCCTAGATTCGAATTGTGCCGCGGCGTTGAAAACACCAGCTATCGCTGCGGCAATCTAGTCGGTGTTGGGTTCGCCTTCGGGGATACCCAGCACGCTTTCGATGTGGAAGGTGGCTGTGTAGTCGACGGCTTCCGTCAGACTCATCCGCAGTGTGGCGTCCTGTCCCTGCACTCCGTCAAGTGCCAGCAGCGCGCCGAAATATTAGTCCTCGTCGTGGAAGTCTTCGGTGTCCTCTATGGTCATCTCCCACCAGATGCGTAGCTGGCCGGAAGGGTCTTCTTCGATGATGGCTGACAGGGTGTCACCGGCCCCGATCTCGTAGCGGTCCCACTCCTGATCGAGGTGGCACGTCAGTTCCAGGTCGGCGGCGATTTTGGTGAGCAGATCAGCATTAATGGCATCACCGGCGAACTGTTCCTTGGGGAGGACAGTGAATTCGTCACAGGCCCACCAGGTCTGCTGCATCGACGCTTTGATGGCGTCGGCCACGTCCACGAAAAGCGGTTCACTGTCGCGGTCAGGTGGGCGTCGATGACACCGAAATCAAGCGGCAGGACCCGCAGACAGAAACACTGGGTGGCCTTGATGTCCTCGATACCGGGTCCGGCAAAACCCGCGACCATAGTTAGAAAGCCAACCTGATCTGTGAAGAGAAAATCAGCTAATGCCACCTTCAAACAAAAGAGAAAGGGAAAGCTATGTGTGCCGAACGTCCTCAGGAAATCCCCTTCCCCACGGAGACAACACACTTCGATGATTTAATGTTGCTGTACACCCCGCTCACGCGGGGACAACTAGGGCGCACCACAAACTTTCGATCCGTACCCAGTATCAACCCCGCTCGCGCGGGGACAACCGTCAACATGGTTTGCGCGCTGTAGTGCGGTCCGGATCAACCCCGCTCGCGCGGGGACAACGCTTATCAACTTGCGGGAACATAAATCTGAAGTAGCTTTTAGATTCACTGTGACTTAGTTTTTTTCAAGTTCGATAAGCTCAACATACTGTCAAGATAATTTCCGCCCCGAGATCAGTACCCCTTTCAGGGCTGGAAAAGCAGAAAGCCCTCTTCCTGAGAGGGAAGAGGGATTTGACTCCGCCGGGGCGGAGACAACTCTACGGTTCACGTGCAGTTCCAAAACCACCTATGGACCAACTCCTCGGGAGAGGAGACAGAACCATTCTAATAGGTGCGGGAGCGCAAGCTTGTGGTGCGCCCTGACGGATTCGAACCGCCGACCCCTTCGGTGTAAACGAAGTGCTCTAACCAGCTGAGCTAAGGGCGCAAGGTACGGATGATTTTTCATCCGCGATTTTATTGCCGAACAAAGACACTACCGGTGCCGGGCGCCGGAGGGAAATTGTGTCTTACTTTTTGGTGCCGCGGGGTACCAGGCGGGAACCCTGCCAGTCGCCGAGACGCTCAGCGGAGGTCTGGACCAGACCGGCCAGTTGGGCTGACTCGCTGATGATGCCGGGTTCAACGGATCCCTTGTCCCCCAGCGCCGGAGTCAGAAGCCAGATACAGCCGTCTTCGGCCAGCGGCCTGATGGCATCGACCAGTCCATCGACTAAGTCACCATCGTCGGCGCGCCACCACAGGAGAACAACGTCGCAGATTTCATCTGTGTCTTCACCGACCAGCAGGTCGCCGATGGCATCCTCGAGGGATTCACTGATCTCGGAGTCACAGTCATCGTCCCAGCCGACTTCCTGGACGATCTGACCTTTGGTGACATCCATTAGTTCTGCGTATGCCTGGGTGCCGGAGCTTCCGGAGCCCGAGGTGTCCGTCACGGTACAAGTCCTCCTGTTGTGTGGTTAGGGCATTCCCGCCGGTGATCTTAAACGACCTGGTTCTTCCCGGCGGTGCCTTTAACGGTCACTAAGAGATTACAGTGTGACTTACCGCGGTAGGCACCGGGTGCCGTGGTAGTGCCTTTTCCGGTCACCCACTGTTTACCCCCGGCGGGAAGATGTGGGTGTCCGGGAAGACGGTGACCCGACGCTGTGACGGGCAGGTATGGGGGTCCGGCCCTCTCTTGGCGAGGGTTGGGGCAGCTTAGTTGGGCAATCCGCTCTATCCTTGTCTGTGATGGTGCGCATCCTTCCCTTTGGGGGGAGCAGCCCCTCGCGACAGCACGGTCGGTTTGTGGCCGGCAGGCGGTGGTGTGGGGTTGGCGTGTGCACGAGGACTGACCAACTTTTGAGGAGATGCCCGCATGGCCGATGAAGCCACGACAAAGAACACACCGGCGTCAGGTGATGAGAGCAATTTCGCCCTGATCCGTGACGGTGTCGCCAGCTATTTGAACGATTCCGACCCGGAAGAAACACGCGAGTGGCTGGAAAGTTTCGACGGCATGCTGGCGCACGCCGATCCCGACCGTGCCCGCTTCATCATGCTGCGGCTTCTGGAGCGTGCCACCGCCAAACGTGTGCCGCTCCCGCCGCTGACCTCAACCGACTACGTCAATACGATTCCGACTTCGATGGAGCCGGAGTTTCCCGGTGACGAGAAGATCGAGCGCCGCTACCGCAAATGGATCCGGTGGAATGCGGCGATTATGGTGCACCGCGCGCAGCGTCCCGGTATCGGTGTGGGCGGACACATCTCCTCCTATGCTTCCGGCGCACCGCTGTATGAGGTCGGCTTCAACTACTTCTTCCGCGGCAAAGACCATCCCGGTGGCGGCGACCAGGTGTTCTTCCAGGGGCATGCTTCACCCGGCATGTATGCGCGTGCTTTCCTCGAAGGGCGTCTGACAGAAGACGATCTCGACGGTTTCCGCCAGGAAGTGTCCCGCCCGCAGGGCGGTATGCCTTCCTACCCGCACCCGCACGGTATGCCCGATTTCTGGGAATTCCCCACCGTGTCGATGGGTCTTGGCCCCATGGATGCGATCTACCAGGCCCGGTTCAACCGGTATCTGGCTGACCGCGGCATCAAGGACACCTCGGACCAGCATGTGTGGGCGTTTCTCGGCGACGGTGAGATGGATGAGCCGGAATCCCGTGGTCTGATCCAGATGGCGGCGCTGAACAATCTCGACAACCTGACTTTTGTCATCAACTGCAACCTGCAGCGTCTTGACGGCCCGGTGCGCGGCAACACCAAGATCATCCAGGAGCTGGAGAGCTTCTTCCGCGGAGCCGGCTGGTCGGTCATCAAGATTGTGTGGGGCCGGGAATGGGATGAGCTGTTCGAGGCCGACAAGACCGGTGAACTGGTTGATTTGATGAACTCCACGCCGGACGGCGATTTCCAGACGTTCAAGGCCAACGACGGCGCCTATGTGCGTGAGCATTTCTTCAACCGCACCCCGCAGACCAAGAAATTGGTCGCCGATATGAGCGACGACGAGATTTGGCGTCTCAAGCGCGGCGGGCATGACTACCGCAAGATTTACGCGGCCTACAAGCGGGCGATGGAGACCAAGGATCGTCCCACGGTGATCCTGGCCCACACCATCAAAGGCTACGGTCTGGGCCATAATTTCGAGGGCCGCAATGCGACCCACCAGATGAAGAAACTGACCCTGGATGATCTGAAGCTATTCCGCGACAAGCAGGACATCCCGATCTCCGATGAGGTGCTGGAAAAGGATCCCTACCTTCCGCCGTACTACAATCCCGGCCCTGACAGCCCGGAGATCAAGTACATGCTGGAGCGCCGCAAACAACTGGGCGGTTTCCTGCCCGAACGCCGCACCAACTACACCCCCATCGAGGTGCCGCCGATCGATTCGCTGCGGATTATCCGCAAGGGTTCCGGCAAGCAGGAAGTCGCCACCACCATGGCGCTGGTGCGCACCTTCAAGGAACTGATGCGGGACAAGGAGCTGAAGAAGCGTTTCGTGCCGATCATTCCCGATGAGGCCCGCACCTTCGGCATGGACTCGTGGTTCCCGACGTTGAAGATCTACAACCCGCACGGGCAGGTCTACACCCCGGTCGACCACGATCTGATGCTGTCCTACCGGGAGGCCACCGACGGCCACATCATGCATGAGGGCATCAACGAGGCTGGTTCGGTCGCCGAGTTCATGGCCGCGGGTTCGGCCTACGCCACCCACGGCGAGCCGATGATTCCGCTCTACATCTTCTACTCGATGTTTGGTTTCCAGCGCACCGCGGACTCGATCTGGGCTGCCGCAGACCAGATGGCCCGTGGCTTCCTGCTGGGCGCCACCGCGGGACGCACCACCCTGACCGGTGAGGGCCTGCAGCACATGGACGGCCACTCGCCGGTGATCGCATCCACCAACCCTGCTGTTGTCACCTATGATCCGGCGTTTTCCTTCGAGGTCGCGCACCTGGTCCACCGCGGTATCGACCGCATGTACGGCCCCGACGGCGGCGAGAACGTCATCTACTACCTGACGGTCTACAACGAGCCGACCCACCAGCCGAAAGAACCCGACAATCTGGATGTGGAGGGCCTGCACAAGGGCATCTACTGCTACGAAAAAGCCGAGGAAGGTGCCTCGCACACCGCCTCGATCCTGGCGTCGGGTATCGGCATGCAGGCCGCACTGAAGGCGAAGAAAATCCTGAAGGAGGAATTCGACGTCTCGGCGAATATTTTCTCGGCCACCTCCTGGGTGGAGCTGGCCCGCGACGGTGCGGAAAAAGAAAAGCACCAGCTGCGCTACCCGGGTGATGAGATTGAAAAACCGTTCTGCACCAGGCAGCTGGAAGGCTACGAGGGCCCGTTTGTGGCAGTCTCCGACTTCACCACTTCCCTGCCGGAGATGATCCGCAAGTGGGTGCCGGGCGACTACACCTGTCTCGGCGCCGACGGCTTCGGTTTCTCCGACACCCGGCCCGCCGCCCGCCGCTTTTTCAACATCGATGCCGAATCTGTTGTTGTTGCGGTGCTGATGGGTCTGGCCCGCGCCGGTGAGATCGATATGCAGGTGGCGGCTGAAGCCGCCCGCCGCTACCAGCTGGATGATCCGACCACCGTCTAGATGACCTGTTGCGCGAGGACACCACCGTCACCGCGTTGAACAGAAAAGAAAAAATTCCGCGCAAGCTCCCGCAGGCAGGCGGCACCACCGGTGTCCACCTGCCGGCGGGAGCTTGTTGTCTCTCCCGCAGGCCGGCGGCGCCGGTTCCTCCCTGTCCCGGGTGGATGTTTGTCTATGGTGGTGCCTATGGCATCTACCGGCGCACCACAGCCCACCAATGAACCGTTGCCCGCCGATTCGCCGGTGCGTCACCGGGCACAGCAGCTGGCGGTTGATGCCGTCGGGGACGGCCGCATCACGCTCGGCCAATTCGACGACATCACGAAAGTCATCTGGGCTGTCGATGCCACCGCAGGTGATCTGCAGCGGGTAACCGCACCCGTCGGACCGGTCACCGGGGCCGCGGATACCGGTGCCCGGCAGCCGGTAGCGCAGTCGAGTTTTTTCAGCCTGATGGGCGATATCATCCGCTCCGGGGAATTCACCCTGGCCCCGCACACCTCCCTGACGCTGATCATGGGCGATGTGATTTTAGATTTGACCCGTGCCCGCATCACCGCCGATGTTTCCGAGATCACGGTCTTGACCGTCATGGGTGATGTGAGGGTCACCATCCCGGAAACCATCGGTGTGGAGATAAGTGGCTTCGGCCTGCTGGGGGACACCACCGGGAAAACCTTCACCCCACGGCCGGGTTCCCCCACGGTAAAAATCACCGTCCGCTCGCTGCTGGGGGACACCACCGTGACCACCGAACCGGCGCGCTACTGAAAGCTTCCGCAGGTTCCGGGATTGCCGGGCGCCCCGGGCTGCTTTCCTAATTGCCGCCGCAGTCACCGCACCCGTCGGGGCAATGCCTGTAGCCGGGATCATCCCGGTTGCCGCTTGTCAACGGATCGCCGTAATCGTCACGGGCATCCTGCGCTTCCCGGCAGTCGGCCCGCGCCCGGGAACGGTCGGGGTGTTTCCTTGTCAGGTCGGTGACCTTTTCGACGAGCCCGCCGATGGCGTCATTGACCTTTCCCGGGGCCTCCAGAATCAGCATGTGGCCGCAGCCGTCCACTTCCACCACATCCGCGGCCGGCCACATCCGGCTCAAAGCCTGTGCCTGATCCGGTGGAGTGACCTGGTCTTTGGCGCCCACCAGGATACAGCCGGGCAGATCCCTGATTGCTTGTCCGGCCGCGGTTTCGGCGTGGTCGCGCAGATCCGGGTAAAAGCCGGTGAACGTGGAGGTGGGGGTGTTGTTGATCATCGAGGCGTGGAATTCGACAATGTCGAAATCGACCCCGTCGTTGTGGAAAACCGTGGCCGCCAGGGCCGGGGCGAGCAGTTCTTTCAGATTCGCCCGCATCGCATCGGTTTCCTCTTTGTCGTCGGTGACCGCGTCGATGAATCGTTTGCCGACTTTCGTGTCCAGGATCATCGGTGTTCCGGAACTGGCCATCGGCGCCGAGGCGGTATTGATCAGCACCAGGCCCGCCACCCGGGAAGTCAGCCGGCGGTCTTTGCGCCGCATGAGATTAAGGGCGGTCATTCCCCCCAGCGAATGGCCCACCAGGATCAGCGGACCGGTCGGGGCGAATGCCGTGACGGCGGCCTCCACATCATCGGCGGTACCGTCGACGGTGAGATACTCCTCCCGCACTTCACCGGTGGCGCCGTGGCCACGCACATCCAGAAGCAGGCATGCCGCATCGGGAAACTGTTCGCGGATGTAGTCGACCTGGCTGAAAAACGCTTCCGCCGCCAGGGTGAAACCGTGGATGAACACCACGGTCACCGCCGGATCTTTCGGCCCGGCCCAGTAGACGTGCAGGCGGCACACGGGCCCGTCGATGGTGGTTTCCTCATCGATATCCGCCAGCCCCGGGCGCCGGCTGTCGTCGTGGATCCGGTCCCGGACTTTGTCCAGATGCTGTCTGCCGGGTTCACTGACCCGCAGCGCCAGCCGACGAAGTGCCCCAACAAGCCGTGGTACAGCAATGCCCATGACGGTGCCGCCTCCTTGAAGCCGTGGTCTACCAGGTCCGCCGGTGCGGGCGAACCCATTCCCTCCACCCTAATCGAGAAGTACCGGGGTGTTGCCCCGGGCCCTTCTCCCCCGCCGGATGGCCCGGAGCGCCACCGGCTAGACTGACTTTTTGCTTCGCTTTTTTATTTCACACCGCAGAAAACCCGAGGAGTGTCCGCCGTGGCCACCATTGATCCCACTGCCCTGCAGGCTTTTCTGGATGATCCCGAGGACGGTGACGACACCGGCGCCAGCACCACCGCGGGAGCATTGTCCACCATTGTGATCCGCGCCGCCGGCGTCGATGAGGAGGATCTCCGCCCGGAAGCCGGTCTGGCTGAACTGGGCATTGATTCCATAGCCCGGGTGGAAATCGCCATCCGTATCGAAGATGAACTGGGGGTTCGCATCACCGACGAGGACATCACCCCGTCGACCACGCTCGGGCAGCTGGAAACACTGATTGATTCCCGCCGTAGCGGCGTCTAGAACCACGGGTGGCCACAGCAGTGGCACAATCGGGGCCATGGCGATTTCATACTTGACCGACATGGACGGCGTTCTGATCAAAGAGGGCCAGATGATCGACGGGGCGGACCGGTTCCTGGCTGCCCTGCGGGAGAAAAACATCCCGTTCATGGTGCTGACGAACAACTCAATTTTCACCCCGCGGGATCTCTCCGCCCGGCTGGAGGCCACGGGCCTTACCATCGAGCCGGAACGAATCTGGACGTCGGCCACCGCGACCGCTGCTTTCCTGCAGAGCCAGCTCGACCAGGGCACCGCCTATGTGGTCGGCGAATCGGGGCTGACGACCGGCCTGCACAAGGCCGGGTGGATTCTCACCGAAGTCAATCCCGAATATGTGGTGCTGGGTGAAACCCGCACCTATTCTTTCGAGGCAATCACCACCGCCATCCGGCTGATCAACCGGGGCGCGAAGTTTATCTGCACCAACCCCGATGTCACCGGTCCCGCCCCGGAGGGTGTGCTTCCGGCCACCGGCGCGGTGGCGGCCCTGATTACCGCCGCCACCGGCAAAGACCCCTATTTCGTCGGGAAACCCAATCCGATCATGATGCGTTCGGCGCTCAATCACTTGGGGGTGCACTCTGAGCGCACCGTGATGATCGGTGACCGGATGGACACCGACGTCAAAGCCGGGCTGGAAGCCGGGATGCGCACCGTGCTGGTGAAATCGGGGATTTCGGATGAGACGGAAGTGGAGAAATTCCCCTACCGGCCCACCGCCATGATTGATTCGGTGGCCGCATTGGTCGACCGGGTCGATGATCCCTTCGGTGACGGCTGCTACGCCGACGTCTAGCCGGTTGCCGCTACACCAGCCGTACGCTGGCCGAAAAATTGCGGCTGCGGGCCAGGCCCTCGACAATCGCCTGCAGGTGGTCGATTTCCCCGGCGGTGGCGGTGACTGTCTGCCGGCAGGCGGTCAACCCGCCGGGCTGGCTCACCCAGCGTGTGCACCAGCCCAGATCGAAGGGATCGGCACCGGCGGGGGCGGGTTCCGGCTGCGATTTCAGGCACACCGACATGGCCTGTTCGATGGTCAAACGCAGGGTTTTCGGCATTCTGTCGACGGCGATGACAGCCCGCACCTGCTCCTCGGCCACCGGGTGGCACACACCACCGGTGTGGCGGGCCGGGGCGGGGGTGTGGTGGCGTGTGCCGGGCGTGGTGTGTGCCGGGCAGTAGGCGGTGGAAAGCATGGAAGACATCCTTGGGGTTTGTATCCTTGGTGCGGTTGGCGGCAACCCGGCTTGGCCACGGCGGTCCGGTCCACGGTGGCCGCAGACACTGCTGCGGCACCGCCGCCGGCAAAAAGCAGGCGGAGCCATACGCGCGTGATTGATCGGGTTGCCCCAAGACGAGGTACGTCTTCCCCTACGGCCTCGTTGATGATCGGGCGGCGCGCCGGACAGTCACGGTGACGTGGGGGCATGTCCCACCTCCGGGCGGGACAACAGTTCCCGGCACAGTGCGTGCCATCCGAGAACTTTTTCCCGCGGTTGGGTAAAAAAATTATGGACATGACCGTGTCCGGGCGCGACCGGACGAACCAGGTGCGGCAGCGGCTGAAGCTTTCCCCTGCATTTCAGCCGCCACATCTGCCACATGGTGTATGTCCCCTATTTTTAAGCCCCGCCAGTCACACCGGCAACCCTGCTTTGCGCAGGCTACCCCCAATGTCTCAACCTGAAGTTGAGCGTGAGGGACCGTGTCACGCTAGTGGTCCAGGGCCCGCCAAATGGCGTCATTGGTTTCGGCCCACAACGGCTGTGCCCAGTCGCCGAAATCCCGGTTGGTCACCGCGATCCCGGCGCGGCCGGTCGGCCGGTGGATCCACAGGTAGGTACCGGATTGGCCGAAGTGCCCGATGGTGTCCGCCGGCATGGTGGCGCCGGTCCAGTGGGGGGTTTTCGCCGCTTTGATCTCAAAGCCCAACCCCCACGGGCAGGGCTTGTGCATGCCGTATCCGGGGACCACACCGTCCAGGCCCTCGAACTGGCAGACAGTCATCTCTTCGACGGTGGCGGGGGCAAGAAGTGTCGGCTCGAGAACCTCGCAGGCGAAAGCCACAAGATCATCCACGGTCGATTCCATGCCGTGCCCGGCAGAGCCGGCCAGCCGCGACTGGGTCATGCCCAGCGGTTCGAACACCGCCTGGCGCAGGTAGTCGGGGAAATCGATACCGGATGCTTCGCCCACAGCGTCGGCCAGAATCTCGTAGCCGGCCGAGGAGTAGATGCGGCGTTCGCCGGGTTTTTTCTGCGGCGTGGGGCTGTCGAATCCCACCCCGGAGGCATGGGCGAGCAGGTGCCGGACTGTTGATCCTTCAGGCCCCAGGTGATCATCCAGGTCGAAGACACCTTCTTCAACGGCCACCATCACCGCATAGGCGACAATGGGTTTGGTCACACTGGCCAGCGGGAACACGGTGTCTGTGGCACCGGCTGCGGCAAGAAGCCGGCCGTTGTCGATCACGGCTGCGGCATACGTGTCGACCGGCCAGGTCCCGATCAGGTGTGCCAGTTGGGCAGAAGCTTTGGGGGATACCATAACCGTCGAGTCTATCGGCTCTGCCGCGGGTGGTTTGCGTCACCGACGGCCATTGCCCGCCCGGCCGGGATTTATGATTTTCCCATGACTACAGGCGCAGTGATGGCCCTGGCCGGTGCACTGACGGCGGCCGTCGGCTACGGGGTGGGCACCATAGCCCAGGCGGTGGGGGTTTACCGTATGGCCGCCACCGGTGGCGGGTGGAGAAAAAAGATCCTGGCCGGCTGGCCTTTCGCGGCCGGTTTGTGCTTCGACTTCATCGCCTACGTCTCCAGTTTCGCCGCGCTGCGGATACTGCCGCTGTTTCTGGTGGAGTCGGCGATCGCCTCCTCGGTGGCGGTCACCGCGGTGCTGGCGGTGGTCTTTCTCAAACAGCGGCTTTCCGGACAAGAGATGGCGGCACTTGCTGCGGTGGTGGCCGGTCTGGTGGCCTTGTCGGTCAGTGCTGATCCGGGACCGGCGGTGGCGGTGGGCCGGATGGTCGGATGGTTGTGTCTGGCAGCTGTGGCCGTAGTCGGATTCCTGGTGCCGGTTACCAGGGCCGTGGTCACGCCGGGAAAAGCCGGGGTCGTTCTGGCGGCGGCCGCCGGGGTGGGTTTTGCCGTCGTCGGGATCTCGTCCCGGCTGCTGGTGATTCCGGGACATCCTGTCAGCCTGGCTGCCGACCCCATGGCCTGGGCGATTGTTGTCGGCGGGGTCACAGGCCTCATCGCCTACGGCACCGCCCTGGATATGGCGCCGGTGACAACGGTGACCGCGGTCAGTTTCGCCACCCAGACGGTGCTTCCCTCGGCTGTCGGTGTGGTGTGGCTGGGCGATGACATCCGCCATGGTTTTACTGCCCTGGCCCTGGGCGGGTTTACGGCCACCCTCGCCGGGTGCATGGTGCTGGCTTCCCGCGCCGAGGTTGATCCCGCCGCCGGCAATCGTGTGGCCACTGCCCGCAGTTAACCCCCCGGCCACCTGCCGCGCCCAAGCGTTGCCTCCGCACCGGCCGGTCCCCCGGGCCGCGGCGGTTTTTCAGCGCCGCCCAGTGTCGTTGCCGCGGTTGTCCGGGCCGCTGCCCGGGTCTGGGTCCGGGATGTTTCCGGTGGCGTCACAGGTGCGCGGATCCCCCTGCGCCGGGGATAACGGTGAGGTGGTCGGATTGTGTGCCTGATCCAGCCGCTGGGCGATGATCCGGTCGAGTTCGGACCGGGTGAGTTCACCTTTTTTCAGCTCTTTGCGCCACCGCCGGCGCTGCCGCAGAGACCCTATTTTTGCCCCGCGGGCGATACCGGCTGCAATGCCCTGGGTGGCACCGGCCTCAAGCCCGGCCCGGCGGCCTTTGTTCTCGGCCTGTTTGAGCATCCGCCGCAGCTGGGCGGCAGTCATGTTCACCGGGGCGAATTCGCTGTTCATCGGCAAAACCCAACCACGCCAGTAGGCGGTGATGGCAAAACCCGCGCCCACCACAGTGCCCATGATCATGCCGACGGCATCCAGGCCCATCATGTGGAACACAACCATGGTGGCGGCCCCGGTGATCGCCGGAGTGGCATAGAGGGTGTTGCCGCCGAACACCGACGGAATCGTGCCGATGGCGATATCGCGGATCATGCCGCCGCCGACGGCGGTCAACACCCCCATGAACACCGCAGAAGCCGCCGGCATGCCGTAGGTGAGCGCCTTGATCGAACCGGTGACGGTCCACACCCCCAAAATAACGGCGTCACCATGGACTTTGAACAGCTCCCATTTGCGGCCTTTCAGATTGACCGCCAGGGCCAGCAGGGCACCCAGAATGGCAAACCCCATATACGACGGTTGGGCGATGGCCGCAGGTGTTCCCCGCTGCATGAGGGTATCGCGGATCATGCCGCCGGCCAGGGCGGAGAAAATCGCCAGAAACACAAAACCGATGATGTCGAAGTTGCGCTGCCGGGCGATGGTTCCGCCGATCGCCCCGTTGAGCACCACACCGATCAAATCGAGGATTTTGTACAGTGCGAGAATCGTCGGGTCCACACCTTGCATGGGTGCAATTGTCACACAGGTGTTGCCCGCGGGAAAACCCCCGCCGCACAGGCGCTAGGTGATTGTTGCATCAGGGCAGGACTAGCCTGGGGCACCATGGAGGACACACGCATGTTGCTTCATCAGCAATTGAATCCCCGGGCGCGGTTTGTGCGCGCCGCGGGACTGGGCGCTGTCACCGGTGTGGTGATGTGGCTGGCGCTGTTTTTCTTCGACAACAGCTACTACACCGAGGCGGACGGCAGCGTGCACGGCCCCTACCAGCCGTGGCAGGTGATTGCAGGCGCGCTGATCATGATCGCCGTGGCAGTTGTCTGCGGCTGGTTTCTGCGGCGCGACGGGGCCTTCGGCGCCGCCGCCGGTGCCGCTGTCGGACTGGGGGCGATTGTTTTCATCGACTTCTCACGCGATGACCCCACCGGCTTATACGGGGTGGGCGTCATGATGATTACCGTCGGCAGCTTCGTCGGCCTGGCGCTTGTCGGCCTGATCGCCGCGTTTATTTCAGGTCTCACACGACCGAGAAAGTGACAACCGGCAGATGCCCCGGCACCAGGGCAGTAAACAGGCCTGCTGCCGGGCGCATGCGCCAAGCCCCGCGGGTGAACGGACTCCGCCACCACCTGGTGGCCGGCCGGTGTTCCTCCCGCGGGGCTTATGCCGTGTTTTTCTAGTCTTCCCGGCGCATCAGGCCGGGGCTGCCGCCCGGTACCGCAATGGTGCCGGGTTTGTGCACCATTGTTGCCGGGCGGGACTCACCCCGGCCCGATATCCGGTCAGCGGCTTGCCACTTCCGCATAGCCACTCCCGGATGAGCTGCCACGGTCTGTGTGTCCGGCAGCGCCGCCGGCAAAAATCAGCTCATCATTGTCGGCGCCTGCAGCTGCCGCGTTATTGCCATCGCCTGCCTCATCATCCCAGTCGGCTGTATCGGCACCGGCTTCGGAGACAAACACCGATTCATCCAGGATGCCTTCACGCTTGGCGACAATCAGCGGCACCAGGGCCTGCCCGGTGACGTTGACGGCGGTACGGCCCATATCGACAATCGGTTCGACAGCCAGCAGCAGGCCCACGCCTTCCAGCGGCAGCCCCAGAGTCGACAGGGTCAACGTCAGCATGACGGTCGCACCGGTGGTGCCGGCCGTTGCCGCCGAACCGATGACGCTGACGAAAATGATCAGCAGGTAATCGACCGGGGACAGCGGAACACCGTAGAAACCGCTGACGAAAATCGCCGCAATAGCCGGGTAGATGGCAGCGCAGCCGTCCATCTTGGTGGTCGCGCCCAGCGGCACGGCGAAAGAGGCGTAGGAGCGCGGCACACCGAGGGCTTTTTCGGTGGTGCGTTCGGTCACCGGCATCGTGCCCATCGAGGAACGGGTGACAAACCCCAAAGAGGTCACGGGCCAAATTTTGCGGTAGAAATGCCTCACCGGCAGGCCGTTGAGTTTCAGTACCGCCGGGTAGATCACGGCCAGTACAATCGCCAGACCGATGTAGATGGCCAGCACGAACTTGCCCAGCGAACCAATCGCATCCCAGCCGTAGGTGGCCACGGCCCGGCCGATCAGACCGGCGGTGCCGATCGGTGCCAGGCGGATAATCCACCACAGCACTTTCTGCACGATCGCCAGCAGCGACTCCGCGAAGTCGATGACCGGCTGGGCTTTTTTACCCGACTGGACCGCGGCGATGCCGAAGGCGATCGACAGCACCAACAGCTGCAGAACATTGAAACCGGGCCGGGCGGTAATCGAGTCCCCCGACGAGCGGGCGCTGATCTCCAGGCCGAGGATATTCGACGGGATGATCGACTCGATGAACGCCCACCAGCTGCCGACAAATCCGACATCCTGCGCGGTGGAGGCATCCACCCCGGCGCCCTTGCCGGGGTTGAGGATCAACCCGACCGCGATACCGGCGATCACCGATACAAAAGCGGTAACAGCAAACCACACCAGGGTCTGGCCGGCCAGCCGCGCCGCCCCCTGGACCTGCCGAAGATTCGCGATCGAGGTCACCACAGCGGTAACCACCAGCGGCGGAATGAGAAGCTTCAGCAGCGTCACATAGGCCGAGCCGATCCCGCCCAAAGCGGTGACAATCCAGGCGGTCGAATCACCGCCGCGGGCGCCGACAAGACCCAAAACAACACCGACAACAAGACCGATGATGACCTGGGCGCCGAAGCCGGTGAAAAACGACTTCTTTTTTTCCTTTTGCCCCACCGGCGCACTGCCGGTGGACACAGTTGTTGCGGACATAACTGACTTTCTTTTTCGGTAAATAAAGGGGACCCGCCTGTGGTGGAGGGCTGCGGGTCCAAGCCATCACGCACGGGCACGGAAAAGATCGGCGCCCCGGGGGCTTGGCCGGATTGTTCCACCGGCAGGATGTGGGGAATGAAAACGAGAAAGGATACGTCAAAGGTGCGCTAGACCAGCGCGCCACCGGCGATCCCCGGACACATGCCGCACGGACAGCACCGGGAACATCTGCACACCATCTGTGTGCCATGGGGGAAGTTCCTGCGTTCGTTCACATCAAGCAACATAGACCGCAGTGTCCAGCAAAGTCAATCCAGCCCCGCGAAAAAAGGCCATAAAGCCGCGGAAGACAACACACAAATCCGCCATTACCGCAGCTACAACTACCATTCACGAAATATACCGGTCTGTCTGTTCCAAATAGACCGGGAACCCAATAAAGGTACCCGCCCACCAGCGTCGGGACCCGTTTCACCCCACACACCAACCGGAAACCGCGCGCAGTCCCGGCATGCCCCCGCACATCGCCTGCCCGGCTTTGCCCCGGGATCGACCCGTCAGGAAAAAATGGGGACCAGTTACCCCGGCAAGTGCGGGAAAGCGTGGTGTTCCGGCCGGTGCATCCGGCATGGCGCTCATGCGGCGGCTGCACCCCCACAAAGTTGATCCAACGCGGGCCCCACCGGTGCAGTGGTGCCGGAAACCCACCACTTCATGATCCGGCAGCCGCCGGTGCAGCCGCCCTCCGTCAGGGCCAACTCGCCAGACAAACCCCACTCCCGCGGTAGGGCACTGCTGTTTTTCCGCCGGAAACCCCGGCGGGGACCGCACAACATCCCGGATCTGTTGTTTCGTGGCAACAGCCAGAACCTGCGCCACGGCCGGGGAAGCCAATGCGCTAATGAAAACAGTTGTCATGAAATCATGTATGGTTGTCCGCAGGGTGCGAGATTCGCCCACCCCGCGGACAACGTGAACTGTCGCCGGGGCGGGCCATCGTCGTCACCAACCCCATCAGATCCCGTTTTCCTACAGGAGGCACTCTTGACCACCCACCACACAACATTTTCCGGCCGGTACAAGAAGACAGCAGCCGCTGTGGCGTGTGCGGCCACCATGGCCGCACAGGCTTTAAGCCCCGTTGCGGCCTGGGCCGATGACGATCATGACGGCGGCCACGGTATGTCCCACTGCCATCTCGTCGCCAGTGAACAAGGCAAAGAAGGAACAGCCGATATCACGTATGTCCTCGGCGACAAAGAGCAGACGATGAACGGAAGCGTTTTTTGGCACAGCCACATTGACGCCGAAAACGAGGCGAAACTCCACATCAACGAGACTCTTCCGGTCTACAAGGAAGAAAACAATGAATGGGCCAATCTCACTGTCCTGATCGAGGGTAGTAAAGCTACGGTAACCGCGAAGAAAAAGGCGAAAGACAAAGAACTTGCCGGTTTCGCAGAGTCCAACACTCTTGCCGAGATGAACGTTGAGGGTAAAGCCCCGGTTTTCAAAAAGGGAGAGACATCCGAGTTCATCCTCAAAAATACGACTCCGGCACAAGATGGTGACGGCTTCCGTATTTCACAGATAAATATTTCTGTGACACCTGCCGATCACTGCCACGACCACAGCCATGACCATGGAGACGGTCATGACAACGATCATGGTGAGGGCAACACTGAAACGGCCAAGGGTTCCAGTGGGGAAACTGGCGGACCGGTCATCGGCGTGCTGGCTGTTCTGGCGGTCCTGGGTGGACTGGCGGCAGCAGCCGTGGGCGGCATGATTCCCGGCATCTCCCTGCCGCTGCCGGCTGTGAAGATGTAAGAACACTTCCACCGCGTCTGACATCACATCACACCACCGCAACCGCTCCCGGTGCGGTGGTGTTGTGTTGTTGGTGGACATCCGCACCAGCTCATATACGCAACCGGAGCCGTCCGCCCCACGCCCATGCGATAGAGGGCTGGCAGGGCAGCCGGATGTCCACTGACACCGCGGTGCAACACGTCTGTGCCGTATCCTGGTTCCGGTACCCGGATACTGCTGTGGCAGGTGACAAACCCCCTGGCACAGGGCCATGCGGCCAGGCGCCACCACCATTCAATCCCGTGCACGTGCACCCCGTAGTCCCGGTCGTGTTCATCTCCCCCGACTGCGCCCCACCTGCCGCCCCAAAAACCCGCCCGCGTGCCGACGCTGACACTATGACGACCTTCCAGGTGAGCCGGGCATGAGGAGCGCAGGCATTCATGACCGGCAACCCCACAGACCAGCGCGCCACAACTTTTTGCCCGACCCCGGCGGGTATCAAGCAGGGCAATCAGGCAATCGTCGCCGTCAAAGACACCGATCCTGCTCCCCGGAGGGGCAGGCAGTCACGCACTGTCTGCAGGTTCCTGTCCGGGCAGACACCACAAGGACTGTGGCCGGGAAACCCACCGGGACAACACCCCTGTCCCAGCGCCAACCAACAGTAAAAAACCGGGTCATTGTCAAGCACACCCCGGCGGCGTGTCCCGCGACATTGTCGTTGCCATCCGCAGCGTCGTTCGGTTGATCTGGTGGGAAATCGAGCCCACCCCCTCCCCCGTGGCCCGGGGTGCACGACCGGCTGTGCCGCACGCCCGCACCAGGAAAGCCACTGCATAAGCTGGACATTGCACACCGTGCAGTGCGGTGCACCTCAACGCGGCGCCGTGGCCCCCTGGAACATGCCCGAAGACAATGACGGCCGTGCTCGTTGCCACACTGGTTGTTTCGAGCCGTTGCCCGTGCCCAGAACGTGCCCGATATAAGTCGTTGCCCGTCACCTTGTGACGCCACCAGAGTTGAACCAACACATTGTGACTGATACCCCGCATAGGGTCCAACCAGCGAAAAACAAGAAAATCCCCGGTTGGTGACAACCGGGGATTTCCACACAGTGGGGCCAGTGGGGCTCGAACCCACGACCAACGGATTATGAGTCCGCGGCTCTAACCGACTGAGCTATAGCCCCGCCACTGCCACCTGAAGATCCCGTCACCGGGTCGTCACTGGCAGCCAGCTAAGTATATCCACCCCATGCCGGTATTCCGCGAATTGGGTGGCTCAGCTGTGTCTTTCACCCCTTTTACAGGCCGATTTGCCACACCCGGACTGTGCCGGATATAGTTTCTTCTCGTTGCAGCGGTTACCGCGGCAAACATGATCCCCATTAGCTCAATGGCAGAGCATTCGACTGTTAATCGAAGGGTTACTGGTTCGAGTCCAGTATGGGGAGCACCGCAACCGGCGTTTCCTTTCTCGGAAAGGAAACGCCGGTTTTTTCGCTGCAGTGGGCGTCGCCATCCCGGGGCCGGTACACCGGTACAATGGGAATCCGGACCACACAACTTCGTTGGTGCCGGTGGATATCCCCGTCGGCAGTGCGCGGAAAGGAAAACGGTTTTTTATGATCCAGTTCGTTGTCGGGGCAGCCGCCGGGTACCTCATGGGCACCAAAGCGGGCCGCAAACGCTACGACCAGATCAAGCGTGGCGCCCAGGCCGCAGTCAGCTCCCCCGCGACGAAAGCTGTTGTGAAAGCCACCCGGAAAGCGGTTGCCCGCAAACTCGATCCGGAGCCGCGCATGAAAGAGGTCAAAAATCTGCGCGGCCGCAGCAGCAACCGGATTCTGGAACCGGACGACGACTGATTTTTCTCCCTCTCCCCCGGTGAGTTTTCCCCACCGACCCACAATCCCCCAGGGCGCCCGACTGCAGACGGCGCCCTTTATTTTTGTTCCGGCCACCGGTAGAAATAGCGTGGCCAACCGGTGGGTTGGCCCGTTCCCGCCAACCGGGGCGGACACGGTAGCCTTGCTTGTTGGTGCGGCCGGTTGGTGCACCGGAACAAATTTTTTCCGCCACGTATTTTTTTCGAGGGGACATCGCCCACTGATGACAGCCGATATTGACCAGGCAACATTGATGAGGGTCTATGGGACCGGGATTGGTTCCACCGCGGCCGAAGGTTTATGGAACCGTGCTTTCGCCGCCGACCGCTACGGCATTGACGGCTGGTCGGATCCGGCAGCCGTCGAGGCCTGGGAGAAGCTGGCCGATATCGGCCGCCGGTGCGGGCATGATCCGCGGCGGCTTGTCAGCGGATCCAAAAGCCTCGGGGTGGGAATTATCACCCGGTCGCGTGTCACCGACGGGTTTCTCGCCGAATTCCGCCGCCTGTACCCCACCAGCCACCAGATCGTGATCGTCGGTATCGGTTTGGACACCCGGCCGCAGCGGCTGGCCGATGAGGCAGCCACCTGGATCGGCGTGGACTTCGACGGGTCAGTGACCCTGCGCGAGAAGCTTTTCGACGATGATCCGGTTGTGTGCGTCGCCCAGTCGGTCACCGAACCGGGGTGGTGCGACATGCTTGACCCCGATGTGCCAACCTGTCTGATCGCCGAGGGTCTGCTGCGCTATTTCACCACCGGTGAGGTGCAGTCGTTCATGAAGGCTGTGACCGGCCACATGCAGGCCCCGGTGTGGCTTGTCGCCGACACCCACCACACCAGCCCGGCGGCACTGCCGCTGAAAAAAATCGTCGCCGACACAACCGGCCGACCGGTGAGTTTCGCCGTGGATTCCGCCGCCGGTCTGGCTGGCCTGTGCCCCGGGTGGCGGCCGGTCGCCGAGATGCCGTTGACCGGCGCCCACACCTGGGCGGGGCGGGCAGGAGGGTTGTTTACCCTGGCCACCGGCGAGTACACCTATTCCTGCAAAGTCATTGCCTGGGACGGCCCGGATCACCGGCCAGCCGCTCAGTAGCGCATCAGGGTATCGGTTAGTTCGCGGCGTTTTTGTTCCAGGCTGATGATGGTGGCAAACAGTGCCTCGTAGGCCGCCGGATCATCGTCGGGGCGCATACGCTGCAGCTGGCCTTTTTTCAGCGCAATCAGATTGCCGACGTGGGCTTCTTCCAGGCGGGCGATAATCGATGAGGCATAGGCCTGCAGGGTGTGTTCGGGACAGTGGATTTGCTCGACAGTCAACTCACTGACCAGTGTTTTACCGATCAGGTCACCGATTCCGGCGGCCACATCATCGATGTATCCGGCCCCCGGTGTGGCTTGTGCTGCCCCGCCGGCGGCTGCGATGGCCTTGTGCAGCGCCCGGTAGGCGGGATCGGTGAAGTGGTCGTCGGCCAACTCGTCGAAAGACACCCCCACCAGTGACGGGTACTGCAGTGCCAGTTTGATTGCCTCGCGTTCGGGAAGAAGACGCGGGTTTTTCCGGTCCGGCATCGGCAGGGCGTTGTGCGGCTGTCCCGGTGTTGTTTCCCCTATCGGTGAACGCTTGACGGGTTGACGGCGTGTTTTCTGCGGCGTCTGGGCCGCCCGGGACACCAGCCGGAGGACCTCGGATTCATCCGGCCAGCCGATCCAGCCGCACAAAAGCCGGGCGTACTGGTTGCGCAGGGTTTCATCCCTGACCTGTCCGAGTACCGGAACCACCCGCTTGAGGGCGGTCAACCGACCGTCCGGGTGCCCGAGATCAAACGAGGAGATCAGGCTGCGCACCACGAACTCCAGGATCGGTACCCGCCGTGCCACCAAATCCCGGACCGCTTCATTGCCGCGCTGCAGGCGCAGATCACACGGATCCAGCCCGTCGGGGGCCACCGACACATAGGACTGGCCGGTGAAGTTCTGGTTGCCCTCAAAAGCCCGCATCGCCGCTTTCTGCCCGGCTTCATCCCCGTCGAAGGTGTAGATGATCTCCCCGCGGAAGAAACTGTCATCCAGCATCAGCCGGCGCAGCATCTGCAGGTGCTCGTCACCGAAGGCCGTACCGCAGGCGGCCACCGCCTCCGGCACACCGGCGGCATGCATGGCCATGACATCGGTGTAGCCCTCGACAATGACCGCCCGGTGGGAGGCGGCGATATGCTTTTTGGCCACATCAAGACCAAACAGCACCTTCGATTTTTTGTACAGCATGGTCTCGGGGGTGTTCATGTATTTGCCCAGCCGGTCATCGTCGAACAGTTTCCGGGCCCCGAAACCGATGACATCACCGGTGACAGATTTGATCGGCCACAACAGCCGCCGGTGGAAACGGTCGATGGGGCCTTTCCTGCCCATGGACACCAGCCCCGCGGCCTCGAGTTCCTGCACCGAAAATCCCTTCCGCAGAAGATGTTTGGTCAGGGTGTCCCAGCCGCCGGGCGCGTAGCCGCATTCGAAGGTGTAGGCATCGTCCTGGGAAAATCCCCGGTCGGTGAGAAAATGCCGGGCAGGCCCGGCCTCCGGGGTTTCCAGCTGTTTGCGGTAGAAGGCGTGGGCTGCTTTACCGGCCTCCATCAACCGTTTACGGGTGCCGGGTTCTTCCCTTCTGCCGGTTCCGCCGCCCTCGTAGTTGATGCGGTAGCCGATTTTGTCGGCGCAGTATTCCACTGCCTCGGGGAAGGTGAGATGTTCAACCTCCATGAGGAATTTGAACACGTCCCCGCCCTGCCCGGTGGAAAAACAGTGGTAGTAACCGCGCTGCGGACGCACGTGAAACGACGGGGTTTTTTCGCTTTTGAACGGCGATAATCCCTTCAACGAGTCGGCACCGGCTGGTTTGAGCTGCACGTATTCACCGACGACGTCCTCAATGGGGGTTTGTTCACGGATAGCCGCGATGTCTTGTTCGGGAATGCGTCCTTTGCCCATAGACGTCAATATACTGTTGCCTGCCGGCGGTCGCTTGCCCAAGCCCCGTCGATGGCTGTGGACCGGCGGGGACAATCCACAGGGCCGGCCGGGCACGGAGATGGGAGGCGGCTGTGTGAGACGATGGGGCCATGGGCGCGAAGACGAAACGTGGTGTTGCTGGCGCTGTGGTGTCGGTGCTGTTTGTGGCGGTGTGGTGGCTGTCCGACGGCGGCGGCGATACCGCCGCACCGGCTGGCGGCGTGTCGGTGACCACCATCTCTTCGTCGGATTCCGCGGATTGGGACACCAGCCGGGAAAAACGGCCGTCATCTGCCGGGCCGGTCACGCAGGAATCCACGGCGGCTGTGTCCTCCCCCACCGCCGCACCGCCGCAGGGTATTGCCCCCTGCCGGGACGGCAGTCTTCCGCCGCAGGTTGATCAGGTCCTGCGCGCCATTGACGCAGGCGGGCCGTTCAATCATCCGGATAAAGACGGCAGCCGCTTTGGCAACTATGAAAATCATTTGCCGCGTCGGCCACGCGACTACTACCGGGAGTACACCGTCGATACGCCGGGTGAGCGTTCCCGCGGGGCACGCCGGATTGTCACCGGCGGGGACCGACAAACCCGCCCTGAGGTCTACTACTACACTTTTGACCACTATGACTCGTTCTGCCTGATCACCGGGCGGGGACGTCAACGTTGAGGAGTGTTTGCAACACCATGGCTGGATCCCAGTTGGTTGTGCCGGTGCGTCTGACGACCGCCCAGTCGGCAACGGAGACGGATTTCTACCGGCATCTGCATGCGGCCGCCGCCGCGGCCGGGTGCGCTAACGGCAGCCCCGTGCCACGCAATCTTGACGGCCTCGATGAGCTTCTGGCAGCCATGTCCGCCTCAGTAACGGTCCGCGTCACAGCGCCGGGACTGTCCCGGCTGCCCCGCAACCGTGCCATCATGGTGCTGGCTGTGTGCGCGGCCAACGGGGTCACCGTCGATGCGCGTGCCCTCCCCGGGGGGTGACAGCCCGCCGGGCAGGCGGGAAGAAGCTGATCAGTCAGTCATGCAAAGGCTCGCCGCTGACCATGTGGTCGGCGCGGTTGACTGCTTCGGCAACCATCCTTTTCAAATGCCCGTCAGAGATGTGGTAGATGATGTTGCGGCCGTTGCGCCGGGAGGACACCAGATTGCCCAGCCGCAGTTTCGCCAGATGCTGGCTGACCACGGTGCGCGGCGCGCCGGTGGCCTCAACCAGCTCACCGACTGTGTGCTCTTTGTCCGACAGCAGCCACAGCAGGCGCAACCGGGTGGGTTCACCGAGGAGTTTCAAAATGTCGGCCGCCTGCCCGAACAACTCGTCGGAAGGGGCCGGATTGTGGCGAAGCGACAGGTTGCGGGTGGTCATGGTGCGTCTGGTGATCGTTTCAATGCTCGTGGAATATAAGGGGTGCACCCGCAACGGGGTCGGGGTGGCAGGGGTGGGACAAACTCTATCCACCGGCCACCGGCCGGTGCAACCGTTACAAATGTGCAGCCGCCGGTTCCGACCGGGCGCGGTCTGCCCCCTCACGCGACGAGGCAATCAGCTGGGTCAGCGCCCAGCCGGTGGCGGCAAAAGTCACCAGGCACAGGATCCAGGCTGCAGCGGACAGCCCCAGTCGGTTGCCCACCCAGCCTGCTACCGGATAGGTCACCAGATAGCAGGCGTGGGACAAAGAGAATTGGGCGGCGAACAGTCCCGGAAGATGCTCGTCATCGGCGTTGGCGCGCAACAGTTTGCCCAGCGGGGTGTGCACGGCACAGATACCGGCCCCGGCCCAAAACCACATCAGGCACAGCACACTGTAGGCCACCGCGGGATGGGTCGGGTCGACCAGCCACGGCAGTGCCAGGGCGCAGCTGGCCAGGACCAGACTCGATCCCACAGCCCCGGCGGCCATCACCGCTTTTTCCCCGACTTTGTCCACCAGGCGCGGCAAAGCCAGCGCCAGGACAATCGACCCGGCGCCGAACGCGCCGAGCGCTATCGCCAAAAAGTGGTCGTCGAAGCCGATACCTGCTTTGACCAGAACAATCGAGTCCACCAGGACAAAGGCCATGGGGGCGGCCACCGCCATATTGAACCCCACGACCGCCCGCAGCGCCGGGGTGCGCAGCATGGTTGAAAACCCGCTGCTCAACCGGGTGAGGAAGGATTCGTCGGTGGGTTTTTCCGGGGCGGCCGTGCCCACGGCAGCGGTCAGCACGAACAGCGCCGACAAAGCGAAACCGACCGCGGTTGCCGCAAACAGGTTGTGGTAGCTCATGAAGGTCAACAGCACTGCCGCCACCGACGGGGAGATCACCTGCTCGAGGTCGTAGGCCAACCGGCTCAGTGACAGTGCTTTGGTGTAGTCGCGTTCATCGGTGACCACCCGGGGAATGAGCGCCTGGAATGTTGGGGTGAAACAGGCCGAGGCCGCCTGGATGACAAACACCGCCAGGTACAGCTGCGCCTCCGTGGTGATCAGCGGCAGCGACAGGGCGACAGCCACCCGTACCAGGTCGGCGCTGACCAGCACCGCGGTCACCGGAAGACGCCGCACCAGGGCGGTGATCACCGGGGATCCGAAAGCGTAGACGAGAATGCGCACCGTCAGCGCCCACCCGAGCACCACTCCGGCCCGGCTTCCGGCGATGTCGAATGCCAGCAGCCCCAGGGCGACGGTCAAAATACCGGTGCCGGTCAACGCCACCACCTGGGCGGCGAACAGGTGGAGGTAGGTGCGGTTGGACAACAAACCGGACATAAGCGGGCTTCTTTCAGGTGGACAATCGGTGGCGGATAACCGGAAAAGCGGGTGCCGGCCGGGTTGTTGGCGTGCGGCGATGGTCAACGCGCAGCTACCCGCTCTTCAAAGCGATCTTATGTGCACACCTGTGCACATGTTGTCCCGTAGTGTAACCCCCGCCGGTGACCATGGCCAAGCTGTCCTGCCCCCACCGTGGCCGACAGGGGTGCTGGCGCGGGGGTGGTCAGCCGTAGAAAGAAGCAATATCGGTGGCTTGCCGGGCCAGCCGTTCCAACCGGGTTTCAGTCAGGGAGGCAATCTGGTCGATGATCACCCGGCACCGGTCGGCATCGGTGTCGGCCTGTGTCCACCAGGCGGCAAATACCGGATCAAGGGTTCCGGGAGTCCCCAACGCCAGATAGTCGTAGACCCGGGCCAGTCGTTCGCGCTGCCGGTCCTGCCGATGGGTGTGGCTGGGAGAACTCATCACATACAGCACCGCAATGGTTTTCAAAAGCACCACCTCGGCCTGCGCCTGCGGCGGGCGCACCAGGCGGCCGTGCATTCTGCCCAAAGGGGTGTGCCCGGCCCGCTCCACCGTGGCCGCGACAGCCGCCCCCACATAGCGGCCCACCAGTTCACTGGTGAGTTTTTTTAAGGTCGCCAACCCTGCCAGGGAGCCGTCGAAATCGGCGGCCCGGGCGACGGTGTCGAGTTGCCGCAGCCGGTCGGCTGCTTCCAGCAAGTCGGCCGGATCGCCGCCGAAGGCGGCGGCCCCGCGGTCGGCCAGTGCCGCCAGTTCCACGAAATCCCACAGAACTTTCAGGGTGATCCGGCCGGCGAGAATACCGTCTTCAACGTCGTGGACGCAATAGGCGACATCGTCGGCCCAGTCCATGCACTGGGCTTCCAGGCACGGGGTGGTGTTCTCATGGCCCTGCCGCACCCAGTGCAGGATGGGCAGATCCGTGTCGTAGGCACCGTATTTTCGCCGCGGGGATCCGGTCTGGTCGAGACGGCCCCACGGGTATTTGCAGGATGCATCCAGCGATGCCCGGGTGAGATTGAGTCCTTCGGATTCACCGTCAGGGGTTAATATCTTCGGCTCCAGGAAGGTGAGAATCCGCAGTGTCTGGGCGTTTCCTTCAAAACCGCCGCAGTCCTGGGCCAGAATGTTGAGCTCATTTTCCCCGTTGTGGCCGTAGGGCGGATGCCCGATGTCGTGGACCAGCCCGGCCAATTCGCACAGATCCCCGTCAGCCCCCACCCCTTCGCCGATGGCCCGGGCAATCTGGGCGACCTCCAGGGAATGGGTCAACCGTGTTCTGGGGGTATCCCCGTCCCGCGGACCGACAACCTGGGTTTTATCCGCCAGCCGCCGGAAAGCTGCCGAATGCAGCACCCGTGCCCTGTCACGGGCAAAAGCACCCCGGTGATCGGCGCCATCGACCATCGCGGCGCCTTTTGCAGATTCGCCGAACAGGCGCTCGACATCAGCGGCGGCGTAGTTGTAGCGGTTGGCCATCGGTGACGGCAAGCCCCCTTTTCTTTGCTTTTGTCCGGTCGTTGTTGCTGGTTCCCGGCTGAATCGGCCCGCCGTGGCAAGCCGCAGACCGGGTGTGGGCGGTGTTGTTTGTTCACGTTAGCCGACTTGTGCGCCCCTGTGCGGTCAGCCACGCAGAGCCGATATGCGGGCTCGCCGAGACGGCCGCAGCAGGCAGGAGACGGTTCTGAGTGTCCACTGGACGCAAGCAGCCAGCCGCCGCCCTGGTTTTCCCGGTACCAGGCGGGTGATGTCGGTGACCACGAGTCCAGCTGTTTCATGTGCCAGGGTCCACCACCAGGCGACAGCCGGAAAACTGGTGGGGCAACCAGCGGCACCAATGGTGGCAACCGCTGAAAAACCGGTCATCCGGGCCAGGATTCCGGCCCTGAGAACATGGTTGGGATCGGTGACGACAATCAGGTTCCGGTTGCCGCTACGGTCAAGCAGCGCCTGAAAAGACTCAGCCGTGGAGTGCCCGACAGGTACGGGCAGTGTGGTCTGTGGGGCGACTCCGTGGCCGGCCAGCCAGGTGCAGCCAACCTCGGCTTCGGTCGATATGTCACCGTCCAAACCACCACCAAGCACCGCAATCACCGGCAGATGACTGTTGTCGCCTGGTGTGCCGGGGGTGTTTGCGTATCCCAGTGCCTGTTGCACGGCAGCGGCCTGCGCCAGGCGGGCGGCGAACTGTGCCGACGGGACCATCCCGTAACAGGCGGTTCCCGGTACCGCCACCACCGTGGCAGCGGCAGTGGCTTTCCCTGTGTCCGCCTGCTTGCCGCAGAGTCTGCGGATGCATGCGGCGCTGTCGGGTCCGGATGGGGTGCGCGATACCGCCGCCGACAGCACCCGGACGGCATCCGCCGCCAGCCACAAAAGACCGATCCCGATGAAGGCCACGACCGGGCGGGAAGCGCGGTGAACAATATCCATGGGTCACATTCTCCACGCCGGGGCGGCTACCATGAACCCCATGTCCCGCACTTTGAGCCCTTTCCCCCGTAACCCCCGCCCCGTGCACGCGCTCGCGGCGTGCGCCGCGGCCTGTGCCCTGGTGCTGGCACCGGCGGCCATGGCCGCCGAAGCACCGGCCCCGTCAGCCCAGGTGCTGCAGCTGGCGGCAGGCAGCGGTTCATACGTGACCGATGACACCGGCACCTTGAGCCAATCCCAACTGAACCAGCTGGATGCTGTGCTCGGTGAGATCGCTGCCGAGGGTGGGGACGCCCACGTGTATCTGGTCGACAACCTGGGGGACCCGGCTACCTGGGCGGCCAACCAGTACCAGGACAACTCCTCCTCCCCGAATTTCATTGCCCTGGGTATCGGTGTGGGTGACCGGCACTGGTCGATTGCCACCAACAAACAGGGCTGGCCCCCGGCGGCGGAATCAACGGTCTCCGATGCAGTGCGCGCCCGCCTGGAAAGCGGTGACATTGCCGGTGCGGCACAGATCTTCGCCGACCGGGTGCAGGCCGAAACCCAGACCGCAGCAGCAGAGGAACCCCGCACCAATACCGGAGCGGGCACCGGAACAGGAACCGTTGTCGAGCAGGTTCCTGCAACCGACAGCGGCAGCGGGGTGGCCGGCGGTTTTTCCCTGGTACTGGTCCTGGCCCTGCTGGCCGGTGGCTTCTTCGGAGTGCGCAAAATGCTCAAGAAGGGCAAATCCACCTCCCACACTTCACCGCAGGCGATTGCCTCCGGTGGTGGCGGCAAGCCTGTGACCCTGGAGCAGGCCCGGCAGATCGATCCTTCCGATATCACGGCGCTTCGGGCGCTGCCCTTCGGCATCCTGAAAACCCGCGCGGAAGAGGAACTCAATTCGACTGACAGTTTGAACCGGCGGGCAAAACAGGAACTGGACATTGCCCGTGACGAGTTCGGGATGGAGCGCACCCGCCGTTTTACCGCCGCCATGAACACCTCAACCACCACCCTGCAGCAGGCTTTCAGCACCTACAACAACGCCAATACCGCAGGTGTTCCGCGGGAAGCCCAGGCGGAGGCTTTCGCCCGGGTGGTCAGTCAGTGCGGGCAGGCCGACCAGGCGTTGGCCGCCCAGTCCGAGGACTTCCAGAAAATGCGCGATCTGCTTGTCCGCGCCCCGGAACGGGTCGAGGAGCTGACCCGGAAGACAGTGGCTGTCACCACCCGCATCCCGCAGGCGGACCAGACACTGAACAAACTGAAGGCCAGCTACTCCGAGCAGGTACTGGCGCCGGTGGCCGACAACATTGAACTCGCCCAGGCCCATCTCAAGCACGCCGACGGACTGATCGATTCCGCCCGGGAACTGATCAAAAAACCGGCCGGCAGCCAGGGCGGGCTGATTGATTACATCCGCGGCGCGGAAGACGGCCTGCAGCAGGCAGATCACCTGCTGGACACAGTTGACGAGGCCGGTCCGAAGCTGGCGGCGGCCACCACCAAGATTGACGACCTCATCAGCGAAATCCGGCAGGAGACCGCGGAACTCAAACAACTGCTGGACAATCCCCGCAACAGCGGGCTGGTGGCCAACAAAGAAGATGCCCTGGCCGATTTCGCCCAGGTCGACAAGGTGCTGGCCGACTGCGCGGCGGACAAAGACACCGATCCGCTGGGAACCTATGCGCAGTTGACCGATTTGGATGCCCGGCTCGATGAGGTGATCGCCACCGTCAAACAGAAAGCATCAACCCATTCGCGCAAGCAGGAATTGTTCGACCAGATGCTTCCCCCCACCACCAGCATGATCGACGGAGTCAACGACCTGGTCGGTTCACGGCCCACGGTCATCGGGGCGGATACCCGCACCGCATTAGCCCGGGCGCAGCAGTACCGGGCGATGGCGTTGAACGAGCAGTCATCCAATCTTGATGGGGCGATCACCCATCTGAGGCAGGCCAACGATGCCGCCCGCAGCGCTTACGCCGCCGCCCGGCGGGACCTCGACGACTACAACTCCCGGATGCGCAGCAACTACCGCGGCGGTTCCGGCGGTGGCTTCGGGACCTTTATCGCCGGTGCGCTGGTCGGTGACATGATGAGCGACATGTTCCGCGGGTCCGGCGGCTTCGGTGGCGGCGGCGGCTTTTCCGGCGGATCCTTCGGCGGCGGCGGTTTTTCCGGCGGCTCCTTCGGCGGCGGCGGGGGCGGTTTTTCCGGCGGATCCTTCTGATTTCCGCCGGGCTTTGCGCTCACCCTGTCCACCGGGGCTGTGTTGCTGTCCCACAGGCTGTTGCGCCGGTTCGCCAACGACTGCCGTGGACGATTCCGCCCGGCCGGACGGGGCGGGACCGGTGGCTGCAGAGAAAAAAGAAAAAGCGGCCGACTAGAACAGCTGCCGTTGGTCCGGCCCGTCGACGAGCACGCACGCCCAGGTCAAAAAGACGAAGTCAGTTTTCGGCGTGGTTTCCACCCGGGGTTTGACATGCACCTCCATGGTGCCGTCGGCCCCGGGCCTGACAGTGGCTATATCACCGTCGGTATCACTGATCATGCGGGTGGTTTTGATACCGGGAATCCGGCGCAGCCGGTATTTGTTTCCGCAGCAGTCGGCGACAAGGCTCGCCGAGGTTAGTCCATGGCTGGAGATGGTGAATACTTCTCCCCCGCCGCTGGTGGCGCGGCAGCGGAAACGGAAACGGCCGGACACGCTTTCACACAGCAGCCGTTCAGGACCGATGCAGATCACATCGGCACAGACCATGGCAATCAATGAGCCGTTGGAGTCGAACAGCTCCGCGTTGTTCCACACCCATGTGCCGAACTGCCCGGTAGCTGACGCGTGTGTCTGCGGGCGGTGGTGGGTCATGGTGACAATCGTCCTCGTGTCCGGAAATCAAAACTGATTGGGCGGGAGCACAACCAGACAGCACCAGGCGCCTTGTTGTCCTTCAGTGAACAGTATCGGATCACCATGCCGGATTCCACAAACCCCATGCCACGGGATGCGGGCGGATCCGGCAGTGGCCGCACCCCCGGTCGGGGGTTGGCCACACGGTGGCACGCAGTCCGAGATACCACCGGGTGGGACAGGAACCGGCGAACTGGGGTGCCGCGGCTACAGAAGGAAAAACGCGATGATGATCGGGGTGAGAACGATCAGGCAGATCGTCAAAATCGCGGTACTGGACAGCATTTTGCGTTCCAGGGCCTCCCGGGCGATCCAGCTCAAAAACACCGCCTCGTCGCAGCCGATGGACACGCCATCTTCGAACTCGACCACCGGATGGCGCACCCCGTGGTTGGCGCCGGTGAACTGGGCGACTTTGTTTTCTTCGGCGTCGTCGATGATCCAGTCGGATTTAACCTCATTGACGAAAGTGAACGTGCTGCCCGAAAGGTTGGCGTCGATTCTTTCGGCCCGGCCGATTTTTTTGTCCCGGCCGGTGGCGGTGAACACCCTGCCGTCGGGAAGGCTGGCGGACAGTCCCGACTCGGGGCTGCCGGTGATCTTCCACGGCCCGGTGCCGGTGGGGGTGATCGAGACGGTGCCGTCGGTCACGGCGTACACGGCCACAGGGTCACCGTCTGCGGTGACCAGCGGCTGGGTGTGTCCACCGGACGTTGATTCGAGCTTTCCCCAACGCAGGTTATCCGTCATGTCTTCTCATCTTAGGGTTTGTTTACTTCAACCGCGCACACCGGGTGGTGGCACGGTCCACACCGCCGCCGGCGGCGGCACGGCCCCCGGTGAGCGTGAAGCGGGGCCGCCGCCGGCAGCGGTGGGGGCGGGTTCACTAGCAGCCGGCCAGCTGTCCGGCCAGGTAGGTGACCAGTTCGTCGATACTGATGCGTTCCTGGGCCATGGTGTCGCGTTCCCGGACGGTCACGGCATTGTCTTCCAGGGAATCAAAGTCGACGGTGACGCAAAACGGTGTACCGATCTCATCCTGACGGCGGTAGCGCCGCCCGATTGCACCGGAGGTGTCGTAGTCGATGTTCCACAGGCCGCGGAGCATCTCGGCGACTTCCTCGGCCAGCGGGGTCAGGGTGTCTTTCTTCGACAGCGGCAGCACCGCCACCTTGACCGGCGCGAGCCTGCGGTCCAGCCGCAAAACAGTGCGCTTGTCAACCCCGCCCTTGGCGTTGGGGGCTTCATCCTCGTGGTAGGCGTCAACCAAAAACGCCATCATGGACCGGCCCAAACCGGCCGCGGGTTCGATGACGTACGGGGTCCAGCGCTCCCCGGACGCCTGGTCGAAGTAGCTCAAATCCTCGCCGGACCCCTTCGCGTGGGTCGACAGGTCAAAGTCGGTGCGGTTGGCCACGCCTTCCAGCTCACCCCACTTCGACCCCTGGAAGTCGAAGGCGTATTCCACATCCACGGTGCGCTTGGAGTAGTGCGAGAGCTTTTCTTTCGGGTGCTCGTACAGCCGCAGGTTCTCCGGATCGATGCCCAGATCGACATACCAGTTGAAACGGTGGTCGATCCAGTACTGGTGCCAGGTCTCGTCTTCGCCGGGTTTGACGAAAAACTCCATCTCCATCTGCTCGAACTCGCGGGTACGGAAGATGAAGTTGCCGGGTGTGATCTCGTTACGGAAGCTCTTGCCCATCTGGGCGATACCGAACGGGGGCTTCATCCGGGAGGTGGTCATCACATTTTTGAAGTTGACGAAAATGCCCTGTGCGGTCTCCGGCCGGAGGTAGTGCAGGCCTTCTTCGTCATCGACCGGGCCGAGGAAGGTTTTGAGCATGCCGGAAAATTCTTTCGGCTCGGTCCAGTTGCCGGGTTGGCCGGTTTCCGGATCGTTGATGTCGGCCAGGCCGTTTGCCGGCGGGTGGCCGTGCTTTTCCTCGTAGGCTTCCAGCAGATGGTCGGCACGGTAACGCTTGTGGGTGTGCAGGGATTCGACCAGCGGATCGGTAAATACTTCCAGGTGCCCGGACGACACCCACACCTGGCGGGGCAAAATCACCGACGAGTCGAGACCGACAACATCACCGCGGGCAGTCACCATGGAGCGCCACCACTGCTTTTTGATGTTTTCCTTCAATTCCACGCCGAGGGGACCGTAGTCCCACGCGGACCTGGTGCCGCCGTAGATCTCCCCGCAGGGGTAGACGAATCCACGCCTCTTGCACAGGTTGGCGACGGTGTCGATCTTCGATTGCTTGGCCACGAGAGTGATGGTCCTTCTACGAGATGGGGTACATGGAAAAACGGTCCCGGAGCGCTGCCGGGGACACTGCCGGCCGCCGGAAAAGACAACCGTTTGGCCGGTGCCACTGCGTCACCTCCGGCAAGCCGGAACATATCTGAAATGCGCTTGACACAACGTCCCCGCCGTGCATGTGGCACCGGTGCACCATCATAGCCGCCCACCACATCGGCATGGTGTGCCGGCCTTATGGGAAGAACAACCCTTATTGGAAAAGGAATTCCCGAAGATCAGACATGCCTCACCCCTGCAACGAAACTGACAATGCATCTATTATGCTGGTAGATAACACTTTGAGGGCATCGCCCGCCAGGCGGCTAACCCCGGTCGGCGACAGCAGCGCGTAGGCTAGTTGAAAATCGACCCGGCCGAACATCCGCAACCGGCTGAGCCGACAGCACGCCCTCCCCCAGATTAGTGAGGTAGATCACCTATGACCGCGACCGAGAACAAGAACATCCCGAAATTGGGCGTTCGCAGCACCCGGCAGCGGGCCGCTGTCGTGGAGGTGCTGCGGGATCTCGACAATTTCGCTTCCGCGAAAACCATCTACGAGGAACTGTCATCCCGCAACCATTCGGTGGGGCTGACCACCGTCTACCGGACCCTGCAGTCGCTGGCCGAAATCAATGCGGTCGATGTGCTGCACATGGCCTCCGGGGAATCGCTGTACCGGTCCTGCGACAATGAGCGTCACCACCACCACCTGGTGTGCACTGAATGTGGTCTGACCGTCGAGATCTCCGGCGGCCCGGTGGAAAAATGGGCACGCGAGGAATCCGGTAAATCCGGTTTCGTCATGACCGGGCACACTGCCGAAGTTTTCGGTTTGTGCGCCCAATGTCACGACAAAGGGGCAACCGCCCCCGCCGCGGCGGCCGGCGGGGCACACCACGGGTAAGGACACACCCGGCCACGACGGCTTCTGCTGCCGGTTGACCAACCATCAGGGGCACCCACCGGGTGTTGCCGCGGCTTATCCCGGCTCGGGGCTAGACGTAGCGGTTGACTCTGCCGAAGATTTCCGGCCAGGTTTTTTCCAGCCTGCCCGCCGAAATGCGGAACCCGATGACGGCGACCATCACGCCCAGGAGCAGACATAGCACGATCCCCGACCAGTACCAGACCATGGAATGGGTGAGTTTTTCCGCCACCATGATCATGATGATGCCCGGGGCCAGGGGCAGCCAGACACCCAAAAGGGAGCCGAAGGCGGTGATGAAAGCCGCCGAACTGTAGCCGGATTTATCCTTGTACGGGTTGGTTCCGGGGCGGGCCGTGGGAAAAGGATTGAACACCGACAGCAGGCAACCGAATCCTGCCCCCGAGATCATTCCCGCGAAACAAATGACGCTGACAGAAATCCACGTCTGGTTGAAGTCCTTGAAAAACCCCAGCGCCATCTGAATCAAGACGAACATCGGCACCGCAATGACGGCCATGGCCGCCACCCGGGAGAGCAGCATTTTTCTCGCGTCCACTCCGGCCACCAGGTGCAGCCAGTTTCCCGGGCCGTCGTAGCCGAGGGTGTTGGACAGAATCTGCACCCCGAACAGGGCCACCATGAAACCGCCGTACCACTCCAGCGGATTGGATTCGTTTGCCAGCCCTATCACCATGAACATGGCGGCGAACAGGGGCATGGTCACCAAAGACACCAGCAGGCGCCTGTCCCGGCGGAAATAGATCAGCTGCCGGGAGGCAAGGGAACCGGTGAGGCTGTCGGGCATCCCCGGCACCATGACGGTTCCTTTGGTCGACAGCCGTTCGGCTGACCCGGTCTCGGTGACGGTGACCAGCCCCTGGGCGATATTTCTGCGCCACAGGGCGATCCCGGCCGGCAGCAGCACCACCGCCAGGACCAGTTGGACGGCAGTCATACCCCACCGGCCATCGGCGGCCGTTGCGGCCATGCCGCCACCGGCACCGAAGGGGGTCCACGCCATGATCCGGTCGAACCGGCTCATGTCGGCTTCGGGGTTGATGTTGTTGACAACCAGGTTGAACGCCATGATCGCCACCATCACGCCGAAGCCTGCGACCATGCCGAGTTTTTCCTTGACTCCCCGGCCTTTCGGCAGGCCGAGAGCCACGGTGGACAGTGCCTCACCGCCGATGATCGACAGACATCCGGCCAGCACCACCCCGCACGCCCACACAGCGATAGCCACCGACTCCCCCGCCTCGTGGAGGGCCGCGGCCCCGAAACCGAAGGTCATCAGCGAGTTGACGATCACCAGCAGCCCCCGGGACTGCCAGATGGCGGCAATCATCAGCCCCGGCATGAGGTCTTTCGCGGTGACCGGAAGGGCCGCGAACCAGGCGGGGGTGAGCTGGTTTTCACTGCTGGGATACAGCAACGACAGCATCCAGTAGGCCAGCACACCAATCGCCAGGGGCCGGGCCAGAGCGTAGTGGTTGGCGTCAACAAGATAGGCGTAGTAGACAGCAAAACCCAGCCCCAGCGCGGACAACCATCCGTAGAGCCAAACGACAACAATATTGATCCAGGCGGCGGCTTCTTTTTTCAGCACCCTTCTCAGCAGGGTGCGGTGGAGGGAAAACAGTGTCTTCGTCACGGCTGTTCACCTGCCGGGGTAACGGTGTCGGTGATATCCAGCCAATCGAGGGTGTCGCCGGAGATGTCACTGCCACCGACCAGGGACACGAACGTTTCAGCCAAACTGTTGCCTTGGCGGACCTCATCCAGGGTTCCCGCGGCACACACCCGCCCATCGGTGATTAAAGCCACATGGTCACAGGTTGTTTCCACCACTTCCATCACATGGGAACTCATCATCACCGTTCCGCCGCCGTGGACGAATTTCGCCAAAATATCTTTGATCACCCGGGCGGAAACCGGGTCGACGGCTTCCAGCGGCTCGTCGAGCACCAGCAGCGACGGCTTGTGCAGCAGGGCACCCGCCAACAGGATTTTCTTCGTCATACCGGCGGAGTAGTCGACGATCATTTTATCGCCCGCGTCCATCAGCCCCAGGGCATCCAGCAGACTGTCCGCCCGGTCGGCAATCACAGCGGTGTCCATGCCGCGCAGCCTGCCCAGATAGTCAAGGTATTCCTTGCCCGACAACCGGTCGAACACCGGCAGCCCATCGGCCAATAATCCAAACGACGCCTTGGCTTTTGTGGCATTGCCGCCCCAGACATCGTGGCCGTTGATGAACACGGTTCCCGAATCGGGCCGCAGCAGGCCGGTGGCGATGGTGATCGCGGTGGTTTTACCGGCCCCGTTGGGTCCGACAATGCCGTAGAAGGATCCGTGCGGGATATCCAGACTCAACTCGTTGACGGCGATCTGATCGCCGAATTTTTTGCTCACCTGCCGCCAGGCCAGTGCCTGGGTGGTGGGATCGGTGAAGGTATCCATGGGCCTTGTCCTCCCTTGATATGGATGCGGAAAAACCGTCGGCCAACGATCCCCGGGGCCACCGCGCCCCACGGTGGTGGCTTGTTGTTCCGGTGTTGGCGAAGACCCAGGTTACACCAACCAGCCAACCATCCCGCCGGTCCAGGACAAGCAAATGGACCGGCACACCGCCTGCACCCGGCAGGATGCCCGCCAGGTGTGAACAGGCCCGCTAGCCCAGGGAAACCCCCAGGGCACGGCCCAGTCCGAAGGTGACCACCGCGGCCCCCAAACCAATCGAGACCTGGATGAGTGCCTTTTTCACCGGGGAGACCCCGGACAGCATGCCGACAACAGCGCCGGTGCACAGCAGGGCGACACCGACCAGCACACAGGCGGCCACCGCCGCCGCCGTGGAGGCCATACCGACGATGAACGGCAGACAGGGGATCAGGGCGCCGGTGGCAAAAAACATGAAGCTGGATACCGCAGCCGACCATCCGGAGCCGACAACTTCCGGGTCATCGGTCGGTTCCACTGCCCCGATCACATCCCCTATCCGCTGCGGGTCACTGGCCCGCTCCTGCCTGGCGTTGATTCCGGCCAGTACCCTGGCCGCTTTGTCCCGGGCTTCGCCCTCATCCATGCCGCGCGCCCGGTAGACCAGCGCCAGCTCATTGGCGTCGACATCGAGTTCGGGCAGCTTCTCGGCGGCCAATGGATCCGGGGTGGAGGCTTCCAGCAGTTCCCGCTGGCTGGAGACGGAAATATATTCACCGGCCCCCATCGACAACGCGCCCGACAGCAGTCCCGACAGGCCGGTCAGCACAATAATGCCGTTGTTGCTGGTGGCACCGACCACCCCGAGCACCAGCGCCAGATTGGATACCAGCCCGTCATTGAGGCCGAAGACCGCGGCCCGGAAATTACCGGACATTTTCTCCCGGCCCTTGGCGGCCAGTCCCCTGACGATTTCGGCGTGGATACGCTCGTCGGCGGCCATCTGGCCGGTGGCGTCGGTGTCGTGTTCGTAGGGGGTGCGGGTTTCAGCGGACTGCAAAAGCGCCAGCGTGAACACGGAACCGAAGTGCCGGGCCAGAAATACCATCATGCGGGTTTTCAGACCCGGTGACTGCGGTGCACCGATCTCCTCGCCGAGCCGGTGCTGCCAGTACGTTTCGTGGCGGGCTTCGGCTGCGGCGATATTGAGCAGGATTTCCCGTTCAACGCCTTTTTTCTTCCGGGCGAGCTCCCGGTAGACGGCAGCTTCGGCGCGTTCTTCGGCCAAATACCGGCGCCACCGTTTGATCTGCTGTTTGCTCGGCGGGGTTTCGCTGCCGGTGTCCAACAAAGTGGTGTCACCCCCGGTGGCGGTATCTTTTTTGCGTTTAGCCATGGAAAAACAGTCCTTACGCGCTAGGGCCGGTATTTCCCACGCCGCCGAAGCGGCGGTCCCGGTGAGCGTATTCGATAACGGCGTCGTACAGGTCCTGGGCGGTGAAATCGGGAAACAGCTTGTCCTGGAAAACCAGTTCTGCGTAGGCGGACTGCCACAGCAGGAAATTGGAGGTGCGTTTTTCCCCGGAGGGCCGCAGGAATAAATCCACATCCGGCATGTCGGGTTCATCGAGGAAACGGGAAAATGTTTTCTCGCTGATCTGCTCGGGCCGGAGTTGCCCTGCCCGGGCCTGCTCGGCGATGGCTCGTGCAGCATCAACGAGTTCAGCCCGCCCGCCGTAGTTGACGCACATCGCCAGCGTCATGGTGGTGTTGTTTTCGGTGAGTTGTTCGGCCTGTTCGAGTTCCTTGATCACTGACCGCCACAGGCGGGGCCTGCGCCCGGCCCAGCGGACCCGCACCCCTTTGGCGTGCAGGCCGTCCCGCTGGCGGCGCAGAACATCGCGGTTGAATCCCATCAAAAAGCGCACCTCATCGGCGGAGCGTTTCCAGTTTTCGGTGGAAAACGCGTAGGCCGACAGGTACGGCACCCCCAATGCGATACAGGCGTCGACGATGTCCAGCAGCACAGCTTCGCCGCGCCGATGACCTTCGGTACGCGGCAATCCCCGCTGCTGCGCCCACCGTCCGTTGCCGTCCATGACCAGCGCAATGTGTCGGGGAATGAATTCGGCCGGAATATCCGGGGGTTGGGGAAAATCGCTCACCCGCCCATTGTGCCAAATGGTTTGCCTTACCGCCCACACCGGTAACCGGCTGGTGGAAGCCGCTGACTTTGTTGGCCGGACCGAATTTTCAACTGCGTGCCACCACCATCATTGCGCACCGTCTGCGCGCCGCGGCCAGGGTTTCCTCCCCGCTAGGGTGTGGCGGTGATCTGTTCCAGGCTGGAGAAACCCCGCTCAAGATGAAACCGCAGGTGGGCGCAGGTCATGGCGTGCACTGAGGCCGCGGCCGCGGTGAAGTAGTGGCTGTCTTTGCCCGTCAGGCCGGTGGCCAGGGCGTCGATTTTTCCTTTTCTGCCGTGCGCCAGCCACCACATCAGCCGCAGCGCACCGGGCGCCGGGGTGAGTGCCCCCACCGGCCGGCACAGCCGGCACACTGCCCCGCCGGCCTGAGGGGAGAAAAAACCGTGCGGCCCGGGCGCACCGCACTGGGCGCAGTCGAACAAGCTGGGCAGCCAGCCGGCCCGGCCCATGGCCTGCAGCAGGAAACCGTCCACATCCACCACCGGATCGGGACTGTCTTTGAGTCCCTGCAGAAAATCAACCAGCAGGCCGAAAATCACCGGATCCGATTCCCCGGCGCCGATGATCGCCTGCCCGCAGTCAAGGGCCGCCACAGCACAGGTGTAGCGGGAATAGTCGTCGATGACCCCGGCGCCGTAGAAGGCGACGGTGTCGGCTTGGGCGATGCTGGCCAGGTTCTTGCCGGGATAGACAAGCACATCGAGCAGCACCAGCACCTGCAGGCGGGATCCGAAACGGGAGGTGGCGCGCCTGACACCTTTGGCCACGGCACGGACAATGCCGTGGTGTTCGGTCAACAGCACGATAACGCGGTCGGCTTCACCGAAGTCGTGGGTGCGCACCACCAGCGCCCGGTCCCGGTAGTTGGCCCGGGCCATGGGTTTTCCACCTTCTCGGTCGAAAAATCTAGAATCCGAGGCGCCCCAGCGCCTTCGGGTCGGACTGCCAGTTTTTCAGGATTTTGATCCTCAGGTCCAGATAGACGTTCGTGCCCACAAGCTCCATCAGCCCGGCGCGCGACTGGGTGATGATCCGGCCCATGCGGCGGCCGTCTTTTCCTTCCAGGATTTTTTTCTGCCCGGGCCGCTCCAGGTAGATCACCGCATGGATGTCGGTGACTCCCTCCCGCTGCTGGTCGGGCAGAACCTCATCGATTTCCACCGCCACGGAGTGCGGCAGTTCATCGCGCAAACCGGTCAGTGCCGCTTCCCTGATCAGTTCAGCCATGCGGGTGCGGGTGTCATCGTCGGTGATGTGGTCGTCGGGGTAGAACTTGGGGCCTTCCGGCAGCAGGGAGGCGATGACATCGGCGAGCACGTCGACCTGTTCGCCGGATTCGGCCGATACCGGCACCACTTCCTTGTCCCCGCCGAGCAGCTCGTGCAGGGCCTGCAGTTGCACCATCACGGCGTCCCGGCCGACTTTGTCGATTTTGGTGACAACACCCATCAGGGTGGTGGTGGGGGCCGATTGCCTGACCGCGTCCAGAATCCATTTGTCACCGGGGCCGATTTTCTCATCCGCCGGTACTGTCACCGCAATCAGGTCGACGTCGGCGTAGGTGTCTTTGACGATCTCGTTCAGCCGCTCGCCCAGCAGGGTCCGGGGCCGGTGCAGCCCGGGGGTGTCGACCACCACGATTTGGGCGTCGGGCCGGTGGACAATACCGCGGATGGGATGCCGGGTGGTTTCCGGCTGGTCGGCGGTAATGGCGATTTTCTCCCCCACCAATGCGTTGGTGAGAGTGGATTTGCCGGTGTTGGGCCGCCCCACGAAGGAGACGAAACCTGAACGGAATCCCTCGGGTGTGTCAGTGAAATTGGTCATGTTCCGGCTGTCTGTGTGGTTTCGGATAAAAGATGGTGCCGTTCGGTTGTCGGGAAAGAACTTTCTGTGATCTTTCTTTCCCCGTCGGCGGCACGGCTATGCCGCCGGCGCGGGTGGGGGCACCGGGTTTCCAGCCTACCGGCCGGGTGGGTGGTGGAGGCTAGTCGGCCGCTGGTGGTGCCCACCGCCGGGCTAGGTGTCGTCGGCTTCGTCGGCCACCGGTTCGTGGACGTCGACCACAATGGTGGTGACTTTCAGCCGACCGCGGCGGTCCCGTCCGCCTTCGGCGGACAGGGTCAGTCCGGCGATGTCGACGACAGTGTCGGGAAGCGGGACTTTGCCCAACTGGTAGGAGATCAGTCCGGCCACGGTCTCCACTTCGTCGACAATGTCGTCGTCGAAATCGATGCTGTGGCCCAGATCCTCTTCGATGACGTCGGCCAAATCCTCCAGGGTCAGTCTGGCCAGCACCCGGTAGCGGCGGTCACCGAGCCGTTCCACCGGGGCTTTTTCGCCCGCATCGTATTCGTCGGCGATTTCACCGACGATCTCTTCCAGAATGTCCTCGATCGACAGCAGCCCGGCGATTGCGCCGTATTCGTCGACGACCAGGGCGATGTGGTTGCGGTTGAGCTGCATTTCCCGCAGCAGGTCGTCGAGGTTCCTGCTCTCCGGGGTGAAGCTGGGTTTACGCATCACCTCCGCCACGGTGACCGATTTACCGGAGTCGGTGGAGGTGTAGGTTTTGGCAACCAGGTCTTTCAGGTACACCACGCCGACAATGTCGTCGACGGTGTCACCGATAACCGGAAGCCGCGACAGCCCGGAGCGCACGCACAAAGCGGTCGCGTCCCCGGCGGTGGCGTCGTGTTCGATCCAGATCATTTCCGGCCGGGGCACCATCACCGAGCGGGCGGTGGTCGAGGCCAGGTCGAACACCGACTGGATCATGCGGCGTTCCCCGACCTCGACAATGCCGTGTTCCTGGGCGATGTCGACCATTTCCCGCAGTTCCACCTCGGTGGCAAACGGTCCGGCTTTGAACCCTTCCCCGGGGGCGAGTTTATTTCCCAGCCACACCAGGATTTTGCTCACCGGACCCAAAATAACCGCCAGCACCGACAGCACCTGCGCCGACTTCAGCGACACCGTGTACGGGTTTTTCCGTCCCACCGTCCGCGAGAGCACACCCACAATCGCATAGGAGACAAAGGTGACCGCGGCGATGGCCGCCACCACGGCCCACACATCATCGTCGATGACATGCAGCGCCAAAGCCGCGGCACACACCGCCGCCGAGGCTTCCAAGAAGGTCCGCAACAGCACCAGCAGGTTAATGTGGTCGGGCCGCCGCCGCAGCACTTTGATCAGCGCCACCGCACCGGGCTGCTCATCGCGGACGAACTCTTCCACCCGCGCCCGGGAGATCGCCGAGACGGCGGATTCAACTGAACCTATGGCACCGGAGGCCACCATCGTGACAATGGCGCCGAGGGCGAGAAGAACATCATGTGTGGTCACAGGGTTTACTGCCGCCTGGGTTGGGGATATGAACAGCACCGGCAGGAACTGCCGTCCGTAAAAACAAAAGTCACGCCATTGTATCCGGTGGCTGCGGTGTCTCGCGCACGGCGGGTTCAGCGACCGGTGGAATCGAGCCGAGTTGTTTCATCTGTTTGTCCAGATCCTGCCGGTCGGCCGCCGAGGGGAAAGCCCCCAGACCCGTCGGCTTGGGCTGGTAGACCACCCCCCGGCACTCCACGTCGTCGTACCAGGCCTTCAAAATGGTGTTCTGCAGGGCGAACATTTCTTTCTCCCCCTCGGCATCGGCATGGTCGTAGCCCAGAAGATGCAGGCAGCCGTGGACGGTCAACAGCGCCAGTTCGTGGTCCAGGCCATGCCCGGCCAGCTGCGCCTGACGCCCGGCGAAGTCGGGGCAGAGCACAATATCGCCGAGCATCGCCGGACCGGGATCAGCTGCATCCGGCCGCCCGGCCCCCGGGGAGAGTTCATCCATGGGAAAACTCATCACATCGGTGGGGCCTTCCAGATCCATCCACCGCACATGCAGGTCGGCGATGGTTTTTTCCTCCACCAGGGAGATGGTCAGTTCGGCGGCCGGATGGACATCCATCCGGCCCAGCGCGAAACCGGCGACATCGATGAGCATCATCTCGTTGATGCCCTCGGCCCCGGATTCGTTGACGACCTCGATACTCATCGGTTGTTCTCTTCCCTGCCGCGTGCGGCGTTGTCTTCCCAGTCGGCGTAGGCGTCGACAATAGCGGCCACAATGTGGTGGCGGACGACATCGTCACTGGTTAATTCGCAGAAACGGATGCTATCCACGCCGCTGAGGATACGCCGCACCACTTTCAGCCCGGAATGCTGCCCGCCGGGAAGATCGACCTGGGTGATGTCACCGGTGACCACCATTTTCGAGCCGAAGCCCAACCGGGTGAGAAACATTTTCATTTGCGCCGCGGTGGTGTTTTGCGCCTCATCCAAAATGACGAAGGCATCGTTTAAGGTCCGTCCGCGCATGTAGGCCAGCGGGGCGACTTCGATCACCCCGGCTTCCATCAGTTTGGGGATGATCTCCGGATCGACCATGTCGCGCAGCGCATCGTGCAGCGGACGCAGATAGGGGTCGATTTTCTCGTCGAGGGTACCGGGCAGAAAACCCAGTTTCTCCCCGGCTTCCACCGCCGGGCGGGTGAGAATGATCCGGGAGACCTGTTTGGCGTGCAGTGCCTGCACGGCTTTGGCCATGGCCAGATAGGTTTTGCCCGATCCGGCGGGTCCCAGTCCGAAAACGATCGTGTTGTCGTCGATGGCCTGAACGTAGTCTTTCTGGCCGCGGGTTTTCGGCCGGATGACTTTGCCGCGGCGGGCGATGATGTCGCCGCTGACCACCCCGCGGACACTGGCCGGCCGGTCATCGGTGACCAGGCCGGCGACATGTTTGACCGTCGCCGGGGTGATTTCGTGTTTGCGCCGGGCCATCGCGGCCAGTTCGTCGAGAATCCGCACGCACCGGGCAACCCGTGGCCCGGGTCCGGTGACGGTGGCGCGGGTTCCGCGCACAAACACGCTGCAGCCGGAGAGTTCCTCGACTGCTTTGAGATTGTCGTCGGCTGTTCCCAGCACCGCAGCTGCGGTGCTCTCATCCAAATCGTAGGGGCAGCTGATCAGCGACTCGTTTGCTGGCACGTGGCTTTTTGCCTCACTTCACGGTTGAAAGAAAAACTCCCCCGCGGCGGGGAGCGCCACTGTCGGTGACACCGCCGCGGAAAAATCCGGCCCCGATTGGCCAGGGTTTTTTAAACTTCGGGTGGGCACCAGAGTAAGTCAGCGGGCTGTCCTGCTGCCACTTTCTACCAGCGCCCGGTCAGCACGCTGACGGCCACACAGGCCGCCATGGCGGCTGTGACCGTGCGAAAGACCTCCGGCCCCAACAGTGCCGGGATGGCCCCGGCGTCAATCAGGCGCTGTTTCTCCCCGTCCCCGATCCCGCCCTCCGGGCCGACAATGACCACCACGTCACAGCCGCTGAACAGTGCGTCCGGATCTGTGTCCCCGCCCACCGGGCCAGCGGCGATCCTGTCCCAGACGGCTAGGCCGGTCAACGGCTGCCGGGCGTTCTCGTCCAGGACAATGACCACACTTCCGTTGTCGCGGACGCGGGCAATATGCCCGGCCAGCTGCGCTGTGGTGACCATATCGGTGACCCGGGGCACGGTGGTGCGGCGCGACTGTTTGGCGGCCTCAATCGCGGCGGACCGCCACTTGGCCTGCGCCCGGTCTTTTTTCGCGCCCTTCCATTTGGCGATGCAGCGCTCCGCCTGCCAGGGCACGACCACCGCGGCACCGGCCTGGGTGGCCAACTGGACCGGGGATTCCGCCCGGTCCGATTTCGGCAGTGCCTGCACCACCGCGATACCGACGGCGGGGCGTGCTCTTTCTGCACCCCCGACAATGGTTCCCGTCAGCCGGTCTTTGCCGGTGGTGTCGGTCACCCGGACTGTGGCGGCAACGCCGTGGCCGTTGGTGACGGTGATCGTGTCACCGCAGCTGATCCTTTTGACGGTCACCGCATGGAAACCCTCGTCGCCGGTGATGGTCACCGACTGTCCGGGGCCGTGTTCCAGCACCGCCGCGGCGGCGGCGACCGCCTGCGGATCCTGCGGGCAGCCGTCACACAAAAACACCGGATCTGTCACGGCTGGATCGCTTTCTGTGGTGGTGGTTCGGTTGACGGTTCGGTTGATGAAAAACACGCCCCCGCCCCGGGCGGCCTGCCCGGGGGAACTGGCGGCCGCCGGGGCACGGCGGGAGGCAAAACTGAGGATGCTACTGGCGGAAGAAACGGCGGCGCATCCGGGAAAACAGTCCCTCGGATTCGTCGTTGGCGCTGAGCACACTGACTTTGTCGTGGTGGCTGCGGTGGTGTTTCAGCTGGCCGAGCAGCTTGCGGGATTTATCATCCAAATCGGTGGGCACCACCACATCCAGGTTGGCCACCAGATCACCGAAGCCTTCCCGGGGTTTGGGCATGCCCGCCCCTTCCACCCGGATGCTGGCGCCGGGCTGCTGGCCGGGGGTGATGGTGATGGTCACCGGCTGCCCGTCGGGGCCGTCGACCGTTGTTTCACAGCCCAGGGCGGCATCAACCATCGGTACCTTCAGCCGGCAGTGCAGATCATCGCCGTCACGCACCAGCACCGGATCCTGCTGGACTTCGACCTGCACATACAGGTCACCGGCCGGTCCGCCGCCGGGGCCGACCTCGCCCTGGCTTTCCAACTGGATGCGCATGCCGCTGTGGATTCCGCGGGGAATGCGCACCGTCAAATCCTTGCGGCTGCGCACCCGGCCGTCACCGGAGCAGGCGGTACAGGGATCGGGGATGATCTCGCCGGTGCCCTCACAGTTGTCGCACACCCCGACGCTGACCACATTGCCGATAAAGCTGCGCTGCATTTTCTGCACATGCCCCTGCCCCTGGCAGACGGTGCAGGTGGTGGGTTTTTTCCCGCTCTTCGATCCCGAGCCGGTGCAGTCCGGGCACAGCACGGCGGTATCGACGGTCATCTCCTGGGTGACACCGGTGTAGGCCTGCTGGAGCGTGATACTGGTGTGGACCAGCGCATCCTCGCCGGGACGGCGCCGCGGGATCGGCCCCTGGGCGCCCCCGCCGCCGAAGAAGGCATCGAAAATATCACCGAAGCCGCCGAAACCGCCGAAGCCGCCGGGGGCACCACCGCCGCCGCGCTGCTCCATCGGATCCCCGCCGGCATCGACGATGCGTCTTTTGGTCGGGTCGAGGAGAATCTCCTGCGCCACCGAGATTTCGCGGAATTTCTCCGCCGCTTCCTCACTCGGGTTGACGTCAGGGTGGTAGGTTCTCGCCAGTTTGCGGTAGGCCTTTTTGATCTCGGCGTCGGTGGCGTTTTTGTCAACGCCCAGAATGCCGTAGTAGTCACGCGCCACGAAAGTCAACGTTCCTTTTTGTACTCGTCGGTCAAGCTTCGGTTATTCACCATGTCATGTCGGTGCACCCGCGGGAGAAACCACACGGTGCGGCTTGTGTGCGGTGCGCACAACTCCGAGGCCCATCGTATCGGGTGCCCCGGCCAGCCAGTCACCGGGGCTTTTCAAGCACCCCGCGGGACAAACCAACCAACGCCCGCCGCACCGGGTTTTATTCCCTCTCCCCGGCACAAAGCGGCCGGGTAGTGCCGCCCCCTTCCACCGCAGATGCCCCCGGGCGGGTGTGGTCCCCTCCCCCGGGTGGGCCGCACAAAACGACAATCAGCTCCCGGACACCGCGGTATCGCAGGCTGCGGCGGGGCCGGTTTCCCTTTCCCCGGCACGGCGCGGCACCACAGACACGGCACCAGGAAACAGGTGGCGGCCGACGGTGGGGATCATCCTTTTTTTCTGACTCATCCCCGTGCTGCCGCAGGACCAAAGCCAACGGCACATCACGGCCGCAAGTGCACTCCCGTTGTCGCCGCCCCTGCCGCCCCGGCAGCAGGGGCTTGAGGAAAACACGGCGGCTATTTCCCGCCGAGCACCCGGCTGACGTAGCGGGCGACGGCAGCAACTTTGGCGATGGTCTGCGGGTAGTCCATCCAGGTCGGCCCCACCACGCCCATCCCGCCCAGCGGCACTTCCGCCGTCCCGTAGCCGGTGGTGACCACACTGGCCGCATGCAGGGTTTCGGCTTCGTTTTCGTTGCCGATCGACACCGACACCTGTCCGGTGTCAGCCGCCGACGCCAGAAGCCTGAGCACGACCACCTGTTCTTCCAGGGCGTCAAGCACCGCCGGAAGACCCACCGGGAATTCACGGGTCAGATTCGACGCGCCGGCCAGAATCATCCGGTCGCTGGGGGCTTCCACCAGTGTTTCGATCAGCACGGTGGCACAGGCGACAACCGGGGTGCGGATATCGGCCGGGGCGGTGTCGGCCACATCGGCCAGCGCCACGGACGCTTCGGACAGTGTTTTGCCGCCCAGGGCGGTGTTGAACAGTTCTTTGATCCTGGCCAGGGCCACCATGTCCAGCACCTGGTCGACGTCGACGTTTCGTTTCTCCACCCGGCCGGAGTCGGTGATCAGGACCAGCAGCACCCGGCCCACGGCCAGCGGGACGATCTCCAGGTGCAGCACCCGGGAGGCCGACAGGGCGGGCAGCTGCACCACAGCGGCCTGCCGGGTCAGTTGGCTGAGAAGCTGCACACTGCGGCGCAGCACGTCTTCGGTGTCAACGCCGTCTTCCAGGAAACTCAAAATCGCCCGGCGTTCGGGTGCTGACAGCGGTTTGATTTCCTGCAGCGTGTCGACAAACAGCCGGTAGCCCTTCTCGGTGGGGATACGGCCCGAGGAAGCATGCTGCTGGACGATGTAGCCCTCCGATTCCAGCACCGCCATGTCGTTTCTGATCGTCGCCGAGCTGACCCCCAGCCGGTGGCGTTCCACCAGGGTTTTGCTGCCCACCGGCTCCTGGGAGGCGATGTAGTCGGCAACGATGGCGCGCAGCACTTCGCGGCGGCGTTTCTGGGTCTGTCCGGTCATCGGTGACAGCCTGCCTAACGTGGTCGGTGGGAAGTACGGGAAACTCTGTCCCCCAAGGGTAGTGGAGCACCGGTGGTAAGCAACCGGCATCCGGCGGGCAGCCGACGGGCGTTTAGTCCTCGGCGGCCAGCAGCGCGGCGATGATTCCGTCGGCCAACAGCCGCCCGGCGCCGGTGACCGCCAGCCGGGTGGTTCCCGCCGCGCGGAAGGTGTGCAGCAGGCCGCGGCGGGAATATGCGGCCGCTTCCGCCTGCGCCGCCGCAGACAGGCGGGAGATGTCGATACCCTGTCTCAACCGCAGCCCGAGCATGATCTCTTCGGTGTGGCGGTCGGCGGTGGACAGTGTTTCACCGCCGTCGACCGCCGACTGTCCCCCCGTGAGCATGGCGTGGTAGCGGAAAGGATGTTTGACGTTGAAAAAACGCCTGCCGTCAATATGGCTGTGGGCGCCGGGCCCGGCGCCCCACCAGTTCGCCCCGCACCAGTAGCCCATATTGTGCCGGCACATCCCGCCGGGGGCCGCCCAGTTGGAGACTTCGTACCACTGCATGCCGGCACCGGATAAAGCGGTGTCGATGAGCTGGTAGCGGTGCGCGAGCACATCATCGTCGGGGGCGGGAAGAATCCCTTTGGCCACTTTCCGGGCGAAAGCGGTGCCGTCCTCGACGATCAGCGAATAGGCGCTGACGTGGTCGACACCCGCCGACAGCACCGCGTCGAGAGTCGCTTCGACATCCGCATCGGTTTCGGTCGGGGTGCCGTAGATCATGTCCAGATTAATGTGGGAAAAACCCGCCCGGGCGGCTTCCCCGGCCGCGGCCACCGCCCGCCCGGGGGTGTGCCTGCGGCCCAGTACTTCCAGCACCCCGGCACTGGCTGACTGCATGCCCAGTGACACCCGGTTGTATCCGGCCTCGCGGATCGCGGCGAAAAATCCGGGATCGGTGGATTCGGGGTTGGATTCGGTGGTCACCTCAGCGCCGGGGGCGATACCGATGGTGCGGTCAATCGCCCGGTAGATGCGTGCCAGGCCCCGGCCCCCCAGAAGCGAGGGGGTTCCGCCGCCGACGAACACTGTCCCGGCAGGCCCCGGGGTGGAGCTGTCGGCCAGCTGTGCGGCCGCCATGGCGAGTTCTTTCTCAAGAGCCTCCAGATAGGCCTCGGGGCCGGTTTTGCCGTCCAATTCCCGTGGTGTGTAGGTGTTGAAATCACAGTATCCGCAGCGGGAGGCACAAAAAGGCACATGCACATACACGCCCAACGGCGGGGAGGAAAACACTTGCGGCATGGTCACTCAATCTAGGCCATGGCAAACCAGGCGGGAGAAACCGGGAGCCCGTGGGGTGCTAGGACACCAGCCCGCCGGAGGCCGCCGACCGGTTGTTCATGCGCGCCCTGACCCGGGCGACAACGGCGTCGATGCGGGCACGTTCGGCCAGAAACTCCGGCGGATTACTGCCCCGCATGGTCTGGCAGTAGACCGGGTTGCTGTAGCCGACACCGCTCAGCCAGGTCTCCACTGTGGTGGTCACCGCCTGTCCGGTACGGGAAAAAACCAGGGGCAGCGATGCCTGCTCGGGATCAATGGACGCCAAAACACAGCGGTCAGCCACCCAGTCGCCGATGGCTTCCAGCCGGTTGACGACAGTCTCGGTGCGGCCATCCAGGTTGGCGGCAAACACCCCGGCGGACACCGGCTGGCTGGACAGGGGGAAAGTGTCGTCAAGCTCCTGTTCAGTAACCGCATCCACCGCCGGGACTTCCCCGGTTCCCGGGGCCGCCACCGGCGCCGACAGCTGCCCGGCCCGCACCCCGCTGACCAGGGCGCGGCGCAGCCCGGTCAGCTCACTGACCACCCGGCGTGAATCGCTGCGGGCCTCGGCGAGAATGGCTGTGAATTCCGCCATGCAGTCCTCGACGAGTTCCACATCGAAGTCGGCGACGGCTTCGGCGAGGTTACCGATGTATTCGGAGACCTCATCACCGATATCGCACACTTCCTGTGTGAGCTCGCGGTGCCGCAGCGTGGCGGTGAGCATCTGCACGGGCCCAGCTCCTTTGAGAAAAAAGTCGTCGAAAATATCGCGTCCCACCAAGGGCACACGGTTTACCACCGACGGTTAGCGCCACCACAACGCCAGATAAGAAAAACCCGGCAGCCGGATGTGACCGTCGCACATGAAAACTCTAAATTACGGCTTGAGGGATTGCCCGCTACCCCGTTTTTTCGGCGTGCCGTCGCCATGTTTTCCCGCATATTGGTTCTCCCCCGCCCAGGCCACTGCTGTCACGGCACCGTTTTCCTCCACGCCAACAGGCCACCGGGGAGAACAAAAAACACCCACCTGCACGGGCGCGTGGGCGGGAAGGAGTTGCCGGTGCGCCGCAGTGCGGGTGGGTGCGGGAAGGATAACTGTCAGGTATATCCGGCCCAAACAGGGTTGGGAGCGTTTGCCCGGCCACGACGAAATTGCCGACAAACACCCTGTCAGGACTGATGATATCGCCCGGCTCCCGCGGCAAACGAATGCGCGGCACCGGAAAAACCGCCCCAAGCTGCCCCTATAGGGTATTGACGACCGCGTGTGGGCGGGAGTTTGGTGTATTCCGTACACGGGGACCGCACGCCCCGGGTCCCGGTGTGCCGTCAGCGCCTTTTGTGTGCTCTTGCTGGATGGTTGGAATCACCGGGCGGGCAGCGACGACGTGAGGCCATCCCCCCGCCCGCCACCCCAACGTCGACCGGCCCCGACGGGATGTCGGGGCCGGTGACTGGCTTTTATGATCTGTCGCACACCCTTGCCCGCCCACCCGACCGGGGGTGGGCAGGCCGGGTGTTACCGCCGCTTGTAGAGGTGATCGATCTCTTTTTTGAACCGCCGGGTGACAACGTTGCGTTTGATTTTCATCGTCGGGGTCAGTTCGTTTTCCTCCTCGGAAAGATCCCGGTCGAGGATGTAGAACTTCTTGATCGCCTCGGCATGGGAGACAGTGGAGTTCGCGTGGTTGACCGCATCCTGGATTTCGGCCCTGAGCACCGGATCGGTGACCAGGTCGGAGACGGTTTTCCCGGCCGGGATGTTGCGGCCCGCCTTCCACCGGGTGAAGGCTTCGTCGTCGAGTGCCACCAGCACACCGATGAAGGGTTTGCCGTCACCGACCACCAGGGCCTGGCTGATCAGCGGGTGGCTGCGCAGATGGTCTTCCAGCGGACCGGGGGAGACATTTTTCCCGCCGGCGGTGACGATGAGATCTTTTTTGCGCCCGGTGATCACCACATGCCCGGTCTTTTGTATTTCACCCAGGTCACCGGTGTTGAACCAGCCGTCCTCATCGATGGCGCCGGCGGTGGCTTCCTCGTTGTTCCAGTAGCCGTCGAACAGCATCTCACCCTTGACGCAGATTTCGCCGTCGCCGTTGATTTTCGCGCTCATCCCGCCCACCGGTTTACCGACGGTGCCGATGATGTTGTCGTTGAAGTTGACGGCCACCGCGGCGGTTGTTTCCGTCAGTCCGTAGCCCTCGTAGACGGTCACCCCGATGCCGCGGAAAAAGTGCAGCAGTTCCGTGCTCATCGCCGAGCCGCCGGAGATCGCGTAGTCGACGCTGTTGCCCATGGCCGCGCGGATTTTCGAGTAGATCAGCTTGTCGAAACCGGCATGTTTGATTTTCAGGGTGCGGGACGGCCCTTCCGGGGTGTCCAGGGCTTTGGAGTACTCCTGGGCGCAGCGTTCGGCGGCCAGGAATGTCGCCGCCTGCAGCGGCCCTTTGTCCTGGGCATTGGAGTAGGCGCCGTTGCGGACTTTCTCGAACACGCGCGGCACCCCCAGAATCAGATTCGGCCGGGCACGCTGGAATTCCACCGACAGCGAGGAGAAATCGGACCAGTGTGACTGGGTGGCCCCGGAGATAGCCACCGCCAGGCTGACAGCCCGGGAAAACACGTGCGCCAGCGGCAGGAACGTCAGTACCCGCGAACCGGGCCGGGCGATCTGGCCGATCGGGTGGGTCAACAGCCCGCGGACCTCCGACAGCCAGTTACGGTGGGTCAGCCGACAGCCTTTGGGCCGTCCGGTGGTGCCGGAGGTGTAGACCAGGCTGGCCAGATCATCGGCGTGGGTGGATCTGATTCTTTCCCAGATGACCTCGTCACTGACCCCGCGGCCCTCGAATTTCAAGGTGGCGATCGCCGAGGAGTTGATCTCCAGGATGCGGCGCAGCTTCGACGGCGAGTCCTTGATTCCGGGCGCCCCGCCGGGGCCGAGTTCAAGGTGCTTCATCAAATCGGTGTGGTTGATGGTTTCAGTCACCGCGAACACCGCCCCGGAGTCCTCGATGATCCACTGGATTTGGCTGAAAGAACTGGACCCGTAGACCGGGACGCTGACCGCCCCGGCGGCCCAGATGGCGAAATCGAGCAGCGACCATTCGTAGCGGGTCTCCGACAGCAGCGCCACCCGGTCGCCGAGTTCCACGCCGTTGGCCACCAGGCCTTTGGCCACCTCGAACACCTCGTCGACGAACTCTTTGGCGGTCACATTGACCCACTCGTAGTTGGCGGGCTTGGTGAACATCACCCCGTAGGGACGTGCCTGCGACAGCGCTATCAAAGAGGTGAGACAGGTTTCGTCGGGTCCCACATCGTAGGTGGCCTCTGTCGTGTACTGGTCCACGGTCACTTGGGTTTGTCTGCTTTCTTTCTGCTCGTACCGGGCAGCCGGTGCCCGCCGACCATCCGACCGGTGGCCGGATACGGTCGTTGACGATTGTTGATGCCTTTTTCCTCGCCCGGTATCAGCGGCTGGGCCGGCCATCACGCGGCCACCGCAAAGCCGGGGACCGGGGCGCTCATGCGAGCCTACCGCCCGGTGTCCCGGACCGGCACATCCCGACCCGGAAAAAATCAGCGCGCCGGTGCGGGGCACACCACTGTCGGCGCACTGCCGGCAGCAGTGTCGACGGATCGTTGGGCAACCGACCGTGAGGAGCGGACCGAATAAACGGCGGGCACATCGTTCTCCCGGCGGGCACGGGGCACCGCCCGCACCACCCCGAATGCTTCGGCCCACCATCGTTTGGGGGGAGTTGCCTCCCCCGGATGAAATCTGAATCACACTACCGGGGGCACAGGTGGCAGGATAACTGGCGTGACTTTCAACGACGCACTGCATGAACTCGCCGAGCTCAACCGTGTCGCCACGGGCTACTGGGCGGCCGACGGACAATGGAGCGACGCCTCCGAGGACACCCTGGTCAAAATTCTTGCCGCCATGGGTGTGCATCTGTGTGAGCCTTCGCGACAACCCACGGAAGCCGACGTAGTGGCCGCCATTGAGCGCCACCACGACCGCCAGTTCACCCGGCCGCTGCCGCCGTGTGTCGTGGCCCGCCACAACACCCGGGCCGTGTTTGAAGTGCACGTCCATGACGGAAGCCCCGCCGAGGTGACCATCAGCCTGGAAGACGGCGGTACCGCACAAGTCACCCAGGTCGACAATTTTGTCCCGCCCCGCACGGTCGACGGACAGGCCTGGGGCGAGGCGTCTTTTGCGCTGCCCGCCGACCTGCCGTTGGGCTGGCACACCCTGCGGCTGGAATCCGATGGGATCAGCGACACCTGTTCACTGATCATCACCCCGCAGCGGCTGACCACCGGTGACCGCTACGCCGCCGATCCGGTCAGCGGGATTATGGCGCAGTTGTATTCGGTGCGCTCATCCCAGTCGTGGGCCATGGGTGACTTCAATGATCTGGGTCTTTTGAGCGAGGTGGCCGCAGCCCATGCGGGCGCCGAGTTCGTGCTGGTCAATCCGCTGCATGCGGCTGAACCCTTCCCACCGGTGGAGGATTCGCCGTATCTGCCGACATCCCGCCGTTTCGTCAACCCGATCTACATCCGCCCCCAGGACACCGCGGAATACGCCCTGGCCGATGCCGCCACCCGACAGCGGGTCGACGAGTTGGCCGCCGCCTGCCAAACCGGTGATTCCACCGCGGCGATCATTGAACGCAACCCGGTCTACGCAGCCAAACTGGAGGCACTGCGGCTGCTGTTCGCGGTGGACAACAGCCGGGACCGGCTGGCCGCTTTCGACGCCTACTGCGACCGGGAGGGCGGGGAGCTGGATGCTTTCGCCCACTGGTGTGCGATGGAGGAGCTGAAATACCGGCGGACCGGCCATGCGGTGGCCGGTGTCGACGGGAAAGCCCCCGCCGAAACCGACATCGACGATTCGGCCCCGGCGATGGTGGCCACCAAAACTTTCTACAAGTGGCTGCAGTTCATCTGTGACGAACAGTTGTCGGCCGCCCACCAGCGGGCCGAAAAAGCCGGCATGTCGATCGGTTTGATGGCCGATCTGGCCGTCGGTGTCCACCCCGGCGGGGCCTCGGCATCGACTCTGGGCGATGTGCTGGCCGCCGACGCGTCGGTGGGTGCGCCGCCGGACGGCTACAACTCCAAAGGCCAGGACTGGTCGCAGCCGCCGTGGCATCCGGTGAAGCTGGCCGAAGCCGGATACCACCCGTGGCGGGATATGCTGCGCACCGTGTTCCGCAGCGCCGGCGGAATCAGGGTCGACCATATTCTGGGGCTTTTCCGCCTGTGGTGGATTCCCCGCATGCAGTCACCGCTGACCGGCACCTACGTCCACTACGACCATGAGGCGATGGTGGGGATTTTGGCGCTGGAAGCCCAGCGCGCCGGGGCGGTTGTCATCGGTGAGGATCTGGGCACCTTCGAGCCGTGGGTGCAGGATTATCTGTCAGACCGCGGCATTATGGGCACCTCCGTTTTATGGTTCGAATCAGAGGCCGACGGGTCGGGGGCCAAGCACCAGAGCAACTACCGGACGATGGCACTGACATCGGTGACCACCCATGACCTGCCACCCACAGCCGGTCTGCTGCAGGGCGAGCATGTTCAGCTGCGCGAACGACTGGGGCTTTTGAACCGCCCGGTCGAAGAGGAAGACCGCGAGGACACCGCCTGGCAGAATTCGATCCTCAGCCGCGTCGCCGAGGCCGGCTGTTTTTCCGGAACCCCCCTGGAGGGGCACTGCTTCGACGGCGCCGGGCGGGATGACCGCGGGGATATCGCCGATCTGTTGGTGGGGGTGCACCGTTTTGCGGCCGGAACACCTTCGGCCCTGGTATGCACCGGGCTGGTGGACATGGTCGGCGACACCCGCACCCAAAACCAGCCGGGCACCACCCGGGAGGATTACCCGAACTGGTGCATCCCCCTGTGCGACGGCGACGGCCATCCGGTACTGATCGAGGATCTGCCCCACCATCCGCTGTTTGCCCGCATCGCCCGGGCGCACACCCGGCCGAACAGCTAGACACCACCGCCAAGGGACAACGCGGGGAAAAGACACCTCCCTCAGCTTGAGCCGCCTGACAACAACAACCCGGCGCATCCGCAGGTGGATGCGCCGGGTTGACTGCGTGGTGACTGTTTTCTTCGACAAACCCGCGGGTTTTTGCCGCATCACACGGCCAGGCGCAACCGCTGCGCCACAACACGCGTCCCGGCGGGGGCAGTGCGGGTGCGGGGGCAACAGCACACAGCTACCGGACCACGGCACCGGCACCTGTGGCATCCCGCCCCCGGCACGGGGGCAGCGCCGCGCCCGTTGCGCCGGGTGTGTTCCCGGTGACGTATCAGCCCAGTTGGCTGACCGCCCAGCCGATGACGACCAGGGCGATGAGCACCGCCAGCGCGATTTTCACGCCGGTGATTTTTTTCGGCTTGTAGCGCTGCTGGTTGTCGGTGGGTTTGTTCCCGGACATTCTCGCGGCCCTTTTCACTAGTCTTTTTCACCCGCCACCGGTGGTGGTGACAGGTCGGTCACCCTGTACTCCCGCGGGCCGGTGGGCGGTGCGGGGCAAGGCGTGCTGGGCAACAGTCTAGGTCGCGGGCGGAAAAGATCCACTCCCGGGTGCCCGCAACCGCGGCCGAGGCAACCGAGGTGACCGGCAGGCTCAGGTCTTTCCGGCCGCATCGGTGGGTTCAGTGTCGATGACGATGCGGAAACCGGTGGAAGAACGGGGTGTGCGGGGCGGCAACCCTGAGGGTGTGCGGGTGGCGGGGGTAGCACGGCCGCGGCGGCGCCGCCACCGGGTCAGGCGGGCGGCACACACATCGATGACAGTCAGATACAGTACGGCACCGGCCCCGCACAACGGCAGCATCACCGCGAACACCAGCGGCGCCTGCAGCCACAGCGGCGCCGACACCAGCCACTGCAACACCCCGTCAAGGGCGTTCCCACCCGCACCGGGGGCCGCCAGATCATCCATGCCCTAGATGGTAACTGCACCGCAGGCTGGCCGGGGCAACCATCCGGTTGATACATTTGTCTGGTATGGCCCTTTCACGCGACCGCACGGTCACTGTCACCTGCCCGGACGGAACCTTCACCGGAACAATCGACGACGCCCGCTACGTCTTCTACTGCATCCCCTACGCCACGGTGACAGATCCGTTCCTGCCGTCGACACGGCCGCAGCCGACGGCAGAGCCCGTCGACTGCACCACCCCGATGGCCCGGGAAGTCGCCCTGACGGTGAGCACCCCCGAAGGATCCCTCGACCGGGAGCGTGACCCGCAGCATCCGCCGCGGGATCTTCCCGTGATCGTGTGGGTGCACGGCGGCAACTATTCGGTCGGCCACCCGGACCGCCACCCCGGACAGCGCACCAGCTTCAACCGCGATGACGCGGTATTCGTCGGGGTGGGCTACCGGAAAAAATTCGCCGGATTCGCCACCTTTGACGATGATGAACCCGACCACTACCGGGGCATCGACGATGTGGCCCTGGCCCTTGAATGGGTGGCCACCAATATCGAATCCTTCGGCGGGGATCCCACCAACGTCACCTTGGTCGGCCAATCAGCCGGCGGCGGAATCGTGCTGTGGCTGGCCCGGAAAGACCACTACACCGGGTTGTTCCGCCGGGTACTGGCACTGTCGCCGGGATTTCCCCGCCAGTCGTTTCAGCAGCGTTCGGCAACCATCGCCCGGCTGGGGCGCACCGGTCTCACCCGGGCCGATTTCCAGTCCATGCCCAAGAAAAAACTCGACACCCTGTTTTCCCGGGTGCACCGGCGCTACTTCACCGACGCCACCGTCGGCCCGGCCGTGTTTTCCGCCACCGACCTGGCCGATGTGCCGATCTGGGTGTCGCAGGTACACGACGAGTTCGTCAACGATCCGGCGGCGGTGAGACTCGACAGGCTCAAACTGGGGGCGCTGTCGGTGGACCTGTGCAAAAACATTCTCGGCATCACCGGCTCCATCGACGACTACCTCGACTACTGCCGGGGCATCGATCCGGCACATATCTCCGGCAGGGCGGCAGGCGATGCGGTCATCAGCCAGTGGGTCGACGACGTCGCCACCAACGCCCCGGGCCCCACCTGGCTGTCCCAGGTTGTTCCCGGCACCACCGCCGACGGCGCGCCGCTGGCGGCCTACCACTGTTGTGATCTGGGCCTGGTTTTTCCCGACTTCGCCCATTCCCGGCGCATCAGCGAACTGGTGGGCAACCAGCCCGAACGCCTCGCCGGGGTGGCCCGCTGGTGGCACGGCAAACTCATCGATTTCGCCCGCGGCCAGCAGCCCGACTGGCCGGAATACACCCGCGACGACCGCCGGGCACTGTCGATCCCGTTGACCGGACCGGTCTCGGCGATCGGCCCGGTCACCGATCCCCTCCGCCAGGTCAGGGCCGCATTCAACAGCGGCAAGCCGCGCACCACCACCGGCTAGCACCGCCCGCATCACACCGGGGGTGCCGTATCCGCACGAAAAAAACGACAGCACGATGCGGGAAAAAGGCAGCGGACAACTGTTGCGGTTTTGTTGTTTTACCTGCGCAATACCACCGGATGAG
>NZ_JAFLEQ010000008.1:705891-712283 GCF_017307055.1 Corynebacterium mendelii | reverse complement strand
TTGGAAACCATGACCGACGACAAGTCCACCACCTTCATCCCCGATTCCACCGCGCAGCCGAAAGTTGACGGCGACGGCCTGATTGTTGAGCCGACCTCCGACGCGTATGCCACCCCGACGCCGGCGCCGGGGGAAAACCCGTGGGAACGCCCCACCCCGCAGTGGTACAAGGAAGCGGTGTTCTATGAGGTGCTGGTGCGCGCCTTCAACGACTCCACCGACACCGGATCCGGGGATTTGAAGGGCCTGACCGAAAAACTCGACTACCTCACCTGGCTGGGGGTGGACTGCCTGTGGCTGCCGCCGTTTTATGATTCACCGCTGCGTGACGGCGGCTACGATATCCGCAACTTCCGTGAGGTGCTGCCCGAATTCGGCACCGTCGACGATTTCGTTGAACTGGTCGACCAGGCCCACCAGCGCGGTATCCGCGTGATCACCGACCTGGTGCTCAACCACACCTCCGACCAGCACCCCTGGTTCCAGGAATCCCGCCGCGACCCGGACGGACCCTACGGGGATTTCTACGTGTGGAGCCAAACCGACCGCAAATACGAGGATGCCCGCATCATCTTCATCGACACCGAGACCTCGAACTGGACTTGGGACAAGGAACGCGGCGCCTACTACTGGCACCGCTTTTTCTCCCACCAGCCGGATTTGAACTACGACAATCCGGCAGTCCAGGAGGCGATGCTGGATGTGATCCGTTTCTGGCTGGATTTGGGCCTGGACGGATTCCGCCTGGATGCCGTTCCCTACCTCTTCGAACGTGAAGGCACCAACTGCGAGAACCTTCCCGAAACCCATGCGTTTCTCAAACGCTGCCGCCAGCTGGTCGAAGACGAATACCCGGGCCGGGTGCTGCTGGCCGAAGCCAACCAGTGGCCGGCAGACGTCGTCGAATACTTCGGGGAACCCGATGTCGGCGACGAATGCCACATGGCGTTCCACTTTCCGCTCATGCCGCGGATTTTCATGGCTGTGCGCCAGGAATCCCGCACCCCGATCAGTGACATTTTGAAAGCCACCCCGGATATCCCCGATTCGGCGCAATGGGGTATTTTCCTGCGCAACCACGACGAGCTGACCCTGGAGATGGTCACCGACGACGAGCGGGCCTACATGTACTCCCAGTACGCCACCGATCCGCGGATGCGGGCCAATATCGGTATCCGCCGCCGCCTGGCACCGCTGCTGGAAGGCGACCGCAACCAGATCGAACTGCTCAACGCGCTGCTGCTGTCGCTGCCGGGGTCGCCGGTTTTGTACTACGGCGACGAAATCGGCATGGGCGACAATATCTGGCTCGGCGACCGCGACGGGGTGCGCACCCCGATGCAGTGGTCGGCGGACCGCAACGCCGGTTTCTCCGCCTGCGACCCCGAGCGGCTGTATCTGCCGACCATCCAAAACGCCAACTTCGGCTACCACGCGGTCAATGTGGAATCACAGATGAAAGCCGAAAACTCGCTGCTGAAGTGGAACCGCAACCTCATCCATGTCCGCAAACAGCACAAGGCCTTCGGCATCGGCGGCTACCGGGAAATCGACGCCACCAACGACACGGTGCTGGCTTACCTGCGCGAAACCAGGCACGAAGTGATCATGTGCGTCAACAACATGTCCAACCGCCCGCAGCCGGTGCAACTGGATTTGCGGGAGTTCAACGGACGGGTCCCGGTGGAGCTGACCGGTGGTGAGCCCTTCCCCACCATCGGTGAACTGCCTTTCATGCTCACCCTCGCCCCGCACGGCTTTTTCTGGTTCTCCCTGGAAGACCCGGGCGCCGAGCGGGATTAACGAGCCGGCAACCGCACCAGACCTGTCCGCACCCGTTTGATGGAAGTGATCTTTTCAACCACCGTGAACACCCCCACCGCACCCACTCCTGACCAGATCGCGGCACATCTTGCCACCGAGCGTTTCTTCGGCGCCAAATCCGCCGGCATCGACGCTGTCGAGGTGATCGCCTCCTCCCCCGGACCGGCCGGAACCACCTGGTGTTTAACCGCCGTCGACTCCGGCGGGGACACCGACTACTACCAGCTGTTCGTCGACGACACCGGTGCCGACAGGCTGCGGGACGCTCCCGTGGCAACCGCCTGCGGGCAGCTGATCGCCGCAGGCCGGCCCACCGGTGACGGGCAGCTGCATGCACTCAGCGACCCGGTTGTGCCGGCCGGTCTTTCCGGACGGGCGATCTCCGGGGAGCAGTCCAACACATCGCTTATTTTCGGTGACGGCGACACCGATATGGTGATGGTGAAATATTTCCGCAAACTCGCCCCCGGGCCGAACCCGGAAATCGAGCTGTTGACCGGCCTGTCGCGGCGCGGCTGCGCCCACATCGCCCCGCTGCGCGGCTGGATGGACACCACCATCGACGGCCGTACCACCGTCACCGCCATGGTGCAGGAATTCGCCCGCGGGGCCGAAGACGGCTGGCGGACAGCCATCGACCGGGCCGCTGCGGACACCGATTTCACCGGCTACGCCACACTGCTGGGCACCGCCACCGGAGGCGTGCACCGTGATCTGGCCGCCGAATTTCCCACCTCAACCATTGACGGGGCCGCCCTTGCCCACCGGCTGGTTTCCCGCTGCCGCTCCCTGGTCGGGCAGGCCCCTGTTCTGGCCCCCTACGCCCGGGCGGTGGAGGATTTCTACCGGCGCCTGGACGGTGAAACCATTCCGGTGCAGCGCATCCACGGGGACCTGCATCTGGGGCAGACCCTCTACCGCGACGGGGAATTTCTGCTCATCGATTTCGAGGGTGAACCGGCCCGCCCGGTGGCGCAACGCCGCGAGCCCGACAGTGCCTTGCGCGATGTCGCCGGGATGATCCGTTCTTTCGACTATGCGGCCCATTTCCACGAAAAAATGACCGGCCGGCACCAGGGCCCGGCTGATCCGCAGCAGTGGTTCACCGCCAACCGCGACAGTTTCCTCGACGGCTACGGCCCCATCGGTTCCCCGGTGGTACTGGATGCCTTCATCCTGGACAAAGCCCTCTACGAGGTGGTCTACGAGGCCAACAACCGCCCCGACTGGGTCAGTATCCCCCTGGATGCGGTCGCCCGGTTGACCGGCGAAAAATAAAAAAGCCGTTGCTTTTCTCCCGCCCCCGGTTCACCGATGACCCGGGGGCGGGAACACACACCGCTGTGCCGGCGGGCGGCAACCAAAGGTTCCGGGTTATTGCCCGGTGGTGTCCGGCGCCACTCCCAGGGCGCTGACCAGCCGCGGGTCGGCCAGCTGCTGGACCATCCACGGGGAAAAAGCAAACGGTGTCGACCGCACCGCGGTCACCAGACTGGCGGCATCCACCCAGTGTTCGCTGTCGACTTCGTGCCGCAGCGGATTGACGCCGCCGGGATCGGCCAGGCGGGCCAGAAACACCGGGCAGATTTCGTGTTCGACAATCCCGGAGGAATCCACCGCCCGGTAGCTGAAATCGGGCAACACCACCTCAACACCGACAATATTGTCCGCGTCGATGCCGAGTTCCTCGGCGCCGCGGCGCACCAGCGCCGCGGCCGGATCCTCCCCGGGCGCGGGGTGGCCGCACATGGAATTGGTCCACACTCCCGGCCAGGTTTTCTTCCCCAGCGCCCGCCGGGTCAACAAAACCCGCCCCTGCGCATCCAGCAGATAGCAGGAGAAAGCGAAATGCAGCGGCGTGGTGGTGGAGTGAACCTCACTTTTCAGGCAGGTTCCCGCCGGGCGGCCGTCGCTGTCGGCCAGCACCACCAGCTCGGGTGTGTCAGCAGTGGGATTGTCCGTCATGCAACCACTCTAACCGCTGCCCCCGGCTTAGCCGGCGGTGCGCCGTCCCCCACCCTGCCGCCCACCGCAGCATCTGTGGTGTCGGCGGCCACCCCCACACCCCAACGTCCGTGGCGAAGGATGGCAAATCTTCTGTTCAAGAGGGTTATTCCGGTACGTTGCCCGGTGACATGCCACAATCGGAGTCATGGAATCGTCCGTCGCCTCCCCTTTCGCCGCCCGCACGGCGGCATCGGTGGCGTTTCTCGCCGCCGCCCTCGACCGACGCATACCCGTGCTGGCTGAACTGGACCCGGAAGCGGGTCTTGCCGTCGAAAAAGTGGGTGAGCTTGCCTGCGGCGGCAAACACATCCGCGCCACACTGGTGCATGTGGCCGCAGACCGGCCGGCCGGTGATCCCCCGCGGGAAGATGTGGTTGTCGGTGCCGCTTTCGATTTGATGCACGCCGGTTTTCTGGTTCTCGACGATGTCATTGACCGCGATGATTTCCGGCGCGGGAAGCCTGCGCTGCACGCGGTGATCAGGGACCGGGCACACCGGCTGCACGGGCTTGACAGTGCCGGACACCACGGCAATTCGGTGGCGGCACTGGCCGGGTGCGCGGCCCTGAACTCGGCGATCCGGATGGTGGCCGGATGCGGGGCGGATTCAGGCACCGTCCGGGATCTGGTTTTGCTGGTCACCGCCTGCGCCAATGATTCGATCACCGGGGAATTCCTCGACATCCACCACTCCCTGCCGGGGGTGGAACCGTCACCGGGGACCGCCGAATACGCCACAGAGCTGAAAACCGCCGCCTACACCTTCCAGGCGCCGTTGGCGGCGGGTGCCATCGTCGCCGGGCGACGCGGGGATGTCAGGACACTCTCGGAGATCGGCCGACATCTGGGACTGGCCTACCAGCTGGGTGACGACATCAATTCGATCACCCAGAACAAAGACGAAAGCGGCAAAGATCCGCTGGGCGATATCCTCCACGCCAGAGCCACCCTGCTGCAGGAACACGCCAGCCGCATCGGGGTGTGGGACAGCGTTGTCGCCGCCGCCCACGAAACCGACGACCCGCGGGGCAAAGTGGAAAAAATTCTCCTCGACTCCGGTACCATCGCCGCGGTCACCGGGCTGCGCGACGAGCATGTCCGCCGCGCCGAGCAGCTGATTGCATCCGGTCCCGATCACGGCGGGCCGGCACTGTCTCGCCCCGCACGCGACAGTCTGGCGGCGGTCGCCGCCGCCATCAGAGGACACAGCAATGCCTGAAAGAACCACCTCGCTGGAGGATTTCAACACCATGGCCGTCACGTCGGCGGCCGCGGTCATTGCCGGATACTCCACGAGTTTTTCCCTGGCCACCAAACTGCTGCGGCCGGCGGTGCGCGACGACATCCGGAATCTGTATGCGGTGGTGCGCATCGCCGACGAAATCGTCGACGGCACAGCCGCCGATGCCGGTTACTCAGACGAACAGATCCGCGCCGAACTCGACGCCTTCGAAAAGGATGTCTACCGCACCATCGACAGCGGGTTCTCCACCAACCCGGCAGTACACGCCTTCGGCCTGACCGCCCGCTCCTGCAGCATCGACAAAGAGCATCTGCGCGCTTTTTTCCGCTCCATGCGGGCCGACATCGACACCGATTCCTACGGTGACAGATCACTGGGCGACTACATCTACGGTTCCGCGGAGGTCATCGGATTGATGTGCCTGTCAGTGTTTCTGCGGGGCACCACCCCCGACCCCGCCACAGCCGGGACACTGCATGAAGGCGCCCGCCGGTTGGGGGCCGCTTTCCAGAAAATCAATTTCCTCAGGGACCTGGGCGAAGACCGCACCAGTTTGGGCAGAACCTATTTCGAAGGCACCGCCGACGTGCTGACGGAACAGAAAAAAGACGCTCTCGTCGCAGAGATCCGCGATGATTTGGACTGCGCCCGCCGGGCGATCCCCCATCTGCCCTACTCGGCCCGGGCCGCGGTACTGGCCGCACACGATCTTTTCGAATCGTTGACCGACACCATCGATTCCATGCCCGCCAGCACGGTGATGACCACCCGGGCCTCTGTCAACGGCAGGAAGAAAATCCTGCTCATGGCGATCGCCTGCGGGAAAGCGGTGCGCATGGGCGACCGCGGGTGACGACTCCGTCCACCCCGCCGGCCCGGTACCACCGGCGAAGTCGACGCCACAGACACCGCCGCGACGGCCGGAAAAAACACCTGTGCCATGGCCGCCGGGGTGGCTGGGGGCTTCCCGCACCGCCCCCTCGATACGGTACGGAACACAGCTGCCCAGCCACTCCGGCGGACCGGACGGCGCGGGCTTGACCGGGGAGATCCTCCCGCACCGCCCCCTCGATACGGTACGGAAAGACCATCCGGTTGGTCCCGCTACTGGCGGGACCAGTCGCCGATGATCTGTGGCGCGGCGTCGGCCCCGGCGTCACCGACAACAGCCTGCCGGTTGGGTTCGCGTTCCGGATCGGTGATGGTCATCCGCTGGTTTTTGCCTCCTTTCCCGGCTGCCCCGGCAGGCCCCATCCCCGCCATCATCGGCGGCCTTGCGGCGGCGGTCGCCGCCTGTCCCCCGGAGGCTCCGGCGGGG
>NZ_JAFLEQ010000008.1:663296-705838 GCF_017307055.1 Corynebacterium mendelii | reverse complement strand
TTCCGGTGGGCGGGGCCGTGGGAGGCCCGCCGACCGCCGTGCCCGCACCGGGGCCGAAACCGCCGAGTGACCCGGATGCCGGCAGGGAGGCCGACCCGGGGCCGGGAAGTGGCCCCATGCCCGCCTGGACGGTACCCACCGTGGACGGATCGAATATCTTTGCGCCATTGCGCAGCGCCCCGGTACCGCCCGGCGGAAACATCATTCCGGCCGAGCTCAAGCTCTTCAGGTGGCTGCTGCCGCGGTCGGGCTGGTCGATGTCGGCGCCGACCTCCCCGCCGGAATGGGTTCTGTTCCGGCTGTCCCGGCCTGCCCCCGGGCCACCCGGGGGAACCATCGCGCCACCGTCCCGGGCGGTTGCACCGGCGGTGTCGCCACCGGCGGCGGGATTGTAGTGGCTGCCGCCCAGCCGCCCGCCCACAGCCTGACTGGATTTCAGGGCATCGCCATAGGTGGGCAGGGACACCGCTTTCGGCATCGTCTGGCTGTTGATCAGCCCGCCGACAAGGCCCGGCAGCATCCGGGTGACGGGAGCAGCCTGGCTGACCAGGCGGCCGACGGTGCGGGCCAGTTCCCCGCCGGGAATGCCCGTCGGCGCCGACGGCGGCCCGGCCACCCCGCCGGTCAGCATCGACGGGGAGATGAACCCGGAGGATTGGGCGGCGGTGGCCAGTGATTCCACCCTGCGGGCACCCAGCCGGTCATCCACCCCGCGGGTGATGTTGTTGTGCTCTTTCTGGTATTCGGTGATGGCGTCTTCGACCTGTTTTTCGGTTGTGCCGCGGTCGTGGGGCACACCGATGCGTTCACAGGTGTCACCGACAAGGGCGGCGATCGGCCCGACCGTTGTTTTCCCGGCGGCACCGATGGAGCTGAGGAAGCTGGTGAGCATCCCCGGCAACGACAGGTGGGGGCGGCTGGTGCTGGTGAAAGCCACCACCGGGGGAATGTGGGCGATAGCCAGCGGGGTGATCACGCTGGTCCCGAATGCGGCGCCCGCGGCGTGCAGCGCCGGTGGGATTGCCATCGGCACGGGCGCGTAGAACGCCTCGATCGAGGTTTTCACAGCCATCAGGGCGGCGATCAGCGGCGGTGGCAGCAGCGCCAGGCGCTGCGCGGTGGCGGCCACCCGCAGGGCATTGGCCGACACCGTCGATGTGGTGGCGGCGATCCGGCGGATATTGGCGGCCACTTTGTCGTAGACCCCACCGGAAGCCCCGGCGCGCAACCCGGTGGCCGCCTCGGTCAGGGTTGCCGATACTTCGCCGACGCTGACACCGACGGTGCGCCACTGGTCGGCGGCGGCTTCCGCCGCCGCCTGCTGGGTGCTTTTCAGCGCGGTGATCAGTTCCGTGACCCCGATCGGCGGACCGGCCACCGGCGGCAGCTGCACCAGTGGCGGGAACAGTTCGGCCGGGCGGGGTGCAATGGTGGCGGTCGACGGGGCGGTGACGCTGCCTTTTTCCAGCTGGTCCAGGGCGCGGGCGAACGCATGGTCGTGGGTTTCGAACATGTCGATGGTTGTGGTCAGCGCCGCCGCCATCCAGTCGAGTTGATCGGCGATGGTGGTCATGGTTGCGCGCAGCGATCCGGGCGCGGTGTCGAATGCCTGCTGGTAGCAGGCACCGACCGCCTGCAGTTGGGGCAGCGGTGACCAGGCCGCGGTCAATGCACTGCCCATGGTGGGGGCGTGGCGTACCGCGGCGGCCGCTCTGTCCAGTTTCGCGGCCACTGCCCGAACTGCGGGCGGGTCCATCTGTAGTTCCAAAGGTGTCATCGTGTGCTCCGGGCGTGGGAATGGGGATATCGGCAGGATGCGGCCACCGCCATTTTTGTGGTGCGGCCTTCTGCCACCGTTTCTTCCGGGTGCTGGGGTGGGCCGGAACGTTGCCGTACCCGGTTCCGCCGCACCCCGGCGCGGTACGGCCTGTCCCATCCGGTCATCAACGCAACCGGCGGTTCGCGGACAAGGGCAGGTGATGCCCGAACACACAGCTCGCCGCCGGCCGGTGGACCGGTACCGGATGGGACCCCGACGGCCGCGGTGGGCGCGTCCTGTGGTCGACGGCGGTGGATGTCCCGTGGGTAACGTTCCCGCCAGCCGGGATACAGGGGAGGGTGACTGACTGTGGGTTACCGGGGTCTGATGAAAAAAACAAACACCGTCGCCGGCACAGGGTGCGATCGTGCGGATCGCCGGGTGCCGTACTCGGGGTGTTAGGACCGGGTTGGGGCGTGATTGGTTCAATCACCCCATTTCAGGCACCCCCGCCACAACCGGCAAAATCTATTTTTGCCTGCGGTTTTTCACCTTCTTAACGGATCGCCGGCGGGGGTGGTTGACCGCCGGGCGGTTACCGGGCTGACGGCACGGGTGTTGTCCCCGGATGGGGGGGTAACCACCGGCGTGGGCTAGACCTGCCCGAGGTTTCCCTGCCAGCTGACGTCCCCGATGGTCAGTGTGGCGTCGTAGGCATTGGGCGGGGTGGTGTCCACCGCGTAGGAGATGGTGGTGGTCGCATGCGGCCCCAGCGGCACATCCAGCCCGTTGACGATCCCGGAGCTTTGTTCATCGAGCAGATCGATGACGGTTTCCTCCCCCTGCGGGTTGCGCACCACCAGTACGGGTTCCGGAATGGCCGACGGCGGCAGCGGCACGGGATTGTTGTTGGTGATCATCAGGTGCACCACCCCACCGCGCAGGTTGCCGTAGGCCAGTGACTGCAACCGCCAGGTGCAGTTGAGTTGGGCGTCGTCGACCGGGGGCTGGCTGACCAGGCTTTCGGTCACTGTTGTGGGAACCGGTGGTGCCGGAACGAAGGAACTGGTGGGTTGGCCTTCATCGGCTTCCGGTATGGGGGCGACGGTGGCCACCAGGGGCGCGCGGTCCTCGTTCATGAAGTCGTGGATGGCGGTGCAGCCGGTGGTGGCGGACGCGGCCAGGCCGACCAGGCCGAGCGCCGCCCCGGTGGCACTGCGCCGCAGCCGGTTGTTATCTGCCACGGTGGTTTGCTCCAGCGGGTCGGGAAAAGGGATGGATGTTGTGGTCTCAAGGCTAGCCCGGTTGGGGCCGGTGGGGGTATTTTGCCTTATCGTCCCCGGCGCGGCGGACCGGCGCGCCGGTTGTCTATTCTTTGGGCATGAATCTTCCCGGTCTCGATGTGCTGCGCCGCCGTGCCACCGTCAAATGGACGGCCTACCCGGATGATGTGTTGCCGTTGTGGGTGGCTGAATCCGATTTCGCCACCTGCCCGCATATTGTCGATGCCCTGTCCGGGGCTGTCGAGCAGGAGCGTTTCGGTTACCCGGCCCCTGATGGCCGCATGGAGAAGGCCCTGGCGGAGTTTTCCGCCGCCCGCCACGGTTTTGCGGTCAATCCTGATTTTGTCCGGCCGACCGCCGATGTGGTTGGCGGGCTGCTTCTGGCGATCAGGCATTTCACCCGCCCGGACAGCCCGGTGGTGGTGGCGGTTCCGGCGTATCCGCCGTTTCTGAGGCTGGGGCCGATGGCGGGCAGGATGACGATGACCACCACCTATATTCCCGGCGCCGACGGCCGGCTGGAGCCGGATGTCGACCATATCGACTCCCTGTTCAAAAAGGGCGCGGGCTGCCTGATTTTGTGCAATCCGCACAATCCGCTGGGTTTGACCCATTCCCCGCAGCTGCTGCGGGAGTTGGCCGAATCGGCCGCCCGGCACGGGGCGCGGATCATCAGCGATGAAATCCACTGCCCGCTGGTCTATGACCGGCCGCATGTGGCCATGGCGTCGGTCAGTGACACCGCTGCCGCGGTGACGATCACGCTGACCGCAGGGTCGAAGGCGTGGAATGTGGCCGGGCTGAAATGCGCCCAGATCATTTTCACCAATCCCGGGGATGTGGAAGTCTTCGACGGTCTTGAACCCTATTTCCGGGAGGGGTTTTCCACCCTGGGGCTGGTTGCCGCCGAAGCCTGTTACACCGCGCCGCTGAGTTTCCTCGACCGGCAGCTGGAGTATCTGAAAGGCAACCGGGACTGGTTGGCCAGGACTCTCCCGGAGGCCATTGCCGGGGCCACGGTCACCACCCCGGAGGCCTCGTATCTGTCGTGGATCGATTTCTCGGACACCCCGGTGGCCGACAGTCCCGCCGCGTTTTTCCTCCGGCAGGCCCGGGTGGCCCTGAATGAGGGGACGTGTTTCGGTGACGGCGGTGAGCATCACGCCCGCATCAACTTCGCCTGCCGGCGCGATACCCTCGCCGAAGCGGTCGACCGGATGGCTGATGCGGTGAAAAAACATTCCCGGCTGCCCGGGTGAGCTGCCCGGAAAACAACCGGCCGGGCATGACTCGGAATGTGGCCAACCGGTGGGAACGTGCTAACGTGCCGGGCTGACAGGACACAATTCGGGCAAACACGGGCACTTTCAGTGTCCGAACGGATATACTGTCACCTGTTTTCCCAAACCAATCCCATTATACAGTTTTTGCATCCCACACAGTGGACACTTTCCGGCAATATCCCCATCCGTATCGGACGGGGGGCGGGAGCCGTGTCCGGCGGGTATGCGACAACCTTCCCAGCGACAGGAAAAATTTCCATGACCACCGGGACCACGGCCCCCACAAAGTCCCCCACCATCGCCGCCTCTGTCACCATCGCGGCTTTAATGCTGTTTTCGATGTTTTTCGGCGCCGGAAACCTGATTTTCCCGCCGATGCTCGGCGCGGAAGCCGGGACGTCCTTCGCACCGGCGATCACCGGCTTTCTGCTGGCCGGTGTGGCTCTGCCGGTGATCAGTGTCATTGCGGTGGCCATCACCGGCAACGACATCTACGACCTGGCGCACCGGGGCGGCAAGATCTTCGGCCTGATGTTCCCGGTGCTGGTGTATCTGGCCATCGGCGCCTTCTATGCGCTGCCGCGCACCGCGGTGGTCAGTTTCTCCACCGCGGTCACCCCGATCACCGGATACGATTCGACCACCGCCGCGGTGATCTTTGCGGCGGTCTACTTCGCCATCGCCCTGGCCCTGGCTTTCGACCCGTCCGGCCTGGTGGACAAGCTCGGCAAATACCTCACCCCCTGCCTGCTGGCCCTGCTGGTTGTGTTGGTGGTGCTGTCGATGGTGAACCTGCCCGGCAACCCCGGTGAGGTCTCCGGGGTCTACACCGATCACCCGATGTCGGCCGGACTGATCAAGGGATACATGACCATGGATTCGCTGGCGGCACTGGCCTTCGGCATCATGATTGTTTCCTCGCTGCGCTACAAGGGTGTTCCCAACGGCCCGGTGCTGGTGCGCGGGGTAGGCGCGGCGGCGATCATTGCCGGTGCGCTGCTGGCGGTCATCTACGTCGGTCTGGGCATGATCGGACAGAAAGTCGACAACCCGGGCGCCTTCCCCGACGGGGCCGCGCTTCTCACCCACGCCGCCCAGACGACCATGGGTACTCCCGGCATGATTGTTTTCGGACTGATTGTGCTGCTGGCCTGCCTGTCGACCGCGGCCGGCCTGATCGGTGCGACCAGTGAGTTTTTCCACCGCATCGTCCCCTCGGTCAGCTACCGGACCTGGGCGGTGGTGTTCGCCCTGATTTCGCTGGGGGTGTCCACTCTGGGCCTGCAGCAGGTGCTGGCCATCGCCGGGCCGATCATCGGTTTCCTCTACCCGGCGGCGATCACCCTGGTGTTTTTGACCCTCATCGAACCGGTGTTCCGCCGCAAGCTGTACTGGGCTTTCCGTATCGCCCTGTTTGTCGCGGTTGTCTGGTCGGCCCTGATGACCGCCCTGAGCCTGGATATCGCCCCCGGCATCATCAGTCCGATCATCGACTGGTCCCCGGCCCATGAGCAGGATTTGGGTTGGGTGGTTCCCAGCCTGGTGGGCGCGGCGGCCGGTTACGTGCTGGATCTGGTGCTGCGCCCGGTCCGGGCGGTACCGGTCGGCGGGGAACACCAGCTGGAAGCGGAACTGCGCGGCGGACACCGCGATGTGGAAGCGCTGGAAGAAGCGGTGTTGATCGAACATCCGGACAGGCCCGGCGCCGACGGCCCGGACAAACTCGACCAGGTCGATCACCGGCTGGCGGCCCTGCATTGCGAACGCGCGGAAGCCAAAGCCCGGCTCAAAGCCCTCGATGAGGCGATCTCCACGGCGCAGTCCCACCACCAGTCGCTGTCGCAATCAGACTCCGCGCCCACGGAAAAATAAACCCCGCCCCACAGCCACTGACCTGACTTTCTCCCCGCCTGCGGCACCGTGTCACACCCGCGTGCCACAGGCGGGGAGTTGTTTTTTTCAACAAAGACCCTCCCCCCTGCCCCGCCCCCGCATCCGGCGGGGGCGGGGCGCTGTCCCCGTTGCCCCGGCGGGTCGGGCCGGTTCCGGGTGCAGCGCAACGCAGTATGGGCCGGGGGTGGCCAGTGCCACCGGTGTTGCCCGGTGCGCGGTTTTTCAGGGGCGGATCATCGTCACGGTTGCCTGCGGCAGGCGGTGGCGCAACTGGTTGGCCAAATCCTCGGGCGCGGGACGGGTGCCGTGGGGCATCTCCACGGTCAGCCGGTCATTGGCTTCGGTGACAATGGCGCCTTTGTTGTCTTTGCCGATGGTCACCGACAGCCGCCGGTTGTGGGATGCGGCATGAGGCACGAACTCCGCATAGTGGACGGTTTTCCCCGGGTACTGCTGGGTCCACAGGCGTACGGCACCGATTGTGTCGGTGGCGATGCTGGCCCCGGTGCGGGCTATGGTCACCCGGTCGTCGCCGATCACCGCCAGCGGTGTGCGCTGCCTGACCCACCACAGGGTGGCGGCGAACAGCACCAGCACAATCGCCCCCAGCGACAGGGCGGACACCCCGAACAGCACCGCCTGCTGGTAGTGCCCGGCTCCGGCACGCACATTCCAGCTGACCACCGACACACAGGCCATCGCCACGGCGAACAGCACAAAACTGACGGTCGCCCGCGACCGGCACAGCGATCCGGTCGAGCGTCTGATCACCAACGGTGGTGTCGTGTCCATGGAGGGTCCTCCCGAAAGTCGGCGACAAATGATCGGCTCGTGCCACTGGCCCGCCCGGCGGGTGTGCTGGCGACGATTATGCACCGCAGCCAGCCTGCCGAGAGCCGGTGTGGCCGGATACACCCCAAGCTGTAACCGAATCGTGCATATTGCGTTCACGCCCCCGGCACCAGCACCGTGATCGCCATCAGTACCGGGATGGCCGCCAGTGTGGTCACCACCGCGGTGTCCCGGGCCAGCTGCTGACCGGTGCCGTACTGCCCGGCATAGATGTAGACGTTCTGCGCGGTAGGAAGCGCGGCCAGGACCATGGCGGTGACCAGCTCCCGTCCGGTGACACCGAACACCGCCACCGCAATGACCCCGGCAACCGCCGGGTGGAGAAGACATTTCGCGGCCGTGGCCACCGCCACAGCCTGCCTGTTGGGGCCCTGGGGAAGATACGGCGGTTCCGCCACGGCCATACCGAACACAATCAGCGCCACCGGCACCGCCGCACCACCGATCATGTGCACCGCTTCGGCCACCACCGGCGGCAGGCTGCCGCCGGTGGCCGCCACCCCCACCCCGCAGGCGGCGGCCAGCACAATAGGGTTGCGCAGCGGGGCGGCAAACCGCATCACCGGGCGGGCCTGACGGTTGCCGGACAGCACATCGAGCACCGCCAGTGCCACCGGTCCGTAGAAAGCGACCTGGAAAACCAGAACCGGGATCACGGCGGCGGCGTCGCCGAGAACATAGACCGCCAGGGGAATACCCAGATTCGCCGAATTGACGTAGCTGGAGGCCAGCATGGCGATAACCGACTGCGTCCGGTCAAGCCCGATCACCCGGCGCACCGCCACATACACCACCGCCCCGGTGACCAGGGCGCTGGCGGCGATCACCGCCAGACGGCGGCCGTCGGCGACCGGCTGCCCGGCGGAGGTGATCACATCGACAAGCAGCGCCGGGGTGGCCACCACAAAAGCGAACCTGTTGAGCATCTGCCGGGCGGATGGCCCCAACACATTCCACCGCGCGACAAGGACACCGACAGCGACCACCACAGCCACCACCGCATATCCGTTGACCACCGCCGACATGACGACCATTGTTGCATCCACCGCTGGCGGGACGAAACAGGCTTGGGTGATAATCGGGGCATGCTCTTTGCGACGATCCGCCACACCGCCACTGCCACCGGCACCGGTACCTGCGCCGCTGTCGTCACCGACCCGCGGGCCACCGATGGCCGGGCGATCGGCGCGGAGGAACCGGTCAGGGTCCGTCTGATTCCGGCGGTGCGCGATGTCGGGCATTTGTGTGCGGCGGGCCTGATCGGCCGCGGTGCACGCATCACCGATATTGAGCGGGCCGGTTTCACCGTCACCGGGGAGACCACGGTCAGCAGGGCACAGATCGCCCCGGTGGTCGGGCAGCCGAAAAAAATCTTCTGCTGCGGGCTGAACTACACCAGCCATATCCGGGAGATGGGCCACCCGCTGCCGGACCGGCCGACCCTGTTCGCCAAGTTCGCCGACACTCTCACCGGCCCCTTCGACCCGATCACGGTGGCCGCCCACAATGCCGCCCGGCTCGATTTCGAAGGCGAACTGGCGGTGGTGATCGGACGGGCCGTCGGATACAACTTCCGTCCCTCCCTCCGGCAGGCCCGGGAAGCCATCGCCGGATTCACCATCGCCGATGATGTCTCGATGCGCGATTACCAGAAAGCCACCCCGCAGTGGCTGGCCGGGAAAAACCTGCTGCACTCCACGCCCCTGGGACCGTGGCTTGCCGACGGCGCCGATCACGACACCGGATCCGCCAGGCTGGAAACCAGGGTCAACGGCACCACCATGCAACAGGCGCAGATATCCGATCTGCTGCACGGTCCGGCGCAGTTGGTGCAGTTCATCAGTTCCTTTACTGCCCTGGCGCCGGGCGATGTCATTATCACCGGCACCACCGGCGGGGTGGGGTTCGCCCGTGATCCGCAGATATTCCTCCACCACGGCGATGTGGTGGAGGTCGCTGTCACGGGAATCGGGGCGATCAGCTCGACGATCACCGTCACCGACTAGCGGCCCCTCTCCCCCGCCGGGCCGCCCCACCTGGCCCGGGAAGCGCCCATTGTTGATAACACCACCGCACCGGCTACCCTGTGCCCCATGGGAAACCTCCCGGCACTGCCCAAAATAACCCCGCTTTTTGCCGCTGCGGCCCTGGCCGGCGCGCTGACGGTGTCGTCGTGCCATGCGGGACATCTGACCACGCAAACCGGCACCACCCAGGATCCGCGGGCGGTGTCGGTGGCGGTGTCCGGGGCGCCGGCAACCCTCGACTTCACCCGCACCGGGGGTGCGGCCATCCCGCAGGCGATGATGGCGAACATCTACGAAACCCTGGTTCGTATCGCCCCGGACGGAAGCCTTCAACCGTGGCTGGCCAAGTCCTGGCATATCAGTGATGACGCGATGACCTACACGTTCCACCTGCGGGAGAATGTCACCTTCTCCAACGGTTCCCCGTTCAATGCCGACAGCGTGAAGTTCTCCCTGGAGCGGGTCACATCCGAAGCGTGGACCAACGGACGCAAAAAACAGATGTCGGTTGTCGACCGGGTGGATGTCATCGACCCGCTGACGGTGGCGGTCACCTTGTCCCGGCCGTCGAATGAGTGGTTGTGGAACATGGGCACCATGGTCGGGGCGATGATGACCCCCGACGGGGTGACCGACGAGCAGCTGAACCGCCATCCGGTGGGCACCGGGCCGTTCACGGTCGCCCGGTGGGCACCCGGGCAGGCGATCGAATTGCGGGCCCGCGGCAACTACTGGGGTCCGGCACCGGCATCGGAGACGGTGGCCATCCGCTATTTCCCCGATCCGACCGGGGCCACCAACGCCCTGCAGTCCGGGGATGTGGACGTGGTCTATTCCATGCAGTCCCCGGAGCTTCTCGACGCGCTGACCGCACAGGGGATCTACACGGTGGCAACCGGCAGCACCAACGGTGAGGTGCTTTTGTCGATGAACAACCGGCGGGCACCGTTTGACGATGTCAGGGTCCGCCGGGCGGTGATGTACGCCATCGACCGGCAGGCGGTCATCGACACTGCCTGGGACGGCAACGGCACCGACACCGGCGGGGTTCCGGTCCCGCCGACCGACCCGTGGTACTACGTCTCCGACGCCTATCCCTTCAACCCGGACAAAGCCCGGGAGCTTTTGGCCGAAGCCGGCATCAACGACACCAACAACCGGGTGGTGATCTCTGTTCCGTCCAGGCCGTACGCGCAAAACGTCTCCGAGATCGTGGTCTCCATGCTCAACGATGTCGGCTTTGACACGACCATCGAATCAACCGAATTCCCGGCGGTGTGGCTGTCGAAGGTCTACCGGCAGCACGACTATGACATGTCGATCATCATGCACATCGAACCGCGCGACATCCCCGCCCTGTTCGGCAACCCCGACTACTATCTCGGTTTCGATTCCCCCCGGGTGCGTGAACTGTTGGCGGCCGCGGACACCGCCCCGCCCGACCAGTACCCGGCGAAAATGAAACAGGCCGTCGAAGAGATCATGGACCAGGCGGCCGCGGACACGGTGTTCAACTACCCGAATATTGTCGTGTTCGCCCCCGGGGTGGAAGGCATCGACCCGAATGCGGTCTCCGACGGCCTGGATCTGTCCGCCCTGGTCAAAACGGATCCGGAAAGCGACGGCTAGGACACTATGCTGCGTTCGATCGTGACACATCTGCTGCGCTACGCCGCCGCCGTGTGGGTGGCGAGCCTGGTGGTTTTCCTGCTGCTGCGCATCGCCCCCGGCGACCCGGCGGAAATCGCCCTCGGGGTCGGCGCCACCCCGGAACTGCTGGCCGACAAACGCGCCCAGCTGGGCACCGACCAGCCGCTGGCGGTGCAGTATTTCTCGTGGATCGGCGGCATGGCCACCGGCGACTTCGGGGTGTCGCTGACCAGCGGGGAAAACATATCCCCGCTGGTGGCCGACCGGGCCGCGGTATCGGCGATCCTGGTCACCACCGCCATGGCCCTGGCGATTGCGGTGGCTGTGCCGGTGGGCACCTGGGCCGCGATGCGCCGCCGCCACGCCGACGGCATCGCGATCACCGCCGCCAGCCAGATCGGAATCGCGATCCCCAGTTTTTTGGCCGCCATCCTCCTGGTGACCGTGTGCGCGGTGCACCTGGGATGGCTGCCGGCCAACGGCTGGGTGCCCCCGGCCGCTGATCCGCTGCAGTTTGTGCGGCGGCTGATCATGCCGACGGTGGCGCTGGCTGCCGTGCAGTCGGCGATTATGACCCGCTATGTGCGCTCCGCGGTGCTGGAGGTGCTCTCCGACGATTTCATCCGCACCGCCCGGGCGAAGGGCCTGAGCCTGTGGCAGGCGCTGCTCACCCACGGTCTGCGCAATGCCGCACTGCCGGTGATGACGGTGGCCGCCCTGCAGCTGGCCGCCCTGATCACCGGCGCCGTGGTGGTGGAACGGGTGTTCGTCATCCCCGGTTTGGGAAGCATGCTGCTGGATGCGGTGATCACCCGCGATCTGCCGACCGTGCAAACCATTGTGATGCTGCTTGTGCTGGCCACCCTGGCCGTGAACTTCGCCGTCGAAATCGCCTACACCGCCCTGGATCCCCGGCTGCGCAAGGAGCCGCTGTCATGACCCTGCCGGAACAACACCCCCGCACCAGCCCAAAAGCCCCGGTCAACCGGCGCATCCGCCCGACGGTGACCACCGCCGTCGGCGCCCTGATCGTCACCGGCGTGATCGTGATGGCGGTGGTGTCGCTGTTTTACACCCCCTACGATCCCATTCACGCGATTCCGGCCGACCGGCTGCAGGGACCGTCGGTGGACCATCTCATGGGCACCGACCGCTACGGCCGCGACACGTTGTCCCGGATCATGGCCGGTTCCCGCATCACCTTGTTCGTCGGTGTTGTTGCCGTCGGCATCGGGGCGTTGGCAGGCACCCCGCTGGGTATTGCCGCCGCCGTGGGCAACCGGTGGATCGGGCAGCTGATCATGCGCGGGGCGGACCTGCTGCTGGCGTTCCCGGCGCTTCTTCTGGCCATTGTCACCGGGGCCGTGTTCGGCGCCTCCACGGCATCGGCCATGGTGGCCATCGGTATTGCCACCATCCCCGGTTTCACCCGGGTGGCCCGGGCAGGCACCCTGTCGATTCTCACCCGCGACTATGTCTCAGCCGCCCGGCTGTCGGGCAGAAGCAGCACGGCCATCGCCGTCCACCATGTGCTGCCCAACCTCACCGGCATGCTGACAGTCCAGGTCACCGTCGGTTTTGCACTGGCGATCCTGGCGGAAGCCGCGTTGAGTTTCCTGGGGCTGGGCACTCCCCCGCCCGACCCGTCGTGGGGCCGGATGCTCAACGACGCCCAGTCAAGCCTGGGCACCCAGCCGTGGCTGGCTTTCTGGCCGGGAATGACCATCGCGGTCACAGTCTTGGGCTTCAACCTGCTCGGCGATGGCCTGCGCGACCACCTCGACCCGACAACCAGGGGGCAGGCATGAGTGATCTGCTGACCGTCACCAACCTGTCGGTGACCACCCGCACCGGTGAACCGATCTGCCGCAACCTGACTTTTTCCATCGGGCGCGGGGAACGGGTGGGCCTGATCGGGGAATCCGGCTCCGGAAAATCAGTGACCGCGCTTTCCATTATGGACCTGCTCCCGGAGGGACTGGACGACTCCGGTGAAATCACCCTCCACGGGCTAGACGGCAATATTGTCGACTCCCCCGACCGGATCACCCGCACCATCCGCGGCAAACGGATTTCCATGGTTTTCCAGGAACCGATGACCGCCCTCAACCCGCTGATGACCATCGGCGACCAAATCGCCGAAGTCATGGTCCACCACCACACGGTGCGGGGGCGGAAACAAGCGGTGGAAAAAACCATCCGGATTCTCACCGACGTGCAGCTGGCCCGGGCCGCCGACGCGTTTTCGATCTATCCCCACCAGCTGTCCGGCGGGCAGCGCCAGCGGGTACTCATCGCCATGGCGTTGGCCAATGATCCGGATTTGCTGATCTGCGATGAACCGACCACCGCCCTGGATGTAACCGTGCAGCGGCAAATCGTCGACCTGATTATCGCCCTGGTCGACAAACACCGCACCGGCCTGCTGTTTATCACCCACGATCTGGGCCTGGTCAACCATGTCTGCCAGCGGGTGCTGGTGATGCGGGGCGGTGAAATCGTCGAACGCGGCCCCATCGGACAAATCCTCACCCGGCCGACCCACACCTACACCAAAGGGCTGCTGGCGGCCAGTGATCTTGCGGCGCGCGACCGCAACGGGCATCTGTTCACCGTCGATTCCGCCGGGGACAGCTATGTTCCCGGCACCGCCCTGGCGCAGCCGGATTTTCCCGCCGAAGGCGCACCGGTACTCACCGCGACAGGCATATCGAAAACCTTCCGGGTGCGCCGCGGGTTGTTCGGCCGGAAAAAACCACCGGTCGAGGCGTTGTCCCCCACCACCATCACCCTCAACGAGGGACAGCGGCTGGGCATCGTCGGCGGCAGCGGATCGGGTAAAACCACCCTGCTGAAACTGCTGGCGGGACTGCAAACACCGACCACCGGAACCATCACCGTCAGCGGGCACACCATCACCGACGGCCGCGGCGGACTGAACAAAACAGAGCTGATCAAAGCCCACGCCTGCATGCAGATGGTGTTCCAGGATCCGATGAGTTCCCTGAACCCGCGGATGACCGTCGGCGATATCGTCGCCGAACCCTTGGTTGGGGTGGCCGGACTGGATCCGGCGGACAAAACCCGGCGGGTGACCGAAGTGCTGGGGGAAGTCGGCATCGACCCGGAGGCGGTGAACCGTTTCCCCCACGAGTTCTCCGGGGGACAGCGGCAGCGGATTTCCATAGCCCGCGCGTTAAGTGTCAGGCCGCGTATTCTGCTGGCCGACGAACCTGTCAGCGCCCTGGATGTGTCGGTGCGCGCCCAGGTACTCAACCTGATGACCGATGTGCTGGTCAACCACAATCTGGCAATGATCTTCGTCAGCCATGACCTGGCGGTGATCCGGCAAATGTGTTCCGGGGTGATTGTTCTCAACAACGGCGCCATTGTCGAACAGGGTCCGGTGGAACAGGTGTGGAACAATCCACGCAGCCCGTTCACCCGCACCCTGTTGGAGGCGGTACCCCGGGTCACCGACACCGCAGGCGACCAGGGCGCTTAGACCACCCGTGCCGGCCGGGCAGCACCCCACCGGCACGCACCGGGGACTGCACCCTGTCCACCGCCGCCGGGACAGACGGTTATGCGTCCTGCGGCATCTTCGACGACGGTGACGACAGGGTCTCGTTGACCGGGCTGAACACCGACGACAGGCCGTACTGGCTCGGCTCCTGCGCCAGGGCGTTGATCAGCGACAAAATCACCGACGCCAAAAAATCAAAAACAGTGATCCTGTGCCGTGGGCAGGGGAAGGTTTTCGCGTCTTTGTACAGGAAACCGGAAATCGGATTCGGGTGCAGGTAATCGTCCTTGTTGTCGATGAAATCCCGCAGACACCGCTCCACGTCCTTGTCATCGGTGGGACCGAAGCGGAAAGCATCACGGACATTGCGCGGCAGTGACCCTCCCGACCAGGCCGTCGGGAAGTTGTACCACAGACTCACCGACTCGTATTCCTTGATGAAATCAGCGGGCGTGTAGACCTTTCCCCGTGCCCGCCGCGAGGTGCCCGCCGCGGCAGTACCGTTGTCCGCCGTGTCGTCGGCGGCGGAATCATCATCGCTCAACGACGCTTCGCCGCTGTCTGCGCTGTTCTGACCGTCGGAGACATCACCATCGCTGTCATCCCGGCCGTCAGGTGTATCCGTGCCCTCCCCACCGGTGGTGTCGGTTGCACCGCCGGAAGCAGCATCATCATCCCCGCCCAAGGTGCCGGTGGCGGAAGTGCCGCCCCCGGCAGGAGTGCCGTCACCGCCGTCTGTGTCACCGTCATCGTTGTGCCCGCCGGAAGCACTCTCCCCGTCTTGTTGACCGGTTGTCTGCCCACCAGCGCCCGCACCACCGGTGCCCTTCTCTCCACCCGCAGTGTCCCCGTCGGCTGTATCCCCTCCGGCGTCACCCCCGTCAGCAGTGTCCCCGCCAGTGGTATCCCCGCCGGTACCGGTGTCCCCGCCGGTACCGGTGTCCCCGCTGTCGCCATCGGTTGTCACACCGCTTCCGGATGCACCGGTGGTGGTCCCGGTTCCACCGGTGTGGTCATCGGCGATAACCGGAGACGTGGCAATGGGTGCCAGAAGAGACACCGCGGCAAGGGCAGCAAGAATTTGTCTGGTTCGTTTCACACTTTGTTATCTTACGGTGACCACCTGCTGTTACCCACCCCCGGGGAAGGTGGGGTACACGGCACAACCCACCGGATAACCGGCAGCGGCCCCGGTGGCCATCACCCCGGCTGCCGAACACGGATGCCGACGGTCGAACACGTATCCGCACCACCGCAGTACCGATCCCCCGCTCCGGGGGCAGACCCGGACACAACGATCCCGGGGTGCCCCCATCGCACAGACAACAGCGGGAACCGCGGTAGCACCATTGTGCGCCACCGGTTCGCGCGACACTGCAGCCACAGCCATCCCCGCCAGCCGGCGCCACAACGGCACTTCCCGTTGCCCGGCAGCGGCACCCGCGGGAAAGACCCCCTCACCGGGACTTGAACAAATCCGCCGCCGCGCATCCGGCCCGCCAATTATTCGAACACTTTTGCTTTAGTCACCTATATGTTCGACTACACTACAGTAGGTGCAGCCGGTACCGGCTACCGTGCCACCCCGGCACGCAAGGCTAACAATGATCGTCCCCCAGCTTCGGGGTTTTAGTCTTCACCCAGCTGTTTTCCCTCCGACGGCCCCCTACTATAAACAGCAAGGAACCCGCCCCGCAGGCACCCGGCACACCCCGTCCGCCTGCTGCGGGCATGTCAGGCAGCATCATTCGAAAGGATCGTTTACTGTGAATGCCCCCGCCGGTGACGGACTGTGCACTGACCACGCCGATGACACCGCACCCGGCAGCCACAGTGATTTCCTTGAACGCACCGACACCGGTTCTTTTCCGGCGCTTGCGGCCGCACCGGCACCGTTTATGGCTTTGGTTGACCGGGCCGGCACCCACCCGGCGGAAACCCCCGGAAACCAGGGGCACCCGGAGTTGGCCGATGTGGTGCGTGGCCGCACCGACACCCCCGCAGACGACAACGGCCGCTTCGATCCGTTGACAGATCCCTTCCCGGCATTGGACACCGATGATCTGCCCGATACCCCCCTCTACGAATCGGCACGCATCTCTTCCCGGCGCCTGCACCCCGACGGTCCCGCACACCAGAACCCATCCCCCCGGAACGTATCGCCTGTGGTTGGCATCACCGCCCCGGGCACCACTCCGGTTTCTTCGGCCACCCACCCCTACGGCAGGCACTGCTGCGGTGGGTCCGCCACCGAATCAGCCGCGCAGGCTGCGCCCTGTCAGGGGCGGCACCGCCTGTAGCCGATGAGTGCCGGGTGCCCACCGCAGGACACCACGGTTGTTTTTACCGCTTTTCTTTTTTCACCCGCACCCGGTCGGCCATGCCCGCCCGCTACACCCACCGGCGGCACTGCGGCGTCCGGGAAGGATATGTGTCACTAGAGTGGACTCCACCGGCCCCGCATTTTTTCACCCCGAAAAAATGACAAACCCCACCCTGCGGCCGGAAGGCGGAACGGGCCGGGGTTGTTTTCAACCAGCATCCACACACATCCGCCGATGCCGCAACCGAAAGCGAGTACGTGCATGAGCAAAAAAATTCTGATCATCACCGGTGACGGTGGCGAGGACCTGGAGGTCCTCTACCCCTATGAGCGGCTGCGCGAATCCGGCTACACACCGGTGGTCGCAGCAAGCAACACCGACCGCAAAATCCAGTTGGTCTGCCACGATTTCGTGGACGACTTCGACACCTACACCGAAAAACCCGGCCACACCTGGCCGGCGGACATCACCTTCGACGATGTCAACCCCGATGACTATGACGCCCTGATCATTCCCGGTGGCCGCGCACCCGAATACCTGCGGCTGAACACCACAGTCCTGGATATTGTCGCCGCCTTCGACCGGGCGGGAAAGCCGATCGCGGCCACCTGCCACGGTCCGTTGATCCTGGCCCGTGCCGGTGTGATCAAGGGCCGCGAATGCTCTGGATTCGCCATGATTGAACCCGATGTCACCGACGCCGGGGCCACCTACGTCGACGGCGATGCGGTGGTCGACGGAAATCTGGTCACTGCCCGCGCCTGGAACGACAACGGCCCGTGGATCGGCGCGTTCATCGCGCTTGTCGACAAGGCCTGATCCAGCGCCTTATCCCCCTCCCCGGCGCACATCCCGCCCACCGCGGGCTGTCACACCGGCATCCCCGCCCCTGGTATGGACTAAGGGGCGGGGATCGTGCTGCCCGGTGTTTCCCTCCCCCGCTTCATGCCGTCAGGTGCAACCGGCGCAACTGCGGTCATCCACCACGGGCAGATATCCCCGGCACCCAACCTGCAAGAAAGGTAGGTTGGACAACCATGAGAAAGTTTTTGATCGGTCTGCTCGGCTTCGCCGGGGTCATGCATTTCGTCAAACCCGAAGGCTTCGATTCAATCGTTCCCGAACAACTGCCGCTGGGCCAGCGGGCCTGGACCTACGGCTCGGGTGTCGCGGAGATCGCCACCGCCGCACTGTTGAGCACAGAAAAAACCCGCCGTATGGGAGGGTTGGCCACCGCGATTCTCATGGTTGCGGTATGGCCCGGCAATTTCCAGATGGCCTGGAACTGGCGGAAAAAATCCCCGCTGAAAAAAGCCATCGCCCTCATCCGGCTTCCGCTGCAAATCCCGCTGATCATGGGGGGCTGGAAAATCTACACCGATAGCACCCGCACCGCCTAGTCGCCGACGGCGCGGGAACAACCCGCGGGAAAACAGTGTGTTGGCCCGCACGGCAAGCCCCCTGCATGCGCCCGGACAGACCAGTGTCTCGGCAAACCTGTGCCGCGCCCGGACCCAGGGGGCGGCATCCACCCGTACAAAACGACCCGTCACCCCGCTGGGCAACGGGTCGGTGGGGCGGTAGCCGGCGGCCCGGGACAGCACCGCCGGCGGTCGGCGGCGCAAGGCCGCCCGGCATCAGGAGCTGAACACACGCACCGGAGCATCGTCGATGCTCACACGGTGCTCCTCAGCCACTTCGAAGAGAAAATCCACTTCATCGGCGGTCAGCTGCCCCGCGGCACTGTCGCAGTCACCGGCCATGAAAACACCCTCCTGGTTTTTCTCCGGCAGAAAAAACGATCCTCCGGTGGCAATTCTACCCGCCCCCAGCCCCCGGTGGCCGTTTCCGCGGCCACCGGGAAACCAACACCCGGTTTTTGTTTAGACCATCTCATCGACGTCGTGGATGAGCTTTCCGACAATCCCGGCACCGTCTTTGCCGATGCCGTCATGCTGGAACCGGTTGGTGATCCAGGGCCGCATATCGCGCATCACATCCGCGGTCGCCAGTGAATGGTCCATGGGAACAAATACATCGTCGACATACACGGCCGCCGCTCCTGTCGCGCGGCTGGCAGCGAGATTATCCTCGTTGTACAGCCGGGACCAGTCATCCTTGGCCGCCAGGATATCCGCGGCCGCAGCAAATGCGCGCAGTGACGGATCTTCCTCGAACAGCCACGGATAGATGTGTTCGCCGGTGAGATAAAACGGTTCGCTCCGGTTGCGGGGATCGGCATCTTCTTCGAATCCCGGGACTTCCCGGCGTATTCTCTCCGCCGACCAAGCGGTGGCACCGGGAACATTTCCGCCATAAATGGACTCGTGGACCACGGCATACAGCGGGGCCGCGGCAAAAGAAACCGCTGCCCCGACACTGTCGAGAAACGCCGTGGTCATACGCTTTTCACCGCCGGTGGTGTGGAAGGGCTGTTCCAGCAACCAGGCCAGATTGTCGATTCCGCTGCACCGGCCCAATGCCACACCAATGGTGCGGAACCGTCTCGAACTCAGCCGACTGTTGTCGGGGAGTCTTTCGTCGCTGTGGTCCAGATGATGGCAAATCTCCCTCACCCGGTCCTCGGCCCACGGTATCCGGCGGTAAAACTCCCGGTGACGTTGCCGCAACTTGGCGTACGTGGCCCGGTAGACGTCATCGACATGAACGTTGATGGCCGGTAACCCGCCGGTGAGATAAACCTTGTCTACCGACTGCGGATACAGGCTCATATAGGTTGTGGCGATGAAACCGCCGTAGGACTGCCCGAACAGGCTGACAGTGTCCAGACCCAGATAGTCCCGGAACGCCTCACAGTCATCAACGATCGCATCGGCGCGCAGCCCGCACAGTTTCCCGGCCAACTGGCTGGCACTGGCCCCGACCACATGTGGCGACGATGGGTCAAACCGCGTGGAGTTACCGGTTCCCCGCTGATCAAGAAGCAACACCCGGTAGCGCTCGAGCAGTGTTGCAAGCCATCCGCTCGCCTCAACCGGCCGCGGTGCGGGAAAGCCCGGGCCGCCCTGCAGCTTGATGACGACGGGAAGATCATCCCCACCGCGGGGTGTGACCAGACGGGCGAAGACATCGATCTCTTCCTGCGTGCCTTCAGCACAGTTCAACGGCCTTGTCAGGGTGATCGGGCGCAGCGTGTGGCCAAAACGCGTGATTGTCGCGGCACCATCGAAAACATGCTCATCTGTGTTCATGGTTGACCAGCGTAGTTGCCCACCACCTCCCGGCACGCTCCCCCGCAGCACCTGCGGACACACCACCGGCAAACAACACACCCGATCCAAACGGCATCACCCCCACACAAACAGCCACCTGTGCAGGTCACAAACCCGTGCGCCGGCTTTGCGCCGGCGGCGCCCCGCACGAAGAATCCTCCCCAACGTCACCACCATGGACTCCCCCACTCCGACAAACCCATCTCCCGCAATCCGATCCCGCGCCCTGCTTCCACCGCTTGTTCACCCGGTCGACCACTTCGCAAAACATTATCCCCCCCGAAACAACCCCCCACCCTCACCGCCCTGAAACGATCACACGTCGGCAAAAACAGACTCTTCCCGCAGGAAAATACCTGTTTTTGCCAGCAAACCTAAACTTACGGGTCCATAGGTTTCAACTTCCATGCCTACGCCCTTTAACATCGGTCCAGCAATGAAACAAGGATGCCCACTTCACCCCATTTCATCACCCTGACCTGCTACTACACCGACCCTTCGACGTCAGTTGAAGCCCCACGCCGCCCTCCCGGCCGCCGAGGTGGCGGGCCGCCATTTTGCAATAGTTATTTTCGTTTAAATGTGACTTCATTTCCGAATCGGGGGTATCTAAAGGGGGCTAACTAAGTTTCCTTTCGCCTGCGAGAGTTTTCTACCAGTGCTTTTAAATACTGAACGCCGTATTGCTATCGCCACCCAACATATTTTTCAACCCGTTTTTGACTGTCTTTTCAGCGTTTTCAACAACTGCTGATGGTCATTTCGTCACTTTCTGTACCGTAAGTTGATTGAACGCCACCTGCAAAAAGGGAGACCCCACCCCAGAAACCACCCCCGTAAGGGGAGTGACCTTATTTTGTTCATTAGACGAAATGACTTTGCCGTAGATAGTATTGCTCTCGAAGGCAAAGGACATTAGCCTTCGGGGACAAGTTAAGAACCACGCTTCAGAGGAACCCGGAACTCCCAACCGGGTGAAGCACAGTTCACGACGACTCCCACACACCGTCTCAGAGGAACCCGGAACTCCCAACCGGGTGGGACAGCACCATTTACACGCACCAAGGAGACCGAAATGGCCACCACTTTTCGCACCAAATTCCTGACGGCGACAGTTGCAGCGGCAGTCGCCTTCACAGGGTTCGCCCCCGCAGCCAACGCTGGCATTCTCGACGCAATCAGCAACGGACTTTCCATCTCGGCGGGCGGACAAGCCGAATACGACACCACCGCACCCACACAGACCCGCGGGTCGACCAGCAACTCAAACCAGCGGAGCTTCACCCCCACCGCTGATACGAGTACCCCGATGGCTGCCGACTACGCGGCCGACCACCGGACCGACACCTCCGCCGACATGCTTACCAGGGACTTCGATAAAGTCCAGGATGTCTGGAGCAACAAGGTCTACCGCGCCAAGGCCGTGGAATTGGCCAACCTGGTTAACCGCCACCGCGCACACCACGGCGAAAGCACCCTCCGCCTCGACCCGACCATGAGCGTCGCCGCCCAGGCCTGGGCCGAACACATGGCCAAGTACAACTGGTTCGACCACGACCCCGCCTCCAAGAAAAACGGTGAGATCATCGCCATGCGCTACACCGATCTCAAAGATCCCACCGTTACCGAGCGCTTCATCGACCAGTGGGAAGCCAGCAAAGAGCACAACGCGGTTCTCTACCAGTCGGACTTCAACGTCATGGGCGTCGGCATTGCCTCCGATGAGAAATCCGGCGAAGTCTACGCTGTGGTTCGCTTCTACTACAACTGAGCCATCCGGGCAGGCAAAAAGATCAGGCACCGTGAACACCGAGAGCTTCCCGGGGACCTGATGCCGCCCGAACAATTGAAAAAACTCCCGGCAGGGCGTTGTTGAAACGCCACTGTCCGGGTTGTCGAAGAAACCGTGGAATCCACGACGAGCCCACCTCTGGGGCGGATTCCACAGCCACTTCGATCTCTTCCAGGAAACTGGGAACCGTGTGAATGATCCCCGAGTTCTTCGCATTACGGCCCATCGAAGGTGTTGGTACCGACAGCATGGGAGCACGTCGGTGATTACAACCGACGCCTTCGAACGGAGCGAAGTTTCACGGGAGCCAGCCCCCGGCACAGAAATGTGGCGGGGGCTAACGGCTATTTCCCTCCCCGGATTTTGCTCATCGCCGACAGTCATCGGGTTTTCATTGTCACCTGCCACCGGCAGAAACCGGCCCACCCTATTCCATCACCCCCCAGAGCCCTTTTTCCGTCAACTGACGATATTGTGAGCGCAGGGTTTCCCCTCCCCAGTTAGCAACAATGGCGCTTGTGCAGCTGTTGCCCACCGGGCCTACCACGCGCTTTTCCGGTGCCCGGTGCCGCCGCGCCGGTACCGGGGCAGGACACCTGACCGGCCATCAGTGACATAGGCACGGCTAAGCTCAAAGAGACAGTCAACCGGCTCGTCGGTGATGATAAAGTCCACGGCACGTCCGCCATGGCACCACACTTGGGCCATCCCGTGTTTTCTCGGGGCCGTCCCCAGAAAAAGGAGATTGAAATGTCTGATCAGGATCATGTGATACCCGGGAGCAACCGGTCCGATGAAGCAGCACAGGGACATTGGCTGCTTGCACGGGCGGGCAAGAAAGTTCTGCGCCCGGGCGGCAGAGAACTGACCAACTGGCTGCTCGACAGGCTGCCCGTCAACGGCCACGATGTTGTGGAGTTTGCGCCCGGACTGGGGATTACTGCCGTTGAGCTGATCAACTGTCGGCCCAAAACCTACCGCGGCGTGGAGCAGGACAGCGATGCGGTCGCCATGGTGTCCTCCAAAATTCCGGCGGACGACAACCACCGTATCGTCAATCGTTCCGCCGCCGACAGTGGCCTGGAGGCTGAATCAGCCGATGTTGTTATCGGCGAGGCGATGCTGACCATGACCACGAACGAACACAAACTCGAAATAATGCGGGAAGCACACCGTCTTCTGCGCAGCGGAGGCCTCTACGCCATTCACGAACTGGCCCTCCAACCCGATGACTTGGCCGACGAGACCAAACAAGACATCCAACGGGCGCTGGCCCGTTCCATCAAAGTCAACGCCCGCCCGTTAACCGGCAGCGAATGGGAAGAACTGGGACGCCAGGCAGGATTTTCCCCCGAGTGCCACCGCTTCGAGGCCATGGCACTGCTGGAACCCAAACGGCTGCTCGCCGACGAGGGAATCAAAGGTACGGCCACAATTATCTTCAACGTTCTGCGCAACAAAGATTTGCGCAAACGGGTGCTCAATATGCGCAGGTGTTTCAGCGACAACAAAGAACATCTCCGGGCAATCGGCGTGGTCTTCGTCAAGCCATAAGCTACCCGGCAGACCGTGTTAACCACTGGCTTTGCTCCCCTCACACTCGCAGCGCAGCCCGGCCAACCGGCCCGGAAGGGTTAAAATTTCTCTAGGCACCCGCCACAAGCTTTTGATAAAACCGGTGAGCAGCATCCACCCGTGGCGGACAACAAACGATCACAAGGAGCCGATTCGCTGACTATGACGGCCACACCGAATGAACCAACCCACACCCCGGACTCTTTTGGCCCGGCTGCTTCAGCACCCGAGAGCCATCCCGGCACAGCCGCATCGCCTGTGACCGCGATGACCGTTATCCCGGTCACCGACCTTGTCCCCGACCCCAAGCCCGGCAAGCCACGTCCCGCGGTTAAACGACTTTTCAGCGGGGACAGGGCAAATCTGATCGCCTTCAACTTCTGCCGCGGCCAGTGCCTCCCCGACCATAAAGCCGCGCACCCGATCACGGTGCAGTGCCTGGGGGGATCACTGACTTTTTCCTGCGGTGACACAACCATCGACCTGGCGCCCGGCACGGTTGCCCATCTTCCCGCTTACTCGCTCCACCGGGTCGATTGCCCGGACTCCGCCCCGGAATCCGGCAATATCCTCCTTCTGACCATGCTTACCGGGGAAGAACAACAGTAGAACAACTGCCGCCATCAATCCGGCCGTGGTGTCTGTCAGACACTGCGGCCGGTTTTTTGCGTCCTGCCGCATCTACGTCCGTTACACCAGAAAAGAGAGAACCCTGTCAAAGGTTTCCCCACATATAACTATTACCCCTAAAACTACCCCCCGCTAAAGGAAGAGCCGGGCCGACACAACCCACGCAACACCCAATTCCCCAGCACATAACTTATTTTCTTCACCAAACCTATCCCTACCGAACCTTAACTTTCGGCCCCGTAACCCAACGATCGCCCAGCACCCACCACAGAGCGCCGCGCCACACCCGCAAAAACACCCTCACCAGCACAAATGACTCGAACGGCCACACTAAAAAGCACCACAACACACACCCGACACGGCAACAAAAAGGAAATTCAATCAACAATAGACTAACTCATCAATAGTTGGATTATGCCCGTATCGGGGGTAGCTCCGGGGAGATAACAGCGTTTGCTTTCGGGGGAGAGAACTTTTAACCAGCACTAATACGTTTGATAAGCCTTAACAGTATCGATCACCAACATATTTTTTCGATCGTTTTGGGCCCGTTTTTGGTCGTTTTCAACGTCCGCTGATCATTGTTTCGTCACATTTCGTCCCGACATCCGACGGTTTCCAACCTGGGGAAACAGCGTTATCCCCCTCAAATCACCCCCAATAAGGTGGTGACCATATTTAGTTCAGTAGACCAAATGAGTTCGGAGGGGATAGTATTGGTCCCGAAGGCAAAAGCAGTTAGCCTTCACGGGACACGATGAGAATAAAGCTTCAGAGGAAACCCGGACTCCCAATCCAGGTGAAGCCCCCACTCACACCGCGTCCCACCGCTTCAGAGGAAACCCGGACACTCCCAAACCGGGTGAAGCACAAAACTCCAAAAACTTACACGCACCTAGGAGACCGAAATGGCCACGACCATTCGCACCAAATTCCTGACGGCGACAGTTGCAGCGGCAGTCGCCTTCACAGGGTTCGCCCCCGCAGCCAACGCTGGCATTCTCGACGCAATCAGCAACGGACTTTCCATCTCGGCGGGCGGACAAGCCGAATACGACACCACCGCACCCAGCGGCTCCCGCGCAACACACACCACAGCCACCACCAACACCCCAATGGCCGCCGACTACACGGCCGACAACACCGCCCGCAGTGCCACAGACATGCTCGGCAAAGACTTCGACAAATCCCAGGACATCTGGACGAACAAGGTCTACCGCGCCAAAGCCATCGAGATGGCCACCAACATCAACCGGCACCGGGCACACCAAGGAGAAGGCCCCCTTCGCCTCGACCCGACCATGAGCGTCGCCGCCCAGGCCTGGGCGGAACACATGGCCGAATACGACTGGTTCGACCACGACCCCGCCAGCAAAAAAATGGGCGAAATCATCGCCATGCGCTACAACATCGACAGCTCTGACACCGCCGAACGCTTCATCTGGCAGTGGGAAAACAGCCCCGAACACAACAAACTCCTGCACCAAGACAACTTCACGGCCATGGGAGTAGGCATCGCCGCCAACGATAAAACCGGCAAAGTCTACGCTGTCGTCCGCCTTTACTTCCACTAAAAAACCACCCCGAATCGCCCCGCAGACCCCCAGAAGTCTGCGGGACACCCCCGCCCCGGCCATCAACCGGGGCGCACCTATATCCGGGACCACCCCACCGATCAGCTGTGGTCGCGGCGGCCATTCAACCGGGTTGCCAGATTCATACCCGGTACTGCCCGTTTCCCATTGTTGCCTTCGTCACTCCCGGTGGATTTCACCCCGTTGCGGATCTATGGTTGAAAGTAACGGGCGAACGACATTAGCCCCACGATGACAACAACGCGAAACACGCACAGGAGGTTTCTATACGGCACGTGCTCCTTCAGACGCTCATGCCCCCGGCTGATCCGCTCCCATCACGGCCCACCGGCGCTTTCCTCCCAGAAAGTCCCGAAGCCACAACAGGATCCCCCGAGTGCGGCATCTGCAGTCTTCCTTCCACCTGAGTTTGAGTGAGGGTCCACATGGCATTGTGGACCCTCATTTTTTAGCCCCCACCCAAAGGATCCGGATACGACCCGGATGCCCCGGATGGCCCCCCGGAAGAAGCGCTGAGAAGCTTTCACAACTTACCCTCCCCAGGCCGGGCGGGGCGCGCCATGCGTTGCCCCCGGGGGTTCTTCACGGCGGTTGACCCGCACGTGCCAGACACAGTCACCGGCTTTTCGCCCCGGCTTCGCGGATATCCACCACGCCGGCCGCCACAGGAACATGCGCCGGATGGATAACCCACCACTGTCCCGAAACAAGACAGTGGTTGTCGCTGTTGCCGCACCGCGGCCGGGCACACGTGCACAACACACACCCGGTAATGCCGACCCCCAAACCCCCGCCCCCAGTTCCCCACAGTTGACCGGCAGGCAGATCCCCGCCACGGCAGACAACAAGCGGTTGGGACAGAAAAAGGAATGCCCATTCCCTTCCCCAGATCACACTAAATCCCCGATCAACCGTCACGCTATTTTACGCAGGTCATCGGCCCCTAGCCGCCCCCCATTGGTTTATGCAACTTATTAGTTGTATCCAACCTATCGTCCCCAAAAGAAGACAGATTCAAAAGGAATACTTAGCCCACCCCCGAATTTCAATCCCACTACCCCCTAGTCCCAGACAGAGGGACACCACCGCTTTGACGGCGGCAATGTGCCCCCGCCGAGACTCAACATGCGGCGACGGCGTTTGATCTGCCCAAATATTTTTCCCCGAAACCAACCCCGGCCCCTCAAGCCCACAACGGCACCCCGCCATCGTGGACTTCACCGGAAAAAATAAAGAGCAGCGTCTCGATCCGCACCAAAACGACCGAACCACTGCTCTTTATATACAGCTGAAAGACGTTCCCATTCGTCTTAAAGCCAGATGCACGACGCTACGGCAACCTTTTAGGAGAAAGGCTCCGTAAACGGGATATCCCATACTCCACCAGCCCTTGTCCAACGGCTGAGGAAACCTGGTTGCTGCAGGTTACCGTCGGGAACTGGAGTTTGTATCGAAATCTCGCGCTCACGGCTGCGTAGATCTGTTGTCATGCTCTGCCCTAAACTTTACCCTTCCTGGCCAAAAACGCCATAAAGATAACAAGATTTCAGGGACCTGCTTACCCCCGCATGGGGGTAGGCAGTCGCTTTTTACCCAATATTCGGAAGATCTATCAATAAAGAACAACGACAATGAAAAGGCATACCTTCCTTTCAGCCGACTGGCCCTCATCTCCGTAAGAGCGGACAAAAGGCCTGATCATGAATGTTCATATATCGGTGCCGCGCTGATCGACCAAGATCATACGAAAATGTCCGGCCCGGGAAACCTTCCACTTTCCCGGCCGGACGAACGCGCCCGGTTTCAATGCCCGCAGAGCCTGTCGCCCGCGGGATGTTGGTTATGTTTTCTACGGCGCCGGGACGATATAGCGGCCGGCGGCTTCGACTGCCTCCACAGTAAAGGGCACCCGCATCAGGGGTTCACCGTCACCGTGGGCGGCGGTGCGCATGGCCGGGCATTCCACGCGGGCACGCCGGCAGCGGTAGCTGGTCACGAAGGGAACATCGGCGTGGTTTCCGGAACCAAAGTCGTTGAAATACCTCACATACATCAGCGGGTTGCACAGCTCCGCGATGGTGAAATCGAGCATCCCGTCCCGGTGGTCGGCCCGCGGGCACACGGCCCGGCCACCACCGAAGCAGCGGGTGTTGCCGAAGGTGGCCATACCGACCTGACGTTCAATAACCACCCGGCCATCATCGGGTATTTCTCCGTCACGGGCAATACGGCGGGCGTTTTCAGCATCGCTGAGAAACGGTATTGGCCGCACGCCCTCCAGCTCGAAGCGGTAGGTGTGGGTGGTCGGCCTGATGATCTCACGGGCAATGGCGAGGGTGAACTTGTTCGGACCTTTCGCCCAGGTCAAAGAATCGGCCCGGCGGGATGCATAGGCGTCCGTGGCACAGCCGAGCAGGGTGGCAAACCATTTGGATTGGCCGTTGTCATCTGAGACCCGGCCCAAATCAGTGGTGGTGACAAAGCCATCGGCAATGACTTCGGCCGCGGCCCCCGGATCCATCGGGATTCGGAAGTGGCGGGCGGTGTCATTGCCGGAACCGGCGGGAATGATCCCCAACGGAATGCCGGTGTCTGCGGTTTCCTGCAATGCGGAGTTGATCATGCCATCCCCGCCGCAGACTACGATGGCATCGAAATCATCGTCGTCGAGGGCTTGCCGAATCAACCGGCCGTTGTCTTCGGCTGTCATGGCGGTAAAGGCCACCGATTCCACGCCGCGCTTGTTGAAGTGCGACAGGGCACGTTCCGTTGCGTGACGGGCGGAACCGTAACCGGACCGGGGGTTGGTGAGCAAAGCGACGGTTCCGATCGGCTCATATCCGATCGGGTAATCAGGCATTGCATGCTCCTAGCTTCGTGCGACTGAGTTCTGGGGTCCAACCGGAAAAAGCACCGGGGCAAGGCGCCGGGTGGTTGTGTTGTGGTACGGCATCCTTCCCGTGCCGTACCACCCACCGATCGGCGCCCTCCCGGGGCCCGGTTCGTGTCAAACCTCGACAATTGGTTTCTCAGACGGGTGTACCCTCCGTCGCCGTCAGCTCCCACATGGGCGGTGGAAAATACAGTGCCAATCACAACTGCTCCGTTTCCGCGGAGCAGCGCCTGGGGGTCGGGTGTGCCGGATCGTGGTACACCGGCCGCCGCCTTCCAACAACGCCCGGATGATATGGCACAGTGTCCCCAGCCATCGTCCCCGGATGGGCATCCGGGTGGGATGGAAGACAACTGACTCGTCTTGGTGAACCACAGCCGGTGTGCCGCGCTTCTTTCGTCAAGCGTGACCCAACGGCGGCGCAACGAGGGAAAGCCCTAGTCACAGCGGGTACCGGAAGGCATCCGCCCGTGTGGTTCACCGGCAACGTTACCAGTTGAATCAGCGTTGAAATGAACCTTCAACCCCCGAAACAATGAATTGGTTTCTTTATTTTTTTGGCGTAACTTTCAGCCCAAATCAACTTTCAGTGCATCCAGACCGAGCGGCCCCGCGGTTGTGCACGCCCTCTTTTCCGCCGGTGAGCAGGGGTGATGGCGCCCCACACTGCTTGCGTCACCGCCGTTACGCAAGCCTAGAGCGACAGACGGGAAGTGTGTTCCTTTGCCGAAACATACATTTTCCATCCTCTGCAATCTGGGGGTAGCCAGCTGCCCCACCAGCCGGTCATTGCCGTTGAGCACCGGAAATACCCAGCGTATGACCCCGCTTCCCGTGCCCGCCCGGCAGGCGGACAGGGCCGCGGTTGCCGCACCCATTTGCGGCAGCGGACCGATGGCCCCGCCCCGGGCCACGCGAGGGGACACCGCCACAACCCACAATACCCCCTCCCCCATCACTGAAGTGCGGGGCACACACATCCGGGGCAGGCGGTGACGCGGCCACACCCGCCGGTAACAGTCCAGCTGGTTGTTTTACCGGCCGAACCCACCGCCGGCCCGGACGTTGTACGGGCCGACGGTGCCACGCTGCCTGCCGGTGGTGGAGTTCTTTTTAGTCTGTTACGGGGCCGGGACGATAAAGCGCACGGCAGCCGGGACCGATTCAATGGTCACCGGCAGGCTGAGCATCGGGTCACCGTCGGCGTAGGCGTCGATGTCGGCCAGCGTGTCGGGGCCTTTGTCGAGCAGTTCGATGGTGGCTTTGCGGCAGCGGTAGGAGGAACAGAACTCGTAGTCCAGGTGGGTGCCTTTGCGGAAGCCGAGGTAGGAGCGCATGACACCGATCCGGCTTGCGTCTTCGATGATGGTGACATCCAGATAGTTGTCGTGGTGGTCTGCCCGCGGGCAGACCATCATTCCGCCGGCGTAGTAGCGGGAATTGCCGAAGGCGGCAAGATTGATTCTTCTTTCCAGCACCAGCGAATCACCGGATCCGGCCGCCTGGCCGTCGCGGGCGATGCGGGTGGCCCGGGCTTCCTCGTCGATGTAGGGCACCTCATCCAGGCCCTCGAACTCGATGCGGTAGAGCCGGGGGGTCATATTGAAAAATTCCGCGGCCACCGAAGCGGAGTAGCCCAGTTTGGAGGTCGGCAGGTGCAGTCCGGCCACCCGGTTGCCGAAAGCGGCATCGAAACCGGCGCAGGCCACGGTACCGAAGTAGCGGGACTCACCCTTGGAGTCGGTGAGTTTGCCGACATCGGAGGTGGTGGTGAAGCCTTCGTAGATGATGTCGGCGGCGGACTCCGGGGAGGTCGGCAGCCGGAACTGGCGGGCATGGTCGTTGCCGACACCGGCCGGGATGATACCCAGCGGCATGTCAGTGCCGACGACCTCCTGCAGGGCGACGTTGACGGTTCCGTCGCCGCCGCACACCACAATCGCATCGTATTCGTCTTCGATGGCCTGGCGCGTCAACCGACGGGTGTCCTGCAGGTCAACACCCTGGAAGGTAAATACCTCGACCCCGAGCACGCCGAAGCGTTCCATAGCTTCTTCCGCGGCATGGCGCACACTGCCGGAGCCGACCTTCGGGTTGGTCAGCATCGCGACGCAACCGATGGTCTCGTAGCCGATGGGGTATTCAAACATGGGGTTCGCTGGCTCCTTGGAAATGACAGTGCCGGGGTGGGGTCGGTGGCCCCGCGGCAGCACGATACGGCCGACGGACAATCCCCCGGCACCGCCGGCACAAGGCTGCGGGTGGCGGGGAAGACGCCGTTACGGCACTGACACTACCAGCGCCGGTGCAGTCACTGCCCCGGGTTGGGCACACGGATTAACCCCAGCCCCGGCTGCCGCGCTGATCCACCCTGCCGGGCGGGCCGGGTGCGGGCGCCGTCCGGCTGTGTGCGGCTTTTCAAGGAACCGGGACAATGAACCTTCCGGCACCGGCAACGCATTCGATGGTGACGGGAAGCGGACTCATCGGATCCCCGTCGGCGAAGCAGGTGGACGCACCGGCTGCTTCTACGGTGGCTTTCCGGCAGCGGTAGACCGAGGCGTACTCCGGCTGCGAGGTCAGTGCCCCGGAAAAAAACTTGGTGCCGTTGGCGATCAGCTGCCGTCTGCTGCAGGCCTCCACAACAGTGATGTCGAGCAGGCCGTCTTTGTCGTCTGCGTAGGGGGCGATTTTCATGCCGCCGCCGTAGGTGCCGGTGTTGCTGAAGGCCGCCAGCACCAGCGGGCGGTCGATGACCAGGCGGTCCCCGCTGGCGGCCAGCTGATCCTGCAGATGTTTTTTCGCCGCCGGCGGCAATGCCCCGATGGGGGCGGCGCCGTCCAAAGTCAGGGTGTAGCGGGCCGGTGTGAAACCAACCAGCTCCCGGATAATGGCCGCATAGTAGCGGGTGGCCCCGGTCGGCCAGCTCATTTTGTTGGTGCGTTCAGAAATAGCAGCGTCAAGGCCCACACAGGCCACGGTCCCGAACCAGTTGCGGGAGCCATCACCGCCGGTGACAAGCCCCAGGTCGAAGGTGGAGGTGAAACCGGCGGCAATGACCTCCACCGCCATCTCCGGGCACTGGTGGGGAATCCCCAACGCCCGGGCATGGTCGTTGCCGGTGCCGGAGGCGATGATGCCCACCGGAAACCCGGAGGCCGCGGTTTCCTGCAGCACCAGGTTGATCATGCCGTCGCCGCCGCAGACCACGATCGCGTCGAAACGCCCATCCGCCATCGCTTCCCGGGCCAGTCGCCGTGAGTCGTGGGGTCCGGTGCCGTGGTAGGCCACCGCCGTCACCCCCAGCTGCCGGAAACGGTCCAGGGCACGGCCCATGGTCGACATGCCGGAGCCTTTGCCCGAATGCGGATTGGTCAGCACCGCCACCGAGTTGATGCGCTCAAAACCCATCGCATAGTTCATCCCCGCCCCGCCAAGCACGGTGTCTTTGTCCTGGCCTTTCGGAAAAACACTGGCAATGGCGGGAAAACCGGCCTGAAACGGCGCCGGGCAGTGACTGGGTTCAACAAAGATGTGCGACGACGGCGGAAACGCCGTTTTGCGGGGGTACACCCTGTCGCCGGTACCGTCGGCGGCGTCAGCAGGCGGGAGTGGTGGTGTCATCGCGCTGATCGCTACCTTTCTGGCGAACCCGGACAGATGCTCATGGCGGACAAGTTTTCTGCAAAACCTGCGCACCCAAACTATATGGTCGCGGGGACAATCATGGGGAAACCGCTGGTGCTCCGCCCACCCCGGCCCACCCCGCCGGGGCATCGCCCGGCACACCGCACCGTCTACTGCCCGGGGTCGGGAAGCAGCTTGCCCGGATTGAGGATGCCCGCCGGGTCGAGCCGGTTTTTCACCGCCCGCAGGATCTCCACACCGGTACCGGTGATCTCCTCATCCATCCATCCACGGTGGTCGGTGCCCACGGCATGGTGGTGGGTGATGGTGGCCCCCAGTTCAGTGACCTTGTCGAGCATCGCTTTTTTCGCATCCCTGATCTGCTGTCCCGGATCATTGCGCTGGCCCGCAACGAAAGTGAAATACAGCGAACAGCCGGTGGCGTAGACATGGCTGATGTGGCACATCACCAGCGCCAGGGTTCCGCCCTCGATGAACGACTGCTGCAGTACCTCGCCGACAGCATCATGGACCAGGCGCACCTTCGACCAGTCGCAGGCGGTTTCCACGGTGTCGACAATCGCCCCGTTGTCCATGAGCGCATCCCGCAGCACAGGGGCGTCGAAACGGTTTTTCTCCCACTTGATGGCGGGCTGTTCACCGATGTCGGTGCCGCCGCAGTGCTCCACAACCGCCCGTGCCGCATCCCGGCGCGCCGCCAACAGCTCCCGCTGGTTGTCGTCGCCTTCGAACAGGCACACCGCAAGGCAGCCGCCGGACACCGGCGCCTGGGTGTCTTTGCCGTGCCCGGCCAGGTTGACGGCGGTTTCGGCCTCATCCGACAGCCGGATCACCGTCGGCTGGATGCCTTGTTGGGTGATCATCCGCACGGCTTTCGCCCCGGAGTCGAAATCGGGCAGATGGTAGGTGGCATACAAGGTGACGGTGGGCACGGGATGGACTCTCAGCCGCACTTTGGTCACCACCCCCAGCGTGCCCTCACTACCCAGGACCAGTTCCTTCAAATCCGGTCCCGCCGCCGACGCGGGGGCGCGGCCGATGTCAATGATGCCGCGGGGGGTGACCATTTCGATGGAGTGCACCATCTGATCGAAGCGACCGTAGCCGGAGGATGACTGGCCCGACGACCGGGTCACCGCATAGCCGCCGATGGTGGCGTACGGGAAAGACTGCGGGTAGTGGCCCAGCTGCAGTCCTTCGGCGGCCAGCAGTTTCTCCGCTTCCGGGCCGGTCAGTCCCGCCCCGAGGGTGGCCAACCCGGATTCGTGGTCGATATCTTCGACCGCAGTGAAATGCTGCATGTCAATGGAGATCACCGCCCGGTGTCCGCCGGTGACAGCGGCGACGCCACCCACCACGGAGGTTCCGCCGCCGAAGGGCACCACAGCAACCCCGGCGTGTTCGGCCCACTGCAGGACTTCCAGCACTTGCCCGGCGGTGTGGGGGGCGACCACCGCGTCGGGTGCGTCCAACACGTCATCACCGCCCCGGAAGAAAAACAGGTCGATGCCTGATTTCCCGAGGCTGCGCGGCAGCCGCTGGCCGGGTTCGGTGGAGACATTGGCTTCACCGACCACGCCGCGCAGGCAGTCCAGGTCTTCTTCTTCCAGCCGCACCGGGGTCAGTTCAATACTGTCAGCGTCCCGCACCGGGCGGGCGCTGTCACTGGTGGCCCCCAGCACCTGGCCGATCATCCCTTTGATCGGCTCCGGCAGGCTGACCGCATCATCGTCGGTGGCCCACGCGTAATACAGCATCGGGGGGACGGCCAATGCGTCCGGGGCGACAGGCGACGACATGGCGGAGGTGTGTGTGGAAGCGGTCATGGACCCAAAGCTATCCCACCGGCCCATCCCGTGTCCCTCCCCGGCAGGTTAAGCCCCCCTACAGCGGGGATAAAGATTTTTCATCGCTAAAACCCACCCGCGCGGCGGGTAGATTCGTAGCCGTCACCGCGGCCGCGGATCACCGGTGACAAATACACGGTCACCGGCGGCTATGTTCCGCCGGCCCGGAAGTTCTCCGCACCGCGGCCAGCAGCCCACCCGGCGATGGGCAGCCACGCCACTCCCGTCGGGCGGGTGCGGTAGGTTTCGTAGTTGTTTTGTCGACCTGTTTTTGAAAAACATGCGCACGCACCCGGCTTTGTCCGGCTGGCACCGCACACCCGGACCCCCGGGTGCACCACCCCACGGATGCGAGTAACCGATGAGCAAGAGCACACCCAACCCCCCGCGGCCGCGGATCACCGACTCCCCCGTGATCAACGGGTCACGGCGGACCCGGTGGCTTGAAGAGGTATCCGCCAACGATGCCGCCATCGATCTTATTGTCATCGGCGCCGGGGTCACCGGCTGCGGGGTGGCCCTGGATGCGGCCACCCGGGGATTGAAGGTGGTGCTGGTCGATAAAAACGATATTGCCTTCGGAACCTCCCGGTGGTCGTCGAAACTGGTGCACGGCGGTTTGCGCTACCTGGCAAAAGGCGATGTGGGCATTGCCATGCGCTCGGCGCGGGAACGCGGCATTTTGATGGAGCGCACCGCCCCGCACTTGACCGCCAAACTCGCCCAGGTCATTCCGGTCACCGACGGGACCGGACCGGTGGGAACCCTGCTGCCGCGGATGGGTTTTTTCGCCGGGGACATGCTGCGCATTGCCGCCGGCACCACCGCGACCACCCTGCCGCGTTCCCGGTTCATCACCGCCGACGAGGTCAAAAGACTGTTCCCCGGAATCAGCCGCGAGGGGCTGAAATGCGGCATCAAAAACTTTGACGGGACCCTCACCGATGATGCCCGGCTGGTCACCGCCCTGGCCCGCACCGCCGTGCAGTACGGGGCGACCGTGATCACCAAACTGGGGGTCAGCCATGCCACCGGCCGGAGTGTCACCGCCACCGACACCCTCACCGGCGACAGCTATGAACTGACCGCCAAAGCGGTGGTCAACGCCACCGGTGTGTGGGCCGCCCACATCGACAGCGGCATCAGCATCCGCCCCTCCCGGGGCACGCATCTGGTGCTGGATGCCGACCGGCTGGGCAATCCGAGCTGTTCGTTGACTGTCCCCCACCCGGGATCGGTCTCCCGGTTCTGTTTCACCCTTCCCGGCGGTCCGGGCCGCATCTATCTGGGGTTGACCGACGATGATGCGCCGGGGCCGATCCCCGATGTGCCGCCGGCCGGGGACGGTGACATCGATTTTCTGCTCGGAATTTTCAACCCCTATCTGGCCAGGCCGCTTGCCCGCAGCGAGGTACTGGGAACCTTCACCGGTCTGCGCCCGCTGCTGGGCGCCGAAGGAGGCGGCACCGCCGACCTGTCGCGCAAACACGCCACCATCATCAACGGGGATGGTGTAATCAGCATTGTCGGCGGCAAACTCACCGAATACCGTTTCATGGCCGAACAGGCCGTCGACACCGTTGTCCGCCACACCCGGGGGCTGTCCGCGGTCGGGCGGTGTGTGACCGCCACCATCCCGCTGATCGGCTCGCCGGGAAACGACGGCGCCCCGACGGCCAACCAGCGGCGCATGGCGGGCCTGCCGTCAACCATGCTGCAGCGCTTCGGACTGGAAGCCCCCAACCTGGTCGACAGCTGCCCCATCGCCAACCCGCTGGAACCGGTCGCAGAATCGGTGCCCTACACCCGCGCCGAAATCGCCTGGGCCATCACCCACGAAGGGGCGCTGTCGGCCGAGGATATTGTGGACCGGCGCACCCGCATCGGCATGGTGGCAAGCGACCGGGAACGCTGCCTCCCGGCGGTGGACAACATCCTCGACGAATTGTCCGACCATCTGGCCTGAAAGAAAAAACCACCCCACCGCAGGCGGCGGGAAGCACAACCACCCGCCGGCTAGTCCGGCTGCGGGGCAGACCACCGCATATGTTGGAAAGCCTCGTGGCCCCCCTCCGGCCGGAAACCCGCGGCACGGTAAAACCCCACTGCCGAAGCAGTGGCGGTAAGCCGGATGGTTTCCGCTCCCGAGGCCACGCACCAGTCCATCGCCCGGTCCAGCAGCTTTGTGCCCCACCCGAGGCCGCGAACATCGTCGTCCACCGCCATATCCCCGATATAGCCGTGAACAGCGGGCCAGGACGGCGACGGCAGTACCCGTTCCAGTGCCGCAGACACACATCCGGCCAACCGGCCCCCGTCATCCCGGTCGATGACGAACTGCACATGATCATCCCGGCCCACCAGGTCGATGAAGGCTTCCCGCGCCCGGGGCCGCCAAGCCGCAAGCTGGGCCGGGGAATAGTCGAAGGGATAGGAGCCGGTGACAATCAGTTCCTTCAGCCGCACGAATTCGGCCGCATCCCCGGCTGCGGCAAGGCGGATCCTCATGGCACAAACCCTCCATCGGCGTCATTGTCCTAAAAACCCGCCGCATCCCCCGGCGCGTGCTGGACGCGGACGGCACACAATCGCCTCGCACAGGGAAACATCCGGGTAAACCGGATGGCCGCCTGCGCGCGGCGGCGGGCAGTTTCAACGCGGCGGGAGCAACGTCTCCAATTCCTAGTTGTCGTCGGTCGACAGCGCCGCCACGAAGGCTTCCTGCGGCACCGAGACACTGCCGATGGATTTCATGCGCTTTTTGCCTTCCTTCTGCTTTTCCAGCAGTTTGCGCTTGCGGGAAATATCGCCGCCGTAGCACTTGGCCAGCACATCTTTGCGCAGGGCGCGGATGTTCTCCCGGGCAATGATCCGGGAGCCGATGGCCGCCTGGACGGGGACCTCGAACTGCTGGCGGGGAATGATCTCCTTCAGCTTCACGGTCATCTTGTTGCCGTACCACTGGGCATTGTCGCGGTGCACGATCGCGGAAAACGCATCCACCGGCTCCCCCTGGAGGAGAATGTCGACTTTGACCAGATCGGATTCCTGCTCGCCGGCTTCCTCGTAGTTCAGCGAGGCGTAGCCCCTGGTGCGGGATTTGAGCATGTCGAAAAAGTCGAAGATGATCTCGCCCAGCGGCATGGTGTAGCGCAGCTCCACACGGTCTTCCGACAGGTAGTCCATGCCCCCCATCTGGCCGCGCTTGGACTGGCACAGCTCCATGGTGGGGCCGACGAACTCGGCCGGAACAATGACCGTGGTTTTCACGATCGGCTCCCACACTTGCTTCGGCTTGCCGTCCGGCCAGTCGGAGGGGTTGTGGACTTTCATCTCCTCGCCGGATTCGGTGATCACCCGGTAGTTCACGCTCGGCGCAGTCGAGATCAAATCCAGGTCGAATTCGCGCTGCAGGCGGTCCCGGGTGATCTCCATGTGCAGCAGGCCGAGGAACCCGCAGCGGAAACCAAAGCCCAGCGCCACCGAGGTTTCCGGCTCGAAGGTCAGGGCTGCGTCATTGAGCTGCAGTTTTTCCAGGGCGTCGCGAAGATCGGGATAGTCGGCCTGGGAGATGGGGAACAGACCCGAATACACCATCGGCTTCGGTTCCGCATAGCCTTTCAGCGGGGCATCGGCACCGTTGTGCGCCCACGTGACGGTATCGCCCACCTTCGACTGGCGGACCTCTTTCACACCGGTGATCAGATAGCCGACCTCACCGGGACCAAGCCCCTTGCACTTTTTCGGGGTCGGCGAAACGATGCCGATCTCCAGCAGCTCGTGGGTGGCGCCCGTCGACATCATCTTGATTTTGTCGCGCGGGAACAGTTTGCCGTCAACCACCCTGATGTAGGTGACCACACCGCGGTAGGTGTCGTAGACCGAGTCGAAAATCATCGCCCTGGCAGGGGCGTCGGCGCCGACAGTTGAACTCGGCGGGGGCACCAGTTCACACACCCGGTCGAGCAGGGCCTCCACACCTTCACCGGTTTTACCCGATACCCGCAGCACCTCTTCCGGCTCACAGCCGATGATGTGGGCGATCTCGTCGGCGTACTTGTCCGGGTCGGCGGCCGGCAGATCAATTTTGTTCAGAACCGGGATGATCTCCAGGTCGTTGTCCATGGCCAGATACAGGTTCGCCAGCGTCTGGGCCTCAATGCCCTGGGCGGCATCCACCAGCAGGATCGCACCCTCACAGGCGTCCAGCGCCCGGGAGACCTCATAGGTGAAGTCGACGTGACCGGGGGTATCGATCAGGTGCATGACGATTTCCTCGCCGGCGTGCTTGCCGGTGCGGGGAACCCACGGAAGACGGACGTTCTGCGCTTTGATGGTGATTCCGCGCTCACGTTCGATATCCATGTTGTCCAGGTACTGGTCCCGCATGTCGCGTGCTTCCACGACTCCGGTCAGCCCCAGAATCCGGTCAGCCAGGGTGGACTTCCCGTGGTCGATGTGCGCGATGATGCAGAAGTTGCGGATCTGTTCCGGATCCGTGAACGTGTGCTCGGCAAAGTTGTTCACCATGGTGATCTCGTGCGGGTTCCTTCCCGGTAGCGAGCGGATAAAAACCACACCTGAGACTACCCGAGACCGTGGCCCGGCCACGCATCGGACAAGCGGCGCACACCCCGACCGGCCCCACACGGCAGGTGCATGCCCCGGGATAGACCAGCCCGACAGCGGCTAGACTTATCAGCCATGCGGCACTCCAACATCGACGACCCCGGCTGGTGGCAGCGCCTGGGGGCCAGCCTGGGCCTGCACAAAGAGGAACCGCTCGACCGTGGACTGCGGCTGATCGGTGAACGTCTGGGCCTCGACGACGAGCAGCTGCCCCCCACCACAACCCGCGGGGCGGTGGACTACTCCGCCGAGCCGACGGCCGCGCTGGCGCGCAATATCTTCTACGCCCCCGACATGGACGGGCAGGCCGATCCGGGGGAAGTGGTCTGGATTCGCGTCCAACGCCCGGACAATCCGAAACAATCAGTCGACCGGGCGATTTTGGTCATCGGCCGCGCGCGGCAAACCATTCTCGGTCTGCTGATCTCCCCGGCAGCCGAGCACGCCACGGAAGACAACTGGCTGGGAATCGGTTCCGGCGCCTGGGATGAACAGGGCAGGCCCTGTTTCGTGCGCATGGACATCACCCTCGAGGTCCCCGAATCAAGTATCCGCCGCCAGGGCACGGTGCTGCCGCAGCGCCGTTTCGAACGGGTGGCCTCCATGCTGCGGTCGGTCTACGGCTGGGGATAACGCGCCCCGGCCGGGTGACGGCACGGAATTGGCGGCACCGCCCTGCTGCTGGTAGTCTTTCCAAGGTTGTCTGTTGGACCAGGAGCACACCGTGCCCTGATCAGCCACCTGCTGGAACGACCAGGACCTTGGGGCCGTCGCAGGTGGGCCGGAGAAAACCGCAGGGTTATGTCGCCGGTTTCCGCCACAGATGACACGTCACATTTTCGAGCCACGTTAAAGAGGTACATCAATCATGGCCAACATCAAGTCGCAGCAAAAGCGCATCAAGACCAACGAAAAGCGCCGCCAGCGCAACCAGCACGTGCGTTCCGCCGTGCGCACCGAAATCCGCAAGTTCCGTGCACTGGTGGCCGAGGGCAACGCCGAGGAAGCCGCCGTTCAGCTGCGCGCCGCCTCCCGCAGCCTGGACAAAGCCGTCACCAAAGGCGTCTTCCACCGCAACAATGCGGCCAACAAGAAGTCGCGCATGGCCAAGGCCCTGAACAAGCTGACCGACGAGAAGGCCTAGGTTTTCCGCCAGCCGGTTCACGGCTGTTTCCCCACACCGGCTGCCCGGCCACGGGTGCACCTGTTTTAAAAAAAGGTGCCCCCCCGCCGCAGCCGGTGTTGTTTATTTCCCTGTGCCTTTCCCACTGCCGTCCCGGCCCCCGCTTGAGCGGGGGCCGGTTGTTTTTTCAAAACCAGCAGGTGTCATCCCCCGGCCAGCCGGGCGATGGTTGTCACCGACCGCTCCAGGGCATAGGGGGCCGACTGGGAGCGGCCCCTGACATCAGCGGTCAACTCAGCCACCTCGATGACGGCCTTCGACACCGCGTCACCGGACCAGGTGCGTGCTTCCCGGACGGTCTGCTCCACTTTCCACGGCGGCATACCGACCTCGGCGGCCAAAGCGTAGGAGTCAACCCGCCCCTGCAGGTTGTACAGCCGGGCGATACCGGCGACTTTCCGCGACAATGCCCCGGCCAGCATCACCGGCTCATGGCCCAGCTGCAGGGCCCGGCGGGTGGCCGCCACCGCCCGGGCGGTTTTCCCGGCACAGGCCAGATCGGCGATTTCAAACCCGCTGATTTCGGCGGTTCCGACATAGTAGTCACGCACCGTCTCCACGGTGACATTGCCGCCGGTATCGGCGCACAGCTGGGAAACCGCACTGGCCAGCTCCCGCAGATCGCTGCCGACACCGGTCAACACGGCATGCACCACATCCGGGGTGACATTGACCTTGTGGGAGGCAAATTCCTGTTTGACAAAGCCCGGCTTATCTTTTTGTTTCAGCGGCGCGACAGTGTGGGTCTCGGCGATTTTTTTCAGCTTGTTCGCCAGCGGTTTGCCGCGCTGGCCGTTTTTGTGCTGGATAATCACGACCACCCCGGGGGCCGGATCGGCGGCGGCAGCCACAATGGCGGCCTGGGTATCTTTGTTGGTTTCCTCTGCTTCGGTCAGCGCGATAATGCGCTCATCACCGAACAGGGAGGGGCTGGTCGCCTCGGCGAACACCCCCGCCTCCAGTCCCCGGCCGGACAGCAGGGATATCTGCATGTCAGCACCTTTGGGCAGGGTTTTTCTGGCCTCAGTGACAATCCGGTGGCGGGTGCGTTCAGCCAGAAACGCTTCATCGCCGAGGATCAGGTGCACCGGGGGAAAGGACTTCGTACTCACATCCACCATGGTGCCAGACCACGGGGACTCCGCCAGACACCGGCGCCCGCTCCACCCGACCACGTACCCGCACCCGGCGCCACGACGTGGATCCTCCCCCGCCACACGGCGTGACAGCCACTGAAAATCACACAAGACGCATCGAGGACAACGGGACCGCCATGCCGGATGTGCCATAGAAACGCCAGTGTTCGTCGACCGCTCACAACCGGATATTCCGGGATCATTGCCGGCTGCAGCGGCTTGTTTTCTCCGCGCTTGTTCAAAACTTGCCGCTGGCCGCATGCTGGCTGCCGTCGCGGTGAATGGTCACCGGTCCGTCCCGGTTGGGAAATAGCACCGGTATTCCTTCCCGGGTGACTGTCGGCCGGGTGTGTGGCCTGCCCGCCGGATCGGTGACGATGATCACCCCGGTCCCGGGCGGAAGATCAGTGATCTCATCGACCGTGGCCACGGTGATGGGGGTCAGGCTCCCAGGGGATATCCGTGGGCTGGCCCGCCAGGTGGACACACACAGTCCCACGGCCGCGGCCACCACCAGGCCGACCGTGATCCTGGCACCCCACCGGGTGTGGATGACCGTGACCGTCCAGGCCACCACCAGCAGGGCCGCGAAAACGCCGGCTGTCCCCTCCGGCAGGGAGATGGTGGCCAGCGGCAGATTCCCGCAGGCGCCGGCCACGGTGTCGATCCACCACACAAACGGCCGGCAGGCTGTCACCAACAGCCCCGGGATGACGGCCGGGGCACCGGCAATCAGCAGCACCACAGCAATGAAACCCATGACTGTCACCGGCGCGACCGCCGGGGTGGCCAGCACATTGGCGGCCACCGCCACCGTCGACAATCTCCCCACCATCAGCGCAATGATCGGGGCGGTGACCACGTCGGCGGCCAGGGCGATGGCCACCGCCCGGGTGACAGGGCCGGGAAACCCCAGTTTGGCGACCGGTTGTTCCAGCCGCGGATAGACCACCACAATGCCCACCGTGGCCGCCACCGACAGGGCGAATCCGTAGCTTGCCGCCATGTCGGCGAATACGGTGCACAACCCGATCACCGCCCAAGACAACGACCGTACCGCCATGGCCTGCGACCCGGTGGCGATGGCCGCCAGCGCAATGTATCCGGTCACCGCGGCCCGCAGCACACTCGGCTCCGTGCCCACCAGCGCCACAAACCCCGCCAGTGCGGCAGCCGCGACCGCCACTCTTATCGGCACGGGCAGCTTCACCGCCGCCAGGACCGCCAGCACGCAGCCAATGACTATGGCCACATTCGACCCCGAGACCGCTGTCAGATGCGACAGCCCGGTGTCCTGGTAGAGCTGGTTGGCCTCCTGGCTCAGCGCAGAGGTATCCCCCAGCACCATGCCGGTGACCAGCCCGGCCGAGGATCCATCGGCCCGCTCGGCAACCAGACCGGCGAACTCCCGCCGAATCCCGGCGGTCCAGGTGCGCAGCGGCCCGGCCGGGCCGCCGGCAACCAGTCTGTGGGCGCGGATGATCACGGGGCACACCGCCACCCGGGTGGTTTCCCGGACAGTGCCGGTGACACTGACCGGTGTTCCGGGAATAAGACCGGGGTCATTACCGGTCAGTGCCGTCACCGCGCAGCGGGTGCCGTCGACAACCAGTGAGACACTGTAGTGTCCCCGCGCGGTGGGATGCGGATAGGACACCACCGTGCCGGTGGCGGCGATCTCCTGCCCGGATCCGTGAACCGTCAGGGCTGCGGACTGCCGGTACACCGCGGCCGCCACCGCCGTTGCCACCGCACAGGCCCACCCGAGCACTGCCCGCCCGCGG
>NZ_JAFLEQ010000008.1:661558-663275 GCF_017307055.1 Corynebacterium mendelii | reverse complement strand
GCCGCGGCCACAGCGCCGATGACGGCGACCCCGGCCAGTATCCGGTAGCCCGCATCGGCGGCCAGGGTGAGATAAACCGCCGCCCATACGGTGGCGGCGGTTGCCACAAGCAGCCGGTTACTCACGGGACCACATAGTCCCGCAGGCGGGCGACGGTGGCGTCGCCGATTCCGCGCACCGCCGTCAGCTGGCCGATGTCGGTGACCGGACCGTTGCTGTCCCGGTAGGCGATAATCGCCCGGGCGGTTTTTTCCCCGATGCCCGGCACGGTGGACAGCTGCTGCTCCGTCGCCGAAGCCAACGACACCTGGGCCGGCTGGTGCGCTGATCCGGGCTGCCCGGCGACCGCATCCCCGGCAGTGACCCGGGAACCGCCGGGCGGGGGCGCAGCCGGTGCCGGGAGGCGTTGGGCGACAACAATCTGGGTTCCGTCGACCAGTTTCTTCGCCGCGTTCAATGTCACCAGGTCGGCGTCATCGTAGGGGGCGGCCAACGCCAGGGCATCGGCGATGCGGGATCCTTCCGGCAGTGTTTTCAGCCCCGGGAAACGGACATGCCCGACCACCGAGACCACCACCTGCGGTGGGTGCTGACTGGCTGAAGCCCGCGCCGGTTGTCCGCCCCGCACGGCAACCGGGGGCGGCGGCGGGGTGACCGGTACCGTGGCCGGTCCCGCCGGGGCGGTGGCTGTTCCTTCGGCAACCGCCGTGGTATCCGGCGGCCCCCCGGAACTCAGCCACACCGCGATCACGGTCACGGCCGCGGCCAGCATCACCAGACCGGCATAGCTGCGCTGGCCGTGTCGCGGCTGGGAGCCGGCCACCGGATAGGCCCGGTCGCCGTCATCTGCCGACCCGTCGGCCGGGTCGCCGACCGCCGGTAATGTACCGGCCGCCGGCGGGGTGACCGCGGGTGCGGCGACAAGGGTGGTGATCGCATCGGCGACAGGACCGGGCAGGCGGATGTTCATACCGGTCACGCTAGGCCGGTGGCGGAAAAAACAACCACAGGTGCACCACCCCCTGCTGTGGACGGCCCACAACTGTCCACAGCCCGCCGCCGCAGAAGCCGGATTGTTTTTTAAAAGCTAGTCGCCGTGCTGGCCGTCGGCCGGGGACCCGGTCCCGGTGGCAGCGGCACCGTCGCCGGCGGCCGCATCGGCGATGTCGGCGGCCGGTTTCGGATCGTTTTTCAAAAGCGACAGGAAATCCATGCCTTTGGTGGTGTTTTTGTGTTTGCCGGTTGCCTGGGCGGTCTCCTGCGGGGGCACGGCAGAAGGATCAACCTTGATCGACAGGGCCAGCGACCCCGGCCCGGAGTGGATGGCCAGCGCCGCGTCCTGGGGCAGAACTGTCACCGATGAGCCTTCCGGCAGTTCGGCGAGAAGGGTCTTTTTCAAACCGGTGGCCGCTTCCCGGGCCTCGTACTGCTGCAGCCACACGTCGGCGGGTTTGCCGCCGGCCACGGCACAGGCGATTTCCGCGAGTTTGGCCATGCCCTTGGACTGGGTGCGGGTTTTCGCCGCGATCTCGAATTTGCCCTGCGCAATCGACAGGATCGGCCGGGTGGCCAGCGTGGTCGACATCAGGGTGGCGGCCGCCGACATGCGGCCCGAGCGCCGCATCTCGTCGATGCGGTGCAGATACAAAAACGTGTGGCAGCGGCCCATGGTGTCCACCGCCGCTTCCCGGCAGGCTTCCACGTCCCCGCCGGCACC
>NZ_JAFLEQ010000008.1:612125-661531 GCF_017307055.1 Corynebacterium mendelii | reverse complement strand
CAGGGCGGCGCACCCCAGTGTCATGCCCACCGCTGAAGTGTCGACGACCACCACCGGTTCGCTGAACACACCGGCCGCGGTCGTCGCATTCGACCAGGTTGATGACAGCTCCTTCGACAGGTGGATGGCCAGCACCCCCTCATCGTTGCCCCGCTCCAGCTGCCGGGCATAGGCGGCCACCAGTTCCAGGGCCGACAGCCCGGCGGTGGAGCGGTTCTGCCCGCTGGAGATGGTGTGCAGTTTCAGTACCGTCACCCCGGCGGCCTGCGCGAGGGCGGGGTCAAGATTCGACGACGAGTCGGTGACGATCCGGACGGGCACTGGTTGTCTCCTCGGGGCGCGGGGGGCGGGTGGGGCGCTCAAAGCGGCCGTACCCTTTAAAACCTACTCTGGCAGCAGCGGTGAAAGGGAAATCAGCCGGTGCACCTCCGCCCATCAGTGCGGGGTGCGGTTCCAGGCGGTGACGATCCACTTCGCCCCGTCCACGGTGTCGGGGGTAAAGCGGATACCGGCGGTGGGCTGGCGGCCGGTGGATGCTGCCGGACATTCCGCCCCGTTGACGGCGGCGCGGACGTCAAAGGGCGGGCGGGCCTCCAGTTCCGCCCAGCAGGTGTTTCCCAGCCGGTTGAACATCGGGATCTGCTCCGGGGCAAGCCGAAGAAGGTTGGCCGTCAGCGCCATGATCAGCCCGCCGTGGGCGACCACCAGCACCGTGTGGTCATCCCAGTTATCGTCGTCGGCCATGATCTCGTCGATGACTGCTCTGCCCCGGCGGCCGACCTCCATATGGGTTTCCCCGCCGTCGGGCGCCCACAGCGGATCATTGCGCCACACCGCCCGCATGCCCGGGTGGGCGGCATCGATGTCTTCGCGGGTACGGTCCTGCCAGGTGCCCAAATCGGTTTCCCGCAGCCGCCGGTCGGTGTGGACCGCAACCCCGGTACGCGCCGACACGGCTTCGGCGGTGCGTCTGGCGCGGGTGAGATCAGAGGAATAGATGCGCGCGATATTCTCATCGGCGAGTATTCCGGCCACGGTCTCCGCCTGCCGGACACCGGTATCGGACAGGTCGGTATCGAGCTGTCCCTGCAGTCGTCCGGTGGTGTTGTGGACGGTTTGCCCGTGGCGCAGCAGCAGCAGCCGTCTGCTCACAGCTCCGCCTCGTCGGGGGCCGGGTCGGCCAGCGGAATCTGGTCGATGGAATCGACCTCGAAAATGTCGATGCCGCCGTCGGTGTCGTCGCCGCGGGTGAAGGTCTCGATGCCCTCGACCGCCAGCAGCGGGCAATCCCGCCACAACCGGTCCAGGCCGTAGTATCCGCGCTCGTCGCGGCGGAAGACATGGACCACGATCTCGCCGTAGTCGATCAAGGCCCAGCGGGATTCGCGGGTACCTTCCCGGCGCAAGGGTTTGACCTGGTGTTTGTCGCGCAGCTGGTCCTCGATTTCGTCGACCAGTGCCTGCACGTGGCGTTCATTGTCGCCGGTGACGATCACGAAACAGTCGGTGATGATCAGTTGTTCACTGACATCGACCACGGCGATGTCCTCGCCGAGTTTGTCGTCGGCGGCTGTCGCTGCGGTGGTGGCCAGTTCTACGGCGTGTGTCGATGCTGTCACTTGTCTTAGTCAACGTCCTTCAAGTGGTGGTGCGGGAAAAATCACGACCCGGATACGGGTCAAAGAGAATATTTTACCAGCTGTTCCGCCTGCGGCGGAAAAAGCGTGACGGCTGTCCATGGACCATGGTATGGAATCCGCGGGCAAAAAACACTGTGCCGCACACACCCGGCGCGAACCGCAACCGGATTGTTCCCCTCCGGCCCGGCACGGGTGGCGGATCAGCTGCCCCCGGAGCGGTTTTTCGGCGACGCCCCTTCCGGGTCCCGGGCGGCGTCGGCGCCGCCGATGGCGTACAGCTGCCGTTTACCGATGTACTGCACCACACCGTCGGGCACCAGGTACCACACCGGCCGCCCGGTGGCGGCCCGTTTCCGGCAGTCGGTGGAACTAATGGCCATCGCCGGGATTTCCACCAGAAACAGCGAGTCGCGCTTGTCCTGCGGCAGGGCGGATTCGTTGAGTTCGTAGCCGGGGCGGGTCACCCCGATGAACCGGGCCAGATCAAACAATTCATCCCAGTTCTGCCAGGTTCCGATTTTTTCCAGGGCATCCGCCCCGGTGATGAAAAACAGTTCGGCTTTCGGGAACTGTCTTTTCAAATCCCGCAGGGTGTCGACGGTGTAGGTGGCGCCGCCGCGGTCGATATCCACCCGGGAGACGGTGAACTGCGGATTGGAGGCGGTGGCGATCACCGTCATCAGGTAGCGGTCTTCCGCCGAGGAGACGCTGCGCCCCTTTTTCTGCCACGGCTGGCCGGTGGGAACATAGATGACCAGGTCAAGGCCGAAAAGATCGGCGACTTCACTGCCCGCCACCAGGTGGCCGTTGTGGATCGGGTCGAAGGTGCCGCCCATCACCCCGATGCGGCGGGGCGCTGTCGTGGAACTCATGACCGGTCATTCTAGCGGTGCGCCCGCCCGCCTTCTTCCCCTGGCGGTGCGGGCACCGAAGACACGGCCCCTAGCGGCCGGCGATCCACGACCATTGCACGGGCGTGGGGCTGGTGTTGTTGGCCCCGTCGGCTTTGCGCTGGCGGCCCAGGTTGAGCATGGCGTTGGCCCGGTTGACCACTTCCTGTTCGGAGGGGGTAAGCCCGTGGGGCCGGGGGCGGAAATAGATGATGTGGTTGCCGTAGTTGTCGTTGGCGGCGTCGACATTGCCCGGCCAGTCGCACACCGGATCCCGGGGCAGGCAGTAGTCGGCGACAATGGGGGCGGCCCGCAGCTGCGTGGAGGTCAGCCCGTTGCCGCCGTAGTAGACCATGCCGCGGCCACCGGAGGGGGCGCCGATCAGCGCCGGGTCACCGGGGGTGAGGAAGGGATCGCCCATATAGATCGCCCCGACCAGCCGGCCCGACCAGCTGAGCGGGATTTCGGCCATGTGCATCACCGCCGCGCCCTGTGAATAGCCCATCACAATGTAGCTGGGGCGGCAGCCGGTACGGCGTTCGAAGTCGAGCGCCCGGCCGATCGCGTTGCGGGCACCGTTCACCGATGATTCATAGACCTCCGACCCGCTGCCCAGCCACACGGTGGCCGCCTCATAGTCATCGGCGTCCAACCCGATGACGGTGGTGTCGGTCAAATCGAAATGCTCCAGGGTGCGCTGGATCATGCCGCCTTCCCACCCGTTGGTGGTCGCCCCGCCGACGGGAAACGCCATGGTGGCGGCCTGCGGTTCCCCGGAGCCGCGGGCCGCAATGATCACGGTGGCCGGGCACTCGGCCGGTTGGGCCTGCGCCCGGGGCAGGCTGCCGGGACCGGCCAGGCCACCGACCGCGAAGACGCAGGCTGCCGCGGCTGCGGCAAGACGACGGACTGGGGGCAACAGGCGAAAACGCATGGCGGTCTTTCGGTTGTGGTGGCAACGGGGTGTGGGGCGAAAAAGGCCGGGCACGGTCAGGAATGTCCCCGGGCGGACGGGCCGGAAGGCGGGCCGGGCGGTGCCCCACACGCCTGTATACCCGCCCCCGGGGCCGGGCGGCTAGGGGCGGGTCTGCCCCCGGCCGATGACAACCCATTTGGTCGTGGTCAGCTCCGGGAGGCCCATCGGCCCGCGGGCGTGGAGTTTCTGCGTGGAAATCCCGATCTCGGCGCCCATGCCGTACTGCTCGCCGTCGGTGAAGGCGGTGGACGCATTGACCATCACTGCCGCGGAATCAACCAGGTCGGTGAACCGTTCGGCGACGGTGAGATCTTTGGTGACGATGGCCTCGGTGTGCCCGGAGGAATAGGTGGCGATGTGTTCCAGCGCACCGTCGATGCCGTCGACCAGTTTCACCGCCACATCCATCGACAGGTATTCCTCCGCCCAGTCGCTCTCATCGGCTTCCACCAGGCCTTGCCCGCAGATGTCCTTCAACTCGGCGGGGATACCGTGCACCACCACCCCGGCGTCCTGGATGGCGTGGATGATGTTGAACTGGTTGTTTTTCGCCACCGCCCGGTCAATGAGCACTGTTTCGGTGGCATTGCACACGCTGGGTCGGCGTGTTTTGCCGTTGAGGATGATCTCGGTGGCCATCTCGATGTCGGCGTCGGCGTGGACGTAGACGTGGCAGTTACCGGTTCCCGTTTCAATCGTCGGCACACTGGCCCCGGTGACGACCGCGGTGATCAGCCCGGCCCCGCCGCGGGGAATAACCACATCGACCAGGCCGCGGGCGGTGATGAGATCCTGCACCGACTCGTGTGTCTGGCAGGGAAGAAGCTGCAGTGCATCCTCCGGGAAATCGTGGTCGGCAAGAACCCGGCGCAGAATCTCCACCAGGGCGGTGTTGGACTGCCTGGCCGATTTCGATCCCCGCAACAGCGCGGCATTGCCGGCTTTGAACGCCAGCCCGAAAGCGTCGACGGTGACATTGGGCCGGGCCTCGTAGACCATGCCCATCACCCCCAGCGGCACCCGCACCTGCGTCAGCTTCAGCCCGTTGGGCAGGGTGCGGCCACACACCACCTGGCCCACCGGGTCAGCCAGCGCGGCCACCTGCTCCAACCCGCAGGCCATCGCGTCGATGCGCGGTTGGGTAAGCCGCAGCCGGTCGACCAGCGCCCCCGACATTCCGGCGGCGACACCGCGCTCGATGTCGGCTGCGTTGGCGGTGATGATCGTCGAGGCGTTCTCCCGCAGCGCCGCCGCGGCGGCGGTGAGCACAGTGTTTTTTCTGTCCGGGGCACCGGCACGCAGAGCGGGAAGTACTGCTTTGGCGGCGGCGGCTTTGGCAAGCACCTCATCTCGTTCGGTCCTACGGGTGATGCTGTCGGCGTTCATGGTCTCCTACCGGTGGATGGGTGGTCGCGGCTGTCCGGGCTGTCATTCCGGCCGCGACATCAAAGGCAGCGCCCGCGGGGGCGGGCACTGCCCGGCCCCCAGCCTAGACAATCCGGGGCCTGGTGGCCCGGCTGTCAGGTGGCACGGGGTCGACAAGGTGTCCCCGCCCGCCCGCGGGCGGGGGCCGGCACCGGGTTTTTCTAGTACCCCTTGTCCGGGCTGACCGCGGTGGGCAGGTCCCCGCCGGCGACAAAAGCCCGGTAGTTGGCGATGATGGTGTCTTTGAGCAGATGCGGAATCTGCGCCTGGGTGTTGGCCACATGCGGGGTGATCAGCACATTGTCCATTCCCCACAGCGGATGGTCGTCGGGAAGCGGCTCCGGGTCGGTGACATCGAGTCCGGCGGCGGCAATCTGCCCCTTCTCAAGTGCCTCGACCAGATCATCGGTGTTGACCAGCGGTCCACGGCCCACATTGACCACCACCGCCGAGTTTTTCATCAGCTTCAGGCTGTCGCGGTTGATCATGCCGACGGTGTCCTCGGTCAGCGGTGCCGCCAGGATGGCGTGGTCGCATTCGGCGAGCACCTGGCTGGTGTGCGTCGACGACAGGGTCCGGTCCGCCCCGGCAACCGGCCGCCCGGAATGGTTGACCGCGGTGACGGTGCAGCCGAAACCTTTGAGCATCTCCACCAGATCCCGGCCAATGCCGCCGGCGCCGATGACAGCCACATGCGCCCCGTAAAGCCACCGGGTCTCCCGGTCCATTTCACCGTGCACATCCCAGGACCGCGCCCGGTCGATGCGCGGATACATGTGCAGGCAACCCAGCAGCAGACCAACCGCTGATTCCGCCACCGGCTTGGCGTACACCCCGGAAGCATTCGACCAGGTTCGTGTGGCGTCGATGAGTCCCTCGTCGAAAAAGGCGTCGATTCCGGCCAGTGTCAGCTGCACCCACTTCACTGAACGGGGAAGCTCCGGGAAATCGGCCGCCGACCCGTTGTAGACCAGAAGTTCCGCACCGTCGTCCAGGTCGACCAGTTCCAGGCCCTCGTTCGCCAGGGCTTGTTCAACAACATCCCACCGGGTGGGCAACATCGCGTATTTCACAACAGCTCACATACTTTCTTGCGCTCGGGGTATTTGTGTCAACGTTCCCGCCGCCGGGGCCCGGCGGCGGGTGTGACTGTCCACTGTAGCGGTGTGAACGAAACTGTGAAAGCGTGTCGGGTGTGTCAGGCACGGGTGGCGAAATTGGACAGATAGTCCGCGTGCACCACCGGCCGCTGCATGCCCTCCGGCAGGTCGGCGGTGTTTTTGCCCAGCATCCCGGCCAGGGTCATATGGTCGTAGGCCACTTCCCCGCGGCCGATGATCTGACCGTCGGGTCCGACGATTTCGACAATGTCGCCGGAGTGGAATTCGCCTTCGGTTTCGGTGATGCCCACCGCCAGAAGCGACGCCCCGCCGTGGGTGACCGCCTGCATCGCCCCGGCGTCAATGCGCAGGGTTCCGGTGACATCGGCGGCATACAGCGCCCAGAACTTCCACGCCGACAGCCGCCCCTGCCGGGGATGGAACACCGTGCCCACACTGGCATCGGTCAGGGCTTGACTGATCTTGTCCGCGGATGTCAGAAGTACCGGGATACCACCCCTGGTGGCCAGCATGGCGGCCGACACTTTCGACGCCATGCCGCCGGTACCGACTTTCCCGCCGCCGCCGGCCACCACACCATTGAGATCCCCCGCCCCAATGACCTCGGGAATGAACCTGGCCGTCGGGTCGGAAGGGTTTTTGTCGTAGAGACCGTCCACATCACTGAGCAGCACCAAAAGATCGGCACCGGCCAGGTGGGCGACCAGGGCGGCCAGCCGGTCATTGTCGCCGAAACGCATCTCGGAGGTGGCGACCGTGTCATTTTCGTTGACGATCGGTACCGCCCGCAGCTGCCGCAGCCTGTCCAGGGTTTGCTGCGCGTTGCGGGCACGCGAGCGGATACCGGCATCGCTGGCGGTCAGCAGCACCTGCCCGACCGTCCGGTTGTAGCGGCCGAAGCTGCGGCCCCACTCATGGGCCAGATGAACTTGCCCGACGGAAGCCGCAGCCTGTTTTCCGGCCAGATCCGTCGGCCGGTGGCTCAGCCCCAGCGGCCCCATGCCGGCGGCCACCGCCCCGGAGGACACCACGATCACATCGCTTCCCGCCACCATCCGGGCCTGCAGGGCATCGGTGATCCGGTCAATGGCTAAAGGATCAACGGCAGTGTTGTCGTGGCAGGTCAGCGATGATGAACCGATTTTGACGACCACTTTTTTCGCCGCCGTCAAACGTGCCCTGATACCGCCGGCGGGACCGCAGGCACGGCCGGGAGGTGGTGTGACGGCAGTCTGGTCGGGGGCATATGGGGTGGTGGGAAGCTGGTTGTCGCCAGTCGACCATGCGGGGTTCATGGCCGCCAATTTTATTACCGCCCCACGCCTGTCACCGACACCGGGGCACCCGACTGCGTGACACTCTTGGGGTGGGGGTTGTCCCTTTTCTTCCCCGGCGGGCAACCACGCATTGTCCCCGCCCGCCCACCGGAGGAAAACCACCTGTGATGGGGCCGCAGGAGGCGCTGACATGCGGGGAAAACACAGTGTCGCTACACCGGATCTGGCGGGTCTTTTTTACTCTGGACTCGAGAACGTTTCGTCACCTAAAAGCACCAGGAAAAGGACAGGCCCGGGCAAGGCCATATCGAATCGGTACGGAAGGTATTCGACTCCCGGCACCTGCAGTTGATCATCCCCGTCTACCAGCGCAACTACGACTGGTCCCCCACCCAGTGCGGGCAGCTGGTCGACGACTTGGTGGAGTTGGCCGAAACAAACAGAACCTCGCATTTTTTCGGCTCTATCGTCGGCAAATCCGAAGACGCCTTCCGCTGGGTGGTCATTGACGGCCAGCAGCGTCTGACCACGGTCTCGCTGCTGCTTCTCGCCCTGTCGCGGCTGATAGACAACAAAAAAATCCCCTGCCGGGACGCTGGCCTGGGCGCCAAACTGCGGGACAGTTTCCTCATCAATGACGACGACGGGGTGACCGCCACCCGCTTCCGGCTCAAACCGGTCAAACACGACGATGAGGCCTACACCCGGCTATTTCGCGATGATCTTCCCGATATTGAATCATCGACGGTCACCACCAACTACCGGTATCTGACCCAGCGGCTGCTAGCCACCGGACTGGAGGCGGAAGAACTTCTCGCCGCCATCGACGGACTGCAGGTGATGCGGCTGAACCTGGGGCAGGAAGACGACCCGCAGCGTATTTTCGAATCCCTCAACTCCACGGGTCTGGCCTTGTCGGAGGCCGACAAAATCAGAAACCTGGTGCTGATGGATCTTCCCGCCGCCGAGCAGGAAAAGGTCTACAACGATCACTGGAATCGCATCGAGGAACTCGTCGACTACGATACCGATCCCTTCTTCCGCTGGTTTCTGGTCAGTGTGCTCGGCCGCACACCCCGGCGGGACCAGGTGTTCCAGGAATTCAAGGCCTACGCCGCAAGGCAGGGCACCTCCGGGGCGCGACTGCTTGCCCCAGTCACCGAGTTCGCCCGCAACTACCACGATATTTTGCAGTCAACGACCGGTTTTCCGGCCATCGACCGGCGGCTGAAACGGCTGAATATCCTCAAACAGGATGTGGTGCTGCCATTTCTGGTGCCGTTGATCGGCGATGTGCGAAGCGGCACCATCACCGAAAAGGATTTCCTCGACTGCCTGGCGATCACCGAGTCCTACCTGTTCCGCAGATTCACCTGCAACCTGGCGACCAACTCGTTGAACAAAACATTCGCCACCATCTACCGGGAGGTGAAAAAACATCTGTCGGACACAACCTCAGCCGCCGATATCCTGGCCTGGTCGCTGCTGCGCCGTGAGGGTTCCGCGCGGTTTCCCGGCGACAAGGAGTTCGCCGCCGATTTCACCACCCGCAACTTCTACAAAATGCAGGCCGAACGCCGCCGGTACCTGTTCGAATGCCTGGAAAACGGCACGTCGAAAGACACCACCGATATCGCCGGGCGGCTGGCGGCCGGGGAACTGACCATCGAGCACATTATGCCCCAGACATTGACCTCTGCCTGGCGTGAACAGTTGGGGCCCGACGCCGAGGATATCCACGCCACCTGGGTTCACCGGATTGCCAACCTGACGGTGACCGGCTACAACCCGGAGTATTCCAATCTTCCTTTCGAGATGAAGAAAGCCGGGGAATCCGGTTTCGCGCACACCCCCTACCGGCTGAACCGGTTCGTCAACGAATGCGACAGCTGGGGCAGCACGCAGCTGCAGCAACGCGCCGAACGTCTGTCCGCCCAGGCTGTCGCCTACTGGGCTTTGCCCACGACAACTTTTGTCCCGCCGGCCCCGGAACTGGACCGGATACCGCTGGGCACCGACAACGATTTCACCAACCGGACTCCGGTTGCCTGGTCGTTCGAAGACAGCGGTGAGCCGGTCAGCACCTGGGTGGAGGTCCTGTCAGGGGTGCTGCGGCAGATCACCCTGGATCACCCGGATGAGATGCGCCGCTATGTGGAGGCGGGAATCGATCCGGCCATCCGCCCGGCGGACGCCGCTGCCTCCAACTCGTCCTGCAGCCCGATTGGTGCCGGTGCCGTCGTCCACCATGCAAGTTCCACGGCGGTGAAAACCCTGGTATTGCGCCGCGTCTTCGAATTCATGGGACTTGATCCCGAAGAGTTGGTGATCAGCCTGCGGCCGGTGAAAACCGACAACACCAGCTACCGCACCTACACGGGTCCGTATGCCGACCTGGCGGCGATGCTTCCGGTTATCGAGGATGCGGCCGGCTGTGGCGATGATCCGGCCGAAACCGACCGGCTCAGGGCAAAGCTGAGGGAGAAATTCCAGCCGCACCGCACCGCTGATCCGGCACGGGCACTGGGTCGGCCACTGGTGAGTTTCACCGCCGACGACACCGCCGTCAACACCGCCTCTGCTCCGCAGCTGCTGGCGATCATCCAGCTCCTGCTCGACCAGGAACGCATCCTTGACCCGGCGATTGTGCACCGCAGCATCATCGACGGATCACTGGCCCGCTGGATCACACTGCTGGCCGACAGCAACCGCCGGGGATCACCCACGCCGGGCGCACGGCCGTAGGTTGTTTACCCGGGCAAGCAGCAGGCTTCGTCGGGCTAGCCTTCCCACCGCTGCGTGGAGGCCTGTTCCCCGTCGCCGAAATCGAACTCGTCGATCAATCCTCTCCTGGCCTGGGAGGCACGTTTGCGCTCCGCGGCCGAGGCCCGGTGGGTCTGCTCCAGGCGGATATCGGAACCACGGCCGGTCAGCAGCGGGTCGGTGCCCGCCGAGGTCATCGGCTCCCATTCGAAGGTAACCCCGCCGATGGTGACCGGACAGCCTTCCTGGGCCCCGGCTTTGAACAGGGCTTCTTCCACACCCATGCGCGCCAGCCGGTCGGCCAGGTAGCCGACGGCCTCATCGTTGTCGAAGTCGGTCTGCATGATCCAGCGGTCGGTTTTCTCCCCGACAACCAGGAAACCACCGTCGATGTCCGGGTCCTGGCGGATCTCGAAGTCGTGGCCCTGCCCGGACTTGCCGCGGCCTTTTTTGGCGCGGACGGCTTTCGGCCGGATGATGGTGCGGGCATCTTCGTCTGCCACCGGGTGGTGTGTGCGGTGTTCGGTGACCATCTCCATCAGCTTGTATTTCAGCTGCTCCAGGCCTTTGTGGGCGACAGTGGAGATGATCATCACCGGCCAGCCGAAAGCATCTGTGAGATCCTGCTCGACGAACTCCGCCAGCTCCAGGGCCTCGGGGATGTCGGCTTTGTTCAAAATGATGATCCGCGGCCGGTCTTTCAGATCCCCCAGCCCGGTATCGCCGGCCAGGTCTGATTCATAGTTGGCGAGTTCTTCTTCCAGGGCGGCCACATCAGAGACCGGATCCCTGCCCGGTTCCAGGGTGGCGGTGTCGACGACGTGGGCCAAAACGGCGGTGCGTTCGATATGCCGCAGGAAATCCAGGCCCAGGCCCTTGCCCTGGCTGGCACCGGGGATCAGTCCCGGAACATCGGCGATGGTGAAGGTGCCGTTGCCGACGGTGACCACCCCGAGGTTGGGCTGCAGGGTGGTGAAGTGGTAGTCGGCGATTTTCGGTTTCGCCGCCGACAGCACCGACACCAGCGATGATTTACCGGCCGACGGGAAACCGACCAGCCCGACATCAGCCATGGATTTCAGCTCCAGGACAATGTCGTGTTCCTCGCCGGGTTCCCCTTTCAGAGCGAATCCGGGGGCTTTGCGGGCCTTGGATGCCAACGCGGCGTTACCCAGTCCCCCATGGCCGCCTTCGGCGGCAATGTAGCGCATTCCGGGGCTGGTCATATCGGCCAGCACTTCGCCGTTGTCGTCCATGACCACCGTGCCCGGCGGCACCTGCACGACAAGATCCTCGCCGCGGGCGCCGTTACGGTGGTCACCGGCCCCGTTGCCGCCACGCCCGGCTTTGATGTGCGGGCGGAAATGGAAATCGAGCAGCGTGTGCACCTGCGGGTCGACCACAAGCACAATATCTCCCCCGTGGCCGCCGTTGCCCCCGTCGGGGCCACCCAGGGGTTTGAATTTCTCCCTGTGGATTGAGGCACACCCGTGCCCCCCGTCGCCGGCGCTCAAGTGGAGGACGACGCGGTCAACGAAGCGTGATGTTCCCATGGAAAAACTCACCTTAACTTGGATAAAACGAAAAATGGGGAAATAGACGGGTGCCGCCGCACGGCAGAACGCAGCCGATCCGGCACCCGGGCCGCATCGCCGGGGGCAAGCGGTGATGCTTTACCCGCTGACCGGGCCTTAGGGATCCCGCACCGCACACCCGTATTCTGCGGAACCCCAGCGACGGGGGCGGCTACCGGGGAGGAAACCGAAGTGGCGGTGGTCCACCCCGTGATGTTGCGGCGGATGGACGGTTCACCGGGTTTTTCAGCCGTGGCCTGCCCACTTCGCACCGGCAGCGGGCACGCACGGCTATACCGGCACTGATCGGCTGCCGGAACAGATACAAAAACGGGGCCTGCACGCTGATCCTGGTGATCGCGGTGCAGGCCCCGTGTGTGTCACTATCTGAGTGCCGACCGGCCGGGCCGGACCGGCTCACCGCCGACTGCACGGTACGCGCGGGCAACGGTTGGCCCCGGAACTGCGACGAGGCCGGAAGCCGGGTGATGTGTGACTTAGGCTACGTTCTCGACGATGGAGACCGTACGACGGTTGCGCTTGACGCCGAATTCGACGGCGCCGGCTTTCAGAGCGAACAGCGTGTCATCGCCGCCGCGTCCGACGTTCTCACCGGGGTGGAACGATGTTCCACGCTGACGGACGAGAATCTCACCCGCCTTGACCTGCTGGCCACCGAAACGCTTCACACCGAGACGCTTGGACTCGGAGTCACGACCGTTGCTGGAGCTGGATGCACCTTTTTTGTGTGCCATGAGCGGTTTCCCTCCTTAAAAATTTTCTTCTCTGGGCGACGAAAAGCCGCTTACTTGATACCGGTGACCTTGATGACCGTCAGCTTCTGACGGTGACCCTGGCGCTTTTTGTAACCGGTCTTGTTCTTGTACTTCATGATGCGGATCTTCGGGCCCTTGGTGTGCTCGACGATCTCGGCGTTCACGGTGACCTTGGCAAGGTCATCGGCGCCGGTGGTCACATTGGAGCCGTCGACGAGCAGAACCGGGGTGAGAGCCACGGTGGAACCCGGCTCACCCTCGATCTTCTCGACCTTGACGAGGTCACCTTCGGCAACCTTGTACTGCTTGCCGCCGGTCTTGACGATCGCGTACATAGGAGGGCTACCCCTTTATCTTCGTTGAAACTTTCGGCTCAGGCATGTCTTGCCCGCTGGAGTGCATCCCCGGTGGTCATTCACCGGGGTCACACTGTGCCGCCCCACGGGAAACCATGGGGTGGCCTACCAAGCGGATGCCCGACTGGACTTAATTTGCTTGTCATGTGGTCGTGTGGCACGCAACCAGGGCTTTGGGCCGGTCGAGGTTTATTCGACCAGGCTGTTTGGCCGGGGCGCCTTGAGGCATACCCTGTCACGGGTTGCCGGACCCTTTCACAACAGCGACTGTCAAAGACTACCCGTCGGGACAGCAAAAAGACAAACCGGGGTTTGTCCCGGCACCCGCGGTACCGGGATCCGGCGGCGCCTGTGCCGCCGGATCCCGGCTAGCTGCGGCGTCAGCGCCGGCGGGTGGAACGGGTGCCGCGGCGGCGACCCCGACCGGACCGTCCCGGGGCGGGCGTGTCCGCCGACGCGCCGCCGGCGGACGTCCGTGGCGCCGGGTCGGCTGTACCGGCGTCGGTATCGTCTGCACCGGGTGCGATCACCGGGCGGGTGACCCGCCTGCGGCCGCGGCGGGTGCCGCGGCGCGTGGCGGCGCCGTGGGCGGAATCATCATCATCTGCCGCGGCCGGTTGCCCGGCCCCGTCGGCGGCTGGCGGCGTGGACTTCGCGGCTGACGGCGCGGTGGCCGTCCGGCGGCGGCCCCGCCCCCGTCCGGCGGGTGCTGTCCCGTCTGTGCTTCCGGAGGGTTGCTCGCTGTCACGGCGCCCGCCGTCGGCGGACTGATCGGTCTCGCCCGCGGTGCCCGCCCCCTGCTGCGCGGCACGGGTGGCGCGGCGGCGTGCCCGCCGCGCAGCACTGGCCGACTGGCGGGACCCGGCCGCATCATCGGCCCGGCGGGGTGACCGGGAACCGTGGTCCGGTTGTTCCGGCGCGGCGGCCTGCTCGTCATCGTCGTCGACGTCGAGGGTGTCGATACCGTCGGATCCCATCGGTCCGGTGATGAAATCAGAGCGCTTCGGCGGCACATCCGACCGGCTGTTGCCGCGGACATTGCGTTTGCGCCGCGGTGAGGCCTCAAACGCAGCCATGGCCTGCTCGTAGGAGGTGACACCGTCATCGGTGTCAGTGTCGGTATCACTGCTGTCGACTGCTCCCCGGGGTGGGGTGGGGGTGTCATCCACCGGCAGGTAGTTGCGCCCCGACGGCTCATCGGGATCCTCCCGGTCGGCGGTGTCGACGGCATCGAAGGCGATTTCGGCGGGGGTTTTGCCTTGTGCGTTTTCCGCAGCAACGCTGCGGCTGGAGGAACGGGTGGACCGGGAACGCCCCGCCCGGCGGCGCTGGCGTCCGCCACGGTCGGACTGGTTCACCGACCCGTCGGCGTGATCGGCCGCGGACTCCTCGCGGGATTCCTCGGCCGCTGACACCGGTTGTGCCGCGGTCCCGGCAGGCTCTGCCGGACGGACCGCCCGCCGGCGGCCGCGGCGGCCGCGGGCGGGTTGCCCGGCGGTGTCGGATGAACCATCGGCGGGCTGCTCACCGGGCACGGCATCAGCCTGGGCTGCGGCCTCCCGGGTGGTATCCGGTTGCCCGGTACCGCGGCGGGAGCCGCGGCGGGAGCGCCGGCTGCTGCCCTGTTCGGTATCCGGGGTCGGCTCACTGTCGCGGGCGGATGTGTCCTTCCGGCCGCTGCCGGCGGTGTCCTGCCTGTCGGCCCGGTCGGTGTCACGTGCGTGACCGGGCTTGTCGGCGACCTGTTCGTCATCGTCGTGGCTGTGCAGGGCCCGGGCTGCGGGATGCTCGGCCGGAGGATGGCTGGTGCTGCGGGAAGAGCGTTGCTCGCGGCGGGAAGCGTTGTTTTTGTCGCCGTTTTTGCGCCGCTTGCCGCGGGAGGAATCGCTGCCGTCGTCTTCCACCGGATCGTTGTGGACGATCAGGCCGCGGCCGTCACAGGCCTCACAGTCGGTGCAGAACGTTTCAATCAGACCGCTTCCCAGCCGTTTGCGGGTCATCTGCACCAAACCGAGGGAGGTGACTTCACTGATCTGGTGGCGGGTGCGGTCATGCATGAGCGCCTCGGCCAGCCGCCGCAGCACCAGATCCCGGTTTTCCGGCAGCACCATGTCGATGAAGTCGACGACAATCATGCCGCCCAGATCCCTCAGACGCATCTGGCGGACCAGTTCCTCGGCGGCCTCAATATTGTTCTTGGTGACCGTTTCCTCGAGGTTTCCGCCGGTACCGGTGTATTTGCCGGTGTTGACATCCACCACGGTCATCGCTTCAGTGCGGTCAATGACCAGGGTGCCACCGCTGGGCAGCCACACTTTGCGGTTGAGTGCCTCCGACAGTTGTTCGTCGACGTGGTAGCGGGCGAAACCGTCGTCACCACCGGCTTTGGAGCGGTCCCAGTGCATCAGCCGGTCCTGCAGATCCGGGGCGACCCGGCCGACGTACCCGGACACCGTCTGCCAGGCGGCATCGCCGTCGACGATGAGTTTGGAGAAATCCTCGTTGAACAGGTCCCGGATGACTTTCACCAGCATGTCGGGCTCTTCGTAGAGGGTCACCGGTTTGGACCCCTTGGATTTCTTTTCTTTTTTGACCGTGGCGTCGATCTCATCCCACATTGAAATCAGGCGGGAGACATCTTTTTCGATGTCCGGTTCCGACACACCTTCGGCGGCGGTGCGAATAATCGCGCCACCGGAATCCGGGATGATTTTTTTCAGGATCGCCTTGAGACGTTTGCGTTCGGTCTCCGGGAGTTTCCGGGAAATTCCGGCGCTGCGGCCACCGGGCACGTACACCAGGTAGCGCCCGGCCAGGGAGACCTGGGTGCTCAGGCGGGCGCCCTTGTGGCCCACCGGATCCTTGGTGACCTGGACCAGCACCTGGTCGCCCGATTTCAAAGCCTGCTCGATCTTGCGGGACTTTCCGCCCAGACCGGTGGAACGCCAGTCGATTTCACCGGCGTAGAGCACGCCGTTGCGGCCCTTGCCGATATCGATGAAGGCGGCTTCCATACTGGGCAGCACATTCTGCACCCGCCCGAGATAGATATTGCCGACCATCGACGACTGGGTTTCACTGGTGACGAAGTGTTCGACGGCTTTGCCATCTTCCAGCACCACCACCTGGGTCACCGCTCCCGGGTGATCGCTGCGGGAGCGTTCACGCACCAGCATGATGCGGTCCACGGCGTCACGGCGTGCCCTGAATTCAGCTTCGCTGATGACATGGCGGGGCGTGTTGCGGGCTTCCCGTTTCCGGTCGATGCGCCTGCGGCGCTGGGCCTCCAGCCGGGTGGAACCCTTGATGGCGGCGGGTTCATCAATGACCCTGACTTTTTTCGGTTTGCTCTCCCGGTCATCCCGGCTGCGCCGGGACCGGCGTGGATGGGAGTCCTCGTCGCCGTCATCGCGGCTGCGGGTTTTCTTCGGGGCGACTTTCACCGGCACCGGTGCTTTGAACACCGGGGTGACGAAGGTGGAGTCGACATCCTCCGGAACCGGGGTCACCGCGGAGACGACATCTTCCAAAAGCTCCGCGTTTTCCTCGCGGCGGGCTTCTTCCCGGATGTCGATTGTCTTCAGCTCCGGCCGGTCATCCTCCTCGTCGGAATCCTCGTCGTCGAAATCGTCGTCATCAAATTCGTCGTCTACGTCGTCATCGTCATCGTCGTCGAGGTCTTCGTCTTCGTCATCCTCGTCGTCGAATTCGTATTCGTCGTCGAGCATGTCGTCTTCATCGTCGAAATCGACGTCAAGCTCAATATCGACCGCATCTTCGTCGGTGTCATCACCGGTGTCATCGGCACGGTCGCCGGAAGCGTCACCGGCGAGATCGTCATCATCGACTTTGTCGGCCAGTTCCCGTTCGACTTTCTCGGTGATCTGGTGGATTTCGTTTTCCACGTTCTTGCCGACTTCGTAGCGCAGTGCCTCGACCGTCTTGTCCCCGGTCTCGAGCACTGGTTCGGCGATCTTGTCCAGCACCAGGCACGCCTCGGCATTGCTCAGCGAGGACTGGGCTTTTTTCTCGATGCCGACCTCGGCAAGATACCCGACCATGTCCTTGGAGGTGATCCCCAGAACCTTCGCCAGCTGGTGGACACGCAGTTTGTCGCCGAGCCCCTCCCGGTCAACGCCGCGTGCCTGTTCGGCCAGTTCCCGCGACACTCCCTCAATCGGGGCGGACGAGCGTGCGTCAGCCTTGGTGACCACAGCAGCAGCCTCCACTGCAGCATCCCCGGTGGTGCGGGTGGCCCGTTTCTTCGGCGCCGTCTTCTTGGCGGTGGTGCGGGTCGAGCGCCTGGTGGTCGTGGTGGCTGCTTTCGCTTTCTGTGTCACCGGCTGCTGACCGTCGGAGTCGCCGGTGCTCGCTGCCCGGGTCTTCTTCTTCGGCGCTGTCTTGTTCGCAGCCGTTTTCTTCGCGGTGGTCTTTGTCGCGGCCGTTTTCTTCGCGGCCGTTTTCTTCGCGGCCGTTTTCTTCGCGGCCGTTTTCTTCCCGGCTGTTTTCTTCGCGGTGGTCTTTGTCGCGGGCGCCGTTTTTCCGGTGGAGGTTTTCTTCACCGCTGCCCGGCGGCGGGTGGCTGCTTTTTCCGGTGCGTCTTTTTCCGGCGCTGCATCTGTCTTGCTGGTGCCCGCCTTGCGGGTACTGCGGCGGCGGGTGGTTTTCTGTTTACTGTTACCGGTGCTTGTTGCCACGGTTATCTCCTAGTGCCCGCACGCAACCGGCAGGCACTGCGTGGGCACTGGTCCGGTCACCGGGCGACAGACACCTTGGAACAAGGCATTTGTGGCGGTGGGAAACAGTGCTGTTTCCCACCCGACGGGGGTGTGCCACGTGTGCGGATACAGCAGCCGTGCACCCGGCGGGAATCCGGGGATTCCGCGCGGTGAACGATTGTATTGCCCGAGCGGCTTGCGTGCCGACAGCCGGATCAACCGGTGGCGGGGCGCACACAACGGTGGTGTGGGCGCACGCGACAAGCATTGGACTGCGGACAGCACCGTAAGTGGTGCCTGTGAAAGGCACAAAAGTCTGGTGATGATGCGAACAAACACACCGTGTGCGTTGTTCACAGCGGGCGGGACAGGAACACTGGTGGCCAGTGAACCTGGTGCCGGTACTCCGGCGGCCGCGTGGGGCGGTGGCTGCTGTATGCGGTTGTGGGGGTTGTTTGTGAAGTTGATGGAAGCTCTGTTGATGTAAAAATGTAAGTCATCGGTGGCCTGTCCCGGGGCAGCAAAGCCGTCAACAGGCTGACAAGAGGTTTCTGACAAAACCGCTGCCGGGCAAAGACCACGTGGGTCCATTGTGTCACATATTCCCCGCACCGGGTGCACTGACACCAACCCCCTTCCGGTGGCCACGGCCAACCATACCGGGCATCAACACCCGACCAGCGGTCTTGCCGTTTGTCCGTAGTCCTTGCAAAACTGCAGCACGTGCCCCCTTACCGGGGGTTGCGGACTGTGTGCCCCAAACCTAGACTGCGGCGTCATGAATTCGGATGCACACGCTCCTTCCACCTCCAGCAGATGGCCGGATGACGCCCTTGCACGGCTGGGGAAAGGATCGTTGGCCCGCACAGAAAACATCGTGTGGACGGCGGGAATTTTTGCCGTCGTGGCGCTTCCTTTTGTCCTCGCCGCAACAGGCCATCCCCTGGTGGCGCTGCTGCTTGTTGCCGTCCTCGCCGTACTGGGACTGTGGCGGGCGTGGGCCGGTGGCTGCAGCAACCGCCCCACCAATGCGGCGGGGATCACCGGCACATTGTTGACCAGGCGCCGGATCCTGGTGGTGGTTGCCGCGGCTGTTGTGTACATGACCTACGCCAATGCGTCATTTTTCCGTGACCACGATTGGCGCATCGCTGCTGCCGTCGCTCTGACGCTGGGGGTGATCGCAGCGGTGGTGAGCTGGATGATCTTTTTTCCGCACCCGCAACCGGTGGCGCACACAGCCGCAGACAACCGGGTCGGCGGTCAGTGTGCTGACCGCGTGCAACTGGCCGTGGCCTGCACCATGCGGGGACTGGGCTGCACTCCGGGGTGGCGGGAGGTCACCGACAAACGGATCAGCACCGTCCTCGGGATCGACCGCGTGCAGGTGGCGCGGGCACTGCAGGAGCTGCAGGCCGCGGGACTGGCCGACAACCGCCGGCAGCGGGGCTGGAATCCGGCCAAGGACCCGGACACCATTCACGGCCAGCTTTCCCCCGCCGGGGTGGCGGCTGTGGAAGCCGAACTGGCCCACCATGCCGCCTGAGTATGCAGTTGGCCGATGCCGTTTGACCGGGATGGGATACCCCGCCACCTCCCGGATGCGGCGGGTGGTGCACAGATGACAACGGTGGAACCCCCGGGGCCGACCAATCAGATGAAGTCGTTGCCGGGGATTCCACCGTTGTGTGCGGTGTGTCAGGGGAAAACTGGTGGTGTCCTACAGGTTCGGGAACCAGATGCCGATTTCGCGTTCCGCCGACTCCGGGGAGTCAGAGCCGTGGACGACGTTTTCGGACACTTCCAGTCCGAAGTCGCCGCGGATGGTGCCGGGGGTGGCTTTGCCGACCGGGTCGGTGCCGCCGGCCAGCTGACGCCAGGCCTCGATGGCGCGGGGGCCTTCAATGACACCGGCCACCAGCGGGGCGGACGTGATGAAATCAACCAGTTCACCGAAAAACGGCTTGTCGGTGTGCTCCGCGTAGTGCTTTTCGGCGGTGGCGCGGTCCGCGGTGCGCAGATCCATGGCCACCAGCTTCAGGCCCTTGTTCTCGATGCGGGAGATCACCTCGCCCACCAGCCCACGCTTGACGCCGTCCGGTTTGATCAAAATGAGTGTGCGTTCAGTCATGGCCCCGATCCTAGCGGGCAACCACCCGCCGGTGCACCCGACCGGACACGCCCGCTGGTTGCCCGCCCGCCCATCACCTGCCCCGCCGGGTGTGCCCGAATTCTGCGGCGGGATCGGCATGCGGGGGTTCACGACCGCATTTCGGCGGGTTTAAGATGGTGGACATGCCTGCAGCAGCCATCAACACCACCAGTGCCATCCCTGAACTGGTTTTGTCCGCCGTTGTCGCGGCCATCACCCTCATGGCCCCGCTGTGGGTGACCGTGGCTCTTGCCGCCCGGGACCGGGCGGTGGCCATCGCCCGGCGACGGGCGCAGATTCAGCAGCTGCAGGAGGCTCGGCCGGAGCTTCTCGAACGGGTGGAAAAACTCGACCGCATCACCATGAGTGTCTCGGTGGCCGCCCGCATTCTGGTCACCGACACCTGGGCCACGGTGCGGGGACGAATCATGCGGGTCCTTGAGGCCATCGACACTGACACCGTCGATGGTCTCAGCGACGATGACATTGATGTCGGGTGGGCTGCCGCGCTGCGGATGCCGGTCGTTGACACCCACCTGCGGCTGGTTCTGGGGATGGATGACGGGCTGACCGACGCCCGCATGGAAGCCCTGGAGCGGCTGCGCGAAGACATGCGGGCCACCGGCTACGACCACCCGGAGCTGGCCGAAAGACTCACCACACTGCTGGCCCGGGCCGAAGGGCTGACCATCGACCCGCATTGCCCGGCTTTTTTGCCCGCCTACTGCAAACTGCTCACCGACTACGGCCACCTGATCAGCCCGTTGACCGGGGCAACGCTGCGGGCACCCGCAGGCCTGGACCACGCCGGGGATCTGAAAAACCTCGCCCCGGAGAAAATCCGCGCGTCCTCCGCCGATACCGTCACCCACCAGGATCCGAAATGGGTGCTGCGAACCACCACCATCGCGTCCCGGGCCTGGCTTCCCGGGGTGGGGATGGGCGGGATCCGCCCCTACATCGGCTCCGGGGGCGGTGGACTGGCCAGTGTGCGCACCACCAAAAAACTCCGGGTCACTTGGACGATGACCGCTGTGGTGTGGGGGGTGATCATGCTGGCGCTGCAGATCGCCGCCGCGGTCCTGTTCCCCGACTGGGGTATCACCGGTGCCATAACGTTCACCGTCACCAGCATCATTGTTCTTCTTGCCGCCGCCCTGGACGCCCACCGCAGGGGACTTGCCGCAGGCTCCGCCGGCGGGCCGGTGAAAAGGGAGTTGTCGATTCGCATGCGCGATGTCGTCTCCTCGGAGATCACCCGCATCGGAATGGTGCTCAACGACCTGGATCTGCTGGCCCGGAGCCTCACCGGAGGCAGCGCCGACGACCCGTTTTTCGCGGAATGGAAAGCCATCCGCGCCCGCTACGACCGTGACACCCAAGGATTCGTGGAGCTGGTCGACGAGGGCGGCAACTGGCAGCCGAAAGTACGTGATGCCTACCGTGCCATCAGCGACATGGGCAACGCGGAAACCAATCTCATGGAGCTTTACCGGCTCACCCGCGGTGATGAGGCGGTTCGCCGCAGGCATGTGCGGCTTCTGAAAAACAAGGCCCGCAGTCTCGGCGACGGTGAGGCGGTGGCGGTGGTGGCCGCGGAACTCGATTCCCTCGACGCCCGCCCCGACGCCCACGACTTTATGGACACCTTCACTGCGGCAGTGGTCACCCTGAAAGAAATAGACTCCGGCCGCAGCCGGACAGGTGAGACCACCACAGAACCAATCACCTCCGCGGCATGGAGCTGCGAGGACATGATCGTCAGCCGCCAGCTGCGCTAGACCACGCCCTGCCAAAGCAGCATCACGAAGCTATCCCCCGGCCCGCCGCCGCTGCTGGCCGGGCGGGAAGAAAAAACACGTCATCCGCCGGTGCCGTCAGCTCTCATCCCGGATAGTGGCCTGTTCATCGCGGCCACCGTCCCGGCCCGCACCACCGGCGCGGGTCTGTCGGGCTGTTTTTCGGTGGGTGGCGGTAAACACCGCCAGGCCTTCGTCCCCCGAGCCGGGCGCAATATCAACCGAGTTGTAGGTCACCGTCGCGGTGCGCAGATCCATTCCGGGATACCAGCTGCGCAGGGTCCTGATAGCTGCGGCGGAACTGGTTGAGGCTGCTTTCAGGGCCGCCAGCCTGGCGAGTTTGTCCTCCGGAAGCCGCATCGGGGTTCCCGGTTCATGACCCCCGGACGACCGCGCGAACTGTTGTTTCATGCTGTAGGTGTTGTGGATGCCGACAATGATCTGGACGGTCAGGCCGGCTGCCGCCAGCAGCAGCCATCCCACCTGGTGGCCCATGGTGACATAGCCGATGACCCCGCCCAGGGTGGCGCCGAGTGCGCACAGGAAAGCGAGTTTGATCAGTCCGCTCATGCACCCCACCGTAATCCCCGTCGACCATGAAGTCACCGCCCACCCACCGGATAAGGCACGATCCGGCGGGTGGGCGGTGGGGGCGCGCGACAACCATGCCGCGGTCAGGTGTGCTGGGTGGTCAACAGTCCCCGCTGCATGCGCTCAATCAGGACTTTGCGCAGATACATGATGTACAGCCACACCAGGATGAACACCACCGCCATAATTCCCATGGAGATGTGCACGATCACCCCGCCGACCAGCGCCAGGACCTGCAGAATCCAGTTCGCGGCCATCGCCCAGGGTTTTTTCATCGCGAACCCCAACACGAACATCGCCACCCCGATGGCGGTGACATACATCCAGTTGAAGGTGGTCCAGTGCTCACCGCCGTCGATCCGCAAGATCACGGTGAGCACCAGCAGCAGGCTGATCGATTCCATCACCAGGGTGCCGGCCATCACCCCCCGCAACCCCTTCATGGGATCTTTTGTCGGGGCATGTCCTTTGCCCAGCGGACCGTAGGGGGCGGTGGTGTGCCGCTCGGGGCCGTCGGTGGGGCGGTCGGTCATCAGGCTGGTTCCTTTCCGAACAGGGTGCGGGCTTGGCCGGCGGTGACCACTGAGCCGGTGATAATGATGCCCGACCCGGACACCGGGCCACCCTCATTATCCGGGTCTTCCGCCAGCGCGGTGGCGGTGTCAACCGCATCGACCAACTGGCCGGCGGTGTGGACCCGCTCGTCGCCGAAGATCTCACGGGCAATACCCGCCAGCTCATCGACGGGCATCGCCCGCGGGGAGAAGTTCTCGGTGACCACAATCTCGTCGACCACCGGCTCCAGTTCACGGAGAATGCCGCGGACATCTTTATCGGCAAAACAGGCCACAACCGCGATTAAGCGGCGGAACTCGAAATCATCGGCCAGGGATGCCGCCAGTGCTTTCGCCCCCTGCGGGTTGTGGGTGGCGTCGGCGAAAACAGTCGGGGTGGCGCGCACCCGTTCCAATCTGCCCGGTGAGGTGACGGTGGCGAAACCTTCCCGCACCATGTCGATGTCGAGTTTGCGACCGGCACCGGCACCGAAGAACGCTTCCACGGCAGCTAGTGCGCAGGCCGCGTTGTGGGCCTGGTGGGCACCGCTGAGGGGAAGGAAAATCTCCTCGTAGGTTCCGCCCAGACCGGTCAGGGTCACAAGCTGCCCGCCGACTGCGGTCACAGATTCCGCAACACCGAATTCCTGGCCGAAGCGGGCCACCGCCGAATCGGCCTTCACGGCCTGCGCGAGAATCACCTTCATCGCCGCCGCCTCCTGCAGGGCGACAACGGCGACGTTGTCATCGGGCTCCAGCACATCATCGGGGTCTTTGACCTTGGGTTTGATGATGCCGGCTTTTTCCCCGGCGATTTCTTCGACGGTTTCCCCCAGATAGTCGGTGTGGTCCAGGCCGACGGGCATGACCACCGCCACATCGGAATCGATGACGTTGGTGGCATCCCATCTACCGCCCATGCCCACCTCCACCACGGCGACATCCACCGGAGCGTCGGCGAAAGCGGCATAGGCCAGGGCGGTGAGCACCTCGAATTTGCTCATCATCGGACCGCCCTCTTTTTCCGAGGCTGTGTCGACCATCTCCACGTAGGGTTTGATTTCCCGCCACAGGCGCACATAGTCGCGCGCGGCAATCGGGGTGCCGTCAATGGCGATGCGTTCGGTCACCGACTGCAGATGCGGGCTGGTGGTGCGGCCGGTACGGCGGTGGAAAGCCCGCAGCAGTGATTCGATCATCCGCACGGTGGAGGTTTTGCCGTTGGTGCCGGCCACATGGATCGAACGGAAGGATTTCTCCGGATGGCCCAGCAGATCCATCAACAGGGCAATACGGGTCAGTGACGGCTCTATTTTTGTTTCCGGCCACCGCGCGTCCAGTTCCGCTTCGGTTTCCGCCAACGCCGCCAACTCCTCCGGGGTGGCTTGAAGCGGGGCGGGATCGTTTTTCGCCTCGGTGACATCAATGGGCAGATCCAGCCCGCCGGCCGACAGCACCGGCTCGCCGAAACTGTCGATGGCCGGATTATCGGGATCGCCGAGCGGCCGACGGTGCTCCCCGGCGGACTCGAATCCGGGCCCGTCAGGGGTGAGATGATCAGGCATTTAGGCCAGTTCCTCCAGTCGCGCGGTAATCCGGGCGGTTTCTTCCTCGGCCACCTTCCGGCGGCAGCGGATTTTCTCGACCACAGCTGCCGGCGCTTTGGCCAGGAAGTTCTCGTTCGACAGTTTCTTGCCGGTCGATTCCAGTTCCTTTTTCGCCGCGGCCAGATCTTTTTCGAGACGTTTTTTCTCCGCCTCGACATCAATCGCTCCGGAGGTGTCGATGGCCACTTCCACGGTGGCCTGGTTCAGCCGCACCTCAATGGTTGCCGAGGCAGTGAAATCATCGCCCGGCTGCGGGCTGCGGGCCAGGGAACGCACCAGCGACTGCTCGCCGGAAAGATCACAGGCGGCAAAATCGATGCGGGCGGGCAGCGGAGCAGAGGGTTTGATCCCCTGGTCGGAGCGGAACCGGCGGATTTCGGTGACCAGTTTCTGCACATCGGCCACACGCCGGGCGGCAGCCGGATCCTTGTCCGCTCCCCCGGCAACAGAGGTGGCGGTCGGCCAGTCGGCGACCACCAGTGATTCCCCGTCGGTCAGTGCCTTCCACAGGGTTTCGGTGACAAAGGGCACGAACGGGTGCAGCATGCGCAGCACCTGGTCGAGAACACGGCCGAGCACCAGGCGGGTGTTGTCGCCCCGGGCGAGCTCATCGGCGGTGGCGGCAGCCTCGTCGCGCGGAATCTGGACTTTCGCGATCTCCAGGTACCAGTCACACAGCTCACCCCAGGCGAACTGGTAGAGCAGCTCGGTGGCTTTGGCGAACTGGTAACGGTCAAGCAGATCATCGACTTCCCGCCGGATATCATCCAGCCGGTCAAGAATCCACACATCGGCACTGGTCAGGTCTTCCCGGGCGGGAAGTTCCCCGGTTTTGGCCCCGTTCATCAGCGCAAACTTGGTGGCGTTGAACAGCTTCGTGCAGAAGTTCCGCGACGACTGGGCGGAATCCTCCCCCAGCGGCAGGTCGGTTCCGGGGTTCGCCCCACGGGCCAGGGTAAAGCGCAGTGCATCCGCACCGAAGCGGGCCACCCAATCCATCGGGTCAATGCCGTTGCCCAGTGACTTCGACATTTTCCGGCCTTTTTCGTCGCGAACCAGGCCGTGCAGGAACAGATCCTTGAAGGGAACCTGCGGTCGGTTGTCCGCGGCGGTGCCCAGTGCGGAGTCCTCCAGGGTGGAGGCGAAGGTGGCGAACATCATCATCCGGGCCACCCAGAAAAACAGGATGTCGTAGCCGGTGACCAGAACGGATGTCGGGTAGAACTTTTTCACTAGGTCGGTGTTGTCCGGCCAGCCCATGGTGGAAAAAGGCCACAGCGCCGACGAGAACCAGGTGTCCAGCACATCCGGGTCCTGCACCCAGCCTTCCGGCGGGGTGTCATCGGGACCGCAGCAGACCATCTCGCCGTCGGGGCCGTAGTAGATCGGGATGCGGTGGCCCCACCACAGCTGCCGGGAGATACACCAGTCGTGCATGTCATCGACCCAGTCGAAGTAGCGGGGTTTCTGGCTGGCCGGGTGGATGACGGTGTCTCCGGCCCGGATGCCATCGCCGGCCATTCTCGCCAGCTCGTCGACTTTGACGTACCACTGTTTCGACAGCCGCGGCTCCACCGGTTCACCGGACCGCTCTGAATGGCCGACCGAGTGAATGTAGGGGCGGATTTCTTTCACGATCCGGCCCTGCCCGCGCAAAGCCTCCCGGATGGCAACCCGGGCTTCGTAGCGGTCCATGCCGTCGAATTCCGTGCCGGTGTTGCAGATCCTGGCTTCCTCATCCAGCACAACCGGCATATCCAGATTGTGCCGCTGCCCCATCGCATAGTCGTTGGGGTCGTGTGCCGGGGTGATTTTCACCGCACCGGTCCCAAACTCCGGATCGACGTAGTCGTCGGCGATGACAACCATCTCCCGGTCCGGGAGGAAGGGGTGCGGAAGCTTCTTGCCGACCAGATCCCGGTAGCGCTCATCATCGGGGTGGACCGCGACTGCCACGTCACCCAGCATGGTTTCCACCCGGGTGGTGGCCACAATGACATGGGGCTGGCTGTCATCCAGCGAGCCGTAGCGCATCGACACCAGTTCGCCCTCGTCGTCTTTGTAGACGACCTCAATGTCGGAGACGGCTGTTTTCAGCACCGGCGACCAGTTGACCAGCCGGTAGTCCCGGTAGATCATGCCCTTGTCGTAGAGGTTTTTGAAAATGGTCTGCACCGCACGGCTCAGGCCCTCGTCGAGGGTGAAGCGCTCCTTGGACCAGTCCACCGAATCGCCGATGGCCCGCATCTGGGCGGCAATGGTCCCGCCGTACTGTTTTTTCCACTCCCACACTTTCTCGGTGAAGGCTTCCCGACCCAGGTCCAGGCGGGATTTCCCTTCGGTGTCGAGGAGCATTTTCTCGACTTTCGACTGGGTGGCGATGCCGGCGTGGTCCATGCCGGGCAGCCACAGCACCTCGAATCCCTGCATGCGTTTGCGCCTGGACATCGCATCCATCAGGGTGTGGTCCAGAGCATGACCCATATGCAGCTGACCGGTCACATTCGGCGGCGGCAGGACAATGGAGAAAGCGGGTTTGTCCGAGGACGGGTCGGCGGTGAAATAGCCTTTGTCCACCCATCCTTCGTAGAGGTCTTTTTCGACCGTCTGGGGATCCCAGCTTGCCGGAAGCGCATCTGCGCGGTTTGTCTGCGTCGCCTTGTTGTTGTCAGTCACGTTCACCCATCTTAGAGACCCGCCGGAACAAATACCCATCACCCCGCCCGCCCGGCCGCATCAGCCGGGTAGGCACCGGTTGTCCGGGCGGGGCTTTTTCCCACAATGGCCACCACAACAGTTCAGGGCGCATCCCGCAAACGGGATGCGCCCTGACTGATCCACCGGCAGCCGGATATGATCCGGCCACCAGTGACCCAAGCAACTACTTCAGCAGATCGGCGACGGCGTCGCGTTCCTCGTTGAGTTCCTTGTTGTTGGCGGCAATGCGTTCTTTCTGGAAGTCGGAAAGCTCGAGGCCTTCAACAACCTTCCATTCGCCGCCCTCGGCGACACAGGGAAGACCAAAGATGAGGCCTTCGTCGGTGCCGTATTCGCCTTTGGAGGGGATGGCGGCCGAACGCCAGGAACCGTTGGTGCCGGCAATCCAGTCACGCATGTGGTCGATGGCCGAGGAGGCAGCCGACGCGGCCGACGACTTGCCCCGGACCTCAATGATCTCGGCACCGCGCTTGGCGATGCGCGGAATGAATTCGTTGATGTAGAAGTCGTGGTCGAGCAGGTCGGCAACCTTCTTGCCGTCAACTTCGGCGAAAGCGATGTCGGGGAACTGGGTGGCCGAGTGGTTGCCCCAGACAACCATTTTCTCGAATTCGTCGGATCCGTAGCCCAGTTTGGTGGCCAGCTGCGACAGGGCGCGGTTGTGGTCCAGGCGCATCATGGCGTTGAAGCGGTCAGCCGGAACATCCGGGGCCGCATGCTGGGCGATCAGGGCGTTGGTGTTGGCGGGGTTACCGACCACCAGAACCCGGATGTCGTCGGCGGCATGGTCGTTGATGGCTTTGCCCTGGGGGCCGAAAATCTTGCCGTTGGCGGCCAGCAGATCGGAGCGCTCCTCGCCCTTGCCGCGCGGCTTGGCACCGACCAGGAAGGCAGCGGAAGCACCGTCGAAAGCCTTGGTGGCGTCGTCGCTGATCTCAATGTCCTTGACCAGCGGGAAAGCGGAGTCAAGCAGCTCCATGGCAACGCCTTCGGTTGCTCCCAGGGCCGGGGTGATCTCCAGCAGGCTCAGTTTGATCGGCTGGTCCGGACCGTAGACGTCACCGTTGGCGATCCTCCACAGCAGCGAGTAGGCGATCTGACCGGCGGCACCGGTCACGGCAATCTTTTTCACATCAGTCATACGTTTACCTTGACTCTCTCTTTCTCATTGACACTGGCATCGTGGGGGCGGACAGCACGCTGATCCCAAGCCGCGGGCGGCAGGGGCATCAGGTACGAGGCGGTGCACCGCACTGAAGGCAGCACAACAGGTCTCTGTGTCGGCCGCAGACGTGCCAGCGGCGGTTTTCTCCACCGGGAGTCGAACACACGGCGCGGTTGGGCATGGCGCACTGGTGCGCAGCTGATCCGCGTCGCCGGACAACCCCGGCTTCCCCGCCGCGTTACTGCGCCGTGGTCGCATGGAACGCACACCACCAGTTCCGGTACGGGGATACAGGACCCCACACTAGTCGGAAAAACGGGCACAGGTGGGCCATAGGCACACTCCCCCGGGAAATCCCGCCCCACCACGGTGGCCCCCGAACACCACACCACCCCACCTGAACTGCATTAATAAGCCATGACGCAACCGGTGTGCAGGCACCTTCAACACCGCTGGGATATTCGCCACAGCTGGCCGCACACCGGCCATGCCCCACATAAACGGACACGTTCGGACTTTTTCATGCATCACGCCGGGCTGCTTCCGGGTCTCCCCCACCAACCAAGACGTGAACCGTGAACATGGTCCAGAAACATCACCGCATCCACCGCCGGCGGGAGCATACGGTGCGGGTTCACCCGGCACCACAGCATGATCCGCCCCTTTTAGGGGGCATGTTTTCAGCAACACTCCTCACACCCGACCGGTTACTGAGTGGTTTTTGACCCGGATAACACCACCCGGGAAGTTACTACACCAGTACAGGGGTGTCCATGGGCTGTTCCCCACCCCCGTTTAACGGTAGTTGCATGGTTTTGACCAGCATTTTTAGCTAAGGCCGGTCGGGGTTTTCACATGGCGACCCTGTTTTGGGGCACGATAAACATTCGAAGGAGCGTGTGATCACGCCCCACCCGCCCGACCGCCAAGAAAGGAAGTCGCATGAACCGGCCTCAGTCCGATACCGAATCGGCCCCGGCGACAACCGACCATGTGATTGATGTCGCTCTCGTCAGTTTCGCCGAGAAGGGTTTCGCGGACACGAAGCTGGAGTCAATTGCCTCCGAGTCGGGCATGACCAAGCGCATGATCCACTACCATTTCGGCGACAAACGCGGCCTGTATCTGCAGACACTCGCCCGCGCCGTGCAGCTGCTGCGGCCTGTCAAAGAGCGGCTGGAACCGTCGAGTTCGGTTCCCGTCGATGGTGTACAGCAGGCTGTGGAAGCTTTGTTCGAGCAGGTTATCGAACATCCGGAAGCCTGCCGCCTGGTCGTGATGGAAAACCTGTTCCGGTGGGCCGATCTCGGCCAGGTATCTCCGCTTGCCGACCAGTCCAGCGTCATTTTGTCCCTGGACCGGCTGCTCATGCTCGGTCAGGACGCCGGTGCTTTCCGGCCCGGTATTTCGGCCCTGGATGTCTACACCATCATTGCGTCGATGTGTTCGTTCCGGGTATCCAACCGGGACACGTTCGTCAACCTCTACAGCACGGACCTTTCCGATGAGGCCAATACCGACGGGTTGAAAAAACTCACCGTCGACACGGTGCTGAGCTTCCTCACCTCGAATATGTCGTCGAACGGGGTGAGCTACCTCAAGCCGGACAATCCCTCCACCCTGCATGATCATCCGGAGGAATCATCGATGGCCTCGGGCATCTATTCCGACGAACCGGTCACCGACGGCGACATCATGGAAGGCCTGTCCAATATCTTCGAGGATTGACCTTTTAAGAACAAAAAGCCGCCGGCTTTCCAGACGGCAATCCCGGCCTGGGGGTGAAAAGTGCCCGGACCGGGATTTTTTGTGCCTGGAAATCCACCCGCGGATGTGCCCGCCCACCGCTTCGCCGTGAACCAGCCCCGCGGTGTGGCTTGCGTGCACTGTTTCCGCCAAACGGACGGGGCTACCCGGTCAGGCCGACTTCTCCCGCTGTGACTGGGTGATCAGTTCCGGTTCAGTTTCACCGCGGGCGGCGGGCGCGGTGACTTTGACCTCGATGACATCCTCCCGGTCGGGAAGATCGAACATGGTCGGAACCAGTATTTCTTCCAGCAGTGCCCGCAGGCCGCGGGCGCCGGTGTTGCGCGACAGCGCCTTATCGGCGATGGTCTCCAGTGCCGGTGCGGTGAAGGTCAGCTTCACCCCATCCATCTCAAAAAGTCTCTGGTACTGCTTGACCAGCGCGTTTTTCGGTTCGGTGAGAATTCGAACCAGAGCGTCACGGTCCAGGTTGTCGACGGTGGCGACGACGGGGAGACGGCCGATGAATTCGGGGATCAGCCCGAATTTGACCAGGTCCTCCGGCATCGCTTCGCTGAAAATATTGCCGCGTTCCTTTTCCAGGGAACGCACATTGGCGCCGAAACCGACCGACTGTTTGCCGATGCGGGCTTCAATGACTTTCTCCAGCCCGGCGAACGCCCCGGAGGCGATGAACAAAATATTGGTGGTGTCCAACTGGATGAAATCCTGGTTCGGATGTTTGCGCCCGCCCTGCGGCGGAATGGACGCCACGGTTCCTTCCAGTATTTTCAGCAGAGCCTGCTGCACGCCTTCGCCGGAGACGTCCCGGGTAATTGACGGATTGTCGGATTTGCGGGAAATCTTGTCGATCTCGTCGATGTAGATGATGCCTTTTTCGGCCCGTTCGATATTGAATTCGGCGGCCTGCAACACCTTGAGCAGAATATTTTCCACATCGTCGCCGACATAGCCCGCCTCTGTCAGTGAGGTGGCGTCGGCAATGGCGAAAGGAACATCCAGCATCCGGGCCATCGTCTGGGCGAGATAGGTTTTACCGGTACCCGTCGGACCCAGCATGAGAATGTTGGATTTGGCCAGTTCCACCTCGCTGCCGTCACCGGAACCCGGTTTGTTGCTGCTTTTCTGCGCCCGGACCCGCTTGTAGTGGTTGTAGACGGCCACAGACAACACCCGTTTGGCGTCCTGCTGCCCGACAACGTAGCCGTCGAGGAATTCACAGATCGCAGAAGGCTTGGGCAGCGAATCTTTTTTCGATTTCTCCGGGGCAGCCGTGGTCAGCTCTTCCTCGATGATCTCGTTGCACAGGTCAATACACTCATCACAGATGTACACACCGCCGCCGGCGATGAGTTTGCGCACCTGTTTCTGGCTCTTGCCGCAAAAGGAGCATTTGAGCAGATCGGCGTTGTCTTTGATGCTTGCCATGGAAAGTGTCTGTCCGCGTCTTCTCGTCTATGGGGTTGCTGTGGTTTCTCGAAAATTCCGACGACCGGATGAGGCGGCTTCGGGGATTGCACCACCGGCTCCCGGATGGTGCCCCGTTTTTTTTCAAAAAAATTCGCCGCATCCACCCGTTTGTCCCGGTCACCGGGTGGTGCCGTGGGTTTTGTTCCATCTTACTGGCCGTCCGGCAGATTTCCTGCTGCGGCGCGCCTTCGGCACAGGGCGTTAGCGGCGGCGGCCGCCAGAGCCGGGCCGCAGCACACTACAAGGGACACCGTGGGGTGTCCCTTGTAGTGCGGCAAACCGGCCAGGGCGATGAGACGGATGGGGTTTAATCGGCTTCGGACAGCTTCCGGTAGCCGTAGACCTGGTCGATGATGCCGTAGTCGAGGGCTTCCGGGGCGGTGAGGATCTTGTCACGGTCGGTGTCTTTGCGGACCTGTTCGGGACTGCGGCCACAGTGTTCGGCCAGGGTTTTCTCCATCAGGGTGCGCATGCGCTCGATTTCGGCGGCCTGAATCTCCAGATCGGACACCTGGCCCCGGATTCCGCCGGTGGCCGGCTGGTGGATCAGCACCCGGGCATTGGGCAAAGCGGCACGTTTGCCGGGGGTGCCTGCCGCCAAAATCACGGCCGCGGCGGAAGCCGCCTGCCCCAGACAGACGGTCTGGACGTCGGGACGGACGTAGCGCATGGTGTCGTAAATGGCCATCAGCGAAGTGAACGAGCCGCCGGGGCTGTTGATGTACATCGTGATGTCACGGTCGGGATCCTGGCCTTCCAGCACCAGCAGCTGCGCCATGATGTCGTTGGCGGAGGCATCGTCGACCTGGGTGCCGAGGAAGATGATGCGTTCCTCGAACAGCTTGTTGTAGGGGTTGGATTCTTTCACCCCGAAGGAGGAATGCTCGGTGAAGCTGGGAAGAATGTACCGCGACGAGGGCAGGGTCATCTTGTTGTCCATAAAGGTTTTCACAGTCCTTGTGTTTAGTCGGTAAAGCAGATATCAACCTGGGCCGGGGCGGGGGGTTACGGCGCTGCCGTTGCCGTCATCCCGCATCCGGCGGCACGCGGTGCTACTTGGTCTCGCCGGGTTTTTTGGCGTTGGTGATCACTTCGTCGAAGAAGCCGTATTCCAGGGCGGCCGGGGCGGTGAACCAGCGGTCACGGTCGGAATCGCGGATGATTTCTTCGACTGTGTGACCGGTGTGCTTGGCGTTGAGTTCACTCAGTTCCTGCTTGACCTGACGGTGCACCTCGGCCTGGATGGCGATGTCGGAGGCCGTGCCGCCGACACCGGCGGACGGCTGGTGCATGAGGATGCGGGCGTGCGGCAGAGCAAAGCGCTTGCCTTTCGCACCGGCTGACAGCAGGAACTGGCCCATGGATGCGGCAAGTCCCATGGCCACGGTCGACACGTCACAGGGACTGTAGTTCATGGCGTCGTAGATGGCCATGCCCGCCGTCACCGATCCGCCGGGGCTGTTGATGTACAGCGAGATGTCCTTGGTCGGATCTTCAGCCGAGAGAAGAAGAATCTGGGCGCACAGCTTGTTGGCGATGTCGTCATCGACTTCCTGGCCGAGGAAAATGATGCGCTCGCGCAGCAGTCTTTCGAAGACGGAGTCCGACAGGTTCATGCCGCCGGTACCGCCGGAATTGGTGGGCTTTGTCGAAGCCATGTGGATTCTTACCTCCTGCGCCGGCGGGGGCAACGGTGGTGTGGTCCCACGGTGTCCGCCGGTCAACTGTTCGTGTTGGTGAAAATGTGTCGTTGTAGGTTCGTGCGCGTGCCACGCCCGGATGATCCACCGGGCGCACGCTAGCCGTTGCGTTCCCAGGCTACCGGCTTATCAGGGCACAGACCGCTTTTGTTCGCTGTAAGCGTTAGGCCGACCCGCCGGTGGGTGCCGGGACCGGAAATGACCGCTGCCCGCGCGCAGCGTCGGGTGCGGGCGGGCAGTGTCAAACCGATTGCCGGGACGGACAAGCGAAGAGGCAGCCGGAAGGCCGGTGTCTAGTCTTCGTTGTTGTCTTCGTTGTTGTCGGCGGTGTTGTCGGAGGGTTCGTCTTCCTCACCGAAGTACACGGCCGGATCGAAGCTGTTGCCGTCGGTGTCGGCGGCCTTGACTTCGCAGATGGCGGCAGCCAGTGCCTTGCCCCGGCGCACATCGGCGAACAGGTTGCCGATCTGTCCCGAGGTCTGCAGCTGCTGCAGGAACTGCTGCGGCTCCATGTTGTAGGAACGGGCCGTGAACATGATGTGCTCGGACAGCTCTTCCTGGGTGACCTCGGGCTTGACTTTTTCCGCCAGCGCATCAAGGAACAGCTGGGTGCGCACGGCTTTTTCGGCCTGCTCGCGGGTGTTGGCTTCGAAAGTTTCGCGGGACATGCCCTGGCCCTGCAGCAGGGAGTCGAGGATCTTCTCGTCGCCGCCGAACTGGTTGAGCAGGTTGCGCTTTTGGGCGTTGACCTGTTCCTGGACAACCGCTTCCGGCAGTTCGAAGGCGGCTTCGTCGAGAGCCTTGTTCAAAACTTTATCCCGCAGTTCAGCAGCCTGGTCAGCCTTGACGGCTTCCTCGGCGTCCTTGGCGATGGCTTCGCGCAGTTCGTCGATGGTGTCGTATTCACTGGCCATCTCGGCGAAGTCGTCGTCGAGTTCGGGCAGGCTGGTTTCCTTGACCGTTTTGACCGTAACCGTGATCTCGGCTTCTTTGTCCTTGTAGTCCTCGTGCTCCAGCGTGGTGGTGAAGGTGCTGGATTCACCCGGCTCGGTGGATTTGATGGCTTCGTCGACACCCTTGATCAGTTCCTCGGAACCAACCGTGACGGTCATGTCTTCGGCGGAGACCTCCTCGATCTCTTTGCCGTCGATGGCGGCCTTCAGATCAACGGTGACGGTGTCGCCGTCCTGGGGCTTGCGCTCCACGCTGGTACGGGTGGCGAAACGCTGGCGGAGGTTATCCAGCTGCTCGTCAACGGCCTTCTCAACAGCCTTGACCGGGGCAACCTCGATCTCGTAGGAGCTAAAGTCGGGAAGCTCGAAGTCGGGGCGTACATCACATTCAGCAGTGAACTCGACGACATCGCCGTCCTCGACCTTGGTGACATCGACCTGCGGCTGGGACAGGGGGTTGACGTCGAGTTCATCACAGGCGGCCTGCAGACGGGACGGAAGCATGTCATTGATGACCTGCTCCAGGACCACACCGCGGCCGAAACGGGCGTCAATGAGCTGCCGGGGTGCTTTACCCTTGCGGAAACCCGGAATGCTCACCTGCTGGGCGATTGCCTTGTAAGCGGTGTTGAATTCTTTGTCCAACTCGTCGAAGGGAACCTCTACGGTCATCTTGACGCGGGTGTCGCTCAGCTTCTCGACGGAACTCTTCACGAGTCACTCTCCTGATGTCTGTTCTTCAATAATCGGTCGTTGACAGAGTAATAAAAGCCGTGCCCAGAGCCGTCAGGCGGGTACGGCACCGCCGGAGAATCCACCCCGTCAACCATCATCGCCGTCACCGCGGGATGCGGTCGGCCCGGGCATACCCCGGACAAGCCGTAGATGATGGAGGTGTTGTGGACAACCGGCGTTTCGTCGGGGCAACAGGATTTGAACCTGCGACCCCCTGCTCCCAAAGCAGGTGCGCTACCAAACTGCGCCATACCCCGTTAAAACAAGTGGCTGCCATTTCCATGGCCCCGCGGCGGTAGATTCCGGCCGCCACAGACGGTGGCGGTTGATCCAGAAAGGCCCGATCGCGGTTCGGTCAGTCAGTCTACCGGTGGGCCAACCACCGATTTCAACAGGGTGCGCTTTCGGGCCGGAGAAAACGAAAACCCGCACCTGACCTGGATCGACCACACACCGCCCCCGCCCTGTCCCGGTGTCTTGGGATACGCAGCCGATGACGGATTGGGGACAAGAAATACATCCGCGGAAATGGCGCTCCGGGGCCGCCGGATGCGCAATGCACCGGCGGCCCCGGAGTCGATCACCCCGTCATGCATGCGGGGCGATTGGTTGTCACAAGTGACCGGACGCTAACTTTCGCGGGCCGCCTTTTTGGCGTTGCGCTCCTCAACCCACTCATGGATTGTCTTGGAGTCCCACAGTGTCAAACCGTGCATCTTGGCGACGGGGCGCGGTGCACGCCCCCGTCCCGCATAGCTGGTGAAAGTGCCACGGGCGGTACCAGAAAAGCGGGCGCACTCGATGGCGGTCCAAAGTTCACGTCCGGTGTCGGCGTCAATAATTTTCGGTTGCATGGCCATGAGGGTACGCCAAAATATTCAATGATTACTTAATGAATCTGAAAAATCGGCACCGGTAGCCGGCACCCACACATGACACACTCCCCCCTATTTCCATGTTTTCCGGAGGCCTTAATTTTTGTTTAAGGGGTGGGTAAATTTTCATTTGGGTCATTACCCAGATCTCTCACACACACCCGGAAGGCCAAAACGAGTGCTAAACACATATCCCATTGCCCCATGCCCGGGGACCCGCAACACGGCCCCCATCCCCCGCCGGCCACAAATCCATGAAGCCCGAGCTGACACTGGACGACCCCTAAAAGATTATCAGAATTACCTTCAGCATTCTTGACCAAACTGTCTTGCGACTAAATATTACCCCCGTCGACACCCCTTCGCCATTTGCCCCACTCCGCCAATGTCTCAGCACACACGTCCATCGCACACCACCACCGGCCCACCGCAGTGCCATGTCCCGACGATGGTCCGGAACCGGCCGTACGCGGGCAAGTTTTGCAGCCCGGCAAGAAGGTGTTAGGCTTGGACAAGTCGCGCGGCACCATCTCACCGCGCCGCCTTCTGGGAACGTCGTATAGTGGCTAATACCTCAGCCTTCCAAGCTGAAGACGCGGGTTCGATTCCCGTCGTTCCCTCCACTTAGAAAACCACCCGCCACCAGTAGTTTTACTGGCTTGGCGGGTGTTTTTTTGCTGTTCCCGCCCCACCGGTTTAGCGCTCGGCGATTGACGGGTGCCGCGGGTTTTCCCGCCCGCCCGCGGACAGCCGCGACCACTGCCCGCCGATGGGGATCGAGGCAAAAATTCCCGGCACAACAATGACCGTTTCCTTTTCCCGGACCACCAGCTGTCCGCTTCGTCCGGCTGAGGGAAAAAATGCCAGATAGGGACACCTTCCCGGTGAACCTGATCCGCACGCACGCGGGAACACTACGCGCCACAGCCCGCGGCAGGTGTCACACGTGCGCTCACCGGTGGTCTCTGCCGCGGGTCCGTGGTGGTTGTAAACCCATGACGGCAACCGGGGGAAACGCCGGAAACAGCGGTGTGTTTTCACTGCCACGCCTCATCCCGGGCAGCAGCCGGCGGCACCGTCACCGAACAAAGGGTCCGGCCGACGGGAGCGGGGATAACCCGGTTCGTACCGTGAAGCTTAAAAACGCCCGGGGGTCCACCCCCGTTGAGCCACATAATGAAGCCGTCCTCCCGGGCTTTTCCGGTTGGAAAACCCCAGGAGGACGGCTCATGTCCGGCGGGTGGGCAACCGTGCCGGCCGCCGGATGGAAAAAGATCTGCTACGTGGCTTCCGGGATCTCCGGCAGATCGCCGGAGTTTTCGAATTCGGTGATGATGTCGATCCGGTTCTGGTGGCGGGGTTCCTCGCTCCAGGGTTGTTCGATGAAGGCATCAACAATGGCCAGTGCCTCGGCTTCCGAGTGCATCCGCCCGCCCAGGCCAATCAGTTGGGCGTTGTTGTGTTCGCGGGCCAGTTTCGCGGTTTCCACCGACCAGGCCAGGGCACAGCGGGCACCGGCGACTTTGTTGGCGGCGATTTGTTCACCGTTACCGGACCCTCCCATGACAATTCCCAGCGAACCCGGGTCAGCGACGGTTTTCTTGGCGGCCGTGATGCAGAAAGCCGGGTAATCATCGGCGGCGTCGTAGGTGTGGGCACCGCAGTCGACAACCTCATGTCCCTGATCGCGAAGATGGCGTTTGATGACTTCTTTGATGTCGAACCCAGCATGGTCCGCTCCAAGGTAAATGCGCATGCCACAAACTTTACCGAACAGTTGTCTCCGGGGCGCCCGCTGTGACTGTTCCCCGGGGCGTTTGCTGTGACTGTTCCCCGGCGCGCGGCCCGGCCGCTGCCCGGCCCACACCAGCCGGGGCGGTGGTTGTCCCACCGGCCAGGCCACCTGCGGCAGCACCCGTGGGGCGGCAGGCCGGATGGACTGCCAGCCCACGGGCGCCGGGGAGTGGGTGGGGTATCTCCCCGTCTGACCGCTGTGTCGGGGACGGGGAAAAAGTGACCGGTTCAGTCAAAAACCGGGGATTCACTGCGGGACCGCTTCAGCTCGAAAAAGTGGTCGTAGCTTCCCAAAAGGAGCGCACCGTCGAAGATTTTGCCGGCTTGCTCGCCGCGGGGAATCCGGGTGAGCACGGGGCCGAAGAACGCGGTTCCGCCGACTTTGACCACCGGGGTACCGACGTCGTCGCCGACTTCGTCCATGGCGGTGGCGTGGTAGGCCTTGAGCGTGTCATCGATGGCTTCGTCGTCGGCGATGTCGATCAGTTCGACATCGAGTCCGCATTCCGCCAGCGCGTCACTGACCAGGTCCCGGTTGTGCTCCCAGGAATCGGGGCTTCCTTTGCCGTCGGTGTGCACCAGGGTGCCCAGTGCCGTGTAGAGGGCGTCGATTTTTTCCGGCCGGTTCTTTTTCACCCAGGCGAAAATGCGTGCCGGGTAGATGGTGGAGTCGATGTGGCGGCGGTAGTTGTCGGGCAGATCACGGCCTTCGTTGAGCACGTACAGGCTCATCGGAATCCAGTCGATGTCGATGTCCCGGACTTTTTCCACCTCCTTGATCCAGCGGGAGGTAATCCAGCAGTAGGGGCAGCTGACGTCGAACCAGAAGGTGACTTTCTCGCTCACGGGTCCTTCTTTCTTTGTTGTTGGTGCAGGTTGCAAAGCTGCCGGTTTTTGACTCCGGTGTTTTCCACAACCCAGGATCCAGCCCCGACATTACCGTTTCACCCACGGGTCCGGCCGCCGGAACCGGTGACGCGGTGGGAGATGGGGTGAAAACCGGCGCTGCCGGTCAGGTGTCTGATTGCGGCTTTGAAAAAACACGCACCACCGCCGACGGGGAGCTGCTGACCCGGCCCCGGTTGAAACCCGGATGACCCGCCGCGTCACCGGTGGCGGTGGCCGGACCGATACAGTTGGTCGTATGCGGCCGTCACTCCGGCAGGGTGGCACACCGCCCTGCCGGAGTGACGGCACCAGCTTATTGTGAAAAACCTACTGAAAGGCCCGGAAGAAACCGCATGACATCGACCAACCTCACCCGTGAACAAGCCCGCGCCAGGGCAGCCGCCATCCGCGTCAGCCATTACTCGATCAATTTGGACTTGAGTGTGTCGGAGACGACCTTCCCCTCGGTGACCACCATCACCTTCGAGGCGCTCAAGGACTGCTCGACCTTTATTGATCTGCGGGCTGAGTCGGTCACCTCGGTTGTTCTCGACGGCACCGACATCACCGCCTCAGCGGTTGCGGCCACCGACCGGGGCAGCTACGACGAGGAGCAGGGCATCCTGCTGGACGGACTGTCCGCAGGCCGGCACACCCTGGTTGTCGACGCCTGCTGCATCTATTCCCGGACCGGCCAGGGACTGCACCGTTTCGTGGATCCGGCCGATGACAGGGTCTACTGCTACACCCAGTTCGAAACCGCCGACGCCAAGCGCATGTTCTGCTGTTTCGACCAGCCGGATATGAAGGCCACCTACGATCTGACGGTGACCACCCCGCGGGGATGGAAGGTCATCTCGAATGCCGAGCAGACAGTTGAGGAGCTGGACACCACCGCAGTGCACCGCTGCTCGATCGACTACCAGCTGTCGACCTACCTGGTGGCCATTGTGGTCGGCGACTACTACGAGGCCCGCGATGTGTGGACCGGGAAGCTGACCCACCACCCGGAAACCCCGGCCGGGCAGCCGGAAGGCCAGATCGAGATTCCGCTGGGACTGTTTTGCCGGCAGTCGATTGCCGAACACATGGACACCGAGCGGCTTTTCCGTGAGACGAAACAGGGCTTCGATTTCTACCACGCCAATTTCGGCATGGCCTACCCCTTCGGCAAATATGACCAGTCGTTTGTGCCGGAGTTCAACATGGGGGCGATGGAAAACGCCGGTTGTGTCACCCACCGCGACGAATACGTGTTCACCTCGAAGACGACCCGGGCCCGCTACGAGCGGCGCTGCGACACGGTGCTGCACGAGATGGCGCACATGTGGTTCGGCGATCTGGTGACCATGCAGTGGTGGGATGACCTGTGGCTCAACGAATCCTTCGCCACCTGGGCGGCGACGATCTCACAGGCGGAAAACACCGAATACGACACCGCCTGGGTAACATTCGCCAACGGTGAGAAATCATGGGCCTATCAGCAGGACCAGCTGCCGACCACCCACCCGATCTCGGCGGATGCCAGCGACATCGAAACCGTGGAGCAGAACTTCGACGGCATCACCTACGCCAAGGGCGCCTCGGTGTTGAAACAGCTGCAGGCCTATGTCGGCCGGGAGGAATTCTTCGCCGGGGTGCGCCGCCATTTCGCCGCCCACGCTTCCTCCAACGCCACCTTCGCCGATCTGCTGGATTCACTGCAGAAAGCCTCCGGCAGGGATCTGTCCGACTGGGCCGCCCAGTGGCTGCAAACCACCGGGGTGAACACGCTGGCCCCCGAATTCACGGTCGCCGATGACGGCACCTACTCCTCCTTCGCCATCACCCAGACCGGGGCGCAACCCGGTGACGGGGGGCTGCGCACCCACCGCACGGCGGTTGGGCTGTACGCGAGAAACGACGACGGTTCCGTCACCCGCTACAAGCGGGTGGAGCTGGATATCGACGGCGAACGAACCGATGTCGCCAGCCTTGTCGGGGAAACCAAAGCCGACCTGGTGCTGGTCAACGACGATGATCTGACCTACTGCCTGATGCAGCTGGATGAGGATTCCAAGCAGTTTGTCATCGACCATCTGCAGGATATCGCCGAGCCGCTGCCGCGGGCATTGTGCTGGTCGGCCGCCTGGGAGATGACCCGTGACGGGCAGATGAAAGCACGCGATTTCATCTCCCTGGCTGCCCGGGCGCTGCCGACCGAAACAGAATCCTCGGTGGTGGAACGAGTTACCCTGCAGGTCACCCATGCCCTGGACGCCTACGCCGACCGCACGTGGGTGAAGGCCGAGGGACTGGAGCTTGTCACCACCGCTTTGCTGCAGGCCGCACACAACCCGGCCACCGGTGACGACAACCAGCTGGCGATCGTCAAACGCGCCCTGGAGCTGGAGGTCACCGCACCACTGGAAAAAGTCATGCGTGACATCCTTGACGACCGCGCCCCCTTCCCCGGCATCGAAGTCGATGCTGAACTGCGCTGGATGGCGCTGGCCGGTTTGATCTCGGCCGACAGGATCGACGACCCGGACCAGGCCATCGCCGAGGAGCGTACCCGCGACCGGTCTGCCACAGGCCAGAACTTCGCCTGGGCCGCCGATGCCGCAATCCCGCATCTGGAGCACAAAAAAGCCATCTTCGATGCGGTCACCACCGATGACTGCGACCTGTCGAATCTGTGCATCCGCCACAAGATCGCCGGCTACCACCATGCCGGATCGCAACATCTGACCAACCGGCTGGCACCGGACTATTTCCGCCGCGCCGAATCAGTGTGGGCCAACCAGACCCCGGAGATGGCGCTTGCCACCTTGACCGCCCTGTTCCCGGTCGACGATGTCACAGAAGACACCATCGCCCGCGCCGATGAACTTCTGGGCCACGATCTTCCCGGTGGTTTGCGCCGGGTGATCGCCGAAGGCCGCGACCGGGTGGCCCGCAGCCTGCGCAACCGGGCAGTCGACGCCGGCCGGTAGGAAAAACAACCCCACCGGAGCGCCGGAGCAAGCACCACCTCCGGCGCCGGGTGACCGGCACAGCCGTCACCGGCGCCGGGGTTTTGCTGTCTTTTCCCCACCGGTTCCGCGGCGCCGGGTTGGGTGGATCGCCCGCCGGCCACTAGCCTGGTATCCGCCCGAGCGCAGCGGCACCGATGGGCGCCCGCCGCTGACAGTGGGCACCCGAAACAATGCCCTCCCCGGGTGTGTCAGGCTAACCAGTGCGACACACCTTCTTTTTCCTTCTGTCAAAGCAAAGGCCTGCCTGTGAGCGACAACCCCACCCCGACCACCCCGGCGGCGGACGACGCCACCACCGATCCCCAGGTGGTGGCCACCCCCGAGGAACAGACTGCCCGCCCGCCGGAGAAAGTCACCGGTTTTTCCCGCGTACCCGGTGCCGCCTGGGCATTCGTGCTCATGCTCACAGTCACCGCCGCTTTCGGCGGTTATGTGGTCGGCAACCGGCACGGGGTGACCACCACCCTGGAAGCAGCGGGACTCACAGATGCGCTCAACAGTGCGGCAGCCGGGTCCTCCGGATCCGCCGGGTCGTCTGGCGATGACCAACCGCATGATGCCGCTTCCCCCCGCACACCCGCCTCCGCCACCGACACCCCGGCGGCCGACCGGATGAGCGTCGACGAGCTTGTGGCCAGCGGAAAACTTCAACCCGGCACCATGACCGCTACGCCTGTCGCCCGGGCTGACGGAAGCTACAACGCCCTGATCTTCGGGCCGGGTGGACCGCTGAACACCCGGGCGGACATTCTCAACGTGCACCGCCGTGACCCAGCCGATCCTTTTGCGGTCGGCGCCGTGGATGCCCCGGTGGTCATCAGTGAATTCTCCGATCTCGAATGCCCCTTCTGCGCGCGTTTCCGCAACCGGACCGAACCGGTGATCATGGACCAGTTCGTCCGGAAAGGCCTGGTGCGCCTGGAATTCAACGACATGCCGATCAACGGCCCCAACGCGGTGGCCGCGGCGAAAGCCGGGCGGGCCGCCGCCGCACAGGGCAAGTTCTTCCAGTTCCAGGAGATTTTGTTCTCCCAGGAGAAAAGCAAAAACGGCCACCCGAACAACACCATCGACGATTTCGTCCGCTACGCCGCCGAAGCCGGGGTGGAAGACCTTGATGCCTTCCGCGCCGATGCCACCGGTGAGAAATATTCCGACGTGGTCACCGAAGCCCGGGCATACGGCTCCAACATCGGTATCACCGGCACCCCCGGTTTCATTGTCGGTGAAACCTTCATCTCCGGGGCGCAGCCGACCGAGACCTTCGTGGAGCTGATCACCGACGAGCTGAACAAGGTCGCCCGCGGCGAGGTTGTTCCCACCACACCGAAAGACGCGGACAACAAGTGATCTCGATTGGTTTACTGGGCGCATTCCTCGGCGGGGTGCTGTCGATCCTCTCCCCCTGCTCGGCACTGCTGCTGCCGGCGTTTTTCGCCGCGGCGTTTTCCGCCAAACGCAAACTGATCAGCCGCACCGTCGTTTTTTGGGCCGGTTTGACCGTGATCCTGGTTCCGCTGGGTATGGGGGCAGGTGCCGCCGGGGCGGCGATTACCGCCCACCGCAGTCTGATGGTCACCGTTGGCGGCACCGTCATGATCGTGCTCGGGATCATCGCGCTCGCGGGCAAAGGCTTCGCCATCCCGGGCCTGTCGACACTGTCGGGAAAAGTCCGCGGCACCGGGGTGGTGCAGATATTCCTGCTCGGCTGTGTCTACGGTTTCGCCGGCTTTTGCGCAGGCCCCGTTCTCGGCGCGGTTCTGACCACCGCGGCTGTCACCGCCAGTGCTTTCTACGGGGCGGTGATCCTTGCCATGTACGCGCTGGGAATGACAGTGCCGCTTTTTGTTTTGGCCGCTTTCTGGGATGGGCTGGATATCGGATCCTCGCACTGGCTGCGCGGCAAACCGGTGCGTCTGGGGCCATTGTCAACCACCACCACACAGATCGCCTCCGGTCTGCTGTTTATCGCCATCGGCCTGCTGTTTTTATCCACCGGCGGCACCAGCTGGCTGCCCAACCTGATCAGCCTGGACACCCAGGTGGAGATGCAGGCGGCAGTGGGAAACTGGGCCAACGGAATAGGCGATGTCGCCCTGGTGGCCGCATTGTCGGCGATGGTGACCCTGGCGTTGGGCATCCATCTGGCGATCCCCCGCTCCCCGGACTGGTGGGATCAGCGGGCACTTTTTGCCACCGGCACCCGCAGCCGCCGGGCCACACCCGGCGACACCGACCCGGCTGCCCGCCCTGCCGCGGACACACCCGCCGGCGCAACGGCTGGCGCCGCCACCGGCGGCGCCCCGGCGCCTGCACCCGGCAGCATGAACTGACCGGCCAGTGGGGTATCCGCCGGTTGGGGGAAGCTGAAAAAAAGATTTCCGCATACGCCGCACAAGCCGCCGGGGGAGCAGGTCGTTTACCAACCCGCTCCCCCGGCGGCATGTCAGGCACGGGGACAGGAAAAACTAGTCATCCCGGTCGGACAGTTCAATGCGCGGCCGCACATTGATGTCGGTCAACTGGACCGAGGACCCGGCCCGCACCGCCACCGCGACAGCTTCGGCAACTTCCTGCGGGGCAATGTAGTGCGCCGGCATGTAGGTGTCGTCGCGTTCGGCAACGAGCTTCTCCTGCATGGGGGTATCGGTCGGCCCGGGGCTGACGGTGGTGACTTTGACACCGTGACCCGCGATCTCCACCCGGAACGTGTCGGCCAGGCCTTTGAGAGCACTCTTGGTGGCGGCGTACACCCCCATCCCCGGGGCGGGTTTCTGGCTGGCACCGGAATTGACGAACACCACCGTGCCTTCCGCGGCTTTCAACCTGTCGAGCAGCATTTTCGTCAGCAGTGCAGGCACCAGCACATTGATATCCGCCATCTCACGCCACAGCTCGATTCCGGCGTCCTGCAGGGACCCGTGCCTGGCCACCCCCGCCGAATGGATCAGCGCATCGATTTTCGGCAATGCCCGCAGCTGCGCAAGTCCCTCCGATTCCGCGCCGCCCACCAGGGCGTCAAGCAGATCAACCTCGACTGCCGTGACATTGGTGTGCCGGTCAAGTTCCCACAGCGCGCGCTGGTTGCGCCCCAGGGCGTACACCCGGTGGGTTTTTTTGAGTTCATCAACCACACTGCGGCCGATACCGCTGGTGGCGCCGGTAACTACTGCAACAGGAAGTTCATGCATACTGCAACTGTAGCCGGAAAATACCCCACCGGGGAATGGCCGCGCATCCGGGACACCGCACACCAGCCGACCCCCTGATGTCGGTCACATCCCCTCCCCTCCACCGGGACAACCCCGGCAGTGGGCGGCACAGCTTCCCCCGCAGCCACCGGTGAGCGGCTTTTATCCGCCCTCCCGGCCGACACCGGCGGATGTGGCCGGCGCACGGGATCCGGAACTGCAGCCCTGTGGTCCCACGCGGTGGAGGGAACAGGAAATTCCCCCGCTTTTCCGCGATTGTTCCGTTGATTGTCCAACCTGTGGTGACTGTGTACCCTGGCATGGCGATGATTGAACTAGCAGCCCCCGCCACGACAGTATCCACCCCCGTGTTCCAACCCGAGCAGTTCACCAGCAACGCGGTCAGCCACACCATCAGTGTCGCCGTGATCGTGGTGATCGCGATTGTTTTGCAGTCGATTGCCTCGATTGTGATCAAACGGATCGCCCGCCACCAGTTGAACCGGGATCCGAAAAAACTCTCCCCCCACACCGCAAGCGAAGCCCCACTGCCGAAAGAAGTTGCCGCCGACCGGATGCGGCGCGAATCACGGATCAACACCTTGTCCGCGGTTGCCCGTTCCACCCTGGCGATTCTCATCTGGGGTTGGGCATTTATCGGTGTTCTCTCCGAGTTCGGTATTGAAGTGAGGCCGATTCTGGCCAGCGCCGGTGTTCTTGGTCTGGCCATCGGTTTCGGCGCCAAGTCCCTGGTGCAGGACTTCATCACCGGTATTTTCATGCTCATCGAGGACCAGTACGGTGTCGGCGACTGGATTCAGGTCGGCGATATTTCCGGCACCGTCGAAAACGTCTCCCTGCGGATCACCACACTGCGGGATGTCGACGGCAACCTGTGGTATGTCCGCAACGGACAGATCACCACCGTCGGCAACTCCACCAAGGGTTTCGCCACCGCCCGTCTGGATGTGCCGATCAGCCTGAACAACGATGTCGACGCCGCCGAAGAGGTCATTCTGGCCACGGTCAAGCAGGTGGCCGCCAGCGATCTGCTCAGCGAGTATGTGCTTGACGAGGAGCCGACGATGGACGGGGTAGCCGACATGAAGCCGGACCACATGACCATCCGGGTCCGGTTGAAGGTCATCCCCGGCCAGCAGTGGTACATCCAGCGCCAGCTGCTCACCCGCATCATTCCCGCCCTGGCGAAAGCCGGGATCAAAACCCCCTACCCGAACGGTATCGGCATCAACCCGGGCACCGGCAGCTAGGAACACCGCCGCCGCTTATTTTCCCCCGCATCCCCGCCACCCGGACTGTCCCCGGTGGGGGTGCGGGGTTGTTTTTGTGCCCAACCCGCCGCACCAGGACAACCGGCACTCAACCTGCCGTCACGTCAGCAGGCTCAGCACCCCGGGTGCGCTGGTGCGGTAGGCGGAGCCGAAAGCGGCATCAATACGCTGCCAGGATCCGGCGGTGGCGACCCGGATATGCCGGGGAATGCTCACCGCCGCCCCGTTGCCGGGGATCAGCCCGAAATTGGTCAGTGCGAAAATCATGCGCATCGGGATGGCGGTGGTCTGCCCGTTTCCGGTCACGGTCAGCACATTCTGGTCCATCAGTGACGCCGGCGGGCCCATCGGGCCGGAAAACTGCCGGGCCAGGTTTTTGCCCTGCTGCGACAGGTCGGCGACCACACTGGCGGGAAGGGTATCGATTTCCTGCCAGACGGCAGGCCGCGGCACCGCCCCCGGCCAACTGGCGTCACAGCTGTCAAGGTCCATCCGAACCGAACCGTCGGCACCGGTGTCACCGAGTTTGTCGGCCAACTGCGCCACCGCACACACCGCACCGTCCCGGCTGATGGTTCCGGTGACCCGCCGGGAGACCAGAACCTGAAACGGGGTGGTGACAAACACATCCAGCGGCTGCGGGGTATCGGCCGGGTTGCGGGTCCGGTCGGTGGCAACCACCCGCGCAACCGACATGGGGTTGATTGACGCGGCCCGCTGCAGCAGGGCGACAAGGCCCGGAACGCCATCGCTGATGGCCAGGTGATCAGTAGTCATGGGTGGAAAATCACGCCCCTTTGTGTGTTCACGTGCCGGCTCGGTGTTCCCGGCACTCCGGCTGCGGTATCCCGGCGGTGCCGGGGCGGCTTTTTCCGTTGTCCCATTGTTTTAAAAACCCGCTGGCGGATGGGGACAACGGACCGGGCACACTAGGGGGTGCCGTCGCTGTCGCGGGTGGCCACCGTCTGGCTGCCGTCGAACCGGCCCTGGGTGAGAATTTTCATCTCCGAGGAAGTGATCTCCCGCGGGCTGGAGGTCGCCAGATCAACGGCGATCTGCACGCATTTGACCACACAGCATTCCCGGCCTTCCCGGTCGAGAATCTCCTGGGTGGTGGTAAACGAGGTGCGGCCCACATGGGTGACCGAGGTCTTGACCACCACGCTGGTGGTGTCGGGAAGGATCGGTTTGAAATACTCGACTTCCAGCGAGCGGATGAACACGGCCGGAACGTCCAGGCCCCGGCCGATGAATTCCTCCACGGCGAAAATATTGCGCGCTTCCTGCGCCAGCTCAATGTAGGCGGCGTTGTTCAAATGCCCGAATCTGTCGAAATCCGACCACCTGACGTGGACTTCGGTGGTGTGCAGGTGGGTGGCCCCGGATGAGGAATCCATCTAAGCCCTTTCAAATCGTGGCGGTTGAATATCCAAACTACCCCGACAGTCACAGGCGGGGCAGGACATGCCACAGTTCTACCCCGTCGGCGGTGCCGGAACCAACATGAGCGTGTCAGGCTCACAGCCGCAAATAACACGGGCCGTCCCGGCTTATGCCGCCACAGGTGGACAAAGCGGGGAGGCGTACCCGGCCACCACAATCCACAGGTCTGGCGGTACAACAGCAGCACCCCGCCCTGCCGGTGGTGCGACGACAAGCACGGGCAGGGCGGGGCGGAAAAAATCGGTGTGTCTGAAAACGGGGTTTTTAAGGGCGGGTCAGCTTCCGGTGGGTGACCCGGGACGGGCGGGCGGCTTCCGCACCGAGGCGCTCAACCTTGTTCTTTTCATATTCCTCGAAGTTTCCTTCGAACCAGAACCACTGGCCCTCAGCGACGTTGCCCTCCCAGGCGAGAATGTGCGTGCAGGTGCGGTCAAGGAACCACCGGTCGTGGGAGATGACCACAGCGCAACCGGGGAACTGCTGCAGGGCATTTTCCAGGCTGGACAGGGTTTCCACGTCCAGGTCGTTGGTCGGCTCGTCGAGCAGGATCAGGTTTCCGCCCTGCTTCAGCGTCAGCGCCAGGTTCAGCCGGTTACGCTCACCGCCGGAGAGAACTTTGGCGGGTTTCTGCTGGTCCGGGCCTTTGAAACCGAAAGCCGAAAGGTAGGCGCGCGAGGGCATCTCGTTCTGGCCGACCACAATATGGTCCAGCCCGTCGGAGACGACCTCCCACACGGTTTTCTCGCCGTCGATGTTCTCCCGGTTCTGGTCGACGTAGCTGAGCTTGACCGTCGAGCCGACTTTCACCACACCGTCATCGGGCTGTTCCAGGCCGACAATGGTTTTGAACAGCGTCGACTTGCCGACACCGTTGGGGCCGATGACACCGACAATGCCGTTGCGCGGCAGGGTGAAACTCAAATCCTTGATCAGCGTCCGGCCGTCGAAACCCTTGACCAGGTTTTCCACCTCGACGACCTGGGCACCCAACCGCGGCGGGGTCGGAATCTGGATTTCCTCGAAATCGAGTTTCTTGTATTTCTCGGCTTCGGCGGCCATCTCCTCGTAGCGGTCAAGACGGGCTTTATTTTTCGCCTGCCGGGCCTTGGCCCCGGAACGCACCCAGGCAAGTTCTTCCTTCAGGCGCTTCTGCAGCTTCTGGTCCTTTTTGCCGGCGACTTCCAGACGCTTGGCTTTGGTGTCCAGGTAGGTGGAGTAGTTGCCCTCGTAGGGGTAGAGCTTGCCGCGGTCGACCTCACAGATCCACTGGGCGACGTGGTCGAGGAAGTAGCGGTCGTGGGTGACGGCCAGCACCGCACCGGGGTATTTGGCCAGGTGCTGCTCGAGCCACAGCACGGATTCGGCGTCCAGGTGGTTGGTCGGCTCGTCCAGAAGCAGCAGATCCGGCTCCGACAGCAGCAGTTTGGCCAGGGCCACGCGGCGGCGTTCGCCACCGGAGAGGTGGGTGACGGCTTCATCGCCGGGCGGGCAGCGCAGCGCATCGAGGGCCTGCTCGATTTTCGAGTCAATCTCCCAGGCGTCGGCATGGTCGAGCTCGTCCTGCAGCTTGCCGAATTCCTCCATCAGCTCATCGGAGTAATCGGTGGCCATCTGCTCGGCAATCTGCTCGTAGCGCTGCTTTTTCTGGAAGATTTCGCCGAGTCCCTCCTCGACGTTTTCCCGTACCGTTTTGTCTTCGTTCAGCGGCGGTTCCTGCAGCAGGATACCGACGGTTTTACCGGGATCGATGAATGCTTCACCGTTGCTCGGCTGGTCGATGCCCGCCATGATTTTCAGAATCGACGACTTGCCGGCACCGTTGGGGCCGACGACGCCGATTTTCGCGCCCGGGTAAAACATCATGGTGACGTTGTCCAAAATGACCTTGTCACCGTGCGCCTTCCGCACGTTTTTCATGGTGTAAATGAACTCGCCCATGGGTATGGTCCTGCCTTGCTGTCGTAAACGTAGGAAACTGTCTGTTTTTTGTGTCAAGCCTTCATGAAAGCCCGGATCACGCTAGCCGGCCGATTCTGGACCGGCATGGGGTGATCCCCTGCAAAGGGTACATGACAAAAGGGCCGAACCCACCCGCAGCTTTCCCGCCGGAGCGGCCCGCTGGTTGTCATCCCCGCCCGGGGAGCCGAAACAAAAAAGAAACAGCAAAAGCCGCACACCA
>NZ_JAFLEQ010000008.1:604720-612066 GCF_017307055.1 Corynebacterium mendelii | reverse complement strand
TGCGGGGTTTGGCGATTCAGGTGGTGACCGGCGATTGCCGACTGGCCGCCGGCAAGCACCGGGATACCTAGAACGGCGGGGTTGTGTCGGAGTCTTCCCCGCTAGCCGCCTCATCCGGGCGGTAGCTGGAGGTGTCAACCCAACTGCGGTCAGTGTCGGCGGCGGGAGTCTCCCCGGGGACGGCTTCCTTGACTGTCTGGCCGGGACAGACGCTGTTGGTCAGGTAGCGGGCCAGATCAGCGCCGATGTGTTCGGCTTTGACAATGATCTGGGAACGGGAGTTTCCTTCCGCATCCTTCCATTCGCTGCTGGTCAGCTTTCCGCTGACAATCACCGACATTCCTTTGACAAGCGACCGGCGGGCGTTTTCGGCCAGCTTGCCGAAACAGTCGACCGAGATGAACAGGTTGTTGCCCTCGGACCAGTTGCCGTTGGCATCTTTGTAGCTGTAGTTCGAGCACAGGCGGAATTTACAGACGCCGTTATCGGCGCTGAACTGGTGGTAGACCGGATCCGTGCCAAGATTTCCGATCAGGGTGACTGGGGGTGTGCGCATGGTGATACTCCTTGACGGTTGCCCAACAAGCCGCGGGGTGCAGCAGCCGGTGGATGCGATGGTCGCATCAGATGCGGCGGGAACCGGTGACTGTGTGGTTGTCGCGGCTGCACCCCCATGTCACCGCGGATCGGTCCACCGCAACACATGACAGCACATGTGCTTGTTAGTAACTGTCCGGCGCGTCCGTTATCCACAGACACCGGCCCCACCGGGCGTGACAGACCAGTACCCGGGCGGTTACCGCAGGCCCACAATGACAGCCCCACCCCCACCACGATGCGGGCACACACCGGCATGTGCCCGCGGCCCACCGGTGAGGCGCCGATACACCAGGGAACCGACCAGCTCCTGCCCCACAATCACCACGCCTGCCGCAGCACTCGGTCAGCTTGTGCGCCGACCCTATTCGCGGCCACGGCGGCCACCGTGCTGCTGGCGTTCCCATTCGGCGTATTCCTCAGGGGTGAGATCGGTGAATTTTTTCCCACCCGGCGGGATGGGGGGAACACCGGGAATCGGCCGGTCGATTTCGGTTCCGGACACCGGTGGTGCACCGTCGACACGGAAGAAGGAACCCGCGCGGTGCTTCTTTTTCGGCCCCGGTGTCAGCTCCTTGTGGAAGTAGGATTCAATGTCCTCGCCGCCGCTGTGGTCACTGCCGGATAGCCGGGCCAGCATGCGGTTGTATTCCTCCATGTCGGCATCCCCGGTGGCGTCGGCGTACTCGTCGTAGTTTTTCTGTTCCCTGCGGTCTTCCCGGTACCACTCCCAGAAGACCACACCGAAAACAATCACCAGCGGGAACTGTCCCGAAGCCCAGGCGATACCGCCGCCGACGGCCTGGTCCCAAGCCAGGTCAACATCCCAGGGAAGCCCCAGGTTGGAGTAGAAGCTCTCGGCCATGATGTGCCCGGTGTGGATCAGGGTGATACCGAAGAACAAGTGGAAGGGCATCGAGAAAATCAGCCACGCCCCGCGCGACATGGCGCTGCGTTCCACCGGTTTCGGATCCTGGCCGATCAGTTCCCAGTAGTAGATGTAGCCGGACCACAAAAACACGATGTTCATGCCCAGGTGGCCGGCGTGCTCCCACACAATGAAGTCGTAGAGCGGGGTGAGGTACAAAAGATAGAACAGCACCACAAACTGGACAGAGTTGATGTAGGGCTGCATCTGCCAGCGCAGCAGCGGGTTGTCGGTGAATACCCGCAGCCATTCCCGCGGCCCCGGAATTCCCGGCGGCCCCGGCCTTATGGCCCGGTCCCACAGGGTGAACGGCGCCCCCAGCACCCACAGCGGGGGAACTCCCATGGTGAGGATCATGTGCCCGATCATGTGCATGGAGAAAGTGGCGGGAATGTTCATGCCGATCCCGGAGCACATGGTCAGCCCCAGCAACACACACCCGGAGATGAACCAGGCGGTCAACTGCCACGGCCACTTCTCACCGCGGGCTTTCAGCCGCAGCACACCCCACAGGTAGGCGAAAGCGAGCAATACGGCGATCGTGCCGAAGGCGATATCGAAACGCCACATCGTCCACACATTCCAGAATGTCGGCTCCTTGTAAAGCTTGTAGCCGAGCTGGATGTCCATGGTGTTGATGTCTGCGACGATCGGCGGGGGCGGCGGGGTCCGCGACAGTGAGATCGCCACCCCGACTACAGCGCACATCACCAACACTTCACCGATGGCCACCCGACGAAAGTACCGGTCGTTTTTCTCGTCTGCCTCGATCTTGGGCAGAGTGGCTGTGCGGTGCCAGAAACCAAATAGCGCCAGCACAACAATCCCGCAGGCTTTGGCGAACATCAGCCAGCCGTAGCCGGAGGAAAACCAGCCGTCCCACGGGATCCGGATGGCAGCATTGATCACCCCGGAGATCGCCATGCCGATGGTGGACCACAGGGCCAGGGAGGAATAGCGGCGGACGGCCAGCGCCATATGGGTGCCACGTCTGCGACCGTGTTGGATCAGCGCCATAAGCCCACCGACCCAGAACACGAAAAACAGCAGGTGCCACAAATAGGAGTTGGTGCCGTAGTCGTGGTCGCCACCGGCCGCGGAGTGCCCTTCCAGGCCCAGCGGAATAATCCCGCAGATAGCTCCGAACAAGGCCAGCGGCTGGAAACACCAGCGGTTGGACAACACTGCCCCAATCGCGGTGGCAAAAGCTATGAGGCCGACGGCGAAAAACGCCAGCGATGTCGACACCTGCTCGATGGCGACCGGCCAGTTTCTCAGCTTGATGGTTTCAAACAGCGGTTCGCCCGACACATCAGACAGGTACAAGGGGACCAGCAGCATCGCACACAGTCCGTAGACTGCGGCCGCTATTGCCCCGGTGCGGGCCGCGAGCGTGCCGTCCACATCAAGCCTGGCGTGAAGAAGATCGACTTTGTCGGCATCTTTCGGCGGAGTCAGAAAGGAACTGAAAAGAAAAGATCCACCCGACAGCGCCGCCATCATCAACGCACCGGAACGGATGAACGGCAACCCGGCGGTGGTCACTATGCCAGGATCGGAAATGCCCAAAGCCTGGAGTGACTCGGCGAGAAATCCGTAGGAGATTGCTGCACCGACGGCACCGGCCGCCAGAAAAAACAGCACCATCAACACGCCGGAGCCACGGGGCCGCTGACGAGGGTGCACCAACTGGCTGTTGCCAGGCGAACCCGGGGCAGCATCCTGCAACTGGTCAGGGGTCTTCGACATGGCCCCAAGGGTAGCCGCCGATGTCGGCCACCAATAACACAGCCCCACTGACCGGCTGGCGTCACCGTCGCCGATCAGGCCGAAGATCCGGCTTGTTGTGAAACCCGGGCGACCATGATGTAACATTTCCTGCGGTGCAACCGGACCACCGGTGACCACCATTGCCCCCGTAGCTCAGTGGATTAGAGCATCCGGTTTCTACCCGGTTGGTCGTGGGTTCGAATCCTACCGGGGGCGCTTTTTCAGCAAGCCCTTTGCCAGCTCTTCCAGCTGGTAGAGGGCTTTTTGTTTAAGCCGTGCCGCTGTCGTCAGTGTGAGCTGTGTCGGGCGAGTTTTGCCGCAGAAATGTTTCGGGTGCGCCTGGTGTAGCTCCAACTTGATATTCCATGCGCGCCCGGGTGATGTGAACATGAAAAAACGTCGGCCCCCTTCCAACCACACGAAGTGGGTTGAAGGGGGCCGACATTTGAGCGATTTTCGTCCTGCTACCGACTTTTTGTTGGGCCGGAAACAGGGGGTATTACCACCCGGTAATCGTTAGTGTCTTACAACACAGTGATTACTTGGCGATGCCCTTGACCGGAGCCGGGGCCGGGGCCGGAGCCGGGGCCGGGGCCGGGGCCGGAGCAGCGGGCTTCGGCATCATGGTGGGCAGGAAGTTGGTCACAGCGTAGTAAATACCGGCCAGGAGAGCGATAACGCCAACAGCAATGCCGACTTTCTTCAGGGTGTCGTCTTTGTTGCCGTCTTCGGTAGTGGTGTTGCCCTCAGCGGCTTCACCCTCAGCGGCTTCACCCTCAGCGGTTTCGCCCTCAGCGGTTTCACCCTCGGTGGTTTCGCCGTCCTTCTTGTCAGCCTTGTCCTTGTCAGAGGAACCCAGCTTGGCGGAGGAACCCTTGTCGCCGTCCTTCTTGTCGGAGGAGCCGAGAGCTTCCTTGATCTTGCCCAAGATGTCGGTTTCTTCAGCCTTGGACTGATCCTCGCCCTTGGCAATGGCATCCAGCTTGTCCTTCATACCCTCAGCCTTCAGAGCGTCGAAATCGACGTCCTTGAGGAGGGAATCATAATCGAGGGCCTCGATTGCTTCGGCGCATTTCTCAGGATTGGCGGCCCCGGCAGCAGCTTCGATGGTCAGCCAGGTCTTCTTTTCGCCTTCCTTAGCCCCGGCGTTGACCTTGATGGTCACGCCGTTGGAGCAATCGCCCGGCTTGTCTTTGGTGCCCTTCAGCTCACGGATCTGCTCAGCGAGCTTGCTGAACGCGCTGTTGTCGGAGTCCTTTTTAGCGGTCCCGGACATGCTGGAGGAACCGTTCTTGTCGGCGTCCGCAGCATTTGCGGGGGTGATCATGGCCATCGGCATTGCGACAACGAGGGCGGCGGCGATGGCTTTATTCTTCAGCTTCATGAAAATCCTTAAAAAGATCGGGGTTTTTGCGACTTTTTCCCCGGCAGCCTGTGTATCGGGCTGTTCCGCTGGCGTGCGGTACCGGGAAAGGTCCGTCCTGGGTAGGTTCACGGTCCTATCCCAAGTATCTACATGGACCTGCCGGACGTTACATTCCTGTATCCGGCGGGTAGAGCGGACTTTATCAAAAGATCCGGCACCCGCGAGCGCTTTTCACTGGAAGTACCCCGCCACCCTCGCGCAACAAACCCGGACCTAACAATTCAAACAAATTTGAGCCTCTGCTACCGGGTGGGACGGTAATCCAAGGCCGTAACCCACCACAGGATGGATCTCTCCTTTTCCCGCAGCAAGACAGCCCTTTTGTGAAGCTTAGTTAATCCTTACCTTAGGTTAATTTGGCAGGAAAAGGATGAGGCCGGGATAAAATTCAGACTGTTAATAGAGCAACACTTCAGCACGGTTGTGAGTTCAGACACTATGCCTGGCTACGCTGCCGCCATCAACCATTTTCGGGTGCCCCTCCCCGGGGCTGAAGTACAGTGGTTTTTGGGCCGCTGCGCTGGTTGATCTGTTGTATCGACGGGACTCCGGTTTTGTGTGCGCCATTTCGTTGACCCCATCCGAAAGGAACGGTTTTGTCCCTCCCCGCCCCCTTACCCGATGCCCGTGCCGTTGTGACCGGAGCCAGCCAGGGCATCGGCATGGCCATGGCCCGCGACCTCGCCCGGCTCGGACATAATCTGCTGCTGGTCGCCCGACGGAAGGAAGTTCTCGAGAAATTCGCCGCTGAACTCACCGACCGCTACCGTGTCACCGTCGATGTGCGCCCCTGCGATCTGGCCGATGCAAGACAACGGGCGGAATTGATCACCGAATTGGAACAGATACCGGTGTCAATCATCATCAACTCCGCGGGAATCGCCTCCTTCGGCCCCTTCAAGGACCAGGATTGGGACTACGAGGAAAAACAGTTCTCCCTCAATGCCACGGCAGTATTCGAACTCACCCACGCTGTCCTGCCGGGGATGCTCGAGCGCCAATCCGGCTGCATTCTCAACGTTGGTTCCGCGGCCGGCAATATGCCGATCCCAAACAACGCCACCTATGTGTTCACCAAAGCCGGGGTGAACGCCTTTACGGAAGCGTTGCACTATGAGCTCAAAGGCACCGGGGTGACCTGCACCCTGCTGGCTCCCGGCCCGGTTCGTGAGGCCGCCAAGCCGGAAGAGGAGCTGTCAATCGTCGACAAAGTAGTCCCCGGTTGGCTGTGGACGACATACGAGACCTGTTCCCGGCAGACCCTGGAAGCCATGGCAAGCAACAAACGGCGGGTGGTTCCCGGCCCGCTGGGCAAAACCATGGACTTTGTTTCCCAATTCGCGCCAACCGGTGTGATCTCCCCGGTCGCAGGCTGGTTTTACAGCAAGATGGCTTAACCAACCAGTCAAACTAAACCCCGCACAACTCCCAGCAGCCGCGGTGACTTGCGCCCGGCGATTGCCGGAGCACCATTTATCCCACCTCCCGGGTGACCACACAACAGGCACGCACACTCACCAGAGCTGTTGTTGCCGATCACCCGGGACCGATCCCGAAAGCTATGTCCAAACCCGTGAGCTTCCCTTCAGATTCCGGTACCGCCGCCCCCTCCGACGATTCACTCAGCCGCGCCCATGACCGGCTGGTGTGGATTGATTTGGAGATGACCGGCCTCGATCCCGACACCCACGTCATTGTCGAAATTGCGGCCCTTGTCACCGACGCCCACTTGAACGTCCTCGGCGAGGGAGTTGATCTGGTGGTGCACGCCACCGATGAAGAGCTCTCCCGCATGAACGACTTCGTCACCGACATGCACACCACCTCCGGGCTGATCGACGAGATCAAAGCCTCCACGGTCTCTCTGGCGGAAGCCGAAGACATTGTGGTCGACATGATCCGCTCCCACTGCCCCGACGAACATCTTCCCCCTCTGGCCGGCAATTCCATCGCCACCGACAGGGCGTTCATCAAGGCGCACATGAAAAAACTCAACAGCGTCCTGCACTACCGCATGATCGACGTCAGTTCGATCAAGGAACTCACCCGCCGGTGGTATCCGAAGGCCTACTACGGGCAGCCGGGCAAAGGCATGGCGCACCGGGCCTTGGCAGACATCATCGAATCGATCCGGGAGCTCGACTACTACCGCCGCAGCGTGTTCCTCCCGGAGCAAGGCCTATCCCCCGACGGAATCGAACGGGCCACCACCGAGTCGATCAACCGTTTTGCACCGCTGCTGGAAGGACAACCGAACTTCAACCAATCGTGAACCCCCTGGCTGAGCAGCGATAAGAGACCCGTTTTTTATTTCCCTGCACCTGTGGGTTACTATATGTTGCGCTGCCTGCGAGCCGGTTACGGTTCTCACAGCAGGTGGGCAATGGTGGCTGTAGTTCAGCTGGTAGAGCACCAGGTTGTGATCCTGGGTGTCGCGGGTTCGATCCCCGTCAGCCACCCCAATATCATTGAAAACACCCTGCGACCAACCGGTCGCAGGGTGTTTTCCTTTTCCCGTCCCACCACAGTGACCAGGCGGAAAACCATCGGGAGTGGAACCCGCAGCACTTGAAAAAGCCCCGAGTTTCCACGCTTCGCCCTCCCCCAGCAGGCCCAAGGCCCCGC
>NZ_JAFLEQ010000008.1:576279-604682 GCF_017307055.1 Corynebacterium mendelii | reverse complement strand
GGCCTTGCGTGGTTGTTGTGGCCGGGGCGGGAAAACCGCGGTCGGCGGCAAGCCTAGCTTTCCCGGTTTGCGGTGGTTGTCCCCGAAGATGTTGCGGATTCCCCAACCGGGCTGGGTTCACTGCTGGTGGATGTGTGCGTTGGTGACGCAGCAGTGGCGGTGGTTGCTGAAGAAGTGGTTATTTCACTGGTTGCGGGTGCGGAGGCTGCTCCGGCACCGGTGTAAAGATTGCCCTTGGACCACTCCTCCCAGGGGATATTCCAATCCCCCAGGCCGTCATAACCCGACAGCACGCCGCCGTTGGTGTTCTTCACGATCACCACATCGCCGCGTTTTGCCTGATCCATGAACCATTTGGCGTTCGCCGTCGACATGTTCAGGCAGCCATGGGAGACATCCTGCGATCCCTGCGCCCACACCGACCAGGGGGCCGCATGGACGTAGATACCGGACCAGGACATCTGGGTGGCGTACTGGACTTTGGTCCGGTATCCCTGCGGGTCATCCACCGGCAGACCGAAGGTCGAGGAATCCATGACCAGCTCGTCGTACTGGTCGCCGACAACATAGGTGCCGTTGGGGGTCGGGAATTCCGGCATGCCCATCGAAATCGGGATGGTGCGGATCGCTTCGTCATTTCTGTACACCGTCACCGTTTTGCTGTTGCTGTCGGCGACGGAGACCACCTTGTCGCCGATGGTGAACGAAGCGGAGTTGTCGCGGTTGCCCCACACCCCGCCGCCGAGGTTTTTGCCGTACAGGTCAACGTTGACGTCAATCTTGGTGCCGGGTTGGAAGAACTCTTCCCCGCGCCACCGCACCAGATAGTCATTCAGCCAGTAAAAAGCACCGTCAACATGGGGTTCGGTGGTAATGGTGATGGCGTCCTGGGCCGCCTTGCGGTCGGCAATCGACTGCCCGAAGCGGAAAGACAGCACCTGTCCGACGCCGACAACTGAGCCGTCCAGGGGGCTGAGCGCCACATCGGTGATCGAGTCAGGTTCGATGGTGGAAAACACCGTCGTCATGGTCGCACCGTTGGAGGTCGTCGCCTTGATGGTGTAGGTCCGGTAGTAGCCCAGCACCTCGGCGGTGGTCCATGTCTTTTTGTCTTCGCTGAGCGTCGACTCGACGACTTTACCGTCCTGGTTGGTCATCTGGATGTCGGTGAAGGTTCCCTCGACGGCTTTGACCGTCACCGGCTCAGTCGGGTTGTAGTTCTTAGTCCCGTCTTTGACAGAAGCGACCGCGGGCAACGGCTTCGATGTCGTTGTCGCCGACACGGCGGAAGTGGTCGTTTCAGCCGCAGTCTCGGCAACAGTCTGCTGTGCGGCGTCAGTGGATGAGCACCCTGTCACCGCCGTCACCGTCGCGGCGGCCGCTATGCCGAGCGCCACCAACCGGCGGCGGAGTCCAGCTGAAAAGGTCATGGTTCTCCGTAAAGAAAATAAAGTCGGGTACAAGATCATATGCTCCCCCGTCACAGATTCCTGCGCGCGGGAGCCGGGGCGCGGTCATTAACGATAACCCCACACCGCAACCATCGGGACAGCGTGCACAACGTTACCCGGATCAGCCCATGGGTTAGAAGTTGAAATCACATTGAGACCTTTTTGGAACCAGTTGGTTCACTTCCCCGGACATACCCCTTAAAAAAACACTGTGACCTGCTGATTTTACAAACATACGATGGCACTTGTAATATTTTGCTTCGTTGCCGACGAGCAGTTGAGAAACATCTCGGAAGCTTCAGGCGCCATTAGCTCAACTGGCAGAGCAGCTGACTCTTAATCAGCGGGTTCGGGGTTCGAGTCCCTGATGGCGCACAACAGATGATGACCCCGTCGCCGGAACCGATGTTCCGGCGGCGGGGTTTTCGCGTTGCCCCGCCGCCGCGCCGACACGCCTACACTATCGGGTAACGCACACCGGGGCGGTGAGTGGAAGGCGTAACCTGGTTGCCTTTCCCCGACACCGCAGTTTCTTGCCGTGCCGGATGGTTGCCGTGTGTCCTGCCGCCGAGTTCTGTCCACCAAGGAGACCACCACTGATGAGGGCTTTTGTCATAGTTGACGTCCAAAACGATTTCTGCCCGGGCGGGTCGCTGGCGACCGCCCAGGGAAACCATGTTGCCGAGCTGATCGGCGCCCGGCAGGTAAGCCACGCCGCTGACTATGCCGTCCAGGTGGCCACCGCCGACTGGCACATCGATCCCGGTGACCATTTCAGTGACAACCCCGATTTCGTGCACTCCTGGCCGGTGCACTGTGTGGTGGGTACCGGTGGGGCCGCATTTCACTCCGCGATCCGCGAGAACAAGCTTGACGCGGTTTTCCGCAAAGGCGAGTATTCGGCGGCCTATTCCGGTTTCGAGGGCCACAAATCCGACCTCGAGGATCAGGGGCTGGCCGACTGGCTGCGGCAGACGGGCATCACCGATATCGATGTGGTCGGCATCGCCACCGACTACTGTGTCCGCGCCACGGTTCTGGATGCCATCAAGGAAGGTTTTTCAGTCCGGGTCCTCCAGCCGCTGTGTTCCCCGGTGGCCGAGGACTCAGGTGCAGCCGCCCTGGAAGAGATGGCGGCAGCCGGGGCGGTTATCGTCGGCGCCTAGACAACACACCCGCCCGCCGGGCCGTGTCCGGCGGGTGAAAACACTTCCGCCCCGGACACAACGTGCCCGGGGCGGAATAAGTGATGCGGGTGCGGGTTGTTCTAGCCGCGCTCGGCGAGAATCCTGCGGATTTCGCGCAAATCCTTGTTCTTGCGCCGCGAACGGGCCACGCCGATAACCACCAGGAGGGCAACGGCCCCGGCAACCCCGGCCAGTACTTTCTGCACGGTGGGATCCTGAAGTTTTCCGGTCACGTCTTTTTTCGCGTCATCAACCAGTTTTTTCGGCTGGGTGCGATCGGCGAGTTCATCCAGGGTCCCGGCCAGCTGGCGGCGGGTGCGCGCAATGTCACGCTCGATGTCGTTGATGTCTCGTGCCATGTCTTTAGCCTTTTCTTTAAAAGTATCCGTGTAGTCGGTCCCGCCGGCCGCGCACCGGTTGGAACACACCCGATTGCGCTGGAAGATGTCGCAGGAATCGTCGCGGTGCAGGCCCTGCCGGCATCGCGGCCCACCACAACCTACTGCGGTTGATCAAGGGCCTGCTGCCGGGGGACAAAACAAGCCCGGCACCGTGTCACTGCCCCTCATGGTATCGGATCAGTGCGCCCATTCCCACATGCCCCCGCACAACACCTGCCGGGGCCTGCCCACGGCAGGTGGGCACCGGCACGCACCATCCCCCGCGGCATACAACCGACTGGCACCGCACCGCCTGTGCCCTGCCGCAGTCAGCTGCAGCGTCACCCGGCGCACACCCCCACCGCCGATGGTCGGGAAGGTGGAGGTGAGGCAGGTGACAGCTAACGTGGATGGCCGGTGCGGACAGCCGGTGTGGTGCGCCCGGGGAGACTTGAACTCCCACGCCTGAAGGCACTGGAACCTAAATCCAGCGCGTCTACCAATTCCGCCACGGGCGCGCATGCCTGCGAAGCAGCTGTTTTGCATCCCCCTGGCAGGTGATGGAATCCCAGCCGAGACTCCGCTTCGGCATGACCAACCTATCACCTGTTCGCCCCGCTTGGCGAAACCGCTGTGACCGGATGCCCTGCCGCCGGTTGCTTGTGGAGGTGAGCGGCGGGCGGGTATTTTTTTACGCTGCGGCGGATCCGCCCGCTACAGTGGTGGGCATGGACAATCACCCGGATAACGCGGCCGACACAGGCAGGCGGCGCAAGCCGCTGCGGGTACGCATCGCCCGGCTGATTCTGCTGGTTGTGCTGGTTGTCACCACCATGTTTCTGGCCTGGTGGCAGTGGACCCGCTGGCAGTCGGAGGGCGGTTCATTCCAGAATCTGGGCTATGCGCTGCAGTGGCCGTGTTTCGGCCTGTTTTTCATCTACGCCTTCAAAAAGTTCGGCGAGTACGAAGACGAGGTTGCCGAAACCGGTGTTTCCCCGGAAACCCGGAAACGTCTCGAGGAGGAGGCGAAAGGAAATTTCACCGAAATCGACGAGGATTTCCTGCCGGAACGCCCCAGCATCGACATTGAGACATTTAACCGGATCAACACCCCCAGACGCGGCCGCGGTGAAATCCGCGATGATCTGGGCCGGTAGGACCACCACCCCACCGGTTGGCTGCCACCGCGGTGAGGATCCTCCCGGCGCGCGGCGTTGGGTAAGGTCTATGCCCGAAGCTCACGCGGTGTCCGCCGACTGGAGCGAGAAAAATCATCCACCCCACCCCCTTCCACCCCGACGAACCGTGAGGTCTTTTCACCCATGACAACAGACGACACCACCACCTATCCGACCGGCGCCACCGAAGAGCGCAAAGCCCGGGTGCGTACCGCCCTGAAGTTTTTCTCCGTGGCCGCCTGGGTCACCGGTGTGTGGCTTCTCATTCTCACCATCCGCATGATCCTGGAGTACCTGGTGGGCATCCACATGCCCGACTGGACCCGGATCATCGGCCAGCTGCACGGGCTGTTCTACATGATCTACCTGGTCAGTGTGCTCAACCTGGGCACCAAAGCCCGCTGGTCGCCGGTGGTGTGGCTGACCACCGCGCTCTACGGCACGATTCCGTTCATGTCGTTTGTCGCAGAGCACAAACGGCGCCGGGAAGTCACCCGGGCATTCGACCTGTAGCACTGCCCCGGCGCTGCCGGGGCCACCGGTTTTGTGTTCCGCTTCCCCCGCACACCCGCCCGGTGTGCGGGGTTTGGTGTTTTTTACAACAGCCCCGGGGCAGAAAACCCCTGGTGCAACACGGTGTTTTTTATGCCGGGTCCTCCCTGTTGCACACCGGCTGATCGGTGGGGCGTAGAACTGTAGTAGTTGTCCCTTCCACATCTGCGGCACCGGTGGTTGAAACCAAGTCCGGGACTTTTTGTCCCTTCGACGGCCGGTCGTATGTGGGGACCGTGGCGTCACCTGGCACGTGGCGTGGTCGATGCGGAAAAATTTGATCACCGGCCCCCGCATGATCACCCGGGGTTTCGGTGCCGCTTTTTCCGGCACAGCCCACCGCATACCGGATGCTCATGGCCGCCATATTGCCCGGCTTCCAGCCGGCGCCGCCCGGTTACAGTTGATAAGGATTACCGCCGACCCATGGCCCCTTCGAGTCCCTCCGGTGCGCGTTACCCCTACCATGATGAACCCACGTATTCGCTGGGTCCGGTGCAAGACCGGCGTCCCGGTGACTACATCACCTCCTGGCGCATTGTCACCATGGCGGTGCTGGCGATCCCGGTCGGTATCGCCGCCGCACTGTTGTCGTGGCTTTTGCAGTTTCTTATTGGGGTGATCACCAACCTGGTGTTCTACCAGCGTTTGTCCGCTGATCTGACTTCCCCCGGTTTTTCCCCGCACCCGTGGTGGCTGATTCTTTTCGCCCCGGTGGCCGGTGGGATGGTCATCGGTGTGCTGGCCAGATACGGTTCCCCGCAGATCCGCGGCCACGGCATGCCGGAGACGATGCAGGCGATTTTGATCAACAAATCGGTGATCAAGCCGAGACTTGCGTTCCTCAAACCGTTTTCCGCGGCTGTCTCCATCGGCACCGGCGGGCCGTTCGGTGCGGAAGGCCCGATCATCATGACCGGTGGGGCGGTTGGTTCGACATTGGCGCAGATGCTGAAAATGTCGGCCAATGAACGAAAAACACTGCTGGTGGCCGGGGCGGCGGCCGGGATGGCCGCCACGTTCAACACCACCCTGGCCGCGGTTCTGCTGGCGGTGGAGATTCTTCTGTTCGAATTCAAGCCCCGTTCCCTGGTGCCGGTGACCTCTGCTGTGGTGACCGCGATCGTGGCCCGCGGCCCGCTGATGGGGCGGGAGGTCAAACTGCCGGTGGATACCTCCGCCTGGCCGCAGCTGGATTGGAAGGTCAATGTGGAGGCCCTGGTGATCGCGGTCGCCGCGGTCGGTGTGGCGTGGCTGTCGGTGCAGCTGATCTACCGCTCCGACGATGCCTTCCACAAGCTTCCCTTCCACTGGATGTGGTGGCCGCCGCTGGGCGGGCTGATCATCGGTATCGGCGGGCTGATCCAGCCGAAGGCCCTCGGTGTCGGATACGACGTCATGCACGACATCATGCTGGGACAGGGCACCGCCGGGATGATCATCTCGCTGTTTGTGGTCAAGCTGCTCATATGGGGCCTGTCGCTGGGGTCGGGGACCTCCGGGTCGGTGCTGGCCCCGACGTTTTTGATCGGCGCGTCCATGGGGGCGGTGTGCGGGATGTTCCTGCCCGAGGTGGCCCCCGGTTTCTGGGCGGTCATCGGTTTGGCGGCGGTCACCGGCGGGGTGCTGCGGGCACCGCTGACCGGCATTGTGTTCACCCTGGAACTCACCCACGCCTGGGCTGCCTTCACCCCGCTGATGGTGGCTTCCATTGCCGCCTGGGGGCTGTCGGCGATTGTGATGCGGCGGTCGATCCTCACCGAGCAGCTGGCCCGCCGCGGGCTGCATGTGACCATGGAATATTCCGTCGACCCGATGGAATCGGCCACCGTCTACCAGGTCATGGAGCTCGAGCACTTCCCGGTCTCGGATCTGGAGATCAAATCGTCGGCCACCCTCAACGACGCCATGCAGGTGCTGCTGGCCAATGAAGCATCGATTGCCACGGTCAAAAAAGACGACGGCACGGTGGTCGGCTCGATCACCATGGAAGATATTCTGCGGGTCCGCGCCCACACCCTGACCGAGGAAAGGATCCGGGTGCGCAATATCGCCCCCGTGCGGTGGCTGTCGATCCGCCACACCACCAGCGACGACCGGGCCACACGGGAAGAACTGGGGCAGAAAACCCCGGGCCACGATCCCGACTAGCTCCCGACGGGCACAGACCTGCCGGGGGCGGACCACCGCCCGGGGGAAACAAAAAACCGCCACTTCTCTTCCCTCCCCGGCCCGCAGCCGGTACGGGCCGGGGCCCGGCACAGCTCCCGGCGGATGACATGAGGTGGCGGCCCATTGTGCGGGACTGGTGTGTGCCCCGCCCGGATTATTTGTTCCTGTTTTTCTTTTTCTTCTTCTCGTCCCGGCTGTCCCCGTCACCGGCCGGGGCGGGATCGGTGTTGTCCTCGGTATCATCATCGATTCCAGCCAGATCGATGGCCAGTGCAGAGGCTTTCTCCTGGGTGATGGAGGTGCCCTGTTGTTCAGCGCGGTCGGCCAATTCCCTCAGTACCGGCAGCAGGGCGGACAGGGCGCGGTGCCGGTGGGAGAGGGAGTCTTTTTCCTCCGGGGTCATCTCGGCGGAGGTTTTGGGCCGCTCGTCGGTGCCGTCGGTGCGGTCGTCTTCTTCTTGGGCGATAAACAGCGGATCGTAGCCGAAGCCGTTGTCACCGACCGGTTTTTTCACGATCCGGCCGCGCCAGACACCTTTTTCCAGCCACTCTTCCCCGTCCGGGGTGACAATCGCGCACACCGACACGAACTCGGCGCCACGGCGCCCCACCGGCACATCGGCCATCTGGGCCAACAGCAGCTCATTGTTTTTCGCGTCATCGCCGTGGCGGCCGCACCAGCGGGCCGACAGCACACCGGGCATGCCGCCCAGCTCGTCAACCGCCAGCCCGGAATCGTCGGCCAGGGTGGTGATGCCGGTGGCTTTCGCCCCGGCACGGGCTTTGATCAGCGCATTGTCGGCGAAGGTCCGGCCGTCCTCGACCGGCTCCGGGTAGCCGAGAAGATCCTCGGAGGACACCAGTTCAATGCCGGTGATGCCCTCTGCCTGAAGCAGCCGGTTCAGTTCGGCGAGTTTTTTCGGGTTGTGGCTTGCAACATGCAGCAGCATGGCTGAATACGTCCTTCCGCACGGTGGGTGCGTTAGTGGAGTTCGTCATCGTTATCGGCAGATAACATACCCCGCCCGGCCGGCAGCCGGGGCACAGACTGCGGCAGCCGGTGTACGGGTTGCGGGGGCTGCGCCGGGCAGGGGCGCCCGGCTCACCCGGTGCCGTGAACCGGTAGGGGGCACCAGTGCCGTGGTCCCCTCCCCCGCCCGGGGGCCGCCGGGGTGTCTTTTCCCCGGGCGGGGGAAGAAAAAAGGGGGCGGGTTTAACCGGCCAGGGCTTTTTTCTGGGCGGCGATCAGTTCGGCACAGCCGGCGGCGGCTGAATCGAGCATGGCGTTCAGCTGCGCCCGGTCGAAGGTGCCGTGTTCGCCGGTGCCCTGCACTTCGACGAAGGAGCCGGATTCGGTCATCACCACATTCAAATCCACCTCGGCCCGGGAGTCTTCCTCGTAGGGAAGATCCAGGCACACGTGCCCGTCAATGACGCCCACCGATACCGCGGCCACCGGCGGCAGCAGCGGCTCGCCGGCCAGGACCCCGCGGCGTTTGAGTTCGGTGACCGCGTCAGCCAGCGCCACGTAGGCGCCGGTGATGGAGGCGGTGCGGGTGCCGCCGTCGGCCTGCAGGACGTCACAGTCGATGGCGATGGTGTTTTCCCCCAGCTGCCCCAGGTCGATGGCGGCCCGCAGGCTGCGGCCGATCAGCCGGGAGATTTCGTGGGTGCGGCCCTTGACTTTGCCGCGCATTGATTCCCGCGGCATGCGTTCGTGGGTGGCTGACGGCAGCATCGAGTATTCGGCGGTCAACCAGCCTTCGCCGGAGTCTTTTTTGAAGCGGGGAACCCGCTGTTCGATGGAGGCGGTGCACATCACCCGGGTGCGTCCGAATTCGACGAGCACACTGCCCGCCGGGTTGGTGGTAAATCCCCTGGTGATTGTTACCGGCCGCATCTCGTTGGTGGCGCGTCCGTCTGCTCGTGTGAAAGTGTCGGTCATGCCGCCCACAGTACTAGCCCCCATGCCAGGGTCCACCCCACGGCACCGGTGTGCTGGTCACCGGGCCGGCCGGCCACAGCGTGTAGATTTTTTCTCAGCGCCGCACAAACCCCGCGGCCGCACCGGTTTTTTCACAAACCAAGGTGAGTCCACCGACCGGTATCCCGGTTGTTTCATCCGCCCCGCCATCTGGAAGTGACCCGTGAACGACAGCAGCAACGGCCCCGGCAAGAAGAAGGCCGCCGACCTGAACTGGGGTCTGGAGACCCCGCAGACACCCGCTTTCACCGACGAGTGGGACGATGACGGTGATTCGTCGGAAACCGCGGTGTTCCCCGCGGTGGACACCCCCGCCCCGGTGCCCGCCCCGGCCGGGGCGGCGGGCACCAGGTGGGTCGAACCGGATATGGGCCTGCCACCGGCGGCTGCGCCACCGGCCGCCCCGCCCCGTGGGGCAGGAAAAATAGTGCTGGCCATTGCTGGTGCCGCCGCGGTTTTTGCGGTCGTCGCGGCGGTGGTGTTCCTCGATTTCGGCGACGATGAGGCCCAGCCGTCGGCCACCACCCGCACCGTCGTCGTCGACGAAAACGGCGACCCGATCGTTGATCAGGCTGACAGCGGCGCGGACAACGGCACTGCCCCCGCGGCAGCGCCGGCGACCGCGGCCCCGGCGGACAGGGACGCCGACACCCGGCCCCGGGTGTCGGTTCCCACCGGTGCCGTGGACTGCGGCCGGGAGGGGGACTTTACGGCTTTCCGCGTCACAGAGATCACCTCCTGCCCGTTTGCGCTGGCGGTGGCCGGGGCGGCCGGTGGGCTGGGGGAGGCCGGATTCGGGGATCTGCGCACCGTCACCGCGTTTTCCCCGGTGACGAAAAAAGACTACGAGATGTCCTGCCAGTATGTGGACCACGGTGACTGGCAGTGCCGCGGCGGCAACAATGCGGTGGTGTTTTTGCGCAAACAGTAGCCTTTGGCCCCGCCGACGTCCGGGTGCCGCAGCGCACCCGGGCGGTCACACGGTCAGGCTCATGCCGGGCACAGCCAGGGTGACCGGACCGGGGAACTGTTTTTCGGCGGCGGTTTTCGCCTCGCCGGGATCCACCCACGGGGGAATGTGCACCAGCAGCAGATGCTTCACCCCGGCTTCCCGGGCCATGATGCCCGCTTCCCTGCCGGAGACATGCATGTCGGCGACTTTCCCTTCCGAGCTTGCCCCCCAGGTGGCTTCGCACAAAAACACGTCCGCCCCGCGGGCTGCGGCCACACAGTTGCGGGTGTAGTCGGTGTCCCCGGAATAGGCCAGCACCTTCCCGGTTGATTGCTCTTCCACCCGCAGGCAGTAGGCCTCGGTGGGGTGGACGGCGGGACGCGGGGTGATCGTCAGCCCGCCGACCCGCTGGCTGACGGCGGGGATCCAGGGGGAAAAATCGAAGGTGTCGGAGAAATCATCCACCCCGTCGGGTTCATCGGCCGACAGCCGCCCCAGCCGGTCGGGGGCAAACCCCGGGGCGATGAGGGTGTTCCTTGCCGTGGCCGGCTGCTGCGGATGGTAGCGCCGCCACACCAGCAGGGAGGGGAAATCCATGCAGTGGTCGGCGTGCAGGTGGGAAAAAACCACGTGCGCGGTGGACGGATCAGCCACCTGCTGCAGGGCCGCCAGACACCCGGGGCCGAAATCCATGATCACCGGACGGTGCCCCGCCGAGTGCAACAGATAGCCGGAGGCGGGATTGCCCGGGGCGGCCAGGCTTCCGCTGCAGCCGAGGATGTCAAGCTTCATTCTTCCAATGTAACCGTCCCGGACGGCGGGTGCACCGGTATTGCCGGCAAGTTGAAGGGGAAACACACCACGCAGGCGCTGTGGGTTATTTCACACCCTCCGGGCGGCTATGCCAGCGGATCGGGCAGCTGGCTGACGGAGGTGATCGACGGCCCGAGGAACCTGCCCGCCAGATGGGCGAAGATCCTCGGGTCGCCGGTTGATTCGAAGCGCCGGGACGCCTCCCCGGGGGTGGTGGAGGCCAGCATGTCGGTGTCGTTGAGAATCCTCAGCACATCTTTGGCGGTTTCCTCCGCCGAGGACACCAGGGTGACATGGTCGCCCATCGCCAGCTGGATCACCCCGGTCAACAGCGGATAGTGGGTGCAGCCCAACACCAGGGTGTCCACCCCGGCGGCCTGCAGGGGGGCCAGATAGCCCTGCGCCACCCCGAGGATCTGCCTTCCGGAGGTAATCCCCCGTTCAACGAAGTCGACGAACATCGGGCAGGCGGTGGCGGTGCAGTCGATGCCGGGATGGTTTTCAAGCAGATTCTGATACACCCCGGAGTCAATGGTGCCGGTGGTCCCGATCACCCCGATGCGGCCGTTTCTGGTGGTGGCCACCGCCCGCCTGACCGCCGGGCGGATCACCCCGACCACCGGGACGGGATAGCGTCTGCGGGCTTCCAGAAGAAAAGCACTGGTCGCGGTGTTGCAGGCGATGACGATCATTTTCACCCCGCGGGCGATGAGATTGTCGGCGATGACCCGGGAATGGGCGGCCACCGCCGCCGTGTCCTGCGGGCCGTAGGGCCCGTGGGCGGTATCGCCGACATAGATCAGTGATTCGCCGGGCAGCTGATCGACCAGGGCGCGGGTGACCGTCAGTCCGCCGACACCCGAGTCGAAAATCCCGATCGGGGCATCCGGGCCGTCGGCGGCAGCGGCCTCGGGGGTGGGCGCGGTCATGGGCAACGATCATCCTCACGGTTGGCGGAAAAAACGGCACAGATTCCGGGTGGCGTGTCAGCTGCAGCGGCCCCGGGCCGCATACCCGGATGCGGCCAGCTGCCCGGTCAGCTCACCTGCGGCACGGTCGAGCATCATCTGCCCGGTGGCGTAGGTGCCGTCCGGTGGCCGGGCCACCAGGGACACCCCGATGACCCCGTCCCCGGCGGCGACAACACCCATCTGGCGGACAGTGTAGTAACCGGCGGGATCCGGGCCCCAGCCGCCTTTGAACCGGGCGCCGGGAATACGCCCGAGTCCGTAGGCCTGCTCCGGGGTGATCTCCCCCATCGCGGCGACCACCGGCGCCGAACCGGCCAGGCACGGCAGGTGGAAGGCGAACAGCGCCTGGTCGGCGGCAGTCCACGGGGTTTGCCCGAACACGGAAAAACCGGTGGTGGTCGATTCCGGCACCACCGTGTGCATGTCACCGCCCTGCCGCAGCACCGCGGTGGCCGCGGCAGCGGCCCGGCCGGCATCCCCCAGCGAGTACCACAGCTGCGCGGCAGCGGCATTGTCGGACACCCGCACCGCGGCCCGCATGGCCGGGGCCAGCTGCGGGTTGTCCCGCAGGGCGGCCACCGCCACCGGGATTTTCGACGTCGACCAGGCCGGCCAGGCCCGCCCGTCACCGGCGGCGGCCACCCCGCTGCCGTCAGCCAGCCCCACCCCCAGGCTGCCGGGGGCGGTGGCGGCGACCGCCCGCGCGGCCGCGGCCAGGTCGGCGGCAGCCGGGCGGGCGGTGGCCTGGCCCGGCTCCTGCACAACGGGCAGACCGTCGGGTGCCAGCCCCTGCGCGGCACGGCTGGCAAGCAGTTCATCGCCGGCGGGCCGGGCCGCACCGGCTGTGGGCCGGGTCGTCGCCGGGCCGGTGGTGCCGGCGGCGGCCGCAGTGGGCCCGGCCGGGCTGGTGCGGGTCACTGTCACCGGCACCGCCCCGTCATCCGGGCCGGTGCAGGCGGCGCTGCCCGCGGCGGCAACAACCCCGGCCAACACAACGAGGCCCGCCCGAAGGCGGCCGGGGGTGGGGGATGCAGACTGGATCATCACGGCACAGTGGGCTGTTTTTCCTGTTGCGCCCTCACACCGCGGCAATCGGCCGGGGGGAGGGGTCGGCGGAGTGGTCGGGGGCGGTGAGTTTGGCGGCGGCCACCCCGGCGACCGCGCCGCACAGGTGCGCCTGCCAGCTGATCATCGGCTGCGGGAAAAAGCCCACGATCATACCGGCGTAGGCGATACCGAGACCGATCCCCACCAGAATCTGCAGCAGGGATTTGTTGAAAAATCCGCGCACCACCAGATAGGCCACCCACCCGTAGATCAGGCCAGAGGCACCGACGATCACCCCGCTGCCGATAATCCAGGTCAACACCCCGCCCAGCAGCACAATAATCCCGCTGGAAGCCACCAGCGCCCGGCGGCCGGACAGGCCGATCAGAAATACCAGCACCACCGCGATACCGGCGTTACCGGCGATGTGGGCGAAGTTGGCGTGCAGGAAGGGAAAAGTCACGATACCGGGAAGCCACGTCAGGCTGCGCGGATGCAGCCCGTAGCGCAGCAGGGAGAACCCGCTGACCACCTCCGCGGCAAAAACCACCCAGATAAGCACCTGGAAACCCAGGGTGGCCACCACCGCCTGCGTGATACGGTTTTTCGCCCGTGTTCCGGCCCCCTGCCAGGGGGCGATGGGGCGTCCGTTGGCATCGAAGCTGATGTTGTCGGGGTCGCGGCTTACAGTCACAGTGGGGCTTTCGGGTGTGGTTTTTCTGTCCTGCCCGGCACCGGCATCAGGAGCCGGGCAGGGGCGGGTGGTGTCTTTTCTTCCGCCGGTTCAGGTGTCCGGCCGGCCGGCGTCGTGGACATCATCGGGAAGCTGCCCCATGGCGGCATCGACCAGGGTGCCCTGGCAGTAGGCCAGCCAGGCGACAAGCTCGCTGCGCTGCTGCTCGGCATCGGGTCCGCCGGTGACTTCCCCCGCCGCCAGATACAGCCGCAGGTCATTGAGTCCCTGCACCCAGGCATCCAGTTCGTCGGGGGCGACAGCGACATTGACGGATCCGGTCGGCCCCAGCGCCTGGTTGATCACCTGCAGGTTGGTCAGTTTGCCGCGGCAGATGTCATTTTCGTGCAGGGAACGCAGCAGCTGGTTGTCGCCTTCGTATTCCTCGTCCCCGGCGCGTTCGAAATCGGGCAGCAGCCGGGCCAGTGACGGATCCTCCGGGGCGTCTTTGTGCCCGCTGGGCATGCCGGTCAACTCCGCGAGTTCGTCTTTCGGCGCCGACTGGCAGCGTTTGATCAGCGCCTCAGAGACCGTCGAGGTCAGCGTGCCGAGCACCTCCCGCTCCATGGGAGACAGGGTTGTCACGTATTTGGTGCCCTTCATCAGGCTTTTCTTCTGTTTCCACGCATCCATGTCGCTCGTGTTCGTCCTTCGGTTCAATCAGCATCCCCGCCGGATGACCGGGGCGGCCGGTCCATCCTGCCGCCGCCTTTTACCGGCGGCGGGTGCGACGGTGTGTGTCGGGTGGGCAAAAATCGGGTGGACCCGGCTACCCCGCCTGCTGCATGGTGGCCCACAGGCCGGCGGTGTGCAGTTTTTTCACGTCGCCCTCCACCTTGTCTTTCTCACCGGTGGACACCACCGCCTTCCCTTCGGTGTGGACCTGCATCATCAATTCAATGGCGTGTTTTCTGTCGTAGCCCAACATTGTCTGGAACACGTAGGTGACATAACTCATCAAGTTGACCGGGTCATCCCAGACGATGCACATCCAGGGCAGGTTCTCGCTGGTGGCGACCTCGACGTCATCGCTTTCGATGATTTCGGGTTCGGCCAGCGGGGCTGGGGGATTGCTCATCGCTTCCATACCCGTCAATTTTAGCGGTTTTCGCCGCGCCACCGCGTGTTGGTCCGCCCCGGGGCGGGCGGACGCCGCCGCCGGGGGCGGGCTACTAGCATGGTGCCTGTGACCGATTCCAAGACTTTCACCCCCTCCACCGCACTTCCGCCCTTCCGTTCCTCGGCGCTTTTGACCGACAAATACGAACTGACCATGCTGCAGGCCGCCCTGCAGGACGGCACCGCCCACCGTGACACCGCTTTCGAGGTCTTCGCCCGGCGGCTGCCCAATGAACGCCGCTACGGCGTGGTGGCCGGTACCGCCCGGGTGCTGCGCGCCATCAAAGACTTCGTGTTCACCGACGAACAGTTGGCCACCCTCGATTTCCTCGACGAGACCACCCTGGAGTATTTGAGAAACTACCGTTTCTCCGGGCAGGTCGACGGCTACCGGGAAGGGGAACTCTATTTTCCCCACTCCCCCATTGTGACGGTGCGCGGCAGCTTCGCCGAATGCGTCATCCTGGAGACGGTGGTGCTGTCGATTCTCAACGCCGATTCGGCGGTGGCGTCGGCGGCGGCCCGCATGGTCACCGCCGCCGGTGACCGGCCGATCATCGAAATGGGGTCGCGGCGCACCCACGAATATGCGGCCGTGTCAGCCACCCGGGCAGCCTATCTGGCCGGTTTCACCTCCACCTCGAACCTGGAGGCCGCCAAACGCTACGGTATTCCGGCGGCCGGCACCGCCGCCCACTCCTGGACGCTGCTGCACGTCCACGAGGACGGCTCCCCGAATGAGGAGGCCGCTTTCCGCGCCCAGGTCGACACCCTCGGGGTGGATACCACCCTGCTGGTCGACACCTACGACATCACCCGCGGTGTCGATACCGCCATCGCCGTGGCCGGCAAAGAACTCGGCGGGGTGCGCATCGACTCCGGTGATCTGGGTGTGCTGGCCCACCAGGTCCGCGACCAGCTGGATTCGCTGGGCGCCTACAACACCCGGATTGTGGTCTCCTCCGATCTGGATGAATTCGCCATCGCCGGTCTGGCCGGCTCCCCGGTGGATGCTTTCGGTGTCGGTACCTCTGTGGTCACCGGTTCCGGCGCGCCGACCGCCGGCATGGTCTACAAACTGGTGGAGGCCGACGGCATCCCGGTGGCGAAACGCTCCCGGAACAAAAAATCCCGCGGCGGGGCGAAAAAAGCGCTGCGCGCCTGCCGCTCGACCGGCACCGCCGTGGAAGAGATCGTCTACCCCTTCCGCCGGGACACCCCGGACACCGGCACGTTGACGCCCTACCAGTTGACTGTGCCGCTGATCCGGGACGGCGAAATCGTCGACGGGCTGCCGACCCTGGACCAGTCCCGCGACTATCTCAAAGGCCAGCTGGTCACCCTGCCGTGGGAGGGCCTGGCCCTGTCGAAGGACGAACCGGTCATCCACACCCGCTTCGTCGGCTTCGACCAGTAACCACAATCCCCCTGTCCCAGCCGGCACGCACCGGAGGGGTGCCCCGCCTTGCCCCGGTGTGTGACCGCCTCTGCCCGCCCGACGGTTGAAAGACCATGACGCACACCCCCGATGACGGCCCCGAGCCGGCCAGCACCCGGCAGCTTCTGGACTGTGCGGTCGCGGCTGTCGGCGGCGCCCCGCGCACCGGTCAGCAGACAATGGCCGATGAGGTGACCAGGGCCATCGAATCGGGCACCCATCTGGCGGTGCAGGCGGGAACCGGCACCGGTAAATCCCTGGCCTATCTGGTTCCCGCCATCCGGCAGGCGATGATCACCGGCGACACGGTGGTGGTCTCCACGGCCACCATCGCCCTGCAGCGGCAGCTGGTGGAACGGGATTTGCCCCGGCTGGCCGACGCACTGGAGAAGCTGCTGCCCCGCCGCCCGTCCTTCGCCATGCTCAAAGGCCGGTCGAATTATCTCTGCCGCAACAAAATCGCCGCCGACGATACCGGCCGGGACGGACTGCTCGACCCGGCGGAGCTGACCGAGACCGGCCGGATGGTGAAAAAAATCGTCGACTGGGCGGCCACCACCGACACCGGGGACCGCGACAGCTTCACCGACGGTTGCCCGGATGTGGTGTGGCGCAGCGTGAGCGTGTCGTCCCGGGAATGCATCGGCGCCGGATCGTGTCCGTTCGGGCCGGACTGTTTCGCCGAAGCCGCCAAAGACCGGGCCCGTGATGTCGATGTGCTGGTGACCAACCATGCGCTGCTGGCCATCGACGCGATCAACGGCGGGATGATCCTGCCCGAGCATTCCACCGTCATTATCGACGAAGCCCACGAACTCGACGGGCGCATCACCTCTGTGGCAAGCCACGAAATATCGCCGAAGGCTCTGGTCATGGCGGCCAACCGGGGGAAGAAAATAGGGGCCGGGGCGGCTGCGGCCGCACTAGAGTCCGCAGCCGGTGATTTCGCCGACTGGCTGTCTTCAACCGATGACGGGCGCATCACCGATCTCGATGAGTCGGGGCACGCCGCGATCAATTCGATCGCCGAGGCGCTGCGCGATATGCGCCGGGAAATCTCCGGTGCCGCGGGCGACAGCCCGTCGCCGGAGGAGACCACGGAGAAAAAACTTCTCGCCAACCATCTCACCGACCTGGCGCTGGCCTGCCAGCGGCTTTTCGACTGTGTGCTCCATGATGAGCCCGCCGGCCACAATGATGTGGTGTGGGTGGAAAAACAGCAACGCCCCGGCAACCGGCTGGTCATCGCCCCGCTGCAAGTCTCCGATCTGTTGGCCGAGCATCTTTTTCCCTCCGCCACGGTGATCATGACCTCCGCCACCCTGATCACCGGCGGTAATTTCCGGGGTTTCGCCACCAGTGTCGGCCTGTCGCCGGATGAATTCACCGGAATTGATGTCGGAAGTCCCTTTGATCCGGCAAGGTCGGGGATTTTGTATGTGGCCCGCCACCTGCCGACCCCGTCCCGCGGCGAGGTGGACGACCGCGTCTACGACGAGATGGAGCAGCTGATCATGGCCGCCGGCGGGCGGACGCTGGGGCTGTTCGCCTCCCGGCGGGCCGCCGATACCGCCGCCGAGGTGTTGTCCGGGCGGATTCCCTTCACCATTTTCAAACAGGGCGACAGCTCCACCGGGGTGCTGGTGGACAAATTCGCCAACGATGAAAACTCCTGCCTGTTCGGCACTTTGTCGCTGTGGCAGGGGGTTGATGTTCCCGGCAGCGCCTGCTCGCTGGTGATCATCGACAAAATTCCCTTCCCCCGCCCCGACGACCCGCTGTTTTCCGCCCGCAAACAAGCCGCCGACGCGGCCGGGCGCAACGGTTTCATGGAAGTCGCCGCAGGCCATGCCGCACTGTTGTTGGCCCAGGGGGCGGGGCGGCTGTTGCGCAGCGTCACCGACAAAGGGGTGGTGGCGGTCCTGGACAACCGGCTGGTGACCAAACGCTACGGCAGTTTCCTGTTGAAGTCGATGCCGCCGATGTGGACCACCACCGACACAGCCACCGTCACCGGCTGTCTGCACAGGCTGACGGGCACCGGTTCACCGGCGGCGGAGTCCCCGCCGGGCTAGAGTGGATCATTCACCGGCCACCCCGGCCGCACACCAGCCAACCCACCGACAGCGGTGCCGCCACAGCGGTTGCTGCCGGTGCGTGCTTTTTCAAACAACCCGACACGATTTTCTCCGGACTCTGCGACTGTGATTGATTTTTCCCCCACCGACCACCCGGCGATCACCGAGTCCGGGGTCACCTACACCTACCGTGACCTGCACCGGGCCGTCGACGACCGGGCCTGCCACCTGCGGGCGACCGGTCTTGCCGCCGGTGATGTGGTCGCCCTGATCGCAACCAACGGCATCGGCTTCGCCGTTGATCTGCTGGCGGTCCACCGGGCCGGCATGATCGCCGCCCCGGTCAATCCGGCGCTCCCGGCCGCCCGCATCGACGATCACCTGGGATACATCGGGGCCGCCGCCAGCATCACCAGCGCCGGCACCCCCGCCGGGCAGTCGGCCGGAATCGTGCTGCGCGGCCCCGGCGGCCGGCGAATCGCCCCGCACCCGCAGCTGCATCCCGACACCGCCTGCCTGCCGATGTCCTCCGGAACCACCGGCACCGCCAAAGCAGTGATGCTGTCGGCCAATAATCTTGCCGGGGATGCCCGTCTTTTCGCCGCGGCCGCTGAACTTCGCCGCAGCGACACCGTGATCTCTGCTTTGCCGTTCACCCACATCTACGGGTTGACGGTGCTGCTGCTCAGTCCCCTGTCGGTGGGGGCGCACATTATTGCCGAACCGTTCCACCGCGAGCGCTTCGTGGGTCTGCACACCACCTACGAAGCGACAGTGAGTTTCATCGCCCCGCCGCTGGCTGATCTGTTCACCGCCGATGCCACCAGTGATTTTTCCTCCCTGCGGCTGATTGTCAGCGGGGCGGCGGCACTGAATCCGGCCACCGCCGCGGCGCTGCACACCCGCACCGGGGCGCGGGTGGCGCAGGGCTACGGTTTAACCGAAGCCTCCCCGGTGACGCATTTCGCCCGGTCGGCGCAGTTGTGCCCGCCGGATACGGTCGGCCACGCCCTTCCCGGCACCTGCGACCGCATCGCCGATCCCGCCACCGGGGAGAGCGTCCCCGACGGCAGTCCCGGTGAACTGTGGGTGAAAGGACCGCAGGTGATGCTCGGCTATCTCGGCGACAGCTCAGCCACCGCGGCGGCACTTTCCGACGACGGGTGGCTGCGCACCGGGGATTTGGCGGTCAAAGACCCCGGCGGGGTGGTGCGGATTGTCGACCGGATCAAGGATGTGATCAAATACCACGGCTATTCGGTCTCCCCGGTGAAAGTCGAGCAGATCCTGTCCGCCTGCCCCGGTGTCGCCGACGCCGCGGTGGTCAAAGGCTACGACGGGGAGGGCGAGGAAATACCCGTGGCGGTGATCGCGCCGGATCCGGAACACCATCCCCCGGTCACCGATGACCGGCTGCTGTCGTTCAGCAACCGGCAGCTGGCCCACTACGAGCAGGTCCGCGCCATTGTGCGCACCGACCGCATACCACGGACCGCCACCGGAAAAATCGACCGTACGGCACTGGCCGCCCGGTTGGGCAACAACACCGGCACCACCCGCTAGCATCCGCCCCGGCACAGACCGGGAGAAGGTGGGTGCCCGCCCTTGTTGCGCGGCGGGAAAAACTTGTTGCCCTCTACAGCCCCAGCCCCGGCGGCAGGACGACACCGATGAGAACCAGCACGGTGAACACAATCTCTATTCTGCCGATTTTTTTCGGCGGCCACCGCATATCGTTTTTCTCGGCATGCACCGGCATCCACCAGGCGCGCGCCAGGGCGCACAGCATGGCCACCACCGCCAGCCAGTGAATCCAGCCGATGGCCGCAACATACGCCGTGACCGCCACCGCCACCGCATGGGAGGCCACCGAACCAATGAAATAGGCACGCTCCCCACGGTTGCGGATCAGGGTTTTCACAAACGGGATCGAGGTGCAGAAATACATGCCGATCACGGCTGTGACAGCCCACAGGTGTTCACTGATCGGTTTCCCCGCGGCCATGACCATCACCGGCAGCAGCAGCGCGGACGCCACCACAGTCGATTCCCCCGACGCCAGGGAGCGGGGCCGTTTTTTCCACGCCTCGTATACCGCGATCACCACCAGCGGCCCGAAGGCCGCCGCCCAGATGACCAGGATCGGCCGTTGCGCCAGCACACACACCGCGGCCGCCAGGCACACCGCCCCGTAGACCAGGACCGGGGTGAGGAAATCGGGTTTGCGTTTGGCGGCGGCTTTGATCCACAGCCCGGCGGCGAAGAAGCAGAAGTAGCCGGTGTACCAGGCAATGACCAGCGGGATGAGAATGGTCAGCGCCGGTGTGCTCCAGCCGTAGACAAGCCCCAGAATCGCCGGGATGCTCACCATCATCCAGGCGCCGTGCTGGTCGGGCACCCATCCGCGCGACGGTCCCTTGCGCCGGGAGGGACGTGGTCTGTGAGCCTGCGCCCCACGGGTGGCACGGCCCCTGTCACCTGTGGTGGGCGACGGTGTGTGCGCCTGGTTGTTTTTGCTCATCTCAAACCTGCTCCTTTTCCCGGGGCCGGCCAACCGGCGGGCGTGTCTGTTGTTTGGGTTGCTCGTATTTCCCCTTGTCCGCCGGGCTGTCCGGGACGGTGGCGGGAAAACAAGAGGAGAAGCGTTGTTTTTTTAAAAAACACCCACATGCTGTGCGGCGGATGGCGGCGGCCGGTCAGCTGCGGCTGCCCTTCCCCGCTCACCTTACGTGGTTGGGGTAGGGGTTATAAAGCCCCGCGGGGCCTTGTGGCCGAAAACATCGGTGGCGCACACCGTTTTTTCCACCTTTACCCGGCAGGCCACAGGGCTACCGCGGTCACCGACCCGGGGGCTATTTCGGTGTAGCCGGTATCGACAATGGTGCACGCCCGGTGCAACCGGCTGGCGGCGGTAAACAGCTCCTCGCCGACTTCTTTGACATCCAGGGCAAATCCCGTCGCGGCCCAGCGGACTATCTGCTCCGGGGTGGCCGCGGCGGCCAGCATCATGGATCCGTGGGAGGCCTGGGCTGCGGCTTTGCCCGCGGTCATGCCCAGTGACGCGTTGATGTAGACCACCGGCCGGGTGCTGTCGTGCCCCGGTTGGCCGGGGATGAGATTGCGGGTTGTCAGATAGCTGATGTCGTCGGCGCAGGGAAGATCGGTTCCCGATATCTGCAGACGGGAGATGTTCTTCGGGGTCCGCGGGATCGGGCAGGGAAGAAAAGCCCTCGCCCGGGCAGTGCCGTTGACGGAACTTACCCCCGGCAATTCGGCGGCGCGGGCAAATTGGGTGCCCCGTGCCCGGCGGGCGATTTTCCTGATCCGCGCCCCGTACCAGCTGCACAGTGCCGTCGACCACGGACCATCCACACCGGCTTGCGGCGCCAGGCAGCAGGCCACTGTCGCCTGGGCTGCCGCCGCCAGCAGCTGATGACGAAGCGGTGGATGGTCTTTGGGCATGTCCAGCACAATCGGCATGGCCCGCACCGTCATCGGATCATCCGGGTTTTCGGCATCCGCATCGCGCTGGAACACCAGGGTCAAACGCCGGTGGGCCTCGACAACAAGCTCCGTCTCGGTGGGGTGTGCGGCCGGAGCATCCGCCCCCTGGTTGCCGGTGGTGCAGTCGCAGGAACAGGCGGTGGTGTCAGCGGTTCTATCAGTGGGGTGCGGTGTTGGATCAGCCATAGCGTTAAAAAGAATAAAACCTTCGCCCCCGCGGCCGGGCCGCGGGGGCGAAGATGTGGCTGTTGCCGCAAACCTCCGTTGGGGTGCGGATTTTTTCCAAGATGCCGGGCTAACTGTCCAGCGGCACCCGGTGGACGTCACCCCGCTGTTCGCGGGTGGCCCCGTCGATCTCATCGCGGGAGATACCCAGAATATGCAGCACCTCATCGAGGAACGGGTGGTTGACCGAGGCGTCGGCGACCTCCCGGAGGGCGGGTTTGGCGTTGAAGGCGATTCCCAGCCCGGCGGCGGAGAGCATGTCGATGTCGTTGGCCCCGTCACCGACGGCCACCGTCTGGTGCATCAGCAGACCGGAATCTTCGGCGAATTCCGTCAAAAAGCGTGCTTTGGCCGCCCGGTCGACGATCTCGCCGGTGACGTTGCCGGTGAGTTTTCCGTCTTTGATTTCCAGGGTGTTCGCCCGCACATAGTCCAGGTCGAGCTCTTCCGCCAGTCCCTCGAGCACCTGGATGAACCCCCCGGACACCACCGCCGCGCGGTAGCCCATCTGTTTGAGGGTTTGGATGGTTGTGCGTGCCCCCGGGGTGAGCACAATGTTTTTCGCCACCTCGTCGATGACCGAGGCATCCAACCCGGCCAACGCCCTGACTCTTTCGCGCAGTGATTGCGCAAAGTCGAGTTCGCCGCGCATGGCGCGGGCCGTGACTTCGGCGACTTCTTCTTCCCGTCCGGCGTGCGCGGCGAGCATCTCGATGACTTCACCGGTAATCAGGGTGGAGTCGCAGTCGAAGCAGATCAGCCGCTTCGACCGGCGGATAAGCCCGGCCCGTTCAATGGCGATATCGACCCCGATTTCGCCGGTGAGCTGGGCCAGGGCCTTGCGCAGCGACACCCCGCCGCCGGGGGTGGGGTCGGCTATCGTGATTTTCAGCTCCAGGCCGGTGACCGGATAGTCGGCGATGCCGGCGATGGTGTCGATGTTGGCCCCGTAGTTGGCCAGTGTCTGGCCGATCTGGGAGATGTGGCTGGCGGTCACCGGGTTGCCGAGAACCACCACCGCGTGGGTGGACGCCACCCGGTTGGGTTCCAGTCTTTCCCGCGGCTCAACGGTGACGGTCTGCCCGTAGCCGCGCAGGGTGTCGTTGAGGCCGGTGATCAGTGAGTCGATATCGGCTGCCCGGTAGCCCACCAGTGCCGCGAGATTCAGCCTGCCGCGGAACAGGGACTGCTCGACGTCGAGCACCTGCACGCCGCGGGAGGACAGCACCCGGAAAAATGCTGCGGTCACTCCCGGCCGGTCAAGCCCGTTGACGGTGATCACTGCCGGTGACAGACCATCAGCCAGGGCGACCATGACCTCCGAGGAGGTGGTGGGAGAGGTGGATTGGCCAGGGGTGGATTGGTTTTCGCTCACGGGCTCCATTGTGGCAGATCGCGGGGCGGAACATGCGAAACACCCCCGGGGTCCTTCAGTGAAGGATCGGGGGTGTCTTTTCGCGTATTCAGTAGGCCGGCCGGAAAACCAACCGGTGGTCGCCTATGCCGCGGGCGTGAGTGCCTGGAATCCGCGGCAGCGATGTGCGCCTACGGTTGTTATGTCGCGCTGGCGGTTCCGTGATCGGCACCGGTGTGCGCTTCCATGCGCATCCGGTTGACCATGTGCGGGTAGTGCAGCTCGAACGCGGGGCGCTCGGAACGAATCCGCGGCAGGGAAACGAAGTTGTGCTTCGGCGGCGGGCAGGAGGTCGCCCACTCCAGGGAGTTGCCGTAACCCCACGGATCGTCGACGGTGACGATCTCGCCGTAGTTCCAGGACTTGAAGCAGTTCCAGATGAACGGAAGCATCGACAGGCCGAGGATCAGCGCACCAATGGTCGAGACCTGGTTGTAGGGGGTGAACCCATCGGTGGCGAGGTAGTCGGCGTAGCGGCGCGACATGCCCATGTTGCCGGCCCAGTGCAGAACCAGGAAGGTCATGTGGAAGCCGATGAAGGTCCACCAGAAGTGAATCTTGCCGAGCTTCTCGTCGAGCATGCGGCCGGTCATCTTCGGCCACCAGAAGTAGAAGCCAGCCCAGGAAGCGAAGGCCACGGTACCGAACAGGGTGTAGTGGAAGTGCGCAACCAGGAAGTAGGACTCGGCGAGGTGGAAGTCCAGCGGCGGGGAGGCCAGCATAATACCGGTCAGACCACCGAACAGGAAGGTCGTGAGGAAGCCCATCGACCAAATCATCGGGGTCTCCCAGGAGATGTGGCCGTTCCACATGGTGCCGACCCAGTTGAAGAACTTCACACCGGTGGGAACCGAGATGAGGAAGGTCATGAAGGAGAAGAACGGCAGCAGGATGGCGCCTGTGACGTAGAGGTGGTGCGCCCACACCGCCATCGACAGGGCACCGATCGACAGGGTGGCGAACACCAGGCCGATGTAGCCGAACATGGGCTTGCGGGAGAACACCGGGATGACCTCGGAGATGATGCCGAAGAACGGCAACGCGAGAACGTAGACCTCCGGGTGCCCGAAGAACCAGAACAGGTGCTGCCACAGCAGTGCACCGCCGTTGGCCGGATCAAACAGGTGGCCGCCCAGCTTGCGGTCGTAGAGAACACCGAGAGCGGCAGCGGTCAGCAGCGGGAAGATCATGAGCACGATCAGGCAGGCGACGAAGACGTTCCAGGTGAAGATCGGGACACGGAACATGGTCATGCCCGGTGCACGCAGGCACAGCATCGTGGTGATCATGTTGATCGCCGAAGCAATGGTGCCGACACCACCGGCGCCGACGCCGATGATCCACAGGTCGGAACCGACACCCGGGGAGTGGATGCTGTCGGACAGCGGCGAGTACATCGTCCAGCCGAAGTCAGCGGCACCACCAGGGGTGAAAAAGCCGGCGCACATAGCAATGCCACCGACCAGGGTCAGCCAGAAGCCCAGGGCATTGAGCCTGGGGAAGGCCACGTCGGGGGCGCCCACCTGCAGGGGCAGCATGTAGTTGGCGAAGCCCCACAGAATCGGGGTGCCGTACAGCAGCAGCATCAAGGTGCCGTGCAGGGTGAACAGCTGGTTGTACTGCTCATTGGTCAGAAATTGCAGACCCGTGTGGAACTGTTCCGCACGGATCAGCAGGGCCATCAGACCTGCAACCACGTAAAATACGTAGGCTTGCAGCAGGTACATGAGACCGAGGTTTTTGTGGTCGGTGGTCGTGAGCACCTTCCACGCGAAATTGCCTGGCCGTCCAGTGCCCGTGGGCAGGGGCCGCGGCGGGGCGACCGATTGGTCGACCTTAGGCGCAACTGCGGTCATTGATTCCTCCTGATTACGCGCTGATCCCCGCGCACGGGGACCACTTGGGTTTTCACGCTGGTTCGATCGTAGTGGACCGGCCAAGGCCATTTCCAGCAGAACAAAGGGCACATCAGCTGCTGATAGGGCATTTTTGCCCCTGCGAAGTGTTCCTTTTATCGCCTTCACCGCCTTTGATAGGTACATATCCACGCGATTCCCGGCACGTGCTGTGATGTGCAACACTTTTCAGCCAGTTGTAGGAAACCTGCCCTTTTTCTGAAAAAATCGCCCCTCCCCCACCCCCGACAGAGCTAGAACTTTAGGTTGATCCAACCGGTGCTGGCTGGGAATCCTCCCCCGCAGCCAATCCCCCAGGCACCGCCGTGAGGGTATCTGACCGCCGTTTATCCGCACGCGTGAGGCGACAGCGGCAAGCACTCCGCGAGAAGTTCCCCTCCCCCTGATCAGGCTTACGCACGCCTGAGAAATGACCGCCGGACCCCTTTGCTGCACATCCGGTGACAGCAGGGGCGCCACGTATCCCGCACTCCGTTCAGCCACCACTGCGGATTCCCGGCGGCCGGGTGGCGACCACACAATCCCCGGTGGCACGACACACCGTGAAACGGTCGCTTTTCCGCGGACCGTGCTGATCTTGCATGTCCCCCACACAGGCGGCGCCGCCGGCACTGGATATCCCCTGTTGCCCCCAATGGCAGCGCACCGGGGCATCCGGCACAGCGTGAGCTGTCAATTGAAAAACACCCGGGCCGGCTGTGGCGTCCATCCCGATGGGTGATCGGGAAGGAAGCCGCAGTCGGCCCGGGTGGAGGAAACAACAGGCGGGTAAAGGGCCACCTGTGGGCGGGATTGGACTAGAAGTCCCAGTCGTCGTCTTCGGTAGACTCGGCCTTGCCGATGACGTACGAGGAACCGGAGCCGGAGAAGAAATCGTGGTTTTCATCGGCGTTGGGCGACAGCGCCGACAAAATGGCCGGGGAGACCTTGCACTCATCCTGCGGGAACAGCGCTTCGTAACCGAGGTTGTTCAGGGCCTTGTTGGCGTTGTAGCGCAAAAAGCGCTTGACGTCTTCGGTCCAGCCGAGTCCGTCGTAGAGATCCTCGGTGTAGCCGATCTCGTTGTCGTAGAGGTCATAGAGAAGATCGAAGGTGTATTCCTTCAGTTCCTCGCGCTCCTTCGACGAGATCAACTCCAGCCCCTTTTGGTACTTGTAGCCGATGTAGTAGCCGTGGACCGCTTCGTCGCGGATGATCAGACGGATCACATCGGCGGTGTTGGTCAGCTTGGCATGGGCCGACCAGTTCATCGGCAGATAGAAGCCCGAATAGAAAAGGAAGGACTCCAGCAGGGTGGAGGCGACTTTCCGCTTCAGCGGCACATCACCCTCGTAGTAGTCGAGGATGATTTCGGCCTTGCGCTGCAGCGCCTCGTTTTCCTCCGACCAGCGGAATGCGTCGTTGATTTCCTGGGTCGAGGCCAGGGTCATGAAAATAGAGGAATAGCTTTTGGCGTGAACCGATTCCATGAACGCGATGTTGGTGTACACCGCTTCCTCGTGGGGGGTCAGGGAATCGGGGATCAAAGACACCGCGCCGACGGTCCCCTGAATCGTGTCCAGCATGGTCAGGCCGGTAAACACCCGCATGGTTGTCTGCTGTTCGAGTTCATTGAGGGTGTTCCACGACTTGATGTCGTTGGACAGCGGCACTTTTTCCGGCAACCAGAAGTTACCTGTCAGCCGATCCCAGACTTCCAGGTCCTTCTCGTCGGGAATGGTGTTCCAGTTGATCGCCGCAATCGGGCAGGCCCTGGCCTCGGGATGCTTTTCACGGTGGGCAGGGGTAGAGGGCGGGCAGTCTTTTCGCGCCATGTGGGTTACTTTCAGCCTTTGCTAGTCGTCAGCGGATATCGGTCAAAGATGCGGCGGTCACCGTCGGTTTTCTGGCGGAAAAACGACGGTGAACCGGCCACGAGACAAAGGGAAAAGCATGCTTTCCCCTCAAACCCGGCACTGCCGGGCATGGTCGGTTGTACATATGGGTTCTAGCACCGCTATGCCGTAGAACACATCCGTGCACCACCATCATGTCCACTCGCGGGGACTTCCGCTGGTGCGGGGGCAATAACGGGCAGGTCACAATCTAGTCCTCGGGCAGAACCGGCATCACAGCCCGGCGAACCTCCGCCAAACAACCGGTCCACCCGTTGCAACAGCAAACCACACCGGTGCAACTACCGCGACACAACATCCCGCGCACCCCCCTGTCTGAGCGGCTGCAGATTTTCACATCACAGCTTGTCACCGTTTGTTTCAGCGGCCTGTTGTGCAATCGCGCACACATAGTACGTTACTACGTAAACCACTCACACCCACCCCGTCGCCGCCGGGACCGCTGGCGCCGGACAGCCTCCTGAACCAAGGCAAAAAGCATCCCGACAGCGGGAAAAAGGGTTGAAAATCCGCTTCGGCAACCCCCAAAACACCTCGCTAAAATGTGATTTACGACACGTTTTTTCCGATCAACACCACAATAGGTTAAGGCGATAATGCACCCCCAATACATAGGTTAGTTGTGCCACACTGCCCCGGAATTTACGCTTTAACATATAACTAAATGAGGGCAACCCCCTGGAAAACGCACCCGCACGCTGGCAATTCACAAACTCCCGAGATAAACAGCGCCTGTTTCCCTCCCCCCTTGCGGGGGTACCTCGGCGTGTCAGATACGGACATTTCGGGTAGCTGCAGCTGTGGACTCATTAGGCTTATCAAACCCCAAAACACTAGGATAACCTGGCCTTTACGGTCTGGCGAGGGGCGGGATTTGTGTTTACTATTTGGGTCATGGCTATCCCAGAGAAACTCGCAATCGAAATGAACAAACAGGTTACCGCTGAGCTCGAAGCAGCTCTCGTGTACCTCCAACTGTCCTATATCCTTGATGACATGGGCCTGTCCGGCATGCGTGACTGGATGCGCGCTCAGTCGGATGAGGAAATGACCCACGCCGCCGCCTTCTCCCAGCACCTGCTGGACCGCGGCTACATGCCGAAGATCCGTGAGATCGAGGCCATCGACCTGGACATCGACTCCGCCCTCGGCTGCTTCGAGGCCTCCCTGGCCCACGAAAAGAAGGTCTCCGGAATGATCCGCGACCTGACCGCCCTGTCCAACGATGAGCGCGACTTCGATTCCCGCCCGCTGCTGGACCGCTTCCTCGACGAGCAGATCGAAGAAGAGGCTTCTGTTGGCGAGATCGTCAACCGCCTGAAGATCGCCGGCGACAACGGCTCGGCTATCCTGCTGCTCGACCAGGAACTCGGTTCCCGCGACAGCGCCGAGTAA
>NZ_JAFLEQ010000008.1:560210-576240 GCF_017307055.1 Corynebacterium mendelii | reverse complement strand
GCTGCTGAAGCGGTGGAGTAACAACCACCGTTCGAAGCTCACCTGATCTGTCCAACCTGCCCCCACCTTTTCGGTGGGGGCAGCTTTTTTGTGTGTCCCCACAGCAACACCGGAAGTTAACGGCAGTAAGACCACCACTGCGCACCCGCTTGTCCGCGTCCGCGACCAGGTTGCGGACCATTTTCCGCTCGCGCACCGACCAGGAGCACAGAGAACCCGTCGCACACACAAGCCCCGCGGGCCTGCGGCGCGAGAAATGAACCAAACGCAGGGCAGTGCTCCAACGAGTATCTCCCCCGGCCACCATGGCTTGTCACGCCGGTGCAGACCCGGAAAAAACAACTGACGGCCACCACCCGGCTGTACTGCCAGATGGTGGCCGTCCATTCTGTGCACCGGGGTTGTCCACCCATTGGTGCAGCAGAGGGGTTCTAGCCCAAATCGTCGTGGGCGACCAGACGGCGGGCGGCCTCGGTGACTGACCCCGACAGTGACGGGTAGACGGCGAAGGTGCCGGCCAGCTGGTCGACGGTCAAAGCATTGTCGACGGCCACCGCAATCGGGGTGATGATCTCGGAGGCATTCGGGGCAACAACCACCCCACCGATGACCTGACCGGAGTTTTTCCGGCAGAACATCTTGACGAAACCGTGGCGCAGCGACCGCATCTTCGCCCGCGGGTTGGTCACCAGTGGCAGGGTGATCGAACGTGCCGAGACTTTGCCGCTGTCGACTTCCGCCTGGGTGACCCCGACCGCGGCGATCTCCGGGCGGGTGAACACAGCGGTGGCCACAGTCTTCAACCTGATCGGGGAGACCCCCTCACCCAGGGCGTGGTACATGGCCACGCGTCCCTGCATGGCGGCGACAGAAGCCAGGGGGAACAAATCGGTGCAGTCACCTGCGGCGTAGACACCCTGCACATTGGTGCGGGACACACGGTCAACTTTGATGTGGCCGGACGGGGTTGTTTCAATGCCGACCCGGTCAAGCCCCAGACCATCGGTGTTGGGGATGGAGCCAACGGTCATCAACGCATGGGAGCCGCGGATTTCCCGCCCGTCGGAAGTGGTGACGACAACACCTTTACCGTCGTCGGTGCGCACCACCGTGTCGACCCGGGCATGTTTTTCCAGCGACACACCACGCTCGGAGAGCACCGCTTCCAGGGTGTCGGCGGCATCGGCGTCATCGTGGGGAAGAATCCGGTCACGGGAAGCGACCATGGTCACTTTCACCCCCAGCTCAGCGAAAGCGGAAACGAACTCGGCACCGGTGACACCGGAACCGACCACGATCAGATGCTCGGGGACTTCTTCCACGTCATAGACCTGCCGCCAGGTGAGGATGCGTTCCCCGTCGGGTTTGGCGCCGGGGAGAATACGCGGGGATGCGCCGGTGGCGATGAGCACCAGATCGCATTCGAGGAGTTCCTCGGAGGCGTCCGGTTTGGACACCGCAATGTAGTGGGTGGTCTGTTTCGGGTTGTAGTCATCGAAGCGGGCGCGCCCATTGACCAGCCGGACACCGGCTTTGTCCATCTGGGAGCGAATGTCGTCGGACTGCTGGCAGGCCAGTTTCTTCACGCGGGCGTTGATCTCGTGCAGGTGCAGCAGATCGCCGGTGCCGGATTTGTCGAAGCCCATGTCATCGGCGCGGCGCAGGTCGGTTTTAATGCCGGTGACGGCAATAAACGATTTACTGGGAACACAGTCGTAGATGACCGCCGATCCGCCGAGCCCCTGGTCTTCAACCAGCGTTACGGAAGCGCCGTACCGTGCTCCGGCGAGTGCTGCTTCGTAGCCGGCGGGGCCACCACCGATGATCACAATTTTCTTCGACACTGTTGTTGTTCTCGCTGTCCGTGTTGGCGTTGACGGTGTGCATGTTCACATGACCGGGGCGTCTCGTCCCCTGTCGGCAGCGGCCGTCCGGTGTCATCTGGCGCGCCCGGGGGGTTGGGCCTGTGGTCCATCCGAAAGCCTACTAAAAGATCATCGGCGGCAAGCTGTCCGGTCGCCGGAGAAGTGTATGCCCGCGGATGCAGGCCACACGGTAACGGGTGTTTTCCGTCGGGCGGCGTGGCTCCCCCCCGTTTGAGCGGGGTGGCAAACCGGTGGACCGCCCCTGCCGTTCCATGCCGCACCCATGCTGCTGTTTCACACAGCTCACAGGTGGTATTTGTGTTTCTCACAGCAGTGTTTCCGGGGCGGTTGACCAGCCGCGCGGGAATGAATGCGGCCCCCCTGGCGCTGTTGGTGGTGTCCGCCCCGGCACGCTGCGCCGTTAATCCGGTGGCACACTGGTGCGTGACCGGCCCGCAGGTTCCGGGGTCCGGGGGCATAATTTCACACCACCGATGTTGTTGCCCGGGATGTTTCTTTTTCCCGCAAGGCACTCACCGCCGCAGGGAACCGGGTTTGTGTGTCCCACGTGCCTGCCGCGGGCGGTCTTATGCCCGGGCGCGGGAAGCCGGACAGAGCTTTCGCCGCCTTTTTCTCGCAGCACATCACATTCAGGCCCCGTTCCACCCCGACACCGAGGAACCTTGAATCCACCCCCATGTCTTTGTCCGCCCTGACCGACCAGGAAGCGACCAGCTTTTCATGATCGAATTTGATGCCGTATCGAAGGTTTTCCCCGGCGCGGGGGAACCTGCGGTCGACAATTTTTCCTTGACCATCCCCGCCCACACCACCACCGCGCTGGTCGGCAGCAGCGGATCGGGTAAAACCACCCTGCTGCGGATGGTCAACCGGATGGTGGAGCCGACCTCGGGCCAGGTGCGCATCGACGGCCGGCCGGTAGCCGACGACAACCCGGTGATGCTCCGCCGACGGATCGGCTATGTGATGCAAAACTCCGGTCTGCTGCCGCACAAGACCATTGTCGACAACATTACGGTGGTTCCCCGGCTCAACGGGACCTCCCCGCGGGAGGCGACAACACGCGCCCTTGAACTGCTGGAGCTTTTGGGTCTGGATCCCGGCTTGGCCGACCGCTATCCCGCGGAGCTGTCCGGCGGGCAGGCGCAGCGGGTCGGGGTGGCCCGGGCGCTGGCCGATGACCCGAATATCCTGCTCATGGATGAGCCGTTCGGGGCGGTGGATCCGGTGGTCCGGCGTGACCTGCAGCAGGAAATTCTGTCGATTCAAAGCCAGCTGGAGAAAACCATTGTGCTGGTCACCCACGACATCGATGAAGCGTTCATGCTGGCCGACAGGATCGTGCTGCTGGAAAAAGGCGCCCAGATCGCGCAACAGGGTTCGGCGGAGGATTTCATCACCCGCCCGGCCAGCGATTTCGTCTCTTCCTTCGTGGGGGTCGATTCCCGGCGGCTGACTGTTGCCACACGGGGTGACCGGCAGGTTGTGCTCGACGGCCGCGGCCGCGTCACCGGGGTGGTGTCGGAGGAGAAATGAATCTGGACTGGTTGCTAAGCCACGCCGAGGAGATTGCCGCCCTGGCCCTCCAGCACGCGAATCTGTCCTGGCCGCCGATTGTCGCCAGCTTCATTGTGGCGGTTCCGTTGGGCTGGCTGGCCCACCGCCTGCCCCGGTTGCGCGGCAGCATTGTCGGTGTCGCCGGACTGTTGTACGCGATCCCGTCGCTGGCACTTTTTGTGGTGCTGCCGCTGGTGTTGGGCACCAGTGTGCTGTCGCGGACAAATGTGATCGTGGCGATGACGTTGTACGGTATCGCGCTGTTGGTGCGCTCGGCGGCGGACGGGTTTGATTCCGTTGATCCGGCGGTGACCAATTCGGCGACCGCCCTGGGCTATCCGGCGTGGAAACGAGTCTGCGCCGTGGAGCTTCCCCTGGCCGGCCCGGTGATTCTGGGTGGGCTGCGGGTGGTGTCGGCGTCGACGATTTCCCTGGTCAGCGTCGGCGCACTGGTGGGGGTGAAATCGTTGGGGACATTGTTCACCGAAGGTTTCGCCCGGTCGTTTCCCACCCAGATCATTGCCGGTGTCGCCGGCACGGTGCTGTTGGCCGTGCTGTTCGATCTCCTGCTGGTGGCGGCCGGACGGGTGGCCATGCCGTGGGCGAAAGCCGGCAAAACCGGGGATGCGTCTTCCCCGGCCCGGGCAAAGACAACAGCTGCCGGGGCCGGCCGCGGTGCCGCGGCATCCGCGGGACGGGACGGTGGCAAGCCGTGAATTACGTGTCTTCTGCCGTCGCTTTTCTGCTCGATGCGGCCAACTGGACCGGAACCAGCGGTATCGGCATGCGCATGCTCGAGCACCTGTACTACTCCGGTATTGCGGTGGCCATCGCGGTTGCCGTGGGGCTTCCGTTGGGGCTGGCCCTCGGGCACACCGGCACCGGTTCTTCCGCGGTGATTGCTCTTTCCGGTGCGCTGCGGGCACTGCCCAGCCTGGGGGTGTTGACCTGGCTTGCCCTTGAGCTGCCGTTGGGGGTGCAGATCCCGCTGATACCGTCGACGGTTGTCCTGCTGCTGCTGGCTGTTCCGCCGGTCCTGGCGGCCACCGTGTCCGGGGTTGCCACCGTCAGCAACGATGTGGTCGATGCCGCCCGCGCCATGGGCTACTCGGAAACCCAGATCATCACCCGCATCGAACTTCCGCTGGCGGCCCCCACCATTGTCGGCGGCGTCCGTTCCTGTGTGCTGCAGGTTCTGGCCACAGCCACCATCTCCGCCTACATCGGGTTGGGCGGTCTGGGCCGCTATCTGCTCGACGGGCTGGCCGTCGGCGACTACACCTCCACCATTGTCGGGGCCATCCTGGTCACCGTTCTGGCACTGGTGGCCGATCTGGTATTTTCTGTGCTTTCCACTGCTGTCCAACCGAAAGGACTCAACCGATGACCTCTTTTACCCGGCGTATCGGCGCCACCGTGGTGGCCGCCGCCACCGCTTTGTCCCTTGCCGCCTGTTCCTCCTCCGATCCGTTGGACAAGCCCGCATCCACCGCCCCGGACAAGGGATCGGCGGCGGAGGCGAAAACCGGTGACGGGGACACGATTGTCATCGGCACGGCCAATTTCCCCGAGTCGGAGATCATCGGCCAGATTTGGAAGGATTCGCTTGAAAAAGCCGGTTTCACTGTCACCGTGAAGTCGGGCATCGGCTCCCGCGAGGTGTATCTGACAGCCCTGCAGGACGGTGACATCGACATTATCCCCGAGTATTCCGGCAACCTGGCCCAGTATTTCATCGGCGCCACCAGCAGTGATCCGCTGCCGGTCGGCGCCACCGCCGAACAGGTTGCCACCGGGCTGTCACAGGTACTGCCCGACGGGTTGGCCATCGGCGAGCTGTCGCCGGCGGAGTCGAAAGACTCCTACCGGGTGACCCGGGAGTTTTCCGACCAGCACGGGCTGGTGAGCCTGGCGGACCTGGCCGACCTTGAGTCGGTGACCATTGCGGCGAACCCGGAAATCGCCGACCGTCCTTTCGGGCCGACCGGGCTGGAGCAGGTCTACGGTGTGGACCGGGCAAAGATCACCATCGACCCGATCAGTGACTCCGGTGGCCCGCTGACGGTGGCGGCCCTGGTGTCGGGCCGGGCGGATATCGCCAATATCTACACCACCAGCCCCACCCTGGACACCGACGGCAAACAGATTGACCTGGTCACTCTCAAAGATCCGGAGAATCTGATTCTGCCGCAAAATGTGCTGCCGCTGATGCGCGGGAGCAGGGTCCCGGATGCGGCGCGCAGTGTCCTCGACGATATTGACGCTGCGTTGACAACCGAGGATCTGCTGGCGATGAACACCCGCCACATCGGCCCGGAAAAAGCCGATCCGGATGTGATTGCCGCCGACTTCGTCAGCAAGCATTCCTAGCGCGTCCCGGCACGCGGACGACCACCGGCCCTTTGTGTCCTGCCGCCCCCGACACCACCGGAGCGGGGGCGGCAGTCACGGGCCGGTGGTTTTTTTCGGTGGAAAATCCGTCTGCTTTTTCTTCCCCACCCCCCGCAGCGGTGATCCGCGGGATAGCTGCGGCTAGTCGTGCAGCGGGGTCGACGAGGCCATGCTCGGCGGCTGCCAGCCTTCATTCCAGGAAGCGACCACCGACCCGAACAGGGTGATCCCGACGGCGATGGCGCGTTCATCGACCACCAGATCAGCCCGGTGCAGATCGTGCTGGCTGCCCTCGCCCGACCAGCAGCCCAGCCGGGCCATGGAACCGGGGACATGTTCGAGATACCAGGAGAAATCCTCTCCCCCGGACGACTGCGGCGCATGCACCACGGCATGCGGATCAATGGTGGTGGCAGCTGACGCCAGCAGGGCGGTGGCCACATCGTCGTTGATCACCGGCGGCACGCCGCGGGTGTAGACCACCTCATGTTTGACACCGGTGGGGGCGAGCACCTGACTGATCAGTTCCCGCATCACCGGTTCAATGGTCCGCCAGACGGCGATATCGGCGGTGCGGATGGTCCCGGACACGCTTCCGGTTTCGGGGATGGCGTTGGCGGCGTAGCCGGCGTTGATGGTGCCGAACACCAGCACTGTGCCGGTACGCGGATCAATTTTCCGGGAGAGAAGACCCGGCAGCTGGGTGACCAGTGTGGACAGGGCGTAGACCACATCGGCGGTCATCTGCGGCCGGGAGGTGTGCCCGCCGGGGCCTGCGACTTTGATTTCCAGGACATCCCCGGCGGAGGTGATCGCCCCGGTGCGGACCCCGATTTTGCCGGTGCGCAGTTTCGGTTCGGCGTGCAGGGCGAAAATTGCGGCCACATCTTCCAGCCCGCCCCAGCTGATCACATCGGGTGCCCCGCCCTGCATCACTTCTTCCGCCGGCTGGAAGATCAGGCGCACCGGGTGGGTCAGCTCAATCTCGGCCAGGGCGCAGGCCAGCCCCATCAGCACGGTGGTGTGCACATCATGTCCGCAGGCGTGCATCACCCCGGGGACGGTACTGGAAAAATCCAGGCCGGTGTTCTCGGTGATCGGCAGGGCATCGATATCGGCCCGGAAGGCGATTCTTTCGCCGGTGGCGGGACCTACATCAACTTTCAGCCCGGTGCCGGGAAAACGGCTCACTGTCAGCCCGTGGGACTGGAGGGTCCGGGCGATGAAGTCGGTGGTGGCGTTTTCCATGTGGGACAACTCCGGGTGGGAGTGCAGGTGCCTGCGCCAGGCGACCAGCTCGTCGGAGTGGGTGGCAAGCCAGCGGGCAATATCGTCGCGGATGGCCATAACGGATGCTCGACGCACCTTTCTTTATCGGGTTGTCCCAGCAGAAATCCCGTCCGCTGGGTGCTGCCGGACGGGTGTGGCAGACCGGGGGATCAAAGCCCGACCGGGCAGCCGGAAGGCAAGTGTACCCAAGCCCCGGGATCAGGGCACCGCACCCCGGGGCGGGTGGTTGCCGGGGACAACGTCAGCCGTGCAGATCAATATTGCGCGGACCGTACAAACGGTCACCGGCATCGCCCAGGCCGGGCACAATGTAGGCGTCGTCGTTGAGTTCCGGGTCAATGGTGGCGGTGACCAGACGCACCGGCAGACCGGACTCTTCCAGGGCGTCGACCCCCTGCTGCGCCGAGACCATGCACACCGCGGTGATGTCGGTGGCGCCGCGGTCGGCCAACAGCTTCAGGGCGTGCAGCATCGATCCGCCGGTGGCCAGCATCGGGTCGATGACAAACACGGTGCGCCGCGACAGATCCTCGGGCAGGGCCTCCAGGTAGGGCACCGGTTCGTGGGTCTGTTCGTCACGGGCCAAACCGATGAAACCGACCTGCGCATCCGGGATCATCGACAGCGCCGGATCCACCATGCCCAGGCCCGCCCGGATCACCGGCACAATGATCGGCGGGTTTTTCAGGCGGACACCGCAGGCGGTGGCCACCGGGGTGTCGCAGTCGAATTTTTCGACGGCCAGCCCCCGGGAGGCTTCATAGACGAGCATGGCCCCCAAATCAGCCAGGGCCGCCCTAAAGCCGACATTGTTGGTGCGCTTGTCGCGCATGATGGTCAATCGGGACATGGCCAGCGGATGGTCGACAATTGTTATCTGCATGGCTTCCAAGCTTATTCGCCGCGTATTCTCCCCGCCGGGGAACCGGCGGCCACCTTCGTGCAGTCCAATACTTCCATGACCGACAACCACCTTCCCCCTCCTCCGGCAGGCGGCGGGGAAAACACGCAAACACCCACCGTAATGGCCATTGATACAGCCCGGGCGGAACAGCTCATCGCCCGGCTGCGCCGGGAGTCACTGAGCCTTGCCGCCCCGCCGCACACCCTGCCTGCCCCCACTGTGGGGTGGGAAGATTTCCGGCGCGCACTGTCGGAGGCGATCGCGGCGCACAGCCTGCTGCGTGACCGTCTCTCCGCCGAATGTGACCGCCAGGCCCAAGCCATGGATACCGCGGTGGCCAGCGCCCGCGAGCTGGACAGTGACCTGGCCCGCACCCTGGAACAGATGCTGTAGCACCCCTGCCCACACCGGGACCGCCCCCGCCCACCCCCGGGGAACCGGCGGCGGGCCGCAACCAGTCCAATCTGCCGGACACCACACCCACACCCTGGATTTACCTGCACCACCACCGGCAGCCCCGGGGCACCGGTGACTGCCAGGTCCACCGGGAGAGACAGAACATGAGGGGGCATACCCATGACAACGGTGACCGCCACAGTGCAACAGCTGGCAGCAATGACTCCGCCCTCCGGGGGCTGGCCCGGCGCGGCCGCGCCCCCGATCTCCTCTGCGGCACAAGAGCTGGCCGCCATGGTGGGGGCCTTCCCGCGGGCGCTGACCGGCGCGCACGGTGACCTGGTGGCGTCCGCGGAGACCATCAACCGGGCCGTCGCGGCCTCCGAGGGGACGGCGGCAACCGCCCGGGCCGTTATCCGCCAGCTGGCCGGGCAGCTTGTCGGGACCGTCTCTGCGGTGGCAGCCCAGGGGTTGTCCCCGGCAATGGCCCCGGTTGTTTCCTCCACCATTGATGCCGCCTGCCGGCATTGTCTGGCGCAGGCCGACACAGTCATCGCCTGGACCACAGCGCAGCTGTCCCCTGTCGCCGGTGAGCTGGCGACCCTGGCCGGACGCACCCGGCAGGCCGCCGACAGCCTGACCGCCCGGGCGTCCGCCCCGCCACAGCTCGCCGGGAAAAACATCGCCACCGCTGCCGCCTCCGCCCATCCCCCCGGGCTGCAGTTGTTGACTCCCGCCGCACCGGATATCCCCCGCACCCCACCACCGACCGCCCCGGCAACACTGCTCCGGGCGGCAGCCGCGGTTGCTGCCGCACCGGTGGGCCGGGCAGCACCGGCCGCACCGCCGGTGCCCCCGCCGCCGGTGCCCCCGCCGCCGGTGACTGTGCCACCGGTTGCGGTGATGGCCGGGGCGGTGCCGCAGCAGCTGAGGCCTGTCGCCCGCACCGCCATCACCCACCTCTACCGGGCTTTCGGTATCGACGCCGATGGTCTGCCGGCCGGGTCCGACAGGCCCGGCTTACCACAGCAGTTGTCCGGACAGTTTGTGCCGCAGGCCGATACCGCCGGCTATGCGGGGGCGACGGAAGAAGAAATTGCCCGCGGGCAGCGGGCGGTCGACTACGCCCTGTCGCTGACCGGTCTTCCCTACGTGTGGGGTGGCACCGATCCGCGGACCGGGGTGGACTGTTCCGGGCTGACACAGCTGGCGTGGCGCCACGCAGGGGTGGAGCTCCCCCGGCTGGCCGCCGACCAGGCCCGGGGCAGGCAGGTTGGTTTTGACCAGTTGATTCCCGGCGACCTGTTGGTGTGGAGCGGACATGTGGCCATGTACACCGGCAACGGAATGCTCGTTGAGGCCGGCAATCCCGTGCAGTCGTCCCCGGTGCGCACCACCAACCTGGGGATGGAGTTTCTGGGCTGCTGGCGTCCCGCCGGATGACTGCCACCACGCCACCGGCTAGGATCTGCGTTCATGGCACAACTAGGCACAGAGCACATCATTCCGCTGAAGGTTTCACTCACCCACGGCGATTACTACACCCTGTGGGCGCCCAGCTGGAAGGCGCACGGCGAGGAATGGCAGGCTTTCATCGGCAAAGATGACGATCTGTATCTGTTCGAATCCCGCGGCGCGCTGCTGAGTTTCATCGAATCCGGGCAGCCGCACGATTTGACCGAGCACCCGAAATGGGCGTCGTTCAACGCCGGTGACGACACCCGGGTCATTCCCGGCACGATCGGCGGGAACATTGACCTCATCGGTGTTCCGGCGCTGCTTGCCGAGCGTCCCGGCCACGAGAATGTTTCCGGCTGCGCCCGGGCGTTCCGGGTGGCCCGTTCCTTCGGGGATGTGCTGTCGCTGACTTCCACCCAGTCGTTTTTCGCCTCGTATTCGGTGCTGAACAATCTTGACCGCGGCGCCGACCACTACGCCGATGAGGCGGGCCGTGGGGAATGGTCGTCGGTGGGCCGCACGGTACTGGCCAACTGGGACACAGTCATCGACGAAATCGATGCCGCCGTCACCGTGAAAAAAGTCGACGCCGAGCAGGCGGCGGAAGCCGAACAACGGGTGGTCGCCGCCGACGAAGCCGCCGAGAAAGCGCGCCGGGAGCGGGAAGAGGAACTCAAGGCCAAAGCCAACAGCATCGACCCCTATGACGCCTCGGTGTGGGGGACCTCGGGCATTGATCCGGTGAAAATCAGCATCGACGGCCGGATCGTCTACACGCTGCGCACCTATGTGTCCGGGCAGCCGGTGTTTCTGGGCCACTTCGGCGAGATTTACACCTTCAATTCCCGCAAGGCGATGGTGCGCTGGCTGGCCGAGCATTCCGAGCACGACCTGGCGGGCCTGGCGACCTGGCCGGACATTATGCTGCAGGTCAACAACGGCACCCTGGAGGCGATGGTCCACGCCGACAACACCTATTCCTTCCAGGGGCTGAAAGAAGATATCGCCGCAGGACCCAACGAGGTCGACACCGACCAGATGCGGCAGGCCTACGAACTGCTGGCCGACGCCGCCGACTGGGCGCGCGATGACGGGGTGAACAAGATCCTGGTCGCCAACCCCGAGTTCCAGGAATACATCGCCTACATGCTGGGCGGTTCTTCCGGCTACCGGCCTTCGGCGCCCTACACCAGTGAAGCGAACCTGTGGGCGCAGCTGGAAGACAATCTCACCGGCAGGTTCTCCAAGTTCTAGTTTTCCCGGTCCGGCTGGCGCTCCCGCCACCGGTCACACACCGCCACCGGCGGGGCGCCACCACGGCCGCCCCGCCGGTTTTTTTCTCCACCCCACCCCCTCTGCCGGTTGGCTGCCGGTGGCCTGCCGCGGCCAGTGCCCGGGGCAGACAGACAGCGGTGGTGGCCTAGGCCGGGTCGGGCCGCTGCCCGGGGCCGGGATCGGATTGTGTTTCCCACCCCAGGTCACGGGGAGTAATCCCCATCTCTTCGAGAAGGAAAGGATCGATGCCCTTAAGCCCGGCCGGTTCCAGCCGGGTGCTGCCGCCGGTGGCGGTGGGCTTTGTCCCGCCTGCCGGATCGCTGTCGGCCGGGGGTGTGCCGGCCCGGTCGATGGCTTCCTGCCAGGCGGGAATGATCAGCCGGTCCCGGATGGTGTTTTTCAGCGGGGCGGGAACAAAGGCGGCGTTGATCGCGTTGACTGTCAGCTGCGCCAGGTTTTCCAGCCCGTAGCCGGCACTGTCGACCAGGACCATCATCTCGTCGGTCATGGTTGTCGAGGACACCAGCCGGTTGTCGGTGTTGACGGTGACGGTGAAACCCATCTCGTCGTACAGGCTCAGCGGATGGTCGGCGATATCGGCCACCGCCCCGGTGTGCAGATTCGAACTCGGGCACATCTCCAGGGCAATATTTCTGTCCCGGATCCAGCAGGCCACCGGGCCGGGGACGATACCGGTGTCGTCGGCGGTGAAATCCCCGTCCAGGGCCACCGCATGCCCCAGCCGCAGCGCCCCGGCTTTCACCGCCCCGGCCACACTGTCGATACCGGCGGCTTCCCCGGCGTGGATGGTCACCGGGATCAGCTGGTCGGCCAGGCCGGCCAGGGCGGCGCTGTGGCCGGCGGGCGGGAAGCCCTCTTCCGGTCCCGCCAGATCGAAACCGGCCACATAGCCGTTAGCCGGCCCGCCCGGGCGGTGCCCGCGCATCATCTGCGCCACCAGTTCGGCGGCCCGGGCGGTACCGGCTGTATCCTGCCGCATCCCGCAGACAATGATCCGGGCGGTGATGCTCCGGCCGGCGGCTGCCGCTGTGTCTTCCCCGCGGCGGATACCCTCGGCCACCGCCTCAACCACCTGCTCGCAGTCCAGCCCGCCGCCGGTGTGCAGGCCGGGGGCGAAACGAAGCTCGGCGTAGACAACATTGTCGGCGGCCAAATCCTCGACGGCTTCCCGGGCCACCCGGGCCAGTGCGGCTCTGGTCTGCATCACGGCGGTGGTGTGGGCGAAACACTTCAGGTAGTCGTCCAGGCTGCCGGAATCGGCGGCCCGGGCGATCTTTTCGGCCAGCAGGTCGGGTGTCGTCGACGGCAGTCCGGTGTATCCGCACTCGGCGGCCAACTCGACGAGGGTTGCCGGGCGCAGCCCGCCATCGAGATGGTCGTGCAGAACAACTTTCGGCAGCGCCGCCACCACCGCCCGGTCGGCCGGGGTGGTGGGTGTGACATCGGGTGCAAACAGGTCCATGCCACCCATGGTAGAAACCGGCTAGCCCCCGGTCCGTTGCGCCCCCGGCCCACCGCCGGTGGGGCTGGTGCGGCGGCCGGGTCCGCACGGTGTGCCGCGCCGTCCACCGTGGCGGGGACACGCCCCGCCCGGGGCGGCACAGCCGGCCGGGGCGCCGATTACAGTTGTGGGTATGCACTTTCGGCACCGCCACTTTTTGACTGCCCTGGGGCTTGCGGCCGTGATGGGCCTGGCTCCCGCGGCGGCGACCGCCGCCGAATTCACCCCGCCGATCCGCACCCAGGCGCCCGATACCAGCGACTGTGCGAACAAAACCCGTCCCCCCGCCCCGGTCGACGAGTCGGAGATACCCGGGCCGGGTATGCCCTCCCCGGCGCCGCTGCCGGTGCCGCAGCGCCCGGCCGGCGGGCGGGCGCTTGATACCTGCGGCACGGTGACCGTGCCCGGTTTCGTCGTCCCGGAGGAACAAACCGCCGCGGCGTGGATCGTATTCGATCTTGATTCCGGGGAAGTCATCGCCGCCAAAGATCCGCACGGCCGCTACCGCCCGGCGTCGATCATCAAAGCACTCATCGCCCTGGTGGCCATTGAGGAACTGGATCCGGATGCGGTCTACACCGCCACCGCCTCGGACGCGAACATGGAAGGTTCCCGGGTGGGTATCGGCACCGGGGGAACCTACACCAACCGGCAGCTGCTGCAGGGGCTGCTGATGGCCAGCGGCAATGATGCGGCCCATGCGCTGGCCAGCCAGCTGGGCGGGGATGAACGCGCCCTGGAAAAAGTCAATGATCTGGCCCGCTCGCTGGGCACCCAGGACACCCGGGTGGCCCGCTATTCCGGACTGGACGGCCCGGGCATGTCGACCTCGGCGTTCGATATGGCGCTGATCTACCGGCACGCCTGGACCAACCCCACCTTCGCCGCGCTGGTCGGCACCGTGAGCACCGATTTTCCCGGCTACGGCGACAATCCGGGGTTCCAGCTGTGGAACGACAATATTCTGCTGCAGACCGACCCGTCGACGATCGGCGGGAAAACCGGCTACACCTCTGACGCGCTGCACACCTATGTCGGGGCGATGGACCGCGGCGGCCGTCGCCTGGCGGTGGTTATTTTGAACACCACCATCGACAGGGGCCGCGCCTGGCAGCAGGGGCAGCGTTTCCTCGAGGCCGGCTACGCCGTGCCCGCCGGCACCGGTGTCGGCACCGTCACCCCCAATCCGCCCACCACGACCGCCCCCTCACTGGCGCCGACCGCCGCCGGGACAGCCCGGCCACACCCCACGGCGACGGACAACAACGGCATGTCGCTGCCCCGGGCCGCCGCCGAGGTCGACAACGGCCGTCACCCGGCGCTGTCGATTCTGGTGGTGGTGCTCATTATCGTGCTGGTCGTGTTCGCGGTCGCCGAGGTCATGCGCCGCACCACCGTCAAACGCAACAAGCGGGCGGCCCGCAAGGCACGCATCACCGCCCAAAACGCCGGCAAGCACGCCAATCTGGACGATATCGAGGAGCTGCTGAACCTGTCGCGCAGCGGCCGCAAACGCCCCCCGCGCCCGCAGGACAGGAAGAAAAAAGCCAAGCAGAACGCGTGGCGTTTCAAAGCCCCGCGGGCCAAACTGCAGCAGTCGAAAATCCAGGCCGCCGGGCGGGCGGCCCGGAAAGCGGCGAAAAACGACCATACCTTCACCCCGTACAACCCCGGGCCCGGCCGGGCGGCCGGGACGGCGGGCACACAGAACACCACCCCGCCCGCACGGGTGCCGCAGCCGGGAAACAACCACACCGCCACCCCGCGGGGAAACCAACCGGGCACCGGCAGCGGCACGGCCGGCGCACACCGGGCGCCGACCACCCCCGACACCGGGCGGGCGGGAAAGCGGAACACCGGCAGGCCAAAGCCGACACCGCCCGGTCCCCCGGCCAGTGGCCCGCAGCCGGAAGAACACAACGGCACCACCGGCCGCCACGGCCGCGGTACACCGGCCAGTTCACTGTTCGCCCCGAATTCGGCGCCGCGGCGGCGCCGCCGCCGGGCGGACAACGATCCGGACACCGGCGATCAGGCGACCGGCCACGGCGGCGACTAGACTTTCCGTCGTGTTGAAACGACTGCCCGTAGCCACCGCCGCCGCGCTGCTGGTGGCCGCTGCCTGCCCGGCGGCCACGGCACTTCCCGCCGCCGACGGCAACCAGCCTACGGCCCGTTCCAGCAAAACGAGTGTGCCGCTTTCCTGCCGGGCGCAGTCCCCGGTGACGATCGGGTCGAGAAATTTCACCATCCCGGCGATCAACGCCACCATGATCACACCGGAGACCATCACCGTCGGGCAACCGGCCGTGATCGGTATCCTCATCCATCCGCTGGTGGTGTCGATGCCGTCGCTTCCCGGGGGCGCCGGTTTCCGGGACGCCTCCCGCATCGCCGTCGATTTCCGCCTGCCCGACGGGCTGGATGTGGTGGATGCGGCAATCGACAACGAGCCGGGACAGGTCACGGGTTTCGCCGCGTTCACCGTCGACGAGCAGGGCCGCGCCAACCCGGCGGGGCGGATTCTCAGGCTCGCCGGAAACGACAACGCCACCATCGGTTTCTCCCCCAACGCCGCCGATAATTCCGCCGCCGGGGCGACGGTGGAAGCCGAATCCGACGGCATGCGCATCGTGCTGCCGACAGTGGTGGCCACAGTCACCGCCCGCCGGCCGGGCAGCTACCCGATCGCGCTGAACACCCGCGGCCCGGCCGGACAGTTCAACAACCGGCACAATTTCCTCGGCATGCTGGTGCATGTCCACGCCCCGGTCATCGGCGATATCTGGGTGCCGGTGACCTGCTCCCCACGCCCCTCCCCCGACGCCCCCATCGCCCCGGCCAGCCAGGCGATTCTCACTGTCACCGCCGTTGCACCCGACCGCGACGGCACCACCGGGGACACCTCCCCATCCGCCACCGCCACCGCAACCGATATCCCGGACGACGGTGTTTTCCCGCAGCATCCAACCGACGGTGCTTTCCCGCAGCACCCAACCGACGGTGACGGGGACACCACCGCACCGGCCACACACCCCGCCGCACCGGCCACACACCCCGCCGCACCGGCCGGTGACACCGCACCGGCCGGGGCCGCAACCACCGTCAACGATGAAAAATACGGCGCAGACGACGATGCGTCTGCGCCACAGACCGGCAGCACCACAGGCGGTGACGCCACCACCGTCCGGGGCATGGCCAGCACCCGGCTTCGTGCCGCCGCCGGGATACTGGCGGTGCTGGCCGCGGCGGCAGCGGGACTGTGGCTGGCGCGCCGCCGCCGCGGCTAGCCGCACCGGGTCAGCTGGTGCCCGGCACGCCACAAGACCAACCGGGGACAGACACGATGAA
>NZ_JAFLEQ010000008.1:534135-560154 GCF_017307055.1 Corynebacterium mendelii | reverse complement strand
GCGGCGCACAGCCGAAACACCCGGTGTGCTCAGCGCTTGCGGCGCAAAATTCCCGTCATCCCGACCACCGCGGCACCGATGGCCGCACCCGTGCCGATCAGGCCCGCTTTCCGGCTGGTCGCCGCCGTGTCGTCGATATCGCGGCGGACCGTGATCACCGCCGGTTCGGGGGCGGGCACATCAGCCTGTTTCAACGCACGTTCGGTGGTGGCGGTAAACGCCGAACAGTACATGACGATCATCCAGATGAAATAGAACAGCACCATCAGGCCGATGATCGGGCCGAAGGTGGCACCCGCCGGGTTTTGCAGCGCGTTGGAGAAAAACAGGCTTCCCAGCTGTTTGAAAATCTCGAAAGCCACCGCACCGAGCACCGCGCCCTTCGCCGCCGATTTCAGCGGCACCCTGGTCCGCGGCAGATACATCATCAGCCACAAAAACACCAGGTAGTTGGCGATCAAACCGACCACGACAGCCACCACGGAGGTAATGACGTCAATCCCGGGGACATCGCTCAGACCCAACAGTTTCAGCAGGTGCACCGTCAGCCCCGACGACCCGGCGGCGGTGATGCCGAACGCCACCACCAGGGCAACAAGCAGGCAGACAAGACCGAGCAGATCCCAGATTTTGCGCACCACGAAGTTGCCGTCGAGCGGGTCGACTTTCCACATTTTCGACGCCCCGTAGCGCAGATGGTTCATCCACGAGGTCCCCGACCACAGGGCGGTCACACCACCGATACCGGCAATGGCGCCGCGCTGCTGGATGGCGGTGTCGATGATCTTGTTGATCGAATCACCCATATTCCCCGACACCGCGCGGTCGACTTCGTCACGCACCCACTGCAGGGCCTCCGGGTTTTTCACCAACGCGAACGCCACACCGGCGAACAGCAGCATGAGGATCGGAAACATCGACAGCACGGAGAAATAGGTGATTCCCGCCGCATACTGGGTGCCGCCCATCTGCCCGAAACGTTCCTGCATGCGCATCACATGGTCGAACCAGGGCCACCTGTCACGCAGCTCGTCGATTTTGCCGGGTTCGTCCTTGCTGACCCGTTCGATGCCGTACTCGTCGGTGGTCTTGTCTTTCGGTGCCGTCATAGAGGCCATCGGCTTGTCGTACTTTCTTGTTCAATATCGGTGGAACCCGGCTCTCCCGCACCCCCGCACAGGGCACGGGCATGCACAAAGGCACAGGCACATGGTCCGGCATGTCTTACCAGGCATGGTAATAGCTGGCCCAGCTGACAGTGACATCCGGCACTGGCCGCGGGCTTTTTTGAAAAAAAGATGACACCCCCGTCAACCACCGCGCGGCACACCCGGCGGCCGGTCCGCCCACCCCACAGGCGGCGGCGATGGCCTAAAATTTTCCCTGAAAAACCAGCCGGCCGGCAGCCGTCGGCCGCACCTGATGACAGCGTGGACCATCCCCGCCCGCCGGTGACCGACAGCGAGAACACACCGAGGAACCCCCAGTGCGCGCACGCGAGACTTTTGCCCTTGCTCTTCCGGTGGCCATGGCGGCCGTCATGGCTGCCCCGGCCGCCGCGGCGGCGGAATCAACCACCGTCACCTTCAACCAGACCTGCCACGGGGTGCCGGAGAAACTGGTGCCGCCGACCGACAACACCGGCCAGGAGGTTATTGTGCGCACCACCTCCTCCACCAGCCAGGTCGCCGTCGGTGAGACAGTGGATGTGTCCGTTGTCTTCGTCCCCCACGGCGCCCCGCTGCAGCAGCTGCCGCTGGGGGCGGAAATCGTCAACCAGTACCGGATCAAAACCGATCTGGATCTGCCCGACGGCTTCGAGATCACCGGCACCGCAACATCGGGGCCGACAAATATTTCCGGGGTGGACGTGTTCACCGTCAACGAAGCCGGGGAAAAAGATCCCGAAGGCCGGATTCTGCGCATGGCATCACCGGCCAACGCCACCATCGGCAACTCCCCCAATTCCTCCCTCAACCAGCCTGCCCCCGGATCCACCCCGGTGAGCGGGGACACCATCACCTGGCAGATGCCGGCGTTGAACTTCACCATGAAAGCCACCACCCCGGGAACCTACAGCCTGGCCGCCCGCAACCGCGGCGGGGCCGATGCACCGGGAATCAACCCCAGGGCCTACATCACCTTCCTCACCGAAACCCAGGTGCCGGTGATCGGTCCGGTGTGGGCGGGCACCTACTGCACGCCGCGCATCAACTCCGGCACGCCTTTTGCCGACAGTGCCCGCAACCTGTTCACCTGGACGGTCATCGGCGAAGAAAAACAGCCCTCCCTGGAGATTGCGCCGGTGACGGCCACCGCCGGGGAGACAACCACTGTCCGCGCCACGGTGACCCCTCCCACCGCCGAGGGGGAGATCACCTTCACCTACCACGGCCAGACACAGTCGGTGCCGGTCACCGACGGGCAGGCCGAGGCAGAGATGATCTTCGACTCCGCCGGGGACAAAAAGATCACCGCCACGTTCACCGCCGCAGACACCACCGCCTCCCCGGTCACCACCACCAGCACAGTCACCGTCCGGGGCAGGGGAAGCCAGATCACCCTGTCCGCCCCGGCGACCACACGGGCCGGCGACACGCTCACCGCGACCGCCACAATCGAAGGCGCCGAGGGCGTGGTGCTTTTCACCCTCGGTGACGGCAAACCGGTATCCGTGGCCCTGGCAGAGGGAAAAGCACGGGCGGAGATTCCCGTCGGCGACGACACCGGTGAGTTGGAACTGACCGCCGAATTCACCCCTGCGACACAGTCGCCGCTGACAGCTGCGGAAGCAACCACCACCATCAAGGTCACCCCGGGCGACAACAAACAGACCACCACCACACAGACCACTACCGGGGACACCACTTCCCCGTTGGTGGCTAACCCCGACCCCGGGGCAGGCGCCCCCCTGCCCGCCGAAACCGCAGCCCGCCGCTCACACTCATCGCTGGGCTGGCTGTGGATTGTGGCGGCTCTGCTGCTGCTCATCGCGATCATTGTCGCCGTCTTTGCGGTGAAGAAAAACAACATTCCCGGCCCCGACGCGCAGTAACCCACCATCCCCCACATTGTTTTGCCCGCCAGTCAACGGACAGCCAACCACAACCGTGACTGCTGCTGCCCCGCCCCGCACCCCCAGATGCCCTTACTAGGGACATAAAGGCAGACAACTGAGTTTATCTTTAGTCTCGTAAACGATAAGTGGGTAAGTCCACTGTGATGTGCCCACCTCCCACTGGCCGGGATTTATTTCCCGCAGACAGTGCCCTTGCCCACCGGTTGCCGTAGCAGGCAGCCGCCCCCGCACCCGGCATCCGGGTTGTACCAGACGATTATCGCCCGGACATGCACATCCTTTTCGAGGTAAAGATTCATGCGCAGAAAAATCACCGCAGCCCTGTCCGCGGCGGCCCTGGCCACCGCGGCGGTCATCGTGCCGATTCAAGTGGCGTCAGCGAAGGAAACCACCACTGAAGTCAGGTACCCGCAGACCTGTTTCGCAGTTCCGGACAAGCTGGCTCCTCCCAAGACCAACACTGGACAGTCCGTCACCGTCAAAGTCACTTCCACCCCAAATGTGCAGGTAGGAAAATACGTCAAGGCGAGGCTGAAGGTTATCCCCGAGGAAAGCATCGTTGACGGACTTCCCCCGGGTGCCAAAGTCACCAACAATGCCCGCATCAAGGCCGATTACCAGCTACCGGAAGGTATGAAGTTGATGTCGGCATCGTTGAAAAACACCCCCTCCACCAACGTATCGGGACTGAGCGCCTTCACCGTCAACGAAAACGGTGAAAAGGACGAAAACGGCAGAATTCTGCGTATCGCTTCCGCCGACAATGCCACGATCGGCAACAGCCCGAATGCCTCGAAAAAAGGCACTGGAAACGCCAACTACGCGGTCCAGAGAAACCGCATTTTCTGGGAGCTCCCAGAGCTTATTTTGACCTTCCAGGCTATAAGAACCGGTGAGTTCTCCTTCGGCACCCGGTGGAAAAACGGGGCCGATCAGCCCAATGCGAACGACAAGGCGTACATCACTTTCAACGCAGTAACAGACGCCGGCGCCCTCATCGGAAAAGTCTTCGCACCGACTTACTGCACTCCCCGGGAAGACACCGGCTCCAAGTTCTACGAAAAGGCCAAGCACCTCTACACCTGGACGGTGACGGAGGAGGTACAAAAACCGCCCGCCCAGGACACAAACGTGACGATCGCCACCACCAGCGTCAAGGCCGCCAACGCCTTCAATTTTGTCGAGGCGACTGTCAGCCCCTCCGATGCCGAAGGCACCGTGGAGTTCAGTGCAGCCGGTGAACAAGCCTCCGACACCGTCACCGACGGTCATGTCAAAGCCTCGCTGTTCTTCAAAAATCCCGGCAAAATTCCACTCAAAGCTAGATTCATCCCAGCGAACGCGGAAGATTTCAAGCCGTCGGAAGCCACTGCCACAGTCAAAGTCGGCGCCAGCCCCGCTGAATTCGTGTTGGCAGTATCACCTACCGCCAATCAGGATACGACCGTAACTGCATCCACATTCATTGGTGAGGGAGCCGAAGGCACTGTCACCTTCACTCTCGAGGGGGCTACCCCGGTCACCGTGAAGGTGGATCAGGGCAACGCCGTGGCACGGATTCCAGTCGGCAAGAAACTGGGTTCAAGAAAGATCACCGCCGAGTTCAAGGCCGCGGCAGGTTCCCCGATTGCCGACGGTGACAGCGAGGGAGTCATCGAGGTCACCGAAAATACCAGCACCTCACTGACCCTCGAAGGTCCGACGACAGTGGTAACGCCCGGTAAAAGAGCGGAATTCACCGCCACCGTCACCCCGAAGAAGGGCGGTTCCAAAGACACCTCAGGCACTGTTGCTTTCACCGCTGGCGCTGTGACCAAACAGGTTCCCGTCACAAACGGTAGAGCCATCGCCGAAATGATCATCGACCAGCCCGGACTAAACCCTGTGTCCGCCGAATACTTCCCGGACAAGGGGTCCGGCCAAACCAACACGACGGCAGAAACCACCGTAGTTGCCGCACAGCGTGAAACCCCCACGCTCACCCCCACCGCCCCGGCAAATCTGAAGCCTTTCACCCCCACGCCAATGCAGGTGGTCGTTGCCACTGCATCCGGTGCCCCGGCAAGAGGAACGGTCATCGCTCGTGTCCACGGCCGTACAACCAAAGCCGAGCTATCCAACGGCACCGCTTTTGTCGACATCACCGTTACTTCAACCGGTGAAACCCCGGTTGAGGTGAGCTATGTTCCGTCCGAAGACTCCCTCCTCTCCCCAATTTCCGATATTGTCCCGGTCACAGCCACCGACAACGAGTCCGGGGAAGGGGCATTGAACATTGCTCTGGTGGAGGCAGAAATCCCCCATGAAGCTGATGCTGATAAACCGATCTCCATCGACGTCGCAGTGAAAAACACCGAGACCGATTCCACTGATGGAGTCAATGGCTACCTGGTCGTGACTATCAACAACAAGGCACTCCAAGAATCCGGCCAGCCCGCCAAAATCCCGGTGATCAACGGCAAAGCCGGATTCGACCTCACCTTCAAAGGTGGCGGGCAGCAGCCGGTCCAGATCGACTTTTTCGATGGCTCCGGAAATTCATTGGGGAGCCAGTCGTACAGCATCAACATCAAGGGCGGCATCCTCAACAAATCTGCTGAAGGAACAAACGCCAACGGTGGATTTTTCTCAAGGATCATCGAGTTCTTCACCAACCTGTTCGCAGGCGGGGATGCCGGATCGTCTGCCGGGTCTTCCGGCGGTGACAACAAAGAGTCCGGGCAACCTGCCGCCATCGCCGAGACCGACAACAAATAATCCATCCGCCGAATAAAGAAAGACACGAGGAACAAGCAATGACAATCTCCTCTTTGAAGCGGCGGATGAAAGCCGCCACCGCCACGGTCACGGCTCTAGCGACCGCCGCTATGCTTGCCGTGGTTCCATCTGCCACAGCGAATGCCGCCAACGCCGTGGAAGTTCCGGTCACGTTCAAGTGCGATAAAGGGGTTTCTTCTTTCAAAAAAACTTTCCGGGTGACTGCGCCCAAGGAAGTTGCCCTAGGGTCCGAGTTCAACGTATTGGTTGAGCCGGACCGGATGGCAGTGGAAGAACCCAGCTGGAATATGGGCTACACAATCCAGGCGATCTCTGCCCGCGTAGCCAGGTTGGACAAAGCGACCGTGGACAGCGGCAGCATGGAAGGGTTGAAGGGTGTTCCGCAGGCCCAGCACCCGACATCCAATTTTGGCCAGTATTCCATCGAGGTCAAAAGTTCTGATCCAAGCAAGTGGCGACAGCCTTACGGTTTGGAAGCCGATGGTGTCTACAAGCATGCGAACCTCGATTTGGCGTTCACCGCCACCAAACCCGGGACAGTGGAAATCAAAACCGGTGGATTCTATCTGCGGGTTTTGAAGGCTCTCTTTTGGGAATCGAAGGAGCGCGGAATTGTGCTCTGCAAATCTGAACCGGATGTGCTTGCCACCGTCACGGTGCTGAAAGCGGGTGAAAAGCCGTCAAAGATAAACACCAGCATTGGTTTCATCAACGGGGACGCCCAGTATCTGCCTGCCGAGGGCGGGGAAACTGACTTGTCGGTGCGGGTGCTCACCACCGACGGTAACCCGGTCACCGGGGGCACAGTCACCTTCGAAGTCGACGGTGTACCCCATGACGTGAAAGTCTCTGCCGACGGCACAGCCGTCTGGAAGAAAAAGTTCCCGCCCAACACCTCCGGAGAAGACACCACGAAATTAGTCACTGTCGTGTACGAGGGAAACGAAGAATTTGCCCCACAAAACAGCTTGGCGCTGGTGACCATCGCCAAAAAAACCGGCACCAACAACGGAGATACCGATGGTTCGGGGGCAACGGTTACTAAAGTGCCAACATCAATTGAGGCCACAGCGGAAAGGCAGGCGCTCATTGCCGGCTCCCCCACAGTCGGATACACGCTGTCGGCGACAGTGAAAGCGGACAACAACGACGATCTGGCAGACGGCCGTGTGGTCTTCACCGACGGCACCCGAATTCTGGGCACCGTTCGCCTGAACAGCGGCGGTACCGGGTCAGTGAACGTGCCCCTGTCGGCAAACTCGTCGCACACCATCACCGCAGCATTCCAGAAGCTGTCCCGCAACAAAACCGAGTACACCGAGTCGGAAACCACCATCAAGATTGATGTTCCAGCCACCCCGAAACCCGACAGTGGAAGCAGTGATACGGCGATCCCGGCACCGGAGCTGAAATCCGCTACGCTTTCGCTCAACACCAATACCACGACGGTGTCTGTGGGAGATACCACCACAGTGACCGCCACCTACAACCCTTCGGCCGGGAAAAAACAGGAACAGACAGTATTTTTCCGGCTTGACGGCGTGCAGATCGCCAACGCAACCACTGATGCCTCCGGCAACGCCACAGTCGATATTCCAATTACTGTTCCCGGTAGCCACGAGATCACTGCGGTTGTCGCCCAGCAAAGCGACGGCGATACAACGGTTGCCAGTGCCGAATCCGGTCCAGTGATTGTCTCGACCCCACGGTCCACGGAACAAGCGACCTCCACAGCCCTGAAGGTGTCGCCTTCCGGAACTGTGGGGCTGGGAACGCCCATCACCATGACCGCCGAAATCGACGGCGCAGCCGACGGTGAGAGCTGGGTGAGCTTCTACGACGGTGGCACTCTGTTGGCTGACGCGAAGGTCACAGATGGTAAAGCTTCCTATACCTTCATTCCGTCGGACAAAGGGCGCCACGCTCTCAAAGCCACCTTCAACGGTGCGGTTGTCGGCGGTAAGAATCTGCAGGCATCCGAATCCGCTGAAAAAACGATTGTGGTCAGCGCCGAAAGCGGCAGAAAGTCTTTCGTGGTCGAGCCCGTTGCCGCCCCTGAAACCGGGGGTGGCGCAGCTTCGGGTTCATCCATGGACTCTCTCGGCGCCGCGAAAATCCCGCTGATCATTGTGGGTGTTCTCACCGGCATCCTGTTCATCGCAGGCATTATTTTCCTCATCCCGGATGTCCGCAGGATGGCGAATCTGCCGCCGATTCCGCCGTTGTTCCCGGTGCCGAATATGGGCTAGCCCGTCGACCCACCGGCGACGGTGAAGGTCATCTCCAAGCAGCACACTGCCCCGGTTGCCGCCTGTTCCCGGCGGTTACCGGGGCTGTGCCGTATCGGGGCGGGCACCGTGATTTCTTTGGCCGGGGCTGGAAGTCCCGGTCAACGATCGCCGGGACACGTGATGTCCTGCAGTTGGCAGTGGGCATCTTCGGCATTTTGGCGGCTGTTTACCGGTCCGGGGTGACCACCGCCCCCGTCGAGCCGTAACCGGCCGCCCAGATATTTCCCCGCCATCCGGAACAGGACCGACGATCTGGGTGCGGGTTATCGCCTCCGGAAAGCCCGATGGTGTCGTGCACCATCACTGCCCATCTCCCGGTGTCGGGGTCACAAGTGGTGGCCGACAAAACAACATGGTTGACCCCTTCCACAATGACCACCCTGTCGTGATCGTCCATGAAAGCATGGACCCCGCCAAGCAGACCGGAAGCAGCGCACAGGCACCGGCTGCCAGGGTGCGCATCAGGGTGTCGACCAGCCGCGTTTTCCGGGGTGCGGTTGCTGCCATAACGGCATCGTATGCGGAATTTTTTTGCCCTCCCGCCCGGGACAATCATGTGCGATGCACCGCAAAGCCCCCTGTGTGCGGGCCACAGCAGCAGGTCACTGTGCGGGCGCTTCACCAGGGGGCTTGGGGGTCATCAGTGACCAAAACCGGGAGAAGACACGGTCGCCGGTACCGCGGCGGCCGGGTGTTCTATTTTTTGCCGGCCAAAAATCCAACCCGTTCGTAGACATCCGCCAACGTGCGGGAGGCAATCTCCCGGGCGCGGTCGCGTCCCTGGGCCAGCACATCCTCCAGCTGGGCGCGGTCGGACATGTACTCGTCGTACTTGGCTTTCAGCGGGGTGGTGAAAGCTTCCAGCGCATCGGCGGTGTCGACCTTCAGATGCCCGTAGCCCTTGCCTTCGTAGCCTGCCACCAGATCATCAATCGGGGTGCCGGTCAAAGCCGACTGGATGACCAGCAGGTTGGACACGCCGGGCTTGGTTTCCGGGTCGTAGCGGATTTCGGCCTCGTTGTCGGTGACAGCCGACTTGATGCGTTTGGCAGATACCTTCGGATCATCGAGCAGGTTGACCAGACCCTTCGGGTTGGAACCGGATTTACTCATCTTCGAGGTCGGATCCTGCAGGTCATAAATCTTGGCCGCCCCTTCGGGAATGAACCCTTCCGGCACCACGAAGGTTTTCTTGTACCGGGAGTTGAATCTCTCGGCCAGGTTGCGGGTCAGTTCCAGGTGCTGGCGCTGGTCTTCGCCGACCGGGACCAGTTGCGGCCGGTAGAGCAGAATATCGGCGGCCATGAGCATCGGGTAGGCAAACAGCCCGGCGGTGGTGTTTTCCTGCCCCTGTTTGGCGGACTTGTCTTTGAACTGGGTCATGCGGCGGGCTTCACCGAAACCGGTCAAACAGGTCATCACCCACGCCAGTTCCGCGTGTTCCGGCACCTGGGATTGCACGAACAGGGCCGATTTCCCCGGGTCAATGCCCAGGGCAAGAAGCTGTGCGGCACCGGCGATGGTGCGGTGGCGCAGGGTTGCCGGATCTTGTCCGGGAACCGTGATGGCGTGAAGATCCGGGATGAAGTAGTAGGCCTCGAACCGGTCCTGCAGCTCGATCCACTGTTTCAGCGCACCCAGGTAGTTGCCGAGGTGGTAGGAGTCGGCGGTGGGCTGGATGCCGGAGAGCACCCGCTGTTTTTTCGTGGTGGTCGCGGTTTTTTCTGCAGTATCGGTCATGGTCTTTTATGTTAGTCCCCATCCGCGCACAACCGGCTGAGAGGGGCTCACGCCAGTACACACCACTGCCGCAAGCAATTCCCCATGATCATGCCGGGGCTGTTCCACCCCGGAAGACCACCCGGGTTGTGGCCCCTAAAATCAGCGGTGACATCTTTTTAACGTGGTCTGCAACCGGGCCAGCCTGTCACAGACGTTTATTGCAGCCGGAAGGAAAGTCAGGTGCATCATATGGAACCGGTCCGTATTGTCTGCTGGGGGTTTTCCGGTGCCGGCGCACTGTCGATCGAGCAGGTCAGTGACGATCTTGCGGCACAAAACACCGGCCAACCGGGCTGTCCGCCGGTGGAGCTGATCCACCTGGACCACAGCGATGATCTTCCGGACAATGTTGATGCGGTGTGGATTCAGGGGGTGCTGGATCCGGATGAAGGACGCCGCCTGCTGGCCGCGGCCGGTGAGATTCCGGTGTTTTCCTCACCTCCGGTGACCCAGGACATCCAGGTTGCGACTTCCTTCGGCATGATGACCGCAATGGACTCCCCGGGGATGCCGCCGGCCATGGAGACCATGCGCGCCAAAAAATCGGTTGCCGGCATGCCACCATCGGGGATGAGGCCAAAGACCCGGAACCAAACCGGTATTCCATCGTCTTCCATGCCCGGAAAAACCGCCGGACCATCATCGACTCCTGGGCAATCACCGCCACCAGCGATGAAAACCATGTCTGCGGCGCAGATGGGTTCGAAGGGTAATACGGTGGCCCGGATGCCGGTGCCCGCCCGCATTGCGGTCGCACTGATGCTCATGACTCCTTTGCGCATCATCCATGCCGCACGTCTTACTGCTTTGCACATCGGCGCCACCGACATCGATCCCGGGCCGTTACCCGATGATGTGCCGCACGGGCTGGTTGATACCGGGATCGAACAACCTGACCGGCCGCTGGGCACTGTCGGGGTGATCGCCATGCCCCTGCACGAGGCCATCGGCGACGGCGGATACATCCGGGATATGGCGCGTGTGCTGGCGGGGAAAAATCTTGCTGCCGTGGTGTGGTTGGGCTCGCCGGCCGATATGCCGGACGATGTGAAAGACGGCATTGACGTGTGGCTGAATCTCACCGGTTTCACCATGCTGGGCCACCACGGCGCACCCATGTACGAACAGGGAACCGACTTCCTGACTCAGACCAACACCCCGGTGATCACACCTGTCCCCCTGCAGCGGGGAACACTCGCCGACTGGCGCGATGATGATCCGGGACCTGTGGGGCTGTGGCCTGCGGCGGTGTCGATGAATATTGCGGTTCCCGAATTGGAGGGGGCCACCACCCCCTGGGTGTACGGCGGAAGAGACGCACACACCGGTGCCATGTGCCTGGATGGTGAATCCGCCGAACGGATTGCCGACCGTATCCGGCGCACCATCACACTGAAAAACACCCCGAAACACCAGCGGAAGGTATCGCTGACGATTTTCGGTTGGGATGGTGACGGCACCATCGGCACGGCAGCCCAGATGGATGTGTTTGCGTCCCTGCACCGGATTCTTTCCCGGCTCAAATCCGACGGCTACACCGTGGAGGTTCCCGCCACAGTCGAGGAACTGACCGACATGATCGTCGGCTCCGGTGGCGGGGGAAGACGCTCTGAGGCTTCAGTGCTGGCCCGGTGGCGGGCCGCCGACTATGCCAGGGCACTGGATACGCGGCAGCGGGCAAGAATCGACTCCTCGTGGGGGCTTCTTCCCGGCGCGGTGGACACCACCGGCGGGGACATGATCATCCGCGGTGCCCGCTTCGGCAACGTGGTTGTCGGCTGCCAGCCGCAGTTCGGTGATGTCGATGATCCGGCGGAGCTGCTCTACAACGAAGACGCCACCCCGTCGCATTCTTTCGCCGCCTACTACCTGTGGCTGGAGGAAGTGTTCGGCCACGATGTGATGGTTCATGTCGGCACCCACGGGGCACTGGAATTCATGCCCGGCCGGCAAACCGGCCTGGCCACTAACGATTGGCCGGTGTATCTGTGCGGCTCTGTCCCGCACATCTACCTGTATGTGATGGCCAATCCCGGGGAGGGCACGATTGCCAAACGGCGCGCCGCGGCCCAGACCGTCACCTATCTGACCCCTCCGCTGGATGATGCCGGTCTCTACGGCGACCTGGAGGAGTTGGCGGGTCTTCTTCACGAACAGCTCCGGCAGTCCTCTCCCTTCAGCCCACAGCAACCCAACGGCACACAATCCACAAACCACCGCCCCACCCCGGATATCGTGGCGGCGGCGAAACGGGCGAATTTCACCGATGAGCAGATTGCCGATACCCGGGTGCTGCACCGGGAGCTGGAGAAAATCCGCCGCACCCCGGTGGCGATGGGTCTGCATGTCATAGGTGAGCCGATGTCCCGGGAGCAGACCAGACGTTCCCTGGAGCTGGCGGCCACCTATGCCGATGATCCCACCTGTCAACAGGCCACCGATGCTCTGCGGGAATTGGAGGAAAAACTCCAGTCCAACACGGAATTGGAGAGTTTTCTCAACGCTCTTGACGGCCGCTACACCCCTCCTGTTGCCGGTGGGGATCCCGCCCGCCAGCCGGATGCTCTGCCGACGGGAAGAAATATTCACGCCATCGACCCGGTGTCGATTCCAACGGCCACAGCCATCAGGCGGGGAAAAGCCACCGCGGATAAACTGCTGGCCGCCTACCGGGATTCCCACAACGGTTCTTACCCGTCGTCGGTGGCGGTGGTGTTGTGGGGGATCGACAACATCAAAACCTCCGGCGAAGGGCTGGCGCAGGCGTTTGCCCTGATCGGCGCCACACCTGTCCGTGGCCCGCGCGGCCGGGTCGATGATTTCACTGTCATCCCGCTGGAAGAGTTGGGCCGCCCGCGGGTTGATGTGGTGGCCACCCTGTCGGGTGTGTGCCGGGATGTCCTGCCCCATCCGGTGGAGCTTTTGGACAAAGCCGTACGACACATCGCCACCCTGGATGAACCGGCTGAATTGAATCCGATCGCCCATCATGCGAAAGCCACCGCAGACCAGCTCGATATTGCTGCCGTTGATGCCGCGACCCGGATCTTTTCCGCCGGCCGCGGCTCCTACGGCACCGGGGTCAACCGGCTGGTGCAGGCCTGTGATTGGGAGACCGACGACGATCTGGCGGAGATGTACCTCACCCGCATGGGCCATGCCTGGGGAACCCGTCAGGGCGCTGATGTGCACGGTATTTTGCGCAGTGTCCTGACAACCGTGGACGCCACTTTCCAGAACATTGATTCAGCCGAGACCTCCATTGCCGGTATCGACCACTATTTCGAGTTCCTCGGCGGGGTGACCACCGCCGTGACCCGGGCGCGCGGCGGGTCGGCACCTTCCAGTCTGGTGTCCCAGTCGTGGCAGGCGGAAACAAATGTTGACACCCTCGAATCGGCGATGGCCCTGGAATCGCGGACCAGGATTTTGAACCCGAAGTGGATTGATGCACAACTTGTCCACGGCTATGCCGGGGTGGCGGCGGTGAGAACCCGGCTGGAAAACACTTTCGGCATGCAGGCGACCACGAAAACAGTCGGCAACTGGGTCTTCGACAGGGCGGCCGATGTCCTGCTGTTTGATGACAACCGCCGCAGTGTGATGGAGCGGGCCAACCCGGCGGCCGTATCCTCGATGACGAACCGGCTTCTGGAGGCCGCCGAGCGGAACCTGTGGCAGACAACCGGTGACACCATCGACCGGCTGGAAGATATCGCCGACCGGTTGGACGGCGCCCTGGAGGGAATTGAACCAACAGACATTATGTAGCCACAGACACCGTGTGGCCACAGACACCGTGCAGCCGCATGTTGTCCCATTGCCCCGACCCGCCGGGGATAACGAGCTTCCGTTTTTCTTTCACGAGCCCCAGGAAAGGACCCCATGACCGACACTGACTCCCCTGCCGCGGCCCCGGGTGTTTTTCCCTTTACCGGCATCATCGGGCAGGAAGAACTCAAACGCTGTCTGGTGTTGTGCGCCATTGACCCGTTGATCGGCGGGGTTTTGGCTTTCGGTGACCGGGGAACCGGGAAAACCACCACGGTGCGGGCGCTGGGCAGTCTGCTGGAGTTGGCCGGCATTGATGCACCGGTGGTTGACATGCCGCTGGGGGTCACCGAGGACCGGGTGATCGGTTCCTTGGATATTGATGCCGCACTGACTGAAGGCCAGGCCCGTTTCCGGCCCGGGCTGCTTTCTGCCGCTAACGGGGGTTTTCTCTACATCGACGAAATCAACCTGCTCGACGACCACCTGGTCGATGTGCTGCTGGATGTGGCGGCCTCGGGCGTCAACATAGTCGAGCGCGACGGTGTATCAACTTCCCACCCGGCGCGGTTTGTGCTGGTGGGTTCCGGTAATCCGGAAGAAGGCGATCTGCGCCCGCAGCTGCAGGACCGTTTCGGTTTTGCCACGCATGTGGCAACCGACCCTGATCCCACCACCCGGCTGTCGATTGTGCGGGCCAGGCTGGCTTTCGACCGGGATCCGGCCGGTTTCATCCAGGATGCGGCCGACACACAGCAGACTCTCGCCGATTCGGTGGCTGCGGCACGGCGGATACTGCCGGAGGTGACCACCGGGGATGAGGTGCTGGAACAGGTCATCGGCTGGTGCGCCGCAGCCGGCACCATCGGACACCGGGCGGAGCTGGTGGTGGCCCGGGCGGCCGCGGCACACGCCGCACTTGAGGGAAGGAACAGGGTGTCAGTCGGTGATGCGCTGGCGGTGGCCAAACCCGCCCTGCGCCACCGCATTCACACGGAAGCTTTCGAAACCCCCGCCGACATCGACGCCCGCCTGGGTGAGGTTCTCCGGGCAGGGGCGGCCGCCTGACAGTCCTTGACCGACACGAGAAAACACACCTCCCGCCATGCCCGCTGATTTCTTTTCCCTTGTACCGGCCGCGCTGCGCGCCTGGGCTGCCACGCCCGGGGTCGGTCTGGTTGTGACCGGGGATGCGGTTTTCGTCGATGTCTGCTGGCCGGAATTCGTGGATCTGCTGCGCAGCAGTGGGCTTGCCGCCGCTTTTCTCACCCCGGCCATGGAGCTTGCGGTGATCAGTGGACAAACAACCGGAAAAGATGCGTCTGTCATCGCTGCGGGCGACAGCTTCTCCCCCGAGCAGGCGGCGGCCGTGGGATGCCGGAAGCTTCTGGTGCGCAGCACCGGCTGCGGTTTACCGTCTATTCTGGCCGACCGGTGCCCGCTGGTGCTTGAGCTGTCGCCCGGAAAGATCACCGCCGGAACCATCCGCGGTCTTCTCCATGGCAGCGGTCTGGCGGTGGTGGGCGCCGGTGATGATGCAGCCACCGGCCGCGACCGATCCACGCCCCCCGATCAGTGGGATCCGGCCGCGGATGTGGTGGACATGATCACCGCCGCAGGTCTTGCAGGTGCGGGACTGGATGTGCCGGCAGCGCTGTTTGCCGACCGGCTGGCCGCAGAACACCTCACCCGTGATGAGGTGCTCACCGTTGTAGCGCAGATGGTCATCGGCCCCAGGACAGGCACCGCTCCCCCGCCGCCACCGCCACAGCCACAGCCACAGCCACAAGAGGATGACACGTCCGGCAGCACAGACAAGGACAACAGCGGTGATGCCCAGCCCGGCGAACCGGAGGAGCTGAGCAATCAGCGGCAATCCGGCACCGATCCCGATCCTGATGCACTGGCTGACCAAGAAACACACCGGCCACAATCCCCTCCAGCCGACAGCCCACCGCCGGCGGGCGATCCACTGGACCGGTTGCCCGCTGTCCGGCGCCGCACCGGAGCCGGGGCAACAGTCTGGCCCGGTGCAGGCAGTGCCCCGCTGGTATCGCCTGTCCGGGGCCGTATCGTTCGCATCACCACACCCACCCGCCCCGGGCAACCGGTGCATCTTCCGGCCACTCTGGCAGCCGCCTGTGTCTGGCAGAAATTGAGGAAAAAAGACACCGGCCACACCCCCGGGACCGGCAACCGGCTGGTTGTGACCCGGGATGATCTGCGCACCGCGCAGCGCAGCTGCCCGGCCGGCGGGCTGTCGGTGATTGTGGTCGATGCCTCCGGATCGATGGGCCTGGGGGCCATCGGCACCGCCAAAGCCGTGGCCATGAATGTGCTGGAAGGATCCTACCGCCGCCGCGACAAAGTGGCGGTGGTGGTCGTCCGGGGAGAAAAAGCCTATGTGGGACTGGATCCGACCCGCTCGATCACCAAAGCCCGCCAATCATTGACGGCTCTGCCCACCGGCGGCGGGACACCGTTGGCCGACGGTCTGCTCACAGCCTGCCGTATTGCCGCCCGGCACGACAAAGACCGGGTGAAAGTGGTGGTGCTCACCGACGGTGCCGCCAATATCGGATTGACCGCAACAGGGAAACAACCAGCCCGCGCGGATGCGAAAAAAGCCTTCGGGAATCTTCAGCGGGTCGCTTCCGTCGTCCGGGTGGTGCCGCTGTCCAACCGGCGTTCCCGCGGCCGACGCCGGTCATCGTCAGTTGACTGGCTGACCGGGTAAGCACTGGGCCAAAACCCCGACCGACGGATTGTCCCGGCGGACATGGTTTGTCCGGTCAGTTGTATTCGACGGTCAGCGGCGAATGGTCGGACCAGCGCAGATCGTAGCGATCGGCTTTATCCACCCAGGCTTTTCGCGCCCGCTCGGCGAGTTTTTTCGTCGCCGCCTGGTAGTCGATGCGCCACCCGGCGTCGGTGTCGAAGGCTTTGCCGCGGTAGGTCCACCAGGTGTAGGGGCCTTCCGTGTCCCCCCACAGTCTGCGGGCCACATCAAACCACTGCGGATCGGTTGCCGGGCACCGGAGGGCTTTGCCGGCCGGTTTGACGTAGTCGACAGCCCCCAGGAAATCACCGTGGGATTCAATCTGGGTCTGCTCATCCGGCCAGGTGCCGAAGACCTCGTCCATGAAAGCCCGCTCGTCGGCCAGGAACCCGGATTTCTTTTTGTTGGTTTTGTCGTTTTTGATGTCCTGCCGCCGGTGGCAGATATTCCAGTCCCCGCCGATGACCATCTGCTCGCAGGCCGCCGCTTTGTCTTTGAGCAGCTCCCCGAATTCGTCGAGGAACAGGTATTTCTCGTCCTGTTTGGCCGTGCCTTCCGAACCGGAGGGAAGATACAGGCTCGCCACCGTAATCCCCAGGTCAGCCACCTCCGCCTGAATCCAGCGGCCGGTGTCGGGGAAAGAACCGAACCCACGCTCGATACCGGTGAGCTGGTGGGTGGACAGGATACCGACCCCGGCGTGGCCTTTTTTCGCCGTCGAGTCGAAACCGGCGTAGTGCCAGCCGTTTTCCACAAGCGGGGCAAGGGCTTTTTCGGTCTGGTCGGTCGTGGCCCGCACTTCCTGCAGCAAAATCACGTCGGGCCTGTTTGTGTCCACCCAGTCAAGAAAACCGAGGTTTTCCTCCGAGCGTTTTTTCACTGCGGCGCGGATACCGTTGACGTTGACTGTGGTGACGGTGAAAGACATAACTGCCGATGGTAGCGCCCCCGGCGCAACCGGGCGACCACAGGCAACCGGGCCCCCGGTCGCCATCTCCGCCGGATGACCGGCCCGCGGTGTTGTCGCGGGGTGGAGCCCCACCGGCGGATATCCCCCGAAAACAACCCGCTTGCGGATACCTGTTCCCGTCTTCCAGCCTCCAATTGAGTTGCCGCCCACCCGCGGCGGATGCGCCAACTGTCGATCGGCAGGTATCATATACAGCGGTCAACCCAACGATTTTTCAACCAAGGAGTTTCCTTTTGGCAACCATCATCTACACCCGCACCGACGAAGCGCCGCTGCTTGCGACCTACTCGCTGAAACCGGTCATCGAGGCTTTCGCCTCCCAGGCCGGCATCGAGGTCGAAACCCGCGACATTTCGCTGGCAGGCCGTATCCTGGCCCAGTTCCCCGACCGCCTGGAAGAGGGCCAGAAAGTCTCCGATGACCTGGCATTTTTGGGCGAACTGGCGAAAACTCCGGACGCCAACATCATCAAGCTGCCGAATATTTCCGCTTCCCTGCCGCAGCTGAAAGCCGCCATCAAGGAACTCCAGGACAAAGGTTTCAACGTCCCGGATTACCCGGATAACCCGGAAACCGACGAAGACAAAGAGATCCTCGCCGCCTACGACGCGGTGAAAGGTTCCGCCGTCAACCCGGTGCTGCGTGAGGGCAACTCCGACCGTCGGGCACCTGTCGCGGTGAAGAACTTCGTCAAAAAACACCCCCACCGCATGGGTAGTTGGACCGCTGATTCCAAGACCAATGTGGCAACCATGGACGAGGGCGATTTCCGCCACAACGAACAGTCCGTGATCATGCCCTCCGACGACACCCTGTCGATCGTGTTCACCGACACCGACGGCAACGACCACGCCCTCAAAGAGAGCCTGAAGGTTCTCCAGGGTGAAGTTGTCGACGCCACCTGCATGTCGGCTGCGAAGCTGGATGAGTTCCTCAAAGCCCAGGTCGCCCGCGCCAAGGAAGAAGGCGTGCTGTTCTCGGTGCACCTGAAGGCCACCATGATGAAGGTCTCCGACCCGATCATCTTCGGCCATGTGGTGCGCGCTTTCTTCGCCGATGTCTTCGACGTGTACGGCGACAAACTGACCGCTGCCGGCCTCAACGGTGAAAACGGCCTGGCCGCCATCCTCGCCGGACTCGATGAGATCGACGGCGGCGACGAGATCAAAGCCGCGTTCGACAAGGCTCTGGCCGACGGCCCCGATCTGGCGATGGTCAACTCCCACAAGGGCATCACCAACCTGCATGTTCCCTCGGATGTGATTGTCGACGCCTCCATGCCGGCGATGATCCGCACCTCCGGGCACATGTGGAACAAGGATGATGCCGAGCAGGACACCCTGGCTGTGCTGCCGGATTCCTCCTACGCCGGTGTCTACCAGACCGTCATCGAGGACTGCCGCAAAAACGGCGCCTTCGATCCGACCACCATGGGCACTGTGCCCAATGTCGGTCTGATGGCGCAGAAAGCCGAAGAGTACGGCTCCCACGACAAGACCTTCAAGATTCCCGGCGACGGCACCGTGCAGGTCCGTAACTCCGCCGGTGAAGTCCTCATGGAGCACAGCGTCAACGAGGGCGATATCTGGCGTGCCTGCCAGGCCAAGGACGCCCCGATCCGTGACTGGGTCAAGCTGGCTGTCACCCGCTCCCGCCAGTCGGGTATGCCCGCGGTGTTCTGGCTTGATCCGGAGCGCGCCCACGACCGCAACCTGATCACCCTGGTGGAAACCTATCTCAAGGATCACGACACCGAGGGCCTGGATATCCGCATCATGTCCCCGGTGGAAGCCACCCAGCTGTCCATCGACCGCATCCGCGAGGGCAAGGACACCATCTCGGTGACCGGCAACGTGCTGCGCGACTACTTAACCGATCTCTTCCCCATCCTGGAGCTCGGCACTTCGGCGAAGATGCTGTCGATCGTTCCGCTGATGGCCGGTGGCGGGCTGTTCGAGACCGGTGCCGGCGGGTCCGCCCCGAAGCACGTGCAGCAGGTTCTGGAAGAAAACCACCTGCGCTGGGATTCCCTCGGCGAGTTCCTCGCCCTGGCCGAGTCCCTGCGGCACTTCGCCCTGACCGACGGCAACAAGAAAGCCGACGTGCTGGCCGCGGCTCTTGACCGCGCCACCGAGAAACTGCTCGGCGAAGGCAAATCCCCCTCCCGCAAGGTCGGTGAGATCGACAACCGCGGCAGCCACTTCTGGCTGGCGAAGTTCTGGGCCGATGAAATGACCGCCCAGTCCGACGATGCTGCGCTGGCCGAGGCTTTCGGGCCGATCGCCCAAAAACTCGACGATGCCGCGGCCGACATCGATGCCACGCTGATCGACGTGCAGGGTGAGGGTGCCGATCTCGGCGGCTACTACGCCCCCGAAGATGACAAGGCGTTTGCCGTCATGCGCCCGGCGGAGAAATTCAACAAGATCATCGACGATCTGAAACAGTAAACCGGGCTGTTTGCTGTGGTGCCCCCGGCCGGGCGGCACCCAAGGAGCATGACACGGTGTCATCCGGTCCCGGCGGCACATCCCCGCCGGGACCGGATTTTTCTGTGCTTTTCCGCTTGCCGCTTCGCCGGCACCCCGCGGCTTTTCCCGCCGTGTTGTCCCGCACCGGGGATGGGTGGGCGACACTGTGCCCCACCGGGCAGCAGGCAGAAAACCATCACCTGTCCCCCAGCTTGCCCGAACCGGATGTTTTCCGGTCTTTCGGCCCCGCTGGTGGGGCCGGTCCCCGGTACCCGGCCCCTCTCCGGTCGGCGGGCAATCATGACCGATTCAGCCGGAACCGGCCACAGTGTCAAAACACTCTGCGGGGTGATTGATCTGGCCGCCGCCAGGCGGCCCGCCACCGGCACAGGTTTTTCTCAAGGCTTCGCCTCGCCGGTGCCGATAAGCCCCATCACCGTAGTTGCGCCGTGTGCCGCAGTTGCGGCGGTACGCTGGCGCCGGCCAGTTCATCCACCCCGGTGCCCCGCCGCCCCCACGCCTGCAGGGCTTCGAGCAAAACGAGGCGGGATTTTTTGGCGTCTTTTTTCGCCTCCGGACCGTCGCTGAAACGGATCCGTGACAGCGTTGTGCGGCGCTGCCTGCGGGTCCCGGCCACAACTGTCCGCATCTGCTGGTCCGCCGACAAACGTGACAGATCAGGATGCCCTGTGCCCGCCGCGGCCACTTCGTCCATGGCTTCAACCAGAAACAGCCGCTCCTGGTTGAAACACCAGCGAAGCACCAGCCCGAAAACCACCAACGAGGCAATCATTTTCACCGGAATCAGCAGCAGCGTCAGCACACTGTCGCCTGCGGGGGCATTCCACACAAAATGCAGGCCCCAGCCGAGCAGGTAAAAACCGCAGAAACCACCGAGTCTTTTCCACAGCGGGACATCGGTGACCGTCCGCCCCAGCGCCACAGCCACACCTGCCCCAACCACGCCCGAATACAGCCAGTGGGAGCTGATGCCGATCACCGACCGCAGCACCGTGATGGTCAAAGCATCATTGACATCGCTGTTGATGTCGGTCAGCGCCGCATTGGAGGCATAGGAGATATTTTCCAGAATCTGGAATCCGAGACCGACAAACGCGCCGGTGAAAAGACCGTGCATGGGGCGGCGCAAACTCGCACCGGCGATGACCATGATCAGGAACACACACATGGCTTTCGACCATTCCTCGCTGGTCGGGCCAGCCACCGCCGCCCACCATTGGGGACCGGAACCGTCGGGAAGAACGGCGGTGACCACACCGGCCCAGTAGCCGTTGGCGATCATCGACAGCCAGGTGGGAATCGACGCTCCCGCCATCGCCGCAAGCAGCATCACCCAAAAACGTCTGGCCCGGTAGGGGTCGAAGACCAGAATCAGCAGGGCGAAAAGCCCGAGCGTGATCACAAAAAGCGGCAACAGGCGCATGAGAGTGACCCGGGTATCAAACAGGGCAATCCCGGTGGATGCGCCGATACTCCCGGCCAGCACCAAAACGCAGTACATCCACCAGGTGAAGGTGGTGGGGTGGAAAAACTCGCGGGCGGCGCTGACCAGCGGCACCGCACTCGACCGCGGGGAGGTGCCGACAAAATCAAGCCGGGCCGGATTGTCCGGGACAGCGATGTGGAAACGGGTATTCATCGCCCGCCCTCCCGGCCGGGTGTCACCGGCTGCGTCATACCGACGCCACTGTCGGGGATGTCTTTTTCCCCGTCCCGGCCGCGCCCTGATTCCCGCTCCGGATCATCGCCCGATCCCATGGTGCTGCCTTTCAGCTGCAGCGACCCGACGAGACTGTCGACCACCTGCCGGTCGGAGTCTTTGCCCGACAACACACTCACCAGTGCGATGACATCATCATCACCGACAACCGCGCACGCACCGGCGGTTTGTTTCCGCACGTTGATCGCCTCGCAGCCGGTGCCCTGAAAACCGTTGCCGGTGCTGATGTCCGGACCCGACAATTTGATGGCCACGCCCTGCCGGTAACGCATAGTGACCAGGCGTTTGGCCGAGTTGTCGAAGTTGAGCACATTCTCCTTCGCCCACACGCGCATGATCTGGCTGTTATCCGGTGCGGTAAAGACAACCTCGTCGAGGGAATCTCTTCTGGCACGCTGCCAACCGGCCGGCGGGGCAAACAGCAGTTCTCTGTCACCGGCGAGCTCCAGAGAATAGGTGTCGTCATGTTGTTCGATGGGTCCCGCCGCCGGAACAACGCTGCTGATGGCTGCCGGAACAGCCACTGTCAGGCCAAGCCCCAGGGCTATGCACACCGCCGGCACAAACTGCGGTCGACGGCGGAAAGGAGTGGGAGACATTGCTACTTCTTCTCGTCAGGTTTTTTCAGCCGACGGTTGCTGGCCGCCGGGGCCGGCGGTGCACGACAGCCGCCCCGATGATTAAACCACCAACTGCCAATGCCTGCCTTACCGCCTATCCGGCACAGCAACCGGGCTGCCGGTGTTGACGGTATTCACCCCGCAGAGCACTATATGTTAGGGTCGGCTAATATCTTTTGTCTACTGTTTCACGGAAGGTGTCATGCGTTTTCCCCCTGTGCTGTCCGCTGCTGCCCGCCGGGGCGTCAATGCCCTGGGCACAAAGCTCTATCCCCTCGTTATCAGGGCCTACCAGGCGTGGGCGAAAAGAAATATGGCGGTACCCGAGCCATCCCGCGACAACCGGGTGTTCCCGGTGACGGTCACCGCGGTCGAGACTGTGGCCCCACGACTGAAAAGGCTGACGCTCCACGCCGATCAGTTCACGGAAATCACGACCCGGTATGACGAATATTTCGGGCTGCTCATCCCGCCGGCAGGCCGCAGGCTGGTGCTGCCGGAGGCAACGGATACCAATATCCGGGCGGCACTGGCGGCCATCGATGAGGCTGACCGCCCCGACATGCGGATCTACACCGTCCGCAGCCATGACCGGGAGGCCGGGGAAATCACCGTCGATATGGTCACGCACGGCCACAGCGGACCCGGATCCTCTTTCGCTTTGGACGCCAAGCCCGGTGATGTGGTGGGCTACCGCAGCCGCGGGGTGTCTTACCTGCCGAATCCGGGGCCGCAGCTGCTGGTGGCTGACCCCACCGCACTGCCGGCGGTGCATGCCATAGTTGAACAACTCGATGACACCACACGTGCCGCCACCACCGTGGTGGCCGTCATCGATGACCACGACTGCGTCGAAAAAATCCTCCCCCAGCTGCAATCATCGCTTGCCGGACTGGTGATCATCGATGCCGACGAACAGACCGCCAACGACAAACTCACGCAGTGGCTGATCGGCAATGTGACCGATGATCTGACCTTTGCCTGGATTTGCGCCGAACAGTCACTGGCGGCCACAGGCCGACGAACCCTGGTCAAACAACTGGGTGTGGAGAAAACGAACATCATGTTCTGCGGCTACTGGAAGCGCGGCAAAGCCCGGGCCTGACCGGGGCGGGCACAAAAACACAACCTCCCCGCAGCAACCCCGGGCACAGAGCGGCCGCGGGGAATGTTTCGCGGGGAGGTTGTGTTTTTTCGTCTCAAGCCGGAAAGCGGCGGAACGGGGTTTTTCAGCCGCCGAACAGGGCACGCAGCACCGTGACACACAGCGCGGCAATGATGGCCGCCACCGGCAGGGTGATCACCCATGCCATGCCGATCGGTTTCATCAGTTTCCAGTTGGCGGCTTTGTTGACGATACCGACGCCGAGCACTGAACCGATGAGAATGTGCGTCGAGGAGACCGGAATACCCAGTACCGATGCCAGCATGACCACACCGGCCGCGGACAGCTCAGCGGAGAAACCGGACGCCGGATGCATCTTCGTCAGATCGGAGCCGACGGTTTTGATCACGTAGCGGCCGATGAACCACAGGCCGGAGATCAGGGCAATGCCCATGGCCAGCATGGCCGCCGCGGGTACCGCGACTTCCTTGTTGACGTGCTCGGTTTTGAGCACATCGAGTACGGCCGCAAACGGGCCGATCGCATTGGCGATGTCGTTGGAGCCGTGGGAGAAAGCGAACGCGGAGGCGGTAAAGACCTGCATCCAGGAAAACAGCAGAAACGTCGAGCGTGACAGGGCACGGTTTTTGAGGGTTTTCGCGAAAATGAAAACGGCCATCCACACCGACACCGCAATCATGCCGAGGATGATGTAGTTGCCCACCTCGGAGATATTCAGGTGCAGGTTTTTCAGCCCCTTGAACAGCAGCATCGAGCCGATGACGATCGATCCCAAAGCCGCCAGCAGCGGCACCCAGGTTTCCAGCGCCTTGTTGGCGTTGACGTCGTCGACCTGGCTGTTGATGCGGTGCAGTTCCCGGTAGTAGGGCGACTCCAGCTCATCCGGATCATAGTCGTCTGTGCTCATCAGCTGGGCGTCCCGCACCATGGCATTGGTGTAGGAGATTTGCTGGATTTCTTCGAGACGTTCAAACGCGGATTTGTGGCGGGTGCGCAGCTCGGCGCGTTCCTGCTTGATTTTGCGCAGCGATTCGTCGGCTTTCTCGTTGTAGACGAGAATGTGTTTTTTCACCAGTCCGAACAACATCCAGGCGACCACACCACCGAGTAGCGGGGACAGCACCCAGGAAGCGGCGATAGTGGCGATTTTGCCCCACTGCACCATGTCCCAGCCGCCGGTGCCGGTGGCGAAACCGACGGTGACAGCCGCGCCGACAATGCCGCCGACAATGGAGTGGGTGGTCGACACCGGCCAACCCAAACGGGTGGCCAAAAGCAGCCACAACGCGGCGCCGAGCAGCGCCGACATCATGATATAGGCGAAATCCATCGGGGCCAGAAGCTCCGGATCGAGTTTGACGATCCCTTTGCGCACCGTATCGGTGACTGACCCGCCGGCCAGCACCGCGCCGCCGACCTCAAAGACCGCGGCAACAATCAGTGCCTGTTTGATCGTCAGTGTTCCGGCGCCGACTGAGGTACCGAAGGAGTTGGCGACATCATTGCCACCGATGTTGAACGCCATGAACACGGCGAACACGATGGTGATCAGAAGGATCGTTTTGTTCGCTTGCGGACCGGTGTAGCCGAACGCCCAGATGGTGAACCAGACGATCGCCACGCTGAGCAGCCCGCCGAAGCCGACGTGCCACCACAGGTCACCGCTTCGGCCGGAAGAACCGGTGGACGGCGCCGCAGCAAGGGATGGTTGTGACATGGATGTTATCTTTCTATGCCTTGCTCGATATTTGTTGACATACGTGCAAAAAGTGCTGAGATAAAGCTAGTGCACCTGGGTGAACCAACGGTTAACAAACTACGTGATTGGGCGGGACTTGAAGAGGTCGTTGAGTCCAGGGGCACAAAAGGTGTGACCGCGAAAACACTATGGGGGAGACCCTTATCACCCCTAACGGGGGAGCGCCGGTCATAATGGGGGGCATGCCGCACCTCAATTCCGGGACCACAGGACGTTTTCCCGCCGCATCCGGCACCGCCGCCGGGGTGGCGCTGACAGCTGTTGTGTTTGCCTCCGGTGGACTGTTTGCCGCCCCTGCCGCCGCGGTGGATGTGAAAACAGATACCGAAGACAAGGTCTGCCGGGTGGATCCGAAAGCACCCGGCAGCGATCTGACACTGTTTTGGACAACCTTGATCGAGAAAGCCAAACAGCAGCGCATCGAGGAACTGGATGAAGCTGATCCGGGTCTGAAAGCCGCCATCGAGGCCTATGACGCCAATCCCTCGACAGCCGACGACCCGGGGGTCCTGCAGGACAGAATCGCCGCCGCCGGCGGACAGGAAGGGCTGGGCATGCTCATTGCCACCACCGCCGAGGAAGCCGGGGTTCCCGGCGACAGCCCCGACGGTCCGGTCAAAACCGCCTACACCGCACCCGAGGCCAGGGATGCTGCTGCTGCCGTCGGCCCGGATCCGGCGGCCAAAGTTGAAAAAGCCCTCAGCGATGTCGCCGCCACCGGCAATCGGCTGGACCGGATCAAAGCCGATCTGTTCGCCGAACAGTCCGGCCAGTTCAACGCCATCCAGTTCGGCATGCGCGATCAGCTGGTGGCCTGTGCCGATGCCCTCACCCCGGAGGAAAAAACCTTCC
>NZ_JAFLEQ010000008.1:507580-534076 GCF_017307055.1 Corynebacterium mendelii | reverse complement strand
GGCCATCCGCAACCACCGGCGCCCGGTCAGACACTCCAAGCACCACCCGAAGCGCTAACCCCCGCACCGGGCCAGCCGACACAAACCGAACCTGAACAGCTTGGTTCACACACCACTCCCCCACCGCCCCAGCAAGCAGGCGTCGGGGGAGTTTTTTCCATGCTCTGACGTGCAGAAAAGCAAAATAGACAGCCCCCAGTGCTTGATATAGACCGCTTGGTTCATTATGGTGGTCGGTGCACGCCAGGCGGCAGGGTGTTTTCCCCTTCGGATCCGGCTGCCGCGCCTGTTGTTTGCGCCCCACCCCGGCCGGGCAGCCAACTGCGAACCATCTGTATTTTTCATCTCCACCAAGCCCTTTAAGGACCGACACATCATGAGCACCAAATACGACAACAGCAACGCCGCCGACTGGAACTTCGCCACCCGTTCCATTCACGCCGGACAGCCGGTTGACGGTGACACCGGCTCCCGGAATCTTCCGATCTACTTCACCTCCTCCTACGTGTTCGATTCCGCCGAACACGCCCGCCAGCGATTTGCCCTGGAAGATGCCGGACCGGTCTATTCCCGGCTGACCAACCCCACAGTCGCGGCAGTCGAAGAGCGGCTGGCTTCTTTGGAGGGTGGCGTGCATGCGGTGCTGTTTGCTTCCGGCCAGGCAGCAGAGACCGCGGCGATTCTCACCCTGGCCGGGGCCGGTGACCACATTGTCGCCTCACCCAGGCTCTACGGCGGCACCTACACTCTGCTGGATGTCACCCTCAAACGCTTAGGCATTGAGACCACCTTCGTCGACAACCCCGATGATCCCGCATCCTGGGCCGCAGCCGTCAAAGACAACACCGTGGCCTTCTACGGGGAGACCTTCGCCAACCCGCAGGCCGATGTGCTGGACATTCCGGCCGTGGCGGAAGTCGCCCACAACAACCATGTGCCGTTGATCGTCGACAACACCGTGGCCACCGCAGCCGTGGTCCGCCCGCTGGATCTGGGCGCCGACATTGTTGTCGCATCGACCACCAAGTTCTACACCGGCAACGGCTCGGCACTCGGCGGTGTTCTGGTTGACGGCGGGAAATTCGACTGGACCGCCCAGCGCAACGGCACACCCGTCTTCCCCGGCTTTGTCACCCCGGATCCTGCCTACCACGGCCTGAAGTACGCCGACCTGGGCGCCCCGGCTTTCGGACTGAAAGCCCGTGTTGGTCTTCTGCGCGACACCGGTGCCGCCCCCTCCCCGATCAATGCCTGGGTCCTGGCCCAGGGACTGGACACACTGGCCCTGCGGGTTGAACGCCACAACACCAATGCGGCGAAAGTTGCCGAATTCCTTCAGGCCAGCGACCTGGTCGACCACGTCAACTACGCGGGCCTGGAATCCAGCCCGTGGAATGAAACCAAAAAGAAACTGGGGCTAAAACACACCGGTTCGGTACTGTCCTTCGACCTCAAGGGGGGCCGCGATCAAGCCTGGGCATTCATCGACGCCCTGCAGCTGCACTCGAATCTGGCCAATATCGGCGATGTCCGTTCCCTGGTGGTCCACCCGGCATCGACCACACATTCCCAACTGGAGGAAGAGGACCTGAAAAAGTCCGGGATTTCCGAGGCGACGGTCCGTCTGTCGGTCGGCATCGAAGACATCGATGACATTCTGGCCGATCTGCAGCGCGGCCTGGACGCTATCAGCGGCTGACAGCACCCGCACCGACACGGCATAACAACCCGCATCACCGCACCGGATCGTCACAGCCTCTCCCATACACACCGCAAGCCCCTGTATGCACGCCACGGCATACAGGGGCTTCCGGTTTTTTGCGTATTTTGCCCGCCACCTGTCAATCCGTTCCCGACAAAACCACCACCGCCCACCCCACTATGCAAGCTGAGGCTGACCTTTCCGCGTAACAGCGGGCACACAACCACCAGCAGACCGACACATCACGGATTTCATCCCCACCCGGACTGAAGAAGACAACTTTTCCCCCACGACACAGACAGAAATTCCACAAACCTGCAGTACACCATCCACCATTGCACAACGACCCCAATAATTCGGCTCACACGGTGGAAAAAGCCGACCACAACCGGCCCATCCTTCACTTGCACAGCCACCTATCTGTCGGCCGCTTCATAATACAGAAAAATTACACCCGAAAAGGGTGGATCGACCATGCCTGCCGAAATCTTTTCACAGCACCCATCCGCCACGAAACCTCACTTAGGGACCATATTTTGAACTTTCATATGATGTTTTAGGTAAGAAAATCCACAGCGAAGGTATTGCTTGCCTTAGGGAACTCTTTTATGCTTCAAACTGGTCAACCGCCGCACGGACCAGAAAGGCCCCTGCGAACGGTGAATCCCTCTGGTCCATTTCCAAATTGGAGGCTTGTATGAAAGCATCAAAATTCATCCCCCCGCCATAACGGCATCGGCAATGCTGGCGGCTCCTCTCGCGAGTGCCGCCCCCACAAATGAGCTGCAGCCAATGTGGGATCCCGGCAACCCCAAGCATGACCTCAACAACGCTCAGATCGTTGATCTGCAGGACGTGTACAACAAAGGCGATGTCATCACTGTCAGCGCTTCCGGCCTGAAACCGGAGACCAAGTACGTTGCAGGCCAATGCGAGATGAAAGCCGGCACTGTCTTCCTGTTTTTCAAGCTCCCCGGCTGCCTGAAAGACAACCAGAAGACGGTCTGGAGCGATACGAACGGTGAGATCAGTTTCGAATTCACGCTGAGTGACCAAGGCACCAATGCCCATGGTTCCATTCCGACGTACAGCGGTAATGAGGAAATCATTTTCCACACCGGCGCAGGACACAGTGACGGCGAGATCGTCATTGTCGAGGACCACGGCAAGGGCTTCCGTGGAACACAGGTCGCCGACACCGCCGGTACCTTCCGTGTGAACCCTTAAGAGGGTACCGGAAAAAATTCCGACAACCATTGGCGGTAATCCGGACAAATTTCAAGCTTGCAGCGGCAGTTGAAGTCATTTTCTCAACTGTCGCTGCAGGTATGTCAGGAGTAGCCACTGCTCTGGTTTCCGGAAACCCAATTTTTCGACTCAAGGATAAACATGACATTTTTCGCACAACCTCGTCTGGCCAAGCGCCTGACTGCTGTTTTGTCGGGTGTCGCAGTTGCCATGGGCATACTGGCAACCCCAGCCACAGCAGAGACAGATCAACCACCGGAGACCGACAATGCGGCGATCACCCAAATCACCGAAGGCACAGTCACTTGGGGTTTCCGGGAATCCTGGCGAAACTACATCGGTGATGGTGCCCAGCTTTACGATGGTGTCACGCTGAACGAAAACAAAGAGTACGTCTGGCCGATCAAGTCCGGTACATATAACTCGGAAACCAAAGCCCTTCATCTGAAACTCGGCGGCTACATCCACAACTTGGCTTACTGCCAGCCCCCGGACAGCTACGACAACTGCACGCTCGACATCATTTACAAAGAACTCGAAGTCGACATCACCGAAGACAAGCAGCAGGTCACCGGCATCTACGAGGGTAATACCCGCGAAAACACTGCGGAAAAGGTGGAGATGCCCCGGCAGGCCTGGGGAAATTTCATCGTAGATGAAGCAAAGTTCAGCTTCGAAAACGGTGAAACCACCATCGCCGATGCTCCGGGGTTCATCGACAGCTTCCCGCTCTACGGGAAAGGCGCCGTCGCTGATCCTCTGACCATCCGTTACAAAGGCCCCGGTGGACTTCCAGAGGTCGAAAAAAGACTCGGCGAACCAGGAAAGTGGAAATTTAAGTCCGCTGAAGAAGGAACTGTTCTTCCTGGTTTTCCCAGAGAAGGCTTGGACAGCTACTACGATATGAGCGTCTTCCCGATCAAGGGAACAGATAAAGTCTTTCTCTACCAACTCACAGATAAATTCGAGAAGACCGCCCACCGTAAGTTTTGGGTGGTCGATACCAAAGAAAAGAAGATCGAAGCCAGCTACGACCTTCCATTTACCCCCTCCACAGTGAGGAATGGATTCGTAGACCCTCAATACGACGGTAACCAGAGCTTCTACTTCTTTTTGGGACTCGAAAATGAGGAAGACCTGAAAAACAATCCCATACCGAGGGAGTTGGCACGGCTCTCTTACAAGAACGGCCAGTTCACACTCGACAAACAGCTGTGGAAGGCCGACTCCGCCACAATCCTCAGCCTCGGGTGGGATCACGACAGCAAAAGCATCATTGTTGCCGGGGATATTAAAAACCGTGAGACCCCCGGCACTATTTACGTGATCGACCCTACTACGGCAACACCCGGTCAAAACGATGCCGAGGCGAAAGAGCACTCGCTTGTACTGGCTGCAACGAACCTTCCCGACTACAAGGGTGCTCCGACCACCGCCACTTTCCCCAATTCTGTCGGCGCGCCTGCCGTATTGGGCAACGGAATCTACATCTTCCCCAGCGGAGACGCTAACCGAACAAACGGAAAGTACGAAAACACAGACGGTACAACCTCCATCTACCCACCAGTGTGGGTCAACATCAATGAACAAATGGTCGGGAGCGATTCCGCAGTCGGGTACTTCATGACTGGTGTCTCCGTCAAAAAAGACCGTGATCAAGGTGGCGAGCAAATCAGGAGCTGGAGACAGATTCTTCCCGCAGGTGACAGTAACTTCTTTACTGTCGGTACCGGCTGGTCCTCCATCATGAACTACGCTTCGCTCACAGAAGAAAAACTCTTGGGTGCCATTCCCGTGAAGAATGGGAAATACAACTGGGAAGAGCCGTATGTGCTTTTCGGTGCTGGATCCGGCCCCCTTGCCGCGTACAACGAGGAAGCCGGCTACGGCGTCTACTACGGACGTAATGTCCAGTTGATTGCTGTGTTCACTAAGGATGGAATCCAGGATGAGTTCTTTTCCCCGAAATTACATAAACCGTGGGGTAGCAGTCAGAACATTGCAATGCGTGACAACGGTGAAGTCATCTACAGCGGCATCAATAAGGACAAGGATCTGACGATCTACACCGGCCGCGCCTACCGCTACGGTGACTTCGCCACCCAGCCGACTGATCAAACAGTCGACCTCGGCGAACAAGAATCCGCATCCGTCACCTTCACTGCCACGGTCACCGAAGACACCAAAGACCCGAAGTTCCAGTGGCAGGTCAAACGCAAAGGCGAATCCAAATTCACCGACATCGCCGATGCCACCAAACCGACCTACACCTTCGACGCCACCTCCGCTGACGCCGACAGCACCTACCGCCTGCTGGTTGAAACCGGTGCCGGCTGGACCGCATCCAATGAAGCAGCACTGACTGTCAACTGGACCCCGAAAGCCACCACCCCGGCACTTCCGGCGAAAGTCAACGACGGTGACACCGCAACGTTCACCGCAACGTTCAACACACCCGAAGGCTCCACGCTGGGCTGGAAACGCTACGACAAATCCACCGGCCTGTGGCAGCCCATCACCCCCGACGGCAGCGTGTTCGTCATTGTCACTGAAGGCAACACCACCACCCTGACGATCAAGGGCGTCAACACCGACATGTCAGGCATGAAGGTTCAGGCATACGCCACAAGCCCCGCCGGTGTCACAACCACCAGCGACAGCGCCCTGACGGTCACCCAACCGCAGGAAATCCCCGACGAAGGCGTCGATATCACCGGCGTCCGCTTCTTCTGGGATGTCGGCGGCGAAGTTCAGTCCAAACCACCGTTCGGTGGAGCGAACTACTTGTCTGCCGGTAAGTCTGACGGTGACGAAGCCTCCTACAATTCAAAAGAAGGCAATGTCCGGATCGTCACCGGTACCGCCGGGGACACCATGACAGAACCCACCTACGCCACCCGCGCCGAATTCCTTTCAAACGGCACCAACCAGTTCGTTGAAATCACCGATGGCAAAGGACACATCAACAAAGACAAGTCCGGAACCATTTCCTGGGAAGGCGCGTTCTCCGTCAACTTCTACGGCGGCCTGGTGCCTTTCACCATCACCAACCCGAAGTTGACGATTGACGCAGACGGAACCGGCACACTTGTCGCCGACTTGTCGGGCTACGGCTCGGACATGAACAATCCCAACGAGAAAACCGCACTTGACCCGCAGCCGAACACCGTCATCGCCCGCTTCACCAATGCATCCCTGCAAACCGACGGCACTGTCACCCTCACCCCGCTTTACAGCGGCGTGAAAGTCGACACCACGGGCGCCGAACGCACGCAGAACACCGAAGCAGAAGGATGGGGTTCCTGGCCGCAGGAGTTCGTCAACTTCCAGATCAAAACCGGTCTCTCGTCTTACTGGTACACCTCATCGGCCAGTGAAAAGCCCGGCAAAAAGGCACCACTGCCCGTGACCGTCGATTTCGACAAGGCTGAAACCACCGCCCCCGGTGAAGGTGGCACAGAAGCCGACGACACCGACAGCGGCAAGGACAAAGACGATGACAAGCAGACCAGCCCTGCCCCGAATCCCGGAACCGGTACCGGTACCGGTACCGCAGACAACGGGAAAGTCACTGTCATCATCAATAACCAGCAGCCGGACGATTCCAACCCGCTGCGGGCCATGCTGCAAGCCACCACCGCGCTCGGATCAATCATCGCCCTGGTTGTCTCCCTGCAAACCGCCTGGATGATCATCGCATCCATGCCCGGTGGAATACCGGCACAACTGGCCAAGCTCTTCCCCCCGGCACCCTGGCAGCACCCGGCACCGGCACCAGCCCCGGAACCGGCACCAGTGGCGGCAGGCTAACAGGGTCACTGCACCGAGGCTGAACGGATTGCCTTTTCCGTTCAACCGCCCACACAACTGAATAACCCAACCGATCCCCGGCAGACTAGTCACACAAGACTCGCCTGCCGGGGATCACCACTTCCCCCACAAATTTCCCACCGCAGCCCTTCGACACCCCGGTTTTGTTGCTGAAGCCTTGCCGGGGACAACGACAAACCCTTCCCGGATGTTTGGCTGCACCGGGAAGGGTTTGTCGTTGTCTTATTGAGTTGTTGGGGCCTGTTACCCCTCGCTACTCGGAAGACAGGGCGGTGAACATATCGAAGAACGAGGAGCCGCTGTTGGCGCCCATGTCATTCTTCTTGTTCATGTCATTCTTCTTGTCCGTGTCCTTGTCCTTGTCCATCGGGTACGTGGAGATCGAATTCATGTAGTTCTTGAGCTCCATGACACCCGCCTCGTTTTTCTGGCAGGTCAGGGCGTACTTGGCGCCGGCTGCGGCGTAGTACTTCGCGAGAACCTCACGCTGATTGGCGGGCAGATCCTTGAAAACGTCCTTGTGGGCTTGGCCATCGGGCAGCAAAGCCGGGTCGCCGAGGTGGCTCTTATCCCACAGAATCTCGATTTTTTCGGCATCCAGTTTTTCGATGGTGTCGATGTAGACCGGCGCGTTGTTTTTGTCTTTCTTTTTCATGCCAAGACCCATGACAAGGTGCGTGCTGGCAAATCCGCAGGGATCCTTCTGCTTTTCCATCTGCTTTGTGCTGCCCTGTTCGATGCCCTTGAGGGTGTGGTCCCACTGGCTCGCCGGGATCGGTGCAGCGGAAGCGGGGGCTGCGAGACCTGCGACAACAATGCCTGCGGTCATCACGGATGCGAGAAGTTTCTTCATGTGGTTCTCCTGTTTCTCCCGGGTGTGGCCGGGTGTGCGGACCCGTCGGCGGCGGCCACCACCATGATGGCCGGTAAAACCGGTCACGGCACCTGTGGCCGCTGGAGTTCACGCTTTTCATCCGCGGTGCCGGCAGGCACCCGGGAAGGTGAGGAAAAGCCGTGAACTACGGGGCTGAAAAACCACCCGCCGAGGGATGGGTTGTTGAGGCCGCCCCCACTAAAAGAGCGGTCCATCAACATGTGAGCCTACCCTAAAGACGAGCTGTTGACACCACTTCTCCCCCACCCGGTGAAGCACAATCAAACGGTAGTACCTTTTGACGTTAGTTCACCCTGCTCACGGCCTTTTTGCCGAATATTATCCGCAGTCACAGACCCACCCCTGCGTGCTCCAGTTTTCCGGACGGTGCTCACCACGGCCCTTTTTCATACTGCCCCGAAAAGAGTGGATACGCCACTGCAAGTGTCGCCTTGCCGAAGATTTCCGATCCCGGTGGAACGTGTGCCGACCAGCCGGAGGGTTCGGTCGGATGATCGCGGCAGACAAGCCAAGCAAAAAAACGCCACCGTTCCCATCGACGGGTACGGTGGCGCAGTCACACTCGTTGCCGTCGGCCGTGTATCCGGCGGCCGACGGCTCAAGCCGAGCTGGTGGTGTTCCGGGCTATCTGGCGAGCACCAGGGCGTGCTGGACAATGATGGTCAGGATTCCGGCGACGACGGCCAGGGTGCTCAGCGAGAGCATGCCGGCCAGGACGGAATCATAGATTTTGTCGAAAGCATTACGGCCCAGGCGCGAGGAACCGGCGGCGGTGTCTTTGTCGGACTGTTTCCGGTTGGTGGAGGAAGCCAGCTTTTCTTTGGAGGAGTTGGAGGTGGTTGTCTCCTGCTGGTCATCTTCGACTGTGCCATCGCCGGTGGTGCCATTGCCGGTGGTGTCATCGGTTGTCCCGGTGTTGCTGTTGCCGTTGTCCTTCTTCGGCGGGTTGAGCACCTCATCGCGGTTGTCGGCGACAGTCTGCTCGTCGTCGGTCGGTCCCTGGCCACAGGCACGGTTGATGGTCATGGGCGCAAGCGGCGTGCCTTTTTCGTTGTAGGTTACCCAGATCAGTTCAGTGATCTCGGCGCTGGCGGTTGCTGCTTGGGCGCTGGCGGTGGCGTCATCGTCCGACAGTTGTGCCGCCGGGTCGAAGGTGAGATCCGCGATCGGTGTCTCGGTGAGGGAAACCGGCGTGGCGTCGTAGAGGCTTTCCCGGGCGTCCTGGCCGTCGTAGTCGGCTGTCAGCAGGCCCGTTTTCCCGTCCTTGTCGACGGTGACCACCATGTTGGCGAGTTTCTGGTCCATCAGACATTTCCCGTCGGTGCAGTATTTGCGCAGATGCGGGCCACCGTTCAGGTGGAGTTCCAGGGAACCGTCAGCCTTGCGGAGGGATTTTTTGTTGTCGATACCGAAGGTGAACTGTCCGGTGGACGGGTCGAAAACCGAACCGGGAAGTGTTTCGATAATCCCGCCCTGCTTGACGTAGCTGACGGTGCTTTCCTTGTAACCCCAGGTCACTGTTCCAGCCAGGTCGGCTGTGCACTGTGGGGCGAATGCGGTATCCGACCCGGTGTCGCCGCCGTTTTCGACAGCGACCGCCCCGGGAGCGGCAAAGGTGACAGCGCCCGCGACGGCGAGCCCTGAGATAACGGCGATCAGTTTGGGGAAACGTGTGGTCACGTGGGGTAGTCCTTTCGGGTTGCTGCCGGCCGCACCTGATGGTGTCAGCCGACTGGTTGTCGCAGGCACCGGTACGGCCCCTTGATACTTGTGGTTGGTTGTGGTTTTTTAGTTGTTTTTTCGTTTTTCCCAGCCGCAGCCTGCGGTGGAAAACGGTTGCCCGCCTGTGGGGCACACCCGTCAACGGGGTGGTGCACCGCTTTTTCCCCGGGGATCGATGGGATCGACATACGGGGAATTGTTGAGGTGGTACAGCAGTTCACGGGTGGATTCCACGGCTGCGATGTCGTGCCCGCGGTGCGGGAGCACCTGCAGAATTCCGTCGTCGCCGTGGGGCCGGTGCACCGAAATCGGCCACCCGTAGATATCGGACAGTTTTTCTTCGGTGTAAACCTCCGCGATGGTTCCGGCTGCAGCCAGGCGCCCTTTTTCCAGGCAGGCGATCCGGTCGCAGTAGGCGGCGGCGGCGTTGAGGTCGTGGACCACCAAAATGACTGCCGCACCGGCGGCCGCCATTGCCCTGATCAGTCCCAGCGCCTGCTCCTGGTGGGCGATGTCAAGTGCCGCGGTCGGCTCGTCGAGCAGCACCACCGGGGTTTGCTGGGCCAGTACCCGGGACAGGGCCACCCGTGCTCTTTCACCGCCGGACAGGGTCATGATGTCGCGGTCAGCCAGATGATCGGTGCCGGTGGCCCGCAGTGCCGCGTCAACGATGGCATCATCGAATTCGGCTTTGGCGGTCCTGACCCACGGACGGCGGCCCATGGCCACCACATCACGCACCAGGAAGGAAAACGACACCGACACGTCCTGCAGCATCACCGACCGGAGCCTGGCCAACTGGGCCTGGGACAAATCAGTGGTGGTCAGTCCACCGATGCTCACCTGCCCGGAGGTGATGTGTTTGGCCGGCATATCCCCGGAAATCGCCGACAACAGCGTCGACTTTCCGGCACCGTTCGGGCCGATCAATCCAAGCACTTCCCCGGGACGGGCGTGAATCGAGATTCCGTGGAGAATATGGTGGCCGCCGATGGTCACCGACAGGTTCTCCGTTTTCAACCCGTCGCCGCAACCGGCCATCGTCCCGGCGGGAAACATCTCCCCGGCGCCGACCATCTCCCGGCCAACATCAGCTGCACCGCGACGGGCCGCGGAACCCGGATCCGGTAGCCGCCGGCCGGTGAGGGGGTTTTCCTCCCCGCCGGTCACCCGCTGCTGTGGTGCGGTTGCACCTGTCACAGCCTGCCCTGGATGATCCCTGTCCGGTGGCACCTCGATGATGTGGCCGGCCGGCTCGTGGCGGATGGGGCTGCCGAGGGTCGCGGCAGACAGCGGATCCTGTCCTGCATCCGGGTCGGCTGCGGGTTGTGCGCGGGTGTGATCGGTCACGCGAACGCGGTCCCGGTGGTCTGCCATCTCAGCGAGTCTTTTACGCCGCATTTCAGCATGACGGCGCATCTGCTGGCGTTTTTTCGCTTCCCGGGCACTGTCCCAGTCGGCGGGCAGGCTCCGGGGCGCGGAACTTCTTCTGTCACCGGCTCCACCGGCTGCTCGATGACCATCCCTCCCGGCAGAGTCCCCACCGGCTGGCGGGGTCGACGGTGTGTCCGCGGGATGGCGGTAGTCCGGATCCGGGGCCCGGTGACGGGGCTGCGGGGAATTGGTGTGCGGCATGTGTGTCTCCTTGGACCTATCCCTTGCGGCCTTTGCGCAGCATGCGGCGCAGCAGAATGAAGAATGTGGGGCCGCCGACAGCGGCGGTGAAAATACCGATCGGCAGGTCGGCGAAAGAAATCAGGGTACGGGCGGCAATATCGGCCAGTCCGATCAGCGCGGCGCCGGCCAGGGCGGAAGCGGGGATCAGAATCTTGTTCGCCGGACCGGTGATCGACCGCAGAAGGTGCGGAATAATCAATCCGACGAAGCCGATCAGTCCCGCATAGGCCACGGCACCGGCGGTGAGAAGAGTGGAGGCGGCAATCGCGGCAATCCGCACGAACGCCACATTGACGCCGATGTGGGCGGCTGCTTTATCCCCCAGGGCCAGAATGTCGAGGGCCCCGCCGAGAATAATCGCCACCACCATTCCCGCGGCAATAATCGGGGTGACCACAACCACCTGCTTCCACAGGGCGCCATTGAGTGAACCCATCTGCCAGAAAATGATCTGTTCCCGGGAAGTCGCCGGCGCCACATACACCAGCAGGCTGATGATCGCCCCGCACACGGCGTTGATGGCGATACCGGTCAAAATGAGGTTGATGACATGCACCTGGCCGTCGAAACGGGCCAGCTGGTAGACCATGACGGTGGTCAGCACAGCGGTGATGAAAGCCGCGAAGGGAACAGTGGAGGTTCCCAGGAAGCTCCAGCCGAAGACAATGACCACCGCGGCCCCGACACCGGCACCACTGGTCACCCCGATCACCGACGGTTCAGCCAACGGGTTGGCGAACACCGCCTGCATCAAGGCTCCTGCCACCCCGAGAGCGGCCCCGACCACAAGCCCCAGCACAATGCGGGGCAGGCGGATATTCCACATCACCGACTGGTTGCCGAAAGTGTCGGTTCCGGGTGGCCCCTGGAAAAGAATCGGGAAAATCTGGTTCAGCGGAATCGGGTACTGGCCGATCATCATCGACAGCACGAATGCGGCGAAAACCAGCACAATGAGGAAGACGAACAGGCTGATACGGGCGATCCGGCGGCGCCGGAACACCTGGGAATCGGTCAATCGTCGCGGCTGCGGGGTGTCAGCGACTGCTCCCCCACCGGCTGGGGCTTGTGTGTCTTTCACTGTTCCTGCTTGTCTTGTGGGGCGTACATGGCCATGGCGGCGCGCAGCAGAAGTTCACCGGTGTCGGGTCCGAAAGCCAGTGACTGGCCGTCGGGGATGGCCACAATACGGCGCATCTTCCCGGCGGTGGTCTGGGCGACACCGGGACGTTTGAGCAAACCGTCGATGCCACCGGTCGATTTCAGGCCCTCGGTCATCATGATGAACACATCCGGGTCGAGTTTCGCCAGTGCTTCCGCATTCGCCGGGGAGGCTTTCGCCAGATTGTTTTCGGCTGCCAGGTCAATACCGCCGATCCCCTCGATCAAATCCTGCGCCCCGGAGCCTTCCCCGAGGATGTAGAAGACACCGCCGGTGCCGCGGGCGTAGAGGAAAGCCATCCGCATCGGCTTGTCGGGCACCAGCTTCGTGATCGCTTCCCGGTCGGCGTCAAGATCTTTTTGCGCCTGCTCGGCCAGTTTCTTCCCCGCCTGCGGAAGCCCGACCACCATCGCCAGGTTCATGATGTCCTCGCCGATGGAGTCGATGGTGTGTTTCGGTTCCATCACCACCACGGTGACACCGGCGTCACGCACCTGGTTGATGGCGTTGGCCGGGCCGACCGAATGATCGACGATCATCAGGGTCGGCTTCAGTGACAGCACCGCTTCGACGTTGATGGTGTGGCCGCCTTTGGTCACCAGCGGAACATCTTTCAGCGACGGCTCGTCGGAGGAAACGGTGCGGCCGATGATCCTGTCCCGCATCCCGAGCCCGGCCAGGGTTTTGGTGTAGGTGCCGAACAGGTCCAGCGCCAGAATCCGGGAGGTGTCGGTGACGGTCACCTCGTAGCCGTCGGCGTCAATCAGCTCCACCGGCATCTGCGGTGTCGGGTCAGTCACCACCGGGGTGACCTCGTTCATGCGTTTGACCTCTGTCACCCCGGTCAGTGTGTAGGGGTCGGGCACATCACTGAGGTTGGTCAGTATTTCCCTGAGCTCCGCATCACTGGTGGCATTCGCGTAGTCCAGGCCACCGGTGGCACCGGTACCGGTGGACGGGGCGATCCCGTTGTCGGCCGGGGAACCGGGATCGGAGGAACAGCCCGATAGCACCAGTGTCGCCGCGACGGCGACACCGATCAATGCCCGGGCTTTTTTCACAAGCTTCGGCCTGCTGAGTGTCAACACGTTGTGTCCAAATCCTGTCTGTTTTTTCTTCTCCCGCACATCCGCGGCAATGGTCATTCGGTTGATGTGTTTTACCTGGTGGACGCCCAAAAGCGGGCGAGCCCAAAGAATGGTTGTCGATGGTGGTGTGGATGGTGGAACCGGAAAGGCACCCACACCGGCACCACGGTGCCGGTGACTTTTGTCCCTTCCCCTCCCGGGTGGTGGGATTGCGGGCAGTTGCTCCTGCCCGTCCGTCACCGCCGGTGGCCCGGAAAACCGAAACGATGGCGTATCCCGGGCCGCGAACCGACAGACGCATTCCGGCGCAACAGGCTTCCGGCTGTCGGCCCCCGTGGGGGGTACCCACCGGCAAGCCGGGGGTGTGGCCGGCCGGCACCGCGATGAGGCACAGCCCCGGGGACAACCGGCGGGTGGATGCCTCCGGCTGTCGGCCATCCCCGCTAGGCCGGGTTTTTGGTGGCGAAGGAGGTCAGTGCGGCACCGGCGACAACAAAGCAGGCAAGGACCAGCAAAGCGGCACTGACCGGGGACACATTCATGCCCACCCCGGCTGCCCGCACCTGCTGTCCGGCAGCCTTTACGTCGTCGCTGCCGTCACCATCGACGGCTTTGCCGCCGATCGACTTGATTTTGAAGCTGGAGCCGCCGCCGGAGGTGCTGTCCGGGTTTTTGTTCTGGTCCTCGGAATTGACCGAACCAAGGGCACCGGCATCTGCTGCACCGTCCATGCCACCGCCGTTATCCGCACCGGTGGAATCGGCTCCGCCCGCCGGATCACCACCGGCACCGACCGGAACCCCGGTGGCGGCACCGGAGCCACCGGCCGCACAGTCACCGGCAGCGCCCAGCTGGGCGGAGATGGAAATGGGTGCCAGCTCTTGTCCGACCGTGTAGAAATCAGCGAAGGCTTTCACCCCGGTCTGGGTCAGTGCCGGGACGCCTTCCAGGGTGAGGGTATTGCCGTTGATGTCCAGTTTGCTCAACGCGAGATCGGCGAACTCGACATTGCCGTGATCGGTTTTCTTGCCGGACATGTCAGAGGATTGGACGTTGGCGATCAGTTTTCCGCTGGTGCCGTTGAACTGGATGACCGGGCTGCCGATCGTCATGTCCAGCACCCCTTCGTGGCCGGTGAAGTGGATCGAACCGCCGTAGGCTATCTGCCCGGACTTCGCTGCCGCATCAACGCTGCCGGAGCGGGCACCGAAAACGAAACGGCTGTTGTTGTAGCCGACATTGTTGGTCTCGAAGCGGCCCCTGGCGATGCTGCCGGTGATGTAGGTGAGGAAAGAATCCTTCACCGACCAGTTCATCAGCGATTTTTCCACCGGCTGGGAGGAAGCGTCACAGGTTGCACCGCCGGCTGCGGCGGCAGCCGGCGCCGGGGTTCCGCCGCCCACCGACACCCCGCCGGAGGGCGGCGCCGCCGACACTCCGGCGGCGGCGGTGGCACCCGACGGTGCCGACACCGACGCCCCGGAGGCGGCTCCCGGCGCAGGGGCCGACGGCGCGGCCTGGCCTGCCCCGGCGGAAGCACCGGCGGTTGCGGCGTTGTCCGCCGCTTGGCCGTCCGCTTTTTCGGTGTCCACGCCGCGCAGCTTCGCGTTGTCTTTTCTGAATCTTTCGCTCAGCTTGTCCATGTTGTCCATGAACTTGCCGGTGTTGTCCATCATTTTGTTGGCCAGCACCAGCCGGTCGTTGACATCATTGGCGAAATCCCACACCGGACCCGCCGCCGTCCCGGAGCCGGATCCACCCGATCCGCCGCCGGATGCTCCGGATCCCCCGGAGGAGCCGGAGCCGCCGAAAAGAGCCGGTTTCTTGCCGCATTTTTCCGGATCCACCGTCACATTGACGGTGATCTGCGCCAGATTCTTGTTCTCACCCTGGTAGTAGTTGGCGAACAGTTCCTTGTTGGCCTCATCGGCAATGACCGCCTGCGTGGAGGTCGACTGCCACGAGCCACCGAAGTTCGCCGCCGGACTCATGGTGAAGGTGGCCAGTTTGATGTTCTTGTAATCCTGGAAGGGAGTGGGATCGGCGTCGATGCGCATCTCGGTGGCGGGGCGGGATACCGCGTCGACGTACATCGTCGCCTGGTCGCCGCTGACCTTCAGATGGAAATTCGTCAGCTTCGTGTCGAGGACGAATTTGCTCTTGTCCTTCATCGCCGGGTGGGCCTGGAAATGCCACTCGCCCTTGAAGGCGATATCACCGGCGGAATCCGAATCGATCGGGGACAGATCGTTGGTCGCCTGGTTGGTAAAGCTGCTGCCGTTGAAATCAGCCCCGTCACCGGCGGTGATCTGGCCGGTTTTCGGAACATAGTTCAAATAGGTCTCTTTGAAAGCCCAGGAGAACTGTCCCGCCGTGACTGCAATATGTTTCGTGTCACAGGATGCGTCAGCCGCTACCGCCGGGGACGCCCCGATAAGCGGCACCACCGACACCGCGGCACAGGCGGCGACACCGCCCACCGCCGCGGCAACTCTGCGCGCTGGCCTGTCGTGGATCGTCAACTGCCCACCTCAACCTTTCGGAAAATCTTGTCCTTCATCTTCGGAAAAATCGGTGTGGCCGGCCGGGAAGACCCGCCCGCCACCCACGCCCCCCATACAGGGGGGAAGCCGCACCAGTGTCAGCAAACACAGGTAAGGCTCCCGCAACCTCATCAAAATTACTCATAACTGGGGACAACATCCCCGCCTGAGGCCGCATAGAACATCCGCTTCACTCGGCAACCTGCATATCTACAGCATTGATGCCACCATAACTGCAGCGTGTGGCCGTGCCGCGCGAAACAAAAGCCCGTTGGCGCTAAGTTACAGGTTAGACTACCCTAAAGGTTTCTCATAGGCCACCGTCCCGCAGCGTCCGCACACCGCCTGCGGAGCACCCGGCCGGTCCGCGGGTGCGGCCGCGGCACCACCCTCTTGACACGCCCTATCCCCCCTATTCCCCACCATCCATCAGTGGAGCACACAGGAATGACCGAACGACACAGCTACCCATCCACCCCCGCCGGCACCGGTTCCGGCATCCCGGACACCACCTACGGCGATGACCATCCAACAGACACCCTTGCCACCGGAGAAGTCTGGGCCGGTTACCCGCCCGAGGAAATCGATGAATTCGGCCGCCTGTACCCGGATGTCGATCCCCGCCGTGACCGTCCGATCACCTGGCCGGAATGCCTGGCCATCGCCGTCAGCGCCGCAGTAATGGCCTATGGCGCGGTCACCATGAACCTCGTGGTGCTGGGCATCGGCCTGGCACTGCTGCTGTTTGCCGCCATCGCCCCAGGACAGGTCACCGCCCGCCGTATCCGCCGGGAAGCACGGGACCGTTTCCCCTACGAACCGTGGGCCGAATCAGAGATCACCCACGCCCGGCGCGCCCGGGTCATGGTCCCGGTCATCTGGTCAATCAACCTGGTGGTGTGCCTGCTGCTGTGGTGGCTGGTCCCCGCGGAACATTCCGTCATTGCGGCCCTGATTGCCGCGGTCTGCGTGTTCATCAGTATCTGCCTGGCACCGGGGCTGTCGCCTGTGTGGCGCGCATCCCGCTGACCCCCACCGGCTCCTTCCACAGCCGGATACCATGACCCCACCCACCCGGGGATCCCTGGCCGCACAGGATGCAACCCCCAACCCGCGCACCGGTTGTGCGCGGGTTTTTTCTCCGTGCACTTGCCGCCCCTTTGGATCAGCCACCGCCCACACCGCCGGCACAGTGCCCTTCCACCACGTCCCACCCCCTCTTCCACCGGTCGCCGGCGCCACCGGCGGGGCCGGCACACCCCCGTGAAACGGCGGCAATGATCCCCGGCCACCCCCACATACAAACAACTTGGTTCATCAACTAGATGGCTTTATAGACCGAGTGGTATATTGGCTGGCACTGTTCGTGGGGAGCATTGCCCGGCACCGGGTTCGCCGGCAGGTTTGCCCACCCGTTGTTCCTCCCCGCCAGCCACCCGTCCCCCACGTTCGGAAAGGCAGTAATGCCAGCAGCACCAACCATTGTCCGCATCGGCGATGTGGCAACCGAAGCAGGTGCCGTGATCACGGATGCGGCCATCGCCTATTCCAGCTGGGGCCGGCTGCACACCGCCGGTGACGGCAGCACCAATGTCATCCTTGTCGAGCATGCCTTAACCGGTGACAGTGATGCCCGCAGCTGGTGGGGCGACGAGATCATCGGCCCCGGCAAACCCCTGGACACCGATAGGTTCTGTGTCATCTGCACCAATGTGTTGGGCGGTTGTGCCGGATCCACCGGACCGTCCAGCCCGCACCCGGATGGCCGCGCTTTCGGTTCCCGTTTCCCGGCGATCAGCATCCGCGACCAGGTGCAGGCTGAAAAACAGTTTCTCGATGTTCTGGGAATCAAGCAGGTTGCCGCAGTCATGGGTGGCTCCATGGGCGGGGCACGCACCCTGGAGTGGACCCTCCTCTACCCCGACAGTGTCGGTGCCGCCCTGGTGATGGCGGTCTCGGCGCGGGCCAGTGCCTGGCAGATCGGTATCCAAACCGCCCAGATTCATGCCGTTACCCGGGATCCGGACTGGTTGGACGGCGACTACCACGGCACCGGGTCTTTCCCCCGGGCCGGCCTGAGTGATGCCCGTAAAATCGCCCACCTGACCTACCGTGGTGAGCTGGAGATGGATGAACGTTTCGGCGCCAAGCCGCAGGAAGGGGAACACCCTCTGGGGCCGGTACGCCGCGACGACCAGCGCTTTGCGGTGGAAAGCTATCTTGACTACCAGGCGGACAAACTGGTGATGCGTTTTGATGCCGGAAGCTATGTGACACTGACCGAGGCCCTCAACCGGCACGATATCGGCCGGGGCCGCGGGGGGTTGAACAAGGCACTGGGATCCTCGACGGTGCCGACCATGGTCGCCGGTGTGGACACCGATATTTTGTACCCCTACCACCAGCAGGAGCATCTGGCCCGCAACCTGGGCGCCCTGATCGGCATGGCCAAGATTTCCTCCCCCTGCGGCCATGACGCATTTTTGACCGAAACCCGGCAGGTGTCGAATATTCTGGGCCGTTTCCTGCGCGAATCAGGGCTGGCCCAGCGCCCCTTTGCCACTGGTTGATCCCCCACCACCGAAGTGACCGCATGTGGCGGGGACACCCCCTCCCAGGCTCCCGGCTTTGTCAAGGTTGCTACCGCAGGAACACCACGGCCCGGGTGTTGCAGGCGCTTACCCTCATGCCGGGCACCACGGGCGGGTTTGTCACCGGACAGGCCACAGTGCGGTGACGGTGCTGGAACCGGCGCTGGAGGACAACAGGTCAGCAACAGTGATCTCCTGGGGGCGCCCATGACCAGCAAGGGCACAGCGGCAACCACAACAGCAACAATCGGGTTCGGCACAGGTGGGTGTTGCTCTTCCTCATCAAAGTCCGGCACACGAGCGAAAAAATGGCGGCCGAGCCCGTGGTTCGGGCACCGGGTCAGCTGCCCAGGGAATCAACCGAATAGGCCAGATAGGCCAAAAGCGCCCCGACGCCGGTGGTGAACAGCACATCCATGCGCCGTGACCGCACCGACAGCACGCCCAGAATCCGGGAGTCACAGACCAGCCGGATCACAGCCAGCCACATCATTGACACCCCCAGGATGAAGGTCGCCCGGCGCCAGTGGTCGCTGAGTGAAAACACCACTGACACCACCAGCCCGGCCACCAGCACCGCCACCAGGCTCCACTGCACGGCCACAGGCAGCGGTGACGGTTTTGTGTGCAGGTCATGCGGGTTGAGGTTGGAGGGGATTTGATTCGCGCGCGGTGACACTGGTTGCTGTCTCCTCCCCTTTTTTCCTCGTTCCTGCAGTTTCCGCTTGCCGGCCGGTGCACCGGCTGCTGCCGGCAGGCTGTGTGCCACCGCCTGATTGTAGTCGCCGCGGAATGGACTCCACGGGGAGTATGTGCCCCTCCTTGCGGCGGGAAGACAAGCCGCGACGGCCCGCCGCGGGAGCAGTCCGGCACGCCACAGCGGGCGGGCCGTGCGCGCCGCGGCGAAAACGATCGGCCCGCTAGCGGATACCGGCCAGTTTTTCGGCCCGTTCCACCACGTTGCGGACCAAAAATGCGCGGGTCAACGGCCCCACCCCACCCGGGTTCGGGGAGACGAAACCTGCTTTGTCCCACACCTTTGGGTGCACGTCACCGGCCAGTTTCCCGTCCAGGCGCGACACCCCCACATCCAGCACCGCTGCACCTTGTTTGACCATGTCGGGGACAAGCATGTGGGCTTTGCCGGCGGCGGCGACAATCACATCGGCCTGCCGGGTTTCCGCGGCCAGATCCCTGGTTCCGGTGTGGCAGAGAGTCACCGTGGAGTTTTCGCTGCGGCGGGTCAGCATCAAACCGATGGGCCGGCCCACCGTCACCCCGCGGCCGATGACAACGACTTTCGCGCCATCGAGTTCCACGCCATAGCGGCGCAGCAGATGAATCGCCCCGTTGGGGGTGCACGGCAATGGCGCCGGCTCGTTGAGCACCAGTTTGCCCAGGTTCACCGGGTGCAGGCCGTCGGCGTCTTTGTCCGGGTCGATGGCCTCCAGGATGGCGTTTTCATCCAGGTGCGCGGGAACCGGCAGCTGCACAATGTATCCGGTGCAATCGTCATCGTGGTTGAGTTCCTCGATGACCGCCAGCAGCTCTTGCTGGCTGATGTCGGCGGGAAGATCCCTGCGGATGGAAGTGACCCCGATTTCCTGGCAGTCACGGTGCTTCATCTTCACGTAACTGTGGCTGGCCGGATCATCGCCGACCAACACCGTGGCCAGGCCCGGTACCACGCCTTTGTCCTTCAGCGCGGCAACGCGTTGTTTCAGGTCCGCAAAGATTTCGTCGCGGTAGAGTTTTCCGTCCAGTCTGGTGGCAGTCATGAACATGAATATACCTTTTCAACCGTGCCTGCCGTGCGGCGCGGCCGGCCGGGTCCGGCCCGTCACCGGCCGGGTGCCGGGAATGATTTTTTCAAAAACCCCTCTGCCGGTTTCCGGCAGGGACGCAACAGACACCGGCCGCAGACGGTGCTGGTTCACCGTGCCGTTGGCTGCAGCTGGTTTTTCGCCCTGTGCCGCCCAGGCCCTAGGCTTGGGGTCTGTGAAGCCCACCGTGCACATCATTTTCGACAAACCCGTCATCCCGCCGAATACCGGCAACGCCATCAGACTGTCGGCAATCACCGGGGCGCATCTTCACCTGGCCGGCCCGCTGGGATTCAATTTCGCCGACAAGCATCTGAAAAGAGCGGGCCTGGACTACCACGACTTAGCCGAGGTCAGCATCCACGACAGTCTGGACGAGGCCCTGGAGCGCATTCCCGGCGAGAGGGTGTTCGCTTTCACCGGCCACGCCACCACCTATCACACCGACATCACCTACCGGCGCGGTGACGTGTTGCTGTTCGGTACCGAACCGACCGGCCTGGATGAGGCGGCGCTGACCCACCGGCGGGTCACCGAGCGTGTGCGCATCCCGATGCTGCCCGCCCGCCGGTCGTTGAATCTGTCGAATTCCGCGGCCATCGCCGTCTATGAGGCATGGCGACAGATGGGTTTCGACGGCGCGGTGTAAACACACCCGCCCGATGGTTTTTGTCCCGCCCACCGGCCTTTCTGCCGGGGCCTGTCATTGAACGACACCACCGCCGTCCGGGACTGTGTCCCCCGGACGGCGGTGGTGTTTTATGCCCACCGGTTGCTGTTTGTCAGGCGTGGCGCCGGTGGGTGGCTTTCGCGATCACCACGCACACGACATAAAACACCCCGGCCACCAGGGCGATGGTGCCGCCGGCCGACCAATTGGCTTGGACGGCTGTCAGCAGTCCGGTCACCCCGATGGCGGCACCGGCCACCGGTGACAGCCACAGCAGTTGGGTGGTTGATTTCACCAGCGACTGCAACCCGGCGGCAGGCGCGGCCACCAGCGCGATGGACAAAATGGTGCCGACCGCCGGGATAACCACCACAATGGTGGCGCACACCAGCGACAGGATGATGCCCTCGGCGACTGCGGCCGGCAGCCCCGCGGCCCGGTAGCCGGCGCTGTCGAAGCTGAAAAAGATCAGCTGCTTGCCGAAGCCGGCCAGAATGATCAGGGCGATCGCCAGCACCACCAGCGCGGAAATAATGTCGGTGTGGTTGACCGACATCACCGAGCCGGTGAGGAAGGAGGCGATTTTCAGCGGCAGCGGGGCGAACCATTTGTTGAAAAAGTAGCCGAGCGCAAAGCCTAGGGTGAGCACAATGCCGGCGGATGCCTGCGACGACAGCCCGGAGACAGCCACCAGTTTGTGCATCAGCCAACTGAGCGGCACACAGGCCAGCAGGGCACCGGCGAACAGGCACAGCGACAGCAGCCGCATTTTGCTGTCATTGCTCATATCGTCGGTGACCAGGTTCATGCCGAGCACCACGCCGATGATCGCCCCGGGGAAGGTGCCGTGGGCGACTGATTCAACGAAAAACACCCGCTGGTGCAGCACCGCCAGGCAGCCGACGAGTCCGGCGAGAACGCCGACAATGACGACCTCGAGAAGGGGACGCTGCAAAATGGACAGATAAATCGGGTCGAAAATACTCATCGGTCAGTCCCTTCCGTGTGCCGCCGCGGAACAGGCCACCGGCTGCGGGGGTGTGATGTCTGCGGCCACATTGTCGGTGCCGGTGTCGGTGCGCCCGGTGGTCAGTTTGTCGCGCAGCATTTTCACCGGCAGCGCGGCAAAGAACAGGGCCAGGACACTCAGGGCGACGGCGGCCTGCGGGGAAATCTGGTGCGGGGCGTCAATCATCATCATGTGCATGCCGATGTAGCCGCCGGCCACGGCCACGGCAATGGCCACCGGAATCATCAGTGAGATGCGCTTGACCAGCAGCCGCGCGGTAGCACCGGGAACCACCAGGTAGCCGATGACCAGCAGCACGCCCACGGCCGTGGAGGCGGAGACCACCACAGCGGCAATCGCGCAGTTGACCAGCAGATCAACCACCAGACCGTTGATGCCGGCGGCCTGGGCGCCCTCCCGGTCGAAGGCGGTGAACACCTGTTCTTTCCAGCTGGCGAGAATAATGACCAGCCCGATGGTGCATACCAGGCAGGATTCCAGAAGCGATGATTCGGTGACTTCCAGCAGGCGGCCGAACATCAGGGCCTCCAATTGCCCGGACATGTCCCGCTTGGCCAGGGAGAGCACAATACCGAAAGAGAAAAAGGAGGTCAGCACCACTGCTGTTCCCGATTCGGAGGTTTTCACTCCCCTGCGCCCGGCCAGGGTGAGGGCAATGGCCACAAACACCGCGGTGATACCGGCACCGGGGATGATCATTTCGATGCCGCCGTAGGCGGCACCGGCCACAATGCCGGGAAACACCGAGTGGACGGTGGCTTCGGCATTGAATTCCAGTCGCCTGAGATTGACGATCACGCCCACCAGCCCGGCAACCACACCCAAAAACACCAGCATGAGGAAAGGGCGCCACAGATACGGTGCCGAGGCCAGGGTCGTCAAACCGGGAACATGTTCGGCGGACAGGCGCAGTGCCTCGACCCCGCGGCCGAACACCTCGGTGACCTCCGCCCACGCCCCGGTCACTGGACCACACCTTCTTCCAGTCCGGTACCGACCAGCTGGTCGGTGGAACGTCCCCCATAGGCGGCTTCCACATAGTGCGGCACCAGTACTTCCCCGATGGGGCCGAAAGCGATCTGCCGGCCTGCCAGCAGAGCCACTTTTTCACAGGTGACATGCGCCAGTTTCAGGTCGTGGGTGGACACCACCACAGCGACGCCCTCTTCTTTGACGGACTGGATGATGCTCAACAGTGCCTCCCGGTTCGGCTCATCCAGGCCGTTGAAGGGTTCGTCGAGCAGGATAAGTTTCGGGTTGGCCACAATGGACCGGGCCAACAGCACCCGCTGCCGCTGTCCGCCGGAGAGATTGGCGAACAGCATCTTCGCCCGGTCATCCATTCCGACCCTCTCCAGGGCGGCATGGATGCGTTTTCTGTGCCCGGCACCGATACGGCGGAACCATCCCAGCTCGGCGTACAGGCCCATGCCGACCACCTGGGAGACGGTCACCGGGAAAGAGGTGTCAAGGTCGGCCACCTGGGGCACATAGCCGATGGCCCCTTTTTTCACTTTTTTCAAATCACCGCCGAGCACCCGCATGGTCCCGGTGACGGTCACCGTATCGAGGATGCCCCGCAGAAGAGTGGTTTTGCCGGCACCGTTCGGGCCGATCAACGCCAGAGCCTCGCCGGGGAACACTTCGCCGGTCACCCCGGTCAATGCGGGGGAACCACCGTAGGAAAAGGAACAGTTGTCGTAGGAAAGTGCGGGGGTTTTACTTCTGTCAGTCACAATCTGACCTGCGGTTCTTATCGTCAATGGGCAGAAAAAGCCCGGTGGGTTGGATACAGCGGCATCCGGTTCACGTCTGATTTTGCCGGGTATGGAAGGCAAACCAAAAACTGGGCCGCAGCTGCGGTCATTAAACCACATCTACGGCCCAGCGTCATCCGGTTTTACGCATCCACGAACTTTACTTGGTGTCCAAGCCGTGGACCGGAGTGTGTGCTACTTGGTCACAACATCCTTCGGCGCGTATTCCTTGATGGAGTCCGGGATCGGGGCAACGGTGCCGTCCCAGGCGGTCACCAGGTTGGTGACGTTGTGCAGGATGGAACCGATGTAGGTTTCACCGTCCGAGCCGTCCGGGCCGAGCGAGTCACCGTAGAGGGCGTCATCACCCATGACGGCACGCACGCCGGCGGCGTTGGCGATGGCCTCGATGGACTTGGAGTTGTTGGAGTTCTCGGCGAACAGGGCCACAGCACCGGAGTCCTGGACCTTCTTCGCCTCGGAGGCGATGTGGTCGGCGGTGGCGTCAGCCTGCTCGTTGAAGTCGCTCAACGCCGCGCCAATGAACTTCACGTCGTAGTGGTTGGAGAAGTATCCGAAGGCGTCGTGGCTGGTGAACAGCACGCGGTGCTCGGCGGGGATGGTCTCCAGGGACTCATTCGCCCACTTGTCGAGGGCCTGCAGCTGCTCCTCGTAGCGGTGAACGTGCTTTTTGAACAGTTCCTTGTTCTCCGGGCTGGCCTGTTCCAGGGCGAGACCGATGTTGTGGACCTGGATTTCCGCGTTTCCGGGGGAGGTCCACACGTGCGGGTCGTACTTGAATTCCGGCTCTTCGCCCTCTTCCGGCAGGAAGGGCCACTTTTCGACGTCGACCTTCTTGTCGCCGCGGAAGACCTTGTAGGGCAGGGAGCCTTCCTTGTCCTTTTCGGCGTTGGCGTCTTCGACTTCATCGGCGGTGAGCACACCGGCGGTGACAACCATGGTGCCCTTGAACCCGGAGGATTCAACGGCCTTGTCCAGGAAGTGCTCCAGGTCCACGCCGGAGACCATGAACAGATCAGCCTCGCCGAGAGCCTTCATCTGCTGCGGGGTCATCTCATGGTCGTGCGCCGAGGCATTGGGGGCCAGCAGACAGGTCAGATCGATCTCGGAGGTGGCGGTGTCGACCGGGGCACCGAATTCCTTGGTCTGTCCGTCGGAGCCGGTCTTGACGAACGCCAGCTCCGCGTCAGCGGAGTTGTCGGTGGCGATCTGGGTGACGTAGTCACAGATCTGGGTGGTGGTGGCCACCACCTTTACCGCTTCACCAGCGGAAGCCTTGTTGTCTTTGTCAGCGTCCGCCTCCTTTGCGGCGGAGGTTTCGGAGGACACGGCCGCCGAAGTCGACTCCTTCGAGGAGGTCTCGGTGGAAGCGTCGTCACCGCTGCCGGAACAGCCGGCCAGGACCAGCGGTGCAGTGGCGCACAGGGCAATGGCCGCACGTGTGAAAGCCTTCATTGTGTATTACTGGTTCTTTCTTCTCGTGTATTGCTGGAAACGGAAAAAATGCCGTCCGGAGATCCGGTACCACGACCCATCGGGCCTGCATGGTCACCGCTTCCAGGCGGGAATGCCCGCGGGAACGGCCATCGGGGACGACGTTTTTTCCGTAATGCGAAGCTAATGTAGCCCATCCTGACCTGAATTGGTATGTTTTCCATTAGTGGCTTGCCCGCGAAAACTTCGCAGCGGCGGACTTTTCCTGAATTTCAGCTGTGATTTTCGCTCACCAACGCAAAAATCGGGGCCTTGCCCACCCGCCCCGCATCCTCCCCCCATCCAAGGGGAGCACCCGCATTCATTGTCAATAACAGATTCCCTGCCCCGGCGGGGCATACGTTTTGCGGGCATGGCCCCCGACGGCGGGACAGGGCGATGCTCGCCACCGGCTGCTGTCCCGGCACCAGCCGATCAGCGGACCCGGCCGCACCCGGTGGGTGGCGGCGGCACCACTGTGCCCCGCCGACCGGAGAAAACTCCCGCTGTCAGTGACCGCCGGGGCCGCGGATGCGGCCGGGTGCACCGCCGACCGTGTGGTCGCGGCCTGACGGGACGGTTGGTGCCGTCTGCGCGGCCGGCACGGCAAGACAGGTGGCCGAGGCCGGTTTTCACCTGAAATCCCGGGATCCGGCCGACAGCCAGTCGCCCAGCGGCAGTGGCTCGAGTTTGTCGGCGACCACACTGACCGCCCCGGATCCATTGTCGACTTTGCCCCGCACAATCAGCGCCCGGGCCGATAGGGCGAGGTGTTTGTGTTTGTCCCACACCCCCGGGGAGACAATGACATTGATCAGCCCTGTCTCATCCTCCATGCCGAGAAATGTCACACCCCCCGCGGTGCGGGGCCGCTGCCGGTGGGTAACCACCCCGCCGGTGCGGATACGGGTGCCGTCGGCAACACCGGACAATTCCCGGGCCGGTACAGCGCCGATATCAGCGAGATGCCCGCGCACCAGCGACACCGGCTGCATCCCAGGAGTGATACCGGTGGCGGCGATATCGGCGACAGCGATCTCGAAAGCATTCATGCCCGGTAGCGGCGGGGCCTGCACCGTTGACAGCCCGGGCAGCATGCCGGGCTGTTCGGTGGCCGCCACACCGGCCTGCCATTGGGCCTGGCGGCGGGTGAGACCGAAACAGTCGCACGCCCCCGCCGCCGCTAGGGCCTGGGTGTGGGCGACACTGAGCCGTGCCCGGCGCGCCAGGTCGGCGATACTGCTGAAATCCCCGCCCCGGCGG
>NZ_JAFLEQ010000008.1:497835-507561 GCF_017307055.1 Corynebacterium mendelii | reverse complement strand
CAGCCCACCGACCGCATCCAATCCCAGGCGGATGCAGCCGTCGGGGCTGTCGGCCTGCACTTCAGAGGCGTTGACGTCAACGGGCAGGATGGTGACATGGTGGCGGCGGGCGTCACTGATCAGCGACTGCGGGGAGTAAAAACCCATCGGCTGGGCTTTGAGCAGGCCGGTGGTGAATTCCGCCGGCCAGTGGTATTTGAACCAGGCGGAATAGTAGACCAGGGCGGCAAAGGACTGGGAGTGGGATTCGGGGAATCCGTAGGCGGCAAACGCCACCATTTTGTTCCACAGCGTGCCCGCCACCTCCCCGCCGATACCGTGGGTGGCGGCGCATCCGGCGAAAAATTCCTGTTTGAGCCGCTGCATTTTGTCCACCGACCGTTTCGCCCCCATGGCGCGGCGCAGGGCATCGGCCTGGGCGCCGGTAAACCCGGCGGCATCGACGGCGATCTGCATGAGCTGTTCCTGGAACAGGGGGATACCCAGGGTTTTGCCGAGTGATTTTTCCAGGCAGGGATGGTCGTAGGTGACTTCCTCCAGGCCGTTTCTTCTTCTGATGTACGGGTGCACGCTGCCGCCCTGGATGGGTCCGGGCCGGATCAGTGCCACCTCAACAACCAGGTCGAAGAAGTTCCTCGGCTTCAGCCTGGGCAGGGTGTTCATCTGCGCCCGCGACTCGACCTGGAAAACCCCGACGGCGTCGGCTCTGGCGAGCATGTCGAACACCGCCGGCTCATCCGGGTCGATATCGGCGAGATCGATGCGGATGCCGCGGTGGGTGTCCACCAGATCGATCATGTGGTGCAGGGCCTCGAGCATCCCCAAACCGAGCAGATCGAATTTGACCAGCCCCACCGCGGCGCAGTCGTCTTTGTCCCACTGCATAACGGTGCGTTTGTCCTTGCGCGCCCACTCCACCGGCACCACATCGGCGATCGGCCGGTCACAGATGACCATGCCGCCGGAATGGATGCCCAGATGCCGGGGCTGGCCCACAAGTTGCCCGGCGATCGCCGCGACATCATCGGGCGGGGTACGGGTGTTTTTCGCCCACCCGTCCATGGCCCCTGCCGGGTAGCCGAGAACCCGCCCGGCATCCCGCAGCGCCCCTTTGCCGCGGTAGGTGATGACCGTGGCCACCTGGGCCGCTTTGTCCCGGCCGTAGGTGTCAAAGACGTACTGGATGACCTCTTCCCGGCGCCCGGATTCGATATCGAGGTCGATATCGGGTGGCCCGTCACGTTCCGGGGAAAGGAAACGTTCAAACAAAAGGCCCGCCGCCACCGGCTCGACATTGGTGATCCCCAGGGCGAAACAGACCGCACTGTTGGCCGCCGACCCCCGCCCCTGGCACAAAATGTTGTGCTCCCGGCAGAAATCGACAAGATCGGTGACAATGAGGAAATAGCCGTCGAACCCGAGTCCGGTGATCACGGATAATTCCCTGTCCATTTGTTCCCGTGCCCGCCGCCTGAGCTGCGGGCCGCGGGTGGCGTAGCGCCGCGGGGTCCGCCGGTTGACCAGTTCCCTCAGCCAACTGGCATCGGTGTGGCCCGGGGCAACGGGCACATCGGGCAGCCGGGGCGCCACCACATCCAGATCGAAGGCACAGTCGGCGGCAATGTCGGCTGCCGTGGCCAGATGGTCGGCACAGCCGGGATAGGCCCGCAGCAGATCGGCGCTGCCGCGCAGCCACCTCCCGCCGGCCGGCGGCAGATACGGGGCATGCTCGGACAGGCTGCGGTTGGCGGCCAGGGCCTGTTTGACCGCCGCCAGCCGGGCCTGGTGAGCGGTGGCGGCAGTCGGGTGGCAGGACAGGACAACCGGGAGTTTCAGCCGCCGGGCGATACCGTCGAGCAGTGCATGATTGTCCGCATCGGCCGGTGTCATGGTCGCTTCTTTGACCACCACGCAGCACTCGGCGCCAAACGCCTCCACCAGGGTCTGCGCCCGGGGCGCCCACACCGCATCGATGAGCACATACCAGTGCCCGTGGGCGTGGTGGCCCAGCACATCCAGCGGCGGGTAGGCCACCCGGTCTTTTCCCCTTCCGGCCAGCCGGGCGTCGGCGATGGCCCTCGACAGCAGGCGGTAGCCTTCCGGTCCGCGGGCCAGCACACACAGCACACCACCCGGCAGCGACAGCTCACTACCGAACACCGTGTCGATACCCGCCGGCCCGGCTGCGGCGGCAAACTTCACCGCCCCGTACAACCCGTCCCGGTCCACCACAGCCAGCGCCCCGATCCCCAGCTGCACCGCCCGGGACACCAGCTGTTCCGGCTCACTGGCCCCGCCGGAAAAGTTGTAGCAGGACAGCGCCCACAGCTCAGCAAACGGCACCGGATGGTCTTGCCGCACTGCTGTGACATCGTCTGTTTCACTCCTGCCGGGCCCACCGGCCCCCGGCCGGCGGACGGATGCCCCCTCCCCACCGTCCCCCGGCGCAGCGCCGCTGCCGCCGGGGAAAACGGGCTTTCCCTCATACGCCTGCCGCAGCTGCCGCCAGGACAGCCCCGATGCGTTGACGCCGATGCCCGCAACACTGTCACCCATATCGAAAATATTAGCGATCAATCCTCTTCCGGACACAATCGGCCAACCACCCGCCACACAGCCGCCACAGCCGCCCGTCCCCCACCCCCGGCACCGCCGCACACCCCCGACAGGAATCACCGGCCACAGCCCCGCCGACAAAAAACAGCCCTTCCCCCGGCCCCGAAAAAAGAAGAAATCGATATATACCAAGCAGTTCAATACCAGTTGTGCGATCCGGGTTTCCGGACAGGAAAACAACGCCGCCCCCGGCAGTTGACAAAGCTCACACCACTAACCTTTATGTGACACAGTACACTTGCACACCAACCGACACCTGGGTTTTTACGGTAATTTTCCCGCGGAAATACCCCCAGATGACAACGGTTGCAGCCAGTGGCGCCACCACCACTAGACCGAGCTGTACATCATCGGCCGTGCCGGGTAGGTTGATGAGCCGTCACTAGAAAGCTCTGTCTAGAAAATGAACGAGGACCACCCATGAAACTCCGCCAACTGGCCGCTGCGGCCGCCGCCACCGTCATTGCCGCCACTTCCCTCGTGGCCTGCTCCGGATCGGATTCCTCCGATTCAGCCACCGGCGGCGCCGAAAAGGTCACCATCAAAATCGGCACCACCGACGGCTCCAAGTCGGCCTGGAACGTTTTCCAGCAGGAAGTCGAAAAACAGGGCATTGATCTGGAAGTGGTCAACTTCTCCGACTACACCACCCCGAACAAGGCCCTGTCCGAGGGCCAGATCGATACCAACCTGTTCCAGCACCTGAAGTTTTTGTCCGAATACAACGTCGGCACCAACGACAATCTGGTGCCGGTGGGCGCCACCGAAATCGTGCCGCTGGCTTTGTACTGGAAAGACCACGATTCCCTGGACGGCATTGAGGGGCAGTCGGTGGTGATCCCCTCCGATTCCTCCAACCAGGGCCGGGCGATCAACGTGCTCAAGCAGGTGGGTCTGGTCACCCTCAAGCAGGATGATCTGCTCACCCCGAACCCCTCGGATATTGATCCGGCCACCTCGAAGGTGACCGTCACCCCGGTGGAGGCCGCCCAGACACCGGCCGCCTACGGCGAAGGCCGCCCGGCGATCATCAACAACACCTTCCTCGGCCGGGCCAACATCGACCCCAAGAGCGCTGTTGCCGCCGATGACCCGTCCTCCCCGGAGGCCGAACCCTACATCAACGCCTTCGTCACCACCCCTGACCGGGCCGATGACCCCAACATCCTGAAGCTGGTTGAAATCTGGCACTCCGATCCGGTGCAGAAAGCCAACGACGAAGATTCCAAGGGAACCTCCGTCCCGGTCACCGGTGACCGTGACAAGCTGCAGCCGATCCTCGACCGCCTCGAGGAAAAACTCACGGCCGCCAAATAATCCCCTTTTTCCGGTGGCGTGATGCCAGCCCCGTCGGGCACACACCCCGCCCACCGTTTTTCTCCCCCGCCCGCCGGCATATCCGGTGGGCGGGGTGAGAAACGTTGGGGGACCACTCCCAGCGCGCCGGTTCATCCGGCCGGTTTTTTCGACGATGATCGCGTGATCCCCATCCACGACGGCACCCGCCGGTGCGTCCGGCGCATCGTCGGCGACAGTTACCCAACCCACCACAGACAAAAGCGAGCGTTTTCGTGGCCACCACAGCACACTCCCCCGGCACACGGGTTGAATTCCGGAATCTGACGAAGGTGTTCGGTTCCGGCGATTCAGCCGTGACCGCCCTGGACGACATCACGCTGACCGTTGAACCCGGTGAGATTTTAGGGGTGATCGGCTACTCCGGGGCCGGTAAATCCACCCTGGTCCGCATGATCAACGGCCTGGACACCCCCACTTCCGGCCAGCTGCTGCTGGACGGAACCGATGTGGTCGGTATGCCGGAGAAAAAAATCCGGTCCCTGCGCCGCAATATCGGCATGATTTTCCAGCAGTTCAACCTGTTCACCTCCCGGACGGCGGCGGGAAATATCGCCTACCCGCTGAAACTGGCGGGCATGGGCAAAAGCGAACGCGCCCGGCGGGTGGCGGAACTTCTCGACTTCGTCGGATTGTCCGACCGGGGGGACAACTACCCCGAGCAGCTGTCGGGCGGGCAGAAACAGCGTGTCGGCATCGCCCGCGCCCTGGCCACCAACCCGTCGCTGCTGCTGGCCGATGAAGCCACCAGCGCCCTGGATCCGGAAACCACCCAGGATGTGCTCGGGCTGCTGCGCAAAGTCAATGCCGAGCTGGGCATCACCATAGTGGTGATCACCCACGAGATGGATGTGGTGCGGTCGATCGCCGACAAAGTCGCGGTCATGGAAAACGGGCGGGTCGTCGAATTCGGCGGGGTCTACGACGTGTTCTCCCAGCCGAAAACCCCTGTGGCGGCCAGATTCGTGGCCACCACCCTGCGCAACACCCCCGATGTCATCGAAGCCGATGAGCTGCTGGCCGGCGCCGGCCGGCTGTTCACCGTCAACCTGACCGAGGATTCCGGGTTTTTCTCCGCCTGCGCGACAGCCCGCCTGGCGGGAGTGTCGATCAATATCGTCCATGGCGGCATCACCACCCTCAAACACCACAGCTTCGGCAAAGTCACCGTGCGGCTGACCGGTGACGACACCGCCATCCAAGCTTTCTACGACCAGTTGAGCACCACCACCGACGTCGAGGAGATCATCCGATGAACAACCCCGATACTCTCCTGTACGCGGCAGCGAACTGGGACAACCTGCGGCCGACCTTCTATGAGGCTGTCACCACCACCTTGTACATGGTCTCCATCACCATGCTGGTGGGCGGCTTTCTGGGCCTGGTGGTCGGCACCCTGCTCTACACCACCCGGGAACAGGGCGTGCTGCGCAACAAAGCGCTCTACAACGTGTTGAACTTCATCGTCAACTTCGTCCGGCCGATCCCCTTCATCATTTTGATTGCGGCCGTCGGCCCGTTGACCAGAACGGTGGTGGGCACCACCATCGGCACCGAGGCGGCGGTGTTCGTCATGTCGATTGCCGCCACCTTCGGCGTGTCCCGCATCGTCGAGCAGAACCTGGTGGCCATTGATCCCGGTGTCATCGAAGCCGCCCGGGCCATGGGCGCCTCACCGCTGAAGATCATCACCTCGGTGATCATCCCGGAAGCCCTCGGTCCGCTGGTTTTGGGCTACACCTTCATCTTCATTGCCGTGGTCGACATGTCCGCCATGGCCGGCTACATCGGTGGCGGCGGCCTGGGTTCTTTCGCCATCACCTACGGCTACCAGGCCTTCCAGTGGCCGGTCACCCTGGTGGCCACCGCCGCGATCATCGTCATCGTGCAGATCGCCCAGCTGCTGGGCAACTGGCTGTCGAAAAAGATCATGCGCCGCTAGCCCGGCCGCAGGCTGATGTTTTCAGCCCCTCCCCCATCCTGCCCCGCCCGATATTTTCCCCCGGCGGGGCAGGTTTTTTACCGGCCCACGCCCCCGCCGCAGGTGTTCCCCGGTAAAAAGCGGCGGCCAATGGCGTGTTCCGGCGGTTGCCGCGGTGCGGGATCACCCGGCGGACAACCTGGTGGCTATAGGCTGGGGGATATGAGTTACCTGTTGTCTTCCAGCCGGTTGATTCCGGTGGCCGCCATGCTGGGTGCCGTCGGGCTGCTGGCCGGCTGCGCCGCCGGCGGCGGGTCATCCACCGCCACCACCGTGACAGTTGTCTCCCCGGTCGTATCCCCTGTTGCCACCACGGTCACCGTGGACAACACCACGGCCCCGGGTGGGCTGATGCCGCTGGGCAACGCCGACAAGGAAGAAAAAACCAGGCGGCAAAACGAACCCGCGGATTTGATGGTGGACAATATCCGGGTCGGCGACCACCCGACATTCGAAAGGGTGGTCTTCGACTTGACCGGCTACGGGAAGCCGAGCTGGTTTATCACCTACACCGACGCCCCCTCCTATCCGGGCAGCGGGCATCCGGTGCAGATCACCGGCGACAGTTTCCTGGACGTCAATATCGACGGCATCGCTTTCACGCTCCGGGACGATATGGTGCCGCAGGATTTCTCCACCAGGCAGCTTCCCGACTCCATCATCACCGAAATCGCCGACACCGGCATCTTCGAGGGCCGGCATTCCTTCGTCATCGGCATCACCGGCGACCGGCGTCCCTACTCGGTGGATCTGCTGGACAATCCGACCCGGCTGGTCATCGATGTGCTCAAACGGTAGACCACGCGCTTGATCCGCTGTTTTCCCGCCGGTCCAGCTGTCAGCTGTAGCAGGCCTCGACACACCACCAGCCGCCGCTCCACAGCAAAAGCCAGGCTTTCGGCGGCGCGTGCCCAGCGCCACCGCCACCGGTTTCCTGCGCGGTGATCTGCAGGCGGGCGGCATGCACCGGGTGCGGCGTCCACCAGTTGCTGTCCACCGGCCACGGCCCGGCCCATCCGGTCACCGGCAGCCGGTTGTCTTGCCAGCAGATCACCGCAGGGGCACATGACAAAAGGGCTTCCGCGGACACCGTCACCGGTGCCCCGCCAGCACCGAACAATTCCACCCGGCCATCCGGCCGGCCTGCCTGTCCACCCCGCCGGGCCGGGTGCGGGCCGGGAATACGCCCCGGCCACCGCGGCATGTCCGCACAGTCGGTGACATCAACCACCTGCCGCGGTATCTGCCGCAAGTCGGTGACAGCACCTGAATCATCTGCTGCAGCCGGGACATCCACAAGTCCCGTCGGCGGCTCGGGCTGAGGCCCCGCGGCGGGTGTCCGGTTTCGTGTTTTCTTTCCCGCTTGTGCTCCTGCGGGCATACCGGCAGTGGTGGTGTCCGCGGTTTCCCCCCAGGTGGTGTAGGCCACCTGCTCCACCGGGCTGATCCCGCCGACCGCCACCGGTGCCAGTACTTTGTCCATGCCCAGACTCGACTGGACCCGGGCGGCCACCCGGCGGGCGGATGCCCCGTTGCCGCGGCTGACCGACCACAGTCCGTCACCGGCATCCGGTGGCGCGCATTCCAGCGGCTCCAGGGTCAACGAGGTGATCCCGACATCTGTCCGGCTGCTGGTGCCGGGTTTTCCTCCGGTGGCGGTGGTGCGGCTGGTGATCCAGCCGTCCAGCTGCCAGCGCACCCGATCGGCGATGGCCTGCTCGGTCAAAGGCTCCCGGGTGCGCCAGTAGCGTTCACATATCCCGGTGTCTTGTCCCGAGACCGTTGTCACGGTTACTTTCAGCCGCTGGCACACCAGATTGTCCGCGGCGAGTTTCCGGTGGAGTTTCTGGGCCAGCCCCCGGGCGATGAACGCCGCTTCATCCACCCGGGTCACCGGTTGCTCCGGTATCACAGTCACCGTCGGCGGCTCCGGCCCGAGTGGCGGGGCCACGGCGCGCTGTGTGCGGGCCGCGGCAATGCGGTGGCAGTCGACACCGGCTTTACCGAAGCGGGTCGACACCGCTGTTTCACTGATCGCGGCCAGGGCACCGAACGTATTCACCCCCACCGACTGCAGGTTTTTCACCGTGGGGACATCGATATCGAAGGACTGCTCGTCGAGCAGGATCCCCACAGACACCGGCTGCAGAAACTGCCGTGATTTACCCGGCGGCACCACCGACGAGGTGCGGGCGGCGATGATTGCGGTGGTTATCTCATCGGCTATCCCGGCCCTGACATCCAGCCCGGGAAACGACGCCGCGTCAATGAGTTTCTGGCAGGCGGTGTCCTCATCGCCGAAATAGGTGGCCGGAACATCGACGGGGATGACCACCAGGCCCGGCCGGCACACCTCAACCGAAAACGTCACCCCGTTCAGGGAGGAGACAATGTCTTCGAAAAGAAGTTCTTCGGTATCGGGGTCGGTGGCAGCCACCACACAGTCGGCCACCAGTGCCCGGGCTTCCCGCAGCCGCATCCCCCGCCGCACCCCGGCGGCGCGGGCGGCCGGGCAGCAGGCCCGTACCCGGTGGAGTGTCGATCCGCGGCCGGTGACAATAACCGTCTCGCCGTGCCCGGCATGCCCGGCCAGACGTGCCGCGTGCACCGGCCAATCCGGCCACCACAAAGCCATCACCCGTGTCATCTGCTCCCCACCTCCGCTAAAAAATACCCGCCCTCCCGCCCGGCCCCGGGGCCGGGCGGCGGCTGCCACTTGTGGTTCCCGCTCCATGTGCCCGGCCGGCGGGTGGCCCTGTTTTTTTACCTGCCCTACCCCACCGCCAGCCGGTGATCGGTGTCCTGCCCGGCACCGCTTCGGCCGCCAACAGACACCCCGCCGGCACCGACGGTGACATCCACCCCCACCGGGGCACGGCCGGTCACCGCAACGGCCACATGCAATGACACACCGGCAATCCGGCCGGTACCGCAACCAATACCGCTGTAGCCGGTGACCTGTGCGTCAATGGATACCGCCCGGGATGGCACAGTGCCTGCCACCACCACAACAGCCGCCGTACCCCGGCGCATTTTCGCGGTCAGCGGGCCTGCCGCCGTCGGTGACAGCGACACTGTTGTCCCCGGTGTTCCCCCGGCGGCATGGTGGACCACCAGATCCATGCCTTCGGCCAGCACAGCAACCACAGACAGCGGGTGGGCGCCCGGATCAGGCACCAGAACAAGATGTTCAAGATCAAGCCCGTATTCGACCAACTGTGCATACACCAGCCCCGGCCAGCCGACCACCGCAACATAACCGCCGTCACGGATAACTTCGGCAATAAATTCGACCACCAGTCCGGGACAGTCACCGCAGACGGTGATTTTCCGCCGCGGAAGACCCCCTCCCGGAAAAAGTCCCGCCAGCGGTGGGGGGACCGGCACCACACCGGCCCCGGACACCCCGCCGATCGTCCACGGATCAGTGATCACACCACTGCGCGCCCGAGCGGATATACCACCACCTGCACCGTTACCGTCAACAGCCCGCAATGAGGTTTCTGCCGCACCATCCCCGGGCACGGAAGAAATGTCACCGCCCATGACAGTGACACCCCTGTCCCGCAGTTTGCCCGCCAGCAGATTCACCCGGTCGCGGGTACTCATCCCCCGCAGGGCGGAGGCTGGAACCAACTCAGCCATAAACAAACACCTGTTCTAAGTTCACGCATCCAGTAAAGCGCGCCGCCCCGCGACGGTCAACACTATCGGGGGCACAATTTTTAGAACACGTGTTTGACGTGGGTGTTTGCCTGCCGGTGCTGTCCCCC
>NZ_JAFLEQ010000008.1:493461-497778 GCF_017307055.1 Corynebacterium mendelii | reverse complement strand
CCACCGCTGCTGGCCGCTACCCTGTAATGCCATGACCGCCTACGCGAACATGAAAAACCACATCACCCCGGTGCCCACTCCCCTGGTGGTCAGGGCAACATCGTCCGTGCTGGTGGCAGCCGGTGTCGCGGTGATGGGTGCCGATCTGGCCAACTCCTGGAAAGCTGCCACAATGATGCTGTGCATCGGGACGGCGATGCTGGTGATTTTCTCCCACCCGTACCGCAGACGGATGCGGGAATACACCGAAACCCACAACCGGGACTACAAGTTCCGGCTGGCCGCCCTGCTGCCGCTGTTTCCGGTGTGGCTGGCGCTGATGACCATGCCCGCTTTTGCGCCGCTGGCCATCGGCTGGCTGATCATTGCCGGCGCGGTCACTTTCGGCTGGATGTGGCTGATTTTCCCGCACATCGACGGCTCCCGGGCGCTGGCGTTTATCTGACCGCGCACCTTCGGCCCGCAACGCGTCGCCGCAGCCGGGCACAAACGCTGCTAGTCCAGGTCGTGGCTGACTGCCCAGCGGGCCAGGGCATGACGGTTGGACTGCTGGGTTTTGCGCAGAATATTCGAAGCGTGGGTTTCCACCGTTTTAATCGAGATGAACAGTTTCTCCCCGATTTCTTTGTAGGTGTAGCCGCGGGCCAGCAGTTTGAGCACCTCCAGTTCCCGGCGGGTCAGCGCGTCAATAACCGGGTCCCCGCGTTTTCCGGCCGGCAGGGTCCCGGTTTCGGCGTCCTCGGCGGGTTCATCGACCACCCCGGCACCGGCTTTGGCGTCCGGGGTGCAAAAAGCGTCGAGCACGAAACCGGCCAGCCGCGGGGAGAACACGGCATCACCGTCGGCCACCCGGACAATGGCATCCACCAGTTGCCCGCCCGAGATGGTTTTGGTGACATATCCCCTGGCACCGGCCCTGATCACCGAGATCACATCTTCGGCGGCGTCGGAGACGCTCAACGCCAGAAAAGTGGTGTCCACCCTGTTTTTCCGGGTGGCGGTGATCACGCTTGCCCCGGTGCCGTCGGGAAGATGCACATCCAGCAGCACCACATCGGGCTGTGCATCGGCAATGACGGTGATCGCTTCGGCGACCGTGCCGGCGGTGCCGACCACATCGACGGTGCCGGAGATCTCCGCTATCACCCCGCTGCGAAACATCTGGTGGTCATCGACGACAACCAGACGCAGCCGGGACCCGTCTTGTGTCTTTGTCACGGATAGACGCCTTTCCGTTGCTTGTTCGGGGTGCTTTCCTCCCAGGGTATCCGTCGTGGACGGCCTTCACAGGGCAATGGTGACCGTGATCTCGGTTCCCTCCCCCGGGGCCGATTCGATGGTGGCGGTTCCGCCCGCCCGTTCCATCCGGCCGATGACCGATTCGGCCAGCCCGTGGCGGCCTGCACCGACGGTGTTTTTGTCAAAGCCTCTCCCGCGGTCACGGACATAGATGCTCAATTCACCGGCCAGGCATTCGGCATAGACGTCCACGCAGTCGGCCCCGGAGTGTTTGGCCGCATTGACCATGGCTTCCCGGGCGGCGAGCACGACAGCCTGTGCGTTGTCCGACAGTTCCACATCCGCCCCGACGGTGACCGCGTTGATGCGGATGCCGTAGGCGTCCTCCACTTCCGCACAGGCCAGTTCCACCGCGGCTTTCACGGTTCCGGCGCCGGCGGACAGATTCACCTCCGAGCCGAACAGCCACTGGCGCAGCTGCCGCTCCTGCCTGCGGGCCAACAGCGCCACTTCCCTGTTGTCCCCGGCGCGCTTCTGGATCAGGGCAAGAGTCTGCAGCACCGAGTCATGCAGCCGGGAGGCAATCTCCAGGCGCTGGGCCTCCAGGGCGGCGGCCTGCCGTTCCTTCGACAGTTGTTCCCACAGGCGCACCACCAGCGGCAGGGCCAAAAAAGCGGTACCGGTGAAGGTGACCACCACAGCGATAACGGCAGAGCCTGCGAACTGTTCGCTTTCCCAGTTGACGGCCACCAGCACCCCGCCGGCCAAAAACAGTGCCATTCCGGCGATGACGGCCCCGGCGACAAACCCGGGGGAACGTTTCCCGTCGGCCCAGTCACCGGCCAGCCACACCACCGCCGCCCCCAGGGCCACCACCCCCAGGCTGCCCGCGGCGAAAGCCGAGATGCCCATACTTCCCAGCACCACCACGGCCACGGCGGCAGCCACCGCCACCAGCAGCAGCCCGGTTTTGCGTTCGGATGCCCACCGTGACAGCCGTCCGAACTGTTTTTTCGCTTCTGTCAGGCTTGTGCCCCGGTTAAAACAACGCTCCCCCCGCCCACCGGCGGAACAACCGGTGCCACCGGTCCCGGGACCGGTGGCCGGATCAGATTCGGCCCCGACCGGTCGTGGAACACCCGGGTCAGCACTGTGGCGGGAGGTGTTGGCATAGTAGGTGTCGCCGTCGACGCTGGCCCGTCTGCCCGGTGCCAGGTGCCGGTTCACATCCACCGGTGCCTGCGGGATCATCCACCACGCCAGCACGTAGAACAGCACTCCCGCGCCACCGGCGACACCGGCCACCACCAGCAGGATGCGTACCCCGGTGACCGAAATATCCAGATGGTCGGCAATCCCCTGGGCGACACCGGCGATGACCCGGCCGTCACGGGCACGGTACACAACCGGTCGTTGCTGCGGGGGCGTCATCGTCATAACGGCCATTGTCCCACGGACGAGGGCCGCGGGGAATCGGGGAAAAACCTGGCTTTTGCCTCGCTTGCCCGCCCCGGGCCGGGAACCGGCTGAAAATTCAGGGATTATTTCGGGGTTATTCCCGATGTGGAACACCTGCAGCGGGAACCATACTTTAAACCATGGACGGCACACACAGTTCCCCATTCACCTCCCCACTGGCCGGGGACGGCCCCACCGTGGCGCAGATGTGGGCAACCAGACCCCCGCGTTTCCCCACCGACCAGGGGGGAAACGGAAAGATCGCCGGTGTCTGCGAAGGCATCTCACAGCGCTACCTCATCGATGTCAGCCTGGTGCGGATCCTGTTCATCGTCGCCACGGTTTTCGGTGGCGCCGGTATTCCGGTCTACACGTTTTTGTGGCTGGTGTCCCCGCGCTGGTCAGTTCCGGTGGCCCCCTATCAGGCACTGGTGCTGAAAACCGACCGGCCGATCGTGAAAAAAGAACGCACCCTGGCGGTGCTGCTCGGTATCGCGCTGCTGATTTTCACAACCGACGGGCACGTCAATCTGCTCAGCATCGTCGATACCATACATGTCATCACTTCCCTGCTGCTGCACGTGTTTCTCACCGGCCTGATCTGGATGACGCTGCACAAACGCACACCCGTCCCGCCGCGCGGCACCGATATCCGCCAGTTCCGCTGGGCCGATCAAACACCTGCCCCGGGTTTCGGATCCACCACCGGCGCCCCGTCTAGCGGCCCCCATCCGCAGCAGACGGCTGCCACCGGTGACGACAACACCGGATCCGCAGCCACCTACCCCGACGGCACCGCAGACACCGGCGGCCCCGCAGATAACCGGCAGGATGATCTGTTTGCCGATATCACCGGCGACGCCCGGCGCACCCCGCCGAGCTGGGATCCGCTGGGGGCGGCCCCCTTTGCCTGGGATCTGCCCGAACCCCCGCCGGCGCCATCGGCGGCCCCAGAGAAAAAACACTCCCCGTGGGTCACGCTCGGCTGGATTCTGGGCGTCGCCCTGGTGCTGGTATCCGGTTTCATGGTGGTTTTCCTGGGCATCACCAGTGTCATCATTCCTTTCCTGCTGCTCGGATGCCTGCTCATCGTCGGGCTTGTGGCCCGCAAGAGCGGCAAGATAGCCGTCATCCTGGCGGGCCTTCTGGCGGTGGTTGCCCTGGTCAACTTCGCCGCCGGTGTCACCACCGGCACAGACGACAACACCGTCACCGCAACCAACGGCGACCGCTCAGTCGTTGTCACCGACGCCACCAGTGCCGAAGGGGTGATTGTGGCCAATCTGGGGGACATCGAAGTTGACGCCAGGGCGCTGCAGCCACTGGACGAACCGGCCACCATGCGGATCACCTCGAATATGGGTGATGCGCGCATCCTGGTGCCCAACAACGTCAAGGTCTCATTGACCTGCAAAGCCCGTTTCGGCATCTGCAACAGAAAAGGCGACGAACCCGGCCCCGGCGGGGCGGAGGGTGAGCTGTGGACCATCGAGGCCACCAGCACCCTGGGCAGCACCACCCTGGTCTACGAGGATGCCTCCGCCCGGCCCGACAGCACCAGCCCGGCCGGGCAGCACACCGGCGGCGAGTAGTCCGCACACACCGGCTGCCGGCAGTGTG
>NZ_JAFLEQ010000008.1:465057-493414 GCF_017307055.1 Corynebacterium mendelii | reverse complement strand
GCCGGGGCCGCGGCAGCCGGCGGTGCCGCGGTCCCAGCCGGTCCGGGAAAGCAAAAAGCGGAAATGCCGCCGTGCGCCGGGGATAACCGGAGGGCGCACAACTCCGCCACACCATAAAAAGGGGCAATCACAGTGGTGCATCGTCGAAAAAACCACCCTTTCGGCTACTGTTAACCGTGTTAGGCGCGGACTGTTCCGGGGTCGTAGCAACCAGCCCGGTACTGCCGGAGATCCCACGGTTGCGCCGTGCGCCCCCTGTGCCCGATGGGACTGACTGTTAACGGTGTAAACTGACCAGCGCGGGGGCACGTTCGGCGGGTTGTTCCCCGCCGGAGATGATGATCGGAAGGAAAACACATGGACCACTACGACGTCGTAGTCGTGGGAGGCGGACCCGCCGGTGCCATGACGGCAACCGTTCTGGGGCGCCAGCAGCGGGATGTTTTGCTGGTGGATGCGGGAGAACCCCGCAACAAACCGGCCACCGCCATGCACATGTATCTCTCCCGCGACGGTTTCCCGCCGTCGAAGCTCCTCGAGCTTGCCCGCGAGGAAATCAGCCAGTACCCCAAGATCAAACTGCAGCCCGGCCAGGTGACCACAATCTCCGGCCAACAGGGCGATTTCCACGTCACCTATTCCGCCGAGGACGGCACGCATGAGGTGACCGCCAAAGTGGTGGTGCTGGCCACCGGGCAATTCGACCAGCTCAGCGATCTCAAAGGCCTGGAGGAACGCTGGGGCCGCGGGCTGTTCCACTGCGTGTACTGCTACGGCTACGAATGCACCGGCAGATCAATTGCGGTGCTGTCGTCCCGCTCCGGGGACGCCATGCTGGCCCGCTACATCGCCGACCGTTTCTCCGACGATGTGATTTTGCTCAACCAGGGCTATCCGATCGACGACCAGCTGAAAGAAATCGTCTCCTCCGGCGGGGTGGACATCATCGACAAAAAGGTCGTCGAAATCACCGGGCGGGCACCGCATATGGTCCTGCACTTCGATGACGGTTCCACCCTGGAGCGTGAGGTCATCTTCTACCGCCCGGATTCCCGGCAGCACTCTGATTTGGCTGACCAGCTCGGCTGCGACCAGATGCCGCAGTGGGGCACCATCGCCGTCAACGCCATGCAGCAGACCTCGGTCCCGGGGGTGTACGCGGTCGGTGATGTGGCCGTCAACCGGGATCTTCCCGCCGCCACCGGCTTCGTGGTCACCGGCGCCTCTGACGGCCAGCGGGCCGCGATCTGGATCGAGCAGGAACTGTTTTTGATGACACTGTCCGACGAACTCGGCTAGATTTTTTTCACCGGCACCTGTTTGTGTGGGCCACCGGGTGCCGCGGTTGTTGCTCAAACCGCGGCACCCGGTGGCTTTGCCGCATCCGGGGTCTCTGGTGGATATCCCGCCCCCGCCGGCCCGGCCTGCCGGGAGACACCGCCGTGGTGAGGCCCAAAACGCACGGGGGTGCCCCTGTCATGGACAAACTCCCCCGCCACACAGCAGACCGGGCCACCGTCGGCCGACTGCCCCGCCCGGCGACAGCCGGGCCGGGAAACAGCCATGACCGGACGGTGGCCCGGTGGGGGTGGTCAAAGTGACAGCGCCGAAAAAAGTGGCGTCAGCCTACTCCCATTCGATGGTTCCCGGGGGTTTGCTGGTCACATCGAGCACCACCCGGTTGACGCCGTCAACCTCATTGGTGATTCTGGTGGAAATTTTTTCCAGCACATCGTAGGGAATGCGGGTCCAGTCGGCGGTCATGGCGTCTTCGCTGGTGACCGGCCGCAGCACCACCGGATGGCCGTAGGTGCGCCCGTCGCCTTGCACACCCACACTTCTGACATCGGCCAGCAGCACCACCGGGCACTGCCAAATCTGTTCATCCAGCCCGGCGGCGGTCAGCTCGGTGCGGGCGATCAGGTCAGCGGCCCGCAGCGTATCGAGCCGTTGCTCGGTCACTTCACCGATAATGCGGATTCCCAGGCCGGGGCCGGGGAACGGCTGGCGGCCGACGATCTCGGCGGGAAGACCCAGCTGCCGGCCGACGGCCCGCACCTCGTCCTTGAACAGCAGCCGCAGCGGCTCCACGAGCTCGAATTCGACATCGTCGGGAAGCCCGCCCACATTGTGGTGGGATTTGATGGTGGCGGTCCCCGATCCGCCGCCGGACTCCACCACATCCGGGTACAGGGTGCCCTGCACCAGGAAATCAACCGAGGAGCCTTCCGGGGCGTCTTCCAGCACACCGGCCACGGCACGTTCGAAGGAACGGATGAACTCCGCGCCGATGGCTTTGCGTTTGGCTTCCGGCTCGGACACGCCTTTGAGTTTGGCCAGGAAGGCATCCACCTCATCAACGGTGACCAATTTCGCGCCGGTGGCGGCCACGAAATCACGCTCCACCTGTTCGCGTTCCCCGGCGCGCAGCAAACCATGGTCGACGAACACACAGGTCAACCGGTCGCCGATGGCCCGCTGAACCAGGGCTGCGGCGACCGCGGAATCCACGCCGCCACTTAATCCGCAGATCGCCCGGCCGGTCTCTCCGATCTGGTTTTTGACCTGGTCGACCAGTTCCTCGGCGATGTTGGCCGCAGTCCAGTTCTGTTCGAGACCCGCGATATTGACCAGGAAGTTGGTCAGCACTTCCTGCCCGTGCGGGGAATGCATGACCTCCGGGTGGTACTGCACGCCGGCCATTTTTTTCGCCGCGCATTCAAAAGCGGCCACCGGGGCGCCCGCCGAACGTGCCACCACCGTAAACCCTTCCGGGGCCTGGGTGACTGCGTCGCCGTGGCTCATCCACACCGTGTGGGTGTCGTCGAGGCCTTTGTGCAGGATGCCGTCGTGCTCCAGGTGCAACGGGGTGCGGCCGTATTCACGGTTGCCGGTTTCCCCGACCACTCCCCCCAGGGCGTGGGTCATGGCCTGGAAGCCGTAGCAGATACCGAACACCGGTATTCCCAATTCCATGATGGCGGGATCCAGTGACGGCGCGCCGTCGGCGTACACCGATGACGGTCCCCCGGACAGCACCAGGGCTGCCGGGTTTTTGGCTTTGATCTCCTCCGGGGTGGCGGTGTGGGCAATCACCTCCGAGTAGATGCGGGCCTCACGGATGCGGCGGGCAATGAGCTGGGCGTACTGGGCGCCGAAGTCGACGACCAGGACGGGTTGGTGCTTGAGTTGTTCCACGTACGGGATTCTAACGCACCGCAGGAGCATCAGTTGCCCGGATCCGGGGCCGAGGTAAAACAACAGGGGTGAAAACTACCGCCCGGGATGAAAAACCTCAGGTCACCCCCGCGGCGGCCTTGTTTTAGGGCGCGGGTGGTCTACAGTCCCCGGCGGCCGGGCCTGCGCGCCCCGGGATCCGCGGCAGCGTAGGCCGACCGGTAGGCGTTGACCACCACACTGGCTGCGGCGCGTTCCGCGGCCCGGTCGGTGGTGGGTGTTGCGGCGGTGTCCTGTCCGAGCCGGTTGTGGAAGGCGCTGCTGTCACCGGGATTGGTGCCCGCGATGGTGCCCACGGTCAGTGCGGCAAGCGCATAGATCGTGTCACTGCGGGGCTTGTCTTTCGGTGCAGTCATGGGGATCGCAACACCAATCTTGTTCGGCCGGAAACGATGTACAACAGGATGGGCAGGTAACACGCGTTTTCCAATCCCCGCCGGTTGGTCAACCGGCGGACAACACCACGCGTGGCAATCATTATAGAAGCCCGCACGCCAAGAAGGAACCGGTTTGCGGGTGATGGTTCCGTCCGGCCTGTGGCCGCGGGCCCCGGCAGGGACGCACCGCCTGCGCGGCACGGGCTGTATGGGATGAGCGGCCACCCACCCCGGACAACCGCCGCCCCCGGTGTTCGCCGGCCGGTTTTTTTAGGTGGGTTTTCTTCCCCGCCGCTACAGCGGCCAGGCCGACAGGGTCAGCGGGGCTTTCTGGAACTGTTTGAGATCGGTGTAGCCGCATTTGCCCATGGCGCGTTTGAGCGCCCCGACGAAGTTCAGCCCGCCGAAAGTGTCGGTGGACGGCCCGTGCAGGATTTCATCCACCGGAACCGGGGCGTCACCGATGGTGTATTCCGCGTCGTTGACGGCCACAGTGTGGTTGATCGCCTCCACCCGGCCGCGGGGGAAACGCGGGTGCGCCGAAGCGTGGGTCCAGTAGACCCCCCGGCCGGCGGCCTGTTTCGCCCTGCTCAACGGCTCCCCGAGAACAACCGCATCCGCGCCGCAGGCGATGGCTTTGACCGCGTCAGCCGAGGAGATGATTTCCCGGTCGTCGCAGAGCACGTGCACATAGCGGCCCCCTGTTTCATCCAGGTAATCCCGCCGGGCGGCGGCCACATCGGCAATGGCGGTGGCCATGCCGGTACCGATCCCCATGGCCTCGGCATTGGTGTTGGATCCGCCGCCGACAATCACCCCGGCCGCCCCGGTGCGCATCAGGTGCAGGGCGGTCGAATAGTCGTAGACGCCGCCGGCGATGACCGGAACATCCAGTGAGGAGACGAATTCCTTCAGGTTCAGCGGCTCGCCGCCTTCGGCGACATGTTCCGCGGAGATCACCGTGCCCTGGATGAACAGGATTTCGGCACCGGCTTTGATGACCACCGGCGCCAGTTCACGGGCATGCTGCGGGCTGACGCGCACCGCCACCGTCTGGCCGGTGGCCCGGAAGTTGGCGATTCTCTGAGCCAACAGCTCATGGTCGATCGGCTGGGCGTGCAGCTGCTGCAGGTAGGCGACGGCTTCGCTTTCCGGCTCGGGGGAGGTGGCTTTGGCGACCAATTCATCGATGGCCCCCTCGATGTCGGCGCAGCGGCCCCACAGGCCTTCGGCGTTGATGACCCCCAGGCCGCCTGCTTTGCCGAACTCCTCCAGGAATTCCTCCCCCGCCAGGGCATCCGTCGGATGGGAGACGAAGGGAACATCGAAGGTGTAGGCGTCAATCGACCAGGTGGTGTCGACGTCCTTGGAGCTGCGGGTGCGCCGTGTCGGCACGAGGCTCACCTCAGCCAGTTGGTGGGTGCGGACAGCTTCCCTGCCGCGGCCGATCTCGACGATGTCGCGCATAACGGGTGTCTCCTTGGGAGTGGGAAAAAACGGTTTGTAACAGAGGTATTTTTTTGAAAAAACTGCCGGACATACCGCGCCGGCCAGCCGGCCCCCACGCTACCCGCGGGCACCGGCAACCCCCACGGCAGGGCCACCTGACAGGCACCGCCGCGTGCCCCGGTGCGGGGCGGTCGCCCACCGCGGCCCGCCGGGTGGCTGCATGGGGGCAGGGATCTAGCGCTGGTAGTAGTTGGGGGCTTCAACTGTCATCTGAATGTCGTGCGGGTGGGATTCCCGCAGCCCGGCGGCGGTGATCTGGACGAATTTCGCCCCGTGGAGTTCTTCGATGGTCGCTGATCCGGTGTATCCCATCGCCGCCCGCAGACCGCCGATCAGCTGGTGGGAGATTTGCTCCACCGAGCCGCGGAAGGGCACCCGGCCCTCAATGCCCTCGGGGACGAGTTTTTCCTCCGATTTCACATCCGCCTGGAAGTAGCGGTCCTTGGAAAACGACCGCTTCTCCCCCGACAGGCCCCGGCCCTGCATGGCACCGAGCGAGCCCATGCCACGGTAGAGCTTGTACTGCTTGCCGTTGACCACAACGGTTTCACCGGGGGCTTCGGCGGTACCGGCCAGCAGCGAACCGAGCATGACCGTGGAGGCCCCGGCGGCCAGGGCTTTGGCGATATCGCCGGAAAACTGCATGCCACCGTCGGCGATAATCGGCACACCGGCTTTTTTGGCTGCCGCCGCAGCCTCCATAATGGCGGTGATCTGCGGGGCCCCGACACCGGCCACCACCCGGGTGGTGCAGATCGAACCGGGGCCGATACCGACTTTGATGGCGTCGGCACCGGCATCGATCATCGCCTGGGCTGCCGCCCGGGTGGCCAGATTGCCGCCGATGACATCGACCCGGTCGCCAAACGACTGCTTCATTTTCGCCACAGTCGCCAACACCCCCTGGTTGTGGGCGTGGGCGGTATCGACCACCAGCACATCCACCCCGGCGTCGACCAGGGCGCCGGCCCGTTCGAAAGACCCCTCACCGGTGCCCACCCCGGCGCCGACCAGAAGACGGCCGGACTCGTCTTTCGAGGCCTGCGGGTAGCGCTCTGTTTTCACGAAGTCTTTGACGGTGATCAGGCCGGTGAGTGTGCCGTCTTTGGTGACAATGGGAAGTTTTTCGACCTTGTTGGCGCTCAACAGCTGCAGCGCCTCTTTTTTGGTCACGCCTTCTTCGGCGACCACCAGCGGCATCTTCGTCATGATTTCGTCGACCCGCTTGGAAAAATCGGGTTCGAAACGCATATCCCGGTTGGTGCAGATACCCAGGAGATGGCCGTCCTCGTCCACCACCGGCAGCCCGGAGATACGGAATTTGGCGCACAGGGCATCCACTTCGGCGATCGTCTGGTCGGGCCGGCAGGTGATCGGGTTGGTCACCATGCCCGATTCGGAGCGCTTGACCACCTCAACCTGACCGGCCTGGTCATCAACCGACAGGTTGCGGTGCAGCACACCCATCCCGCCCTGACGGGCCATGGCAATGGCCATCCGGGCTTCGGTGACCGTATCCATCGCCGCGGAGATCATCGGGATGTTCAGCCGGATGTTGCGGGTCAGCTGGGAAGAGGTGTCCACCTCCGAGGGGATGACGTCGGAGGCATCCGGAATCAGCAGCACATCGTCGAAGGTCAGCCCAATCAGCGACACCTTGTCCGGGTCGTCGCCGCCGGTGGGGATACGGGAAACTGTCATGGGTCACTGACTCCTTTTAAAAAAAATGAAACACGCTTGTTCTCTGAAACCGGGGCTGGCCGGTCACCAACACACCATCGGCGGTGCATTCACCGGCGGTGGATACAGCACACCACCACCCGGCGGAACCCGGCTGACGGGGCCACCACCGGTCACGGCCGGCTGGTTTGTCTCCGCCGGTCACCGGATCGGCGGATCGCCGCACAGCCGGGGGCTGTGGGCACTGTCACCCAACATTAGCGCACCGGGGCACTGTCTAGGGGGGATTGCCGGGACGGCACCCCGGCGGCGGCCGCCGCCAACCGGCGGCGGGTTTTTTCCGCCACTGTTCCGGTTGCTTGTTACCGGCTGTGGTTTTAGTGTTGCATCTGTGAACTACGACTCCATGATGCCCCGCGATCCCTTCGCCGACGATCCCAATGATCCGGCGTCGTTTCTGGAACCCGACGAGGACGTCGCCCCGCTCAGCGATGAGGAAAAAGCCCGGGTGGCCGAGGACCTGGAACTGGTGGCGGAATTCCGCCGCGCCCTGGAACCCCGCGGAATCCTGGGGATTTGTTTCGTCTGTGAGGACTGCAGCGAACCCCACTACTACGACTGGGACATTATGACGTCGAATATGAAAGCCACCATCGCCGACCAGCTGGCCCCGGCCCACGAACCGTCGGCCCACCCCGATGTCGACGCCTATGTGCCGTGGGACTACTGCCTGGGCTACCTGGACGGCCTGGAAGCGCACTGACGGCGGTGACCGCCCGTTACACCGGGCGGCAAGCACCCGCAGGCCATATCGAACCCACCCCGGCGGGGTGGGTCTTTTTTTTGAATAAACCACCCGCGGCAGCAGGGCACGGATGGGGCGCAGCGTGCCATCCCCGTCACAACAGCGCGGATGCGGGCGGGAGACAACCCGGGGACGGCAGAAAAAAACACAACCGCCGCGGTGGTCTCCGCGTGTGGTTGTGTTTTCTCCGGCCGGGCCGGGTCGGGTGCTTTTTTTAGTCTTCGGTACGGGTGACCGGGGCGCCCCGGTCGACGGTGTCTGCGGCTGATCCGGTCGGCACGGTGCCGGTGCCGTCATCCGGGCCGGCACCACCGGTCGGGGCGGGGGCGCGGCCGGTGGTCACCACCACGCTCGGGGCGGAGACGTGGGTGCCTTCCGCCCGTGATGTCGTGGGTGCTGCCGGTGCCGGGGCGGCCTCGGTGGGGGCGGGCTGCCGTGAGGTGTTCTCCGGCGCCACCGGGGCGGGTGCCGGGCTGGTCGGTGCCGGGAAGCTGGGCGGGGTGAGAGCCGAGGTGGTCGGACGCACGCCCGGTTCCAGGTTCGGGGCCGACGGCAGCGGGGAGGGGGTCACCGTTTCGGTGACCATCACTGTCTGGGTGACCGGGGGCGGCACCGCAGCCGGGGCTGTGACGGTGACCGGGTCAGCCGGGACGGTGGCGGTGACCGTCTGTTTGACGGTGGCTGTCACCGGTGATGGATGACCGGCCTGTTCTTTGGCGTTCATCTCCTGGGCCAGGGCTTTGGCCTGCTCCAGAAGTTTCAGTGCCCCCTGCACATCGCCTTCCGCGTTGCGGCTGTCGGCTTCTTCCAGGGTGGCGGTCAGCTCCACAACGGCGGCATGGTCGGTAAACAATGCCTGGTTGATCCCCCACAGGGAATCGCCCGGCTGGGCTGAATGCACCATCGCCCCGCCACCGGCAATGATCAGGGTGGCGGCAGCCGCACCAATCAGCCCGTGGCCGAACCAGCCACTGTGGCTGCCGCGGCGGTGGTCAAGATCCGTGACCGCCGCATCGCCGTCGGCGGCCGGGGCAGCCGACGGTTCAGGCCGGTTGCGCCGACGGGCATCAAGACTGCCGACAGCGGGCAGCACCGTGGTTGCCACGTCGTCGTCTTCCGGCCCGCAGACCACCGGGGTGGGCGGCATGGGGGCCACAACTTCCTCGCGCAAACCTAAAAGCAGGGCCGCGAGTTCATCAGTACCGTCGGTGGGGTCGATGCCCTGCGACAGCGCGTCGATGAACGCGTCATCGCCGGAAAAGTTTTCTTCCCGGTCCGGGCCGTTCGTGTGGCCCTGGCGATGCTCACTCATCCGAGTGCTCCTGACTTTCCAACTGTTTGCGTAGAGCCGCCAGCGCCCGGTGTTGGGCGACCCGCACGGCTCCGGGGGTCGATCCGACAATGGATGCGGTCTCATCGGCTGACAGCCCCACAAAGACTCTCAGAATCACGATTTCACGCGCCTTGTCACTTAATGAATCGAGAAGAGCACGCACTCTGTTACTACCGTCGCCTACCAGCGCAAACTCTTCCGGCGTCGTGCCGTCCGCCGTATCGGGCACCTCATCGGTGGGATTGGACCTGTCGCGGGCGACCGCCCGGTGGGCGTCGGCGACTTTGTTGGAGGCGATGCCGTAGACGAAAGCCATAAACGGCCGTCCCCGGTCAACGTAGTTACCCACCGAGGTCGCCACCGCCAGACAGATTTCCTGGGCGATGTCCTCGGCGGTGGGATGACGGCCCGAGCCGATCCTGCTTCGCGCGTAGCGCAGCACCATCGGGTGGATGATCTCCATGATGCGCTGCAGCGCTTTGCGGTCGCCGTCGGCGGCCAGCGGAACAAGTTCCGCCAGTTCCCGATCGTTGTCGCTGGCGCTCACAGTGTCAGGGTCGCTTTCTTTGGGCGGATAAGACGGTCACGTGCTCACACAATCCAGCGCCGGATCCGCACCCCCGGACAATGCACCGGGCGGCAACGGTCCCGGCCCCACCGTTGTTGGGGCGGGGGGCGGGGCGGGTGGGCTGGATACTTGGGCGGAAGATCGCGGACGATCAGCCGCCGACAACGGATTGTACCCAACCTCCCCGCAACGGCATTCAGCCCCACGCCCCCGCGCACCGGGGCGGACCACGTTCATGCGCCGCACAGATTCCCCCGGAGGGGTTTTCCCGCCGCCCGTTGGCCGCACTGCCGGTCGCGGCTCGTCACCGGCGGCAACACGCCAGCGGCCGGTCACCCCGCTGGCGTGAAACCAAGGGGTGACCGGCCGGTGGACAACGGCTGCGGCAGCAACCCACCACAATGGACCGGCACGGGTGGGACTGTCGCGGCCGTGAAGAAAAACTAGTGCTTGTGACCCGAGTCGTTGTCGTCGTCTTCTTCTTCGGGTTTTTCAACCACGGAGGCTTCCGTGGTCAGCACCATGCGTGCCACGGAGGTGGCGTTGACGACTGCCGAGTGGGTGACCTTGACGGGATCGATGATGCCCGCCTCGATGAGGTTGCCGTACTCGAGGGTGGCGGCATTGAAACCGATGCCGTTGTCTTTGTCCTGGACTTTGCTGACCACCACGGCCCCGTCCTCGCCGGCGTTTTCGGCGATCCAGAACAGCGGTTTGACCAGGGCTTTGGCCAGGGCGTTGACACCGACTTTCTGATCGCCGTCGAACTGGTCGGCATAGCTTTCCAGTTCACGCGCAATCTGGGCCAGAACTGAGCCACCGCCGGCGATGACACCTTCATCGGCCGCGGCTTTGGCGGCGTTGATGGCGTCTTCGACCCGCAGCTTGCGCTCACTGACCTCGGTTTCGGTGGCGGCACCAACCCGGATCACGGCAATGCCGCCGGACAGTTTGGCCAGGCGTTCGCCCAGTTTCTCCTTGTCCCACGACGAGTCGGAGGCCTCGATTTCGCGGCGGATCTGCTCGCGGCGCTTCTCGACGGCTTCCGCGGTACCGGCACCGTCGACAATGACGGTGGAGTCCTTGGTGACGGTGATGCGCCGGGCGGAACCGAACTGGTCGAGGGTGGCGTCTTTGAGGGTGCCGCCGATCTCCGGGTCGATGACCGTGGCGTCGGTGACGATCGCCAGATCATCCATGAACGCCTTGCGGCGGTCACCGAAGTACGGCGATTTCACCGCCACGACCTTCAGCGTCTTGCGGATCGAGTTGACCACCAGCATCTGCAGCGGTTCGCCCTCGATGTCCTCGGCGACAATGAGCACCTGTTTGCCGGAGTCGACGATCTTTTCCAGCACGGGAAGGAAATCCGGCAGGGAGGAGATCTTGTTGCGGACCAGCAGCACCAGGGCGTCATCGAGCACAGCCTGCTGGCTGTCGACGTCGGTGATGAAGTAGGGCGACAGGAAGCCCTTTTCGAAAGACACACCCTCGGTGATGTCGAGAGTGGTTTCCATCGACTGGGATTCCTCGACGGTGACGACACCGTCTTTGCCGACCTTGTCCATGGCACCGGCAACCATCTCGCCGACCTCGGCGTCCCGGGAGGACACGGTGGCCACATCGGCGTAGTCCTTGGTGGAGTTGACCTCGGTGGCGCGCTGTTTGAGCAGTTCCACGGTCTTGTCGGCCGCGGCAACGATGCCCTTGTTCAGCTCCATCGGGTTCGCCCCGGCGGCCACGTTGCGCAGCCCCTCGTTGATCAGGGCTTTGGCCAGAAGTGTGGCGGTGGTGGTGCCGTCACCGGCGGCGTCATTGGTTTTGACGGCCACGGATTTGACCAGCTGGACACCGAGGTTTTCGAAGGGATCGTCAACCTCGATTTCGCGGGCGATGGTGACACCGTCGTTGGTGACCTGCGGGCCACCGTAGGGCTTGTCCAGGACCACGTAGCGGCCCCGGGGGCCCAGGGTGACTTTCACCGCGTCGGCGAGTTTGTCGACACCGGCGGAAATCCCTTTGCGGGCCTGTTCGTTGAAAGCTATGAGCTTCGGCATGAAGTTACGTTCAACCTTCCTGATAAAAAGTTGTTGTCAGTGACATCGGGGCAGCTCCGGCGATGCCGGTTGCGGGTGCATCGGCGGCGCCGGCTGCGGTGTCAGGCAAGGATGAATGACTTACTTCTCGACGATGGCGAGAATGTCGCGCTGGGAGAGGATCAGGTATTCCTCGCCCTGGTATTTGATTTCGGTTCCGCCGTACTTCGAGAACACGACGACGTCACCGACCTTGACATCCATGGGCACGCGCTTGCCGGAATCGTCGAAACGACCCTCACCGACGGCCATGACGGTGGCTTCCTGCGGCTTCTCCTTGGCGGAGTCCGGGATGACCAGACCGGAAGCGGTGGTTGTTTCGGCTTCGTTGATCTGGACGACGATGCGGTCCTCGAGCGGCTTGATGTTGATGTTCGCCACGGTGTTATTCCTCCACTGGCTGTATGAAAAGTGAACTTGATGTGCCGGTCATGTTGTCCACGGGGATGCAGCCGGGGCCGACGGATCATCTCCACCGGCCGACGGGCACGGAAAAAATCGTGTGTCCCGGCTTTTGTCGCGGATAGCCGTTGTCTTTCCGGCATCCCCCACAACCTGCCTGGCACTCTACCCGTGCAAGTGCCAGCACTCAACATCATCTGTTGCAACAGCGCCCAGCCAGTGCCGCATCAGTGACAAACAAGGCGTTCCACCTGCTGTTTTGTTTTTTGTTCGCGGTGGGAAAACGCGGCGTGGACCACCCGAATCCGGCTGTGGCACCACGGGGGCCGGCAGCCCGGGGGCGGTGACGGCAGCCGGGCAACCGGCGGTGTCCGCAACAGCCCGCACCTCGCACGAACGGGTGTAGTTATCTATATTCGACAGTGGCCGACCACACAGCAGCTCCAGTGCGGCGCAGACCGGCCGCGGCACCCGCCGCCCCGGGATGCGCAGTGGTGGAGCTTGGGGCCGATTGCTAGAAAAACCAATGACCCGACACATATGAAAGCAGTGATCAACCCGTGACAACCCCCTACCCCGGAAACAACAACGCCGGCGCCGGTGAACCCTACCAGGATCCGCAGGCCGCGGGCGGCCAGAATTTCGGCCAGCCCAACAGCGGCCAACCCTACGGTCAGCAGCCCTACGGTCAGCAGCCCTACGGCCAGCAGCCCTACGGCAGCGATTATTCCTCCGCCCCGCAGGCCACCGGCTCCAACGGCGTGGCGGTGGCCGCCCTGGTGTTTGCGATCCTCGGCATACTCGGCTGCCTGCTGCTGATCTTCGGCCTGCCGTTTGCCCTGATCGGTCTGATTTTGTCGATTATCGCCCTGGTCCGCGGCAAGAAGCTCGCGGGCAAGGGCAAACGCAAGGGCATGTCGATTACCGCCCTGGTTTTGTCGATCATCGGCCTGTTGGCCCCGGTGATCATTGTGGCCGTCCTGTTTGCCAGCCTGCCCGATGGTTTCCTCGACGACCTGCAGGCCTGCCAGGAAGCCGGATCCCAGGCCTCCCAGCAGGAGTGCTTCAGCAAGACCTTCGAGTACTACTACGGCGAGAACTGATCGTTTCCTTGGGACCCCGGTGCTATCCGGCCCCCGGACAGCACACCGCCACCGCCCCCCCCGGCATGGACCGGGTCGGCGGTGGCGGTTTTTTCATCTGTGCGCTCCCCCGGGCCGCAGCCCGGGCGAGGATCTGCTGCCGACTGCTCAGTGCCCCGGTGCATCCAGGTTCATCACGGCCTCATGCCACAGCCGGTATTCCTCGGGCTGGTCGTCGATGTAGTTGGCCACGGCACGGATACCGTCGGCCACTTCCCCGGCTTCGCTGTCGGAAAGATCGTGGCCGTCAGCACCGATGAACACCACCGGCCCGCAGATGGCGTTGGTGGGGTCGGTGAAAAAAGCGGCATTGCCGGTGGCGGCCCGGTTTTTCGCCATGGAGGCCACCGGGTTGGGTTGGCCGCCCTGCTGACGGGCATCGGTTCCGTACACCGCGGCAATGCCGGTGCCGTCACCGTCGAAGGCCACGCTCACCCGGGCGTTGGCGTCGCCGAACAGCGGGGCCATGTTGGTGGGGTCAACGTCGATGTCACGGGCCGAAAGATCGGGTTCAACCAGGAGGGCTTTGGTCATTGTCGTCGGTCACTGTCCTTGGGGTCTGTCACCCGTCGAACAACGGGTGGTGGGGGAACATTATTGTCAACGGGCACATCCCACCCCCATCCCCGGGGGCCAGCGGGCACACTGCACCGACCAAATCTATTGCCCCGCCGCCCACACCGTCATCCCGGATGACGGTGTCGGGCACAAGATTCCGCAAGAATTCACCGCTGCGTAACCTTTCACGGCAGTGCCTGCAGCCCGGCCGCGGCACTCCACCGACCGCCCACCGGCGGCGGTGACAGCGTCACCGTTTGTTATTTCTGTCCCCCTGGAACACCCACAGGTTCTGCAGCAGAAAGTTGGTGATGGTGGCCACCGCCTGGGAGGCCACCCAGCTGACGGTGTACAGGTAGGGCAGATCCGGGAGGGTGTGCCGGACCAGGGCATCCACCCCCACGGCCAGGGTGAAGCACACCACGTAGGAGACGGCGGCACGGATTTTCTCCCCGCGGGAGCGGTTGCCGGAGAAAGTGAAAAAGCTGTTGAGGTAGTAGGCGACCGTCGAGCCGATGATGTAGGAGCCGCCGCGGGCGGCGAAAGCCGGAACCCCCAGGCTGAGCATGATCCAGCGGGATCCGTAGTCACAGATCGCCCCCACCACGCCGACGAGCGTGAAGTTGATGATTTTTTTCACCATTCCCGCGGGGGCTTTGGCGCTTGTCCCGCCGGCACAGGACGGGGAGTGTTTCTCGGCCACGAGGTGGGGTGCCTTTCAGCGTTGAGGGGGCGTAACGGAAGGGGTGTTGACCACAACCGGCGGGGCACGGCAGTGGGCGGGCCGGTTGTGGTTTCTCCCGCCGCCGGACGTGCCGGACGGCTTTCAAGGCTAGCGCACCGCCGGGGCGAAAGGCGTTGTCCGGTGAAGCTGCCGCAGATGTGCCCGCCCCGGCGGGTGCGGCCGCGGACGCCCGGGTCCGGTGTGTGTCTACCCGAAGGATTCGGTGACCTGCGGGATTTCCACATCCAGGGAGGGGTCGGTGCCGATGTCCAGCGGGGAGGGTGCGGCACCTTCGGCGACCAGATGGGCCGCCAGGGCGGCAATCATCACCCCGTTGTCGGTGCACAGGGTGAACGCGGGCACCCGCAGCGTAATCCCCGCCGAGGTGCAGCGCTGGTGCGCCAGTTCCCGCAGGCGGCTGTTGGCGGCGACTCCCCCACCTAAAAGCAGCACCTTCGCTCCGGTGTCGGTGCAGGCCCGCACCGCTTTTTTGGTCAGCACATCACAAACGGCCTCCTGGAATGAGGCGCAGACGTCTTCCACGCTGATCACCCGGCCTTCCCGCTCGGCGGCTTCCACGTAGCGGGCGACGGCGGTTTTCAGCCCGGAGAAGGAAAAATCATGCCGCGAATCGGATTTTTTCATCATGCCGCGGGGAAAGTCGATGGCTGCCGGATTTCCCGCTTTCGCCAGCTTGTCGATCACCGGGCCACCGGGGTAGCCCAGGTTCAACAGCCGCGCGACCTTGTCGTAGGCTTCCCCGGCCGCATCATCGAGGGTGGAACCCAGTTCCTTCATCGGCAGGCCCACCCCGTCGACCTCCAGCAGCTGGGTGTGGCCGCCACTGACCAGCAGGGCAACCGCATGCGGCAGATAACCGTCCCCGTCGAGCGTGGCCACGGCCACATGCCCGCCCAGGTGGTTGACCCCGTAGAAGGGCACATCCCAGGCCGCGGCATAGGCTTTCGCCGCTGACGCCCCCACCAGCAACGCCCCGGCCAGGCCCGGGCCGACGGTGGCCGCCACCACATCGGGGCGCGTGATGCCGGCCTGCTGCAACGCCTGCCGCATCACCGGCCCCATGGCCTGCAGATGCGCCCGGGAGGCGATTTCGGGCACCACACCACCGAAGCGGGCGTGTTCGTCCATGGAACTGGCCACAGCATCAGCCAGCACAGTCACTGTGGTGCGGTCACCGTCGTGGTCCAGCCGGACGATACCGACACCGGTTTCATCGCAGGAGGATTCAATCCCCATCACCGTCAGCGGCGGGTGGGGGGCGGAGGACAGCTTCCGGGAAGTGGTCATCGTCGGTTTCTTTGCGTCTCGAAGGGGCACGGATCCCGGCGGTTGCCGGGGAACGGACACCCGCCCCGGCGGGCGCCGGATGTCGTCCCCCAATCTAGACCGCCGGTCTGACCATTGTGAAAGCGTCCGCCCCGGAAGGCTGGTAATAGTTTTTCCGCACCCCCGCGATGGTGAAACCGAAACTGCGGTACAAGGCGATGGCCGGATCATTGTCGCAGCGCACCTCCAGATACACCGGACCATGGGCCTTCTCGGCGATGTGCACGGCATGCCCCATGAGCCGTCGGGCCAGGCCCCGCCGCTGGTAGGCCGGGTCACAGCCGATGGTGAGGATCTCGAATTCGGGGTCGTTCCGCGGGCCGCGGATACCGATGCCCAGATAGGCCACCAGCATCCCGTCACAGTCACAACCGAAATAAGCGGAGACGGGACTGGCAAGTTCCCGGTGGAACATCCGTGCCGTCCAGGGGCTGTCGCCCGCAAACAGCACCTGCTCCATCTCCGCCAGGCGCCCGGCGTCCTCCGGCAGAAGTGATCGCAGCCCATGGTTGTCTTCTCCACTCACAAGCGACCAATCTAGCCTGCCCGCACCCGGCGACAACCCGCCGATCCCCCCCGGCCGCCGCCGGGCACGGCCGCAGCGGGGATCCCACGGGTCCGCGAAGACAGCCCGCGCCCCGGCGGAAGAACTTTTTTAAGCCTCAGGCCAGCGGTCACCATCCGGGTGTGGTTGTTGGCTGCTGTCACATCCGCGGCGGCAGGGCCGGTGACGGTGGCCTGGGGGCCGGTTCTTTCGCGTCCGGCCGACGCAGGTACAGCGGGACCAGGGGCTGCGGATCAGCGCAAAGATCGGCCACCCCGACCAGGCCGGCGGCGGTGGGGTGGGCGTCGGTGACCCGGCGGCTGTCAACCAATCCGCCGAGGCTGTCGCGCAGCGCCGCCGGGACGGAGACGACACTGATCTCGTCGACGGTGGCGCGCCCCAGGGTGTCGGCCACAGCGGCCGGGGCGGTCACCGACGGGCCGCTGATGCGCCTGTCGCCGCGGTAGCAGGCCCAGTACAGTTCCCGGCGGCGGGCGTCGGTGGCGATCAGGCGGACACAGTCCGGATCTTCGCCGCTGTCCGCCGCAGCCACCGCGGCGTTGATCGCATCCAGGGAACACACCCCGTAAACCGGAATGTCCAGGGCGTCGCCGAAGGCGGCGGCGGTGGCCATGCCCACCCGCAGGCCGGTGAAAGGACCCGGCCCGCAGCCGGTGACAATGGCGTCCAGGTCGGCAAGGCGCACCCCCTTGCCGGCCACCAGGTCCATGACCAGCGGCACCAGCTGCTCATTGTGGCGCCGGCAGTCGGGAACAACCGCTTCGGCGCCAAAGCAGCGGTCGTCGGTGTCAACCAGTCCGGCCACCAGTGTCGGGGTGGAGGTGTCAAGCGCAAGAATCAGCACGCCCACCACTTTACGCAGCCGCCCCCGCGACCCCGGCTGACAGCCCGGTTGTGCGGCGCAAGGCGCCGGCCCGCCCCGCTCAGCCGGTGTGTTTGCGCTGCCAGGAGATGATGCGGGCGTGGGAATCCGGATCGGCCACCACCGCGGTTGTGCGGTCGAAGGTGACCAGCCAGTAGCTGTCGGTGATCTGTTCGACCAGTCCCCCGCCCCATTCGGCCACCACCACCGCATCCATTAAATCGGTGTCCAAATCCAGCGAATCCAGCGCCCCGACCGGGTCGGTGCCGCCGCTGTCACCGTCACCGATCAACCGGTAGGCGTCCACATGGATCAGCTCCGGGCCGCCGACGGTGGAGCGGTGCTGCCGGGCGATGACAAACGTCGGCGAGGTGACTTTGCCCCGCACCTGCAGCCCCTCGGCGATGCCCTGGGTGAAGGTGGTTTTCCCCGCCCCCAGCGGCCCGTCCAAAATCACCACATCCCCGGCGGATAAACCGGCGGCGAACTTTTTCCCCAGCTGCCTGGTGTCGGTGGATGTTTCACAGCGGCTGGTGTGGGCGGAGGGACAATCCTGCATGTGCGTATCCAGTCTTTTTCGTTTCAGTGCCCGGGGCACCGGGGCGGACGGGGAGCGAAGAAAAAAAGGGGGACATGTTTGCCACCCCCTTCCCGTCCGGTTCCCGGGGGCGGGTCGTCGGGGCCGGGCGGCTGCCCCCGGCCAGAATACCCGTCGCCGGAAAACGTTCCTGCCGCACCGGCCCGCAACCGTCGGACAGGCGGCACCGGTGGCACCTTTTTCTTTGCCCGGGCCTAGCCTTCGCCGGTGCCGGTGAAGGTGCGTTTGACCCGGCCGTGCGGGGAACAGATGATCTCGTAGTTGATGGTCTGGGTGCGTTCGGCCAGTTCCGTGGCGGTCATCTCCCCGTTGGTGCCGGGCCCGAAAATCACCGCTTCCGCCCCGGCGGACACGGCGTGTTTGTTCTCCCCCAGCCAGATGACGAACTGGTCCATGCACACCCGGCCGACCTGCGGGTAGCGGTAGCCGCCTATGGACACATCCATGTGGTCCTGCCAGCGCCGCATAATCCCGTCGGCGTAGCCTGCGGCCACCACCGCGGTATAGCCGTCTTCCGGTGCGGTCCAGGTTCCCCCGTAGGACACCGGCGCCCCGGCGCGGATCGGTTTGACCACCGTGATCCTGGCCACCAGGCTCATCGCCGGAATGAGTTCGTGGGTCGATCCGTCCAGCGGTTCCAGCCCGTAGAGCACCAGTCCGGGGCGGACCATGTCGAAAAACAGGTCTGTGCGGCTTAAGGTGCCCGGTGAATTCGCCAGGTGGTTGACCGTGGGGTGCAGCCCCGCCGAGCGGGCGGCCTGCAGGGCACGGCGGAAGGCGGACACCTGAATGTCGTTGAAGGGATGTTCCGGGCGATCACCCAGTGCCAGGTGGCTGAAAATACCGGTGACATCGATACGGGAACCGGCGCCGGCCAGCATGCGGAACACCGCCAGCCATTCATCTTCCACCACCCCGGAACGGCCCAGACCGGTTTCCACTTTCACCGACACCCGGGCTTTCAGGGACGCCATTTTGGTGGCGGTGACCACGGCCCGGGCATGCGGCGGGGAGGACACCCCCAAATCGATACCCATCTCAATGGCGCGCACGATATCCTGCTCGGGGCGCCAAATCCAGGCCAGGATCGGCTTGTCGATACCAGCCCCACGCAACGCGAAAGCCTCATCAAGGGTGGCCACACCGAACTGGTCGGCGCCGTTGGCGGCCATCACCCTGGCGCATTCCACAGCCCCGTGGTTGTAGGCGTCGGCTTTGACCACACACATCAGCTTTGCCGGTGCGGCCACCTTTTTGACGGTGCGCACATTGTGTGCGATGGCATCGAGGTCGATGCGCTGTTCAAGCAGGTCCATGTGGGCTATTCTGCCACCGCACCGGCAGGCGCGCCGCTTTTAGGACACACTGCCAAATTTAAGGTTTGGATAGCCCAAAGATGCTGTCACCGCTGTTCAAAGCCTATTTTTGAAACTGTCGGCACGTGTCCGGGCAGGATGTGGCCCACCCTGTGGGCCACACACCGGGGTGGGGTGGTGCGACCCGGCGTGTCACCGGTTGTCTGCGGCCACCTCCCGCAGCACGGCGGTCACCGCCCGCGCCAGATCACCCGCCGGGGCCGGTCCCCGCAAACTCTTCGACGCCTGGGCGTGCAGCTTCGCCGCCAGGGCCACACTCATCGGCTCCGCCCGGTGGGCAATCGCCGCACCGATCATGCCGGCCAGCACATCACCGGAACCGGGGGTGGCCGCCCACGAGCATTCGGCGTCGACCAGGAAAGCCTCGGCGGCGGTGGCCACCACCGTCACCCGGCCTTTCAACAGCACGCAGCAGCCCAACTGTTCGGCGAGTTTGCGGGCCGCCCCAATCCGGTCACGGCCCGGTTTCCGGCCGACCAGGCGGGCGTATTCACCGTCATGCGGGGTCAGCACAGTCAGATGCTGCCGGGCGGCACAGCGGTGGCGCAGCTGCTCGTCCCCCGCCAGTTGGGTCAGTGCATCAGCGTCAATGACCAGCGGGGTGTCCCGGTCGATCAGCCATTCCAGTTGATCGTCCCCCACCCCGGCCCCCGGTCCGGTGACCCAGCAGTCCACCTGCCCGGCACTGTCCACCGTGGGGGAGGTGACCACTTCCGGATGCGTGGCCAGCACCCGGTCCCGGCACTCACCGGCGTAACGCACCATCGGCGAGGTCGCCCGCACCGCGCCGGTGACAGCCAGCACCGCCGCCCCGGGATAGGCGGCCGATCCGGCGTGCACACCGGTGACCCCGCCGGTGTATTTGTTCGACAATCGGCCGGGCACCGGCCAGTCAACCAGGTCGGAGGAGGTCACCACCCGGGCCCACGGCGGCACATGCGACAGCTGCTGATCAATGCCCAAACCCACGCACACCACTTCACCGCAGTACCCCCCGCCGAGCACATGCGCGGGTTTCCGGGCGCCGAAAGTCACCGTCACATCGGCGACCACCGCATCGGAATGCTTGTGCCCGGTCATCGGATCCACCCCGGAAGGAATGTCAACCGCCACCACCGGGCATTGTTTGTGGCCCGCCACCACAGCCGCGGCCACCGCCGCCGGCCCGCGCAAACCACCGGTGGCACCGATACCGACAATGCCGTCGATGATCAGATCGGCCGCCGCCGCATCCGCCACATCAAACGGCGCCTCACAGCCGGATCCTTTCCGCCTGACATGGCCCAGGGCGTCCAGGGCCGGTTGGTGCACGGATGGTGAGGTGGTCCACACGGTGATCTGGGCGCCGCGTTTTTTCAGCTCTGCCGCGGCATAGAGCGCATCCCCGCCGTTGCCGCCGGAACCGGCCAAAACCAGCACCCGGGCACCGGAGGGCCCGTTGATTCTGGTGTGTTTGAGTACCCGCACACAGCTGCAGGCCACGGCGAAAGCCGCGTGACGCATCAGCGTCTCCCCCATGCGTGCGACAAGCGGAAGCTCCGCGGTACGGACCGCCTGCGGGGTGTGGACCGGATACGGGCACATCGTGTTCTACTCCACCGTCACCGATTTCGCGAGGTTGCGCGGCTTGTCAATGTCCTCATTCCCGCACTGGCGGGCGATTTCCGCGGCCAAAAACTGCAGCGGAACCGTCGCCAGCAGCGGCTGCATGATCGACGAGGTCTGTGGAATCCTGATCAGCCAGTTGGCGTAGGGTTCCACCGCATCATCGCCCTGTTCGGCAATCACAATGGTTTTCGCGCCGCGGGCACGGATCTCCTGGATATTGGAGACAATCTTCGAGTGCAGCACCTTCACCCCGCGCGGCGAGGGAACCACCACCACCACGGGAAGATCATCCTCGATCAGGGCGATCGGGCCGTGTTTGAGTTCCCCGGCCGGGAACCCCTCGGCGTGGATGTAGGCCAGCTCTTTAAGTTTCAGCGCCCCTTCCAGGGCAACGGGAAAACCGACCCCGCGGCCCAGAAACAGCATGGTGCGGATCGCCCCGAGTCCCCGGGCAATGTCCAGGCACTGCTGTTCACAGGTCAAAAGCGCCTCGATTTTCGCCGGGATGGCTTCCAGCTCCGCCCAAATCTCCCGGATCTCATCCGGATATTTGGTGCCCCGCTCCTGGGCGAGTGCCAGCCCGACAATGTAGTTGGCCGCCACCTGCGCCAGAAACGCTTTGGTCGAAGCCACCCCGATCTCCGGGCCGGCATGGGTGTAGAGCACCGCATCGGCTTCCCGGGGAATCTGCGCCCCGTTGGTGTTGCACACCGCCAGGACTTTCGCCCCCTGCTCTTTGGCGTGGCGCACCGCCTCCAGGGTGTCGGCCGTCTCCCCCGACTGCGACACCGCCACCACCAGGGTGCGGGAATCCAGCACCGGATCCCGGTAGCGGAATTCGCTGGCGACCTCGATTTCAACCGGCAGCCGCACCCAGTGTTCGATGGCGTATTTGGCCAGCAGCCCCGAATGGTAGGCCGACCCGCAGGCCACCACGTAAACCTTGTCGAAGCTGCGCATGTCGGCGCCGGTGAGATTCTGTTCGTCCAACAGCACCCGGTTGCCGTCGAAATGCCCGGCCAGGGTGTCCCGCACGGCGGCCGGCTGCTCATGGATTTCCTTGAGCATGAAAGAGTCGTAGCCGCCTTTTTCCGCGGCAGCCAAATCCCAGTCGATGGTGAAATCCCGGCCGGTGATCGCCCGGCCCGTGAAATCCATGATCTCGTGTCCGTCGGCGGTGATCCGCACCACCGAATCCTGTGTCAGCTCCACGGCATGGCGGGTGAATTCGATGAAAGCGGCCACATCAGAGCCGAGGAACATCTCACCGTCACCCACCCCGACAATCAGCGGGGTGGAACGGCGGGCGGCAATAATCTCCCCGGGCCGGTCGGCGTGCATGAACAAAAGCGTGAACGCCCCCTCCAGGCGGTTGATCACCGACAGCACACTGGCCAGGAAATCACCTTTGTTGTCCCCCTGGTTGAACTCCCGCGCCAGCAGATGGCAGGCCACCTCGGAATCGGTGTCGGATGCCAGCTCAACGCCCTGGGCGGTAAGTTCGTCGCGCAGCACAGCCGAATTCTCGATGATGCCGTTGTGCACGATGGCCGCTTTGCCGTCGGCACTGACATGCGGATGGGCGTTGGCGTCGGTGGGCCGGCCATGGGTCGCCCACCGGGTATGCCCGATACCGGTGTGCCCGGACAACGTCTCAGGGCCGACCTGCTCAATCAGATCAGTGAGATTGGCCAGCTTCCCGGCCCGTTTGCACACCTCAACACGGCCGCTGTCGGCCACCGCCAGACCGGAGGAATCATAGCCCCGGTACTCCATGCGCCCCAGCGCGTCGACAATGACATCACGGGCATCACGCGGCCCGACATAAGCGACAATTCCACACATGACCCAGAGCCTATCGCATGATCTGAACCACGACGGTCACAGCAGGTGGGGCAACCATTGTTTTCACACCCCGCAAACCCCCAATCAAGGGGGTGAAACAGCATCTGCCGCACACCCCGATCACTGCTGCGGGGTGACGGTTCCTGCCGATCCTCCCCCATCCACTATCCTGTGGAGATGTGGCTGGAAATCTGAAAAAACACTTGTCCGCTCTCAGCAGAAGAGGCCCCCACCGGGTCCTGGTCGGCGACCTCGACTACGTCGGTCTTCCCGGGAAAATCTATGTGCCCGCCAAAGGCAACGGCATCCCCGGCGTGGTCTTCGGCCACGACTGGCTGACAGGCATCAACAACTACCACCGCACCCTGCGGCACCTGGCCAGCTGGGGCATCGCTGTTGCGGCACCCGATACCGAACTGAACACTTTGGCCGACCACCGCTGTTTTTCCGCCGACATGGACACCTGCCTGCAGGTGCTGGCCGGAGTCAAACTCGGCGAAGGCAATGTCACCGTCTCCCCGGGCAAACTGGGCCTTGTCGGCCACGGCATGGGCGGCGGCTGCGCTGTCCTGGCCGCCGCCGGGCGCGACACAGTCACAGCCGTGGTCCCCATTTTCCCCGCCGCCACCTCCCCGAAAGCCGAGATGGCGGCCCGTAAAGTAACCGCCACCGGGTTGGTGATCGGCTCCGGGCAGGACAATCTCTTCGATGCCGGAAACCCCGCCAAACTGGCCTACAAGTGGGGCGGGACCTGCCTCTACAAAGAAATCGACAACGGCAACCAGTGGGGTTTTTCCGAAAACCTCGGCCGTAAACTCCTGCTCGGGCTGGGCCTGCCGCAGTACAGCGCCCAGGAAACCATCCGCGGCCTGGTCACCGGATTCCTGCTGCACCAGTTGGATGAACAATCCAAATACAAGGCATTTTCCGATCCGGAAGCCACCGGCAAACACATCGCGGTCTTCAGTGACGAAGAGATCAAAGACAAAGCCGATCTGGAAGCGGTCAAAAAGTAGCTGTTCCCCGCGCCCCAGTCCGGCCCCGCCGCCACCCCGCCCTTTGGGCGGGATGGCGGCTTTTGTGTTGTTGCTTTCGTCCCCGCCGGCGGCTCAACCATAGATACTGCCGATCGGCCCGCGGCGGGGCCGCCGGCCGGGCGCCGGTTGAGCCGCCGCCTGGCCCCGCGCCCCACCGTCACCCGGCCGGGCACCCGACCCGAGCAGCGGCCCCATCTGGTGGCGTGTGTCGGGTGCGGGGCGCGCCGGGCCGGTGTCCCGGGCCGGCTTGGACGCGGTGCGCCGGCGGGATTCTTCTTCAATGGCCCGGCTGACTTTGGCCACTTCTTTTTCCACCAGCTGATCGAAATCCCGCATCCGTTTGGTCAGCCGGGATTCAAAATCGGCGAGGAAGGAATCGAATTCTGAGCTGCTCACCACGCACCGGCCTTTCTGACCTTCACATCCGCACCAGCGTGATCGTCGTCGCTTCCGGCGGGTTGACCGGCCGGGGCGGGAGTGCACACCACAGGCTGGTTCGGTTGTCCCGGCTGCGGCCCGGGCCGGGTGGCCACGGCGGGCTGCGGTGCCGGTGCCGGCTGCGCTGCAGGTGCCGGTGCCGGCTGGGGTGCCGGGGCCGGCGCCGGGGCCGGGGCAGGTTCTGGTGGTGTGGCCGCCGCCGGTTCCGGGGCGGAGGCGGGACAGTCAGCCACGGGTGGCGCCGGGGGTGGCGGCGGCGGGGCGAACGTGTCGATGAACTGCTGGATTCTTTCCGGCAGATGCTGGACAAAATCGTTGATGCCCGCCGTCAGCAAAGAGATACCGACTGTTCCCACCAGGCCGGTGACGATCTCGGTGATAAATCCGTCCGGCAGAAGATCATCGAAAAAGCCAGTGATCTCACCGAAAAGACCCGTCGACCCGGACGATCCCTGCTCGCTGCCGCTGTCGCCGTCACCGGTGTCGGAATCCCGCGAATCCGGTTCCACCCGGTCTGCACTGTCCGGTTCCTCCCGGGGGTTGTCTGCTGACGGGTTGTCACCGTCAGTGTCCACCGGCGGAGTGTGCGGTTCACCGCTATCCCGGCCGTGGCTGTCACCGCAGCCGCAGTGACCGTCTTTCCCGTCCCCGGATCCGCCGTTTTTGCCGCTGGATGCCGGTGTCTGGGTACCGGGCTGACCGGCGGGTGTTGTCGGTATCCCGCAGACATTTTTCCCGGTAGCCGCCGCCGCGGAGCCGGGTGCCGCCGGGACCGGGGTGCCGGTTGCCGGGGGAACGGCTGCACCCGGATTGCCGGGTGTTCGGTTGGTGACGGTCCGGTTGCCGCAGTCGGCGGTGCCGGTGCCGTTGGGGCTGGTGGAAATGGGGTCTTTGATTCCGTCGTTACCGCCACCCGACTGGGCGTGGGTTTTAGCATCGGTGATTGTTCCGGGACGGGTGTTCTGCGGGCACGGCTGTGCCCCGCCACCGGGGACAGCGCCACTGCCCGCACCGGCAGGGGCTGATCCTGCTCCCCCACCACCGGGAGTTGCTCCCGGCGCCGGTGTCCTGGGGTTGGATCCGCCTGGTGTGCTGTTGTCCGACCCGGTCTGGTTGTCATTCGGACCGCATGTGCCGGGGGCTGCACCGCCGCCGGGGCCTACTGCCTGCGGGCCGGTCGACGGATTGTGATTCCCGCCATCGCCCTTGTCCTCCGGCGGTGTGCAGGTATCCCCGGGATCATGGTGGCCGTTTGCGTCATCCTTGCCGTCTGTACCGTCCTTGCTGTCTGTGCACTCTTTGTTTTCTTTACCGTCTTTGCCGTGTGTGCCGTTGTCGGCGGGCGGATGGCACGGATCTTCCGGTTCCGGCGGTGGAGCGGGTTTGGATTTCCCGGGGGTACATTCGAGGTCGTTGTCCAAACCCCGCGGGGTGTCCGGATTCAGTTCGCTGAGGACTTTTTCCAGCTCCCGGATCACGTCGTCCCACAGATCGGACAGATTGGTGTCCCGGTCGTTGAGCAGCATCATCACCAGCGGACCGACCTGGTCGAGCAGAAAAGCCGCGGCCATAAAAGCCACTTTCGCCTGGGCGGGCATGACCGGGGAAAGAACATTGGCCGCATGAACCAGACCGGTGATCGTGGTGTAGGCGCTGCGGACGATACCGCTGATCGCCCCGAGACATTCCTTGTCGATGGCACCGGCAATATAGGCCGCGTCACAGGTTCGGTCAGCGGCTTTCTGTTTCCGGTCGTGGTTGTTGACCAGGTCGTCGAGGAAACCACCCAACAGATCGATCGCCAGTCCGGGAAGAAAACCGCGGGCGCCTTTGGCCATCCGTCTTCCCAGCCGGTGGATGCGACGCATATTGCCGGGCCGGGTGGCTTTTCTGGCGGACGCGGCCACGACCTCCGGCTGCAGGCCGTCGGTGGCGTGAAGACGACTTCCCAATTGCCCCGGGCCGATGGCCGGCCCGGGATAGGACGCCCCGAACAATGACCCCTGCAGGGCCGCCACCGACCGGCCGTAGTCGGCGAGAATGTTTTCTTTCAACTGCATCGTGTCGCTCATCGGGTTGTATCCGTCCGGTATCCGTCGGCATTGAGCCGGTCCTGGTTGACGTGGGCATCGACCTGTCTGCCGAAGGTTCGCCCGGCGGCAGCCAGCAGATCGTATTTTCGGCAGGTGTCGTCGTGAATCATCTCCAGCAGCTGGCTCACCCGGGCCGAGGTGTGGCTGTATTCCTGCCCCAACGCCCCGGCCGGAAGATTGGGCCGTTCGCTCTGGTGAAGGTTGAGTTCCTCTTCCGCGGCGGCGGCGAATCCGGCTGCCGCCCGGTGCTGCTGCGCGGGATCGAAGTCGAGTGTGAACATGGTGCTTTGTGGTTGCCGTCTTTCAAATGTTGTGTCCGACGTCATCCACCGCGGGCAACGGGGATGGACCGCTGGGACAAGGCCCCTTCCCCAAAGAGCACTGTGAATGTGTGCCTGGTTGATGGTGTCGGTGCTGTGGTGTGGCGGGTTTTTCCCGGTGTCACAGTTGTTGGACTGGTATCTCCCGCGGGTGGTTCCATATCCCCAGCACCCACCCGACCCCAGCGCCCCTGAAAACCCGAAAAAACCCGCTGTGAACAGTCATTTCCATACTGACTGCACAGCCGGCGTTGCCACCCCCGTTTGCGTCGAAGCCGCCAGGTGGACAGGCATTTCCCACCTCCCATATCCCACCGGGACCGGACTGCGGATAAGCATCGGCGCATCCGTCGCAGTTGCAGAAGGCGGGCCGTCAGTGAGCCGACGACTTTCAGGAATCTGTACGGTGCAGTGTCAGATCAATGAATCAGAGTGGGGAATGAAAAATAGGTGGATTCAATGATCGGATGCCCCCTAGCAAGTGTTAACCGTTGTCCCGCATGCCCGGATGCAGTTGCCGTGGTACCGGTGTTTTCTACCGCCATGCTGTGAGTTTCGCCAGCCTCGATGTTTTTGGCCGGACCGTATCGTCACGGTCGTGCATACCGGGGGCTGTAACGCCTGGCAAGACTCGGCCCTGTCACGGAAGCGGCTCCAGGAACGAGCCAGACAATTGCCCCCCACACCATCCGTATTCTGCTGCAGCATTGTGCACCGAAATACCACCATGTCGTGGACAGCGGCGTTACCTGTTGACGACGTATCCAACAGCATCCCACCACTGAAAACCATCACTGGTTGCTGTGTCCACCATCAGTTGCACACTGCAACGGGGAAAACCGGAGGGACGACCAACAATACGCACGCAAAAGAAAAACCGGCTGTTCGCCCGGGACAAAGCCCAGGGGAACAGCCGGTGAAAACCGGTGGCACACGGTATAAGCGTGCCGGTATGTGGTTTTTTGGTTGGTGGTAAGTCCGTTGCCGACTTAGCGCTTCGAGTACTGCGGTGCGCGGCGGGCCTTGTGCAGACCGGCCTTCTTGCGCTCCACGGCACGGGCGTCACGGGTGAGGAAGCCGGCCTTCTTCAGGGCCGGGCGGTCCGCATCGCTGAACGCGTTGAGCGCACGGGCGATGGCCAGGCGGAAAGCACCGGCCTGACCGGTCGGGCCGCCACCTTTGAGGTTGGCGACAATGTCGAACTGGCCTTCCCGGTCCACCAGGAGCAGCGGGGCTTTGATCAGCTGCTGGTGCAGCTTGTTCGGGAAGTACTCCTCCAGGGTGCGGCCGTTGCAGATGAACTTGCCGGAACCCTGGGTCATGCGGACACGCACGATGGCGCGCTTACGGCGGCCGACGGTCTGGATCGGGTGATCCAGGGTCAGCGGCTCAGCGGCGACGGTCTCGGTTTCCTCGACCTCGGGAGCGACAGCGTCACCGATGGTGGAGGTGAATTCCTCGGTCGCGGCCTGGGCGGCGGCGATGTCCTCGGAGGTTGCGTTGTTGTTGTTTTCTTCGGTCACTGGGCCACCTGCTTGATCTCGTAGTTAACGGGCTTGCGGGCACCGTGCGGGTGCTCGGGTCCGGCGTAGACCCGCAATTTCTTGATCGCCTGACGGGACAGTTTGTTGTGGGGCATCATGCCCTCAATTGCCTCGGCGACAACCCGCTCGGGGTGCAGTTCCATCGACCGGCGCAGCGACATGGTCTTCAGACCACCCGGGTAACCGGAGTGGCGGTAACGCATTTCGCGGTCGCGCTTGTTCGACGAGATGTGAACCTTGTCGGCGTTGATGACGATAACGTGGTCGCCGCAGTCGACGTTCGGTGCGAACTG
>NZ_JAFLEQ010000008.1:464279-464989 GCF_017307055.1 Corynebacterium mendelii | reverse complement strand
CGATGACGTACCAGTCGTGGGTGACGTCCTCGCTCTTCGGGTGGAATGTAGACAAAATGACTCCTTAAAAAGCCTGTCTTGGGAAACTGCCAGCCAGTGGCCCGGTGATACCCCGTCCGGTGGAAACCGTTCGGCGGATAAGGCCCGTGCGGAAAAAGGCGCGCACCCGCGGCGACGAAACACCGCGATGCGTTTTTTAACAACGGCGGCCGGTGGAGACCCGCGTTGCCTGCTGCCCGAAACCAGACACCTTAAAGCCACGGACATGCCGTCGCCGCTCGGTGTCCCCCACTGTTTTCTCGCACAAATCCTGCTCAACCACCACCCGGAAAAACCGCGGGTGGCGCGGACATGCGAAACAGTGGGCGGGCTTTCCCGCACACAGAATGAATAACTTACAGGTCACCACCCCGCTACCGCAAACCACCCCAAACAGGCGACCACCGGCTGCTAAAAAGGGGCGGAAAGCAGCCGGTGGCCATCCATCCTCCCGCTTTTCAACAATCATTGCCGGTGATGGGGCCTGACGGATCGGGGTGGTGGTCGGCCGCGCTGTCACCGCAAAAACAGGAGGTGGTAGTGACAAATTTTATTCACTCCACTGGCGGTTGTCTCGGGATTGACTTAAAAAAATGGTTCTCCCGCACCGGGTGCGGTCGACCCGCCCTTTAAAAGCCCCGTCAGGGGGCAGCGGCCGGTGCCCGACATTC
>NZ_JAFLEQ010000008.1:457511-464227 GCF_017307055.1 Corynebacterium mendelii | reverse complement strand
CATACCCGAAAGGGATCCGGGGCGGCGGGGATCACCTCAGCGGTGGTCAGCTCCAGGAGGCGGCGGCCCGGCGGTTGATGTCACTCATCCGCTGGTTTCCTTCCTGGACGGTGCCGGCGATGGTGGCCAGCACCCGGTTGAGTTCGGCGGCGGCGGAATCCCACTGCTGCTGCGCCTGCTTGTAGGCTTCCGCGGATTCACCTTCCCAGCTGCCGACCATCGGCTGCAGGGTGGCTTTCAGATTGTCCAGTGTGCTGGTGATGCGTCCCGAGGTCGCGGTGATGTCGGCCGATGCCTGCTCAATGGCACCGAACTGGTAGCGGATCATGGAGTCCATTTCGTGTTCTCTTTTCTGGTTGAAGGACGTGGATGCTTCGGCGTGGTGTTACAGGTCGAGTCCGTCACCGCCGACGGCCCGGAAGGCCTGGGCGTTGTCGGCTTCCATGTTGGAAAACGACGAGGCGTTGGAGCGGATGTTCTCGCTGATGGAGGTCAGTGCACCGGAGAGTTTGGTGGCTGATTCCTCCCAGCGGAGCATCAGGCTGTCGAATGACGCCTGGGCCTGGCCGGCCCACGAGCCGCGCAGCCCGTCGACCACGCCGCGCAGGCGCTTGAGTTCGCCCTGCACCTCGTTGTTGGTGTCGTCGACCCGGCCTGCGGTCGCGACCATGACATCTGCTTCTGTCCTGAATGCTTGGGACATGCGGGTGGTTCCCCCTTCTTGTGGGAAAGATCGTCGCTCACCGGGGTTGTCTTCCCGCTGCTTCCCCCATCCCGGCGCCTGTGGCCGGGGTGCGGCAGCGGATATGCGGTCCCGCGGGAGCGGTGTGTTGGTGGGTGGAGTGAAAAACACCGTTCCCGCCCGTTGCCGACGGCGTTACAGCAGCCGGTTGTTGTGTGGGTGGGTTGTTGTTTTTCTCACTGTTGTTGGTCTGGTGGTGGCGCCCATCGGTTCAACGGGGGTGATCACCTCCCCCCTACCGCCGCGGCGACAGTCCGGCAGGAAGCAATCAAATCACTGGTGGGAGCCGTTTTTGTGTGGCATCCGACAGAGAGCCGGGTGGTCTCTTCCACCCAGGTCGACCAGATGACAACCGACCCGTCGCCGGGCTGTTCGGTGTAGGTGACAACCGTGCCACCCGGCCGGGTGACAATCCCCTGGCTGGCACCCGCCCGAAGATCCCGCTGGTTTTTCACTGCCCGGTTGATGCCCCGGGAGGTCTGGGATGGACTCCCTTCGGCCGGATCGGCCGCAATGTGCACCCGCAGCAGGGGATCCGGTCCGGTGACCAGGTAATCGTCGGTGCCCTTTTCGATACTCGTGTAGCCCTCCGGGAGGAAGAAAACAAGATGAGTTCCCGTCACCGTCACCGGCCCGGTGACCGCCCCGTCGGGACCCGGCCCGGCGGGCACGGCCCCGGGCGCCGATGATGGCGCAGTCCCATCCCCCTCGGTGTCCGGCGGGGCGGTGGCAACCGGTACCGCGGTGGCGGCCGGCGGGGCGGTGGCGGCAGGCGGGGCGGTGGCAACCGGTACCGCGGTGGCGGCCGGCGGGGCGGTGGCGGCCGGAACAGCACCGGTGCCATCCGGGGGCGGCGGATTGTGTCTGCCGCCGACAAACCACAGGGCGGCCGCAATGACGGCGGCGAGCACTCCGGCGGCGACCGCCACCGGGGTGCCGGACCAGCGCCCGGCGCGGCGTTGCTGCCGGGTGCTGTTCGTGCCGCGCGATGGCCGGTCGGCCGGGGTGAATGTTGTCCGGCCCGGTCTGACCGCTGTAGGCGGCGGCGTATCGGGGATTGCGCCGGGGGCGTCCGGGCGGCTGCGGTCGGCCGTCAGGGCGGTCGTGGTGGCCGCCATGGCCGGCGGTGGGGCAGGTGGTGTGTCACGCACCGGCTCCGGGGCCGTGGCCGCCAGGCTGTCCAGGGCGGCGACCGTGCTCGGGGGCCGTGGCCGGGAGCCGTCAGCCGCGGGCTGGTCGGGAATGACTGTCAGATCGTCGAATCCGCCCGGCCGGTCAGTGGTGCCACCGGCGGCGGTGGGGGTTGTGGCGGTGTGTGTGCCGGTGTCACCGGTGTCGGTGTCCGGCGGTGATGCGCGGTTGCCGCTGACTGTCACCCCCAGCCCGCGCAGTGTTGCCGACAGTTGTGTTGCGGCGGCCGGGTTACCGGTCACGGTGACGGTGAGATCGGGCCAGCTGCCGCGGCTGCTGTCTTTGATCTGGTCGATGGCGGCGGGAATCGCCCATCCTTCGGTTATGCCGGTCGCCGTCAGGTCGTAGCGGGTGAGATTGTCCGCCCCGGTGAAGGTGGTCACCGTATCGGAGATATCGACCAGGAGTTTCCCGGGACCGTCGTCCGATGCCCCGGCGGTCCCGGGGGTGTCTGCGGTGTCGTTGTCCGGCGTGGTGCCGGTGGGCTGGGTCACTGTCATGTGTGCGGGTCCTTTGCGTGTTCGAATGTGTGGGGGCACTTCGCGGCGGGCTACCGGCCGGGCATGGCGATGTGGCAGATACCGGCGTTGTCGCCGTCAATGGACAGCCGCGCCCGGCCGCGCCGCTGGTGGCCCGCCCGGATGCCGAAGAGGGTTCCTTCCTCCCGGTCGCAGTCCATGAGCACCGCCACCGGTGTCTGGTCTTTGATCCGTCCGATGAACGGATCCCACAGGGCGCGGGCGGCACCGCCTGCTTTGCGGGCCAGCACCACATGCAGCCCGATGTCCCGGGCGTGGGGCACCAGCGGCACCAGGGGGCTGAGCACCCCGTCGGGCAGAAGATCATGGTCGTCGATGAGCACCCAGATTTCCGGCCCCTGCCAGTAGCTGCGTTCTTTCAGCGCCTGCGGGGTGACATCGGCCGGGGGCAGGCGTTTTTTCAGGGTGACGGCCAGTTTTTCCACCGCGGCGGCACAGTCGTCGGGGGTGGCCGCGTAAAACGCCGTCATGTCCTGGTCGAAAGCACCCAAGTGCCGTCGCCTGGGGTCGAGCACCACCATGCGGGCGGCCTGGCGTCCCAGGGCAGTCACACCGGCCGCCATGGTGGCCACCAGGGTGGATTTGCCGCAGCCGCGGGAGCCGAAACAGATGAGGTGATCCTGCTGGGCGGGGTCGAACACCACCGGCTGCAGCGCCGCACCACCAACTCCCAGCACCACCGTGCCGGCCGGGGCATCGAGCTGATCGACGGTGATGGTCTCGGGCAGCATCTTCAGCGGCGCCACCGGCCGGTCGCCGCGGGCGCGCGCCCGCGCCGCGGCATGGCTGATCTCTTCCGGGCCGGTCAGGGCAACCAGCAGATGCTCGCCCTGCGGGGTCAGTCCCCGCCCGGGGGCGGGGGGAATGTTTTTCTGCGCCTGCCGGTCCACCAGGGAATCCATGGCTTCGGTCAGCCGCAGTTCCAGCCGGGTGCCGATCAAATCCCGCACATTCGGTCTGATCAGCGACCAGCGCTGCACCCCGATGAGCAGGTGGACGTTGGCGCCCAGGCCGTCGGAGGCGATCCGCCCCAGGCTGTCGGTGATGTCACTGTCGGCGTAGTCACTGACCACGGTGTGCCAGCCGTCGATGATCAGGAAGGTGTGGCGGCTGTCGGGATGGTCGATCAGCCCGGTGACCTCATCGATGATGCGGTGGATTTTCTCGTCTTCCCCGCGGCGGGCGGCCCCGGCCGTGTGCGGCAGCTCCCTGAGGGAAGCGGCTGTGCCGCCGCCCAGATCAATGACATAGAAACGAACCCGGTCGCTGCTGTGGCCCACAGCCAGGGACACGGCGGTGGTCACCAGTGCGGTGGTGGTTCCGGTGCGCGGTGCGCCGCACACGGCCATGTGCCCGCCGGCCCCGTCGAGTGTCACGGCGAACACATCCTGCGACTGGTGGGCAGGCCGGTCGACCAGACCGATGGTGGCGGCCAGTCCCCCTTCACCGGTGGTGTCGGCATCACCGATCAGCTGGCCCAGGGAAATCGCGGGCGGCAGCGGGTCAAGCCAGATTTTGTGCGCCCGCATGCCCCGGGCCGCCGCCGCCCGGCAGGCGGCGGCCACCACGAAATCGACCGTTGTCACCGGGGGCTGGCCGTCGGCTGTGGTGATCGATTCCACCGGCGCGACCGAGGCCGCGGCAATATCGTCGGCGGCGGTGAACAGGATCGGGTGGACAAGCTGCGGGGGCCGTTCGGCTGATCCTTCCGCCGGATCCATCGGCCCGGAGACGTAGCTGGCCCGGAAACGGGTCAGCTCATCGGCATCGGAGCGGAAAATCCCCTCCCCCGGGCGGGCCGGAAGATGGTAGGCGTCGGTGACCCCGAGCACCTGGCGGGATTCCGCCGCCGAGAAGGTTTTCAGCCCCAGCCGGTAGGACAGGTGGGAATCCAGCCCGCGCAGTCTGCCTTCTTCCAGCCGCTGGGAGGCCAGCAGCAGATGGATGTGCAAACTGCGGCCCAGCCGCCCCACGGCGGTGAACAGATCCGCGAAGTCGGGGTGCTGGCCGAGCAGCTCACTGAACTCGTCGAGAATGATCACCAGGGCGGGCAGCGGCGGCAGATCCTTTCCCTCCCGGCGGGCCTTATTGTAGTCGTCGACGTTTTTGTAGTTCCCGGCCTCGCGCAGCATCTCCTGGCGGCGGTTCATCTCCCCGGAGATCGCGTCGTGCATGCGGTCGACCAGCACGGCTTCCTCGGCCAGGTTGGTGATCACCGCCGAGGTGTGCGGCAGGCTGTCCAGCCCGAGGAATGTCGCCCCGCCCTTGAAGTCGACCAGCACGAAGTTGACGTCATCGGGGCTGTGGGTGGCCGCCAGCGCCACCACCAGGGTGCGCAGCAGTTCCGATTTGCCGGAACCGGTCGCGCCGATGCACAGCCCGTGCGGGCCGACCCCGCCCTGGGCCGACTCTTTGATGTCGAGCACCACCGGACGGCCTTTATCCGACAGTCCCACCGGAACGGCCAGCCGGTCGGCGGCCTGCCGGGGCGGCCACATGGTTTCCGGCTGCAGGCGGCCGGGTTCGGCGAAACCGCACATGTTCAAAAGCCCCGCCGACACCGGCCCCCGGTCGGTGACCGCGGGCCGGGTCAAACCGGTGATTTTCCGCGCCAGCACCGCCGCCGCGGCCTCACTGAGCACATCGGCCAGCCCCAGCTGTTCATCACCGGCGGTGGTGGTCACCAGCAGCCGGGCCGGGCCCGGCTGCCCGGTGGTGGCGGTGAGCATCAGCCCGCTGTCGTGGGCGGTGTGCCACAGCACCGACTGCGGCCGGGACGCCAGATCGATGACAGTGTCGAACTGCTCCCCGGCGGCGTCGACCTGCCCGTCGGGGGCGCAGTTGAGCAGAATCCGGTGGGCCGCCCCGGCGGCGTCGCCGCGGGCGTGGGGCAGCCATTTGACCCACCCGAATCCGTTGCCGGCAACACTCACCCCGACCAGTTCCGGCCCGTGGTGGAACACCAGCTGGGCCACCAGGGAGCGGGCCAGGTCAGCGGCGGCGTCCCCGTCAATGCGGATCACCGGGAAGTCGGTGAGGGTGATCCCGATGGGACTGTCGGGGACCGAGGACACCCCGGCAATCATGTGGTTGGCCGCTACCGCGCACACCGGATCCACATCTTCCGGGGCACCGGCCTCACTCAACGTCACCGGGGTGTCCAGGGCCACGGTGCCGGTGGCCACCCGCACCCAGCCGACATCCGGATCCCCGGCGGCGCGTTCCCACAACCGGTCGCAGGACACCATCGACCACAGGTCGGCCGCGGCCGGGAAACGCCATTCGGCGTGGGCTTTCTGGGCGGCGGCGTTGTCGAGGGCGGTGGTTTTCACCGTCTGCAGGTGCCGCAGGTAGGTCCGGCGGGTCTCATCCGGATCCCCGCCGGAGGATCCGCCGAACATTGCCCCCATGGAGGCGAGCATCATCAGCGGAAACAGCATCATCATCGGGTTGATGCCCCTGCCGGAGAACACCATGAACCCCACCATCGCCACCATGGCCACCACCATGACCAGCGGCATGATCAGCCGGGTGAGCGGCTGTTTGGCGGGTTTGTCCGCCGCCGGGACGGGATCAACCGCCAGCTGACCGACCGGGGGCGGCGGCCAGGCGATCCGCTCGTCGATGGTCAGGGGCCGCACGACGGTGGTGTCTCGGGGGCGTGTGGTGTTGGGCATGGCGGGTGGCAAACCTCTGCGGGGTGTCGGCGGGGACGCCGGGAGTGTGGTCCTTGTTGTCACCGGTGTTGGTCCGCCACCGGCCCCCGGGCGGTTCCCCGGGGGCACCGCCCGGGGGCCTTCCAACGGGGGTGCATGGAACCGGTGGGGCAGGCGGGCAAGACCAACACGGGCGAACACACAGCTTGTTGTCGATCAGGCTCGACCCACCGCGCCGATCCTGACTTTTCGGGAGGTACCTCGTGTCCGATGACCACGCCATACGGGTGATTGTCAAGGTCTGCGTCCCTGACAGCCCGCAGCAGCCGCCGGCGGTGGATATGGCGCTTCCGGTGCAGGCGAGACTGGCCGACATCCTCGACGAGGTCCTTGAGCTGGCAGGCAGTCCCATCACCGGGCTGCCGTGGCGGGCGCACACCGCCGCCGGTCTGCCGGTCGACCCGGCGGTGCCGCTGGCGCATACCGCCCTGCGCCAGGGGGAGACACTGATTGTCTCGCCCCATCTGAGCTTCGGCCGTCGATGCCGCCGAAGCCCTGTCCGCCATCCCGCCCACCGGCGGCCGCCAC
>NZ_JAFLEQ010000008.1:383817-457478 GCF_017307055.1 Corynebacterium mendelii | reverse complement strand
ACGGGTTGGCGGCGGTGGCTGCCGCCGTCGGTATCGCCGGCTCGGCGGCGCTGCTGAACAGGTTCGCCACCGATCTTCCGGCAGTGGTGAGCTGGGTATTCGCCGCTGCCGCCGCGGTGGTGGCCGCCGGGATCATCGACCGCAGCACCCGGCTTGCATCCGCCGACACTGTCGCCGGGGTGTCGGTGGCCACCCTTGCCGCCGCCGGTTTTTCAGCCGCCGCCGGATACACCGCCTTGGGTCCCCACACCGCCGGGCGGGCCGGGTTGTCGCTGCTGTTGACCGCGGCGGCCGGCCTGGTCGGGGTGCTGGCGTCGGTGGCGGTGGCCCGGGTGCCGCCGGCGGTGATCACCGCCATCACCACCGTCGGGTGTCTGGGCTGTCTGACCGCCGTTTTCGGCACGGTCGCCACCACCCCGCAGCAGTTTCTGGCGGGTACGACCGCCGTGGCGTTGATCACCGTGGTGCTCAGCCCCACGGTGTGCGTGCATCTGGCCGGGCTGGGTGTTCCGGCGCTGGCCCCTGCCGGGGAACAGATGCCCGATCCCCCAACCGCCGGGGACGGCACGGAAACTAAAGCGGAAACCGCGGTGGGATTTTTAACGGGCATCACCGCCGGGGCCGCCGCGGCCGGCGCCCCGGCGATCGCCTTCGTCGGCTGGCACGGCGGCCCGGTGGCCGCCGCCTTGTGCATTGCCGTGGCCGGCGGCCTGGCGCTGCACACCGACCGCCTGCGGACGGCGGCCGGCCGCTGGGCGCTGCATGTGTGGACCCTGTCCGCGGTCGCCGGGCTGATCGGCAACACCCTGGTCAACGGCCACGAGCACCTCTGGGTGCTGGCGGCTGGTGTGGCGGCGACCGCGATTGTCTATTCCGCCTGCGCCTGGGCGCCGTATGTCCGCGAACTCTCCCCGCCGATGATCCGCCACCTGGAGCGCCTGGAGGTGGTGTGCATCGCCGTGGCCATTCCCCTGGCGGCCCATCTTTCCGGACTGTTCACCGCCATCAGAGGAGTGGCGCTGTGACCCCGCGCCGCGGTGTCGGCGCACAGCTGTCCCGGACGGTGGCCTCACTGGGGCTGACGGCGGCGCTGGCAACCGGCACGGCACCGCCGGTTGACGCGCAGCTGCCGCTACCGCCCGGCCGGCCGGCACTCCTGCCGCGGGTGCGGCTGCACCCGCCGCCACTGCCCCGGCGTCACCGGCTGCCCATACCGCCGCCGTCCGCCCCGCCACAGCAGCCGCCCCCACCGGCACCGTCCCCGCCGCCACCCGCACCGCCGCCACCGGACCCCGCGCCGACACCGGCGGTACCCCGGCGGCCGCCCGCACCACCACCGCCGGCCCCGCCGGTGCAGGATCCCGCCCCGGCGGCACCGGCTGCTCCGGATGCCCCCGCCGAGGAGTCTCCCGCGCTGACGGTTCCCACCGGGTGCGTGCCCGTCGTCGACGCCGACGACATGCACCGGGCGGCGGCCATCGCCCGCAACCGTTCCCTGGAGGCCACCCACCGGCTGGCCACCGGTGAAGGGGTCACGGTGGCAGTCATTGACACCGGGGTGTCGCCGCACGACAATCTTCCCGCCCTCACCGGCGGCGGGGATTTCATCGACGGCGACACCATCGACGGCGGCCTGTTCGACTGTGATGCCCACGGCACCATCGTGGCGGGCATTATCGCCGCCGGCACAGGGGATGCCACCGCGCTGACCGCCGACGGGGATCCGGGCATGGTTCCCACCGGTGTCGCGCCGCGGGCACACCTTGTCACCATCCGGCAGACCAGTGCCGCGGTGACCACCCCCGCCGGGCGGGCGGGCTCGTTGGCGACGCTGGCCGAAGCCATCGGGCGGGCGCTGGACCAGGGGGCGCAGGTGATCAATATTTCGGTGGTCTCCTGCGTCAAACCGTCGGTGGCCGCCCGTGTCGACACCGCCCCCATCGAGGAGGTCCTGGCGCGGGCGGAAGCGCAGGGAACGGTGGTGGTGTCCGCCTCAGGCAACAAAGGCGGTGCCTGTGAAGCCGATTCGGTGGTCTACCCGGCGGTCGGACCCACCGTGTTGTCGGTGACCGCGGTCGATGCGGCCGGGGAACCGGCCGATTTCGCTGTCGCCGCCACCGATCCGGCGGTCGCCGGGCCGGGCTGGGTGCCGGTGGGACTGTCCACCGCCGGGGACGGGCTGATTCTGGGAACCGGGGATCCCGACACCCCCACCCCGCTGGTGGGCACCAGTTTCGCCGCCCCATGGGTGGCGGGGGTGGCGGCGCTGCTCAAGCAGCGTTTCCCGCTGGACAGCCCGCAGCAGATCCGGGACCGGATAGTCGCCTCCACCGACCCGGTCACCGGGGCGGTCGATCCTTACCGGGCGATCACGTTTCTGCGCGACGACGACGACCATCCCCGTCCCGCCCGCACCGTGCAGGTCGCCGCACCCGGCCCGCCGGATACCACCGGCAGGCGGCGCGCGTCGGTGACCGCGGCGACCCTCGCCGCCACCGTGACCGCGGCGGTCCTCGCTTTTCTGCTGCGCCCCGGCCTGCGGCCGACCATCCCGCCGGTGGCGCGCCTGCGCCGCAGGCGACGCGGCACCCGCGCCGGTGCCTAGCGGTGTTTTTTCTTCCGCGGCGGGCGGTGCTTTGTGTCTCCTCCCGCCGCCGGGGCCGGCCCGGCCGGTCTAGTCGCCGTCCTCCGGGCGCCGTGCCCGGTAGAAACCGTATTCGGGTTCCAGGGCGCGTTGTTTGGTCAGTGGCTGGCCTTCCGGAAGCAGACGGATCACCGGCCAGGGTGCCCGGGCCGGCTGGTCGACACCGATCACCGCCAGGGTGGCGGCATCAGGGACCCGGTGGCGCGCCCCGTAGGGGGTGATCACCCACCAGCCGCTGCCGGTGTCAACGGACACGGATCCGGCTGTCGGGGAGATGTAGCGGGTGGCTGCAAGCTCACCGGGAAGTTCCACCCCGGTGGGCGGGACGGCCGGGCCCGCGGAGACTTCCCCTTTGTCGCCGGTGACGCAAATCCGCAGGGTCGCCGGGTCAATGATGTCGACGGTGTCGGCGGGCAGGCGGATATCGACAGCCGCATCCGGCAGCGCCCTGATGTAGGCGTCGGGAACCTGCTGTTTTTTCACCCCGGCGCCGGTGTAGATATCCGCCTGCAACCGGGTCAGCCGACTCAATCCCCCGGGTGTTTTCAGCCACAGGCCCCCGGTGGGCGACACCAGTACCCGGGCGTCGGGCTGCAGTGCCATCGGCGGGGCTTCCCCGACGGCGTTGAGGACCGCGGCCGGGGCATGCCAGCGCGGGGTCAGCGGGGTAATCGACAGCTCCCGGCGGACCACCTGCCCGAAAGGAGTCTCGGCATCGGGCATCCGCTGCCTTTTCCCGGCGGTGACCAGCCAGTCCGCCCCGGCGCTGCGGGCGACCAGGGCTGTGCCTTCCGGCAGAACCGGTGGAAGATCCTCGGCGCGGACGGTGATTTCCTCTTTCCCGGCCACCGCGGCCCGGTCGGCGGGCCCCTGCTCGCCGCGGGCCATCCCGGGATCAACCGCATGCCCGGTGCGGCCCGCCGCCGACCCGGCGGCGGCCGACGGCCGGGCGGACGGGCCGCCTGCCGGGCGGGGGCCGTCCGGGTGCGCCGCCGGGGATTTTTTGAGTCCGATCCGCTCCAGGAGGGTGGGCTGGTCCACCGGGTCGGCAACGGTGAGGGTTCCGGCCGCGGTGTGGCACACCGACCAGCCGATACCGGCCGGTGTGGTGCCGTCGATCAGATCGGGTGCGCCGGGAATACCCACCGGGATGCCCTGGCTGATCCGCCCCAGCGCCCGGCTGCCGATGGGGGCGGCATCATCGGCCTGCCCGGTGATCAGCCTGGCCGAGGTCAAATTCGCGGTGGGATGGTACACCCCGTCGATCAGCGTCAGGTAGCGGCCAGCTTCGGTGCGCACGATAGCGGCGTCACCGGGATCCGGGTCGGGGGAAAACACGGCCATCGCCCCGGCGCCCAGACACCCCAGGACCACGGCGACCAGCCCGAAAGACAGTCCCCGCGAGCGGGAGGACAACGGATCATGGACCATGCGGATATCGCCGAACACCAGGCCGTGGCAGACCCGCCGCATCAAAAAGGCATGCCCTGTGACCTGTGCTTTGGTGGTAACAAGCGGTGGACGCACCGGAAAATCAACCCCCCGGAAAAAATGTGTGCAGCTGGTGTGTCCCCTTGACTTCCCCGTCGCCTGCGGCCCCTCCCCCGGGCCGGGCACTGTGGTTGGTGCCAAGAAGACAGCGCCGTGGACGACCAATCCGCCGGTCTGTTTCCACACCCCCGGATCATCCACGAACGCGCCCCCAGATTACCTGTGCTTGTGGTGCGCGGGGCACAGCCCGCCCCGAAAAGGTGGGGAAGTGTGGAAAAAGCCCGTGCCGGCCCCGGCCCGGCTGTGGGGACCCTGTGGCGGGGATCGCCGCCTACAGCCCGGATACGGGAAGGCGGGTATCCGGGCAGGTGCCCCACCCGGGAGCCGGGTGGGGTCTTGTCAGGTGTTGTCCGGTTTCGGCGGCCACAGGGATTCGGCGATTTTGCGGGCTTCGTCCTCGGCCTGGGAGTGGAACTGTTCGGCCGGCCCCATCAGGGGCTGTGTCGGCCGGTGGTAGTAGGGCTTTTTCGCATCCGCCACCCCGTCGGCGACCCCCGCCTGCCCGCGGGTGACCAGCGGCGGCAGCGGTTCCGGCGAGTTGCCGGGGGCGCGCATCCGGTCCAGTTCCTCGTCGGTGAACGCGGCATTGACGGCGAAAATGGTGACCTGCATGTCGCGGTAGACCGGGGTCACCCCGGCGGTGTCCCACAGATTCGACGACAGGTCCGGGTTGGTTTTCTGGAATTCCCAGAAACTCGGCGGGGAGACGTAGATGAATGTCGCGCCGAGAGTTTCCGCGGAAATATCGGCCGGGTTTTTCATCTCCGGATGATCGAGGTTTCCCTCGCCGAGCCGGTTGGAATACCAGAACAGGTTGTGGGTGGCGCTCAGATAGGGCGGATCGGGCCACAGGTAGTGGCGGAACAGGCTGGGCAGCCCGTTGTAGGCGTACATCCACCCGGAGCCGTCAGCCGGATCGCTGACAATGATGCCGTCGTAGGCTTTCGGCTGGCGGGCCAGCCAGTCCCAGGCTTTCTCATCGGTGTGATCGACCATCCGCCCGTTGCGGTCGGCCATCAGCGCGAACCCGGAGACCCGGGCAATCGAAGCCGGCACCCGGTCGGCGATCACCCAGCCGGCCAGCAGCGCGGCGACAACCGCCAGTGTGCCGGTGGTGTAGACGTATTTTTTCAGCCATCCGCCGCACAGCAGCCTCAGCCCGGCGGCCAGGGCAATGCCGCTGGCGGCGACAGTCAGCAAAGCCACCGGCATGATCAGCCGGTGCGGGGTGTTGTAGTGCAGGCTGCCGACAGTGGCCAGAAGCGACTGCCACGGCTGGTCGAAGGGTTTGATCGCGTTGACGGTGATCGCCAGCGACAGCCCGTAAAACAGCGGCCCCCACACATTGCCCCGCCACAGCAGCACAATCACCCCGCCAATCAGCCCCGAATACAGAATCCACGGGTTGGGGCCGAAGAATTCGGCGTGCCGGGTCACCAGCTGGTAGGCCATCTGCCAGGACTCGGCGCGGGTGACGTTTTCGGTGGCGTCGAACGATTCCACTTCCCCGGTCTGGTTCATTCCGGCGATGATCTGCGGCAGCACCAGCAGGGTGCCCACCAGGCCGGTCACCGCCAGAAGCGCAAGGTCTTGCAGGCGGATTGTGATCCCCCCGGCAACACCGGTGGTTTTTTTCGACGGAATGATCACCAGGCGGGTCAGCCACCACAGCAACAGCGGAAGCACAATGACGGTGGCCGCCGACGGGTGGGTTGCCACCGCCCCGGCGAACGCCCAGGCCCCGGCCCACATCCGCACCGGTTGGGCGGGAACGGACATGATCAGCGCCACCACTATGCCGCACATGCTGATCGCCGCGAGATACGGCCAGGCGCCGACATACATGCCCACCCAGTACAGCACCGGCGGGACGGCGACGAGAATGCCCGCGAAACCGGCGGCCATCTGGGCGCACAGCCCCCGGTTGCCGACCAGCCGCCACGCCAGAAGGGCCGCGGCCAGGGGAAGCAGCAGCGCCGGAAGAAGGATGCCCGACAGGTTCACCGCCTGCACCGGGGTGATGTGGGCGATTTTCGCGGCCATCGCGGTGCCGGCATGCCAGCCGGAGGGGTAGAACATCGCCCGCTGGTCCTCAATGTGCATCAGTTTGCCCATCTCGGTGGCGGAGGCGATACCGGAGTCGAGAATGTAGCGCACCTCGTTGGCGTGCCACTGCACATCCCACCCCTGGTAGATATTGTTCATCCCGCCGCGGGCGTGCTGCAGCACATCCAGGGCGCGGGAGGCAATCAGCCAGATACCGACCAGCACCCCGGCCCCGGGCAGCAGCCACACCGGGTCGAGCACCGAGCCGTCGATGAGACCGGCGAGGGGGGAACGGGTCTGCCTGTCGTGTGTGCTGTCGGCCGGGCCACCGGCCACGACTTCTGTCTTCGCCACCGGATCGGACTGGCCGGCATCCGCCGGTTCAACCACCACAGACACCCGGGACGCCGCAGCGGGTGCGGCAGCAGGCTTTCCGGCATCTGCTGTTTCAGGCGTGCCGTCGGCGCGGTTGTCCGCTGCCCCACCACCGGCCGGCTTTCCGGCAACACCAGTGGGGGCGGCAGCATCGTCGCCGCTGTCGGCTTCATCAGGATCAGTGCCCTTGTCCGGTTCAGCAGCCTTATCCGGGCCATCGGTTTTCTCCGGCCCATCGCCCTCATCTGGCCCGGCCGGATCATCATCCTCGGTTTCTTTTTGTTTGCGGCGGCGCTTAGACCAGCGGGACACGGCGATAACAAGCAGCCGCCACATGATCCCGATGATGGTGGCGGCGAGACAGAACAACGCCACATTGGTGATGGTGAACGGGCGGCCGATTTCGGCCAAAGCCCATCCGGCGATCCCGTACAGGCCGAAGCTGACGGGAATCGAGGCGGCCATCGCCCACGGCAGTTTCAGCCCGGACAGCCAGGACAGCACAAGTCCCGGTCCGATAAAGACCGCGATGACGATGATGCTTGCGTGGTACACGGCGGAAAAGTTGGTCCTCGTTTTTGTGCAGTAAAAAAGGCGTGTCACAAGGATGCATCTGCGCACCCAACGCCCCCGAATTCTAGCCCACGGGGCAGCCGGATAAGCTCAAGCGCGCGGGGTGGATCCAAGGCTGCGGAAAAACCGTGCCGCGAACCGGTGTGCACCCCGGGGCGATGGTGCCCCGGGGTCAGTAAAAGGGGTTGGTGTCCGGGCAGCCTTTGCCCGCCGCCCGGTGTTCTTCCCCGGGAAGCACCCTGATGCCGCGGGTTTCATCGGCCCGCTGCGCCAGTTGACTGTCCGCCGGATAGTCCACACCGACCAGGGTCAGCCCGGCTGCCGGGGCCACCGGAACCAGTGGGGACCGGCTGCGTTCATCCAGCAGTCCGGCCATGAAATCGATGGCGCGGCGGCCCTGCCCGACTGCCAGGCTGGCACCGACCAGGCTCCTGACCATCGACCAGGTGAAGGCATCCGCGCTCACGTATGCCTGATAGGTCTGGGGTTGCTCTGCGGTGGAGACATCCACCCAGTCGAAACGCTGCAGGTCCCGTACGGTGGTCGCCCCGGGACGGTATTTGGAAAAGGCCGCGAAATCGTGCAGCCCCACCAGTGGTGCCACCGCCCGGACCATGCGGTCGAGATCAACCGGTTTCGGCCAGGCGGCGGTATCGATGCGCCGGGTGGGCAGCACTCCGCCCGGGTTGGTTGTCACCCGGTAGATGTAGTGGCGGCGCAGGGCGGAAAAACGGGCGTCGAAGCCCTCCGGTGCGAACGCCACATCACGGATTTGGATATCGTCCGGCACCAGACGGCTCAACCGCCGCACCAGATTCGCCGGATCCCCGCCAATGGAGCGTTCGCCGAGCACCTCCCGCGGCACATCGGCGTGGGCGACCTGCCCGGTGGCGTGCACCCCGGCGTCGGTGCGCCCGGCCACAGTCAGCGGACAGGGGCGGCGGAACACAAGCTCGAGGGCCTGCTCGATGGTCGCCTGGACGGTGCGCACGCCGTCTTGCCCCAGCTGTTTGGCCCACCCGTTGAACGCGGTGCCGTCGTAGGCGACGGTGAATCGGAGACGGACACAATCTTTCGCTGGGTTAGCCACGGGCGAATAGTCTACCGGGGCCGGAAAAACGACGGTCCCGCACGGTGCCGGCACCGCCGGCTGCCACCACGGGTGGTTGATTGTGGCGCCGCGGAAAAAACGACTGACCCCGCGTCCCTGTCTGTGACAGGATCGCGGGGTCAGGCGTGTTGTACCGGGCCGATCCACCGGCCGGAAGACGGCCGGTGGATGGGGGACGACTTACTTGTCGTCTTTGTCTGCGGTATCAGCTTTGTCGGCGTCGGCGTCGGCATCAGCGTCGGTTGCGGTGGTCTTGTCCACCGGTGCTTCCTCAGCTTCGTCGGCCTTGTCCTCGTCCTTGGCCTGGTCGGCTTTCTGCTGGGCGGCGACACGCTGTGCGCGCGCGTCCGCATCCGGCAGGGCGTCGAAGACGAAGGAAATCTGGGACATGGGGGCGTTGTCGCCCTTGCGGTTTTCCAGCTTGATGATGCGGGTGTAGCCGCCGGGACGTCCCTCAAAGCGCGGGGCGAGTTCCTCGAAGAGGTAGTTCACCACGTTCTTGTTCGGGATGAGCTTCAGCACGTTGCGGCGGTCGGCCAGGGTGCCGGAGATCGCCTTGGTGATGATTTTTTCGACATAGGGGCGAAGCAGCTTCGCCTTGGTGTCGGTGGTTTTGATGGCTTCGTGCTCGATCAGCTGGGCCGCGAGATTCGACAGAATCTTCCGCTGGTGGGAGGCCGAGCCGCCGAGACGTTGGCCCTTCTTGGGCTTGGGCATGTGAGTACTCCTCGTAAAATCTGTGTCGTCTTGGGGGCCATGCGGACCCGACCGGCGTGGCCGGACGGATCCTCGCGTGGCTTCCTACTCGGTGTCGTCGGCGTCGTTGTCGATGTAGCCGCCGGTTTCGGCGTCGTAACCCTCGATGGTGGTGGGATCGAAATCCTCCGGGGCATCTTTGAGGGTCAGGTCCAGGCCGGCGAGCTTGATTTTCACTTCGTTGATGGATTTCTGCCCGAAGTTGCGGATATCCATCAGGTCGGATTCGTTGCACTCGGCAAGCTGACCGACGGTGTGGATGTCCTGCCGCTTCAGGCAGTTGTAGGAGCGGACCGAAAAGTCCAGTTCCTCGATCGGCATGGAGTATGCGGCCATGTGCTCGGACTCCTGGCCGGAGGGTCCAACCTCAATGCCTTCGGCACTGGTGTTGAGTTCCCGGGCCAGACCAAACAGCTCCACCAGGGTTTTACCGGCGGAGGCAACCGCATCACGGGCGCTGATCGAGTTTTTGGTTTCCACGTCGATGATCAGCTTGTCGAAGTCGGTGCGCTGCTGCACACGGGTGGCTTCAACTTTATAGCTGACTTTCAGCACCGGGGAGTAAATCTGGTCGACCGGGATACGGCCGATTTCCCCGGTGTCGCCCGCCATGGTGGCGGGAACGTAGCCGCGGCCACGTTCAACGACGAGTTCAATCTCGAGTTTGCCGGTCTCGTTGAGCGTCGCGATGTGCAGGTCGGGGTTGTGGATTTCCACTCCCGCCGGAGCCTGGATGTCGGCGCCGGTGACTTCCCCGGCGCCTTGTTTGCTCAGGTACATCACGACCGGCTCGTCGGAGTCGCTGGACAGCACCAGTCCCTTGATGTTCAAGATGATGTCGGAGACATCTTCTTTCACGCCGGGGATGGTGGTGAACTCGTGCAGCACACCATCGATTTTGACCGAGGTCACGGCGGCGCCCGGAATGGACGACAGCAGGGTGCGGCGCAGCGAGTTGCCGAGCGTGTAGCCGAATCCCGGCTCGAGCGGCGCAAAAATGAACCGTGAGCGGGAAGCGTCGATGGGCTCCTCTGTCAGCGAGGGGCGAATCGAGATGAGCATGTGAACTTCTCCTTGCAGTGTGGCGCCCGCTATATGACGCCAGGTAACGGAAAATCAGTGGCCGTTGAAAGCCCCGCGCGGGGCGCGGGACCACCGGTGGCCGTTCCGGTGCTTCCCGCCGGCGGTGGTTGGCTCAGCCGGTTTTTTTCAAAAACCGGGCGGCCGCGCAGCCGCACTGTGGCGGGAAGGGAAATGAAAGTTATCGACAACAGCCCTGCCGGTGTGCTGCCGGCGGCGCGGGAGGAAAAGATCCAACCGGATGCGCCACCGGATATCCACCGGGGCGGGAGCCGTTTACTTCGAGTAGAACTCGACGATCAGCTGTTCCTGCAGCGGGACGTCGATCTGGGCGCGCTCGGGCCGCTGGTGCACGAGGATGCGCAGGGTGTCGGGAACGATCTGCAGCCATGCCGGGGTGGTGGCATCGGCAATGAGTTCCTGGGCTTCTTCGAACCAGATCATCTTGCGGCTGCGCTCACGGACATCGATGATGTCGTGTTTCTGAATCTGGTAGGAGGGAATCGTCACGCGCTGGCCGTTGACGGTGAAGTGACCGTGGCTGACCAGCTGGCGGGCCTGCCGGCGGGTGCGGGTAAGACCTGCGCGGTAGATGACGTTGTCCAGGCGGGACTCGAGCAGGACGAGCAGGTTGTCACCGGTTTTGCCGGGAAGTCGGTTGGCTTCGGCGTAGTAGCGGCGGAACTGCTTTTCCATGACACCGTAGTTGAAACGGGCCTTCTGCTTTTCCTGCAGCTGGAGCAGGTACTCGGATTCCTTGATGCGGGCGCGGCCTGCCTGTCCCGGGGGGTAGGGGCGACGCTCGAAGGCGGTGTCCCCTCCCACGAGGTCGACGCGGAGGCGGCGGGATTTACGGGTTGCGGGTCCGGTGTAACGGGCCATATCTGTCTAGACTTCCTTTCCCTTAGACGCGGCGACGCTTCGGCGGGCGGCAGCCGTTGTGGGGCTGCGGCGTCACGTCGACGATCTTGTCGACCTCAAGGCCTGCGGCCGAGAGGGAGCGGATGGCGGTTTCGCGGCCCGAACCGGGGCCTTTGACGTAAACGTCAACCTTCTTCATGCCGTGGTCCATGGCTTTGCGTGCAGCGTTTTCGGCTGCCATCTGGGCGGCAAACGGGGTGGACTTGCGGGAGCCCTTGAACCCGACGTGCCCGGACGATGCCCAGGAGATCACGGCACCGGAGGGATCGGTGATCGAGACAATCGTGTTGTTGAAGGTGGACTTGATGTATGCGGCGCCGTGGGCCACATTTTTCTTGACGACGCGGCGCCCTGTGCGGCGCGCGCCGGAACGGCTCTTCGGAGGCATAGGTTACTTCTTCTTTCCGGCGATCGTTTTCTTCGGACCTTTGCGCGTACGCGCGTTTGTCTTGGTGCGCTGTCCGCGGACGGGAAGACCGCGGCGGTGGCGCAGACCCTGGTAGCAGCCGATCTCGATCTTGCGGCGGATATCGGCCTGCACCTGGCGGCGGAGGTCACCCTCGACCTTCCAGGTGGCTTCAATCACGTCACGAAGAGCGGCGATCTGCTCATCGGTCAGGTTGTCGGTACGCAGATCCGGGGAGACGCCGGTCTCCTCCAGAAGTTGCTTGGCTCGGGCGGGCCCGATGCCGTAAATGTAGGTGAGAGCGACTTCCATGCGCTTGTTGCGCGGGAGGTCAACTCCAGCAAGGCGTGCCATATGGCATTGTCCTTCCGGTTGTTGCGGTGGTTTTCTCCCCACCCGTCCCCGTCAAAAGCCCGCTTTGCCCGGTCGGATGCCGGACGGTGGGGGCCAGTTACACGGGGCTTCGGCCACCGATTGCCGAAGGTGAAAAATCTCGGCACGTGCCGCACGGATACCCGGGTTGGAGGAAGGCTGGATGCCTTCCGCCGAAAACCCGTGGGATGGTCCGTGTCTTTGGGCGCGTTGCTCTTTTTCCAAAGCAGATCGGATGCGTGGTGCGAGAAACTCTGCGTCAGCCGGGTGAACCGGCCGCTGAAAGCGGCCACCTTCTCTCCGGTGCTGACGACGTTTGCGTGTCTGTCGCCTTTTGGTGTCCACGTATCCCGCGCGCCACGTAACGTGCACGTGCCGGGGGTTGAGGAGGCTTGATGTTTTTTTACTTGTGGCGGTAGGTGATGCGTCCGCGGGTCAGGTCGTAGGGACTTAAAGCCACCACGACGCGATCCTCGGGGAGGATACGGATGTAGTGCTGGCGCATCTTGCCGCTGATGTGCGCAAGAACTTTGTGCCCGTTGTCGAGCTCGACACGGAACATCGCGTTGGGCAGGGACTCGACGACGCGGCCCTCTACCTCGATTGCGCCTTCCTTCTTTGCCATGTACTCCACATTTCCCGGCGAAATTTTCCGGTCGGTAAAAACCGTCTATCGCCTGGTAGATTGCATACTGAACTACCGCTGCAAGCGGCGCGGCGCGCACTGGTTGTGCACACCGTCGGTCAACTATACCCACAAGCTGGCAAAAGAGCAATTTCCCCGCCCCGGCGCGCCAGGAGAAAGCCGCCCGGCCGCTCCCCCGCCCCGCGCGCGACGAACCCGGCCCCGCTTTTCACAAAGGTTGCGCTGGTGGAACACAAGCTTTCAAAAAAGCGGGGCCGGGTTGATGGGGGTTGGGTGGCTTTTATGTCGGGCCCGTGTCCTTATTTAGAAGACGTAGACCTCGTCGCCGATGTTGAGATTGTCGAAGTAGTGTTTGGCGTCCTGGTGGGTCAGGTGAACGCAGCCGTGGGACCACAAATCGATGCTGCCTTCATGGAAGGCGATGCCGTTGTTGGTGAAGTACACCGCGTAGGGCATGGGGGCATTGTCGTAGACGTAGGAGATTTCGTCTTTGACTTTGCGCAGCACCCGGAACGAGCCACGGGGGGTGGCGGTAGCCGGGTAGGGGGCGCCGGCGGATTCTTTCACCGGGCCGTAGGTGACGACACCGTCTTTTTGCAGCCAGGTGATCTCGTTGTCGAGATCCAGGCAGGCGCGGGCCGACGGCGGGCATTTCGACGGATCGAAACCGGGGTGCTGGGGCTGCTGGCGGGCTTCCTCCGCCAGGCGGGCCTGCTCGGCTTCCTGGGCTTTGCGCGCCAAAAGGCCGGGGGCCAGAACATTGGTGATGCTGTCGGCCACAGTCAGCAGCGTGCCCTTCAGCGGTTCGGGAAGCCCATCGGAGGAGCCGTAGAGGCCCTCGTGGAGATTCCACGCCACGCCGGAGGAACCGGCGGCCGGGGATGCTTCGGCGGCCTGCGCCGCAGGTGCAGTGACACATACGGCGGCAACAACCACCATTGCCGCGGCTTTTTTCGCGTAACGCGCTGCAAAACTCATGGGGGCCAGTCTAGACGCACACAGGCCGGGCCGGGAAAACCGGCCCGGGCCACGGCAGCGGCCCCGGGCCGGACGGCACCTGTCCCCACTGCTGCGGCAGCATCCGCCGGCCCCGGCCGCCCACTCGGGCCTGAAAGCCTGTTCGCCCCGCTGGCCGCGTATCCCGGCCCGGCGCCGGCAGCCACCCCTGCAGCCCCGAAACTGTGCCCCACCCCACTTTCATGTGGTCGCTGTGAAATTCTTCCGCCCCTGGCGATCCCGGCCCACCGGGGGTGGCCTGTACGGCCACCCGCCCCGGGGCCGGGGCGGGTCAACCACCTGCGGGGTCTTTCCGGCAGCGGATAAATCAGTCGGCGACCGTGCGGGGGGTGAGAATCCGCGGCCCGGAAGCGGTGGCCGCCACCGTGTGCTCCCAGTGGGAGGCCCAGGATCCGTCGGTGGTGGCCACCGTCCACTCGTCGTCGGCGACCACCGAGTCCACGGTTCCCAGGGTGAGCATCGGTTCAATGGCCAACACCGAACCTTCCTGGATCAGCGGGCCTTTGCCGGGTGCGCCCTCATTGGACAAAAACGGCTCCTCGTGCATTTCATGGCCGATGCCGTGGCCGCCGTAGCCGTCGACAATGAACAGCTCCACCCCGAATTTCTCCTCCGCTTCGTCGGTGGCTTTTTCCAGCGCCCAGGACACGTCGGTGAGCCGGTTTCCCGGCACCATGGCTTTCATTCCCTCGTAGAGCACAAACCGGGTCGCCTGGTTGAGCGCGGTGGCCTTGCCGGAGGTCTCCCCGATACCGAATGTCCAGGCGGAATCACCCACCCAGCCATCAAGGGTGGCGCCACAGTCGATGGAGACCAGGTCGCCGTGTTTGAGCACGGTTTTCCTGTCCGGGATCCCGTGGACAATGATGTCGTTGACTGAGGCGCACACTGTTGCCGGGTAGCCCATGTAGCCGAGAAAGGTCGGGTAGGCGCCCCGGGAGCGGATGATCTCTTCGGCGATGTCGTCGAGGTCTTTGGTGCTCATCCCCTCCGCCGCCGCGTCACGCACCGCCACCAAAGCTTCCCCGACGATACGGCCGGCTGCCTCCATGGCATCGAGTTCACCTGGTGTGCGGGCGATGATCTTCTTTTTTCCTCTGCGAAATCCCATGCCCCACACCCTACCGCCGCCACACCCCCGGCCGGCCCGAAGGCCCCGCGCCCCCACAGCGCACGGTACGTCGACCAGTCCCCCACCATGGCCGCGGTCACAGCCGGGTCCGGGAAAAACACCGGCGGCACGCAAAAAAACCGCGGGGGCGGTGGATGAAAGTCCACCGCCCCCGCGGGTCATGGCACCACGTTTGACAACGGCCCGCGGACAGCACGGGCATGCCGGCGCGGGGCACACGCACCGGCCGGTTACTTGCCGAGTGCTGTCATGGTGCGTTCGTTGATCTCCTCGACGCTGCCTTCAGCTTCGATGGCAATGATCTTGTCGCCGTAGTGGTCGATCAGCGGGGCGGTTTCATCCCGGTAGACCTTCATGCGGGTACGGATGGTGTCTTCGTTGTCGTCGGCGCGGCCGCGGGCGAGCATGCGCTCAACCACAACGTCCTCGGAGACTTTGAACTGCACGACACCGTCGAGGGCGACGTCTTTTTTCCGCAGAATCTCGGTGAGCAGATCGGCCTGCTCGACCGTGCGGGGGAACCCGTCGAGAAGAAAACCGTCGACGGCGTCATCTTCGGCCAGACGGGACTCGACCATGCGGGCGGTGACATCGGTGGGAACGAGTTTCCCGGCGTCGATGTAGCCTTTGGCTTCCACACCCAGCGGGGTGCCTTCGCCGATGTTCTTGCGGAACAAGTCGCCCGTGGAAATGTGGGGCACACCGAGTTTCTCGGAGAGAATGGCGGCCTGGGTGCCTTTGCCGGCGCCGGGGGGACCAAGCAGAACAAGTCTCATTTGAGGAATCCTTCGTAGTTGGACTGGAGCAGCTGCGATTCAATCTGTTTGACCGTTGTCAAAGCAACGGACACAAGAATCAGGATAGCCGTGCCGCCGAAGGGGGTGGCCGATCCGGCCGAGGTTCCCACACCCAGCTCCAGCATCACGTTCGGCAACACAGCGATCAGACCCAGGTAGACCGAACCGACCAGCAGCAGGCGGCTCATGACGTACCACAGGTATTCGGCGGTGGGACGGCCGGGACGCACGCCGGGGATGAAGCCGCCGTACTTCTTCATGTTTTCGGCCTGCTCGTTCGGGTCGTACTGGACCGAAACGTAGAAGTAGGAGAAGAAGACGATCAGCACGAAGTACAAAATGATGTACTGGTAGCTGGACGGGGTCTGCAGGTACTGGATGACGTTGTTCTGCCACCAGCTGTTCGGCGGAACCGCCTTGTCGGAGTTGATGATCTGGGTGATCAGCACCGGCACGTAGATCAGCGACGAGGCGAAGATGACGGGGATAACGCCACCCTGGTTGACCTTCAGCGGCAGGTAGGTCGAGGTGTTGCCGTACTGACGGCGGCCGACCATGCGCTTGGCGTACTGCACCGGGATACGGCGCTGGCCCTGCTCGATGAAGACGACACCGACGACCAACACGATCACGGCGAACAGCACCAGGGAGAACACCAGTCCGCCGGAGGAGGCCAGAATGCCCGCCCCGTCGGTGGGAAGCCTGGTGGCGATACCGGCGAAGATGAGCAGCGACATGCCGTTGCCGATGCCGCGTTCGGTCATCAGCTCACCAATCCACATGGTCAAAACCGCACCGGCGGTCATGGTCAGCACGATAATGATCAGGTCGAATAGGGTGTGGCCCTCTTTGAGCACCCGCACCCCCTGCCCGAGCAGCTGGCCGCGGGCCGCCAGGGCGACAATGCCCGACGACTGCAAAAGCGCCAGCGCCAGGGTCAGGTACCTGGTGTACTGGGTCATTTTCGACTGACCGGACTGCCCCTCTTTCTTCAATTCCTCGAAGTGCGGGATCACCACGGTGAGCAGCTGCACGATAATCGAGGCGGTGATGTAGGGCATGATGCCGATGGCGAACACCGACAACTGCAGCAGCGCACCACCGGAGAACAGGTTGATCAGCGAGTAAACGCTGGACTGTCCTTCCGTTAAATCACGCAGCCGCCCGGAAATCTCGGCGTAGTCGACGCCGGGGGACGGAATCTGGGCACCAATGCGGTACAGAATGATCATCGCAAGGGTGAACAGAATCTTCTTCCGAAGATCAGCGTCCTTGAACACCGATAGAAACGCGGACACGCATCCTCCTGGGGTTTCACAAGCGGCGGGACCGCCACGGTTGTCGGCGGTCTCCACCCGGCATACGGCGGCGGGCCACACCCCCGGGGCCGCGTCACCGCGGCCTGAAGGGGCATCACCCCCGCCCCACGGAATAAACCGCCAGTACCGGATAGTTGACCGCCTGCCGGCGGACACCGTGACGGGTCCCGTGTTGCGAAGTGAACGTAAAAGTTTGTTTTTATTGACTCTAATATTAGTGGTCCGGCATCCGGTGACCGCCACAAACCTGCACTGGACAGGTCCGGGGGACACACAGATACCCGCAGACATGCGGCGTTGCCCGGCCGGTCATGCAGGAAGGTCAGCCCTCCCGGCACAGCAACCGGTGCGCACCCGTGAAAATTTTGGGGCACGTGTGGCTCACGCCGCAGTCGTTAGACGGTGCAACCTTACCAGCACCTGCCACAACCATCATCCCGCGGGTAAACCATCGCCTGCGGCGCACCTGTCCTGCCGGGACCGACGGGCCACAAGATTTCTCTGGCCCTTCCGCCGTATTGTCCCGTCACCTCCGGCGGGGCACCGGCCCGCCGGGCACTGTGCGGGCGCCACTTCTGCCGCCGGCCGCAAAACGACGGACAGTCTCCCGGACAAGCGGTGTGCCGCCAGCACCACCACGGGCGGCCACCATCCCCCGACAATCGGCCGGCGGTGGCTGACAGGTCCTCCTGTGGTGCCCCCGACCGGGTATCCGCACGGCCACCGCGTCCGGCGCCGGGCGTACCGCAGACGCCCCCGGCGGAGCGGTCACCGCACCGGGGGCGTCCGGTCTTCATTCTTCTTCCACAAACGCGGTGCGCCACCGGCGGGCAACGGAACAGAGGTTCCGTGGTTTCAGCCGGTGGTCACCGAGTTCGCATTCACCCTATCCCGCGGCTGCTAGACGCCGATGCCCAGGACGGTGGAAATAAATGTCGACAGTCCGACCAGAAGCACCATGCAGGCGAAGATGATGGCCAGTGTGGACTGGCGGGCGCGTTGCGACAGCCGTCCACCCACATGGCCGGCCAGGGAGGAACCGGCGACAAACAGCAGCACCACCGGCCAGTCGACGTGGAAACTGCCGACGGTAACCCCGGTGAGGATTGAGACAACCGCGGCAATGATCATCACCACCAGTGAGGTGCCGGTGGCTTCACGGACTGTAAAACGCATCACCAGGATCAGAACCGGTACCACGGCAAACCCACCGCCCACACCGAACAGTCCCGTCAAAAGACCGGTGGCGGTGGCGGCGGCAGCGACATAGGGAAGCGGCCGGGGTTCTGTGTCCGGATCCTTTGGCACAGCTTTGGCTGCGGCTGTTTTCACCGCAGAGGTACCGGAAGCGCCGGCGGCAGTGGCCTCGTAGCCGCCGTAGAGTTCCATGCGCCGGTCTTCATCACGGCGCTGTTTTAAGGCGTTGCGCATCATCAGACCCGACACACCGAGCAGCAGAACCGAGAACAAAATCAGCAGCATTTTGCCGTCGATCTGCTGGTTGATCATCCGTCCGGCGATCGCGCCGATGGAACTCATCGCGCCGAAGACCAGACCGTCTTTCCATCTGATCTGTTTCATCTTCGCTTTGCCGGGAAGCGTCAACAGTGCGGTGACGGCGACAATGACCAGGGAACCGTTGGTGGCGTCGTGGGGTGTTTGTCCCAGAAGATAGGTCAACACGGGCACGGCAATAATGCCGCCGCCGGCCCCCAGGGCGCCGATGACAAGACCGACGACAATGCCGACCAGGGCTGCTTCAACAAAAGTGATCAAGGTTTTTCCCGTCAGATTCTCGGTTTCGGGCGCATCCGTGAGCGCACCGACTCATCCATGATGAGGCTGGGGGCCATATTCCGGCCAATCAGGCGTTTCATCGCCACCAGATCGGGCCGGATGGTGGAATAGAAGTGGTAGTAGCCCGGGCACAGGTAGTTGTGGCCCGCTTCCCCGTCACCCGAGACCGCGAAACGGTCCTTCGGGCAGCCGCCGTGGCAGAAACGCAGCACCGGGCAGCTGCGGCACTGGCTGGTCAGTTGCGCGGATTTTTTCAGGCTGAAGGAGCGCATCACCGCGCTGTCGGCCAGCTCGTTGAAGGATTTCTCGGCAATATTGCCGACCAGCCAGTCAGGTTCCACCCAGTGGTCGCAGGCGTAGACATCCCCGTTGAATTCCATGGCGAAGTTGTTGCCGCATTCGGGTGCGTGCACGCACACTGAGGCCCGGCCGAACAGGCTTGACAGGGCCGAGTCGAAATCCTGGACGAAAACTTCACCGACGTCGCGGGCGCGCCACTCGTTGAAGATCTCGACGAGAAAACGCCCGTATTTTTCCGGATCCACGCTGCGGGTGGTCACCGCATCGCCGGACTGCTGGTAGAGCAGCTGGTGGTCTTTGCCGACCCGCCACCCGGCTTCGGCGGTGGCGAGGTCTTTTTTCTCCACGCGTTCGACAATGGGGATAAATTGCAGGTATTTTGCCCCCAGTTCGTCGCGGAAATAGGTGTAGACCTTCTTGCCGTGGTCCTGGTTGGCGTGGTGGACGGTGCACAAAATATTGGTGCGCACCTTATGGTCGCGCAGCTTGTTGTAGCCGCGGATGACCATCCGGTGGGTGCCGCGGCCTGCTTTGTTGACCCGGTAGGCGTCGTGGATGTCCTCCGGCCCGTCAATGGATATCCCGACCAGGAAGTCGTGGTCTTTGAAAAACCGTGCCCATTCATCGGTGATCAGGGTGCCGTTGGTCTGGATGGCATGCACCACAGTTTGCGCCTGCCGGCGGTAGCGCTCGCACAGGTCGACGAGGGTGCGGAAAAAATCCAGGCCCCGCAGGGTCGGCTCCCCGCCCTGCCACAGCATTGTCACCTCCCCGTCGGGTGAGGACGCCAGGTATTCGCGGACATAGGTGTCCAGTTCCTCTATCCCCATGCGCTGCTTTTTCTGCTCGTAAAGCAGTTCCTTGGACAGGAAGAAGCAGTAGGTGCAGTCCAGGTTGCAGGCGGCCCCGGTGGGTTTGGCGACGACTGAAAAAGGCAGGGGACGACGAACCAGCGGAGCTGGTGGGGTGGTGTGTCCCATCGCCTTCTCCTTGCCGGGTCTGGTGCCCGCTGGTCGCTGCTTCCCCGCCCGCGGGCGGCACACGGGCGGGTATGCGCGAAGCGCCGTGCCGGTGCGGTGCGCGGGCGGATTTTTTTCCGCCGCCTATTATCACCAACCGCCCTGTCCGCCCGGCACGTCAGGTGCCCCGGTGGTGGTCCCGCCAGGTCGACAATGTGGAACGGTGCCCGCTGACCAGCCGTTCCGCGGCGGCGATGGCGCCGGTGACCGAGGCTTCATCGCCCAGGGCCGCCACGGCCACCTCCACATCATCATGCAAACCGGGCACCACCAGTTTTTTCAGCTGCCCGGTAAAAGTGTCGGTCCAACCGGGAACCCGGATGGGAATGTCCCCGCCGAGGATCACTTTGTCCGGGTCGAGAAGAACCACGGCCGCGGCGACGGCATCAGCGGTGGCGGTGGCTGAGCGTTCCACCACACTGCGGTAGTGCCCGGCCGTGTCCTGCGCGGCGTCCGGGTCGGTGAGCACCGCGATAACCCCGTCCAGATCCTCCGCCCCGCATCCCCGGACAATGGCATCCATGTCGGCGATGGTTTCCAGGCAGCCGGTTTTACCGCAGTGGCAGGGCCGGTCGGCACCGGCGGCCCGCACGTGGCCGATCTCCCCGGCGAAGCCGTGGGCGCCGACATCCACATTGTCGTCGATGAGGGAGCAGGCCAATATGCCGCGGGATATCCGGAGATACAGCTGGTTGCCGCCGCCCCGGCCGGCCCCGGAACGGGCTTCACCCAAAGCGGCCATGCGCACCGAATTGTCCGCGATCAGCGGCGCATCCCAGAAGGTGGAGATCATCGACTCGAATTTGATGGCCATCTCCATCGGCATGCCGGTCACCGTCATCTGCCCCGGGGCCATGGGTTTGGGCAGCCCCAACCCGATAAAGGACATCCAGTCGGTGACGGCATTGTTGCGGACCAGATCCGCCGACAGTTCGACACACAGCCGGTAGAGCAGATCTTCCGGGGCGCCGCTGCCGGGGGAGGCGGTGATTTCGGCGGAGGCCAGCGACACCCCGGCGCGGTTGACGGCCATGCCGATGGCGCGGGTTTTCGACACATCCAGGCCGATGGCGTAGACCACCGAGTGGTTGATGCGGAACACCTCCACCGGGCGTCCCCTGCCCGAGGGGGCGGCGGTGACACCTTCAATGGCGTGGTCGGCCAAAAGCTGCTCCAGGTAGCGCCCCAGCGTGGTGCGGGACACCCGGAATTTGTCGCACAGCTGCTTGCGGGTGTATTCGCCGTCGCGGAGCGCCTCGACGATCGCAAGCTGCAGTCCATCTTCACCGCGGCTGCGGGGACGTCCCTTCGGATTGGCGGTGTCAGTCATGCTCTACTGGCCTTCCTGCACTTTTTCAACGGTGCACACCGGTGGTTGACCGGTGGTGTTGTGCCGGCACGCGGTAGACGGGGCGGGCCGGCTACCGGGTGCTGGCGCGCTGGCGATGCTTTGGCGGAACATCCTCCGCCGGAGCCTGGTGTTTTATCCTTGTCCATGTCCATCCGCACGGTCACCCGGGCGATGGTGCGCCTCGATTGTCAAGCCTACGCAAAGCCCGGGGGCGGGCAGGGCCCGCCGGGCAGGGCGTCACCGGCTGTCCCCGCCGCCGCTGTCGGTGACCGTATCCCAGTCCGATTTGGAACTGCCGCCCAACGGCAGATCGAAGTCGGTCATGGCCAGCATCCATTTGGCGAAGGCGTGGTCACCGCGTGCCACAAGTTCGTGGTACAGCTGCTTCGACAGCTGCGCGCGGATGTCCCGGTAGGCCGGTGCACGGTAGCAGTTGTTCATTTCGTAGGGGTCATGGCGCAGGTCGTAGAGTTCGTTGACCCCTTCGTGGCTGACGACCAGTTTGAATTCCCGGGTGCGCAGCATGCGCTGCTGCAGCGGGAAGTGGTGGCCGTGGAATTCACAGACAATATGGTCCCGCCACCCGGGCACATCCTCCCCGCGGGTCAGATCCACAATCGACCGGCCGTCTTCGATCAGTGCCGGATCCAGCCGGGCGATGTCCATCACGGTGGCCGGCACATCCAGCAGGGAGGTGAACGCGTCTGAGGTGCCCACCGTGGAGACCCCGGGGATTTTCGCGATGAACGGGATTTTGTAGATGTCGTCGTACATCGCGGGACCTTTGTCGTTCATGCGGTGTGCGCCGGTGAATTCGCCGTGGTCGGCGGTGAACATCACCGCGGTGTCGTCGAGGATCCCGAGTTCTTTGGCGGCGTCCATGATCCGGCCGATCTCGAAATCGATCATGGCGACATAGCCCCAGTAGCAGGCGATGAGTTTCTTCCACTGGGCAACGTCGAAGGAACTGGTAGACCAGTAGGTGGCGTAGTTGGACTGCACCTGCGGTTTGCCCTCGAGGGTGTCACCGAAGCTGGGGGGAAGCTCGACGACGTCCGGGTCTATCAGGTCGAAGTATTCGTCGGGCAGGAAATAGGGCAGGTGCGGGCCGAAGAAGTGGATGTCCAGGCTGAACGGCTTGCCGTTGTCCTTCCAGTCGGCGGCATAGGCACGCATTTTCTCTATGGCCGTATCGGCGATGAACCGTTCGAAGGTGGCTTCCTCCGGCTGGTTCAACCGGGCGGCAATGACATGCCCCGGCCGGCCGCCGGGCAGGATTCCCTGCTGGAAATCGTGGGCGGACACCGGGGGAAGACCATTGTCTTCCAGCCATTTGACGTACCTGGGGTGGGCCACCGGGTTGATCGCGCCCTCGAAGGAATCGTCATCCATGCCGTGGGCGGCCGGGGAGTCGAGACCGACATGGTATTTGCCGACCAGACCGACGTTGTAGCCGGCGTCCCGCAGGGCCTGCGTGTAGGTCCATTCGCCGGGCGCGAAATCGCACTGGTAGGCGATGTTCCACTCCGGGTTTGCCACCACCTGGTGTTTCAGCGGGATTTTCCCGGTCAGCAGTGACGCCCGGGCCGGGGTGCAGATGGCGGTCGGGGTGAAACAGTTGGTGAAGGCGAAACCCTCGTTGCCCAGGGCATCCAGATTCGGGGTGTGGGCGTGGGGATTTCCCAGGCATCCAATCGTGTCGGTGCGGTGCTGGTCGGTAATGATCACCAGGGCATTGCGCACATTGTCGGGAATGCTGGACGGCATGCCTTCCTCCTTGAAACGTCGGTGGCCAATGATCGCCTGGACTGGGGCGCAAGGTTCCGCCGTCCGCGCGCCGTGGCCCGTCCCGTTCGGCAGGTGGTGGTGGACGCACCGGATCCCTTCTCCCCATGCTAGTTCCCGCAGCACCCCCATGTCAGCGGTTTAAGAACAGCTGACATGCCGTGAAACCACCGCTGACAGCCCTGCCCCCTCCCCCGTGAACACACAGCAAGCTACAACCCCGCCCTGTCAATCCACCCCCGAAAGCCCCGAAAAGTTCCGGCCACCCACCGGTCAAAAAGACAAGGGAAACAAAATTAGAGCCCGTCTGACCCCATCCCCTTTGCCGCCGCTGCGCTGGTGGTTATGCCCGACTATCAGGGCACCCTCAGCGGGACTAGCAGCAGTTCACCACACCGTGACAGGCGCCCGGCCCGGGTGCGCCACCATTGCCGGCAGCCCACCGGGACAGCCCGGACACCCGGCGAAACGGACACGAAATAAAACAATGTGGACAAAATTAGCCCCACCGATGGGGGTGCTGCATGCAGCAGACAACTCAACCCCAAGCGGGGGTGTGATCATGGGGTGGCCAACCGGGCATGAAATCCCACACCGGCGCATGGCCAGCTCACCCCACCCCGCGCTGCCACCGGCACTGTTTTTCTCATTCCCGGTGCCCGGTATCCCGTGGCCGGCGACCACCGGTGAAGCGTTCGGCCAGGCGGGCACCGGCGGTGGCGGCGGCATCGTGGACCCCGTCCATGGCGGCGCGGGCACTGCCGGCACTATCTTCCAGCACCTCCCGGTCGGCGAATACGGCTGCAGCATCCTCCCCGGCGATACTGCCGCACACCAGCACCACCGGCACCCGGTGGCCGGCAGCGCACCGATAAACCATGCTGACGACTTTGCCGTCCATCGATGACCGGTCGAAACGGCCCTCCCCGGTAATGACCGCATCCGCGCCCGCCACAGCCCGGTCAAGGCCGGTCAGTGCGGCAACAGCCCCGGCCCCGCCCACAAGTGAGGCACCCCACCAGTCAAGGGCCATGCCCAGCCCGCCGGCCGCCCCGGCCCCGGGGATGCCGGCCCTGCCGCCGATCAGGTCACACAGGTTCATCAGGGCCGCATCCGCAGCCGGCATTCGCCGGCTGTCCAGTCCTTTCTGCGGGCCGAATACATGTGCCGCACCGGTGGGGCCGGTCAGCGGGTTGGTGACATCGGTCAGGACGGTGACCCGTCCGCGCGGCCGGACCACCCCGTCAAGACGTGCCGACCGCAGGGTTGCCAGCCCCGCCAGGCCGGGGCCGATCGGGTCACCTGCGGCATCAGTCAACTGTGCGCCGAGAGCCTGCAGGAAACCCGCCCCGCCGTCGGTGGAGCAGCTGGAGCCGATACCGATGATCAGCTCCCCGATACCGTCGCCGATGATCCGGGCCACCGTCTCCCCCAGGCCGCGGGTCGATCCGGTCAGGGGGCACAGCTGGTCGACCATTTCTATCCCGCAGGTCCCGGCCACATCGACAACCGCGGTCCGGGGGCGGTCGCCGTCGGCGGGAATCTCCAGCCACCGGGCGGTGACAGTGGAATGCCCGCAGGGGGCGGTCACTGCCAGCTCGTGGCGGATACCGGCGGGATACGCCAGGGCGAAAGCATCGACGGTGCCTTCCCCGCCGTCGGCCATGGCGATGGGAACGAGACGGTCATCCGGACGCACCCGCCGCCAGCCACGGCAGATCGCCCCCACCACTTCCGCTGCGGTGGCGGAGCCTTTCATGGAATCCGCGGCAACAACAATGGTGGCCATCCGGTGTCCGCCTTCCCTGGTTGTTTTTTTGAAAAAAGTCTTGTCCACCGTCAACCGGCGCCCAACAAAGCGGGATGAAGCACTTCCCCGGCCAGTATTTCACACCACACATCCGCCCGGTGCGCCCGCGGCACGCAGCCCAGCGGTACCGCCACCTGCCCCGGCCAGCCCGAAGCACCTGCCCCCACCCCAAATACAGACCCGTTTTTTAACCCCCTTGCATAAAGGGTGGTCGGGGACTTAGTCTGGGACTGGTTTTTCCCGCCCGCCCCGGTGCCGCCGCCGCGTACCCGCCGGCGTACCGCCACCGGGTTTTTCCCCAAGGATGTCCCACACCGCCATGACACTTGATGCATCTACCCGCAGTACTCTTGCCGCCACCACCGTTATTCCGGTGGTGGTGTGCCCGGATGTCAGCCGTGCCGACGGCTTGGCCGACGCCCTGGTGGCCGGCGGCCTGCCGGTCGCCGAGGTCACCTTCCGCACCCCCGGCGCCCACACTGTGGTCTCCGCCATCGCCGACCGGGATGACCTGCTGGTCGGGGCGGGCACCATCGTCACCGCGGCGCAGGCCGAGCAAGCCATCAAAGCCGGGGCCAGATTCATCATCTCTCCCGGGCTGTCGGAACCGGTGGTGGCCACCTGCCGTGCCGCCGGGGTGCCGGTGATTCCCGGTATCGCCACCGCGACGGAGCTTCTGCATGCCCTGGATCTTGGCTTGGACACCGTCAAATTCTTCCCCGCGAAAACCTCCGGTGGGCCTGCCGCCATCAAAGCCCTGGCAGCACCGTTTGGCACCGTGTCGTTTATGCCCACCGGCGGAATCAGCCCCGCCAACCTGGCCGACTACCTGGCCATCACACAGGTGCTGGCGGTCGGCGGTTCCTGGATGGTGGATGCCCGGGCGCTGGCCGACGGTGATTTCGCCGCCATCCGACAGGCCTGCCGCGCGGCCCGTGAACTGGCCGATTCGATTCGCCCGCGGGTCTGACCGGCTGCATCGACCCACCCACCTGTTGTCGCCCCACACTGAAAAGGACCAGCGCGCATGGCACACGACCCCTTCGATCTGATCAGTCTCGGCGAAGTGATGCTGCGGCTTGACCCCGGCCACTCCCGCATCCACACCAGCCGCACATTCACCGCCTGGGAGGGCGGCGGCGAATACAATGTCGCCCGCAACCTGCACCAGGTCTACGGACACCGCACCGCAGTGATCACCGCTTTGGTCGACAATCCGATCGGCCGCCTGATTGAAAACCTCATCTGCACCGGCGGGGTGGATTGTTCACTGATTGACTGGGTCGCCGATGACGGGGTGGGTGCACGGGCGCGCAACGGACTGAACTTCACCGAACGCGGTTTCGGGGTGCGCGGTGCCCGCGGCGCCAGTGACCGGGCGCATACGGCCATTGCCGCGATGAACAAACAGGTCGCCGATTTCGACCGGCTGTTCACCGACCATCCCGCCGGTTGGCTGCACTCCGGCGGCATCTACGCCGCATTGTCGCCCACCTCCGGCAGCACGTTGCTGGCGGCGGTCACAGCGGCCAAAAAACACGGCATGACCGTCTCCTTCGACCAGAACTTCCGGCCCAGCCTGTGGGCCGCCTACGGCGACAACGACAAACTCCGAAAGATCAACCGCCGGGTCATCGACTATGTCGATGTGCTCATCGCCGGTCCCCGCGATTTCAAGCAGTGCCTGGGCATTGATCTGGGAGTCGACGACCGTGCCGATCCCGCCGTCCAGTTTGAGGCGATGACACAGGCGGTCACCGAGTATTTCCCCGGGGTGAAGGTGCTGGCCCGCACCGTCCGCCACGTCCACCACGCCGGGGAAAACGACTGGCGGGCCATGGCCTGGTCGCCGGATACCGGCATCACCGAATCGGTGCGGTTTGACCGGCTGCCCATTTATGACCGGGTCGGCGGCGGTGACGGTTTCGCCACCGGGCTGATAGCCGGATTGCAGGAAAACATGGATCTGGCCCGGGCCGTCAACTACGGCGTGGCCACCGGCGCCCTGGCGATGAGCACCCCCGGCGACTGGTCCATGGACCGCCGCAGCGATGTGGAGGCACTCCTGGCCGGGCACAACGCCGACACCGCCCGCTAGTTTCCCCACCCGCCACTGCGGCGGGGGATATCCCCGGCAGCTGTGTGACCGCCCCGGCCTCACACAGCTGCCGGCCGCTGCTTTTTTGGGGGGGTGGAGTCACAGACATCCGCCATTTCCCGGTCTCCCGGCCCGGACAGTAGCCACCTCATCCACCCGTCGCGGATCTTTTTTTGGGGTGGTTTCCCCTTCCCGCCGGAGACACAACCAGACCCGGCGGCGGGGATGATCACCACGATCACCACCGTCACCGGGTCCGGTACTCACCTTGTTTTCCCTTGGCTGGAATCAACCACCAAGTTTGAATACGTTGCGGGGATTGGTGCAGGTCATATCGACGATGATGCGTTCAGCGGCGGACTGCTGCAGTCGCCCCTGCACCACATAGCGGGCCAAAAACGCCGCATCAACCCGGCGGGACATGTCGTGGCGGGCGGGAATCGACAGATAGGCCCGGGTGTCGTCGATGAATCCGGAGCTGCGGTAGAAACCGGCCTGCTCAACCACCGCACTGCGGTGCCGGCCAATGGCGTCGGGGGAATCGATGAACCACCAGGGGGCTCCGACATAGACCGCCGGGTAGAAACCGGCCAGTGGCGCCAGCTCCCGGGAGTAGACGGTTTCGTCGATGGTGAACAGCACCAGGTGGAAACCGGGCACGGTGCCGTATTTGTTCAGCAGCGGCTGCATCGCCCGGGTGTATTCGGTGCGCAGCGGAATATCGTGCCCGGTATCCGGGCCGAAGGCCGTCAACGCCGACTGGCAGTGGTTGCGCGCCACCGACGGGTGCACCGTCATCACCAGGCCGTCCTGGCAGGCCATACCGGCGAAACGGGTGAGCATACCTGCTTCGAAGGCCACCGCATCAGTGGCATCGGCGTTACCGGCCAATCCTTTGGCCAGAAGCCCTTCCAGCTCCCGGTCGGACAGATCCAGGGTTTTCGGGGTGCGGGGGCCGTGATCGGTGGAGATCGCCCCGGCGGCAATAAAGCGCTGCCGGGAGTGTTCCAGTGCTTTCAGGTAGTCACCGATATGTCCGGGGCGTCCGCCGACTGTGCCGGTCAACCGCTCGATACGTTCGGCGAAACCGTCGGAGAGCAGATCACAGTATTTGTCCGGACGCCAGGTGGGAACCACCCGCCCGGACAGCTCAAGCTGATCGCGGATGGTGGTGTGCGCGGCAAGATCATCCAGCGGATCATCGGTGGTGGCCATCAGCTCGATGCCGAAGGTGTCAAACAGTGCCCGCGGCCGGAATTCGGGCTGGTCGAGACGGTGCTGGATCCGGTCGTAGATGTCATCGGCGGTGCCGGCGGACGGGACGATGTCGACGCCTAAAAGCTCCACCAGAATATGGGTCAGCCACAGGGCGGAGGCTGTGCCTTCGATCAGATGCCAGCGGGCACAAAACGTCCGCCAGGCGGCCCGCGGATCAGTCAGCGGCGCCCCGCCGACCCCCAGCCCGGTGATGTCGACGCCGTCGGCGTGCAGCAGCCGGAAAATATAGTGGTCCCACCGCAGCAGCAGTTCGGTGGCGTTGCCGAAGGATTCATCGTCAACCAGAAGCGACGGGTTGACATGCCCGTGCGGGGAGATGATCGGCAGGTCTTTGACCAGACCGTACAGCTGGCGGGCGATCTCCCGGGTGGCCGGGTCCACCGGAAACAGGCGCTCCGGCGACAGTTCAAGGGTGTGCGACACGGTATGCAATGCTCACTTTCCCACCACCGGCTGCTCCGGCAGTTGTGTTGCGGTGCGCCCCCGTCACTGTCCGCCGGGCTGCGGCCGACAGGCCACACCACACAAGGAGGTGACGGGGGATGAAAAACAGCAACGCTGCCGGTTCAGCGGGAGTGGTTGTTGTCGGGTGTTGTTTATCTTTTGGGGCACCGGGAAAAACTATGTCTGCCGCGACATTTTCTCGACTGCTTCCCACAGTCCCTGCAGGTACACCGCCCCCAGCGCCCGGTCGTAGAGCGGATAGCCGGGACGGCCCTTCTCCCCCCAGATCATCCGGCCGTGGTCGGGGCGGATGTAGATGTCCGGGCAGTGGGTGTGGATGGCCCGGACGATGCGGAACATGTCCAGGGAACCGTCGGATGACAGGTGCTGGGCCTCCTGGAATTTTCCGGGACCCAAGTGGCGGACATTGCGCAGGTGCGCGGCATGGATGCGGCCCCGCCTGCCGAACTCCTCGTAGATGGCCGGCAGATCATTGTCCGGATTCGATCCCAGCGACCCGCAGCACACGCACAGGCCGTTGGCCGGGGAATCGACCAGGTTGACGATTTTGTCGAGATCATCCCGGGAGGTGCACACCCGCGGCAGGCCGAACAAATCCCACGCCGGATCATCCGGGTGGACGGCCATTTTCACGCCGACTTCCTCACAGACGGGGATGACACGCTCCAAAAAGTACCGCCAGTTGTCGCGCAGATCATCGTGGGAGACGTTTGCGTACAGCTCCATGACCTCATCCAGGCGGGCCAGACGCTCCGGCTCCCAGCCGGGAAGAGTCAACCCGTCGGAGTCCTCGGCGGTTTTGTTGACGATATCCCGCGGGGTCATCTGCTGGATTTCGGCGTCATCGTAGTACAGGCACGTCGAGCCGTCCGGGTTTTCGTGGGCCAGTTCGGTGCGCAGCCAGTCAAACACCGGCATGAAGTTGTAGACCACCACTTTCACGCCGAATTCCGCCAGGTGACGGATCGTCTGGCAGTAGTTGTCGATGTAGCCGTCGCGGGTATCCAAACCGAGTTTGATGTCCTCGTGGACGTTGACGGATTCAATGACCTCGCACTCGAGGGCATTGTCGTGGACCTGCCCCACCAGGGCTTTAATGTCCTCTTTGCTCCACAGCTCACCGGCGGGCATGAAATCGAGGGTGCCCATGATCCCGGTGATGCCGGGAATCTGCCGGATGTACTGCAGCGGAATCGGGTCGGCGTCTTCGCCGTACCAGCGAAATGTCATCTTCATCGGTTACTTGACCACTTTCTTGATTGTTGCGCGCACAGCACCGGGGGCACTGCGCAGTTGTGTGAAAAGCTCCAGGACACGGCGGTCCATGCCGACTGCCGCCAGATCGAATCCGAACACCGACTTATCGGAGAGGAACCCGCGGATTTCCTCTTGTTTCCCCTCGGGCAGCGGCGTGTCGGACAGGCCGATGCCGTCGACGAGTTCATCGAGTCGTTCCTGCATCGGATCGGGTGAGCACTGCATCGGTTGACCGGCATCGTCGATACCGAGCCGGTAGCGCAAAAACAGTGCCAGCACCAGCGGGATGGCGACAAGCTCACCCAGGTCGCGGCCGGCCTGAAGACTGGAGGTGACCGTCTCACCGAAACGGATCGCCAATTTCTGGGAGGTGTCCATGGCGATCCGGGCCGGATCATCCGGCATCGCCGAGTTGGTCAGCCGGTGGGTGAACAGTTCATCGAGGAATTCCTCCGGGGTGACGACCTGCGGGTTGACCACCACCGGCAGGCTGTCGTGGTAGACCAGCACCGTGGCCAGTGCCTTGAGATCCTCATCCCCCATCGCCCGGTCGATGGAGGGCACACCCAAAAGACAGCTGCTCAGCGCCAGTGCCGTATGCACCGGGTTCAAGCAGGTGGTGACTTTCATTTTCTCGAAATCGAGGCAGGTCTGCCGGTCGGTGAAAATGGCGCCGACGGTATCCAGCGGCGGCCTGTCACCGGCGAAACGATCCTCGATGAGCAAATATTCCGGGATTTCGGTGTTGACGAAACCGGCGATCGGCCCACCGTAGCTGTGGTCGATGGCCATATCGGTAAAACCCAGCTCCGCAAGGTAGTCGGCGACTTCCCCGCTGGGCCGCGGGGTGATTTTGTCGATGACCGACACCGGGAAGGCAACCTGGTCCTCATCACCGAGCCAGTCAATGAAATCGGAGTCGACGAAACCGTGTTCGTTCCACGCCGCGGCAATGGTGCGCACCGCTTCGGCGAACGCATCACCGTTGCGGGAAAAATTATCGAAGCTGATCACCGTCACCGGTGCCCCACCGGCGGTAAAACGCCGGTACAGACCACGGGCAACCTGCACCATGGCGTGCTGGCTGGAGTGCTGTGGGCCGGAGTGGACCGCGTCAGCGACCTCGGGGTGGAAGCTGAATTGACCATCCGCCCCGGTGGAGCCGATACGGTAGCCCTTTTCGGTAATCGTCGCGGTGACCACAGCCACCCGCGGGTGAGCCAACAGTGACAGGAAACGCTCATCACCATCCGGGTCGGTGGTTTCAATGGCCGCCACCAGGCTGCCGATCACATCCAGCTGCCGGGTGCCGTCAGCACCCAGACCCACCCGAAGGCTGAGAAGATCATGGTCGGTGACCTGGTGGACGGTGCCGACCGAATCAATGGTCTGCACCCCGTGGATGGGCCACCAGATGTCCCGGGACAACAGATCATCGGCCATTCTGGCGATGAAAGCCCGGAACAGGTTGCCGAATCCCAGATGCACCCACCGGGGGTCATCGTCGGCTTTGTCCCGGGTGGACGCCACATCAAAGTGCGGCAGTCCAACTCCGGCACGCTGGTAGGCGCCGGTGTCCTTGATTCCCTGACAGGTCAATTCCATTGTGATGCAGTCCTTCGTCAATCGGCTGTGGGCGGATGATGTGATCGGTTGAGTGAAAAAATCCCCGGATGCGTGCGCCCCGGGGGCCGGGGTGCTGCACCGCCCGGCGGTGCCGGGCGGTGCGTGGTGGAACAGCAATCGTGCCGGGACAGAGCATGCTCCGGTGGTGCGGGGTCTGTCAGCTGGTCGCCGCCAACTCAACAAGCGCGCGGATGATCTCCGCGTAGCGGTCGGGGCCGGGGAAACCAGCCGCATAGTCCAGCTGTCCGGCAGGGTCGATGACCGCGATCACGGCCTCCCGGCCATGCTTTTTCTCCGCGGCCCAGCACAGTTGAAGGCTGGTGAAGGCCTGCCTGAGCATGGCCAAACGCAGCGAGCCTGTCACCGGGCTTGCCGGGGTGGGGCCGGGATAGACCAGGAACGGATCCCCCGACAGGAAGTTGCCGCCGGCGTCGGTGTTGGTCGCCGGGTCGATGGTGCTGCGGGAATACTGGGAGTAGTAGAAGTCGAAACCCCAGTGCAAAAAGCCCGCGCAGGCGAACTTGTACAGCTGGAAGCCCTGGACCAGGTGGGCGGCGGCGGTCTGCGCGATGAACTGGTTGGCCTGCCCGACAGACTGGGAGACACAGTAATAAACCCATTCCGGTTCATAGTCGGCCGCGCGGAAACGCTCCACCTCGGAGGTCGCCACCACCGGGGTCTGCACCACCTGGAGAAACTCCGGGTCACTGACCGCATCAATGATGGTGGCCCCGTCCAGCAGTGCCACCAGGTCGCCGGTGCGGTTGGTAAACGACTCCAGGTTTTCCTGCCGCGGCTCATCGGACATGTGCCACCAGATGCGGTCGGGATCGACCTGGCTTTCCAAAAATTCCCTGAGCTGCGGAAGCAGCTGTTTGAGGAAATCGAGATATTCCGGGTCATTGCTTTGGGTGTGCCAGCCGAAAGTGGGGGTCGTTGTCGACGGGGCGGTCCACAGCGCCGGCACATCAACGAAAATCGGTGCCGCGGCTGTCGCCCCCCACTGGGAAAACAGGTGCGGGACCTCAATTCCGGTTAACCCCGCCCGCCTGGAGCATTCGATCCACTTGGCCACACCGGAGAAATCGAAGCTGTAGCCGTCACCGGTTTTTTCCACTCCCAGAAGCTGGCAGTGGGTGCGGTAGGAACCGATTTCCACATCCAGCGGCGGTGACCAGATCGGCGCCAGCACAGCGGTGGTGCCAATCGATGCCGCCGCCCGCATGTGCTGTTCAACCGCCTGCCAGTAGTCCCGGCCGAAGACCTCGATGCCGTAGTGGTCGGCCACACTGTCGGTGTGGATCCACCGCAGAATACTGGTGGGAACCTCTGCTTTTTCCACCTCGACGGCACGACAGTCGATGGTGCGGTCGATGAGTGTGTCACCGGTGTCGTGCTCGGCCAGGCGCACATGCACCCGGCCGGTGCACCGGTTGTCGGGAAGCTGCACATCAACCCACACGGTGTTCCAGCCGACATGAGTGGGCGCCACCGTCAACGGGTGCCCCGCCGACAGGTCAAGGGCCACCAGTTTGTCCGGCAGAAGACCCGGCTCGCTGGTCTGGTAGCCGTAGATGTCCGGATACCAGATCGGGCAGCGGACCGGAACCAGATCCACCCGGTAGGCGGCCAGGTCGACGGCCTCCGCGTCCAGGACGATATCCAGCTTCGGCCAGTGCGGGGTGCGCTGCTGGCGGGGGAAACGGAAATGAATCTGGAAGCTCACCGTCGACCCGGTGGGGCCGACCAGTGCCACAGTGGGCTGGTCGTCAACCGTGTCGGTGGGATGGATTTTTCTGAACGCGTCTGTAATTGAAACTTCCATCGCCGATTAGCCCTTGATACCCGTGGCTGCGACACCTTCAACGAACTGCCGCTGCAGGAACACATAGACGAGGAAGGGAACGACGAAAGCAATGGTCGTACCGGCCATCACCAGGCCGTACTGGGTCAAAAACGCGCCGGACAGTTTCGAGATCGCCAGCGTCACCGTCTGCTTGGTATCCGACTGCAGTGACACCAGCGGCCACATGAAGTCGTTCCAGGTGCTCAGGAAGGTGAACACGGTCAATGCGGTGAGCACCGGGCGGATCAGCGGCAGCACAACCGAGCGGAAGATACGCCAGTCGGTGGCGCCGTCGATGCGGGCGGCCTCGAGCAGGGACGGCGGGATACCGACCATGAACTGGCGGACCAAAAACACACCGAAGGCATTCAAAATGGGAAGTGCCAGCGAAATTGTGGTGCCCAGGATGCCGATCTTGCGGAAGATCACAAAGTTCGCGATCACCGTGACCTGTGCGGGAACCATCATGGTGGCCAGGTAAATCCAGAACAGCACCTCGGAGCCGACGAATTTTTTGAACACGAAGCCGTAGGCGGCCAGTGAACAGATCACCACGTTGGACACGCAGGCGATGATCACCACCGAGGTCGACAACAGCAGGGCGTTGCCGAATCCCTGCACCTGGAACAGCTCGATGAAGTTGTCGAAGGTGAATCCGGAATCGGCGATGTCGAATCCGAAGGTTTCACGTTTCTGGAACGCGACGAGGATCATCAAAATGAACGGCAGCACCGAGATGATGATCAGGAAAACAATGAAGGCCCAGAGGAGAGTCTTTCCCAAACGTGCCATGATCAGTCCTCCAACCGTGAGTAGAATTTCTGCTGGACGATCGACACCAGGGCGACGGCCGCAAACAGGACCATGGCGATGGCGGAGGCGTAGCCGAAGCGCAGGGTCTGGAAGCCCTGCTCGAAGATCTCGATGACGATCGTGGTTGTCGCACCCGCGGGTCCGCCACCGGTCATGGCGTAGACCAGGTCAAAGACCTGGAAGGACCAGATGGTGCCGAGGATGACCACCAGGAAGGTGATCGGGCGCAGCCCCGGCAACGTGATGTGGATGAACTGCTGGAAGCGCCCCGCACCGTCAACCAGTGCCGCCTCGTAGCGCTCATGGGGGATTTCTTTGACACCGGCGTAGTAGATGACCAGGAAGTAGCCGATGTGTTTCCAGGCCGAGACCAGCGACACGGAGATCAGCGCATTGGTGTGGTCGCCCAGAAAGTTCACCGGCGGTATTCCGACCATGTCCAGAAGTTCGTTGACTGTTCCGCCGTTGGAGGCCAACATGTACTGCCAGACCGTACCGACCAGCACCAGGGATGCGACCACCGGAATGAACAGCACCGAGCGGACGAACTTGGACAGAACATCATTGTTGGTGCGGGCGAGCACATCAGCCAGAAGCAGGGCAATGACCGTCTGCAGCGGCACGGCGATGGCGGTGAAAATAACCGTGTTCTTCACGGCGTCGACAAAGGATTTGTCGGAGAAAAGCTCTTTGTAGTTCTCGGTTCCGATGAACTCGGGGGCACCGAACAGGTCGTAGTCGCTGAACGATAAAACCGCGGTGTAGATGATGGGCACAATCGCGATCAGCATGAGGATCGCAAACGACGGCAGGACATAAAAAAAGCCCGCGTAGCCCTTCGTTTTTTTCTTTCTCTCCATGGTGGGACTCCGATGAGAAAAATCATGTGCCGACCCGGGGCCGTGGCCTGCGCTGGCAGGAAACGCCGGCCCCGGATCGGCAAAGCTGGGGGGAATTTACTTTTCGAGGGCCTTGTTGCCCTGGTCAGCAGCGTCTTTCAGGGCTTCTTCCGGGCTCTTCTTGCCGGTGAGCATGGCCTGCATCTCGGAGTAGAGGATCGTCAGGGTCGGGGCCGAGTTCGGCAGAATCGGCTGGACATTGAGAACCTCGGGGTTTTCTTCGTACAGCTTGCTGAACTCGCTGGGGTTGTCGATCTTTTCGTCTTTGCCGACCGGCTGGTACGGGGCCTGCTTGTGGAAGCGCGACATCTGCTTGCCCTGGGTGAGGTAGTCCATGAACTTGTAGCAGAGATCCTTGTCTTCGCAGCCTTTGAACATGACCAGGTCATCGGAGGCGATGAAGGTGCCCTTCTTCTTGTGGTCCAGGGAGAGAACCCAGCCGTAGTTGACTCCGGCGTCATCCCACAGGGAGCTCTTGGCCTCGGACTCGAACAGGTAGGCAACCTCACCGTTTTGGAAGGACTTGCGGGAGGACTCGACGTTGGCGCCGGTCGACGAGGGGTCGAGCACCCCGGCATCCATCATGTCTTTGAGGTACGCGGCCGATTCCACAACCTCGGGGCTGTCGAAGAGCGTCTTGGAGCCGTCCTTGGCGAACAGCTCACCGTCGTTTTGCCAGATGAAGGGGAAGAAGTTGGAGTTCATGATGCCGCGGCCCTTGTCGCCCCACGGGGCGATCCAGGGGGTGATCCCGGCTGCCTTGAGCTTTTCGCCGCCGGCTTTGAAGTCATCCCAGTTGGTCGGCGGTTGAACACCGGCCTTGTCCAGCAGGTCCTTGTTGTAGAACAGGACACGGGCGGCACCGACCAAAAGCGGCAGGCCGTACTGGGTGTCGTTGAACTGACCGGCCGGCAGGTAGAGCAGGTTGTCCTTCTGCTCGGCTGTCACAAAGTCATCGAGGGCGACCAGCTGATCTTTGGCGATGTAGTCGCCGAGCATCTCCGGGTAGAGGTAGCCGACATCGGGGCCGTTGCCGGAGGCGACACCGGTGAGGAACTTCGTTTCGTAGGCATCCCACGGCACGACCGTGATGTTGACCTTGACGTTGTTTTCCTTTTCGAAGTCGGCGGAGATCTCGCTCCACATTTCTTTGTCGCGGTTGTCGTTGGCCAGCGTGGGCATCCACAGGTTGATGGATTTCTGTCCACCGTCACCTGCAGATTCTTCGTTTCCGTCGCCGGAACACCCGACCAGGGTGCCGGTGGCCAGAGCGGCTACGGAAAGTGCTGCAATGATACGCTTCATGATGTCTCTCTCTCGTCGAGGGGTCCTCGCAAGCCGTTCTTGCAGACCCTTATTTAACACCGTTACAGAACATCGTAATATTAGTAGTTGTTCCCGTCAACAGATTTTCCCGATCCACCAATTTCAGGCCCCAATGAACCCCCCCAAACAGGACAAACGCCACTCGCAGCAACGCATTCTCGACGTTCGGAGAGCCAATGAACAACGGGCATTGAACTGCCTGTTCAAAGCAACGCACGGTTTGACCCTGGCGGAGCTGGCCACCCAAACGGGGCTATCGCGTCCCACGCTGACGAAAATTTTCCGCCACTTCGAAAAAGAACAGCTGGTGGTCCCGGAAAAGGCCTCCACCGACCAGGTTTTCGGCGGGCGGCCGGCCATGCGCTATTCGCTGTCGCCCCACCACCACGTGTCCGTGGTTATCCGTGGTTTCCACGGTGCCTTGGAGGGGCTGTTGGTTGATTCGGCGGGCCAGGTCAGGCAGACCATCACCACGGATTTGCCGGATGCCTCCCGCGCGGCCACCGAGTTTCACCGTATGGCCGAGCGTCTTCGCCGGGAGGCCGGTGACACCCCCATCCAGCAGGCGCTGGTCATTGTCATGGGTATTGTCCGCGACAACCGGGTGATCCGGTCCTTCGTGTTCCCCAGTCTGACCGAACCCGGATTCGTCGATGGTCTCAACGATGTGCTGCAGTGTCCGATTGAGATCGTCAATGATGCGAAAATGGCGGCCTTGGCGGCCAATTCCGAGCTCACCGAACAGCTCGGGGAATCACCGGCGGTGCTGATTGGTCTCCACGTCTCCGAGGCTTTCGGTTTCGGGCTGGTCCTGGGCGGCCAGATTTTCGAGGGCGGTCACAATGCGGCCGGCGAGATAGGTTCTGACCGGTCATCGCCGCTGCTGGAAGCCGAGCAGGCCATCGGCCGTGTTGCCGCCGAGCACGCCATGACCATCCGGGAGGTCTATGAAGCCGCCGACGACGGCCCCGAAGCGGTCCGCACGGCGGTCGAGTCTTTCTGCCGCATGGCCGTCAAGGCGATCCTGCCGGCGGTGCTGGCACTGGATCCGAACTATATTTTCATCACCGGTGCGCTGACCCGTGCCGGCAGCATGGTGCACGACATTTTCACCGAGCAGCTCACCAGTGCCTGCACTTTCCCGCCGACCGTGAAGTTGTCGCCGGGGGAGGAAAGCTATGTCCTCAAAGGGGCTTTGGAGCGGGTACGCAGCCTGGATGCCGCCCTGGCCTGCACCGCGTCCGGGAAATAGCGGGTGACAGGCGCATAAAAAAAACCGGCCCCCGGCACTACAGGTGCGGGGGCCGGTTTTTCAACGTCTCCCCCACCCCAACAGGACTCTGTCGGGGGCGGGGGTGCAAGGCGTGGTGTGTGACCTAGCCTTCGACGGTGATCGAGCCGCCGGCGGCTTCGATCTTTTCTTTGGCGGAAGCCGAGAACTTGGTGGCGGTGACATCGACCTTGACGGTGATGTCGCCGTTACCGAGAACCTTCACCGGCTGCTTGCGGCGCACGAGGCCTGCCGCAACCAGATCGGCGATGGTGACGGTGCCACCGTTGGGGAAGTGCTTCTCGAGATCGGCGACATTGACCACCTGGTAGGTGATTTTCGCCGGGTTTTTGAAGCCCTTCAGTTTCGGCAGACGCATGTGAATCGGCATCTGGCCACCTTCGAACGCAGCAGAGACCTGCTTGCGAGCTTTGGTGCCCTTGGTACCGCGGCCAGCGGTTTTACCCTTGCTGGCTTCACCGCGGCCGACGCGGATTTTCGCTTTGTTGGCGCCCTTGGCGGGGCGCAGATCGTGGAGCTTGATGGGCTCACTCATCGTGATTTACTCCCCTTCCACTTCTTCGACGGTGACGAGATGCGCGACAACTTTCAGGTTGCCGCGGACGGCGGCGTTGTCGGGGTGCACGACGGACTGGTGGATTTTACGCAGTCCGAGCGCCTGCATCGCGTCTTTTTGTTTCTTCTGGGCCCCAACGAGGCCTTTTTTCTGTGTGATTTTCAGAGCCATGGTTTAAGCCTCCTTGGCTGCGGCGCGGGCGCGCAGCATGCGGGCGGGGGCAACTTCCTCGATGGACTTGCCGCGGCGGGCGGCAACTTCCTCGGGGCGCACGAGCTGCTTGAGGGCATCCACAGTGGCGTGGACAACGTTGATGGCGTTGTCGGAGCCAAGCGACTTCGAGAGAATGTCCTGGATACCCGCACATTCGAGCACCGGGCGGGCGGCACCGCCGGCGATGACACCGGTACCGGGGGCTGCCGGGCGGAGCATAACCACGCCTGCGGCTGCTTCACCCTGCACCGGGTGGGTGATGGTGCCGGCAATCATGGGCACGCGGAAGAAGTTTTTGCGTGCTTCTTCGGCACCCTTCTGGATGGCCGCGGGAACTTCCTTGGCCTTGCCGTAGCCGACACCGACCATGCCCTGGCCGTCGCCCACGATCACCAGAGCGGTGAAGCTGAAGCGGCGACCACCCTTGACGACCTTGGACACGCGGTTGATGGTGACAACGCGCTCCAGGTACTGGCTGCGCTCGTCGTCGCGGCCACCTCCGCGACGGTCGTCGCGGTCGCGGCCGCGGCCACCGCCGCGGCGGTCGTTGCGGTCGTTGCGGTTGTTGTTGTCCTTGTTGTCGGCGGAGCGTCCGCCGTCACGCCGTTCACGTCCCGGCATTACGCGATCCTTCCGTTGATGGACTGAGTTTTGTTAGCGGTCATTAGAATTTCAGACCGCCTTCCCTGGCTGCGTCGGCCAAAGCGGCGACCCGGCCGTGGTACTTGTAGCCGGCGCGGTCGAATTTGACCGCTTCGATACCGGCATCCTTGGCACGCTGGGCGATCAGTTCGCCGACCTTGGCGGCCTTGGCTTTCTTGTCGCCTTCCAGGCCACGCACATCGGCTTCCATCGAGGACGCGGCGGCAAGGGTCTTGCCTTCCATATCGTCGATGACCTGCACATGCATGTGGCGGGAGGTGCGGTGCACCACCAGGCGCGGGCACTCTGCGGTGCCGCGCATGTTCTTCCGGATGCGTGCGTGGCGTGTGGCACGGGCCTTGCGGCGGCGGGTCGAGATGTCCCGGCCGATCGGCAGGCGCTTGTTCTGCTGCTGCTGAGTATGGCTCATGATTTACTTACCCGTCTTTCCGACCTTGCGGCGGATCTGCTCACCGGCGTAGCGGATGCCCTTACCCTTGTAAGGATCGTCCTTGCGCAAACGGCGGATGATAGCGGCGATCTGCCCGACCTTCTGCTTGTCGATACCCGTGATGGAGAACTTCGTGTTGCCGTCGACGGCAAAAGTGATGCCCTCCGGGGGCTCAATCAGAACGGGGTGGGAGTAACCCAGAGCGAACTCGAGATTCGAGCCCTTCTGCTGGACACGGTAACCGACACCGAAGATTTCCATCTTGATGGTGTAGCCCTCGGTCACGCCGATGACCATGTTGTTGATCAGCGAACGCGACAGTCCGTGCATGGCACGGGACTTGCGGTTGTCGTCGGGGCGGGAGACAACGACTTCCTTTTCCTCCACCGTGACGGTGATGGGTTCGGGAATGACGGTCTCAAGTTCGCCCTTGGGGCCTTTGACTTTGACGGTGCGTCCGTCGATGGCAACCTCGACCTTGTCGGGGATGACGACGGGATTCTTACCGATACGCGACATAAGTGTTCTACCTCCCTTACCAGACGTAGGCGAGGACTTCCCCGCCAACGCCCTTCTCGGATGCCTGCCGGTCGGTGAGAAGACCCTGGGACGTGGAGATGATCGCCACGCCCAGGCCTCCGAGGACCTGCGGCAGGTTGGTGGATTTCGCGTACACACGCAGGCCCGGCTTGGACACGCGGCGCAGTCCGGCAATGGAGCGCTCACGGGTCGGGCCGTATTTCAGTTCGAGGGTGAGGGTCTTGCCGACCTTCGGGGCATCCTCGACGGTGTAGTTGGAGATGTAACCCTCCTGCTTGAGAATCTCAGCGATGTGAGCCTTCAGCTTGGAGGACGGCATCGACACGCTGTCGTGGAACGCGTTGTTGGCGTTCCTGATCCGCGACAGCATGTCGGCAATGGGATCAGTCATGGTCATGGTTAGACCGTTATGCCTTTCTCGTTGGGGTTCCTAACCACCCGTGCGTTATCGCCATTGACTCTGGAAGAGCGTGTGAGCTGCTTCCGGCCCGGCCACTAGCGCTTTCCCGTGACGGACAACATACTGTCGTCGTCGGCGGGAAAAACCAGCTCAGTAGCTGGCCAGCTCGCTGCCGGACCTATCGGCGGACGCCTGTCGGGCGTCATGCCCGGGGCGGTTGGGCCTACAACAAAGTAGGTGGACGTGTGAAGTTTGTTTTCCGGGACCGGCGGACAGAAGCCAACGGGCATCACCTTGCGGCGGCAACCTGCCGAATCTATCCCCCGCGCACGTGCACCGGACGCATCCTGTCGGAGACAACCGGGGAAAACCATGCACCTCAGCAGCGCCAAAAAGACACGCTGGAATGACGGACCGTGCGAAAAGTCCAAGTGGAAACCCTAACACACCTGGGACACCTGCACAAATATGTTCTGCCACCGGTGTCGCGCAGCCCGAATGCGCCGTTCATCCCGTCGGTGTTCAGGAACATGTTCCGCCCCCGCAATATTTCTTTGGCGGGAAGCCTCTTCGCCGCGGAACTCACGAGCGCACTTCACGACTTCCGGACCGATGGATTTTCAGCTTCCGGAAAATGCCGACGCCTCCATCTCCGGCAGGGTCAACGCACCGCTGGTGACCCGCCGCGCACCACCGTCACCACATCCCGCCTGGCCACCATCGCCGACCGAATCGAGTCCCTGGCAGCCGACACTGATCCGGATACTGCAGCGGTGATGGAACGCCTCACGGCGGAAAATCCAGCGCATCGACGCCCGTATAGAGATGGTCAGACGCGACGGGGTCACCCCGCCAATGCCCACGACTCGGCCGAGGGACTGTCCGGCTGTGAGGCACAGGAGAAGATCACCGCCACGTTTTCCCGGTGGAAGGAATTCTCCGATTCCGATGTCCGCACCCTGATCGGGGTGGTGCGGTGGCTCAGCGACAACGACCTCCGGGGCATGGACATCCGCCACATCCCGGTGTTCGGGGTGGACACCACATGGCTGCAAAAAAACACCGCCCCGTGGTGGAGGCCTTCCCCGCTGGTGTTCACCGGCCCGTCTTACCCGGTGGAGGTGATGTGGCCGGATCCGGGCCTGGATGTCGACGGCTTCACCCGGGTCGGGGTGATGCCCGGGGAATTCAACCCCACCGACACCCACGGGGTGGCGATTCTGGGCGCGGTGCACCATGGGCTGCCCATCCGCTGCGCATCGAGCAGGAACGTATCCCGCTGGACTACGCCACCGAGATGCTGCGGCGCACCATCGGTTGAGCGCACCCGGGGGCGGAAAAAGGGTTTAGTTCTCCCGCCGCAGTTCGTGTTCGAGGGAAGCCAATTCCCCACCGCCCGCCATCTGCAGGGTCAGCTCATCGAGGGTGATCTCATCCCGGGTGGCGTTGAGAATCGGGCTTCCCAGTTTCAGCACCATAAAATGGTCGCCCACCAGGTAGGCGTGGTGCGGGTTGTGGGTGATCAAAATAACCGCCAGGCCCCTGTCCCGGGCGTCGGCGACGAATTTCAGCACCATGCCGGACTGTTTGACCCCCAGTGCGGCGGTCGGTTCATCCAGCACCACCACCCGGGCGCCGAAATAGATGGCGCGGGCGATGGCCACCACCTGCCGCTGCCCGCCGGACAGCCGCTCCAGGGGCACGTCGACATCGGGAAGATCAATGCCCATTTTCAGCAGTGCCTGCTGGGCCTCTGATTTCATTTCCCTGGTTTTCAACCAGCCGACAGGCCCGGTGGTTTTTTCCTGGCCGAGGAAAAAATTGCGCCACACCGGCATGGAGCCGACAACCGCCAAATCCTGGTAGACGGTGGCAATCCCGGTGTCCAGGGCCTGTTTCGGCGAGGAGAAACTGACCGGTTCACCGTCGATGAGGATGGTGCCGTCGGTGGGTTTGTGCAGCCCCGACAGGGTTTTGATGAGCGTTGATTTACCGGCCCCGTTATCGCCCAGAATGCAGGTGACCTCCCCTTTGTCCACGGCCAGATCAACATGGGACAGCGCATTGAAGGCGCCGTAGGATTTGCCGACGTCTTTGAGCTCAATCACCGGTGCACCCAGTGCTTCGTTGGCGCGACGGTCGCGGGTGATGGTGGTCATGAGTGTTTCTCCGAGTAGCTGGCAAATGATTTGTTGGCGATCACGGCAAACAGCAGCATCGCGCCGAGGAAGAATTTGAACCAGTCGGGGTTCCAGCCGGCATAGACGATCCCCTGGTTGGTCATGCCGAAAATCAGCGCCCCGATGGCGGTGCCGATGGCGGTGCCCCGGCCGCCGGTCAGCGCGCAGCCGCCGATGACAGCGGCAATGATGTAGAGGAACTCGTTGCCCACGCCCTGTCCGGCCTGGATGGAATCGAAGGCGAACAGGTTGTGCATGCCGACAAACCAGGCGGCCAGACCAACACCGATGAACAGAAGGATTTTTGTCCGCGCCACCGGCACGCCGACGGCCCCGGCCGCTTTATCGTCCCCGCCGACGGCGAATATCCAGTTGCCGAAGCGGGTTTTGTACAGCACCAGTGAGGCGACGAGCACAAACAGCAGCCACCAGAACACGGTGATCTCCACTGCGGTGCCGCCGATGGTGACCTGGGAGGCGAAGACTTTTTTCGCCGAGGAAAATCCCTCCATGTCTCTGATCGACGGGGTGGCCACCTGGTTGGTGACCAGTTTGGTCACCGCCAGGTTCGCCCCCTGCAGCATGAGGAAGGCCGACAGGGTGATCAGGAAGCTGGGGATTCCCGTTCTGGTGACCAGCCACCCGTTGAACACTCCGACGCCAACAGCCACCCCCATGGCCAGCAGCGCCCCGACCCAGACATTGAGATGCAGGTTGTAGGCGAACATGGTGGCCGCCAGGGCGCAGGTGGTCACCGCCACGCCGGAGGACAGATCGAATTCGGCGCCGATCATCAGCATGCCGACCGCCAGGGCCATAATGCCCATCGTCGATGAGGCATACAGCACGGTGGCGAAGGCGTCGAAAGAGCGAAATGGGGGCGCCACCGCCATGAACAGGGTGAAAATAATGATCGCACCGACCAGGCTGGCAAGTTCCGGGCGACGGATCAACTGGTCGATCCTGCTGCGGGGTTTGAGCCGGTTGTCCCGGTCGGTGGTGGCGGTGGGGCTGGTGGGCGACAAGGTGATGTTTTTTCCGTCTTTTTCGGTTGTTTTTTCAAGCACTGACGATACCTGCGGCGGGAACGGGCACACCTGCCCCACCCGGGCGGGCCCGGGCGGGGCCGGGCAACCGGTATCACACCGCCGCTAGCGAAGGCCCTTGGTGGCGGCGTCGGCGATCTGGTCGACGTTGTCTTTGTCGACGAAGCTGGGGCCGGTGTAGACCGGTTTCCCGCCGCCGACCGTCGAGCCGTTGCGGTTGTGAAGCCACAATGCTTCCACCGCCAGGTAGCCCTGGACATAGGGCTGCTGGTCAATGGCGAAGGCCACGGTGCCGTCCTTGATGGCCTGCACCAGTTCGGCGTTGGTGTCGAAGGTGGCGATGGACACCTCCGATCCCGCCGCGTCGGCGGCATCGGCGGCCACCAGGGCGACCGGGGCGACCAGACTCATCACCCAGTCGATGGATGTGTCCTGGGCCAGTTTCGCCTGCACGGTCGATTTCACGCTGGTCAGATCCTGGCCGTTGACGTAGAGCAGCTCCACGTCACCGCCGCCCATGCCCTTTTTCACCCCGGCGCACCGGGATTCCTGGGAGGAGTTTCCCTGTTCGTGGATGACACACAGCACATGCTTGGCGCCGCTGTCGCCCAACCGTTTGCCGGCCATCTCCCCGGCGACGGATTCGTCCTGGCCGAAAAAGCCGTCGAGGCGGTACTGCTCCAGGGCCGCCATCCCGGAGTTCAAACCGACCACCGGGATACCGGCGTCCATGGCTTTTTTCGCCACCGGACCCAGGGTGTCGACATTGGGCAGGGTCATCGCGATGCCGTCGACTTTCGAATCAATCGCCGACTGCACCAGATTGACCTGGTTGGGTGCCTGCGGGTCAGAGGAGTATTTCAGCTCCACATTGGTGTTGGCCGCCGCATCCTCGGCACCTTTGCGCACCAAATCCCAGAACGTGTCACCGGGGGCGCCGTGGCTGATCATCGCCACGGTCATTGCCGGGGGCTGATCCGCCCGGTCCCGGTCGCCGGTGGCTTCAGCGGGTGCGGGGGCCCCACCGGTGGAGGAGCATCCGGCCACAATCATGGCGGTGGCGGCCAGTGCCGCAACCACTGTGCCGAGACGACCACGGGATGTCTGTTCGGAAGGTGATGTATGCCAAAATCGTTTCACCCTTGCGAATTTAACTCGCTGTTAACCCTCCCTAGCAAAACCGGTGACCTGCAGGTTTACCGGTTAAGACGCTGTGAGCTGCGGCTGCCCCGACGATGGGAGCCACCCGCGGGGCACCCCCGGATCATGTACGTAACCTATCGCCTCGTGGGGTGGGTTCCGGCGGTGGGGCTTCCCCCGGGCACAGCCCGGAAACCACTCCCCCGGAAACGGTGCTGCGGCTAGACTTGGCTTTCACGGGGACTTTGCATTCCGCGGGTTCCGCCCACCACTTCCGGTAAGGCTTGGACAACAACCATGGATCCGAAAAACCGTCTCAACGACGACGAGAAAAAAGTCAACAGCAATATCTCCCGGGTCAGGTCACGACCGCACCGGTTGACCGACTCCTATGTGACCCTGGCCCACGGGGCCGGCGGCAAAGCCTCCGCCGCCCTGGTCGAGCAGGTGTTTTACCCTGCTTTCGACAATGACATTCTGGCCCAGGGCGGCGACTCCGGGGTGGTGGATGCGTCCCTGATCGGTGAGATCACCGGCCGGATCGCGATGTCGACCGATTCCTATGTCGTCAATCCGATCGAGTTTCCCGGCGGCACCATCGGGGAGCTGGCGGTCAACGGGACGGTCAACGATATTGCGGTCGCCGGGGGACAGCCGAAGGTGATCACCGCGGCATTCGTGCTGGAAGAGGGCCTGGATATCGCCACGTTGACGAGGATCGTGAAGTCGATGCGGGAAGCCGCCGACACAGCCGGGGTGACCATTATCGCCGGGGACACGAAGGTGGTGCCCAAAGGTGCCTGCGACAGGCTCTACATCACCACCGCCGGTATCGGGGTGATCCCTGAGGGCCGTGATTTCGGCTACCACCGGGTGGAGGAAGGCGACCGGATCATCTGTTCCGGGCCGATTGCCGACCACGGGATGGCGGTGATGATGGCCCGCGGTGATCTGGCGATGACCGCGCCCATCCAGTCCGATACCCGGGCGGTCAATGCTCTGGTGGACGCTGTCTGCGCGGCCGCCCCGGACACCCGGTGGATGAGGGATGCCACCCGCGGCGGGTTGGCTACCGTGATGAATGAACTGGCCCGCGGCAGCGGGAAAGGGGTGGCTTTGGACGACGGGGCCATCCGCGTGCGGGAGTTGACCCGCGGCGCCTGTGACGTGTTGGGCATTGATCCGCTGTATGTGGCCAATGAGGGCACGTTCACCGCCGTCGTCCCGGCTGAGCAGGCCGATGCCGCGGTCGCCGCCCTGCACTCCGCCGGCGCCGACCAGGCCGGTGTTATCGGCCGTATTGTTGCCGAACCCGCCGAATCAGTGGTGCTGGTCACCGGTTTCGGCGGCACCCGCATGGTCGACATGCTGGTCGGCGACCCGCTGCCGCGCATCTGCTGACAGGTTACGCGTCGGCGGCGCCGCACATTCCGGCCCACGCCTGCCCCAGGGACAGCCCGCCGTCCCCGGCCGGCACCACCGTGTGGGTGAGAAGCCGGGTGCCGGGGCGCAGCTGGTGCAGATGCTCTTCCAGATCGGCGACAAGGATCTCATTGTGGGCGCAGCCGCCGGTAAACCCCACCGGAACCTGTCGGTTGCCGGGTGCCCCGGCCCGGCGCGCGGCGGCAAGAAGCTCCCGTGCCAGCACCCGGCTGATCCGGTGGTGGAAGTTTCTGGCCGCCACGGCTGCCGCCTGCACCGGATCAACCGCCCGGGCCACCAGGCCCACCTCATCAACCAGCGCCTGAAAAACCTGCTGCACGGAACAGTCATCGGCAGCCTGTGCGGTGGGTGCCGCCGCCCGGGCGGCCAGCTGCTCGTATTCCATGGCCGCCTGCGCATCAAAGCTTTGGTGGATACCGCCGGGAATGATCCGGCCGGTGGCCGCCGCACCACCCGCCGCGATAAGTGCTGCTGCGGTGAGCGCGCAGGCGGCATCGATGACCCGGCCCAGGGAACTGGTGTCAACGCTTCGCGCCGGGTCGGCCAGGCTGGCCCGCACCACCGGCAGCTGCTGCGCGGCATCGTCGATGGCGGTGAGATGGTCCAGCACCTGTCCGTTATCGATGTCCCACCGGTGGGCGATCCCGGCGGCCAGCCGCCAGGGGTGACGGATGGCGGTATCACCGCCGGCCAGCGGAAAAACCGGGAGGTGCCAGCTGCGCTCCCAGTGGGCCAGACCGTTGTCACCGGATCCGCCGAGGGTGAGTATTTCCCCGCCCCAGACGGTGCCGTCGGTGCCGTAGCCGGTGCCGTCGGCGGCCAGCACCACCAGCGGGCCGGATGTGATGCCGTGTTCGGCGGCCAGACTCATCGCGTGGGCGTAGTGGTGCTGGATTTTCACCAGCCTGACACCGGTGTGGTCGGCCAGGCGTTCAGCCGCCCGGGTAGTCGCATAGTCGGGGTGCATGTCGCAGACAATCAGATCGGGGTGCCGTCGCCTAGCCGCTGTCAGGGTGTCGATGGCCCGCTGGTGTGCCTGCTGCGCGGCAAGACTGCCCATATCGCCGATGTGGCAGGAGATGAACGCCATGTCCCCGTCGGTGAGGGTGACGGTGTTTTTCAGCTCCCCGCCGCAGGCCAGCACTGTCGGCGGTGTGCTGTCCGGGGCCACCGGCAGGGCCAGCGGAACCGGGGCGAATCCGCGGGAGCGCCTGATCGGCAGGGTTTTCCTGAACACCGAATCTTCCACCGGGACTTCGATCGGCCGGTCGTGGTAGACAACACCGTCGGCCAGGCCGTCGAAGACGGCTGCGGCCTGCCTGTTGCCGGTGACCAGCGGTTGGCCGGGGGCGTTTCCGGAGGTCGCCACCACGGGCCGGTCCACCAGCAGCCGGTGCAGCGGCGAGTAGGCGATCACCACCCCGATCTCGTCGATTCCGGGGTTGACCAGACCGGACAGTGGTGCGCCGGGGGCGGCCGGGGCGATCACGATCGGGTGCGCCGGATCGGTGAGCAGTGTTTTTTCCTGTTCGCCGAGTTCGACGAGTGTTTCGGCCTGCGCCAGGTCAGCGACCATGACGGCCAGCGGCTTGTGGGGCCGGTTTTTCCGGCGCCGCAGACGGGCCACCGCCTCATCGTCGGCGGCATCGGCCAAAAGGTGGAATCCACCGATTCCCTTCACCGCCAGGATGTTGCCCGCCGCCAGGAGTTGTTTCGCCCGGGCGATGGTCCCATCGCACTGCAGGCGCCGGTCGGCCCGGACAACCGGTGCGGGGGCCTGATCCGGGTTGCTGTCGTCGGGGTGTTGTCGCTGGTCGGCAAGAAAAGCGGTGAAGGGATCCACATCCGGTTGATCTTTCGCGGAAGTGAATTCTTCCAGCCAGATCGTCGGACCGCAGTCGAAACAGCTGACCGGTTGGGCGTGGTAGCGCCGGTTGTCCGGGTCGGTGTATTCGGCCCGGCAGGCCCGGCACATGGGAAAATGGCGCATGGTGGTGCGCGGACGGTCATAGGGCAAATCCGTGATGATGCTCAGCCGTGGCCCGCAGTCGGTGCAGGTGATAAACGGGTAGCGGAAACGCCGGTTCGCGGGATCGTCCATCTCTTCCCGGCACCGCCGGCACACGGCCACATCCGGCGGGATGAGACTGCGGCCACCGGGATTCGTCTGTGAGGCGACGATGGAAAAACCCGCCTCACCATCCACCGGGGTGAGCTGACGCGCCGTGGTGTCGATGATGCGGGCCAGCACCGGGGCCTCATCAACCAGCCGCCGGGTGAACTCGTCCAGCTGCCCACTCTCGCCCTGGGCTTCAATGAACACCCGGGCATCATCGTTGCCGACGACACCGGTCACCCCGGTGGCGGCTGCGACTCGTGCAACATGCGGCCTGAACCCCACCCCCTGCACAATGCCGCGGACGGTGATGGCACGGCGGGTCACAGACATGACCCCATCCTATAAAACCGCCGCGGCAGCCGGTCGAGGTGTTTTTTCTCGCTGCATGCAGCAAAAGGCCCGGCTGCTAGATTGGTCGCTGTGCATGAGGTGGCATTGGCAACACAGCTGGCCAAGATCGTGGCCCGGGCCGCGGACGGCCGCCGCGTGCTGGTGGTGCGCCTGCAAGTCGGTGCCCTGCGCCAGGTTGTGCCGCAAACCCTGCAGTTCGCCTGGCGGTTCGTCACCAAAGACACGGTGCTCGGTGGCGCGGAGCTTCAGGTGGACTGGATTGACCTGACGATCCGGTGCCCGGCGGGGCACGAAAGCAGTTCCGGGGATCCTTTCGACCGCATATGCCCCACATGCGGGCAAACGGGATCTACCATACGGGGGGATGAGTTCCGGGTGATCGACATTGACGTCGACTCACCCTGAGCACCGATTGTCCACCTGACGGCCGCTCGTTCAGCCGCAGCTGCACCCCACCGGCCGACAGGCCGCGGTCCAGCCGGATTGGCGGCGGCACAGGCCTGACGTTTTCTTTTTCTTCTCCCCCGCAGCAAACGGTCACGGGATCACCGTCTTTGCGCACCGGACGTTGCGGGGCCAGCGTGAAGGAGTTGTTTTTTCACACCATGGGTAGGTTCCACCGCCACGACGACGGCACCGTGCACGAGCATGACCACAGCCATTCCCACGACCACAGCCACGCCCACAGCCATGATGTGGGTGATCACACCGGCTACGGCACCGGCCGCGAACGCATCGAAATCCTCGAGGACATCTTCGCCGAAAACGATCATCTCGCCGCCCACAACCGGCAGGCCTTCGATGCGGCCGGAGTTGTGGCCATCAACCTGATGAGCGGGCCTGGGGCCGGTAAAACCACCCTGCTGGAAAAAACCCTGGCCGCCTTGAAAGACGAGCTGCGTATCGGGGTCATTGAAGGTGACATCGAAACATCCCTGGATTCCGACCGCCTGAATGATCTGGCCGCCCAGGTTTCTTTGCTCAACACCGGCAACGGCTTCGGCGGGGAATGCCATCTGGATGCCCCGATGGTGGCCCGCGCCCTGGAGGGACTCGATCTTGACGCCCTTGATGTGGTGCTGATCGAAAATGTCGGCAACCTGGTCTGCCCCGCCGAGTTCGGCGTCGGCGAGCACCGCAAAGCCATGATCGCCAGCGTCACCGAGGGTGAGGACAAACCGGTGAAATACCCGGTGATGTTCCGGGCCGCGGAAGCCATCGTGCTCAACAAAATCGATCTTCTGCCCCACCTGACCTTCGACTGTGATCTGTTCGAGCGTCATGTGCGCATGGTCAACCCCCACGCCCCGATCATCCGGGTCTCGGCCACCACCGGCGAAGGGGTTAAGCAGTGGGTGGAGTGGGTACGCGGCAGCACAGCCTAGCCTTCGCCCCACCCCCATTCACCCCCTTTTCAGGGTGTCAATCCGGTGTAATCTGCGCCTCAGTGGGCGGCTGTGCCGCCAAATCCCGCAAACTGGGGCGATCCGGGAACTAGATTCATAGTCGTCACGGCTCAACTGCGGGTTACCCCTGTCACCTCACGCCTTCACCCATCCCGCTCATGCGGATGGGTGAAAGCATCACCGGGTCCCGGGCAGGGATTGTTTCGCGGTACTGCCGGACAATGGCACGGCGCGGCCTGCGGGATGCGCGGCGGTGGCGGATGCGGGGTGGACCCGCTGTCCGCCGCGGCGCGGAAAAGCTGGCGGGGTGTTTGCGCGGCGTGTTGTTTTTTTCAACAAGCACTAGTTGTTCGGCAACGCGACGTGAAGCGGGAAGAAGGAGCTGGCATGAGCGATCTGGCACCGGGATGGCAGGGCGAGAATCTGCGGGAGAATTTGTTGCGGCGGGGGTTTTCGCGCCGTGATTTCCTCAAAATGTGCAGCAGCATGGCTGCCGTTTATGCCGTGGGTACCCCGCTGGCCGGTGGTGCTTTTTCTGCCCGTGCCCAGGATCTGGAGCAGAAACTGGGGGATGTGAAAAAACCCAATGTGGCCTGGCTGCAGCTGATGGAATGCACCGGCTGCATGGAATCGACGATCCGTTCGGGCGGCACCACCATCGAGGAATGCGTGCTGGATCTTTTGTCGGTCAACTACAACGAGCTGCTCATGGCGGCCTCGGGCACAGCCGCCGACAAAGCACTGGAAGACATCAATTCCGAGCCGCACATTCTGGTGGTCAACGGCTCGGTCAGCGTCGACGACGACGGCATCTACTGTGTCATCGGCGGTAAATCCTCGGTGGAGGTTCTCAAGGAAGCCGCCCGCAACGCCACCGTTATTCTGGCGGTCGGGGCCTGCGCGGTCTACGGGTCGGTCCAGGCGGCCAAACCCAACCCCACCGGTGCCAAAGGTGTCGACGAGATCATCAAGGACAAGCCGGTGATCAATGTCTCCGGGTGCCCGCCGATCGGGGAGGTCATCACCGCCACCATCACGTATCTGCTCACCCACGGTGAACCGCCGAAAGTTGATGCGGAAGGCCGCCCGCTGTTCGCCTACGACCAGCGCATCCACGACTCGTGCCCGAAACGCGCCCACTACGATGCCGGCCAGTTCGTCCACACCTTCGACGACGAAGGGGCGAAAAACGGCTGGTGCCTCTACGAGGTGGGCTGCAAAGGCCCCTCCACGTTCAGCCCCTGCCCGATCATCCAGTGGAATATGCACACCTCCTGGCCGATCGGTGCCGGACACCCGTGCATCGGCTGCACCGAGAAAGACTTCTTCGACCGTTTCACCCCCTTCTACGAAACACTGCCGAAAGTCGGCGGCTTCGGCATTGAATCCACGGCCGAAAACATCGGCCTGGGTTTGGTGGGTGCGGCAGCCGCCGGGGTGGCCGTCCACGCCAGTATCACCGCCGCGAAAACCGTCTCGGCCAGGAAGAAAGAACGCGACACCGAGCTTCTTGCCGCTTTCGGTGAGCAACCCGCACCTGTGCACCACGGCCCGGTGGATGCCATGGGCGGGGAAATACCCGACCCGGGGCGCACCCCCACCCAGGATGAATCCGACGCCACTGACGGCGACAAATAAGCGGCAGCGAAAGGTGAGTTGAACCAATGGCTACAGAAAAAATCGTCATCGACCCGCTGACCCGCATTGAAGGTCACCTGCGCATCGAGCTGGAGGCCGACAACGGAACAATCACCGACGCCTGGTCGGAAACCACCCAGTTCCGCGGTATCGAGGAAATCGTCGAGGGCCGTGACCCCCGTGATGTGTGGGCGTTTGTGGGCCGTATCTGCGGGGTGTGCACCGGCACCCACTCGGTGGCCAGCGTCACCGCGGTGGAAGACGCCATCGGCTCGGTGCCGCCGAAACAGGCCCAGGTGATCCGCGATATTGTGCTGGCCTCGCATGAATGCCACGACCACACCGTGCACTTCTACCACCTGCACGCCCTGGACTGGGTCAATGTGGTCTCAGCGGCGAAAGCCGACCCGCAGAAAGCAGTCGAGTTCGCCAACTCGATCGGCTCAACCTGGCGCGGCAACACCGTCCACCAGTTCGCCAAAGTCAAAGAAACCCTCAACAACGTCATCAATTCCGGGCAGCTGTCGATTTTCACCAACGGCTACTGGGACCACCCCGATTACCGGCTTCCCCCCGAAGCCAACCTGATGGCCGTGTCCCACTACCTGGATGCCCTGGAATTCCAGCGTTCGATCATCCGTATCTCGACGGTGTTCGGCGGGAAAAACCCGCACCCGAACTTCCTGGTCGGCGGTATGGCCTGCCAGATCGACCCGGACAAGTCGGAAACCGTCAACCAGGTGCAGATCGACAATGTGGTGTCCTGGGCGCGTGACATCAAGGAATTCGTCCGCGAATGCTACTTCCCCGATGCCGCCGCCATCATGGGGGTCTACAAGGACTATTTCAAGATCGGCAAGTCATCGCCCAGTTTCCTGGCGGTCGGCATGGCCGGCACCACCTACCGCGGTGCGCCGGACGGTATGCCGGTATCGACCATGCACCACGACGTCCGCCCCGGGGTGATTCTTGACGGCGACTACACCACGCTGCACGACATTGATCCGGAAAAAATCAAGGAATACATCTCCTCTGCCTGGTACACCTACTCGGTCGGCGACGAGGAGGGCCTGCAGCCGCTGAAGGGTGAAACCACCCCGAAATACACCGGCCCGAAACCGCCGTACGAGTGGCTGGGCGACAATGAGCGCTACACCTGGTCGAAAGCCCCCCGCTACGATGGCCGGGCCGTCCAGGTCGGACCGGTGGCCCGGGTGCTGGTGACCTACCTGCAGGGCCATGCCCGCACCAAACAACTGGTCGACCAGGCCATGGACAAACTCGGAATCGGGGTGGAGGACTTCAACTCCACCGGCGGCCGGACACTCGCCCGCGCCGTGGAATGCGTGACCTCAGCGGAAACACTGGCCGATGATCTGCTTCCCCGGTTTATCGACGGGATCAAAAAAGGCGACTACAAAGTCTTCGATTCCTCGAAGTGGGCGCCGAAAACCTGGCCGAAACAGTGCGAGGGCTTCGCCATGATGGAAGTGGCCCGCGGATGCCTGTCCCACTGGATCGTCATCGAAAACGAAAAGGTCAAAAATTACCAGGCGGTGGTGCCCACCACCTGGCTGGCCGGCGGACGCGATCCGAAAGGCCAGCTCGGCCCCTACGAGGAAGCCCTTGCCGGGGACAAGACACATCCGCTGGCGATCTCGGATCAGCCTTTGGAGCCGTTGCGCACCATCCACTCCTTCGACCCGTGCATGTCGTGTGCGGTGCATGTCACCGACACCGACGGCGACGACATCTTCCAGGTTGTGACCCCATGAGTATCACCCATCAACCGGAAACCCCCCGTAGAGCAGCCGACCGGGTGGTGACGGTCTCGGAAACCTATTCCTGCCGCAGATTGACCTCCGGCAGGCTGCTGGCCATGGCGGCCTGTACCCCGCCTGACAGTGACGATCCGGTCGATACCGCCATCGCGGCTTCCCTTGCCACCAACCGGCCGGATATTCACCGGATTACCGTTGAACGGGATGAATTCTCTCCGGCGAGACCCGACCGAAGGTTCTCCCTGGCCACCGTCCACGGATTCAAGATCGACCGGAAGCCGCAGAACATCATGGTCATGCGCGGCCCGATTGATGCGGTGATGGCGAAGGCGAAAATCTCGTCGGAAGAAAAAGCACCGTTTTTGCGCAGTGCCGAATTCCTGGAGCGCACGGGCTTGAGATGTCTGGCCATCGCCAGTGCCGACATCAAGCCCGACGGCAGTGTCGGTGACTACCATGTCGAGGGCTTTGTGGCCCTGGCACTTGAGAAAGCCGACAAGGCGCGGAAGGAAGTGGCCGGTAACCCCAACGCCTGGGTGCGGGTGAACCTGTGGTCGGCCACGCTCCGCGTCCAGCACTGGTTGAACCTGGTGATGATCGTGGCGTTGTCGATCACCGGCTACGTGATCATGGATCCGGGTATCCTGCCGCAGCCGCTGATCGACCCGGCAGGCCCCACCCCCTATCTGATGGGCTGGTTCCGGTTCATCCACTTCGTCGCCGGATTCGGCTGGATCGTGCTGGCACTGACCCGGGTGTGGTTGGCGTTCGTGGCCCGCGACAGGCAGCTGCGCTGGCGGTCGCTGTGGCCGTTGAAGAGCAAAAAAGACGTCAAAGGCTTGATCGGCACCATCCGCTACTACCTGTTCATCGACAAAGAGGGACCGGTGTATCTGGCACACAATCCGCTGCAGCAGCTGGCGTACACCGCCATCTACGGGCTGTGTATCGTGCAGATTTTCACCGGCCTGGCCATCTACGGGCTCTACGACCAGTACAACGTGTTCTGGCGGATTCTCTCCTACCCAGCGCACTGGTTCGGCATCCCCGGACTCCGCCTGATCCACGCCCTGATCATGTTCTTCATCTGGGTGTTCATCATCATCCACATCTATCTGGCGGTGCGCGCCGACTCCGTGGAGCGCCACGGCGGCATTTCCTCGATGATCAACGGTGGTGTGTGGCTGCGGCGGGGCACCCAGCCGCTGGACGCGCCCAAAGTCGGCTGAGCCGCACCTTCCTTCCAGCAGCACACAACCCACACACATGGCCCGCCCCGGTGGCGGGCCGCTTTTTTATTCTCAACCCCGCATGCCATACCTGTGTGGGGGCCACGGCACTCGCACCCCCGGCAACCGTGGTGTCATGGTCCGTGGGTTTACCCGTTGGAAAGGCAGCCCCCGACCCTGCACCAGGCCCCGTCACGTCGCGGCCTGCGCAGGCCACACGTTCAAAACATTGTGGCACCTGACACCGGATTACCCCGGCTGATCCACCGGTGTCCAGTCGGTCGTCCCCAAGGGACTTTGCACACCAGGACCCCACGGCGTCAGCACCAGCCAGATGGTGAACATCACCACTGCCAGAACAGCCGCGGTGACGGTGTAGATGAGCCATTTTCTGCGGGCTGGTCCCGAAGCACGGCGCACTGACCGCACACCCAGTATCGCGGCAAGTGCGGGCAGTGGAAAGGCGACGGAAAATCCGATGAGCAAAAGGAACAGGCCTACTACGACAAGCGCCCAGTCCCACAGTCCCGGCGACTCAACGGTAGCGGTGTTTTTCGGCATTGGTATCTCCTTCAAAGACGTTGGCGACCGACGATACGTAACGGTTTTCATCCACGATCCGGCCGACTGCCCGAAGCATCCGGAGGAATGTGTGCTTCCCGGCTGCAGTTACAGGGCGGATGCGCGGCGGGTGCGCCAGAACAGATATCCGGCGGGGCCTGCCAGCGGTACCAAAACCACAATCAGGCCGAAGACGATGGTGTCAGAAAGACTTCGCCGGTCTTTGATAAGAAGGAAAAAGACCACCAGGTGGAAGATGATCACGGCAATTGCCAACACCGAGAAAATCCCGTCCACGACAGTGGGCATCAGCGGCGACTGTCCATCAAAGTTCATCTCGGATCACTCCTTGAGGGGAATTCGGGCTGAGTCTTGTCCGGCTTCAAAACCCAACCCTACTGAAAAGGTTGACCTCCAACCAGACTGGCGGCTGCCGATGTGCTGCGGCTGGTTGCATCTGCCGAAGGCAACCGCACAATGCCGCACCCCACCGGCGGGAGAATCCATCCGGTGGGGTGAGGTGAAAACAGTATGTGGTTGTTGCGGAATTCACACGGTCCGGAACAAGCGTCTAGCCCTTGACGGAACCGCTCATCAGACCACCGATGAAGTACTTGCCGAGGGCAATGTAGACCACCAGGGTGGGCACGGACGCAATCAGTGCACCGGCCATCGAAGCACCGTAGTCCTGCATGATCGAGCCGTGGGCCAACTCATTGAGCGCCAGGGTCACCGGCCCCTGCTGGGAGGACCCGCCGAAGAACAGAGCGAACAGGAAGTCATTCCAGGCGGAGGTGAACTGCCAGATGAGCACCACGACAAACGACGGAATCGAGATCGGCAGCACCACCGAGAAGTAGGTGCGCAGCATGCCGGCACCGTCCACCCGGGCCGCTTCAATCAACGACTCGGGGATCGACTCGTAGTAGTTGCGGAAAATCAGGGTGGTGATCGGGATGCCGTAGACCACGTGCAGGAAGATCAACACCGGAATGCCTTTGTCGATGCCCATCGACACCATCATCTTCGTCATCGGGATCATCACGGCCTGGTAGGGGATGAACATACCGAACAAAATGAAGGTGAACACCACGTTGGCGCCGGGGAAACGCCAGCGGGAGAGCACGAATCCGTTCATCGAGCCGAGGATCGCCGAGATGATCGCGGCCGGGATCACCATCGACAGTGACCGGCCCATGGCGGGCGCCAGGTCATTGAAGGCGTTGATCCAGTTGGTCAGATCGAAGCTGGTCGGCGGGTACCAGGTCCGTGACGGGGAGACCTGGGAGGGATCTTTGAAGCTGGTGACAAACAGCACGTACACCGGCATCAGGACCAGTGCCAGGGAGAAAATCAGCAGCGCGTAGCGCACCGCTGTGCCCACCCCGGTGGACTGGTTGGCGGCCGACAGGCCACCTTTGTTGCGGCGGCGTTTTTTCAGCTCCGGCTTGGGAGCCTGGACTTGTTGGGTGGGCGCGGTCATCGGCGGGACTCCCTCGAATCGTGGATCAGGTACGGGATGACCAAAACGGCCACGATCACGAGCAGGATCGCGCCGACAGCGGCCGAGTTGGAGTAGTCCAGAACGTTCATGTAGTTGTACATGTCAACGGCCGGGACCACGGTCTGGAACCAGTCTTTCGAGGTGATCGAGATAATCAGGTCGAAGGACTTCAGGCTCATATGCCCGATGATGATCACAGCCGACAGGGCAATCGGGGTCAGCTGCGGGAAAATGATGTGGCGGTAGAGCTGCCATTCGGTGGCACCGTCGACTTTGGCGGCTTCCCGCAGCTCAGAGGGGATGCCGCGGAAACCGGCCAAAAACAGGGCCATGACGTAGCCCGCCAGCTGCCACACAGCCGGAACGACGATGGCGAGGATGCCGTATTTGAGCGACTGGGTCCACTGGTTCTGCAGGAAATCGAGTCCGACCATCTGGAACAGACGGTTCAAACCGGTGGCTTGTTCCCCGGTGGAAGAACTCAGCAGCCAGCGCCACACCACGCCGGAGGCGATGAAGCTGACAGCCATGGGAAACAGGAACACCGCCCGGAAGAACCCTTCACCTTTGAGCGGTTTTTCCAACAGCCAGGCCCACAAAAAGCCCAGCAGCAGGGTACCGCCGAGGAATGAGAACGTGAACACCAGCAGGTGCCACAGGGAAGTTTGGAAGGAAGGCTGGGTGAACAGGTGGAAGAAGTTCTCCAGCCCGACGAAGTGGGAGGGTTCCACACCGGAGACCTGTGGTGCGGTGTGGGTGTTTTGCATCGACGTCCAGAAGTTCGCCCCGATCAGGCCGTAGACGAACACGCCGACAAGCAGTAGGGATGGGGAGATGAGCAAGAGGCCGGGACCCCAGTGTCTGATCCCGCCGTTTCGTTTTCTTTGTTTCGGCTTTCCGGCCATAATCGCGCCTTTCGTTCCACAAGTCACCGCGGGCGGGAGTCAGCCGGCGGCGGTGGATGCACGGAGTGGTGGGTTGTCCGGAGTGGCAGGCCCCAGGCGCACACACGCTAGACGAGTGTGTTGCCACAGGCCTGTCCCCCGTTTGTCGGGTATGACCCTTCCCCGCGGCGGCCCGGCAGGACACCTGCATAAACATGCAGCGGGGCCGGACCCGGTGACAGGCCCAGCCCCGCTTGGAAAAACCATGTTTTTCTCACCGTGCCGGATGGCGTGAACTGTGCCGCCGCGTGGGGTTGGTTGAAAAACTTGAGTTACTTCGCGGCGTCAGCGAAGGCTTGCTGCAGACCAGCGACATCCATGGCGCCGGAGTCGTACTGGCCGATGGCCTTCTTCATCTTCTCGGTGACGGGAAGCGGAAGAGCAGCGCCGTGGGCGATCGACGAGACGATGGTGTCGGTGCCGAAGTCCTTCATGGCGGACTGCTGGTACTCGGGGAATTCGGCGATCTCCGCATCAGTGAGATCGGAGCGTGCCGGGATGGATCCCTTGACCTTGTTGAAGGCGATCTGGCCTTCCTTCGAGGAGATGGTGTTCAGCCAGTCGTTGGTGCCCTCCGGGTGCTTGGCGCCCACCGGCTTGGTGAAGGAGTCAGCCAGGAAGTCGAAGACACCGGCGGTACCGGGAACCGGGAAGTAGACGTAGTCTTCCCCGGCTTTCTTCGAGCTGGAGTCGAAGGCGGCGACGGCCCAGTCACCCATGACGTTGTAGGCGACGGAATCCTCGGAAACAACACCCGCCATGGCCGGCTCCCAGTCCTGGGACCACAGGCCCTTGTCGGTCATGTTCATGATGGTGTCAAAGTGCTTGAAAGCAGTGGTGACGGCGGCATCATCCCAGCTGAGGTCACCGGCCATCAGCTTGTTGTAGTCATCGGCGCCGAGATCGGCGATGAGGATGGTCTCCAGCAGCTGCAGCTGGGTCCAGGTGGAACCGACGGTGATCGGCTGCTTGCCGGAGTCCTTGATCTTCTGCATGTCCTCGATCCACGCGTCGATCGAGTCGGCGGGCGTGGAGGGATCAAGGCCCGCTTCTTCCAGGACCTTCACGTTGGCCCACACCACATTGGCGCGGTGGACGTTGGAGGGGACGGAGTAGATCTTGCCGTCAACGGTCAGACGCTCGATCAGGCTGTCGGGGAAGGCTTCGCGGAGTTTGAACTCGTCGTAGAGACCGGAGACATCCTCCAGGTAGCCGGCCGCAATGTCACTGGACAGCTCGGCACCGGCGTGGGCCTGGTAGGTGTCCGGCGGGTTCTTGGCCGCCAGGTCCGTCTGCAGCTTCTGCTTGGCCTGGTCGCCGGAACCACCGGAGATCGCCTCATTGACGAATTCGGTGTCGGGGTGCTGCTCGTTGAATACCTCAACGAGAGCCTCCAGGCCCTTCTTCTCGGAACCGGCGGACCACCAGGTGACAACGTTAACCTGGTTGGCGCTTCCCGAACCGCTGTCGGTGCTGCCGGACCCCTGGTCGTCGGAGCCGCTGCAGGCGGTGAGTGCGGAAACGCTCAGGGCGGCAGCCGCACAGACTGCGAGTACACGTCGCATGTTTTCTCCTTATAAAGAAAAACTGGTGTTTGAATCCACCAACCGCCTATCACCGCGGCCGGGGGTCCGCCGAAAGTAACGAACGGGCACGATTCTACCCCGACCGAGGGGAAGCCGAAGTGAAAACGCCCGTATTTTTTTGTCTTCCGGCTACCTGTTGTTCAATTTTTCCACCTCCCCCCACCGGTGCCCAAAGTGGCGAAAAACTGCAGTTCCCACCACTTTGCGCTGGTCACACAGGTGCTGTCGTGTGCGGCGGCGATTTTTGTCAAAGCAAAAATTCACCACCGCGCCCGCTCCCGAATGGAACCGGAAAGTCTTATCCGACACACTAAACCCATTCACCAATCCCCCATCACAGGTGTGATTGCGACACATCACACTCCGGGACTGAAGGAAGCGAAAACCACTTCATGCGGCCCGCTGTGGCGGTATCTTCCAGTCAGCAGCCCCCTCCGCCGGGGATTTCCAGAGTTTGTGCAAGGAGCTTTTCGTGGCAGACACATCGGTGACAGTGCTCGGCATCGGCAACCCCATCATGGGCGATGACGGGACGGGACTGGCGATCCTTGCGCGGCTGAAAACGAAACTGGCGGGCGGGAATCCGGCCGGGCTGGATGCGGCGGATGATGAAAATTCCTGGCGGCCGACCGCCAAACGGGGACCGGTCGATCAGGTGGCGGATCCGGGAACCATCGCCCCGGAGATCATCAACGGTGTCGGGTTCGTCAATGGCGGAACCAGCGGCCTCGAGCTTTTGGATACCATCCGTGACGCCGAACGGCTGCTGGTTCTCGATTCCGTGACCGGCCCCGGGCAGCCGGGTGATGTGGTGGTTCTGGTCGGCGACCAGGTGCCGCGGCTGGTGAAATCGAAACTGTCGCCGCATCAGGTCGGCCTGCTGGACTTGTTGGCCGCGGCCCAGTTGACCGGCCACAGCCCGGATACGGTGGCGGTGGTCGGGATCGTCGCGCAGAGCGCTGAATTGGGGGTGGGCCTTTCCCCCGTGGTCGCCGATGCGCTGGTGCCGGCCACCGAACAGGCCGCCCGGCTGGTGGCTGACTGGACCAGGTGATTGACAGCCGGTTTTTTCGACCGGGACCCTCCGGCCTGGCGCCTGTCAGTCGGGGACATCGACCTCAATGGAATCAACCAGAAATTCGCGGCCGTGCCGAAGATCAGCGGTCGGGGTGCCGCAGTCCGGGCACTGCAGGGCGAAATAGTCGTCGATGGGCACTTCAGTGTCGCAGCCGGGACAAAACACCGTGGCCGCCACACTGGTGATATTCAATTCGGCGTGTTCGCTTGGCCCGCACCGCGCCAGCGGCCAGGCCGCCTCCAGGGCACTGACCACCGCCCCGGAGCGTTGACCGACAGTCAAATTGACGGCGGTGACGGTCCTGCCCCGGGCAGCCCGGTTGACCGCGGCCGCCACTCCCGAAAGAAGCCCCAGCTCATGCATGATCCCATTGAATCATGTCCCCGCACCGCCGGGGCTGCATCCGCCCGCTGCGATCACACCCCGCAGGGTGATCACGGTGTAATGCGGCCCCACCATGCCCGGACCGGCAGTACCCGCGGGGATCACCCCGTGCGGTGCGTGCCACCCCCGGGACGGGGGCGGCAAAAGGTAGCGACAGTGCACATCCCGGGTGGCTGTCATGTGCCGCCCTTTCAATACGGGACATGGGGGGAGTTAGACTGGGATCATCCCGGTGTGGACAGCGAAGGGTGGTGCGCGGGACATGGGCGGACAGACAATCAGCCTGGACCAGTTTGTCGACCCCTTCGAAGCCAGGGTCGTCTGGCGCGACAACCCCGATGGCACGGTGTCGGCGCATTTCGATCTGTCGGGACTGCCCCGGCTGGATCCGGTACTGACCGGCAAACCGGTGGCAACCATCCCGGACACGGTGAAAAGACTGTGCGGCATTTGCCCGGTCGCCCACCATTTGGCCGGGGTCGCAGCATTGGAGGACATGCTCGGCCACCGCACCATTCCCCCCACCGCACAGGCGGTGCGGAGCCTTCTTGCCGCCGGCTCCCAGCTCGAGCAGCTGGCCCGCCATCTTCTCACCGTCGACAGGCAGCTGATGGCTGACTGCCGGGCAATAGGCAAAAAAGCCATGGCGATTGCCGGCTGCCCGGGGCATTTTCCCGCGGTGGCCATTCCCGGCGGGGTGACCGGCACCGTTGACCGCACCCGGGCCTGTGACCTCATCCCTGAAGTCAACCAGCTGATCGCACGGCTGCGGGATTTCCCGGCCACCACCACCCAACCGGCGGACGGTTGGAGGGAATTTACCGGCGGCTCGGTGCGGCTGACCGACAAGCAGTCCAACCGGCGGATCCTGGGCGATGTTGTGGAGATAACCTCCCCCACCGGGGCGGTGACCAGGCTGACAGCCCACGACTTTGACCGGCTGGTGGAGGAAACAGTGCCCGGCGCGTCGGCCCCGCGGCCGGTGATCACCCTGTCCGGCACCAGTTTCCACTGGCGGGTGGGTCCGGTGGCCCAATACCCGGGGCAGCCAACCCCCTGGGCGGCGATCGGACGGGCGCTGCTGGGAGCGGCCGACGATATCGCCACCTGCCTGGCTGCGGACGAGTTGGTGGAAGGCGACAGATACTGTCCCCCGGATTCGCCGCGCACAACCACCGGGGTCGGCATGGTCGACGGTCCGCGGGGGCTGCTGGTGCACACCTACCGCACCGGGGAACCCGGACAGGACACAGACGGCGTGTTGACCGGCTGCCGGATTCTCACCCCAACCGCGCAAAACGAACCGTGGCTGGCCGACATGCTCACCCGGGCGGTGGCCGCCGGCGGAAAACAAACAGACCTCGAGCAGGGTATCCGGACCGCTGATCCCTGCCTGCCGTGCACCTCGGCACCACCGGGTGCCATGGGTGTGCATCTTGACCAGCAGCAACACTGACCACCCCCCAACCACCAGGAGAGCACATGTGTGTCGGAGTTCCGGCGAAAATCACCGCCGTGCAGGGCGCTGACGGCCCCCTGCCCATGGCCGACATCGATATGGCGGGCCAGGAGCGTACCTGTTGTCTGGCCTACACCCCGCACGCCGGGGTCGGTGACTGGGTGCTCATCCAAAACGGTTTCGCCCACTCGGTGATCACCGACGAGGATGCCCGCGCCTCGCTGGCGGCGATCGAGGAACTCAATCTTTTGCAGCGCCACCCGGATCCCCGGTAGGCGGCACCTGTCCCCCTTTTTTCCGCTTGGGTGGAAAAAATCCACCCCATCAACCACCACGCACAACGTAAGGACCCACCGGCCATGTGTCTTGGAGTACCCGCCCAAATTGTCGAGATACCGGAACCCGACCGTGCGAAAGTATCGATTTCCGGGGTGATCCGTTCGGTGTCGACCGATTTGATCACCGAGGAGCTGTCGGAAGGCGACTGGGTTCTCATCCACGTCGGTTTCGCCCTGTCAGTCATCGACGCCGATGAAGCCGCCGTCACCCTGAAACAGTTGCAGCAGCTCGGCGGCGACACCTTCGAGGACGAAGTCGAACAGTTCGCGTCCTCGGAAATCGACTAGCCCCGCCCTCCGGGGGTGCCACCGGTACCGCCGGAGGGCCGCCATCCGGTTGACGCCACACGCATATCCGCCGGACACAGCTATCCGCACCCTAAAAAACGTTTTCAACGGCAAGGAAAAACACATGAAGTACGTCGACGAGTTCCGCGACCCGGAGGTCGCCAAAAAGCTGTTGGCCCGCATTGAACGCGATGCCGCACACCTTGACCGCGATCTGAAGTTCATGGAGGTCTGCGGCGGGCACACCCACACCATCTACCGCTACGGGCTGGAAAACCTGCTGCCCGACAACATCGATTTCCTGCACGGTCCGGGCTGCCCGGTCTGTGTCATCCCGATGGGGCGGGTCGATGATGCGCTGTGGCTGGCGCAGCAGGATGATGTTTTGCTGGCCACCTTCGGCGACATGATGCGGGTGCCGGGTTCCGAGGAATCCCTGCTGCACGCCCGCGCCCGCGGCTGTGACGTGCAGTTTGTCTATTCGCCGCTGGATGCGCTGAAACTGGCGCAGGACAATCCGGACAAAAAAGTGGTGTTTTTCGCCGTCGGTTTTGAAACCACCGCCCCCTCAACGGCGGTGACCCTGGCCACCGCGAAGGCGAAAAACGTGACGAACTTTTCGGTGTTTTCCAACCATGTGACCATCCGGCCGCCGCTGGAGGCAATCGTCAACGGCGGGGAAACCGAGGTCGACGGTTTCATCGGTCCCGGGCATGTGTCCACCATTGTCGGCACCACCGCCTTCGATTTCCTCCCCGACAACTACAACCTGCCGGTGGCGGTGGCCGGTTTCGAGCCGCTGGATATCCTGCAGGCCGTCGACATGCTGATCACCCAGTTCACCTCCGGGGATGTGGCGGCAGGCAAAGCCCGGGTCGACAACCAGTACGCCCGGGTGGTGCGCACGGGCGGCAATGACGCGGCGCTGAAACTGATGGAGAAAGTCTTCACCATCCGCGACACCTTCGAATGGCGCGGCCTGGGCTGGCTGGAGCATTCCGGCATGGGAATCTCGGAGGAGTACGCCGATTTCGATGCCGAGAAAATCTTCGATGTTCCCGGCCGCCGGGTCGCTGATCCGAAAGCCTGCGAATGCGGTTCGGTGCTCACCGGGAGGATCAAGCCGTGGCAGTGCCGCGTCTTCGGCACCGCCTGCACCCCGGCCACCCCGATCGGCACCTGCATGGTCTCCCCGGAGGGTGCCTGCGCGGCCTACTACAACTTCGGCCGCCTGGACCGCGCCGCCACCGCCGGACTGTCGTCGAATCCGGCGGCCTGATACCGGGTCCATCCGTGTGCTGCCGGGGCTGTGAGAGTGTGCGGCCGGTTGCCCAACGGCCAGTGCACGGCCGGTTCCATCCCCGCGGAAAGGGGATTATTCGCCCCTACGTACACCAGGGTACGCATCACGGTATGGTGGGCGTGGACACTGTCATCCACCCCAAGGAGTTTGTTCAGACATGGCAAAAAACATCGCCGTCATCGTCGGTTCGCTGCGCCGCGAATCCATCGCCCGCAAGATCGCCACGAACGTCCTCGAGATGTTCCCGGAAGGCTACAACGCCGAGATCGTTGAAATCCGTGACCTTCCGCTCTACGACTGCGACTACGACGATCCGAACGTCGCCGACAAGCCGGTTCCGCAGGAATACACCGATTTCCGCAACAAGATCAAACAGTGCGCCGGTGTCTTGTTCGTCACCGCCGAAAACAACCGCGCCATCCCGGCGTGCGTGAAAAACGTCGTCGACATCGGATCCAAGCCGGCCGACGATGCGGTGTGGAAGAACCTGCCGCTGGGCATCATGAGCCACTCGGTGGGCAAAATGGGCGGCTACTCCTCGCAGAAGATTCTGCGGCTGACCTTGAGCTACTTCGACATGCCGACCCCCGGCATGCCGGAGGTCTTCCTCGGCCAGTCGCCGCAGTACCTCGACGACAATGACCGGATCACCCCCCAGAAAACCGTCGATTTCCTGCAGGACTACGTCACCCGTTTCGTCAAGGTTGTCGAAGACAACAGCTAATCCCCCGACCGGCGGGGTCCGGCGGCCGCAGCCGCCCCACCACCGCCGGATCTGCCGGGAAAAAACCACCCCGCCGTGTCACGCACCGCCCTCACGGGGGCCGTGCCGGATGCGGCGGGGTGTGGTGTGTGCGCCGTACCCGCCGGGCGGCGCCCACGGGAAAAAGGCTGTGGTCAGCCGCGGTATATCCGGTGTCATCCAGGTGGAGTGCGCCTAGATTTCTTCGTCGGTCAGCCGTGCGGTGGCTTTCATCCCGACCCGTGAATGGCGCATCAAACCCCATCCCAGGTAGGCGAACAAGACGCCGACGAGCGGGTTGAGCAGGTTCAGCCAGGCAAAGGGAAGATAGTCGACGGTGGGTATGCCCAGTGTGGTGGCGAAAAATATGCCGGCGGTCGTCCACGGGATCAGCGGCGTGGTCAATGTGGCGCCTTCCTCCAGGCTGCGGCTGAGCACACTGCGGTCGATACCGGCTTTGGTGTAGGCGTCACTGAACAGCTGCCCGCCCAAAATGATCGACAGGTAGGCCTCCCCCATGCCGAGGTTTCCCACCAGGGCTGCCGCGATCGACGACGAGATCAGGGATCCGCGGCGGCGCACCCGGGCCAAAATACCGGCGATCAGTGACCGCATGAAACCGAAATGCAGCAGGATACCGCCCAGTGACAGGGCCACCAGCGACAGCTTCATGGTGAACCACATGCTCACCACCCCACCGCGGGACAGCAGCCCGTCCAGTGATTCAATCCCCGTGGCGGCCCCGCCGCCGTGCCACAGTGCGTGCAGCACACCGGCCGGCTGGGCACCCTGGACGGTCACGGCGACAATGACCGCCACCACCGTCGACAGCAGCATTGTCGGTATCGCCGGAACCCGCAGCGCCGACAGCACGATCAACACGATGATCGGCACCACCGCCAGCCACCCCATGTCATAGACGCCGGCCAGGGCGGTCGAGATGCCGTCCAGTTGTCCGGCCGGCAGCGCCGGAGGGGCAATGAGATAGCCGACAACGGTGAAGGCGGCCAGCACAATGATGTAGGTGGGGATGGTGGTCGACATCATCGAGCGGATGTGCCGGTAGACATCGGTGCGTGAACTCATCGCCGCCAGATTGGTGGTATCCGACACCGGTGACATTTTGTCGCCGAAACACGCCCCGGAGACAATAACCCCGGCGACCAGCGGCAGGGGCAGGCCCATGGCGGCCCCCACCCCCATGAGCACCACACCGGCGGTACCGACCGTACCCCAGGCGGTGCCGGTGGCCACCGACATCATCGAGCACAAAATAAGCCCGGCCGGCAAAAACCAGGCGGGGCTGACCAGACTCACCCCGAGATTGATCAGTGTCGCCACGGTTCCGGCGGCAATCAGGGCCGCGATCATGGCCCCGATCAGCACGAAAATAACCAGCGCCTGTTTGGCCGACCACACCGACCGCCAGGCCGCCGTGACTATCTGGCGGGCGATCAGCCCGACGGCGGTGCCGTTTTTCAGCCCGTGGATTGCAGCGGCCACCACAGTCTCCGCCAGGGCCACCATCATCACCGCGAGCAGCGGCAGGCCCAGCACCACCAGGCCGATGGCGATGGTGGCCACCACCGCCGCGAAACTTGTCAGGGCGAAGGCAAAATCCGGGTCGGTGTCCTTCCGGTTGAAATGGGTGGCGGTGGCCGGGTGGTCGACGGGGGTTGTCGTCGCTGGCATGTTCAACTTCTTTTCCTGTTTGTCTTCCTGTGCACGGCCCCGAAAGGCGCGGGGGCACTACCGCACCGGGGTACCCGGCGGGCGGGGCGCCCGTCTGCCGGAAACATCCGGTGACACCATCGTTGCTGCTTGCCGCCCCAACGTCAACAGCGGCTCCACCCGCCGCCGCTCCTGGCCCCCGCCACCCGGCAGGTCACGCCACCGGGGAAAAGGCTATGATCGTTGGGTGACCGGGTCGGGGATGCTTTCCCCGGCCCCCGCCGCGTACCGCACTCCCCGGTGATGCGGCCCGCCCGGTCCCGGGCAGGCCATCAGCACTGCACCGACAAGACAAACGGTTGGACAATATTTTCGTGACGACACAGCGTAAACCCCCCGTGTGGCTGAAAGCCGCAGCCCTGACCGCCTCCACCGCGCCGGTGATGATGGTGCTTGCCGGATGTTCCTCATCCGAGTCGGGCGCCTACGAGGACTTCGGGGCTGGTGTGTGCAATATCGAGGGCGCCACCGCCAATGAAGCGACCTATACAGACGGCACCTACCATGAGGAAGGCTCCTACATGACCCATGTCATGGAGGAGAAGTTCTCCGCTGACGTGACCTTGAAAGACGGTCTCGTCGATCAGGTCACCGTCACCCCCGACACCGAGAACCGGCGCTCACTGGGCCTGCAGAAATCTTTCGCGGCAGCCCTGCCGGAAGCCATCCACGGCTGCCCGATCGAAAGCGTGAGGATCCACGTCGTCGGCGGCGCGTCGCTGACTTCCGCATCTTTTAATGAGATGGCCGACAACATCCGCGACAAAGCCCGTGAATGACACACCCCACGCTGAAACCGTTTTTCCCGCCCTCGGCACCACCTGGCGCATCGCCGTCAACCCGCGGCTGAGGCTCGGCGGCAGGGCGTTGAGCTCCCGGTCGGGCACCGCCGTTGCCGGCTTCGAGGACGCTGTCGCCGATTCCCGGCACTGGCTTGACGAATTCGTCCGTGAATTTTCCCGCTGGGACGATGATTCAGAGGTGTCGAAACTGTCCCGCACCGGCGGGCAGCTGCGGATTCCCGGCTACGCCAAAGACATGTTCCGGCTCTACCGGGATGTGCACAACGCCACCGGCGGCGACGTGTCGGTGCTGACCGGTTCGTCGCTGGCGTCCCTCGGTTTCACCGGCGACTACACCGGTTCCACCAACCGGCTGGAAGACTTCGCCCGGGAGGATGTCGCCACTTCTGTTCCGGCCCCGACCAACGATGATTTCCTGGCGCACCTGCCGGTGCTGGCGGTCCGGCCCGGTGAACTGATCGACATCGGTGCGGCCGGCAAGGGTCTGGCCGTCGACCAGGTGTTCAATATCGTCAATGACACCATCGCCTCCACCGGTAAAGACACGGTGCTGGTCGACGGATCAGGCGACATGAAAGTCCGCGGCGGCCCGATCACCGTCGGGCTGGAGGATCCCCGCAACACCACGATGATCATCGGCTCGATCGAGCTGCGCGACAAAGCCCTGGCCGCCAGTTCACCGGCCCGGCGCAGGCACGGCCGCTGGCACCACATTATCTCCGCGATCACCGGTGAACCGGTCGATCACATTCAGGGGGTGTGGACCATTGCCGATGACTGCATGACCGCCGACATGATGGCCACCGCCCTGTTTTTCGGCCTGCCGCAGGATCTGGAGAAAATCGCCGACTTCTCCTGGCTGGTGATGATGGAAAACAAGCTGTTCCGTTCGGAGGGCTTCCCCGAAATCCAGCCGCCGCTGTAGAAAGGCCCACACACCACAACCGGCCGGCCCCACGCCAACGACACGGCCCGGACACTATCCGGGCCGGCACAAAAAATTCGCCGCATCCCGGCTGCCGGTGGTTACCCACCACCGGGGCAGCCGGGATGCGGCTTGTGTTTTTCTGCCCGCTCAAAAACGTGTGGTTTTTCCCGGCGCCGGTCACCCTCCCCGATGCGGCGCCATCGGCGGCTAGTCCTCGTCGTCGGGGGCCATGGCCAGGAAAGCCTCCACCGACGGGCAGGTGTACCAGCCGCCGGTGACCGCATCGGCGAAATAGGTCAGCGCATCCCGGGGGCCGCCATCGGCACCGGCCATCCGCCGCAGCATTTCCTCGGTACGCCACTGGTCGAAGGAGAATCCGACAAATACCGTGCCCCGGCTGCGGTGCCCGCCGTAGGCGGTGTTGTGGCGGTAGATGTGCTGTTCCTCACCGTCGACCTCGACGACGGTGCGCTGCGCGTGGGAGGATTCCCGGGCCTCCGCGCCTTCCAGCTCCACCGAATCGGTCTTGGTGCGCCCAATGACCCGTTCCTGCGCCTGGGTGTGCAGCTTCTCCCATTCGCGTTTGTGTTCCCACAGCTGGTAGAGAAGCACCGACGATCCGGCGCCGGGCTGGCCGTCGGGTACAGCCACCAGTGACGGGGCGGCCAGTGCACCCGGGTTTTCGGTGCCGTCTTCAAAACCGGTGAGATCCCGGTTCGATTCATAGACCCAGCCGGCGGTTTCGGTGGCGGTCACCAGCAGCCCTTCGAAGGTGCGCAGCATCGACTCGGAGGCGTCGTAGACCCGCGAGCGGTCCGGGCCTGCGATCCACACCCACACATCATGCTGGGTGGCGGGCATCGCATAGTCCCCGGCGCCGCGCAGCGGCTCGGCGAAGTCGTGCACCCCCACCGGCACAAATTGCGGGTCCGGGGCAATCTCCTCCCACAGGCTGGGGCGGATGCCGATGACAATGCCCACCCCCATGACAAACGGGGTGTCGGCGACAAGCGCAAGCTTTGCACCCACCTGGTCTTTGTCGGCGCCGTCGGCCAGATCAAACTCGAAATAAACGTGGTCGGCGGTGCCCTGGGAAGTAATTGCAGTCTGGTAAGCCATGTGTCAAATAGTAGTCGCTTTCCGCCCCCGCGGGATACGGCAGCCGGCACCGGGGCGGCGGGGCACAGGCGTGCCGCACAACGGCACACACCCCCGGCGGGAAGAAATGTCTTCCCGCCGGGGGTGTGTGGTGCAACCCCGGCCGCCCGCGGAAACGCCGGGACGACTGAGGTTTCAGTGCCTGTGTGGTTTAGTGCTCGGACTGATCGCCCTTTTTGAACGGGAAGCCCAGCTCGCGCAGCAGCGCACGGCCTTCCTCGTTGTTGGTGGCGGTGGTCACCACAGTGATGTCCATGCCACGGGCATGATCGACCTTGTCGACGTCGATTTCGTAGAACATGGTCTGCTCGGTCAGGCCGAAGGTGTAGTTGCCGTGTCCGTCGAACTGCTTGTCCGACAGGCCGCGGAAGTCGCGGATACGGGGCAGAGCAACAGTCAGCAGACGGTCGAGGAACTCCCACATGCGGTCGCCACGCAGGGTGACGCGGGCGCCGATCGGCATACCCTCACGCAGTTTGAAGTTGGCGATCGACTTCTTGGACCGGCGGATTTCCGGCTTCTGGCCGGTGATCGCGGTCAGATCTTCCAGGGCACCGTTGATCAGCTTGGCGTCACGGGCGGCTGCGCCGACACCCATGTTGACGACGATCTTGGTGATGCCGGGGACCTGCATGACGTTGTGGTAGTCGAACTGATCCGACAGCGTCTTGCGGATTTCCTCGCGGTAACGGGCCTTCAGACGGGGGGTGTAGTTGTCGCTCATTGTTTAGATGTCCTTCCCGGTCTTGCGCGAGATGCGAACACGCTTGCCGTTCTCATCCGTGCGGTAGCCGACACGGGTCGGGTTGCCGTCCGCGTCGACGATCATCACGTTGGAGACGTGGATCGGCGCTTCCTGGGTGACGATGCCCTCAGACTGGGCGCCACGCTCAGGAGTGGGGTTGGCGACGTGCTTTTTGATGCGGTTGACGCCTTCGACCAGAACTTTGTCGCGCTTCGGGTAGGCCTCAATGACCTTGCCGCGGGCGCCTTTGTCCGGACCGGAGATGACGATAACCGTATCGCCCTTGTGAATCTTCATTTAGATAACCTCCGGAGCCAGCGAGACAATCTTCATGAACTTCTTTTCGCGGAGTTCACGGGCGACGGGGCCGAAGATACGGGTGCCCTTCGGCTCGTTGTCGTTCTTGATGAGCACGGCGGCGTTTTCGTCGAAACGAATGTAGGAGCCGTCGGGACGACGGGTTTCCTTCTTCGCGCGAACGATGACGGCCTTGACGATTTCGCCGGATTTGACGTTGCCGCCGGGGGTTGCTTCCTTCACGGTGGCGACAATAACGTCGCCGATGCCCGCGAAGCGTCGGGTGGAACCGCCGAGGACACGGATGCAGAGGAGTTCCCTCGCACCGGTGTTGTCGGCGACCCGCAGCCGCGATTCCTGCTGAATCACTATGGGTCTCCTGACCTGGATATCAATGTGCGCCGGATTTCCGACCCGGACACACGCGGTCTTGATGTACACAACTGTCGTGCGCAACACACCGGACAACCGCACATCCGGCAACCATGTGCCGTGGGGTGTGGGGGTTATCCGCCGCAATCGACGAACACCGTACATATGCGCCACCACAACCGGACCGGTGCCGCATCCAACAGGTGGACGGTAACCGGCAGGTCAGTGACGCGGTGTCGAAGGGTCTCGGTTCACGCTCGGAAACGCACGGTGAACCGACCCGCGCAGACAGCCAGGAAATTAAAGCACAGGTTGACCTCCACCGCAAACCACCCCCGCAGCCCGGACCCCGGAGCAACAGGTCCCCAATCCGCCGAACCATCCGCGACACCACAAGGTTAACAGCGGGTTAACACAGCAATTACAATCCATTTTATCTCGTGGGTATCCCCCAACTGTCACAGCAATCTGCGCTGGCCACAGCCTTTTTTTAGGGTAGGGCTTGACGAACTAAAGGTTAACAGTTAGCATCCTAGCCCTAAGTTAATACCGCAACTTGAGCGCTCTAATCATGGGTGGAAAACAATTAGTTTTTCCTCTTGCACTTTATAGCTGCAGGTTGCAGGCAGTTTCACCGGGTGGCGACAACGTCGTTTTTTAATCAATGGGTCCGCTTGTTTTCGGGCGCACCCGACCAACGGTCGGATCGTTGCGCACCGCCCGTCACCGACTGCCGGCCGCCGAGGGCCACCGGCCCCGCGGAATTTGACCGCTTAATCTTTAATCTTTTTATTCCGAGGAGACGAAAAAACGATGAATACCAACCACTTCCGACTTGTCCGCAACGCCCTGGCCGGCATTGCCGCCCTTACCCTTCTGGCCGGAGCGGCGGGCTTTGCCGCAGCCGAGGTCGAAAACACCGCTGAAGCCACCACCGTGGCCGTGGCCGGGTAAGACCCGAGACAGGCCACCAGACGCAAAAAAATGCCGGGCGCGGACAGTGATCCGCCCCGCCCGCTTTTCCCGCCGGACAACACCGCGATGTTGTCCGGCGGTTTTTTTCTGTGTGGTGCGGGCCGGTGGCCGCTGCCATGGGCCATGGCGGCACCGGTGACCGGGGGGCGGGTCCGGTGGCCGGGGGCCTTGGGGCAGGCAAAAGAGATAGACTTTTTGTTGATAAAGCACCCCTGCGGCCCATCCGGCACCCCGCCGGGTTTGGTGCCGCCGTGCCTGCGCCCCAGGAGAGTTTCCCCCAGTGTCCGACCAGCCGCATCAACCGGATCAGCCGCTGCACGCCCAGCACAACAACGAGTGGTGGCGCTGGGCGCGCCTGCTGGTCAGGGTGCTGTCGGTGTTTGTGATCTGCTGCACCATCGCATGGGCGGCGATCAGCATGTTCGGCGGGGTGGTCACCGTCGGCGGGGACGCCGATGCCGGCCCGACGCCCACGGCGGTGCAACCGCAGGATCCGCAGCAGTCACCGTGGCCGATGGTGGTGCACAATTCTTTCGGTGAAGTCACCATCGACCGCCAGCCGAACCGGGCGGTGGCCCTCGGGCTGCCTTCCGCCGATGCGCTGGTCGCGCTGGGGATCACCCCGGCGGGTATTCCCGACATGACCGGTAAAACCACCAATGGGGCGGCTATCACCCCGTGGATGGACAACAGCCTGTCGATCCAGAAACCGGATCTGCTGCAGGAAGTCGACGGCTCGCTGCCCTACGACAAGATCAGCGACCTGAAACCCGATGTGATTTTCGCCGTCGGGGTTCCCCTGCACGAGGACCAGTACCGCACCCTGTCCCGGATCGCCCCGACTGTCGCCCACCCGAACAAGACAGCGCAGACCGGGTGGCGGGAAACCACCCGGATTATCGGGGCGGTGATGGGCAAGCAGAAGCAGGCCGACAAACTCATCCGCGACACGGAGGACAAACTCACCGCCGCCCGGGACAACCACCCCGAATTCGCCGGTAAAACGGCGGCGTTCACCTCCGTGGGCAACGCCGACGGACTGCGTGTCTACTTCGACCGGGATCCGACCGTCCAGCTGCTTGCCGCCCTCGGTTTTTCACCGATCGCCGAACCGGGGCCGTCCCCCTATCCGCATGCCCCGGCGGAGGGAAATGAACCCGCCCCGGAGATCTCCGGCCAGGCGCCGGCATCCTCCTCCCCGCCGGTGACCACCACCGTTGAGGTCGCCGACACTTCAGCGGGCATTGTGGCCGGGCACACGGATATCGATCCTCCGTATTCGGTGCTGCTGCCCTTTGACCAGCTCGGCGGGATGTCCCCGGATTGTCTGTTGACCTGGTTTTCCAACGATGAAATGCGCGGGCACACCGAAAACAATCCTTTCTTCACCGCACTGCCGCCGGTGGCGCGGGGATGTTTCATCGCCTTCCAGGATCCGGACACCATTGTCGCCCTGGAGCATCCCTCGGTGCTTACTATCGCCTGGCTGATGGACAACCTGGTGCCGCGGATCAGTAAGGCGGTCACCACCGGCGGCGGCTCCCAACCCACCGCCACCACCGCAATGCCCTCGCTCCAGGCCACCATCACCAGCACCGCGGACACCCCCCGGCCACCGGCCCC
>NZ_JAFLEQ010000008.1:377329-383782 GCF_017307055.1 Corynebacterium mendelii | reverse complement strand
CCGGCGGGCCGGCGGGTCTAAGGTGAGTGGTTAACCGGCGGGTGCGGCGACAGCTGGTGTTGGTGCTGCGCCCCGCTCCCGGTTGGTGTTGTTTCCTTCTTTTTTCCGCGTGAATTTTTTTGTCACGTTTTCCCACCGAATATTTTCTGCGGGGCGAACCCATGAGCTTTTCCCGGTCCAGCCGCACGGCACGCGGCAGCCGACGCACCAGTGCCGGCCCCCCGGCGGCGCTCGCCGGTGGCAGTCGGCCCCGTCCCGGCCGCCGCCCGCTCGTGGCGGCACTGATCCTGCTGTGCGCCGCGGCCGCGGCCGCAGTGGTGTCGTCGCTGACGGTCTCCGGGGCCGATGCGGTGGCCAACCTTTCGTCCGTGGTGGCCGGAACACAGGGATCCGGCCCGTCGGCGGTGGCCGCCTACACGCTGCCGCGCACCGTGGTGGCGGCGGCCGCCGGGGCGGCGCTCGGCGTGGCCGGGCTGCTTATGAGCTGCCACACCGGAAATATTCTCGCCGACCCGGGGCTGGTGGGAACCAGTCCCGCCGCCGGCTGCGCGGTGGCGGTCACCGCCGCCTGGTGCGGGGTGCTTCCGGTGCCCGCGGCGATGGGGGTGGCCGCGGCCGCGGCGGGCGTGGCCCTGCTGGGTGTGGTGTGGCTGATGTCGCTGGGGGCCAACTCGTATCATCCGCTGTCCCTGGTGGTCGGCGGGCTGGGGGTGGCGCTGGTGTCGGCGGCGGCCACCGGACTGGTGGCGGTCGCCCGCCATGAGCCGTCGGTGGTGATCTCCGCCTGGCAGGCCCGCCCCAGCGGCGCCTACACCCGGCAGGACGCGGCCACCATCGCCGCCGTAACGCTGGTGGTGATCCTGGCTGCGGCACTGTCGGCCAGACAACTCAACGCCATCGCGGCCGGACATGATGTGGCGGCCCAGCGCGGCATCAATGTCACTGCCGCACGGGTGGTGGGCCTGGGGCTGGCGGCCGTGTTGACCGGTATCGCCACCGCCGCGGCGGGGCCGGTGATTTTCGGTGGTCTGCTGGTGGCGTATCCGCTGTACCGGTTTGTCGGCCACGACCACCGGTGGCTGGTGCCGCTGGCGGCGCTCGGCGGGGCGGGCCTGGGGCTGGCCGCCGATACCGCGGGACGGATGATCACCCATCCCGTCGACTATCCGGCGGCCATGGTGCTGGTGCTCGCCGGGGCGCCGCTGGCGCTGGCACTGGTAATCGGACGAAAGCAGGTCACACCATGACAGTGTCGGCAACATCCGTGCCCGGCAGGCCGCGTGTGGTTGCCGGTCCGCTGGTCACCGTCTGGCGGCCGCAGCCGATCGTGGTCACCGTGCTCATGCTGGCCGCCGCAGCCGTCATGGCCGTTGCCGCCGCCGGCACCGGCGACCAGCAGCTGTCATCCGGCCGGGTGATCGCGATCCTGGCCGGCGGGGGTGACGCGGCGCAACGGCAGCTGGTCATCGATTACCTGCTGCCACGCTCCATCGGGGCGCTGTGTGTCGGGGCCGCCCTGGCGCTGGCCGGGGCGATCACCCAGTCGTTGACCAGAAAACCATTGGCCAGCCCCGATGTGCTGGGGATCACCGCAACCGGGGCGGCCACCGCCGTGACTGTGGCGTCAGTCGGCGGCTCGGCTGTCGGCCGCAGCGGATGGGGCACCCTGTTCGGGGTTCCCGCCGCCTGTTTTTTCGGGTGCCTGGCCGCCGGTTCCGTTGTGCTGTGGCTGGCACGCAAAAAACGCCTCGACATCTTCCGGCTGGTGTGTGTGGGACTGTGTGTCACCCTGCTGATGCAGGCGGTGGTGCGCTGGGTGCTGGTGGGGGCCGGCGCCGACTCCACCCGCATCGCCCACACCTTCATGTTCGGTTCTTTGTCCCGCAGCACCTGGCAGTCGGTGACCCCGGTGATCATGGCCACTGCCGTGGCGGTGGTGGTGCTTTTGGCACTGTCGTTCCGCCTGAAAGCAATCACCCTGGGGGAAGCCACCGCCAACGGCCTGGGGGTGCATGTGCGGGGCACCTGGATCATTCTGACGGTTATTGCGCTGGCCCTGTGCGCGGTGGCGGTCACCGCCGCCGGGCCGATCATGTTCATCGCTTTCGCCGCCCCGCAGCTGGCGCTGCGGCTGTCGAACACCGCCACCGCGCCGCTGGCCCCATCGGCCGCCACCGGCGGGGCGCTGCTGGTGGCCGCCGATCTGGTGGCCCGTCTCATCCCCGGCAGCCCGCCGGTCGGCCTGGTCACCGGCCTGGTCGGCGGCTGTGTGTTCATTGTTTTTCTCATCCGCACCAACCAGAGGACCACGGCATGAGCGTCAGGCCCGCCAACCGCATGAAAGTCCGCAGCCTCACCGTCGGCTACGGCCACCGCACCGTCATCAGGGACATGCACGTCAATGTCCCCGCCGAGCGCATCACCTGTGTGCTGGGGCCCAACGGCGCCGGGAAATCCACCCTGTTCAAGGCCATCAGCGGGCTGCTGCCGATCACCTCGGGGTCAGTGGTGGTCGACGGGGTGTCCATTGAGCGGTTCAGCAGCCGGGAGTTGGCCCGCAAGCTGGCTTTCCTGCCGCAGTACCCCACCGCGCCGGAAGGCCTGGCGGTTGCGGATCTTGTCGCCCGCGGCCGGCATCCCCGGCAGCGCTGGCTGAAACAGTGGACCAGCGACGACGAAGAAAAAGTCGCCCGGGCGCTGAACCTGACCGGGGCGGGGGCGTTTGTCGGCAAAGATCTCGACACCCTGTCCGGCAACCAGAAACGCCGGGTGTGGATATCGATGGTGCTGGCCCAGGACTCCGGGATCATGGTCTTCGACGAGCCGACCACCCACTGCGATCTGTCCCACCAGATAGAGATTCTTGACCTGATGCACCGGCTGACCCGGGAAGCAGGCAAAACCATTGTGCTGTCGATCCCCGACATCAACCTGGCGCTGCGCTACGCCGACCATCTGGTCATCATCGGTAACGGCCGGCTGGTCGCCGAAGGGGATCCGGCCGAGGTGATCACCCCGGAGATCCTCACCGACACGTTTCATCTCACCGCCAGTGTGGTCGCCGACCCGGCCACCGGCGGGCCGATGATTGTCACCACCGCCCCGAAACACATCCGCGACCGGCTGCAGGCCCGGGCCGACGCCGCGGAAAAAGCCCGGAAGGACAGCGGCGAAGAGCAAAGCGAACGGTTGAAGCGGGCCACCCGCGCCTACGAGGAAGCCGAAGCCGCCGAAGAAGCCAAACTCGCCGCGAAGGAAGCAAGCCGGGCACAGGATGCGAAACAGGCCCGGGAAACCGAGCTGGAGGCATTGGGCGAAAAGGTGAAAAAAGCCTCCGCCAAAGCACGCCAGCTGCATGCCAAAGCCGCGAAATTCGACGCCGAACTCGAAGAAATACCCGCAGACGCCCCCAACCGGGCCGAATTGGCGGCCAAAGCCGACACCGCCCGGAACGACGCCGCCGACGCCGACGGGCACACCGCCCGACTGCAGGCGGAACTGGCGGAAGCCAAGGAACTGCGCGACAAAGCCGACACCCGGGCACGCACCGCCCGGGAAGAAGCCATCAAAGCCCAGGCCTGGGTTGATGAGCTGACCCACCGCACAGACACCGGCACAGCCGATGACACCGCGGGGGAAACCGGCACCAGACAAACAGAACCCGAGAACCCCGACAGTGACCGCACCGGTGACGGCAGCGCCACGGACACCCGGTAGAAAACGCACCGGCCTGCGCCGCCTTCCGCTCTGCCGCACCACCCCCAAGAAATATCCTCCCCGAGGGACGCCATGACAAAGGCGGAGGATACAGGCCCGGAAGATAACAGACGTCTGTTACCGCACCCCCGGAAAGCGGTTGCTGGGAGCGCAGCCGCCGCAACGCCGTGACAACCGCGGTGCGGTTCCGCGCGGCGGTCATAAACCGCGGCAGCGTGTGGGAGGCGGTTTTATGCCTGATCCCATCGGGTTTTTCCCGCAAACCCGCACTGATGTAGTCGATCAGATAGTCCAGGTGTTCGGCGTTGACCGCCCACACCACATGCCCGCGCACAGTGGTCAGATAGTGCAGGCGGCAGCCGGTCCCGGGTGATACCCCCCACACCTGCCGCCCGGTGGGCACCGCCGTCACCGTGCCCGCCATCCTGCAGCCGCAGGACGGACAGTCGAAACTGACGGTGGCATACCGGTGCAGATGTGTCTGGCCGGTGAGACTGTGCCGCCGGTAACTGCCGCAGCCGGGGCACTTCCCGCAGGCATCGACCCGCACCTGTGACAGACCGGTGGTTGTCACCAGCCAGCAGCCGCGGCAGACCAGCCGCGCGATGCCGTCGCGCCCGTCCGCGGTGACCCGGGCAGGCCCACCACAGCCGGGGCAGAGAAACTGCGGTAGGGCAGATCGCGGAAACGTTTCACGGGGCAGCCGTCACTTTCTGCGACGGCACAAGCTGGACCCGGTCGGTGAAAAAACTCCGGTAGGCGATCCGGTTGAAAATCACCACGGTCAACGCCACGGATCCGGCAATGCCCAGGACAATGGCAATTTGGTAGGCCACCGCCAGCCGCGGATCGGTCCCGGAGAGAATCTGGCCGGTCATCATGCCCGGCAAAAACACAATCCCCATGCCCAGCATCGAGTTGACGGTGGGGATAATCGCCGCGTCAAAAGACCGGTCCCGCACCTGTTTGCAGGCATCCTCGGCCACCGCCCCCAACATGAGTGCGGCCTCGATATCGCGGCGGTGATCGGCCATCCCGTTGACCAGCTGGTTGACCCCCAGGGTGATCCCGGTCATGGAGTTTCCGATCAGCATCCCGGCCAGCGGAATGACATGCCGCGGCTCATACCACGGGTCAACGGCCACCACCATCACCACAAACCAGGCCAGGCAGCACCCCGTGCCACCGACCATCGCAACGGCCACGGCTGTTGTCAGACCAACCGAATTAGTGGCGGTCTGCCTGCTGATGGTGTGCACCGCGAAAACCTCCATCACGGCCACAATCAGCAGCGTCAGCCACGGCGACGGGTGGCCGATGAGATACACCAGCAGATAGCCCACCGCCACCAGCTGCAGGGTCATGCGTGAAGTGGCGAGAACAATCTCTTTTTCCCGCCCGAGTTTTTTCACCCGGACCACCACCACAAGGATCAGCACAAAAAGGTAGGCTGCCGCCAGCTGCCACAGCGACAGCACCGCCACATCAGTCATGGCGCATCCTCTCCGACGACGGTGCCCGCCGCCATCCGGATGGTCGTCCCACCCAGCATCTCCACCAGCGCCGGTGAATGGGTCACCACCACCACCGAAGCGCCGGTGGCCCGCCGCCACCGATTGATGGCACCGGCCACCAGCTGTTCCGAGGACCCGTCCAGGGCGGCGGAGGGTTCGTCGGCTATCAGCACCTCCGGGTTCATGGCCAGCACCCGTGCCAGGCACAGGCGCTGGATTTCCCCGCCGGATAACCCCCCGGGATCATCGGCCGGATTCACTTTCAGCCCGAGACTGCACAGCAGCTGCCCGACCTGCCCGTCATCGGGAACAGGGTGCCCCGCCCAGCGGCACCCGATACGCACATTGTCGGCGATGGTTCCGGCGAACACCACCGGGTGCTGCCCCAGCATCACCACTGTCCGGCGCAGCCGGACAATATCGGTGGCGGCAAGATCGGTTCCCCGGTAGCTGACGGTGCCACGGTCAGGGGTGACCATCCCGTTGAGCAGTTTCACCATGGTGGTCTTCCCGGCCCCGGAACCACCGGTGACACAACTCACCCCGGCGGTGATCACCAGATCACTGATATCGATGATCCCGCCGACGACAACGTCGCGGAGGCGGAAAAGCTCGTCGGTCACCACGGTTGAAATCCTCAGTGTGTTGTTGCGCCGTTTTCTGCCCCGCCCGAGCAGGTATCGCAGGGCCACTGTATTGGTGCCCCCAGCGTAGCCGGGCGCCCTGCTGACCTTGCCCTCCGGGCGGTCAATTTTTTCGGCCCCGGCCTGTCGGCCGGGACAGCGGCACCGGCCGGATTCCACGGCACGGCCACCGGTTATCCACACCCCACCCCCACAGTCCACACCGCGGGCACACGGCATGTGTGCCAGGTGGCCCGATCCACCGATACCGCCCCCTGGCCACCCCCGCCCAAGCCACCTGCGCAAACATTTCCCACAGGCTTTAACAAATTCCACTGCCTGCGGGAATAATCTTCCACCCCACAGGAAAGAGTGTTGTCTCACCACCCCCGCCGATGATTCTCCCGCCCGCTGCACCCGCGACAGCTCCCGCACCACCGCCGGCAGCCTCCCCCGGGTAGGTGGGGCGAGGTTTTTCCACAGCTTTATCCCCAGCGTCAACGCCCGGTTATCCACAATGCGCACGGCACCACCGCACCGGGTTGTGGATGCTGCCATCACACTGCCGCCTGTCCCGGGTGTGCCGCGGCCACAGGCCA
>NZ_JAFLEQ010000008.1:360949-377295 GCF_017307055.1 Corynebacterium mendelii | reverse complement strand
GGCCGGGCCGGTGGCTGTCACGGCCGGTACAAAAGGTCAGCTTCCGGAGCCGGGTTGCTGCCCTTTGTCCGCCTGCCCGGGGAAAAAGACCTCGATGAAGGAGTTGATGACCGCCCGGATTCCGGCGATGGCCATGTAGCAGGAATCGGTGAGCTGCTCGTCGGTGACACCGCCGGGCACGAACACCGGCACATCGATGCTGAGCACCACCCCGTGCTCGGGGAACACGGTGGCCGATACCTGCACCAGTTCGGTTGCCTCATTGGCGAAGGTCACCCACGCCAGAACGTCGTCGAAGCGGTCGGCGGCAAGCGCATGGTCGGGCAGTTGCGAGGACACCGTGTAGAGCACATGCGCCTGGGTGGTGTCGAAACGGTAGGGGTGCCCCTCGATGAGGGTGTAGAGGGTTGCGGTGTCGTCGCCCTGGGTGCGCGCATCAACACCGGCGGCGGCCAGCACCGCTTTGATGCGGGTGGCCGTCACCGGACGGATGGTGTCGGTGGGGGTGGTTTTTTCGCTGTTGTCGCTCACTTGTCGTTGTCCTCCCGGGAACGCTCGACGACCAGGCCGTCGAACAGGCTGTCCAGTTCACTGCGGGCGCCATCAAAAGTCTGGATGATCACCTGGGTCAGGGCCGCCAGCTGCTCATCGGTGGCGCCGGTGGCCGCCGGGTGGGCGTGCTCGAGAATAATGCCCTTCAGCTTGGCGCTGGCCACGATTTTCGGGGCCAGGTGGCTGCCGTTGAATTCGTTGATTTTCCGGGCCGCTTTCTCGAATGAGCCGCCGTCGGGGATCTGCCGGTTCCACAGCCCGGCGAAGCGCAGGATCCCGTTGTTGACGGTGACTTCGACGGCGATGTCCGGCAGGCCGAACAAACAAACCTCATTGTCTTTGTTGAGGGTCTCAACCCCCCTGCTGGTCAATAGTGTGTCGATGCGTTCGACGGTGATGTCCGGTTGGGACATGGCTTTGTTACTCCTTGGACTGGGCGGCGCGGGCTGCGGCCGTCGGATCGGTGAAGCCGAAATGGGTGCAGTAGCGGCCGGCGAATTCCACGCAGCCGGTGATGGCGCGTTCCATCATTTCCTGCAGCTGTAGATCATCAAGCCCGGCCGGGGCGAAAATCGGGCAGTCGGCGACCGCCGTGACCGTGCCGTCGGCGTGGTCGGTCACGGCCGCGGCATGCACGTAATAGGTTGTGGCGTTGAACCCGTTGACAAACGCCAGCACCTCGTCACAGCGGTCGACCGGCAGCTGGTAGTCGAACAGTGTGGTGTTGACCAGCAGCGCATCCGGGGCTGTGGTGCCGTCGAAACGCAGCGGGGCACCGTTGACGAAGGCGTAGAAACGGTTGTCCTCCGTATCGTTTCCCTCGAAACCGAAGGCGGTGACAAGCGCCATCATGCGGGGCCAGGACAGCGGTGTGACTGTGGTGGATTGGTCGTTGATCGGGTCAGTCATCGGTGGTGTCCCCTGGGGCTGAAAGGTCGGGAAAATCGTTGTCCAACTGGTCGGTGCAGCTGAACACAGCAGAGAAAACCCCCACCAGGAAACTGTCGAGCTGCTGGTCGGTCATCCCGTCGCCGCTGTAGGTCACCGACTCCATGACGAACATTTTCTGCTCGTCGATGACATAGGCTTTCGGCTCCAGCCGGCGGCTGTTGATGTCGTTGGCGGCGGCGCGCAAAGCTGTGATCTGCTCCGGCCTGCGTGGTGTCGCCCGCCAGACGGCGAACACCCGGAATGTGGTGCCTTCCTGTTTCAGCGACACAGTGACCCGGTTGAAGGCAATGACCACACTGCCTGTGGAGGTCGTCGCGGAGGACAGATTTTTCGATGCCGCCCACTGGTGCAGGCGGCTGTTGGTCAAACGGGGATGCGATATGTCGGAAACGGGAATCGAACCACCTTTTTGTCTGGGTTGCGGATAAAGTGTGACGGGGCTTTGCCCATTAACGATACCGGTCGCCGTGGCGGCGGTGTCAGCCACCGGCGGCAGCGGTTGTTCGCCGGGGTGTTTTCAACGGTTTTCCTTTGTCAGGGGGTGTGGTTGCCAGATGCCGCGGACAACTACCGCACAGGGTCCCGGACCGGCTGTGGGCTGGCCGCTTTTGGCTGCGCTGGCCCTGTTGTCGGCCGCCGGGCCGCTGGGCACCGATATGTATCTGCCCTCCCTTGCCGGAATGGTGGACCATCTGCACACCACCGCCCCTGTGGTGCAGCTGACCATGTCGGCATTCATGATCGGCATGGGCCTCGGCCAGCTTGTCGCCGGTCCGGTCAGTGACCTGGTGGGCAGGAAAAGCGTGCTCATTGTTTCCGTGGCGGTGTTCATGCTCGGATCCTTCGGCTGCGCCGCCGCCGGCGGGGTGGGGACACTGATTGCTTTCCGGGCGTTGTCCGGCCTGGCCGGCGGGGCCGGGGTGGTGGTCGCCCGGGCGGTGATACCGGATGTGGTCACCGGAACGGCTGCGGCCTCGGCGTTGTCGGCGCTGATGGCCATCCAGGGGCTGGCGCCGGTGATCGCCCCGTTGATCGGCGGATTCGCCACACCCCATATCGGCTGGCGGGGCATTTTCGTGGTGCTGGCGGCCATCAACGCCGTCGGCCTGCTGCTGGCGGTCACGGTGGTGCCCGAAACCCTGCCGCCGGACAACAGAAGCGGCACCGGGCTTGCCGGGTTGACCGACGGGTTTGCTTTCTGCCTGACAAACCGCGGCTTTGTCGCCTACACCACAAGTTTCGGCATCGGCTTCGGGGTGCTGTTCAGCTGGATTGCGGCCTCCCCGTTCGTCATGCAGAACGCCTTCGGCTTCTCCCCCGGCGGCTATGCGGTGGTTTTCGCCGTCAACGCGCTGCTGATTGTGGCCGGGTCGGCCCTGTCGGCGGTGGCGGTCAACCGCATCGGTCCGCAGCGGCTGCTGCTGTCGGCCCTGTCGGCCAGTGTGGCCGCCGCCGTGGTGCTGCTGGCTTTCACCACTGTCGCCGGCGACTTGGTGGCGGTGGTGCTCGGATGCGTGGCGGTGGTCTCACTGGCGGCGGGAGTCATCCTGGGAAATGCCACCGCCCTGGCTCTGGCCAGCCTGGCAGGCCGTCACACCGGGGCAGGGTCCGGGCTGGCCGGTGCCACCCAATTTCTTGTCGCCGCCGTGCTGGCGCCGCTGCTCGGCCTGTGGGAGGATCCTGTCGCCGGTATGGCGTGGGTGATGACAGGCTGCGCCTGTGTGGCACTGGTGGCGTGCCTGGCCGGGCGACGGATACGGTAAGAGGCTATGGCACCGTTGATTTTCCTGCAGCAGAACCCGACTCCGGTGGAACAGGTCACCGACACCGTCAGAAAATTGAGCTGGACCGGGGTGGGCTACGGGCTGTTGATCCTGCTTTTTTCGGTGCTCATCGCCTGGGGTGTGCGGGTGGTGGTGCAATGGGTGTTGTCCGTGTGGGTCAAACGCAGCGACTCCTCGGCGCGGATCCTCGCCCAGCTGGCCCAGTGGGCGATTGTGCTGCTCGGCACGGCGGTCGCGCTGGCCTACGTTTTCCCCTCCATCAAACCGGTCAACCTGGTCGGTGGACTGGGCGTGGTCTCCATTGCCGCCGGTATCGCCTTCCAGACGGTGCTGGGCAACATGTTCGCCGGGCTGGTGATCCTGTGGCGGCAAACCCCGGTGGTGGGGGACCAGATCCGGATGAATGATGTGGCGGGCACCATCACCAATATCGAACTCTCGCGCACCACCGTCAACACCTTCGACGGCCGCCAGGTGCTGATCCCCAATGGTCTGCTGCACGAATCAGTGGTGACCGTGCAAACCGAAAACCCGGCTGTGCGCACTGCTTTCACCGTCAAAATCCGGGACCCGGAACAGTTCCGCACGGCCCGCGATCTTGCCGTGGCGGCACTCGGCCCGGTCCCGGAGGTTCTCGACGACCCGGCCCCGCTGGCGGTGCTGCGCCAGGTCGGCGACGGCATGGCCACCATGGAGGTGCGTTTCTGGTCCGGTTCCACCCAGTTCGAAACAGTCACCGCCCTCGACCAGGCGATCCTGGCTGTCGTCGAGGCGCTGCGGGTGGCCGGGATCAGATTCAGCCCCGACAATGTGATGGTGCTCTCCGACGGGGATGCCGACAACTAGTGCCCCGGCTGTCCGGCTTGTTCTAGCGCCACTCGAGTTCGGGGGCGCAGTCGTCGCAGATGAGTTTCAATTCCCGGCCGCCATCGCCGCGGGTGTTGCGGAACATGTTGGTTTCCTGCCCGCAGTTGAAACAGTGCCCGAGCTGCTTGGCTTCACCGGGAAATTCCAGGTGCATGCGTTTGTCGAAGACGAAGACCGAGCCTTCCCACAGGCCTTCGTTGCCGAAGGCCTCCCCGTATTTCACGATCCCGCCGTCAAGCTGGTAGACCTCGTTGAAACCGCGGTGTTTCATCAACGAGGTGAGCACCTCACAGCGGATCCCACCGGTGCAGTAGGTCACCACCGGTTTATCTTTCAGACGGTCGTATTTGCCGGATTCGAGTTCCTTCAGGAAATCCCGGGTGGTCTCCACATCGGGGACAATCGCGCCCCGGAATTTGCCGATCTCCGCCTCGCGGGCGTTGCGTCCGTCGAAAAACACCACTTCGTCGCCTTTTTCCTCGACCAGTGCATGCAGCTGCTGCGGGGTGAGGTGAATACCGCCGTCGACCACCCCGTTGCCGTCGACTTCAAGCTCCTCCGGGGCGCCGAAGGCGACGATCTCGTCCCGGACTTTGACCATCAGGCGGGGAAAATCGTCGGCCGAGCCGTCTGAGGATTTGAAATCGATGTCGGCAAACGGCGGGTATTTGCGCATCTGTTTCATGTAGCGCTTGATGTCTTTCACATCCCCGCCGACGGTGCCGTTGATGCCGTGCGTGGACACCAGGATGCGGCCTTTCAGGTTCAGGCGGGCGCACAGCGATTTCTGCCACAGCATAATGGACGTCGGATCGGCCAGCGGGGTGAAACGGTAGTAGAGCAGGATTTTATCTTGGGACACAACCCACCAGCGTAAACCGCCTGCCGGGAAAAAGAAAAACACCCTTCGCCCATCCCGTGGCGGGGTGGGTGAAGGGTGCTTGTGGTGGTGTCGTTTACCGCCAGAGAGTGGCTTTAACGGGCCTTCTCCGCGATTTCGACGAGACGGTGGTGCTTGTCTTTCGACAGCGGCCGGGTCTCTTCGATGATGACACGGTCGCCGATACCGGCGATTTCCTGCTCATCGTGGGCTTTGACCCGCTTGTTGGTGCGGATCGTCTTGCCGTACAGGGAGTGCTGACGACGGTCTTCGAGCTCCACGACGATGGTTTTGGACATCTTCGTGGAAACGACGTAGCCGGTGCGGCGTTTACGGGCACCACGCTGATTTTCTGTGGTTTCGCTCATGGGTTATACCTCCGCTCCGGGGACGACGGACAGGCCGAGTTCGCGTTCGCGGATCACCGTGTAGATACGGGCGATGTCACGCTTGACGACGCGGAGCCTGCGGTTGTTGGACAGCTGACCGGTCGCCATCTGGAAGCGGAGGTTGAACAGCTCCTCCTTGGCTTCCTGAAGACGCTGGTCAAGCTCTTCCGCGTTCAGTTCGCGGAGCTCGTGTGCGGGAATTCCTGTTGCCATTTAGAGCTGATCCTCCTTCCTGATGATGCGGACCTTGCAGGGCAGTTTCTGGGCTGCGCGGCGCAGCGCCTCGATGGCGACCTCTTCGTTGGGGTAGCTCATCTCGAACAGGACTCTGCCGGGGCGCACGTTGGCGACCCACTTTTCGACCGGGCCTTTACCGGAACCCATACGCACGCCGAGCGGCTTCTGGGTCAGGGGACGGTCCGGGAAGATGTTGATCCACACCTTGCCACCACGCTTGACGTGGCGGTTGATGGCGATACGGGCGGCTTCGATCTGACGGTTGGTGACGTAGGCCGGCTCGAGAGCCTGGATGCCGAAATCACCGAAGGTGACCTTGTTTCCGCCCTTGGACACGCCACGACGGTGCGGGCGGTGCTGGCGACGGTATTTGACGCGCTTGGGGATAAGCATGGTTGTTAGCCCTCCTGCTTCTGCTCAGCGCGCTGGCGGCGCTGGCCGCCGCGGCGCGGGCGCTCGCCACGGCGGGGGCCGCCGCGACGCTCCGCCGGAGCGTTCATCTCGGACTCGCGCTTGCCGCCGACGACGTCACCTTTGTAGATCCACACCTTGACGCCGATGCGTCCGAAGGTGGTGTGGGCTTCGTAGGTGCCGTAGTCGATTTCGGCGCGAAGCGTGTGCAGCGGGACGCGTCCCTCGTGGTAACGCTCGGTGCGCGACATTTCCGCGCCGCCGAGACGACCGGCACACATGATCTTGATGCCTTTGACCTGCGGCTGGCGCATCGCGGACTGGATGGCCTTACGCATCGCACGGCGGAAAGCCACGCGGTTGGTCAGCTGCTCGGCGATGGACTGGGCCACCAGCTGGGCATTGGCGTCAATGTTTTTGACTTCCAGGATATTGAGCGCGACCTGCTTGCCGGTCAGCTTCTCCAGCTCACCGCGGATGCGGTCAGCCTCGGAGCCGCGGCGGCCGATCACGATCCCGGGACGGGCGGTGTGGATGTCCACACGCACGCGGTCACGGGTGCGCTCGATGACGACATCGGCGATACCCGCGCGGTTGAGTCCCTTGGAGAGGAACTCGCGGATCTTGATGTCTTCAGCCAGGTAGTCGGCGTAGTTCTTGTCGGCGTACCAGCGGGACTTCCAGTCCGAGGTGATGCCGAGCCGGAGGCCGTGGGGATGGATTTTCTGGCCCACTAGTTGTCACTTCCCTTCTCGGAGACCACAACGGTGATGTGGCTGGTGCGCTTGCGGACGTGGAATGCACGGCCCTGGGCGCGGGGGCGGAACCGACGCATGGTCGGACCTTCGTCGGCGTAAGCCTCGGAGATGAACAGTTTGTCGCGGTTGAGACCGAAGTTGTTTTCGGCGTTCGCGGCGGCGGACTGCACAACCTTGGCAACCGGCTCGGAAGCAGCCTGCGGGGCGTACTTCAGGATGGCCAGTGCTTCGTCGAGGGACTTGCCGCGGACCAGATCGAGCACGCGGCGGGCCTTGAAGGGGGTGACGCGGATGAACCGGGCGACGGCTTTCGCCGAGGTGATGGTGTCTTCACTCATGGTTTATCGCCTGCCCTTCTTCTTGTCGTCCTTGATGTGACCCTTGAAGGTCTTGGTCGGGGCGAATTCGCCCAGTTTGTGGCCGACCATCGAATCGTCCACGAACACCGGCACGTGCTTGCGACCGTCGTGGACGGCGAAGGTGTGGCCGATGAAATCGGGGAGGATTGTGGAGCGGCGGGACCAGGTTTTGATAACCTGCTTGGTTCCCTTTTCGTTTTGAGCGTCCACCTTAGCGAGGAGGTGCTCGTCAACGAAGGGGCCTTTTTTGAGGCTGCGAGGCATTTATCTATTCCCTCCTCTAGCGTTTCTTGGACTTGTTGGAACGGCGGCGGCGGACAATCATCTTGTCGCTCGGACGGTTGGGCTTGCGGGTGCGGCCCTCGGGGGTGCCCCACGGGCTGACCGGGTGGCGACCACCGGAGGTCTTGCCCTCGCCACCACCGTGCGGGTGGTCGACGGGGTTCATCACGACACCACGCACGGTCGGGCGGACGCCCTTCCAGCGCATGCGGCCGGCTTTGCCCCAGCGGATGTTGATCTGGTCGGCGTTGCCGACCTCACCCACGGTCGCGCGGCAGCGGATGTCGACGCGGCGGATTTCCGAGGAGGGCATACGCAGCACGGCGTATTTGCCTTCTTTACCCAGAAGCTGGATGGAGGCACCGGCGGAACGGGCCAGTTTGGCTCCGCCACCGGGGCGCAGCTCGACGCAGTGCACGGTGGCACCGGCCGGGATGTTGCGCAGCGGCAGGTTGTTGCCGGGCTTGATGTCGGCGGTGGCACCGGATTCAACGGTGGCACCCTGCACCAGGTTCTTCGGCGCGATGATGTAGCGCTTCTCACCGTCGGCGTAGTGCAGCAGCGCGATGTTGGCGGTGCGGTTCGGGTCGTATTCGATGTGGGCGACCTTGGCCGGCACGCCGTCCTTGTCCCGACGCTTGAAGTCGATGACACGGTACTTGCGCTTGTGGCCACCACCCTTGTGGCGGGTGGTGATGTGACCGTGGACGTTGCGTCCACCGGTCTTGTGCAGCGGGCGCAGCAGGCTCTTCTCAGGTGTGGAACGAGTGATTTCCTCGAACATCGACACAGAAGAGGCGCGGCGACCGGGGGTTGTCGGCTTGTACTTTCTGATAGCCATAGTGTTTAAAAACTCCCTTTAACGGTTCGGTATCTGGCGGGTAAGGGGGTCATCCCTTAACCGGCAGAGCCGCCGAAAATGTCGATGGGGTCGCTGCCGTCGGCAAGAGTGACGTAGGCGCGCTTGGTGGCCTTGCGCTGGCCGTAGCCGAAGCGGGTGCGCTTGCGCTTGCCCTTGCGGTTGGCGGTGTTCACGGAAGCCACACGCACGCCGAAGATTTCTTCGACAGCCTGCTTGATCTCCGTCTTGTGGGCGTCCGTGCGGACGTAGAAGACGTAGGTCAGCTGCTCCATGAGGCCGTAGGATTTCTCCGAAACGACCGGCGCGATGATGATGTCACGGGCGTTGAATGTCATTTATTTTCCCTCCCTGCCGGTGGCACGGTCGATGAAGGTGTTCAGCGCCGCGACAGAGAACACGATGTCGTCGCTTTTCAGGACATCGAAGGTGTTGAGCTGGTCTTCGGTGATCAGCGACACGTTGTCCAGGTTGCGGGCCGACTTCCAGCTGGCGACATCTTCGCGGGGAAGAACGACCAGGATGGATTTGCGCTCCGAGATGGTCGACAGGAGCTTCTTGGCGGCCTTGGTCGACGGGGTCTGGCCGGAGACCAGTTCCTCGACAACGTGGATACGCTCGTGGCGTGCCCGGTCGGTCAGCGCGCCACGCAGGGCGGCGGCCTTCATTTTCTTCGGGGTGCGCTGGGCGTAGTCACGCGGCTGCGGGCCGTGGGAGATGCCGCCGCCCGCGAAGTGCGGGGCGCGGATCGAACCCTGGCGGGCGCGGCCGGTGCCCTTCTGGCGGAACGGCTTTTTGCCGCCGCCGGAGACCATGGCGCGGGTTTTGGTGGCGTGGGTGCCCTGGCGCTTGGCGGCCAGCTGGGCGTTGACGACCTGGTGGATCAGCGCGATGGAGGCTTCACGGTCGAAAATCTCGGCCGGGAGTTCCACGGTGCCGTTGGTCTGGCCGTCGGCGGTCAGTACATCGAGAGTCAGGTTGCTCATGCGTGTGCACCGCCCTTCACTGCGGTTTTGACGGTGACGAGTCCGCCGCGCACACCGGGGATGGCTCCCTTGATGAGCAGCAGATTGGACTCGGCGTCGATCTTCTGGATTTTCAGGTTCTGGGTGGTGACCCGGTCGTTACCCATGCGGCCCGCCATCCGGGTGCCCTTGAAGACACGGCCCGGGGTGGCGCAGGCGCCGATGCCGCCGACGCGGCGGTGGGCGGCCTGGTTACCGTGGGCGGCACCCTGGCCGGCGAAGCCGTGGCGCTTCATGGCGCCCGCGTAGCCTTTGCCCTTGGTGGTGCCGGTGACGTCGACGAATTCGATGCCGTCGAAGATGTCGACGGTGACGTCCTGGCCGACTTCATAGTCGGACACATCGTCCATGCGGATCTCGGCGCTGTGGCGGCGCGGGGTAACACCCGCGGCCTTGAAGTGGCCGGTCTGCGGTTTTTTGACCTTGCGGGGGTCGATGTCGCCGAACGCGATCTGGATGGCCGAGTAGCCGTCCTTTTCAACGGTCCGGATCTGGGTGACGACACAGGGCCCGGCTTCAACGACGGTGACCGGAACGACCCGGTTGTCCTCGTCGAAGACCTGGGTCATGCCGAGCTTGGTGCCCAGAATCCCCTTGATCTTGGTTTCACTCATTGGTTTGTTTCTCCGCTGCCTTGAAATAAGTAGTGGTAGCTCGTGCAGGTGTTCAGAATGTCTTTAACCAAAGACACACCGGACGGCCTGCTTACTGGATGTTCACGTCCACGGACGCCGGAAGGTCGATGCGCATGAGCGCGTCGACGGTTTTCGGAGTCGGATCGAGGATGTCGATGAGGCGCTTGTGTGTGCGCATCTCGAAGTGCTCGCGCGAGTCCTTGTACTTGTGGGGCGAACGAATAACGGCGTACACGTTCTTTTCAGTGGGCAACGGCACCGGTCCCACGACGCGGGCACCCGTACGGGTAACCGTCTCGACGATCCTCTTCGCGGAGGCGTCGATCGCTTCGTGGTCGTAGGCCTTGAGCCTGATGCGGATCTTCTGTCCCGCCACGTTAAACCTCTTTCTCGGGCGAACAGCCCCACGTCAAAATACGCCGGGCGGGAAAACCTGCCGGTCACCACGCCCTGGGGCGCGAGTGGTGGAGTCTGTCCGCTTTGTCATTTCTCTATAACGTTGTCCGGACCCCGGATTGAGTGAGGGGATTCACGGTTGCAACGCCAGTTGTTGGTCGTGTCCACCACACCGCCAAAACGGCCGGTCCGCGTGATCCCCGGGGAGGAAACCACCCGGGCGCCGCCGGTGAGGAAACTCGGTCCCCTCCGGCGTGGTGGCACCGTGGCACCAGAAAGTGGTGTCAAGTACCTACTGCCGCTGTGTGATTGCCATCCCCTTGAAAAACCCGGGTCAACCGGCTCCCCGCACCCGGGCGTGTCGCACGTCCGGAACGCACGGGAAGATTCCCGCGCCATCTGCCGGGCAACCGGCAGACCCACGCGCGGGCGTTTTTAACAAGTGTGATGTTTGCTCCACCAGCACCGTATCCGGTGTCGCCGGGAAAAGTTCGACCTTCGCTTACAAAGGGCAGTTCCCGCGGTTGTGACGGGCTTGCCTTTCAGCCTGGTGACATGAGGCGGTGTGTTAGAGCAACCCGGCTATTAAAGCACACCGGGCCGGCTCACACAAACCCCCGCGGCAGATTTTTCCGGCCCCCGGCACGGTGACGGCACCCGCCCCACCCCCTGCCCCCTCCCCCGGGTCCCGGCGATCTTCTCGGTTACGGACCTGCCGCCGCGCCGGCATACCCTCACGGGTACCTCGTTCGGGGGCATATCCGGCTGCGCCGCACACACTGCCGCGCCACCCGGACGACACGTCCGCCCCGACGGACGGGGGGAGGCGGGGCAAACAGAACTCCCCCTTCGGCGGGTGTGACCTGCCCCGGTGTGGTGATACGAACAGGCTGTTTGCCGTTACAGCGGCCCAAATCTTGCAATCTCGTAACAGCAAGTGGCGCCGACGGGCACGCAGCCGCATATTCACCTACTATCGTGCTTGTGCCACAGGGCACGGGACGTCACACGCCCGCCGCCCGTCAACCGGGTCCCGCGTTCACACGCGGAGCGCGCGGAGTTTTTCATCCGCCGGTTCCCGACGGTGGCGTCAACCGACCAACTATGAATCATCTCTCAAGGAGAAACTCACATGAGCGAAAACAACACAGAGGCCAAGGGCAAGGACATCGAGCAGGTCAACTCCGCTCTGGAAACCGATCACGGCCGCACCCACATCGAGGATGTTGTCGTTTCCAAGATCGCCGGCATGGCTGCCCGCGAGGTGTCCGGCGTCCACGCTCTCGGTGGCTCCGGTGCCCGCATGGCCGGCGCCATCCGCGACGCCTTCGGCTCCCGCACCAACGTGCAGCAGGGTGTCTCCGTTGAGGTCGGCGAGTCGCAGGCTGCCGTCGACGTAGCCATCGTCGCCGAGTACGGTGTCGCCATCCACGAGCTGGCCGAGGCCATCCGCAAGAACATCATCAACGCCATTGAGCGCATGACCGGCCTGGAGGTCACCGAAGTTAACGTCACCGTCCACGACGTTCACCTGGAACTGGAAGACGACGAGGACGACGAGGAAGAAGAGAAGGAGCCCCGCTCCATCGAGGCTCCCGAGAAGTCCGAGCAGCCCGCCCGCGTCAAGTAAGGGCCGCGCGACGTGCGAGACGACTTGCTCGACCGCGAACAGGCCGAACAACTAGCCCGGGAGATTTGTGACCTGGACGGGGTTGCCGGCCTGTACGGGGGTCAATTCGGCGAAGTGGCCATGCTCTTCCCCGGGGAACGGGTACGTGGACTGCACGCGTCCACCCCGCGGGATGACAGTGAGGCCCCCCACCTGGAAGTCTTCGTCATTGTTGACGGCGACCTGCAGCCGAATCTCGAAGAACTCGCATCCACGATCCGCGACACCGCGGCACGCTACACCGACGCACCCGTCGACGTGACCGTATCCGACGTCGAATAAGTGGAAACCGCACCCCGCCGCAGGGCGGGGTGCACCCGCCGGGACAGCCCGTGGACTGCAAGCCGCGTCTTCACTCCCCCGCATCCCTTGACCGGGATGAGACAACACCTTCATTGACAAGACAACGCCCGCACGCCGCGTTTTTCCGCCCACCGTCACAACCGGCCCCGCCAAGTGTGTGACGGTGTGTGTCGGTCAAACCCGTGCGGGCTGTTGTGTTCGGCAGACCCGGACAACACAGTCAGCTTTTCCAGCCACCAGTAACCCGGTGCCGTCAACCGCCAGCGCGTTTTCCCAAAAACCCTCCGGCCACCCGGTACCCCGCGGGGTGCCAGCAACCGTCACCCCGCCGATAGACAAACGTAACTCACCGCCACCTAACGAAAGAGTGTCATGAAAAACTACACCGCCATCGGCCTCGCCGTGGGTATCGCCATAGCCTTCGCCATTATCTGGGGAGGCCTCCCCGGCTTCATCTGGATCGTTATTTTCGGGGGCCTCGGTGGCCTCATCGGCGCCCACTACGAGGGTCGCCTCGATCTGACCTCTGTGATCAGCGGCAACCGCCGCGGTGGCAGGGGGTAAACCACATCCATGACACCTTCACGCGACGACAGGGGCGCCCCCGGCAAAAAGCCGGATAAACCCTTAAACGCCAAACCGGAACCCACCGGCAGACAGGCCATCGACAAGGCACTGCAGGACAAAGCCGCGGCCGACAAAAAAGCCGCGGCCGGGAAAAAATCCTCAGCCGGAAAAAAACCCGGTAAATCCACCCCTGCCCGGCAGGCCAAAAGCCAGGGCACGCTGGATTCCCCGGCGGCCAAACCGTTCCCGGCGACCGGTTCCACGCCTTCCGGAAAGAGCGACCACGACGGCCGCCACCGTGCCCCGGAACGCGGCGCCAGGCACCGTCTCGACGAGGACAACAAACGTCCCCGCCGTACCGGTTCCGGCTCCTCGGAGGGATTGCTCACCGAGGGGCGGACCCCTGCTTTCGGCACGTCAGAGGTTCCCCCGGTCCCCAAGGACAAGGACGCCGCTTCGCCGGTGACCTCCACTTCGGTGCCCACCGCCGACAACTTCAGCGGTGAGGTCGATCCCCCGAAGACCACTCCGCGGGGCACGACAACCGCCGACAAGAAACCGGCCCCGTCACCGAACGCCTACGGCTCCGGCAAGCCCGCGCACACCGGCAACGCCCGTACCGCGCAGTCCGCCGCGGCCACACCGGAACCGGCGAAGAAAAAAGCCGGACCAGCCGAGACAAACACCGCAGCGGCCACCAAGAACGACGCGGCCACCAACAACACCGAGCCGGACGCCAAGCCGGAGGTTTTCGACACACCGACCCATGTTCCCGCAGCCGCGGCCAAGCCCACGGATGCGGCGACACCGGCGACCACGTCCGGTTCCGCCGATGCCGCACAGCCGGTCGACGCGAAACCTGTCAAGGCTGCCGCACCGGCCACACCGGCCAAGCCAAAGCGTGCACCGGCCACGCCGGTTGACCCCCCGGCGCCGTCAACCCCGGCGCCGACCGGCGACAAGGTCGATCATGTCTCAAAGAACATCGACCCGGACAAGGCGGAGGCCCTGGCGGAGCTTCCGCTGCGCCGCCCCACCGCCGACACCGGATCCAACAGGCAGATCAAGATCACCGAGAAAGCCATGAACAAGGTCATTTCGGCCGCTGTTCGGGCTGTTCCCGGCACCATCAGCCGCTCCGAGGGCATCGACAAACTCACCGGCCGGAATTTCCCGCGCTACGAGGTCAGGCTCGACGACGACGGCGACGCGATCTCCATTGACGCCTTCATCGCCGTCGGCTGGCCCGCACCGGTGGCCAAGATCGCCGAGAAAACCCGGGAAACCATCATCACCTGGGTCGGTGACATGACCGATGTTCCGGTGGTCCACGCCAACGTCACGGTCGGCTACGTCGAACCGGGCCATGACCGGGTCACCGCCGCCGAGATCGATGCCTTCGACCCGCATCCGACGCTGACCCCGGTCACCGTCACCCAATCGCGGCCCAACGTCCCGATCATCACCGGCACGTGGGACATCACCCCCCACACCGTCACCGGTGAAGTCGCCGAAAACATCCGGTCGGTTCCGGTGCCCCGCCCCGCCGAACTGCGTGCTTTCAGCCCCGGCAGTATTCCCGAGGCAGTCTCACCGGTCACCAAACCGGCCGCGGAACTGGTCCCGATCAAAAATACGTGGAAGTTGGACCTGCGTCCCATCGAGGTAGCCGACCCGGCGCCCGGGATTCCGGTTGTGGTTGCCGACGAGCAGCCGCTGGCGGAAATCACGGTCCCCGACGAAAAACCACTCAAGCCCATTGAGGTGGCCGCCTGCGGTGATCTCAAGCCGATTGAAGTGGCTCCGGCGCAGGATCTGCGCCCCATCACCGCCACACCGGTCGGCCGGCTGGCACCAACCGAAGCCGCCCCCCAGGCACCGCTTCGCGCCATTGGCACCAGGCCCCGCCAGGTGCGTGGTGTCACTGCCCCCAAACCGGCACCACTGACCAAGGTCACTGACCCGACCCCGCACCGGCTGGCTGACGTGTCAGCACCCAATCCGGTACGGCTCGCCGAGGTCAAAGTCGCCAAGACCCCCAAGCTTTCCACCCCGGAAGCCCCGAAGCTTCGGCTGGCCCGCATCGTGTCCCCCGACGGACACAAAGTCGCCCATCCGCAGGCTCCGGTCGCCCGGCGATTGGCCAAGGTTGAGGTCTCCGCGCCGGAAGTCACACCGGTGGACATGCCGGCCGGCAAAGAGGTGGCCACGGATCTTCTTCCCCCGCAAAAACCGCTGAAGAAAATCACCGTCTCCCCGCTCAACGTCCGATCAATAAAGGTGGTGGACAAATGACAAGCCCCCAGGCAAGCGGTGACCACCGCGGGCAGCAGCCAGTGGCTTCACCGATGGCCCGCTGGATCGTCATGATCCTCGGTGTGGTGTTGCTCGCCCTGGCCGGGGCTGCCGGCCGGGAATTGTGGATCCGCTACACCGACACCAACCAGCAGAGCTGGGCCAGAGTTGTCACCGACTACATCGGGACAATGAGCTACGAGCCGTGGATGTTCTATGCGGGCATCCTCTGCTGTGTTCTGGCCCTGTTTTTACTGTGGTTTGTGTTCAAGCCGCGCTTTAAAACACACCAGCAGCTGATTGACACAAACCAGTCGGTATGGATGCGTCCCATCGACATTGCCCGCATGTCCACTGCCGCCGCGGAAAACATTCCCGGTGTTCAGCATGCCCAGACAACGGTCAAACCCCGTTTAGTCCACCTGTCGATAGTCGGGGACAGCAACGATTCCACGTTGGTTGACCGGGTGGGCCGCACCGTCGGTCCGCTTATCGGCCAAGTGGTCGGGTCCCCGGAGCTGAAGATCACCGTGAGCAGCCCCGAGGAGGAGCAGTCATGAGCAAATCATTGGCAGCCATCGACAGGATCATTGTCCTGCTGGTCGCCCTGGGACTGGCGTTCCTCGGCGTATGGTCGATCCTGTTCTACATCGGCAACTGGTACGCCGTCGAACTGGCGGAATACTGCAACCAGCGCATCTGGCGGGAATCCCCCGACCAGCCCTGGTTCAAGTGGGTTCTGGCAGGCATTGTCGTCGTCGGGGTCGTCTGCGGACTGTGGATGATTCTGGCCAACCTGCGCCGCAAGCGCATCAACCAGATTCATTCCGAACCCGCCTCCACCCACATCGGCGAGATCAAGTTCAGGATTTCCGACATTGGTTCTGCCGTGGCGGGCCAGCTCGAGGACATCCCCCGGGTCAACTCGGTCAAAAGCCTGGTGGCTTTCGACCGGGGCCGTCCCACCATGGACTTCACCATCAACGCCGATGCCGACGCCAACATCCCGATGATCCGTTCCCAAATCGATCAGGCCGAACGGGACATCCGCGACGCCATCGGGACCACCGATGTCGACACGATCTACAAGATTCATCTCGACCAGGTTGAGCACGCCTGACCGGGAC
>NZ_JAFLEQ010000008.1:301882-360911 GCF_017307055.1 Corynebacterium mendelii | reverse complement strand
TTCACCCCCAAAATAACCCCACCCCCTATAAAGTAGGGTGTCCCCACCTGGGACAATGCCAAATTCATCAAACCAGGAGTCTTTCTCTGGCAAGCCGGTTGTCCAGCCGGGAGGGAAAACATAGTCTGATATCGGTTACCAAACTATTTGAATCCGTGCTTCACACAATCAAGCTCCCATATCCATCCACGCGGGTGCCCGGTATCTGCCACTGATTCCCACTCTGATCGACCGATACCCTCTCGGTCGCGTTCGCCATTGAACGGTCGGCACCCAGCCAAGCAAGGACTTATCCTCATGCGCACCACCGCCATCCGGCAACGCCGAACCATGAAGATCGCGGGCATCACGTTCAGTCTTGCACTTGCAGCAGCCGCTCTTCCCGCCTGTGGCGTCCAGTCGGAGCCTTCATCCCCGGGCACCCCAAACACCGGAACCGTCGACAGGCTGCCTTCCACCCCCGGCAAAAACAACGGGACCAGTGGATCCGGCAAGAGCGATACAACCGGTGATTCCAACACAGACAACAACGAGTCAACCGGGAAAACCCCTCCGAGCGGGAACAGCGAGCCGCCCGGAACACAATCCGGCTCCGAGCAAAACCCGCCTGTTTCGGACACCACCGACACGGACGAAAACAGCAACAATCCGTCAGATGACTCCTACGATCCCAAGATCGAGAATTCCGCGCTGATCGGAGGCAACATCAACGACGATGTCAAGCTGTCGAAGGATCATACGCAACCGAAGTTAACCGCTCCCAAGCCTGTAGAACCCGGCACCTTCAAAGAACCCGGGGGTGTGAAACCCACCTGTATGTTCCCGAAGAAGAAGACCACCGGGGAAAAACCGTCACTGACCTTCTGCCCCGGCGAGTCCCGTGGTCTTTCCGGCAAAGAAGCCGATGACGCCCACCGTGGGCAATCTATCGCGCAGCGCGAGCACAAGGCCGCCGACAATCTTATTAAACAGGCAAAAAACGCCCGCGCTCACTACAAGGTCGGTTCTCCCTTCGTACATTCAGCTGATCTTGATGCCATCGCCCAAACCGTAGCCGATGCCTGGAGCAAGAATGAAGACCCGGCAGTGCAACCGGGTGTCAAGGTAGTTTCGGTCAGCGGCGGTATTGGTGAGGAAAACGCTGAATTCGCGCGTCCGGAATCCATCCCCGCATATTCCTCCATCGCTTTTCTCCTCCAAGGGGCGGAACGTGACACTCTGCTGTGGGATACCCCGCTGAAAGTTGGCGCGGCTGTGAAAGCCAACACGACCAACGGCGGATTTTGGCACATCATCGTGCTCAAGCAGGACCGCGCAAGCCTCCCCCGGGATCGAAACTGTGAATTCCCGGAACTCAACAGAAGCGACTGGACAGGTTACAGCCCCTTTAACTGCCCCGGTATCAGGGACATCACCAGCGGTGAGCGCACCAAGGAGGAGAACAAAAAGCTTCTGGCCGACATGCGCAGGGAAGTCTTAAAACAGTTCCGTGAAGCTGCCGAACATTACAACTGGCCGGGATCGATCACCGAGGACAGCACGCTCTCGGCATCAGTCCAGGATCTTGCCGCCCATCCGAACCGGACATCCCCGACCTACGTCTTCCCGCACGCCGGCTTGGAACTCCACGCACCCGGTGATGATGTACTCAACACCGGCAGCTACCCCGCCGAGACCCTCATCGCTACTCTTTTGTCCAGCTACCACGAGTCGCTGCCGAAGGTGATGGGCAACGATGTCAACAAGTTCGTCGGCATCGGCCTGGCGCCCGTAGACGACGGCAAGAAGCTGTCGTTCTACATATCCATTCGACTCGATGATGGCCAGGGTTCCGGTCCCTGCGATTTCAAGGAATTCCCTGAACCCAAGAAGAACGCCAAATACGACAAAGAAGGAGCAACGGCCGGCCGGGTCAATTATTGCGGTGCGTTCAGCCTTCCGACCGCCGCAGAGTCTCAACGCGATATCAATGTCCGTTTCGACGAAGCCCGTGAACGACTCCTCAAGCAGCTGAACAAGATCAGGCGGCAGGCAGGGGTTCCCGAGGTCACCGTCGTCAGCCAGAATCTGACCGCTGATGCACAGGATTGGGCTCTCCAACGACTCGTGAAGGGCGTCAAACGCCACCAGACCGCTGAAGAATTCATCTACGGCGATCAGGAGGGCGAAGTCATGGATGACTCCTACTTGCCGGTCGGCGCAGGCCCGGAGACAATCAAGCCCGAAATCATTATCGCGGACTACCTCTACTCGCCCCACCACCGGGAGGCCATCCTGAATCCGAGCTTGAAGCAGATCGGTATCGGCTTCGCCATCGACGCCCGCTCCGGCAAGTTGATCAACGTCATCAACTTCCTCAACAGTGACCGCACCCCCGCGATCAATCCGAACTGGAAAAACTACACGGAGTAGAAGTTGCCAGCTCACCACCGGGTTACGTCTTGCCGGCAAGACGTAACCCGGTCCTTTTGTACCGTCTGCGGAGTAGAAGAGACCCGCTCGGATCCACAAACCACCCTTCGAACGCCGACAGCCCCCTTTCTCCCGCCGCACGGCGTATCCGACCCCCGTTAAAGGCGCCACAACCGGCCAACCACGTCAGCCAACTCGAGGCGTGGATTACCGGCCACCGTCAACACGGCCGCCCCGCAAGCGGAACCGTCCTCTCGTGGACTTTGCGTGGATTCGCTAAGCCGGTAGACGTCCTTCCCAGCCTGACAATTCCTCGCCGACCCCAGCACAGTGGAGGTGTGCACCGCTGACTCTGTCTGGCCTGTCATGGCCACCACATGGTGTGCCCTACCGCCCGACAGGAATCATTGACAATTCGGTTCCGGGCGGGCATCTGCATGCCACGGGGCAGGGCTTTTCTTGCGAGCTACTACCGGCGGAATTTCTGCGGTATTTCGAAAAAACAAAACACCCCCTACCCGCCGTTGTGGCTGGTAGGGGGTGTTTTAAGGTCTGTCAGAACGCCAAGTGATTACTTGGTGATCTTGGTGACACGACCGGCGCCGACGGTGCGGCCACCTTCGCGGATAGCGAAGCGCAGGCCTTCGTCCATGGCGACGGGCTGGATCAGGGTGACGGCCATGTCGACGTTGTCGCCGGGCATAACCATCTCGGTGCCCTCAGGCAGCTTCACAACACCGGTAACGTCGGTGGTGCGGAAGTAGAACTGCGGGCGGTAGTTGTCGAAGAACGGGGTGTGGCGGCCGCCCTCATCCTTGGACAGGATGTAGACGGAGCCTTCGAACTCGGTGTGGGGGGTGTAAGCGCCGGGCTTGGCCACAATCTGGCCACGCTCAACATCGTCGCGCTTCAGGCCACGCAGCAGCAGGGCGGCGTTGTCGCCGGCCTCAGCGGAGTCCAGGAACTTGTTGAACATCTCGATGGAGGTGACGGTGGTGCGCTGGGACTTCTCGCGGATACCGAGGATTTCGACCTCTTCGTTGACCTTGAGTTCGCCGCGCTCGACACGACCGGTGACGACGGTGCCACGACCGGTGATGGTGAAGATGTCCTCGATCGGCATCAGGAAGGGCTTGTCCAGCTCGCGGACCGGGTCCGGGATGGACTCGTCGCAGGCCTTCATCAGTTCGACGATGGACTCGACCCACTTCGGATCGCCTTCCAGAGCCTTCAGAGCGGAGATCTGGATGATCGGGGCTTCCTCGTCGAACTCCTGCTCGGCAAGAAGCTCACGGACTTCCATCTCGACCAGCTCGATGATCTCGTCATCGACATCGGGGGAGTCACACTTGTTCAGGGCGACCAGGATGTAGGGGACGCCGACCTGGCGGGCGAGCAGCACGTGCTCACGGGTCTGGGGCATCGGGCCGTCGGTGGCGGCGACAACGAGAATAGCGCCGTCCATCTGGGCAGCACCGGTGATCATGTTCTTGATGTAGTCGGCGTGGCCGGGGGCGTCCACGTGTGCGTAGTGACGCTTCTCGGTCTGGTACTCGACGTGCGCGATGTTAATCGTAATACCGCGCTCCTTCTCCTCGGGAGCCTTGTCGATGGAGTCGAACGCGGTTTCCTTGTTCAGTTCCGGGTACTGCTCAGCCAGAACCTTGGTGATGGCTGCGGTCGTCGTGGTCTTGCCGTGGTCGACGTGACCGATAGTACCGATGTTGACGTGCGGCTTTGTACGCTCGAACTTCGCCTTTGCCACTGTATGTCCTCCTGGACGTTCAGGTGGCTACGACTTTCGCAGCCACTTTTGGTGGTTGTTCCGCGGCATGAGAAAAAATTGGCACACTCAAGCCGCGGCCATTTAAGAAAAATGTGCCAACTAATGCATAGTAGGGGTAAGGCCGGAGTTTTTCAAACTCCGCACACCCACCCCACCTGAAATACGGCTCCAGCTGCGGTAACCGTGGAAAACGGATCCCTTGGGGCAGCGGCCGCGCCAGTGGTTGACCCGGGGGCTTCAGCCCGCGCGGGATACCACTTCTCAGTCGGCAGTACCGGCTAGCCTACCGCCCGGCGCGCCGTTTGGCCATCCAGCCGGTCCCGTGTTCGCCGATAGCTTTGCCGTGCCCTCCCCCACTACCGGTGTGACCTGTGGTTTAGCGAACTGCCGGATCATTGTTCAGCTGCTGTTGCGCCACCGGACAATCCACCCGTTGGCGCCTGCTGCGGCGGTGCATGCGCTAGGATTGTCGGCAGTGCAGTCGTGCACCGGGGTCAGTGAAAGTCTGAACCGGCGGTGATAGTCCGCGACCCGCGTCCCCATGGACGTGGTTGATTCGGTGAAATTCCGGAACCGACGGTGAAAGTCCGGATGGTAGGAGCACGATTGGGCGCACGCCCTTCTGTTGGCCGGATCCGCTGGAGCGGTTGTTGTCCGGCCGCGTCAGTCGGTCACCGCGTCGGGCGGGTTGCGGGATTTTTCCCGCAAGCCGCTTGAACCCGATCATTGTCGTTGCCGCACCGGTTTTTTCCACCGGGGAAGGTACCGCCGGGTTGTCGGTGCCGCGATTGGCCGTTTGGCTGTTGGCCACCGGGTATCCGGTTGGCCGGGGCCGCGGGGAAGGCCGCGCTTGATTTCCCGGTGCCAGAGACAACGTGTGACTTTCTCCATGGAGCTTTTCGGAATCAAGCGGCAACTGGCCTCGACGGCCGGTCTTGTCGGCCTGGTGGCACTCTGGGCGTCAGGCGCCCTCATTGTCGGCAACCAGGCCCTGCTGCCCTCTCCCCTGGCTGTCGGATTGCGGCTGGTAAACGATGTAACCAACCCGCTGTTCTGGAATTCTGTCTGGCACACTTTCGCCGAGAGCCTTCTGGGCTGTGTTTTCGGAACCTTGTTCGCGTTGCCCCTGGCATATCTCATTTACAAAAACGCCTGGCTGTCAGCAGCCTGTGCGCCGCTGGTGTCTGTGTCCCAGGCAATCCCCTCGGTGGCCATCGCCCCGCTGCTGGTGATCTGGATCGGGTACGGCCTGGTGGCTATCTCGGTGCTGTGTGCACTGATGGTGTTTTTCCCGATTCTCGTCAACACGGTGCTGGGGCTGAAATCGCTTCCCGCTGACGTCATTGAGGCTGCCCGCCTGGATGGTGCCGGCGGATTGACGCTTCTGGCCTTGATCGAGGCACCGTTGGCGCTTCCGGCTCTGCTTGCCGGTCTGCGCAATGGTTTCACCCTGTCGGTGATCGGGGCCGTGGTCGGCGAGTTTGTTATGGGTGGGCAGGGGCTTGGCGCAAGGCTGTCCCTGCAGTCCGCGGCCGCGGACATGACCGGGTTGTTTTCCACTGTCACGGTGCTGTGTTTCCTGGCTGCACTCGCTTTCGCCAGCATCGCCGCCATCGAGCGCCATTCACAAACGATCAGGGCGCTCCGCTGACAACCGCAAAGGACGTTTCAACCCATGCAGAAATCCTTCAGAACACACACCGCCGTGTTTGCCTGTGCACTCACCCTTGCCGCCGCCACCGTCGCGGCCTGCTCGCCGGGTGAGGACCCGCACGACCGGCACCCCGATGTGCCGTCAACCGCGGCAGCCGCCGCGCAAAGCCCCGCACCCGGGGATAAGGCACCGGCTGTCTCCCCGGCCGGGGAGACAACCGCACAGAGCCGGAAAGCCGTCCCGCTGACTGTTGGTTTGACCTATATTCCCAATGTTCAGTTCTCCCCGATGTATGTGGCCACGCAGGCCGGCTACGTCGGCGGGGAGGTCACCTTGCGCCACCACGGGCAGTCGGAGGGACTGTTCACCGCGCTGCTGGCGGGCCGGGAGCAGGTGGTTGTCGCCGGCGCCGATGAGGCGGCGGCGGCGAAATCTGATGAGCTTGTCGTGATCGCCCCCTACTACGAGAAATACCCGGTGGCGGTGATCGCCACACAAGCCTCCGGTATTGCCACCATGGCCGATCTGAAAGGGAAAACAGTCGGGATTCCCGGCCACTACGGTGAGGGCTGGTACGGGTTGCTGGCGGGCCTGCGCTCGGCGGGTATGACCGTCGATGACATCACCCTGCAGGAGATCGGCTACACCCAGCAGGCCGCCCTGTCGACCGGCAAAGTTGATGCGGTCGTCGGATTCATCAACAATGACGCCGTGCAGTTCAAGCTCAACGATCTGCCGGTCACGGTGATCACCCCTGAGGTGAAGGCGTTGAGAAGTGCCAGCCTGGTGACGACCAAAGCTTTTGCCGCCGACCACCCGGAGCAGCTGACACAACTGGTATCCGGGGTGTTTCGCGCCTACCGGGATTTAGCGGACGACCCGTCTGCGGGGGTTGCGGCGACCGCGAAACTCGTGCCCGAGCTGTCGGATAAAACGCAGCGCCGGGCGGCGGAAGCGACCATGGATGCCACCGTGGGGCTTTTTCCCGCCTCGCTTGACTCCTGCCGTGAGCTGACGGCAGACAATGCCGAGGCGATGGTGGCCGAACTGAAGGCCATCGGCCTGTCCCCCCAGATCGACGGCAGTGAGTTGTTCACCGATGAGTTCTGCGGCTAGCCGGGGCACGGCTTTGTAAAAAAGCGCATCAAAAAACCGGGAGGACCACAGTGTGGTTCTCCCGGTTTTTTCTCACGCCTGCCCCCGCCCCGCCGGGCTGTGCCGCCCGGCGGGAGGTGGCTGGGTGATATCGGGCAGCCGGCTACTGGCCGTTGCGCTCGGCGATGATCTCCTGGCCGACAGAGGTGGGAACCTCTGCGTAGGAGTCGAAGAACATCGAGTAGTTGGCGCGGCCCTGGGTCTTGGAACGCAGGTCACCGACGTAGCCGAACATCGACGACAGCGGCACCTTGGCCTTGACCAGCTTCGCGCCGGCCCGGTCTTCCATGGAGTGGACCTGGCCACGGCGGGCGTTGACGTCGCCGATCACGTCACCCATGTATTCCTCGGGGGTGATGATCTCGACGAGCATGATCGGCTCGAGCAGCGCAGGCTTTGCCTTGGCGACCGCTTCTTTCAGCGCCTGGGTACCGGCGATCTTGAAGGCCATTTCAGACGAGTCGACCTCGTGGTACTGGCCGTCGAGCAGGGTGGCCTTGATGTTGACCAGCGGGAAGCCGGCCAGGTAGCCGTACTGCATCGCGTCCTGGATACCGGCATCGACGGAAGGAATGTATTCCTTCGGGATGCGGCCACCGGTGACGGCGTTTTCGAACTTGTAGGTTGCGCTTTCGCCCTCTTCGAGGGTTTCCGGATCCGGGTTGTAGGGCTCCAGGGCAATGATGACCTTGGCGAACTGGCCGGAACCACCGGTCTGCTTTTTGTGGGTGTATTCCAGTTTCTCGACCGGCTTGCGGATGGTCTCACGGTAGGCGACCTGCGGGGCGCCGACGTTGGCCTCGACCTTGAATTCGCGCTTCATGCGGTCGACCAGCACATCGAGGTGCAGCTCGCCCATGCCGCCGATGACGGTCTGGCCGGTTTCCTCGTCCAGCTTGACGGTGAAGGTCGGGTCCTCTTCGGCCAGCTTCTGGATGGCCAGGGACAGCTTCTCCTGGTCGGCTTTCGACTTCGGCTCGATGGCGACCTGGATCACCGGATCCGGGAAGTCCATGGACTCCAGGATGATCGGGTTCTGGATGTCACACAGGGTGTCACCGGTGGTGGTGTCTTTCAGGCCGATGAAGGCGTAGATGTGGCCGGCGAGGGCCTCTTCCACCGGGTTTTCCTTGTTGGCGTGCATCTGGAACAGCTTGCCGATGCGCTCTTTTTTGTCCTTGGTGGAGTTTTGCACCTGGTTGCCCGGCTCGACACGGCCGGAGTAGACGCGCACGAAGGTCAGCTTGCCGAAGAAGGGGTGGGCGGCGATCTTGAACGCCAGAGCCGAGAAAGGCTCTTCCTTCGAGGGCTTGCGGGTCATTTCGGTGGACTCGTCACCGACGGCGTGGCCGTGGACCACACCGACGTCCATGGGGGTCGGCAGGTAGTCGATGATGGCGTCCAGCAACGGCTGCACACCCTTGTTCTTGTAGGCGGAGCCACACAGAACCGGGTAGACCTCGGAGTTGATGGTCATCTTGCGGATGGCCTTCTTGATCTCGTCGAGGGTGATTTCCTCGCCGCCGAAGTACTTTTCCATCAGTTCTTCATCGGACTCGGCAACCGTCTCGAGCAGCTTCTCGCGGTACTCGGCGGCCTTGTCCTTCAGGTCGTCCGGAATCTCTTCGTAGGTGGGGGCGGCACCGACGTCAACCTTGCCGCGCCAGGTGATCGCCCGCATGTTCAGCAGGTCGACAACGCCGTCGAAGTCATCTTCGGCGCCGATCGGCAGCTGCATGACCAGCGGCTTGGCGTTGAGCCGGTCAACAATGGTCTTGACGGTGTAGTAGAAGTCCGCGCCCAGCTTGTCCATCTTGTTGACGAAGCAGATACGGGGAACGTCGTACTTGGTGGCCTGGCGCCACACCTGCTCGGACTGGGGTTCAACACCCTCTTTGCCGTCGAACACGGCGACGGCACCGTCGAGCACGCGCAGGGACCGCTCGACCTCAACGGTGAAGTCGACGTGGCCGGGCGTGTCGATGATGTTGATCTGGTTGCCCTCCCAGAAACAGGTCACGGCGGCGGAGGTAATGGTGATGCCGCGCTCTTTTTCCTGCTCCATCCAGTCGGTGGTGGACTGGCCGTCGTGGGTTTCGCCGACTTTGCGGTTGATACCCGTGTAGAAGAGGATGCGCTCGGTAGCGGTGGTCTTGCCGGCATCGATGTGGGCCATGATGCCGATATTGCGGACCTTATTCAGGTCGGTAAGCACTTCTTGTGCCACTGTGTACCCCAAACATGTTGGTTGTTGTCGGCCACCCGCCACATGAACAGGGCCGGGCTTGGGCCGAAGAATGTGTGTTGTTTTCTTAGGTTTTAGACTCCGGTTCAACCGGATCATCCCGCGTGCGGGAGGACCGTGCGCCGGGGGCATGCACCTGGCATGCCCCGCCGACCGGTCGGTTCCCAAGGATATTCGGTTGGCGCCCGGCGTGCAGCCGGGGCGCGGGCACCGGAGATGGTGCGCCGTGAGCCGGGGCGGAAAACCACCGCCCCGGCGCTACAGTGAAGGGCCCCTCACGGGGCGAGTGCGAAAAAAGTGCGACTGCGTCCTGCGGGAGACCCTTTTCTGTGGAAACTACCAGCGGTAGTGGGCGAAGGCGCGGTTGGCCTCGGCCATCTTGTGGGTGTCCTCGCGGCGCTTGACGGAAGCACCGAGGCCGTTGGAGGCATCGAGGATTTCGTTGGCCAGACGTTCGGTCATGGTCTTTTCACGGCGCTGGCGGGTGAAGGTGACCAGCCACCGCAGTGCCAGGGTGTTGGCACGGCCCGGACGGACCTGCACCGGAACCTGGTAGGTGGCGCCACCGACGCGGCGGGAACGGACCTCCAGCTCGGGCTTGACGTTGCCCAGGGCTTTTTCGAGGGTGCCGACCGGATCGGTGCCGGTCTTTTCGCGGCAGATTTCAAGCGCGCTGTAGACGATGCGCTCGGCGGTCGACTTCTTGCCGTCCAGCAGGACCTTGTTGACCAGCTGGGTGACGATTTCGGAGTTGTAGACCGGATCTTTGATGACCGGACGCTGGGGAGCTCTGCTCTTACGCATGGGTGATTACTTCTCCTTCTTCGCGCCGTAGCGGGAACGGGCCTGCTTGCGGTCTTTGACACCCTGGGTGTCGAGGGAGCCGCGGATGATCTTGTAGCGGACACCGGGAAGGTCCTTCACACGGCCGCCGCGCACGAGCACCATGGAGTGCTCCTGCAGGTTGTGGCCTTCACCGGGGATGTAGGCCGAGACCTCGATACCGGAGGTCAGGCGGACACGGGCGACTTTACGCAGAGCCGAGTTCGGCTTCTTCGGGGTGGTGGTGTACACACGGGTGCACACGCCACGACGCTGCGGGGAGCCTTTCAGCGCCGCAGTTTTGACCTTGGCGGTCTTGTCGTGGCGGCCCTTGCGGACCAGCTGCTGGATTGTGGGCATAAACCGTTTCTTCCTTGTTCGTTGTGATGAAACAAAACCTTGCGAGCTATCCTCCCCGGCCACAGGAATCCCGGGCTGTCACCGACGGCTGAAACCGGATCACACCGATTGACAAGAAAACATCGAAGGGTGACCGGCACCGGGTGCGGGTGGGGTGGGCGGCGCGAGCGGTAAGCCGTCATACGGTCACGCAGCCGAGAGTGAGAAAACGGCCGTGTGCGCGTGACCTGCCGCGCCGAAAAGTCTCGAAGACAATGCTGTTGTCATGTCCGCTTCCACACGGCCTGCCGACAGTCGACGACGGGGTGAACCGTTGTCGAGACAGGTCGAACCCAGTCAGCCGCTCTCGCTGGCCTACCGGGGTGGATCGGACTCCCACCATACTGACGTGGGACCAAGCGTCTAACGTACACGAGTCCGGGACAGTTGACAAATCCCCCCGCAGCCCCGCAGCCCCGCGATCCCGCATGTCAGGGCCGGTAAACGACGCCTGTGCCAGCGTCAGCGGCCGGGTGGCCGACTTCACCGCCCGGGGCGTGCGGCACCCACCGGCCGCCCGCCCCGGGCGGGTTGTCGGCGGCTAGCCGACCCTTCCGGAGGAAAAGGCGGCGACCTGCGGCGGCAGCGGGAAGGGAAGGATGAACGGGTGGGCGGGATCCAGCGGATTGGGAATCAGGGTGGTACCCGGCGCGGGTGCCGGTGTCGGCGCCGGGGCCGGGGCCGGGGCCGGGGCGGTGTTCTGCGGGGCGGGTGCCGGTGCCGGTGCCGGGGCGGTGTTCTGTGGGGCGGGCGCAGGTGCCGGGGCCGGGGCCGGGGCCGCGGCCGGGCCGGTGACGGCCGGGGAACCGCCCACCACCCCGCAGGCCACTGCCCGGGAAATCGCCACTGACGCGGCATTGTTCAGTGCCGTCCGGTAGCGGGCCTCCTGGCCGCCGGTGAGTCCACCGGCCTGGCGGCGCAGCGAGGCGACCTGGCTGTTGATCACCCCGCCTGAGCGTGCCTCCAGATCCCCCCGGGTGCGCGCCAGGCCCTGGCCGCCATAGTCGTTGAATTTGTCACGCACGGTTGAACACGGTGCGAAAGGAGCCAGGGCAGCCAGGTTGTTCACCCGGGAAATCGCCTGGTTGACTTTCGCTTCATCGGCGGCGGCCGGGGCCGCCAGTCCCGCGGCCAGGGTCGCCGCGGCGGCTGTGGCCGCAAGGATTCGTCTGCGTCGTGTTGTCATGGGGGCCTCCACCTGTATCGGGAACATCGGGCTGATTGAAAGTCCAGTCAACGCTACCGGCTTCCGGCCCTGCTGTCACGGCCGGCACCGCTAGCGGCGCCGCTACCGGAAGCAGAAGGACAGACCCGGCGGTCGGCTGCCCCGTGCCCGGACCGGGGTGACCCATGGCGTTTGCCCGTCGGCGGCAGATGTTTTTTTGGCCGCGACCACCGCCGAAAACCGACGGCGCCCACAACTCCCGGGGACGGGTGTAGGCCCGGTTTTCCCCTGCCGGGAATCGTTGTTGTCCCGGTTTTCCCCGCCGGGAAAGGACCGCGGAAGTGCACAAAAAAACGACGACCACTGCTGCCCCGCCGGTGACAACCGGTGGGGACAGCAGTGGTGTCAGTGCAGTTTTCGGAAGGGTTCTTTGAAGGTTTTAAGCGTTGTCGGCGTCGTGTTTTCTGATCAGCTCACCGGCATTGATCTCAATGGATTTGATGCGTTCGGTGATCGCCGCGGTGTTGTCGACGGCGGTGGCATCCCCGGCGGCAGCCGAGCAGCGGCGCAGCGAATCGAGGGCTTCCTCGGCGCGGATGATCGAGCGGTTGACTTCCTGCAGAAGCTCACCCATGGTGCCGCCCAGACGTTCACCGTCTTTTTCGTGGTCGCGGCGCCACTCCACCATGACCTGCTGGGGAATGCCCATCAGGTCGGCGACACCGGCGATGGTGGCGGCGACGTCTTTGGCTTTCTTGTTGTAGGTGTCGGCCAACTCGTCCATTTCAGCCATGACATAGCCGAAGGCAATGGCGAGGGCTTCCAGTGCCACCGCGCCACGCTTTTTGATTCCCCCGTCGGACAGTTCCGTGACAAAGCGGGCCATCATTTCCGTCTGCAGGCGGCACAGCGCAATGGAGAACTTCGTCCGCGCGGTGAACTGGTCGAATTCCTCCAGCTGCCCGAACAGTTTCTCCAGGCGGGGGGCGGCGACTTTGCGCATCTGGGTCCACACCTGCAGCGGCATGAGGGTTTCCTGCGGAAGTCCTTCATCACTGTTGGCCCGGGCCGTCAGGTGGGCGGTGACTTCTTCGGCTGATTCCATCTCCCGGCGCATGGTGCGCCCGGCTTTGTGCAGTGAATTCGACAGATCATCAACGGCGGTTAACGCATCCATCCAGTCACCCAGGCGGGCGGCAATGGCATCGACGGCTTCGTGGATGGTTTCCATCGGGCCGGGTTCGATGTGTTTCGGCTGCGGCAGCGGGCCGGTCTCGGCCTGGCGGGCCAGGATCTCTTCCGGCAGCACAGCCCACTGGAATTCCTCGTAAGACTGGAACCCCAGCCCCTGGATGGCTTCGGTGACCAGGTTGAACCCTTCCACCGCGGCCTCGTGCCGGTTGGCTCCGGCGGCCATGAGTTCCCGTTCTTTGGCGCGCACATCGGCGTAGATGCCGCAGGCGGCCTCGAATAGTTCCGGGCAGGACACCCGGGTACGCACCGACAGGTAGTCGCCGTTGGGCATGGGGGTGATGGTGGCGAACACATCGTATTCCGAGCCGTCTTTGGCGAGGTTGCGCACATATGCGGCAAACGGTTTACCCGACTGCAGAAGAACCCACATGCCGTAAAAAGCACCACCGGGCATTTCCGGGTGGCGGATGCAGTTGTGCGGCGCACCGACCAACTCGTCCAGGGGGAAACGCGACAAACGCACGAACACGTCGTTCGATTCGCGGATCACACCCTTTGCATCGGTGGTGGAAAAGAACATCTCCTCGAGGCCGACCTCATGGGTCGCACCGGTGGGTTCGACGGTTGGCATTGATTGGCCTTTCACTGTGCGCCGGAGCAAACCGGATAATCCGCTCCGAATGCCCCGGACGCGACTGGACCGGGGACGGCGGACGGTTACGCTGACGCACGCACATTGTGGTGCCCCGGGCTGTCACCGGGACACAGGTGATTGAAATCTGGGTACTGGTTGCTGATCCCCCTTTCGCGGACGTGCCCGGCACCACCGGTAACGCCGAGCGTTGGGCGGTGCACTCACACCGGAAAAGGAAGAAGGATATACAGCTATAATACGGAAATTTTTCGCAAAGCTTGCGCCCCCAGTTTAGCCCTTGCATCGATTCCGTGACGAATCCTTTCCACCACGATTCGGGGAAACCGTCCCTAAAAGGCTTTGTGGTACTGCGCGGGGAAACCGAGCCGGGAGCGGTCCACGCCCAGTTCGCGCCCCGCGGTCAGCGGCCACAGTGGGTCCCGCAAGGCTGCACGCCCAATACTGACCGCCCCGATCACCCCGTCGGCGACAATGGTCTCCGCCTGGTGACCTGTTGTGATTATTCCCACAGCGCTGACGAGGATACTGCGGTCGTCCAGCTTGCGGGCAATGGTCCTGGCCACCGGAACCTGGTAACCGGGTCCGGTCGGTACCGGGTCGGCGCCGGTCAGCCCGCCGGTGGACACATCCAGCCACGCCAGACCGATCGCCTCATCGACCCGGGCCGCGAATTCCGCGTTGTCGTCCGGGGTGATCCCGCCGTCCACCCAATCGGTGGCCGAGACCCGCAAGCCCACCGGCCCGGAAAAACCCTCCCGCACCGCGCGGGCGATCTGCAGCGGGAAACGCATCCGGTTTCCCAGGTCCCCACCGAAGTTGTCGGTCCGTTTATTGGCCAGCGGTGAGAGGTATTCGTGGATGAGATAGCCGTGGGCGCCGTGAATCTGCACCACGTCGTAGCCGCATTCGGCGGCCAGCTCGGCGGCCCGGCGGAACTGGCCGATGATCTTTCGCTGGCCGGGTTCATCAAGCGCCGTCGGAGCGTTCATGCTGCGGTCGCCTGCGGCACTGGGTGCCACGGTCTTCCAGCCCCCGTCGGAAACCGGCACCCAGCCTTTGTCCACCCCGGGAAGACTGGGGGTGCTGCCCGCTTTGCCGCCCGCATGCGACAGCTGCACACCGATGGCCGCACCCCGGGAATGCACCTGGTCGACAATTCGCCGGTGGGCGGCAATCATCGCCCGGTCCGTGTCGTTGTCGCCGGTGTCCCACAGGCCCAGGTCCAGCGGTGAAATCCGGCCCACGGGATCCACGGCACAGGCCTCGGTCATCACCAGCCCGAAGCCGCCCCCGGCGAACTGGCCCAGATGCACCAGGTGAAAATCGGTGGGGACACCGTCCCGGCGGGGGCAGGAGTACATGCACATCGGCGCCACAAACATCCGGTTGTTGACCGTGACGTCACGGTCCGCCCCTGTCAGCACGACGGGATCGAATATGCTGCGGTGACCGGCCATAACAACTGCTCTCCTTGTTCAGTGGACAACGGCAACGGGTGGTTTTCTCCAGTCCTGTCTCCACCGTAGTACCGCCCCGGGAGGCACGTCCCTCCCGGGGCATGGCGGCCACCGGGGCCGGCCGCACCGGCTACCGGGCTGCGGCGGACGGAAAGCCATCCGGCGCACAAAAATCCCGGGGACCGGCCGCCCGCCGCGGTCTTGTTTTTTCAGGCAGGACGCGGCGGGGACTGGTCCCCGGGATATGAAGGTGATGGAGTTGTTCCCGGCTTGTCACCCGAAGGGTGCAGCCGCCGGGGGTTTAGTTGCCGAAGTCATCCAGCGGCACAGCGGCACCGGTGAATTCCGGGTAGTCCTCGCCGTAGACGGAATCCACGAAGCTCGGCACCGGGTAGGAGGCGTTGCGCGCCCGCTCGGTGGGCTTGACCGCGATATTGCGGTAGCGGGAAATACCGGTACCGGCCGGGATCAGCTTACCGATGATGACGTTTTCCTTCAGGCCGATCAGCTTGTCGGAACGGCGGTTGATCGCCGCATCGGTGAGCACCCTGGTGGTCTCCTGGAAGGAAGCGGCCGACAGCCACGATTCGGTGGCCAGCGATGCCTTGGTGATACCCATGATTTCGCTGCGCAGTTCGGCGATCTCCAGGCCGGCTTTGCGGGCTTCCGCGTTGGCGGCCTTGGCTTCCGCCAAATCGACCAGGGTACCGGGCAGGAATTCGGTGGAACCGGATTCGATGACGGTGCCGCGGCGCAGCATCTGGCGGATAATGATCTCGATGTGCTTGTCGTGGATGGCCACACCCTGGGCGCGGTAGACGGCCTGAACCTCGTCGATCAGGTGCTGTTCCACTCCGCGACGGCCCTGGATTTCCAGCACGTCGTGCGGGTCAGCCGGTCCACGCAGCAGGCGTTCGCCCAACTCGACATGGTCGCCGTCCTGGATGGGGCGCTCAAAGGTGACTTCCGGGTTGGAATCGGAGGGAACCTTCTTGGCGGCCAGGCCCTGGCGCTTGGACAGCTTCTCGTAGACAACATCGTCGCCGCCGTCATCCGGGGTGATCGTCAGAGTCCAGAAGTTGCCCTCGTCCTCCAGTTTCACGGTGCCGGACACAGAGGCAATCGGGGCTTTGTTCTTCGGCACGCGGGCCTCGAACAGCTCCTGCACACGCGGCAGACCACCGGTGATGTCGCCACCGACACCACCCTGGTGGAAGGTACGCATGGTCAGCTGGGTACCGGGCTCACCAATCGACTGGGCGGCGACAATACCGACCGCTTCACCGATATCGACCTGTTTGCCGGTGGCCATGGAACGGCCGTAGCACTTGGCGCAGACACCGGTGGGGGTCTGGCAGGTCAGCACACTGCGCAGCTTGACCTGCTCGCAGCCGGCATCGACGAGGGCGTCGATTTCCAACTCGCCGAGTTCGGTACCGGCTTCCAGCACCACGGTGCCGTCTTTGTCGGTGGCGTCGATGGCCAGCACCCGGCCGGTGGCCGAGGTTTCGATCAGGTCGTGGCGGCGGAAACCGAGGGGTTGACCGTCGGCGCCGATCAGCGGCACCGCCAGCGGCACCTTGATGCCCTGCCGGGTCTCGCAATCCTCTTCCCGGACAATGACGTCCTGGGCCACATCCACCAGACGACGGGTCAGGTAACCGGAGTCGGCGGTACGCAGCGCGGTATCGGCCAGGCCCTTGCGGGAACCGTGGGAGTTGTTGAAGTACTCCAGAACCGACAGGCCCTCACGGAAGGAGGTCTTGATCGGGCGGGTGATGTATTCACCCTTGGAGTTGACGACCATGCCCTTCATGCCGGCCAGGGTCCAGATCTGGCGCATGTTGCCGGCGGCACCCGACTTCACGATCATCGGGATCGGGTTGTCATCCGGGTACATCTCTTCCAGGGCGTTACCGACCTTGTCGGTGGCTTCCTTCCACAGCTCGACCAGCCGGTCGTAGCGTTCCTGGCGGGTGAGCTTGCCCTCTTCCCAGTACTTGATTTCGATCGACCGGGCGGTCTCTTCGTACTGTTCGAGGATTTCCTGCTTGTTCGGCAGCACCAGCACGTCGGACATGGTGATGGTGACACCGGAGCGGGTGGCCCAGTAGAACCCGGCGTCTTTCATCTTGTCCATGGTCTGGGCGACGGTGATCATCGGGTAGCGCGCGGCCAGGTCGTTGATCACATCGCCGAGCAGAATCTTGTTGGTGCCGCCGCCCTTGCGGACCATGACACCTTCCAGATACGGGTAGTTCCACGGCAGGAGATCGTTGAACATGATCCGGCCGAGAGTGGTGTCGGCCATCCACACATCGCCCTTGTTCCAGCCGTCCGGGTAGTACTCGGCCTCAATGTCGGCCGGGGGACGCAGGTGGGTGATGCGCACCTTGATCGGTGCCTGCAGGCCCAGCACACCACGGTCGTAGGCCATGATGGCTTCCGCGACCGAGGAGTACACGCCCGTGGCGGGGCCGTCGTCGGTGGCCGGCTGGTAGGCACCCTGGCCACCGAACTCGTCGGCGTTTTTCGCCAAGGTCAAAAAGTACAGGCCGGTGACCATGTCCAGACGCGGCATGGCCAGCGGTTTACCGGAGGCGGGCGAGAGAATGTTGTTGCTGGCCAGCATCAGCACGCGGGCTTCCGCCTGGGCTTCCGCCGACAGCGGCAGGTGAACGGCCATCTGGTCGCCGTCGAAGTCGGCGTTGAAGGCCTCACAGGCCAGCGGGTGCAGCTGGATGGCTTTACCCTCGACCAGCACCGGCTCGAAGGCCTGGATGCCCAGCCGGTGCAGGGTGGGGGCACGGTTGAGCATCACCGGATGCTGGGAGATGACTTCTTCCAGCACCGACCACACCTCGGGGTGGTGGCGTTCGACCATGCGCTTGGCCGACTTGATGTTCTGGGCGACTTTCTTCTGCACCAGGCCTTTCATGACGAAAGGCTTGAACAGCTCCAGGGCCATCAGCTTCGGCAGACCGCATTCATGCAGGCGCAGCTGCGGACCGACGATAATCACCGAGCGGCCCGAGTAGTCGACGCGCTTGCCGAGCAGGTTCTGGCGGAAACGGCCCTGCTTGCCTTTGAGCAGATCAGACAGCGACTTCAGGCTGCGGTTGCCGGGACCGGTGACCGGACGGCCGCGACGGCCGTTGTCGAACAGCGCGTCCACGGATTCCTGCAGCATGCGTTTTTCGTTGTTGACGATGATCTCCGGGGCGCCCAGATCGATCATGCGCTTGAGCCGGTTGTTGCGGTTGATCACCCGGCGGTACAGGTCGTTGAGGTCGGAGGTCGCGAAACGGCCGCCGTCGAGCTGCACCATGGGGCGCAGCTCCGGGGGGATGACCGGGATGCAGTCCAGGACCATGCCGGCCGGATCGTTGCCGGACCGCTGGAAAGCGGCGACAACCTTCAGGCGTTTGAGCGCCCGCATCTTCTTCTGGCCTTTGCCCTCGTTGATGATCTGGCGCAGTTCATCGGCCTCGGCATCAAGATCGAAGTTGCGGATCAGGGTTTGGATGGCTTCCGCCCCCATGCCGCCGGTGAAGTAGTCCTCGTAGCGGTCGACCAGCTCCGAGTAGAGGTTCTCGTCGATGATCATCTGCTTCGGGGCCAGCTTGACGAAGGTGTTCCACACCTCGTCCAGCCGGTCGATTTCCCGCTCCGCACGCTCGCGGATGTGCTGCATCTCTTTGTCGGCGGCGTTTTGCACCTTGCGCTTGGCATCGGCTTTCGCCCCCTTGGCTTCCAGTTCCGCGAGGTCTTCCTCGAGTTTCTGGGCGCGGTCGGCGATGTCGGATTCGCAGTCGGCCTCCACGTCCTTTTTCTCCAGCAGCATTTCGGCTTCCAGAGTCGTCAGGTCGTTGTGGCGGGCCTCATCATCGACGGAGGTGATGATGTTGGCCGCGAAGTAGATGATCCGTTCCAGATCCTTCGGCGCCAGATCCAGAAGGTAGCCCAGGCGTGAGGGCACGCCCTTGAAGTACCAGATGTGGGTGACCGGTGCGGCCAGCTCAATGTGGCCCATGCGTTCGCGGCGCACCTTCGATTTGGTGACCTCGACGCCGCAGCGTTCACAGATGATGCCCTTGTAGCGGACACGCTTGTATTTGCCGCAGGCGCACTCCCAGTCCCTGGTGGGGCCGAAGATGCGTTCGCAGAACAGGCCGTCCTTCTCGGGCTTTAAGGTTCGGTAGTTGATGGTCTCCGGTTTTTTGACTTCGCCCTTGGACCAGCGGCGGATGTCCTCGGCGGTGGCAAGGCCGATACGGAGCTCGTCGAAGAAGTTGACGTCGAGCACGGTGGTTAAAAATCCCTTCCCCCCTTGTCACAGTGGTGCGGGCGGCTCATGGACAACCTCACGGAAAAGAAGGTGCGGTCCCTGTGTTGTGCCCTGGCACTGTGTGCGGGAGTGTCGGTTATGTGCGTTTATTTGTTTTCACATCGATGGTGCCGTCGGTGGTGGCGACGGCAGTCATCACATTGGGTGTGCCATCCGGCGGTGTGGTGCACACCGCCGGATGACCGTTGGCGTTTCTTCTTCGCCGGAAGCGCTATGCGATATCGGCGTCGGAGCGTTCGTCGCGGGAGAGGTTGATGCCCAGCGAAGCGCCCTGGTCGAAATCGTCGTCGTCGGCGCCCAGTTCCATCGGGGTGCCGTCCGCGGAGAGAACCTCCACGTTCAGGCACAGTGACTGGAGTTCCTTGAGAAGCACCTTGAAGGATTCGGGGATACCCGGATCGGGGATGTTCTCGCCCTTGACGATGGCCTCGTAGACCTTGACACGTCCGACCACGTCGTCGGATTTGATGGTCAGCAGTTCCTGCAGGGTGTAGGCGGCGCCGTAGGCCTGCATGGCCCACACTTCCATCTCACCGAAACGCTGGCCGCCGAACTGTGCTTTACCGCCCAGCGGCTGCTGGGTGATCATCGAGTAGGGGCCGGTGGAGCGGGCGTGGATCTTCTCGTCGACCAGGTGGTGCAGCTTGAGGATGTACATGTAGCCGACGGCGACCGGGTAGGGGAAAGGTTCCCCGGAGCGGCCGTCGATCAGCGTCGATTTACCGTTGCCGTCGACCATGACGTCACCGTCACGGTTGGGCAGCGAGTTGGCCAGAAGTCCGGCCAGTTCCTCGTTGGAGGCACCGTCGAACACCGGGGTGGAGGTCAGTGACTGCGGGGGAACATCGTAGAGCTCCTCGGGCAGGGTCTTGACCAGTTCGGCGTTTTTCGGGTCATCCGGATCGACATGCCAGCCGGCGGCGGCCAGCCAGCCGAGGTGGGTTTCCAGCACCTGGCCGATGTTCATGCGGCGCGGCACACCGTGGGTGTTCAAGATGATGTCGACGGGTGTTCCATCGGGCATGAACGGCATGTCCTCCTGGGGGAGAATCTTGCCGACAACACCCTTGTTGCCGTGGCGTCCGGCCAGCTTGTCGCCGTCCTGGATTTTGCGCTTCTGGGCAACGTAGACGCGGATCATCTCGTTGACGCCGGCGGCCAGATCATCGTCGTCCTCGCGGGCAAACCGGCGGACACCGATGACTTTGCCGGTTTCACCGTGCGGCACCTTCATGGAGGTGTCACGCACTTCGCGGGACTTTTCCCCGAAGATGGCGCGCAGCAGGCGTTCTTCGGGGGTCAGTTCCGTTTCACCCTTCGGGGTGACTTTACCGACCAGAATGTCGCCGTCACGCACGTCGGCACCGATGCGGACGATACCGCGCTCGTCGAGGTCTTTTAAGACTTCTTCCGACACGTTGGGGATTTCACGGGTGATTTCCTCGGCACCGAGTTTGGTGTCGCGGGCATCGATCTCGTGTTCCTCGATGTGGATGGAGGTGAGGATGTCCTCTTCCACCAGACGCTGGTTCAAGATGATGGCGTCTTCGTAGTTGTGGCCTTCCCACGGCATGAAAGCGACCAGCAGGTTGCGGCCGAGGGCCATTTCACCGTTTTTGGTGCCCGGGCCGTCGGCGAGAACCTGGCCTTCTTCAACACGCTGGCCAAGTTCCACCAGCGGAACCTGGTTGTAGCAGGTGCCCTGGTTGGTGCGCTGGAATTTGCGCAGCATGTAGGTGTCGCGGATACCGTCGTCGCCCATGATGGTGATGAAGTCGGCGGCGAGGTTTTCCACCACGCCGGCCTTCTTGGAGATGATCAGATCCCCGGCGTCGTAGGCGGCACGCAGTTCCATACCGGTGCCGACATACGGCGACTCGGAACGCACCAGCGGCACAGCCTGCTTCTGCATGTTGGCGCCCATCAGGGCACGGTTGGCGTCGTCGTGCTCGAGGAAGGGAATCATGGCGGTACCCACCGACACCATCTGGCGCGGGGAGATATCCATGTAGTTGATGTCCTCGGCGCGGACAACCTCGATGTTGCCGCCCTTGGTGCGCACCACGACACGGTCCTCGGTGAGACGGCCGTTGGCGTCGAACTCGGTGTTGGCCTGGGCGACGTTGAAGTTGTCTTCCTGGTCGGCGGTCAGGTAATCGATCTGGTCGGTCAGCTGACGGTCGACAACCTTGCGGTAGGGGGTTTCAATGAAACCGAAGGCATTGACCCGCGCGTAGGAGGACAGGGAACCGATCAGGCCGATGTTCGGGCCTTCCGGTGTTTCAATCGGGCACATGCGGCCGTAGTGCGAGGGGTGCACGTCACGGACCTCGATGCCGGCGCGTTCACGCGACAGACCGCCCGGACCCAGGGCCGACAGACGGCGCTTGTGGGTCAGTCCCGACAGCGAGTTGTTCTGGTCCATAAACTGCGACAGCTGCGAGGTGCCGAAGAATTCACGGATGGCAGCGGAGACGGGCCGGACGTTGATCAGCGAGGTCGGGGTGATCGACTCGGCGTCCTGGGTGGTCATGCGTTCCCGCACGACACGTTCCATACGCGACAGGCCGACCCGGACCTGGTTTTGGATCAGTTCGCCCACGGTGCGCAGGCGACGGTTGCCGAAGTGGTCGATATCGTCGGTTTCCACCGGGATTTCCACACCGTTGGGTGAGGTCATGGTGGTTTCACCGTCGTGCAGGCGCACCAGGTATTCGATGGTGGTGGCGATGTCTTCCTCGGTCAGAGTCATCACACCGTCGTGGTCACCGCCCAGACCCAGTTTGCGGTTGACCTTGTAGCGGCCGACCTTGGCCAGGTCGTAGCGCTTGGCGCGGAAGAACGCATTGTCCAGCAGCGACTGTGCCAGATCCCTGGTCGGCTGCTCACCGGGACGCTGCTTGCGGTACACCTCGAGCAGGGCTTCGTCGGTGTTGGACACACCGTCATTTTCCAGGGTGGTCATCATCAGCCCGGAGAACCCGAAGCGCTCCGTGATCTGCTCGGTGGTCCAGCCCAGTGCCTTCAAAAGCACGGTCACCGGCTGGCGGCGTTTCCGGTCGATGCGCACACCGACGGTGTCGCGCTTGTCGACGTCGAATTCCAGCCATGCGCCGCGCGACGGGATCACCTTCACCGAGTGCAGGGGGCGCTCGGTGGATTTGTCGATGGTCTCGTCGAAGTAGACGCCCGGGGAACGAACCAGCTGGGAGACAACGACACGCTCGGTACCGTTGACAATGAAGGTGCCCTTGTCGGTCATCATCGGGAAATCGCCGATGAAGACGGTCTGGGACTTGATCTCCTGGGTTTCGTTGTTGATGAACTCGGCGGTCACATACAGCGGCGCCGAGTAGTTGATGTCCTTGTCCTTGCATTCGTCGATCGTGTTTTTCACGTCTTCGAAACGCGGCTCGGACAAGGTGAGCTGCATATTGTTGGAGTAGTCGTGGATGGGCGAAAGCTCATCCAGAATGTCTTCCAGCCCGGAGGTGATCCGGGCGTCGTCGCCTTTTTCGGCCTTCATCTTCTCGCGCCACTGGGGCGTGCCGATGAGCCAGGCGAATGATTCTAATTGGAGATCAAGCAGTCCCGGGACCTCAATGGGTTCGGTAATCTTTGCAAAAGAGTACCGCTTAGGGGATCCGGGGATGTCGGGCGTTGACTTGGTCTGGCGGGAGACTGCCAAGATGCGTCCTTCCAGCACCTCAGGCGGCTTAACGGTACCGGGCAGCCGATCCGGGTATTTCTCCCGCGACCGGTCGTACCAGATGACCGCTGACCGCTTCATGTGAGCAATGGGTCGACCGCCGGAATCCCACGTACCACGGTCCGTATCGGACGGTGCCACAGTTTTTTACCTGGCCCTAGAAAAACTGTTGTCCACCGATTCCCCCGCAACCGGCAACACGACACAGCACAACCCGGCACCCGAACGCTTCATGAAAAATGGAGCGGGGTGCTCTCGGTATACAGTGGGTGGTACCAACAACAGGAGCCGGTGCACACAGGCCAAGCCGTGCCCACTTCGCCCCAGATTACGGTTGTGACCTGCAGCGAAAGTGGATCAGTGTGCGTGTCCGTCTACGGGCGTGCACACGGATTCCAGCGCAAACTAGCAGCATATACCGAAAACAGGGACACGTCAATTGGGTCCCTGCCTACCCCCGCCTTACGTCCACCGCCCGCCGACTCTACCGTGGCCGGTGTCCGGATGTGCGCGCAACGCCGGAAAAATTTCTCGCCGCCGGCTATTTTTTCCGGGTCCCGGTTTTCTTCCGCCCGGCTTCCGGGAGGCGCCCGAAGGCCCCGAACACCCCGATACCACCGACGATGATCAGTACACAGCCGCCGGCCCCCAGCAGGATCCGGGTGGCGGAAAAACCCTGTCCGGTGGGGACCAGGGCCGCCCGGTTGGCCATCTCGGAGCGTTCCGCCGTCGGGGTGGTGGCCCGGAAGTCGAGTCCGGTGACCGGATCCCCGCCGTCAACCGGCACATATTTTTCGGTGATGTGCACGGTTTCGGCAATGATGATGCCGCTTTGCCGGTCGACCTGAAGATCCCTGACGGCCGAATAGTGTTTCAGCGCCGGGCCGGCGGGAAGGGTCAGGGTGTTGCCCGTCGCGGCATAGTGTTCGGCCACGATTTCATCGCGGATCACCTGGTGCCAGGTGTCGATTGTCCGCCCGCCCTGTTCGACGGTTGCGGTGCGGTTGGCCGGGAAGGCCGCCCGCAGGAACGGATCGAGCACCGGCAGGGTGTCGGTGTCCGGGTTCGACGGGAAATGGATGGAAAGTGCCTGAAAATCGTGCTGGCTGGGCGGGAAACCGGGGACGGAGGCAATCACCGTGTCCGATTCCTGCATGCCGCTGATCCGGTTGATGTGGTAGCTCCAGATCGAGGCATCCAACAGCCCAGCCGGGTCGCCGTTGCCTTTCAGCCAGGCGTAGCCGATACGCACCGCCGCCGATGTCGGCGACACCGGATCAGTGATGGTGACATGCCGCTGCATCACCACCTGCTGGTGTTTGTCGGAAGTTCCGGCCACCGGATCATAGACAGTGGCATCATTGTCGACCAGGGTCATCGTCGACCGGGCGGGGGACAGTTGCATGCGGGAGTCGCTGTGCATGAACCAGCCGGCCAGGATGGCGGCGGTGACAAGCGCCACTCCCACCCCGAGCAGGAGCACCGCAAACAGGCGCGATTTGGGCAACATGCGGACAAGTCTAGCGGTAGCTGCCGGCAGTGTCCGACACTGCGGTGTGCCCGGGCAAGCACCCGTCCCACCCACGGATGCGCCCCAGCCGGCACGGCCCACCTCACCACCTCTCCCCTGCCGGGGACAGCCGGTCTTTTAAACCGGTGGTGCCGGTCAAACCCCGGGGCAGTGGTGCTTGCCCCGTGTCTAGCGCACCCGGGCGCGGTAGGGCACAAATCCGCCCAGGGCACGCACCGGATAGATCATGGGGGTGGCGCGGACCGATTCGTCGAGGGCCTCCGGATCGCTGGGGCTGCCGCCCAACAGCTGCTGCCAGGCTTTGGCCGCCCCGAACAAGACCGTGGCCCGCTGCGGTTTCGGTTTCAGCCCCGCCCGGTCGGCGGCTTCGGCGATCACCGATGCCCGGGCTGCCCGCGGGTCGTCGGGGTGATCGGCGACAAAAGCCGCGATATCGGCCCGCAGTGCTGTGGCCACCGCCTCGATGGCCTGCCCATCGCCCTGCTCGAGCAAACCGATCCCGGTGACATACCCCCAAAACGACTGCACCTGGGTTCTTCCCGGATGCTGCTGCTGGCGGTGGAAGGGCTTGGAGGAATCAACCGGGTGTTTGACTTCCTGCCACCTGCGGAGCAGATCTTCCCCGGCAAAGACCGCACCCAGGTTCTCCTGGACCATCTCATCGACGGCGGTGATCAGTGACGGCGGCGCCAGGTCGGTGTCGGCGTAGGAGGTGCCGGTGAAGTTCAACAGCCCTTTGTCCAGCCACACCAGGAAGGTGATGACCAGAAAGGCAACCCCCAGAAACAGGCCGATGATCATGAGCATCGGCGCATAGGGGTCGGGGCCGACGGCGGTGGCTTGCAGTAGCGACATCATGGACAAGGTTCCTCACACCCGGTCCCGGGACAGCGGGGCGTTGCCGCGGGATGCTGGCAGGCGGGTTTTCAAACCGCCACGGTGATTGTGACGTTGTATTAACAATAAGGCCCCGGGGCTGGAAGCTTAAAAAGACGACAACACCCCGCCGCCCGGTCGGGCCGACGGCGTTGTCGCCGATCGGTCCCGGATAAGGGGAAGCGGGGTGTTGTGGTGAAAACTCAGGCTACTGCCGCACAGGGCGCACCGGCGGGCCGGGCGCAGGCGCGGCTGAAGGTCCTACTTGAGGGTGACCTTGGCGCCAGCTTCTTCCAGCTTGGCCTTGGCAGCCTCGGCGTCCTCCTTGGAAGCACCTTCCAGGATGGCCTTGGGGGCGGACTCGACCAGTTCCTTGGCGTCTTTCAGGCCCAGGCTGGAGTCGATCTCGCGGACGACCTTAATGACACCGATCTTCTTGGCGCCGGCGTCTTCGATGATGACGTCGAACTCGTCTTTTTCTTCCTCAGCGGCAGCATCGCCGGCGGGGCCGGCAGCGGCAACAGCAGCAACCGGGGCGGCGGCGGTGACGTCGAAGGTCTCCTCGAACAGTTTCACGAACTCGGAGAGTTCGATGAGGGTCATTTCCTTGAAGGCCTCGATGAGTTCATCGTTGCTGTACTTAGCCATGGTGGCGTTTCCTTTCGTGTTTTTTTACTCTTGTCCGGACCCCGGGTAAGACCCGGGACTCACCGTGGGTGAGAAAAGATGTGTGTCAACCGGACAAGCGGTGATGTTCGTTGTGCGACAAATAAGTTGTCGGTTGCGGTGTGTGCCCGATCGGGCACCCACCGAAAGCGGGGCTGTTAGGCTGCTTCCTTTTTCTCCTGCAGGGCAGCCGACAGACGGGCAACCTGCGAGGCGGGAGCGTTGAACAGACCGGCAGCCTTGGACAGGCTTCCCTGAAGCGCACCCGCGAGTTTCGCGAGGGTGGTCTCCCGGTTGTCGAGCTCGGCGATGGCGGCAACCTGCTCGGCGGTGAGGGCTTCACCGTCCATGTAGCCGCCCTTGATGATGAAGGCCTTGTTGTCTTTGCCGAATTCCTTCATCGCTTTGGCCGCGTCAACAGCCTCGCCGGAGATGAACGCCACAGCGGTCGGACCGGTCAGGTGGTCGTCGAGTCCCTCGACACCAGCTTCCTTGGCCGCGATCTTGATCATGGTGTTCTTGGCGACGGCGTAGGTCACATCGGCACCAAGAGCGCGACGCAGCTCGGTGATCTTTGCAACAGACAGGCCACGGTACTCAGTGAGCACGACAGTGTGGTTGTTGTCGAAAAGTTCCTTCAGCTGTGCCAAAGACTCTGCATTTTTGGGGTTTGCCATTTGTCTAACCTCGCCTCCTTCCTTGAAAAACCGTATTCGTGTATTTGTTGTCGTCCGCCGGGGTCACGGTGCGCCGCAGTATCGCCCGGTAGGGCAAAACACTGCATAAACACCACAACCCCGTGCAGAAGCACGGGGCACGAACATCCACAAAAGTGTGGGGTTGCGCCAAGTGTCTCCTGCGTGGGTTGTTCCCCGCTTGCCCCGGGGAACCTTCGACCCGCACGGATTGTGTGCGGATAACCGACGGTCTTCGGTGAAACTTGGTCGGAAAACACGTGCTAGACGTGTTCCTTTTTAAGTCCGAGGTGGAACTATAGCGTGGTCGGGAAGGATACGCAACAAAACGCGGATTTCCATCGACCCACTAGACTTGCCCCATGAGCGAGACACAAGAAACCATCCGCCTTCAACCGGGCGACAAAGCCCCCGATCTGGTTCTTGTTGACCAGCAGGGCAACAGCTTCACTCTGGCCGACCACACCGGTGAACGCGTCATCGTCTATTTCTACCCGAAGGCCGAAACCCCCGGCTGCACGAAAGAGTCCTGTGACTTCCGGGATAATCTGTCGGCTTTGACCGGCCACGGCTACACAGTGGTCGGGGTCTCCCCCGACAAGCCGGAAAAACTGGAGTCCTTCAACGCCAACCACAGTCTGGGTTTCACTTTGCTCAGTGACCCGACCAAACAAACCATGGCGGCCTGGGGTGCTTTCGGCGAGAAGAAGAACTACGGCAGGGTTGTTCAGGGTGTTATCCGCTCCACGTTCGTCATCGACAAAGAAGGTGTCATCGAGCACGCCATGTACAACGTCAAGGCCACCGGCCATGTGGCCCGTGTGTTAAAGACTCTGGGGGTTGACGACAACTCATAGAAGCCAAAAGTGGTGGTGGGTCCACCACGCTCCGGAAAAAATTGGGCCGCACACGCCCGGGGCAACAAAGACCGCAGCCGAATACAGGCTGCGGTCTTTTTTTGAATTGTGCACCAACCCCGCACAGCCCGCACTCCGGCCAGGTGTGGGACCCCGGGATTAAAACTGCGCCGCAAAGAGTCAACCACCGCCGCCGGACCCGGCTCATGATGGTGCTGCCGACCATGAGTGACTCCCCACCAGCTCACCGGTTGGGCCGTGTCTGTTGCGCCGAAGGCCCCGGAGCCTGTGTTTTTTCTGCGCCGGACCGACGACGAAGTGGTGGCGCGCCCTGTCACCGGTTCAGGCAAGGGGGTGCCGTGTGGGGCTTTGTCGGGGCAGCGCCGATTCCGGTGGGCAAGAGCCGTGAACTTCGAGGTCTGCGCGCGAAAAAAGAAAGCGGGCCTTCTGCTCTTTCCCGGAAATCACCTCAGTGTTTTCCTTGGGAGGGCAGACGGCCCGCCGGCGGTGGGCCGGGTTTTCACCCGGCCCACCTGCCCATTATTGAGTTGTCACTGGCTTTCACACCCCGTCGGTGGACGTGCGGCGGCGGATGATCAACAGCGCGCCGACGATCACCATCAGCAGGGCAATGATTCCCAGGCCGAGCACGTTGGCGCCTGTCTGGGCGAGTATCCCGGTGACCGGCTTGTCGCGGTCAATCGGGGCATCTTTGACAATGCCTTTTGCCGGTGCTTCCGGCGCGGGGGCAGTCTCGGGAGCCACCGGAGCGGGGGCAGGGGCCTGGTGGCCGAACTGCTGGGCCATCCATGCGATACCTCCGCCCACCAGCGGGACACCGATCAACCAGGGGAGCACAGATCCGGCGGACGAGGATTCTTCCCGTTTCGGTGCGGGTTTCGGTTCCGGCTTTTCAACCGGGACCTCGACCTCGTTGCCGTCGACAACCTTATCTGCCCTGGAGTTGATGACACTGGCTTTGTCGCCGGCCGTCATGCCTTGCGGAAGGGCGAACACAACACTGTTGACTGCCGCTTCAGCCGCAGTCACGATGTGCGTGAATACGTGTCCCTGGGCAGTGATCGTCAAAACGTCACCCACCACGAACGGGACCGCTGAATCAGCCGGAACAATCTCCAACTTCGCAGTGCCATTTTTGACATCGGTGACAATCTTCGGTTTCGCCAACGGCAGCGGCTCAGGCTTGGGGGTCGACACCTGATTGCCGTCGACCTGCGGGACACCGGGACGGGAGTTGAACACAACTGCAGTCTGCTCCGCAGCCATCGGATCGACTCCGATGCGCACGGAACCGGCTTCAGCTTCGGCCCCCGTCACAACATGGATGTAGCGCTTGTCACCGATAGTGATCACAATCGTGTCACCGGCGTTGAAGGGTTCGTCACCATCCGGAACAACCTCCAGTTCAGAGGTGTCGATGACCGGATCAGTGACAATCTTCGGCGTCGCCAACGGAATCTGCTTCGGCACGGACACCGTGTTGCCCTCGGTCTCCGCAAGACCGTCCCGGGAGTTGGTGACAGTGGCCGAGTCACCCGGTTCCATCGGGTCAATCGGGATCGTCGCGGAGTCAGCATCGGCTTCTTCCAGAGACACCACGTGGGTGTGGGTTGTGTCGCCGACGATGACTGTGAGCGTATCCCCTGCAACAAAGGGCTTGTCATCGGCGGGAACAACCGTTAGCACACTGGTTCCTTCGGTAACGGTCGTGGTGATGTACGGCGTGGCCAGAGGCTGTACCGGTACTTCCACTTTATTTCCACCGATAGTCTGCTCGCCGCGACTGTTGGTCACCGTGGCCATCTGTCCCGGGGACATGGCTGCAACGTCAATGACAATGGCCGCCTTTTTGACATCCTGTTCAGTGACCTCGTGCCCGTATTTTTTATCACCGATGGTGATCGTGATGAGGTCACCTTTGAGGAGCCTCTGCCCGGGGGCCGTCTCGACGGACAGTTGTTGCGTTCCGGCAACGGGGTCGGTGGTGATCACCGGCCGGGCCAGCGGCGGGTACGCAACCGTGACTGTATTGCCGAGGCGCTTGGTGTCCTCGGTATTGCCCTCGCCACGGGTGTTCGCGACTGTCACGGTATCGCCGTAAGTAAGTTCCGAGGTTTCCACATAGACGCTGCCATCCGCCGCTTCTTCAGCGGTAATGACATGGTTGATCGGATCACCGTTGGATTGCGTGATCACCAGTGTGTCCCCAGCCACGAACTGTTCCCCTTCCACCGGAGTGATGGTGACAGCGTCAGTGCCGTCGACCGGAACTGTGGTGATCAGGGGGCGTGCCAGTGGCACGTCGACTGTGACATCGTTGCCGTTGACCGGCGCGAATCCCTGTCGCGTATTGCTCACGGATGCCCTCTGACCGGGTTTCATCGGATCGACCGTGACGGTGACAACTCCGGATTCCGCGTCTTCCGCGGTCACCGTGTGCTCGTACGCTTTGCCGTCGATGGTGACGGTGATGATTTCACCTTCGATGAAATTGTCTTTTGCGGGTTGGACAGTCAGCTCCGTGGTGTCAACACCGGGATCGGTGATGATCTTCGGAACAGCAATCGGGGGGATTGCCTTCTTTCCCTGAACCGTAACAGTATTGCCCCGGACTGAGTCATCGCCACGGGTATTGGTGACGCTGATGACATCACCGTCCGCGAAGGACGTGCCAGTGGTTAATGCAACCTCACCTGTTTTGGCTTCCTGTTCAGAAATGACATGCTCAACCGGTGTCTCATTGACGGTGATCACCAGGACATCGCCTTCACGGAAAGCAATCTCGGGGTCAACCGGCGTCACGACGATTTCATTGTCATCGACGAGGGGACTGCTGGTGATCAACGGTTGTGCCAGGGGGTAGGGAACGGACTCGGGTTGTCCGGGAACCTCGTCCATGCCTGCCCGGGTGTTGACCGGTGCCACGGTGTCACCGGCTGCGAGCGGAATCTCGGGGGTGATGACGACCGAGCCGGTCCGGGCCTCATCCGGTGTGACCTCATGCTCGTAGCTCTTGTCCCCGATGGTCACCCGAATGACATCGCCGGGCTGGAAGGGAGCGTTCAGTTTGTCTGCGGGGGTCAACAGGACGGACTTGTCCCCCTTGCTGATCGGCACGGCGATCACAGGTTCAGCCAGTGGCTTCGGCTTCGGAACAACAGCCGAGTTACCGCCCGTTGAGAAGTCATCGCCGCGGGTGTTGTCAACGGAAACGGTATCTTCCGGCTGCAAAGCCCGGTCAAGCATGACCGTGAGTCTGCCGGCTGCGGCTTCCTCGGCCGTCACTTCATGCTCTTCGACTACCTTGCCGCCATCCTTGTCTGTGACGGTCACCTTGATAACGTCGCCCTGCCGAAACTCAATGGTGTCGTTGACCACCACGGGAACACGACGCTGACCGGCCTCGACCGCGCCTTCAATCGCCGGTGCGGCAAGCTTTGGAACGAGTTGATCATCACCCTTGTTGGTTGAGCCGTCACGGGTCACACGGACAGTGGCCGTATCACCGGGAGCAACAGCTTTATCAAGCGGAATCGTCAGCGTGGCGTTATTGGCGGCGTCAATATCTGCAGGTGATTCGAGAGTTTTCTCGTAGGTTTGGCCACCCACGGTCACCACAATCTTGTCACCGGCGACATATGCCGGGGCATCCGGCTTTCTGCCAACCACCAGCTGGCGGTCGTTGACCTCCGGCTGGTTGATCACCGGAGTGGTCAGCGGTTCAAGCGACTGTTCTTTGCCGATACGTTCGAAGCCGGAACGCCTGTTGGTGGCCTGGACTTTCGAACCGGCCGCAAGCGGAGTGTTGATCCGGTCCGTTCCTTCTCCCTGCTCAAGGGTGAAAGCGTTGGCTTTGGCTTCCTCAGCGGTGATGGTGTGTTCGATTGTCTGTACTGACTTGTCGGGATTCGTGACAGTCACAGTCACCACATCCCCCTCACGGAAGTCCGCTGTGGGATGAGCGGTGATGGTGACGTCATTGCCTGCAGTCAATTCCGGGACCACGGGCGTGGCGAGTCCCGGAGCAACAGCCTCGTTGCCGCCCTTGGTGCTGGTTCCACGCGTGGCGGTGACCGAAATCTTCTGCTCGGGAGCAATCTTGTCCAACTCGACAACAAATGTGCCGTCATTGGCGGCTTGAACATCAGCACCGGTGAGGGTCCGTTCTTCCACACGGTCCGGCTGACCGGCAACACCCTTGACCGTCACCCTAACAATGTCGCCCTCCACAAAATCAGGCGAGTTGGGGGCCTTGCCGACGGTGACGGACTGGTTTTCACCGAAGTCCGGTCTCGTGACCGCCGGTACTGCGAGCGGGGCGACAGTTTCAACATCGGAGGCTGACTCGTAGGTACCGCCAAGCCGGGTGTTGGTTGCGCGCACAGTCGAACCCGGTTCAAGGCCGGTGTTCGGCGTCACCTCAACGATGCCGGATTCGGCCTCTTCTTTGGTGACTGTGTGCGGCACTGTTTCGGTACGGGGCTTGCCATTGTCGGACGCAGGGTAGCTGAATGTCACTTCAATGACATCGTTCTCCCGGAACGGAGCCACCACATTTCCTTCATCATCCTTGACGGGAGTGATGGCGATGGGGCCAGTTCCAGCTTTCACCGCTGGAACATCCGGGGCTGCCAAAGGCTGGGTAGCGACCCGGTTGTTCGTATTGGTGGCTCCGCCACGGGTTGCCGCGACTTCGAGAACCGTATTCGGACCGATGCCGTTGACATCAACTGTGATGCCTTTGGGACTGTTGGCCTGGTCGGCCTCAGCCTGGTTGGTGATCTTCTTCTCGAAGACGACTTCCTTGCCGTCTATGACGACGGGGTTGCCTTCAGCATCAAGCTTCGCCACACGGATCACATCATCAATGACGTAGTCCGGCGACTGATCAGCCTTTTTAACAGTGACGGTTTGGGTTCCGACCTCAATAGGATCGATGACCGGATTGACCAGCGCAGGAATACGCTTTTCATCAGAGCCGCCTGTGAAACCGGAACGGTTATTTGTCACTGTGACTTTGTCGTCCGGGGAGAGAACCTGATCTTCGGGAAGATTCAGCTCGAAGAAGCCATTCGTGGCAAAACCCGCAATGTCGGTGGCACTGACTTCATGCTCGATTGTCTGCTTACCATTGACCTTGACCTTGACCACATCACCGGCGCGGTAGGGAGTATCTCCGGTGCGGCCGATCCTGACGAACCGGTCCCCGGCCGCAGGCTGTTGCACAACCGGTGCGGCAAGAGGTTTGGTGGAAACCCGATTTCCCTCGTTGATTGCGGGGCCACGCGTCGTCTCGACAAACAGATGGGTGTCAGGGGCCAGTTTCTCAACATCGATGGTGATACCGGAGCCACTATTGGCTCGTTTGACCTCATCGTCGTTTTCGAGGCGCTTCAGAGCCACCACGACGGGGAAGCCCTCACCGTCGGGAACAGGTTTCCCGTTCTCGTCGGCTTTCACGATCTCAATAATGTCGTTTTTCACGTAGTCGGGCGATCCGTCGGCTTTTGTCACCGTGACAGACTTGTCGCCAACCTCGATGTCATTGATGTGGGGCACCGCGAGTTCGGCGATCGACTTGGAATCGGCTTCTGTGAAGAAACCTTTCCGGGTGTTTTTCACCGTGATGGTGTCACCCGGAGCAAGCATGATCACGTTCTCACCGTCAACAAGTTCGACAGGGAAGAAGCCGTCGGGGTCTGTCTTCTCCAAGCCTTTCTTGGAGATCTCGTGCGTGATGGTCCTGTCACCAATGGTGAATTCCAGCTCATCCCCTTCACGGAAGGGTTTATCAGCTGCGGGTTTAACACGGACTGCAGTATCTCCAGCACTCGGCTGCGCCAGCTTCGGAGCGAAAAGCGGCTTTGTTTCGACCGAGTTACCATCTTTCGACTGTGTTCCGTTGCGGGACACAGAGACCTTAACGGTCGCCTCCGGGCCGAGTTTATCGACCGGAACTGTCACACCGCGGCTGGGATCGTTGGCGGCCTCAATCTCCTGGGCGGTTTTGAGAGTGCGGGTGAACGTGTCCTTAGTGCCATCTGGATACGTGACAGTAACAGCGATCTCATCGCCTGCCACAAACTTCGGCGCCCCTTCTTCACGGGCAACCGTGGTGGCTTCGTCACCCACCTCAACGTCGGCAATATGCGGTGTCGTCAGGTCCGGGATCTTTACCCGATCTCCCTGAGCCTCGAAGTCATTGGCTTTATTGGTCGGAACCAGTGTATCGCCCGGCTCAAGTTTCACCGGGTTACCTTCCTTGTCTTTCAGCTCGAAAGTGAAGGTGTTGTGATCAATCCTTTCCGCAATATCGTTCTTATCGATTGTGTGACTGTAGGTCACTTTCTCTTTATTAGCTTTTTCCACCACAATGGTGACTTCGTCACCAAGACGGTAGAAAACCTTGTCGTTGGTTGTGTCATTGACCTCGACTGCCGTATCGCCGGCCTTGGCGGAGACAATCACCGGTGTCGCCAACTTCGGCGCCGTCCGATCGTTGCCTGTCGTCTCCCTGGTTCCGCGGGTATTGGAGACACGCAGAGTCTCGCCCGGCTTTATCTCCCCGAATTTGAAGGTGAGGCCTTTGTCGGCATCATTGGCGGCTTTACGATTCTCATCAGTGATCTTGATTGTCTCTTTCCGCGGCTGGCCGTTGTCGTCCTTGACAGGGTTACCCTCTGCGTCGACGACGGTCACTGTTATTGAGTCGCCGGTCTGGTATTTCTCCGAGTCCGCAACCGGCCTGACCGTCACGTTCACATCTTTGCCGAAATCGATCGGGGCAAGAACCGGCGCAGACAGTGCAAGAACCTCAACTGTGTTGCCATCGCGGTAAAGCTGATGCCTGGAGTTGAAAACCGAAACCTTTGATCCCGGTTCGAAAGGCTTCTCGGGAGTATAGGTAAAGAACCCCTTGTCAGCTTCAGCTTTGGTGATCGTGTGATAGCGCGGCTTGTTTCCCGATTCCGCATCCGGGTCATTGGACGGGATCGTCTCTGTGATCTTGACAATATCGCCCTCCCTGTACGGGGCGTGCTCATTGTCTTCCGGCCGAATCTTCACCGAAGTTTGCCCGGCTTTGATCGGCTCGACGTGCGGTGCGGCCAAGTCCGGTGCAGTCTGAGATTTTCCGATGCTCAGAGTAGAAGCACGGACAGCCAAGACGGTGATCGTTTGACCGGGAAAGATATCCCCGATCTCCATTTTGACACCACCCTCATTGGCAGCCTTCGCGTTCTCGGCGGTGAGAGCAATCTCCCCCAATACGCCGTGGACCGGAACACCATCTTCGACGATCGGCTGCCCCTCATCATCAAACAGCGGGGTGGTTATTTCAATCGTGTCACCTGCAACAAAATCAGGGGATCCGTTGGCCTTGCTCAAAATAACCGACCGTTTTTCACCAAAGTCAGGATTGGTGATCTGGGGTTTCACCAGAGCAGGAACTATTTCTTCTTTTCCCTCTTTACGGATGTTGCCGTTAGCGCGGGTGTTGTCCGCTTTTACAGTCGTTTCCGGTTCAAGCGGCTTGAGCGGAACAAAATCGAAACCGCCTTCTTCGTCTTCGGTAATTGTGTGCTGAACCTTGACAGCTCCATCACCATCGGGTTTGGTCACGAAAATCTCAACGACATCACCGGGGCGGAATTTTTTACCTTGCTCAGGTGTGATCCTAATCGGGAGACCTTTACCGTCTTCGGCGCCGGATGTGACTTCGGGTACCACAGGCCTAGCCAAGGGCTTGGTAATTTTGTTTTCCCCTTTTTTTGTTGTCTCGCTGCGTTGAGCAGAAACTGTCATCGTCGCGCTGGGACTGACAACAAAAGGCTCGCCATCATCGTCAACCAAGGAAATGGTAAGTTCACCGCGATTGGCTTTTTCGGCCTGAGCGGTGCTCAAATTCGGAAGCGTGACGGCAACTTCCTTACCATCTTCATTTGTCACAGTGATGGTAATGCTGTCACCGGCCTTATACTCAGGAGTACCCTCCGCAGGCTTCGCGATTTTCGCAACAGTGTCCCCAACTTCCGGCTGTTTCAACACCGGAGTCGGCATGTGGGGCACAACCCCAACGTCACTGTTGGTAGCACCGAGTGACCCGCGCTCGTTTTTGGCCTGGATTCTCTGACCGGGCTGCAGGGGCTTGCCGTCGTTGTCGGTGACCTGAATGACCACTTTGCCATTGACGACATCGGTCTCACTAATATCTTTTTCAATGGTTCGCGGATTTTTGCCGTCAGCATCCGTGATGGTGAGGGTGACCTTGTCACCTTTTCGATAAGGAGTACCGTCACCACGACCGATCTCAATTTCTCTGGTACCTGCCGCGGGAGTCTCAGGAACGGTGGGAGTGGCCAGCGGAATAGGCGTGATGGTCTTTTCCGGGGCCAGCTCATTGCGGGTGTCATCCGGGTAAGTGATGGTCACCTTACCTTTATCGCCAACCTTGACGGTGGTCTCCGGCGGGAAATTGCCTGCATTGGCATCCTCGATCGCTTTTTTGACAGCCGCTTTTTCAGCGTCGGTCAACCTCTGCGGATCAAGCACTGGCGTTATTGCCGGATCAACCACAGAAATCTGATTGTCCGGAACCGTGTCAAGAACTACCTCATTCGAATCGTCGCTGGTGAGGTCACGGTTGTCGATGAACCTGTCTTGCGTCGCTTTAAAGACCTTCTTGTCGTACTTCTTGCGGGCGCTTTCCACAATTTCCAGCTCGACAGTTCCATCCTCATTGGTCGTCACCCGGAAGTCACCGTCCGGAGTCATCCAACCGTCGTCAGCCCTGGTCAGAACGACTTGTTTATCGTCGACCGTGACCGTAACTTTTTCCGCATAGTCACCGATCCCCGAGACTTTGATACCGGTGTCTTTTTCGCCGGAAGTGATCTTTTCCAGTGACGGGGGCTTCAACTCAAAGGCATGCCAGACAACGTCACAGGAGTAATAGGCCACGCTCGGGTCTTTTACAATTTGCACGGTGGAGCTGTACGCATCGTCGCCGAAATCACGTTCCTCACTGACAACAACTTCCCTCTCAGTGAACTGTCCGAGTTTGTCGGCTGTGACCACAGCCGGATCGGTGGGATAACTGTATGCGTGACAAGTCCACTCCGGGTAGTAATTCTTGTGTATGGGCTTCCTGGCCGATGATTTCCAGGTGATCGGCTCGTTGGACACCTGAAGAGATTCCCGGGTTCCGACCACAGGCTTACCGGGTCCGTCTGTGACACCAAATGTTTCAGCCTCATCGTCACGCGATGCTTTAATTGACAGATCGAACTCTGTCTTTTCATCAACTTCCCGTCCGGTTGCAGCATCCACATGATCAACAATCGTTGTACCACTTGAAAATGGCAGTACGAAACCAATTGCCATGTTGTTGGGCTTATCGCCTTTCATGAACGCCCGGAAAGACGTCGGCTTAAATGCAGCTAACATCACCGCAGCAGGCGCAGGCCTCCCCTGCGGCGACACACGACAGGTAACTTTTCGTTCCCCGAAACCCCCACAGGAGACATCATCAAGAGCGGTTACTTTTTTATTTTCCGGTGTCGCATTGGCTGTTTTCAACAGGCCGAACTTGTATGGCTTGTACGGGTCGTTCTCCCCGACCTCGATACCGAACTCATCTTTTTTCTTATCGGAAAACTGCTCGGCATCACTGAATACAACGGTATAGTCCTGGCCCCCGCCCCCCGATGACCTGACATTAATATTTTTCAGGTTCACGTTCAGCGAGTAGTCGGGGGAATAATCAACTTTGGGGTCAAAACCCAGCGCAACAGCTGTACCTTCCGGGGTTTTGTAGTAATAGTTCAGCGGACCCGCATCGGTGTACGAGGGATCCGGGTACAACTTTTTGCGGTTCGGGTAGCGGTACGCCCATGGTTGTGCATTTCGGTTGTCCGTAATAATCTGCGGGGCCCCGAAGCCGCCGTAAAGATGCGGATGCGCACCCTTGAGGGGTTTGGCTCCCCCTCTCGTGGTTTTTCCTTCGAGTTGCGTGCTTTCCTTAAAGTCCAGGTCCGCGGTAAGCGTGGCGGCGTTTCCGAAGTTGAACTCTAAGGAAACCACCTCATTGTCAGTTAGCCTTTGGAGAAGATTCCCTTCATTCAGGGCTGTCCAGTCAATCCAATAAATCTGCCCGTAGGTCTGTCCGCCCTCACCAAGGACCAACTTCAGCCCCGAACCGTTAGAGTCTGCGAAACTCGAAGCGGCGTGAGCCCGGGGCATCAGCGCGCCCGCCCCGGGAACAATCCCGGTCACCATTCCAGCAACCGCCACGACAGCAGCCGTGAGCAGACAAAGAAGTCGCTTTCCTAGCGATCCTGCATCTATATTTTTGGGGCTTGACACGATTTTCTCCTCATTCAAACTAACAGCAGGTGGTGAAATGTATCCTCCTGCAGCAGATCCCCGATCACCGGTGGAACGGTCACGCGGAATCTTTTGCAGCACGGTTCAACCCTGCCTATCAACGTTCCACAGTTTATTGCCTCTTCCAGCGACAACAAACCACGTCACGACGTATCTGCGACGGCAGGTCCCCGACCACGGCTTTCTTGTTCCACAAACCGAACAACTCCCCCCTTGGGGGGTGCCTTTAATCTTTGATACAGCTTTTGAACAGATGAAAATACGCTGCGTATTGGTATCACAAATTCAGATTGATTCCCGTGCAAAACACTTCCAGTCAAGGTGTCGACCACAGTGGAAACCGTTTTCATGACGGCTCAACTGCACATATATAATCATTCCGCAAAGCACCCTCATCGGATAAACTGTGCACGAAATATTCACCACCCCAAGACTTTAAACCCCAAATAGCACCCCCACCTACCCCCGGTACAGACTTTTTAATTTTTTTAATTCTTTTTTTAACCCTGCGGCAGCCGATAGCGGTGTGCCCATGGCAGCTCCATCATGAGCCACAACTGTGGCCAGTCTTTTTTACTGCCGAGCCCCCTTGACGCACCCGTGGTGATTGCCCCAGGACACACGCCATCGGTACGCATCACCCGAGTGCAGCCGGACTCACGGATGCCCCGCACGGGTTTTTCCGAACCGTTCCCAATCGATGCTGGCCTCGGCCACAACTTGCCCGCAGTAGCCAGCAGCCGCCCCGGCAATCCGCGGCCCCACTTCCCCCCGCTTCCGGCAGGCCAGGAGCAGCCATCCACTTTGTCGGCTGTCAGGAAACGCCCCGCCTGCCCCGGCGCGCTCCCCGGCGGCGACTCGCGGTATGTCGCGGCATCACCCGTGACCGGCCGGGAACCCATGACCGCTGGTTGGGATTCCCGCTTCCGGGCAGGTGCTCCCGCGCGCCTGCCGCTACCCGGTACATCACATCGAGAAACTTTCAGTCTGCAGGCTGGAAGCGGAGGGGTGTTCATCTGCCCTGACCGCATCGTCGACCACACCGCGGCGTCAACCATGTGGTGTGCCACAGACGACGCGCCTGTTGTGCTGCGAGCCGCACCGATCATTCGACCGCTTTTGACAGGACGGATTGACCGGCGTTGACGCCTCTACTCCCACCAGAGGGAAACACCCCGTCGTTTGAAAACAGACGTTCTTTTCCCGCCTTCCGCATCAGGAGGGTGGATCGGGCGTGCTGCTAACTCTCGGCGGGCAGTCGAGAGGCCCCATGCACCGTGGCCCGGGGAACCGGAACCGGAACCGGATTGTTGAATAAAAGGGCAATGCCTTACCTAAACACTCGACATCAGACCGCCATACTGGAACACCCGAGCAACCGGTCCACCGGCAGGTGATATTTATCACGTATTTCTTTGACCGGGTTCGCCTCATAAAGTTCACCCCCGGCGTGAAGAGTCTTCCTGCGGGGATAAATCCACTGGGCACCGTCGGAATTCCCGCCCTCAAGGATCACACACCACAAAAGAGATTTCTTAATATTGAAAACCCACAGAGCCCTAAAACTAAGGGAAAGCTTTGACTGCAGCGCATGTCACCAGTAGATTAGCCGGAGTTTGCGACGCAGCCGGTCAGGCTTCGCTTCGCTAATTCATTCATTTCCGCCTTCCCCCAATCCCATACAAGGAGAAGACAATGCGTATAAAACTGGTAGCTTTTGCCGCCGCCTCCGCCCTGGGTCTGTCTGCTCTCGCAGCCTGCTCGTCTGCTGAGGACCCGGCCGATTCCGCAGCAGGCTCCTCTGCTGCATCGTCCGCCGAGGCTGTCACCTCAGCCGCAGAGCAGAACACACAGTCCGACAGCTCCGCGACGACTTCCGCGTTCCCCGTCACCATCGAGCATTTCCGGGGAACCACCACCATTCCGGCTAAACCCGAACGCGTCGTTGTCCTGGACAACAGCTATTTGGAAAACATCATCGCCCTTGGCGACGATTCCCTGGTGGGCTACGCCTCCTTCAACGGCTCGGGTATTCCGCCCTACGCCACTGAAGAGCAGAAAAAACTTGTCGCCGATGCCGTTGATATCGGAGATGTCAAGCAACCCAATCTGGAAATGGTTGCCGCGCTGCGTCCCGACTTGATTTTGTCCAGCGATTACCGCTCCAAGGACTACTACGACAAACTCAGCGAGATCGCCCCCACCGTCTACTCGGAAAAAGCCGGCACGACATGGCGCGATAATCTGCTGCTCACCGGTCAGGCCCTGGGCAAGCAGGACAAAGCGCAAGAGGTGCTCGACACCATCGTCAACCGCGCCCACGCAATCGGCGACGATATCCGCGCCAAGGGCGATATGCCAACTGTGTCGATTGTGCGGCTGGCACCGAACATGCGCATGTTCCGCGATACTTCCTTCCCCGGTTCCTTGATCAAAGACATCGGTCTTCCCCGCCCGGACAACCAGATTGCCCCGGCCGACAAGCCAGAGGACATCTTCACCGATTTCTCCGAAGAAACCGTCGGCGATATCGATGCGGATCTGATTCTCTACATGTCCCCCAAGCAAGACTCCGACCGCTACCCCGCATGGCAGGAAGCGGTTGCACCGGTCATGGAAGGACGCCTGTGGAACAACCTCGCGGGTGAGAAAAAACCGGTCTGGGACCGTGTCTGGTACATGAATGTTTCACCGCTGGCCGCTCCGCTGCTTCTCGATGATGTGGCCGACATGTTCGATGTCGACAATCACCGCGAGAGCTAAACCACCCGCCCACCTCCCGGAGCATGCCGCCGGGGCTTGGCTTGATGCCCCGGTGGCAGGGTTTTTCCGCCATCGACCGCTCACCGCCATACCGATCCTGTCTTAAAACCCACGATCACCCGGCTTGGGCCGGACGCAGGATACGGGACGGTTTTTTACACACAGAGTTTGTTTTCTCGTCTCATTGCCGCCTTCAGAAGGGGATGAATCTGCGTGACCACCACCGTCACCGTCCCATCGGCCAACGGTGGACAATCCACCCGGCTGCGCCACCGTCTATCCGGACTCGTCGCTGTCACCGTCATCATTGCCGGTTTGTGCCTGCTGTCTTTGGCGGTGGGCGCCAGGCCCACCCCGCATGATGAAGTCTTCGAGGCGGTGGCGGCACTGGGATCATCGACCACGGAAACCGCCATTATTGTCTGGGATCAGCGCCTTCCCCGCACTGTGCTGGCGGTGGTGGTGGGTTCGGCTGTGGGGTTGGCCGGTGCGCTGGCCCAGGGGCACACCCGGAATCCTCTGGCGGATCCGGGCATGCTGGGAATCAGCGCGGGCGCTGCGCTGGCGGTGGTTATTTCGGTTTACCTGTTCCGGGCGGGAAGCATCCACACCTATGTGTGGGCGGCGCTGATCGGTGCCGGCATTGGTGCCGCGATTGTTTTCTTCATTGCCTCCATCGGGGGCGGAAGCGCCAATCCCCTCAGCCTCATCCTGGCGGGTGCCGCGCTCAGTGCTTTTTTCGGTTCCGTGTCGACGGCCATTATTTTGCGTGACCAGGCCTCCCTGGACACGCTGCGTTTTTGGAACGCGGGATCGGTGACAGGACGTGACCTGGGGATCACCGCGACAGTGCTGCCTTTCATCTGTGTCGGGCTTGTCCTCGGTCTCTCGCAGGGGCCGGTGCTGAATCTTTTGGCGGTAGGGGCTGACACAGCCACCGGGCTGGGGATCAATGTTGCCCGGGCCCGTGCCGTCGGTTTTCTTGCTATCACTGTTCTCACCGGTGCGGCGACAGCAGCATCTGGTCCGATAGCTTTCCTGGGACTGATGGTTCCCCATGCTGTTCGTGCGGTGACCGGACCCGATTACCGCTGGGTGCTTCCCTACTCGGCGGCGGCGGGGGCAATGCTGGTACTGGCGGCCGATATTGTCGGCAGAGTCGTGGTCCGCCCCGGTGAACTTCAGGTTGGTATTGTTCTCGCTTTCGTCGGTGCCCCGTTTTTCATTGCCCTCGTACGCCGCCGGAAGCTGGTGAATATCTGATATGTCCGCTTTTTTCAGCACCCGCAGCCGCGCCGGCCGATCGCAGGCAACACCCCGGTCAACGGCAGATGGTGACTCCTGCGCAGTGGCGGCTTCCGGGAAGAAAACGCCGGACACCGTACTCCCCCGGCCGGGCGACATCGTCTTTGTCGCCCCCACCATGCGGGTGAGGCGGTGGGCGGTGGCCACAACATGTTGTTTGCTTGCCGCTGTTGCTGCCGCGATGATCGTGGCCCTCGCCCGGGGCGATTACCCGCTCAGCCCCGGCCAGGTGATCGAGGTTCTCACCGGCGGCGGCGACGAGATGGCGCGCACCATCGTTGTGAAATGGCGGCTGGCGAGAGTATTGGTCGCCCTTGTCATTGGACTGGCTCTCGGGGCTGCCGGGGCATTGACCCAGTCGATAGCCCGCAACGGGTTGGCCAGCCCCGACATCCTGGGAATCTCGATGGGGTCGTCGGCCGCGGCAGTGGCGGTCATTGTTCTTGGTGGCAGCACCGTCACCGTCATGGGCATCAATGTCGGGGTTCCCGCCGCCGCGTTGCTGGGGGGCTTGTCCACAGCCGCTGTGATCTATCTGCTGGCACTGAAAAACGGGGTTGATACTTTCCGGCTTGTTCTCATCGGTATCGGGGTCAACGCATGCCTGGGCGCAGTGATCACCTGGCTGCTGATCATCGCGGAACTCAACCGGGCGGAGCAAGCTGCCGTGTGGATGACCGGTTCCCTCAACGGCCGCGGCTTTGAGCACCTCTACCCGCTGGCGGGCGTGGTTTCCATCTGCTTTGTTGTGGTGGCCTGGGCCGCTTTCGATCTCAAAGCCCTCCACTTGGGGCGGGATATTTCAGTCGCGTTGGGCGTTCGTGTCGATCTGAGCCAAACAATCCTGCTCCTGGCGGCAATTGCCATGACCTCTGCCACAGTCGCGGCCGCCGGCCCCATTGGGTTTGTGGCATTCGTGGCACCACAGCTGGCACGGCTGATGACGAAATCCCCCACCCCGCCGGTGATCGCCGGTGCGGTCACCGGTGCTTTCATCCTGATAACCGCGGATGTGGTGACCTCTACCGTGCTGCCGTGGACACTGCCGGTTGGTGTCGCGACCTCCGCTATCGGCGGGCCTTTCCTGCTGGGTCTGATTGTGGCCGCCAACAAAAAAATCACTGTTTGAAAACACTGTCCGAGCGCCCGCGCGCCACGGTTGACCGACAACCACCGCACCCGCGTGCCCACCCCAAAACGGGACCTTTTCCCCGGAAGGATCAACAACGACTGCCATGGGTATCTCCTCCACCGGCCACCACCGCAGCACTGATCACCCCCAGCAACCCGCCACTGGTCTGCGGGCGCGCCACATCTCGGTCGGCTACCGGGATACGCAGGTCATTGACGATTTGAGTCTTGATATTCCACCGGGACAGGTCACCACCATCATCGGCCCGAACGGCTGCGGCAAATCCACGTTGCTCAAAGCCCTGTGCCGACTGCTGCCGGTCACCCGCGGCCAGGTGGAGCTTGATGGTGTGGCACTGACGAAGACATCATCACGGCGGTTGGCCAGAGCAATCGGTGTTCTTCCGCAAAACCCGGTGGCGCCGGAAGGAACAATTGTCGCTGATCTGGTGGCCATGGGCCGCCATCCCTACCGCAGCTGGATGAGACAGTGGGCGGGTGACGACGGGGAGGTTGTCGCCCAGGCGCTGGCCCGTACCGGTGTCACCGATTTGAGTGAGCGGCGCATCGATTCGCTGTCCGGCGGGCAACGGCAGCGGGTGTGGATTGCCATGGCGCTGGCCCAGGACACCGATATCCTTGTCCTTGATGAACCGACAACCTACCTGGATCTGGCGCATTCCGTTGATGTTCTCGACCTGGTCGATACCCTGCACCGGCAGCAGCAGCGCACCGTGGTGATGGTGCTCCACGACCTCGGTTTGGCCTGCCGCTACTCGGATCATCTGGTGGTGATGAAAAATGGCGCTATCGTGGCCCAGGGCGATCCGGCGGAGATCATCACCCCCGAATTGCTGTCTGATGTTTTCGGCCTGACCAGCCGGGTCATCGACGACCCGGTCTCGGATCGGCCGCTGATCGTTCCGGTGGGACGCTGCCGCACCACCACCGGGTGACACGGCCGGGTCCGGGAGTCCGGGCCGGGGTGCAGTGTTCTAGCGCCACGGGATGATTTTTTTCCTTGTCCGCGGCGGTTTTTTACGGTGCCGGACACGACCGGCCGGCGGGTTGTTTTTCCCTCCCGGGGCGCCACGGGGAAAAGGGTCTGCTCCGTTTTTCCCTTCCCGGTTCGAACCGGGGACAAGACAACGAAACGACGCCATCTGATCCGGTGAGAAAATGGTGATCGGATCAGATGGCGCCGTGGGGTGAAACTGTGCGGGCTTTTCCGGCTGCCGGTGGTTTCATGCAAAACCACGCTTGGCCAGGATCCCGCCGCGGGTGCTAGTCCTCGTCGTCCAGGGCAGCCTTCGGGTCAACCGGGATGCCGGGGCCGGAGGTCGCGGCGAAGGTGACCTTCTTGATGTAGGTGCCCTTCGACGACGACGGCTTCAGACGCATCAGCTCATCGATAAGAGCCTGGTAGTTCTCGGCGATGGCTTTGGCCTCGAAGGAGCATTTGCCGAGGATGGCGTGCAGGTTAGCGGCCTTGTCGACGATGACATCGAATTCGCTTCGGGCCAAACCGACATTTTCTGGGTGGATTTGTTGTGGAAGGTGTTGTGCCCCTGACGGCTGCTCCCATTGTCCTTTTATTCAAGCAAGCCCGTCTTTTTCGTTGTGCAGGTTTTTCTGGCGGCTATCTCCCGGCAGGATATTGATCCCTCGGCATGTATTCATCAAGCCGCCGGAAAATATCGTCCGCCACGTTGTAGTCGTGGAACCGAGAGAACATGCCGCGGCCTTTGCGCAGCAATCCGATCGACAGGGTGCGGGCAGCATGCACGATCTCCGGATCTTCCATAAGCTCCACGACCCAGCGGGGATCGGCCAGCCATATCCGGGTTACTTCCCCGGTACTGCGGTATGTGTCAGCACGCTCAGCATCCAGATCCGGATCATTTTCCAGTTCCGGTGAAAGCGCAACATTCATAAAGCCATCCGCCGACCAGCTGCCGTCTTCCTGCAGGGTTTCTCCCAACACAAGGACCTCCACATTGTTGATGTTGACCACCAGCAGGCGGTGCCAGTCACGGCATTTTCCGGTGCTGGCCATGCTGGTCACGGTCCACAGTCGGCCTTCTGTCACATGCGGCCAGGGGATGCATGTTCTGATGAAGGCGGTGGCGGCTTCCACCACGTCGTCATAGCTGTCCGATTGCTTAAGGTGCTCGTACTTGGGGCGGGTACGCTCACGCTGCTGCGCGATTTTTCCCCTGTCCCCGATGACCAGTGGGCCTGTCTGGCCGGCCAGCCATTCAGCCTGAACTTGAGGATCCACCAGCAGGTCGAGGGCGGTTGAGCGCAGCGGCAGGGTGACCAGATCAATATTGCGTAGTTTCACCCCGTCGGCGACGTATCTGGCAATGACGTCGCGTTCGGTTTGATCAAGGTCGTCTTTTGCGACGGGTGCAAAAAGCACGGCGCTAATCGGGTCATCCCAGTGTCTGATGTGGGTGGCGATGCGGGCTTTCAATGACACTGTCTGCCCGATGTAGACACTGTCATCGGCGAAGACAAGAACATAGATTCCGCAGTTTGTGATGTCTTCCGGTATCACCGCCGACAGGCTCACCCCGGGTTCCATCTTCCAGTTGTAAAAACGCAGAACAGGAACTCCCCCGGATGAATCCATGGTGTTTGCCCTCCCGGGACGAATTGGTGGCGACGGGCGCGTTGATTCGGTTGTTCAGCGCCCTTGTATTGGTCGATTGTAGAAAGGTGCTCTTGGCCGTGACTGTTTTTCGAGCAAGGAAAAGCGGCGGCACCACCTGCCAGCAGAATCTGCCGTAGGCGGTGCCGCCGCACCTGTTTTTTACCGGGGACTGGTTATTGGGCCGGTCCCGGTTTTTTGGTTCAGGTGAAGATTTTAGTCCTCGTCGTCCAGGGCAGCCTTCGGGTCAACCGGGATGCCGGGGCCGGAGGTCGCGGCGAAGGTGACCTTCTTGATGTAGGTGCCCTTCGACGACGACGGCTTCAGACGCATCAGCTCATCGATGAGAGCCTGGTAGTTCTCGGCGATGGCTTTGGCCTCGAAGGAGCATTTGCCGAGGATGGCGTGCAGGTTAGCGGCCTTGTCGACGCGGAAGGCGATCTTGCCGCCCTTGATTTCCTCGACGGCTTTGGCGACATCCATGGTCACGGTGCCGGTCTTCGGGTTCGGCATCAGGCCACGGGGGCCGAGGATACGGGCCACACGACCAACCTTGGCCATCTGGTCCGGGGTGGCGATGGCGGCATCGAAGTCGGTCCAGCCGCCCTGGATCTTTTCCACCAGTTCGTCGGTGCCCACCATGTCGGCGCCGGCCTGCTCAGCCTGGGTGGCTTTTTCACCGGCGGCGAAGACCACGACACGCACGGTTTTACCGGTGCCGTTGGGCAGGGAGACGGTGCCGCGGACCAGCTGGTCGGCTTTGCGGGGATCCACGCCGAGGCGGATGGCCACATCGACGGTGCCGTCGTAGGAGGTGCAGGAGGTCTCTTTGACCAGTTTCGCGGCCTGGGAGGGGGTGTACAGGCGGCCTTCGTCGATTTTCTCGGCGGCGGCGCGGTAAGCCTTGGAACGTTTGCTCATGGTGTTTTCCTTATTTCTCGATGATTGGTCTGCCCGCCGGACAACACCGGCATCAGCTGGTGTGTGTCATCCGGCGGGGAGGAAATCGTGGTGCGGGCCGAAGCTGGCCCTCCCACTGTGGTGGCCGGGGAGTTGACCGGGACCTGCCGGCGACAATGCCGCGGCAGTCGCCGGGGTCCACCGGCCACGGGTGTCTTACTTGACGGTGATGCCCATGGAACGGGCGGTACCGGCGATGATCTTGGCCCCGGCCTCAACGTCGTTGGCGTTGAGGTCTTCCATCTTCGTCTGGGCGATCTCACGGCACTGGTCCCAGGTCACGGCGCCGACTTTCTGGGTGTGTGGGACACCGGAACCCTTCGGGATGCCGGCGGCTTTCAGCAGCAGCTTGGCGGCCGGCGGGGTCTTCAGTTTGAAGTCGAAGGACCGGTCTTCATAGACGGTGATTTCAACCGGGACCACGTTGCCGCGCTGGCTTTCGGTGGCGGCGTTGTAGGCCTTGCAGAATTCCATGATGTTGACACCATGGGCACCCAGGGCGGGGCCGACCGGCGGGGCCGGGTTGGCCTGTCCCGCCTGGATCTGCAGCTTGATCAGACCGGTGACTTTTTTCTTCTTCGGGGGCATCGAATGAAACCTCTTCCTGGTTACCGGCGCACGGGGATCGATGTCCGTATGAAAAGTGCAAAGAAACAGACCCGGCGGCAGTCGCCGCGTGCCCGGGGGCCGACCGTACAGGCCGGGCGGCAGGGCACAGAGGCGACAACACGTGAACCGGGTACGTGCTCCCGTACGCCGTCCGGATGCCGGGGAACAGCGAAAACTCGCGTGTATCCGGCCACCGGGGATGTGTTGACAGTGACAGCGTGCTCATTCCCGCCCGGTCATACCGGTGGTTTTCACACGCGACCAGTCAGAATACCGCACCGCGGCGTGGTGGACAAATTACCGTTCCAGGCCCGGCGCACGGGCGGCCTGCGGCGGTACCGGCAGGGTGATCGTCCCGCCGCGGGCCAGCCGCGGGGCCCAGGCGCCGATCAGTGACGCCACCAGCCAGGTGACCGGCAGCACTGCCAGAAGCACTGCCTCCAGCAGGGTTGCGCGGGTGATGGTTTTCCCGTCCGAACCCTCCCGCTGTGTGCGCTGGTTTTCATTGTCTGCCGGCCGGTGGTGGGCGGGTGTCCCCGGCGCGGTGCCGCCGGTGTCTTGCGGATCGATCAGCCCGCTGCCCGTCACCCGCACGGGGGCACCGGTCACGGCTGCTTTCCCGCTGCGGGTGTTGATGACCCTGATGGTTTCCCCGGGGTTGATCGGCATGCCCAGGTTGATCACCACTGTCCGGCGGCGGGATTCTTCCGCCGACACCGTGTGCTGGTAGTCCAGGCCGTCGGCGGACATCAGCAGCACATCGCCGGGATGGAAATAGCGGGTGGCTTCCGGGTGAATGGTCACCGTGGTCTGCCGGGCGTTCACCGGGGCGGCGATGACCGGGGTGGCCAGCACATCGGGCAGGGTCTGCGGGACAGCCACCGCATTTCCGCGGGCGGAGGGGGTGCCGTTGCGTGAGACGGTGGCGTAGGCGGCGGTCCCCGCGACCATCGGTGTGTCCAGGACGTAGTCGACAAATCGTGCGGCCGCCTCCCCGGCGGTGATGGTGTGCACCGGTAGTTCCCGCCCGCCCATGGTCACCGTCAGGGTGTCGCCGGCGGCGAAAGCCCCGCCGGCGGCGGGCACGATCAGCAGGGTGGTGGTGCCGGCCACCGGGGTGGTGACAATGACCGGCCGGGGCGGGGCGACGGCCCGCGGGACACGCACCGGCCTGCCGGTGGTGGCGGTTCTGCCGGGCCGGGTGGTGGTGGCGACGATGCGGTCACCGCCGCGCAGCGGATCGACGGTCATCTCCAGGCTGCCGCGTTCCGCCTGCTCCCGGGAGACCTCCCGCGGGCCGAAGGTGGTGTCACCGACAGTGACGGCCACCAGGTCCCCGGGCAAAAAATGCGTGCCGCGTGCCGGTGTCACTGTCACGGTGGTGCGCCCGGCCACCGCCTGCGCCGGGTCGACGGCTGCGGCGGCCAGCGGGCGCACCGGCACCGTGGCCGTCGCCCCGGCGGCGGCTTCAGCACCGTCGCTGACACTGACTTCAACCACCAGGCCTTCCAGCAGTGCCTCGGTGGCCACACTGACCCGCTGGTCGCGGGCTTCCCGGGCGCTGACAGGGTGGGTGTAGACCCTGGTTCCGGTGGTGACGGTAACAATCTGGCCCGGCCGGAAAAGCCCCGGGGCCACCGGTTCAACAATGACTTCCCGGTCCCGGTACTGCGGGGTGCGCGCAATCCTGGGGACCGGAAGCGGGGCTTCGGTGACCGTCAGCTCGGCGGCGAGACTGTTGCTGGTGCCATCAGGGTAGGTGACGGTGACACGGCCGTTGTCGGCCACGGCAATCGACCCGCGGTCAACCGCCGGGTTGGCCTGGGCCACCGCTGCGGCCACGGCTTTTTTCTCTTCCGCGCTCAACTGCCCGGGAGCAAAAACCCCGAGGATGGTGGCGGGGGGAACAAGCGGGTCGGCATTGTCGAAGCGGGTGTTCCACACCAAAGGCCCGTCGGTGATCGCCGGAATGACGGCAGTATCGTCCGGGCGGCCGACAGTAACAGTGCTTTGCGCCCCGTCAAGACGCCGCAGCGCCGCCTGGTCGGCCGGGGACACAACAACCCGGTTGGCTTCCCCGGTGACAGTCCAGACCGACGGGTTGCCGGCAACCCAGCCGTCGCCGGTGGCGGTGATCCGGGCGGGAACGGTTGTCCCGTCGCCATATGTCGTATTCACCTCGATCACGCGCACCCGCGGGTCAATGTCACTGACAACCAGCTGCCCGGTGAGCGGCCCGCCGGTGTGTGGCGCCAGCCGCGCCCGCGGGGCGGCGATGGGGGTCATTGTCCACTCGGCGGTGCAGTCGATGAAAGCCTCCCCGTCCGGCTGCGGGAAACTGACCCGGCTGGCATACCCGGGCGCACCGCCGGGGGCGGCGATCTTTTCGGGTTCGGCCCGCAACAGGCGGCGGGAAAAACCACCGTCGGCCCGGGGGGTGATGCGGTTGCAGGTCCAGTTCACGTCGTAGAGTCCGCCCGCGTCGTTTTTCGGCCAGCTGGTCCACACCACTTCCCGGCCGGGGGCAGCCACCTCACGGCGGGCCGCGGTGGCTGTCTGCCCCGGGGCCGGGGTGCTGATTGTCTGCGTGTCCGCGAAACCGTCGGCCCCGCCGATGCGCAGCACGACACCATCGGTGACGGTTCCCGACGGATCCGGGGCGGAGGTGACTGTCCCGACAGCCTGGGGCAGCATGATCCCGACGGCAATGGAGTTCGGCGCCCCGGCGGTGGTGGCCAGTGACACGCTGAGCTGCCGCGGGTGGTGGGCGAGAACAACCTTGGAGCCCACCCCCGCGGTGCCGCGGCAGGCCATGGTGGCGCCGTGATGCTCCCGGTGGCAGGTGGCGGGGTTTGTCGCCGGGATACCGGTGGCCCCGGGGGCCAGTGCCGGCTGGGCGACAGCGGTTTGCAGCAGCCCGTAGTCGACGACCGGCACCACTGAAGCGGGATCGTCCGGCGGCCGGAAAAACGTGGTGGACACACCGAAGCGGTCCTGTGCATCGGAAAACTGTTCCGCATCGGCGACCACCAGGGAATAGCCGCTGTGAACCGGGGTGCCGCCGGCGGTTTCAATGCCGATGCCGGTGATATCCAGCCGGGTGTCATAGGGCTGGCCGCCGGATCCCGGCACATAGCCCAGGGCCACTGTCGTGTTGTCCGCCAGCCGGTAGTTGTAGCCGTCGCCGTGGTAGCGCGGCGCCCCGAAAGCCCCGTACAGCGGGGTGTGGCTGGCCGACAGCCGCGGTGCCGGGGAGATGTTCTGGTGCAGCGACAGGTTCATCGTCACCACCCGGCCGGCCCCGATGGGATGCCGCAGCGTGATGTCCTCCCCGGCGGCCAGACGTGAAAAACGGCTCTCGCCCAGGGCACCGAAGTCCAGCCAGTGCACCGATCCGGGTTCCAGTCCGCCGCTTGCGGTGACAAACAGCCGACTGTCCTCCCCCGGGTCGGCCAGGCCCGACGGTGGTGCCGCCACCGACAGTGCCGCGGCGGTGGCCACCGCGGCGGAAAAAGCGATCATGCGGCGGCGAAGGTTCTTGCCCACAATGGTGCGTGTCACTGTTCCATCATCGCACGCATGCGACGGTTGCGCAGGCGGGTCGGCCACCCGCACCCCGCGGATCCGCACCCCGCAGGTGGCGTCCTGCCGGGGCTCCGGCCCCGCAGCAGGGTGTTGTGGGGGGATGGAAAAATCCCGGCCGGGATGTCACGGCACGCCGGGGCGCCACCGCCGCCTGCACCCCGGCCGGGATACGCGGATTGTTTATATTGTCCTCCCGGGCGGGTGCCCGGAAAAAGGGGAAACCTAGTTGATCTTTTCGACCTGGTCGAAGGTCAAATCGACCGGGGTTTCACGGCCGAAGATACTCACCAGGGCTTTCAGCTTGCCGTTTTCGGCATCGATCTCGGAGATCGTGGCCGACACGCTGGCCAGCGGGCCGGTGAGAATGGTGACGGCTTCGCCCACCTGGAAATCGACTTCGATCTGCTGTTTGGCGGCGGTCTGCGGCTGGGCGACCACCTGGTCGCCGGAGGCTTTCTTCTTCGGGGCCTTGTCGGCGCCGTCGCCGTCGGTTTCCCCGCCCTCGACCGGGGTGGTTTCCTGCGGCATGAGGAATTTCGCCACATCGCGGGGCTTGACCGGGGTGGGGTGGCCCTCATTGCCGACGAAGCTGGTCACACCGGGGGTGTCGCGCACCACCGACCAGGATCGGTCGTTGATGTCCATGCGCACCAAAACGTAGCCGGGCAGCAGTTTGCGTTTGACCAGTTTGCGTTTGCCGTCACGGATTTCCATGACCTCTTCAATCGGCACCACCACGTCGAAGATGGAATCTTCCACCTCCAGGGTCTGGGCGCGCATGTCGAGGTTGGTTTTCACCTTGTTCTCGTAGCCGGAGTAGCACTGGATGATGTACCAGGTGCCGGGAAGGCGCCGCAGCTCCCGCATGAACTCCCGGAGGCGTTTTTTGTAGTCCTCCATGGCTTTGTCTTCCTCGCTGACATCACCGAGTGCTTCCGCGGCTTTCTGCACCTCGGATTTCCCGGCGTCAGCGGCGGCGTCAGCTGCCCCGTCGGTGGCCGCTTCACTGCCGGAGTCGGCCGGGCCGTCGGACGATTCGGCGGACTGGTCGGCCCCGGCGATTTCTTCTTTGACTTCCTCGGCGGCGTCGGTTTTCGGATTGTCGTTGCCGGCGATCGCGATATCGGCGTCCTGCACGGGCTGCTCGTCAAGCTGGTGGGTGGCATCACCGGTTCGGATCGTGGTGCTGGTGGTCTCGTCGGTTGTCTCGTCGCTCATCTTCGCTTGCTTTCCATGTCAGGCGTCCCGGTCCCGGGCGCCGGGTGAATCAAATAGCCGGTGGTGTGGTGACCGTCGGAGGGTGGTTGTGCGCGGGCCGGATGGTCTGCTCCCGCGGCCGGAAGCCACGTGACGTGAGGTGCTCACGTGCCGGCGGCGCACACCGTGCATCGAATTCCCATGCTACTACCGGGAGTGGGTCAAAAATTTATCCCGCCTGACCGGCGGGTCAGACGGGAGAAGTTTGTGTGTCGCTGATTGTAGTGGCCGGTGCGGGTCATCCGCAAACACGGTGCGGGTTGTGCCTGCCTCTGCGCCGCGCGGGCCGCGGGTCCTACTTGTTGATCGTGAGGACTTTCTCGACGCCGATACCGGTCAAGGTGTCCACGCCCCACACCAGTGCGGTGAGGATGATCAGGAAGGCGAACACGATCAGCGTGTAGACGACCATCTGGCGGGCGGTCGGCCAGATGACCTTGCGCATTTCCTGCACAGTTTCCGGAATGTAGTCGACGGCGCGTTTGCCGAGGGACTTTTCTTTTTCTTCTTCGGCGGCTTTCGCGGCCGGGACCGCATTTTTGGCGGTGTAGGCGTCGGAGGATGTGGTGGACACACCGGAGACCTGCCGTTTACCGGCGGGGCGTGCGGCTCCCACCGGTTCTGGCTTGTGTTCGTCGGCCACGGCTCTCCTTCACGCAAAACATTGCTGTACTTTTCTCTCGACCCCGCCCGCGGCTCTTTGTGGAAAGAACCCGCGGGAGGGGGAGACTGCAGGGGCGACAGGACTTGAACCTGCAACCTTCGGTTTTGGAGACCGATGCTCTACCAATTGAGCTACGCCCCTATTGACACCGCGGTGTTGCCACCGGCAGTACCCGGACAAGACTACCAAAACGGGCGGGGTGGTTGTCCACCACCCGGCCGGAGGGTGCCCGGTTGTCGGGAGAAATGTCTCCGCCGCCGCCACTGTGGGTGACGGCGGCGGAACTTTTCTTATCCCGTAGCGATGGAGAGAATTGAACTCTCGACACAGCGATTATGAGTCGCTTGCTCTACCACTGAGCTACACCGCCATGCGCCATAAACACCGGCGATATGGGTGATCATAGCAACAGAGCCCCCTGACAGAATCGAACTGTCGACCTTTTCCTTACCATGGAAACGCTCTGCCGACTGAGCTAAGGGGGCACAGCCACAAAGAAAAACTGTTCCGGATAAATTGCGATGTTTATCCGGCGTTGCTTTCCGTTGAAGCCTTGAAAAGATTAACCCGGCAACCACACGAACACAAATCAGCAGCTCACAAAGGGTTTTTTTACCCCCGCACGGCAGCGAATCCATCTTGCCGGATCCCTGTGTCCCCTCCTGCCGCAGCCCCCGGGGCCACAACCGGCACAACGCTCCGCGACCCCGCCCGCAGGCCCGCGGGCCACTCAGGGCTGCGGTGTGGTGTGGTTGTCCGGCCGCTCACACTGCCGCGGCGGGGCGCGCACGCGTTCCGGGCGTGTGGTGGCCGTGTCGGCGGAACCGGGGCGCGGGTGCGGTCTGTGCGGCGCTGTGCGTGTGGCCGCCGGGAGGGGCCCGGCAGCCGGGCGGGCCCGTGGGGTGGTGCCGGGGGTGATACGTCCCCGTGTGCCCCTGTCCCGCCCCCGGAAAGACTGGTGTGCGGCGGGGACCGGAGAAAACACAACCGCCGCCGGGAACCCTGTGGGGTTCACGGCGGCGGTGATGTGGTGCCAGGTGAAGGATTCGAACCTACGTAGGCGAAGCCGACGGATTTACAATCCGCTCCCTTTGGCCGCTCGGGCAACCTGGCGTGCAGTCGACCAGGCAGTGCGAAACTGCGTGGTGCGGTGCGGTTAAACACTTTACTATGACACCGGTGCCGAAAAGCAAACCGGCTGGACAAGGGCTGTTTTTACCCTACCCGGGAGACCGTGTAGGCCATCACCGACTGCAGCGCCTGCTTGGCGGGCAGGTCGGGCAGCCGGTCAAGCTGGTTGGTGGCTTCCGCCATGGCGGAGCGCACCACCTCGAGTGCTTTGTCCCGGCCGTTGGTCTGTTTGATCAGGGCCAGCACCTCATCGACATCCTCGTCGGCCACCGGCCCGGTGAGGGTGGCGCGCAGGGCGTCACCTGCCGGGGACTCGTCGGCCAGGGCGTAGAGCACCGGCAGGGTGAACACGCCCTCTTTCAGGTCGGTGCCGGGCACTTTGCCGGACTGTTCGGTATCGGACCAGATGTCGATGATGTCGTCGACGATCTGGAAGACGATGCCGATTTCCATGCCGAGTTTCTGCAGCGCGTCAACGGTGCGCTCATCCGCCCCCGAGTGCAGGGCGCCCAGGTATCCGGCAGAGCCGATGAGAACCCCGGTTTTTTCCCGGATGACGTTCATGTAGTGCTCGATTGTGTCGCCGTCGCCGGGGCCGATGGTTTCCCGCATCTGTCCGGTGACCAGTTCGCCGAAGGTGTGGGCGAAATGTTCCACGGTGGGTTTGCCCAGCCGGGCCATGATCCGGGAGCAGCAGCTGAGCAGGTAGTCGCCGGCCAGGATGGCCACCGAATTGTTCCACCGGGCGTTGGCGGAGACCACGCCGCGGCGTTTGTCGGCTTCATCCATCACATCGTCGTGGTAGAGGGTGGCCAGGTGGGTCAGTTCCACCACCACCGCAGCCTGCACCACTTCCTCGCAGCAGGGATTGTCACCGAATTGGCTGGCCAGCATGGCGAACATGGGCCGGAAGCGTTTGCCGCCGGCGTGAACCAGGTGGCGGACTTTGTCGGTGATGAAGTCTTTTCCGCCGGAGATCTCGGCGATGATCAGCTCTTCGACGGCGTCGATGCCGGCGGTGACGGCCTGCTGGAGAGCAGGGTCGTCAAAGCCGATGCTGGGGCGGTCCGGGCCGTGGACGTCTGGGTCCCTTCGCCCGGGACGGGGCCTGCCGTTACTCATGCCGTGGTCGACCTCACTGATTGTCGGACGTGCGGGAAAAGCCGGGATAGTGTTCGGCCCGGGGCCGCAGCCGGTGGTCGTGGCGGGTGACGCTGTGTCTGCGGTGGGCCGGGAAAAACCCGGCGGGAAAGATAACGAAAAATCCTCAACGGTAAAGCACGATACCGCACCACAGGTGGTGTACCCGCACCGCAGGCCGCGCCGCGGGCTGTGGTGGTGGCCCCACCGGCCGCACAGAGGACGGCCGCGGGGAATTCATCCTGGTCACACCGAACAACCGGTCACGCATCCGGTGGTGTGGACCACCGGCGGCGGTGCCCGTCAACCCGCAGGCGGCGTGCATTCCCGCATCAACCTTACAAGTTGCCAGCATCCGGTGGCACACCCCGGGGTGGTACTGCCCGGCGGGCAGCTGCCACAATGACACCCCGTGACCCACCTGATTGCCGACCCGGAGATTCTCGTTATCGGATGCGGCCCCGCCGGTTCCGCCGCGGCCGCCCTGGCCGCCGACCGCGGGTACGCGGTTCTGGCCGTTGATGCGGCGGTGTTCCCGCGGGACAAAACCTGCGGCGACGGGCTGACCCCGCGGGCGATGGCCCAGCTGGGGAAGCTGGGTGTCGGGGACGCCATCGGTGACGGCTACCGCTCCAACGGGCTGAAGCTGCACGGTTTCGGCGGCCACATCACCGCCGCCTGGCCGGAGTCGGCCGCCTTCCCGCCGATCGGGTCGGCCATGCGGCGCAGCCGCCTGGACGCCCTGCTTGCCGCCGGGGCGGCCGCCCGCGACGGGGTGCAGATGGCCTGCGGGTTCAAAGCCGCCGAGGTGACAGTTACCGGCGGTGCGGTCAGCGGGGTCACGCTCCTGCCGCACAGCCCCCGGCCCGAAACACAGCTGCCGGGAAGCCCGGTGCCCGGGGCGGTGGTTCCAGGGCCCGGGTCCCCCCCGGTGACGGTCCGGCCGAAATATGTCATTGTCGCCGACGGGGTGCGCTCACCGGTGGGCAAAAAACTGGGCCGCATCTGGCACCGGGAGCAGGTGTTCGGCACCGCCGCCAGGGCCTATGCCGCCACCGGCCGGGCGGCAGAGCCGTGGATTCACTCCCATCTGGAACTCACCGATGACACCGGCACGGTTCATCCCGGCTACGGATGGATCTTCCCGCTGGGCGGGGAGGACGGGCATGTCAACATCGGCTGTGGTGCGCTGTCGACGGCGGACCGTCCGGCCGGGGTGAACACCACCGCGCTGTTGCGCGGCTACGCCGCGCGCTGCAGCGCCGACTGGCGGCTCGGGGAGTTGACCGCCACAACCAGCGCCCTGCTGCCGATGGGTGGGGCGGTCAGCAATGTTGCGGGAGACAACTGGATGCTGATCGGTGATGCGGCGGCCTGCGTCAACCCGCTCAACGGGGAGGGCATCGACTACGCCCTGGAGACCGCCGAGCTGGCGGTGCGCCTGCTCGACGGGCAACCGGGCGCCGGGTTCACCGGGTCGTGGCCGGCCCTGCTGGGCGCCACCTACGGGCGGGCGTTCACCCTGGCGCGGCTGCTGGCCCGGGCGCTGACACACCCGAGGTTTCTTCCCCTCACCGGCCCGCTGGCGATGCGCGGCCCGCAGGCACAGCCGGTGATGTCCACCGCCGCCCGGCTGATGGGCAACCTGGTCGACGAAGCGGACCGGGACATTGTCTCCCGGGTGTGGCGGGCCGCCGGGCGCGGCGCTGTCGCGCTGACCGGGGGCCGTCAGCTGTGGGACACAACCTAGCGGGGGCAACCGGCTGTGCGCCGGGGGTTATGCGGCGGGTTTTTTCCCGGAGTGGATGGCGGTGATGCCGCCGGTGAGGTTCTGCCAGCCGACATCGATCCACCCGGCCTGCCACATGGCGTGGGCCAGCTCCTCCTGGTCGGGCCAGGCCCTGATGGATTCGGCGAGATAGACGTAGGCCTCCGGGTCGGAGGAGACGATGGTGGCCGCATTGGTCAGCACCAGGGACAGATACAGGTCGTAGACTTTCGCGAACACCCGGTTGGTGGGGGTGGAAAATTCGGTGATCACCACCCGGCCGCCGGGTTTGGTCACCCGCAGCATCTCTTCCAGGGCGGCGGGCAGCGACTGGAAGTTGCGCAGCCCGAAACTGATGGTCACCGCGTCGAAGGTGTCATCGCCGAAGGGCAGGTTCATCCCGTCGCCGCAGACTTTGACCACATCGCGCATGTGCCCGGCCGCCAGCATCCCCCGGGAGAAATCAACCGCCACCGGGAAGGCGCCCTCTTCTTTGATCGCCTCGGTGGACACGGCGGTACCGGCGGCCAGGTCAACAATCACCTCACCGGGGCAGACGTTGAGCCGGGCCGCTGATTTTCTGCGCCAGCGGGCGTCCATCCCCAACGACAGCACAGTGTTGGCGATGTCGTAGCGCCGGCCGACTTCGTCGAACATGCGGGCTACATCGGCGGGGTTTTTGTCAAGATCAGCGGTGGCCACAAGCCCGGTAGTCTACCCCACAACCACCGGTCACCGTAAGCTGAGGATCCCCAAGCCGGGGCGGCGTTTGCCCCACCTGCGGCCGGCCGCGGCATCCGCGTGGGCGGCAATGGCCTGCGAATAGTATCCCCGCAGCCGACCGGTCACCTGTGGCCAGGTGCAGGTGGCGATACGCTCGAGACAGGCCGCCGACATGGCCGCACGGTCGGCGGTGACAGTGTCCACGGCACCGATGATGCGGTCGCCGTAGCTGTCCGGATCCAGCAGCAGGCCGGTGCCGGTGCCCGCGATCAGGTCGATCGGCCCCCCGGCGTTCGGCCCGATCACCGGCACCCCGCTGGCCTGGGCCTCCTGGATGGTCTGGCAGAAGGTTTCGTGCTCCCCGGGGTGGCAGAACACATCGAAGCTGGCGTAGGCACGGGCCAGCTTTTCCCCGGACAGCGCCCCGGTGAACACTGCCCCGGGAAGCTGGGCGGCCAGCTCGTCTTTTTTCGGCCCGTCGCCGACAATAACCAGCTGGTAGCGGTCATCGGCGTCGATCGCCGCGAGCCGGTGGACCTTTTTTTCCGCCGCCAGCCGCCCGACGAATCCGACCACGGTCTCTGCTGTGCCCCGGGTCCAGCTGCGGCGCAGCGCAGCACAGCGTTTGTCCGGGCTAAACAGCTCGGTATCCACCCCGCGCCCCCAGCGGTGGATTCTCTGCACTCCGTGGGCGGCCAGGGCCTGCTGCGCCGGGGTGGATGGCGCCAGGGTCACGGTGGCGGCATTGTGGACCACCCGGGTCCATTCCCAGGCGGCGTTGACCAGTGCCGACAGCCGGTACTGGGTGGCGAAACCGGCCACATCGGTCTGGTAGACAGCCACGCTGGGCAGTTTGAGCTGCCGGGCGGCCAAAGCACCCGCCCCGCCCAGCACAAAGGGGCTTGCCAGGTGCACGATGTCGGGGCCGAAGCTTTTCAGCACCCGGATAATCGCCGGTACCGGCACCCCCACCGGAAGCGAATCGATGCGGGGAACCATCACCGCCGGGACCCGCACAATCGGAAAACCCCGGTAGTGGGTGTGCTGTTTTTCGCCCTGCCGGGCCGCCGGGGCGATGACCACCGCCCGGTCGCCGTGGGCGGCCAGGTGGTCGAGCACTTTCAGCACCGATCCGGTGACCCCGTTGATGTTGGGCAAAAATGATTCCGCGATGATGGCGACTTTCATGCTGCCCATCCTTCCTGCCGCATATGACGGCAACCCATCTGATCAGTGACGTTTTGCTGAACTTTTCCCCCACCGCCGCCGGGCGGCGGTGATCAGCGCCCAGGCGGCGGCAGCCGCGGCGG
>NZ_JAFLEQ010000008.1:228964-301876 GCF_017307055.1 Corynebacterium mendelii | reverse complement strand
GGCGGAAGCCGCCGGGCCGAGTGTCTGCCGCCAGCCGCGCCCGGCGACTTTCGCCCGGTCCGGGTTGGTGGTGTCGTAGACGATCCTGACTTTCTGCCCCGGGCCCAGCCCTTTCGGATACAACAGCCCGCCCGGCGGGGTGTGGATACGCCCGTCCTCGCCGGGGAAGGTGGCGATGGTCCGCAGCCGGGAGACCTCCATCACGGTGGCCACCGCCCGCCCCTGATGGGCGGCGATCTGCCGGTCGGTGACCACCGCCCCGACCACCAGCGACAGGGCGCCGATCACCGCCGCCGCCCAGACCACCAGCACCGCCTGCCGCAGGCGGCGGGCCACCCGCTGCCCGACGGTGGTGCCGGTATAGCCCAAAGCGCCGTGGGAGTGGATGCGTTTCATCTGGCTGCTCCTCAAGCGACGACGGGCGGGACACTGTTATTTTTCGGGCACCACCCCGGGCACACACCCCCGCCCCGGGCTGGTGCCCGCGGGGGGTGCCCCGGTATCTAGTGGTCGGCGGCGCCGACGGCGGCGGCGATCGCCCGGTTGATCTCCGGTCTGGTGTGTCTGTCAGTGCGCGCCACAATCACGGTGATGCCGCTGCCGGTGGCGGTGGTGGAAATCAGTGCCTCCACAAGCTCGGTGAGGTTTGCCACCTCACAGGCGGTGTGGCCGAAGCCGCGGGCAAGGGCCACCAGATCGGCGGTGTGCGGCAGGGCGAAATATTTCTCGAAACTGTCGCGCAGGCCGGGCCGGCCCGGTTCGAGGGATTCGAAAATACCGCCCCCGTGGTCGTCGGCGACCACAATGGTCAGATTGTCCGGGGCCGGCCCGTCAGCGGGAATCAGCAGCGAGCCGATATCGTGCAGGAAGGTGACATCCCCCAGCAGCGCCACGGTGCGCGGGGCGGTGGTGGTATCCGGTTGACGCCGCCCGACGGCCATGGCGATGCCGGCCGCCTGCCCGATGGAGCCGTCGATTCCGGCCACCCCGCGCTGGGCGTAGGTGGCCACCCCCTCGAAGGGAAGCCCCACCCAGGACAGATCCCGCACCGGATTGGAGGCCCCGGCGAACAGGGTGTCGCCGGTGTTGAGGCTGTCGGCCACCGCTGCGGCGGCATGCAGGCCGGTGAAACCCAGATCGGTGCGGGCAACCACCCCGCGCACCGCCTCGGCGGCCAGGCCGCTGGCCGCCGCGGTGGCGGTGCGCCACGCGGCGGGCACTTCACCGCGGGTGGTGATGCGGCTGACAATCCGCTCCGCCGCCCCGGCCGGATCCGTCGGCTGCGCCCGGTCGGTGAGCACGGTGACCGCAATATCGGGATCAGCCAGCAGCGCCATCACCGGCCGGTGCAGGGTGGGGTGCCCGGTGACGATGATCTGCTCCGGTTTCATCGGCACCGACCGGCCGTCACCGCCGATCACCCCGGACAGCATGAATCCGGCGGCCAGGGGGTGCACCGGGTGATCCGGGGCGCTGGCCGACGGTTCGGCGATGGTGGGCACCCCGGCCAACCCGGGAACAGCCGGTGCCGCGTCACCGGCGATGACCAGGGTGCGCCCGGAGATGTCGATCTCGGCGCCACCCCAGTCGTGGCGCGGCGCGGTGATGGTCAACCGCCCCGGCTGGTCGGCGACGGCCTGCCCGGCCGGCGGCTCCCCCCGGTCAATCAGCGGGGTGTCGAAACCGATGTTGATCTGGGCTTGACCGGCGGCAAGCGCGCGGCGCACCGCGGCGCGCGCCGCCTGCGCGCCGCCGGCGGCAAGTGACTCGGCGGTGAGGCTGATGCAGTCGGCGAAACGGCCGAACACACCGGCCTGGTCGATGGTTTGGCTGGCCCCGGTGCCCACCAGCCGGGCCGGCCGGTCGGCGGAGACGACAAGCAGCGGGATGCCGCTGGTGTGCGCCTCAATCATCGCCGGATGACAGTGCGCCGGGGCTGTTCCGGAGGTCACCACCACCGGCACCGGCCGGCCGGTGACCCGGGCGATGCCCAGGGCGCAAAACGCGGCGGCCCGCTCATCGGCGCGGGTGTGCACCCGCAGTTGTCCGGCGCGTTCGGCCGCGGCGACCGCCAGGGCCAGCGGCGCGCTGCGGGAGCCGGGGCAGACCATCCATTCGGTGATGCCGCAGCGGATGAATTCATCCACCAGAAGGCGCGCCGCGGCGGCGGAGGGACAGGGCATATGCTCATCGGTCATGATTGCCCCAGTCTAACCGTGTCCGCCCGGCGGCAGGCGGTGACCGGCGGCCGAAAAGATCACCCGAGCGCCGCGCGCAAAGCCCGGGCACTGGCCATGAGATGATTCATCCACCATTTGTGCCGCTCGGGCGGGGCGGCACAGCGGGCCAGGGCCGCCGGGTCGGGTTCCGCTGTGTCGCAGGCAAGCATCCCGCCGGCGGATACGCGGGCGGGGGCAACATCATCGGCCAGCAGCCACCCGGTGCCCACACCGGCGGCACGGGCGGGAAGAAGTGAGGCGGCCACCAGCCCGCCGGTGATGCCGACCGCGGTATCCAGGGCGCTGGCCACCGTCACCGTCATCCCGGCCGCGTGTGCTTTCCGCGCGATGGCCACCATCCGGCGCACCCCACCCAGCGGGGCGACTTTGAGCACCACCGCATCAACGGCCCCCGCGGCAATCACCGCCAGCGGATCATCGGCGCGGCGCACCGACTCGTCGGCGGCAATACGGGTCGCGATCCCCCGTTGGAGAAGCTGCTGTTTGACTTCCGCCAGCTCACCGGCACTGGCACAGGGCTGCTCGATATAGTCCAGCTCCCCCAACCGGCAGGCTGCATCCACCGCCTGGGCGACAGTCCACCCGCCGTTGGCGTCAACCCGGATGGCCGCCCCGGGGCGCAGGCGCCGCACCCTCTCCACCCGGGCGATGTCATCGGCCAGGCTCTGGTTTTTCTCCGCGACCTTGATTTTGAAGGTCGTGCATTCCCCGCAGCGCTCCACCACCGCCGCCACCCGGTCGGCGGCGACGGCGGGAATTGTTCCGTTGACCGGTACCGCTGCGGCCCCCGGTTCGGGAAGACCGACATAGGCGGCCTCAACCGCGCTGGCCAGCCACGCGGCGGCTTCCGCCGGCGGGTATTCGGGGAAAGGCGAAAACTCCCCCCACCCGGCCGGGCCGCGGACAAGCACCGCCTCCCGGGTGGTGATGCCGCGGAATCTCACCCGCATCGGCAGCGACACCACATGTGCCCCCGCCACCAGCTCGTACGGATCCAGGCCATGCACCACATCGGCCAGCCGCCGGTCAACACCCAGCATGTCAAAGCTCATGGACACCGATGCTACCGGCCTGGTCCACCCCCGGCAGCGGGGTGTTACTAGGCTTTCAATCCATGGACACCAGCACAACCAGCAACCCCTTCAACCCGGACCTGTGGCGGGCCGTCGACGGTTTCACCGATTTGACCGACATCACCTACCACCGTCTGAAAGGTCAGGGACGGCAATCCGGGGTCGTGCGCATCGCCTTCGACCGCCCGGAAGTCCGCAACGCTTTCCGCCCGCACACCGTCGACGAACTCTACCGGGCACTTGACCATGCCCGCCGCAGCCCCGATGTGGGCTGTGTGCTGCTCACCGGCAACGGCCCCTCCCCCACAGACGGCGGCTGGGCGTTTTGCTCCGGGGGCGACCAGCGCATTCGCGGCCGGTCGGGCTACCGCTACGCGGCCGGGGAGACCGCCGACACAGTCGATGAGAACCGGGAGAAAGCCGAAGGCGGCAGGCTGCACATCCTGGAGGTCCAACGCCTGATCCGCACCATGCCGAAAGTGGTGATCTGCCTGGTGCCCGGCTGGGCGGCCGGCGGCGGGCATTCCCTGCACGTGGTCTGTGACCTGACCCTGGCGTCGAAACAGCACGCCCGTTTCAAGCAGACCGACGCCGATGTCGGTTCCTTCGACGCCGGCTACGGCTCCGCCCTACTGGCCAAACAGGTGGGCCAGAAATTCGCCCGGGAAATCTTTTTCCTCGGCCGCACCTACACCGCCGAGCAGATGTTTTCCATGGGGGCGGTCAACGAAGTCGTCGACCATGCGCAGCTGGAGACAACCGGCATCGAATGGGCGACAATGATCCTCGGGAAATCCCCCACCGCGCAGCGGATGCTCAAATTCGCCTTCAACCTCACCGACGACGGGATGGTCGGCCAGCAGGTTTTCGCCGGGGAAGCCACCCGGCTGGCCTACATGACCGATGAAGCGGTGGAAGGCCGCGACAGTTTCCTGGAAAAACGCGACCCCGACTGGTCCGGTTTCCCCTACTACTACTGATCCGTTCATCTCTTCGTCTTTCCCTTTTTCTTTCCTTCCTGTCCCTTTCCCCCTGTTTGTGCCCCCCTTTCCCTTTGCCCGGCCACCGGCGGGCGGGGCCGGGCGGGCGGGGACACAAAGACCACCACCGGCAACGATTGCTCTGAAGAACACAAGGACACACACCATGGCTGTGCTGGAAGCGCTGCGCACCGACCCTTCCCGGATCCCCGCCCTCATGGATGAGGTCACAGCGGTTGTGGCGGGCACGAAATGCTGCCTGCCCCTGCCCGCGCGGGGCGGCCGTGACGCGGTCAACGCGGCCAACCGTCTGATCACCACCCAGGGTGTCGGCCGGGAGATCGACGACGATATCGCCCTGGTGGTGGCGACCTCCGGGTCGACGGGAACCCCGAAAGGCGCGCAGCTGACGGCGGATAATCTGCTTTCCTCCGCCCGGGCCTGCCACCGGGTGCTCCCCGGGCCGGGCCGGTGGCTGGCCGCCCTGCCGCTGCACCACATTGCCGGGATGCAGATTCTGGTGCGCTCCGTGGTGGCGGGAACAACCCCGCTGGCCATCGATGTCACCGGCGGTATGAGTGTCGACGCTTTCGCCGGGGCCGCCGCGGAACTGGCGGCCACCACCGGGGCGGGCACCCCGCTGTACACCTCCCTGGTGCCGCTGCAGCTGACCAAGCTGCTGGAGCATCTCGACGGCATTGAGGCCCTGCGGATTTTCGACGCCATTTTGCTCGGCGGGGGACGCATCGACCCGGCTGTCGTGGACTCCGCCCGGCGGCTGGGACTGACGGTGGTGACCACCTACGGCTCCTCGGAAACCGCCGGGGGATGTGTCTACGACGGCCGGCCGCTACCCGGCACAGTCGTCGACGTCGATGCTGACGGCCGGGTGTATCTGGGCGGGCCGACCATTGCCCGCGGCTACCGTTTCACCCCGGCTGTCACCGATGCCTTCACCGCCCGCCCCGGCTGGTTCGCCACCAGTGACAGCGGGGAATTGACCCCTGACGGCCGGCTCGCCATCAACGGCCGGCTCGACACCATCATCGACACCGGGGGCCTGAAAATCCATCCCGAACTGCTCGAGGACGCGGTGCTGCGCATCGACGGGGTGGAGGCCGCCTGTGTGGTGGGACTGCCGGATCCCCGCTTCGGCAATGTGCTGTCCCTGGCCTACCAGGGGGAGGCCAAACCCTTCGAACTGGTGGCCGCCTTCGAGGATTTCCCCCGCTGGATGCTGCCGAAAGACATCGTGAAAATGGATCCGCTGCCGCTGACAGGCCCCGGCAAACCCGACCGGCCCCGGATCGCCGACCGGTTGGGCAACCGGTGACACCACCGTGGTGCCACCCGGCCCGGGTGGCACCACCCCACCGCGGTGCTGTTGAATTGGGGTATGGCCCCTGACGTCTCTTCCACCCCATCGACCACCACCGCCGGTTCAGCATCCCCGCACAGCACCGCCGCCGGCGCCATGCCCGGCTGGCGGGACTGGTTGTCCGCCGCCCGCCCCCACACCTGGTACAACGCCCTGGCACCGGTTCTGGCCGGGGCGGCGGCCGCCCGCGCGACCGGAATGCTGTCGCTGCCACGGCTTTTCCTGGCACTGGTGGTGGCCTGGGCTTTGGTGGTCGGCGTCAATTTCGCCAACGACTACTCCGACGGTATCCGCGGCACCGACGGAAAAGACCGCACCGGACCCGGCCGGCTGACCGGCTCCGGGACAGCCGATCCGATCTATGTGCGCTGGGCCGCTTTCGCCTTTTTCGGCCTGGCGGCCGCAGCCGGGGTGGGCCTGGCGCTGATGACCAGCCCGTGGCTGATCCTGGTCGGTCTGCTGTGCATCACCGCAGCCTGGTTCTACACCGGCGGGGACAACCCCTACGGCTACCGCGGATTCGGCGAAGTCGCGGTGTTCTGTTTCTTCGGCCTGGTGGCGGTGCTGGGAACCCAGTACACCCAAATCCACCGCATCACCTTGACCGGGGTGGCCCTGGCGGTGGCGGTGGGCTGTTTCAGCGCCTCAATCAATCTGGCCAACAATCTGCGGGACATCCCCACCGACCGCCGGGCCGGGAAAAACACCCTGGCGGTGATTCTGGGCGATCAAGCCACCCGGAAGCTGTGGCTCGCACTGACCGTGGTGCCCTATGTTGCCATCCCGCTGGCCGCGATCAGCGGCACCGGGGCACTGATTGGTTTTATGGCGCTGCCGGTCAGCATTGCCGCAGCCGCCCCGGTCACCGGCAACAAAACCGGCACCGACCTGGTGGCGGTGCTGTCTTTGGCCGGCAAAGCGATGCTGATCTACACCGTGGCGATCCTCATCGGTATAGCCTAGCGGGCAACCGTTCCCGCCGCCGCGTCACCGGCACACAGCAGACGGGGCTTAGTCCTGCCGACCCTCGATTTCCTTTTGCACCCACTGCCGGTGCGCCGCACGCTGCGCGCCCCACTGGGCCATCCCGGCGACAACGTTGCCGCGCAGATCCTGAAACAGCAGAAACGACAGGGGAAACAGCACCACAATCGCCAGCAGCGCGGAAATCAGAAGCGGCACCGGGGCACCGATCATCCACGCCAGCCCGGCGATCATCGCCCACAGTGCGATGAACGTGCCGGTCCGGGCCAGAAGATACAGGCCCACATCACGCCAGACACGGTGACGCACACCGTTACCCGGCTGCGGTGTTTCAGCCGTTTTCCCCGTCAACCCATCCCCCACGTCGGAAGCATCTTGCGTTTCGGAACTCACACCCAGACACAGTACCCAATCACCCACCGGCCCACCCCGGCCGGGCATACCCACCCCGGCCGGGTGTGCGCGTCAGGGCCGGGGTATGCGAAAATTTTCCCGACACACATCCCCGGCGGAAAGGTCGTGACAGTCATGGGACGCGTGATACTGCTGCTGCTGATTATTGCCGCGGTTGTTTTGGTGTGGAAGGCCTTCGGCCCCGCCAGCTGGCGCAGAAGCCAGCTTCCCCCCGCCAGCCGCCCGGTGATCAAAGGCCCCGACGACGACGAAGAGTTCCTGTGGCAGCTGGAAAAAGAACAGTTCAAAAAGCGCCGTGAGAAACAACGCCTCGCCGAACAAGAGGAAAACAACATCCGGCGGGCGCGCAAAAAACTCGACGGTGACAACAACGGCAAGGCCAACGGCACAGACACAGGCGAAGGCAACGCCAACGGCAACGGCAACGCCGACGGCAGCGATCCCTCCCCGGACACCGGCACCCCCGGGAAGTAAGTGTGTCCCCTCCCGCCGCACACCGTGCCGCGGGACTGCCGCCGCCGGCGCGTCCGATCCGTTTATGACACAGTCGCTTTTAGGTTATCCATACTTAATATAGGATGGTCTGTATGACATCCAAGCGTCCAGCGGCACCGAATCACGCAGCCGGACCCGAGTGCCCGGAAACCACATGCAAGCTCTCTGACGTCAGCAATCGGGCGGTCGACCTGTTCAAAGTTCTCGCCGATCCCACGCGACTGAAGCTTCTCTACACGGTCGCGGAGTCACACGACGGCGCCATCTGTTCTTTCGCTTTGGGCCAGGCCCTGGGGGTGTCCCCGCCGACGGTGACCCACCACATGAAAAAACTCATCCGCGTCGATCTGGTGCGACGCGAACAGCGCGGCAAATGGGCCTACTACAGCGTCAACCCCAACCATTTCTACCGGGTGCATGACCTGATCAGCAGGCTCTAGCCACCGGCACACACATGCCGGCGGCCCGGCCGCCACAGCCCTCCCCCATCTAAAAACCGCCTTCCCACCGGTGAACCACCGCCAGCACCACCCCCGAAAACACTCCCCACCAACGGACGGTTTGATAAACCCGCAGGCCACAGCCCCATGAAATAACAGACGTCTGCTACTCCACCCCCACTAACAACGGCCACCACCCGTGGCAACCCGGCGCAGCAGCACGGATACCGATCCAACGGACACCACACGCACAACGTCACCGTTGACAGACTTTGTCCCAAAAAATGTGCCGCTCCGCGTCCACACATATCTGACATCCACCACCAACACCCGCCCCCCTGCCACCGCTTCCACAGGGCAAAACAGACCCGGCCCGCCGGACTGGTGGCCCGTTGATCCACCGGACTACCGACTCCCCTTCCCGTGGCGACACCCACCCCCCGAAAAATATCCCCACCAGCGGACGGGTTGATGAACCTGCAGGCCACAGCCCCATGAAATAACAGACGTCTGTTACGCCACCCCCGAAAACGGCAATCAGCACCCGCCCCGGGACGGGCCTGCGGCTACCGCACGAACCCTGTGACGGTGGTAGAGCGGGAGCTGTTGTGTGCGGTGGCACCACGCCGAGGAGCACTCACTGCAGGCACACAGACCGGGTGGTGGGGCTTTACTGCCGCGCCCTGGAGAGAATCTGCAGCAGGTAGTCGCCGTAGCCGGAGGCGGTGAGTTTTTCGGCCCTGTCTGCCAGCTGGGCGTCGCTGAGAAAGCCCATGCGCCAGGCCACTTCTTCCGGGCAGCCGATTTTCAGCCCCTGGCGCTGTTCGATGGTGCGGACGAAATCGCCTGCCGCCATGAGAAGATCCACCGTCCCGGTATCCAGCCAGGCGGTACCGCGGGGCAGCACTTCGACGGTCAGTCTGCCCTGCTGAAGATAGGCGTTGTTGACATCGGTGATCTCCAGCTCGCCACGGGCCGACGGTTGCAGTGATGAGGCGATGTCGACCACATCGTTGTCGTAGAAATACAGCCCCGGTACCGCGTAGTGGCTTCTGGGGTGGGCGGGTTTTTCCTCCAGGGCGATCGCTGTGCCGTCCCGGTCGAATTCCACCACCCCGTAGGCGGTGGGGTCGGCCACCCAGTAGGCGAAAATCATGCCGCCGACAGGGTCGGTGAATCGCCGCAGCTGGGTACCCAGGCCTGCGCCGTAGAAAATATTGTCCCCCAGCACCAGGGCCACCGGGTCCTGCCCGATGTGGTCGCGGCCCAGAATAAAGGCTTCCGCCAACCCGTTGGGATTGGTCTGGGTGGTGAAGCTGATGGAAATCCCGAACTGGGAGCCGTCGCCCAGAAGCCGCTCGAACTGGGGCCGGTCAACAGGCGTGGTGATGATCAAAATGTCGTCGATGCCGGCCAGCATCAGTGTCGACAGCGGATAGTAGATCATCGGCTTGTCGTAGATGGGCACCAGTTGTTTGCTCACCCCGAGGGTGATCGGGTGCAGTCGGCTTCCGGTTCCCCCGGCTAAAATGATGCCTTTCACATGGGCCTCCACGGCGTGGTCGCGGGTCGGACAGCGCTGTTGGACACTGTCAGTTTCTCGTTTTTTCCTCAGTCGGCCTCGTCTTCGGCGTCCACCCACGATCCCCGGAGGAAATCGAGGTAGTCCATGCAGTCGCTGTAGCGGGGCAGGAGTTTTTTGTCCCGGTAGTCGGCAAACGACGCGGCGGCGGCGTCTTTGTCGCTGACAATCGGGTCTGTGACCGGCCAGTCCACCGCCAGGTCGCGGTCGAAGGGGTTGATGGCGTGTTCGGCGGTCGGATTGTATTCGGCGCTGGTCAGATACACCACTGTGGCATCGGTGAGGGCGACGAAACCGTGGGCGAAACCGTCCGGGAGATACACGCACCGGCGGTTATCGGCGGACAGTTCGATGGAGGTGTGTTTGCCGAAGGTGGGGCTGCTGGTGCGGATATCGACGGCCACGTCGATGATGCGTCCCGCCGCGCAGTGCACCCATTTCGCCTGCCCCGGGGGAACCTCGGCGAAGTGCAGGCCTCTGATCACCCCGGCTTTCGAGGTGCTCACATTGGCCTGTTCCAGCATGAACGGATGCCCGGCCAGATCAACGAACTCACTGGCTTTGAACCATTCGGTGAAGCTGCCCCGGTTATCGGGGTGAATCTCCGGGGTGTTGACGAGGATCTCCGGGAGGGTGTCGTCGCGTTTGAGCATGCCCCCAGTGTACTGGCCGCCCGGCGGGTGTTACCGGTTCCCGCCGAGTTCTTTCTCGGTGTCCCGGTAGCGGGTCTCCGCGTCGTGTCTGGCGCTTTCCCACCATTGCGGATGCTGTGTGTACCAGTCGACGGTGGCTTTCAGCCCGGCCGCGAAATCGGTGTAGACCGGCCTCCAGCCCAAAGCCCGCATGGAGGAGGCGTCGATGGCGTAGCGGCGATCGTGGCCCGGCCGGTCGGTGACGTGGACGAACCAGTTGTCGGGGTGGCCGAAGATTCCCAGCAGGGCTGTGACCACCTCCAGGTTGGTTTTCTCCCCGTCCGCACCGATCAGATAGGTTTTCCCGGTTTCCCCTTTATCGATCACGGTCCACACCGCAGCATTGTGGTCATCAACGTGAATCCAGTCCCGCACATTCAGCCCCGCCCCATAGACCCGGGGTTTGTGGCCTTCGATCAGGCCGGTGATCTGCCGGGGAATGAATTTTTCCGGATGCTGGCGGGGGCCGTAGTTGTTGGAGCAGTTGCTGATGGTGGCATCCAGGCCTTTTGACCGCACCCAGGCACGCACCAGATGGTCGCTGGCAGCTTTGGATGCCGAATAGGGGCTGGAGGGATTGTAGGGGGTTGAGGGGGTGAATTTTTCGGTTGATTCCAGCGGCAGGTCACCGAACACCTCGTCGGTGGAGATGTGGTGGAAATGCGCGCCATGGGTGGTGGCGGCTTCCAGCAGTACCGCGGTTCCGGTGACGTTGGTGGTGATAAACGCCAGCGGATTGGTCAGCGAATTGTCGTTGTGGCTTTCGGCGGCGAAATGCACCACCAGGTCGGCCCCGGCCACCAGTTCATCGACCAGCCGGGCATCGGTGATGGAACCCTCGACCAGCCGGAATCGTCCCGGATAAGCGTCGGCCAGCCCCGAAAGATTGGCCGGATTGGCGGCATAAGTCAGTGCATCCAGGACTGTGACCTGCACGTCGGGGCGTTGCGCCAGGGTGGAGCGCACGAAATTCGATCCGATGAACCCGGCGCCGCCGGTGACAACAATCCTCATGATCCCCGATTGTAAGGCAGGCGCAGTCGACAAGCCCTGCCGCCAGTATCTGGGCGACCAGAAACACCACTGCCGGTCCGTTCAAGGCAATCAGGACCACCCCGGTGGCCGCGCGAGATAGCTGGGCAGCGACCATTGTCGGCGCGGGGCATATGTCTTTTTTCTCATGCAGGCCACCCGGTGGGTCCGCACAGCGGCGAGACCCGTGCCGAGTAGCGTCGGCTGTGGCGGGACATTGAGCGCGGGGCCGGAGACAGGGTGCTTGTGTGGCGCCAATGGCAACCGGCGCAAAAAACAACCGCAAGGTTGTGGGTCGCGCCGCGTGGCCCGCCGTAGTCACCGCGGCCGAACACGAGCAACTAGAGACTAGTGCTTACCGACCCCACGCAGCGGAAGAACAGGGACCCCCAACGTAGGCAGGGGCATTGTCTTGTGTGGTTGTGATGTATGTCCTAACGGCCCTGGTGACGCCTGGCCACCTGGGACAATGACCGCCGCCGGCACTGTATGTGTGAGCGCCGCGGCGGCGGTCATTGTCTTTGAGAGTGGCGTCGACTAGAACGAGGCCGCTAAGTCCTTCAATTGTTGCCGGTGCTTGGAGTCAAGTTCTTCAACTTCCCATTTCTTGTCAGCGTCCAGCGCTTCAACGACTTGTGCCATCTCAACACAGTCATGAAGTTCATTCATATCCAGTTGCCAGAACGTCTTAGCGTCATGCGTCGAAACGATAAGCACACAGAGCTTGATGCCGTCGGGGCTGTGAACTGGCAGGCACACCGGCACAACGACGTGTTCCGCGCCCATTTCGAAGTGACGACTAGCGGCTTTCCGAATATTGGACGCCAGAGTGTCACCCATTGCGGGAACAATGACCGGCATGGTCTCGACCCCCAGACGTTCGATTAGGCGAGCACGCTCACCACCCTCGTTAAGCACAGAGCGGAATAAATCTGCAACCGCCATACGTGCACGATAGTGCTGCTTCTGCTGCTCGTTCATGGTTTACCTGCCTCCCAACGGTCTAGGTAGTCAAACGGGTCGTACACCATCCGACGGTAGTGTTTGTGGAATGTTCCGTTAACAACACGGCGCGATTCTTCTTCTTGGCTACCCCCGGCAAGCTTCTCGTGAACTTGCCGGTCACAATCCTCGCAGTCGATGAAATACTGGTGACTGTGCACAGTGCTGTGCCACGTGTCAGTACGTCTCACCTGCTCGAAGTTGGCTAGCTCGCCCTTGAGTTACTTACATCGGCTATATGCGGCATGCGCTGGGGTGACATTGAGCATGAGAGCATACTGTTCTACCGCGTTGTCGGAGCCTCGCCACTCCCGAACACACACAACAGTTCCGAGTTCAGCCGTATCGATCTTGTCCTCAATAATTTCGGCGGTTTCATCAGGGTCCGGGTACGGCACCGCCTCGTCCGGCGGCATGCTCATGTCCGCCAGACGATAGTTCTTCCTGCTGATGTTGGGCGGCACGCCTGAGTATTCTCACCTCAGCTCATGCTTCACGCTGAAACCAGCACGCCATGGAGCGCACCTGCCGACAGGCGATGAGCAGGTGCACGCCAACGGTGTACCACAAATTGTTTTTTCCGGTTGTTCCGGCCGGTCGGTGTCAGTTCAGCCCGGCGTAGGAGTGCAGGCCCTGTACCACCAGGTTGATGAAAAACAGGTTGAACACCATGGTGGCGAACGCCAGGATATTGATCCAGGCGGCTTTCTGGTCCCGCCAGCCGCTGGTGGCGCGGGCATGCAGATAGGCGGCATAAAGCACCCAGGTAATCAGCGAGACGGTTTCTTTCGGGTCCCAGTTCCAGAACCGACCCCAGGCCGATTCGGCCCACAGGGCCCCGAGCACAATACCCAGCCCGAAGATCGGCAGCGCCCAGATGGCGCATTTGTAGGCGATGGCGTCAAGTGTTTTCGCACTCGGCAGGGGGCGGGCGATGGTACCGAAAAAACCGGTTTCCTTCCCCGGGGTCTGCCGCATGCGCAGCACATACATCAGGGAAGCCACCCCGGAGATCAAACCGACTCCGGCGCCGGCCGACACGATCGAGACGTGGACGATAATCCAGTAGGACTTCAGTGCCGGGTTCAAAGGTCCGGCAGCCACCGACAGTTTCACCCCGCCGTAGAACACCAGCGCCACCACCGGCACCAACACCCACGGCCACATGATTGTCAGGTTCTTTCTCGCCAGAATCACACTGGCGATCACCATCGCCAAAAATGTGGTCAGGGAGATGTATTCGTAAAGGTTTCCCCACGGGAACCGGGAGGTCGCCAGCCCCCGCAGCACCACCGAGGCCCCCTGGATGAGTACTGCCAGCCACACTAGGGTTTGGGCCATATTGCCCAGTTTCTCGGTTGTCCGGGCTTTGGCGGTACCGGCTGCGGCGGAACCCGCGCTGCTGTGGCTTGTGGTTGCGTCACTGCCGGTGGCACCGACCAGCGCCGGTTGTTTGGCCCTCTGGTCTGCCGTGGTGCGGGCGGCGGAGACCCGGACGTAATAGACGGCGGAAAGCACCAGCGCGAACACATAGATCACCAGTGCACTGCGGTAGCTGAGGTCGGAGAAATACGCCAGATTCATATCGACGGGCATAGGCTTGGCTTTCCGCTGTCGGGGACAAAACCGTGCAACCGGGGGTGGTTGTCGACGGTGGTTTCTCCGGCTAGCTTAATGGTCCGGCCGTCACGGGCGAAATGCCGCGGGGGCTTGTTGTTGTCACCCGACCGACCGGATGGTGTCCGCCTCATCCTCATCGTCGTCGTCGGGCAACGCCAGGATCCGCCGGTTGATGCGGTGGAATTCGCTGCCCCACCCGGCCCGGTCGGTCCGCGCCAGGCCACCGGTGTCGATATCGGTGCCACCGGTGGCACCGGGGCTGATGCGCACCCATATCCGGCGGCGTTTGATCATCAGGCTGCCGACCAGACCGGCCAGCGTGATGATGGTGAACACCAGCACCCAGATCTGGGTCGGGTCGTGGCTGATTTGCAGGTTGACGAATTCATTCGCCCCGTCGAATGTGATTTTCGTGCCGTCGGCCAGGGTCACCGACTCGCCGAGCAGCAGGTTGACGCGTTCGATTTTCTGCAGTTCACCGCGGTGAATCTGCCCGGCGTCCAGGGTGAACACTGACTGGCCGCGGCCGGAATCAAGTCCGGTGTCGCCGCGGTAGATGTCGATGGCCACCGCCGGATTGTTCATGGCCGGGAACCCGGAGGCCAAAATCGCGTTGTTCTCCCCGGAAAACACCGCCGTCGGGGCGAACAGCCCCTGGATGGCCAGCTGGTTCTGGCGGCGGTCGAACAACACCGGGTACATCCCGGCCGGCGGGTCGAAACGCATCACCCCGGAGGAAAGGAAATAGGTCAAATCGTCGGGCCGAAACTGCACCATCTGGGTGCGGGTCTCACCATTGGGCCAGGTGACGGTGAACTGCGGGGCAAAGCCGTGGCCCTGCAGATAGATGCGGTTGCCGTGCAATCTGAGCGGATGGTTGACCCGCAGGGTGTAGGTGTCCCAGGTGTCGGTGGGGGCGAAAATCTCATCCCCCCACGCGTAGCTGATATCGGAGGTGAAATCGTCGGCCTGGCCATTGGGGTGGTAGGTGGCGGTGAAGTTTTCCACGTCCACGCAGAAGGGATCCAGGTCGGTGCCGTCGACCAGCGCCCCCCACCGGTAGTCGTCGTAGTTGGCGAAAGCGGTGTTGCAGAACTGGGAGGAATCGGTATCGGCGATCACGATGACCTGGCCTTCATAGGAGATCAGCCGCCCCAGGCTGACGGTGATCAAAATACCGACCAGCCCCAGGTGGAACACCAGGTTGGCGATTTCCCGGGAAAGGCCTTTCTCGGCGGCGAAACTGCGCTTTCCCGCCCGGTCCTCTTCCGCGGTGTAGGAGGCGAAACGCCAGCCGCGGAACAGGTCAGTGAGTTCTTGCTCGATTTCCGCCGGGCTTTGTTCCCGGTGGCCGTGACCGTTCAGCGGCAGCCGGGCCAGGTTTTTCGGCGCCCGCACCGGCTGTTTCTTGTACGCTTTCGCCGAGTCGACGGTGCGCGGCAGGATACAGCCGATCAAAGAAATGAACAGCAGCACGTAGATGGCGGTGAACCACTGGGAGCTGAAAACATCGAAAAGCTGCAGTTTGTCGTAAATCTCCGCGGTTTTTCCGCCGGTGGCGATATAGTCGCGGACTTTCGACTCGTTGAGGTTGCGCTGCGGCAGCAGCACTCCCGGCACCGCCCCGACAGCCAGCAGGAACAGCAGCACCAAAGCGGTGCGCATACTGGTCAGCCAGCGCCACGCCATCTTCGGGTAGGTGATCATGCTGTTCATTGCCACGTCCGGTTTCCGTCGTCTGTTGGTGGCAGGGGTTGCTGCCACGGGTTAAAAAATCTACCAGCCGGCCTGCCCGCGGCCGATCACACGATGGCGTAGTCGGAGGAGAAACTCCACTCGCGGAGCACCCCGACACAATGCGCCCAGTAGCCGGTGAGCAGCGCGATACCGACGACCACCAGCAAGATACCGCCCATCAGTTGGATGGCACGGGTGTGGCGGCGCAGAAATCCCACGGCCCGCACCGCCCGGGCGGATCCCAGTGCCAGCACGATAAACGGCAGGCCCAGGCCCATGCAGTAGGCGAAGATGAGGATGGCGCCTTTGAGGGCGGTCATGCCTTCAGTACCGGCGGCAACGGAGATGATCGCCGCCAGTGTCGGCCCCAGGCAGGGGGTCCATCCCAGGGCGAAGACCCCGCCCAGCAAAGGCGCCCCAATCCAGGTGGACCAGCGTTTCGGGTGCAGCCGGTGTTCCCTGCTCAATCCCGGCACCAGCCCCATGAAGGCCAATCCCATGATGATGGTGACCACCCCGCCGACCCGCTGCATGAATGTGGCCCCGACGTTGATAATGCTGATGGCGCCAAAAAAGGTGACGGTGGCCAGCAGAAAGACCACGGTGAACCCGAGGACGAACAGGGCGGCCGCCCCGGCCACCCGCCACCGGTGGCGGCGGGCCACCCGCGGCTGACCACTGTCGTAGTCCATTTCCCCGCCGACAATGCCCGCCAGATAGGACAGGTAGCCGGGGACCAGCGGCACCACGCAGGGGCTGGCGAAAGACAGCAGTCCGGCACACGCCGCGGCCGCCAGCCCGGCGATCAGTGTTCCCTGGCTGACGGCGTTGGACAGTATCTGCCCCAACGAACCATCGGCCAACAGCAGTCCGGCGCCGGTCACCGGCTCTCCTCCAGCAGCGGCTCCACAACCTCCAGCACTTCCCGGTCGGTGATCGCCCGCAGGAATACCGCCGCCACCCGGTGGTCGCGGTCAAGCACCACCGTGGTGGGGATCACCGAGGCGGGTACCCCGCCCAGTGCCGCCGCGGTTTTGAACGGCGGATCCCAGATCGACGGGTAGGTGGCACCGTTGTCGGTGATGAAGTCGCGGGCGATCTGCTGGTTGGCGTCGCGCACGTTGATTCCCAGGACGGTGCCTCCGCGGGGGCTGATTTCTTCCTGGATGTTTTCCAGGTCATCGATCTCGGTGCGGCAGGGTCCGCACCACTGCCCCCAGGCGGTGAGCACCACCACCTGTCCGTCGAAATCGGACAGCGACAGGGTGGTGTCCGGTTCCATCAGCGACGGCCCGGAAAAATCGGCCACCGGTTTGCGTTCTTCTTCCGGGTAGGTGATTTCCAGTTGCCCACCCGGGGAGGCGAATGTGAATGTTTCGTTGATGATCGGTTCAGGCTCGCCGGCATCGCCGGCATCCCCGCCGGAGCAGCCGGCGGCCGCGGCCCCGAGGGCCATCACACAGGTGGTGAGAAGACAGGCCAGCCGCAGTGACGGGCGGGTATCTCGCATAGTCCTTGTCCAGTCCTTGCTAGGGGTCATCGGGGGTATTCCGCTGCCGGGGCAAAACTCATCCCGCAGCGCACACCGGGCACCACCCGCCGCCCGGCGGTGCCGCGGGGACGGGTTTTTTGTTCCCGGGGTGGTTTGTGTGTGTCGGCTAGATATGCTGCGCGGGTTCGCAGTAGTAGATGTCGCTGATCTGGTCGTCGTGGAAAACCAGCGAGGTGACACTGGCCAGATCGCATTCCCGCAGCGCCGGGTTGTGGGCCAGCGGCAGGCAGCGCACCAGCCGCTGCACCATGACGATCGGCAGCTGGTGGGAGACGCAGATCGCCTCATGGCCCTCGGCGGCCTGCCGGGCACGTTCCACCGCAGCCATCATGCGTTCGGCGATGTCGGTGTAGTGCTCCCCCCAGCTGGGCAGGGTCGGGTTGGTCAGCAGTGGCCACAGCGACGGTTTCCACAGCTCAGTTTTCATTCCCCGGATCCGGTGGCCCTGCAGATCGTTTCCGGCTTCGACCAGATCGTCGTCGGTGCCGATGTCCAGGCCGGTGATCTCACTGAAGGGCTGGGCGGTTTCTTTTGCCCTCAGCAGCGGGGAGGACACCAGATGTGTCACATCGGCGCCGGTGAACGACCGGGCGGTGCGGGCGGCCTGGCTGACGCCCCTGCTGGACAGGTGGTAGCCGGGCAGACGGCCGTAGAGAATCTTGTCGGGGTTGTGCACCTCACCGTGGCGGACAAGGTGGACGATGGTGGTGGACATGTGGTGGTCTTTCCGCGGGTGGGGACGGGTGTGCAACCATCCCGGGTCCCTTGCCCCGGGATGTCTTGTAACGGACAACTCTATCTCACGCCGGGGCATATGCCCGCCCGGGGCATGGCAGGCTATGCGGTGGCGGCGGCCGCGGCTTTCGCGGCAGGGCCCATGGCGTCTTCAATCCTCTGGAAGTCATCGTCGGTGAGCACCGCGGAGACGAACCAGGTTTCAAACACCGACGGGGAGATGAACACCCCGCGGTCGAGCAGAGCATGGAAAAACGGCGGGAAGCGGAACGTGTCGGCGGCCTGCATGTCGGCGAAGTTCAGGCCTTCGCCTTCGGCGAAACGAACCGACAGCATGGTGGCGGCCCGCTGGATGTGGTGGGCCACTCCTTCCCTGGTCAGCGCCTGGCTGACAATGTCGGCCAGTGTGTCGGCGTTGGCCCGCACCGTGTCATAGACCTCTTTGGTGGCGATCCGCAGCGACGCTTCCCCGGCGGCCATGGCCACCGGGTTTCCGGACAGGGTGCCGGCCTGGTAGACCGGCCCGGTGGGGGCCAGTTTGTCCATCACGTCTTTCCGCCCGCCGAACGCGGCCGCCGGAAGCCCCCCGGAGATCACTTTGCCGAAGGTGGTGATGTCACCGGCCACCCCGTCGACGCCGTACCAGCCGGAGTAGGAGGTGCGGAAACCGGTCATCACCTCATCCAGGATCAGCAGTGCACCGTGGGTATGGCAGATATCTTTAAGCTTCTGGTTGAAGTTGTCTTTCGGCGCCACGGTGCCCATGTTGCCGGCCGCGGCTTCGGTGATCACGCAGGCGATCTGTCCCTCGTTGTCGGCAAAGGCCTGTTCCACAGCGGCGATATCGTTGTAGGGCACCACAATGGTGTCTTTGGCGGTGGCGCCGGTCACCCCGGGTGAATCCGGCAGGCCGAAAGTGGCGACCCCGGAACCGGCGGCAACCAGCAGCGCATCAACATGCCCGTGGTAGCAGCCGGCGAATTTGATGACTTTTTCCCGCCCGGTGAATCCGCGGGCCAGCCGCACCGCCGACATGGTGGCCTCGGTGCCGGAGTTGACGAAGCGGACCTCGTCGACGCTGGTGCGTTCAATCACCCGTTCCGCCAGGGTGACCTCCCCCGGGGTGGGGGCGCCGAAAGACAGTCCGTGTTCGGCGGCTTTCGCGACTGCTTCCAGAATCTCCGGGTGGGCGTGCCCCATGAGCATCGGCCCCCAGGAACAGAACAGGTCGACGTATTCGTTGCCGTCCACATCAAACAGACGCGACCCCTTGGCTTTCTGGATGAACCGGGTCTGCCCGCCGACGGAGCCGAAAGCACGCACCGGCGAATTCACCCCACCGGGAGTGGCGTTCCTGGCTCTGGCAAACCAGTCGGCGGAGGTCGATGTGTGGGCGGAGGTCGGATCAAGAGCAGTCATGGCCCCATTGTAGGAAACCGCACCGCCCGGCGGACCGGCCTGTGGGGCCGGGCGCGCCGGGCGGTGCGGTAGCAGCGCATCGGATCGGGATGCAACAGGCTAAACGCGGTGCGGCGCCCTACTGTTTTGCGGCCAGGTTTTTGGCTGCCTCCCGTGCCTGGGCGATCACGGCCGGTACCCCGACGCCGCGTACCCAGGAACCGGCGACCGCCAGACCGTCAACGCCCGCGATTGCCGCGGTTGCTTTGTCCACGGTTGCCAGATGGTCCGGCCCGTACTGGGGAATACCACCCCACCATTTCTGCACGAAAATCTCGTCCAGTCCGGCGGCGATGCCGTCCACCCCGGTGATGGTGCGCAAATCTTCCAGCGCCCAGTCGACCAGGGTGTCATCGTCGGCTTTCATGGCGGTGTCATCGCCCAGGCGGCCAAAGGAGGCGCGCACCAGGGCGCCGCCGCGTTCCGCCAGGTGCGGCCATTTCTTCGACGAGAAGGTAAACGCTTTGGCGTGCAGGCCCTCATCGGTGGCGACCAGCACCCCGGAGTTGTCCGGCAGGCCCGGGTCTCGGGCGAATTTCATGCCCACCACCACACTGGAGGCCAGCCGCACGGTTTTTAGGGCGGTAGCCGCTTCAGGGGCAATGTTTGTCAGCAGTTGGGCGGTCATGGGGGCCGGTGTGGCCAGCACAATCCGGTCGTAACAACCGTCGCCCGGCGCGCCTGTGAGCCGGTAGCCCGCCTCTGTTTTGTCGATGGCCGTGATGAATGTCTCCAGATAGATATCACCCCGGATGTCATCGGCCAAAGCCTCGTACAGGGTGGCGTAGCCGCCGGTGAACGACCCGAACACGGGCCGGGTTTTCGGGGTGGTCGCAGTTTGTTTTTCCGCCGCTTTCCGGCGTTTTTCGTCAATGCGCAGGCAGGCCGCGGTAAGCGTTACTTTGTCGCCGTGTTCCACCAGGTCGTCGAGTGCTTTCGCCAGCTGCGGGACAGTGGCGCGCACCCCCAGATCGTTGGCGTGGCAGGAATACACACCGCCCAAAAAGGCACACACCACACGTTCGACCACCTGGGTGCCGAAGCGCTGCCCGACCAGCTCACCGATCGACATGTCGCCGTCAGTGTCCCAGTCAATGGGGTCGGCGTCTTTTTCCGCCTCGATGCGGGCGGCGGTGTCCCCGTCGACCAGATCCCCCAGAACTGCTGCCGCGGCGGGAATGCCCATCACCGTCTGGTGCGGCATGGGGTGCAGTTTGCCCCCGGAGTAGATCAGCGACCCGAGACCGGAAGGATGGACTATCTTGTCCGCCAGCCCCAGGTCAGTGAAATAGTCGACGGCATCCTGCCGGAACGCGAGGAAGGCTTCCGCTCCCACATCCACCGGGCCGCAGTCGTAGGGGACGGTGTACAGCTTGCCGCCGATACGGTCCGATCCCTCGAACACATCGATGTGGGCATCACTGTCGGCTCTGCTTAATTCCCGGGCCGCTACAAGTCCCGCCAGTCCGGCGCCGATTACCGCGTATTTCATGGGATGTTCATCTCTTCCATTACTGCTTGTGGTGATGTGTGGGGTTGTCACCGGTGTGCTGCCGGCGGTGGTGCAGGTGGTTGTCCTACAGTTCGTGGATCAGTTCCACCGCGCGGGTCACCGCATCCGGGTCGGTGTCGGGCAGGACCCCGTGGCCCAGGTTGAAGATATGGCCCGAGGCGGTGCCGTTGGCCATGGCGCTGGCCGCCTCCCGGTGGATACGGCCGATTTCTTCTTCCATGACCTGCTCCCCGGCAAACAGCATCGCGGGGTCGAGGTTACCCTGCAGCACTTTCGCGCCGGACGCGTCGAAGATGCGCCGGGCGGCCTGGTCGAGCGGTACCCGCCAGTCAACGCCCATCACCTCAGCACCGGCCGTCGACATGGGGGCGAGCAGTTCCCCGGTGGTGACCCCGAAGTGGATGCGGGGGATGACCCCGTCCACGGTGGCGAGGATTTCCGCCGAATAGGGGAGCACATGGCGCCGGTAGTCGGCGGCCGTGAGGTACCCGGCCCAGGAGTCGAACAGTTGCATGCAGTCGATTCCGGCGTCCACCTGGGTGCGCAGGAAGCGGATGACGGTGTCGGTTATTTTGCGCATGAGCGCATGCCAGATTTCCGGCTCCGCGTGCATCAGTGCCTTGGTGGCGCAGTGGTTTTTGCTGGGGCCGCCCTCCACCAGATAGGAGGCCAGGGTAAACGGCGCGCCGACGAAACCGATCAGCGCCTGCGCCGGCTGGAGTTCCTCGAGAATAATGCCGATGCCCTCGGCAACGTGGCTCACCTCATGGTCGAGGACGGGAAGGTTGTCGACGTCACTTTTTGTGGTGACGGCTTTGCCCATCACGGGTCCGCGGCCGGGAACAATATCAACATCCACCCCGGCGGCTTTCAGCGGCACCACAATATCCGAGAACAGGATCGCCGCATCGACATCGTGGCGGCGCACCGGCTGGCAGGTGATGTCAGCCAGCAGGTCGGGGCGGAAACAGGCGTCCAGCATGCCGATGCCTTCCCGGGCTTTCCGGTATTCGGGCAGCGAGCGGCCGGCCTGGCGCATGAACCACACAGGCTGCCGGGAGGGAACCGACCCTGTGGCGGCGGCAATCAGCGGTGCGTCGGGAATGGTCCTGCGGGGGGATGTCATGGGTTCAATAGTGCCCCCAGTCAACACGAACGCAAAAACCGGCACCCGGGCAAAGCTGCCCTCACCTGCCCGACAACCAGGGAAAACAAAGGATGCACGGGTGCCCCCACACAAAGTTGGACATCTCCCGTGCAGCTGTGTGCGGGCGCGTGTCCGTCGGCTAGAAGTTGCGCACCCGGTTGGAGCGGGCCTCGATGATCATCGAGGAGGCGATCATGGCCACGGTGGCGGCCATGGGGTGCAGCACCCCGGCGCAGGAGGCGGCGATCGCCACCCCGTTGTAGACCCAGCTGATGGCGATATTGCGGTCCACCACGGCCGACACTCGCCGGGAGAGCACCAGAAGCTCGGTCACGGACTGCACTTCCCGCCGCAGGATCACCACATCGGCTTCCGGCACATCAATGCGGTCGTCGCCGTCCATGAGCACCCCGACATCGGCCACCCGCAGGCATCCCAGCACCGAGGGGTCCCCGACGAAGCAGACTTTTTCCCCGGCGGCGTGCACGCTGCGCACCGCGGAGGCTTTCTTGTCGGGGCTGATGCCGGCCAGCACTTTGCTGATGCCCAGATTGTCGGCGAACCGGCGGGCCACCGGATAGGTGTCGCGGGTGAGCATCACTGTTTCGTAGCCGAGTGACTCCAACTCCCCGACAGCGTCCTGGGCGTCGTCTTTGACCCGGTCGTAGAGGGTGATCACGCCGCGGACCGTGCCTTTCCACGACACCACCAGCGGGGTGCCGCCGGCCACCGTGGCTGAGGCGATACGCCCGTGGAGTTGGGACAAATCCTTCGGCCGCCACAGTCGGGCGTCGACAAATTTCATCTCCGTCGACCCGTCGGCGGTGGCCACCGGGATTTCCACCCGGCCGACGAAATCGCCCTGCCCGTCGAAGTGGACGTCACTGGCTTCAATCCAGTGGGGGATGTCCTCGCCACCGGTGCCGGCATCCCGGGCTTCACGGGCCGCTTTCACCAGCGCCCGGGAGGCCGGGTGATCCGATTCCATGGCCAGCGCACCGGCCACCCGGAGCACCAGTTCCGGGTTTTCGCCGACTTCCGCGGTAATGGTTTCCACCGACATTTCCCCGGCGGCCAGGGTTCCCACCCGGTTGAACACCACGGTGGTGATTTCGTTGAGTTCCCGGATGGTTTCCGCATCCCGGACCAGCACCCCGCGGCGCACCCCGGCTTCCACCCCCAGCCGCATCGCGATCGAGGTCGACAACGCCAGGGCCACCGGCCCGACACAGCACAGCACCGCCAGGGCGGTGGCGAAAGCCGAATTCAGGTTCCCGCCGATCAGCCACCACAAAATGAAGTCGACCATCGACAGGCTGATCGCCCACGGCACCAGCAGGGAGGCCGAGCGGGTGGCCAGCTGGGCGGAACGGTTGCCGTACCGGCTGGATTCGACCAGCCACCGTCTGATGGCGGCGAGTTTGGTCCGCGACCCGGTGTTGGCGACCCGGATTTTCAGCGGCCCGCCCTCCACCACCGATCCGGCGGTGACAGTGGAGTTGACCTTCACATCCACCGTCATGTTCCCGCCGCCGACCAGCCCGGGATGCACTTTCGCCGACCCGCCGATCACCCGCCCGTCGGAGGGGATGGTGTGGCCGTCGTCGACGGTGATGTCGTCGCCGACCCGGATTTCCTGCACCGCAATGGCGGTGGAGGTCATTTTCTTCGTGTCCGGGTCTTTGCGCACCACCTGCACTTCGTCGTGCGGGTCGACCTCCGGCCAGCGTTTGTCATCCAGCAGTGAACTCGCCGAGAACCTGGTCAGCAGCCGACCGAACAGCAGCAGCACCGTGCAGCCGCAGGCCACATCCAAAAACAGCTCCCCGGAAGCGAAGACCGAATGCTGCACGGCAAACCATTCGGGGCTCGATTTCCAGCCCACCTCCCCCGCCGGGGTGGAGGTGAGCAGGATGATCGACCACAGGTAGGACACGATGATCGCCACCGACGAGGCCGCATCCAGGGCGGACATGCCGCGCCGCAGTCCCGCCACCGCCGCCCGGTGGAAGGGCCAGGCGCCCCACAGCACCACCGGGGTGGCAAGAGCCAGCGACACCCACTGCCAGTAGTCGAATTGGGCGCTGCGGTCATAGGCCATCACCAGCACCGGGATGGTCAACAGCACAGAGACCACCAGGCGGGTTCTGGTCACCAGCGCGCGGGCGGTGAACAGCACATCGGTGGGTTCTTTTTCTTTCGGCATCAGCCGCACATCGGTGCGCAGGATGCCTTCTTCCCGGGTGGCGTCGGTGCGTTCCCCACTGTCCCTGCCACCGATGCCCTTGATCCCCAGGCTGCGCAGTTTCCAGCTGGCCCCCCGGTGGTAGCTGAGCCGGTTGCGGCGGGTGGCCGACTGCAGTCTTTCGGCACGCCGCCTGAGACTGGAGCGGGTCAGCCAGGCGGTGACCCCGATATCGTCGAGTTTTTCGATCAGAAGGTTCGGATCCACCGAGTCGGGGGCGGAAATCCAGGCGGTGTTGGTGGCGTAGATGACACTGGCCCTGACCCCGGCGACCTGTGTCAGGGCGTGCTCGATGTCGGCGATATGCGCCGCGGAGCGGATCTCCTCGATCTCCAGGGCGAAAGAAGTCCAGTCGAAATGGTCGCCGGGGCCGGTGCCGTGGGTGGTCTCCCCCGCGGCCGGTTCCGCCGACAGCCCGGCGTTGCGGGCGGCCAGCTTCGCTTCGGCGATGGCGGCCTCAACCGAACTGTCACCGGTATCGTCCAACGCCATATCCGCTGCCCCTTTGTCGACTCATTGTGGTGACCGTATTGTGCTGCGCACGGTGTGCCGCACACGGTGTTCATGCCCCAGCCTAGTGGCTGTCGCGGTGGTTTTTCGGTTCCGCGGCGGCGAAAAATTCGTTTGCCTGTTTCCGAAACAGCAGCACCGTGCCGGTCACGGCCGCGGCGGCGGCCAGAATCTGCAGGGAACCGTCGACGGCGGACAACCACAGCGGTTGATCGGCGGTCATCGTCTGCCCGGAGGTAAACAGCAGCATCGCCCGCAGGGTGAAAAACACGGTGAAATAGCCCAGCAGCATCCGCATGGTGCGCGCCCGCCGGTTGTTGCGGGTGAGAGCGCTTGTCGCCCAGCCGACAAAGACCATCACCGCGGTACTGAACACCCCGGCGGTGATGATGGTGGCCGTCACCGTCCCGTCGGCCAGGGCTTCCGGGGCGTCCGCCCCGGCGGCGTCCCGGGCGATCGACGTCAACTCCCCGGGGTCGATCAGCCGCATCACCGTCGACAGCACCTGGTGGATGATTTCCACCGCCACCGCGACATACCAGGCTCCCCCGCCCAGGCGCACGGCTTCCGGCATGCGGTGGGCCGGGGCCGCGTCAGTGTCGGGGGTGCCGCTGCGGCTGGGGGTGGTGGGATCACTCGGCATGGGGGATTTTCCGGACACTTTCCTTTTGGGGGCGACGGGCGGTGGGATCACCCGGGGACAGGCAGCCCGCACACACCCTTCGGCCCGGCGGGCAGACAAAGATTACCGGGTCAAATCCCCGGCACGGAAATCCGGGGTGGTGCAGCCCTGCGTGCCACCGCGCCGCGGCAGCCGCCGCCCACCACCGGTCAGCGGGACAGCTCCCGGGCCGCGTCGACGGCGAAGTAGGTGAGAATCTGCCCGGCCCCGGCGCGTTTGATCGACAGCAGTGATTCCATCATCACCGCCTGTTGGTCGATCCAGCCGTTGGCGCCGGCCGCCCGGATCATCGAGTATTCCCCGGAGACCTGGTAGGCGGCCACCGGCACCGGGCTGCGGTCAACCACCCGGGCGAGCACATCCAGGTAGGGCAGCGCCGGTTTGACCATCACGAAGTCGGCGCCTTCGGCGATATCCATGTCCACTTCCAGCAGCGATTCGGTGATATTGGCCGGATCCTGCTGGTAGGTGCGGCGGTCCCCGGTCAGGCTGCAGCCGACCGCTTCCCGGAAGGGGCCGAAGAAACTGGAGGCGTATTTGGCCGAGTAGGCCATGATCGCCACCGATTCGAAGCCCTCTTTGTCCAGGGCGGCGCGGATCGCGCCGATCTGGCCGTCCATCATTCCCGACGGGCTGACGATATGCGCCCCGGCCCGGGCCTGGGACAGCGCCATCCGGCAGTACAGTTCCACGGTGGCGTCATTGTCGACGACGGTGCGGCCGAAATGGTCGCCGGTGAGCACCCCGCAGTGGCCGTGGTCGGTGAATTCGTCCAGGCAGGTGTCGGCCATGATCATCACATCGTCGCCGAATTCGGTGTGCAGGCTGGCGATCGCCCGGTTCAAAATACCGTCGTCGGAAAAAGCCGCCGACCCGCGGTGGTCTTTGTCGGCCTGCTGCGGCACACCGAACAGATCCACGCAGCGCACCCCGGCTTCCAGGGCCTGGCTGACCGCGTATTTCAGGCTGTCGATGGTGTGCTGGTACTGCCCGGGCATCGCGCTGATCGGGTTTTTGTCCGCGATACCGTCGGCGACGAACATCGGATAGATCAGATCGTTGGCGGCAAGGGTCGTTTCAGCGACCATGTCCCGCATCGCCTGGTAGCCGCGCAGCCTGCGGGGCCGGCGCCGCGGGTAGCCGCCGGCGGGGGGAAACGGAGTGGTGGCCATAATCTTTTCTTTTACGCCCCTGTTCATCTTTTCTGGACCGGGTGCACCGGTGGCCGGAGACTGTTTTTTCCGGCCGGACCCTTTTCTACCCGCCGCGGGAGGTTTTTTCATCCCCCTCCCCCGGCGCGGGCGGCAGCAGTCCGGCCGGGGACAGCGGGGGCGTCAGGATTTTTTGTCGGCGCCGCCGCTGCGGCGGGCGCGGCGTTTCTTTTTCGGCGGCGGCAGCTGCCCGGCGGCCCGCAGCTGGGCGACATGGTCGGCCAACGCGTCCACCAGTTCGGCGACCCCGGCGGTGTCCGGCACCACATCCACCCGCAGGCCCAGTTCCTTGGCCGCGTCGGCGGTGGTGGGGCCGATACAGGAGATGATGGTGCGCTGGTGGGGTTTACCGGCGATACCGACCAGGTTTTTCACCGTCGACGGGGAGGTGAAGCACACCGCGTCGAAACCACCGGATTTGATCATTTCCCGGATTTCGGCGGCCGGCGGGGCGGCCCGGACTGTCCGGTAGGCGGTGATGTCGTCGACTTCCCAGCCCAGCTCCTGCAGGCCCTCCACCAGGGTGTCGCCGGCGATGTCGGCGCGGGGAAGCAACACCCGGCCGACCGGATCCAGATCCTCGTCGTAGTCGGGGAACACCTCCACCAGCCCGTGGGCGTTTTGCTGGTTCGGTTTCGGGGTCAGTTCCGGGGAGATTCCCAGCTGCCGGATTTCGGCGGCTGTTTTGTGCCCCACCGCGGCGATGCGCACCCCGGCGAAATCGCGGGCATCCAGACCGAAGTCGGCCATTTTGTCCCACAGGGCTTTGACCGCGTTGACCGAAGTGAGCACGATCCACTGGTAGCGGCCCTCGACAATGCCTTTGACGGCGCGTTCCATCTGCGCGGGATTGCGCGGCGGTTCGACCGAGATCGTCGGCACTTCCTGCGGGATCGCGCCGTGGGTGATCAGCCTGGTCGACATGGGTGCGGCCTGTTTTTTCGCCCGCGGAACCAGCACCCGCCACCCGTAGAGGGCCCGGTTTTCCCACCACGAGTATTTGGTGCGGTCATCCATGCTCAACCCGACGGCCACCACCAGGGAGCCGGGCAGATCGGCATCCAGTTTGCCCACCGTACCCAGCGTCAGGTCGTAGGTGCGCTGCAGGCGGGTGGTGCCGTTGACGGTCACCGACACCGGTGTGGTGGCCGCCAGGCCGCGCTCGGTCAGTTTCGCCGAAATCTCGGGCAGCTGCTCGCAGGTGGCCAGGAGCACCAGCGGGTGCGGGGCACGGGAGAGCTGGTCCCAGTCGACGGTGCCGCTGGTGATGTCGGTTTCGGTGTAGGTCGACCCCAGGGCGATGCCGGCGAACGCCGGGACGGTGGCCGGGACCGGCATACCGGGAACCACCTGGAAGTCGATGCCTGCTTGGGCGACGGCATCGATTTCGGCCAGCACCCGGTCGCTGTTGAGGGGGTTGCCGGTGACCAGGCGGATGGCGTCATTGCCGTCGGCGACAGCCTGTTTGAGTGTCTCGGCGACGTGGGCGGGATCGGCGTCGGCGTCAACCGGGCGGATATCGGCGGCGGTGGGCAGCGGCGGCCGCGGCGGTTTGCGCCGGGCACCGTCCTGTTTGGCTTTCTCGCACAGCTGCGCGTAGTCGGCTTCCGCCCGGTCGATGGTGGCCTGGGGGACGGCCAGATCACTGGCGACAAGATCAACCACCCCCGGGTGAACCTTCGGGTCGGTGACCGCGATGGCGGTATGCGCCAGCACCTCGCGGGCGCGGACCGTGATCAATTCCGGGTTGCCGGGGCCGGCGCCGACGAAGATGACTGTTCCCGGCGGCGGGGTGGGCACTGTCGTGGCCTGGCGGGCGGTGGTCATATGTCTTCTCGAAGCTTTCTACGCTTGGATTGTCGGTACAACCGGCGTGACGGTGGCGGGGGTGAACGTAAGCGGCGAGCAAACTAAACAGCCCGGGCCTGGACGGAAAAAACACCCCGTTGACCGGCCGACGGCCCGGTTGGTGCCTGCCGCACGCAGCCGGGGGACGACAAGGATCCTCCCCCGCGGCAACCGGTGCCAAAAACGCACCCGGGTTGCGGGTGCGCGGTCGCTGTGTGCTAGGTCAACGATAAAGCACCGAGGGGGGCAAAGAAAATCGCCGCCGCCGAAGCGGGTGGAATCTGCCGGTGGTTGTCACAGCCACTGCCCGCACCCGGCCGCCCGCAGCTCCTCGGCCACCAGGCCCGCCAGCCCTTCCGGATCAGCGGTGGTGCCGGTCAGTTTCACCCGCGCTTCACCGGCCCCGTCAGGCCCGGTCACCGCCGCGCACAGCAGCAGGCTGCCACGGGCGGTATCGGCAAAGGCGCAGGCCGCAACCGGGGAAGTGCATCCGGCACCCAGCCGGGCCAGCACCGCGCGCTCGGCCCGGGTTTCCACGGTGGCGCACTGGTCGGCCAGGCGGTCCAGCACCCCGGTCAACACGTGGTCATCAGCCCGGCATTCGACAGCCAGCGCCCCCTGGGCGGGAGCGGGGGTGAGTTCGTCGGGTGTGAAGATGTGGGTGGCGGTGTGTGCCCGCCCGCCGCGCAGCAGACCGGCATAGGCCAGCACCACCGCATCAAGCTCCCCGCCGGTGACTTTCCCGATCCGGGTGTCGATATTGCCCCGCAGCGGACGGACATCCAGGTCGGGGCGCAGTTTCCGCAGCTGGTTGACCCGCCGCGGCGCGGAGGTCCCCACACGTGCCCCGCGGGGCAGATCGGCAAGCCCCATCCCGTCGCGGGCGACCAGGGCGTCATGGCGCGGGGCGCGCACCGGCACCACCAGATGGAAGCGGGGATCAGCCGCGGAGGGCAAATCCTTGTACGAATGCACCGCACAGTCGACGGTGCCGTCGGCCATGGCCTCCCGCAGAGCCTGGGTGAACACCCCCACCCCGATGCGGTGCACCGGATCATGGTTGACATCCCCCGGGGTGGTCACCACCCGGGGGCGGATCGCCCCCGCCCCGGCGGCGGAAAGGCCGGCGATCACCGTCGACGTCTGGGCCATCGCCAGCACCGACCCCCGGGTGCCGACCCGGATGGCGGGGGCGTGAAGATCGGGGGCGGTGGCGCAGGGATCATCGGCGGGAACACTGTTCATCGGGTTATCGCAATCACTAGGGAAAAAGAGGACACGGACGAAACACACCACCCACCGCCGCGGGCCGGGCCCGCACGCCCGGGCTAGCGGCCCTGGCCCGCCGCCCGGGGATTGATCCGGTGGGCGGTGACGGTATGCCGGTGCTGCTGGTTGACGGTACGGCCCCGGTTGGCCATATCGGCCAGTTCATGGGCTTCCGCCTGGGCCACCGCACCGGTGAGGCTGACACTGCGGCCGGCACGGCCGCCACCTGAGTGCAGCAGGCTGGCCGGGTCGATGTGGATGAGGTTGTCGCTGTTGTGGGCGCGGCGTTCCGCCAGTCCGAACAGTTCCTGCAGGGCCGATTTGTAGCTCACCGACCCGGAATGGGCGGCCAGTTCCTTGACCCGGACGGTCGGCTGGTGCAGCAGCTTGTCGACAATGCGGTTGACGGTGCGTTCGACCTCCGCGCGCTCGGCGGGGGTGAGCGAGGGGGTTTTCTTGTCCAGCCGGGCAAGTTCGGAATCAACCAGTTCAGCGGCGTGACGGCGCAGCGCGGAGACCGCCGGAACCACATCGCGCACCCGCTGCGCGGACGAGTAGGCGCCCAGTTCCTCCGCCAGGATGGCGAGGGCTTTTTTCTGGCTGTCGGCGGTCGGGTCGGTGCGGGTGGCGTGCAGGTACTCAATATTGACGACCTCAATGCCGGGCCGGGCGGCCACCGAATCATCGATATCGCGGGGCATCGACAAATCGATGCACACCAGCGGCTTGTCCGCGCCGCGGCGCAGCGGCACATCGGCGGCGGCGACGGTAAACATTCCCGCCCCGCAGGCCGACACAATCAGATCCGCATCGCGGAACGCGGCGGCCCGGCTGCCCCAGTCGACAACGGTTGCAGGCACCCCGGCCTGCCGGGAATGCTCGGCGAGGGTGTCGGCCCGGGCGCGGGTCCGGTTGGCCAGCACCAGCGATCCCACGCCCAGCCGCCCCAGGTGGGTGGCGGCCAGCGACGCCATCGCCCCGGCCCCCAGCACCACAGCTGTTTTACCTTCAAGCGGGTTATGCCCCGACCAGCCGGTCACACGGCAGGCCTGGTCGAAAGCAAACGAGACCATGGACGCACCCTCATCGTCGATGGCGGTTTCGCTGTGCACCCGTTTGCCGGTGTGCAGGGCGCACTGGGCCAGCAGATGCAGGGATTTTCCGGCTGTCCCCAGCTCGTGGGCCTGCTGGTAGGCGGCACGCACCTGGCCGATGATCTGCTGCTCGCCGACAACCATGGAATCCATTCCGGCGGCCACGGCGAACAGGTGCTCGGCGGCGGCATCGGCGTAGCGGACATACAGATGGGAGCGCAGGGTGGTCGCATCCACCCCGGACAGCGAGACCAGCACCTCCACAATGTCGGTGACACCGGTGTGGAAGGAGCTGGTGACCGCATAGACCTCGACGCGGTTGCAGGTGGAGACCACCATCGCTTCGTCAACGGAGGCTTTGCCCACCAGCATCCGGCAGGCCTCGGCGCGGCGGGAAACATCCATGGTGGTTTTTTCCAGCACGGTCACCGGGGCCGAACGGTGGGACATCCCCACAATGAGCACACTCATGCGGTTACCTTCGCCTCGCCTTTCGTCTGGTTCTCCGCCGGGGGCGGGGTTGCCGGTGTTTTATTCATCGGTGACGGACACCACCCGCCACCAACCTTCAATCAGCCCGTGATCAACCAAAAGTATGATGCCAGCAATCAATCACAGTGCTTACAAACTTATCTCCCCCACCCACCGGTCACAACAAAGCATGGGCTAACTCATCCGGATCGCACTCCCAGCAGGCGAACTCCTCACCGTCGACGAGCACCACCGGAACCCGGTCCCCGAACTCCCCGGCGATCTCCGGATCATCGGCGGTGTCGATGACCTTGAAATCCCATCCCGCCCGGGCCACCACACCGCGGATGTCCCGCTCCACCCGCACACAGGAGCCACAGCCGTCACGCACGATCAATTCGACAGTCTTCACTAGGTGAACACCCTTTTTCTTTGTCTTGCCATCTCCTCCTGCAACCCTACCGGCCGGGCGGGCCAACCCCGCCCGGCACCACCGGCCGACCGCCGTATTCGGCCCACCGGTTTTTTCCGATAAGCTCGGCTGGACAGACACCGAATTTTTTGAAAAAAAGGTGGACTTGGTGCATGACAAACGCACCCCCACAAACCCCGAGTGAAGGTTGAAGCGTTACCCCCGTGGACCGTGCAAGCAACAATTCCCCCTACACCTCGCCGGAGGATTTCCTGGCCAACTGGACGCTCAACAGGGGCGGTTTGAGGCGGTTTTTCGAAGACGTCGCCCTGCCGCCCCTGGATGATGATTCCCAGAAGCAGGCCGGTGAAGCCGCCGCGGCAGCCGCGGTCGCCGAAGCGTTCAATCTTGATCTTGACGACTACACCCAGGGCATCGACACGGTGCGCGGCGCCTGGGAGGCCGCCGGTGCGCCGCATGTCTCCGACCCGGCTCCCGGGGTGGAACCCGATGCCGGGGCGGCCGCTTTTTTCGACGTCGACAACACGCTGATCCAGGGGGCCTCGATCATCGTCTTTGCCATGGGCCTGGCGAAAAGACGGTATTTCTCCCTCTCGGAAATCCTCCCGGTGGCCTACAAGCAGCTGAAGTTCCGTATCACCGGTTCCGAAAACGCCGCCGATGTCGCCGAGGGCCGCCGCCAGGCGCTGGAATTCATCAAGGGCCGGAAAGTCGACGAGCTGGTCGCCCTGTGCGAGGAAATCGTCGACGAGAATGTCAGCGACAAAATCTGGGAGGGCACCTGCCGGGCCGCCGAAGAGCATTTGGCCGACGGCCACCAGGTGTGGCTGGTCAGCGCCACCCCGGTCCATCTGGCCCAGATTCTGGCCAAACGGCTCGGGTTCACCGGCGCACTGGGCACGGTGGCCGAGGTCCATGACGGCCGTTTCACCGGCAGGCTGGTCGGCGATATTTTGCACGGCCCCGGCAAAGCCAAGGCGGTGGCCGCCCTGGCCACCGTCGAAGGGCTGGATTTGTCCCGCTGCACCGCCTACTCCGATTCCTTCAACGATGTGCCGATGCTGTCAATGGTCGGGGCCGCGGTGGCGATCAACCCGGACCGGAAACTGCGCCGGGAGGCCGACCGGCGGGGCTGGGAAGTGCGCGATTTCCGCTCCCTGCGCAAAGCGGTGCGCACCTTCGGGCTTCCGGCACTGATCACCGCCGCTTTCACCTGGGGCGGGTTGACCTGGATGAAAAAATAGCCCCCGTCCCGCCCGTTGGCCGGTTCCGGCCGGGCGGGGATACAGGGGGGCTGATACAAGCACAACGCGCACCTGACCACACTCCACCGGGGGTGAAGGATGATCGGTGCGCGCGCCGGCGGGGGTGTGTCACCACACTACCGGGAAGCTTACTTACCGAGTTTTCTGCGCTGGACGCGTGTGCGGCGCAGCATCTTGCGGTGCTTTTTCTTCGACATGCGCTTGCGGCGCTTCTTGATCACTGAACCCATGGGGTGTCCTCGCTTCGTGTTGCCTTAAAAATTTTTTTGCTTCCATGCAGCCCGTGGAAATCCTCCCGGCACGGCTGCTGACCGGGGACCGTCATACACGGCCAGGGCCACGGGCGCCGCGGCGCGGGGAGAGCCTCCCGGCGCATCACAGGATACGGCCACCCGGTGCCGTTGGCTGGTCACCGGCGTGCATTGTAGCCATAATACCGACGCAGCCGCCTGCGGCCAAAAGCATCACCTGTGACGCGGCCGCGGCCGCCGGCTCCGGATGCGTTACCCGACCTGGTAGTAGGACGAGTCCAAGTAGTCTTTCACCGCTTTTTCATGCACGCGGAAGGAACGCCCGACGCGCACGGCGGGAAGTTCACCGGAGTGAACCAGCCGGTACACCGTCATCTTCGACACTCGCATAATGTCGGCGACTTCGGCGACAGTAAGAAATGTTCCCTGGTCTTCGTTTGCCATTGTCAGTTAACCCTTCAGCACGCTTCGCGCTGCAGGCTTCCCCTCCCGCAGAGTAAACACGCGCGTGCTTGAACAAGCTTACCGTGATCGGTGTGACTGATGCGACCGGTGGGGTCGAATCCGTCCCCCGTCCAGCCCCCGCACCGGAGACGGAAACCGGTTGTTTCTGCAGGTGGATGCCGTTTTTCCGGGCGCACTCCCGGGGTGGGGACATCCCCGTTATCCACTGTTGCGCCCGAACAGTGCCGTCGGTGGTCAGCGGGGCGGGGCCAGTTGTGCGCCCAGTTCGGCGGAGCGGTGGGCGCAGGCCTGGGTGGCCCGGAACAGTGCCGCCCTGATGCCCGCTTCCTCCAGGGCGCGCACCGCGGCGATGGTGGTGCCGCCCGGGGAGCAGACATCATTTTTCAGCTCGACCGGCTCCTGGTCGGATTCTTTCATCATCGCCGCCGCGCCTTCCAGCGTGGAGATCACCAGTTCCCCGGCCAACTGGCGGTCAAGACCCAGGTTCACCCCGGCGTCGACCATTGCTTCGGCGACAAGGAACAGATATGCCGGGGAGGAACCGGACATGGCTGTCACCGCATCCATCTTGGATTCCTCGACCACGGCGACATCCCCGACGGTTTCCAGCAGTTCGGTGATTTTGTCGAGCTGGTCGTCGGAGACGAAGCGCCCGCGGGCCACCGCGGACATGCCGTGCCCGATGAGCATCGGGGTGTTGGGCATGACCCGCACGATTGGTGTTCCGGCGCTGACCACATCTTCCAGGGCCGCAATCGGGATTCCGGCGGCCATCGACACCACCAGGGTGTCGGAGTCGTTGGTGTCCAGTGTTGCGGAGACCTCCTGCAGAACCCGGACGGTGTCGGCGGGTTTGACACAGACAAACACCACGTCCATATCCGCCACAGCCGCCGCATTGTCGGTGAAGTGGGTGATGCCGTAGGTCTCCGTCAGCTCCCGGCCACGGTCACTGTCACGGTTGGTGACATGGATAGTGTTGGCCTGCTGGCCCCCGCCTATCAGTCCGGCCAGAAGGGCCTCGCCGATTTTTCCGCCGCCGAGAATAGCTGTTTTCATCATGGCCCCACCCTGCCACGAAAAAACGGCCGACGCACCTTCTTCCCCGTTGAAATAAGATGCCGGCCGCCGGCCGCTGCCGGGCGGCTGTGCGGCACAGCCACCCGGCGACAGTGGTGTTTTTTCTGTTTGTCCCGGTGCTTACCCCTACATGGCCACCACGGCCAGCGGGCCGAAGGTCACTGCCAGCCCGGCCAGGGCGGCAAGACCCATCGACAGGGTGTCTTTTTCGGTGCGCAGGGCATGCACCCCGCCGACGCAGCCCAGGGTGACCGCGAAGGCTAGGGCCGCGGTGACCCACACATTGAGGTTCTGCCACAGCAGTTCGAAGCCCTTGAAGATCACCACCGCCAGCACCAGGGCGACCAGAACCATGATCACAATCGAGATGGTCGACCGGGTGCTGTTCTCGTCTTCGTCGTCTTCGTCGTCGTCGACGGTGTCCGCCGCACTGTCGTCGGTGGTGGCGGGAACCGCCGCGGTTGTCCCCGGGGCCGCGGCCGCAGTCACGGCGGCGGTGGCATCGTCGGTGGCGGTTGCCGTAGCCGCGGGCGCGGACCCATCACCGGTGTCGGCGGCGGTGCCGCTGTCTGCCGCCGCGGCGGTGGAATCGGGGGCGGCTGCGGCCGACGCCTGCGCTGGAGTCACCGCCGGGAAGCTGCCGGTGGTCAGCTGCACCGGGTCTTTTTCATCGACCACATTCATTGTCAGCCGCGGGGCCGGGTCAGGTGAGGTGGTCTCAGTGCCGTCGACCGGGGTCTCCGGTTGTTCCGGGGTGGTCTCGGTGCCGTCGGCGTAGGCGCGCTGCGCTTTGGCGGCGGCAACGGCCTTGTCGAATGCGGAAGGAACCGCCGGCGGCGTCGCCGCGCCGGTGGCGGCGGCGGCCAAGGCGGCGGTCTCGGCGGGGGTCTCGGCGGCGGGGGCGGTGTCGGCTTCCGCGGTGGCGGCCGCCCCACTGTCGGTGGCGGCAGCCCCCGCATCTTCGGGGGTGCCGGCGGCAGGTGCGGTGTCACCGGCTGCCTGCTCGGCGGCGGGTGCGCCACCGCCGTCGGGGAAGGACCCGGCCCCCGGCAGCACTGCGGCAGATTCGGTGGTACCGGCGGCAGCGGTATCAGCATGGTCCGCCGCAGTGGTGGTCCCGGCCGCCGGATCACCGGTGCCGGTATCCGTAGCGGTGCCGGCAGCCGCGGTGGTGTCGTCATCGTCGTCGTCGGCGGCGTGCGCGGAGACATGCGGGGCTTCGTGGGCGCCGCGGGCGGGTTCGGCGTCGGTGGGGCCGGCCACCGGCGCGGCGAAGCCGCGGCGGGCCGCCAGTTCCGAGGCACTGATACGCGAGGCACTGTCCTCATCGTCGATTGGCTGGCTGGTGTGCCGGGAATCCGACGGTTTGTCTTTCACCGCCGGCAGCGAACCGGTTAATTCGGCCACAGACACGCCGCCCTCTTCCAGGGAGCGCCGACGGCGCCTGCGGGGCGCAGAGGCATCGTGGGTACCTTTTTGCTGCGCTGCGCGAGCCATCAGTTCCGCGACGGTGAGTTTCTTCTCGCTCATGTGCGCGTTCCTTTCCTATGACCTACGAGTTAAACACGGTTATCGGTCAATTGGTTGTCAATACGGCGTAAAATGACGCCTTCTCTGAGTGCCCAGGGACAAATCTGGAGCCTGTCGATGTCCAGGGCACGCATGGACGCCTCCGCGACGAGGGCACCGGCAACGATCTGGTGGGATCTGTTGGAGCTGACCCCCTCCAGTTCCGCGCGGTCGGCTGCAGTCATTCTCGATATGAACGCTATCAGCTGCCTCAACCCCGGTGCCGTCAAATAGCGAACGACACGCGGACCCGCCGAGGAGGGGGCCGCGCCGGTCAGGCGGGCCAGCGTGCGGAAGGTCTTGGATGTTCCGACCGCTTTCTGCGCCGGGCCGCACCTGCCGATCTGCCCTGCCGCCTCCGCCAATTCGGCATCAATATAGTCCCTGAGCAGGGAAATGGTCTTTTTCTCCGGGGGGTCGGTGTCAAACCACTGGTGGGTGAGCCGGTTGGCACCCAAATCCACGCTCTTGGCTACATCGGGCACTTCATCGGTGCCGGTGGACATCTCCAGCGAGCCACCCCCGATATCGAGATTGACGATCCTCCCGGCCGACCACCCGTACCAGCGGCGTACCGCCAGAAACGTCAGTTCCGCTTCCTCCTGCCCGGAGAGCACCTGCAGCAGCACGCCGGTTTCTTTTTCCACCAGATCAATGACTTCGTCACCGTTGGCCGCCGACCGGATCGCCGAGGTCGCTATCGGCACCAGTTCCTCGCAGCCGATGCGCCCGGCTATCGACTGGGCTTCCTTGACCCCCTTGAGCAGCCTGGATACCCCTTTGTCGTTGATTGCGCCGTCTTTGTCGAGATACTCGACAAGACGCATTGACGTCTTCCAATCGCTCATCGGGGTGGGATGGCCGCCGTGGCGGGCATCCACGCCCACGAGGTGGACAGTATTGCTGCCCACATCCAATACACCTAAACGCACACCACAAATGGTAATAGGTCTACTGTGTCCGGGTGTGAGCAACCCGAAGAAAAACCCCGGCCGCCCCTCGGGCACAGCTGTCAATCTCGGGTTCCCGGCCACCAGCCCGGCCGCCCGGTCGATTCGTGCGGGCGATGAATTGCCGCCGGGCCATGCCCGCCAATGGTTCGAATTCACCGACCCGGATGATCCGGAGCATGTGTTCACCATCGATTTAACCTGGGTGGAATCACACTATTCCTGCCGTTTCGGCACCGGGACCTGCCGTGGTATCGACCGGGACAACCCGGCCGCCGGCTGCTGCACCCACGGTGCTTTTCTATGCGATGACGACGACCGGCGGCAGCTCGCCGATGCGGTGGCCCGCATGGACCGCGCCCGGTTCTGGCAGAACTGCCCGGAACAGACCGGGGACTGGCTGCGCGGCCACCGGGCGGATCCGGACTGGGTAGAACCGTGGCTGGAATGGGATGAGCTGGAAACAGACGACGGGGAGATGGAACCGGCGTTGAAAACCACCGTGGTCGACGGGGTGTGCGTGTTTTCCAACCGCCCGGACTGGCCGACCGGCGGCGGCTGCGCGCTGCACCAGTGGGCGGTGGCTGCCGGGGAGGATTTGACCGTGGTGAAACCGGAGGTGTGCTGGCAGCTGCCGCTGCGCCGGCTCGAGGAGTGGGTTGACCGGGGCGATGGAACGGAAATCCTGAAAACCACCATCACCGAATACCAGCGCTACGGCTGGGGTGAGGGCGGGGAGGATTTCGACTGGTACTGCACCAGCGCCCCGGCCTGCCACACCACCACCGAGCCGCTGTATATCTCCGCTGCCGCGGAACTGTCGGCACTGCTCGGCCCGGCCGGCTACGCGATACTCAAACAGCACTGCCTGGAGCGTGCCCGGGCGCGGCAGATGATGCGGGCCACGGCCGGGGCCGACACCACCGATGAGGTCTTTGCCACCCATCCGGCCACGGTGGCCGCGCGCGGGCTGTCACCGGGTCACTGACGGCGGCAGCAGGGTGCCCGGCCCGGCCCGGGTGTTGTCAGTCCTCGAATTTGTAGCCCAACCCCCGCACGGTGACCAGATTGACCGGGTGGGAGGGGTTTTCCTCGATTTTGCTGCGCAGTCTTTTCACGTGCACGTCCAGTGTTTTGGTGTCGCCGACATAGTCCGCACCCCACACCCGGTCGATCAGCTGGGAGCGGGTGAGCACCCGTCCGGAGTTGCGCAGCAGATATTCCAGCAGGTCGAATTCTTTCAGCGGCATCTGCACATCCCGCCCGTCGACGGTGACGGTGTGGCGGTCCACATCCATGACCACCCGTCCGCCCGACAGCACCGCGGTGTCGTCGGCGTCGTCGGCGGCCTCGTCGGCGGCCTCGCCGCCGCGGCGCAGCACCGCCCGGATGCGGGCGATCAGCTCCCGGGAGGAATACGGTTTGGTGACATAGTCGTCGGCGCCGAGTTCCAGCCCGACGACTTTGTCGATCTCACTGTCGCGGGCGGTGACCATGATCACCGGCACCGAGGAGGTGGCGCGCAGTTTCTTGCACACATCGGTTCCCGACATGCCGGGCAGCATGAGATCGAGCAGCACAATGTCGATGCCGCCTTTGTCGAACTCGTCCAGGGCGGTGCGGCCGTCGCCGGCGATGACGACTTCGAAGCCTTCCTTTTTCAGCAGGAACGCCAGCGGGTCGGCAAGCGATTCTTCGTCTTCGACGATGAGGATGCGGGGCATGGGGATGGGTCAACCTTTCTCGGTACGCCGCATGACCGGCGCAGGGTCTTTCAGCATGATGGGTTCGGCCAGTTCCGGGGCCGCGGAATCGGTGATCGTGTCACCGGTGCCGCCGTCCGGGTCCGGCAGCGGCAACGTCAGGGTGAAGGTGGAGCCGGTGCCCGGACGCGACCACAGGGCGATGGAGCCGCCGTGGTTTCCGGCGACGTGTTTGACAATGGCCAGGCCCAGGCCGGTACCGCCGGTGGAACGGCTTCTGGCTTTATCGACCCGGAAGAAACGCTCGAAGACACGTTTCTGGTCTTCCGGGGCGATGCCGATACCGCGGTCGGTCACCCTGATCGACACCGATCCCCCGCGTTTGCCGGTGTCCGGGGGATTATGTGCCTGGGTGATCGAGACGGTGGTGCCGGTGGGCGAATAGTTCACCGCATTGCCCACCAGGTTCGATACCGCGGTGATCAGCAGTCCTTCATCACCCATGACGGTGGTTCCGGTGTTCTCGTCCCGGGTCAGCGTGATGTCGGCCTGGTCGGCGGCCAGCTGGTTGCGGACGATCGCTTCGTCGATGACCCGGTCGATGCCCACCGGCTGCATGTCGGGCAGCCGTTCGGCACCCTGCAGTTTCGACAGGCTGATCAATTCGTTGATCATGTCGGCCAGCCGGTTGGCTTCTTTGTTCAGTTTGGTGCCGAAGTAGGTGACGTGTTCGGGATCATCGGCGGCCTCCAGCAGGGCCTCGGCCAACAGCGCCATCCCGCCGACGGGGGTTTTCAGCTCGTGGGAGACATTGGCGACAAAATCCCGGCGCGCCGATTCCATGCGCACGTTTTCCGATTCGTCGGAGGAATAGATGATCACGAACCGCGGGTCAACCAAGGTCAGGGGTTTGATGTCGGCACTGACGGCCATCACCCGGCTGCCGTGCCGTTTGGCCGGCCCGGGCAGGCTGATGGTGCGCGGCTCATGGTCGTCGAAGACCCCGAGCACGTTGTCCCACACGTGTTCGGTCACGGCCCGCTCGTGGACGATGCCCATCTCGTGGGCTTTCGCATTCGACAGGATCACCGCCCCGTTTCTGGTCACCACCGTCACCCCGGCGGGGGATCCCTGGACGGCCAGATGCAGGATTTGCCCGATGGTCGACACCCGGTTGTCGGCGAGTGTTTTCGCCTGTTTGGTGCCGCGCACCCGCCGGGACACCGTATCCATCCAGGGCCTTGCCCATAAAGCGAGGAGAAAACCCGCGACAAGACCGGCGGTGGCGGCAACAAACATCCCGGTCTCCTTGACGTGCGGCGGGGTTTAGGCGGTGGGGGCAACTTCCGGCGGCGGCAAGCCGTCAACTGGCCAGACTGGCACAGTCAGGTGACCGGAACCTGAACTTTCGGTGACCGGTACCGAACGGCCGTGTGAAAAGTGTGGCACCCCGGCTGGAAGCCGGGGTGCCTGTGAATTGTCGGGTTACTTCGAACCCTGGCTGGCGACTGCTTTCGCGCCGGCGGCCGCGGCCTCCGGGTCGAGGTAGGTGCCGCCGGGGTTTGTCACCGTTCCGTCCGCGGCGATCTCGTAGACCAGCGGAATACCGGTGGGGATGTTCAGTCCGGCGATGTCCTCGTCGGAGATCCCGTCCAGGTGCTTGACCAGGGCCCGCAGCGAGTTGCCGTGGGCGGCGATCATGACGGTTTCGCCCTTCTTGGCGCGGGGCAGGATTTCTTCCTCGAAGTAGGGCACGAACCGGTCGACCACATCTTTCAGGCATTCGGTGGCCGGAACGTGATCCAGGTTGGCGTAGCGCGGATCATGGGCCTGCGAGTATTCGGCGTCATCGGCCAGCTCCGGCGGCGGGGTGTCGTAGGAGCGGCGCCATGCCATGAACTGGTCGTCGCCGTATTTGTCTTTGGTTTCGGCTTTGTTCAGGCCCTGCAGCGCACCGTAGTGGCGCTCGTTGAGACGCCAGTCGCGGATCACCGGAATCCACAGCCGGTCAGCGGCATCCAGTGCCAGGTGGGCGGTGCAGATCGCCCGGCGCAGCAGCGAGGTGTAGAGCACATCCGGCAGGATGTTCTTTTCCTTCAGCAGCTCGCCGCCGCGTTTTGCTTCGGCCTCACCTTTGTCGGTCAGTGCCACATCCACCCAGCCGGTGAACTGGTTGGAGGCGTTCCACTGGCTTTGGCCGTGGCGGAGCAGAATCAGTTTTCCATCAGTCATGGCTCCCATTGTTACACCAATCGGCCGGTGATGTCGGAAAACCGGGCCGGGACTAGAGTGCCCTCCGCCCACCTGAACTGCCGATACCGGCCGAAGGAAACCTTCGCCACACTGCCGCGGGCACACCCCTAGCCGGTGGCATCGCGGTCGCCGTCGGCCCCGGGGGTTTCCCCGCACACCCCGCAGTAGACGACCGCGGTTTTTTTCGCCGTCGCCGTCCACGACAACCCGGCGGCCCGCCGGGGGGCGTTTTCGGCCATTTCAACCCGCAGCCGGTCATCGACGAGCAGCCGGTACAGAGCATCGGCCCAGTCCTGCGGGTTGTGGCCGTCGACCAGGATTCCGGTCTGCCCGTCAGAAACCACAATCGGCAACCCCCCGGCGGCAGCCGCCACCACCGGGGTTCCGGCGGCCTGGGCTTCCACCGCCACCAGGCCGAAGGATTCGTTGTAGCTGGGAACCGCCACCACATCGGCCGCCCGGTAGATATCGACCAGCTCCTCCGGGGGGCGGGGATCATAGAAACGCACCACCGAGCCTAGCCCCGCATCCGCGGCCAGTTTCTTGTACTGCTCACCGGTGGCCTCCGGACCGGAAGCACCGCCGCAGACAACCACCTTCAACGGCAGGTCCGGATGCTGACCGACAAGCAGACCGGCGGCTTTGATCAGCACCTGCGGGCCCTTGAATTTCTGCAGCCGGCCGACAAAAGCCACCACCTTCGCGTTCAACGGCAACCCCAGCTCCCGGCGGCAGCGTTCGGTGGCCCGGTCGTTGCCGGGGGTAAACGTGCCGGTATCAGCCCCCGGGGCGATGACCGCGATCTTTTTGCCATCGGCGTCATAGTGGCGCAGCAGATTGTTTTTTTCTTCCTCCGTATTGACGATCAGGCGGGCCGCATTGTCGACGATCTGCTGTTCACAGATACGGCGGGCTTCTGATTCGGCGGTGTCGTCGGCGGCCCGGACCAGGTTTTTCACCGCCGCCAACGTATGGGCGGTATGCACCAGCGGCCGCTGCCACACATCCGACAACAGCCAGCCGACCTGCCCGGACAGCCAGTAGTGGGAATGGATCAGGTGGTAGTCGAGCCGGTGCTGCCGGGCAAACGCCCACACCCCGCCGGCAAAAGCCGCCAGCTGGGTGGGCAGTTCCTCTTTCGGCAGCCCCTCATAGGGGCCCGCCACCACATTGATCACCCGGTAGCCCTCACAGACCTCGACAACCTCCCCCAACGACGGCCGGGTCGCCCGGGTGTAGACGTCCACACTGTGCCCCAGACCGGCCAATTGCCGGGCCAGATTCGCGATATAGACATTCATCCCGCCGGCGTCCCCGCTGCCCGGCTGTGTCAGCGGCGAAGTATGCATGGAGATCATCGCGATACGCATGAGCCACACAGTAGGCGAAATCATGCCGACCCGCTCCCTGGGTGACCGCCCCGGCTGCGGGATGGCTAGGGTGGTGGGGACGCGGCGGTCAATAAGCAATCCCCAACTGCGTCAGAAGGCTTGATTTTATCCTCGTTCCGCCAACAGCAATCCTGCTTTACATCAGCATCAGGAGCCCCAGTGACTGACACCCCCCAACGCCCGGCCGATGAACCGGTGTGGCTTGATTCCTACGCCGAGTGGACACCCCACCACCTGGACTACGGCGACGACACGCTGCTCGACATCTATGACCGGAACCTGGCCGAACGCCCCGAAAAACCGGCCCTGTACTTTTTCGGACGCACCATCTCGGTGTCGGAAATGGACCGGCATGTCCGCCGGGCCGCGGCCGGCCTGCGGGCCTTCGGCGTGCGCCCCGGCGACAGGGTTGCGCTGGTGCTGCCGAACTGCCCGCAGCATGTGATCGCTTTCTGGGCCACCCTCAAACTGGGGGCCACAGTGGTCGAGCACAATCCGCTCTACACCCACCACGAGCTGCGCCACCCCTTCAACGACCATGGGGCACGGATCGCCATCTGCTGGGACAAAGTCGCGACCATGCTGGAAAAACTCCGCGACACCACCCCCCTGGAGACCATCATCTCGGTCAACATGATCGAGGCCATGCCGCGGCCCATGCGGTTCGCCCTGAACCTGCCGCTGCCGGGGATGAAGAAAAAACACGACAAACTCTCCGGGGCGGCCCCCAACACCGTGCCGTGGGAAGCCCTGGTCGGCAACGCCATCGGCGGCGACGGCAAAGATATCGACAACCCGGACAACAACACCACAGACGCCATCGCCCTGATCCTGTACACCTCCGGCACCACCGGTGTGCCCAAGGGGGCACAGCTGTCCCACGGCAACCTGGTGGCCAATATCCTGCAGGGCCGCTCCTGGGTGCCCGGCTTGGGTGATGACGACGAAATCATGCTCGCCGCGCTGCCGATGTTCCACGCCTACGGGCTGACAATGAACATCACCCTGTCGGTCCTGATCGGCGGTGAGGTGGTGCTGCTTCCCGCCCCCGATCTGACACTGATCATGCAGGTGATGAAAAAACACACCCCCACCTGGCTGCCCGGTGTGCCGACCCTGTACGAGAAAATCGTCGACACCGCCGAAGAAGTCGGCGTATCCCTGTCCGGTGTCGAAAACAGCTTCTGCGGCGCCTCGTCACTGCCGCCGCGGACTGTGGAACGCTGGGAAGAATTCACCGGCGGGCTGCTGGTCGAAGGCTACGGGCTGACCGAAACCGGACCGGTGATCGTCGGTAACCCCATGGACGGCAACCGGCGCCCCGGCTATGTTGGCATCCCCTTCCCCGACACCACCGTGATGATCGCCGACCCCGATGATCTGGACAGGGAACAGCCCCGCGGCGTGGAAGGTGAAATCCTGGTCAAGGGACCACAGGTCTTCCAGGGCTACCTCAACCAGCCGGAAGCAACAGCCGACGCTTTCCACAACGGCTGGTACCGCACCGGTGATGTCGGCGTCATGGAAGAAGACGGTTTCATCAAAATCGTCGCCCGCATCAAAGAAGTCATCATCACCGGCGGTTTCAACGTCTACCCCGTCGAGGTCGAAGAAGCACTGCTGGCCCACCCCGACGTCGAAGTCGCCACCGTGGTCGGCATGCCCCGACCCGACGGCAGCGAAAACGTCGTCGCCGCGGTGTCCCTGGTCGAAGGCGCCGCCATGGATCCGGAAGGACTCAAAGAGTTCTGCCGTGAGCGGCTGACCCGCTACAAGGTTCCGCGCACCTTCTACCACTTCGATGAAGTGCCCACCGACCAGATCGGCAAAGTGCGCCGCCGGGAGGTCCGCGACCAGTTGATCGAGCGCTACGGCTCCGAGGAAGACAAAGCAAGACTGGCCGCCGCCAAACACCGCAAAGACTAGCTTTGAAAAACCACCCGGCCACATGGGTATCCCGTCTCCCGGACACCACGTATGCTGGGAGACAATCCCCCGGGAAAACATCCAACTGAATAAAGTAAAGTAAATTCCTGCTTCACTCCTGCATTTCTGCAGGTAAAGAAGTGTTGTCCCCGCGTGAGCGGGGCTGATCCCTTTTTCTGTAGGTCCATCAGGCTCGTCGCGCCGTTGTCCCCGCGTGAGCGGGGCTGATCCTAGCAAGCGGTAGCGTACCTATGGCGTAATTTGGTTGTCCCCGCGTGAGCGGGGCTGATCCGCAGGCCGGGAGCTTTCCAAGGGGGAGAGGAGGGTTGTCCCCGCGTGAGCGGGGCTGATCCCAATCACCCCGCTTCCGGTAATCAAAACCCCACGTTGTCCCCGCGTGAGCGGGGCTGATCCCGGGGAAAAGACGACCCGCTGGATCGTGAATCGGTTGTCCCCGCGTGAGCGGGGCTGATCCCCAGAAGGTCGATTGGCAGGCCACGGCCGGTTTGTTGTCCCCGCGTGAGCGGGGCTGATCCCCTGATGCAGCAGGACACGAAGGCGCTGCGTGTGTTGTCCCCGCGTGAGCGGGGCTGATCCGCAGTGGGTGACTCCGCCACGGTGAAGTGGATCGTTGTCCCCGCGTGAGCGGGGCTGATCCTATCGGCATCAACATGACCAGCAATGCAATTGCGTTGTCCCCGCGTGAGCGGGGCTGATCCTTCGGGGGCATCAACAAGGTTGCCTTCGAAAAAGTTGTCCCCGCGTGAGCGGGGCTGATCCCGCGGCATGGCAGAGACCCGGGACAGCACCGGCGTTGTCCCCGCGTGAGCGGGGCTGATCCCGCGGCATGGCAGAGACCCGGGACAGCACCGGCGTTGTCCCCGCGTGAGCGGGGCTGATCCCCTTTGACGCTGTGATGTGCCGGTGCCAGTCCGGTTGTCCCCGCGTGAGCGGGGCTGATCCTGTCGGATTGCATTTGGGATGTGGTCCGATCTTGTTGTCCCCGCGTGAGCGGGGCTGATCCTGTGTGCCGGGTCGGGAAGGTTGGGGTCTTCGGGTTGTCCCCGCGTGAGCGGGGCTGATCCCGTCCCGGCGGGTTCCACCGATCAGGGTCGCAGGTTGTCCCCGCGTGAGCGGGGCTGATCCTTTTTAGTTGACGGTTGGCTAGTTGTACGGTTAGTTGTCCCCGCGTGAGCGGGGCTGATCCCGATGCGAAGGCCACGGCCGAGCAGGTAGAGGCGTTGTCCCCGCGTGAGCGGGGCTGATCCTTTTCTCCTTATACGTCAGCGGACGGGAAAGGAGTTGTCCCCGCGTGAGCGGGGCTGATCCCCTGCACAATCGCATGATCCCGCGGTTGCAGGCGTTGTCCCCGCGTGAGCGGGGCTGATCCTAGTGATACTGCCGTCACGGGATACTGCCGGGTGTTGTCCCCGCGTGAGCGGGGCTGATCCTTCGACACCAGCAACGTCATGGCCGGAATCGAAGTTGTCCCCGCGTGAGCGGGGCTGATCCCCGCTGCGGGTGGGGCCTGAAACCACCACGGAGGTTGTCCCCGCGTGAGCGGGGCTGATCCGGTGATCTGCTTGGTGGTGGCGGTGGTGGTCATGTTGTCCCCGCGTGAGCGGGGCTGATCCGCACCTGGCCGACAACCGGATCCGGGTCCACCGGTTGTCCCCGCGTGAGCGGGGCTGATCCTGAAATCCGCCCCCTGGCCTACGACGGCGCAAGGTTGTCCCCGCGTGAGCGGGGCTGATCCCCTGGATTTCGTGCTCATCGGTCAGGTGATCGCGTTGTCCCCGCGTGAGCGGGGCTGATCCGCTCGGCGGTCACCGCGGCCAATTCGCGGGGCTGTTGTCCCCGCGTGAGCGGGGCTGATCCCACGTCGGAGGGCCAGGACAGAGGATTTGTATCGTTGTCCCCGCGTGAGCGGGGCTGATCCGGTTCCGTCCGGCAGCTGGATCGCCGTATGCCCGTTGTCCCCGCGTGAGCGGGGCTGATCCGAATGCATTAAAGCAAAAGAATACGCTGAAAAAGTTGTCCCCGCGTGAGCGGGGCTGATCCCCATCTTTCCCAGAACTCAGCACGCCAAGCAGTGTTGTCCCCGCGTGAGCGGGGCTGATCCCCAATCGGCATTCAGTAGATGGAAAGCAGGTGCGTTGTCCCCGCGTGAGCGGGGCTGATCCCCGGTCGGCCACCGTCCACTGAGGGATTGAGAGGTTGTCCCCGCGTGAGCGGGGCTGATCCCAGCTGATAGCGCAATACCGCACGATGCCGGGAGTTGTCCCCGCGTGAGCGGGGCTGATCCTATCCAGTAGGCCCTGTCCCGTGACTGTGGCACGTTGTCCCCGCGTGAGCGGGGCTGATCCGGAACGGATCCCATCGAACCCGCGACACCGCGAGTTGTCCCCGCGTGAGCGGGGCTGATCCGATAAAAGATAAGCAGCTGAACACGGCGTGGATGTTGTCCCCGCGTGAGCGGGGCTGATCCCAGCGTGTGCGGGAGCTGATCAAACGCTCCCTGGTTGTCCCCGCGTGAGCGGGGCTGATCCTCGCTGGCATACGGGAGGACGAGCGGCAGCGCTGTTGTCCCCGCGTGAGCGGGGCTGATCCCCAAGACTGGGGCACACGCTGGGAGAAACAGCGGTTGTCCCCGCGTGAGCGGGGCTGATCCTTCTTCTAGCGTGGCACTCGACCCGCGTACCGTGTTGTCCCCGCGTGAGCGGGGCTGATCCCGTCTTTGCTGCTCTTTTCGCCGCCGAAGCCGAGTTGTCCCCGCGTGAGCGGGGCTGATCCCACAACACACATGAAGGAAACACACATGACACAGTTGTCCCCGCGTGAGCGGGGCTGATCCAAAGACAGGGATGGGCTACGTAAGGAAATCGACGTTGTCCCCGCGTGAGCGGGGCTGATCCGCTGCTCCGAAATCACAGCACCGACCCCGACTGGTTGTCCCCGCGTGAGCGGGGCTGATCCCTGGTTTTCCCCGCCGGGGTTGTCCACACCAGGTTGTCCCCGCGTGAGCGGGGCTGATCCCCTACGCTCATGTCATGCCGGGAGATGACCAGCGTTGTCCTCGCGTGAGCGGGGCTGATCCGTTATCGCCGAGGGCCCGGCGCGCATCCGCGGTGTTGTCCCCGCGTGAGCGGGGCTGATCCCTCGTTGTACTCGTTGGCGGAAAGCCCCACGGCGTTGTCCCCGCGTGAGCGGGGCTGATCCATCCTCCCCCTCAACGGCAGACTGCGTACTAGCGTTGTCCCCGCGTGAGCGGGGCTGATCCTGATGACCAGGTCCGACTGTTCGCCATGCAGTTGTTGTCCCCGCGTGAGCGGGGCTGATCCCAAGCGCTTGGAGAAAGTGGAGGAAAAAGCCGCGTTGTCCCCGCGTGAGCGGGGCGGCCCTCGCTTTTCCGCCAGGTAGTTTTCGGCTCAGGACGCTTGGGCGTCGTTGATGCCGGTCCCGATCCATACAGGTTCCGGCACCAGTTCAACGCCCAGGCGGGCTTTCACACCGTCACGGATTTCCCGGGCAAGGGCCGCGATGTCGGCTGTGGTGGCCCGTCCCCTGTTGGTCAGGGCGAGTGTGTGTTTGGTCGACAGTGTGGCCGGGCCTTTTCCGGGGTACCCCTTCGGGTAGCCGGCCCGTTCAATCAACCATGCGGCCGACAGTTTCACTTTCCCGCCGGGGGCGGCGAAACGGGGCATGGTTGATGATTCTTTCTCCCCGTGCAGCGCTGCCACTTTGTCAGCGGCCAGGTCTGCCACATGCTCATCGACGATCGGATTGGTGAAGAAGCTTCCGGCCGACCAGGTGTCGTGGTCGCCACTGTCGAGCACCATCCCTTTGCCGCGGCGCAGATCCAGTACCGCCTGCCGGACTTCAGCCACCGGGAAGCGCAGTGTCTTCGCGCCTGTGGAAGCGGGATCTTTCTCCGCCCCCAGGCGCCGGGCGAGTTCCCCGTAGCGCAGTGGCGCCGACAACCCGTCGGTGGACAATTTCAGTTCGATTGCGCACACCACCCCGCGGGCGGTGTGTTTCAGGTTCGAGTACCGGTAAGCCAGATCCAGATCCGCCGCCGGAACCCACGACAGGGTGCGGTTTTCCCGGTCGTAGAGTTCCACGGAAACAAGCACATCGGCGATCTCCGCACCGTAGGCGCCGACGTTTTGCACCGGTGTGGCACCGGCTGATCCGGGGATTCCCGACAGTGCTTCGATGCCGCCGAGGCCTTTGCCTACTGCTGTGGCAACAACGTCGTCCCATGTGGCCCCGGCACCGGCAATCACTGTCCCGCTTGCACAGTCGACATGCAGCCCGGTGTCGGCGGCGATCACGGCGACCACATCAAGTTCGCCGTCAGCGACCACCATGTTTGATCCGCCACCGACCACCACACACTTTTTTCCCGCCGCATCCACCAGGCCCACCGCTGTGGCCAGTGCTTCGGCTGTCCGGCATCTGACGGCGAGCCGCGGTGCGCCCCCACAGCGCAGTGAGGTGGCTGAAGCGAAGGTGAAATCGGGGTCGAAGGACAGATCCCCGACTGTACGCAGGGCTTCTTCCAGCTTGTCAGGGGGGATTTCGGCGGGCGTATCCACGGGGGTGGCTGGGCTGTGGGGCGACGGGGTGTGGGACATGATGATCGGCCTGAATCCTAATGCGCGTAACTGGGACGTGACATACAAAACCGGTAGTGTTGTTGCCATGTCGAAGCGTACAGAACACACCGTATCTATTCCGTTCCCGCCCGCCAAGGTTGCCGAAGCCTTCCGGAACAAGGAGTACTGGGAGTACAACGTCAAAAACCTCTCCACCGAGCCGGGCGAGGTGCACGAGTTCACTGAGGGCGAGAACACCTGTGAGGCAGTCCTCTACGAGGTCATGCCGATGGAACTTCTTCCCGAGGCGGTGCAGGCCATGGTCAGCCATTCGCTGAAGATCAAGCGGGTTGTCTCCTGGAACGACCTCGACGGGGATTCGTTCTCCGGGCATTTCAATGCCGATGTCAAGGGCGCCCCGGTCGAGTTCAAGGCCGATATGTCGCTGTCCGGTGACGAGAACTCCACCACCATTTCCTACGCCAACGAAGTCACCGTCAACATTCCGTTCATGGGTTCCGCCATTGAGCCGAAGGTGGCTGACGCCCTGGCTGAGCTGTCGAAGAAGGAAGCCGACCTGACCGCCGACTTCATCCGCAACAACTCCTAGAAAAATATCGGTATCGCCGGGCCGCCTGCTGGTGGCCCGGTTTTCGTGTTCACCCGGCAAAAACGCCCCACCGGCAGATTCCGGGTTGTCACGGTTTTCCCGCCGTCCCCTTTTTTCTTTTTCAACCAGCCGATCTCCCATGGCCGACCATTCCCACAATATGAAAGCCCGGTTTTCCACCACCGGGCCGATTGGTGTTGCCACCCGGGGGACCACGAACACCAACCGGCTGCGCAAAGCCGATCGCTGGATGATCCACCATCCGGATATCCGTCGGCTGCTGTTGACCGCGCCACGGCCTGTGGCGGTGGATGTGGGCTACGGTGCCAGCCACACCACCACCTGCGAGTGGGCGGCCAGACTCCGGACGATCCGGGCCGATATTGCGGTGACAGGTCTGGAAATCCATCCCGACCGGGTACTTCAGCCCCGTGACGGGGTGACTTTCGCTTTGGGTGGATTCGAGCTGGCGGGTCTTCGCCCGCAACTGGTGCGGGCATTTAATGTGCTGCGCCAGTATGACGTCGACCAGGTCTACCGGGCCTGGGAGACGGTGACCTCGAATATGGATCGCGGCGGGCTGTTTGTGGAAGGCACCTGTGATGAGATCGGCAGGCGGGCAACCTGGATTCTGCTCGACCGCACCGGACCGGTATCGCTGTCTTTGTGCTGGGATCCGCATGATGTGGATGTCCCGTCCCGGATCGCCGAACGGCTGCCGAAAATTCTCATTCATCTCAACACTCCCGGAAACCGTATTCACCGGGTGCTGTCGATGATGGATGACGCCTGGCAGGTGGCTGCCCCGCTGGCCCCGTTCGGCCCCCGGGTGCGCTGGCGGGAAGCACTGCGCATTCTTCACGACCGCGGGCTGGAGTTCACCGCCCAGCGGCGGGTGTTGCGCGACAACCAGATCACCCTGCCCTGGCACGAGGTGGCACCGCTGTAGCCGCCAGCCGGTGCCACCCGGGCGGTGACTGTTTTTTTAAGTGGATGCTGACACCTGTGGAAACCGGGGGAAGATGACAGCGGCGGATCATTCGTGAAGACTGGACCGCACTATGAAAAAGTCCGTCTCCTCCATTATCTGGACCATCCTCCTTGTCATCCTCGTGCTGATCATTGCCGGCGGGGCGCTGGCCGAGTTCGGTCTGCGGCACTACATCGGCAACCAGCTGAAAAGCTCCTACGCCCAGCAGGCGACCGCCACCGGTGCCGCCACCGAGGCTGAGCCGTCAATCGAATTCTCGGCGACACCGCTGCTGTTTTCGGTCGCCACCGGCTCTGTGCCGCATGTGGCGGTCGACACCCCGTCCACGCTGTCGATCACCTATCCGCAGGGCGCGGATGGTGCACCGGTCATCGAGGGTATGCCCGCCGCGACAGTGACCATCGACAATTTGGATATCAGTGATCCAAACGCCCCGATCGCCGAGTCACTGACCGTGGATACGGCTGTGCCGGACACCTTCATTCTGGCGCAGATCCAGCAGGCCATGGCCGAGCAGACAGCCGGGGACGATGATGGTTTCGGCGCGCAGCTTTTCAGAAACCTGGTCAAAGTCACCGACGTCAACGCCAACGCCGCCACCGGCAATCTTGATGTGGTGTTCACCAACGGTGCCGCCGTGCTGAGCCTCAAGCCCGAGGTCGCCAAGGGGAATATGACCTTCACCGCCGACAATGCCTCGATTTTGGGGTTTGATCTTCCCGAATCCGTCTCCACGGTGATCACCGACGCGATCGGCAAACAGTCCGCCGATATGGCCGCCACCGGAATGGAGATCGTCTCCGCGACTGTCGGCGACGACGGCCTGGGGTTGACCCTGCACGGCAGCAACGTCAATATCAACACCATTGACACCACCTACTGACCACCCCGAGGAAGAAAAGAACTGCAACCAGCATGAAAGGTTTCGGTGACACCGCCCCCGGCGGACGCTTGGTGATCGGCCTGGACCTGGACGGGGTGTGCGCCGACTACACTGCCGGTTTCCGCCCCTACGCCGCGAAACATTTGGGGGTGGGCGACAACGATCTCGCCGACCCGGCTGTCTACGACATGGTCAAAGCCTGGGGTTTCGCCGATTTCGCGGATTTCCGCGCCGCCCACAAAGCGGGTGTCGAGCACGGCATGCTGGCGAGTCTTCCCGTCATCGACGGCGCGCCGGAAGCGCTGCAGTCCCTGTCCGAAGCGGGCGCCCACATCAGGGTGGTCAGCCACCGGCTGTTTCTCGGCGGCACCCACCGGGAGACCGTGGCGCAAACCGCCGAATGGCTGGACAACAACAGCATCCCGTATATGTCGCTGTGTTTCACCGGGCTGAAAGACAGTGTCGGGGCGGATGTCTATATCGAGGATGCCCCCGGCAATATCGAATCCCTGCGGCGGCAGAACATCCCGGTGATCGTGGCCGACCAGCTCTACAACAGGCAGGTGCCGGGTCCCCGAATGACCGACTGGTCGCAGGCGTTTGACCTGGTGTCCGGGATCCTGCCGGGCTTGGGTGAACCCTAGAACAGAAGCTGCGGGGTGCGGGTGCCGATACGGCTGGCACCGGCGTCAAAAAGGCGCCGGACATCCGCGGCGGTGAAATCACCGACCGCTTCGATCCCGAGGCGGGTTCCCGCCACCTGTGCGATGCCGGCAATCACCTCGGCCGCATCCCCGTCGCTGGTGCGGGTGGTTCCGGCCCGGATGTAGTCCGCGCCGGCCAGTTGTGCGGTGCGGGCGGCGAAAGCGATCTGTTCGCCCGTGAGTAAAACGGTGTCCAGGACCACTTTCAGCACCATCGGCCGCGGGACTGCTTCCCGCACGGTGACGATCTCACTGATCAGCCGGTTGCTGTCGGCGTCGACGATACCCCGGTGGTTGAGCACCACATCGATCTCGTCGACCCCGTATTCGATCGCCAGGCGGGCTTCGGCTGCTTTCACCAGGTCCTGGTGGGTACCTGACGGGTAGCCACACTGGGCGACCAGACGCGGCCTGCGCCGGGCTTTGTCGGCCGCATGTGTGGCGGCCACCAGGGAAGTCGGGGCCACCACCAGCTGCCCCACCCCGCAGCAGGCCGCCTGGTCCAGGGCGGCGGTCAGCTGATCGGTGCCCAGCCCCGGGTCATCAACAATGGCGTCGATCCGTCTGGCCACGAGCTCATCGATTCCGGTGTTCGTCATAGTCGAAAGCCTAAGCCACCGTGTCGGCTTCTGTCACCGGCCATCCTTGCCAACCAGCATCTATAGGCCCCGTACACGCACATCTTCGCCCACACGTAGAATGCACCTATGTCGTCGGCAGCTGGCACCACACCCGGGCGGCGGATCACCACCCGCACCCGGGCCACTGTGCTGCGCGCAGACGGCACGTCCACCATCCGCCGGGAAACCCTGGCCGGTGAGCAGCCGCTGGAGATCAGAGTCAACGGCCAGCAGCTGGCGGTGACCATGCGCACCCCGGGCAATGATTTTTTCCTCGTCGCCGGAAACCTGGTGGCCGAAGGTTTCCTCACCCGGGCAGAGCAGATCGATTCGCTGCGCTACTGCAGCAACAATCCCGGCCCCGACGGGGACCGCAGCTACAACGTGGTGGATGCGACCATCCCGTCGCTGGATTCCTGCGCGGTGGATTTCCGCCGGGTGATCACCACCTCTGCCTGCGGTATCTGCGGATCAACCTCGATTGACCAGGTGCGCAAAACCTCGGAATTCACCATTGATCCCACCGGCCCGGTCATCGACCGTGACCTTCTGCTCGGCCTGCCGGATTCCTTGCGCCGGCACCAGCGGCTTTTCGATTCCACCGGTGGTTTACATGCGGCGGGACTGTTTGACGGGGCCGGTCGTCTGCTTGCCGCCCACGAAGATGTGGGCCGGCACAATGCGGTGGACAAAGTCATCGGCGAGATGGTTCTGGCCGACCGGCTTCCCCTGGCCGGGACGATCATGCAGGTCTCCGGTAGAGCCAGCTTCGAACTTGTGCAAAAGTGTGTGCTGGCCGGTATCCCGGTCATGGCCGCGGTCAGTGCACCGTCATCACTGGCCGTGCAGTTGGCCGCTGATGCGGGCCTGACACTGGTCGGGTTTTCCCGCGGCGACCGGGCCACGGTGTACACGCACACACAGAAAATCATCAACCTCACCCGGGGTGACGACTGCCCCACAACAGACCAGGAGCGGATATGACACGCAAGTCCCCCGTCGAGGAAATCAACGAGGACAATCTGAAAGTCAGCGAACCGGGAGACGCTGCCGCAGGTCCCGTGGCCGTTGTCACCGCCATGCACCGTGGTCTGACCCAGTCCGGTGTGGTGCGCACCGTGAAATCGATGCACCGCATCAACCAGCGCGGCGGCTTCGACTGTCCGGGCTGCGCCTGGCCGGATCCGCTGGGGCACCGCAAAGCCGCCGAGTTCTGCGAAAACGGCATCAAAGCCGCCGCGGAGGAAAACACCACCCGTACCGCGGGACCGGATTTCTGGGCCGCCTACTCCATTGACGAGCTGGCCGACAAAACCGACTACTGGCTGGGCCAGCAGGGCCGGATCACCCATCCGATGGTGCTGCGCCCGGGTGACACCCACTATTCGCCGATCCCCTGGGCGGAGGCTTTCCGGCTGGCCGCCGACCACATCAACGCCACCGATCCGGACAGGTGCGTGTTCTACACCTCGGGGCGCACCGCCAATGAGACGGCGTTCCTTTACGGGGTGTTTGCCCGGTGTGTGGGCACCAACAACCTGCCGGACTGTTCGAATATGTGCCACGAGTCGACCGGTAAAGCCCTCAACCCGGTCATCGGCGTCGGTAAAGGCACCGTGCATCTGGAGGATCTGCACAAAGCGGAACTGATCCTGGTGATGGGCCAAAACCCGGGTTCCAACCATCCGCGGATGCTCTCTGCCCTGGAGACCTGCCGGAAAAACGGCGGAAAAGTTGTGGCCGTCAACCCGCTGAAGGAAGCCGGGCTGCAGGGGTTCATGGATCCGCAGAAACCCACCGGCATGCTGGGTAAACCCGCCCAAATCTCCGACGAATACCTGCAGGTGCGCGTCGGCGGCGACCTGGCGCTGCTGCAGGCTTTCGGGCATCTGCTGCTGAAATGGGAAGAACAAGCCCCCGGCACCATTGTCGACCGCGAGTTCATCGACTCGGTGACAGCCGGTTTCGATGAGTATGCGGCGGCCCGCTCCACCATCGACTGGGAGGCGACGGAAAAAGCCACCGGGCTCACGCGGGAAGAAATCGAGAAAGTCGCCCGCATGCTGGCCGATTCCAAGGCGACGGTGATCTGCTGGGCACTGGGGCTGACCCAGCAACCGCAGTCGGTCAACACCCTGAAAGAGATCGTCAACCTGCTGCTTGTGCAGGGCAACTTCGGCAAACCCGGGGCGGGTGCCTGCCCGGTGCGCGGGCACTCCAATGTGCAGGGCGACCGCACCATGGGTATTTGGGAAGCCCCGCCGGAGTGGCTTCTGGCCGCCACCGACAAAGAATTCGGCATCACCTGCCCGCGCAGCCACGGCTACGACTCAACGATGGCGCTCAACGCCCTCTACGAGGGCAAAGTCGATGTGTTCATGCAGATGGGCGGGAACTTCGCGTCCGCGAACTCGGATACCACCCACACCGAGGCGGGGCTGAAAAAATGCAAGCTGACCATCCATGTGTCCACCAAGCCGAACCGGTCGCATGTGGTCCACGGGGAAACCTCGCTGATCCTGCCGACCCTGGGGCGCACCGACAAAGACATCAAACACGCCGCCGGGCCGCAGTTCGTCACCGTCGAAGACTCCATGTCGATGATCCACTCCTCGCAGGGCCGCCTGGATCCGGTCAGTGACCATCTGCTGGCCGAGCCGGTGATTGTGTGCCGTCTGGCGGATGCCGTGTTCGGCGACAGATTCGACATCGACTGGCAGGCGATGGCCGACAACTACGATGTGATCCGCGACCGCATCGAACGCACCATTCCCGGTTTCGACGACTTCAACACCCGGGTGCGCCAGCGCAACGGCTTCCAGCTGCCCAGCCCGCCGCGGGACAAGCGCCAGTTCGCCACCGCAGCCAACAAGGGACATTTCACCGTCAGCCCGTTCGAGTGGCTGCCCTGCCCCGAGGGCCACCTGCTGCTGCAGACCATGCGCTCACACGACCAGTACAATTCGACGATCTACGGCCTGGATGACCGCTACCGCGGCATCGACAATGCCCGCCGGGTCATTCTGGTCCACCCGGATGATCTGGCCACGCTGGGGTTCAACGACCGTGACATGGTCGATGTGATCTCCACGTACAAGGGGGAAACCAGGAGGGTCAATTCCTTCCGTCTGGTCTCCTACCCGACTGCCCGCGGATGCGCCGCCGCCTACATGCCGGAAGCCAACCCGCTGGTGCACCGCCACCTGGTGGCCCGGGAATCCAACACCCCCGGGTTCAAGGCGATGGTGATCCATTTCGTCCCCGAAGGCCAGGGGCGTTAAACAGCGCTTGTCTTCCTTGCCCCCGGCCGGCTGACCGCAAGCCGGGGAGGAAAAATATGTGATGAGGATGTGACCTTCCATGACCCCCGACTACCGGCTGTATCTGGTGACCAAGGGAACCGATGACACGACCATTGCTACCGCGGCCGCGGTTGCCGCGGCCGGGGCGGGGATTGTGCAGGTGCGGGTCAAAGATGCCACAGCCAGGCAGCTGACCGCTTTTACCGTGGCGGTGGCCGAAGCTGTCCGGCGGGCCAATCCCACGGCTGTGACGGTGGTCGATGACCGGGCTGATGTGGCGTTTGCCGCCCGGGCCGCCGGTGCCCCGGTCCACGGGGTGCATCTGGGCCAGGATGATCTCTCGCCCATCGCGGCCCGGGCGATGCTGGGTCCGGATGCGCTGATCGGTTTGACCACCGGAACACTGGATCTTGTCCGGCAGGCGCAGCAGCTGCTCAACCGGAACCCGGGGGTCATCGACTACCTCGGCTGCGGGCCGTTCCGGCCGACACCGACCAAAAACTCCGGCAGGCCGCCCCTCGGGGTGGCAGGCTACCGGCCGATTGTTGACGCCACCACACTGCCGGTGATCGCCATCGGTGATGTCACCGCCGATGATGTGGCCGACCTGTCGGCCACCGGTATCGCCGGCTGCGCCATGGTGCGCAGCCTGATGGATGCCGACGATCCGGCGGCCGAGGCACGACAAGCACTGGCCAATTTCAGGGCCGCGGGGTGATTCCACCGTCAAGGGAGAAAACCCGGATACCTTTCCCGGCTGCTTCTTCTGCCACGGCTTCGGCGGCAGCCGCACTGCGCACCCCGGACGCACAGCAGAAACAGATCGCTTCCGTGGTCTCCGGCAGGGGCGGATCAAGGGATGCAAGTCCCCCGGCGACAAGATCAGCCACCGGTTGCACACGGCGCCCGCCGGCGGCGTCAACAGTGGTGGCCGGGGTGATCTCGGCTGCGTCCCGGACATCGATGACCACATGTCCGGGCGCGGATACGAACCGCCGGAAATCCGCCGCGCCGAGGTGGACCACCGGCCCGGTGCCGGGGGCTGAAACCGGGGTCCGTGACGGATCACATCCCACACGAAATATGCGGGTGCGCGCGGACAGTGCGTCATAGACCAGCATCGCGCCCACCAACGGCTCCCCGATACCGGTGATCAGTTTGATCGCTTCCGTGGCCATCAGCGAACCCATGACAGCAGTGGTCGCCCCCAACACCCCGGCTGCCGCACAGCTGGGACGCTTGTCCGGTGGCGGCGGTGACGGGTAGATGTCCCGCAGCACCGGAAAGCCGTCCACCCCGAAGACCGCCAGCTGGCCGGAATACCGCAAAACCGCACCCCACACCACCGGCACACGGGCGATTTCCGCGGCATCGGCGCACAGATAGCGGGTGGCGAAGTTGTCGCAGCCGTCGATGACCAGATCATGGCCGGCAATCATCTCCGCCGCACGGGCGGCGGTCATCCGGCCGGGGGTTGCAACGGTCATGTCCGAGGCCATGGCCAGCAGACGCGCGCGGGCGGTGTCGGCTTTGTTTTTTCCCACATCATCCACCCCGTACAAGATCTGGCGCTGCAGGTTGGAATAGTCGACGGTGTCGTCTTCGGCGATGGTGACATGCCCCAGCCCTGCGGCGGCCAGCGACATCACACAGGGGCTGCCCAACCCGCCGGCACCGACCACCAGCACCCGGGCGGCGGCCAGTCTTTTCTGCGCCATGTCGCCGAACCCGTCGAGCACCATCTGCCGGGCGGTGCGGCGCTTTTCGGCTGCCGATAATTCAACCGCCGCCGCGCGGGCGTCACTGACCAGAGGCTGTATTTTTCCCATTGCTACAGAACTTCTTGCGACCAGGCCCGCCCGGTCACCGGGGATGAGGCCAGGGCATGATCGCGCCGCGGAATCCGGCCGGCCCGGTGGGCCAGGTATCCGGCCTCCACCGCCATGGCCATGGCTTTGGCCATCACCGCCGGTTGCCGGCAGCGGGTGACCGCACTGGCCAGAAGCACCCCGGAACAGCCCAGCTCCATGGCATATGCCGCATCAGAAACGGTGCCCACCCCGGCGTCAATGATCACCGGAATGTTGTGGGCTGCGGCTTCCCGGACAATCAGCCGGATATTGTGCGGGTTCAAAATGCCCAGGCCGGTGCCGATCGGCGCCCCGCCGGGCATGACGGCCACCGCGCCGGCGGCCATCAGGCGGCGGGCCACCACCGGGTCGTCGTTGGTGTAGGCCAGAACCTCGAAACCGTCTGCGACCAGCAGCTCGCAGGCATCGAGAAGCTCCACGGTGTCGGGAAGAAGAGTGTGATCGTCGGCGATGATCTCCAGTTTGATGCGGTTGACCCCCAACGCTTCCCGGGCCATGCGTGCCGTCAGCACCGCATCCCGGGCGGTTTTGCACCCGGCGGTATTCGGCAGCACGTTGACCCCGCGTCGTGTCAGCATGCCGTACACGTCAGGCCCGCCTGTGCCGTAGCGCCGCATGGCCACCGTGGCCACCTGCGCCCCGGAGGCAACCAGGGCCTTGTCCATGGCGTCCAGATCGGTCATGCCGCCTGTTCCCAGCAGCAGTCTGCTGGTTATCTCCAGGCTGCCGAGGGTCAGCGTGGTGCCGCCATCTTTGTGCGTGGTCATCGTCTAGCCTCCCTGCACCGCGGTGAGGATTTCGACGGTATCGCCCGGCCTGAGCCGGTTGTCTTTCCACCGGCTCCGGGGCAGCACAGTCTCGCCGACCGCGACCGCCGTCCCATCGGGGCTGATGCCGCGCTGATCGATCAGGCCGGCCACCGTGGTGTGTGCGGCAATGACCGTCGTCTCGCCGTTGAGGGTGATTGTGATTGTGTTGTCCATCAGTTGCTCCAACGGTAGGGGTCGGTGTGGGTGAGTATCGATTCAACTGCCCGGTCGTCCAGGCCCGTCACATGCCTGTCACCGGTGACCAGGGCGGCGCCGAGGCGGGCGGCTAGGGCGGTGAGCAAAATCCCGTGCCGGAAGTATCCGGTCGAGATGACGGTGCCGGTGGCGGTGTCCGTGCCGACGAGCGGCAGATCATCAGGTGTTCCGGGCCTGCCGCCGGTGCCGATGTCGCTGATCGAGCATTCCTCCAGTCCCGGAACCAGCCGGATGCCGTCGCGCAGCAGCTGGTACACGCCCCCGAGACTCCCCCACTTCCGGTGGTTTTCCCGGCTGGTTGCCCCCAACACCACACTGCCGTTGCCGCGCGGGACCACATAGACGGGCCGGTCCTCGACGAAACCGCGGATCACATGAGTGACAAGGGGTGTCATTGCGTCGGGAACATCAAGTCTCATGATCTCCCCCCACACCGGCCGAAGCGGCAGGAAGGGGAAGTACTCGGCCGCCCCCAGGCCCGCGGCCATCACCGTCTTGGGGCCCAGATCGTCCGGGGTGGCTTTTCTTTCCTCGAACCGCACCCCCAGTTTCTTCAGCGCGCACATCAGTGCCGCCCCGAACACCCGCGGGTCGATCTGGTGGTCGCCGGGGATAAGCGCCGCACCAGCCACCACCGGGGCGATCGCCGGTTCCAGCTGCCGCAGATAACGGGTGGTGACTACCTCAACATCCATGCCGGCGGCGTGTTGGAAATCGGCCAGTTCCCGCAGGTGTCTGCGGTCGGCACCATCGGCGGCCACCACAATCGTGCCGCAGGTCAGATAGCCGGTCGGGCAGCCGGATGCTGCGGCCACCCGCTGAACCAGATCGGGATACAGTGCCATTGATGCGCGCATCAGCGGCACCAGATTGTCCTGGCCGTACTGGATTTCAGCGGCCGGGGCCAGCATGCCGGCCGCATGGTGCGACGCCCCCGACATCGGCTCCGGGTCGATGACTGTGACCGGATGGCCCCGGCTGGCCAGTTCAAAAGCGGTGGCCAGGCCCACCAGGCCCGCCCCAATGACACAACAAGCGGCAGGTGTCACCACACTTGTCCTTTCCTCCGGCGGCATGATCCGCATCAGGTATGGCGGTCGGCTCCACACAAAGCCCTCTCAGCCGGGGAAAAGTTTTTTTCCGGCGGCTCCCGCAGGTACACCGGAAAAGTCTAGGCCGCAACGGGCCGGGTTTTGTGGACACCACACCCGTTTGTTCACTACCCGCGCCAGTCACCGCCTGTCCGCCACCCCGTCCGGCCGGCCCGCGGCCGCAACGGGCGGGGCAGGCTGCGTCGGTTATGATTGGACCCTGCCGCGCATGTCAATACGTTGACGCTTTTCGCACAGGACAGTTTTTTCACACTGTCACGCATCCGACAGGAAGGCCCGATCCTCATGCACAACCGCGCTGAAACCGAAGCAAAGCTTGTTGATGCCGCCCGGAAAGTCATTGTGGACGCCGGTTTCGAAGGCTGCACCCTGGAGCGGATCTGTTCGACCGCTGGATTTACCCGTGGTGCCTTCTACTCGAACTTCACCGACAAAGAAGCCCTGTTCACCATGCTCGTCAAAGACGAGTACAACCAGATCATCGACCGGATGAACACCGTCAGCGAGGACTGGATCCGGCAGCTGCACACCACCCCTGTCTCCGACAATTTCAGCTTCACCGACGACGAAACCGAAGCCCGGGTGGCGATGTTTCTGCTGCAGACCAGGCAGCGCGTCGGCATGGACCGCAGATTTTTGGTGCTGCACAACGAGCTGCTGGCCCGCGCCGCCCGGGAACCGGAATGGGCACTGCAGTTCATGGAGATCAACCGCCAGTTCGTGGTGTGCATGGGCCACATTCTGGAGCTGATGCTCGCCGAGGTCGGACGGGTGGCCACCAAACGCACCGAGGCGCTGGCCCAGGCCGTGATCGGTATCGCCATGCGCTACACCGGGGTCAGCGTGTGGTGGGATTACCTCTCCGAGAAAAAACCCACCTACCAGGTGCGCGGCACCCTGCTGCAGCTCGAGGACGTTCTCGATCTGGTGGTGACCCTGCTGTTTGCTTCCTCGGTCGAAAAAGACGACGGCGGGGCGACCGGCCAGGAGCAGTCCTAGCCACAGCGCAACCATGCCCCACCCTGTCCCGGGCCGGTGCCGAAAGACGGCACCGGCCCGTTTACGTCGGCGCCCCGGCAACCCCGCATAACTGTGATCTTGGACACAGTTTCTCTTTAGATATTTAATGAACAATGGGGGTGTTTTTCGGGGTGGGTCATTCGGTGGCCGCAACCGGCAGGTCACCCCCTCACCCGGCGGCGAAATCCGCTCCCCGCCACCGCCGGGTGAGGATACCGATACGTATTCGCCGCATGCGTGATTGTATGGACACACCATACGGGCGGATATGGGCCTTCGGGGGCGGGCGGCCGATACACGCCCGTATCCTGCTTCGGGCCTCAATCACGGGTGTGCGCTGGGTTTATTTTCTCCCCTCACCCGTCGTTGACCCCGGGTGTTACAGCGGGTGTGGCACCCGTCGGGGGCCGGTTTGCCAATACCTATCCGTATTCGACTCCGGCGGGGAATGTTCCTACCATCCGGCAGCACGCCCCGCGCGGAAAAAACTCTTCCGCCGCCGGGGCCGTTCGGTATGAACTTTCCGGATCACCACGTTTCAATGCATTTTTGTTTTGTCCGTTTTCCGCGGACAGCGAAGGGGTGTTGGCGATCCGGGGCTACTTTTCCAGGAGACTTTTCACGTGACCACAACTTTCAGCGATTCCCGCACGGCCGGCACGATCGGCGCGGTTCCGCTTTTGAGCTTCGACAAGCCCGGTATTTTGTTCGCCGGACAGGCCTCCCAATGGCAGGAGGCACTGCGCGACTGCGCCGCCACCACCTCGTCGGTGGCGCTGCTGAACGAACTTTTGGCCAAGGCCCGGGCGCGCACCGCGCCGGTGGCCCGTCAGCTGGCTGTCATTGTGCCCGGCGCGCAGGAGCGCCTGAGCACCCTGATCAGCTCCCCGGCCTCCAGCGACACGGAACTGGATGCCCAGCCCGCAGTGTCGGTGGCCGGCATCACCCTGTCACAGATCGCGGTGGTCAATGAGCTGATCGGGGTGGGGCTGAATATCGGCGCCTGCCGTTTCGCGGGCCATTCGCAGGGTTCACTGGGAGTGGCGGCTGCCCGCGCCCTGCGCGACGGCGACCAGGAGGGCCTGGTCGATGTGCTGGCTTTCGCCCTGATCATGGGGGCGGCGACTTCCGCGGAGGCCCGCCGGCAGGGCATCGGTTCCTCGGAAAGCTGCATGGTCAGTGTGCGGGGGCTGTGCCGCCCGGCCATCGATGGCGCGTTGGCGGCAATCGGCGGCTCCGGGGTGGAGGTCGCGCTGCAGAACTCTTCCCGCCATTTCGTGCTTTCCGGGCGGGCGAAGAACCTGGCCCTGGTGGTCCGGGCACTGGAAGACGGGGCGAGACAGCACAACAAGTCCATTGAGGAGAAAAAACGCGGCGGAGCGACCATTGAGCCGCAGATCACCTGGCTGAATGTGTGCGCGCCCTTCCACCACTCGTCGATGCAGCAGGCCGTCGACAACACACTGGCCTGGGCGAAGGCCTGCCGGCTGGATGTTCCCGACGCCGCTGAGCTGGCCCGCTACATTCTGGTCGACCACCACAACTGGGTGGAAGAGCTCAACGGCTACCCCACACAGTGCACCCACCTGATCACCACTGATCCGGGTGGTTCCCTGGCCAGGCTGACCGAACCGGTCGTGGCCGGCATGGGCGTGAAACTGGTCGACGGTTCCACCTCCTCGGCCCGTGACAGGCTGGCCACTCCCGGCACCCGCATCGCCCCGGCACCGGACTGGTCCGATTTCGCCCCCCGTCTGATTGAGCTGCCCGACGGCACTGTGGTGGTGGAGACCCGTTTCACGAAGCTGACCGGTTATTCGCCGGTGCTCCTGCCCGGCATGACCCCCACCACCGTGGATCCGGCGATTGTGGCCGCCGCCGCCAATGCCGGCTACTGGGCGGAGATGGCCGGCGGCGGACAGTATTCGGAGGAAGTGTTCGCGAAAAACCGGGAAGGGCTGGTCGCACAGCTGCAGCCGGGTCGGGCCGCCCAGTTCAACTCGATGTTTTTCGACCGCTACATGTGGAACCTGCAGTTCGGCGCGCAGCGCATTGTGTCGCGGGCGCGGGCTGCCGGGGTGGCGATCAACGGTGTGACAGTCTCGGCCGGCATCCCGGAGGTCGACGAGGCCACCGAACTGATTGACACCCTGTCCCGGGAGGGTTTCCCCTACATTTGTTTCAAGCCCGGCACCGTGGAACAGATCCGCGCCTGTTTGGCGATTGCGGAGGCAAAACCCGATTTCCCGGTGATCATCCAGGTCGAGGACGGCCATGCCGGCGGGCACCATTCGTGGGTGAACCTCGACGACCTGCTGCTGGCCACCTACGCCCTGATCCGGGAGCACACCAATGTGGTGCTGTGTGTCGGCGGCGGTATCGGAACCCCCGACAAAGCAAGCCAGTGGATCACCGGTTCGTGGGCCGACAAGCACGGCCTTCCCGCCATGCCGGTTGATGGTGTGCTGATTGGTACCGCCACCATGACCGCCAAAGAAGCCACCACTTCCCCGCAGGTCAAGCAGCTTCTGGTCGATACCCCCGGTATCAGCATCGACGATGAGGGCGGCTGGGTGGGCCGGGGTGCGGCCCGCGGCGGGGTGACCTCCGGGCTGTCGCACCTGCACGCCGACATGTACGAGGTCGACAATGATTCCGCGGCCTGCTCGCGTCTGCTCTCCCAGCTGGACACCTCCAGCCAGGAGGCTGTGGACGCCCACCGCGACGAGATCATCGCCGCCCTGGATAAAACCGCCAAGCCCTATTTCGGCGATCTGACAACCATGACCTACGCGCAGGTGCTTGAGCGCTGGGTGTCGCTGGCCCACCCGTTCACCGACCCGACCTGGTCGGACCGGTTCCTCGATCTGATCCACCGTTTCGAGGCCCGCCTCAACGAGGCCGATCACGGGGAGATCACCACCGATTTCCCGGATGAGGAATCCATCATGGATGCCCCGGCGGCGGTGAAGAAATTCCTCGCCCGCTACCCGCGGGCGAACAAACTCATTGTCGGCGCCCGCGACGCGACATGGTTTGTGGGGCTGATGCGCAAGCACCACAAGCCGATGCCGTGGGTGCCCGCCATCGACACCGATGTGGCCCGCTGGTGGGGCCTGGACACCCTGTGGCAGTCACAGGATGAACGCTATGACGCCCAGGCTGTGCGGGTGATCCCGGGGCCGGTGTCTGTGGCCGGTATCACCACCGTCGATGAGCCGGTGGCCGATATTCTGGGCCGTTTCGAACATGCCTGCATCACCGATCTGGAGGGCAACGGCACCGAGCCCGCGGCCGTGTTCTCCCGGCTGGGTTCGGCCGCCGATGCGGAAGCTTTCCTGCGCGCCACCCCGCATATCGTCTGGCACGGTCATCTCATCGACAACCCGGCGCATGTGCTCGACGAGGACAGTTTCGAACTGATTGCCCCCGAGTCCGCTGACGACCCGTGGATCATCCGTATTCTGTGTGATTCCTACTGGGACGGCATGGACGGCGAGCGTCCCTATGTCGTCACGCAGGTCGATATTCCCGTACATGTCACCGCCGCCTGCGCCACCGGCGCATCCCCGGTGGTGTCCCGGGAGCACCTGCCGGAGGCCGTCTACGGTCTTCTGGCCGGTGTGGCCGGTGTGGGAAGTGTCTCTGCCGCGGGCGATGAAATCACCGCCATCCCCGAGGTCCACGACGACGCTGACACGGCGTTCGGGGTGGTCAAGGATTCCTTCAGCCTGCCGGCGCATCTGTTCACCAGCCACACCGGGGTGACCGGTTCCGCCCTGCCGGGTACGTTGACTGCCGCCGGCACCGCCGACGCGCTGGTCGGCCCCTGCTGGCCGGCCATCTACGCGGCCCTGGGGTCCGGCAGGCTCGCGGACGGCTACCCGGTCATTGAGGGCCTGCTCAACGCGGTGCACCTGGATCACCTGATCGACCTGAAAGTCCCGGTCGACACCTTGATGGACGGCACCACCCGCACCATCAATGTCGAGGCCCGCACCCGGCCTTTCGACGAATCCGCCTCGGGCCGGATCGTCACCGTTGATCTGGTGCTCACCTGTGCCGCAACCGGCACTGTGGTGGCGAAGATGATCGAACGTTTCGCCATCCGCGGCCGGGTCACCACCACCGAAGCCGCCCCGCTGGCACCGAACTTCGGCAACACCGGTGCGGCGATCACCGACACCCCGCGCAGTTTCATCCGCCGGGCCACAGTGACCGCCCCGGGCGATATGACCCCGTTCGCCATGGTCTCCGGGGACTACAACCCGATCCACACCTCCACCAACGCGGCGAAACTCGTCGGTCTTTCCGCGCCCCTGGTGCACGGCATGTGGCTGTCGGCCACCGCCCAGCACCTGGCGTGCGCCACCGGCGAGAAAGGCCACAGTGCCAGGCTTGTCGGCTGGACCTACTCCATGTACGGCATGGTGCAGCTCGGCGACGAGGTGGAAATCACCGTCGAACGGGTCGGCCGGGCCGGATCCAATCCCGCCGTTGAGGTGACCTGCCGTATCGGCGGCAACGTTGTTTCCCGCGGCCAGGCGCTGCTGGAAGCCCCGTCGACCGCCTACGTCTACCCCGGCCAGGGTATCCAGGAAAAGGGCATGGCCACCGCCGACCGGCAGGCCTCCGCCGCCTCCCGGGCGGTGTGGGAGCGGGCCGACAAACACACCCGCACAGCCCTGGGGTTCTCGATTGTCGATGTGGTCGACAACAACCCGACTGTGCTGAAAGTCGGCGATACCGTCTACCGGCATCCGGCCGGTGTGCTGTATCTGACCCAGTTCACCCAGGTCGCTTTGGCTGTGGTGGCCTACGGGCAAACCGAACGGCTGCGCAGCGAGGGGCTGCTCACCCCAGGTGCCATGTATGCCGGGCATTCGCTGGGTGAATACACCTCGCTGGCCTCCACCGCCGGTATCTTCGAGCTGGAGGGGGTTATCGACATTGTGTTCTCCCGCGGCTCGGCGATGCATTCGCTGGTGCCCCGCGACGACAAGGGGCGCTCCAACTACCAGCTGGCTGCGCTGCGCCCCAACCAGTTCGGCATGACCGATTCCGAGGTCGTCGACTATGTTGCCTCGATTGCCGACACCAGCGGCGAATTCCTGCAGATCGTCAACTTCAATGTGGCCGGCCAGCAGTATGCGGTGGCAGGCACCATCAAGGGGCTCAAAGCCCTGCGATCCGATGCCGAAGCCAGGGCCGCCACAGCCGGCGGCAGGCGCGCCTACATCCAGATTCCCGGTATTGACGTGCCCTTCCACTCGGAGGTGCTGCGCCCCGGTGTCCCGGCTTTCGCCGAGAAACTCGACAGCCTGTTGCCGGACGAACTCGATGTCGATGCGCTGGTGGGACGCTACATCCCGAACCTGGTGGCCCGCCCCTTCGAGCTGACCCGCGACTTCGCCGAATCGATTCTTGCCGTGGTGCCGGCACAGCCGGTGGAAACACTGCTCGCCGACGGCGACAGTTTCGAGACCATGGCCGACAAGGCACCGGCGAAACTTGCCCGCATCCTTTTGATCGAGCTGCTCAGCTGGCAGTTCGCTTCCCCGGTGCGGTGGATTGAAACCCAGAATCTGCTCCTTGGCCCGGACGGTGTGGAACGGGTGATCGAGGTGGGGCTCGCCTCCTCGCCGACGCTGGCCAACCTTATGGCCCGCACCCTGGAGCTGACGGAAAACACCGCCAGCCAGGTGGAGGTCTACAACGTCGAACGCGACGAGAAGATCATCTACTTCGCTGACGCACAGGAAGCCCCGGCCACCACAGTCACAGACGACGACATCGAGTCCACCGGCACCGATGCCACCCCTGTCGCCCCGGCGGCAGAGGCCACCACCACCGGGACAGCACCGGAGCCGGCGGCGGTTCCCGCCGAGGCGTCCCCGGCCGCCGCTGCCCCGGCACCGGCAGCAGCCGGTGCGGCGGCCGCAGGGCCCGCCCCGGAGCTGGGCTTTAACGCGGCCAACGCGATCCTGGCTTTGGTGGCGGCACAAAACAAAATCCGCATCGACCAGATCACCGGCACCGACACCACCGAAACACTGACCAACGGGGTGTCCTCGCGGCGCAACCAGCTGCTGATGGACATGGCCGGTGAACTGGGGGTTCCCACCATTGACGGGGCCGCGGAAGCCGATGTCGACACCCTGAAAACCCGGGTCATACAGGCCGCCCCCTCCTACCAGGCCTTCGGCCCGGTCCTCGGTGAGCTGACAGGCTCCAGGCTGCGCACTTTGGCCGCCCAGGCCGGGGCGAAAGCCTCCCGCATCAGCGACCGGGTCACCGGCACCTGGTCTCTTCCCGCAAGCTGGGTCGCCCCGGTGGAAATCGAAATCGTGCTCGGCACCCGCGATGAGGAATCAGTCCGCGGCGGGGATCTGGCGACCCTGCCCACCGCGGCCCCGACCTCCGGGGCCGACCTGGACGCGCTCACCGATGCCGCGGTGCAGAATGTGGCCGCCGCCAACGGCACCACAGTCTCTTTGTCCAGCGGCGATGCCGCCGTCGGCGGCGGGGTTGTTGATTCCGCAGCGTTGGGCGCTTTCGCCGAGGAAGTCACCGGCGACAATGGTGTGCTGGCCACCGCCGCCCGGACCGTGCTCGACAAACTGGGTCTTCTTCCCGCGCCGGAAGCACCCGGCGAGCCGGCCGATACCGCGCTGCTGGAGGCAGTGGAAGCTGAACTTGGTGCCGGCTGGCTTAAAACCGTCACCCCCTGCTTCGACGCGGACAAGGCAGTGGTCTTCGACGACCGGTGGGCGCAGGCCCGGGAGGACATTGCCCGCATCGGCTCCGGGGCGGTCCGCGGCGAGGAGTTGAAGAGCATCCGGGCGGGACGGTTCGCCGGTACCGGTTGCACCGTGGCCAAACAGGCCGCCTGGTGGGCAAAACAAGCCGACACGAAAACCGCCACCCAGCTGCTGGAATCCATCTCCCGGATGGCGACGGAGAAACCCTCCGGCGAGTTCATCGGCGAAGTGGCACTGGTCACCGGTGCCGCCCCGGGTTCGATTGCCGGTTCCGTTGCCGCAGGCCTTTTGGCCGGTGGCGCCACCGTGGTGATGACCGCCTCGAATGTGGGTCAGGCCCGCAAGGAATACGCCCGCAAGCTCTATGCCGAGCACGCCATCGACGGTGCGAAACTGTGGCTGGTGCCCGCCAACCTCACCTCTTTCCGGGACATTGATTCCCTGATCGGCTGGATCGGTGAAGAGCAGAAAACCACCGTCGGGGACAACACCATCATCACCAAACCGGCGCTGGTGCCTACCCTGTGCTTCCCGTTTGCCGCGCCCCGGGTTGCCGGGTCACTGGCTGACGCGGGTGCGCAGGCGGAAAACCAGGCCCGGCTGCTTTTGTGGTCGGTGGAACGCACCATCGCCGGTCTTGCCGGTCTGGCTGACAAAGCCGGTGTGGGCGATCGTGTCCACGTCGTGTTGCCGGGTTCCCCCAACCGCGGAACCTTCGGCGGGGATGGCGCCTACGGTGAAGTCAAAGCCGCCTTCGACGCCATACTCGCCAAGTGGGCGTCGGAAACCGGCTGGCCGGAATACGTCACCCTCGCCCAGGCCCGTATCGGCTGGGTGGCGGGCACCAACCTGATGGGCGGCAACGACATCATGGTTCCGGCGGCGAAAAAAGCCGGCATCCACGTCTACACCCCGGACGAGATCACCGGCCATCTGCTGGATCTTGCAAGCACAGACTCCCGCAGCAAGGCTGCCACCGCACCGCTGGACGCCGACTTCACCGGCGGTTTGGCTGATGCCGGGGTGTCCCTGTCGGAGCTTGCGGCATCCATCGACCCGGCGGAGCTTGCCGCAGCCCGCGGCACCAACGCCGATAAGCCGCAAGACGGCGTGACCATCAAGGCGCTGCCGAACCCGGCCACCGCCGCCCAACCGGAACCGGTGGCCATCGGTGATGTCACCGCCGACCTGTCGGATATGGTTGTCATCTGCGGTGTCGGCGAGGTTTCCTCGTGGGGATCGGGACGCACCCGCACCCAGGCCGAATACGGCATGGGCCGGGACGGCTCGGTGGAGCTGACCGCCGCCGGTGTCATGGAACTGGCCTGGATGATGGGGCTGATCAGCTTCTCGGATGATTCCAACCCCGGCTGGTACGACACCGACGGCAACCGGGTTGCAGAAGAAGACGTCTACGACCGTTTCCGCGATGAGGTGATCGCCCGCTGCGGTATCCGCAGCTTCGTCGACGACTTCACCCTGGTGGACAAGGGCTCGATCGATGTGGCCACCGTCTTCCTCGACCGCGACATCACCTTCACCGTCGCAAACGAAGATGAGGCCCGCGACTACGAGGCAGCCGATCCGGCCACCACCACCGTCACCCTCACCGAGGACGGCGAATGGCAGGTCACCAAATCCAAGGGTGCGATGGCCCGCATCCCGAAGAAAGCCTGCCTGAGCCGGACTGTCGGCGGCCAGATGCCCACCGGTTTCGATCCGGCGAAGTGGGGCATCCCGCCGGCCATGCTCGACGGCCTGGACCGGATTGCCGCCTGGAACCTGGTCACCGCCGTGGACGCATTCTTAACCGCCGGTTTCACCCCGGCTGAACTGCTCAAAGCGGTACACCCCTCTGCCATCGCCTCCACCCAGGGCACCGGCATCGGCGGCATGGAGTCCCTGCACAAAGTGTTCGTCTCCCGCTTCCTCGGCGAGGACCGGCCCAGCGATATTCTGCAGGAGGCGCTGCCCAACGTGGTGGCGGCCCACGTCATGCAGAGCTGGGTCGGCGGCTACGGTTCCATGATCCACCCGGTGGCGGCCTGCGCCACGGCGGCGGTATCGGTCGAGGAAGGTGTCGACAAGATCAAACTGGGCAAAGCCGATGTGGTGGTGGCCGGCGGTATCGACGACATCTCCGTGGAATCGCTGACCGGTTTCGGTGACATGAACGCCACCGCGAAATCATCGGCCATGGCCGACAAGGGCATCGACGAGCGTTTCTACTCCCGGGCCAACGACCGGCGCCGCGGCGGTTTCGTGGAAGCCGAGGGCGGCGGAACAGTGATCCTCGCCCGCGGCGATGTCGCCGCCAGGTTGGGTCTTCCCGTTCTGGCTGTGGTCGCGCACGCGCAAAGCTACGCCGACGGCACCCACACCTCGATTCCCGCCCCGGGACTCGGTGCCCTGGCCGCGGCCCGCGGCGGCAAGAACTCGGCGCTGGCGACCTCGCTCACTAAACTGGGGTTGACCGCCGACGATGTGCGGGTGGTCTCCAAGCACGACACCTCCACCAACGCCAACGACCCGAATGAGTCGGAGCTGCACTCGCTGATGTGGCAGGCACTGGGCCGCGACGACGCCAACCCGCTGTTCGTGGTCTCCCAGAAGTCGCTGACCGGACACGCCAAGGGTGGTGCAGCCCTGTTCCAGATCGGCGGGCTGACCCACATTCTGGCCACCGGCGCACTGCCGGCCAACGCCTCGCTTGACTGTGTTGATCCGGCGATCGAACCGAAGGCGAAAAACCTGGTGTGGCTGCGGCAGAACCTGGATCTGGGCGAAGGGGCGGTCAAAGCCGGTGTGCTGACCTCCCTCGGCTTCGGCCACGTCTCGGCGGTGGTTGTGCTGGCGCATCCCTCCTGTTTCGAAAAGGCAGCCGAAAACGCCGGCTACGACGTGGACAAGTGGCGTGAAGCCGCCACCAACCGTCTGCAGGCCGGTGCCCGCACCCTGGAAGCCGGCATGATTGGCGCCACACCTTTGTACGAGGTACCGGTTGCCCGCCGCCTGCCGGAACACGGCGCCCACGAAGCCGAAATCCGGATGCTGCTCGATACTGATGCCCGCTTGAACGACGACGGCATCTTCGGCCTGGACTAACCACCCGGCCAACAACTGCAGGGCCACACATCTTGTGGCCCTGTGGCACCGGCCGGTTGCCAATCACCAAAAATAATTGGCAACCGGCCGGGTACCGGAACCTGCAGCAAAGCCAGCGGCTTTCCTGCCCGACAAGCACCCGCAGCCCGGCCCGCAACAAGCGGCGACAGCCACGGGGATCACACCGGCAACCAACACCACCAGCGATGTGTGCCCAGCAGTTCGAATGCAGGTGGCACCTGGAAAACACCTCACCAGAACAAGCGCCAACGGACATCCGTCGCAGTGGTGTGCCGAGTGATCCCTCCCTGTTACCGCCACGCACGGCCGGGGTGCGGGGTTTTACTTTTTTACGCACAGCTTGCGATAAGCCACCCATTCACCACCACCGGGCGGGCACAAAACCCGCGCTAGGTAAGTGACCGCACACAACGCAACATCCTCCTAAACACGCATCCCCACAGCACCACACAGCAGCCGCTGGTCCTTTTTTGCGTCGGAATCAAGGCACCAATCTCACGGGACACCCGGTGATTGCATTCGCACCCGACATACCCGGCGCAAGGGCCGCCCGTGCCGTAGCACAGGCAGATAGCGCCAATCGTGTCGGTGCCATCGGTCCACGGGTTTAGTCCCGGCCGTACCGGCCCACACCAGTGTCCGTGCAGCGCAAGCCAAGGCACCGTGCTGCACCGACCGGGATTTCACCTTCCGTGTCCCGGGGCAACACACACAAATCCCCGGGTTCATCCGCGCAAACTTGCCCATTACGTTGAAGACTATCCCGAGAACGGGGGCCTCCGAGTTTTAAGCTTGTAGATGGCCCTTCTGTTGAAGGGGTAGTCGCTGGAGCCCGGTATGGCTAATTCTTGCCCTGTCCCAGATGATCCGGGGGGTGATGCCGCCGGGCACCAGTGGCGTGCAGGATTTGCTGATAGAAGCATGACATTCGCCGTAGGTGCGGACACGTCTCCTTGTAATGTGGTTGCCAGTTCTGCATCGCCGTAGACAATCCAGCGGCTTGAAAACATCCACTTTCAATCCCTGGAGACTCACATGTCCGACTATGACGTCTTCCTCGGTATCGATGTAGGCAAAACCAAGCATTACGCCTACGCACTGGATTCCGAGGGAAAAAAGATCAAAGCCGCTCCGGTGGCCAACACCACCGACGCACTGATGTCCATGTTCACCGAAGTCACGCAGTGGGGAAAAGTACTAGTCACTGTTGATCAACCCAACAATATCGGCAAACTGGCTGTTGTCACGGCCAAACACGCAGGCCTGGACACCGCATATCTACCGGGGCTGGCGATGCGGAACATGGCAAAAACCTACAAAGGAAACGCGAAAAACGACAAACGCGATGCCTACATCATTGCTGATACCAGCCGCGTGCGGCCCGAGGTACTTCTTCCCACCGACCGGGAAAATGAACTGTTTACGGCCCTGAAATACCTGAACGGCATTGACGAGGATCTCAGGAGACACTGCACCAGCCACATCAACCAGATACGCGCCAGCCTACTGTCGTGCTATCCGGAGCTGGAACAGGTCCTGACCAAGACGAACCTGCAGAAAAAATGGGTACTGGAAATGCTCATCCACTACCAGTCCCCG
>NZ_JAFLEQ010000008.1:182383-228915 GCF_017307055.1 Corynebacterium mendelii | reverse complement strand
CACGGCGCTGTACGCTACAGCAGCCTGATCGAGCGCATCATCGCCGCGGCCAAAGCCCAAAAGATAGCCATGCCCGGTACCAAACAGCTGATCATCGGCATCAAAATCAACGCCCACCAGATCCTGGAACTGAGCCGCCGACGCGAGGCAGTCCACCGTGAAGTCGAGGCATTAGCCTGTCAGCTACCACAGTTCGACATTCTGCTGAGCATGCCTGGAATCGGACCCCAGACAGCCGCAACAATCCTGATGTGCATCGGGGACATATCCCACTTCCGGACACCAGCCCAACTGGCTTCATACGCCGGCCTGTGCCCACAGGACAGACAATCAGGAACATCAATCAACAGTTCCGGGCCGAACAGGGGCGGCAACAAAAAATTAAAGAACGCCCTATGGCAATCGGCTTTCGCGAGCATCAGATTCCACGAGCGTTCACACCAATACTATGACCGGAAACGAGCCGAACACAAGCGCCACAACGCCGCTGTCATGTGCCTGGCACGAAGACGCTGTAACGTCATATTCCGAATGCTCAAAGATATGACCTACTATCACGAGCAACACCCGGCCCAGCGGCAAAAACAAGCCGTTTAAACCCGGCCCGCAACGCCCCCAGCCGATTGCCCCAGCGACAATCGGCTCCCACCCACGTCCCCAAAGCCACAAGACCAGCAGTACAATGCAAGACAAGACAATGTGACCACATTCACACAGTCAAAGACTTGTATTCAAGATAGAAGCACCCCCCATCCGACCGTGCACAGCAAGCAGCGGGCGGGCGTGGCCCGGTCCACCCCACGTGGCTTCTTGTCCCCCAGGCCGATGAATTCCGGGACGGGGCAACCATCCGCTGATCGACTCACCGGTTCCCTTGAGGGAGCTGTTCATCGAGGAAATCCCAAAATCCCGGGGCTGTGGTGAAACCGAAACAATCGTTGCTGGCATGGGGAAAAATAGTCGCGTCAATGACACAGCCCCCTAGCCGAGCACCTGTTCAGCCACCGTGTTCAATGTCCCGGAGGACTTCACCGACAGCAACCGGTAGCTTTCGGCCCAACCGGTGGTCCCCTCCACAGAGCTTCTAACAACACCGCTGACGAAACGGTGTCCGAGCCGCTGTGTCATGTCGGCAATCGCGTTGCCGCCATCCGGTGACGGCATGCTTTGGGCATTTTCTTCCACTCGGCGGGCTTCCCGCCGCCACACAGAAGAAAACTCTTCTGGGCTTACCAGACCCAGTTGCTTCGCTTTTGATAAGGATCACCAGGGAGGAAACACAGTAGTACGAACTCAAGGCATCCAGTTCCCCTGACGCTGTACTTCCGTCCGAGTGCGAGCGAAGGCTTTCCCCGGGGACAAGGCACTGCGCCGCGAACGCATTGCACCACTGTTCTTCCGGCAGGACCCCCTTGTCTGTTGCCAGGTCACCACCAGACAGCGCACTGTGCCCCAAAAGCAGAGCCCCGAGTTCGTTAAGCAGGGTGAAAACCTGGGCGTTTCGGGTGTCTTTACCATTGACGAAAATCAAAGGCGCCATGGTGCTCGACAGGGCGAAGCCACGAAATTCGTCTTTTGACAGCGGCCGACGGGAGTTATTTCCAACAACACCACTGATCATCACGAGAATCCCAAGATCTTGAAGTGCGCGGATAAGCTCACTCCGGAACCGCCCGACCGGTCGTGCACGCTGTTCCGGGTCAAGTGGCAGACGACCGGAGAGCCTGAATTTTTCTGCCGCCTCCACCGGGTCATCATCGGTTGTGTGCCGGGGAATGTCAGGCAGCGCATGTCCCTGCGTGGTTGCGTATTCCTCGTACCAGGACTGCCGTTGACGGCACAACGTGATCGTGTCGCGCAGATCCAGTGACGGGGCCGCTACCGGTGTGCTGCCGGGCGTCCGCATATCGGGAATGCCTGGGTCGTCGTCAAGAGGTTCGTCGAGAAACAGTGCACCGAAGGGAACATGAAACCGCCGGGCAAAATCTTCCAATTGACGAATGGTGGGTTGACGATGTCCGTCAAGCCAGTCTTTGAGTTTCGGATACTCATTTATTGCATCGTGAAGTTGTATGCCGGCACGCGTGACCGCCCATTCGAGAATTCCGGGAGCAACCGTCACCCGGGGTCCTGCCGCCACCGTAACCTCCTCATGCTCGATGCCATGGGCGGATCCATCAATCACAGTATGTCTTTGCGACTCGTGCACCAGAGTTGTGTCCATAAAGTAGTCTGACGCGGGGCCGCCAAATCCGGGGACGGTCAACAGCACACCGCGTTTCGACTCAACCGCCCTGCAGCTTCACAAAAGCATCGCACCGGCGGCTGAATGTTGCCGAAACAATACCGCCGTTGCGGCAGGAACGATCCGTATTCTTGTTCCACTCACCGCTTCAGCGCCGGGAGGCACCTGCTCCAGCAGACCAGTGATTCCGGCAGGTCGGGCAGTGGACGACACGAACGCTTTTCCCACGACACGACGAAGAGCCGTTCGTGTATGTTCGTGACATGCCCAGCTGCGTTATCCGTGAACTCCGCATTTCAGAAACCGGATTGCTGGAACAGGCAACCCTGGAGAATCTGAATGCGGTCCGGCAACGTTTCACGATCAACGATATTCGCGCGCGCCCGGATTTTGCCCACTACACACTGCTTGTTCCGGGACGGGGCGACTTCGGGTTCGTGGCGGAAGTCGACGGCCAGACCATCGGGGTCGGATGGGCTTTGTTCCTGCCCGAAGACGATCCCGGATACGGATTCGTTGACGGACACATCCCGGAAATCGGGCTGTGGGTATCCGCAACCAGCCGCGGACAGGGTGTGGGGCGTGCGCTGCTGCAGCGGCTCATCGCTGCAGGCACCGACCGGGAACTCCCCGGTTTAAGCCTCTCGGTTGAACAGGGAAATTCCGCCAGAAACCTCTACCTGTCCTGTGGCTTTGCTGACGTTGCGGGCCTGGAGGCACACGGTGTGATGCTCCGGGAGCTGCGCCAGAAGCCGCGCGGGAAGATCGACCACAAGAAAACGTGAACTCATCGTCGGTAGAAGGCCACAACGATTCAGCGGCAGGGGACGGTCCTGGCCTGCGGCAGGAAAGGACGCCACACGATATCGCGGGGCTGGTCCGGTGTCCCGTAGACGGCTCTCCTGCGACGGTGAGAGTTCTCTGCAACCCGAAACCGCAAAGGATGTCATGGTGAAAAACACGGTGCTTTTTGTTCTCGGACTGGTGGTGAGTGCCGGGCATCAGGCTGTGTGTCCGGGGAGCTTGCAGCTGACGAACGTGGCCTGTGGCCACGGGCGGGAAACCGTGACGGCCGGATCTTTTTTGCCGACGCTGTCCAGTGCAAGGCAACCGTCACGGTGGTTTTTCTGTCCATTTCAGCACCAGACAGATATTGGCCATCTCCTTCGTCGCCGGCAGCGTACAGGAATCGGCCCGCACACAGCGCCCGCTGTGCCGCCCCACGGATTGCCGGATAGATTTCCGGCGGAACGGAACTGCGCGGCCCCGGTGGATCGCGCACAATCGGGACAGCTGCCGGCAGCGAACTAGTGGCTCATCAGGGAACCGGCGGTCAAGACGAGCACCATCGGGAAGCTGAGCAGCAACAGGATCCCGGCGATTCCGGCGGGCACTTCACACCGGCTGTGTTTCCACGTCCGCCAGCCGACAACACCACTGATAACCAGGCCGACTGTAACGGGGAGGAAAAACAGGAAATAGGCGACCTCACCGAAAAGATCCAGGGGTGTACTCAAGGCCTCAGGCCCAATGTCGTAAACATCGCTGATCAGCACTGCCCAGTACAGGACAAACACTGCTGCACCAATCCACGCCAGCGGCGTCATCGCCCACTGGGCACGGCGGGCGCATTGTTGGTGTGTACCCATAAGAAGAACCACTCCTTTGCAGAATCAATGTATGTGCCCGTCACGGGCACGCCCCGTCAGCCACAAGTCCCCGATGCCGCACACGGCGGACGATGCCGGCAACCATCCCGTGGCACAGCCTGGCCCACGACCGCCACGCGACACGTCCTGCCGCAACAGCTCCCGCCGCCACCCGGAATCCAAACGGCCCACTGATACCCAGCGGTCCGGCCAGTGCATCAGACATAAGGGGAAAAACAGCCGGGACAATCCGCTGCACAACCAGACACAGTGCACCGATCCGGGCCAGCGGCGTCATCGCCCACACTATGTGCCCTGAAAACCGACATTCACGGGCATGTTTTAATTTTTCGACCTCGATGGGTTGATCGTATAGCTGGATTGTATAGCTGGCGTACGACGGGCACCAGCCCCCCTGACCGGGGGTTCCGCACCATCGAAACCAACAACACAAAACACCATGAACCCCTTGTTGACCATTGAAGGCCGCGGGGAGCGTCTCTTTTCTTCCTTGCCCACGGGTTTTTTGAAAAGCCGGACATGGTCCGCCGGACCACGCATTCACCCGAATGACTCTCCCCCTTTTCCGGGGTTTGCCATCGCCGCGTCAATTCCATCACCCCGGCAATGTGTGACGGTGCCGGCTGCCCGGGTAGCGCCCAATGCAACGGCCCTGTGTTTTTTCGGTGGAACCGAAAAAACACAGGGCCGTCACGCTCATTGGTGCCGCGGGCGCCGGGTGGTTGCGCACCCGGCGGCAGCCGATGGATTTTATGTGTTCACTAGGCGCCGCTATCCCTTCACGCCACCGGAGGTCAGTCCCGTCACAATGTATTTCTGGAGGAACTGGAACAGCAGAATCACCGGGACGGCGGCCAGGACGCTGGCTGCGGCAAACAGACCCCAGGGAGCTGTCCGTTCGTCGGATGCCCACTGGTACAGGCCCACCGCCAGGGTGTAGTTTTCGTTTGATTGGAGCACCACATTGGCCAGCACGAAGTCACCGAAGGTGGCGACAAACGACAGCAGCCCCACCACCGCCAGTACCGGGGTGACCAGGCGGACGATGATCCGCCAGTAGATTTGGGCGTGCGTGCACCCGTCGAGTTTGGCCGCCTCATCCAACGATTTCGGGATCGTGTTGAAAAAGCCGTACATCAAAAAGGTGTTGGCGCCCAGTGCCCCGCCCAGGTAGACGAAGATCAGTCCGAGCAGCGAATCCAGGCCGAGAACCGGGAACACCTCCTGCAGCCCGAGCAGCAGCAGGAAGATGGCCACAAAGGCGAGCATCTGCGGGAACATCTGGACCAGCAGAAGAAACGTCAGGGTGGCCCGCCGACCGGTGAACCTGAACCGGGAGAACGCGTAGGCGGCGGCAGCGGCCATGAGCACGGTTCCGATGGCCGTCACCGATGACACCACCAGCGAGTTGATGGCCCACCGCCAAAACAGGGTGTCGTTGAGGGCGACGAAGTTGGTGAAACTGACGGTGGAAAACAGCTTGTTCGATCCGGTGAGGGTCGCGTTCGGCTGCAGGGCGGTGGAGACCACATACAACAGCGGCACGATGCAGAAAACAATCATGACCACGCCGACGATGTGGCGCCAGCCGACTTCCCGCCACCATTTGGCGGCGGACGGTTTGTTGACTTGTCGGTGCGTCGAGTGCGTCGTCGCCATTTACACCATCTCCTCGAGTTTGCGGGTCTGCCTGAATCCCAGCCAGGAGATCACACCCACCATGAGGAAGATGACGATCGACATGGCTGCCGCGAGTCCGTAGCGCTGGGAACCGCCTTCGAATGCGATGGCGTAGACCAGGGAAATCAGAATGTCGGTGTGGCCGACCGGGACAGAGATCCCCGGATAGTTGGGGCCGCCGCCGGTGAGCATGTAAATCAACGAGAAGTTGTTGAAGTTGAAGGCGAAACTGGCGATCAGAAGCGGTGCGGTGGACACCAGCACCAGCGGCAGGGTGATCGACCAGAATTGGCGCAGTGCGCTGGCCCCGTCGATTTTGGCTGCTTCAACCACATCACCGGGAAGCGACTGCAGCGCGCCGGTGCAGATGAGGAACATGTAGGGGAAACCGAGCCAGAGGTTGACGATCAGAATCGATATCTTGGCCAGGAATCCGTCGCTGAGCCAGGGGATGTCGGCCCCGCCGAGCAGCACCTGGTTGATGAAGCCGTATTTTTCGTTCATCATCCCGCGCCAGACCAGCGCCGACAAAAAGGCCGGGAACGCGTACGGCAGGATCAGCAGGCTGCGGTAGATTTTCCGGCCTTTGATCCGTTCGTCGTTGAATACGATGGCCAAAAACAGTCCCAGGGCGAAGGTGGTCAGCACTGACAGGATGGCGAACGCAAACGACCACACCAGGGCCCTGAAAAATGGCCCGGCGATGTCGGTGCCGACAACCATGTCCTTGAAGTTCTGCAGTCCCACCGGCACCCGCCATCCGGGATAGAGTTCCTGTCCCCCGTCAGAGGTGAAGGCCCCTGTGCCGGTGTCACGGAAGGTTTCCCCGGTTTGCGTGTTGGTCAGGGTGTCCGCCTGCTTGTCGTAGGTGTAGACCGACGAGGCGATGAACGCAGATGATCCGGTTTCTGTTTTCCAGGCCCCGGCATTGGCATCTTCACCGGCGGCAACCCGCAGCCCGGTGATGGCCGACTGGTTGTCCTGCAGTTGCGCAAGACCAAGCATTTCCCAGCCGGGTATGTCTTTGATTGTCGTTCCCTCGACGGTGGCTCCGTCAGCGGGTTTCATGGGATGGTCCGCATCGCCGACGCTGACGTTTCCGTCCGCGTCAACCACCGCCAGCCCGAGGGTGCCGTTTTTTTCGACAACCGCAGCCGGAAGCGTCACCGCATCAGGGGTGCGGATTTCGTTCTGGGCCATGATCTGGCTGATGGCGTCTTCTTTGGTGGTGTTGTGCCCGGAACCGTAGTTGGTGAAGGCGATGTAGCCGGTGTAGCCCATGACGAACAGCTGGTAGACCAGCAAAAACGCCATTCCGGGGGCCAGGTATTTGGCGGGCAGTGCCCGCGGGGTGAAGTAGATCCAGTCGATGACCACAAGCCCGACGATCATCACGGCGACGATTGTGTAGGACTCGACAGCCCAGGCAGCCCAGATGCCGTACAGGCCGAGGGCGTTGATCAGGGCCATAACGGCAAGCTTGGCCAGAAAACCCGGCCCGTATCTGCGGGCGTGGCCGTGGTCGGTGGATGTGTTCACGGAGGTGTCTGTATCGGTGGTGGTTGTAGCCGCCATAGGGGGTCCTCGCGAATGAAAGTGGACCCGCCACTGTGGTGTTGTGTGCTCCGGCGCGTCCACGCGGGATGCGTGGACACGCCGGGTTGAATGCGCAGTACCAGTGGCGGGCCCGGTGTCTTTGGGGAAAAGATAAGGGTGGGCGGTGTTCTAGTTGTCCGCGATGGCCTTCTCGACGTTGCCGATCATGGCGTCCCAGCCTTCCTGCGGCTGCTGCTTGCCCTGGGTGATGTTGGCTTCGGTGGAGCCCCAGAACTGCCAGACGGCATTCATCGCCGGAATGGCGGGCATGGGGGCGCCGTTGCCGCCGGCTTCAGTGAATCCCTTGACGATGGGATCATCGACCTGCTCTGCGGCCGAGACCCATGCCGGTGAACGCTCACCGGCTTTGTAGGCGGCGATCTGGCCGTTTTCGCTGGCGACCACATCGGTCAGGAACTTGTTGACGATCAGCGGGTTCTTCGACTTCGGGTTCGGGAAGAACGCCTGGACACCGACGAACGGGCTGGCGGTTTCCCCGCCGGCCGACGGGATCGGCAGGACGGAGATATCCAGTCCCTTGTCCTTGAAGGAGGGAATGTTCCACGGGCCGGTAATGGTGAAGGCCGCTTCCCCGTTGCCGAATTCCTGCTTGGCTTTGTCACCGGTGATATTGACATCGAACTGCCCTGCGGCACCCTGTTCGGCCAGCCATCCGGCAAACGCCTGGCCCTCCGGGCCGCCCATGCCGAGTTCGTCGGTGTAACCCTCATCGGTGGACTTGAACACCGGCGCGCCGAAGGAAGTCTGGAAGGCGTACATGTGGTACGGATCGCCGTTGGTGGGATCGGACTGGACGATCAGCGGGTATTTCGCACCGGACTGCTGACCGGCCTCGATCATCTCGTCGAAGGTGGCGGGTTCCGCCTGGGTCAGCGCGTTGTTGCGCACCAGCGCCACGTTTTCAATGGCGTAGGGCACGCCGTAGGTCTGCCCGTTGTAGGTGACACCCTGCACGGCCACGGGCAGGAACTTGTCCTTTTTCATGGAGAAATCGATCGTGCCGACCACGCCGTCTTTGACCCAGCCGCCCAGGTGATCATGCGCGGTGACAATCAGATCCGGCCCCTGGCCCGCAGCGACCTGCTTCGTCCAGTCGTCGGAGATGTTGTCGTTGGACTTCTGCACGAATTTCACGTGCACGCCGGTTTCTTTTTCGAAGATATCGCCGAGGGCTTTGACCACGTCACCGCGGGTCTCATCGCCCCAGATAACCAGTTCACCGTCGGCGGAGGCTTCCGCAGTCTTGTCTGCCGGGGACTCGGCGGGCGCAGCCGCATCATCGCTGGCCCCGCCGCCGCAGGCGGCGAGGCTGACCGTCAGCGCGGCGCCGGACAGTGCTGCCAAAAGTTTTTTCATGTTGATCAACCGGATCCTTTTCAAGGTCGTCGGAAATGGTGCCGCCCGCACCGGATAAAGCTACAGTGCACACAAGCCCTGTTGCTGGCACTGTGTGCACCGGTTGCGGGGCAGTGACACATAACCGGGCATCTCCGCCCGGATATCCCCTCCCAACTTACGTGTCACAGGAAACAATCGCAATAAAAATGTGACTTTTCACCCGCTGTCGGCGGCGTGCCGGATACGGCACCACCGGGGGCGGAGACGGCAGCGGCGCACACCGGCCGTGCCGGCAGCCCGATACGATGCGGCGGTTGCGCCCCGGCGGGCGCGCCCGCGGGCCGCCCGGCCCGCGGGCATCTAGAACACGTGCTGCCAACCTGCGGGTTAGCCTGCCCTGCCTGAGCCACCCGGTGTCCGGCCGTCTTCCCGGCCCGCAACACACCGGCACGGTGCTGTTTTTTAACCATCGCACGGTGCGGAAATGCCCCCCAGCCGCCCACAGTGCCCGTTCCCACATACCTTCCCCTGTCCCGCCGGGACACCCGGAGCAAAAAAACAAACCTAGTCAGGGACAGCTGCAGGTTGTCTGCATGCACGCAGACGGGACGCACAAACACTTAGGGGTGCCGGCGAATAATTCCCCGGCATCTGACCGGACGGGGCGAGTCATCAACGGTGACGGTGGCGTGGATACCCGTGTGCCGCAGCAGCCCGCAACGGGTGGTGCGACGCATCAGGTTGTGTGATTTTTCCGTTTTCCGGCTGGTGCGGGCGGCATGTAACCGGTGACGGTCTTGTGTGACGAAAAATCGCGCGCACCACTTTGTGCGGCAGGACCTGCCCCCGGCTAGCCGAGGGACACGACTCCGCGGACAACCGCGGCCAGTCCGCCGCTTCCCGCCACAACAAGCGCCACCCGCCTGGCCCACTGCCGTGGCACATAACGCGACAGGACCGCCCCGGTGGCGATACCGATGAACATCCCGGCAACCGCCGCCGGCCACAGGCAGGGGTTGACCGACTCAACCGATCCGGCGCCGAGCAGAATCTTCAGCATGAAACTCACCGCCCCACTGACCACGAACAGCGGCTGCAAGGTGGCGGCCAACGTGGCGTGCGGCCACCGTGCCGCCTGCGCATAGACGGTGATCGCCGGGCCGGCGACAGCGGCAATCGTGTTCATGAAACCACCGCACAATCCGCCGATGACAGCCGGAATCTTTCCTTCAACCGGCGGGAAGAACCTCGCCCCGCCGATCACCACGGCCAGAGCAACCAGGAGCAGCACACCGACAGTGATCTGCAGGGGTGCCGGCTGAAGAACCCTGATCAGCCACACCCCGGGAAAAGCACCGACAAAAAGTGCCGGGGCGATAATGCGGAACTTTGCCCAGTCAACGAACTGGCGCACTGTCCAGGTGGTCAGTGCCGCGTTGATCACGGCCAGCGCGTTGACGACCAGAACACCGTCGACAGGCCCCAAAACAACCACCAGCACCGGTACGGACAACAATCCGAACCCCATGCCGGACAGGCGTTGGATCATGGCGCCGGTCGCAGCGGTGAGTGCCACGATAAGCAGCATGACAGAAGGCGACATAGCCAACGACGCTACCAAAAACTCAACGACAGATGATGTGACGCGTTCTGCCACTGCCCCGGCAGCTCAGCGCCCGCCCACCAAACCGGAAACTACAAACGATGACCACAAAGTCAAAACAAATCGCAAAAAAAGTCAAACTTTCGCAATTTCCCATACACCGATCACAGAACCCACCACTACCTGCAATAACAAGCATCTATCAGCCGCGTCGATGGGGTGTGAAATGCTGACCGGGAAACCTGAAATACGAAACAAATAGTAAAGCGATCCACACTTTCACGTTTCTCATTTGACACCCCAACCACGCCCACCTCCTAGAAAAAGGGATCGTAAACAGACTTTTCTGCCCAACCCGGAGGTAACACGACCAGATCATCAGCAAGGTGAAAGGCTAAATAGCCCTGAAAAGCGCAACCTTCTAAATTTTCACCACCCGGCAAAGGCAGCCAGCCGAAACTGCCGAAAATCCATCATTAACTGCACAAACATCCCCAGCAGCCGGAGACTGGAAACCTACCCCCGGCAGCCTTCACATTCCGAAATTGAAAACAAAGAACAAACCGAACCGAACTTTTCACGATTTCCCGATGTATCAGCCACGCATGTCAAACGCAGTGATTCCCCATAAGCTTCCATTGCGATGGTCTTTTCGACGATGGAAAAACTGGACCGAAACCCGATGCGAGGACAAACCAGCCCACGAACTAGTTTGGTGACAACTTAAACTTTCAGCTGTCGCGAACTCACGGTTCGCACCAACTTAGACACTAAGTTGACATAAACTCATATTTCGTGACAACTTAAGGATTAAGTTGTCATGAAACTATCCCTTGATCTTGATCATGCAGCCCCGCTAGGTCCGCCAGATAGCCCCAGAAGGCTACAGATTTTCCATGGAGTCCCATGAATTCCCACCCCACTGCAGGCATTTGGATTGACCAGACTTGGAGCGCCCCGGATCAAAGTGGTTATTCAAAGCGCTCTCGCTTGTCAGGAACGTTCAAGGCATTCATTCCGGAGCGTCTCTCAAAAAGGGACCTTCGGCTCAGCCAAGACGTCGCCGCACAAGCACTGCGGGTCCAACAACAGCTCACACGCCTGGCCACCAGACCGGACACAGGCGTACTGGAAGACCTGTCTCGTTTCCTTGCACGCAGTGAATCGATCGCTTCATCCCACATCGAGGGAATGGCCCCGGGCGCAGACAAAGTTGCCGTAGCTGAATTCCTGCGGAGCAAGCAGCCGGACAAACTACCTGGTTCAGTAGCGGAACAGGTAGCAGCCAATATGGAAGTGCTCAGCACGCTTGTCCGTAAAGGAACCGGCAATTTGACTGTGGAAGATCTTCAACAGTGTCAGGCCTCTCTCGTTCCACAACGCAACCTGCATGGAATTCGCACTGTACAAAACTGGATCGGTGGCAACCAGCACAATCCCATAGGTGCCGCATTTGTGCCGCCTCCACCAGAGGAAGTTCCCTGTCTCATGGCTGATTTCATCGACTACGTCAACGGTGCACACCACAGCGTTCTTGCCCAGGCTGCGATCGCCCATGCCCAGTTCGAAACGATTCACCCCTTCGCCGATGGAAATGGACGCATCGGCCGTGCGCTCATCCACACCATCCTGAGTGGCTCCGGGTTGTGCGGCACGACAATCATCCCGGTGAGTCTTGTTCTTGCCAATAACAAGGATGCTTACATTGCAGCTTTATCCAGTTTTCGGGACGTCAGAAACCCAACACAAGGATTGGACGATTGGTGCAGTTACTTCTTGGACAGCATGGACTGTGCCATCGACCAGGTCACCGTCTTCAACGATGCCATCGAAAAGATCAGACTGAGCTGGCAGGACAAGCTGTTTACCCATCGCACAACATCCGGTAAAACTCGCGCGCTCCGGTCCGATTCAGCTGAGGCACGCATTCTGGCGAATCTACCAGAAATGCCCCTTGTTACCGTCGATCTTGCTGTCGACAGACTTGAAATAACTGCCACCGCAGCCCGAAGAGCCCTCACGACACTTGTGGAAGCCGGAATCCTCACCAAACGATCCATTGCCAAACGGACAAACGCCTACCTTACACTTGAGCTATTCGACCTGATGACAATGACGGAACGCAGGCTGGCTTCACCTGCTCTCGACACATCCGTTGCACCACCCGCGTTTCCGGTTCCCGCAATCAATAAGAGGTAAGCAAACGGCGAAAACACAGCAGTGACACGGTGCAACCCAAGCCGAGGTTGTTGCAAGACTCAACCAGTCCTGATTCACAAACACTCACCAAATCCGGGATGGAGATGGAGCGAGCCCGACCGTAGACTCCATTTAGCGACTAAGTACATCCGTCGGCACGTTTGACGACAACATAAGACTTAAGTTGGCAGGAACCTTTTTCTCGCAGCAGCTTAAGGCGTAAAAAATCGCTTTCCCCGCGGGGAGGTGTTGTCACCCGCGGAAGAAATGGTGGTTGCTTCGCCATGTTCCGTACAAAAATCAACAACTCTTGCAGGAAGATCGTTCAGCCGAATTTTTACAGGCCGAAAAAGCCGGTTTTCCACCTACTCGATAGACTGCACTTGTGCAGTTGGCCATCAACAAGGTGCGTGAAATCCTCGATCAGATGAGGATGGGGCGAGGAGACACCACCTCGACAGAGGTGAGATCTTCCAACAGAGACCTTCCAACACTCGGGCACACACTCGGTGCTCTTGCGAACATGCCCAACGGCGGGTCGATCATTCTTGGTGTGGATGAGGCCGGCGGCCGTTTCAACGTGGTGGGTGTAGATGACATAGAACAATGTGAAAGCACACCATCTTTAACCGCCCCGCAACAGTGTTACCTCTTCACCGGATCTGGTTTTTCAAACGGTCGACATCGACGGCAAGAAGCTGGTGATCGCGCGTGTTTCGCTGCCCCCAGCCACCCAAAAGCCTGCCCGCTACATAAGGAACCCCGTTTCTTCGGCAGACAGTTCAGGGCTTTCCCAATCCAGCGGCAGGCTCAGCGTCCGGGACCTGAGTGAGATAACCGGTTTGTCACTGGGGCATGTGTGTTACGGCTGGCATACCCGGTGGACGAAGGGCTGGTCGATATGGAAGACGGCCGTGGGAAGCCCACCACCTACCGGTTGAACCGGTAGCCGCTGCCCCGTCGTGCAGTTGCTATTACAGTGACAGTAGGCACCACGGTTCACACCCGAAGGAGGCAGCCACATGAGCGACCTGCAGGGCAGCGCTTCGCCATTTCTTCCCGCCACCGGTATTGACCTGGTGCACATTCCCTCTTTCGGCGAACAGCTCGCCCAGCCCGGCACCCGGTTCATGGATGTGTTTTCCGCACGGGAACAGCGCACCGCCAACCGCAAGCCACCCTTTTCCCGGACAGAGCATCTGGCAGGCCGGTGGGCGGCGAAAGAAGCGTTCATCAAAGCGTGGTCACAGGCACTCTACGGTTGCCCGCCGGTGGTAGCCGAGGAAAAAGTCGACTTCACGGAGATCGAGGTCATCCCCGATGCTTTCGGCCGGGTGGCCATCAACCTGGCAGGACACATCAGGCAAGCGGTCGATGATTCAATTGGGCCTGTGCAGTGTTCACTGTCAATCAGCCATGACGGTGACTATGCCACCGCAATAGTGGTGCTGGCCGACGGAATAGACCGCCTTGTGCGATAGACGACAGTACAGTTTATTGTTCTTCCGGAAGCGCCGACCATGAAGTCACACACTGATCCGGCTACCGCCGCAAAAGTCGGACAGGCGTCCGTGAAGCCTACCGCATGCGGCGGCACCGGGATGCTGACCCATGATGGGTTGACCAGCAGGCCGGTCTGAAACCGGGGACCACCGGTTTTTGTTGCGTCAACCGGGGCGGCACTGATCGATCTTGCCGCCACCGGGATTGTCCGGCGGCATACCAGGCTGTTCGCTTCATTGCCGGTTCCCGTCGAGTTGGATATCACGCAGGCCGCCACTGTGGCGGACACAGCTGTCGACCGGCTGCCCGATGACCGGGATACCCAGCGGGCACGGGCGGAACTGCTTGGTGAATGCGCGGGCAACCCGGATCTTGGTGGTGCCTTGACCGGCTTGTTCCCGGCGCGCCCGGTGCTGCCGGAAAAACCTGAGTCAGGTTCTTTGTGCCGTGCGGAAAGTCTGTGATGGCACCACCGTCGACGACTTCCCCGGAATGCTGGACAGCCCGGTGGTGCATCTGTCGGCGGATGTATCCGGAATGGATGTTCAGACCGTGGCCGCAGCATGCCTGCGCCGGGCTGCCTGACCGGGAGCGGCTCCGCAAAGCTGGCGGGTATCACCGATATCCGGAAAAAACGCCCGGGCACTGCTACCTGTGTCTTATCCGTCCACCACTAAGACGCACGGACACCCGTTGACCGGGCTGCAGGGTGGTGCCGACCGGAATGTGTGCGGCCAGCCCGCAGTCGAGAAGTGCTTTCAGCTGCGGGCCGTCACCGGTGATCCGGGCAACCTGTGTGTCAATGGCGCCGGGTGTCGCCGGGCCAGCCAGCTGCACTTCGTCGCCTCCCGCAAGAAGTACTGCCGGCCCGTCGCCGCAATCAATGTCTGTGGCAGCATCCACCGCAATAGTGACGGGATTCGGGGCATCTGCAGTAAATACTCCAGCAGCGATGGTTCCCTCGACCCGTGCCAGTCCGGCGAATGCGGCGGCGAAAGCAGTCGCTGGTGCACGCCGCAGCTGATCGGTGGTGAGTTTTTCCGCCACTGCTCCCTGCTCCATGACCACTACTTTCCCGCAGAGCCGGACTGCATCAATCATGTCGTGGGTGATAAGCACCAGCCCCAGGTTGTGCCGCCCGCACAGGTCGGATACCAGTTCCCGCATATCAGCGGCGGCTTCCACATCAAGGGCCGCAAAAGGCTCGTCAAGCACCAGCAGTTCAGGTTTGACTGCCAGGGATCGTGCCAGGGCCACCCGCTGCCGCTGTCCGCCGGACAGTTGCCCCGGTTTCTTTCCCGCCAGGTGCCCGGCAGCAACCTGCTTTAGGACTGTGTCGGCGATTGCGTGTGCCTGGTGTGTGCCGATACCGCTGCACCGGGGTCCGAATGCCACATTTTTTCGGACGTCCAGGTGCGGAAACAGCAGGGAGTCCTGTGCCAGATATCCGATGCGGCGTTTTCTTGCCGGGGTGGATGCCAGTGGCATTCCCCCCAAAGCAACAGTGGATCCGGGATCCATGGCCACCATGCCCGCCAGGCCTTCAGCCAGAGTGGATTTTCCGGAGCCGTTCGGCCCGATCACGGCCAGACGTTCACCGGCAGCGGTATTCAGCCTGCAGTCGAGCATGAAATCACCCCGCTGCACGACCACCTGCCCGGTCAAGGGAAGTGACATGGTTCTACACCCCACCAACCCGCCAGCCGCGCAGGGCAACCAGGACACCGACGGCAGCGGCCACCAGAATCACCGACAGCGCGTAGGCCTGTTCCACATCAAGCATGCCGCCGGAAAAAGCGGTGTAGATCGCCAGCGGCATGGTGCGGGTTGTTGATTCCACATTGCCGGCGAACATGGCCGTGGCCCCGAATTCAGCCAGTGCCCGGGAAAAACTCAACGTTGCCCCGGCGGTGATGGCCGGGGCCACCAGCGGCAGTGTCACCCGTGACCAGACGGTGGCATCCCCGGCGCCCAGGGTGCGGGCAACACCGGCCAGCCGCGGGTCAATGCTTCTGATGGCCTGTTCGACAAGAATCACCAGAAAAGGCAGCGCCACAAACGTTTGGGCGATCACCACCGCCGGGGTGGTGAAGGGAACGGTGATCCCGACAAACCCCAGCGCCCGGCCGGCCAGGCCGTGGCGCCCCAGAAACGCCAGCAGCGCCAAACCACCGACCAGGGGCGGCATGAGCAGCGGAACCATCACCACACAGCGCAGCCCGGCGGCCAGTTTCGGTCCCGCCGCGGCAATGACCATGGCCAGCGGAACGCCGAGCAGCACGCACAGCAACGTGGCTGACAAAGCTGTGGCAAAAGACAGCAGCAGCGCCGATAATGCCGCCGACGAGGACACCACGGACGAAAACTCCGCCCAGTTGACGCGGGTGAAAAGTGAAACGAGCGGCAGCACCACAAACAGCAGGCACACTCCGGCTGCGGCTGTCACCGGCCAGGGAATTCTCATCAGCGACACACCTTAATCCCACATGCTTTTTCGTTCCCGTCGTGCCCCGGTGACAGTTGACAGCGCCGGCCGGGCACGTTGTGTGCCGGTCACCGGACCGGCCCGCCCAGGCCCTTATCCGCCAGGATTTTCTGCCCCTTGTCAGAGACCACATAGTCCACGAACTGCTCCGCGGCGTCACTGTCGCTTAAAGCCGCAATCGGGTAGCGGTTGACAATATCGGCGGCCTCGGCAACGACCACGGTATCGACAGCATCGTTTCCCAGGGCATCGGAACGGTAGACCACGGCCGCATCAACCTCCCCGATCTCCGCTTTCGCCAGGGTGGCCCGCACATTGTTTTCCTCTGTCGGCCGGTGAACAGCAATGCCGTATGTATCCAGGAGTTTTCCGGTGGCCCGTCCACAGGGTGCCTGCCTGACACAGACCGCCACCCGCACATCATCGGCCGCCAGATCCGACAAACCGGAGATGTGTTTCGGATTTCCCTTCGGGGTGACGATCACCAGTGTGTTGGTGGCAAAGATCCGGAAATCGGCATCCGCTGCCGGGGCTGTGAGCGCCTTAAGGTTTTCCTCCCCGGCAAGTGCCAGCACATCCGCCGGAGCACCTTCGTTGACCTGCTGCACCAGTTTCTGTGAACCACCGGTGACAAGCGGCGCAAACTCCACCTCCGGGTGTTCGGCTGTGAAACTGTCGATCATGGTCTGGAAAGCATCGGTCAACGATGCGGCCGCAAGAACCCGCACCGGGGCGTCTGTGAGCGAAGCCGGGGCACCATCATCCGATGACCGGGGGGAACATCCCCCACTTCCCATAACAGCGACACAGGTCAGTACCGCGGCAGTTGCACGCAATCCACGCATGCCCATTCTCCTCAATCGTTACCTCAAACAACACCACCGGTACACAGCACGACCCACGCCCGGCACAGCTGCTTTTTCAGCGGTTTTTTCATTCTCGCCGATCCAGCGACCGACTGTCCGCAACCACCCTAGCGGGATGAATCCCAACCCACGTCCACCGCACCCGCCAGATGCACCACAAATCTGCCCGGTGTGCGCTGTCACGCAGAGCGGGGCAACACACACTGCCGACACCGCCGAAGATTAAGGGTTTGTGCACTGCATGCATCCGTGATCCGGCTGACGGAAATATTCGTCCACGGCTCAGTGGACCCGAAACACAGGGGCGGCTGCCCACCGGACCCCGGCGGTGTCAGTGTACCGGCGGGTTGTCGGCTACAGTGCCGGACAACACCGCGCCGGGTGTGACACGTTGCTGTGGCCGCGGCATCATCACTGTCGTTTTACACCACCTGTGACCTGCAGCGGGCAGAATAGCGGCCCTAATCTGCACGCATTGTGCACACATTGTGCACAGCACTGTTTTTTCACCGGGCGATACCTGAGGGCGGGTGGTGTGTTCTACAGTCCGGTGGAATAGACCGATCTTCCGCCGTCGACGGTGATGGTGGTGGCCGTGAGATAGGACCCGGCTGCCGACGGAGCGAACAGGACCGCTTCAGCGATCTGTTCCGGTTTGGCCGCACGCCCCAGAGGAATGGTTTTTTTCTGGCCGCCCCAATGTCACCGGGTCTGCCGCAGTCTGCTGGTGGAAGGGGGTATCACCAGCACCCGGGGCAATATTGACCACCCGCACCCCGAGACCACCGAGTTCCACACCGGCGTTTCTGGCCAGCATCCGCAGCCCCCTTTGGCGACACAGTAGGCGTTGTTGCCGGGCATCGGCCAAAATTCGTGGACGGAGCTGATATTGATCACCACTCCGGGATCCGCCGCGGTGCATCCCTGGACAATGAACTGCTCGGCGGCATATTTGCAGCCGAAGTACGGTCCTTTCAGATTGGTGCCGATGACCGCGTTGAAATCCCCCTCGTCGGAGTCGAGGATGTTTTTGCCGGTCACAATCCCCGCATTGTTGACCACCACATCGATCCTGCCGAAAGCACCGACGGCAGTGGTGACCAGTTTTTTCACTTCCGCAGGCCGCAGGACATCGGTTTTCACCGCAATGGCGTTGCCGCCCGCCTGCCGGACCTGTTCCCCCACCTCGTGCGCGGCGGCGTCATTGCACATGTAGTCGTCAACAGCATTGGCCCCGGCGCGCCCGGCCGCCGGACAGATGGCGGCGCCGATTCCGGTGTTGCCGCCGGTCACGTTCAGGGTGCGGGCTGTGCGGATGACTGACAGCTCCCCCCGCCGGCACCCCGCGGGTAAACCACGGCTTATCTATCCGTAGAGGACCAGCATAACCCTCATATCACGGTCGGCAAGCGCCTGTGTGATACTTCGTTGGGCTACCTTGAGTGCCTCGTCTTTCGGATACCCGTAGATACCGGAAGAGATCAACGGGAACGCAATCGAGGAGCATCCCTTCTCAGCCGCCAGTTCAATGCTGTTGCGGTAGGCGTCGGCGAGCAGCCGTTCGGCTTCCGCCGGGGTGTGGTTGCAGTAGATGGGTCCTGCGGCGTGGATGATGATTGTTGCGTTCAAACCGAAAGCCGGGGTGGCCACGGCTTCGCCGGTGGCAATCGGGCCCAGACCGGCTAAGGCTTGTTCCAGTTGCTCCGCCCCGGCGGCGGCAAAAATAGCCCCGCAGACACCGCCACCGGGCGCCAGATCAGTGTTGGCCGCGTTGACGATGGCATCGGCTGCGATGGTGGTGATGTCACCGGTGACTATTTCACAACTCATGCCCCGGAGACTATCAGACCGCCGGTGCCGTTCCGGGCGGCTTGTGCCGGGTGGGCGGCGGGGACACGGGGCGTGCCGCACAGCCGTGCCCGGGGTGTTCTACGGTTGGGGCATGCACCACAAACACCCTGATCAACCGGACAGCCCCGGGGCGCGGGCAGAAAGACAGTTCAGGCACCGCCCTTTGTGGGGGCAAGCGGGTATCGACCGTCTCGCCTCATCGACTGTGACGGTGGTCGGTGCCGGCGGATTGGCCTGCCCGTTGCTGACGCTTCTTGCCGCCGCTGAACCGGGGGTGCTGCGGATCATCGATGACGATGTGGTTGAGCGGCACAATCTGGCCCGCCAGACCCTCTACCGGGAAGCTGATCTCGGGGACAGGAAAGCTGTGGTGGCGGCCGGTGTACTGCAGCCGATGATGCCCTGCGGGACGGTTGCCGGGATCGCGGAAACAATCACCGCGGATAATGCTGACCGGCTGCTGGGGGGAAGCGACGTGGTGGTCGATACCTCCGACAACTGGCCGACCCGCTTCGCGGTGGCCGATGCCTGCACCCGGTTGGGTCTTGCCCTGGTGTGGGGAAGTGTGGTCGCGTTCGACGGCATGTGCACCGTGTTTGTTCCCGGCGGTGCGACCATTGATGATGTTGTTGACCGGGACAGTGTGCTGGCCGCCCCCGGGCGCCAGGGTGGTGTGGAGGGCACGTTTTCACCCCTGTGCGGGCAGGTCGGATCCGCCATGGCAGGGGAGGTCGTCAAACTTGTCACCGGTACGGGAACCATACTTGACCGCCGCCTGCAGGTGTGGGATACCGCCGATTCAACGGTGCGTTTAATTACACTGGGCAGGTAGGTTTTCTCTTTTTCCTTTTCCTGGTTCCCATCCGAAAACAACCGCACCGGTTGTTTTCCCCCAAGGAGTTTGTGTCCCGTGGCAGCCCTGCTTGACCTTGACGACCACATCCGCCGCATTATGGCCTGTGCCCGGCCGCTTGCCCCGGTGTACGCCGACACTTCGGCTGTGCGGGGAATGGTGCTGGCTGAAGATGCCACGGCCGGAACCCCCATGCCGGTGTTCGACAACTCTGCCATGGACGGCTACGCGGTGCGCCGCGGGGATGTTGTGTCCGTTCCCGCCACCCTTGAGGTTGTGGCCGATATTCCGGCCGGTTCCCCGGCGAATCCGGTGTTCGGCCCGGGTCAGTGCGCGCGGATTATGACCGGCGCGGCGGTACCCGATTGCGCGGATGCGGTTGTGCCGCTGGAACAAACAACACTGGGAACGGCGGTGACCGGCACACCGCCGTCGACTGTCACGGTGACCGCCACCCCCGGGCCCGGCGCCCACATCAGGAAAGCCGGGGAGGATGTCCACGCCGGGGAAGTGGTTGCCGAAAAAGGGCAGCTGCTGGGTGCCAGGGCGGTCTCCGCGCTGGTGGCCTGCGGGGTGGAGGAAGTCGCGGTCCATCCGCTGCCCCGGGTGGCGGTGGTGTCCACCGGAAGTGAGCTGATCGAACCCGGCTACGGTCCGCTGGAACGGGGGCAAATCTACAACTCGAATACCCCGCTGATCGCCAACCTGGTGGCGGCAAACGGCTGTGACTTGTCGGCTACTTTCCATGCCGACGATGTCGACGGATCATTCATCGACGTCATGGAGCAGGCGGCCATTTTGGCGGATGTGGTGATCACCACCGGTGGGGTGTCTGTGGGTGCTTTCGATGTGGTCCGCCTGGAGATGGAACGCTCCGGGTGGGACATCCGCTTCGACAAAATTGCGATGCAGCCCGGTAAACCGCAGGGCTTCGGGCGCGCCCCCGACGGCACCCTGGTGTTTTGCCTGCCCGGCAATCCGGTGAGTGCTTTCGTTTCTTTCGAGGCTTTCGTCCGCCCGGCGCTGCATGCTTTATCGGGCCGCACTGATCCGGTGCGCAGAACCTTCACCGCCACCGCGGCACAGGCCTGGAAGTGCCCGCAGGGCCGCGCCCAGTTCATGCCGGTGGTGATCGAAGACGGTACTGTCAGACCGGCAACCGCCATGGGATCGGGTTCCCATCTGGTTGGCCGGCTCGCCGCGGCCCAGGCCCTGGCTTTTGTTCCGGCCACCACCGATGCGGTCCATCACGGCGACACAGTCGAAGTCTGGGAGATCACGCAATGACACAGTTGACGCACACCGACAGCCGCGGGCATGTCCGCATGGTCGATGTCACCGAAAAAAAGCCCACCGTAAGGTCCGCGACCGCCCGGGGAATGGTGCGCTGCGCACCACATGTGGTTGCAGCCTTACGCGATGAATCAGTTCCCAAGGGTGATGTGATGGCGTTGGCCAGAATCGCCGGCATCAGTGGGGCGAAAAAATGCGCCGACCTGCTTCCCCTGGCCCACATCATCGGTGTTCACGGCGCCAGTGTGGATGTTCAGGTCACCGACAGTGGCGTGGCCATCGAAGCGACGGTGAAAACCGCCGACCGCACCGGTGTTGAGATGGAAGCACTGACCGCCGTCAGTGTGGCCGCCCTGGCGATTGTCGACATGGTCAAGGGCCTGGACAAAGCAACCGCCATCGAAGAGATCAAACTGATTCACAAAACCGGTGGAAAATCCGGCGACTGGCACCGTCCGGACGACACGTGACCGCAAGCTACATTGTGCTGGCCGGCGGGAAAGGCTCACGGCTGGGCGGATGCGACAAAGCCGCGCTTGAAAAAGACGGTGAAACCCTGGTGGTGCGCACAGTATCGGCCATTCAACACCACTTTCCCGGCCCCGGTGTGGTGGTGGGACCCACGGCCCACGCTGTCCTGGGTTCCCGGCATGCAGTCGAAAAAACCCGCTTCGGTGGACCGGCTGTGGCGGTCAAAGCCGGACTGGACGCACTGTCGGATCTGGATGGATCAACCCCGGTACTGGTGACAGCCTGCGACTGGGCTCACCCGCACACAGTGGCACAGTCACTGGCTGCACCGGGCGGCGGTCAACCGGTGATGCTGGTCTCCGGCGGCAGAACCCAGTTCCTCGCTTTCGTCGCCCCTTTAAACCAACTTGCCGCAGCTTTTGCCGGCGCCACGGACAACGACTCGCTGAAAAAACACCTTGCAGCCATCAACTTCAAGATGATTGACGTCGACCCAACCGTCACCGACGACATTGATACACCCGCTGATGTTGAACGCCACGCCATCACCCGTGGCAGAACAGACCTACAGCGCCACAAACAGCAGCGGGCACAATCATGACAAAAAACGGCGCCGGTCGTTGCCAGTGATCCGGTTGAAAAACCGATCCCATCCCCTCAGAGCGGCTTTCCCATGCAACCGGCGGCCGTACCGCTGATTTTTTTACACACGACACCCGCCCGGCGGCAGGCTCCACCACTTCGCGGCCTTTCGAAAAAAAATGTGCCGCTACACATCCACAATAACTTGGCGCCTAACAAGGCACAATAGCGAGTTGATGGTCACCTAATTTTAATTTTAGGATTGGAGGGCTAGGAGTTTGGAGGCGTAACCACATATCCCGATTTCTCTAAGAGCTTTATCGCAAGTGCGAGGTTCTGTCTAATGACTGTCTCTGCTTGCTGGAGTTCGTATTTCTGCCTTCCTTTTTGAACCAGGCTTTCCCAATTTTCTTTAGGAACTGCGCAGAATTCTCGAACCAAGAGTTCAATGACGTCCTCTAGGCATACTCTGAATCGGTCGCCACCCATTGGAAAATGTACATCTTGCTGTTGGGCGGCGGTTTTGTATCTTCCAGCTCGCGCGAGCAACAAGCCTAGTTCGACAGAATCAGCATGGAACTGAAAATGGCTAGCGGGTTTATTGCGCGCATTTCGGTCATATTCGAATCGCACAACTGGAACGAATTTCTTCACTGACTTGAACTCGACTTTGAAAGTGCTCAACTCGATGGCGAGGTGGTTGCCAGTTGAATTAGTGCAAAGGCGGTATACACACTTCAAATGGAGACGGTCCGATTGTGGCTTACCGATTTTGAGCGTTTTGTCGATGGTAAACGCTGCCCTCTTTTTTTCCTCGTTGGTTGAGTAAAAGACCACTCTTGTCTCGCCTTCGAGGGTCGATTCGAGCAGCGTTCTTATCTCGGTAAAGAATTTATCAACTTCAGTAACGAATTGATCGGAGTCCATAGAGACTATTCATCAATGAGCCACGAAAGTGTCTCGTAGCGGTCGAGCAGTTGCTCTTCTTTGAATTCGAGGGCACCTGCTACACGGAGTCTTCTCAAAAGCTCCACGGTATAGGGAAGCATGTCTCTTTCAACCCCGTTACGTTCGGAACGAAGCTCGCTTGTTGAACGGGGAGTTAATAACGGTGCCGACATGATGCCTCCTTACTGCCATCTTTGGGGGAATAGAATCAAGAACGTGAGTTAATTCTATTGGCTAATCGGTCGGCGTGCCAGCTCGACAGAAGGGTGGAAATGTTCCTACCCCCGCTTAACTTTAGGGGTCAGCTAGTGGCCGAGTCCAATAGTCAAAACCGACCAAGCCGAGCGTGTTGTTGCCTTGGCCACCTAGGTTATCGGTGGTGGCGACACCGGGGTCGTCGCTTGGGCGCGGTCGCCCCATCAGCCTCGGCCCGTTGGTAGCTCACGGCGTCCCGGTCACCGGGTCTGTAGATAAGGGCACGGAGGACGTCAATGCCGTCGGTTGTTATGGTTGGTTACCTCTGATGCTGGTCTTCGGCGGCAGAACCCAGTTCCTCGCTTTCGTCGCCCCTTTAAACCAACTTGCCGCAGCTTTTGTCGGCGCCACGGACAACGATTCGCTGAAAAAACACCTTGCAGCCATCAACTTCAAGATGATTGACGTCGACCCAACCGTCACCGACGACATTGATACACCCGCTGATGTTGAACGCCACGCCATCACCCGTGGCAGAACAGACCTACAGCGCCACAAACAGCAGCGGGCACAATCATGACAAAAAACGGCGCCGGTCGTTGCCAGTGATCCGGTTGAAAAACCGATCCCATCCCCTCAGAGCGGCTTTCCCATGCAACCGGCGGCCGTACCGCTGATTTTTTTACACACGACACCCGCCCGGCGGCAGGCTCCACCACTTCGCGGCCTTTCGAAAAAAAATGTGCCGCTACACATCCACAATAACTTGGCGCCTAACAGTAAGTGGGCATTCAGAGACACCACATTCGTGCGCTCGGGTGTAAACCCCGTGAGAGGCTCTCGGACATGAAAAATCACGAAACTTGGTGACTAGAAACCGCAATGCCCGTTATTTTGAAGCTGTAGAGATTGCGTTGTGCGCGCAACTCCACATTGCTGAAGCCCTCGCCACCACGCGGGGGCTTTCGTGCTTGGTGGCCACATCCTGCCAGCACCACGGTTTCTAATATCCTCTAAAATCTTCCACATTTTATTCTGGAGTTTTTCGACGCTGGGGTTAGCCTGTTGTGCGCAAAGCACACGCTGATAGATATAACAGGCTCTCCGTATTTTAGAGTGCGCAGAGCTAAATTAGACTCACAGCAACCCGATTTTGTCTGGAGTGGCGCTTTCAACCACGGCACGCGGGCAGACAGCTGGGTGTTGTTCAAGTTGTTTCACAGTCTTTAGGACCACTGCGGCTTACCATCTCCCGGTACTACCATGTCGGTGAAAAGCTTTATTGATGTCGATCTTTTTGAAGGGGACAAACGTGTCCATGCATCCCGATCTTGGGTCCTGGGTTGAATTTCTCGGGGAAAAACTCGGTGTCAACCCTGCCGATGTGCCGCTTGAACAACTGCTCGGCATGACCAAAACAGTGGCCCACCAGGCAGTCCGGCCCGGCGCGCCGATCGCCGCTTTCATGGTCGGTTTGGCGGCCGGCCGCGGGCAGCTTGGGTCAGTGGCTGAAGGAGTCGAAGTGGCTGAAAAGGCCGCCCTGGAGTTTTCCCCGCAGCAGGAGGACTGATTTTTCCGTGGCAACCGTGCGTTTTTTCGCCGCCGCCAAAGAAGCGGCCCGGTGCGGGGAAAAGACTGTCCCCGCCACCGATCTTGTCGGCCTAAAGCAGCAGCTGGAGAAAAGTTTCGGCGATGGTTTTTCCCGGGTTCTCCAGCAGTCGTCGTGGCTGGTGGACGGGGTTCGGGTACCGATGGGGGATAACCGTCCCATCGGTGATGACACGGTGGTTGATGTACTGCCGCCTTTTGCCGGCGGATAACTACCCGCCGATGGCCGACATCGGCCGGTCGGGCTGAATGAAACCGGGCTCATCGATACCGTGGCCCGGTTTTTTCACGGCCACCGCACCGCGCAGCACCCGGGCAATGGCCATCTGCCGGTCGTTTTCATCGAGTTCCCCATCCCGCAGGATGGTGCGCAGATCCTGTTCTTTCCGGGCGAAAAGACAGTTGCGCAGCTGCCCGTCGGCGGTCAGCCGCACCCGGTCGCAGTCCCCGCAGAACGGACGGGTGACAGAGGCAATCACCCCGACCGTGTGGTCACTGCCGTCAATCCGGTACAGCTGCGCCGGGGAGCTTCCCCGCCCGTCCAGTGGCTCCAGGTCGAAACGGGTGGACAGTTCCTGAAGGATTTCATCGGCGGTGAGCATCTTCTGTCTGTTCCAGGTGTGTCCCCCGTCAAGCGGCATCTGTTCGATGAACCGCATCTGCGCATCGTGGTCGATGGCAAAGGACACCAGATCGGACAGTTCTTTGTCGTTGACTCCCCGCATCGCCACCGCGTTGATTTTCAGCGGCCTGAGTCCGCTGTCGCGGGCCGCCTCAACACCGGCGACCGCCCGGGCGAAACGGTCCCGGCGGGTGAGTTTTTGGTAGGTGCCCGCATTGACGGTGTCCAAGGAAATGTTGATTCTTTCCAGGCCCGCGTTTTTCAGATCATCGATCAAGCCGGGCAGCATCAGGCCGTTGGTGGTCACCGACAGCCGCAGGGTGCCGGTGTCGGTGGGCAGGTGTGACAGCCGTTCGACGATGTCGACGATATCGGGCCTGATCAACGGTTCCCCGCCTGTCAGACGCACCTGGGTAATACCCAGACGGCAGGCGGCCCGGGCAACCTCCACGATCTCGTCGATGGTGAGCATGTCGGCTTTCGGAAGCCAGGCAACGCCTTCCGCCGGCATGCAGTAGGTGCACCGCAGCGAACAGCGGTCGGTGACCGAAATCCGCAGATCCCTGTGGACGCGGCCGAAACGGTCGGTTAACGGGCCCGCGGAAAAAGGGTCGCTGCCATCCCACACGACATCGCTTCGGGACTGCTTGACTGTCGGTGTGGGCAGTAGAATCCGGCTCACCTATATCCCCACCCAGGCGGTGGATCCGGTGTCGGTGTGCTGTTTTTTCCACACCGGCAGATCCGTTTTGATTTTTTCGATCAGCCCGCTGCAGGCGTCGATTGCTTCCCGGCGGTGCGCCGAGGAACAGGCGACCACCACCGCGATATCGCCGACCGCCAGGTGACCGTGGCGGTGGGTGACGGCAATACGTACATCACTGTCGGCCCACTCGCGGTCAATCTCACCGGCAATGGCGGCCATAAACTCCCCGGCGGCCGGATGGGCCTCGTAGTCCAGCCCGGTGACTGTGCCTTCCGCCTGCGGATCGTGGTCGCGGACCGTGCCGATGAACGTCGACACCGCACCGGCGGTAGCCGAGGTCACCGCAGCAATGTGGGCGGCCACATCAAGCGGGCTGTCGGTGACTTCAGCACGAACAACGGTCACAACGGCTCCTTGGGGTGTGAAGGGGAATCAAGCGAAGGCGACGGTTATCGGCACGGTATCAAGTCTTAGGGAAACTCTAAAACACGGGGTTTTCTGTTTCCAGCTGATCAGGTGCCGGGTGGGTGGTGGTCGCCGCCGGTGAGCTGATCGACGGCATGCGGGGCGATGGCGGCTGCAAGTGTGGCGGCATCTGTGGCCGCACCGGTGGAACCGGGGGCACACACCAGCAAAGCCCGTCTGCCGTTGACTGTGATGACCGCACCGAAACCCCGGGACAGCACCGCGCCCGGGGCACCGGCGTCCTCCCCCATCCGGCGCAGCTTCTCCCCTATGCCGGGAAGTTCATAGTCGATGATGCCGCACAGTGCCGGAAAGGTGACATCCCGCGGGCCGATGCCTGTTCCCCCGGTGGTGACAACCACCGTGCAGCCACCGTCAATCGCCCGGGTGACAGCGCCGCGGATACGTTCCGGATCATCGGGGACGATGGTCACCGGGTCAAGCCGGAAACCGGCGGCGGCGAGAATCCTTTTCGCCGCCGCACCGGAAGTGTCGGTTCTCTCCCCGCGGGCCGACCTGTCGGAGATGCACACCACATGTGCTCCCACCTCTGACGGACTGCTGTGTGCGGCCACCGGCGCCACCTTTCTGCGAAATATTTTTCTTCCCATCCCCGGCTGCTGTTGCCCCACCACTGTAAAAGGATGCCGGGGCAGGTTATGGCGCCGGGGGTTTGTTGGCTAGGATCATCTGGCATGACGAGCAATGCAATCGAATCTTCTTCCCCCCTGGCTGAACGACAGATCGTTGTCACCCTGGGCTGCCCGGACGCCACCGGTATCGTGGCGAAACTGGCCTCTTATGTGGCCACCTCCGGCGGTTGCATCGTCGAGGCCCACTATTTCACGGACCCGCACTCGGGCTGGTTTTTCACCCGGCAGGCAGTCCGTGCCGACAGCCTGGAGATCCCGGTGGATGATTTCACCACCGGTATCGGTGAGATCGCCGAAGAACTCGGGCACAATGTCCGCTGGCGGGTGTGGGATACGGCACGGCCGAAAAAAGCCGTGATCCTGGTGTCGAAGGAAGGGCACTGCCTGCATGATCTGCTGGGAAGAGTCGACCAAAACGACTACCCGATGGAAGTGGCCGCGGTGATCGGAAACCACGATGTGCTGCGCCGCACCGCCGAAAACCATAATGTGCCCTTCCACCACATTCCCTTCCCGAAAGATGCGGTCGGCAAACGCAAAGCCTTCGACAAGGTATCCGAGATCGTGCAGTCACATGACCCGGATGCGGTGGTGCTGGCCCGGTTCATGCAGATCCTGCCGCCGGATTTGTGCGAGATGTGGGAGGGCAAAGCCATCAACATCCACCATTCCTTCCTGCCCAGCTTCATGGGGGCGCGCCCCTACCACCAGGCCTACCAGCGGGGCGTGAAACTGATCGGCGCCACCTGCCACTACGCCACCAGCGACCTGGATGACGGCCCGATCATCGAGCAGGATGTCATCCGTATCAGCCACAAGGACACCCCGTCCGATATGCAGCGGCTGGGCCGGGACGCGGAAAAGATTGTGCTGGCCCGTGGCCTGCGCTACCACCTGGAAGACCGGGTGCAGGTCTACGGCAACCGGACGGTCATCTTCGACTAGCCCCACCCGGCTTTTTGTTTTCCGGCCTGCAGCTTATTTCCGGCTGCAGGCTTTTTCTTGACACCTGTCACGATGCGGCTGCTGCCGGCGGGGCCTGGCACGCGGCAGACAACCTGCAGGCGGTAGCCTGAAGACCATGGCTGACAAGAAGAAAATGAACGTCGAATCCTTCAACCTGGACCACCGCAAAGTGGCTGCCCCCTATGTGCGTATCGCCGACCGGAAGAAACTCCCCGGCGGTGACGAACTGGTGAAATACGATGTGCGTTTCACCCAGCCGAATGTGGAGCATCTGGAAACAGAGACCATCCACGCCATTGAGCACATGACCGCCGAACTGATGCGCAACCACACCGACAAGCTCATCGATTTCTCCCCCATGGGCTGCCGCACCGGTTTCTACGCCATCACCCTCGGACTGGAACCCGATGAGTTCTTCCCCATCCTGGAAGCCACCTTCCGCGATATCCTCACCAGTGATGAGGTTCCCGCCGCCAACGAAATCCAGTGCGGCTGGGGCGCCCACCACGATCTTGCGGGCGCGAAAAAACAGGCGCAGATGATGCTCGACCACAAAGATGAATGGGCCACCGTGATGGCGGACTAGCACGCACCACGCGCACTCCGCTTCAGTCGGGGTGCGCGCAATCGTGTCACCCCCGAAAAAACCAGCGGCACCCACCCATCCCTGTGGGGTGCCGCCCTGTTTGTTTCATCACGGTGGCGCCGACTCCTGTGCCGGTGTTGTCAGAGCTTTTTCCCGGCGTGTTGGAAAAACTCGAGGATCCTGCGTTCATTGCCGCTGACAGGGTGTTTGCTGTTTCCCTTGCGCGACAGCATGTAAACGGTGTTGCAGGTTCTGTACAGCAACTCCAGGTCGTGGGTGATCAGGATAACCGGGGTGGTGATGATTTTTTCCCTGATCGCGTCGGCAACAATAACCATCCGCCGGTAGTCCAATCCCGCGGTGGGTTCGTCCAGGATGACCAATTCAGATGGTTCAAGCAAAGCTATGAGCACAGCCAGGCGCTGTTTCTCCCCACCGGACAGATCATGCGGGTTGAGGGTGCGTTTGTCCCACAACTCGAAATCGATCAGATACTGTTTCACGCGTGCCAGATAATCCGGGTCGTTTCTTTTGTCCCGGGGGATCAGTTCTTTCTCCACGGTTTCGCTGAAAAACATATCGACACAGTTCTGCAGCGCAATAGATACATTTTTTCGCCGTGCGCGTTGCCGTTGCCCGTAGCTTGTGCGCCCCTGCCGCAAGGGCAACAGCCCCTTGAGCTGTTTGGCCAACGTCGTTTTCCCGACCCCGTTGTCACCTATGACCGCCATGCATTCACCGCGGTGCACCACAAAGTCAACCAACGACGGGAACGAATACGAACCGTTGTCAATCCGGAGATTGTCCACCGTCACCGCAGGCTCACCGGACGGTGGCGGCATCAGGGCTGTGAGATTGTCCTCGTTGAGGCAGCGAAGGCCGTGCCTGCGTTCCAACCCGTGTGCCAGCTCCCCGGCGGGAATAATGTCGCTGATCCGCCCCGCTTCCATGACAACGACCCGGTCTGCCAGGCCCGCCAGGTAAGCCAGCCGGTGTTCGGCAATGATGATGGTCTTTCCCTGCTGTTTCAGCCGGCCCAGTATGTCACCGAGCTGGTGGGTGGCCGTGTAGTCAAGATTCGCGGAGGGTTCGTCCAACACCAGAATCCCACTGTCGAACACCAGGGTCGAGGCGACAGCCACCTTCTGTTTCTGTCCCCCGGACAGTTGTCTGACTTCTCTGTTGCGCAGAGCAGCAATCCCTGTCTGGTGCAGCGCACAGTCGACCCGGTGCCGCAGCTTGCCCACGGGCATCCCCATGTTTTCCCCGATAAGCGCAACTTCCCCCTCGACGGTTTTGGAGAAAAACTGGTCGTTGGGGTTCTGGAAGACATTGCCGACATATTTCGCGATTTCACCCGGTCGATACTCGTCCATCCGCCGCTGACGGATATGTATGCTCCCGTCGACATCACCGTCATACAAAGCCGGTATCAAACCGTTGATAAGCCTGATCAGAGTGGTTTTTCCACAGCCCGAGGATCCCGTCAGCACGATGCACTCGCCGCGTTCAACCACCAGATCGATATCGTGGACAATTGTGGTGTTGGCGTAGGAAAACTGTTTTAAACCAACGCGGACAGATTCTGCCATAGTGCACCTCCCGCGAGTGAGAAACCGGCGGCCAGCACGAGAGCATCCCGCCAGGAAAAACCGAGATCAACATACGATGTCTTCTCGCAGTCGTAGTCGATCCCCTTGGTGATCAGTGCACAGGTCAACATTTCCCCGGTTTCGAGTGCCTTGTAGATCAGGGGAACCAGAAACAGCTCAACAGCCCCCACCGGGTGCATCGGGTTCGGGGTGATGTTCCGCGCCCGCATTCCCTCCCGGATAGCGAGCAGATAGCGTTTGTATTCGGGAACGAAGCGGAAGAACACCGCCACCGCAATGCACATCCCGGTGGGCAGGCGGAGCTTTTTCAACGAGTGGATGAGCACGGAGGTGTCGTAGTTGGCCTGCACGGCAGCCAGCATCCACAACGGATAGAGTTTCATGGCGATAAGCGCCATGGTGTAGACGGAACCGATCCATCCGGTGATGGGCAACAACTCCGAAGTCAGCCGGACCCCGGCATACAGCACCCCGTACGCCAGCCCATAGGCCAGTAGTGTTGTCTTTCCCCGCAGCAGACCAAGCAGCATAAAACTCAAGGCCAGCATCATCACATAGAGCAGCGTTGAACTGAAAAACACAATGGCCGTGTAGACCACAATGAGTACGCCGATCGTGATTGGTTTCACCGGCAGTTTTGGAGGACAACTGCCAGTGACCGTCATGACAGGATCTTTTCCCGTTCACCCGTGCCGTCAAAAAACTTGGCGTTGATGACACTGCCGAGCCACGCACCAAACGAGGCGGCAACAAGCTCAATCACGAGGATGATCGCCATGGTTGCCGGATCAAAGAACGTGTCTTTGACGTGCTGGGCAGCCTCCTCGGTGAACAGATTCGGAAACGTATCGACCAGGCCTTCCACCCCGAGCACAAGAATGAAGAAAAACCCGTGGAGAGCGTAGATCACCTGTGAAGCCACGTAGGAAATTCCCAGCCGCAGATCGTCGGTGTAGTTGGCACGGCTCCAGATGCAAAGCTCACCGACCAGGCCAGCTGCAATCATGACCGGGAGCATCGGCACAAACCCGATAAGGCTGTAGATGATGCCGGCCAGGGTGTAGTAGATCACCACGACACCACGTGCCGGAACCTTGTGGCACATCACAAAGTAAATGGGGCCAACCAGGATACTTCCGAGTGAGACGTGCACAAATACCCCGAACGTGCCCAGTGCCTGCGTGCCCATTCCGGCAGCCATGCTGAGGACAAAGCCGACGACGGAAAGCAATGCGACGATAACGATATCTTTCAACTTCATGGCTGTTTTTCTCCTTTTTCCCGAAGTTTTTCTTCCACGTAGACGGTGAGCATTTTTTCGACGATGTCTTTGTTGTCGTTGAATTCTTCTTTCGCACCCAGTGGTGCGAAGGCTTGGTAGCCCAACATGAGCGAGTGAACGAAAAAGACCAGAAAACGGTCCTCCAACAGCTCCGGCGCAATCCCGCTCCCCCCGAGACCGCTGTGCACGATACTTCCGTACTTGCGGTTCAGTTTTTGGTACATCGCCCGCAGTTCAGCATTGCGGCCGAGTCCCTGGAGCAGGATGGAAAAAAGTTCCTTGTACTCGTTGTCGTCGTAGATTTTTTCCATCTGATAGTTGATGAAGGTCCCCGCGTTTTTCGGCTCATTGCCAAAGCTGCGGTGCTCGGCGTAGTCAAGGCCCTCGGACATGATGTCGAAGAAGATGTCGTGCACGTTTTTGTAGTAGTGGTAGACACCCCCGGTGGACATACCCGTTTTCTCGATGACGTCATCCATCGTGGTCGCCTCGTAGCCCTTTTCCAGGATGATGTCTGCGGCTGCCCGCTGAATCTGACTTCGTCTTTCCTCTTTGGACAATCGTCGCCTGGTCATTTCCCTGCTCCCCTTATCGACTGTTCCCTCGATAAGAAAAGTAGCAGTGCCTTACCTTTGCTGTCAATCTCTCAGGAATTCGCTGCCGCTGGTGCCGTGTGCGCCCGCGGACAACTGATCCGGCACTTCCGTGGGGAAGATGGAAGAAGGCGGGGTGCCTCCGCCCCGGGCGCTGTGTGGCCGGCGCATCCGGATTCGGCTTTAAAAAGCCCGGATGTCAGCTCCCCCAGGGTGTCGCACAGCTTGGAAAATAAGCAGCAGTGATGCGGCACAGCCCGAATGACAGTGCTACCACCTGCGCGCGCTGTCTTATCAGGCATGTCCCCGCCCCGCGGTGCAACGGCGCCCGCACCGGCAGCCGGGTACGCAAAAAGCCTGCGCCCCGCACAGCGGGGAGCAGGCTTGGTGGTGTTGCGTGAAGTGTTGGCGGCCGGTGCTGTCCTACCAGGAGCTACTGCCGTCGAGGATCGATTTGATCTGGGGGCGCACGTCGAAGAAATAGACGCCCAGGATCACCAGGGCGATGATGTTGATCAGCCAGACACCCAAAACCATCGCCAGTGAGGAACCGGCGACCATGGCGAACCAGAACCATTTGGGTTTGCGGTTGGCCGCTTCAAAGGCATCCTCGCGGGTGGCGGCGATCTGGGCTGCGCCAATGGCCCCGGCGACGGCGAAAATGTACGGGATCACCCCCCGGAGAAGGAACATGTAGGCAATGATGTCGCTCATGTGGCTCAGCCCGCCTTTCACCGAAAAAATTTGGTCGTTGACTGTATCGGCCCAGCCGGTGGTCACCGGCCGCGTCCGACCAGTGTAGCCGCCGTGATCGCCGCCGGGAAACCCAGGTTGGGCATCTCAGGCACCGGCCACCAGGACCGCCAGGGAGGACAACAGGTAGATGGCCACACCCGCCAGGGAGCCGACGATGGTGCCGTTCATGCGGATGTACTGCAGGTCCTTGCCGACCATCAGCTCGATTTTGTCGACGGTTTCGTCGGTGTCCCAGCCGGCGATGGTGTCGCTGATCAGGCTGGTGAGATTGTCACCGTAGTTTTCGGTGATGAATCTGGCACCTTTGGTGATCAGGGTGTCCAGCCACCTGCGCCGTGCGGTGTCATCGAGCAAAGCATTGCCGAATGTCACCAGCCAGGCGGTGATTTTGGTGCGCAGCAGCGAGGTGCTGTCGCTGGCCTGGGTGTTGAGGTTGCCGGCGATGGACTGCCACATCACCGCCGGGAGATCGGTCACCGCCCGGCTGGCCAGGACCTCTTGTTTGAGTTGTTCAACCTTGGCGATGGTGCGGTCGTTGTGCTGCAGATCATCGGCGAATTCAGCGATGATGCGGGCCAGGTGGCGGCGGAACTCGTGGGTGGGGTCGGTGGCGATCTGCTCGGTAAAGCCGATGACTTCCCGGTAGAGCTTGTCGGCGGCGATGGTGTGCATGAATCCGGGCGCCCAACCGGGCAGTTTGTCGTCGACGATCCGGTCGAAAAACCCCGGGTTGCGCAGGGCCTGCCGGTGCAGCCAGGCGGCGAACTGTTCAATGACCGGTTCGGTGTGCCCTTCGGCGATCAGCTGTTCCAGCAGGCGGCCCGCGGGCGGGCCCCAGGCGGGTTCGGCTGCTTTGTCGACCACCGCCGACTTGATGATGGCCGTCACTTCTTTCTCGTCGGTGTTGTTGACCGCCCACACGATGGCTTCCCCGACTTTCCGGCTGCACAGCTCGGCATTGCCGGGGGTGGCCAGCCACCTGCCGATGTCGGTGGGAACGTTCATCTTCTGCAGGCGGTCAATGATCAGCTCGGCGTTGAGGAAGTTCTCGCCGACGAATCCGGCCAGTGACCGGCCGATGCGGTCCTTGTTCGTTTTCACGATCGCGGTGTGCGGAATCGGCAGCCCCAACGGGTGCCGGAACAAAGCGGTCACGGCAAACCAGTCGGCCAGGCCGCCGACCATGCCTGCTTCCGCGCCGGTGCGGATCAGCCCCACCCACCAACTGGCGCCGGCCCCCAGCTCGGCGGTGTGCGCGATGACCTGGCAGGCGATGTAGACCACCGCGGCCACGATCAGCAGCCCCAAGGCCAGCCGCTTGTGGTGGGTCAGCTCGTCACGGCGGCGGGCCTGTTCGGCCGGCGGTGGGCCGGGCACTGTCGACAGTGCGGGTTTCGGGTTGCTGTTGCGGTAATCGGCGCCCATGCAACCATTATCCCCATCGCCGGTGCCCCGGATACCGGCACCCCGCCGACCGGCGGGCAGCGCCGGAGCCCCGGCGAAACGCCGGGTGCGTCACATCATGGCCAGCCCCGCTTTGAAAAACCCGGCGGCCACCAACACGGTGAGAATGGTCATGAGCACATAGATAATATTTCGCGACATGCCCGCCCACCCTAGCGGCCCCACCGGCCGGCGCCCGCCGCACAACCGGCCATATCCGGCCGCGGGGCGCCGCCTGTGACACACCTCTCCCCCGGATAGGTGGGAACACACGTGTCGGTGAGGGCGGTGTCCGACATGCGGGGTGGCCTGTCCGGTGTTGTTTTTTTTAACTGCAGATATGAAAAAACCGCTGCAGCCGCCTCGTGGGGAGGGGTGCAGCGGTCAGACACGACTGCTGTGGCAGATATCGTCCAGCCGGTGTGTGGTCGGGGTTTTCCATCCGGCGGTCCACCGGGGTGCGACAGGACCGGAGGACCCGGTCCGCAGGGCGTGACGGCAACCGGTTTTTTACCGGGTTGCTACATCGTCCGCCCGGTGCGTGCCCGGTAGGCGCGGAAGTGGCGGCGGGAGTGGTGGATCAACGCTGCGCCGACGATCCAGCAGGCCAGCATGAAGATGACACCGATGATGGTGAACAGTCCCCAGCTGTCCTGGGAGCCGACGCTTTTCGCGCCGAGGGCAAAAACCCAGATGCCGATACCGACAACCGAGCTGAGGATGAGTCCCATACCAACCCAGGTTCCCGCCAAATTCAACGAGGAGTGCGGGGAATCGTAGGAGGAGGGACGGTAGCCCTCCAGGTAGTGGGGTTCGCCGTCGAAAGCGGGGTAGGTGGCGTCGCGGTTGTCCGCTGCTGCGTGGGAAGACATGTCCTTGGGGTCGCCCTTTCTTACATCGTCATCGGCCCATCGCAGCCGTCCCGGCTGGACCGGCCGACTGCCTGATGGATGTGAATCTGTCACAGGTGCTGTATCCGGTTGTCCGCTGTGCGCCGCGGCGCGGTGCCGATCATGGATACGGCTAGTAACAGTATAGTTTGTCTGCGCCGGAAACGCGCATCATAACGGGAAAATAGTGAAGCCTCCGGCGGGTGGGAACAAGACCGCGGTGCGCTCCCGGCGGTCCGGGGGCACACAGCTAAGATGACAGTTCCCCGGCACCTGGTGACGATGGTGCCGGGGAACCGCATTGGAGGTGGCTGCCTGCTACGGTGGCCTGCCGGGGGCGGGTGGGAAACCATCCGCCGCCGGCGGTGCACACGAAACCGGTCATGCCGGCCTGTGGGAGACAGTGGGGCCAGCCCGGCGGCGGGAAGGGGGGATACGGTGTGTGCAGCCTCCCGCACATGCCGCCGGGGTGGACGAACCGTCGTGGCCTAGTCGTCCTTGGCGCGGAAAGCGGCCCGGGCGCGTTCCTTGTTGATCGACGCAACAGCGGTCAGGGGAATCGCGGCGGGGCAGACATCGGCGCATTCGCCGTACAGCGAACAGGGGCCGAAGTTGGTTTCCAACTCGTCAACCATCTGCCGGGCGCGTTTGCCGCGCTCTTCCTTGCCCATCGGCATCATCGACAGGTGAACCAGTTTCGCGCCGGTGAACAGGTGCGCGGCACCGTTGGGGCAGGCGGCGACACAGGCGCCGCAGCCGATACAGGCGGCATGGTCCAGGGCGGCTTCCGCGGTCTGGAAGTTCATGTGCAGGGTGTCGGCATCCGGTGCGGTGCCGGCGTTGACGGTGACATAACCGCCCTGCTGCATGACCCGGTCCAGTGCGGAACGGTCCACAATCATGTCTTTGATGACCGGGTAGGCCTTGGAGCGGAACGGCTCCAGTTTGATGGTGTCGCCGTCAGAGTAGCTGTACAGACGCTGCTGGCAGGCGGGCTTGTTTTTCTCCGGTCCGTGGGGACGGCCGTTGACGTACAGGCCACAGGTGCCGCAGATGCCTTCACGGCAGTCGGAGGCGAAAGCGAAGGGTTCTTTCCCGGCCTCGACGAGACCGGAGTTGACGTGGTCGAGCAGCTCCAGGATGGACATTTGCTCGACAGCGTCGGGAACGTCGATGGACTCGAAGTGCCCTTCGTCGTTGGGTCCTGCCTGACGCCAGATCTCAAGATGCAGTTTCATTACTTGTAGTTCCTTGTCATGAGCGGGATGGAATCGAAGGCGAGGGGCTCTGCGTGGCGGATGAACGTGTGGTTCTCGCCGGGCTCCCACGCGGAGACGAAGCACCAGTGCTCGTCGTCGCGTTCGGCCTCACCGTCGTCGGACAGGTGGTCGTCGCGGTAGTGCGCGCCGCAGGACTCGTCGCGGTCCAGGGCGTCGATGCACATCAGCTCACCGAGGTCGATGTAGTCGGCCACCCGGTTGGCGTACTCGAGCTGCTGGTTCATCTCTTCTTTGCCGCCGGGGATAAACAGGTCCGACCAGAAGTCCTCGCGGAGTTTCCGGATGTTGTCGATACCCTTTTTCAGATCCTCGACGTTGCGGGCCACACCACAGGAGAAGTAGAGGATTTCACCGAGCCTGCGGTGGAAGTGCTCCGCACCGTGGGTGCCCTGGATGCCCATCAGTTTGTCGATGCGGGCCTGGGCGCGCTGGATGGCGGCGGTGGCGGCCGGATCATCCTCCGCCAGCCGCTCGGTGCCCAGCAGCGGACCCAGGTAGTTCGGGACCGAGAACGGCAGGGTGAACCAGCCGTCAACGGAGGCCGACAGCAGGGAGTTCGCGCCCAGACGGTTCGCACCGTGGTAGGTCCAACCGGACTCACCGCCGGCGAACAGCCCCTCGATCGAGGTCATCATATTGAAGTCGCTCCACAGGCCACCCATGGTGAAGTGGCAGGTGGGGGCGATACGCATCGGGGTGGTGTAGGGATCCTCGCCGATGGTCTCCTCATACATCTGGAACAGGTTGGAGTAGCGTTCCTTGACCTTGTCCTTGCCTAGCCGGTTGATCGCGTCGCGGAAGTCGAGGTAGGCCGAGTTGTGCATCGGGCCCACACCGAGACCGGCGTTGATCTGCTGGGAGATGGCGCGGGAGGCCACGTCGCGGGGCACCAGGTTGCCGAAGGCCGGGTAGCGGCGCTCCAGGAAGTAGTCGCGTTCCTCTTCCGGAATGGTGTTCGGATCCCGGTCGTCTTTCGGTTCCTTCGGCGACCAGACACGGCCGTCGTTGCGCAGCGACTCCGACATCAAAATGGTCTTGGACTGCCATTCCGAGTTGACCGGGAGACCGGTCGGGTGGAACTGGATGAACGACGGGGAAGCGAAGTAGGCGCCGCGGTCGTAGGCGCGCATGATCGCCGAGGCGTTGGAGTTCTTCGCCAGGGTCGACATGTGGTAGACGTTGCCGTAGCCGCCGGTGCACAAAATCACCGCGTGCCCGGTGTGGGCGCTCAGCTCGCCGGTGATCAGGTTGCGCATCACCGCGCCCTTGCACACCTTCTTGCCGTCTTCTTCCACCACAATCAGATCAACCATCTCATTGTGGGTGAAGATTTCGACCGTGCCCTCGTGAATCTGGCGCTGCAGGGCGGACGCCGCCGACAGCTGCAGCTGCTGGCCCGTCTGGCCGCGGGTGTAGTAGGTGCGGGAGACCTGCACGCCACCGAATGAACGGGTCGCCAGGGTGCCGCCGTATTCGCGGGCGAAGGGGGCGCCGATGGCGTTCATGTGGTCGATCACGCGCACCGACTCGTAGGCCAGGCGCCAACAGTCGATCTCCCGGCAGCGGTAGTCGCCGCCTTTGACGGTGTCTTTGCAGTGGCGGTACGCCGAGTCGTTGTCGACTTTCTTGCCGCGGGCGGAGTTCACGCCACCCTGGGCGGCAATCGAGTGCGCACGACGCGGGGCGTCATGGTAGGTGAACGCCTTGACGTCATAGCCCAACTCGCCCAACGCCGCAGCCGCACCCGCACCGGCCAGGCCGGTACCGATAACCAGAATCCGGAACTTCCGGCGGTTGAGCGGGGAGACCAGATTGTAGTGGTCCTTCTGGTCATCCCAGGCTTCGCGCATGCGGACATGCTTCGGGCCGTGATCGTCGAGAATCGAACCGATCCGGACATCCGGCACACAGCTGGCCGGCTGGGTGAAGTCGGTCACGGTGAAGTCGATGGCTTCGTTTTTTGCGTGGTTGCTCATTGTTATTCCTTCTTACGTGCCTTGTACCTGGGTCAGCTGATCCATCCGAAGGCCACGGCCAACGGGATCGAGATGTTGCCGACCATCACGGCGGCAGGCACCAGATAGGAGATGAACAGCAGGACGGCGCGCGTGCGGTGACCGGTAATACCCAGGTCACTGACCGCGGTGAACAGCCCGTGGGACAGGTGCATAAACAGCACCACCATCGCCAGGATGTACCAGATGGCCACCGGCCAACGGCTGAAGGATTCCACCAGGTTGTGGTGGACCGCACCGTGCTCGAAGCCGGCGGCGGCAGCCGGTTGCACGCCCATCGTCAAATCCAGGATGTGGAAGATGATGAACAGCAGCAGAACCACGCCGGTGACGATCATGGTGCGGGCCGTAAACGAGTTCAGGCCACCCATGAGGTTCTTCCGGCGGAACTTGCCGCGGGACTGGTGGGCACGCCCGGTCAGGGCGAAGGCGCACCAGATGTGCAGGATCAACGAAACCAGCAGGGTGATGCGGAAAATCCACAGCACACCCTCTTCGGGAATCAGCGGTTCACCGACGGTGCGGAGGAAATGCCCGTACTCGTCGATGTGGTAGCGGAAACCGTCGTGCTTGGCGGGATCGGCGATCTCCGGCATGAAGATTTTCAGGTTGCCGATCATGTGGACCAGCACGAAGCCGCCGAAAATCAGGCCGGTGATCGCCATCGTGAGCTTCATTGCCCACGTGGGGAAACCCGGCTTGTCGCGCAGCGGCTTTTCAGTAATTTTACCGTGACGGATTGAGTCACGATCGATGTCTTTTACAGTCATGGCACCTCCAGTGTCGCTTTAACTGTACGGTGCAGCACATGCCAGGAACCACTCAAATTCGTGTCAGGTGACGCACGACACAAGGTGTTTTTCTCCCCTTTTTATAGGTTGAAGGGTAGGCTTACCATTTTTGTTCATAGGCCCGGGGCACGTTTGCCCCGTTCAGGCCACTAAACAGAAATTCACTTCGACGTCAGACGATTTCTCATCCGCGGGCGGCGTGACAGCTAAGGCCACTTTTTAATTACCCCATACTGTGTCAACCGAAAGTTGGGGTTGCCGGTTTGCCCGGCCGGCCGAGCCTGAAGCGCCGCCAAGAAATGCCGCAGCGGCAACCTGTCCGGATGATAAAAAAACAGCCCCCAAAAAAGCCCCGCCTGCTGCACAAACTAATCACACTACTGTGATTGGTGTTCTTTTTTAGGGCAGCCATGCAAGGCCCGGGTGGCGGCCCGCCCGGCCGGGGCCGGCCCCACAACAGCCGCCCACCCCCGCTGCAATGCGGCCCCGGCCGCATCCCGGTTTAGCAAACTGATGCAAAGTGCACTTCACGACGCTTCACAGCATTTACACTTGACGGCATCATGGACAAAATTTATGCCGGTTCCCGGCTCAAACAGCTGCGCCAGGAGCGGGGGCTGAACCAGGCGGAGCTCGCCCAGGCCCTCGGGCTGTCGGCAAGCTATGTCAACCAGATCGAGCACGATGTGCGGCCGGTGACTGTGCCGGTGCTGTTGAAGGTGACGGAAGTCTTCGGCATTGACCCCACCTTCGTCAGCCGGGACAGCAATTCCCGTTTGATCGGGGAGGTGCGTGAGGTTCTCACCGACCCGGAAATCCGGCTGGATCCGGGGCGGGTGGAAGAGATGATCCGGGTGGCCGCCGACCATCCGGCGCTGGCGCATGTTTTGGTCGATTTGCACACCAGGCTGCGCAACGTGCGGGAGGCGGAGGTTTTTTCCGGGCACTCGAACGCCGCCCCGCAGGCGCTGCCGCATGAAGAGGTCCGTGATTTCTTCTACGCCCACCGCAACTACTTCGATTCCATTGACACCGCCTGCGAGCAGATCGCCTGCGAGATGGGTCACTCCGGGATGCCGGGCGGGCTGGCCGACCGCTTGACCGACCGGCTTTTCCACCACGGCATCACAACCACTGTCGCCCCGCAACCCACCGGTTTCCTGCACCGCTTCGACCGCGCCACCAACCAGATCATTCTCACCGCCGGCCTGTCCGAGGGGCAGCGGGCCTTCCGCCTGGCCGCGGAGTTGGCGCTGGTGGAATTGTCCGGGCTTGTCAACGACCAGCTCGACAGCCACCATTTCAGCGCCCCGGGGGCGAGGCCCCTGGCGCTTAAGGGACTGGCCAGTTACGCCGCGGCCGCCACCATCATGCCGTACCGGGATTTTTTGGCGCGGGCCGATGGCTGCGGCTACGACATTGAGCAGCTGGAGGCGATGACCGGCCTGAACTATGAAACCGTCGCCCACCGCCTGTCCACGCTGCAGCGCCCCGGCCGGGAAGGTGTGCCGTTTACCTTTGTGCGGGTCGACCGGGCCGGCAATATGTCCAAACGCCAGTCAGCCACCGGTCTGCACCTGGGGCGGGCCGGTGGGACCTGCCCGCTGTGGAATGTCTACAAAACCTTCACCAATCCCGGGGAGATCATGCGGCAATTCACCCGCATGCCCGACGGTGGAAGCTATCTGTGGATTTCCCGCACCGTGCGCCACCACCGCAGCAGTTTCGCCGAGCCGGGAAAAATATTTGCCGTCGGTTTGGGTTGTGAAGCCCGGCACGCCCACCGCACCGTCTATGCCACCGGCCTGGATTTCACCGACCCGGCAGCAGCCACCCCCATCGGGCCCGGGTGCCGGACCTGTTCGCGCACCGACTGCTCCCAACGCGCGTTCCCGGCGGTCGGGCAAACCATCACCGTTGATCCGCACACCTCCCGGGTGGCGCCCTACTAGGTGACCCCTCCCCCACCGTCCCCCACCCGGGCTGTGGTCGAACCTCCCGCAGATCACGGGTGTGGGTCAGGAACAAAAACGTCTGTTGCCGGCCCGCCGGGCGGTGGGTGCGCCACCGGGTGGCGGGGATGGTGGTCAACGCACAGGAAAAACCGGTGCCTCCCCACCGTGGTGGTGGGGACGGCACCGGCCTTAACCATCCAGCGTTTAGTTCGCTGCCTGCTCGAGAAGCTCCGCCTGGAAGTATTCTGCCGGGGGCAGCAGCTCGTCCTTGGTGACTTTGCCTTTCTCGACGAAGAAGTCGCCCATGGCGGTCAGCCACTTTTCAATGGTTCCGTCTTTCCACAGTTCCACCTGATCCTGGGAGGACAGGACATTGATGTGAACGGCCTCACCCTTGAGCTTGTCGACCGGCTGCTGTGACATGTCGGCGACAAGTTCCAGGGTCTTGTCCGGGTTTTCCTTGCGGTAGTCCAGCGCCTGGGCGAGAACCCGCTCCACACGGGCGGCTTTGTCCGGGTCTTTGGTGGCGAGATCCTTTTGCATCACGATCGCCGACGGGAAAGCCATCTGGTCTTCGAAGTCGGAGTCTTCAGCCAGTTCAACCAGATCCGGCACCCGCTGCTTGATGGTTTCCACCAGCGGGTACCAGATGCCTGCGGCATCAATCTGACCGGCGGCGAAAGCGGAGGTGATCGCGGTGGGATCCATCGGGATGCGCTGGATGTCATCGACGGTCATGCCTTCTTTGGCCAGCGCCAGCGACAGGATCGTGTCACCGGAGGTTCCTTCAGGGACACCAACTTTCTTGCCCTTCAGATCCGCCACCGAGGTGATGCCCGGCTGGGCGATCAGCCGGTCGGCATTGGAGATCGCGATCAGGGAGGCGATGTCGGCGTTGCCTTTGGCCGGCAGCCAGAAAGCGCCGTTGCCGATGTAGCCGTAGTCCAAATCCCCGGTGCCCAGGGCCGTGATCTGCAGCGGACCGTTGGTGAAGGTCTTGAGATCAACGTTGATGTTTTCTTTCTCCCACAGGCCCTGGTCCTTGGCGATCGCCAGCAGGGCGGTGCCGTTGAGGTCGGGGATGTAGCCGAAGTTGACGTCGATCTTTTCTTTCTTCGACGTGTCGGCGTCTTTGGCCTGCTCGCTGCCGGCCCCCTGCGAGGCGGCCGTGCTGTCGGATGCAGCCGAATCCGATGAGTCGCCGCAGGCGGTCAGGGATGCGGCCATCATAACGGCCGCGGCGGTGACGGCAGCGATCTTTCTGGCGGTTGTTCTCACGGTGTCTCTCCTTGTGTGTCGGGGTTAGCCCAGGTTCTGCGGCCCGAGCGGGCCGGAATAGGTGCTGTCGTCCTGGTGGTAGACGGCCTGCCAAATCTTGTTGCGCAAGGTGGCGAACTCCGGCGACAGCCTCATCTCGTCGTCACGGGGATAGGGCAGGTCAATGGGGATGATGTCGTAGATGCGGCCCGGCCTTGCGGCCATCACCACCACCCGGTTGGCCAAAAAGACGGCCTCGTCGACATCGTGGGTGATAAACAGCACCGTGCGCTTGTCCTGCTGCCAGGTCTTGAGCAGATTGTTCTGCATCTGCACCCGGGTCAGCGCATCCAGGGCGCCGAATGGTTCATCCATCAGCAGGATTTTCGGGTTGACGGCGTAGGCGCGGGCGATCGCACAGCGCTGTTTCATGCCGCCGGACAGCATCTTCGGCAGGGCATCGGCGAATTCACTCAAATCGACCATCTCGATGTAGTGCTCGGCGATGCTGCGCCGTTCCGCTTTGTCCTTGACCATTTCCTTCAGACCGAATTCGACGTTCTGCCGCACGGTCAGCCACGGAAACAGGGCGTACTGCTGGAAAATGACTCCCCGCTCCGGGGAGGGGCCGTCGACCTGTTTGCCGTCGACCAGGGCCTGCCCGGTGGTGGGGGTGTCCAGCCCGGCCAGCAGGTTCATCATGGTGGATTTACCGCAGCCCGACGGGCCGACGACGGTGACGAATTCGGCTTCGCCGACGTCCAGGGACACATGGTCCAGGGCGGTGAAGGTTTCCTTGCCCAGCCGGAATACCTTCGAGCAGTCCTGAATCGAGATTTTCTTCGGATCAAGCATCTTTGTTCTCTTCCCCTTTCCGCCTCTAGCGGCGTTCCTGCCAGCCGGTGAGTTTGTTTTCCGCGAACAGCAGAATCCGGTCCATGATCAAACCGAACACGCCGATGGTGATCAGCGACACCATGATGGTGGCGGTATCCAGGTAGACCTGGGCGTTTTGCATGCGGTAGCCCAGGCCGCCCTGGGAGGCGATCAGTTCCGCGGCAACCACGGTGGCCCAGGCGGAACCCAAACCGATGCGCATGCCCACCAGGATGAAGGGGGTGGATGCGGGAACCACCACTTTGGCGAAAATGCGTCCGTCACCGGCGCCGAGCACTTTGGCGGCGTTGATCAGGGTTTTGTCGACGCTGATCACACCCTGGAAGGTCGAGATCACACACGACAGGAAGGCGGCCAGGAAGATGACGAAGATTTTCGGCATCTCGCCGATCCCCATCAGCACCAGCACCAGCGGGATCATCGCCAGTGGCGGGACAGTACGGAAAAACTGGATCCACGGCTCGAGCAGACCACGGGCAATGGAATACCAGCCCATGAGAAAGCCCACCGGGATAGCCAGCAGGGTTCCCAGAATGAATCCGGAGAACACGCGGGCCAGGGATGCGCCGACATCGGAAAACCACAACCCCGATGCGCACAGTTCAATGAATTTCTCCAGGACTTCCGGCGGGGTCGGCAGCACCACCCCCAGATACGGCAGAACCCACCAGATCGCCAGCCCGAGAAACAGCGACAGGGTGTTGATACCCCACATTTTGTTGCGTTTCCGGATGGCCTCGACGTCTTTGGTGTTAGTTTTGCTGGCTGTGCCAGCAGCGGCAGCACTCAACGACTTTCCTCCTCGGGACCGAAACTGGTGCACTCAGCCTCGTCGACGCATCGGGCCGGGTGCGCAAAGCCTGTGGCGCCTTTTTGTACGGAAAGAGCCGTAATCCGGTTGTCCGTGTGCCACTGGCGGTGTCTTTTATTGTGCGCGCCCGGGTACCCCTGGAAGAGGAATTCCTGCAAAAACCAACAACCGTTACCAATACGTTACCGTCTCGCAGGCGGAAAAATACCCCCTGACCAGCTCACCTGATACCGCATGTGTGCCGCAGGTAACACAGGACCTGACCTGCAAATTACCCCCATATTGAGACAAAAGGCCCCCCGTCCCGAATGGTCCGGGGCGGGGGGAAGGGGCAGGTATTTTTGTCGGCGGCTTTGCCCAAAAAACCTACAGGTTGATCATATGGCCCCCGATGCCCTCACAGGCCTCCTTGATGGCCTCCGACAGGGTCGGGTGGGTGTGGACATTGCGCCCGATTTCCTCGCAGGTCAGATCGAAACGCTGCGCCAGGGTCAGTTCGGGCAGCAGTTCGGAGACATTGGAGCCGACCATGTGGGCGCCGAGGAGTTCCCCGAATTCACCGTCGGCGACCACTTTGACGAAACCGGCCGGTTCGCCCAGCCCCTGGGCTTTGCCGTTGGCGGAGTAGGGGAAGGTGGCGACTTTGACGTCCCAGCCGCGGTCGGCGGCCAGTTCCCGGGCTTTTTCCTCGGTGTAGCCGAAGGAGGCGACCTGCGGGTTGCAGAAGGTTGCCCGCGGCATCATCATGTAGTCGCCCAGTTCCATGGTCTCTGCGCCGGCGATGGTTTCGGCGGCCACCACGCCCTGCGCCTCGGCCACATGGGCCAGCTGCAGCTTGGCGGTGACATCGCCGATGGCATAAATGTGGTCGACATTGGTACGCATGCGCTCGTCGATGGCGATGGCGCCCCGGTCGGTCAGCTTCACACCGGTGTTGTCCAGGCCGAAGCCGTCGACCCGGGGGGCGAAACCGATCGAGACCATCACCCGGTCACAGTCAAGGGTGTCGTTTTTCTTGCCGTCTTTGCTCTCGACGTCGACTTCGCAGCCGGAATCACCGTTGTCGCGGATTTCGGTGGTCTTGTAGCCGGTGAGCAGTTTCACGCCCATCGACTTGTATTCCTTGGCGATGACCTTGGACACGTCGGCGTCCTCGTTGGGCAGCACCCGGTCCATGAATTCGACGATGGTGACGTCGACACCGTAGTTGGCCAGAACGTAGGCGAACTCCATGCCGATCGCACCGGCCCCGACAATGACGATTTTCCCCGGCAGCTCGTCGGTGAGAATCTGCTGCTCGTAGGAGACGATATTGCCGCCGATTTCCACGCCGGGCAGGGACCGCACCACCGAACCGGTGGCGATAATGCAGTTGTCGAAGGTGATTTCCTTGCCGTCATCCTTGCCGTCGGAGACGACGATGGTGTGGTCGTCGGTGAAGGAACCCAGACCATCGTATTCGGTGATCTTGTTCTTTTTCATCAGGTAGTGGACACCCTTGACGATGTTCGACGAGACCGTGCGGCTGCGCGCGTGCGCCTTGCCGAAGTCGAATGTCACATCCCCGGAGATCCCGAACAGGTCGGCCTGATGGTTGAAGGTGTGGGCCAGCTCCGCATTTTTCAGCAGAGCTTTGCTGGGAATGCAGCCCACATTCAGACACACTCCCCCCCAGTATTGTTTTTCCACCACAGCGACCTTCTGGCCGAGCTGTGATGCACGGATGGCGGCCACGTAGCCACCGGGGCCCGCGCCGAGTACTACTACGTCATAATGTTCACTCACGCCTTCCAAGAATACGGATGCCGGTCATCTCGTGCGGCACCCCGGTGCCCCCGGGCGGGGTGCGGAGAGAAAAAACGCGCCCGCCCCCGGCGGTGGCCGGTGGTGTTTTCCCGGACACTTTCCGGCCGTCCCCACCGGGAGTGGCCGCGGCGGTGAAAG
>NZ_JAFLEQ010000008.1:156865-182283 GCF_017307055.1 Corynebacterium mendelii | reverse complement strand
AGATGGTGCTCACCATCGATGAGCCGGCATTGATCAGGCTGCCGAGTGCCGTGTTGATCTGGATGATGATCGGTTCAAGAAACTGCATGGGGGCGCTCCGCTTCAAGGGTCGGGGATCGGGGTTGTCCGGACGGGGCCGCCCGGCCGGACGCTGGTAACGGATATGTCACCCGTTGTCCGGCCTAACGTTACAGCCCGCAGGTGGGCGGCTTCCGCGACACACCGGCGGGGCGGGGTTGTTGTTCAACACCGGCAACTTTCTGTACCTTATGTATCAATAGCCCCAATTTTCACATGTGTCACAGCAGTGGTGGGGAGCATTCCCGCCGGGTGCTAACACCCCGCCACCCGGCTGCGACATATCTGCTGAGACGGGATGATTCCGCACCCCGCCGCACGCCGACCAACGAGATGAAAACACCCCATGACTGTTCTCAAACGCTTCGCCGCACCGCTTCTTGCCGCCGCTTTGGTGGCCGGCGGGACCGCCGCCATCTATCCGGCCCAGGCGGGTATTCCCGCAGCCCAGGAGGCAGGTGACACCACGCTCGCCACCGTGACCCGGGTCTCCGCCACCGGTGAGGGCCGCCCCGCCGGCACCAACCGGCCCCGGTGGGCCAACAGCTTCGTCGACAACAGCCGGTCGTTTGAATACTGGGCCTATTCCCCGTCGATGAAACGCAATATCCCGCTGTTCGTGCAGGCGCCCGCGGATACCTCCGCACCGCGGCCGGTGCTGTACGTGCTCAACGGCGGTGACGGCGGTGAGGGGGAGGCCAACTGGCTCTACCAGACGGATTTGACCCGCTTCTACGCCAACAAAAATGTGTGGATCGTCATGCCGATGGCCGGGGAGTTTTCCTACTACAGCGACTGGGTCAATGACGGCCCCGGGCCGGGCCGCCAGCTGTGGGAGACATTCCTCACCAAGGAACTGCCCGGCCCCCTGGAGCAGGCGCTGGGCGCCAACAGCAAGCGCGGCATCATCGGCATGTCGATGTCGGCGACCACCACGATTCTCTACGCCCAGCACCACCCCGGTTTCTATGACGCGATCGGTTCTTTTTCCGGCTGCGCGGAAACCTCCCGGGGGCTGGCGCTGGAATACCTGCGCATCACCCTCAACCGCGGCAACGCCACCCCCGAACAGATGTGGGGCCCGGTCGGCGGGGAGACCTTCAACTACAACGACGGGCTGCTCAACGCGGCCCGGCTGAAGGGCACCCCGCACGCCTACATCTCCACCGGCACCGGGCTGCTCGGCCCGCATGATCTGCTCAGTTCCCGTTTCGTCAACGGCGATATCGGCGCCCTGTTCATCCATGGCGTCAACGGCGGCATCATTGAGGCGGCCACCAACAAGTGCACCCATGACCTGAAGGCGAAAACCGATGCCGCGGGCATTACCGGCATCGACTGGAACTTCCGCCCCTACGGCACCCATTCGTGGGGCTACTGGCAGCAGGATCTGCGCGATTCCTGGCCCACCTTCGCCCGCGCCTTCGACCAGGATCCGGGGGCCCCGGTGCCGATGGGTGATGCCGATCAGCCAGCCCCGATCACCCCGGACACGGTCACCGAGATCTGGAAAGCAGCCATCGGCGACAATCCGCACCAGCCCGCGGCACCGGCCGTCCCGCCGGCCCCGCCGGCGGAGATTGCCGACCCCGCCCCGCAGGCCCCCGGCCCCGACAGCGACAACCCCGGGCAGCCCCCGGCGGCGGAACAACCCGCCGCCCCGGACACCACCGGCCAGCCTGCGGCAGCCCAGCCTGCGGCCCCGGACCGGGACGACAGCACGCCGCCGGTGGTCCCGGTTCCGGATCTGCCGCCCGCCCCGGCGGCACCGCCCGCACCGCCTGCACCGCCTGCCCCGGCAGACCCTGCCGCGGGTAATCCGGCGGACAAGGATCAGCCGACCCCGGCTGAAGGCCGGCAGGTCGGCGCCCCGGTCAGGTTCGCGGTTCCCGCCATTTTCTAGCCTTCCCGCGGGCGTAGTGGCCCGCAACCACCACCGGCGGGGGCCGGACAGTGTTGTTTTCCAGCAACCAGACTGTCCGGTCCCCGCCGGTTTCGTTGCTGTCCCCGCATGCTGTCCCCGTCATCCGGCAGGGGTTTTTTGAAAAAAGCAATCACCCTGTCCGGCGCTTGCCCCGCGGAGACGGGTGTCCCGGTGCACCACCGTCGGCGGCAGACAAACATGTAGTGTTACCACCGCCCGGTGACACTGCCCTTATCCCTATGCCGTTGATAGTGAAAAAACCATGACTCACAGCGCACGACCACTTGCCTGCCTGACCGCCGCCTGCCTGCTGGCGGTGGCCGCCGTCACCACCGCCCCGGCGGCGTCGGCGGGGACGGCGGCCCCCACCGGCGGGGCCACAGCCACCGTCATCAAGGGCACGCCGCCGGGGCCGGTGCTGTCCTGGCACCGCACAGTCGCCGACGACGACCGGCTGGAGGAATACTACGCATTTTCCCCGTCGATGCGCCGCCAGGTGCCGCTTTTCGTGATGAAGCCGAAAAACAATTCGGTGCCGCGGCCGATTGTCTATGTGCTCAACGGCGGTGACGGCGGGGAAGGTGTCGCCAACTGGCTGGCGCAGTCGGATCTGATCGACTTCTACCGGGACAAAAACGTCTGGGTCGTCATGCCCATGTCCGGGCAGTTTTCCTACTACACCGACTGGGTGGAACCCAACGAGTCCCTCGGCGGGGTGCAGATGTGGGAGACTTTTTTGACCACGGAACTGCCCGCCCCCATGGAGCAGCAGCTGGGGGCTTCCTCCCGGCGGGGAATTATCGGCATGTCGATGTCGGCGACCACCACCCTGCTCTACGCCGAGCACCATCCCGGTTTCTATGATGCGGTCGGCTCTTTTTCCGGCTGCGCGGAAACCTCCCGGGGATTTCCCTACGAATATGTGCGCCTGGTCCTGGAGCGGGGCAACGCCACCCCCGAGCAGATGTGGGGTCCCGTCGGCGGGGAGAGGTTCAACCACAACGACGGGCTGCTCAACGCGGCGCGGCTGAAAGAAACCAAACACCTCTACATCTCCTCCGGCACCGGGCTGATGGGACCCCACGACATCCGCTGGGGCACCCACAAAACCGGTTCCATGGGGCTGCTGAACAAAGTCATCACCGGCGGGCTGATCGAAGCCGGGGTCAACAAATGCACCCATGATCTCAAAGCACGCACCGACCAGTTGGGCATGACCAACATCGACTACAACTTCCGGCCCACCGGCACGCATTCGTGGGGCTACTGGCAGCAGGATCTGGTTGATTCCTGGCCCACCTTCGCCCGGGCTTTCGGCATGGATCCGCAATCCCCGCGAACCAGCTCCGAATCCGGGCCCGCCGCGGTGACCGCCGAGACCGTCGACAGCATCTGGAAAGCCGCCGCCGGGGCTGATCCGCATCCGGTTGCCCGCCCCGGCACCACCACCGCCGCGACCGGCACCGGGACCGGGACCGAGACCGGGACCGACAGTGATCCAGCCGGCGGCACCGGTGCGCAGACAGATACTGATGCAGAGACCGGGGCCGGGGAGGATTCCGGCCGGGAGAACCGTTAGTCGGCCCGCGCTACCCGACCGGTGGTACCCGCCGGTCGGCGGGGACGCGCGCAGCGGCCGCCCACCCCCCTGCGGCGGTTGCCTGCGCCGGGTGGACGCTGGTGGAGTGTTAACGTTTGTGTAGGCCCGTACGACGTAGTCGGCAGCAGAACCATTGCCTGCCTTTCCGGGCAACCGGCGCGCGGTTTTCCCGCACGCGCGGGATTGTTCATCCACCAGGCTGTCCTCATCCGGCACGCATTCCTCAAGAAAAGGTTGACCCACCAGACCATGACTTTCCTCACTAAACTCGCCGCCCCGCTGGCGGCCCTGGCAATAACGGCGGGCGCTGTCGTGGCCGCCCCGGTGGCTGCCGCGGGCACCCCCGCGGATATTCACGCCGGGGATATCCCGCAGGCACACGTCGACAAGGGCGAGCGCATCGTCTACGGCCGCCAGCCCCAGTGGCGTGACGAGATCAACGCCAACCCGGATCGCCTGCACGAATACTGGGCCTACTCCCCGTCGATGGACCGCGACATCCCGCTGTTTGTCATCTCCCCGCGGGACAATTCCGTCCCCCGGCCGATCGTCTACATTCTCAACGGCGGTGACGGCGGCGAAGGCAACGCCAACTGGGTGAAACAAACCGACATCGTCGATTTCTACATGGACAAAGATGTCTGGGTCGTCATCCCCATGTCCGGCAAATTCTCCTACTACACCGACTGGGTGGGCGATTCCCCGTTCCTCGGGGGACGGCAGATGTGGGAGACCTTCATGACCAAAGAGCTGCCCGGCCCGCTGGAGAAAGCACTCGGCGCCAACAACCAGCGCGCGGTGCTCGGCATGTCGATGTCGGCGACCACCACCCTGCTCTACGCCCAGCACCATCCCGGTTTCTACGACATGGTGGGGTCTTTTTCCGGGTGTGCCCAAACCTCGGCCGGTGCTCCCCTGGAATACCTCCGGATGACCCTCAACCGCGGTAAATCCACCCCGGAGATGATGTGGGGCCCGGTCGGCGGCCCGACTTTCGCCTACAACGATGCCCTGCTCAACGCCGAGAAACTCCGCGGCCAGCAGATGTACATCTCGGCCGGCACCGGCTACGCGGGTCCGCATGACCTGTTCACCACCCCGTTCACCAAACACGGTGACCCGCTGCAGGTGTTCATCCACGTCGTCAACGGCGGCATCATCGAAACCGCCGTCAACCGCTGCACCCACGACCTGAAAGCCAAGCTGGACAAGGCGGGGATCCCGGCCGACTGGAACATGCGTCCGGTGGGCACCCACTCGTGGGGCTACTGGGAAGATGATCTGCGGGCCTCCTGGCCGGTGATCACCCGGTCCTTCGGCTGGACCCGGTAAAACGCACACTTTTTTCTTTTTCCACCGCACGGTGACAGGTGGCGGCCACCGGCGCCCGGGCAGATCATGCCCGGGCGCCGGTGGCTGTTGTCTGCCCGCTACCCCGCCGCCCGGCCCGGCCGATAGACTGGGGTGGTTATGAACCAGCAGCACACCCACGGTCACCCCTGCCCCGGGATCGTCACCACCGTCACCGGCGCAGACGGGACCGACATGTCCTTTCTGGAGGACATCACCGGCGGGCAGGCACTGGACTGGGCCACCGCACAGTCGGCGGCCACCGATCAAGCGGTAGCCGGCATGGGCGATGTGGCGGGTCTTTCCCGGCGGCTGCTGTCGATGATGACCTCGGCGGACAAAATCGCCTGGCCCACCCGCCGCGGGGAGATGATCTACAACTTCTGGCGCGACGAGACACACCCGAAAGGGGTGTGGCGCCGCACCGGCAGGCAGGACTGGCTGGCCGGGGACCCGGAGTGGGAGATTCTGCTCGATATTGATGCCCTGTCGTCCACCGACGGCGAGAACTGGGTGTGGCGGGGGGCGCATGTGCGCCGCCCCGACTGTGACCGGGCGCTGGTGAGATTATCCCGCGGCGGCGGCGACGCGGTGGTGATCCGCGAATTCGACCTGGACTCGCTGTGTTTTGTCACCGACGATCCCTTCGATGTCCCGGCGGCGAAAACCAGTGTCAGCTGGGTTGACCGTGACACCCTGCTGATCGGCACCGACACCGGGACCGGTTCGGTCACCCCGGCCGGCTACCCGGCGCGCATCCACCTGTGGCGCCGCGGCACCGCGCTGGCCGACTCGCCGGTATTTACCGAAGCCACCACCGGTGATCTGGTGGTGTCCGCTGCCGCCGACACCCATCCCGACTATCCGGGGCGGGTGTTTGTCTACCGGCAGATCGGGTTTTTCACCTCTGAAACCTATGTGGGTGATCTGGCGGGCACCCTGACCCGGATTCCGGTTCCGCACGACTGTGAGGTCTCTGTTTTCGGCGACCGTGCGGTGCTCATGCCGCGCACCGCCTACGCCGGCATCCCGGCCGGCGGGGCGGGGCTGGTCAGTCTCAGCGGGTTGCTCGCCGGGACCGGCACCCCGCGGGTCATCGCCGATCCGGGGCCCGGGGAAGCTTTTCAGGGGGTGTGTTTCACCGCCCACTACATTGTGGTGGCCATGCTGCACAATGTGTCCGGCTGTCTGCGGGTGATCGACCCGGATCAGCCCGGGCTGGAGCAGCGTCAGCTTTCCCTTCCCGCCGCCGCCCGGGTGTCGGCCTGGGCGGGGGACGCCTGCGTCGATGATGAGTTGTTCGTCACCACCGAAAGCTTCCTCACCCCGGTTGATCTGCACCGGTTTGATCTGGCCGACGGCGGCGGCGGCCAGGTCGTCCGCCACTCCCCGGGCTGGTTCGACACCGCCGGGATGACCACGCGGCAGCATTGGGCCACCAGTGCCGACGGCACCCGTATCCCCTATTTCATCACCGGCCGACTGGTCACCGATGACCGGGGCCGGCCGGTGCCGCAGCCGACCCTGGTGGGCGCCTACGGCGGTTTCGAGCATTCCCTGCTTCCCGCTTATTCGCCCGGCAGCGGCATGGCGTGGCTGGACAAGGGGTTTTTATCTGTTCAGGCCACCATCCGCGGCGGCGCCGAATTCGGCCCCGACTGGCATTCCACCGTCACCGGGATAAACCGGCACAAAGTTTTCGAGGACCATCAGGCGGTCCTGGACGATATTGTGCGCCGCGGCTACACCACCCCCGCCCAGATCGGGGTCAGGGGCGGCTCGAACGGGGGGCTGCTGGCCGCGGTGGCCCTGACTTTGTACCCGGAAAAATTCGGCGCGGCCGTCATCCAGGTTCCGTTGACCGATATGCTGCGCTACCACACGTGGCTGGCCGGTTCCTCGTGGATTGACGAGTACGGCAACCCGGATGATCCGGACGACTGTGCGGCGCTTGCCGCCTACTCCCCGCTGCAGCATGTGGCCGGGAGGGCGGAACGCAGCTATCCCCCGGCGCTGGTGACGACCTCCACCAAAGACGACCGGGTGCATCCGGCGCACGCCCGGCTGTTTGCCGCGGCCCTGCAGGCCGCCGGCCAGCCGGTGCTGTACCGGGAAACCACCGACGGCGGGCACGGCGGGGCCACCGGCCCGGCGCAGGCCGCCCGGCTGGAGGCCGTTATTTTCACCTGGCTCACCCACACCTTGACCACCAGCGACAAAGGGGACACCGCGTGACCGACCGGCGACTGCGCACCAGCCCGATACCGGGCACCACCGACTCCTACACCCGGGTTCCGTTCAACCTGGGCTACCATGTGCGCCACTACGACCTGGATCTCACCTACCGGGTGGTGCCGAACCGGCTGACCGGCCGCGCCACCCTCGACTGCGACAACTGGCGGGCACTGAACCAGCTGACCCTGGATTTGGCCGACACCATGACGGTGACGAAGGTGCAGGCAGCCGTGACCGGGCCGGCGGCGAACGTGCGGGTGTCGAAGTTCCGGCACCGCGGCGGGAAACTGACGGTCACCTTCACCGGGGAGATACCGGCCGACACCGAATTCAGCCTGATGGTCACCTACCGGGGCACCCCGCAGCCGGTGGCCACCCCGTGGGGTGGGCTCGGGTGGGAGGAACTGACCGAAGGATCCCTGGTGGCCTCCCAGCCGTGCGGGGCGAAAAGCTGGTTCCCCTGCGATGACACCCCCGATGAGAAAGCCACGTTTTCCATCACCGTCCGCGCCGACAGCCCGTTTGCCGTCATCGCCAATGGCCGGGTCAGCGCCACCAAACGCACCGGCTCCACGACCACCCGCACCTTCGATATGCCGTATCCGATGGCCACCTATCTGGCCACCGTGCAAACCGGCCGCTACACCCCCACCGAGCTTGCCCCCGCAACCGATAGGGCAACCGGGAAAACCATTCCGGTCACCCTGTGGCATCCGGCCGAGATCAGCGCACCGGTGGCCGCCGATTTCGCGCAGCAGGCACAGATGCTGGAAGTGTTCACCGGGCTGTTCGGCCCCTACCCCTTCGACAGCTACCAGGTGGTGGTCACCGGCGACGAGCTGGACATCCCGGTCGAGGCCCAGGGGCTGTCGGTGTTCGGCGCCAACCACGCCACCGGGGACGGCACCTGGGAGCGGCTGATCGCCCACGAACTGGCGCACCAGTGGTTCGGCAACTCGTTGGGGCTGGCCCAGTGGGATGACATCTGGCTCAACGAAGGTTTCGCCTGCTACAGCGAATGGCTGTGGTTCGAGCATTCCGCCGGTCTTCCCGCCGCCGGGCATGCGCTGCGCCACTACCGCATCCTTGAACGGCTGCCCCAGGATGTGGTTCTTGCCGCACCGGGACCGGCCCTCATGTTCGACGACCGGGTGTACAAGCGCGGCGCCCTGACCCTGCACGCGATCAGGCAGCTGCTGGGTGATGCGGCGTTTTTTGCGGCGGTGAAAAAATACGTCGCCTCCGGCAAGCATTCGGTGGTTGAACCGGTCGATGTGTTCACCGCTTTCCTCGGCGGGGCGGACAAAGCGGGTGTCAGCCACGCTGAGCTGAAAAACCTGTGGGATGCGTGGACGAAAAAGCCGGGGCTTCCCCCCTTCCCCGGGCCGGCCACCACCGGCGGAACGGGCCCGGTGGGCCACCCCGGTGATCCCGGTGCGGCCGCGGACCCACGCCCCCGCACCCCCGGCGGGTTTCCCGGCGGGGCCAGTCGGACCGGGCGCGGGCAACAATGAGAAAACTGTCGTGGGCCACAGCTTTCGCCGCCCTGTCGGGCTTTGTGATCCTCTACATCGCCAGCTGGGCGCTGCCCGCCGACAAGGCGAGTGTGTTCATCGCCTACTGGTCGGTGTTTTTCGCCGTCACCGGCTTGATCGACGGGCTGATGCAGGAAACCACCCGGGCGGTCTCCGCCCGCGCCGGGGCAGATGACACCCACCCCGCCGGGGCCGGCCGCCCGGTGGCCGTGGCCGCCACCCTTGCCGCTGTGCTGGCTGCCGTGGTGTGCACCACCGGCTGGTGGTGGATGGGGTTTGTCACCGGCGGGGATACAGCCCTGCCGATTGCGCTCATGGCGGCGGGGCTGGCCAGCTACTGTGTTCAGGCGGTGGTCGCCGGTATCGTCTCGGGGCTGAAACTGTGGGACGAATTCGCCTGGCTGGTGGCCGTTGACTCGGGAATCAGGCTGGTGGTGATCACCGTCGCCTGGATGGCGGGGGCGGCCCTGCCCGCCTTCTACATCACCACCGTCATCGGGGCCGCCACCTGGGTGGGCATTCTGGCCGCCAGCAGCCGTGCCCGGGCGGGACTGGCCGCGCCGGTGGATGTGGATGCGGCAACCCTGTGGCTGCGCAGCCTGCAGGCGATGACCGCCACCGGCGCGACAGCGCTGATGATCACCGGTTTTCCCGCTTTCATCAAAGCCACCACCGGCGAACACACCCCGGCCGGGGCCGGCGGGGTGACGGTGGCCGGAATCATGCTGGCGGTGATGCTCACCAGAGCGCCGATACTGGTTCCCCTGCAGCGCTTCCAGTCGGCGCTGATTGTCCGCTTCGTCGACAACGCCGACCAGCCGGGCCGCGGCATCGCCGTCCCGGTCGCCCTTGTCGCCGCCATCGGAATCATCGGCGCCGTGGCCGCCTGGCTGATCGGACCGTGGATCATGCGGCTGCTGTTCGCCCCCGATATGCAGGTGCCCGGCCCGGTGCTGGGGGTGCTCACCCTGGGGGCTGCGGCCACCGGAATACTGATGGTCACCGGCACCACCACCCTGGCGGCCGGCAGGCACAGCCGCTATGTGGCCGGGTGGATCACCGCCACCGCGGTGGCGTTTGCCTGTCTCATGCTGCCGCTGGGTCTGGCCACAACGGTGCCGGTGGCGCTTATTGTGGGGCCTGCCGCAGGTATTGCCGTCCATCTTCCGGCCATTGTGAAAGACGAAAGGACCCTGTCACACACATGAACCAGTCGCGACCGCCCACCCGTCACCGGCAGGACACCTGCACCGTCATGGTGACCGTCTACCACAAAAACACCGCCCGTGAGCTCACCGAATGCCTGGACTCACTGGCCGCCCAAACCCGCCCGGCGGAACAGATCCTCATCGTCATCGACGGCCCGGTGGGCGGGGATCTGCACCGGGTCATCGACGATTTCCGGGACCACCACCCGGAAACCACAGTGGTGGCGCTGCCCGACAACCGCGGCTCGGGGCCCGCCAGCCGGCAGGGCCTGGACCATGTCACCGGCACCTGGCTCGCCAGGCTCGACGCCGACGACATCGCCTGCCCCGAACGGCTGGCCACACAGCTGGAATTTCTTGCCCGCCACCCCGGCATCAGTGTGCTGGGCACCGCCCTGGCCGAATTCGAGGGGGACACCGGCCATGTCGTCGGTATCAGGCGGCTGGCCGAAAACCACCCCGATATTGTGCGCTACGCAACCATCAACTCCCCGGTCAACCATCCTTCCTGCATGATGCGCACCAGCGCAGTCAAAGATGTCGGCGGCTACCGTGATGTGCCGAAAATGGAGGACTACGATCTTTTCGTGCGGCTGATTGCCGGCGGCTGGCGGTTGCACAACCTGCCGGAACCGTTGACCTATTTCCGCATGAGTCCGGAGGTGCATTCCCGCCGCACCGGCACAGATGTCATGGCCAGTGAATGGGCCATGCAGAAAACCCTCGTCGACTCCGGCCTGATCGGGCCGGTGCGGGCGGGAGTGAATCTGGTGGCGCGCACCGGCTACCGGCTGCTGCCGAAGAAACTTCTCAAACACGCCTACACGGCACTGTTCAGGAGATAAAGGATTGATAGGATGATCAACCATCATGCCGACCCCGTCTGACCTGCCCCATGCCGACACCTGGCTTGTCATACCCTGCTACAACGAGGCCCAGGTGATCGGGGATGTCATTGCCTCAGCCCGGCGCACCTTCCCCAATATTGTGGCGGTCAACGACGGCTCGGCCGATGACTGCGATGTGCGCATCCACGCGGCAGGCGCCCACCTGGTCAACCATCCGGTCAACCTCGGCCAGGGGGCGGCGATCCAAACCGGCATCGACTACGCCCGGGCACAGCCGGGGGCGAAATACTTCGTCACCTTCGACGCCGACGGCCAGCACCAGGTCAAAGATGTGCTCGCCATGCTGGAGAAGCTGAAAAACGAGCGGCTCGACATTGTTGTCGGCACCCGCTTCGGCGATCATGCCCGCGACACCGACCAGGTGCCGTGGATCAAGAAACTGGTGCTGAAAACCGTGGTGCTGCTCAGCCCGAAAACCCGCCGCCTGGGGTTGACCGACGCCCACAACGGGCTGCGGGTATTCAACAAAAAAGTCGCCGACCACCTCAATATCCGCATGAACGGGATGAGCCATGCCTCGGAGATTGTCTCCCGCATCGACGAGGAGGGCTGGGCGGTCGGCGAGCACCCGGTCGATATCCTCTACACCGAGTATTCGATGAGCAAAGGCCAGTCACTGATCAACGGGGTCAATATTTTGGCCGACGGGCTTTTGGCCCGCCGCATCTGACGGGCACCACCAACCACGAGCAAGGGACAGCACACCGACTATGGGACAGTTTTTCATCCAGCTGCTGCTGGTTGTCGCAACCATCGGCCTGGTGGTGTATTTCCTCACCAACCGGCGCAAAGCCCGGGCGAAAGCCGGGGTGAAAATCGGCTTCGTGATTTTTGTTCTCGCCGCGTTCTGGGCGGTGCTGCGGCCGGATGATCTGACCGTGGTGGCCCGGTTCGTCGGGGTGTCCCGCGGCACGGATCTGCTGCTGTACGCGGTGACGGTGGCCTTCTTTTTCACCACCCTGTCGGCCTGGATCAGATTCCGGGAACAGGATCTGCGCTACGCCCGGCTGGCCCGGGCCATGGCATTGACCACAGCGGTGCGTCCGGAGGACAACTACCCGGACATCAACCACAGCCAGCCGGCCACCCCCGGCGCCGATGATCCGCCGACCGTGCGCCCGCCGGCCACCGGCTCCGGCCACTAGATCACCGCGCATGCCCACCCGGGCTGCACCGCCGCCCCACCGATCGTGCACAATGGGTGGGGCGGCGTCCGGTTTTTCCAAAAAACCGGCAGCGCCCTTATTTTCGACCATAACCGACAGATACCCCCGGCCTTTGGTGAACAACCGCACGGGCGTGCCCGGTACAGCAACTTTTTCCGGCGGGGTTTTCTACGACAATCGACCATGCGGGTCACCGCGCGGGCGCGCACCGGCACAAACGACAGTGCCGTGTGTGATCCGCGCGCAGCCCACATCCGGCCCCCGGGCAATGACGATGGTTTTTCCGTCACCACTGCCCGGTACCCGCGCCGGATGCCCGCGACCCTAGGAGCGACAAGGTGACGACCCCCTCACAAGACAATCCGCAGTCCCCCGATACCGACAGCACCGCATCCAAATCCCGGCCGCTGGGCTGGATCATCATCGCCGTGATCGCGGTGATCATTGCGGCCGGTATTTTCGCCGACGGCCGGGTGACCCCGGAACGCAATTTCGCCCCGGTGGCCCTGGAGGACGGCAGCTACGACGCCACGGTGTGGGGTCCGTCGAAACCGGTCGAATCAGCCGAGGACATCGCCTACCTGGCGCGCCGCATGGACACCGATCCCTTCGCCATCGGTGACGTTGATGCCCCGGTGGTCATTGTCGAATACTCCGACTTCGAATGCCCCTTCTGCGCCGAATTCGTCAACGCCGTTGAGCCGTCGGTGATCAGCGACTACGTGACCGCCGGGAAAGTCCGCCTGGAATGGAATGACTTCCCGGTCAACGGTGAGACCGCCATGGCGGCCGCCCGCGCCGGCCGCGCCGCCGCCGAGCAGGGCTACTTCAACGAGTTCAAGCACGCCCTGTACGCGGCCAGCAAAGATGTCTCCGGGCACCCGAACAACAGCATCGACGACTTCGTCGCCTTCGCCGAAGAAGCGAAAATCCCGGATCTGGACAAGTTCAGGGCCGACGCCGAATCCGACAAATACGACGAGTACATCAACAACTCCCGGCAGTTCGCCGTCAGCCTGGGTATGACCGGCACCCCGACGATCCTGGTCGGAAACCAGCCGGTCCCCGGCAACATCACCCCGGAGGAGATGGCGAAAACCATCGACGAACAGCTGGAGAAAATCGAGGCCGGGGACATCACCCCGACCGAGCCGGGCACCACCGACGGCAACGACTACGACGAGCTGGTCATCGCCCCGCAGCAGGACAACAAGCAGGCCAACTAGCGGCCAGCGGCTTCGCCCACCCCCGCCACAGCGGTGGGGCACGCCCACCGACCACAACGCTTCCCGGAACAGACAGACGGTCGGGCCACCACACGGTGGCCCCCGGTCTTGCGGCGGGGAAGCGTTGTTTTTTTGCCTGCTGCACCCACCCCGGGGGCAAACAGACGCTGCCCCGGCCCGCATGCCACGCCCCGCAGCGGATGCCGACTGCCGTTTTGCCGGGGGTGGTGTAACAGACGTCTGTTGTTTTGCACGACTGTCACCTGCACGGTTCCCACCCCGTCCGCCGTGGCGGATATTTTTCGGGGGTGATTCCCCGGTGGGCGGGCATGCCGGTGGATCTTGCGGGGGACGGAGCCGGGCAGGTGGTTGCCGTTGTCCCGTGCCGTTATCCCCCGTGGCTGCCGTGGTGCCCCGGCAGACGGCAAACACCCCGGTTTCCTGGTGGGAAACCGGGGTGTGGTGGAGCCGCCTGCGAGAATCGAACTCGCGACCTTTTCATTACGAGTGAAATGCTCTACCGACTGAGCTAAGGCGGCACGGTGATAATCTGCCGGTTGTTTGGCCGGTTGAAAAGCACCGCTGCAGAATATACATCATGGGTCGGTGGTTTGGAAAAAACGCGTCGGCTAGCGGATGTTCATTGCCAGCCGCATCCGGCCCAGCATCGCATCCAGGGCGACGGCCGGCGGGGTGTTGGTGGCCACCATCTGCCGGCAGATGGTGATCGCGTCAATGCATTCCACCAGTGCCCGCGGGGAATTGTTGCGTGCCAGCATGCCGGACAGATCTGTTTTGTCCGGGTTCATCGGCTCCACTGTGGCGCCGGTGGCCTGCATGAGGCTGTCGCGGAACAGACCCGCAAGATCAGTCAACGCCATATCGATGCAGTCGGACTGGAAGCGTTTGCGGCGTTTTTTCTGCCGCTCCTCCAGGGCTTTGAATTCCCCGGCGCTTCCCCGCAGCGCTTTGGCCGTGCCTTTGCCGGTGGCATCCGATCCCAGCGCCAGCCGCAGCTTGGCGGTTTCGGCTTCCTCTTTGTCCTTGAGGGAATCATCGGCTTCGGTGGCGATGGTTGTGATCAGCCGGGTCACCTCCAAAAACGCCTCTGATCCGCGGGTGATTGACCCGGCCAGGTTCAGGACCGCTTCGCGGCGGCGGCGCGCCTCCACTGATTCAAGCAGGTGCCGGGCACGGCCAATGTGGCAGGCAGAGGCGGCCGCCGCCAAACGGGCGTGCCCCTGGTCGGCACCGGTGCGTTCACACAGCACCCGGGCAACATCATCGACTGACGGGGTGGGCACATAAATGTGCCTGCACCGCGAGCGCAGGGTCACGGCAATATCGAGGGGATCAGTCGACGGGGCGCACAAGATGATCACGGTGCGCTCCGGGGGTTCCTCGACTGTTTTCAGCAGGGCATTGGCCGCCGAGTCGCTGAGCCGGTCGGCGTCTTCGATAATGATCACCCGCCAGTTGGCGACCGCCGGTTTCCCGGAGGCCTCCCGGATGATTTCCCGCATTCTTTTCACCGAAATAACCAGTTCGACCGGCACCACGGTAATGACATCGGCATGGTTTCCCGCCAATGCCGTGGTACATCCGCGGCACCGCCCGCAGCCCACGGTCGACGGGTCGGTGCACACCAGCGCCGCGGCGAAACACCGTGCCGCCACGCTGCGGCCTGATCCGGGCGGGCCGGTGAACAACCACGAGTGGGTCATCGCCTGGCCGTCACCGGCGCCCGCAGCTGTCGCCGCCCGCTGCCTGGCCGCTGTGGCCGCCGCCCGCAGCGGACCGGTCACCTGCGGGGAGCCTGCGATTCGGACGAAGACATCGGTGGTTTTTTCGTTCACAACCCACCACCTTATAAGGACCGGTCCACCTCGGGCGGCGGGGACGAATAAAGTGGGAAACCATGACGCGTGTGAACAGGTTGCTGGCATGGCTGTGGACCACTTCGTGGCCGCTGTACGCCGTGATGGTGCTGACCTCCAATGTACTGGGGGCGGTGGCCACCATGGTGTTCATCCGGGTGCTGGTGCCACTGGAATCAGCCGGATCCATTGCGGTGGAAGATCCCCTGTTCATCACCGGTGTCCTCTACATTGTGCTGGCGGTTGTCGCCATGCTGGGGGCCACGGTGTGGCTGTTCACCCCGGTGTGGCGGTGGCAGCGCCACCCGGACGACCATGACCGCAATATGGTGCGCAACCTGGTGCTGCGGATTCCCGTCTACCAGGCGGGTCTGGCGGCCCTGGTGTGGCTGGCCGGTATTGCCGTGGTCACCACGGTGGCGGCCATGACCCACCCGCGGCTGGCGCTGGTGGTGGCTGTCACCGCCGGTTTGGCCTGCATTGTGGTTGTCGCCCTGACCTATCTGGAAGCCCAGAGGCTGATGCGCCCGGTGGCGGTGGCGGCCCTGGCCCGGCGCTTTGAGGATTCCTCCCTGGAGCCGCCGGTACGGCTGCGGCTGATCCTGACCTGGATCACCACCACCGGTGTCCCCATGATGGGGGTGATGCTCATGGTGGCGGGGCAGAAAACCGGATTCTTCGGCGGCAACGCCGCCGATATCCTTCCCGCCATCATCGCCTTGTCGGCCACCGCTCTTGTCACCGGCCTGGTGGCCACCATGCTGGTGATGACCTCGATTGTCGACCCCATCCTGGAGCTGAAGGCGGCGATCGGGAAAGTCCGCCGCGGGGAAAACAACACCATGGTCGACATCTATGACGGCTCGGAGATCGGGGTGCTGCAGGCCGGTTTCAACGAAATGATGCGGGGCCTGCGGGAACGCCAGCGGGTGCGGGAAATCTTCGGCCGCTACGTCGGAACGGAGGTCGCCCGGAAAGCGCTTGAGGAACGGCCCACCCTCGGCGGGGAGGACCGCCGGGTGGCGGTGCTGTTCGTCGATGTGATCGGCTCCACGACCTTCGCGATGAACCACACCCCGGTGGAAGTGGTCGAAGCCCTCAACGAGTTTTTCGAACGCGTGGTGGCTGTGGTGCACCGCCACAAAGGCATCATCAACAAATTCCAGGGTGATGCGGCCCTGGCCGTGTTCGGCGCCCCCCTGCCGCTGGCTGATTCCGCCGGACAGGCGTTGGCTGCCGCCAGGGAACTGCGGCAGGAACTGCGCGGCATGGAACTTGCCTGCGGTATCGGGGTCTCGGCCGGCAAAGTCGTGGCCGGGCATATCGGCGGCCACGACCGTTTCGAGTACACCGTCATCGGCGACGCGGTCAATCAGGCGGCCCGGCTGACCGAACTGGCCAAAGACACCCCGGGCCGGATTCTCACCTCGGCACAGACCCTGAAATCGGCCAATGAGGCCGAGCAGGCCCGCTGGACGATGCTGAAATCAGTGGAGCTGCGCGGCCGCAAGGAAATGACGCAGCTGGCCCGGCCGATCAGGCCGACCCTGGCCGACCGTACCTAGCCGGGGCGAAAAAACCACCGGGGCAGGTGCCCACCGATTTTTCGTGCGGCACCACCACCCCGCACCAGCACGTGACAACCCGCTGTCGCGGTGCGGGTGCGGGGATAGACACAAGCCGACGCTGCCTGGCGGCACGCGTCGGCTTGACCAGCGGGTGGTAATCAGCCGCCGATCGGTATGGTGATCGGCATCTTCGACACTGTGCTGAGGATCATGAGGATCACAAACAACACAGTGGAGAGGTTCTGCTCGCTGCTGCCGCTGCTTCCGGCATCGGTGCCATCCTGCTTGCCCTCCTTGTCCGAACTGGAATTTCCGATGGTGTTGACCCCGTCGGTGCTGCCCAGAATCGTGAGTTCAGGTTTCTTCTCCACCGGCACCCCGGAGGTGAACACCGTCACCGGGTAGGTCAACTGGCCGTCGTTGGTTGTGATGGAGACGACATAGGTGCCCGATTGGGGGTTGTTGTGGTCCGGGGCCGGGAAAACCAGTGTGTCGTAGCCGTATTTGCCCAGATGCGACCTGGAGACAAACGAATCCACGGCGTACCTGGAACCGTTCGGCTTTTGAATCTCCACCTTGGCGTTGTTTAAGTCAACGCCGGGAAGCTGCGCCGACCAGGCCATCATGTTCATGCCTTCTTTCGGGAAATACCCGGCCGACGGCCAGAAAGCGTAGGCCCGCTCGCGCGCTGTGTCGGACACACCGTCGTTGTTGCCGTCCAGCGAGCGGATGGCGTAGGTGGTGTACTTCCACCCGTTGCGGGCGGTGCCCGCCCCCACCGCGGTCCTGGCGAAATCGTAGGCCAGCAACTGGATGCGGTGGCCGGGATCGGTTTTCGTCTCATCCCGGACCAGCCCATCCAGGTGGTTGATGCCGTCCACCGATCCGTTGGTGGACGCCACCGACAGCGACGAAGCGCCGCCACGTTCGGCATCCTTGCCGGCACAGTAGTAGCCGTCATCCACCGGGTGGTGGCTGATTTTCAGCTTTTTCAATGCCGCCGAGGTCACCGCAGTTGAAATCGCATTGGCCTGGACCTCCCGGTAGACCCGGCTGTCGGGGGCGAACAGCTCAACGGGCTGCAGGCTCGCCATCTGCCGCAGATTGTTCAGGGCGGAAACCTGCTGCTGCATCAAGCGGGCAGACGGCATCGCCGAGGAACACCGTGAGGAGTCCACGACCGGAACATTGCTGATGGGGGCTTGCTCCCAGAATTTCTTCCACAGCCGGACCGTATTCTGTTTTGTGTTGGCGTTGATGTGGGGAACGGGCGCGGTGAAGGTGCTGTTGCCTGTCGCATACACCCGGTCGGTGGACCAGAGATGATCGCCCGGGTTGTCGATGGCGGAGGCGGGGACAACACTGTGCAGGGCTACAGCAACACAGGTGGCTGCCGTGAACACGGCACGCTTGGTGCGGAAAGACATCGTGGGACTCGGATTCCTTTTTCGGGTTCACCCCGTCCGGATGGATGGCATCCGGCTCCGGGATGGTGCTGGCGGTCAAATGGATGCATGAGTCCCGTCCCGCCGGCTGGCGGGCAGGGACTGCTCACGGCCGGGCGGAACAATGTTCTGCCCGGCGGTGTCTGCCGGTGCCCCCGCCGCAGCACGGTGACAGCAAAAAAGAGCCGCTGGGGACCCCACGCCCGGGGACCGGGCGTGGCTGCGGTGACGGGACACACCGTTTCCACCCACACTACGTCCGCTCCGCCGCACCGGGTATGCGGCAGGGGGTGACTGCGGGCGGGCAACACACCGCAGCACCACCACACCAGGCGGCCGGGCGGGCGGTGGGAGAAAAAGGGTGAAAAAACAGCCACCTCCCCGTGATGTGTCAGGGAGGTGGCCGCCGGAAAAAGGCCGTGCACGGATCGTCGGCGGGTTTTATTTCCTGCGCGATCCGGCTTTCACGGTCCGTTTTGTCGTCGACGCCGGTTTCTTGGCGGTTTTCTTCGTCGACTTTTTGCGGGCTTTTTTGGTGGCCTTTGTCGGGTTGGCCGCCTCCTTGGCGCGGCGCTCCGACAACAGTTCACAGGCACGCTGATCGGTGACTGTTTCCGGGGTGTCACCCTTGCGCAGGGAGGCATTGGTTTCCCCGTCGGTGACATAGGGGCCGAAACGGCCGTCTTTGATCACCATCGGTTTGCCGGAGACATCGTTGTTGCCCAGTGTTTTCAGCGGCGGCTGCGCGGCGGCCCGGCCGCGGCGTTTGGGTTCTTTGTAGATGGCCACGGCCTCGTCGAGGGTGATGGTGAAAATCTGCTCTTCACTGCCCAGCGACCGGGAGTCGGTGCCTTTTTTCAGGTAGGGGCCGTAGCGGCCGTTTTGGGCGGTGATCACCTCGCCGTCGGTGGGGTCGGTGCCCAGTTCACGGGGAAGCGAGAGCAGTTTGAGTGCCTCGTCCAGGGTGACTGTGGCAGGCTCCATGTCCTTGAACAGGGAGGCGGTACCCGGTTTGAGGGTTTCCTCGATGATCTGCTGGGTGCGTTTTTCCTTCTGCTTCGCCGCAGTTTTGGTGTCCCAGTTTTTCGCCCGTTTGCCGTCGGCTTTGCGCTGGGCGTCTTCCTCGGCGCGTTCGGCGGCAATGATTTTTTCCGCTTTGTCGGTGACTTTTTCCTTTTCCTCGTCGGTGACGATTTCGGTGACATAGGGCCCGTAGCGGCCGTCACGGGCAACGATCATGCGTCCGTTGTCCGGGTTCAGGCCCACTTCCCTGCCGCCGGGCGGGGTGGCGAACAGTTTTTCCGCTGTTTCCAGATCCAGTTCATCCGGGGTCATCGAATCCGGCAGGTTGGCCCGCTGGTGTTCCGGTTCCCCGTTGTCGTCCACTCCCACCTGGCGTTCCAGGTAGGGCCCGTAGCGGCCGACCCGGACAAAGACTTTCCGGCCCTGATCGTCGTCGAAAACGTGCAGGGAGTTGACGGTGCGGGCGTCAATCTGCTCCAGGTTGTCGCCGACCAGGGATTTCAGTCCGCCGAGCCGGGCCACGGATTCGGCCATCGCATCCGAGGCTTTCTCGTCGCCGAAGTAGAAGCCGGTCAGCCATTCGGTGCGGTCTTCGTTGCCGGTGGCGATATCGTCGAGTTCGTCTTCCATCGACGAGGTGAAGTCGTAGTCGACCAGGGACGCGAAGTTCTGCTCCAGAAGACCGACGACGGCGAACGCCACCCAGCTGGGTACCAGGGCGTTGCCGCGCGGGTAGACGTAGCCGCGGTCCTGGATCGTTTTGATGATCGAGGCATAGGTCGACGGGCGGCCGATACCCAGATCCTCCATCTTTTTCACCAGGGAGGCTTCGGTGTAGCGGGCGGGCGGATTGGTTTTGTGTTCTTCCGCCTGCAGTGATGTGGTCACCAGCGTGTCGCCGACAGCCAGCCGGGGCAGCGCATTGTCGTGTGCTTTGTCGCCGTCGGCTGCGGCATCGGTGTAGGCCTTGAGGAAACCGGGGAAGGTGATGGTGCGCCCGGTGGCGGTGAATTCACAGCTTTCACCGGCGCTGGTGGCCCCGGTGATGGTGACTTTCACCGACTGGCCTTTGGCATCGGACATCTGGGAGGCGACGGTGCGCTGCCAGATCAGCTCGTAGAGCCGGAACTCCTCGGCATCAAGCTGGGATTTCAGCTCGCCCGGGGTGGCGAAGCGTTCCCCGGCGGGGCGAATGGCTTCGTGGGCTTCCTGCGAGTTTTTCACCTTGCGGGTGTACTGCCGGGGAGTGTCGGCCACATACTCCCGCCCGTAGAGTTCCAGTGCCTGGGAGCGGGCGGCCTGGATACCCGCCTGCGACAGGGTGGTGGAGTCGGTACGCATGTAGGTGATGTGGCCGTTTTCGTAGAGCCGCTGGGCAATACGCATGGTCCGCTCGGAGGTGTAGTGCAGTTTCCGCCCGGCTTCCTGCTGCAGGGTGGAAGTCATAAACGGCGGGTAGGGCTTGCGGGTGTAGGGCTTGTCCTCGACATCTGTGACTGTCAGGGCGGTATCGGCCAGCCCCTCGGCCAGGGCTGTGGCCCGGGCACGGTCAATGACGGTGACTTCTTTTTCGGCCGACGCCTTCACCCTTCCACGGTCGGTGAAATCACGCCCCTGGGCGATTCGTTTCGAGCCGACAGCGAAAAGTTTCGCGGAAAACACGCTCGGGTTACCGGCGGTGGCGGCCTGCTCGCCCGCATCAAGCTCGGCGACAATATCCCAGTACACCGAGGAGATGAACGCCATGCGCTCGCGTTCCCGCTCCACAATGACCCGGGTGGCCACCGACTGGACACGCCCGGCGGACAACCGGGGCATGACTTTTTTCCACAGCACCGGCGAGACCTCGTAGCCGTAGAGACGGTCCAGGATACGGCGGGTTTCCTGGGCGTCCACCAGGTTGTCGTCCAGATCGCGGGTGTTGTCGGCGGCGGCCAGAATCGCCGGTTTGGTGATCTCGTTGAACACCATGCGGCGCACCGGCACCTTCGGTTTGAGCACTTCCAGCAGATGCCAGGCGATCGCCTCGCCCTCCCGGTCGGGGTCGGTGGCCAGCAGCAGCTCGTCGACGTTGGCGAGCTTTTTCTTCAGGTCGGCGACTTTTTTCTTCTTGTCCGCCGAGACCAGGTACAGCGGTTTGAAGCCGTGCTCGACATCGACGCCGAGCCTGGCCCACGCTTCTTTTTTGTACTTGGCGGGAATATCGGCGGCACCCTTGGGCAGGTCACGGATGTGCCCCACCGATGCCTCCACCACGTAATCTGCGCCGAGGTACGGCTGAATCTTCTTCGCTTTCGTCGCAGACTCGACGATGACCAGTCGTTTAGTACCAGTCCCTTTGGAGGTTGCCACAGGTGCCTCTAACCTTCCCGCTCACGGTTTCGGTGAAATCTACTACGTGCCTACCGTACACACGCCCCCGCGGGCGCCAAACCGCAGCGCCGGAATGCACGGGCTGCCGCCATCGCCAAAGCGATCACCGGACAAACCCCAAAACCCCACGTAGCGGCGGTGAAAACAAGCTTCCGGAAACCACCTGCACAACCCGGGGGCGGCGGGGGTGGAAAGACGTTGTTGCTGCAGCGCCCCCATTAAATACTGTGGCAAACAACAAACGCACCTTTTCCCGCTGCCGCGCGGCGGTGTGTCATCCGCGCAGGGTGGTGGAAAAGGTGCGAAATGCACTGCAGCCGCCGTACAACGGGCAGTGACGGGAATCATCGCCGGAAAAACCGGGGATTTTGTTCCGTCATGCCAGTCGCGGGGCGGCTGCAGTACGCCGGTGGTGGGGCACAGATACTGTGGCCCCACGCTACCGGTTATCGGGTCGGATTACTCCGCATCGATGACGTGGACCTTCTGGGCCTGCAGGCCCTTGGCGGTCTCGCCAACTTCGAATTCGACCTTCTGGTTCTCTTCGAGAGATTTGAAGCCGCGGCCCTCAATCTCCGAGTAGTGGACGAAGATCTGCTTGGATCCATCGGCCGGAGCGATGAAGCCGTAGCCTTTTTCTGCGTTGAACCATTCAACGGTTCCCTGTGCCATGTAAAAAACTTTCTCAGTGTAAATCGGCGCCGGCACCCAAACAACACGGGCCACCTGCGGGTCACTCGCCCCAACGGGGCAGATGCGGGACATTCTCCGGGTGGAGATGACCGCCACGCTGCCGCGGTTTATTTTGGAGTGGTGGGAAGCGGTGGTTTTCACCGTTCCCTGCAACCGGGAGCCAGTGTGCCACGTTTTGCAGCCCAGGGATAGTCTGGACCACACCTGGAACCATTCCGCCAGCTCACACAGGTGACCGGGGTTGGCAAAAGACCGGAAAAGGGGGTGACCGTGGCCGACGGAGAGCGAAATATTTTACCCCAAAACCCGCCACCGTCAACATACGGCGACCAGATCGCGGACGAGGTGATCCGGCGGCTGCCCGAGTCGACGGCCACCTGGCGGCACACCAGCCCGCCACGCCGGGCGGTCTACGGCCCGTGGCCTGCCTGGCTGGCCGACGATATCCGCCGCACACTGTCCGAGGAACTGGGCATCCCGCGGCTCTACCGGCACCAGGCCAGCTGCGCCGAGGCCGCCCACCGGGGCCGCAACGTGATCATCACCACCGGCACGGCCAGCGGTAAATCCCTGGCCTATCTGCTGCCCGTTTTATCGGCGCTGCACGATGATCCGCGGGCCTGCGCGCTGTATGTCTCCCCCACCAAGGCCCTGGCCAATAACCAGCTGGCGTTCATCTCCCGGCTGTGCCGTCTGACCCCGGGCCTGGAGCGGGTGACCCCCAGCGCCTACGACGGCGATACCCCGCAGCAGGCCAGGCGCAGTATCCGTGATGACGCCCGGCTGATTGTGACCAACCCGGAGATGATCCATCTCTCCTTTGCCGGGGCGCACCAGAGATGGACCCGGTTTCTGCGGAACCTGTCGTTTATCGTCATCGACGAATGCCACACCTGCCGGGGCGTGTTCGGGGCGCACATCGCGCTGGTGATCCGGCGGCTGGTGCGGGTGGCCAGGCGCTACGGGGCTGATCCGACAATCATCATGGCGTCAGCCACCACCCGCGACCCGGTGATGCTGGCCCGGCGGTTGACCGGCCAGGATGCGGTGGCCATCACCACCGATGACTCCCCGGCAGCCACCCGCACCACCGTGTTGTGGGAACCGGGTTTCAGCGGCGACGGCGACACCGGTGACAGTACCCGGCGCGGTGGTCCGCCGGTGCGGATTCCCGCCTACGCCGACGCCGCCGAGATCATGGCCACCGCGATCACGGAAGGTGCACGGACCCTGGTTTTCGCCCGTTCCCGTAGGCAGGCGGAGATCATTGCGCTGCGCGCCCACGACAGTCTCGCGCTGTCGGGGAACAAGGATCTGGCCGGGAAAGTCGCCGCCTACCGGGCCGGGTACCTGGCCGGGGACCGGCGCCGCCTGGAGCAGGCCCTCGATGACGGGGAGCTGGTCGGGGTGGCCGCCACCACGGCCCTGGAGCTGGGCATCGATATCGGGGGGCTTGATTGTGTGGTGGTCACCGGCTGGCCGGGAACGGTGGCCGGGTTCACCCAGCAGGCCGGCCGGGCCGGCCGGCGCGGCCAGTCCAGCCTGGTGGTGCTGGTCGCCCGGGATGACCCGCTGGATATGTATCTGATCCACCACCCGGAGGCGGTGGTGGATGCGCCGGTGGAAAAAACCGTGTTCAACCCGTCGAATCCGTATGTGTTGTCCGGCCATCTGTTGTGCGCCTGCGTGGAGCTTCCCCTCTCCGCGGCAGAGGTCAGGGGCCTGGATGCCACCGCGGTGGCCGCGGATCTGGTGCACGCCGGGCTGCTGCGGTGGCGCGGCGAGAAGCTGTTTGCCGTGGAACGCCCGCTCGACGACAACGATGCGCTGCCCACCCCGCGCACCGCCCACCGGATGGTGAATCTGCGCGGCGGCACCGGGCAGGAGATCACCATCATCGACTGCGACAATGGTGCCGTACTCGGCACGGTGGGCAGATCCATGGCGTTCAAGCAGGTGCATGCCGGGGCGGTGTACCTGCACATGGGTGACAGCTATGTCGTCGAGGATCTCGACCTGATAAACAGTGCGGCTTTCGTCCGCCGGAAGGTGCCGGATTTTTCCACGGTGCCGATGTCTGCGACCGATATCCGCATTGTCGCCGACCCGGAAGAAGACACGCTGGTCAATCCCTCGCCGGGACTGTGGGTGGCCGCGGTTGACGTGGAGGTCACCACCACGGTGACCGGCTACCGGAAAAAACTCCTCGGCAGCGACCTGGTGGACACCATCGCCCTGGATTTGCCGCCGGATACTCTTTTCACCCGGGCGGTGTCCTACACCCTGGATCCGGCGGTGGTGGAGGCACTGGGGATCACGGCGGCCGATCTTCCCGGCGCGCTGCACGCGGCAGAACATGCCGCCATCGGGCTGCTGCCGCTGGTGGCGTCCTGCGACAGGTGGGATATCGGCGGGGTGTCCACGGCGCTGCACGCCGATACCGGGCTGCCGACAGTGTTCGTCTATGACGGCTATCCCGGCGGCGCCGGGTTCGCCGACTGTGGTTTCGAGCGTTTCCACGACTGGATCACCGCCACCTGTCAGGTGGTCAAAGACTGCCCCTGCACCGATGGCTGCCCGTCGTGCGTGCAGTCACCGAAATGCGGCAACGGCAATTCGCCGCTGTCGAAATCGGGGGCGGTGGCGGTGCTGTCGGCGCTGTCGGCCATGACCGCCGGCATGGGCTAGGCCGGCCCGGCGGTGGCGGTGGCGGGCATGTGCCCCACGGTCACGGTGACGGTGACATCACCGCCCACGGTGACCGTGCAGCCGGTCAGCCGGGCGCCGTTGTCGGCGGCGATGGTTGTTGCCACCGCGCACGGCGCTATCCCCTGCCACAGGGCGCCCGCCCCGCTGAGTGCGGCCATGTCGGCGGCCACTGCCGCGGTGTGGGCGGCGGTGCGTGCCGCGGCCGCCACCAGCACCGCGCAGCCGGCAACCGCCAGCGCGGCGATGACGGTGGCGGCCAGCACCGTCATCGAGCCTTTCTGCCGCGTGCAGCGCGGCGGCGGGGGCGCGGGCGGCTGACGGTGCTGGTGCGCGCGGCACGGCGGCATCCTCACTGTCCCTCGGGTTCGCAGATCACGACCGCGGTGGCGGACACCGCGTTCAACGGGGCGTTCATGGTGGCCACCGCGGTGATCCGGGCACCGGTTTCGGTGATCGTGATGCGGGCGCCGCCGGATGGCAGCTGCCGTCCCGCGGCGGCC
>NZ_JAFLEQ010000008.1:155988-156857 GCF_017307055.1 Corynebacterium mendelii | reverse complement strand
CCCGGGCGGCCGCGCCCGCCGCGTCGATGACCGCGATTCGGGCCGCGGCAGTGGCAAGACCGGCCAGGACAAGCCCCACCACCACCATCACACTGACCAGGGTCAGGGCGGCTTCGACAGTCACTGACCCCTCCTGCCCGAAGCACTGTCGTTGCCTGCCGCGCGGTGCCGGTACCGCGGCACCCGGCAGCGCCGGGCAAGCGGTGATGCGGCGGCTCACAGCGGCGCGGAGTTCAGTGCTTTGTCGATGATGTCCTGCAGGGCGGTGGCCATTGTCTCGCTGGTCACCACCCCGTAGAGCACCGCCGCCAGGGCGGCGGCGGCCAGGGTGCACATCGCGTATTCGATGGTGGTCATCCCCCGCTGGTCGGTGGCCAGTTGGCGAAGCATCGACCGGGCCTGCAGCACAGTGCCGCCGGTGGACCCGTGGGCGGCGCACGGATGGTTGTGGTGCGCACCACAATCCCCGCGGTGGTGGCTGCGCCCGGTGGACGGGCCGGCCGCGGGTGGGGTGTCCGCCGCGGCAGCAGCCCGGGCGGGGGTGCGACTCCCGGTGGGAGGGTTTCCGGCGCGACTGCGGCCGGTTTCGGTGATGGTCATTGGTGACTCCTTGGGAAAGAAAACAGTGTTTGATGGTTGATGGTTGATCGATGGTGGGTGCCGGATGCCGGGCGGTCACAGCATCTGTCCGACCAGGTCGGCGATGACCGGTACCAGGCCCAGCACAATGAAGGCGGGCAGGAAAAACAGGGCCAGCGGCATGGCCAGGGCCACCCCGGCGCGTTCCGCGCGGGCCACCGCCGCGTCCCCGGCTTCGGCCCGCAATTGCTGTGCCAGGCGTTCGGCGACCGGGGCGATGGCCGCCCCGG
>NZ_JAFLEQ010000008.1:155142-155945 GCF_017307055.1 Corynebacterium mendelii | reverse complement strand
AGCTGTTCCAGCCGCGGGTTGGCGGCCAGCGGGGCGTATGCCCGCGCCGGGTCAACCCCCATCCCGGCCAGGACGGCGGCGGTCGCCCACGGGCCGTCGCGGGGATGGCCGCTGCTGTCGGCCACCGCCGCGCAGGCGGCGGCGGGGTTCAGCCCGGCCCGGATGACGGCGGCGAAAATATCCAGTTCGGCGGCAGTGCCTGCAGCCGTCGGCCCGGCGGCCCGGCCGGCGGGGTGGCCTGTTGCCGGGGCAAGCCGCCCGGCCGGTGACAAGTCGGCGACATACAGGGCCGCGGCCACCAGCAGTGCCGTGGCGGCGGTGCCCGCGCCAAGAATCGGCATCGCGGTCACACCCCCTTTTCTGCCCGGTTGAAAAGCGCGTGGGCCGACAGCGTTCCGGCGCATAACAGCGCGGTCCCACCGACCAGGCACACGGTGCCGAAGCCACCGCCGGTGAGATATCCCACCGGGTTGCCGCCGAGCAGTTCCCCCAGGCCGATTCCGGCCACCGGCAGTCCGGCCAGCACCCCGGCGGAGGTTTTCGGCCCGGCCAGTGCCGCCTGCACTTTGGCCCGGTGGCGGGCGGCGGCCTGCAGGTTGTCGACCTGGGTGGACAACAGGTCGGCCACCGCGATACCGCGGGTGACAGCCAGCCGCCACAACCGCCCGACGGCGGCCAGCTGCGGGCTTTGCTCCCCGGCGGCCACCAGTTCGGCTGCGCCGTCGCGGCCCAGCGCGGCGGCGCGGGCGGCTGCGGCCACCGCCGACACCACCGGCTGCGGGGCAGGTGGTGCGGTGGTGGCG
>NZ_JAFLEQ010000008.1:149339-155115 GCF_017307055.1 Corynebacterium mendelii | reverse complement strand
GCGATCCCCCGGCCCGCCGACAGGTTGGCCGCCGCCACGGCGACACTATCGGCCACCGCCCGGTCGACCGCCTGCTGCCGGCGGCGCCGCAGTGCCGCACCGGCGATGCGGGTGATGGTGGCGGCGGCCATCACCCCGGCGACCGTCACCCCGGGGCCGACGCACCACACCGACACCACCGCCCCGGCGGCAAGCCACCCCAGTATCAGCCGCCGGGACGACAGCCGCCGCGGTGTGCGCCGGTGGGGGATGCTGCCGGTGGTGGCCTGCCGCAGACGGTGCTGCGGGGTGGCTGTCACCACCAGCCACAGCGCCAGGGCGGTGCAGCTGACTGCCGCCGGGTTGATCCGCGCCATATCGATGCTGCCTGTCACGGGTGCCCCTTCCCCGCCCCGGGAAACCCGGGGGTGGCTGCCGGGCCGGCGGGATCAAGTCCCAGCCCGGCGGCAAAATCGGTGAAACCGTCCAATATGCCGCGGCGGTGGTCCCACACCGGCTGCACCGTCACCGGGGTGGTGCGCGACAGCAGACCGATCTGGTCGATGATGCGGCCGTGGCGGGTGCGCCGCATGCTGACCACCACATCGATGGCGGCGGCCAGCTGGGCGTCGAGGGCTTTCCCGTCCAGCCCGCCCAATCCCCCGAGGGCCTGCATGCGGGCCGGGATTTCCGCCAGGCTGTTGGCGTGCACCGTCCCGGCCCCACCCTCGTGGCCGGTGTTGAGGGCGGCGAGAAGATCCACGATTTCCGCGCCCCTGATCTCCCCGACGACGATTCTGTCGGGGCGCATGCGCAGCGCCTGTTTGACAAGTGCCGACATGGTGATCGCCCCGCTGCCTTCGGCATTGGCGGCCTGCGCCACCAGTGAGACGGTGTGGGGGTGCACCGGTTTGAGCTCCGCGGTGTCTTCGATGATGATGATCCGCTCGGCCGGGTCGACCTGCCCCAGCAGGGCGCCCAACACCGTGGTTTTCCCGCTTCCGGTTCCCCCGCACACCAGCAGCGCCCGGCGGTGGCGCACCACCGCCGCCAATACGGTGGCCACCAGCGGCGGCATGGTGCCGCTGCGCTGCAGGGCCGCCAGGCTGGTGGTGGCCTGTCTGAGCACCCTCAGCGACAGGCAGGTGCCGGAATCCGACGGTGGGCTGAGAAGGGCGTGCACCCTGACCGCGGTGCCGTCGGCGCGGCGGATACGCCCGTTGCCGAAAGGCTGCGCATCATCCAGGCGCCGCCCGCAGGAGACAATCAGCCGGGTGGCCAGCCGGCGTACCGCGGCATCGTCGGCAAAGCGCACCGCCGAGCGCACCAGCCCCTGGCCGCGGTCAAAGAACACGTTGTCCGGCCCGGTGACCACCACATCGGTGACCCCGTCGACGGCCAGAATCTGTTCCAGGACCCCGCAGCCGACCGAATCGTGGCGCAGGCGGCGCAGAACCGCCAACAAATCGAGGTCACTGATCACCCCGGCCTGCTGGCGCACCAGGGCCGCGATCTCCGGTTCGTCGGGGGTGTGGTCCAGTCCGGCGAGCCGGGACTGGACGGCGGACACCAGATCATCGATCTCACGCATCGGCGTCACACCCCAGGTAGTCGAGGACATCGCGGCAGGCACGCGCCAGCGCCCGGGGCAGGATCCGGCCGATCCCGCGGTGTTCCAGCTGCCGGGCGAAACCGGCCACGGTGGGGATGCCGGCCACCTGGTCCAGGCCGGTGAAAGAACACATGTCTTCCGGCGACAGCGACGACCAGCCGCGGTGCCGTACCACCAGCAGCACCGGCACATTGAGGCTGTCGAGCCGCACCCGGGCGGCCACCGCGGCCGCGGCCGCCCGCAGTTCCGCCGGCACCACCAGCACCACCACATCCAGTGCCGCCACGACCCGCTGGTCGGCGTGGGCGATGGTGCCGGTGTCGACGACCACCGGCGCGCCCGCACCGCGGGCGCAGCCGATGGCGGCGGTGATCTGCCGCGGGTCGGGCGCCTGCGGCAGCCGCAGCTGCCCGTCGGCGGTGGCGGGGGCGGCCACCGCCAGCACCGCCACCCCGCAGGCGGTGTGCGGCAGGGCGGCGTGAAGGTCATGCCAGCGGGTCCGCCCGCCGGTAATGGAGATATCGCCGAAACGCACCCCCGGCGTGGTGTCGGTGGCGTTGAGGAAATCGTGGCAGCCGGGACTGCCGTCGGCGTCGATGAGCAGGCATCCGGGCCCACGGCACTGCGCCAGGGCGGCGGCAAACACACTTGTTCCCGCCCCGCCGCAGGCACCGGCCACCCCGATCACCAGCGGCGACCGGCCGGCAGAGGGTGCGTCACCGGCTCTTTCGGCTATCTGTTCCAGCAGTTCGGTGGCCTGGCCCGGCAGCCGGTACACACCGTCGGCGGCAGCCGCCGGGATGGTGGCCGCGGTATCTGTCTGCACCGTCCACACCGTGCCCGGCCACCCGGATTGCGTGAGATACCGGCTGCAGCCGGGACCGGCGATGACGGTGTCGGCGCCGCGCAGCGTGGCCGCGGACGGCATCCGGTCACCGGCGTCGGTGACCGCCCGGCCGCTGGCCGCGGCCACATGCATCGCTTCGGCGTGCAGTACCGGCTCGTCGACGGCAACCACAATGCCCGGGGTGTTGGCTGGCTTGTTCATGTCCCCCACCCTGGCGGCTGTCACCTGCCCCGGTCACCTGTGCTGCAGATCCGTGTGGGGATGGGCGGGAATCATCCACAGTCTCTGGTGCTTGTTGGCCACCGGGCGGTTGACTGCCCGCCGGGGCGGTGGGTGGCGCCGTCACAGACACAGGATGGAAGCGGTGGGGTGCAGGCACAGACTACTTCCGCTTTCGCGGGACGGGGAGGAGCGGCAGAGGGAAAAGAGCCGGAAATTTAGAACGGCTCGCGCATCGGGGGGGTGTTGCGCGAGCCGTATACCCGGCATCGGGGGGGTGCGCCGGGGCGGGCCACACTGTATATCGGGGCCTCGCAGAAAGAAGTATGACACAACGCTGTCAGCGACAGCAAGACTCTGCGGGATTTTTCTTCCCTGTTTTTCATTACCCCAGGTAAAACAGCATCCGACCTCCCCCTTCCGGGTGGTTTTCCCTCTGCGGCACCCGGCACGGGAAGCGGTGTCCACCGCCGGCCGCCGGGCCGAACGGCAACTGGATGCACCCCGGTTGCCGGGCACCGTGTTTTTTGTTGCGACGCGCCCCCCAACAACTGTCCCGGCGGTAGCCTTGGGGGCGTGACAGACCCGAAGTCGCCCCGCCCCGACAGTCCGCGACCTGTCGCCGCTTTTTTTGATCTGGACAAAACGCTGATCGCCACTTCCTCGGCGCTGGCTTTTTCCCGCCAGATGATCAACCGGAATCTGATCACTGTCGCCGACGCGGCGCGGGTGGTGTCCGCGGAGGCGATCTACATGGTGCTCGGCCACACCGATGAGCGGATGGAGAAACTGAAAAACGACCTGATGGTCATGATTGACGGCTGGAAGGACGACGAGGTCCGTGATGTGCTGCGCCAGGCGCTGCACGAGGTGATCACCCCGACGATCTATGCCGAGGCCACTGAGCTTCTCGACTGGCACCGGGCACTGGGCCATGATCTGATCCTGATCTCCGCGTCGCCGCACATCATTGTCGAGCCCGTCGCCGAGCTCCTCGGCATCGACACCACGGTGGCCACCCGGCTGGGGATGGTTGACGGGGTCTACAACGGGACCATTGATTTCTACTGCAAGGGCGACAACAAGGCGGTGGCGTTGCGGCGGCTGGCCGCCGAACGCGGCTACGACCTGTCGCAGTGCTACGCCTATTCCGATTCGATCATTGATCTGCCGATGCTGGAAACCGTCGGCAATGCGGTGGCGGTCAACCCCGACAAAGCACTGTCGCGGATCGCGGTCAACCGCCACTGGCGGATCCGCCATTTCCGCCATCCGCTGCCGGGCCGGCAGTGGGTTGTCCGCGGTGGCCTGGCGCTGTCGGCGGTGGCCGCGGGCGGCACGACCGCAGCCCTGATCCATGCCCTGGCCACCGCACGCCGCCGCTAGGACACCATCCTGCACCAGCTGCTGCGCCCGGCAGGCCCCCGGAGTCTTCGCCCCCCGGGCCCAGGCCATCTGCCCGGAACGGGGCATCTGTCACTTACTCCCGGCGCTGCGGGCAATGCCTGCGGCTTCGTCGGCGGATGCGGTGTAGGCGTTGAGGTGGAAGCACAGATAGGCGGTTGTCTGCGCAGTCCCGGAGGCGAAGTTTTCTGCCAGCTGCCGGTAGCGGTCATGCTGGCGCAGAAGCTGGTTTTCGCTGACCAGGAGGCTTTGCGGATCGAAACCGGTGGCGCAGGCGGCCACTCTGGTGGCCGCCAACGCCACCAGGGTGGTTGCCGGGCCAAACGGCGCCAGGCAGGCCAGTTCCCCGCCGACTATGACCGGCAGCAAAACATCGTGGGCGTGCGGGTTGGTGCACAGCCGCAGCAGCACAGCCAGCCGCTGCGGGTCGCAGTCGGGTACCGGTGCCGCCCCGGCGCGTACCGCCAGCTGGGCCAGCAGTTGGCCGGGGGCGCGGCGGAAGGTGGCGACTGTTTTTTCCCGCACCCCCTCAGCCAGCAGGCTGTAGACATCGACGGCCGCGCGCTGCAGCGCGTCACCGGCTCCGCCTGCCGCCGGGGCGGGGGCGCCGCCGCTGTCTGTGCCCGCCGCCGGGAGGGTGCCGCGCAAGGTGATCACCGCCGCCGCCCGCGCCCCGCGCAGCAGCGCTTCAGCCGAGGTGATATCGCCCTTGCGCAGATTGACCGGCAGCCGGTGCACCGACCAGGCGGCGCGCCGCGCCCGCCCGACGGCGTCGGCCAGTGTGCTGTCGCCGAGCAGGTGGGCCAACGGGTCGGGTGCGGGCTGCGGCATGGGGGACCTTGGGGTTGCGGGGGCTGGTGACGGTAGACTCGGGCGGGAAAGAACGTGGTGGTGTGACTTGCCCGAAGTTCCAATCTTCGGCCGACCGTGGCACCATGGACTGTGTACAGTATGTTGTCCCGGATGACCCGACCGCCGTCCACGCCGCGAAAAGGCCCGTGCGCTGCGATAAAAGGCCCGGATACAACGCTAATGTTTTTTACCGGAGGACCGCAACCGTGAGCAAGACTGATGGACTTTTCACTGATGGATCGGCCAATATGACCACCCCGAAGGTGGATTCGATCCCGCTCAGCGACGTCGATACCCGTGCCGCAGGCACGGGCACCATCGGCCAGCTGGTCAGTGATGCGACAGCCCAGGTGTCGTCCCTGGTGCGCGGTGAGATTGAACTCGCCAAGACCGAGATCATCCAGGAAGCGAAAAAGGGCGCCATCGGCGGTGGTTTGTTCGGCGTGGCCGGCACCATTGCCCTGTATTCGTCGTTTTTCTTTTTCTTCTTCCTCGCCGAGCTGCTGGCCGTGTGGCTGGACCGGTGGGCCGCGTTCCTCATCGTGTTCCTGGTGATGGTGGTTCTGGCCGCCCTGTTCGCCCTGATCGGCTGGGGCAAGGTGAAGAAAATCTCCAAACCGAACAAGACCATTGATTCCGTCGGTGAGCTGAAGAACCTGGTTCCCGGTAAAGCGCAGAAAAAGCTTGATGCCGGTTCCGCATCCGGCATGTTCACCGACCGCTAGGCCGGGCGGGGTGTCCGCCGCACCGGTTTGAGCGCCCCGCAAGTTTTTCTCCGACGCGCAGTTTTATTCCGCAGCAACACCGGGGGCGGGCGACAGCCCCCGGTTTTTTGCGTGCCCTGCCCGCTGTCTTTTCATTGC
>NZ_JAFLEQ010000008.1:128495-149279 GCF_017307055.1 Corynebacterium mendelii | reverse complement strand
GGGACATTCCCTTTCCCCATCGATTCCCCGGGAGGCACCGGTGGCCGGTTTCGGCGCAGAAAACTCCGTGGCACCGCAGGAGCTGCTGGTTGACGGGCCGTTTTCCCATGTGCCCATCCACACCCGCGGGGTGCGTCTGCATGCCGCCGTGGCCGGCAACGCCGGTGATCCCCTCATGGTGCTGGTGCACGGGGCTTTCGGCGGCTGGTTCGACTGGCTGGAGGTCATCGGCCCGCTGGCTGCTGCCGGGGTGAGGGTGGCCGCCATTGATCTGCGGGGTTTCGGCGCCAGTGACAAGCCCCCCAGCGGCTATGACATCAGGCATGCCACCGGCGATATCAAAGGGGTGATCGCGGCGTTGGGGGCGCAGCGGGCGCATCTTGTCGGCTACGGCACCGGCGGGGCGATCTGCTGGGCGCTGGCCGCCGCCTACCCGGACAAAGTCTCTTCCCTGGTGTCGGTGGCCGCCGCCCACCCGACCGATATGCGGCGGGCCGCGGCCTGCCGGCCGTGGGCGCATGTCACCCCGCTTGTCCGCTCGGCGTTGGTTCGAAGCCCCGGAACAACGTTCTCTGACAGGGCCGCGGTGGTGGCCGGGCTGGATTTGCGGGAAAACACCACCCAAATGTTCCACCAGACGGCCAGTTACGCCCGCCAGTACCGTCTCCGGCGGCTCAATGGCGGGGTGGCGAAGGTGTCCCGGTCGATTGTCAAAACAGCCCGCCTGGAACTTGCCCCGGTCCCGCCTGCCTGGCCCAGCACCATCACCGACTGCCCGGTGTTGTTTGTCCGTGATGATCTGGCGAACTGGCGCAGCCTGCAGCAGCGGGCCGCCCGCCGCTGCGGCGGCGGGCTGAGTCCGCTGGTGGTCCCGGCAAGCCGCAATATGCCGCACCTGGAAAACCCGGCCGAATTTACCCGGGCCGTCGGAGAGTTCGTCCACGGCCTTCCCCCCTCCACCGCAGGGTAGGGACAAGCCGGGGCGCAACCGGTGTGTTTTCACATATCCCGGGTGCGGGGGTCTACAGGCACTGGCGGGTACTGACCGGGTCACGCAGGGCGGCGGTGTCCCCGATGCGCTGTTTGACTTCTGCGGCAGCCAGCACGAATCCCGAGTGGTCGTTGTTGATTTCATCGGCGAAGACGACGCCCAGCACATCGCCGTTGGCGTCGATCATCGGCCCGCCGGAGTTCCCGCGGCGCACCGTACCGTCGATGGTGTAGATTTGCCGCCTGATCTGGTGCTCGCCGTACAGGTCGTAGCCGCCGGTCAGCCGCAGGTCCATCACCCGTCCCGGGGTGGCGGCAAACGGCCCGCCGTCGGGGAATCCCACCACCAGGACTTCCTCGGTCCAGGCGGCATTGTGTGCCGCCCAGGACAGTGCCGGAAGCCCCAGCCCGTCGACCCGGATCACCGCAATGTCCTGGTCCGGGTCGTAGAAGACCACGGATCCCTGTTTCGCCCCGGCGACGGTGTCAACCCCCACCCGGGAGGCCCCGGCAACCACATGGGCGTTGGTGACCACCAGATCGTTGTCAATGACAAACCCGGAGCCGCGGCTGGAATGGGTGCACTGTTCGGCGATACCGATCACCTGCACCACCGACGGGCGGACGGTGTCCACCAGGCGGGTATCGACGGCGATATCGGTCAGGGGCGGAAGTTCATCGAGGCGGGCCAGTTCGAAGGGGTTGGCGGCCGGGCGCAGACCGGAATCGGACAAAAGGGAGGCGAACGTGTCCGAGGATCCGGTCACCGGTGCCGGCACACTGCGGTGGACAGCCGCCAGAATCGAGGAATCCCGCACCGCCTGGGTGACCGGCCCGTTGAGTACCCCGGCCAGTGGCAGCACCACCAGGTAGACAATGAAGATCACCCCCAGCGGGTTGATGACCACCCCGGCGGCCGAATCCACCAGCCGGGAGGATCGGCGGCGCAGCCGCCCCCGGGCGAAGGCCCCCAGGTGGCTGGCGGCCACAGAGGCCACCCCGGTCAGCATCAGCGACAGCGACAGGGCGATCAGCCACCGCAGCAGGGAGGCGTCAACAAAGCCCATCAACCGGGGGGCGATGATGACTGCCAGGATCAGCCCGGCGGTGACACAGATTGTCTGCAGCGCCGACGAGATCGCGCCGTGCCGCCATCCGCTGACGGCGGCGGCCACAGCCACCGCAACAAGGATGAGATCGACTGTGGCGTTTCCGGAAAACACCTCCACGGCGCGTCCATCCTCTCGTCAACACTGGGCTGTCACCGGCGGGTTTTTACGCCATCGGCCGGCATGAATCGGCCGGCGGAAAAAAGATCCGGTACGGCCCATCCTAACTGTCGCCTGCGGGCACGCACCCCCCGACAGGCAGACACCCGGCCGGCGCGTGTGCCGGCCGGGGTGCCCCACGTCGTGGTGTCACCGCATCCGCGGGGGTGCTTCCCGGTTGCGGGAAGCGGCCAGCATGCGGGTCAAATCGACGATTTTGTCCTCATCCCAGGGCTGCTGCCACCCGGCGGCGGTGAGTATTCCCGCAATCACCCCGGCGGTAAACCCCCACACCAGATAGCCGTCGACGACAAAAGCCGGTCCCGTCCAGCCGTTGTGGCCCACCGTCAGCCGGTGGCGCGGGTCGACCAGTTCCGCCACCGGCGCCGGGATGATCGCATCGGCTTCCGCCGGGTTGACCACCCCCATCACCGGGGTGACGGGACTGTAGGCGATCACCGGGACCACCGGTGTTCCGGTCGACCGGATCGCCACCGGGTCCGTGACCGCCAGCGGGATGACACTGCGGCGGTCCAGCCCTGTTTCCTCCCGGGCTTCCCGCAGCGCACAGTCGATGGCGTTGCCGTCACCGGCGTCGATGCGGCCCCCGGGAAAAGCGATCTGTCCCGGGTGGCTGCGCATCCTGGGTGACCGGTGGGTCAGATACAGTGCCGCATCATCCGGGCGGCGGCTGCTGCCGGGTTTCCCGGAGATCACCACCAGCACCGCCGCGGTGGCCGCGGCGTGCGGGGGTTTTCTGCCGGTACCGGTGATCATCCGGTGCAGTGATCCGGAGCAGGCGGCGGCAACAACAGGTGCCAGCCACACCGGCGCGGCCGCCGGCCGGCACGTCGTTGCGGCGGCCCCGCCGGCCGCGCCCCCGCCGGTCATGGACTCTCCAGGACTTTGTTGACCGCGGCCTCAATATCGGCGGGGCTGCCGATGGCGGTGGCGGTGTAGCCGATGAATTCACCGGCGGGATCAAACACCGCCACCAGCGGCACCAGGCCCGGCATGCCGGTGGTTTTCTGCAGGCTCCCGTCCTTATCGATGAGGCTGGGAAGGTCAACGCCTTTGTCGTTGAGCAGGCTGATCCCGGCCGCGGCATTGGGGTCGGCCTGCAGACCCACCACCGTGTAGTCGGTGGTTCCGGCGGCGAATTCGGCTATATGGGGCAGTTCTTTTTTGCACGGCCCGCACCACCAGGCCCACACCGGAACCACAATGGGCCGTTTGGCATCTGCGTCGGGCTGTGCCGACTGCCCCGGATGGCCCAGGCAGTCGAAGTCGGTTCCGGCCAGTGTGGTCACCGGGCACTCCGGCCGCCGGTGATCGGTTGTGTTGGCCTCCGCGGCACCGGATGCAGCCCCGGCTGACGGCCCGGCGGACGGGACCGCCGCCGTCTCGCTGCCGGTGCCGGTGGACCCGGCACCGAGCAGCCCGGTTTTGGCCGCCACCGCCACCACCAGGCATGCCGCGGCCACCACCAGGCATGCCACGGAGACCGTCACCCAGGGCTGCCGTGGTTGTCTGTCGGTTGTTGTGCTCACAGCTGCTCCTTGACCGCCAGCAGTGCGCGGAGATCCTCACTGGCTTGGACTCGTTGCGCGGCCTGCCCGGGATCGGCCGGGCCGGCCTTTCCCGCTGACGGGCAGCAGGAAAGAAAAGGACACACCCCGCAGGCGGCCCGGCGGGCATGGCAGACCACCCGCCCGTGGCGGATCATCCGGTGTGATGCCCCGGTCCACCGTTTTTTCTCCAGCACCGCGCACACGGCCCGTTCAATGGCGGCGGGGCTGGTGTGCCCGACCGCCCCCAGCCGCCCCAGCAGCCGGGTGACATGGGTGTCCACCGGGAAACCCGGAATACCGAAGGCGTTGCCGAGCACCACATTGGCGGTTTTGCGCCCCACCCCGGACAGTGCCACCAATGCCCCACGGTCGGCCGGAATGTCACCGCCGTGGCACTCCACGACTGCTGTGGCCATGGCGACAAGATGTTTCGCTTTCATCCGCTGCAGGCCCACCGGGGCGATGACGCGTGCGACCGTATCGACTGGGGCGTCAGCCAAGCGGCGGGCATCCGGCCAGCGGGAAAACACCTCGCCGGTGACGGAATTGACCCGCTGGTCGGTTGTCTGCGCGGAGAGCATGGTGGCCACCAGCAACTCGTAGGGGTTGGAAAACACCAGTTCGCAGCGGGCATCCGGCCACACACGGCCCAGTATGCGGTCGACCCGGTCGACGGTGATGCCAGTGGTGTCCATAGCTGCCGATGGTATCGGACACAGCCGCTTGTTCGGTCACCGCACCACACCACCGGCGCCGGGGCACCGGTTAGGATTTGTGCCATGGGAATCTTTCTTGCGGTACTTGTTCCGGTCGTCATCGCCGTGTTCGCCATGCAGATGGAACGCTTCGAGGACTACTGCACCTGCCCGCCGAGCCAGTCGGCGGCACACAGCAGCTGAGCGTTCGCCCCGGGGCGCACACCACCTTCCCTCCCGTCGTATCGTCACACACGGGTGGTCAGGGTGACCCATGACATAGTATGGTGTAATCCATAAGACACTTACCTCCGGAACAGGTCACATATCGGCCGCCCGGTAACCCCCGCCGCTACCGGTGTGCCCGTCACAGACCGATCCCGGCGCGTGCGCCGGCCGGAGACAGTGGTGGATGCTTTTACCCCTGCCCGCCGGTGCACCCCCCCCCGGCCGGCGGCAGGTGTCTTTTCCTGCTTTATCTCACCCGCCTTTCCCCAAGGAGCTCTAGTGGACGCCGTACAGGAAATTTTGTCCCGCGCCGGAATTTTCCAGGGAGTCAATCCGACTGCCGTGGAAAACCTCATCAGCCAACTGGAGACCGTGCGTTTCCCCCGTGGAACCGTCATTTTCGAGGAGGGTGAGCCGGGCGACCGGCTCTACATCATCACCTCCGGGAAGGTGAAGCTTGCCCGGCATGCCGCCGACGGGCGGGAAAACCTGCTGACGGTGATGGGCCCGTCGGACATGTTCGGCGAGCTGTCGATTTTCGATCCGGGGCCGCGGACCTCGTCGGCGGTGTGTGTCACCGAAGTCCAGGCCGCCACCATGAACTCGGACATGCTGAAAAAATGGATCGACTCCCACCCGGAGATCTCCGAACAGCTGCTGCGGGTGCTGGCCCGCCGCCTGAGGCGCACCAACGCCTCGCTGGCGGATCTGATTTTCACCGATGTTCCCGGCCGGGTGGCCAAAACCCTGCTGCAGCTGGCCAACCGTTTCGGCTCCCAGGAAGGCGGCGCGCTGCGGGTCAACCATGATCTGACACAGGAAGAAATCGCCCAACTGGTCGGTGCGTCCCGGGAAACAGTCAACAAGGCCCTGGCCACCTTCGCCCACCGCGGCTGGATCCGGCTGGAGGGGAAATCGGTGCTGATCTGCGACACCGAGCATCTGGCCCGCCGCGCCCGCTGACATCACCCCGGCCTTTTTAAAAAAACCATCCTTTTTTACCCCACCCGCTGTCACCGGCCCTGCCGCCGACAGCGGGTGGGTCTGTCTGGTGCGGCCAGGTGAGAGAAAAAAGGGAGCAAAGCCACCGGCGGGACAAAGAGCACAGCCTTTGCGGGCATGTCCCGGGCTGCGGTGCACCCCACCCGGACCCGTGGCATGCGGGACGGATTACCCGGCAGCGCTTCCCCACCGGACAACCCGCCACCGGGCATCCCACCACCGGACACCCGGCCATCAACCCGCCATCACCCCACACACTGTGGGCGAATACGGCAACACGCCGGGTGCAAGCGGCACAATCATGTGTCTTGCCCGGCGTGTGTGTCGGAAAAAAGCGGGTGTTACGGCTTGTTGCCTGCCTGCAGTCCTTCCAGGTACCGCAGGGTCACCCGGGTGGACTGTTCGGCGGCAGCGCCCCGCAGCACCGGATCGACGTCGGTGTAGATTTCGTCGACGATGTCTTTCAGGGGTGCGTCTTTGCCGAGTTTCGCCACCGCCGCTTTGACCTGTTCCAGGCGCTGTTCACGCCGGTCGAGGTATTTGCGGGCCAGGGAGGAGGTGTCGGGGTTTTCCGGCCCGTGGGCGGGAAGCAGCATGACGTTTTTGCCGCGCTGCTCGAGCATCTTCAGTGACTCCAGGTAGCCGCCCAGATCGCCGTCGGTTTCGGAGATCATGGTGGTGTGCCTGCCGGCGATCGTCGAGCCGGTGATGATTCCCTCCAGCTCCGACTGGCCGGGCACCCCGGACCAGACGAAAAAACACGCCGAATCGTGGGTGTGGCCGGGAGTGTGCACCACTTCCAGCTGCGGGGTGACTCCTTCAACGGAGATGATCTCCCCGTCCTCCAGCGGATCGGCGCCCAGGCAGTAGCGCTTGTCGAAGCCGCGGACAATGGTTCCGTTGAGTTGCCGGAACCGTGCCGCACCGTCGGCGATATCGTCGTGCCGGTGGGTCAGGAGGGTCAACGCCACCGGATCCGCTTTGGCGTTGAGGACGTTGAGATGGCCTTCTTCGGCGGGGCCGGGATCGATGACAATCGACGCCGTGTCACCGGGTGCTCTGATCACCCAGGAGTTGGTTCCCTCCAGGGCGGTGTAGCCGGGGTTGGGACATAAAACGACCGACGCCGACCGGGTGACCGGACGCAGTTGGCTATACGCGGGGTGCTCCATGCCAACAAGCTTAACTTCCCGCAACGGAAATCCCCGCGTTTTCACCCCTCGGTTGTTCATTCAGTCGTTGATTTCGACCACAATCTCGATCTCGACCGGGGAGGAAAGCGGCAGCTGCGCCACCCCGACCGCCGACCGCACATGCTGGCCGGCCTGCCCGAACACCTCACCCAGCAGGGTCGATGCCCCATTGACCACCTGCGGCTGGTCGGTGAAACCGTCGGCGGAGGCCACGAAACCGGTGACTTTGAGGATGCGGCAGACACGGTCGATGCCCACCAGACTGTCGACCGCGGCCAGGGCGTTGAGCGCCGCCAGCCGGGCCATGTCACCGGCGGTGGCCGTATCAACGCTGTCGCCGACCAGGCCGGTCACCGGCAATGAGCCGTCAACAAACGGCAGCTGCCCGGAGGTCCACACCTGGTTTCCCACCCGGATCGCCGGAATGTAGGCGGCCACCGGGGCCGCGGTGGCCGGAAGGGCGATACCCAACTGCTCGAGTCGTTTGGAAGGTGTCATGGATAAAGCTAAGCTTCTTTCTTTTTCTTCGGTTGGGCTGTCAGCCCGGGACAGCCTGCAGCCGCGGGGCTGTGCTGTGCCCCGGGGTTTTCGCGGCAGGATGCGGGGCAATACTTTCCCCGGCTTCTAGCCGATCAGGTGGCCAGGCTCAGTTCAGGGGGCGTTTGAGGAAAGCAACCAGGTTTTCCGGGTTCGGCCCCTGGGTGACGCTGACCAGTTCCCAGCCTTCCTCACCCCAGGTGTTCAGAATCTGGGTGGTCGAGTGGGTCAGCAGCGGCACGGTGGAGTATTCCCAAGTAGTCATGGACCAATAGAGTAGGCGCTCGGCCGCGGCAGCGACACCCCCGGGGCAGCGGTGGGCAACCCCTCCCCCGCTTCACACGTGTCTGCCCGCAGGTGCGGCCAACCGGAACCCCAGGGGTAGTACCACCCACCCACGGGGGTGATGGCCGTCCCCACACACCGCACACCGGTTTCTCTTACCCAACTCTTAAGTTAGGTCTTCACTCGCGGATAAGCCAGGGGCAACGCCCCGGCACCGGGCGGGGTTTTTTCCCGGACCAGGCCCTGCCCGGCCCGGTTGACGGCCGCCTGGCGCACCATGGGAAAACCCCGGGGAAACCAACCGCACCGCGGTAGTGCCCCGGGGACAATAACGGCCGGGGGCCGTGTCCCTCCGGCGTATGCCGGGGACACGGCCCACCGGCCGGTGTGTCGCGGAGTTTTTTTCAGATACCGACCAGTTCCCCACCGGAGGCCAGGTATTCCGCCCAGCTGGTGATGTGGGGGTTTTTGCGCAGAAGTGCACGTCGCTGGCGTTCGGTGAGTCCTCCCCACACCCCGAATTCGACTTTGTTGTCCAGTGCGTCGGCGCGGCATTCCAGCACCACCGGGCAGCGCCGGCAGATCGCCGCGGCCCGCCGCTGCGCGGCCCCCCGCACAAACAGCGCATCCGGATCACCGTCACGGCATTTCGCCCTGGTCACCCACTCCCCGCGGTCGACGAGTCTGTTGGAGGGAACCTGCCCTGCGGTGTCGTCTGTCGTCCAGGTGTCGCTCGCGAGGGCGTTCGTCATGACTCAGGTCTCCTTGAGGTTGCCGTTAAGTCGGTGCGTTTAAGTTTAAACACAGCATCGGGGGTAAGTCGAACCGCCCTCACTGGGGGTGGAGGCTTCACTTTTCGCCCGGGGGGAAACTGCGTAGGGTAAGGGAGTGCCGATTGTTAAATCACTGGGAAAGATGACCGCCGCGACAGCTTGTGTGGGTGTCGTGATGGCCGCCAGCCTGTCGCCTTTCGCGACCCTGGGTGGGGTGGCCGTCGCCCGGACACAGGCAACCATGGAGTCGAATCTGAAAGATTTGACCGATGGCACTGCCCCCGGGGTATCCACGATCACCGATGTCACCGGGGCCCCGATCGCCTGGATTTACGACCAGCGCCGCTACCAGATCAACGGCGACCAGATCGCCCCGGTGATGAAGGCCGCGATTGTTTCCATCGAGGACAAGCGCTTTTTCTTCCATGACGGTGTCGACTGGCAGGGCACGCTGCGCGCCATGGCCACCAACGCCCTGCACGGCCAGGTCAAACAGGGCGCGTCCACCCTGGACCAGCAGTACGTGAAAAACTATCTGCTGCTGGTCGATGCCAAGGACAAAGCCGAGCAGGCCGCGGCCACGGAAACCTCCTATGCGCGCAAGCTGCGGGAGATGAAAATGGCCAGCGACTTGGAGCACCGCCTGTCCAAGGACGAGATTTTGACCAGGTACCTCAATATTGTGCCCTTCGGCAACGGGGCCTTCGGGGTGGAGGCTGCCGCCCAAACCTATTTCGGGGTGCACGCCAGTGAACTGACTCTGCCCCAGGCGGCGATGCTGGCCGGTATGGTGCAGTCGTCCAGCTACCTGGATCCCTACACCCGCCCAGAGGAGGTGCGCGAGCGCCGCGATCTGGTGCTGGGGACCATGGTCGATTCCGGGGCGATCAGCCCCACTGATGCACGGGAAGCCGCCGCCGAGCCGCTGGGCATTCTGCCGCAGCCCAAAGATCTTCCCAACGGCTGCATCGCCGCCGGGAACCGCGGTTTTTTCTGTGACTATGTGCTGGATTACCTGGAGAAAAAAGGCTGGGGCCCGGACAAGCTGAAAAAATCCTCCTACACCATCCGCACCACCCTGGATCCGCATGTGCAGGATGTCGCCCACCGGGCGGCATCCGGGCAGGCTGACCCGAATGCCGCGGGGGTGGCCGCGGTGATGAATATTCTGGCCCCGGCCGAGGACAGCCGCCGTATCCTGGCGATGACCTCCTCCCGCGAATACGGGCTGAACCAGCAGGCCAACGAAACCGTGCTGGCGATGACATCGAATCTGATGGGGTCGGGGGCCGGGTCGGTGTTCAAGATTTTCACCGCCGCCGCAGCCATCGAAAAAGGCATGGGCATGAACCAGAGTGTGGCGGTACCCGCCCGGGTGGAGGTGCGCGGCATGGGGGCCGGCGGGGCGAAGAACTGCCCGCCGGAAACCTACTGTGTGGAAAACGCCGGCGTGTACAAACAGTCCATGCCGCTGTATGAGGCGCTGGCGCATTCCCCCAACACCACCTTCGTGAAAATGCTGGAGCAGGTCGGGGTGCCCGACACGGTGGATATGGCGGTGCGCCTGGGGTTGCGGGACTACACCCTGCCCGGTTCCTACAACGGCACCGATTCCATTGCCGACTATGTGACAAAGAACAATCTCGGCTCGTTCACCCTGGGGCCGACGGCGGTCAATCCGCTGCAGCTGTCGAATGTGGCGGCCACCCTGGCCTCCCACGGGGTGTGGTGCGAACCCAACCCCATCGATGAGATCACCGACGCCACCGGCGCTGCCGTGGAGATCCCCCAGGAACCGTGCGAGCAGGTTCTGGACCGCGGAATCGCCGATACCCTCGCCCAGGGGCTGTCGCATGACACCGTGGAGGGAACAGCGGCCGATTCCGCCAAGAAGATGGGCTGGACGACCCCGATGTCGGCGAAAACCGGCACCACCGAAGCGCATTTCTCGGCCTCGTTCCTGGGGTTCAATTCCCGTTTCGCCGCCGCCCCGTATGTGTTCAATGACGGCACGGTACTCAAACCTTTGTGCACCTCCCCGCTGCGGCAGTGCGCGGACGGGGATCTCTACGGCGGCATGGAGCCGTCCCGGGTGTGGTTCAGCGCGGCCAAGCAGCTGGAATTCGCCACCGACGGTGAGCTTCCCGAGGGTGTGGAACGCTATGAGACGGGGGCGACAGCCGATGATCTTCCGCGGGTGGACGGTTTGAGTGAATCCGATGCCCGCACCCGGTTGGAACAGGCCGGATACAAGGTCACCACCATCACCGGCCCCGGCAACGGGATTCCGAAGGGCCGGGCGGTGCGCGCCACCGCCCAGGGCCCGTATCTGCTCACCGGCGACGAGATCAATCTGGTGCTCTCGGATGGCACCCGCTATGTGGCCCCGCCGCCGGTCTACCAGCCCTCCACCGAGCCGGATCTTCCCGCCGCCCCGCCGCCACCGCCACCGGCCCCGGATGATGGGCCGCGTTCTTTGGGCGATGTGATCAATTCACTGTTCGGGCTGTAGGCCCTCCCACCGCCTTGTCCTCCCGCGCACCGGCTTCGGGAACACCGTGCGTATACTCGGCCCACCGGTTGTGCGGGAGCCTGGTGTGCCGCGACACACCCCGCGGTTGCTGCCCACCGGTATTTTTTTCCACCAGATCATCTCCCCCCGCCACCGTTTGTTGTCCCGCAGCCGGGGGCAGCGGGCACCAGTGACCCTGCCGGTGCCCGCAGCATGGGGCCTTGTGCGAAGGAGGCTTTGACACAACCATGGCCATCACACCCGACGATATTGTGGCCGCCCTCGGCGGGCCGGGAAATATCCGTGACCTGGAAGGCTGCATCACCCGTCTGCGCACGGTGGTGGTACACCCCGACAAAGTCGATGAGGACCAGTTGTATGCCGCGGGCGCCAAGGGAGTCATCAGCGCCGGAACCGCGGTGCAGGTGGTTGTCGGCCCGGAGGCGGAACTGCTGGCCGATCTGATCAACGACTTCCTCGACTAGCCGCACCCGCGGCAAAAAACAGAAAGAAAATCACCCCGGCCCCCATCTGTGTCCCCGGCGCGGGGGAAAGAAGAAAAAACACGTGTGCACCACGCGGGGGAAGTCAGTATGGACTGCCCCGGCGTGGTGCACTGTGGTTGCGCCCCCACCGCCACAGCGGCGGGAACGCATACTTTTCTCCCCGGGTGGTATCAGCCGGCCAGATGCGCTTTGACGGCTGCGGACAGCCGCTTGCCGTCGACGGTGGGCCCGGCTTTGGCGGCGGCGGCTTTCATCACCTGCCCCATCATCTTCATCGACGGGGTTTCATCACCCGCCACAGCAGCGACCGTGTCCGCCACGAGTGTGTCCAGCTCCGCATCATCCAGCTGCGCCGGCTGGTAGCGGGCGAACACTTCCGCCTCAGCAAGCTCAGCCTGCGCCAGTTCCTCCCGGCCGTTGGCCGCATAGACCTCAGCCGACTCGTTGCGTTTTTTGATCTCCCGGGCAATCAGCCGCAGCACATCCTCGTCGGTGAGCTCGTGTTTTTCCCCGGAGACCTCTTCGGTCTGAATCGCCGACAGCAGCATGCGCAGCGCCTTTTTGCCGGTCTCATCCTTGGCTTTCATCGCGGCTTTCAAATCCGCGCGGACAGTATTTTTCAATTCGCTCATACCACCCGAGACTACCCGGCCGGCCGGATGTGCACGGGCGGCTGCACCTTGCCCGACGGCCGCCGCCTAGAATCCAGCAGTTGTGAGCATATTCAACCCCACCACCCGGAGATTTCTCACCACCGCCGCCGGAACCACTGTGGCGGCCGGTGCCGCAGCCGTGGCCGCAGGATGGCGGCACACCACCGATTTTTCGGTGGACCATCTCAGCATCGACTGTCTTGAACCCGGTGCCCTGCACGGAAAAGATGCTTTCCGCATCCTGCACATCAGCGATCTTCACATGTTCGGCCGCCAGGACACAAAAACCTCCTGGCTGGGTTCGCTGGTGGCACTGGAACCCGACCTGGTGGTCAACACCGGGGACAATCTGGGCGACCGCCAGGCGGTGCCGAGAGTGCTCAACGCGCTCAACGGGCTGCTGACCCTGCCGGGGCTGTTCGTGTTCGGCAACAACGACTATTTCGGCCCCCGCCCGGTCAATCCGCTGCGCTATCTGGCAGGGAAGAAACAACCGGTCAGCGGCGATGAGCTGCCCTGGCGCAGCCTGCGGGCCGGGTTCATTGAACGCGGCTGGCTGGATGCCACCCACACCAGGCAGGAGTTCACGGTCGGTGATGTCCGTATCGCCGCCGCCGGTGTCGATGACCCGCATCTGGGCAAGGACAACTATGGGCTGATCGCCGGACACCCCAACCCTGATGCCGACATCAGCCTGGGACTGACCCACTCCCCGGAGCCGCATGTGCTGGACCGTTTCGCCGCCGACGGCTACACCATCACTGTCGCCGGCCACACCCACGGCGGGCAGATCTGCCTGCCGACCGGCACCCCCATTGTCACCAACTGCGGCATCAACCGGGCCGCCGCCCGGGGTCTGTCACGCTACAAGGGCATGTGGCTGAATGTCTCCAACGGGATCGGAACCAGTAAATACGCGCCCATCCGGCTGTTTTGCGCCCCGTCGGCCACACTGCTCACCCTGACCGAGAAACAGGCTTGACCGACAGCGGACACACAGTCATCGCCTATTTTCACCCGAACCTCACCCACCCGCGGGTGGATCGGCGGCACCAACGCAGCCAGTGACCACCTGTTTTGCCGTTGGGGGCAGAAATGGTCTAGAGTCTTACCGGTGACAGACAAGTTCTGTTGCATTCCGGGATATGGCGCAGTTTGGTAGCGCGCTTCGTTCGGGACGAAGAGGTCGCAGGTTCAAATCCTGTTATCCCGACCACTATCAACACCCCTTCACCAGTGAGAAACTGGTGGAGGGGTGTTGTTTTTTTATCCCCCGCCCGCGCAGGCAAGCCGGGGTGTACCGCCCGGGCAAGCGTGATGCCGGATGCCGGGCACACACTGTCACCGCCGCACCACTGTCTGAAAAAGCGCATTGACCGCGGCCCCGGGCCCCGCACGCAGGGGATGCGGCGGCCAGCCTGTCTCGTGGTGCTCACCCAGTGGGCGCGCAGTGCGGGGGCCACGACAGCCCCACACCGATTTTAAAGTGTTTTGCATCACATTTTTCCTTGTGTGTTCCAGCTTACTGAACGGCCACCGGGGGCTGGTTACCGTTGGCTCTGCCGCCCGGGCACGCCGGGTCGGCCGACCTATTTTTCACAACACTTTTCTTCAAAGGAGTTCACTTGATGAACACATGCGATACCACCCAGGCCCCCCTGCAGAAGTTCCTTGCCGCCGGCGCGATCGGCGGTGCCGTCGGCGGACTGGTCTTCGGCATGATGATGGCCATGATGGGCATGCTGGGCATGATCGCGTCGATGGCCGGATCAAGCTCTGCTCTGGTGGGCTTTGCCATCCACATGGTCATCTCCGTCATCTTCGGTGTCATTGGCGGCGCACTGTTGTCGGCAACCCCGTCCTGCATGGGGAAAACCATGGCGTTCGGCATGGCTTTCGGCATCGTTTTGTGGGTTGTCGGCCCGCTGCTGGCCATGCCGATGATGATGGGCATGCCGCTGTTCGCCATCGATGAAGCCTCGATGATGTCGCTGATGGGCCACATCATCTTCGGCGCCGTCACCTTCGTTGTCGCGCGGCTGATCGTCAGCCGCACCGCCGCCGGCAAGTAAATGGCCTACTCTTGCCGTATGAGCGTCTCCGACTCACTTCACCGGCAGTCGACACCGCAACCGGAGCCTGCCGCCACCGGCGGTACGCCGCTGTGTCTGCGCGAAGTGGAGCTATTCGACCGGATTCCGCACGAGGAGCTGGCGGAACTGAACACCATGCTGCCGCTGACTTGTCACGCAGCCGGGCAGATTGTCTACGATCCGCAACGCAGCAAGGATGTGCTGTTTATCGTCAAAACGGGACGGGTGCGGGTCTTCCAGGTCAGCCCCACCGGCAAGAGCTTCACCCTGGCGGTCCACGGGGCCGGTGATGTTTTCGGGAATATGCCGATCCTGGGGCAGAACATGGACAACACCTATGCCGAGACCCTGGAGAAATCATCCCTGTGCGAGCTGTCGGCACAGCAGGTCACCGACCATTTTCTCACCGATCCGCGGATCTCCGGCCAGGTTGCGGTGATCCTCAGCCAAAGAGTCAGCGAACTGGAAACCCGGCTGTCGAATATGGCGCTGCGGCCGCTGAACCAGCAGGTCGCTTCCCTGCTGCTGTCGGCGGCCACAACATCCCGGTTGCCGTGGAAACACACCAAGACCGTCAAACTCACCCACGAACAGCTGGCCAATCTTGCCGGGGCCAGCCGGGAGGCGGTCAGCAAAGCCGTTGCGGAGCTGTCCGCGCACGGTTTCCTCAAACAGCACCGCGGTTCAGTCACCATCATCGACGCGGACGGCCTGGCTGCCTACCGGGACCATCTGGTCGACTGACCGGCCGTATCCGAAGAAAAATCCCCCCGGGCCCAGCCATTGTGCTGGGCCCGTGCGGTTGGAGTGGATGTTTCTGCCGGGAGCACTTCCCACAGATCATCCGGGGCCGGCTCCCTGTTGACCGGGTCCGTGCCGTGGCAGACACATCACCTTACTGCGGATTTTTCCTGTCAGCCGAAACATTGTTCCCCGTGGCTGAGGATGGAGACAAAAACCCACCCTGAGAAACCAAAACTCCGTCCAAAAACATTTACTGTTTTTCGACATCTTCTGTGCCGCGGCACTGTCTGATCAAATCCCGGATAGTGGTGTTGCGATCGTTGAGCTGTTTTGATGTTGTCGTGGGTGTTGTTGCTGTGATGCTAGACAGCCATGATGTCCCCTTGTTTGTCAGAGTTGGCGGCGGGGTTCCTTTGTTGTCATTCTGGTGTGCGCGGCTAGCACGCACGGTGGCTGTGGTTTGTTTCAAAGCAGTCAACGGCACCTAGTACTGCTGGAGTATCCAGTCATTGGTTTTCTCGGCCAGTACAGCCCTGGCCAGCCGGATGGCCGACAGGCGAGCGGGGAAGATACCCGTGGGCGTCTTCTACGGTCTCTGATCCCCCGGCCGCTGGTTGGGGTTTGTGTTTAAGATTTTGCGCCATACGGCACTAGACACACAGGTATCGGGCCGAAAATGCCATCCAGGATGTCGTCTGGCCAGGTGGCTACCTGCGGCATACGGGTAAGCCGCGCCTGTCTATCATGTTCCGCTGCGACTGACCAGTAGTGACCGAAGTGTTTTATCTTCATCGGACACTGATTCCAGCATGGCTGCTGGCAAACCACCACCTGTCTTTTCGGGAGTAATGCCACGAAGGTTGCCTGCGCACGTATGTCCGGTGACTGCTTCAAGCAGGCACCAGGTGCACCGTGGCTGACAGCGTGCGTGATGCCCTCACGGGCTGTTACTGGCAGCAAGCCACAACCCCGTTGAGGCCACGGGCGAAAAAACGACCGTCCGTGACGGTGTCGACTGACGATGCCGCTGGTGATCCATGCCAATGATTCTTATGACAGCGCCCATTGACTGCCGTTGCCGCAGGCAGCAGCCGATGTTTCAACCACCCGGCGTTTTCCTCACTCACTTTCATGGTCAACCCGTCACAGGCGAATAAACCTGTAGGCTCCACCATCGACAAGGTCGGATGCTTCAACCGTCGGCCCGTAACACCGGTGTTGTTTGGCCATCCCGGGCAGACGTCGCTGTACTCATAGCGGTGATCGTTGAAGCGTTAGGACCAGATCTTCCATCCGCCCGGCCGACACACCCTCCACAATATTCTGCAGCCACCACTCTGTCAGGAACGCTTTTCTACACGCCAGCAGCGGTCTATCAACCATTGGCATTGAAAGAGTTTCCTTGCCGCAGTGCGGAAACTAGCGGCATCGACGGTTGACAACACAAGCTATCCGGGTTCCGGTGCCACAAAGCATCTGAAAATAGTTGACCCGGCTAGGGCCAGGTTTCGGCTAACTGAAGCACCACACAGTCGATCGGCCCCAAACCGGTAACAACCGGAAAACGCACCATTTTCGAGCATCTCCCGTATGACGCCGACGGGAACCAAGATACAACCACCTGTCCAATGAAAATGCAGCCCCGCCATGACAGGTCATGGCAGCCACCGTGGTTCTGCCCCCGAGACGGGTAGCAGCTGATGCAAAACGAGACACAGATCGCCACCCTCGCTGTTGTCACCACGCCTCCCGCGGCCCGCGCTATCCCCCCCTTATGGGACGCAATCCTCGGCACACCACAAACAATTGGGCTAGCCTTCCCTTATGTTAGATTTCGATACAGAGGAAGCCCGAAAACGCATCCGGAAAGCACTCGATCGCACCGATCCGGATGGGTGTGCCATATTCGGATATCTCCCGCCCCTGAATGTTCCGTCCCTGTCAGTCGGTAGGGGCGTCCGCGAAGTCCGGTATCTGCTGTCGACGCCGATCGAGTTGGGCCAGTCCGAATCCAACGGTGATCACCAGGACAGTCCATCCGATGATCTTCATGTCATCGTCATCGGGATGAACCCTTCGCGGGCCGAATTGTTCAAAGGCTCCACAGGGGGTGATCCCACTGCCGGAAATCTGCGAGAATACGTCGAGGAACGCTTCGGACAGCTCACCTCCAAGTCCGATAAATCGGCCCCGGTCTCCGCAGAAACGAAGGAGATGCTGGGAAGAATTGCCGACTGTGTGCCAACGCGCCTCAGCATGGTCAATCTTTTACCTTTCATCAGCCCGAACCCTGAAAAAATAAACGATATCGCCGTTGAAATGCTGAACTCCAGCGACGCGGCACCATTCGAGAAATCATTGGAGCGCTTGTTTCACGCCAACGCCAGCTTCATTGAACTCCTCTTAGAGGAGTCGGAACATCGTTTTTCAAAAACACTCGTCATACTCGCGTGGGGTACCAATGTGGGTGGGACAGCCCGCGGCTGGATCAGTGTATCTGCCCGACTGCTGCTTGATTTTTTAAACGAGCGGAAAGCCGCTTCTTTCCCGTCAGCGATGTTTGGCTTTTTCGCAGGTGGTGACGAAAGTAAACATCCTATTCATCCCCGTTCCGCAACAGATTGGCATGCCGCGAACTTCACGAGCATGACCGATGAGGTCCCCCATCGCTACCCAAATCCGAGCCTATGGGCGCAGTCCGAACTCATCGATGCTCTGAAACAGATGTACAACCGCTCCACTGAAGGATGCAACCAAGAATCAGCGTCGTAATCGCCGTGCTCACCAACGGCTTCACAGCGGCGTCTACTGGACCGGCTTGTCATCATTTATGAGTGTGCAGATCCGGTTTACGCATGATCATGCCCGCCGGGATCGTCTCACGGTATCTTGTGGCACGCACCTGTTCCCGCCCGCAGCACCACCAGTGGTGAGCCGCAGGTGATCGACACCCGCCCGGTGGTGTCGACGTAGTTGATTTCTTCCCGGTCGAGCATGTGCACGATCCCGTCTGCCAGGTTGTCGGCCACGACCACCACGGGGCGGAACGTGTCCCGCAGAAAAAACGACAGGTCTTCCATGAGTTGTTCCGGGGTGCAGGTGCCGTCGTCGAAGAACACGTCGAAGGCGATGGTGCGCCCGCCGGGGCCGATCAGCAGCAGATCGATTTCTGATTGTTTGCCCGTGATCGTCCGGCACGGCGGGTGATAGGTCTCCACATGCCAGCCCCGCGGCAGCAGCCGGGCGATGCTGCGGGTGATACCACCGGTCAGTGTCGTTGTGTTATCTGCCACGGCCTGTTTCCCGGGCTAGTCGTTTCGGTTGTTGTCCGTCTGCTCACCGGTGTTGTCGCTGTTGGGCGCCGACGGGATGATCCGGGAGCGTCTCATCCAGTTGCGGATTTTCCCGGCCCGGGCCGGGTCGTCGGTATCTCCTCCGGCGGGGGTGTGGCCCGTGATTTCCCCGGTGGCCGGGGCTACCGGGGTCACCGGTGTCGGCTGGTAGGTGGGCAGTGGTTTGTCCGGGTGCGCCTGTTGCGGTGTCGCCGGTGCGGGGCCGGTGCCGTCCCCGGGTGCGGGCGGCGGGGCTGATGTGGCGAAATGCACCGGCGCCGGGCGGGTGGTGGTGTCTGTGTGTGCGGGTTGTTTTGTGGTGGCGGACTCGGGTGTGTGCGGTGGGTTTGCCTGGTTGTCGTGTGGTTCCGGTTGGCTGTCATCCGGGCTGGGGCGTGTGTCGTGGCTTCCGGCCCGGATGGCATCCAGTGCGGCCTGATCGATTTGTTCTTTCTCGACGGGTTCAGCTGCGGGTTTTTTGTCGTAGCCTTCGTCTTTGTCCAGTTTTTCGGCGATGACCGGCAGCCGTTGGCTCATGATTCCACCGACCAGGGCGGCCAGCACCACCATGCCGGCCAGGACGGCCAGGGCCACCCACAGCTGCTGCTGGGAGCCGTCGTTGCCGAGCACTGTCAGTGCCACGGTCGGATAGTTCAGCGGCATGAGGTGGACAAAGATTTTCCAGGCCACGGGCAGTTCTTCGGTGGCGGCTGTTTTCCACGCCCAGCCGACGAAACCGACCTGGGTGAGCATGCCGAGGATGACAACCAGCCGACCCATGGTGGGGCCGAAGGTGGTGATGGCGGTTCGGGCCATACCGGAGGCCGCGGCCACGGTGAAAGCGACAATGATCGCGGAGCTGATGGCCGGCACCCAGCCGGGAAGCCCGCCCAGAACAAACAGCAAAACTACAGCTGTGGCGGCGACACCGGTGCCGGTGACCAGCGCCGGGGAGGCGATGATTCTTTTCATCGGCGGCCAGGTCCAGGGCCGGGCGATCATCCATATCGCCGCCCCGCCCATCATGGCTATCACCGCGATGAGAAGGGCAATCATCGGCGACAGCACATGGGTGCGGGGGGCAGTGCTGATGCCGGTGTCATCCCCGGTTGTGTCACTGCCGGGTGTGTTTGTGCCGTCTGTGGCCTGTGGATTGTTGCTGCCGGCCGGTGTGCCGGTGGCAGGCTGGCGTGGCGCGGCAGTATCGGCCACGGCCGGCATGGCCCGGTGGACGGCCTGGATTTTCGTCTGGTTCAGCCCGGCCATGGCATCGATTTTTTTCGCCCCGTCATTGAGCTGGTTGACCGCATCCACCAGTTGCCCGACTTCCCGCTGCGCCTGGTCCAGTCCGGCGGATAATTCCCGGGCTCCTGCGGCGGCTTTGAACACTCCCTCGTGGTAGGGCTTGCCGGGGGCGGACAGTTGGTCGGCGACTTCCCTGGAGCCTGTTTTCAGCTCCCCGAGCTGCCCGAGGACTTCCGGCGGGATCTGGAAGTTCGTCACCTGTGATTCCAGTGCCACCAGCTGCAGTCTGATCTCGCCGACCCGCGGATCGTCGATATCGGCCAGGTCGGTGTTGATCTGCCGCACCGCAGCCAGAATCTGGTCGCGGACCACCGGAACAGCCTGGATCTGGTCCACGGCCAGCTGCACCCCGTCAGCGACCCGGGTAGCTCCCCGGCCCAGCTCCCCGGTGCCGTTTTGCAGTTCGGTCATGCCGTCTTTGAGCGCCCGGGCGCCCTCGGCCGCCTGCCGGGTTTTATCGACCAACTCCGGGGTGGAGTCGGAAAACTGCTGTGTTCCCGCGGCCAGCTCCCCGGTGGCTGCGGCAAGAAAACCGGCCTGCCCGACAGCTTCGCCCAGCCCGCGGCGGGCCGGAACCAGATCAGCGGCTGACAGTCCTTTGGGCCCCGGCGCGGCGGGGGCTCCCTCCCGGATGGTTTCGCCCTGCCTCCCCTCACCGGTGGCTGTGGTGCTGGTGGTCCAGGTGGCGGCCAGGTCTTCACCGCTTAATGCGGCCCAGACGGCACCGGCGATCACGGGTACGGCCACCACCAGTGCCAGCAGAAGACGGCCGAAAGAGCGCACAGGGGTTATCCCGGGAGAGGTCATGGGCCAATTTTTCCCTATCACCCGGGGTTGGTGCTTGCTGACACACCGCTCGTGGGGACAAAAACATCCCTGGTAACCTAGAAAAGACTTCACCGGCGCACCCGCCGCGGGGTGCTGTTTCCCGCGGAAGGCTGTTTGTCCGGGTGCTGTCACCGTCACGCGGTGGCCCGTTTTTTCTGCCCCTGGGTTTTCAAGCGGCCACTGTTTTTTGTGTGTTGTTGTTTGTGCCACGGTGTCCGCCGGTGATTGATGACCAACCCAAAAAAAATTCAAAGCCCGCGACAGGACAG
>NZ_JAFLEQ010000008.1:119889-128438 GCF_017307055.1 Corynebacterium mendelii | reverse complement strand
TCTGTTCACCGGATGTACCACGCCCACCGGATCACCTCCGGGGTGACCGGGGGCGCTGCTGTCCACATGCTTTCTGCAAGGCTTTGCACCACGACTTTCAGGCAGGTGTGAACTTTTAACCCGTGACACTGATCATTGTTCTGTTCCTCGCGGGCGCGGCCGTGGCATTGTCGGCCCCGGCGGTGGCTGTTTTCGACCGCCGCGCCGGCTGGCCGTTGTCCCTGTTGTTTATTGCCGGGGCGGTGCTGCTGTGGCGTGAATTGCCGACACTGTCCGGCGGCGGTGCCATCACCTACCAGGCGGTGTGGGCCAAGGATTTCCTCGGCCCCGGCCTGGATGTGTCTTTTGCCGTCCGCGGTGACGCCTTGAGCATCTTCTTCGCGCTGCTGGCCCTGGTCATCGGCGCGGTGGTGTTTGTCTATTCGGCGAGCTATCTGCACAACAAGTCCGGCAACCTGACGTTTTACCTGTTCATGTCGGGTTTCACCCTGGCGGTGCTGCTGCTGGTGCTGGCCGATGATGTGGTGGTGCTGTTTATCGCCTGGGAGCTGGTGAGCATCGGCTCCTTCCTGCTGATCGCCCGCTCCGGCTCGGGGGGTGAAGCAGGCTCGATGCGCACCCTGATTTTGACGTTCACCGGCGGTTTGACGCTTTTGGCCGCCCTGATGATCATGGCCACCCAGGCCGGGACCACTTCGTTGACCGGTATTTTGCATTCGGATTTCTGGGCGGAAAAACCGTGGATGGTCACCTCCCTGGGGGTGCTGATCGCGATTAGTGCGTTCACCAAATCGGCCCAGTTCCCCTTCCACTTCTGGCTTCCCGAGGCCATGGCCGCCGCCACCCCGGTGTCCGCTTTCCTGCACGCCGCGGCGGTGGTGAAGGCCGGTATCTATGTGCTGCTTCGTTTTTCCACTGTGTTCTACGCCAACCAGGTGTGGCATGTGCTGCTGATCACCGTCGGTATGGGTACCGCGGTGATGGCGTCGCTGTTTGCGATCCAGAAAACGGATCTGAAAAAACTCACCGCCTATTCGACGGTCAGCCACCTGGGCTGGATTGTGGCCACCATCGGTGTGGGCACCCCGTTCGCTTTGGCGGCGGCGGTGATCCACACCCTGGCGCACGCACTGTTCAAATCCTCGCTGTTCATGCTCATCGGTGTCATCGACCACCAGGCCGGCTCGCGTGATGTGCGCCGGCTGGGGGTGCTGTGGAACAAACTGCCGTTCACGTTCACGGCTGTCACCATCGGTGCCCTGTCGATGGCCGCTGTACCGCCGATGATGGGCTTCATCTCCAAAGAGGGGATGCTGGAGGCGTTCACCCAGGCGCCGATTTCCAATGGTGCCGTGGTGGTGTTGCTGATTGCGGCTGCTGTCGGCGCGGTATTCACCTTCACCTATTCCGCCCGGCTTGTCACCGGTGCTTTCTTCGACGGCCCGCGGGATATGTCCGGGGTAAAAGAAGCCCCGGTTTCCCTGTGGCTGCCGGCCGCTCTTCCCGGCCTGGTGTCCCTGCCGCTGGCTTTTACGGTCAGTGTGCTGGATACACCGGTGGAAGAGGTTGTTTTCGCCATCAACGGCTCGCAGCCGCATGTGCACCTGGCGCTGTGGCACGGGATCACCACCCCGGCGCTTATTTCCGCCGGGGTGCTTGTTGCCGGTGTCATCGGGGTGATTATCCGCAGGCGCATCTACGCCACGCTGGATCCGCTGGAGCTTTTCCCCATGACCGGAAACGAGGCGCTGCAGCGGTTCATCGGACTGTGCGCCCGGTGGGGCAAGGCGTGCGCGAATATGGCCGACTCGTATTCGCCGTCCCGGCATCTGCTCTACCCGCTGCTGGTTATTCTCGGCTGGGGCTACTGGATGCTGCTGGGCACCGGTGTCGACGGGGTGCTGCTGGCGCCGCGTGTCACCGGCATCGACCAGCCGATCGATGTGCTGCCGCTGGTGATTGTCGTTGTGTCCGTCGCCGCGCTGGTGCGCGCCCGCAGCAGGCTCAACGCGGTTGTGCTGCTGGGTACCGCCGGTGTGGGTGTGACCCTGCAGATTCTGGCTTTGGGCGCCCCTGATGTGGCGCTGACACAGTTCCTGGTGGAAATCCTGATTGTGGTCATCATGATGATGGTGATCCGCCAGCAGCCCGCCGAATTCCATGTCACTTCCGCAAGAAGGCAAACCTATGCCGCGTCCCTGGCCCTGGCCGTGGGCGGTATCACGTTTGCCGCGGTGTGGGCGCTGGTCGGCCGGCACGAGCGCTCGGAGATCGCCCTGTGGTATTTGAACAATGCCCCGGATATTTCCGGCGGCGACAATGTCGTCAACACGATTCTGGTCGAGTTCCGTGCCCTGGATACCATGGGCGAGCTGTCGGTTCTGGGTATGGCCGGGGTGGTTATCGCCGCGGTGGTCCACTCGATTCCGAAGCATCCCTTCCAGCGCGGCACCCACCCGATTCCGCTGATCGACCCGGAATCCAACTCGCTTCCGATGCGGCAGCTGTCGACCTATCTGGTTCCGGTGCTCGCTATCTTGAGTTTCCTGATCTTCATGCGTGGCCACCAGTCCCCCGGCGGCGGCTTCATTGCGGCTCTGGTTGCCGGTGGGGCGATCATGTTCGGCTACCTCAAGCAGGGAACCGACAAGCCGATTGTGGGCCACAACACGCCGTTTGTGCTCACCGGCGCCGGTGTGGTCATTGCCGTGGCCGACGGTTTCTGGGGCATGGCGCAGGGCGGATCGTTCCTCTATGCGCTGCACGGCCATGCCCTGGGCCAGCACTGGTCCTCGTCGATGGTCTTCGATATCGGCGTGTTCATGGCGGTACTCGGCATGCTCACCCTGGCCATTAATGCCCTGGGCGGATATCTGCGCCCCGGAAACGACAAGCCGTTGCACAAGCACCGCCAGGGCGGGGCACAAAACACCGGGGCCACCATGACCGGGGAAACCAACCGGCAGGCACTGTCGGCGGCGGAAACGCAGGCCGGCATGGTCCCCGACGAACCCGACGGCAGGCATAGCGCCACAGCTGTCGCGGTAAAGGAACGGACCGGTGATGGTTCAGGGAACCGTCACCCGAATCCGGGCGATCCACCGCAGCAACCACCAGCACATGACACAGACACCACCGGCGGAAAGGAGAACTAGACAATGCTGATCGCACTGACCATTGCGGTTCTCGCGGCAGGCGGCGTGTTTTTGATCATGCAGCGCGGCATGGTCCGGATCGTGGTCGGCATGGGTCTTATCTCCCATGCGGCGAACCTGATCATTCTGGCCGCCGGTATCGGCGCCTGGCGCGGGGAGCCTTTTCCCTCCCGCACCCCGCTGGACCAGGCCGCTGACCCGCTGCCGCAGGCTTTCGTGCTGACCGCGATTGTCATCACCATGGCCACCACCGCGTTCATGCTGGCGCTGGCGGCTCTGGGCCGAAGCGATGACACCCGCAGCGCGGAAGACCCGACCGAACAATCACCCCTGGAGACCCGGGCCAATTCCGCCTCCCGCATGTCCCGGGACAGCCACCGGGTCCAGCGGGTGGCACAACGACTGAAGGGAGCCCGCTGACACCATGGATGCACCACTGCTTTCAGCCGCATCCGGCCACGGTGACTGGATGCTCGACGCCAACACCGGACCCGGTTTCTGGCTGCCGTTGTTTGTGGCGCTGCCGCTTCTGGCATCCGCCGTCTGTGTGCTGGTGCCGTGGAAGAAAGTCCGCGACACCATCCACATTGTGATTCCCGCGGCCATGATCATCGGCGGGATCCTGCTGTTTCAATCAACTGCGGCCCACGGCCCGGTCGCGGAAAGTGTGGGCCGCTATGTCGGCGGTATCGCCATCCCCTTTGTGGCCGATGCGTTTACCGCGGTGATGATTGTCACCACCTCGGTGGTGGCGCTGGCCTCCAACTGGTTCGCCACCTCCATCGGGGAAACCAAAGCCCGTTTCTACCCGGCCCTGGCACTGATGCTCACCGCCGGTGTCAACGGTGCACTGATGACCGCGGACCTGTTCAACCTGTTCGTGTTCATCGAGGTCATGCTGCTGCCCTCCTACGGTTTGATGGCCATGACCGGCTCCTGGGCGCGCCTGGCCGGCGGCAGAACTTTTGTGCTGGTCAATTTGACGACCTCCACGGTGCTGCTGGTCGGTGTGGCGTTTGTCTACTCGGTGGCGGGCACCGCCAATATTGCGGTTCTGGCAGGGGCCGCCGCAGGACACGGGCCGTTGACCGCCGCGATGGGCCTGGTGGTGATCGCCCTGGCCGTCAAAGCCGGCACCTTCCCCGTCCACACCTGGCTTCCCCGGACCTATCCGGCGACCTCACCGGCGGTGATGGGTCTGTTTTCCGGCCTGCACACCAAAGTCGCCGTCTATGCGCTTTTCCGCATCTACACCGTCATCTTCGACCTGGATGACCGGTGGGCGCTGCTGATTGTGGCGGTGTGCTGTATCTCCATGCTGGTCGGCGGTTTCGCGGGTCTGGCAGAGCATTCCATGCGCCGGATTCTGGCCTACCAGATGGTCAACGGAATGCCGTTTATTCTGGTGGTGCTGGCGTTTACCTCCTTTGACAGGGAACGTGCCCTGGCCGCCGGTATTCTTTACGCGCTGCACCACATGATCACCGTCGGCTGCCTGGTGCTGGCTGTCGGTGCCCTGGAGGAAACCTACGGCACCGGCATGCTGAGCAAACTGCACGGCCTGGCCCGCCGGGAACCGCTGATCGCCACCATTTTCGTCATGGGCGCGTTCTCCATTGTCGGTTTCCCGCCGTTTTCCGGCACGTGGGGCAAAGTGTTCGTGGTCATGGCGGTGGCCAAACAGGGCCACTGGACCTCGTGGATCACCATCGCGGTGATTGTGCTGGCTTCTTTCGGCGCGCTGCTTTCCATGCTGCGGCTGTGGCGGGAGGTCTTCTGGGGCAAAAACCTCAACCCGAAGCGTTTCCCCGGTGATCTTCTGGTGCCGGTGAAAAATGCGCTCCCGGCGGCCGCGTTGGCCATGTGTTCGGTGGCCATGTTCTTCGGCGCCGGGGCACTGGCGCATATCACCGTCACCGCGGCGGAAGGTTTGACCGATATCTCCGGCTACCAGCGGGCGGTGCTGGGTGATCACCCGGACACTGCTGTCGGGATGAGCGATGTGGCTGCCGGTGCCGGTATCGGTGACCCAGATCAGGCAGCTGATCATGCCGGCCACACCGACGCCACCGACCACGGGAAGGCAGGCGAGTAGGAACAATGTTCAACGCCATCACATACCTTTTCTGGCTGATCGGGCAGGTCTTCGCCGGGGCGATAGCCATCGCGGTGGATATCTGCCGCAAAGAAACAAAAATGGAACCGGTCATGGTGGAATACCCGCTGCGGGTGACCAAAGACTGGCAGATCGCGGCGTTTACCACCTCGATCACCATGACCCCCGGCACCTTGTCCTGCGGCACCATTCCGCCGGACAATGAGGGCGAACCCACCATTTTGCTGGTGCAGGCCGTCTACGGCCACGACCCGGCGGAAGTGATCGCCGGTTTGGCCGATATGGAACAGCGCCTGGCCCCGTCGATTGCCGATGTCGACCACGGCGCCCCCGGCCAGGGCTCGGGTGATCCGCTGCGCTCGACCATTGTGGCCGGGCATTCCGACGACCAGATAGGGCCCACCGAAACCGACGGGCATCATGTCCGCACCGAAGATGAGATGCCGCGCTCGGCCCGCAGTGCCGCACAGGCAACCGGTGACACCGAGTCCACCGACCGGCTGCCCGGTGACCTGGGGGATGTGTACTCGCAGTCCACCCCCACCGGGCGGTCCCTGACCGAGAACACCGGACCTTTCGACAGTGACGACACGATCACCGGCCATGCCGCGGCGATCGCCGGAACCTCCCGGCACTCACTGCCTGACACCATCGGTACCGGCAACCCGCCACTTGGCCCGGGAACGGATCCCCTTGCCGAGGTTCACGACCCGGAACCCGATGTCGACGGCACCTCACCCGAAACCACCCCCACCGACGAAAAGGAGAGCCGATGAGCGCTTTCGATATCGTCTGCTACACCGTGATGGCCATCATGGGTCTTGCCCTGATCATGGCCCTGGTGTTGATCATCGCCACGAAAAACGACACCTCGAAGGCGGTGCTGGCTGACGCCGTGTTCTATCCGATGGTGGGTATCTATGTGGTGTGGACCATGATGCACCCGTCGTCGATCACCTACGAAGTGGTGCTTCTGGCCGGCCTGCTGGGGCTGCTCAGCTCCGTGTCGATGGCCCGCATCCTGTCGAAGGGAAGGAGGTGAGCCCCGTCATGACCATCTGGGAAATCGTGATCTCCGTCGGCCTGGTGTTTGCGGCACTGATGATGCTGACCACCGCTGTGGCCGTGTGGCGGGCCCCCAATGCGTTGACCAGAGCCAATATTCTCGGTCCCACCATTGCGGTCGGCCTGCCGGTTCTGGTGGCCATGAAACTGCTGCGCGACTGGACGACCACCGGGTTTGTCATCAACGACTTCATCCGGGCCATCATCGCCATCACCAGCCTGTTCGTGGTGACCTCGATCGCCAGCTACTACATCGGCCGCAGTGTCCACGGCATCGAAAAAGACAAAATCATTGTCGACCCGCCGCGCAAAGCCCTGGTGAAAAAATACGGCGATAAGGACCAGCCCACCCTGATCCACTCCGGTACCACCGCCACCTCTAGGCGGGACAAGGCGATTGAAACCGCCTCCCAGGCCTCCCGGCAGCACGGCGGGATGAGCCACAAACAGAAAAAGAAGAAACACCGCTCGATCCACGCCGATCATTCCCCCTTCCAGAAGGAAAAACACCCCAACTCCGACTAGGGGAAACGGCACAAAACCTTTTCCCCCGACCATCTTCTTTTCCCGGCCCGGTACCGGTGGCCCGCATGAGCCGCCGGAACCGGGCCGGTTGCATGGGGCACACCGCCGGCATCTGATCCGGTAGATTTTCTAACCAGTACATCCCGCCCCGCACACTTTCGTGGCGACCGCCGCAAAAAACGGTCTGCTTCCCGTCCACTGATTTCTGCGGGCTTTCCAACGAGGACTGATAGAAAAAACCCGTGGCCGCCAAACGCACCTCCCCGCTGCGACAGGAGTTACCTCCCCCGCCCCTGCCGACTGTTGACGGTGGTTTCGCCACCATCCTGGCTGATCCGCCGTGGCGTTTTGCCAACCGCACCGGGAAAGTGGCCCCCGAACACCGGCGCCTGGACCGCTATTCCACCATGTCGCTGGATGATATCTGTGCCCTGCCGGTGGACCAGCACACGGCATGCAATGCACACCTGTACCTGTGGGTGCCCAATGCGCTGCTGCCGGAGGGGCTGACAGTCATGGAGTCGTGGGGTTTTCGGTATGTCTCCAATATTGTGTGGGCGAAAAGACGCAAAGACGGCGGGCCCGACGGCCGCGGGGTGGGGTTCTATTTCCGCAACGTCACCGAACTGATCCTGTTCGGGGTGAAAGGTTCGCTGCGGACCCTCTCCCCCGCCCGAAGCCAGGTCAATATGATCGAAACCCGCAAGCGCGAGCATTCCCGCAAACCGGATGAACAGTATGATCTGATTGAACGCTGCTCACCGGGGCCGTATCTGGAGTTGTTTGCCCGCTATCCCCGCCAGGGCTGGTCAGTGTGGGGTGATGAGGCAAACGGGAACTGCCCGCCCCGCGGCAGAGTACACAAAGGCTACACCGGCGGGGCGATCGAGGCTGATCCGGCCAACTGGCTTGCAGACGATCACAAGCCGGACGGCAGCAACAACCCCGCCGGGGAATAACCGGTGCCGGATAACGGTTGTGCCGGATGATCACGGCCATGAGCGCCAGAACAACATCGACCTACACCAGACACCGCCAACGGCTGTGTCTTCACCATCGCCGTTTGACCGGCAGGGAGCATCCATGACAACACCCGAGACATCCACCAGCAGCCATGAACGGATCCCCGGCCGGGTGGTCGGCGTCTACAACGCCAACGGCGGCTTGAAGGGGGAATTGAGCTATGTCATCGGCAAGCTGAAGGGCACCACCCACTGCGGGCTGTGTGATATCACCCACGGCAATTCACCGGTGGCGAAGAAAAGCTGGAAAGACACCATGGCCTGCCTGCCGGTGGATATCACCACCGTGCACTTGAACGAGATGGACTCCCGCACCGCCGCACTGGTTAACAGCAGCAATGCCCCGGCGGTGGTGTTTTTGCCCGATGACCAAGACACCGGCGACCGGATCCTGCTTGATGCCGCTGAACTGGATGCCTGTGCGGCGGATCCGGAAAAACTGGGGGACAAGATTCTCGCGGCGCTGACCACCAGCGGTAAATAAACTATCGCGGGAAAGCCCGGTTGAGTCTTTACCGGCTAGAAAGTGGTGGCCGGTCCATCCACCGTTCATGCACCGCGGGCGGATGGGCTGTTCCCTTGTCCGCACACCGACGATGCATGCGCAGCACCGGCTGTCAGAGACATCACTGGCGAGACTGGTTGTACCGCACTGTGCGGCGGATT
>NZ_JAFLEQ010000008.1:85024-119822 GCF_017307055.1 Corynebacterium mendelii | reverse complement strand
CAGAAGCGGCACAAAGTGGTTGAATTGCTCGGCTGTTTGAATCTTGTTGACCTGGAAGCAGAACCCCGCCGGCGGTTCCTTGGCGTTGATTTTCAGGCTGCTGTTATCACAGATCTCCTTGAGCTTTTTTTCAAGTTCTGAAGTGGGTTCGTCCAGCGGCGCATCCGAGTCGGAATCGATATGGTCTGACTGTTTCTTCCTGTCGGGGCAGCCGTCCAAGTAGCCTTTCCCCACCCGGAGGATAAAGCCTGTTTTTTGAAAAACCACCTCGGCAAGAGTAATGCGCGTTCGGGCCGGAAGCTCCGCATTCTCCTGGTTCGGGTAGAAACGGAGCGTGACATTCGACTGGGTACCGAAACACAGATCCGGAAATTCATCGTCTTCCGCATGCTGTTCGGCGTTGTCCCGATTGAATTGGCTGAGGGTCTCCCACAGTTTTTTCGCTTCGTCCCTGACTTTTGTGCCCACAGCATCGGCTTCGAATGCATCTCTGAGATGTTGTTCGAAGCCGACTCTGGTCCGGTCGATACCCGTCGATGATTCCCGGGCCGGAGCGGAAGGATCAACCGCCAAAATCGAAGCGAAGTCAACGACATGTTTGAGGGTTCGCACATGGTCGTTGTAGCCCTCCAAATCGGGGTCATCGAGATGGAAATGCTCCATGAAAGTACCCATGAAACGGGCGAACGCGAACCATTTGCGCTGGGCGATTCCGTAGTCAGCAAGGTGATCCGTGTATTTTTCGTCGCTGCCCTCGGGTTGGAGGAAACCACGCAGAAAAGCCGCGGGGGAATTGTTTTCACTGATGCGGCGCCGTAGATCCCGGTACACATCAGGATAGGAGACCTGCATGCACAGCACCGCCAGTAGATTGATCGGGTCGAGGCTATCGGCACTACCGATGGCAGCAGCCCCCACCTTTTCCCGGTAGATTCCCATCGTCAGGGTGTAGGTGTTGGCCAAACGCTTTGCGGCACGCGGATTCGACGCCACCGAACAGGTGATCAACTCGTGGCCCGTTTGACTGGGATTGGTCAGCATTTCCGGCTCCGGGAAAAGAGCCTCGTTTCCGGGTTTGACTTTCCTGGCGGCATTCAACTGGTCGGCGACAATGACTGATGTGTCGCCACTTTCGGGCATGTTGAACGGAACCTGAATGATCTTGTCGAAAAATACCTGCACTCGGTCCTGTGGGATATTTTCCCCGTATTTGGCTTTCAGCCCCTGGGAGACGATTTCGAAATCGATGGCCAGCACAAAAATACAGCGCGGACAGTCAAGGAAGTTCTTTATCGCTTCCATGACCTCCACCGCGCGTTCGGGAGGAAGTCGATCGAGATCATCGATGAAAATGACCACCCGCTCAGGAGTTTGCCCACTCTGGGCGGACCGCCCCTGGCAGACACTTTCGACGAAATCCCTGAACTGCTGCTTGAGCTCACCCAGCTGTCTGTACTGGTCAAACTCGGATCCGTGGCCGTCGGCATCGTTCCCGGCAGCCAGACGCTTGTTCAATGCTTCAGTAACGGTGACTGCCCCACCTGTCAGACCGGCGGCAACCATATCCGCCCCGAACATCCCCACCGAGGTCACGTGCCGCATCAGGGAGCTGGCTCTGAGTGTCTCCAGCGTCCGAAATATTTTTTTCGAATTCTGATTGGCGGTAGCCGAGTCACTGATTCTTTCCAGCTCTCTGAGAATATGGGTGATAAGAGCAACCGGAAGATCATCCTGCATATTGAACTGGGCGTACTCCCAGGTATTGATCCATAGCAGGGCCGCATTGCAGTAGCCGGGTTCATCCGGGGAAAGATCCCGCCGACGTTCGATACTGGCTTTCAGCTGACTCATCGTCGATGTTTTTCCCGAACCCCAGTCTCCCTGGATAGCCAGAGTCATCGGGGTGGCTGCATCAATAATGAACTCGGTCAGTCCCCGGGTGTAGGGGTCAAGACCGAGTTTATCCTCACAGGTGGGAAGGTCGGGGCTAAACGATGACGGAGCTTGTGGGTTGCGGGAGTTCATGGGGTGATTCATGTGCTGCTGACTACGTGAACGATCTGGAGGGAAGGCAATTTTTGAACTGCGGGTGCCGTATCTGTTTCTCGGGGGCATTCCCGAATGCGTTCACCGTCAAGCTTAAATCATTGCACCAGCCATCGTCTTGTGGAGGCGCTCCGCAGCAGAGCCGCCACGCCTTGAAGCTTGACAGCCTTCACCCGCGGCATGATGATCGGTCCACCATTGACCGAAGCGACGGGAGCCTCTGCTCGATTCATACAGCTTCCGGCACACGGGACAATGTTTTCCAGCCCGGGGGTGTTGAAATCGCCGACGCTGCCCCGGCACACATGCCGGGGCAGCGTCGCTGTTATTGGTGTGCTTTGCCAGTGGGAGCCAGCGGCCGGTTGACCACCACAGTCAACCACCAAGGTAAACAATCATCACTGGCAGATGATGTGGGGCAGCCGTTGCAAACTTCTACTTTTTCTGGCCGGTGAAGATCTCCCTAACACGGTTGCCGAGCCACTCGTCGACATTGGTCCAGTACTCGTAGCACTGTTTTTCGACCTCTGAGGTAACCCCGTCCATGGCGCGGGAAATATTGCCTGCCAGGCGTTCGCGTTCCTCATCGTCCATGACTTCGCGGACCAGCTGGTGGGCCTGGATGAAGTCATCGTCTTCTTTGTGCCGCACATAGGCACCACGGGTGAAGTCAGTTCCGTGGGTGTTATCCCACAGTCCCAGATCACCGGCCACACCGATGGTCACACCCGAGCCGGAGGTTTCCCCATCATCGGCGAAACCGGCCTGGCGCTCTGTCTGGTTGGGTGAATACACCGGACAGGAACCGTGATCGAACTGGTAGGTCATCGCCCCATCCTTGGAGTAGGAGTTGACCGGGCAGACAGGGGCATTGACCGGCAGCTGCTCGGCGTTGGCACCCACCCGGTAGCGGTGGGCGTCAGCGTAGGCGAAACCACGGGCAATGAGCATTTTGTCCGGTGAGAAACCGATACCGCGCACCAGGTTCGAGGGCGCGAACGCGGCCTGTTCGATTTGGGCGAAGAAGTTCTGCGGGTTGCGGTTGAGTTCGAAGTATCCGACATCAACCAGCGGGTAGTCTTTCTGCGACCAGGTTTTGGTCAGATCGAAGGGGTTGAAGCGGTAGTCCTCGGCCTCGGCCACCGGCATGATCTGGACTTTGACGTCCCAGACGGGATAGTCGCCGCGCTCAATGGCGTCGAACAGATCCTTGCGGTGCGAATCCGAGTCATCGCCGGCCAGTGTCGCGGCTTCCGCATCAGTGAGATAGTCCCAGCCCTGGCGGGTTTTGAAGTGGTATTTGATCCAGAAGCGTTCGCCTTCTTCGTTGATCCACTGGTAGGTGTGGGAGCCGAAGCCGTCCATGTTGCGGAAGGTTTTCGGGATACCGCGATCCCCCATCAGGTAGGTGACCTGGTGGGCGGATTCCGGGGTGCGGGTCCAAAAGTCCCACTGCATGTTCGCATCGCGCAGCCCGGTGTCGGGAAGGCGTTTCTGCGAGTGGATGAAGTCGGGGAATTTGATGCCGTCGCGGATAAAGAACACCGGGGTGTTGTTGCCGACGATGTCGTAGTTGCCTTCCTGGGTGTAGAACTTCAGCGAAAATCCGCGCACATCACGCCACGCATCGGGGGAACCCTGCTCGCCTGCGACAGTTGAAAAACGGGCCAGCATCGGGGTGGTGACACCCTTCTGGAACAGCTGGGCACAGGTGTAGGCGGACATGTCTTCTGTGACGTGGAGTTCACCGAAGGCACCGGCACCTTTGGCGTGGACAACACGCTCCGGGACACGTTCCCGGTTGAAGTGGGCCAGTTTTTCGATCAGGTGGAAATCGTGCAGGGCAACAGAACCCTGCTGGCCCTGGGTGATCGAATGGTTTTCACTGGCGACAGGCGCACCGGACAGGGCGGTGGCAGGTCCTGCCACCGCCGGGCGCAGCCCGCGGGCGACAATGTCATCGACACCTGGCTTTCCGCTGCGGGAGGTGGTGGCGGCTGGTTTGTTCGTTGTCATGGTGTTCTCCTGGGTGATTGACGCAATGAACTCCGGTGGCGCCGGTGAGTCGGTGGCGCACACCGCAACACAAGTAAGGATAGGCCCAGTTAATAGCCGAAACCTTCTTTTCTTGGTTCAACCTATAGGATAGCTGTGGTTGGGTGCCGTTTCCACCACACGGGTGCGGCCGAACTGGGAAAACACGGTTTTTCTCAGCAGATAGGCACAGAAAAATCAACCGGAAGTACGACTGGTGTTATGCAGCCCAGGGACCCCCGTTGCCCCGGGGAGTGGAAAATCGGGTCATCCCTACTGGTAAAATCCGGATTCGTGAGCAATGAAACCGAGCGAAACGACGCCGTTGTCACTGAGCTGGCTCTTGCCGCCGGACGTGGCGACCGGGCCGCTTTAACCGATTTCATTGCCGCAACCCACAATGATGTGTGGCGGCTGCTGGCCCATCTGGGCGGGGCTGAGATCGCCGATGATTTAACCCAGGAAACCTATCTGCGGGTTATGTCCGCCCTGCCGCGTTTTGCGGCCCGCTCATCGGCCAGAACCTGGATTTTGTCGCTTGCCCGCCGGGTGTGGGTGGACAATATCCGCCATGACATGGCCCGGCCCCGCAAAGCAGCCACCCAATACGAGGATGCGGCGGCCACGGCTGCGACATCCAATTCGTGGGCGGACTGGGTTGATGCGCGGCTGATTGTCGAACAATTGGCCCCCGAGCGCCGGGAAGCACTCATCCTCACCCAGATTCTGGGATACACCTATGAAGAAGCAGCCAAAATCGCCGGCTGCCGCACCGGAACAATCCGTTCCCGGGTGGCCCGGGCACGGGCCGATATTCTGCAGGCTGCGGGCACCGGCCACGATGACCGCCCCCAGGGGTTAAGCTCTGTCGGCTAAAACACGCCCACAACTGGCATTTCCCTCCCTCTTGCGGCCCTGCCACACCGGCCGCACACCGTTAAGAGGCCACACAATCTTGGCCACCGGTTCCTTGTCTTGGACTACTGTCCCGGTGTGACGGCCGTGTGCCCGCCCCACGAACCCGCAAACGCCAGCCGGAATAACACCCATACCGCCACCGGTTTGGTTTCCTGTCGTCTTCTCCCACCGGTCTCCGGCAGGCCCACTCCCCTTCGCAAGCAAGTGACAAAGCCCCGGCCCCCCACGGTGTGACCGGTTACCGGGTCCGGTCACCTGCTGGCCTGACGGTGGGGACTCTGTTCACCGACGCAGTCCACGGTGCCCCCACGCCGGACACGGCCTCCGTCTTTTCTTTTGCTGCAACGGGAAATCTGCAGTCAATAAGCGCCCCTGGTGTCCCCTGCGCTGTCGTGATGGCCTGTCGGCGCTGCCGCGCGGGTACCCCACGGCAAAAAAGAGTCACGGGAAATAAGGTGGTGGCCCACAAGCGTGCGGACAACGCTGCGGGCCACCGAAAAACCGGTTGGTGGGCACATATAAGCCACTGAAGGTGAAAAACAAACCCGTGTCTTGCCCCGGGCACCTGATTGTGCGCACCACTGGTGTGACACGCCCAGAAACGGGCCGCACGGGCATGGACGCACCAGGCTTACCCCGGGTTTTCCACCAACCGGTTGTTATTTAATTGTCAGCCGCCCGATCACATCCCGGGCCTGGGAGCTGACCCGTCACGCGGATGGGATCGAAGCGGCTGTTTTTTCTCAAACCCCCCGGTCTTTTTTACGACGTGCAATCACGATGACCGCACCCACGATGAGAATCAGTGCACCAATACCGAACACACCCAGCACGTTGGCACCGGTATTGGCCAGCGGGGGCCTGAACGGTTGCGTTGACGGCGCCGGAGGCGGCGGCGGCGGAACCGGGTTCGGCTGCGGCGGTACGGACGGTACCGGCTGCGGCTTCGGCGGCGGTCCGGGCGGGAAGACAACAATCGGGATAATCGGCAGGAACGGAATGAAGCTTGATCCGTCGGGGATTTCCGGTGTCGGTGTCGGACGCGGTGTGGGGGAAGGCGTGGGGGTTTCAGCCGGCTGCGGCTTGGTCCGGCCCAGCGGCTCAGTCTTGGGGGTTATGGTGACGTTGTAGCGCCAGGTTTTCGTCTCACCGTCAGCCACGGGAAGAATCGTCACAAACGGGGTGGCGATACGGTAACCGTCGGGAGCATCGACCGGCTGCTGTTCACTGACCAGGTACACGCCCGGCTCAAGATTGTCGAAGGTCACCTCACCGTCGGCGTTGGTTTTCTTCGTCACCGATTCACCGTCGGCCAGTTTGATGTCAACCAGTGACATCTCTTTGAGCTTGTCCCAGCCGGCCTCGGTGGTGATGTCGATACCGGGGACACGCTTGATCGTGAAGGGCACCCCCTCGGTCACCCAGACAGAGCCGTCATCCACATCGGAGGGGTTCTTGGTCTTTTTAATGGTGAAGGTCACCGTTTTCGTGCCGTCAATGGTCGACGGCACCATGTTTTCGACCACTTCGCCGCTGACAAATTCAACGGCACCGGCTACCGGTGTGGTGGCGGTGGCCAGCATCGCGGTAGCACCCAACGCCGCCACAGCGGAAGAGAAGAGCTTTTTCTTCGTCATTTACTGACCATCCTTTTCAAAACGCGACAGAGACATGCGGGCTTGCCGCTTCTGGTCGACTTTCATTTTCACGATCAGGGCAACCAGCAGAAGCAGAATCAATCCGATGGCGGCCAGCACCGCGATCATCCACCACTGCCAGACAAGGCCGGTTGTTTTCGTTATTTTTTCGTCGTCAACCTCTGGGGTGTAATCCACCCGGTGTCCTCTGACGAGGAGCCTGTGGGAGTTGATCCCGTAGGGGGTGCATGTCACCAGGGTGACGAAGTCTTTGCCGGGGAAAACCTTCAGATCGTCGGTGCTTTCCGGAAGGACCACATGGATTTGGTCCACCACGTATTTGTTGGTCCCGGCGACGGTTCTCACGAAAAACTCGTCGCCTTCTTCCAATTCGTCCAGATTGTCAAACAGTGTCTGGTCGTTGAAACCGGTGTGGGCCGTCAGCACCGCATGGGTGCCGGATCCGCCGACCGGAAGCGATGAACCGTACAGGTGGCCGACACCTTTATCCAGTGTCGCATCAGAGGTGCCGTGGTAGATGGGAAGATCCACGTTGATCGGCGGGATGACGATCTGTCCCATGGCGTCACTTTGCGCCAGCAGCTGCAGGTACTCGGCGTACTGCGGGGACTTCATATTCGGCTGCTTGGTGAAGAAGTCGTAGTCGACACCGGTCAGGTTTTCGTTGTAGGCGACCGCGGCCTGCGCCAGTGCCTGGCGCTGTTCCGGACTCATCGAGTCGATGACTTTTGTGTACGCCTTGGCTTTGTGCATCGCCCGGTAGTTGTTCCACTGGGTGGCCACCACCGGGTAGCTGAGCACTGTCATGCCGATCAACAGCACGATCAGCGGAATGATGAAGGGACGTAAAGGGGAACGGCGACGGTGTTTGCCACCGGTGGCGGCAGTGTTTTTCCCGGTGTCTTTGTTGCCGGACTCCGGGCTGCGGGTGACTGCTGTCATCGCTTGTTCCTCCTTTCCAGTATCTCTTGCAGTGTCAGGGACTTGCCATCCCCGATGCGGTGGCGGCCACCACGGGGTTTATCTTGATTTTTCTCGGCTAGGGCCTCCGCTTGATCGCTTGATGCCCCGGGTTTTTTCTTCGCCGCAGCATCAGGATCAGCCGGACCGTGGCTTTCCCCGCCGCTGTCACTGGGACGGGATTGTTCGGCAAGTTTGTCACCGGTTTCCGGGGGTCTGTGCGCTTTCCCGGGCACAGCAGAAGATGCCGTATCCGCCGCAGGTGGCTTCTTTTGACCGGTTCGGCCGGATGTCCTGCTATCGGAACCATGCCCAGTGGGCGACGTTTCCTGCCCGGTGTCCCGGCCGGTGACAGCCCGTGTTCCGGGCCTATCGGCCGAACCAGTCGGGGAATCAGTTGACTGCGAAGCAGCAGGTGAAGTTGTTGTCTTGTCTGCCCGGCCCATATCGGCCCGGCCACCGGAGGTGGACTCAGCCGACGGGTGACCGGCCGGTTGATCGACGGGTGAGTCGGCGGCTTTCGCGGCTTTCTGTGCCGCTTTTTCTTCGGCAGCCTGCTGCTTTTTCAGGGCTTTGGCGTCTTTTCTGGCCTTTTTGTCAGCTTGTTTCTCGGCCTTCTTTTTCGCCTTGGCTTCCAGGATTTTCGCAACCGACACCGCTCCTGCCCGCGGGCCCCGTGTCCTGGCGCGGGCTTTGCTTGTCTGGTTGGAGGAACCGAACTCACGGGCCAGGATTTCATCGACACTTTGTCCGGAGCCGTCGTCATCCATCCGCCGCTGGCCGGTGTAGCCGTCAACCGGGTCGTCGAGTTGATCGATCTCGTCGGTATCGTCGGACTGTTGTTTCTTCCTGATCAGCAGCAGGCGGATAATCAGCGCGGAGACAACAATCACCGACAGGATCGCACCCACCAGCAGGGCGACCATCCACCATTTCCAGGTGGGTTTGATCGGCGGGACTTCGTCGACGACGTGTTCATCCACCTCATCCAGCGGTGCACGTTCCCCACTGACCAGCAGCCGGTGGCTGTTGATGCCGTAAGGCGTACAGGTGATCAGGGTGATCATGTCTTTACCCTGCTCACGCGACAGGGAACTCACGTCCGTGGGGACGACGACACGGATGTCGTTGACCACGTATTTGAGTTTGCGGCCTGCGGTATTGAGGTAGATCGCATCGCCTTCTTTCACATTGGTCAGATTGTTGAACAATGTGGCATCACCCAAGCCGGTATGGCCGGTGATAATCGTGTGCGAGCTGTCACCGCCCACGGGAAGCGAAGAACCGAACAAGTGCCCGGCGCCTTTTTTCAGGGTCTCATCGCTGGTGCCGTGGTAGACGGGAAGGTTAATATCGGCCGCCGGGACTTTCAGCTGTGTCATCGCATCAAAATCCGACAGCTGTGCCAGATATTCCTGGTATTGCGGGGTGTTGGGCACAACATCAGCCAAAAACGGGTCAAGCAAAACGCCTGCCGCAAGATCGGAATTGTATTTGTCCGCCGACATGAGCGCGCGTTCAAGGGCCGCACCATCGGTTTCTTGAACAGTCACCGTATAGCCGTTAGCACGTTTTTGCTGTTCCACATCGTTGTGCTGGGTGGCAAACACCGGATAGAGCAGCAACAAAACACCCAACAGTGCCACAAACGCGGGGATGGCCGGATGGACATCCTTGCGCTTTTTACGCGCCGGCGGTGTGGTCCGCTGCCGCGGTGTGGTGATCGTTGTCATGGTGGTTGCTTGTGATCCTGTCGCCGCCGTGCGGTTAGAGTTCCTGTGCCGGAATACCCGGGCTGCCGGGAAACCGCGCTCTATTTCGGTTCGCGTTTCCGATTTTCTTGATACTTGGTTGCACCAGTTGAAGCGAACCCACAGAAGGCAGCTTTCTGGTTCAGTTGTGAAGTTTTTCGGGGATACGTGGTTTTGTCTTTCGGTTCCTCCCCTTGAATAGCGGGACCCGGCACCAGAGTTTGGGCCCGCCGGTTGTTGTGAAAAACAACCGGCGGGAACGGGTTCACTCTGGACAAACCCACGGCACATCCGAAACGTCAACTTTCGGCGTCGTCATAGACGACGTTTTCGCCGACGGTCCGAGTGCATTTTTCGGCATACAGGACCTCAACGGAACTGCAGCCTAAGAGGGTTTAGGCCTCTTTGCGGTTGCGCTTCGCAGCGACAGCAGCGTATCCGCCGGCACCGACGACCAGCAGGCCACCGAGGGCGATCAGCGGCAGAACACCCTTACCACCGGTCAGCGGCAGGTTGAAGCCGGCGTTTTCGGGGACGTTGGTAACCTCAAGCGTCTTCACAGCCTTGCCATTCTTGCCGTGCAGCAACTGGAACTTGATCAGCTGCGGGTTAAGGTTGTATCCCTTAGGAGCCTTGACCTCTTTCAGACAGTAGTAAGAAACATCTTTCCATTCAGCCCCTTTTTTGAGGGCTTTTGCGGTAGCTTCCTGAACGTTTCCAGCTTCAGAACCATTCTTAAAGTCATTCAGCTGAAGGCCCGAGATGGTGAATGTTCCATTATCATCAGTGGTCCAAGAATCATCCTCTCCGACAGCCAGCTTGTAGTCGTCAACGTTGTTTTGATCGTCGACAACCGTGATTATGTCGCCGTCCAGCTTCGTGACTTTGCCTTCCTCGTTGCAACGGAAGAGCTGGAACTCGGCGTTCTTGAGCTTTTCCTTGGTGTTGTTGTCAACCTTGTTGATAGTCACCTTGCCGTACTTCGAGACGACGACGTTACCGGGAACAGTGGTCGGCGGAGTCTCCTTACCGGGCTCCCAGTCATTTTTCGTCTCGGAGCTGTTCGGCGGAACCATGAACGGCTGGTTCTTAACGTCATAGACGCTGTCGCCGACCTTGAGCTCATTGATCTGCGCGTCGAAGGTCCAGGTCAGCTTCTTGCCACCGTTGTTAGCAAGCGTCTCGAGGCCGTCTTTGGTGAAGGTGATACGGACGTATTGTCCGACCGTGTATTCGTCATCGCCTTCGCCATAGGTCGGTTTTTCAGCAGCGTCGAGCACCTTTACTTTGTAGTCCGTGTTCAACACGAGAGCCTCCTCAACGCCCTCAATGGTGATCTTGTCGCTGCCAGCAATGTAGGTGAGGTCCGTGCTGACCGGGTCGATCAGCTGGAAGTCCGTGAGTGCCTTTTCGCCCTCAGGGATCGGATCTGTATTCGGACTCACGAATCCCTCAGCCAGAGTGGAGGAAATGCTGTAAGTGAGCTTCGAACCATTTTCAGGAACGTTAGCGCCGACGTTCTTATAGTCCTCAACGGACTTACTCAGGTCAGTCTTCGAGTTCTTCGGGTAGACGTGAACGTTGTAGTTCCAGTCTGTCAGAGCCTTGGCGGCGTCATCTCCCTTCGTTTCGTTCGGGTACGTCATGGGAAGAGCAACAATGAATGGGTCCGCCTTCACCAGGCCTGTAGCGAAAATGGTCTCATTGGTGCCTTTGGGATCGATGACGACCTGATCGGTGTCAGCGTTATCTTCTACGACCAGGTAGAGACCAACCGGCCGCTCGGCGGAAATGGTACCGTCTGCACCGGTTTTGACGGACTTACCTGCCTTGGCGAAGGTGTAGACGTCACCGTTATCAAGCGTAATGGAACCGGTGGCAGCCTCTTTCTTTTGTTTTGAAGACAGGTTCTTCCACTTTTCAGACAGAGCATTGGCCTGCCTCCAACCTTCATTGGTCTTCAGATCGATGGCTTTCACCTCTCCTTGACCTTTGACCTGGATTTGGGCGGTGTACAGGCTGAACTGCACATCCTTAATCGGCTTCGATCCATTCGGGTTGTCTACCTTCAGCCCATGGTTCTTTCCGTCATCCCCCTCCGCGCGTTTGGTCGCCGGGGTCAGCTTGTGGATCGTGAGGGTGGCGTTGTCCTCGGTGATCGTACTGGGGTTGCCCTCCTCAAAAGTGCTGTCAACTGTTTCAGGTGTCGGCTCCTCTGCTGCGGTCTGGCCTTCACCTCCATCATTGTCTTGCGCCGTTGAAGCAGATTCTGAAGCCGAAGCTTCCCCTGACCCGCCCTGCGCAAACGCGTAAGGGGTGGCGGTCATGGTGAGGGTTGCTGCCGCGATAGCAGCGAAAGTGGCGCGGAGAGTCTTCTTTGTCGAAGTCATATCCGTATTCCTTCCAGATTGGGGTTTGAGGTTTTCCAGAGTGTCCCGTCCGGGACTGCCGCTTGGCGCAACGTGTGTGCGCCAGTTCGGCGGGTTTGAGGATAATCGCTGTTTCTTTAAGTGATTACCCGTTGCCGTGTTCCAGCCCGGGTGGGCTGGTTCACGGGGACCGAGGTTTGACTGTCCGCGTCTTACGACCGGACGGGCACCCCGGAAGTCTTTCTTGTTGTCAGCATCAGGGCTGCTCCGATGAGGACCATTCCGCCGAGGGCGAAGGGCCATTCACCAAGACCGCCTGAGTGGGGCAGGGTCATGGCGCGTGGGTCACGGACCGTGATCTTCGAGTATTTCGGGCCGTCAGCCGCCGAATTGTCGTTCAGCGGGACCAGTCCCTGAGCGATGAAGGTATTATCCGGCATCTCCGGATCCGAGGGAGATGTTGACGCCGATTCGGATACAACACCGTCCACCGCTTTCCCGTTCAGAATCTCAATTCCGTTGTCGCCGACAAGCTTGAACCTAAGCGGTTGCGCAAGAAGCTCGAATCCGCCATTACCGTCGGCTTTGGGCGCCTTCGTCTCGATAAGAACATAGTCCTTACCGACGTCGAGGTTCTTTTTCGAGATCAAGAGGCCATTTTCCCCATTTTGACCGTTTGTATCCACAAGTCCGACGTCAATCCGGTCGGCTTCTTTGCAGATTGTCGAATCCTGCGGCATAGCGTCGGCGGGGCAGATCACGAACTGCATCGACTCAGTTACGTTCGCTGAGAGTACCGTCCCGTTCGCGTCAGTCTTCTGAATAAGAACCTTACGACCAGGTGTCACTGGGAGGCAGGCGGTGTTATTACTTTCGCCGTCGAAGTCGTTTTCCATCGTAACCGTGTTCTTGATTCCCAAATTTTTCGCGGTAACCTTTTGGTTTTCTTGACAGGTGTCATGAATCACATCTGTTATAGCTTCAGTTTTCGCTGCTGTGTAAGTGAGCACGACTCTGAAGAAGACGCTTTCACCGGAGCCAATAGTTTCTAGCTGGGACGGAACGGTGTGCTTAGCAAATACAGTCTCGCCTTCCGTAGCACTACCAACTACATACTTCCCGCCTTCGGCGGACTTGTCCGCTCCTAGGTACACCATCGTCATAGTGACCTTAGGTGTTTGCACACCGGGATCCGGCAAGCCGTCGCTGTCCTTCTGCTCCTCGGTCAGGAACGAGGCCCCCGCATAGTCAACGAAAGACGGGGTTTCGGTTTGTTTCCTACCGGTAGTATTGGTGAGTTCAATAAGGTAAGTGGCAGTCAACCCTTGCGCGTTATTGTCGGCGGTATCTCCCACTTTTTTCCAAACAACTTTCCTAGAGCCATCCTCCTTGGTTTCTCCCGCAGCTTTTGCAAGCTTTCTAATCTTCCAGTCCCCTTCAAGCGGAACACAAGCCCATGAAGTGTCGTCTTGCTCCCCGCCATTGAGGGTCACCTTGTTCGGCAAGCCTCCGGTGTAAGACCCCTCGGACCCCTCCTGGCAGGCAAGTTGGTTATTTTGTTGCCACTCTTCGGAATTCAGTTCAATTGTGACAGGAACCGCCACCTTGAAATAGACCTTGTTCTCATCCTGGCTGCTTCCATTTCCCGGAATCGTGGATTCGCTTCCTTCACTATTCGAAGCCGCCGGAATCTTCCGTTCTTCTCTCGGCTGTAGAACAATTTTAAGCGTTGATGCATCCACCGTTTTCGAGATACCATTCACGAGATCCGATGCCTCAACGGGGTTGCCATTAGCGTCGACTTCTGTGATCTCAACACTTCCGGGATCAACTGTTGCCCCCGGGGGAATCACAAATTCATCAGTAAGACCGGGGAACGGCTGTTCATTGACGCCGTTATTTTCCAAGGTTATGCGATAAACAGCAGTCGCCTTACCCGTATTTCCTTCACGGGCAATCTTAACGGGAGTGCCTTCGTTTTCCCAACCAAGTTTCGCTACATCGTTTTCGTCAACCGCGAAAGTTTCCGCTTCTTTCTCTACGCTCCATTGACCGGGCAAACGGACTGGAATACAGGCGACATTATCCTTCCTCCAAAGTTCCTCAATACCTTTTTGCACGACATAGTGTTGATCTTCATTTTCGAGAACTACTTCGTTAATGACACCTTTGGCATAGTCATTGATGATTTTATTTTGACCATCTTGAATATTTTCATCGGACGCGTACATGCACTCCGCAAGGTCAAATTTTTTGGATTCATATTTGCTGATCGATTGTGTGTCCTCGGGATTCGAGGGACTCATGTCGGCAGCAACCGGAATTTCGACCTTGAACTGAACAGGCGCATTAGCGGGGAGATTTTTGATGGAGGCTGTGAGTTCCTCATCTAGTTTCCAACGGCCGTCGTCAGTTTGTGCCAATGAGAATGACTTCCCGTTCGCGAGTTCACCTTCACTCCAACCGGAAACCACAACTCCAGTCGGCAACTTGGCGATACTAACCGTTACTTTTCCGGCTTCGGCGAGTGCGCCTTCACCGTCCAAAATTGGTACCAGACCGTCGGGCATTGTGAACTTATCGATGACTTTACCGGTAGTGAGAGTTCCAGAATCGTCTTCCTCACCCCAGGTCACGTCGATGCTGTAAACGAGGGTATTTCTAAACTCGGGCTTCTCACCACTAGTTTTGGTGAGCTCCACAGCCTGACCGACGTGAGGAAGGCCATCTTCTGGAACAAAAGCATTTTTCCGGATATAAGGTTTCTTTAACCTAACCGGCACACAGGCCACGTTATCTTTTCGCCAGTTCGGGCTGTAGTTTTCGTTCTCGTCGAACAAATATACAGTATTAATCACGCCGGAGGAATCGTCGGAAACGACTTTTGTGTCGTTCTGTCCCTTTGTTTCACTGGCTCCGTCAATTGTGCATTTTCCAAGCCTTGCGGCGTTTTTATCAAACTTCGTCAGGCCCCCTTCATCAGGATCCGAATCGTCGGCCCGCACCGGAATAGTAACTTTAAATTTGACGAACTGTCCTTTCTTCAAGCCCTGGATGCCCGGGGTTAAGGTGACACCGCTCTCAGCTTTAAGTTGTTTTTCTGTAAACGTGAGTTCCTTGTTCGATTCGTCCCACAAAGACTCGCCAACTCCTCTGATTCGCGGGAACGATACCTTAGTCGATTCGGGAATACGACCCGCAATTGTCACAGTTGCTTTTAAGGGAGAATCTTTATCCAATTCGCCTTTGTCGTTTGTTTCATAATCCCAAAGCAGACCATCCGGTAGCTCGAAGCGTTCACGAATTGCACCAGTATTTATAGCGGTTGGTATATTGGTATCAGGAACGGTCGTCGTATTGAGGCTGTCAACTACGATCAGGTATTCCAGCACACCGGATTTATGGGGGCCATCCAAATAAACTATTTTACCAGCGTGCCCAGCTGTTTTGTCGCCAAGGTGAACCAAACTCTTCTCAGTTGGATTAAACGCGAACTTCTGAATTTTTACCTGAGATGCAGCGTTCACTATCTCACAAGCAACTTTGCCGCCTTCAGGTACGTCAACAATCCCGTTTGCACCGACCGTAAGTACTTTTCCGTCGTTTTTACAAGCCCAGTTCTTGAATGGGCGGTACTTTTTAGCTTTTTCGCTTTGATTATCAGCAACAGTTTCAGAAAGTTGATATCGCCCTACCGCTACCGTCGCGAACTCTTTCTCGACCGGGGCCTTCCCATCGCCACTGATTCCAGCGCTCACGCCGGCTGTGATGCTTTGCCTATTACTGTCTGCACCACCGCCACCGCTGTTCGAAGGATCACCTATGCTCGATGCAGCAAGATGGAACGCGGTGGCGTCGCCTTCACCCGTAGCCACAACTTTACCTTCGTGGTCAACAATTTTCTTTACCAGTTTAAGCTGCGCGGTAGGGGGGATTTTACCGGGCACGCAGGCGTCATTGTCGTATTTTTGACTTTCGTTTTCACCCTCTAAATCAACATGGTTGAAGAATCCGGCCCCACCGCTGGTATCAGTTTCAGAGCATTCAAGTTTGTTTTCTTCTTTCACTACTTGAAGATCAGTGATCTTCAGGTCCAACGCAATCGAATAGTCAACGGACTCTTGCGGTTTTAGTTCCCCGGAATTGTTTCCTTCTTTTTCCAATGGAATTTTAAATCTAGTACCGGCCGGAGTCCCTTCAGTAGTGACGGAACCATTTTTAGTAACCCTATAACCAATAGCTTCAAAGCCGTTGGGAATAGTCACAGTATCAGTAAGGCTACCGGGCGTTCCAGCTTTATTGCCTACGTTGCTGACAGTAACGACGAACCTCACTGTGCCCTGATTACCATTAGTGAAATCAACTTTATTTTTAACAGTTGAAACTGGTTTGTCTTGTGTTCCGGGTTTTCCTACGGACCCATCTTTAGGATCGACTGCTCGCTTCTCTACTCGGAACTCTGTTTGGGTTGGTTCTTTTGGCGTGCCAAAAGAACACGAACTCATGTCACCAATAGCGTAAAAGTTTCGTTGGTTTTTCTCGGCCTTCTTTTGCGTCATTTTGTAGGCGCTGACCTCTTGAGATGAGGTATCTAGCCCCTCCAGCCGGTATAAGTTACCCGTCGAGGACCCAGCATATAGTTTACCGTCCGGACCCCACGCCAGGCCGTAAATCCTGTCATTTTGCTCCGCGCCGCCTTTCATGACAATATCGCCGAAAGACTCGATATCGCCCTTCCACACGGAATTTGCACGCCGGAAAACAGTATCTTCGTCGGCTTTGCGAACCTTCTCACCAGGTATCTTGTAGATAGCGGATTTACTACCTTGAGGCGCATGAACCCAGTAGAGATCACCTTGCTCGTTGAAAACTAAATCTTTGGCACCGTATCTTCCATTCGCTCCAGCGGAAATACCACCTCCCGCGCCTGCAACATGTCCGTGGCTTTTCCACGAAGTTGCGTTCTCGGCAACATTCATAGAAAACAGATAAAGTTCGTTTCCTTTGTGTGCAAAGGTCCACAGCACTCCGTCTTTATCAAACGCAATGTTGCCATCAATCGCTAGAGGTATGTTTTTATTTTCGCCGCCAAGAGTCCCTTCTTTAACGCTGGGCTGCTCCGAGGAGTACTCTACTTGTGGGTGCCTCGGGTCGGAAAGGTCAATGTATTTAAGCGTATCTGTTTGACCGTGATCTTCTAAGTAGAAGATCTTGCCTTTCAGCCAAGTTTTATCCGACTCGGCAATTGCATCAGATTTTTTTGTCAGGAGTCCTAAATTTTTTCTAATGAAGGTATTATCGTTGTCAGGGTCAGAGATAAGTTGGCCGTAGTGATTACCCCCTGGATTTATCGGCCCTTTATCAGACTCCCCGCCCTCTATAAAGGAGAGGTCTTCACACGCCTTTGGCTTTTCATATTTTCCCTGAGTGACAATTGAAGTTTGGGCAGCATCGCCGATCGGGACGGCATTTTTACCAATTTCTAGGCTCGCAATATAAGCGTTCGAACGGTCCGCCTCACCATTCGGACAATTCGTATACGTGAGTTGGCGATAGACAGTAACCGTACTTCCGGGTTTTAGCCAAACCTCACCAGTATTGACGTCCGGATTGTATTTCCAGTTGATTGAGTCAACCCATCTCGCATCTGGATATTCTTTCACGATAGGGTCAGCGTCACCGTAGAAAGGCTTCGTAGAATCATCGTTGAGTGCTGTAGCCTTATCCAAGGCTTCAGTCGAAATTTCTATTTTATTCAACTCATCAGGTTCGCTGAGAATCTGAGAAGCGGTTTTTGTGAATTTGATCCCTCCACCGGTTCGATCAGCGAATTTGAGGTCCATGAGGTAACCACCTTTAGGCAGTTCCCATTTGGTTTTGGTATTAGCGATACATGAGGACTGAACGTTCGGATTACTGAACCTATCTTCAGGCTCGGTTTTACCTTTCTCCCAAATCTTCGCCTCTTTTTTCGTGAGGCTAATATCTTTGGAGGGGACAAAATTACCGTTAATAGTGCCATAGATCAACGTTGCCTTTTTGGGGGTGACACCAGAATCCGGGCCATACTTTCCGGTACCGGTAAATTTGACGGATACCGTACCGTCGTTGACACCTGATATCTTGTAAACCTTTACGGTGTTGTTCGACTGTTTGGCGTCTTCCGTGATCTCTATAGAGCTGTTTTCCGGCTCATTAACCACGAGTTGAGAGGTATCAGGAATGAAAGGTGCCTTAGAACTCGCGGTTGCTATGACCGTGTACTCACCTCCAGCGTTTTTCTCGATTCCCTCGAAGGTAACGGAACCCTCATAATCAACTGTGAAGGTATTTTCTTCTCCGGCTACAGCTTTAACATCTTCCTTGTAAACACTCGGCTTGGTCATAACCGCGGTCACTTTAGGCTTGCCACCAGTCCCATTTTGTGTGTATTCATCAGCCGGAATATATGCATCAGCCGAGTCACGTGCGGTAATACCGACGAACGCGATAGAGGCGATCAGCGCTAAAACAGCGAACAGCACGACTGGCGCTGCCGTCAGGGTGCTCACTGCGGCCCGGTGGCGGGCCTTCTGGTCGAAACGCTTCACGTCGCTGCACTCCTTCAAGAGGTACTTGCTCAATTAATTAACCTGAGTTCTATTGACCAACAGGTCCGCGGGGCGGTGGTATATCGAACAAGTCCGGAAAGTGCGTATCTCGCGGCGTGCGAGAGAAAAACAGTCCGTGCCACCGGCCGACACTTTGTATATCGCCGGGCAGTGACAGGTGTTTCTCGGCAGCTGTCTGACCCGCTGCCGGGGTTTCCTTCCTTATGTCCGGACCAGCAAGACAACGCCTGCGATCCGGGCGGGCCTTATAGGGTGCCCGCACATTGTTCGGTCCCGCTCCCATGAGGGACCTTGTCGGCTGAAGCCGCCGGGAATCATTTTCTGGGTGATAATCCGAGACTTCTTTGACAAGCCCCACTCTAGTGGGCGCTTTGCCGGAAGGCCAACCCGAAAAAACATGTCTAACCAGTATGTTTTCCATAACAAAGTATTTGCCGGCACCCCCGCGGCTAGTTTGGCCACAAAAAGAACAACAGTCCGGATGGGGGCCACCGCCAAGGGTTTTCCCCGCCAACAGGCATGTAATTACGGCCATGGCAGCCAGGCGGCGGGCCGCGCCGGAGCGCTTCCCGGTCCGGTAACAGGCTCGGCTAGCCCCTTTAGCCATATTCTGCCTCTAGGGCGTGAGCTGCTATAACACAGCAACAGCAGAAGATGCGGCCAGCGTGGTGGATACATTTTCGAATCCAGCACACCGCACACAACGACAGGGCTAAAGGCGTTAGCAAAGGTTCGGACCCGTAGCTGCCCAAAACTAATCAAACCTCCGCCCAAACCCTCCCTTTCGGGGGAGGAATACCCGCCATATGCCGCACCACCCCACACTTCACCCCCGAAATAAAGACTTTTTACCACCCCCACAACGTCCCCCTCTTTTTCCTGAGAATCCCCTTGGCGCAAAGTAACACCTACCCCTTTTAGGGGTCAGTGGCCCAGTGGCCGCCCTTCCGGAGGGCCGGAACGTGGCCGCGGTTGACGGGGATATTCGCCCCGCCCGCGCCCGGGCGCAGGCGTCTGGAAGAGTAAAAAATCCAGGTCGGGTGACGCTTGATCGCCACAGCTGTGCAGCCCATCCCGTGGCCGGTGCATGCCTTTGTCGCAGCGGGCGTGTCCCGCCCGTTGCTGAGAGCGTTCTTACCGGCGCCCACGACCGGCGGAAAGACTGCCCTGGGGTGTTGCTTCCCCCGGGGGCTGAAGCAACCTGGCACAACGAATGGCCAGTCTGGTGGGCCGGTGGTGCTGCCCCACCGGGGTTTCCACTGGCGCCAACAGCTGCTGCCCGGGACACCACAGCGATACCGCTGGCGGCAGCCGGCGGTGGGTTGTCCCGGTTTTTCCGGGCTGGCGGTGGCCGGAATGGGGCCATCGGGGACACCACCGGCACTTTGGCGCTTAAAAAAAATCACCCGCCCACCAGATCACGGGTGGGTGGGTGCGGTAGACACTATCCCGGTGGCCTTGAGCGGGGAGGGTGTGCCACAGGCCCCGGTGTTTTCTTCACCTGTGGGATGTGTGACAGACAGGGCAGATAACAGCGGCCCGGCCCAGCGGGGCGGGGTGGGAAAAAAGATGGCGCCACCGGGTGGACCCTGCGACTTTTTGTCTCGCAGGCCACCCGGTGGCGCCTGTCATGTGTGAAGACCATGCCGGGGACCGGTCACCGCTTGTGCCGGACCCTGGTTTGTTTGGAGACCCCCACAGAGATTTTATGTCACATGACACAAATGGGGTGCGGTGGTGGGTCCCGCAAAAACTGCTGTGCGGAGAAAAACCGCGAGTCCTCTGCCGGGGCGGCCGGTGTTTTTGTTAGACGAGCAGCTCGGCGATCTGGATGGTGTTGAGTGCGGCACCTTTTCTCAGGTTGTCGCCTGCCACCACCAGCACCAGGCCCTTGTTGTCGTCGACGGACTGGTCCTGGCGGATACGTCCCACCAGTGAGGGGTCAATGCCCGCGGCCTCCAGGGGGGTGGGGACCTCAACAACTTTCACACCGGGGGCTTTGGCGAGAAGTTCCGTTGCTTCTTCCGGGGTGATGGGTTTGTCGAATTCGGCGTGGATGGTGAGCGTGTGGCCGGTGAACACCGGGACACGCACACAGGTGCCGGAGACTTTCAGCTCCGGAATGCCGAGGATTTTGCGGGATTCGTTGCGCAGTTTCTGCTCTTCGTCGGTTTCACCCGACCCGTCATCGACGTAGTTTCCGGCCATCGGCAGGGCGTTGCAGGCGATCGGCGCAACATAGGGGCCGAAGTCCCCGGCATCAAGCTTGGAACCGTCATGGGCCAGCTGCTCGAGGATATCGGCGTTGTCCCGCAGCTGCCGGGCCAGGGTTTCCACTCCTGCCAGACCGGAACCGGACACCGCCTGGTAGCTGGAGACATGCAGTTTGTTCAGACCGGCGGCATCATGCAGAACCTTGATCACCGGCATGGCGGCCATGGTGGTGCAGTTCGGGTTGGCGATAATGCCTTTCGGCCGGTTGGTGACTGCCTCCGGGTTCACCTCGCTGACCACCAGCGGAACCTCCGGGTCTTTGCGCCAGGCCGAGGAGTTGTCGACAACAGTGACACCGGCTTCGGCGAACACGGGCGCCCATTTCTTCGACGTCGACCCACCGGCGGAAAACACCGCGATATCGATGCCCGTCAGTGTCTCGACGGATTGTTTGTCCAGATCCTCAACCTCAATGTCCCGGCCCCTGAATTCGAGGGTGGTGCCGGCGGAGCGGGCAGAGGCGAAAAACCGCACCTTATCGGCGGGAAAATCACGTTCTTCGAGAATCGAGCGCATCACCCGGCCGACCTGGCCGGTGGCGCCTACTACTGCAATGGTGGTCATGGGTAAAAAGCTCCTTATGAAACAAGAAAAAATACAGGCAGGTGGTACCAGGTGGGCGCACACCATGCGCCCCACCCAACTCTAGAGCAGCCGGGGGCCGGCACCGCTGTTGAAAGCGGGTATTCCGCCGGAAATCACAGACCGGTTCTACGCCACGGTCACACAGCGGACACACACAGCAGCCGGTGGAGATGACACGGGTGAAAAAACCCGCAGGATCCCTTTGCGGTGTGCGGCCCATCCGGATTCGTGCCCGGGTTTTTTCAAGTGCCCGCGTTGCACACCTGTGGGCCTTCACCGCCGCGGGCGGCAGCCCTGCTGCGGGGGTTTTTCTGTTGGTGTACCCGGCAGCCGGTACACAGGTTGCACCGGCAGGGTTTTTCCACTGCTGGCCTGTGGTGTGGTCCAGCCACAGGGACCACCCGCCGGCCAGGCAGCCGGCAGGTGGTGGTGTGTGTCCTAGCGGCCGGTTCCGGCGTAGACGGTGGCTTCCGTATCGCCGCCGAGTTCAAAAGCATCGTGGATGGCTCTGGTGGCTGCCGCAACATCGGATTCGCGCAGCACCACGGAAATCCTGATCTCAGAGGTGGAGATCATCTCGATATTGATGCCCGCATCGCGCAGTGCCTCACAGAAAGTGGCGGTGACACCGGGATGTGATTTCATGCCGGCGCCGACCAGGGAGACTTTTCCGATCTGGTCGTCGTAGAGCACATTCTCGGCCACCCCTTCGGCCTGCAGTTTTTTCAGCAGCTCCATCGCGTGCGGCCCGTTGGCCCGCGGGCAGGTGAAGGTGATGTCGGTTTTGTTGTCCTTGATCGAGGAGATGTTCTGCACCACCATGTCGATGTTGATCTCCGCGTCCGCCAGCACCCTGAAGATACGGGCGGCCTCACCCGGATTATCGGGGATACCGATGACACTGATCTTTGCTTCGGTCACATCTGTTGCGACACCGGTCAGTACTGCTTCTTCCACGGGGATATCCTCCATTGAACCGGCAACCAGGGTGCCGGGGTCGTTGCTGTAGGACGAACGCACCCTCAAAGGCACGCCGAAAGCGCGGGCGTATTCCACACTGCGCAGGACAAGAATTTTCGATCCGACCGCCGCCAGTTCGAGCATTTCCTCGAAACTCAGCTGGTCGAGTTTCCGGGCATTGGACACAATCCGCGGATCAGCGGTGTAGACACCGTCAACATCGGAATAGATTTCGCAGACATCCGCATCCAGTGCAGCAGCCAGGGCGACAGCTGTCGTATCAGAGCCACCCCGCCCCAGTGTGGTGACATCCCGGGATTCCTTGTTGACCCCCTGGAAACCGGCGACCAGACAGATCGACCCTTCTTCCAGGGCTTCTTTCACCCGGCCCGGGGTCACATCGACGATACGGGCGTTACCGTGGCGCTCGGTGGTCAGCACACCGGCCTGGGAACCGGTGAAACTGCGGGCCGAAGCACCGAAAGACTCAATGGCCATGGCCACCAGAGCATTCGACATGCGTTCACCGGCGGTGAGAAGCATATCCAGTTCCCGGGCCGGGGGCACCGGGTTGACCTGGGCGGCCAGATCAAGAAGCTCATCGGTGGTATCACCCATGGCCGAGCACACCACCACCACATCGTTGCCCTGCTTTTTGGTGGCGACGATTCGTTCGGCTACCCGACGGATGCGTTCGGCGCTTTCCAGGGAGGAACCGCCGTATTTCTGTACAACCAGGGCCACGGTGAGGCCACCTTTCGCTAGGGGGATACGGTCGCATGATAGATATTAGCCGATTGCCGACACCAGTCGCCGACACGCCTGGTGGAAGTGCTTTTCACCCGCACCCCGCATCCCGGCCCCCGTGTCTTTCCCGGGGCCTGCGGCAGCCGTGCCCGGCAGGTGTCCTGCCCCGGTTTTCCCGGGCCGCACACTGCAGCACAACTGGGGTGGCGATAGACTCGTGCGCAATGCACAGCAATGTAATCGCCGCCGGATTCGGGCTGCTGTCCTCGTTGACAATCGCATGGGGAACAGTGGTCCGCCACCGGGTCGCCGGGCGCGTAGAGGTCAAAAAAGAAAAAAGCTCGGGCGCGGCGGCCCGGGCGATGGCCGGTCAACCCATCTGGTGGGCCGGAACGTTTCTGGCGCTTTCAGGCTACGCCCTGCAGGTGGTGGCCCTGGGTTTCGGCACTCTTCTGGTGGTCCAGCCGATGCTGGTGCTGTCTCTTGTGTTCACCCTGCCGATGTCGGCGTGGGCGGAGGGAAGGAAAATCTCCCGGGCGGAAACCACCTGGGCGCTGCTGCTGTCACTGGCTGTGGCGGCGGTGGTGCTGTTGGGCCGGCCCAATCCCGGGACCATCCACCCGCCGCTGTCACGGTGGATACCGGCACTGGGGATTGGCATCGTGGTGCTGTTTGCCCTGGACCGGTGGGCGCACACCCAGTTCAGGCGGCGCAAAGCCATCATATTGGGGACAGTGACCGGCGGTATCTACGGCTATGTGGCCCTGCTGTCGAAAGCAGTCACCGACAATCTGGTGCATGACGGGGTGGTGCAGATGATGCTGTCGTGGGAATTTTGGGCGTTGATCGCCGGGGCGGTGATCGGCACCATCGTGCAGCAGTCCTCCTTCAACGCCGGGGCGCTGAAACACTCACTTCCCGCCATGACCATTGTGGAACCGATGCTGGCCTTCGGCCTGGGCTATGTTGTGCTGGATGAATCCTTCGCGGTCACCGGCGCCGGATGGATTCTCATGATTGCCGCAATCGCCGGAATGGTGGTCTCTGCGGTGAAGCTGTCCATGCTGGGGGCCGCACAGTCCGGCTAGCCTGCGCGAAAAAGCCGATGAGTACCGGGTGGGATGCTCCGTTCAACCGGTACCGGCAACAACCATGGGCAGTGTTGGGACCGTGGCCGCGGTTGATCAGTCCCGGCCGCTGTCGCCCCCGGCATCTTTTTCCAGCTCATCCAGGTTGGCTTCCGGAAAACAACTGCGGATGTTTCCGGAATTGATGCCGCTCCAGTACTGGGGGTGGGTCGGGTAGGTGGGCCTGAAATACAACACCTCCCGGTGGCTGGGGGCTTCTTTCCACTGTCGGATTTTTTCCAGGGCAGCCTGTGCGGCTTGCCGCTTCCACGCATGGTCCTCACCCCGGGCTGTTCCCCACATGGGCACCACCACATCGATTGTCGGGAGCACGGCATCAAGCAGCTTTCCCAGACCTTCGGTGGAAAGCTCTGTGAATTCCCTGACGGCAGGTTCCTCCTTCCGCAGCAGGTCCGCCATCTCCCCGGACTTGGTGCAGACGAAGGAAAACAGATTCACGATGGCAATCGACCGGGCATGCGGGCGGAAATGACTCAGAATCTTCTCTGTCGTGGCATCATTGCCATCGTCCAAATCCGTCGCCGTTGACGGATTCATGCCGATGAAAAGATAATTCTTCCCGCTGTCATTGCCGGGGTATGTTTTGCGCAGAAACCAGCGGACACGCTGTGTCTCCGGATCCGCGGGGTAGACGGTGACGTCTTCTTCATCATCACCTTCTTCATCATCACCCCACGCGGCGAGCGCACCGTTGACACCGCATGCGCGAAGGTGATCCCGCATGGCGGCACGGCGTTGACCAATGGGGAGTTTGTCCGGTTCTTCCTTGCTGTTGGACATGCAGACCTCCTGAACTCTTCCACGGTTCCCTCCCCCGTGGGTGCCCGGGGGCACAGCAAACCGGACTGTGGTGTCCCGCCGCGGGCGGATTGAAACCGTTGGTTGATATGACGTTTGTTATCTCACCACGGCAGCCGTGGCCACTGCCACCGGGGTACCGGCCCGGCGGCAAACCACGGCATGCCGACAACCAGCTGCGGCAGCTGTGACAGGTATCCGGCCAGCAGGGCGATCAGGGTGCTGCCCGTGGCGGCCAGGGAAAACACCCGCCAGCGCTGCCCGGGGGGCATGAGCTGTACTGCAGTGGTGTTATTCCCATCTGTCCGGGACGACAGCGCTGCCGCGCTGTCCGCCATCGGGGAAGACATGGTGTCGGTTCGCGGCGGGACCGCGGGAATCAGGGCGGACGGTGCTGTGGTGACACTGCGCCAGGTCGGGTCAATGAAGTCCGGGCGGCCGTTGGTGTTGTCGTCGGTGAGAATCAGCTTGTTTTTCAGCCCGCCGTCGGCGTACCGGTCGGCCAGGCCGTCACCGTTGGAGTCATAGACCGCGGTAGCTGCGTCGGGGACAAAAGACTGGTCGGCGTTGGCGATACCGTCACCGTTGGCATCCCCCGCACCGTCACCGGCGATGTTGTCGGCCCGGTTGGTGTCCCAGTTGAGCGGATCAAAGGCATAGACCACAAAACCGGCGTCATCGACCACCCCGGCGGCGGCGAGCTCATCGACATTGTTGATGCCGTCACCATCGGCATCCGGGTCGGCGAAGTTGGGTATCCCGTCCCCGTCGGCGTCACTGCGGCGGCCACCGATACGGGTGCCGTTTTCCAGCAGATCCGCGAAACCGGTGGCGTCACGGTCGGTGATCCCCGGATTGGCGATACCGTCCGGCGGGCTGTCGGTGTCGGCGAACATGCCGTTGGGAACAAAGCTTTCCGCCGCGTTTTTCAGCCCGTCACGATCGGAGTCCTCTTCCCCGTCGGGGGTCCCATCACCGTCGGTGTCCCGGTTGGCCGGATCAAGGCCCGCGGCAATCTCATCATTGTTGTTGACCCCGTCGCCGTCGATATCCGGGTCGACGGTATCGGCCAAACCATCCGAATCCATGTCGCCGCCATGCCCGGCATAGCTTTGCTGGGCAAGATCAGCCCCGCCGTCGCCGTCAATATCAGTAACGGCCTGCCGCCCGAAACCATCATCCGACACGTCGGTCAACGGCTGATCCCTCATGCGCCCGGCCGCGTCATCCCAGAAGCGGGGAACATAGGATTCACCGGCATTGGACACCCCATCGGCATCGTTGTCGAGCAGACCATCGGCGTGGGCGGCCGCCGGAAAAGCGGTGGCCGGATCGATGGTTTTACCCGCCCGGGCGGCTGCCGTGTCGGGGCTGAGCGGATCAAGATTGGTGGCCAGCTCATCGGCATTGGACACCCCGTCACCGTCGATATCCGGATCCAGTCCGTTGACCAGGCCGTCACCGTCGATATCACCCACCGGATCGAAGGGAACCACGATAAACGTCGGCGCCCGGCCGGCAGCAGTGACATCGACGGTGGTGCCGTCGGCAAAAGTGACGGTGACCGGAACCACCACCCGGTGGGCGACCGGGGCGAAGCCTGTGGCAGAACCTGCCGCACCCCCGGCCGCGCCGGCCAGCCGGTTGTCGGCGGTGCCGCTGACTGTCACTGTCACCTGGCCGTCGGAGTCCAGGTGCGGTGTGACTCCCCGGGGCGGAACCCAACCGGTTGTTATGCTCACTGCCGCCACCTGCGGCGGAAGTATCCGGCCACCGTTTTTAGGGGTGACCGCCAGCACCGCCGGGGCACTGGTCAGTGGCCCCCGGCCACTGCCGGGGATCAGAGCCATCACCGGCTCCGGGTAGGCGACCCGCCACCGGTCGTTGTCGGTTGGATGATCCCCGGCACCCGGATTGGTGCCGGCTGATCCACCATTGACTGTCACCGCCGTATCCACACCCGCCCCGCTGGTGCGGTTGGTTGCCCGCAGCATCACCGTGAACGGGCCGGTGGGTCCTGGGGCCGATCCGGGCGGGGTGGCGGGCGCGGTGATGGTGACCACCCCGGAGGTTGTATCCACTCTCACCCGCACCCCGGGCTGAAAGTGGTGTGCCGGCCCGACACTGAAATCCCAATCCCCGGCATCCCCGTCGGCAAACACCGGGGACACGTCCACAACCGCACCGGTTGCCAACCGCACCTCCGGGTAGCTGACCGGCCGGGTGTGCGCCGTCACGGCCGCGGTGGGCGGGACCGCCGCCGCCGGTACACCCACAGCCGCCGTCAACAGCAGCGGCAGGCAGGCGGCGGCCACCCGGCGCACCAGAAGACTCCGGTAGGGACAACGATTGACTGCCACGGTGGACTGCTTTCTGTTCAAAGGGCGTGCCCGCAACAGCGGCGCCGGGGTGGGGCGCCACAGGCGCATCCGGGCACTGTGGATGATGGTCTATCCGCTGTCGCCTGCCCATACCGGGGAAGGAGATACTGCGCCAGCCGGGGCGGGGACAGGTATTGCCTTTCCCCGCACCACTGCCGGGGGCAGCCGGGAAGAAAAACTTGCCGTAAAAAATACCGGCAAATCCGGCAGCTTTTCCCACCGCATGCAGCAGAGACTGTCCTGACAGCAGCAGACCGGGCACGATTAGCGGTGTTGCGTTTTTCACGCGGGTGACAAAAAATCCGACCACCGTTCCCACCGGCCGGGGCGGCACAGTTTTTCAGAAAAGTCGGGTCAGGCACAACAAGCGGAAGACCCCGCACACCAACACTACCGTGGCAGGAGACAAAAAGACCGCCAACCATCCCGTCGATCCCGCATGAGGCCCTGCTGGCCCCCATACCGCCCGGGCCGGTAACCGGAAACCACCGCCGGTGCCTGTGCGCCACCACACACCAACACCACACCGTCACCTCCAGCCACACCGGGAACACCTGCCAGGCCACCGGAAGATCACCAGGTCCATCCACCACAGCGCCCGGGGGATAAAACCACAGACAGCTAGCCGACCCGCCGGTAGTGGACAAGCTCCGCCAGAAACAACAGGGAGCGGTGACATGGAGGAATCGTCCCGCTTGAAGCTGCGCGCAGCCATTTCCGGCGCACCCGGGAGGAATGCGGTCCCCGAGGGCAATAACCGCGCCGACGTCAACGGCAACACCGGCGATCCCTGCCGAATGTTTTTTCATCCTTCCTGCCGTTTTTCCCGACCTTTTGTCCGCAGCCTCCTGCCGCCAGCAGTCGCCGGGTGGGCGTTTTCCGGTTTCCCGGAAACGACCAACGGGTGGCTGCGGGGCAATGACTAGGTCCCATGTTTTTTCGTTTCTCCCCGAAACACACCGGGTACAGGACTGTCATCCGGCGGCTATCACGGTCGTCCGGGTAAACAAGGGGTGGCCGGTGAAACGGAAAAATATGCCGTAGTCAGGTGCGAAGCCCCGTGGGGCGATCGCGGCAACCACACCCCACTTTTGGGAATGGGGACGCCGAAAACGCGGCCCGCATCCCCTGCCGGGCGTTTTCCAAACTCCATCCATCCAGGCACCCCGTGCAGGAAAACAACGGGGCGCGCCACCCCCGCAACTAATACCCCTCGGCTATAACAGAGCCGGGGATCAACCTACAGATCACCGTCCGGCCACCACTTACCCCAACCACACTTTTTCCCACTTCATGGGAGTTGTTATTCCATTGTGTGGAACCTGTGGTAGAGTGCGTGCCATGACTTGCATGCGTGCACTACTGCTGATGTGCCGCGGCGGGATTTAAAGCCGGTGCCTTCGGCCCGACACACCCCGGTTATTCAACCGTTCTGGTGAGTGTCCGTGGCCGGTTGTCCGGGCTGCAACGGTTGGCGTCCCCCCGCGGGGTTTTTCGCATGCGCCAACCGTTTTTTCATATCCGCACAGCTGTGCGGCCCCTTTTTCACCCGCCCCCTCACAGTGGCCGCAGAAGCTGGGCCGGTGCTTTTCCCGGCGCCTGCCGCGTGTTGCCCTGCCTGTGCGCATACTGTGGCCGCGGCTGCCGTTCACCCCTCCTGCGCTGCGCCGCGGGAGTTGTAGCCGGGAAACCGACATACCGATAGGGTGGTGGCACCTTCCACCGCCACCCGGTCACCGGCTGTTTTTTCACCCGGCCACCACCAACCACCCGCCAGACAAGAAAGACTGCTTACCCCATGAGCCCCTCAGACACATTCATCTCCGCCCCGGCGGCCATTACCACCCCCACAGGGCAGCGCAATCCCGGCCAGCCGGAATGGAACCGGCAGCGCGGATCCTCGATGCCGGTCCACCGCTACAAGGCTTTCGCCGACGAGGTGGAAAAGATTTCGCTGCCCGACCGCACCTGGCCGGAGAAAACCATCGACAAAGCACCGCAGTGGTGTGCGGTGGATTTGCGGGACGGCAACCAGGCGCTGATCGACCCGATGTCCCCGGAACGCAAGCGGCGGATGTTCCTGTTGTTGGTCGAGATGGGCTTCAAGGAAATCGAGGTTGGTTTTCCCTCCGCCTCCCAGACGGACTTCGATTTCGTCCGGCAGATCATCGAAGAAGACCTCATTCCCGACGATGTGACCATCCAGGTGCTGGTGCAGGCCCGCGAGCATCTGATCCGCCGCACCTTCGAGGCCTGCCGGGGCGCGAAAAATGTGATCGTGCACTTCTACAACTCCACCTCGGTGCTGCAGCGCCGGGTGGTGTTCCGCAAGGACAAAGAGCAGGTCAAAAAACTGGCCACCGATGCCGCTGAACTGGTCAAATCCTTGGCCGCCGACTACCCGGGCACCCACTGGCGCTGGGAGTACTCACCGGAATCATTCACCGGCACAGAGCTGACCTACGCCAAAGAGGTTGTTGATGCGGTCACCGCCGTGCTGCAACCCACCGCCGATGACCCGATGATCATCAACCTGCCGGCCACCGTGGAGATGGCCACCCCGAACGTCTACGCCGATTCCATCGAGTGGATGAGCCGCAACATCAACAACCGGGAAGCAATTGTTCTGTCCCTTCACCCGCACAATGACCGGGGCACCGGGGTCGCTGCCGCGGAACTGGGGTATCTGGCCGGCGCCGACCGCATCGAGGGGTGTTTGTTCGGCAACGGGGAACGCACCGGCAACGTCTGTCTGGTGACCCTGGCTTTGAACATGTTCACCCAGGGCGTGGATCCGCAGCTCGATTTCTCCGATATCGACCACATCCGCCGCACCGTGGAATACTGCAACCAGTTGCGGGTTCCCGAACGCCACCCCTACGGCGGCGATCTGGTGTTCACCGCTTTTTCCGGTTCGCACCAGGACGCCATCAACAAGGGCCTGGATGCCATGGCGGCGAAAATCAGGCCCGGTGCCACCCACACCGATGTTTCCTGGGACCAGTTGCGTCCGGCCGAGTGGGAAGTGCCCTACCTGCCGATCGACCCGAAGGATGTGGGCCGCACCTACGAGGCGGTTATCCGGGTGAACTCGCAGTCCGGCAAGGGTGGTGTCGCCTACATCATGAAGGTGGACCACGGCATCATGATGCCGCGGCCGATGCAGGTGGAGTTTTCCTCCATCGTGCAGTCGGTCACCGATTCCCGCGGCGGTGAGGTCGACTCGAAATCCATGTGGGACATCTTCGCCGTCGAATATTTGGACCGCACCGATGTCATCCAGCCGCTGGATGTGAGCATCCAGTCGATCGGCCGGGAGGGCGACGAAGCGACAATCTCCGTCACCCTGGTTCACGGGGGCGAGGAGAAAACCATTACCGGCCACGGCAACGGCCCGGTCGCCGCCTGGACCAACGCCCTGGAATCCATTGGCGTCGATGTGGAAATCCAGCAGTACAGCCAGCATGCCCGTACCGCCGGTGACGATGCCGAGGCCGGGGCCTATGTCTTCGCCGAAGTCAACGGCACCACCGCCTGGGGTGTCGGTATCGCCGGATCGATCACCTACGCCTCACTGAAAGCTGTCACCTCCGCGGTCAACCGTGCCCTGAGCTGACAGCCCGGCCGCACCCGGCCATCAATCACCGGGCACAGCCGGTGGCGGGGAGAGAATGTTAAAAAACCGCTCTCCCCGCCACCGGCTGCAGTCATGGGCGGGTGCACCGCCGGCGGGCCGGATCTGCCCCACCCCGCTGGTCTCCCCTGTGGCCGGGCCACGGCCGCCGTCTGCCCCCACATGTGCCGGGCCCGGTCTTGGGGCGGTTACACAGACATCCCCCGGGGACCGGGGCGGGGATTTCTAGTCGTCTGGCGTGTTCGCGGCAGTGTCCTCAAGGCGCCGGGCCAGGCCCTCGATAATGAGGTCCAGTTTCTCGTCGAGGAATCCGCGGGACATGTAGGTTTCATCCGGGCGGTAGTAGTCGGTCTCCTCCAGCTGCTGGTTGGTGCGTTCCAGGCCGGATACCCCACTGGCGTCGGGGGTGTTCATCGCGGTGATCCCGATATGCGCGGAGATCACCGTGTCGCTGATGAAATCGAAGGCCAGCAGCGCCTGCTGTTTGGTGAACCCCTCCCGCATGAGCAGAGTGATGAAACGGTTGATGAATTTTTTCACCGGCATGTACGCCCCCGGCAGGGTGAACAGCAAAATATCCAGGCCGGGATAGGCTTCGCAGACATTCCAGATCCGGTCGGCCAGCTGTTTCAGCGCCGCCTGCCACTTCATCGACGGGGACACGTCCCAGTCCACTGATTTCGCGCAGTGCTCCAAACAGGCCCGCACCAGATCGTCACGGGAATCAAACAGCCGGTAGACCGCCGAGGTCGCCACCCCGATTTTTCCGGCGACCTCCGAGAGGGTGAATTTGCCGATACCGATGTCCAGGGCGGCGAAAATAACGTCGGCCCGGGTAAAGGTCGGCTTCGGACCGGTTTTCCGGCCGACCCGTTGCGGCCGGCCGAGGGAACGGGAGTGCGCGGGATAAGACTGTTCCATGGGGTTATTGTGCCACAACAGCAATAGCCCTTCGGATTGTCCACACCCCGGGCTAAGGCTGCGCACCGCACGCCGCACGCCCGGGGTGCCCGGGTGTTTTCCCCGCCACCGCCGCACCCGATAAGCTGTGGTGTTGTGGATGACGCCGCGCAGCAACCCGATGATGACACGGCGGTGACCGGTAAAACCAAACGGCGCATGGAAAAACAGCGCCGCTTGACCCAGGCACCGTTTGTGGTTGTCTGCCTGCAAACCACCGGGATCCACCCGTCGACATCCCGGGTGGTGGCCATTGATGCGGTCACCTTCACCGCGGGCGGGGACAAAATCGATTCCATGCATGCGGTGGTCAATCCGCGCTGCGACACCGGTCCTTTCCACATGCACGGGCTGTCGCGGGCGCAGATTGCCCAGGGGGTGTCGTTCACCCAGGCGTTGGGCCAGTTGTGCGCTTTCACCGACGGGCGCACCATGATCGTCCACAACGGGCCGAGGACCTGGGGTTTCATTGTTGCCGAAGCCGCCAGAGCCAGAAAACAGCTGGATAAACCGGCCCGCCACCGGCGCCGCCGGCGGCGCCCGCCGGCCCGGTACCCGAAACCGGTGGTCATTGTCGATGTGCTGGCCTCAGCCAGACGGCAGGGGGTCACGGTCACCGATACCCGGATCCGGGGACTGGCCGCGGCCTCCGGGGTCGACGGGCCGTCGCCGGTGGCCACCCCGGGGCGGGCGAAACTGGCGGAAAAACGTTTCACCCGGGAATCCACCATGCTGGTGTGGCGGATTTACCGGCGGCTGGCCGCCACCGGCGATATCGCCGCTTTTGACCCGGCCGCGGTACGCGCCGACCGCTTCGGTTTGCAGCGTTCACTGCTCCGCGTCGACGCCAACGACGCCGAGCGGCGTTTCCTCAACCCCGGCGTGTGGACACCGGGAACACCCCTGGTCGAAGGCATGGAGGTGGTGGTCTCCCCGGACATCAGAATGGATCCGGACATCATCATCGAAGCGGCGGTGACCGCCAATTTGAGCTATTCGGAGAAACTGACCCGGCAAACCAGTGTGGTGGTGTGCAACCGGGACAATGAGCTGTTCGGCAAAACTTTGCACGCGGACAGAAAAGACATCCCGCTGGTTGTCGACGAGGACTTTGTTGCGCTGTGCGAATCCGTGGCCCGCGGCAGGCGCAGCTGACCGCCGGGGGCGGCGAAGGGGGAAAACACGGCCGGCATGGTCTGCGCCACCACCGTTTCCGCACATCACCAATGAGATAAGATCCGGTGTTATGAAGTTGCCTGTCCCGAAGTTTCTCTCCCCCGAGACCGCCCACACCGCCCGGGCCGCCGCCGCCGAACACGCGGCGAAAGCCGCGACCTGGGCGTCCCGGGCCACGGGACGCGGCGCCGGCGGCATGATCGGCGGGCTGGTGGCCAAAACCATCGACCCGACAATCATGACCCGGCTGGTCGCCGGACGGCCGGTGGTGCTGGTCACCGGAACCAACGGCAAATCAACCACCACCAAAATGCTGGCGGCCGCCTGTTCGACGGTCGGATCCGTGTGCACCAACTCCGGCGGCGACAATATGGATGCCGGGATCATCTCCGCCCTGCTGGAAACCCCGGGGGCCGACACCATTGTCCTGGAAGTCGACGAACTGCACATCCCGCATGTCGCCGACGCGGTCAACCCCACCTGCCTGGTGCTGCTGAATCTGTCCCGCGACCAGCTGGACCGCTGCGGGGAAATCGGCCGGATTGAAAAAGCCCTGCGCGATACCGTGGCCCGGCACCCGGATATGACGGTGGTCGCCAACTGTGACGATGTGGCCATGACCTCGGTGGCCTTCGACTCGGACAACGTGGTGTGGGTGTCGGTGGGCAAGGGCTGGCTGGCTGATTCCGCATCCTGCCCCCGCACCGGCGGATACATTGTGCACGATGAATCCGGTGACTGGTGGGCGAAAAACACGCTTGACGACGGCCGGGAGTTCCGCCGACCCACCCCCGACTGGATTGTCACCGCCGAGGGCCTGTCCGCCCCCGACGCAACCACCTACCCGCTGGATCTGGCGGTTCCCGGCAAAGCCAACCGGGGCAATGCCGCCCAGGCGGTGGCCGCTGCCGTGGTCAGCTGCGGCGCGGATACCGCGCAGGCGGTCAAAGCCACCAGCCGGGTCCATGATGTGGCCGGCCGCTATGCGACCATCCCGTTTGAGGGCCGGATGGTGCATATGCTGCTGGCGAAAAACCCGGCCGGCTGGCAGGAAGCGTTGTCCATGGTCGACCGGAGCGCCGACGGGCTGGTCATCGCCGTCAACGGCCAGGTGGCCGACGGGGTCGATTTGTCCTGGCTGTGGGATGTCACCTTCGAGGATTTCGGCGACACCCCGGTCATCGCCGCCGGGGAACGGGGAACCGATCTGGCGGTCAGACTCACCTACGCCACCATCGACCACCGGCTGATCCACGACTGCGTGGAGGCGGTGCGGGCCTGTCCCCCCGGCGGGCGGGTCGAAGTGCTGGCCAACTACACCGCTTTCCGGGATTTGCGCAAAAACCTCACCCGGCCCACGCCACCCGATACCGACCGGGCCACCGGCACGCCCGCCGGCGATCCCCGCTCCACCGGCGGGGAGACGGCCGTCGGCCGTCTCGCCCGCTGGGCCAGACGCATGGCCGGGCCGGATGACAATCCACTGGGGGAAACCATCGAAGCCACCATCGTCAATGTCGCCGAGGTCTGCGGGTCGGTCGGCCGGTCGATTATCGGCGCCCCCGCAAAAACCACCGCCCCGCCCACCAGCGGGGAACCTGGTTCCCCCTCCCGCACCGGCCGCCACTGGCTGGACGACGATGATGCCGCCGCAGCCGAGACAGCTGCCGCAGCCGATGACCACGGCACACCCGACACCCCGGCCGATGACGCGCCGCGGTCGGCCGCAGACCACACGGCCGCACCCGCATCCGATACCCCACCGGTGGGGGCGGGCGCCGGGGGGCG
>NZ_JAFLEQ010000008.1:83124-84986 GCF_017307055.1 Corynebacterium mendelii | reverse complement strand
CGGCGACAACGGCGGCGGCAACGGCGACGACGGCGGTGACGGTGACCCGGAGTGCGGTACCGGCGGCGGGGACAAGAACAAGGAGCGCAACTGATGTCCACTTTGCAGATCGGCCTGATTCTCCCGGAAGTCCTGGGCACCTACGGCGATGACGGCAATGCGCTTGTGCTCCGGCAGCGCGCCCGCATGCGCGGTATTCCCGCCGATATTGTCACCGTGCACCTGGGCGATCCGGTACCCGATTCCCTGGACATGTACTGCATCGGCGGCGGGGAAGACACCGCCCAGATCGTGGCCGCCGAGTATCTGCGGGAAGACGGCGGCCTGGCGGCCGCCGCGGGGAAAAAAGCCCCCATTGTCGCCATCTGCGCCGGAATGCAGATTCTGGGCCGGTCATTCCGAGCGTCCGGGAAAATGGTGCCCGGGCTGTCGCTGCTGGACATCACCACCGGTTCCCTGCGCCGCAGAACCATCGGGGAAGTGTCGTCCACACCGACCGGGGAAGGCATCACCGCGCCGTTGACTGCGCCGCTGACCGGTTTCGAAAACCATTTGGGCGCCACCCTGCTGGGCGGGGACGCCCGGGCGTTGGGAACAGTCATGGACGGTGTCGGAAACTGCGACGGCCATGCCGCGGAAGGCGACAGTGACCCCGAACGGCAGACCACGGCCGAAGGCGTGGTCCAGGGATCGGTGATCGCCACCTACATGCACGGCCCGGCGCTGGCCCGCAACCCGCAGCTGGCTGATCTGGTCCTGGCCCGTGCCCTGGGGATCGACCCCGCTGAGCTTTCCGGGCTGGACATGCCGGAAGTGGTCACCCTGCGCCGCGAACGCCTGCGCCGCGACGACGTCTAGGCCCCACGCGGCCCGGCCGGGGGACATGTGCCTGGGTCTCCCCCACCAGCCCGCACGCCACGGGGCGTGCCGGCTGGTGCGGGGGTGGGCTTGGTGTTTTACGGCCTAGATTTTCAGCCGCCCGGTCAAAGCCCGGGACAGGGTCAATTCGTCGACGAATTCCAAATCCCCGCCCAACGGCATCCCGGAGGCCAGACGGGTCACCGTCAGGTCGGGGAATCCTTTGAGCATCCGCGCCACATAGGCGGCTGTGGCCTCACCCTCGGTGTTGGGATCGGTGGCGACAATGACCTCGGCGATATCGGGGGCAGCGGCGAAAACCGGATTGTCGGGGGTGGATTCAGCCAGTTCCACGTCTTTGCCCACCCCGCCGATGCGTTGCAGCAGCTGCTGGATGTTCAAGTCTTTCGGCCCGATATTGGACAACGGATCCAGCGCCCCGCCCAGCACATGGTAGCGGCCCCGGTATTCGCCGGTGCGTTCAATGACCTGGATGTCCTTCGGTTCCTCCACGACACACACAATCGAGGTGTCGCGGGAGGAATCGGCGCAAATCCGGCACACATCCCCGCGGGACACGTTCGCGCAGATCCGGCAGAAACTCACTCCCCCCGCCACCGCGGACAGGGCGGACTGCAGCCGCCCGATGTCCTCCGGCTCGGCGCGCAACAGGTAAAAAGCGATGCGCTGCGCCGATTTCGGCCCCACCCCGGGAAGCCGGGACAGTTCATCAATCAGATCCTGTAAAGGTCCCTCGAACATGTCCGGGCTGCTCCTTCGCTCGTCGGTGACGGTGGTGGACCTGCCGCCCACCACGAATGACTGCTGCTGCAGGTGGCGGCCCTGACGGGCGGGCCGCAACAGCAAGCGGCACCGCACCACTGTCCGTTGCCGGTGCCGCCGGGCCATGCCCGGGCTGACGCGGCCGGCAGCTCACGAGCGGACAACGGGTTGCCCGAAAAAACAGTGGCGGGTGCCGTCACGTTGACCACACCGGCCGCACC
>NZ_JAFLEQ010000008.1:81920-83077 GCF_017307055.1 Corynebacterium mendelii | reverse complement strand
GCTTGCCGGGATGTGGCCGGTTTTGTCTTTTCTAGTTCATGCCGCCCAGCATCTCGCCGATGCCGCCCTGGCCCATGGCCTGGTTGAGCGGGCCCATGGTGTCTTCGGCCAGTTTGCTGATCTTGGTGTGGGCGTCCTCGAAAGCACCGACAATCAGATCCTGCAGCGTCTCGACATCATCGGCGTCAACCACACTGGGGTCGATTTTGATGTCGGAGACTTTGCCGGTGCCGTGCATGGTGACCTGCACCTTGCCGTCGAGCACCTGGCCGACCACGGAGGAGTTGACGATCTGCTGCTGGGCTTCCTGAAGCTTGGCCTGCATGGCCTGGGCCTGCTGGATCAACTGGCTCATATCGGGCTGGGTCATGGTGGGGAAAAACCTTTCGTCAAACGTGCGTGATCATCAGTTGCAGTTGTGGTGGTACCCGCACTTCCCGCGGCGGGAGGTGCGGGTTACAAGTGTATACGTCTTCGTTTCCCGGCGCGGCCGGGGATGGGCGGTCACAGCCTGCGGGCGCCCAGCTCCTGGGTGAGCAAATCCATGGCGACCTCCAGGCCGTCACGGTGGTCGGAGCTTCCCCTGGTGGCCGCTTCCCTGATCATCTCCTCTTCCTCGCTCAAATCCTCCCCGATCGGCTGCGGTAGCGCAGCGCCCGGGGTGGCGGGGCCGGCGGTGTCCCGGCGTGCCGGCTGCGGTTTCCCGGGGGTGTCACCCCGGTCTGCACCGGTTGCGGCACCACCGCCGGTATCCTGCCGCGGCTCAGAGTGTGCCGGTGCCGCGGCCGCACAACCCGCGGCGGGGATATCGATGTCCATCTCTTCCGGGGGCGGGGGTGCGGCATCATCATCCCCCGGCTCCGGGGGAAGGGGAACACCACCGGCGAAATAGCCGTCCTGTGTCCCCGGCTGCGGGTCCTGCGCCTGCCGGCGCGGGCGCTCCCGCACCGGGGAAGCAGGTGGGGCGCCATCAGTGGCAGGGCCCCGGGATGCGGCAGGTTCCGGCCGGCTGGCCGCAGGACCGCGGCCGCGACTGCCGTCGGCCTCGGTCTGTGGTGCGGAGGTGTTCTTCCCGCCCGCGGTGCCGTCGGTGTCGGCGGCGGGGCTGTCACCGGCAGTGGCGGGGTCAGGTGTGTGCCCCGACGGCTGCCGGTTGC
>NZ_JAFLEQ010000008.1:61650-81904 GCF_017307055.1 Corynebacterium mendelii | reverse complement strand
CGCCCAGCGGGCGGGGGGTTTCCCACCCGGTGGAGGCCACCGGGCCGCTGTGCTGCTGTTCCGGCTGCCCGGCACCGTCATCTGCCGGTTGCCGTTCAGGCCGGGGGGTGGTCACCGGGTGATCCGTCCCGCCGGAGCCGGACTGTGCGCCGCCGGGGGTGTCTGTGCCTTCCGGTGCCGGACGGTCGACGGCCTGCGGCCGGTTGTCTGCTCCGGCCGGCCGGGGTTGTGTTTCCCGGGGCCTGGCTGGTGTGGTGGCCTGTCCGCTGTCTGCCCGGTGGCCTGTCTGCCCGGTGGCCGCACCGGTGCCGCCGGTTTCCGTATCACCGTCATCCACCGCGGGTGGCTCAGCTGATGTGTCCGGGTGGGTGTCGGCAGTGTCGCCGGGGGGTGTGCCGCGCCTTGCGGCGCCGGACTCAAAAGGGCCGCTGGCCACCTCACAGGCGACGGGAAGTGTCAGACCGGTGATCTCTGCTATCGCCTCGGCAACAACCCGGCTGTGGTCTTTCTCGCCGAGTTTTTTCGCCAATGCCCCTGTGGTGTGCCCCAGAACCAGGGTGTCCCCGCGCATGCCCCGGACCCGCGCCCCCTGGCACAGCACCAGGGTCACCGGGTTGATCTGTCCGGCGGCAGCCCGGATGTCCTCCCACCGGTCGCGAACCAGTTCCGCCGGATCATCGACGGTCCGGCCGGACCCATGATCCGGGGCTGCACCGCCCTCCCCGGCAGGCTGCCGCGCCGGCTGCGCCGGAGCGGGATGCCCCTGCCCGGATTCCTGCGGGTTATCCGCGTGGTCCCGCGCCGCTTCCTGCGACGCGGGGGCCTGCTGCCGCCGATTGTCGGGTGCGGCCGGCTGCTGGGTGGGCTGTTGCGGTGCCTGCTGCTGCCGATGGTCAGGTGCAGTCTGCTGCTCCTGCTGCGGTGTGTGCGGGGCTTGACTGTCCCTGTGCTGCCGGGGATCAGGCCGCTGCTGGGATTGCTGCGCCTGCTGCTGGCCCCGCTCGTCGGGTGCGGGCTGCTGCGGCGGCTGGTGGGCCGGTTGTGCCGCCGTGGGGGCGGTGGTGCCGGATGTGTGCTGTGCCGCCTGGCGTTGCTGGCGTTTTCGCTCCAGCCGGGCCAGGGCGCGGGCCGCGGCGCTGGTCCCGCTGTCCCCGGCGGATGGCGCGGCCTGGCTGCCGGACCCCTGTCCGCCTGCGGCGGGGGGGTCATCCGGGGTTGGTGTGCCGGTGGTCTGCGGGGCGGGGTCGGCGGGGAGAAGCATGCGGGCGCCGAGGATTTCCAGCAGCAGCCGCGGGGAGGTCGCCCCCCTCATCTGTGACAGGCCGTCGGCGGCCAGCGCGGCCAGCCGGGGAAGTTCCCGGCCGGTAAAGGCCGCCGCCTGATCGGTCAAGGTGGCCGCCTGGGCGGCGGGCACATCCACCAGCCCGCTGGCGGTGGCGGTGGGAACCGCCTGCAGGACCATCAAATCCCTTAAACGGTCAAGCAGATCGGTGACAAAGCGGCGGGGATCGTGTCCGGCGGCCACCACATGGTCGACGGTGGTGAACATCGCCGCCGCATCCCGGCCGGCAATGGCTTCCACGGCGGCATCAATCAGTGACGAGTCGGTCACCCCGAGCAACGGCACCGCCAGCTCGTAGGTCAAATGCCCGTCAGTGCATCCGGCCAACAGCTGGTCGAGCACGCTGAGCGAATCCCGGGGGCTGCCGCCGCCGGCCCGGATGACCAGCGGAAATACTTCATCGTCGACTGTCACGTCTTCGCTGGCGCAGGTGTTTTCCAGCAGTCGGCGCATATCCGGCGGGGTGAGCAGCCGGAAGGGATAGTGGTGGGTGCGGGAGCGGATGGTGCCGAGTACTTTCTCCGGCTCGGTGGTGGCGAAAATGAACACCAGATGCTCCGGGGGTTCCTCCACGATCTTCAGCAGCGCGTTCGCCCCCGCGGAGGTGATCATGTGCGCCTCATCGATGATGAACACCCGGTAGCGGGACTCGCTGGGCGCATACAACGCCCGGTCGCGCAGTTCCCGCATGTCCTCGACACCGTTGTGGCTGGCCGCATCCAGTTCGGTGACATCGAGGTTGCCCGCTCCCCCGGGGGCCAGTGACACACACGAGTTGCACTTCCCGCAGGGGGTGGCTGTCGGACCCTCGGCACAGTTGAGGGAGCGGGCCATGATCCTGGCCGAGGATGTTTTCCCGCAGCCGCGCGGCCCGGAGAACAAATACGCATGGTTGATCCGCCCCGCGTTGAGGGCGTTGGTCAACGGCCGGGTGACATGCTCCTGGCCGATGACTTCACTAAAAGTTGCCGGACGGTACTTGCGATACAAAGCCACATCCACAAACACTACCGCCCCCGCCGGGGACCGCTGCCCCGGCCATCGCGGACGGGTGCACCACACAGCCGGGGCCTGCGGCATCGGCGGGCGGATGACGGCCGGGGCGGGGAAAAAGTCAGCGGCGCGGATCAGTGACGTCCGCGCCCTGCTCGATGAGTGCCTCCTGCAGACCAGTGACCCCGTAGGCCAGCGCGTGGTGGTATTCGTCTTCGGTGAGAAGCACCAGCTGCAGCATCACCGTCATGCGGCCCAGGTTGCCGTCCTGCCGATCATCCGGCCCGGCGGCGGTGACTTTCCCGGGCTGTTCGATCATGTGGGGCACCCCGTCCTCCCACACCCAGGGGACTGTCAGCAGCCCGTGTTTGACGGTCAGTGTTTCATCGGCGTCGGCCAGGGCCAGCACACCCACCCCGGCCAGCAGTTGTCCCGGCTGGGCCAGCACCCGCCCACCACTGTCACGCACCAGGCCCGCGGCCGCGGCCACCGCCCGGGCGGCCAGTTCCATTTCTTTTTCCCCGCCGGCGATGACGGTGAATATTTCCGGCCTCACATCGGCGGTGAAGGTGGCAGTGCTGTTTTCTCCGACGGTGACCGGGCCGGTGGTTGCGGCCGCCGGGGCAGTCATGCCGTGCGGTATCTGGGCGAAATCGACGGTGCTGGCCACCACTTCCCCACCGGTGTCAATCAGCCGCACCGTAAACCCGGCGAGTTCGACGACACTGGCCTCACCTTCGGGCATGAGGGAATCAATCCAGTAGATGGTTTCGTCTTTTTTCAACGTTTCTCCGAAAAAGGGGTCACCGGGTCACTGTCCGCCCATGCCGTTGTTCAGCAGGCAACAAGCGTCAGCACCGCACCCTACCGCAGACAGCCCCCGCCTGCCGCACACCGCACAGGTGCCGACCCGGACACGGGGCTTTACCGGAGAAAAAGCGGCTGGTGCGGAAGGGGCTATTCCCCGGCGCGCGCCGCGGAGGCGTCGATCCCGGCCTCGGTGTCCCTGCCGCGGGAAAACACCGCCACATCCACCATTGAGCCTTTGTGCTCCCGGCCTTTTTGCACAATGCCTTCCAGCACAAACCCCAGGTTCTGCAGCAGCATCCGGGAGGCGGTGTTCGAGGCCAGGGTGGCCACCTCCACCCGGCGGGCACCATTGTCGAAAGCATGCTGGAGGGCAAGATTCGCGCTGTGGGTCATCAGTCCTTTGCGCCTGGCCCACGGGGCGGTGGTAAACGCCAGCGACACCGTCCGGGAGATTTCACTGACCAGACGGATTTCCAGGTTTCCGGCATAGCGGCCGGGGGCTTCGGAAAATTCGATCGCCCACATCACCGTGCCGGGATCCGCGGCCCGGGAACGCATGTAGTCCACGGCCATCTCATGGGTGTAGTCGGCCGGGACCTTGGTGTATTTCTGCGACTGCTCGTCTTGGGCAACCGCAGTCAACGCATCTGCGTCATCATCGACGGGTTCACGCATCACGATGTAACCGTCAGTCAGTTCTACCAGGGGCATCGGCCACGTCATCTCACTCACGGAACATTACTTTATGTGACGCGACCGGCTAACCGTGCACAAGCTGCCCCATAACACCACCTGCACGTCTGTAACCTGCAGGTTTATCCCCCATCACCACACCCGGTGCATATTGTCCGCAAAGCGCGGCGCGACAGCGCGGCGCTTGCCGCGTGCCGCATGCCCCCGCCCACCACTGCCAGCGCACACCCCGGCCCACCGCCCCCGCCCCCGATTGATCAAGGGGCGGGTGCGGTGGGCCGGGGTGGTGGCCGGGGCGCTCATCGCACCGGCGGCATTCTTTTGCTGTCGCGCGGCTGCTTTCACGCGGCGGGACTGTGTTTTTAGGCCTTGCCCAGGTAGTGCTCACAGGCGGCCAGCAGCACACAGGTGGCGACACCGTTCATGGCCAGTTCCAGTTCGGCGACCGGCGGCAGCGACGGGGCCAGGCGGATATTGCGGTTGTCGGGATCCTTGTGCAGCGGGAAGGAGGAACCCGCACCGGTTAAAGCGATACCGGCCTGTTTGGCCAAATCCACCACCGTCGAGGCGGTGCCGTCGACCACATCCAGGCTGATGAAGTAGCCGCCTTCCGGTTTTGTCCAGCTGGCGACCCCGTACTCGGTCAGGCGGTTGTCGAGAATCGACAGCACCATCTGAAATTTCGGCGCCAGGGATCCGGCGTGTTTTTTCATGTGGGCTTTCACCCCGTCGGCATCGCCGAAGAAACGGGCGTGCGCCAGCTGGTTGACCTTGTTCGGGCCGATGCCGCGCACCGACGCATGTGCGGTGTACCAGTCGAGGTTGGCTTTCGACGAGGCGAAAAAGCTCACGCCGGATCCCGCGAAAGTGATCTTCGAGGTGGAGGTCATAAACCAGAAGCGGTTCGGGTTGCCGGCCCGGGCGGCCATGTCGATGACATTGTGGACTTCCGGGAACTGATCGGTGAGGGTGTGGACCACGTAGGCGTTGTCCCACACGACACGGAAATCGTCGGCGGCGGTTGGCATGGCGGCGATTTGTTCGCACACCTTCTTGCTGAAGGTGATGCCGGTCGGGTTGCCGAACACCGGCACGCACCACATGCCCTTGATCGACGGATCGTCTTTGACCAGCTGGGCCACCACGTCCATGTCCGGGCCGTCATCGGTCATGGGCACGGTGATCATCTCGAAGCCGAAGTGCTCGGTGATGGTGAAGTGCCGGTCGTAGCCGGGAACCGGGCACAGCCATTTCACGGTCTCTTCGTCTTTCCAGGGCCGCGGCGAATCCTGGGTTCCCCAGATGTAGGCGAAACTGATCAGATCGAACATGATGTTCAGCGACGAGGAATCCCCGGCGATCACCAGTGAGGGGTCAATCCCCAACAGCTCGCCGTAGATGGCGCGGATATCGCTGATACCGTTCAGCCCGCCGTAGTTGCGGGTATCCACCCCGTCACCGGTGACGTACCGGTCGGCGCTGTCCCCCGGCAGGATGCCGAGCGCAGAGGAAAAATCCAGCTGCTCTGCCGACGGTTTGCCGCGGGTCAGATCCAGCTTCAGGCCACGGGCCTTGAAGTCCTCATAGGCCTTGTTGATCTCTTCGTGGAATTGTTCAAGCTGCTCGGTGCTGTAGTCGCTGAGTTTCATGGCGGTTGGTGGATCACTCTTTCATCTGGGGCCGATCACCCGTATCACGGATGCCGCCCACCGGCGCCTGGCCGGCGGACTGGTGTGTGCCCCCATGGTAGTCGGTTCCAACCGGCGGGGTGATCGCCCACCAACCCGAAAATCAGCAAATCCATCCATCCCCCGCAACCGGCCGGCAACCCCCGCCGGTCTGCCGCCATCACCCCGCCTGCACCCCGCGGCACCGGAGGGAAATAGAAAAAGGATTCCGCACACCCGTCAGAGCTCGCTGACCCTTGCTGCATTCCTGCCCTGGGGGAGTTCACAAGATACACGTCGCACGGAATCCGGTTCCCGAGTCTATCCCACGACACCCCCTGCCCGCCAAACCGGCCGGTCGGCTGGCGTGGGCCACCCCGGAACAACCGGCCGCCGGAGGGGTCGATTTGAACAATGCACCCTTGATTGGGTACAGTCTTTTCCGCTGCACCGTGAGCGCCCAAACGTCCACGGTTGCCCCTGTGACACACAGGTAAAAGCAGCACTGGAGGATTCGACTAGCGGCCTATGTCGCACGCCTGGAACGCGTGTTGGGAGCAATCCCTCAGGGGTTCAAATCCCCTATCCTCCGCAGTAGAGAAAACCCCGGGTGGTCCGCCACCCGGGGTTTTTCTTGTCCGGCTGGCCACGGCGTTACAGGGGTGGAGGTGGGGTTGAGCAGGAGGTGGAACTGAAAAGACCATACGGACGGTGTTCCCGCGTTAGATCAAGACACAGGTCCCTTAACCCGTACCGGCAGCCTGTGGCCTGGTGGAGATGACGGTTGCTTTACCGCCAGTCTGGCCATGCCCGGTTTTTAGCTTTTCACCCATCGGGTTCCCCGGCCACGTGACGGACCATTCGGGTCAATGACAACCAGACCATCGGCTCGTAGGCCCCTGAAAATCGCTGTCATGTCCTCCCGGGGAATACCCAGTTGATGCGCGCACTCCGCGGTAGAAAGAGACTCACCGGCCTCAAGACGCTGTTCGATCCATTCCCTGGTCGACGCATGATGCGTCGTGACCTGAGCTGCTTGTGTTTCCGGAAATGCAGATCTTGCAGTTTCGGTCAGTCTCCAAGACGCATTGGTCAGGAGACCATCGTCAAAACATGGCTCAACAATTCCGATGTCGACAAGTCTCTCCATCGCCTCATCCGCCCCGGCAGGTTCAGTCTGGAGGATCCTCGCGGCCTCACGAAGCGACAGCTGCAGCCTTGACTTCAGTTCCCACAGAACCAGCAGCGCATTCAAGTCCTGGGAAATCTCCAGGCCGAGTTCCTCAGTCAGGGCCACGGTCGCCTGCACAAAGCCCATGTCCGGACGTCCCGTCCTAACGTTGAGGCTGAAAAACGATAATTCGTTCTCAACGCGCGGGGGATTGTATCCAAACCGCAGGCACGCCACCCACATTCGATCGAATCCCCGTGACAATTCCTCAACCATGCCCATGACCCGGAGCGCCCGCATGAGCGTTGGGTTTCGCGGCGCCGATGGCGTGGTAAGAAGCCTGTCTTCCCGCACTCCGGCGACCAGAGAACCCGGGGAGATAACTCTGAGACTCGTGGAACTCTGTTCCACCACAATCGGGGACGTGGTGATCCAGTCACGGTGGGCAAACGCATTGGTGACTGCTTCATCCACAACCGCTCGGGGAATAACAGGAACGACATATTCCTGGCCGTTGGAGAACCTTGCCCTTTTGTCGGTATTGCGGAGATTTTCCTGGATAACGCGCAGCGCAAAAGGTAAGCCAAACACCAACGGCTGCGCTATCTCGTTGACGACCGGTTCGGCACCGGGCACCGTGGACTGAAGTATCTGGGCATCCAGATCATATGGCCTACGAGCCGCGAAGAGAATTTCCGCAGCTTTTGACAGTTTTCCCTGTTCAGTAAGCAGTCCGAGGTGCCCGAGAGTGTCCCAATTGGTGTGAGGACCAGTTCCAGATTGTGATCCGTCACGGCGCGCGATTAATCGCCGCGCCTCAGCGAGCGCATTGCCATCAAGATCCTCGACAGCAAGGTCCACCGGTTTGGCTGTGTAGTCAGGATTCGATCGCTCAAAAGTAATACGGCGACGTTGTTCTTCATTCATGGGCTCACATGACTTCCCAAAACGGAAAGATGCCTGCCCCCGAGTCCCCGTATAGACCGTAAGTCCTTCTGGCACGGCGACCAATAAAAGGCGTGTGCCCGCACAGGTCATCTCTACGACATCAACGGTTAAGTGGGGGTTCGTAGTACAGAAGACTCGATTTTTGAGCCAGTCAACATCACAGGCAGTACCGGCGAAAGCCTCAATTCCCCTCTTTCTTTCGGCAACACCGACCACAATCCAGGCACGGCCCCCATCACCATTGGCCATGCAAATACAGGCAGGAACCACGACCTCGTCAACAGGCTTGCCGTTCTTGGTGAAGACACTCGAATCTACTTTGAAATCCAGCGTTTGGCTCTCAAAGTCATCGGCTATCCCACCAGCCGCAATCCCTTCGAGTGCACGCCGCACCTCTTCCGGAACCTCGCGCGCACAGTCGATCTGGAGCTTCGCTGTCATGAAGACGACCATAAACGCTACCGATATGTTGAAACAATTAGAGGGTCCACACTCCCCCCTCACAATGGCAAAACCGCAGGTCAAGATTGTTTGGGAATTGTTTCAAGCCCCCGGACCCCACCCGACGACGCTATATGTTTCAACAATTACGACCCGCCCAACACCCGCAAACACCCCAAAACCGCAGGTCAAAATTGTTTCCGGAATTGTTTGGGAATTGTTTCTAGCCCCCGGACCCCACCCGACGACGCTATATGTTTCAACAATTACGACCCGCCCAACACCCGCAAACACCCCAAAAGCGCAGGTCAAAATTGTTTCCGGAATTGTTTGGGAATTGTTTCAATCCCCCGGACCCCACCCGACAACGCTATATGTTTCAACAATTACGACCCGCCCAACACCCGCAAACACCCCAAAAGCGCAGGTCAAAATTGTTTCCGGAATTGTTTGGGAATTGTTTCAAACCCCCGGACCCCACCCGACAACGCTATATGTTTCAACAATTACGACCCGCCCAACACCCGCAAACACCCCAAAACCGCAGTTCAAAATTGTTTCCGGAATTGTTTCGGCCACAGCAGGTCATTGTGGCCGGCACCTGGTTTACAGCCGGTTGTCGTCCCACAGCACCGGCTGAGAGCCGACATCGGACAGCTCAAACTCATCGGCCAACTTATCCAGATCGTCGATTCCCGGATGTCCCAGACTTGCCGCGATCTTCTCCCGCACCTGGCCGATGGTCATGGTCTCAAGCATCTGGGTGAGGGTGACTGCACCATCGCGTTTGGCCAGCCGCACCCCTTGTGAATTGACCACCAACGGCACATGCCCGTAGGTGGGTGGTTCAATTCCCAGCAGCTTCGCAAGGTAGGCCTGCCGCGGGGCAGAGGACAGCAGATCATCGCCGCGCACGACCTGATCGACCCCCTGGAAACCATCATCGACCACCACCGCCAGGTTGTAGGCCCAGTCAGGTGCCTGCCCGCCGCGCCGCAACACCATGTCGTCTATTTCCCCGGTGTAGTCGCCGCAGAACATGTCGTGCACTGTCATGGAGTCCATCCCGGCGCGCAACCGCAGGGCCGGGACACAGTTATTGGCGGCACGTTCCCGCCGTTTGTTTTCCCGGGTTTGTTCGTCCAGATCCCGGCAGGTGCCGGGATAGCAGCCGGGGATGACATGCGGCGCCCCGGAGGCTTCCCGGATGTCTTTGCGGGAGCAGTAGCACTCATAGACCAATCCCGCAGCCGACAGCTTCTTCAGGGCCTGGCTGTAGGCGTCGAAGCGGTCGGATTGGGTGACAACGGGTTCATCCCAGTCAAGCCCCAAAAGCGCCAGGTCGTCGAGTTGGCGGGCAGCCGATTGGTCGCTGGAGCGCTGTGAATCAATATCTTCGATACGCATCAGGAAACGCCTGCCCGTTGCCCGGGCCACCAGCCAGGCGATCACAGCCGTGCGCAGATTGCCGAAGTGCAGATCCCCGCTGGGTGATGGGGCATAGCGGCCGGCCCCGGCGGGTACGGACGAAACTGACTGTGTCATGGTTGTCGATTGTAGGGGGCGGGAAGATGTGCGCCCCTGGGCGCTTGTCCACGTGTTGTCTTGCCCGGGGCGTCTGTCTAGTGCACCGCGTATTTTCGGTGCCGGGTTGTCACGGTGGGCTGGAGTGGATGTGGTGTGTGGTGGTTTTTTTACGTCAACGACCGGTTGTGTGGCACGATCTGTTGCCATGTCCGACACAACATCTGGGCAGGGCGTACCGGTGGAAACCGGTGCGTCCGGAAAAGCCCGCTTCATTCCAGTCCAAAAAACCTACTACCCGGTGATCGTCGCCCTGTTTGTGGCGGTGTTTCTGATCTCGAATATCACGGCAACCAAGGGTGTTGCCATTGGCCCGGTCATCACCGACGGCGCGTTCTTCCTTTTCCCCGTGGCCTATGTGCTGGGCGATGTGCTCAGTGAATGCTACGGCTTCAAAGCCACACGCACAGCAGTGTGGACGGGTTTTGCGGCGATGCTGCTGATGACGGTCGCGTTCTATGCGGCCATCGCCCTGCCCGCAGCAGACTTCTATGACGGCCAGGACAGCTTTGCCGCGGTCCTGGGTCTGGTGCCCCGTATTGTGCTGGCATCTCTTGCCGGATACCTGGTCGGCCAGCTTCTCAACTCCTGGTCGCTGGTGGCGATAAAAAAACGCACCGGCGAGAAAACCCTGTGGGCCAGGCTCCTCGGGTCAACGGTGGTCGGCGAATTCGGCGACACCCTGGTGTTTTGTCTGATCGCCGCCCCGGTGATCGGTATCACCACCATCGGTGACACCGTCAACTACACGGTGGCCGGTTTCTTCTGGAAAACCCTTGTCGAGGTCGCGGTCATGCCGCTGACCTACCTGGTGATCAGGTATGTGAAAAACAAGGAAAACTACACCGGCTGACCCTTCCCCCACTTTTTTCATCCGACAGCCCCGGAAAAGAGATCGGCTGCCCTGTGGCACCACGGTTTTCTTCCGGGGTCCCTAAGTTTGTGCGGGTCTTTTTCTGCGGGTTGGGGACGACGGTGTGCTTCAGAGTCGGCTGGGCGGGTGTGTCACCGGTTGGTGTTTTTGCCGCCTGCCGCATAGTAGCGGCCCATGAATTGTTTTTTGTAGTCGTCGAAACGGCCGTCGATGATTGCCTGGCGCACGTTGGCGACCAGGGTGACCATGAAGTACAGGTTGTGGATGGTGCACAGGGTTCCGGCCAGAAACTCGTTGGCTTTGAGCAGATGCCGGATGTAGGCGCGGGAATAGTTCTCGCTGACATATCCGCCGAGTTCCTCGTCGATGCCGGAGAAATCCCTTGTGAACCGGGCGCCGGTGAGGTTCATCCGCCCGTCCAGGGTGTAGACCCCGCCGCGGCGGCCGAGCCTGGTCGGTGCCACACAGTCGAAGGTGTCGGCCCCGTTTTCCACGGCGGTGAAAATATCGTCCGGTTCGCTGATACCCAACAGGTGGCGGGGTTTGTCTTCGGGAAGCTCGTCACACACCCAGCCGACAATGGTGCCCAGGTTTTCTTTTTCCAGCGCGCCACCGATACCGAACCCGCCGAAACCGCGTTTCCCGGCCTGCTCCTGCCGGTCGGAAAGCTCGACCAGCCCACGGGCGGCCCGGCGGCGCAAATCCTCGTACTGGGCGCCCTGGACCACCCCCCACAGGGATTGTTTCGGTTTGTCCGGGCGGGCGAGAGTCAACCGGTGGTGTTCCTCCAGGCAGCGCCCGGCCCACCGGTGGGTGCGCTCAACCGACTGCTCCTGGTAGTCCCTGGTGTCAATGAGGGTGGTCAGCTCATCGAAAGCGAACATGATGTCCGCGCCCAGCTGGTGCTGGATTCCCATGGACACTTCCGGGGTGAAGCGGTGCTTCGAGCCGTCGATGACCGATTTGAAATCGACCCCGTCTTCGTCGACGTTGGCGTAGCGGTCTTTTTTCGCTGCCCTGATATCCGTTTCCGAATACTGGCTGGTGTCCATGGCCAGGACTTTTTTGAACCCCACCCCCAGGCTCATCACCTGGAATCCCCCGGAGTCGGTGTAGGTGGGCCCGTGCCAGGCGGAAAAACGCGCCAGCCCCCCGGCCTGGTCGACAATGTCCGGGCCGGGCTGCAGGTACAGGTGGTAGGCGTTGCCCAAAATGGCCTGCGCCCCGGTGAGCCTGATCTGTTCCGGGGTGAGTGTTTTCACCGTGGCTTTGGTGCCCACCGGAATAAACGCCGGGGTCTGGATGTCCCCGTGCGGGGTGTGGATGACACCGGCCCGGCCGTGACGGCCCCCGGGAAGGCGGGTATCGACGGTGAAGGAAAGATCACCGGAAACAGTGGTCGGGTTAGTCGCAAAGGGTGCTGGGGCCATATCGGTCAACTGTAGCCGGTGGCCGTCACAGAGCACACACCGTCACCGGGCTAGTCGTTGAGGGAGTGGCGGCCGCCGATTTTCAGCGACTTTTTCAGCGACCCCCGCGCCCGGGAGGCCTCCAGCTCGACGTCGGCCCGGGCTTCTTTGTCCCTGCGCTGCCGGTCGATCTGCCGGGCCAGGGCTTCGCCCTCAATATCGATGTGCGGCAGGATGTTGTCCAGCCACCTCGGAATCCACCAGGTGGCCCGGCCCATCAAAAACATCGAGGCCGGAACCAGGCCCATGCGGACGAAGAAAGCGTCGCAGAGAACGCCCGCCGCCAGGGCGAAGCCGAAGATTTTGATGAACGGCAGCGGCTGGTCGATAAAGGCCACGAACACGCTGATCATGATCAGCGCGGCGGCGGTGACCACCCGCGACCCCATTGAAAAGCCCTCGATCACCGATTCCTCCACCGCGTTGTAGCGGCCGGGCGCCCGGTCTTTTTTCGCCGTCAGCGACGCGTAGTGCTCCCGCATCCGGGAGACCAGGAACACCTGGTAGTCCATCGCCAGGCCGAAGGTGACGCCAATGAGGAAAATCGGCATGAACGAGATGATCGGCGCCGGGGTGCCCACAATGCCCCACAGGCCCTTTTGCCAAAACAGCACGGTCAGCCCGAAGGCGGCGCCGACGCTGAGCAGAAATCCCAGGCCCGCCACCAGCGGCACCATCACCGAGCGGAACACAATCAGCAGCAGCAGGATCGCCAGACCGACGACCACCGCCAGATACCGGGGCATCGCCGCGCCGAGGGATTCGGTGATCTCCGCCTGGATGGGGGTCAAACCGGTGATACCGATGACAATGCCGGTGGTGTCCTCGATTTCTTTTTCCGCGTTGCGCAACGCCCCCAGAATTTTCGGGGTGTCGGCATCGGCCGGACCGGTTACCGGGGTGAGCAGCATCTGCGCGGCCAGCCCATCGTCCGAGGCGTCGAACAGCTGCATGTGCTTGACATCCGGGCTGGTACCCAAAAGCTGCAGCACCCGGGCGTAGGCGGCGCCGGCGGCCACCTGTTTGATTTCGGTCTGGGTCAGCGGCTGGCCCTTGCTGATGGCGTCGTCGATGGCACCGTCAACAATCGGGGACAGGGATTTGGCCTGGGTGTTGACATTGTGGGCGTCGACAACAACCAGAAATGGGGCGTTGACCCCGGGGCCGAACCCTTCGGCCAGAAGATCGGCGGATTTGCGCTGGGTGGTGTTTTTGTAGGAGGTCGAATCACTCGGCAGCGACATCTCCAGCCCGAGGGCCGGAACGGATAATGCACCCAGCCCCAGGATCACCAGGGTCAGCACCAGCCCGGGGAAACGGTGCACTGTCCGCGCCCACCGCTGGCCTTTTTTCACCCGCGCATCCTCCCGGGCCTGGGCCTGCGCATCGGTTTCGTTTTTGTCGGCGTTTTTCGGCCGCGGATTACCGGCGATCCCCGGGATTTTCACCCCGAAAGTGTAGGAGCCGCACAGCCCCATCAACGCCGGCAGCAGTGTCAGTGCCACGGCCACGGCCACCGCCACGGTCAGGGCGGCCGCCGCCCCCATCCACGTCAGGAAGGGAATACCGACCAGCGCCAGGGCGGCCAGGGCCACAATGACGGTCAACCCGGCAAACACCACCGCCGATCCCGCGGTACCCACCGCAATGCCGGCGGCGACCTCCCGGGGATATTTGCGGTATTCGGTGCGGTAGCGCGACAGGATAAACAGCGAATAGTCGATACCGACGGCCAACCCCAGCATCACCGCCAGCACCGGGGTGACATTGTTCAGATCCAGAAAAGCGGTGGCCAGCATGATCGACAGGGAACCGATCCCGATACCGACCACCGCCGTTATCAGCGGCAGCCCGGCGGCGACCAGGGAACCGAAGGTAAACACCAGCACCACAAACGCCACCCCCAGGCCGATGATCTCGGAGGTGGATTTGATCACGATCGGATCACCGAACCCGGATCCGCCGCCCTCGACCTGAAGGCCGGCGGCACGGCCGACTTCCATCGCCTCATTGATCGCTGCCCGGTGCTCGTCGGTCACCGCCGAGGAATAGGGCACATCCAACTCAAAAGAGGTGTAGGCGATCCGCCGGTCTTTACTGACCAGCGACACATTGTCGGCGTCGGCTTCCGCGGTGGCCAACGGCAGGCCGTAGGCGGTTTCCTGCTCAATGATCAGCTCCCTGATCTGCGGGTCAACCACCAGCGGGTTGCCGAACTGTCTGCCCTTGATCAGCCCGGGAACGGTGTTTTCCAGGGTGGTGACCACATCCTGGATCGCCTCGCTGTAAACCGGCTCGTCGAGGGTGTGCCCCTCCGGCGCGGCGAACACCATCGTCACCCCGGCGACCAGCAGCGGGTTTTTCTGGTCCGGGAAATTCTGGTTGACCATGTAGCTGGCCTGTTCGCTGGGCATGCCGGGGATCTGGAAAACATCGTTGAAACCCTTTTGCAGCGCCGCCGACGCCCCGCCGATACCGCCCAAAAGCAGCAGCCAGCAGATAATGACGGTGAACTTTTTCCGGTACGACCAGTGGCCGAGTTTGTACAAAAACTGGGCCATGGTGATCCTTCCGGTTAACCGCCCCGGCCGCCGGGGCGCTGCACGCCAGCGTGTGTGATCAACCACCGCAACCGGTGGCCGTTGACGGGCATGTGCGACAAACATTCCGGCGCATCCCACAGTGTTCCGCCGGTCAGCTGAGGGGGGAAAACAACAAAGGATGTGCCTGCACTGGTATCTCTATCGCCCGCACCCGTCGAGACTACAACAATCCGCAGGTGAAGCGATATGTCGCCAAAAACCCCGGTGCCCGGTTTCAACCGGACGCCGGGGTCTTGGACTCATGGCGGTGGCGGGGGGATTTGAACCCCCGGTTGGGGATTACCCAACACTCGCTTTCGAGGCGAGCACCTTCGGCCGCTCGGACACGCCACCGCGAGGTAGCTTAAACGAGACGGCCCGACGATGACAAATCGCCGCTTTTCCGCCGGCCACCCTCCGCCGGGGCGGCGGGCAGCCGCCGGTGCGGCGGTTGGTTACTTGTCGTCTTTGAACGCGCCGATGACTTTGTCGGCGGCTTCCTTGACTTTTTCGCCGGCTTTGTCGACGGCATCTTTGACTTCGGCCTTCACCTGATCGGCTTTGCCCTCGTTTTTCAGATCATCATTGCCGGTGGCGTCACCGACACCTTCCTTGATCTTGCCGCCGAGGTCGTTGGCCTTGTTCTCGAAATCACCCATGGGGGACATCCTTTCAGGACTTTTGTTGAAAAATTATTGTGCGTACCACCCGGACTCCGGCACGTACCCGCACCATGTGGGGCACCTGCCGGGGAAGATGGCTGTGACAGGTTCAACGCACCACCGGCCGCACCAGTTCCCGTTGCGGGGCTTGAGAACACACCTCTATCCCCCCTCGGAGTCAGTGACCGTGGTTTTTCCCGCTTCACCCCCAGCCCGCGCGAAAAAAGCGGTGGCCCCCGGCCTGCGGGCCTGTCACCGGTTGCGGTGGCTGCCCGACCGGGCGGCAGTTGTTTGACCGGAAGACCCGCACAAGACCCGGCGGAGGCAAATCCGTGGGGGCAATGGCAGCTTATGGGACCGTGACAGCAGCAGTGCCCGCCGTTGACGCACTGTCCTGTTTTTGTCTTTTTTTGCCACATTCACCGGCCGGGTTGTCCCGGGATGAGGCGGAAAGGCCGAGGCGGATTGACCTGGTCACCCCAGCCGGGTCGCACTGGTGGGCAGCAACCAAAAACCGCATGGTGGCGTGTTTCCGTACCCGCCTGGGAACACGGTCCCCGCAAATCCACACCGATATTCTGGCGGTGATCAACCACACCAGTGAGGTGGAAAACCAACTGGAGCAGGCCGGCTTCACACTGACAACACTGGGGAAAAAGACTCCCGGAACAGGAAAAAAGCACCGCTAGCCGTCTTTGACGGTTGAAGCACTGGCGTTGATCTTTGCGTCCTCCGGGCTGGCCACACTTATGTTCGACACCCCGCTCACGGGAAAGTCAGTGGCCGGCCATCCCCTGTTATTCAGCGTGTGGGCACTGTTGACTGTGCTGGGTGTTGTCACCGTGTGGAAAAACGACTGGCGCTCGTGACAACCATCCCTGACCGGGGAAGCTGCAACGGCACCAGCCCGCCCCCGGGGCTGTCGGGTGGCGGGCTGCATGTGCATGTATGTTGTGGACGAACCTGCCCCCACCGGATGCCGGCGGAAAAAGCCGGCGGGTGTGGTGGGCCTACTGGTTGTCGGCTGCGGGCTTGTCGTCGCCGGACAGCGCGTCGAGGGCTTTGTCAACACCGGAGTCGACGGCGTCCTTGGCTTTCTGGGCGGTCGATTCGTCGGAGACCTTGCTGTCGATGAGCTGGTCGGCTTTCTCGGTGGCCTGCTGGCGGATTTTTTCCTCGTTGCCTTTCAGGGCGTCTTTGGCTTTGTTGGCGAGGTTTCCAAGATCCATGGGAATGCTCCTTTGTGTGCCGCGAATGCGGCTGTGTTGTCGTCTGCGGTGATCCACCGGCACTTTTTGTCCGCACCGCGCGCGTGCAGCAGGCGGGTATCTGTTTGACCGGTGGTGCGACACCCACGATAGCGGCGGCGGCGCCCAGGCGTGCAACAGGTTATCGGCGCAGCGCGGCAAAAAACTCTTTCAGCAGGTCAGCGCATTGGTCGGCGTTGATTCCGCCGAGGATTTCGGGGGTGTGGGTGGCTCCTGCTTCCCGCAGCGGATCAGTCACGCTGCCCAACGCACCGGTTTTGTCTTCCCAGGCGCCGAAGATGACGGTGCCGACGCGTGCCGCGGCTATCGCCCCGGCGCACATCGGGCACGGCTCCAGGGTGACGGTCAACGTGGCATCCACCAGCCGCCAGCTGTCGCCGAGGACTCCCACCGCCTGCCGGATGGCCAGTATTTCGGCGTGCGCCGTCGGATCGTTGTCGGCTTCCCTGCGGTTGCTGGCCCGGGCCAGCACTGCACCGTCGCGACCTGTGATCACACAGCCGACCGGCACATCACCGGCCGGAGTGGCCCGGGCCTGCGCCAGGGCCAGGGCCATGAGCTTTTCGGCTTTCAACCGGTCATCCGGCGGGTTGAGCCTGCGTCGGTGTGGGGGACGCGGACCGCCGGCCACCGGGATGATGGCCTGCTCGACCGGTTCAGTCGACATCCAGCCCCAAAGCGTCAGCCAGTTCGGTTTCGAAACCGATTTCCGCGGCAATGCGCATCAGCTGCTCGGAGGCCCACAGTTCACTGTCGTCGCAGATAATGCTCATCACCTGCCCGCCGCAGCCCAGATCGGACAAAATGTCCATGTCGCCTTCCGCCCACGGGTCAATGCGGTCGAGTTCCTCGTCGGTCAATTCCGGGATTTCCGCCCCGATCTCATCCATGGCGTCGGCGGCGAAATCATCGTCGGTGGCCATGGTGGCATCCGACAGCAGCACCCTGATCTCCCCGGGGGCGGGGCGGACAATGGCGAAATACTGGTCCTCGACACACACCATGGCGAAAGCCGGGCCCTCATTGCGCATGACCCTGACCCGTTTGGCCACCGAAGCGACATCGTCGGGCAGATCATCGAGCTCGTGGACAATCCACTCACCCCCCGCAGAGGTCACCACAGCGGCGAAACTCATCTCATCGTCGTCGCCGTCATCGAAATCATCGTCATCGTCGTCATCCCAACCGGTGTCGGGGTTGTCGCTGTCGTCGTCACGATCATCATCGGCGGCGTCGAAACGGTCGAACTCGTCATTGTCATCGTCGCCTCCGCGGCGGCGGTCCACACCATTAGCGTCCATGCCTTACCAAACTAGTCGCCGCAACCGGCGGTTGTCAGCCATACTTGGATGTGTGAAACCCAACGGCATGAAACGCGACGTCTGCATTCTGGGACTGGGCCTGATCGGCGGCTCCCTGATGAAGGATTTGAAGGCGGCCGGCCACCCGGTGTTCGGCTTCAACAGGTCCCCTTCGGGGGTGAAGGCCGCCGTCGGTGACGGGTTCAGTGCCACCGACTCGTTGGGCGAAGTGTTGGTCGAGGCGGAGAAAAGAAAAGCCCTGATTGTCATCGCCACCCCCATGCCGGCGGTGGCGGGGCTGCTGGACCAGATCGCCCAGCTGGCCCCCAGCTGCGGCATCACCGATGTGGTCAGCGTCAAAAAAGAGGTCTACCGGCAGGTCAAACAGCGGGGACTGGAACACCGCTATGTCGGCGGGCATCCCATGGCCGGGACCGCCGACTCCGGGTGGACGGCAGCGCAGGAAGGCCTGTTCACCAACGCAGCCTGGGTGGTCGGCTTCGATTATGCGGTCGAATGCGCCGGAGCGCCCAAAGGACCACTGGAGAAAATGTCGGCCACCACCGCGCGGATCATCGACAAAGCCGACAATCCGGCCAACATCAATCCCGGCGCGGACAATGACACCCCGCCCGGAGCCACCCCCACCGACCCCGTTCCGGCCGAATGGATCGACTTGTTCACCGATGTCGTCGCCATGGCGCACATCGTCGGCGCACAGGTCATCCCCGCCACCTATGACCTGCACGACTCGGCGGTGGCACGAATCAGCCATCTGCCGCATCTTCTGGCCGAATCACTGGCCATTGTCGGCGACAACGGCGGGGCCCTGGCCCTGTCGCTGGCCGCCGGGTCATTCAGTGACGGCACCAGGGTGGCCGGATCCCATCCCTCACTGGTGCGGGCCATGTGCGAAACCAACCATGAGGCGCTGCTGGTGGCCCTGGATGAGGCATTGAGTCTTCTCACCGACGCGCGGGCCAACCTGGCGGCGAACAAACCGTCGGTGGAGGAATTAACCGATGCCGGCTACCGCTCGCGTATCCGCTGGGAAGCCCGCAGCCAACAGGGCGACTCCCAACGGCCGATCCTCCGGCTGCACCCCGGCGCACCCGGCTGGGTGGCGCAGCTGCGCCAGGCGGAAAACCTGGGTGCGAGAATCGAGGTGTTTTAAAAACCGCAGCCCCCGGCGCCCCGCTGACTCTTCCCGCAACCGCACACCACCCGGCCCCGGCATCCACACGTGAGACCTCTCAAACGAACTACCCCGGGATGATCACGCAATGATCTAGTTCCTTGTGGCTCTCGGGCTACACGCTGCGCACAAGCCACAGCGTGGCTTGGACCGGACCCACAGCTGCCAGGGGATGCCGCACAAAGCGGCCACCGGCATCCACCTGCCCCCGATTGGTGTGCACGGTTGCGCAACGGGATGGCGTGAAGCGGTGTTGTCCCGGCAGGCCCGCCGGCACCTCGGGCGGGCGTGGACTCCTCCCCCGCCATGGCGGCAGCTTGTCCACCGTGCACGGCAGACCTGCTGCGAACTTTTTCTGCCGCTGCGGTATGCCCTCCGTTTCGCGGCCCCCGTACGCCACCGGCGTCGTGCAGGAAAACCACAGTAAAACTGCAACGCTTCATCCGCCTTCTGATCGGACAAGCGAAAAAGGAGGCGCTCAACCCGAAAAACGGGGAGCGCCTCCAAAGTTAGAATGGGAGTACAGGCAGGTAAACGGTACAACCGTTAACACCTACATGATTCCCATTTACGTCTCCAAGGATACTAGATAGATGAGTCAAACCGGAAGAGCTGGAGCAGCTCATTGACCGCATGCTCGAATTGACCTCCCGCCGCACCCCATGGCATCGGCCGAACTGGCGAGCGGGAACTCTGGAAATTGTCCAGGAGATGCTCAGTGAAGCACTGATCCCAGGGACGAAAGACAGGACCCTGAAAGAGATGTACGACCATATGAGTCGGACTCTCAAAAAAGACGAAGCTGCACAATCTGTCCAGCCTCAACTCTGCAGCGCCCTGAAAAATTACGGGAAAAAACAGGGGAAAGACAGCTTCAACATTCAATTGGCAACCGAGTTTTTCAACGACCTCCAACACTCATATTTGGAAAACTGGGCCGAGATTTTGGGTAGCGAAAAAAAACGAATCTCGCTTGACGTTGAAGGAACTGCCAAAAGAATAATTTCCCATACCCTCTATCGTGGAATGTCACCGAATAGCATCTACAAGTTTCTTGAAGACTACAAACAGTCGAATAAAAGATGCACCCTTTCGGAACTTGTATTACAACTCGACGAACGAGAAAAACAACCCCTCAAGACCTTTACTTTCGCGGTCCCCGTAACCGCGGCACCCGAGTTCCTCCATGGCCCATCACCCTGCGACCCGTGGCTGAACGCAAGTGAACTTAAACAATGGAAACATAAGCATTCC
>NZ_JAFLEQ010000008.1:35163-61587 GCF_017307055.1 Corynebacterium mendelii | reverse complement strand
CGAAGCTGCCGAACATGCCCAGCGCAAGAATATGGAGATCGCATCGAGATTAAGAATCGGATCGACAACTCGTGCCGCTATAGCTTCGGGCATGTGGTCCCAAGACAGTGGAAGCTGTTTCCCCGCTCTTTCAAACCGCGGACGTCCCGGGCTGAAGCTTCAAGCATTCAGGAGGGCGAATGTACTTCATAAACTCGAACTCGGCCCGCAGATCCGTAACGTTCTCGCAGTGTTGGATGCATCCCAGTCGAAAGATAGCCATGCCGGCATTGTGAATGGATGGACTGCGATCGAAGCACTCGTAGTGGGACCGGAAGAAGCAGATTATTGTGGCGCAGAAAGGTTTGCGTACATTCTTGCGGCCAGTTATTTCAGAACTGAACTGATATGGATAGCGAAGAATTATGGAAAAAATATGCAGACTCCGTAATGGATGGGCAGCCCAGTATTGAGAGGGCGAAAATTATGGCTGGTTTTATAAAAGAAAATCGACCCATGGGAAAGCTGAGCCACGTAGATCAATTATCCGTCCACAAGATGCGCCGAGCCTTGGAAAATCCCCACGATGAATTTGCCAAGACACAGCAAATACTGGCCCAAGAGTTCAGCCGCTTCTATCGAAAAAGGAACTTGATTGTTCATAGCGGGAGAGTGCTTGACCATGACATTGAGCAAACCGCCGATAAATTACTCCCCCTCGTTGCCAACGGAATTGATCAAATTTTCATCGCAGACATGCAATATGGGATATCCCCTACGGCTCTCGCCGCAAAGGTCAAATTCCGGGCTGGATGCCTGCCGGAAAAAGGAGGACCAGATGAACATCGTTTGGTTGAACTACTCGAACCCGAGAAAAAATCGGACAGCACATGACCGATAGAACTGCCATGGCTGAGGCAGGGACACTACGTGGACCTCGCCACTAGCGGGGTGGCTGGCCCAAGGACCTTCACGATTGCGGTTTATCTTTCGGGGAGATGCCACGGATATCGTCAAGGGATGACCTTGTCCGGGGCCGAAAGAATTCGGCTTGTTGGTGTCTCCAGTACTCGCCCGCGTCTTTTCAAATCCTCCTGAAACACCTGCGTGCATTTTTTGAACAACTGACGGAAAAATCAAGGACCGTGAACGTGCGGAGTCGGGTTTTTTGGTCGTTCAACCTATCCTGTGTTCAGTTGCAGCAGCAACCGGTGCGGGTATCGCCGTATTCTGTCGCTCCGGGGTGGATTTTTCACCCCGAAGTTGTGGGTACTTCACTGCAGCGCGGGGGCGGTGCACTCTTTAAAAGTTCCCATGGTTGCCGTAATAAGCAGCCAGTACCCCTTATGGTCCATGTCCCAGCCTCAGCATGTCATCTTGGCCACGCTAGCGGGCCATCATTCGCTAGCCGACTACGATGGCAGCTCCCACACGTTCCGACTGTCACTGAAACGGTGTTTTCCGAGCCTCTCCCGAAATTCGATGCTCCCCTGACTCGCTGGCCGTCCACACGCCCTGTTGAGCCACCTGTATGGTGCAACACCCCCACCGCGATGCCGGAATCTCATTTCAGGGTGTGCTGGAGTGTCTGACCGAACCCCGCTACGCGTCGACCGGTCACACAGCCGCGGAGCAGGGCGACTCGTGGCGGCCGATCCTGCGGCTGCACCCCGGCGCACCCGGCTGGGTGGCGCAGCTGCGCCAGGCGGAAAACCTGGGTGCGAGAATCGAGGTGTTCCAGGGCTTTGCTGTTCCGGCCCGGCGGCATGCCGCCGGGCGGCACACGGTTACGTCCGTACAACACAACAGCACCCGGATGCGGTGGGGAGGTTTCTCCGCCGGTGCATCCGGGTGCTGTCTTTGTGTGTGCGCCCGGAGGGATTCGAACCCCCAACCTTCTGATCCGTAGTCAGATGCTCTATCCGTTGAGCTACGGGCGCGCGTTGCATTCTGCAACGTTGGAAAACACTACACCGGCGGCGCACACAACACAAACACACCCCAAAAAACCAGACCTGACCGGCAGATATGCAACCATCACCCGCATGTGTCCGGCGAAGGGATGCGGCACGGATTTTTTCCACATCGCACCCCACGGCAGATCACCCGACGGCACTGTTGTCGCGGGTGCGCGCCCGGGTGGCACAACAAACGGCACCCGGGAACTGGAATTGATGCCAATGCTTAAGTCCAGGTCCCGGGTGCCGGTATTCGGTGCGCCCGGAGGGATTCGAACCCCCAACCTTCTGATCCGTAGTCAGATGCTCTATCCGTTGAGCTACGGGCGCGTATTCATTTGTCGACGGAAAGCGGGAAAACCGTTGTCCGGTTTTTCTGCTCCGCGCAGCGGAGGCGAGAGGATTTGAACCTCCGGTCCGCTGTTAGGCAGACAACTCATTAGCAGTGAGTCCCAATCGGCCGCTCTGGCACGCCTCCAATTGTGTCGGATGCTGGTGTCGCGGGAAAAACGATGTTTTGCCCGTGCAGCGCCTGACCCGGCCATAGTACCCGCTAAGGTGCAGTTGAGGCAAAAAGCCGGGTCAGACGGTCATTGCCGGGCTGGTGGCGGGATGAGCCACGCGGCGGCCGGAACACCGGGACAGTCTGCGTTGGTAGAATTTGGCCCCATGAGCCTCACCATCCGAAAAGATCTCGGGAACATCCCGGCCTATGTTCCGGGCAAACGCCGCGACGACGCGCTGAAGCTGTCGTCGAACGAGACAACTCTTCCGCCGCTCGAGCACGCTGTCGCCGCCATGGCTGAGGCTGTCGCCGGGGTCAACAGGTACCCCGACATGTCGGTCGACGGGCTGAAAAAAGCCCTTGCCGCCCATCTGAAGGTCAGCTACGACCAGGTGACCTGCGGCTGCGGTTCGTCGGCGCTGTGCCAGCAGCTGGTGCAGGCCACCTGTCGGCCGGGTGATGAAGTGATCTTCGCCTGGCGTTCTTTTGAGGCCTACCCGATTTTCGCCATGGTCACCGGAGCCACCCCGGTGACAGTGCCGCTGACCAAAGAGCACACCCACGATCTTGCGGCCATGGCTGCCGCGGTCACGGAGAAGACGAAACTGATTTTTGTCTGCAACCCGAACAATCCCACCGGCACCACGGTGACGAAAAAACAGTTCACCGATTTCATGGCCGCCATCCCCGACCATGTGGTGGTCGCCCTGGATGAGGCCTACTTCGAATACGTGCGCGACACCGACACCCCGGTGGCCACCGAAGAGATCAAAAAATACCCCAACCTGGTGGGGCTTCGGACTTTTTCCAAAGCCTACGGGCTGGCCGGACTCAGGGTCGGTTACGCCTTCGGCAACCCGGAGATTATCTCCGCCATGGAGAAATGCTCCCTGCCGTTCGGCGTGAACTCCATTGCCCAGGCCGGGGCTGTGGCGTCCCTGGAGGCCACCGACGAACTGCTTGCACGCACCGAGGACACGGTTGTGGAACGCACCCGTGTCGCCGAGGCCATTGGTGCGGTGCCCAGCCAGGCCAATTTCGTGTGGTATCCGGCCACCACACCGGAAGAGGCGAAAAAGGTGGCCGACAGCCTGGCCGCGCAGGGAGTGCTGGTGCGCTGCTTCCCGGAGGGGGTACGCATCACCGTCACCGTCGCCCCGGAATCAACCACTCTTCTTGACGCCTGGGACAAGGTGGGCAAATAAATGACCGGTACAACTCCCCCCGCCCCGAAAGATCCCTGGAGTCTGGGCATCGCCGTCCAGGATGACACCACCTTCGCCGCCGCCTGGCGCGGTGAAGTCAAAGGTATCCAGCTTCTCAGCCCCGGCCACGACCTGCCGGAGGTGATGCGCAGGATCAGAACCCTGACCCCCGACTGCCCGCCGGTCACCGTCACCCTGGTGGTTCCCATCGACCGCGGTATCCCGGAAGCGTTGACCGATGCGATCGACAAAGAAGGCCTGAACGCCTACGGGGAACCGGAGATCATGGCCGAGGGCCTGGCCCTGTGGCATCTGGCCCGCCGCCAGGCCGACCAGCTCGACGACGAACCCTCCGCCATGGTGATCAGCCGTGGTCAGCGCTACACCGTCTACGGCATGACTGAACCGGAAGGACCCAAACAGCAGCCGCAGCCGCTGTTTGAACCGGTTGCCTGTGACGCCGACAGCCTGGCCGACACCATTGACATGGTCGCCGACGAAGTGGACACCGAAAAAACCGATCTTCCCGTCGCCGTGGCTGTACTGGAAGACGAAGCTCTTCCGGGCTATGCCGCAGAGATCGCCGATATCGGTTTCACCATCATCGAACCACCGCTGAAACGCCGCCACTTCACCATCGCCGATGTCTCGGCCGGCTGCCTGCTCAATGCCACCGACCCGGTGGGCCCGCGCAATGCCGGCGACAACCGGACGACAACAGGTGATGCGGCAGTATCGGGCACACCCACTGTGGCCTCCCCGGACACTCCGCTGACCGGGCGGCCCGACAGCGGCGCGACAACAGACGAACTGCTGCCGAAACCGACCAGAAAACTACCGCTGATCCTCATGATCATCGCGGTGATCGCCCTGGTGGCGATGGTCATTGTGGTCGGATCGCTCGGTGGCGGACACTAGCGGCCAAAAACGACCGCACAGCCCCGGTATCCCGGGGCCACAACGACTACCCCGGAGGACCTGCGGCCCAACTCCCCGTGACCCCGGATCATCGGCCCGGCCCTGCCGTTGACCCTCGGGTTTTTTCGCGGTGGGGCGACACCGCGCATGCGACGACACGACAAACCGGGGTCAGCAAGCCCTCGAACGAGAACAGAAAAAATGCCCCCGGCACAGCGGCGATGCGTGCCGCATCGCCGCGCCGCTTATTTCGGCTGGTTCGTAGGTCCCGCCAGAGCAACATCCGGCGGTTGATGAACAAGCAGTGGAGTCCGCGGTCCCGGAGACAGCCGTCCAGCGCGCACTCCCGACGGCGGGAATGAGGCTTTTACCAGGTCGAAAAAATAGGTGGCGGGCCGTCAGTATCCCGGCCCCCTGGTGGGCGGTAATCCCCCGGACACAGCACGCAGTCCGGGCATTCCCTTGGTGCGCCATTACCAGAAATAGCAATAACCCCGGTGATGTCCGTCTAAAACGCAGGGATCGCTCCGGGGCTTTCGGCGTGGAGCCTACCACTGATTGGCCCGACTTCGTCGGTTGCGTCCGAAAAAAGCGGTGTGACGCGGGACCCGCAGGCGATGCAGTGACAACAGCGAAGATACTGCCCTGTATGTCGTTGTCGAATCAGTGTCCACCTATCGTGGATACGACACCACGATCGCCACCGTCACCAGTCACAATGATGCGTCCAATTTCACTGGACAAGATCATTGTTCCTTCGTTGGCACCGGTATGGAGCGCAACGATGCCCGAAACAGTGCTTCTTCCAGCTGCTGCCGGCGTGAAGCCGACCAACTGTGTGAGGGGTTCCAGTTCGCCGAAACCCAGACCGGACCAATCACCTCCGGCTGGTTTGCGGCCGGAAAAATCTCTCGCCGCCGGTGGCTGATGGAACGCTGCTGGCGTGTGTGGAAACAGTGTGGCTACCGCAGCATAGTGCGGAAGATGCAGCGACCGGCGAATAGGGGAACTGCCCCGTCACAGGCGTATTCGCCGGTGACGGGGTTGACCATGGGCAGCGCATGAGGCAGCACCAGCGGCCAGACGAACACATATCAACAACAACTTTCGTCCTGTCACCCCGAAATCACGAGTGGCCGTTTGACCACCAGCCGTGCTGGGATCAGTGTTCGATAAAGATTAAACACGTCAGTCACGTGTGGTCAGTAGCACCGGAACAAAAGTCGCTGTGCGTTACTGGCCTGTATGCCGCAGGTAGCCGACCGGTTGGACGATGCCCTGGATGACATTTCCGGCCCCTAAAGCCGTGCCCCTGTGATGTTGTAGTCGTCCAAACCCCCGACGAACGGCATCTAGCGCCCAGCACCGATACACCAAGAGGGCATCAGGGCCGCCTGGCACCAACGACCACCGCGGCCGGTTGCCGACCAGCCGCACAACACAGACCAATAAAATATGGCCGCATTCACACGGTTCAAGAATTGTGCTTTGGACAGAAGCATCTTCCTACCCCTTTGCTCCCTCTGTCTCCCGCGGCCGACAGCCGAAAAGTCCCCGGGCGTCGGCCCCATGCCCCAGGCTCTGCGCAACTTCCCGTCCTCCTGCTTCGGGTTTTCCACCAACCGCCCTGGAAAAGATAATTGGGTCGGAAAGCCCCTCTTTTCTCCCGGACCAGCAACAACCGGAGTCAGTCGAAAAGCCACCACACACAACACCGCGCCCCCGAATCCGGAAAATACCGGACCGGGGGCGCCTGACTACGCTGGCGTGAGCAATAGCTCAGCGTTGTCCTACAAGGTTTCCACCATCAGCAGCTGGTGATTCAGCGGGCGTTATCGAACCATTCATTGGGCAAGATGCTGAAATACAGCCCCTGGGTTTCCCTCTCCCACAACAGCCCGATTTCTCCCGTAGGAAGCTGAGTCATGCACTGGTAGACATAATGCGCCGGATTGAAGGTTCTCCGGGCGACCCAGCTACGGCCACCGTCGTCACTGACCCGCAGTACCCCGCGTCCCCGGTAGGGCATGAGCTGGGCGGCATTGGCGAAAATAATCCGCTCCGGATGAGTGGCGGTAGGGGCATTGATGCAGTTGGGTTGGCAGAAAATCTCGTCGATGTCGTCAACAAAACTCACCTCGGACCATGTCTGCCCCCCGTCTTCTGAGACAGCCTGGGCGACTTTGCCAACCTCATTCTGGTTACGCATGAGCATCAAAACACTGCCGTCTAGACGCTCAATGACCGTAGCTTCATGCGTGGCGGCCTGCTCGTCGGTGAAATCTTTTGAGTTGATCACCTGGTTGTTGAATATCCGCCCGTCGTTGGGGGAGCAACCGCGTTTCCAATTGTTTCCACCGTCATCGGAGTAGATCACCGCGCAACTGAAACTACGCCTGTTGGCAGTGTTGTAGTAGACAGGGATCAGCAAACGCCCAGCATGGGGGCCGTGGGTGAGTTGGATACCGTTTCCTGGACCGGTGCCTAAAAATGGCATCCACTCTTCTTTAACCTGGTGGTTGAGGTTCCGCGGCGCCGACCAGCTCGCCCCATCATCGTCAGAGTGAACAATCTGCAGGAAACTGGTGCGGGCCGTAAGCAGTGTTTGATTCGGGTCGACACCGTCACACAGGAAAACGTTGCCCCCGGGTTGGTTGTCGGCGCCAACGGTGACATCACCGTTGTCGGCCACTTTAAATTCAGTCAGTTCGCCGGTGTCGGTGACGGTGACGGTGCCATCCGCTTCCCAGGTGTAGGCAACCCCGGCGGCATCGAAAAGCTCGAAACGGCCGTTATTGTCGACTCCGATCCCCGGTTCATTGTTGGGTTGGCCGACACCACCGGGGAAATGATCAATCACCACGAAGATACGGCCGGTGTTGATGTCCTGCACAGGACAAGAATCGATGACAGAGGCACCGTCCTGTCCCTCTCCGGGATATGAGATCACCTGCTGAAGATTATCCCAGGTACGCCCGGAGTCGAAGGACCGGCGGATGACGAAATTGATCGAGTTGGGGGCATCATTGGCCACGGTCTCACGCTGATCGGCACCAGCAATGACAACTCCGCTGGCAGTGGTCAGAAGCGAAGGGATTCGGTAGCTCACCGAACCGTGAAACCCACGGTCGAACAGGCAGGCTGTATCGACCGGAACCACCCCGCTCAACCGTTTGATCTGGGCATCATTGAGCGCCGTATCGAAGATTGCGGCGTTACGGACCTCCCCAAACAGCCGCAGCCCCTGGGTGTCCTGGCCGATGACCACCCGGTCGATACCGGTGACATCGTTGAAAAACGCCACACCCGGGCAGTGGGCTTCCAAATAGCCGTCAACGTAAATGTCCACGGCACCTCGAGCAACACGGATGGCAACGTCCACCCACTCACCACCATCGAAGCTTCCGGATGCCCGGAAACTCCGCAGCCGCCCCTTGGTGCCCTCCACTTCGTACAGAATTCCATCTTCATCGACAGAGAGCCGAAGTTGTTCTCTACCCGCACCGCTGGCGGCGAGAATGACCCCGCCCTGTCCCCGACCGCGGGTGCGATAGCGCGCGAAGACGGTTCCGGTGCGCAATTCCCCGACATTTTCCACATCGTAAGGCGCCAGCCCACTGGCTGCGAATTCGATCATCGGCTCCGGTTCCACGGCCCGGGCGAGCACTGCTTCCGGAGACAACTGTTCATTGTGGACGCGCACCTGGGTGATTGACAGTCCCGGGGCCTCTTTCATCCGGTAGCAGTCACCTTCAACCACCTCGTCGGGGCTTAAGTTGGCCGTTGACGAGAAGCACTGGTAACCATCCAGGAAGATCCTGCTGCCGGCAGGCCCCGACACGATGGCCACAGAATGGGTCGCACCATCACGGACATTGACGGTATCTTCCATATCTAAAAATACCGGGGCAGTGATGGTTTCGCCTTCCAGCAGCAACGAAGACGCGGCTACTTTGAGCACCCATCCGTAGGTATCACCCCCCAGTGCAACCAGGTCAGTGTCCGTGGTGGTGGAAAAATCAAAGGAAATCGTCGACGAGCCTGTGAAGGGCTCGGCTACGGCAACGGAAAACATGAGTGTCTCACACTTCGCTTTCTAGCAAGAGAAACAACAATAGGATCGATATTTTTTGGCGGGGCGACTGAGCGCTGAGCACCCCGCCGTGCTCTGTACCCTCGCGGAAAGAGATACACAGCACCGCAGACTGGATGAGTCTCATTTGACCTTATGCACGGCGCACTACTTCAGTCCTGATGTGACCACCTTCTCCCAAGGACCAAGCACATACTGTTTTCTACGTTTTTCATGTAGCGCACCAGTGCCACCGGCAGTTGTGGTGTTGTTCGCTTGGGTTTTAACGGATTTTTCCCACCACCCTGAAGCAACTCGGCACTGACCACAACTGCTCACTGCGCCCCGGTTCTTCTCGAGACCATCCGACTGGGCCAAGGGAAGAACCTGACTTTAGTGAATTTCAGTGGCCCCGTAGTGCGTGAGCCATGTGACCGGCACCTGACTGAAATACAGTCCCTGCCATTCACGTTCCCAGAAAAGACCAATGTTGCCATTGGGAAGCATCACCATGGCCTGGTACACATAGTGACCGTCATTGAAGGTACGGGCATGGGACCATGTTCGGCCGCCATCGGGACTCATCCGGATAACGCCCCGCCCCCGGAAGGGCAGCCGGGCGCTGGCATTGGCGAACAAGATAGTGGACATGTCATCGCCAAAAGAGATGGCATTCGGCTGGCTGAAAATCTCCGGGACACGGTCGTCGAATGTTGGTTCACTCCAGGTTTCCCCTCCATCTGTCGAACGCGCGACACCCAGTTTCCTGCCCGGGTTGAGGTTGCGCATAAAAAGGGTCAGCTCATTGGCGCCGGTCTGAACGACCGTGGATTCGTGAAGCGAGGAAAGCCTGTTGGTCGCATTCTCAGCATCAATGATGCGGCCCCGCCATTGTCTGCCATCGTTGGGGGAAGAGCCGCGCGACCACGTCTCGCCGCCATCATCGGAATAAATCACCGCTGACGAATAAACTCTGCCCGTCCGGTTGGAGAAATACACCGGAACCACTAACCGGCCATCGTGCTCGCCGCCGTCTATTTGGATGGCAGTTCCAGGCCCTGTGCCTATAAATTTCATCCATGGTTCTTTCACCATCTGGCTTATCAGCCGAGGGGAGGACCAGGTTTTTCCCTGGTCATCGGAGTACAAAGACACCATGTAGGCTGTCGGCTGCATGAACAGTCCTAGTGGCACTTCCGACGATTTGCTCTGCGCATCGTAGATGGAGTTCAGTTCAACACCATCGAGAAAAACAGTGCCATCCTCGTCGATTGTGTACCCGGTAATCTGCCCATCGTCTGTTTCAACGGTCCCTTCCTCGTTGAGGTGGTAGCTGGTGTCTCCGGGGCCGTCGAGTTTCAATCGGCCCTGATCATCAAACCCGGTTCCACGTGCATTGTTGGGCTGACCGACCCCTCCCGGAAAAAGATCCACCACTGCAACGATCCTGCCGGTGTTTTTATCCTCCATAAAGACCGAATCGATGACACTGGCTGCTTTGCGGGCATCCCCCGGAAGGTCGATCAGGACCTGCAGTGGTTCCCAGGTTTGGCCAAAATCCGTGGACCGTCGGATTGTGAGATTAATATCGTTGGGACTGTCGTGTGCATCAGCTACCCGCTGATCAGCACCAGCGATAAGGGTGCCGGCTTGAGTCAGCAGCAGTGACGGTATCCGGTAGCTGGCGGCTCCGTTGTAGCCGATATCCATCAAAGCCAGTTCTTTCGGCTTGTCGTAGCCGACAATGGTCTGGATCTGCGGTGTGCTGAGCACCTGTCCGTAGATTGCCACCTCGGCTCCGGAAACCTCTATCCCGTCAACACTGGGAAGGGAACGTGCATCGAGCTGGCCGGTCCCCACGTAGGTTCCGTCCGCGTATACCGTGACCCGGTTGTTGTCGAAGGTCACAGCCACACTGTCGGGGGCATAGCTACCCCAATCACCGTCAAGGCTGATACTCGATCCCCCTTGACGCACGACAAGAGCGGACTGGGTGATTTCCACTTCGGATACCGACGTAGCGCCTCGCATCAAACGGAAAATGACCGGTGTTGACACCTGTTGCGGACGAGCAACTGCCGTAAACGCTTTCCGGTGAATAATCTCCTGCGTGGGTTCATCCAAAGTGGTGTCATCCGACAGCACCGCGACAGCATCGGGCTTGTCAGTCAAACGTTGAATCTGTGCTTTTCCAAGAACCTCGTCATAGACGGAAAAGACACGGATGGTTCCATCAAATAGCCACTCCACCCCGTTGTTGTCCACGTTGGCCCCGAGAGTGAAGGTATCGGGGTGAGTCAACGAATCGAAAAAACCGAGGCCGGTTGTCGTAAACATCTGTTGCCCATCAACCCACAGCCCCGTATTGACACCATCAACTGTCACCACAGCGGTATGCCAATGCCCGTCGTTGAGCGAATGGGCGTCTTCCGCATCGGCTTGTGAGATGTAGGGGCCGGAGTTGCCTTGCGAATCCCTCACCTCCCAGTAGAGGTGTCCGGAGTTAATTGTCAACGACATGTTCCGGGCCCCGGCCGTGGAGTCGGAAACGCTAAAGAGCGTCGCAGCCTTCGCATTTGCGTTGGTTTTAAAGCTGACCACCACACTTCCGCGGGAAAGTGACGTTACTTTGGAAAGCTGGTCGGAGAGATCGTGGGTGGCTGATCCCGACAAGTCAACAGGTTGCTCGAGAGAGACCAGCGGGTCAGGGGTGCGCACATCGGTGGCCATTTCCGACAAGGAATAAGAACCGGGGGTGGGCTGCTCGGCTTGTGCGGGAAGCCACACTGATGTGAACAAGGCACAGGCCGTGGTTACGGCAGTAACAGTACGAAGCGACAGGTGTTTTTTATTCGTTTGCATTCTCACTCCAACTTTTAGACGAAGGGAAATTTGGTGATGAAACAAAACAGTGACGCCGGGGCGACACATCGTGAGTTGGACTGCTCTTTGTAACGCGCAATGCTCAACTGGTGCCACACGGCCACGAAAATATCGTTTGAACGCGCCTTTTACTCCAGTTTGAGAGGCTTTTTCCCACACAGCACATTCGTTGACACGCGGCACTGAATCTATATTTTTCGATCAACTGGACAGCATTCGCCGTGCTGATCCGAAGAGATCCAGATATCAATGACCCGCAATCAGCGACCCAGCCGGAGCACGATGTTTGTTCTTTGTGGCACGTTTCTTTTTTGAGAAAACAGACTGCCGACAACCGTGGTCTTCTTTAGCCCCACCTCCTGGCGGCAACAGCTCTCTGCTGGCCGCCATGCGCCCGGGAGGGGGAATGATACATTCTTCGGTCCCGCACTGTTTGCTGTGCGGGACCCGGTGCACTACTTGATGGAGCCTTCCGACAGGCCAGCGGCAATGTGCCTTTGAATAGCCATGAAAAACAGTACGGAAGGAATGATCACGAGCACGCTGGCTGCCATCATCGCACCCCAGTCCAGCACCTCCGAACCCGTTAAGGAGTACAGAGCAACAGCCACCGGCATTTTACTGGTGGAGTTGATGAACAACAGGGCGTAGAGGAACTCATTGAAAGTGTTGATGAAGGTGTAGACAGCAGTAGCCACGATGCCGGGAAGGATCAGGGGACAGGCGATTTTTGAAAAGACTCCGAAAATACCCATTCCGTCAATAGCGGCTGCTTCCTCAATCTCGAGTGGGACTGTCTGGAAGAAGCCGATGAGCATCCAGATCGCGAAAGGAATTGAAAACGACAGGTACGCGATCACAAGGCCAACATAAGAGTTGATCAGGCCCAGTGACACCATGGTCACGGTATAGGGGACAGCCAGCAGGATCGGCGGGAACATGTAGGTCGTGATCAGCATACGAGTGAGGTACTTACCGACTCGCGGGAAAAAACGTACGATGCCGTAGGAGCCGAGCAAGCTAACCACCAGTGTGATAATGGTGGACACGGTTGCAATCACGATCGAATTCCTCATGTTGTAGAGGAACCCAAGTTCATTGATCACTGTGTCATAGTGATCAAGGGTGAAGTCGCGGGGAAAGAAGTCCAGGGGATGCTGGGCAAGTTCACCTGCTCCCTTGAAAGAGGAGAGAATGATCCACAACAGCGGGAACACTGCGATGATGGACAAAATGGTCAGGAAAACGTAGTTGAAAATCAGGCCACCTGGATGGACGCCAACACGTTTTTTCATGGTTTAGCCACGCTCCTTTTCCCACTTGTTGAGCAACTTGAACGCGCCACTGGCCAAGATCAGCAGGAAGACCAGAAGCAGCACGGTAATGGCGGATGCAGAACCAAGCAGACGCAGGTTCCAACCGGTCTGGTAGGCGTAGATCGGAAGCGTTGTCGTCAGCTTGCCGGGGCCACCACCGGTGAGCAGGTACAGAATGTCGAAATTGTTGAACACCCAGATCACACGCAGAATCACCAGCAGGCCGATGACTTCTTTAATGTGATTGACGGTGATGTAAAAGAACTGTTCGATATTGGATGCCCCGTCAACCATGGCAGCTTCATACTGCTCCTGCGGAATTGTCTTCAGAGCCGAGAGAATATTGACCATAAACAGTGGGGCGCCAAACCAGATATTGATTCCGAGCACTACCCAAAATGCAATGTCCGGGTTCGACAGAGGAGCGGCGTTGGTCTCGGTGATACCCAGGGTGCTGAGCAAGCTGGGGATAAAGCCGTAGACGTCGTTGAAAATCCACTTCCACACAAACGCCAGGATGATCGGCGGGAACGCCCACGGAATGATCAACATGGTGCGGTAGAAACCGGAGAAACGGGGCAGCCGGTTCAGGGCGAGTGCGGCGAACAAACCAACCAACAGCTGCCCCAGCATGGACAGCACAGTCCATTTCACCGAGTTGACGAAGGCGTACCAAAAGTCGGAAGAACTCAACAACAGGGTGAAGTTGTCGAATCCCACGAAATCGTAGTTGACGCGGATGAGATTTTTATTTGTGAATGAGAAATAGATGGACGATAAAACCGGGTAGATCAGCAGCGCAACGACGAGAAGCACTGCCGGCGAAACGAAAAGGAAGCCCGCGAGCCTCCTCTTTTTGCTTGCAGTCATGATGTGTCAACCTTCACATTGGTAACTGGGACGAACGATTCAAAACAGCCAGCTTTTTCGACTTGTTCCCGTGCAGCGATTTACCTGTTGGCCCGACAGCGCCGTGGGTGCTGTCGGATTTGTTTCCGCCAGCTTGGGCAGAACAAGGATCGCGGGGGCTAGCCGAGAGCTTTTCCGATCCCTCCCCCGGGGCCAGTTGGAAGGCCCCGGGGACGGAACGAAGATCAAGCAACCTTCTTGGAGCGGCTTTTACTGAACGCCAGCCGCTTTGAACTGCTGGTTGAGTTCGTCTTCAGCTTTCTTTGCAGCATCGGCCGGATCAGCGCCATCAAGCACAATCGACTGCATCATGCGTTCGATGATGCCCTGGCTGGTGAGGATGCCAGCCTGAACGGTGGGACCATTTTCCATTCCGATTGCGGATCCAACAGCAACCTGGTCAGCAATAACCTGAACTGAATCCTGGTATTTTTCGATGGTCTCGTTATCGAGGTACTTCGGGTTGTCGTTGATGTCTTTCATCGCGGGCAGCATGCCACCAGGTACCGAGTGAAGGAACTCAATGTACTCGTCGTCATCGTAGAGGAACTCCAGGAACGCTTTGGCGGTACCGGCGTTATCCGATGCACGCCAGACAACCATGGCTGCGTTGGTCACCTCTGCCGGGTAGTTGGATTTGTCACCCTTCGCAGCAACCGGGAGGGGAGCTGCAGCAACTTTATCGGCCAAGTCGGGACGGTTCTTTTGTACGCCGGAGATATGGAAGCCGGAGTTAAAGTCAAAGGCGGTCTTGCCCTGGTAGAACAATGTGGCCTGGTCAAGCACGTTGTAGTTCACCGATCCCTGCGGAGAGGCTTTCTTGAACATGTCAGTCCAGTATTTGATGCCTTCCATCGCTGCCGGTGATGTCAGGTTGGCGGTGCCGTCATCATTGAGCAGGGTCTCGCCCTTGGAGCGCACGTAGAAATTCAGGAACCGAGTGGCCTGAAAATCGTTGGTACCCATGGGAACAGAGATGGCGTAGTTGTCCCCGTCTGAACCAATCTTGTCAACAGCAGCGTTGAGCTCATCCCAGGTTTCGGGGACATCCAGGCCATTTTCTTCCAGGATGTCCTTGCGGTACCACATCACCTGGGCGTGGGAGTAGATCGGAATGGAGAAATTCTTTCCGTCCTGCTCGCCTTCTTTGAGTGACGGTTCGAAGAAGCGGTCACGACCCAGCTGGTCAATGACATCCCCGATGGGGGTTAACGCGTCAGCGTTGATCATTTCCACTACCTGTGTCGGCAGCGCGGTTGAAATGTCCGGCACCTGTCCGGAGGTCAAGCCGGTGGTCCACTTGGTGTTGAACTCACCCCAGGAGAATTTTTCGATGGTGATGTTGGTTCCGGGATGAGCTTTCTCGAACTCGGCGGCCTTCTTGTCCATCCACTCAGCACGGGGCCCCTGCGTGAACGACGACCACATCGTGATGTCGCCCTTGATGTCATCACCAGAAGCAATTGGCACGTTTTCGTCCGAACTGCTGCCACCACCAGCGCCGCAGGCGCTCATTGTCACAGCAGTGGAGATTCCCACCAGCACAGCGGCGGCTTTTTTGAAAGCATTTCGCATGTTTGTTTCCTTTCAGACTTCGGGTTTTGTGAAACCCCAGTCACATCTTTCGGGCAGCGCAGTCACAATTGCTGTTATCCCTTTTACGTCAAATTTTCCAACTTCAGCGTCGCGCTTCGTCATCTGAACAACACAGGCGTGGAGGTCTGTTCGCAGCCACGTTCGTGCTGATTGTTTTTTTGCCGATCATCTCGTGGAGGCGGAGTATGAAAACCCTGGACCACCCGGCAACGCTGAAAAGGTTGTAGTGCGTCCGTATTCCTCCCTCCATAACCGGCGACATACGACTCGAATGATGGTGAAGAAGTTTTTTGCGGCTTCCCGCCACGGGAACCCGCATCCCGGCCACCGCCGGATGCTTGCCTTTCACTGGACGGGAAGACCACAAACGAACTGCAGATTCGCTCAGCGAGCATTCCCCGGCCCCGTGGCAGGAACCCACCGACACCAGCAGTGGCGCCTCGCCTACATCCCCGCCAGTGCCCTCAGCCCTGGAGCACCAGCCAAGTGCCGTAACCGTCTGACACTTCACTGCTGTAACGGACACCCACTGTGTCACCGTTTCCGGACAACCACGTGGTGCGAACTAGCCGGAGCCGCAGAAACAAATCCCTAACTGAATCTGGCACCGCATGAACTTTCTCGCCGCATCCGCTGATGAGTCTAGACGACTTTTTGCTAAAAATTGCCTAACTCGTCATATCGGTTATGGGCGAGAGTGTACATCACGAAAATGAACCAACTGTGTCCCGCGCCACTAAAATAAAAATAGAAACCTGCCCCCGAGAAAAATATAGTTCAAATCCCCACATAGCAAAAAAGACCATTAGTGCAGGTAGTAGCCCCTCATAGGGCAAACAATTCCATCTGATACACCCCCTTCGGGGGGTGGCATTCGGACTTGTCCCTAGTGAGGTTTTTCACATAATTTTCTGCTGAGTGCGGCCCGGGAAAAGGCCGCACAAAACCCCACTTGTCAGACATGTGGGATTTTCCACCTGCGCCCACGGGGCGAAATTCGCCGCCACATGGGCATGAAAAAATCCCCGACTAGAAACATAGTCGGGGATCCCTTTTGGCGGAAACGGCGGGATTTGAACCCGCGGATGATTGCTCATCGCTGGTTTTCAAGACCAGTGCATTCGGCCGCTCTGCCACGTTTCCATTCGCCGATAATCTACCCTATCCACCCACCGGTTCGTCAATCAGGTCGGTTGCACCGGCCCGCAGACGATCACCTCACCGACACCCGTGCTTTGTGCCGGTGCAGGAAGGGACAGGCTGTTTTTTCTACTTACTCACACCCCCGCCGCAGGCCGCCCCTGCCAGAGCACACCCGCCGGATAGCTGCACAATCTCGGCTAGGGTGGTGCCATGAAAGCAATCCAACTGGCAGACAAAGACGACAAAACCTCACTGACCCTCACCGAGGTCCCCGATCCGGTACTCACAGACGGCGAGATCCTGGTGGAGGTTCACGCCGCCGGAGTCAACAGGGGCGATCTGTTGCAGGCCGCCGGTTTCTACCCGCCGCCGAAAGGCGCCTCGGAAATCATCGGCCTGGAATGCGCCGGAGTGGTCATCGACTCCAACGGAACCGATGTCGCCGAGGGCACCGAGGTGTGCTGTCTGCTGGCCGGCGGGGCCTACGCCGAAAAGGTTGCCGTCCCGGCGGAGCATGTTCTTGCCCTGCCCGAGGGATATTCCTTCACCGATGCGGCAGCCATCATGGAGGTGGCCTGCACGGTGTTTTCCAATCTGGTGATGCTGGCCGGGATGAAGCAAGGCGATACGGTTGTCATCCACGGCGGGGCCGGGGGCATCGGCAGCTTCGCCATCCAACTGGCCGCACAGATGGGCTGCCATGTCATCACCACCTGCGGGTCGGAAGACAAAGAAGAGTTCTGCCGGAGGCTGGGGGCGGATGAGACCATCAACTACCACGAGCAGGATTTCGCCGAGGTGGCCACAAACAAAGCCGATGTCATCCTCGACATTATGGGCGCGAAATACCTGGACAAAAACATCAGCGCCCTGGCCCCGGACGGCCGGATCGTCATTATCGGCATGCAGGGCGGGGTGAAAGGCGAACTCAACATCGGCAAGCTGCTGGCCAAACGCGGCACCATCATCACTTCTGCGCTGCGCTCCCGGCCGAAGCAGGACAAAGCGGACATCGTGCGGGCCACCTATTCCGCGATCTGGCCGCACCTGGCCGACGGCTCGATTGTGCACCAGACATCACAGGTATTCGATCTTGCCGATGCCGCCAGGGCACACGCCCTTATGGCCAGTGGCGACAACACCGGCAAGATCGTGCTGCGGGTGAAATAGTTTCCCCGCCCTTTTCTGCGGCCACCGGCTGTCGGGCAGTGCTTTTTCCCGGGCGCCCCGCGGCGGTTGGCTTTAGCCGGGTGGCCACCAACCGCTAGGGTATGAACCGTGTCAGATTCCGCCCCACTCCATGTCAGAGACGTCGATATCGACCGGATGATCGCCGCCCGGCCCGACGAGGCAGTTCCCAGTGACTCGCAGACCCTGAAAGCCGCGTGGCGTGATTTGGTGCGTGGTTTCGGCCAGCACGAATTGTGGCTGCAGCTCGGCTGGCAGGACATCAAGCAGCGCTACCGGCGTTCCACCCTGGGTCCTTTGTGGATCACGATTGCCACCGGGGTGATGGCTTTCGCCCTGGGCATGCTGTATTCGGTGCTGTTCCGCATCCCGGTCGCCGAGTTTTTGCCGCATGTGACCGTGGGGCTGATCATGTGGTCGTTCATCTCCGGGGCCATCAAGGACGGCGCCGAGATTTTCATCGAGAACGAGGGCCTGATCAAACAGTTGCCGTCGGCGTTGTCGGTGCACGTCTACCGGCTGGTGTGGCGGCAGCTGCTGTTTTTGGCCCACAACATGGTCATCTGGGTGATTTTGATGGCTGTTTTTCCGCGCAATCTCGGCTGGCATGCGCTGCTGGTGATACCGGCGATGGGGCTGCTGGTTGTCAACGGCGTGTGGGTGGCGATGTTTTTCGGCATTGTGGCCACCCGCTACCGCGATGTCGCCCCACTGCTGGAAGCCCTGGTGCAGCTGTTGTTCTATGTCACCCCGATTGTGTGGACCACCCAGACCCTCACCGACCAGGGCGGACAGATTTCCGAACGGGCGAAGCTGGCGATGCTCAACCCGCTCTACCACTACCTGGAGGTCTTCCGCGCCCCGCTGATCGGCGCCCCGGTCCACGCCTACAACTGGTGGGTGGTCATCGGCTGTACCGTCGGCGGGCTGGTGATCTCCCTGTTCGCGATGAAAAAGTGGCGCTTCCGCGTCAGCTACTGGGTGTAGAAACCATTGCCCGCAGGTTTCCGCCCCTCACGGTGTGCCCGGTGCCGGCTGGAGGTGCCCCACCGGCGCTTTCGCGCCCGATGGGGTTGAATGGAAGCCACGACGCGGCGGGTTTTCCTGCCCACCCCCACCCCGGAACTTCCCCGATATTTCCTGGAGCACCCCTTTTGCGACGCGTATTTCTGGCCGCCACAACGGCACTGGCATGCACGGTCACCGGTATCTCCCCTGCCCCGGCGGCACCTGTTGTCCCGCCACCGATCGATGTGGCCGCCTTTTTCGGCAGCGCCGGCCTGGTGCCCCGCCCGGCACCCGCCCCCGCGGCCGGCACCGACGAGACCGGCGGTACCGGGCAGGCCCGCGATGTGATTGTCACCCTGACCAACAACTACCGGCGGGCACACGGGCTGGCGCCGCTGCACCCGGATGAGGGGCTTACCGCCGGGGCGCAGCGGTGGAGCCGGTACATGGCCGACACCGGGGATTTCCGCCACAGCAATTTCCACGGATACGAAAATGTCCGCTGGCAAAGCTGGGCGGAGCCGGCTGCCGTGGTGGAAGGCTGGAAACGCTCCCCCGGGCACAACCGCAATCTTCTCCGCCCGGAGGTCACGGCCGTCGGCGTCGGGGTGGCCCGGGCCGCAAACGGCAACTGGTATTTCACCATGCAACTGGAGTGACATCCCACCGCGGGCGCCCGCCGGCAGCTGGGTGCCCCGGCCGCCGGCCGGGAAGATAGACTCAATCTCGGTGTTCCCCCACCGCAACCGACGACACCGACATGGAAGTGACGGTTTTCAACAAAACCATGGTCGCCATCGACACCTACAACGCCTGCGTCGACTTCCCGATTTTCGACGCGAAATCCCGCTCCATGAAAAAAGCCGTGTTGGGTGCGGCCGGCGGGGTGGTCGGCAAAAACGATCACGACGTGGTTATTGTCGATGCGCTGCGGGATATCAACCTGCATCTGCAGGAAGGCGACCGGGTGGGGCTGGTCGGCCACAACGGGGCGGGCAAATCCACCCTGCTGCGGCTGCTCAGCGGAATCTACGAGCCGACCCGCGGTTCGGCGGTCATTGACGGCCGGGTGGCGCCCGTCTTCGATCTGGGCGTGGGCATGGATCCGGAGATTTCCGGCTACGAAAACATCATCATCCGGGGTCTTTTTCTGGGGCAGACCAGAAAACAGATGAAGGCGAAAATGGATGAGATCGCCGAATTCTCCGAACTCGGCGAGTTTTTGTCCATGCCGCTGCGCACCTATTCCACCGGCATGCGCATCCGTCTGGCCCTGGGGGTGGTCACCTCCATCGAACCGGAGATCCTGCTGCTGGATGAAGGTATCGGCGCCGTTGACGCGGCGTTTATGACCAAAGCCCGGAAAAGACTGCAGGAGCTGGTGGAGCGTTCCGGCATTCTGGTGTTCGCCTCCCACTCGAATGATTTCCTGGCGCAGCTGTGCGATACAGCCATCTGGATTGACCACGGGGAGATCCGCTCTGCCGGGCGGGTCACCGATGTCGTCCGCGCCTATGAGGGTGACGGGGCCGCCGACCATGTGCAGCGGCTGATTGACCGGATGGTCGACGATGACGCAAAGGAGCGGCTTTCCCGGCAGGCTGAGGCGGCCGCGGGAATTGTCTTCAGCGACGGCGGCCCGCACGACGGTGACCGCCCGGACGACAGTGACGGCCCGCGCCCCGGTGACGGGCCGATGAAAATCCACCGCCGCTAGGGGATCGCGCCGCCGCGGGCATACCGGACAGGCGGCGGACCGGGTGCTTCTGTGCTGCCCGCCCAGGCTGGTGGTGCCGCAGCCGCCGCGGGGTGTTTGCCCTCGTCCCGCCCCACCGGCAACACCCCCGCCAATGGGGTATAACCGGCGGTTTCACCGGACCCCGACCCCCACTTTGTGGACAAGGTTATCCTACCCATATAGCTTGGGTTTTCATCCGTGCACCCGCGCGGGATGCCCGCGGTGCGGCTCCCGCTTGATCTGCGGTGTGCGGGTGCCGGCGGGTGTGCCCGCCGTTTTTCGTCTCGTCCATGCCGGACTGCTTTCCACCGACAGATTAAGGATGCCCCATGACCGATCGACCACTGTTTCGTGCCGTAGCGGGTGCGGCTGCCGCCTGCTGCCTGGCCGCGGCCGCAGTCTCCTGCAGCGGCGGGGACACTGCCGCACACGACCCGGCCACCGCAACCACGGCGGCCAGCGCCTCCGCCGGCGCCCCGGAGACGGGGCAGAAAAAAGAGAAAACACATCTGTCCTACGGACTGGCATCCGTCGGTGGTGCCGCCACCACCGATCCCCACGGACAGTTGTTCTCCTCCTCGGACTGGGCGCGGCTGACGGCCATGTACGCCCAGCTGGTTTCCCTCGGCGAGGACGGATCGGTGCTGCCGTCGCTGGCGAGTTCGTGGACCCCCAACGATGACGCCAGCCAGTGGACGTTCACGCTGCGTGATGACGCGACATTCTCCGACGGGTCGCCGGTCACTGCCGCCGATGTGTTGTACTCGATCGGCCGCATCCAGGACAAAGCCGCCGAAAACGGCGGCCGCGGCGGACAGTTGGACATGGCGGCATCCTCCGCCCCCGACGAGCACACGGTCGTGCTGGTGTCCTCGGCCCCCGACGCCGAACTGCCCCGCAACCTGGTCTCCGGCAGCTTCATCGTCAAAGACGGCACCACCGACTTCGATCAGCCGGTCAGCTCCGGGCCGTATGTTCTCGACAGTCTCGACGACCAGACCGCGCGGCTGCACGCCCGCGACGACTGGTGGGGTGGCCCCCTCGGTGTCGACGAGTTGGAGATCCGCGGATTCGCCGACCCGCAGGCAATGTCGCAGGCGGTGATCTCCGGTGCGATTGACATGGCTTTCGGCGTGCAGCCGGCCACCGCGAAATCCGCCCAGGCGGCCGGCCTTGAGGTCACCGCCCGGCCCGGTTCCCAAAGCGTTCCGCTGCTCATGCGGGTCGATACCGCGCCCTTTGACGACAACCGTGTCCGCGAAGCCGTGAAGCTGGCGATTGACCGGCAGCAGCTCGTCGACACCGTGCTGCTGGGCTATGGCACACCCGGCGCGGACATGATCAGGAACGGGGCCACCGACCCCGCGGTGCCCGATCTGCCGCCGGTGCCCCACGACAGCGCGAAAGCACAACAGCTGCTCGCCGACGCCGGGTATCCGGACGGCATCGAGGTGACATTGCACACCTCCACCGCGTTCCCGGAGATGATTCCCCTGGCTGCCGCGGTGAAAAACCAGGTCGCCGACGCCGGTATCACGGTGACCATCAAAGAACACGCCGCCGACCAGTACTGGTCGACGGTCTATGGCACAGAACCTTTCCTGGTGGGCTACTACGGTGACGCCGAATCCTTTGCCACCCTCATCCGGGCGACCGTGCTCAGCGATGCGGCCTACTCGGAAACCGGCTGGGCGGACCCGCAGTTCGACGAGCAGTTCGCGGCCGCGATGGCCACCACCGATGACACCCGGCGGCAGGAGATGCTCGGGGAGCTCTACCGCCGGATGGCCGAGGAAGGCGGCTGGGTTGTGTGGGGATTTTCCGACCGTCTGACCGTCCACCAGCCCACCATCGACGGTGTTGAGCACGCCACCAACCCGTATGACGTCACCACGATCACGGTCGGTGACTGACCGGCGGCCGCATCCGCTTGTCACGGCGCTGGCGCGGTGGGCGGCCGGCATGGCCGTTGTGTTGAGCGCCCTGTTTGTGCTGGTGGATGCGCTTCCCTCCGACTACGCCGGCCGGGTGGCCGGCGCCAACGCCACCCGCGCCGAGCAGCTCCGCGCCAGCTACGGCCTCGACGCGCCGGTGACCGTGCGGCTGGTGCGGTGGTGGGCGGGTATTGCCCGCGGTGACGCGGGGGTGAGTTTCGTTGACGCGCACCCGGTGCTGCCGAAGGTGGCGCACCGGTTCATGATGACCGCGGCCATCGGGGTGCCGGCGATGCTCATCGCCGTCACCGCGGCCGTTGTCGTGGCCTTCGCGCTTGCCTGGCTTGACCACACCCTGCCCGGCACATGGCTGTCGGTGGCGGTATCGGTCATTGTCGGTCTTCCGGAAGTGGTGCTGATTATCGCCCTGGTGCTGCTGGGTGCGGTGTGGCTGGGCTGGGTGCCGCCGGTTTCGCTGGTCAACCCCGCCATCCCGCTGTGGCGGCAGCCGACGATCCTGCTGCTGCCGGTGACCGCCCTGGCCGTGCCCCACGCCGCGTGGGGTGCCCGGATGCTGCGCGGCAGCGCCGCCGACGTGATCTCCGGGGATCTGGTGGCCAGTGCCCGGCGGCGGGGCGTCGGGGTGTGGCGCATCGCCGTCCACCACGTTCTGCCCCGCTGGCGGGGCCCGATTATCCAGGTATCGGCGATGCTGGCGGCGGGAATTATCGGCGGCAGCGTCGTCGTGGAGGCGCTGCTGGCCTATCCGGGGCTCGGCCAGCTGCTGGCCTCGGCTGTCGCCAACCGGGACACCCCGACAGTGCAGGCGGCCGGGGCGGCGGTGGTGGCGGTGTCCCTGGCGCTGCTGACCGCCGCCGACTATGCGGCCACCCGTGCAGAGGAGTCGTAGAGCCACCATGATTGCCGCCCGGAAATCCACCCACGCAGTGCTGTGGCCGCTCGTGGTCCTCGCGGTGCTGCTGCTGGTGGTGTGTGCCGCGCCGCTGGCCGCCCCGCACCCGGTCAGCGCGCCCGTCGGCCCACCCTGGTCGCGCTTTAACGGCGGTGTGTTCGGCACCGATGTGCTCGGCCGTGACGTGTGGTCGAGGGTTGTTTCCGGCGGCGGGGCACTGGTGTGGCCGTCGCTGCTCATCGGCTGCGCAACCACCCTGGCCGGAACCACCATCGGGCTGCTGGCCACCCAGCTGCGGATACTCGACCGGGCACTCGGCGCGGTCACCGCGGTCACCATCGCGGTGCCGGCGACGGTGATTGTGTTGTGCTGTGCCGTGCTGCTGCCGTCCATCCTGGCGGTTGCCGCGGTGATGGGGGTCCTGGGGGTGGCCATGTGCGCCAGAATCATCCGCGCCGCCGCCGGGCCCGTCCTGGCCACCGAGTATGTGCGGGCGGCCCGCCGCCGCGGCGAGGGGCCGGTGTATATGGTGTTCGGGGAATTGATGCCGGCGCTGTCCTCGACGGTGATCTCCGACGCGGCGGTCCGGGTGCTGGCCAGCCTGCAGCTGTTGTCGGCGCTGCATGTCCTCGGTTTCGGGCCGCCGCCGCCGGCGGCGGACTGGGCGGTGATGATCCGGGAGAATCTGCCCGGAATCATGCTGTCACCGTGGTCTGTGGCAGCCCCCGCCCTGGCGCTGACGGTGGTCAGCATCGTCATCATTGTCGCTTTCGACAGGCTTTCCGCGGCGGTGACCCCCCGCAGCGCGCCCGCCGCGCGCCGGGCCGCCGGACATCCGGCGGGCGGCGCAGCCGCCCCGCCCGGCGGCACCGCGCCGCTGATCGAGGCCGTCTCCCTGGTGGTCGGGGACCCGCGCTCACCGCTGCTCACCGTCGACCGGCTGGTGCTCTCCCCGGGCCAGATCCTCGGCGTGTGCGGCCCGTCGGGCTGCGGGAAAACCACCCTCGCCGAAGTCCTTGTCGGCGCCCAGCGCCCCGGGCTGGCGGTCAGCGCCGGTGTGCTGCGGCTGGCCGGCCGGCCGCTGCCCGCCGCCGGCCGTGCCCGCCGGCGCCTGCGGCGGCGGCTTGTCGGCTGGTCCGAGCAGGATCCGTCACGCACCCTCGACGGGCGGCGCACCGTCGCCGATGTGATCGCCGACGGCCGCCGGTCGGTGCGGGAGACCACCCCACATCTGCGGCGGCTCGGGCTGGATGGGTCCTTCGCCGCAAGGCGGGCGTCCAGCCTGTCCGGCGGGCAGGCGGCGCGGGTGTCACTGGCCCGCGCTCTGGCGCACAACCCCCCGCTGCTGGTCCTCGACGAGCCGACCGCCGGATTGGATGCGGCCACCCTCAAGATGGTCACCGCCGCGATTGCCGACTACGCCGGGCGGGGCGGGGCGGTGCTGGCCATCAGCCACGACCACGCCTGGCTGCGCCGGATCACCGGCACCATCATGGCCGTCAACAAGGACCGCACCGTCACCGCCCACACGCCGCAGCCGCCCGCCGCCGGCGGTGCGGACACACCCCCGGCCCCGCCGGCCGGGCCGGTGCTGCGGGCCTGGCACGGCATCACGGTCGCAGTCCCCGGCACACCGGTGGCCGACCCGTGGGATCTGACCGTGCACGCCGGGGAGATCATTGCGCTGTGCGCCCCCAGCGGGGCGGGCAAAACCTCGGTGCTGCGGGCATTGGCCGGCGACGCCCCGGCCGGGGCGGTGCGTGTCACCGCTATCCCGCAGCCGGTCGACGGGGCCACCGGCAGCGGCCCGGCCGACACCCACATCATGGTGCAGGATGTTGCCGGGGCGCTCAACCCGGGGCGCAGCCTGCGGGCACAGGTTGCCCGCCAGGCCCGCACCGTCGCCCGCCTGCGGCGCGCCGACGCCACGGCGCGGGCGGACGCGGTTCTTGCGGAGCTGGGCATTACCGCCGCCGTGGCCGGCCGCACCCCCGGCGAATGCTCGGGCGGCCAGCGGCAACGCGCCGCACTGGCCCGGACGTTGGTCACCGACCCGCGGATCATTATTCTCGACGAGCCGACCACCGCCCTGGATCCGCACGCCCGGCAGCTGGTGATGGCCGCGCTGGCGGCCCGCGCCGCCCAGGGTGCGGGCATTGTGCTGGCCACCCACGAGGCGGACACCGCCGCGGAAGCCGACACGATTATCCACCTGCCGTCGGCGGAAGGCGGGTAGCCTTCCCCTGCGCACCACAGCTGCCCGGCCGGGCCCCGGCCGGCGGTACCGTCGTCCGGCCCGGCCGTGGCCCGGGCGGCAGCCGGGATTTTTTTCAGCGGCCGCCTCCGGTGTCCGCCGCCAGCAGCGCCGCATACACTCCGTCGGCGGCCGCCAGCTCATCATGGGTTCCCTGCTGCACCAGGCGGCCCGCGTCGAAGACGAGCACCAGGTCGCACCGGGCGGCAAACGACAGCCGGTGGGTGACCACCACCACGGTGGCGTCTCCGCGCAGCCGGGCCAGGGCTTCATCGATGTGCTCACGGTTGACCCGGTCCAGGCTCGCGGTCGGTTCATCGCACAACACAACCGGGGCTTTTTTCGCGAATGCGCGGGCCAGCGCCACCCGCTGTTTCTCCCCGCCGGACAGGCCCTGCCCCTGGTCCGTCAGTTCGGTGTCGGCTCCGGCGGGCAGCCTGTCGAGCACCGGCCGCAGCCGGGCCCGGTCAACCACCCCGGTGTCCTTGGCGGGGTGGGCGGTGTTGAGCCAGATATTGTCCCGGATGGTGCCGTGGAGCAGGGTGGGTTCCTGGAACACCATGGACACGGCCGACTGCACCGCGGCAGAGCCGATCGCCGCGGCGTCGTGGCCGCCGACCCGGATGGTGCCCCGGTCCGGGTCGATAAACCGCGCCAATGCCCTCAGGAACGTGGTTTTCCCCGAACCTGACGGCCCGACCACCGCCACCAGGGATTTTTCCGGAATGGTCACGGAGACGTCGTCGAGAATTTTGTTCCCGTCACCGCCGGTGACCGTCACATGCTCGGCCTGCAGCCGGCCGTCGACCGGCACCGGCCCGGGGACAGCCGGCTCGGGCATGCCGTCGGCGGCCAGGAAATCACGCACCCCGGCAAGACTGGCCACCGCATCCCGGGTCGTCGCC
>NZ_JAFLEQ010000008.1:27380-35147 GCF_017307055.1 Corynebacterium mendelii | reverse complement strand
CCCGCCAGGGCGGTGGCGGCCAGCACCACACCGATACCGCCGCCGGGCAGGTTGCCGCCGATCACACCGGCGGCGATGACGGTGATGAGCATGAACTGCACCGCCAGGGAAAACACCCCCATCACCCCGAGCACCGGTTCTATCACCTGCGCCATGCGACGGGAGACATCATCGATGGTCGCCGCCACCACTGTGCGGCCGTGCAGCGGGTCGGGCAGCATCCGCAGGCTGCGCTGGCCGTCGGTGAATTCCATCAGCCGGGCCGCCGCATCACGCCGCGCCGCCGCCAGGGCGGCCTCCCCGGCGGCGACTTTGTTCCCGGCGATCACCTGCACCGCGGCCAGCACCGGCATCCACAGCGCCGCCACCACCGCCGCCGCCGGTGACTGCACGGCAAGAACCCCGATCAGCGCCACCGCCACCGTGACCGCCCTCAGCCCCGGCAGCAGCAGATGCGCCGGAATGCTCATCACCGCCATGACTTCCCCGCCGAACAACTTCGACAGTTCCGCTTCCCGGGAGCGGCCGAACCAGCCGAGGGGAAGCCGCATCACCTGCGCCGCAAGGCTGTCGTGCAGGGCCTGCGACAGGCCGTATCCGCCACTCCGGCCGCACCAGAGGGCAGCGGCGGTGGCCACCGCCCAGGCGGTTGCCGCGGCGGCGACCAGCCATCCGCCGCGCCCCGGATCCGTGCCGTCGACCAGATGCGCCAGCAGACTACCGGTGGCGGCCACGCACCAGGCTTCCGCCAGGCCCGCGCCCACCCCGCTGACCGCACTGGCTGCCACCAGTGCCCGCTGCCGCGGCGGCACGGCGTTCACCAACGGATCACTCATCGCCGCCTCCTGACACCGGGATCGTCTGGTCGGCCACCAGGTCGGCGAACACGCCCCCGGCGGCGAGCAACTGCCCCGGCGGGCCGTCGTCGACGATGCGGCCGGAATCAACGACTATCACCCGGTCGGCATCCAGCCCCGTGCGCGCCCGGTGGTCGACCCGCACCAGGGTGCAGTGCCCGGCCAGCTCATCCAGGGCACGGTCGATACGGTCGGCGGCGGCGGCATCCACGGCCGAGGTCGGCTCATCCAGCAGCAGCAGCCCCGGGCGGCTGACCAGGGCGCGCGCCAGACACAACCGTTGCCGTTGCCCGCCGGACAAAACCGTGCCGTCGCCGATGACAGCCCCCAGGCCGCCGTCCAGGGCGGCAATCCGCCCGGCAATCCCGGCGCGCCGCACCGCGTCGGCGATATCCCGGTCGGTGGCATCGGCGGTGCCCATGCGCAGATTGTCGGCGACGGTGCCCTCAACGATGAACGGCTGCTGCCACAGTGCCGCGACCCGGGCCGGATTCCCCGTGGTGACACTACCGCTGGTGGGGGCGACAAGTCCGGCGATGACCTCCAGGAGGGTTGATTTGCCGGCGCCGCTTTCCCCCAGGATCACCGTCCGTGTCCCGGGTTCAATAACCAAAGACACCGCATCAAGCACTTTTTTCCCGCCGCGCACGAGAGTGACATTGTCCACCCGCACCCCGAGCGGCCCGGTGGCGGGGCCGCCGGGCGCCTCGGCCCGCGCCGGGGCGGTCCGCCGGGAATCGATCGCGTCCATCACGGTGGTGATCCGGGTGGCCGCATCAGTTCCCATGGCCAGGTCGTGGATGGAAAAAGCCACGGCCTCAACGGGGCTGAACAGCAGCGGCATGATAATGGCGACGGCCACCAGCTGGCCCGGGGTGGCCCACCCGCCGGCCGCCGACAGCGCCACCATCGCCCACACCGCCACCGCGCTGAGCAGCAGCTGCTGGCCGACCAGGTACGGGGTCATCGATGTGGCCCACCCGGCGACGAAACGGGAATAGTCGCGGGACGCGGCATGGAAACGGTCCAGTCCGCGTTGGGTGCCCCCGAATATTTTCAATGCCGCCAATGCCTGGGCGAACTCCACCGCGGCCGCATCAAGTGCCGCACTGGCCCGGGCGAATTTCTTCCTGTTCGCCGGCATGGTGCGCCGCAGCCGCCGGGAGATGCCCCAGGCCGCCGCGGCGGGGAGGGCGGCCACCAGTGTCGGCACCGGGGCCACCACCAGCAAAACCCCGATTCCCGCGGCAATCTGCACCGCCGCGGACACCGTTGTGCCGAATGCGTGCCCCACAACAGAGTGCAGGGCATCGACGTCGTCGGTGACGGTGCGTTTCACGGCGATTTTCCCGGTGGCATCAACCCACTCAAGGGGGGCCTGCGAGACCCCGTCGACAATCCGTGACCGCAGCAGGCGCTGCAGTTCGTTGTCGGCGCGGTGCGCCACCAGGTCGCCGCGCCAGCGGCCGAACCATCCCGCCACCGCCAGCAGGCCGGCCGCCGCCAGCACACCAGCCAGCCGGTCGGCGTCGCCGCCCCACCCCAGTGCGGTAACCACGACCAGCACCGCCGCGGCCCCCACCCCCAGCACACCGATACCGCCGATGACCTGGTAGACGGCGGCAACCAGCAGCCGCCCGTGGACCGGCCGGGTCACCCCGACAAGCGGATGCGATCTCACAGTCATTGCGCCACAACTCCCGACCCGGGGCACACACCGGTGGATGCCCCCGGAGAAACAAAAACCGACAGGGATGGGCGATTATACGTCGCCCGCCCCCGCCCGCCCGGCGCGCCACTGGCTGCCCGGGGCAGGGGGTGCCCCCGCCCGCCCGCCCGGCGCCGGGCGCATCCGCTGCCGGCGCCGCGGCAGGGCCGGGCGGCATCACTCGTCGTTGAGGGTGTCCTGCAGCGGGCGGTAGTGCTCGATGACGGCTTTGACGAAGGCGTCGCTGTCGCCGTTGCAGGCGGCGGCCAGCATCGCCCCGTGGGCTTTCGCCGTGGCCACCAGACCGTCATGGTTTTCCAGCCCCAGGGTGGGGACCACCTGCTGGTGCACCCGCCACAGGGAACTGACCAGCTGCCGGACCACTTCGTTGCCGGCCAGCGCCAGCAGCCCGTCGTGGAAGGCCATGTCCGCCTCGGAAAAAGTCTCCCCCTTCTGGGCGTGCGCCACCATCGACTGGACCAGCGCCTCCAGCCCCGGCTGGGAGGTGCCCTTCAATACCCGGCACAGCTGCCCGGACAGCCCCGTGTCCAGGCACTGCCTGACCTCGACGACTTCTTTCAGGGTCTGCCGGTCCCCTTTGGTCGACAGCAGCGCCCGGAAAGCCAGCGCCTCCACCAGCGGCGACATCGACATCCGCCCGACGAAACTGCCCGCGCCCTGCCGGATATTGACAATGTCCAGCGCCTCCAGGCGGCGCAGCGCCTCCCGCACCGATGAGCGCGACACCCCCAACGACTCACACAGTCTCGCCTCCCCGGGAAGCGGGTCGCCGGGTTTGAGCCCATTGGACAAAATGAACTGCTTGATGGACTCGGCGGTGGATTCCGTGCGGTTGACCGCAGTAGACGAGCGGGGGGCAGCGGTGGCGGCGGCCGGTTTCGTTACGGGGGACATGCCTCCAACAATTAGCACAATTTGTCTGACAAGTCGCGTTTTTATGCCGAATAATCCGAAAACTCCCCCACCCCCGGCGCCCGTGACACCACTTGTCCGACAGATGTGGCGCCCCCCGGGCGTAAAAATCAACGATTTCCAGGTTTTAACAGGTGAACCATCCCCAACAAGGTAAGTCATCAGACAAATTAGGGGGTAATCCAGATAACGGTTCTATAACACCACAGGTGAATCAGGGGACATTCTGCTGACACAGGGGTGGCCAAGGCGTTAGATTTCTAGTCAAGATGTCAGACACCTTGGCTATGGGACGGGTTTTCACCCGGGTCCGCTGACACGGAGTTTGGCTCACAGACCATTCAGCCCAGTTTCTTTTAAGGAGACACCCTCCATGCGTACGTCCTCCCTCAAGCGCAGGTCACTGCCTGCCGCCGCCATCGTCGTCACCTCCGCGCTGGTGCTCGCCGCCTGCGGTGGCGGCACCGACGCCCCGTCGGCCACCGATGCGGGCAGCTCCTCGGACAGCACCGCCGCCAAGGACGCCGACACGGCCACCGATTCGTCGACCATCACCGCGGCTGTCGCCTACGACACCGACAACTACGATCCCTCCAACACCACCTCCGCCCTGGCGCTGGCCGCCAACTGGCACACCATGGAGGGCCTGACCGAACTGGATCCGGCCACCCGCGAGGTCTACCCGGCCCTGGCCGGCGCCCTGGCCGAGCAGGTCGACGACACCACCTGGGAAGCCACCCTGCGTGACGGCGCCAAGTTCTCCGACGGCACCGATGTGACCACCGATGATGTCGTCAACGCCTTCACCATGACCATGGAAGGCTTCTACGCGCCGTTCCTGTCGTTCATCGACTCGGTGGAAAAGAAGGACGACACCACCGTCACCATCAAGACCAAGTTCCCCTTCAGCCTGGTCAACGAGCGCATCTCCCTGGTCAAGGTCTTCCCGGCCTCCCAGTCCGCCGATGAGCTGAAGTCCAAGCCGATCGGCACCGGCCCCTACAAGATGACCTCGGCGATCAAATCCAAGGCCGTCGATTTCGAGAAGAACGACAACTACAACGGCACCCGCCCGGCCGGGGCCGCCAAGATGCACTGGGACATCCAGGTTGACGGCACCCCGCGCGTGACCTCGATGACCACCAACACCGTGATGGCCATGGAATCGGTTCCGGCCATCAACGAGCAGCAGCTGAAAGACTCCGGCGCCACGGTTGAATCCGTCCAGGGCTTCGGTCTTCCCTTCGTGATGTTCAACACCAAAAAGGCCCCCTTCGACAACCCGAAGGTCCGCCAGGCCGTGCTCTACGGCATCAACACCGAGCAGCTGATCGACAACGTTCTCGACGGCAAAGCCCAGCCGGCCACCTCCTTCCTGCAGGAGTCGCACCCGAACTACCACAAGGCAAGCAACGTCTACAACTACGATCCGGAAAAGTCCAAGCAGCTGCTCAAAGAAGCCGGTGTTGAGGACCTGCACTTCACGCTCAACACCACCGACCACCCGTGGGTCAGCCAGCTCGCCCCCATCATCAAGGCGAACCTGGAGGAAGCGGGCATCACCGTCGACAAGATCGACAGCCAGGCTTCCGGCGCAATGTACTCCAACGTCACCGACGTCGATGACCCGCAGTTCGACGTGGTTGTCGCCCCCGGTGACCCGTCGGTGTTCGGCAACGACCCCGACCTGCTGATGAACTGGTGGTACGGCGACAACGCCTGGACCCAGAAGCGCTCCCAGTGGAAGGGTTCGGACGGCTACACCAAGCTGCACGACCTGATGGACAAGGCTGTCCGCGCCACCGGCGATGAGCAGCAGGATCTGTGGAACCAGTGCTTCGACGTGATCAGCGAAGAGGTTCCGATCTACCCGCTGTTCCACCGTGCGGTGACCACCGCCTGGAACGGTGACAAGCTCTCCGGCTTCCAGCCGAGCGCATTGACCGGCATGTCCTTCCTCGATGTGAAGGTCAAGTAGGTTTTCCTTCCGGTTGGTGTCATCCCCTCCCCGCCGGGCACCGGCGGTGCCCGGCGGGGGCGGGATACCCGGCCAGCTGACCAGCCTGCGACACAGGGGTTTTCTTCCGCACAAAAACGGATCGGGATTTTTCACCAGGTTTTTCCCTTCCTGCAGGCATCGGCGGCTTTTTCACACAGCAAAAGACTTTCTGGCGTCCTGTTTTTTCCACCTTCCGTTTCGGCACGCGGCCGCGACACCGTTGCTCTCTTCCGCACACTGACCTGCCCGGTGCAGTATGTCCGGCCCGGTTGACTGCGGCGGCCACGGTCACAGACAAACAGGACCCCTTCCCTCACCACCACGGTGCCGACTCCGCGCGCTGTGAGCACACCCGGACAAATCAGTGATGTTTTTTCGTGTTCCGGCGTGCTTTTTTGTGCGGCCTGCCACCGGTTTTCCACTCGGCACCCCCCCTTTAGCGACGGAAAGGTTTGTGTCACCACCGTGAGCAACCTGATACGACTGATCGGACGGCGACTGCTCGCCCTGCCGGTGATGATTCTGGGTATTACGTTCCTCGTGTTTTTCGTCATGAGTTTCAACCCGGTTGATCCCGCCTACGGTGCCCTCGGCGAGGGCGCCACCCAAGAGCAGATTGCCGCATACCACAAGGAATACGGGCTCGATGAGCCTCTGCTGACCAGATACGTGCACTTCCTGGGCGGACTGCTGCACGGCGATCTGGGTTCCTACACCTCCCAACGACTTCCTGTGTCTGGGCGAATAGCACAGGCATTCCCGGTGACGATTTCACTGACGTTCTACGGCCTGATCATTGCGGTGGTCATGGCGCTGATCTTCGGTGTTCTCGCCGCTCTCTACCGCGACAAGTGGATCGACCAGGTCATCCGTATCGTGTCGATCATTTTCGTCGCCACCCCGTCCTTCTGGCTGGCTGTTCTGCTGATCCAGGCATTTACCCTGAACATGAACATTTTCCCGGCCGCAGGTCCCCTCTACAGCTTTGAATCGGATCCGAAGGCCTACATGATGCGCATGGCGATGCCCGCTTTCGCGCTCGGTGTTCCGGTGGCCGGTTCCCTGATCCGTGTGGTGAGAACCTCCATGGTCGAGGAACTCGACAAAGACTATGTCCGCACCGCCCTGGGTGCCGGCATCCCCAAGCGGGTGGTTGTCTCCCGCAACGTGCTCCGCAACGCACTGATCACCCCGGTGACGGTTCTCGGCCTGCGGGTCGGCTACCTCATCGGTGGCGCGGTCATCATCGAAATCATTTTCGCTCTCCCGGGTATGGGCCAGGCCATCTTGGAGGGCATCACATCCAACTACCCGGATCTGGTGCAGGGCGTGACACTGACCGTGGCGCTGGCGTTCGTCATCGTCAACATTGTCGTCGACATGCTCTACATCCTCATCAACCCCAGGATCAGGACGGTGTAGGAGCTCATGCGTAAGAATCTGACCAAGAAACTCGAAAAGCCGGGGCAACGGCTGGGCCGTTTCTCCGCGATGCCGCTGGCAAGCCGCATCTCCGTTGTTTTCATCGGCGCTTTGGTGGCGGTGGCGATTATCGCCCAACTGTCCACCTGGGGGCTGCTTCCGATCACCGATGTGCCGTGGAGTCCGCTGCATGACCCGATGGCCATCGACAAGCCGAACCAGGCCCCCGACGGCACCTACCTGTTCGGCACCGACTACCTGGGCCGCGATGTGCTCGCCCGCATGGTCTTCGGGGCGAAAGTCTCGCTGATCATCGGTATCTGCGCCACCGCTTTCGCCCTGGCCTGTGCCGCCGTACTCGGCTCGATTGCCGCGGTATCGGGCAAATGGGTCTCCGAAATCATCATGCGTGTGCTGGACATCATCATGTCCTTCCCCGGTATCGCCCTGGCCGCGGTGTTCATCGCCGTGTTCGGCAACTCGGTTCCGGTGCTGATTGTCACCATCGGTTTCCTCTACATCCCGCAGCTGACCCGTGTGGTGCGCGCCAATGTGCTCGACCAGTGGGGCGAAGACTACGTCAACGCCGTCGTGGTTTCCGGTGCGACGAAAGTGTGGATTCTCACCAAGCACGTCACCCGCAACTGTGTCGCCCCGATTCTGGTGTTCGCCACCGTGCTGGTCGCCGACGCGATCGTGTTCGAGGCCTCCCTGTCGTTCATCAACGCCGGTGTGCCGGAACCGGAACCCTCCTGGGGTTCGATTATCGCCCACTCCCGCCAGGGTGTGCTGGTCGGCTTCTGGTGGGGCGCACTGTTCCCCGGTCTCGCGATCATGCTGACGGTGCT
>NZ_JAFLEQ010000008.1:6411-27330 GCF_017307055.1 Corynebacterium mendelii | reverse complement strand
CCAAGGCGGAGGTCAAGCCCACCGATACCGCCGGACGGGACAAAGACACCATTCTCACCGACCCGGTTGTCGCCTACAAAGAGCAGAAGGAATCCCTCGACCAGCGGCTGGCGCAGCTGAAGGAAGTGGAGATGAAACGCCACGACCGTTTCGTCCCCGACTACTCGGTTGCCCCGCTGCTGGAAGTCAAGGATCTGTGCCTGAAGTTCCCCCGCCACGGCGATGTCAACGTCGTCGACCACGTCTCGTTCCAGGTCCGGCCCGGCCAGACCATGGCGCTGGTGGGTGAATCAGGCTGCGGCAAGTCGATCACCGCCCTGACGATCATGGGCCTGCTGGACCGCAGCGCCACCATCGGCGGCGAGATCATCTACGACGGCCAGGATCTGCTGCAGATGACCCCGGCCAAACACGCCGGCCTGCGCGGCCACGAGATCGCCATGATCTACCAGGACGCGCTCAGCTCCCTCAACCCGTCGATGCTGATCAAATCGCAGATGAAACAGCTGACCAGCCGCGGCGGCACCCGCAGTGCCGAGGAGCTTCTGGAGCTGGTGGGTCTTGATCCCAAACGCACCCTGGACTCCTACCCGCATGAGCTGTCCGGCGGCCAGCGCCAGCGCGTGCTCATCGCCATGGCGCTCACCCGCGACCCGAAGCTGGTCATCGCCGACGAGCCGACCACCGCGCTGGATGTCACCGTGCAGAAACAGGTCATTGAGCTGCTCAACGACCTGCGGGAAAAGCTCGGCTTCGCGATGATCTTCGTCTCCCACGACCTGGCCCTGGTGGCCGAGGTCGCCCACTCGATCACCGTCATGTACGCCGGCCAGGTTGTCGAACAGGCCCCCACCGTGGAGCTGATGACCAACCCGCAGCACGAATACACCCGCGGCCTGCTCGGCTCGGTGCTGTCGATCGAAGCCGGGTCCGGCCGCCTGCACCAGGTTCCCGGTGTGGTTCCCTCCCCGAAGGACTTCCCGAAAGGCGACCGTTTCGCACCCCGGTCCTCGCACCCGGATCAGGGCCTGGACACCCGTCCGGTGCTCACCCGGGTGGAAGGACACCCCGAACACATGGTGGCCGTGCAACCCGCGCTCGCCGGAAACCAGTAGCGGTCAAGGAGAAAACACATGGCACAACACAGCAAACCCTCCGATACCGACACCCCGATCATTGAACTGCGGGATGTCTCGGTCACCTTCCGCTCCCGCACCGGCGGCATCATCAAGCCGACGCTGGTCAAAGCCGTGCAAAACGTCAACATGAAACTCATGCCGGGCCAAACACTCGGCCTGGTCGGCGAATCCGGCTGCGGTAAATCCACCACCGCGAAAGTGATGTGCGGGCTGCAAAACGCCACCTCCGGCGAGGTGTACTTCAAAGGCCGCAAAGTCACCAAACGCTCGGCGAAAGACCGCAAAACCATCGGCCGCGTCGTCTCGGTTGTCTTCCAGGATCCGGCCACCGCGCTCAATGCCCGCATGCCCGTCTCAGAGCAGCTCATTGACCCGCTGGTGGTGCACTCAATCGGCGACAAAGCCTCCCGGGAGCAGCGCATCCACGAACTGATCAGTTTCGTCGGCCTTCCCGAACAGGTGCTCAAAGCCCTTCCCGGGCAGCTTTCCGGCGGTCAGCGCCAGCGTGTGGCCATCGCCCGCGCCCTGTCGCTGAAACCGGATGCGATCATCGCCGATGAGCCGACCTCCGCCCTGGATGTGTCGGTGCGCGCCCAAATCCTGAACCTGCTCAGTGACCTGAAAGAGGAACTGGGCCTGGCGATGGTGTTCATCTCCCACGACATTCAGACGGTGCGCTATGTTTCCGACCGCATCGCGGTGATGAACCACGGCCAAGTCATCGAGGAAGGACCGGCCCAGCAGATTCTGAAAAACCCGAAAGACGAGTACACCAGAACGCTTCTGGGAGCCGCCCCCTCACTGCTGCACCCGGCCGAACTGGAGTACGGCACCTAAGCCGCGCACACCGCCGCCGCGCCACGACCGCGTACATCCACCGGCGATGTGCGTGACACACCCCGGGGCATTTGCCCCGGGGCAGTCCGGGGGAGTACACCGGTCACCGGCATAGCGGCTGAACACGTTATCCCGCTTTTATTCGCTTTTATTCCCACAGGAGTACTTGTAATGGCTTTATTCACCGGGGTTATTCCCCCCGTCGTCACACCGCTGACCGACAGCGGAGAACTCGACACCGCAAGCTATGAACGATCCCTCAACCGCATGATCGATGCCGGTGTGGATGGACTGTTTGTTCTCGGATCCTCCTCCGAGGTCGCTTTTTCCACCGACGCCCGCCGCGAGGAAATCATCCGGGAAGCCGTCCGCATCGTCGGCGGCCGGGTGCCGGTTCTGGTCGGCTGCATCGACACCGAAACCAACCGGGTGATCGAACACGCCAAAACCGCCGCACGCCTCGGCGCGGACGCCATTGTGGCCACCGCCCCGTTCTATGCGCTCGGCGGGCTGAAAGAAATCGAACGCCACTTCCGGAAAATCCACGAAGCCGTTGATCTGCCGCTTCTCGCCTACGACATTCCGGTGTGCGTCCACGTCAAACTGCCCCCGGCACTTTTGGTCACCCTCGGCAAAGACGGGGTGTTGGCGGGTGTGAAGGATTCCTCCGGTGACGATGTCTCCTTCCGTTTCCTCACCCAGGACAATGAGCGGGCCGGCCATCCGCTGACCGTGCTCACCGGCCACGAAGTCGTCGTCGACGGGGCCTACCTGTCCGGTGCCGACGGCTGTGTCCCGGGCCTGGGAAATGTGGACCCGGTCTCCTACGTCAAACAGTGGCAGGCCTACCAGAAAGGCGACTGGGAAGAAGTCCGCGCACTGCAGAACCATCTCACCGACCTGATGCGCATCGTCCTGGTCACCCAGGGGCTGACCGGTTTCGCCGCCGGTATCGGCGCCTTCAAAACCGCCATGGCGCTGCTGGGAGTCATCGATTCCAACCGCATGCCGGAACCGGTGGAAACCCTGGTCGGCGACAATGTGCTGGCCATCGCCCAACAGCTTCAAGCCTGCGGCATGCCGCCGGTCGTTGATCCTGCCACTGTCGGCACCAGCATCTACGCCGAGTAGAAGCAGCACGCCGCAACCGCGGGCGACCACACAAAAAACACACCGTTGCCTTGTTGCACCGCCGCACCCGGGGCCGCCGGAGATCACCTGTCCCGGCATCCCCGGGTGCGGTGCTGTGCAAGAACACACACCGGGCACCCCCCTGTGCGCGTCACCGACCACACGCCGCAAAACACCACCCCACCGGCCGGCCCGCCGGACCTACCATGGACACGTGCGCCAGCGGCGCGGAATTGCCACACACCACATATCCGACCAGTCGCCGTACGCCATCCGCACCGACAGTGACAAAAGAAAAAACACGGGAGCAACAACCACAATGACCACCAGAGAAGAACTCCTCGAACAGATCAAGGGCGGACTGATCGTGTCCTGCCAGGCATACCCCGGCGAACCGTTGCGCCGGGCCGATGTCACCGCCGCCATGGCCCAGGCGGTGGTGGAAGGCGGGGCCGCCGCTGTCCGCGTGCAGGGCACAGCCGATATTGCCGCCACCCGCCAGGCGGTGGAAGTACCGGTGATCGGTTTGATCAAATACGGCCACGAGGGTGTCTACATCACCCCGTCGATCGCCCATGCCCGGGCCTGTGCCCTGGCAGGATCCGACATCATCGCCATTGACGCCACCCTGCGCCCCCGCGGCAACAACGAAACATTCGCCGATGCCGTCAAAGCAGTCCACGACGAATTCCCGTGGGCACTGGTCATGGCCGACTGCGCCAGCCTGCCCGATGCCATTGCCGCCGAAAAAGCAGGCGCCGACCTGATCGGTACCACCCTGGCCGGCTACACCCCCGGCTACGAGCACGCCCGGGAAAAAACAGCCGGACCGGATTACCAGTTCATCGAGGAAGTCATCGCCAACGTCACCAAACCGGTGCTGGTGGAAGGCCGCCTGCACAAGCCGGAAGATGTGAAAGCAGTCCTCGACAAGGGCGCCTACGCGGCCTGCGTCGGCACCGCCATCACCCACCCGACGACGATCACCTCCTGGTTCAACCCCAAGAAATAACCGGCCACAACTTAAAAAAACAACCACAATCCCAGGCCCTGCCGCGCACCCGCCCGGCAGGGCCTGGACTTATTTACCCCGCCGCCCACCAGAGCACACCCGCGACAAACAGCGCCTTCCCAACCAGCACAACCACCTCACGAAACAACCACTGGAAAGCTACTAGAAAATACTCGAAAATTTTCCAGCAACCCCAGCAACACCCGTTAACCAGCAACAACAACCCACCACCACGGATGAGAGCGCAGTTACTAGAAAATACTCGAAAATTTTCCAGCAACCCCATCAACCCCCGTTAACCAGCAACAACAACCCACCACCACGGATGAGAGCGCAGTTACTAGAAAATACTCGAAAATTTTCCAGCAACCCCATCAACCCCCGCTAACCAGAAACAACTGCCCACCACCGGGGATCAGGACCCGGCCGCTGGAAAGCTACTAGAAAACCCTCGTGTGTACTGCACACTTTTGTTGACTCAAGTTGTCCCCTGACTTGAGCCACATTCGCCGCCCGTTTTGAGCCTCCACAGCCACCGCAAAACCCCAAATTAGGGCAATTGGGCCACGCATTGCATCATCGATTCCACGGATACAATTCTCCACCCCTGATCCCCCGATTGCCGAAAAACGGGATAAAACCCGTTCCGTTTACAACGGGGACGCTTAAGTATTTACACTTCTGGCTTCCGGGGAGGGGATAACGCCTTCCGGAAGGGGATAAAACCCTTGGGAAGAGCACCACTTTTTTGAGGAACCGTCCTGGGGATTTTTTGGTTCCCCACCCCCGCCGGTTTTCTCATTACTGCTGTTTAGAAGCTGTTTTTTCAATTCCGCACAGCTTGACGCGGCCCGACTGGCCCGGTTAGGCGGTGGGTGCCGCTTCTTACCGGAACCCAACAAGGGTGTCAGTCCCGGCACAGCGGAACAGCAAAGCAGCCGTGCCGAGACGAAAACTGGCACGGTACCCAGGTCATCGGATGGTGTTCGCGAGACCATCCGGTGCACCCGGACATCCCGTATCACCTTTCCCCATCAGGAATTCAGCCACAGTCTGGCTGAAGATAAGGACCACAGTGTCATGTCAGAGATTTTCTCCCCCTGCAACTCGCGACCATGATCATCCGTGTTTTTAAGCGCGACAACATTCCCGTCGAGGACTCCCCGCGCAGCGGACACACTCCCGACGGTGCCACCTGGATCGCCGTATTCGACGGCCCCGCATCCACCCGCCGCTACTTCTACGCCTGGATTCCCCGAGGCTCACTCACTAAGTCGCCCCTGGTGCTGGTGGGCCTGAACCCTTCCACAGCGGCAAGCCACGGCACGCCGACCGATCCGACGGTGACAACCATCGCCTCGATCATCGCCGACAACACTCTGCGGGTTATCGACGAAACAACCCGGTTGCAACCCGAGCTTGTTCAACCGCGGACCATCGACTGTGTGGTGATCGTCAATCTCTACACCCTCGTCAAAGGATCCGGATTCCTCGACTGGTTGAAAAATCAACCGCAGCAGCTGCTGCGCCGCGATGCCGCGGCAGCTGACCTTGTCATTGCCTGCACCAACAGCTTCTGCGGTCAGGTTGCGCCGGTGGCAGGGCACACAGCAGCCAAGAAGTATCTTCTGGCCTGGGGTTCCGACACGTTGCTTGTTCCCCGGGCCAGGCAGGTACTCGACGCCATCTCGCCTGCACTGTTTCTGCAGGCCATCCCGGAAAACGTGCGAACCGACACCAGCCAGAATCTGGATAAATTCCGGGCGACATCACTGTCCCCGCTGTCACTGAGAACCCGCGGGAGATGGAAGGGCTTTGTCTCCGTGCCGGATCCCCTCATCTAGGCAGTAAGTTTTCACCCCGCTTTTTCTCCAGGCCCCGGCCACCACCGACGACACCGGCAGCCGGGGCTTGCCCCGTGTGGGTTTATGGGACAATGACCCCATGCCGCTTTCCCGTACCGACCGTGTTGCCGCCGTCATCGTCACCCACAACAGGGTGGATCTTCTCCGGCGGTCGCTGGAAATCGTCGCCGCACAGACCAGCCCGCCGGAGTGGATCATTGTGGTCGACAACGGCAACCAGCAGGCTGTCGGGGACTTAGTCCACGAGGTCTGCGGCACGCGCGGCCAGTGGATTCCCAGTGCCACGAACCTCGGCGGGGCCGGCGGTTTCGCCCTCGGTTTTTTAACCGCTTTAACCTTGGGGGCGGATGCCGTCTGGTGTGCCGACGATGACGGCAGCCCGGAAAATGACACCACTCTTGAAACACTCCAGGATTGCGCGCAGCGGCACCGGTTGGAGGAAGTCTCCCCGGTGGTGGTGGACAAAGACAATCCGGACACGCTCGCTTTCCCGCTGCGCCGGGGGTTCGAGTGGCGGCGCACCCGCTGCGAGCTGAGTGACCCCGAACACCCGGAGGATGATCTGCTGGAAGGTATCGCCAGCCTGTTCAATGGGGCATTGATCAGTGCCGCGGCGATAGAGAAAATCGGGGTTCCCGATCTTCGTTTGTTCATCCGTGGTGATGAAGTGGAATACCACCGGCGGCTGGTCAGAAGCGGCATGCGCTTCGGCACCTGTTTGACGGCCGCCTACCTTCACCCCTACGGCTCAGACGAGTTCAAACCGATTCTGGGGGGCCGTATGCATACCCAGTACCCGGATAATGAGACGAAGAGGTTTTTCACCTACCGCAACCGCGGCTTTTTGATGAATCAGCCCGGGATGCGCCGCCTGCTGCCGCAGGAATACGCCCGCTTCGCCTGGTTTTTCCTCATCCAGCGCAAAGACCCGGCAGGGTTTCTCGACTGGTTCCGGCTGCAGCAGAAGGGCCGGAAGGAACATTTCGACCGGCCCTGAGCCGTCGAGGGGAAAACACCGTCCGGGGATACGGGAAACCCGTCTCGCATCGTCCCGATAGACTGCAGACCATGACGCAGCCGGTAACCGGTTGCCGTTTCCGGAGGGGACGGTTGTCCCCGCCTCTTTGCCCGTGAATGATCAACCAATGGATGGCCCGAACCAGTGAGTGAGAACCTTCCCTACACCTCGATTGAGGTCTGTGCCGGTGCAGGCGGCCAGGCCCTGGGCCTGGAGGCCGCGGGGTTTCGTCATCTTGCCGCTGTTGAAATCGACCACCATGCCGTTGAAACCCTGAAGCTCAACCGCCCCGACTGGAACCCGGTGGAGGCTGATTTGAAGCAGTGGGTGCGTGATCACGCCGTCGACTACCAGGGTGTGGATTTGGTGGCCGGCGGGGTTCCCTGTCCGCCGTTTTCCGTGGCCGGCAAACAACTGGGCCACGAGGATGAAAGAGATTTGTTCCCCACCATGGTGCAGCTGGCGGCGGCCACCCGGCCCAAAGCGATCATGATTGAAAACGTCCGCGGCCTTCTTGATCCGAAATTCGCCGACTACCGGGCACAGATTTCCGCCGAGCTTGCGGCCATCGGCTACCGGATGCAGTGGAAGCTTCTGCAGGCCTCCGACTACGGGGTTCCGCAGCTGCGCCCCCGGGTGATTGCGGTCGGGTTGCGGGATGATCTCGATGCCGAGTTTTCCTATCCCGCCCCCAGCGCCACACCGGCCCCGACCGTCGGTGAGACACTGGTTGATCTGATGGAAGCCGACGGGTGGTCGGGCGCCCGCGCCTGGGCCGGACAAGCCGCATCCATTGCCCCGACGATTGTGGGCGGATCGAAAAAACACGGCGGACCGGATTTGGGGCCGACCCGGGCGAAAAAAGCCTGGAAAGCCCTGGGGGTCAACGGGCACACCATCGCCAACGAGCCACCGGCCCCCGACCATGAAGGGGATCCGCGTCTGACCATCAGAATGGTGGCCCGTATCCAGGGTTTCCCGGACTCATGGGAGTTCTTTGGTCCGAAAACCCATGCTTACCGTCAGGTGGGCAACGCATTTCCACCACCGGTGGCCCAGGCTGTCGGTGAACAGATCCGGCAGGCCCTCGATACGGCTGCGGCAAAAATACCGTCGGCTTTGACCGGCACGACGACAGGCTAGAACAGGCCATGCCCGACCGGTCGCTGTTGCCCACCGCCGGCCGTGCCCTGCACGAGCAGCTGCGGGATGTCTCCGGCCTGCCGCTGGATCCGGCCCTCTGACCACCGCGGTTTCGCGGCTATGTGTCAGTGCCGTCGCATTCACCGGCGGCCAGCAAACGCCGGTACACACCGAGTCTGGCTACCGGTGATTCCGCGTCGGTTCCGTAACCGCCCACCTGTTCCAGCAGCCGCAGGGACTGTGTGCACAGGCCCCTGGCCCCGGCCGCGGTGAGTGGCTGACCGTCGTGGCCGGTCCACCCCAATGCCTGCATGGTGTCTTCGGTGACGAGGTTGCCGATTTCCGGATCCGCCAACGACGCCAATGCCATCACCGTCACCCAAAACGCATCCCTGGCCATGGGGTCTTCCTCCACCGGCAGGGTGTCCAGCACATCCATGCCGTGGTCGTGGGTGTTCACGGCATCCGATAATTTCAGTGCCTGCAGCAGCGGAATGAAATCGAAAATACCGCTGCGGCCGATCAACTCCCGGACTTCCGTTCTGGTGGAAGAAAGAGTCGCCCGGATACTGTCCGATCCGGAAAGTTTCGCGTTGATGGCATCAATGTCGGGTTCGTCGGTGAACAAACCACCGGTGCCGCCGATGCACATGGTCCGCGGCGCATCGTCATCACGGACATAGCAGTCGATCACTTCCAGGTTGATCTGCCACAGCCCCCACACGAAGGTGGCTTTGTCGCCGGGTTCTTTCAGGTGCATGTGCAGGTAGTCACTGTGCCCGGCAACGGCAGTCCGGGTGTGGAAATCCCATGCGCACGATGCCCCGGGCAGGTGTTCGTCGAATCCGAAACAGGTGAGCAGCACCTGCTGGAACTCGGTCATGGGCATCACGTCACTGGTGGCAAAATGCCTGAACACATCAGCCCCGGCGCGCCGGAGCACCGCCCTGATGATCAGAGTGCGGGGCTGTGTGGGCAGTGTTCCCCGACGGATCCTGGGCACCGGAAAATCGATGACCGTCGCATCAGTCTGGTGGGGTGGCATACCGCCCAGGGTAGTCGTGGATCGACGTTCCCGGCAGAATACCCCACCTGTGAACCATCCGTGGAAAGTGCTTGTTTTGGCAGGTCACGGCTAGCGCCGCCAACACCCAATCGGGGTCAACCTTTTTTCATGTGCGGATAAGCTGCCGGGGTGCAGGCCACCGGCGGGTTGTTTTTCCACCGGTTGCATCAGCCCAGCGGAATGGGCCGGGGGTGGGCCCCGAAACGTTCCTTCAGGTATTTCCTGCGCCGGCGGTCCGATTCGACTTCAACCCAGGCGTCGACCAGTGCGCCGACCGCCATGGCTGTGCACCATGCTTGTTCGGCGCACGGATCCCCGTGGAAAGCGTCGGCGAAGGTGGCGGGTGTGGGGGCGGCAATCGGTTCGATGGCAAACACCGCCAGTTCGCTGGTGGTCATTTTGCCGGTTTCTTCTTTTTCTTTCGCCCGGGCCTGGCGACGGCGTTGAGCTTCCTCGGTGATGGCGGCGTTGATCGCGGCAACGCCTTCGTTGGCGGCCGCCAGCACAGTGGACAGGTCACTGATGCTGGCCGCGGTGTCCATCCAGGCGGGTGCTTTCTTTTTCCGGCCGGCCACGATCACGTGTGTGCCGCGCAGCAACGATTCGAGCTTGTCGGCGTCACTGCGGGTGTCTTCCATGGCGGCGATGGCTTTCTCGGCGTCTTCCGAATCAACTTCCCCGCCGAGAGCCGAAGTGCCGGATTCGTCGTCATCGTCGAAGTCCCCGGCATCATCGGGCACATCGGCGGGCAGCTCAAACAGTCCACGGTTGTCGCCGATCACCCAGCCACCATTGAATCTGCCGGTAATCGCGGCGGGACCGGTGTGCACATGCCACACCACCACGGGTTTGTCCCCTTTCGCACTGAAATCCACGACACTGATCACCGGATACGAGCAGGCCGCCGGTTCACCGCTGGTGGTTTGTGTGGGGGTTTCGTTCATCGTCGCCATGGCCACCACTGTAAGGCAACCCCGCACCGGGGGGCAGGCATCTTTGCGCCGCCCCCGCACGACAGGCACCCCGGAGGGTCTTTCTCCCGGTCACCGACAGTGTGGTGTTGTCGAGCCACCCCCTTTCAACCAGGGGTTATGGCCTACAAACCGTAGGATTTGAGCGTATTCCCGCCGGGGCCGCACAGGACGTGGGCCCCATGGCAGATCCCCATGTTTTTAGGACCCGGTGACTGCATATGGTTGATCGTGAAGCCGATGACTGTACCGTCTCACACCCCACCGATTCCGTCACGTCCGTTGAGGCGATTCTTTCCGAGGAGTTGGACTGGAAGCGCCGGAATGCGCGCCTGCTGGAGCACGTCGGTGCCGGACCCGTCGGCCGCACGCTGCTCGATGACACGCACTTCGGGTATTTCGACAAAAACTTCGGGGCCAGCAGGCTGTATGATCCGCGGCTGGTCGACAACACCGATCCCCAGGGCAGCATGCTGTCGGCGATCCTCCACGAGTTGCGGACCTGCCGGGAGTTCATTTTTTCGGTGGCGTTTATCACCACCGGCGGTTTGTCCCTGCTGAAACAGAATCTGCTGGACTTTACCGGCAAAGGGACGGTCATCACCTCCACGTTCCTGGATTTCAACAGCCCCGATGCCTTCCAGGAACTCCTGGAGCTGCCGAATATCACCACCTGTGTATTGGACAGCTCTTCCGCGTTTCACGCCAAAGGCTACTGGTTCGACCAGACCGATGCGGTCACCGCGATCGTCGGTTCCTCGAATCTGACCTGGCAGGCGTTGTCGTCGAACCGGGAATGGAACCTGAAATTTTCGGCCCTGCCCGGTGGCCAGATCACCGAGCAGCTGAAAACGGCGCTCGACGAACAGATCACACAGGCGGAACCGCTGACCCAGGGGTTCATCGACGATTACGCCGCACGCCGCAGGCCCAAGCTTGCCCCGCAGGATTTCGACGGCACCGGGACACCGGTTTGCCCGCCGGGTGCCATCACACCCAATGCGATGCAGGAAGCTGCCCTGCAACGTCTCGGCACGCTGGTTGACCAGGGTGAACGCCGGGCTTTGATTATCTCGGCGACGGGCACCGGCAAAACCATCCTGGCCGCGTTGGCCGCCAAACAATTCAATCCACGCCGCCTGTTGTTTGTGGTTCACCGGGAACAGATCGTCGACCGGGCGATGGAGGAGTTCAAAAAAGTGCTCGGCACCGCCGAACACACCTACGGCAAGTTCACCGGTTCGCAGCGTTGTGCCGCCACCCGCTGCGTGTTCGCGACAGTGCAGACCCTGTCGAAGCCGGACAACCTGGCCGGTTTCGCCCCGGATGCCTTCGACTACATCATCATCGACGAAACGCACCGGGCCGCCGCCGAGTCCTACCAGCGGATCATCAACCACTTCACGCCCGATTTCATGCTGGGTTTGACCGCCACCCCGGAACGCACCGACACCCGCGACGTGTACCGGATTTTCGACTACAACATCGCCTACGAGATTCGCCTCCAGCAGGCGTTGGACGAGCAGCTGCTGTGCCCGGTCACCTATTTCGGCATCGGCGACTACACCAAACCCGACGGGACCACCACCGGTGATCCCGACTTCGGGGATCTGGCCACCGATGACCGGGTGGACCATATCGTGCAGGCTGTGCGGACCTACGGCCACACGGGTCCCGTGCACGGGCTGATGTTTTGCAGCAGCAGAAAAGAGGCCCGTGAGCTTTCCGAGAAACTGAACCAGCGCACGATCCGCAACGGCAAGCCGCTGCGGACGCTGGCGTTGACGGGACGCGACACCCCGGAGACGAGGAAGAAAGCCGTCGATCGTCTGGTGTCCGGGCACCTGGATTATCTGTTGACGGTCGATATTTTCAACGAAGGCATCGACATCCGTGAGGTCAACCAGATTGTGCTGCTGCGGCGCACGGAATCGGCGATCGTGCTCACCCAACAGATCGGGCGGGGACTGCGGAAGGTCCGCGGCAAAGATCATCTCCGGGTCATCGACTTCATCGGCGCCTACGACCAGAACTTTCATATTGCGCGGGCGTTTTGCACGAAAAGGGATCCCACCGACGATGATGTGCGCAGGCAAACGACAACATCGTCGAACGGCGGCTCCACGTATTTGTCGATCCAGTTCGACAAGGTGGCCATCCGCCGGATCACCGTTGCTTTGCGGCGGGTCCACATGGGGGACATGCGGCTGCTCAACAAGGACTACGATCTGCTGGTCGCGCAGGTGGGCGGGTACCCGAAACGGGCGCAGTTCTTCGCTGTCTCAGCCGATCATTCACCCAACCGCTATGTGGCCGACCAGTCCCGCATCACCGGCGTGGATCCTTCAACCGGCAAACCCCGCTACTGTTCGATCCGGTGGCGCAACTACGCCGAATGGATCCACCGGCGGGATCAGACCACAGCGCTTCCCGCAGCTGACGCCATCAGGTTCCTGAACTTCCTCGACGGCGACATCACCCCGGGGTTCCACGCCCATGAGGCGCTGGTGCTGAAAGAACTTCTCGCCAGTAACGGCCACACCATCACCGGGCGCAGGGTGCGGGAGCTGGTGCCGCAGCCACCGGACGGGATGAGCCTCGACGTGATTGTCAACCACGTGGCCCGGATTCTTGATGCAAGCTACTACTCGACGGACCGCCTCAGAAAACGGGTATTTCCCGCCCACGGGCCGGTGGCCGTTTCCGACAGCACCCCCAACCGCGGCACCCTGATCGGCGGGCCGGACTCGGTGTGGACATTGACGGACGAGTTCCTGGACTGCCTCCGGCGGGAAAAGAAACAACGCGAGATCTTCAGTTTCGCCGAACACGTCGACGACATCATCGACACTTCGCTGTGGAATGCCCGCCACATCCACTCGCCGGCCGGTGGTCTGAAAATCGACGGGCAGTATTCCCGGCGCGAAACGGGCCGGGCACTGTTTTTCACCGAAAGCCGCGAGTCCGGGATCCTCGGCTACGGGGTCGATGAAGCCTGCGGGGTGTGCCCGATTTTCATCAACTACAACAATCCGGACCACCTCACCGACAGCGCCAAATACGGCAATATGCTGCTCGATCAGCGTCACCTGCTGTGGTTTACAAAAGCCGGGCAGGATGTGTCGAGCAGGCTCACCGCGGCCATCGCCGGCAACCGCTACCGGCTGCCGGTATTGATCAAAAAAGACGACACCGACAGCATCAGGTTCTTCTATGTCGGTGACGCCCGGGTGATTGACACGAAAAACACCACGGTTGTCGACCGGGAGGGAAAAACAGCCCGGGCCGCCCAGATGATTCTGCGTTTCGACCGGGAGATCACCTGGGACACCTACCGCTATCTCACCGATCAGCACTAGCCGCAGCAGCGCGCCCGCCCGGCCGTCATCGTCTGCCCCGGCTGTGGCGCGGGCTGATTCGGGATGCGCTGGGGTGTCCTGTCTATCCTGGTGCGTAAGGCAACGCGGGGTGAGCTGCCGGCCCGTTGAAAACAAGCAACCAAGAAAGCGTGGGCGTCCCATGGCGGATGTGAACCAGTCCGGACACCGCACCATTGAAGTGGTGGCGGCCGCGATCATTGACGGTGATCGGGTGCTGGCCGCAAAGCGTGGCCCCGGAATGGATATGCCCGGCCACTGGGAATTTCCCGGGGGAAAAATCGAGGAGGGGGAAACCCCGGACAAAGCGCTTGTCCGGGAGCTGCGGGAGGAACTGCGGGTTGTGGCTGAAGTCGGCGACACCATCACCACCACCGTCCACCGCTACCCCGACAAAACAATCACCCTGACCACTTTCGCGTGCACCCTGGTCAACGGTGTGCCCCAGGCAACCGAACATTCCGAGATCCGGTGGGTGACAGCCGCAGAGATGGCCGGGCTGACATGGGCGCCCGCTGATCGTGAGGCCGTGGACAAAACCAGCGTGCTGCTGGCCCAAAAGTGACATGCCGCGCGCACGGCTTCCGGCTGACAGGGCGACCACACCGCCTGCCAGCCGGGGTGGTGGGCTAGGACTTGGCGGCGGCCGCATCGGCGGGTGTGTCGTGTCCCGCCCGCCCGGCCCGTGTCAGCCCACGGCCCTGCAGGTAGCGGATCGCCAGAATCGCTGCGGCCCCACCGAGGTGGTAGACGGTGTAGGGCTTGTTCACGCCTTTGCCGGCCAACCAACCGATGGCTTTGCGGCTGAGCAGTCGGCTGATGGCAAGGTCGGCGGCAAACATGCCGGCCAGCATGGCTGCGGGAACCAGAGTGTCCCCGCCGGCCAGCGCCTTGGCTTCCAGGGCCAGATTTTTCACCGGACCCCGGTTGCCGATTCCGGCCTGGGCCAGCAGCTGTTCGGCACGGCGGTTGGTTTCTTCTTCCAGGTGCACCGGTCCGGCAACGTCCTGCTCCCCGTCGATGACCGGCCCGACATGATCCACCGTCTGTTTGATGGCCGCCAGCACCCCGCCGCCGGTGACCACAGTGGTCAGCAGTCCCCTGGCCCACGGGGATGTGATGTAGTCGGGCAGGCAGCAGCAGACAAAAGACGTGCCGGTAACGGTGAAAACAATCGGCCACGGGGTCAGTTCATCGGTCAGGGTGTCAGCGGTAGAGTCCATGGTGTCCACTCTAAGTTGACCGGCCCCCATCCCGCCGGTGGCGCCACGGGTCCGGCCCCACCTGTGCGGCGGACACCCCGGCCGCACCGCCTACAATCGGGTGCATGCTCGGAATGTTCAGAAAGAAATCAGAAGACAACACCTTTATTGCGGGGGAACACACCAACCTGCCGTTGTCCAACGAGCTGACGATGATGATCGCCCAGGAGATCCCGATGCTCGACTCGAAGGACCGGGCACGCATCTACCGCATCCTGGAAGACTACGACGGCCCGCAGATCACCCGGCAGGAGGATCTGCCGGAAGAGATCATCGACATTATGGATCTTCGCTGACGCGTCCTACTGGTTGCGGATCAACGGGGCGGCAACAACCGGGTCTGCTTCTTCGGCGACCCGCCACCACGATCCTTCGATCAGCGCCCCCTCGCCCCGCCCGGCGGGGACGACCCTGACAGAGACCAGTTCCCCTTTCTCCGGGACCACGATGTCAAGCTGCCGGGCAATGTTTTTCTGCACCCGGTAGTCGCCGGCGAGGATGATGATCCCCTCCGGTTGCAGCAGCGACCGGGCGCCACCATTGTTGCGCACCCGTTTCATGTAGTCGTTTTGCTGGGCCACGGTGGCGACGATGGTGCGGGTGAGTCTTCTTTTTTGCGCGATCCTGAACAGGGAATTGATCCGCTGCTGTCCGTTGCCGGCGGCCATTATCGTCTCCACATCCGTCTCCGCCATGTGCAACAGGGCATTCGGCGGCATGGGGCGGTCCCGGAAAACCCACAGAATCTGGGTCCTGCCGAAGCTGTTGAGTCCTGTTTTCCGGTCCCGGTTCGCGCTTGTCCTGCGGTGTTGCTCCGACACCCGGATCAGCCCGATGCTCCACCGGGCGCGCAGATCATCGGCCTGGGTGACCATGACAATCTCGTCGAAGGATTCCATCGGCAGCATCCACTGCCCGTTGTGCGAGTATTTGCAGTCGACTTCGTGCCCGGCGATGGAAAAATCCAGTGTTTGTCCGCTGTCGATCCGGAAGTGTCGCTGCAGGTTGATTTCAATCAGCGACCCGAAGTGGGTTTTCTCGGTTTTGTACAGCTGCTCCAGGCGGTAGCGGCCGGTGTTGTTGCCGTCGTAGAGCTGGTCGAAAGTTTTGCGGAACACCTGCGCGAATTCTTCGCCGGTGCGGTCCATGGCCGCCACGGCCTCGGCAACCTCGGCCACACAGGGATCCTTGTAGTCGCCGAATCCGCCGCTGTGCCCGGTCTCGTTTTCCCGGCCCATGGTTGTTCACCCTTTCCGGACGTCGCGCTTGCCCACCGCCTGAACCGTGTTGTCCCGGGGCGGGTGGATACCCGGTTATTGTAGGAAGCTCCCTCCCGCGCCGCAGGGCGGTGCACCGGTTGCAGGTGGCACAGCCGGGACTGCGGCAGCCGCCACTTTCCGGTTGGGTTCGTTTTCGCCCGTTTCCGGACTCTTTTATGTCCGTTTTGTTGGTTAAATGTGGGATTGTGGCTAAATTCACCATTGGCCCGCTGTCCGGTGGTCTTGGTGCACCGTTGTATCGCGCGGAAGGTTAACGGCCCCATAAAAATCGGTGAGAAAGCCGCGCCGATCGCAAAACCCCCGGTTAGAGCGCGTATTGTTGGCAGGCAATGACTAGCGATACGGCCACGTCCAGCTCCGCTGCTTCGAGCGGTGCCCACGGGGGCCTTCACACAGAAGCACAGATTCTCTCCGGATGGGGCCGGACCGCCCCGACGACCGCCCAGGTGCTGTCCACCCCGGATGTGGACACCATTATCACGGCTGTCACCCGGGTGGCAGACGACAACTCCGGCAAACCGGAGCATCTTCGCCGCGGTGTGATTGCCCGCGGCATGGGCCGTTCCTACGGGGATCCGGCACAAAACGCCGGTGGCCTGGTGGTCGATATGACCCCGCTGAACCAGATTCATTCCATCGACACCGAAACCGCGATTGTGGATGTCGACGGCGGTGTCACCCTCGATCAGCTGATGAAAGCGGCCCTGCCCTACGGGCTGTGGGTTCCGGTTCTGCCCGGTACCCGCCAGGTGACCATCGGCGGGGCGATCGGCCCGGATATCCACGGCAAAAACCACCATTCGGCGGGTTCTTTCGGCGACCATGTGGTCTCCATGGAGCTGCTGGTTGCTGACGGCCGGGTGCTGCACCTGGAGCCGGAAGGCTCCTCCGATGACCCGGACGGCAAAATCTTCTGGGCCACCGTCGGCGGCATGGGGTTGACCGGCATTATTCTCCGCGCCCGGATCAGGATGACCCGGACGGAGACCGCCTACTTCATTGCCGACGGTGATTTGACCGGCTCACTGGATGAAACCATCGAGTTCCACTCCGACGGCTCGGAGAAAAACTACACCTATTCCTCCGCCTGGTTCGACGCGATTTCCGCGCCCCCGACACTGGGCCGGGCCGCTATTTCGCGTGGTTCGCTGGCCACCCTGGCCCAGCTGGAGGAACTCGCCCCGAAGCTGGCGAAGGATCCGCTGAAGTTCAATGCGCCGCAGCTGGTGACCGTACCCGATATTTTCCCCTCGTTCACCATGAACAAACTGTCGATGATCGCCATCGGCCAGCTGTGGTGGATCAAGTCCGGCACCTACCGCGACCAGGTGCAAAACCTCACCCAGTTCTACCAGCCGCTGGATTTGATCGGCGAGTGGAACCGCGGCTACGGCTCGAAGGGCTTTTTGCAGTACCAGTTCGTCGTGCCCCGCGAGGCGGTGGAGCCGTTCAAGGAGATTGTCCGCGACATCCAGAAGTCAGGCCACTACTCGGCACTGAACGTGTTCAAACTGTTCGGTGAGGGCAACCGGGCGCCGCTGTCGTACCCGATGCCCGGGTGGAATGTCTGTGTCGACTTCCCCATCAAAAAAGGCCTGGGCCAGTTCCTGGACAACCTGGACCAGCGGGTCCACGAGTTCGGCGGCCGGCTGTACCTGGCCAAGGAATCCCGCACTTCCGCCGAGATGTTCCACTCCATGTACCCGGAGATGGACGCCTGGCTGAAAACCCGCAACGACATTGACCCCAACGGGGTGTTCGCCTCCGATATGTCGCGCAGGCTCGAGCTGCGCTGAGCAGACGGGTTTTTAAAAAACCACCTCCCGGCCACCGCGACGTGCACCGGCGCTTTGTGCCTTACAAAGGCGCCGGCGGCCGGGGGTCGGATCCACCACAGACTTCCCCACTTTTTACTGAAGGACAATTCACCATGATCAACGCTGTCGGCAAAACCCAGCGCATCCTGCTGTTGGGCGGTACCTCCCAGATAGCCACCGCCATTGCGGCGGAATTTCTTGCGGCGGGCCCCGCGGAGGTGATTCTCGCCGCCCGCGAGGATTCCCCGCACATCGATGGGGCGAAAGAGGAAATAGAAAAAGCCGGGGGCACAGTCGAGGTCATCGCTTTTGACGCCACCGACTTTGATTCCCACCGGGAGACCATCGACCTGGCGTTCGCCGCCGGTGACATTGATGTTGCCGTGGTCGCTTTCGGGGTGCTCGGCGACAATGAGCAGCTGTGGCAGGACCAGAAGAAGGCGGTGGCCGCCGCACAGACCAACTACACCGCGGGTGTGTCGGTGGGTGTGCTGCTGGCCGAGAAATTCCGCGCCCAGGGACACGGGTCGATTGTGGCGATCTCGTCGGTGGCCGGGGTGAAGGTGCGGCGCTCCAATTTCGTCTACGGCTCCACCAAAGCCGGTTTCGACGGTTTTTACCTCCAGCTCGGGGAAGCTTTGCGCGGCTCCGGGGCACATGTGGTCGTGGTCCGCCCCGGCCAGGTGCGTACCCGCATGACCGCCGGTCTCGACGAAGCCCCGCTGACCGTCGACCGCACCGAAGTGGCCGCGGCGGTCAAAGACGCGGTGCTCAACCACAAGCCGGTTGTCTGGTGCCACCCGGCCTTCCAGCTGGTGATGGCGGTGCTGCAGCATATTCCGCAGCCCATCCTGCGCAAGCTGCCGATCTAGCGGACACCTGTTTTGTAAAAAAAGCTCCCCGGTGGCGTGCCTTGCGGCCATGTGCCGGCGCACGTTGCCGGGGAGGAAGACCCGACACGCAGGCTGTGCCGCAGAAGATGCCGGCGCACGCCTGTGTGTTTTATTTTTTCCGCCCCAGATCGCTGAGGGACTGTCCCCTGGTTTCCTCGGCCAGCTGGTAGATCAGCGCGCCGGCGGTAAACAGCGCGGCGAAGATCACAAACGGCACGGTCACCTGCCCGGCGGTCGGATTCCCGCCGACCATGACCCCGACCGTGTAGGGGCCGATGATTTTGGCGGTGGCGCCGATCCCGTAGCCCAGGCCCACCCCGGTGGATCTGGTGGCGGTGGAAAACTGTTCCGCCCCGAAGGCGTTGAGAATCCCGAACGCCCCGTCACCGAAGCCCAATGTCACGACAATGCCGGTGAAAAAGACGGCCCCGGCGGTCGACTGCCCCAGCACACCGTGGGCGAACAGCCAGGTCGCCGCCGCCGACAGCAGGCATCCCGCGGCGCCGAGCCCACCCCAGATCAGCAGGGCCGCCCGGCGGCCCGCCCGATCGGAAAACCAGGCGCAGCCGAAACGGCCGGCAATATCGGCCACGGCGGCGACCATGAACGCCACGCCCACAGCGGTGGCCGACATCCCGAAGGATTTGTTCATCAGCAGCTGCCCCCACGACTGGATGGCAAATACCCCGAAAAGAAAACAAAACGAGCCGGCCGCCACCACCGCCAGTGCTTTCTTCTGGCCGGTGACAACAGCGGCCAGCCCCGCCGCCCGCCGGCGGGCGGCGGAGTCGGCCTGCCGCCGGTCCCGGTCGCTGTCGCCGGGAAGCACAATGTCACCGGCGGGTATCTCCAGCGCCCACCCGTAGGCGGCCCGGGCGCGGTCACGCTGGCCTGCGGAAAGCAGAAACCGCGGGGATTCCGGTACCCGGGCAGCCCACGGCATAAGCAGCACCGGCAGGCACCCCAACGCCACCAGTCCCCTCCAGCCGATGGCATCGCCCACAGTGGCGGTGGCCACCGCCCCCAAAAACAGCCCCAGGGGAATAAACACACTGGTCAGCCCCGATAGCAGGCCTCTTTGCCGGGCGGGCACAAATTCCTGCACGTAGGGCACGGAGGTGATGTTCAATCCGCCGACACCGATACACACCCCCACCCGCAGTCCGGCCAGCAGCAGCCACTGGCCCGGCTGCACCGTCACGGTGGCGGCGGTAAACACCGTCAGCACCGCAATACAACTGATGAACGCGTGTTTGCGGCCCACCGTGTCGGCCAGCCGCCCCCACAGGATCGCCCCGATGACCGTTCCCACCCCGCTGGCCGCCCCGATCACCCCGATCTGGGTGCCTGTCAGCTGCCAGCCGGGCTGATCGACCAGCAGCAGGATGACGAACCCGATGAGAAACAGGTCGAAGAATTCGGCGACATTGCCGACGATGGTCAACGCGATGAGTTGTTTCTGGTTGCCGGTCAACCGGCTGCGGTCGATCAGTTCCGGGGCGGTGGGCTGGTGTGGTGCTGTCATCTGGTCCTCCGGCCGGGCAGACGGTGGTGGTGCGCAAGAAGAAACGGAGCCGCTCCCCCGGTGGCCCGCCGACAGGGCAGGACAACCGGTTTTCCCCATTCTAGGCCCGGCGGCACACGCGCCCCCGGCCGGTTGCGGGCTCTTACAGACGGGGCGGCCGGTATGTGGGAAACTGGTGTCCATGACGTACCCGCAGCAGGCTGCCCCCCGGCCCGACTGGCTCACGGCCGATCCGGCCGGGGAGGACTACACCACCGATGCGACGACCCTGAAACACACCGTCACCGGCATCATCGGCGCCGGCTGCGGCGGTGGGGCGGCCACCCTCGTGGTGTGGCTGATTCTGAAACAGACCAGCCTGCCGGCCTACGGCGCCTCCCAGGTGACGCAGGCCTTGTCGGCTGCCGGATCGGTGGCCGTGATCGCCGTGGTGGCTGTGCTGTGTTACCTGTGGGTGCGCGATGAGCATCTCACCGACGCCGACCGCGCCGCCCGGGCCACCCGGCGCAGCCGCCGTACCGCCCGGGCGGCCAGGCGCAGAAACAGGCGGCAGGCCGTCTCCCCCGGGGGGCGGCCGGGCGTC
>NZ_JAFLEQ010000008.1:0-6404 GCF_017307055.1 Corynebacterium mendelii | reverse complement strand
GGAAGCCGCCCCACCACGACACCGGCACCCACCCCACCCGCGATATTGCCGATGATGTGCGTGCCCGGCCGGTGCGGCCGGCCTGGCGGCGAATAGCCACCGTTATGGCCTGCTACCTGTCACCGGCCGGGCTGGTGGTGACAACCACCGGTCTGCCGCTGGCCGCGACCGCCCTGTATCTGGACGGCATTACCGTCGACCAGGGTTTCCGCACCCAGTTTCTGACCCGGATGACGGATTCGTGGCGGCTGTCGGACATGAACTATCTCGGCATGCCGAGTTTCTACCCGGCGGGCTGGTTTTTCGCCGGCGGCAGGCTGGCGGGTCTGCTGGGTATCCCCGGCTGGCAGGTCTTCCAGCCGTGGGCGTTGGTCAGTATGGCTGCGGCGGGCTGCATGCTGGTGCCGGTGTGGCGGCGGCTGTGCGGCTGCCTGCCGGTGGCCACCGCCATCGCGTTGACCTCCACCTGCGTGGTGCTGGTGTGTGCGGCCACCGAACCGTATGCGGCGATTATTGCCCTGGGTGTGCCGGCGGCCACCATCCTGGTGCGCCGGGCCATTGACGGCCACCGGGCCGCCATGGTGGGGCTGATCATCTATCTGGGTGTATCGGCGTCGATGTACACCCTCTACACCGCGGCCCTGGCGCTCAGCGTGATCTGCGTGGCGGTGATCTTCGCCCTGGTCACCGACCGGTCGTGGTGGCCGATTGTCCGCCTGATTGTCATCGGGCTGTCCTCGATGGCGATAGCGTCGGTGGTGTGGGGTCCGTATCTGTGGGCACGCTACATCACCCACCGCCCCTCGTCGGGGGCAACGGCCAACCATTATCTTCCCCTGCAGGGCGCCACCGTCCCGCTGCCGATGCTGTCCTGGTCGGCCATCGGCGTGCTGTGTTTTCTCGGCCTGGTCTATCTGGTGGTCCGGGCCGTCGACCGGGATGTGCGGGCCATGGGCATTGCCCTGGTGGTGTTTTACCTGTGGGTTCTGGCCAGCATGATTTCCACCCTGGCCGGGCGCACTCTTTTGGGGTTCCGCATGGATGTGGTCATCATCATGCAGCTGGCCACCGCCGGGGTGCTGGCGATCGCGGAACTGCGGCTGACGGGGGTGAGTTATTTGTACCCGGCACAAATCACCCGGTCGGCCGGGCGCAGCATCACCCAGGTGATGATGGTGGTGCTGGCCGCCGCCGGCATCGGCTACGCCCAGTCGATTCCGCTGAAAAACGCCACCGCCATTGACCTGGCCTACACCGACACCGACGGCAACGGGGTGCGGGCCGATAGGTATCCGCCGGATTCCGGACAGTGGTACCGGCTCATCGACGACGAAATCCGCGCCCACGGCTACATACCCCGCGACACGGTGGTGCTCACCGACGAGCTGAACTTCCTGTCCTACCACCCCTACCGTGGTTTCCAGGCTTTCACCAGCCACTACGCCAACCCGCTGGGCCAGTTCGACCGGCGTAACCAGCAGATAGAAACCTGGGCGAAAACCTCCTGGACCTCGCTGTCGGAACCGGCCGCGTTCGCCCGGGCACTGGATACCGCCCCGTGGACGGCACCGCAGGTCTTCCTGCTGCGCGGCGCCGCCGACGACACCGCCACCGGCTGGAAATACGACATCGCCGAGGACATCTACCCCAATGATCCGAATGTGCGTTTCCGCGGCGTCTATTTCAATCCGGCGGTGTTCGCGGACAATCCGGCCCGGTGGGATATCCACCAGATGGGCCCCTTCGTGGTGGTGATTGAAAAAACCGATACCGCAATCCACTAGACTTACACCCCGTGCCGACAACGAAAACACCACCCCGACCTGCCCCGGAAACCGCGACACGGACACTGACACGTGTCTCGATTCTCAGTGGGCTGGTCGGATTCGTCCTGTTCGTGCTCACCCCCTTCCTGCCGGTCATCCAGGACCAGACCTCCTTTGACTGGCCGCAGGATGATGATCTTTCATCGGTGACCGCGCCGCTTATCAGCTACACCCCGCAGGCGATGACGGCCACCGTGCCGATCGAGGCGTTCCGCGACATGCCCGAGGGTGAGACCACGGTGCTGTCGACGCTGCCGAAAGATTCCAAGGAAGCAACCACCAGGGGCCTGTTCGTCCGTCTGACACCGGCCGGGCTGGATGTGATCATCCGCGATAAAGTGCCGCTGGAAATCCCCGGCGAGCAGCTGCGGAAACTCCCCGATTCAGCCGCGGTGACCATCGATTCGACGTGGCAACGCACCACCGTCGGCGTCACCGGTGCCACAAAAGACGACGGCACACCGTTCGGCACCACCATCGACGAGGATCTCCGCCCGCAGCTGACCGGCATCTACACCGATCTTGACGGCGATGACGCCGAAAGCCTGAAACAAGCAGGCCTGGCCGCCCATGTGGAGATCAACTCCCGTTTCACCACCTCCCCGTCGCTGATCAAATACATCACCATGTACGGCGGGCTGATCATGCTGCTTGCCGCCCTGTGGTCGCTGCACCGCATCGACCGGCTGGATGGGCGGGGTTCCCGCAGGTTCTTCCCCGTCGGCTGGTTCAAACCCACTGTGCTCGACAGCCTCGTGGTGCTGGTCCTGGTCTACTGGTATGTCATGGGTGCCAACACCTCCGACGACGGGTACCTGTTGACCATGGCCCGCGAATCCGGGCCGGGCACCTACATGGCCAACTACTACCGGTGGTTCGGGGTGCCGGAATCCCCCTTCGGCGCCCCCTACTATGACCTGCTGGGCGCCATGACGACGGTATCCACCAACTCGATGTGGATGCGGCTTCCCGGTTTCGTGGCCGGCATCATCACCTGGTGGTGCATCACCAAAGAAGTCCTGCCCCGGCTGGGGGCGAAAATCAACCGGCGCGCAGTCGCCCACTGGACCGCCGCCTCGGCGTTTCTGGCTTTCTGGATGGTCTACAACAATGGCCTGCGCCCCGAGCCGATCATCGCCTTGGGGGCGCTGTTGACGTGGCTGTCGATTGAACGGGCCATCGCCACCTCCCGGCTGTTGCCCTTTGCCGTCGGCGTCATTATCGCCACCATTTCTTTGGGGGCCGGCCCGACGGGGCTGATGGCGGTGGCCGCCCTGCTGGCGGGACTGTCGGGGCTGATCCGCATCGTCTACCGCAGGCTGCCGCTTTTCGGGGCGGGTCCCGGTGCGACACGGGGCCGGACCTTGACCGCCGTTGCCGCGATGCTCAGCCCCTTTTTGGCTGCCGGCACCGCTATTTTGCTCGCTGTCTTCGGTGACCAGACACTGGCCACCGTGCTCGAATCAATCCGGGTGCGCGGCTGGATCGGCCCGTCACTGGCCTGGTTCGAGGAATGGGTGCGCTACTACACCCTGATGCTGCAAAACCCCGACGGATCGTTCACCCGCCGCTTCCCGGTGCTGATGCTGTTTTTCTACCTGGCCGTGGTGCTTGCCAGCGTGCTGAAAAACGGCCGTGTGCCCGGCTCGGCGCAGGGACCGTCCAACCGGCTGCTCATGGTGTTTTTCGGCACCCTGTTTTTCATGATGTTCACCCCCACCAAGTGGACCCACCACTTCGGTGTCTACGCCGGGATCGGTGCCGCCCTGGCGGGGCTGGCCGCCGTGGCGGTCAGCCAGTTCGCCCTGAAAAGCGCCCGGAACAAAACACTGTTCATCGGGGCGATCCTGTTTGTGCTGGCGTTTTCCCTGGCCGGCACCAACGGCTGGTGGTACATCTCCTCCTACGGCATCCCGTGGTACGACAAAACCATCCAGTACCGGCATGTGCAGGCCACCAACGTCATGCTGGTCATCGCCCTGCTGGTGCTGCTGGTCGCCGCGGTGCAGTCCTTCGCCGGTGATGTGCGCTCCGCGCGGGCGTCAATGTCCGGGCGTCCCCGCCGCACCCCATCCGGTGGCGGGGCACAAGCCGGGGGGCTGAAACGTTTCGACGGCCTGGTGGCGGCGCCACTGTGTGTGGCCACCACCTTGATGGTGCTGTTTTCCATGGCATCCCTGGCGAAAGGTTTCGTCGCCCAGTACCCGGCCTATTCGGTGGGGCTGGGTAACCTGCGGACCTTCGCCGGGCAGTCCTGTTCGCTGGCCAGCGACGTGATGGTTGAAACCAACACCAACGACAGCTTCCTCCAGCCGGTCGGCGGGGTGCCGTTGGGCCGGTCCCTGGAAGCCGGTGATGTCCGTGGTTTCGAAGCCAACAAGCTGCCGCCGGCGATCACGTTGGACGGGCCGAACGCGAATATCGGCAAACATGAACCGGTCGGCGCGGTCACCGGCGTGACCGATGACTCCGACAACCCGGACAAAGCCGGGCAGGAAACCGGTAAAACCGGTGGTGTCAGGCACGATATCGGCATCAACGGTTCCCGGGCGCGGCTGCCCTTCGGCATCGACTACCGGAAAGTACCCGTCGTCGGTTCCTGGACCGACGGCCCGCAGTTCCCGGCCGAGGACACCACCGTGTGGTTCCACCTGCCCGACGCCACCCCCGACACCCCGGTGCTGGTGATCTCGGCGGCCGGGAAGATCGAGCACCACGACTTAAACGGGGTCCACCAGGACGGCCAGAAGCTGGTGGTCGAATACGGCCGCATGGACGACAACGGCACCATCACCGACACCGGGGAAATCGAACCCTTCGATGTCGGTGCCTCCCCGCAGTGGCGCAACCTGCGGGTGCCCATGGACGCTTTCCCCGCAGGCACCAATGTGGTGCGTATCGTCGCCAGCGACCTGTCGCTGGACAAAAAACAGTGGCTGGCCTTCACCCCGCCGCGGGTGCCGCAACTGGTCAACATGAACGAGTTCATTCCCGACAATGAACCGGCCATGATCGACTGGACCACCGCCCTGCAGTTCCCCTGCCAGCGGCCCTTCTACCACTACGGTGGCGTCACCGAGGTTCCGCAGTGGCGCATCAGCCCCGACCATGAGGCGAAAACAACCCACTCCCAGTGGCAGGGCTACGACGGCGGCGGCATCATGGCCGTCAGCCAGGCGGTGTCGTCCTCTATTGAGCTGCCCACCTATCTGAACCACGACTGGCACCGTGACTGGGGTTCGCTGGAACGCTACTTTGTGCGCACCAATGGCCGCGGTGAAATCCCGAAGGAAGCAACAATCACCCACGAGAAGGTCACCCGCGCCGGCTGGTGGAACCCGGGGCATATGTGGCTGCCGGAGGAAAAGGGCTAGCCCCTTGTCCCGCACTCCCCCGAAAACAACTGAGTAACCATCCGCTGCACCCGCCCCTGCAACCAGCAGGGGCGGGTGCAGCGTCTTATTTCCCGGCTGAAAAGCTCTTGCCGCATCAGCGATCAGGTCCCGCCCGCAATCGGGTTATCCATCGCGCGGTGCTGGCTAGACTGTGCCACACCGGTGATGCGCAAGCAGCCACCAGCCCACAACGATGGAGGTGCTTTCATCCGATGCTGCTGCCCGACAAAGACATCAATCCCGACCGGGCTTTGCTGACTGTGGGGGCCGGTATTCTTTCCCTTCTGGAGACCCCGGCCACCGTGTGTGAACTCTGGGAACGGTATTCCACATATTCAGATGAATCTGACGGGGACGCGACAATCACCTTCGACTGGTTTGCCCTCGCCCTGTCCATGTTGTTTGCGCTAGGGGTTGTTTCCTTCACCAAGTCCGGGCAGCTGGTGAAACACCATGTTTCTGCATGAACCGGGATCATTGGACGTTTCCCGGGACCGGAGCCAACTGTCACGGCGATCGCCATCTCGGAGTGACTGTGTAGCATTAATCCCGCCGGTGACTTACCTTAAAAATATGTGCTTTCTTCTGCGGGTTTTCTGTTAGATTCCGCCCGACATCACCGCCGGTTTCCCCACCGCCACGGCAGTCACCGTACGCCCAGACCGGCAACAACAACCACCACACACAGGTTGTCTGCGCGGCGGGAAATAAGTGGGGTGACAATTTCACATTTCCCAACCAAAAACCACAAATCACTGTTTGCGGTGCATGGATCTCCACCGCTTGTTGAAATAAGAAAAGACACCCTGTGAGTACCACGACGCTGACCACCGACCGTACGACCGCCCGCAAGAAGCTGCAGGAATTCTCCGCCCTGTGGAGCGAGAAGGTCGACCGGTGGAAACAGGAAGACACCAAGCACACTGAATCGACGTATGCCCAGACCTACTGGTCCGGTCTGCTCCGCTGCTTCGGCGTGATCCCCGAACGTATTGATCTTTTCGAGCAGGACGCAACACGGGCCACCACCGGCAACACGGGAAGCATTGACTTGTTCTGGTCAGGCCGGGTGATTGGTGAAGCGAAGTCGTTGGGCAAAGATCTCGACAAAGCAGAAGAACAAGCGCTCGACTACTTGGGTGGCGGGTCGATTGGGCAGCATGAGTTCCCGCGCTGGGTGTTG
>NZ_JAFLEQ010000007.1 GCF_017307055.1 Corynebacterium mendelii | reverse complement strand
GCCGCCAACAATAAAAGCGCCCTTGGTGTCCGAGATGACAAGTGTTCAAGCCGTGTATCTGACAACACCAAGGGCGCATGGTCACTGTGAGTTGATCCGCTACAGATATCATTCTCCGTATACCGCCGAGATCGGGTTGACAGTCGTTTCAGGCCTGATCGACGGCGACAACACCACCCAGGTGCACTGTCATCCCAGTGCCATTGATAACGGGTGTGCGAACTGCGGGCAGCCCGGGAAACTCACGCGATCATGTGGTTCGCCGGCTCACAGATATTCCGGCGTTCGGACACCCGGTAAAACTGGTGTTCACAGTGCCCCGGTATGTTTGCGGCAATCTCGATTGTGACAGGAAAATCTGGGTCCAGCTCTTCGAATGTGCCCGGCCCCGTCCCGGCTTCATCGACCGCTGTATCACCTACGGATTGGTACAACTGGCAGTCGGCCACGTGAGCGTCACTGGGAGTGTCGTGGCATACGATCCACACTCCGCTGGCTCAAGGAGGCGGAACACCTCATCTTCGATGACCCGCACCGCTTCGATCACGTGCAGATCATCGGGGTCGATGAGCACAAGTGGAAATACGAGCGGGGGCAAGGGGCCCCGAGTTTTGTCACCATCATTGTTGATCTGACCCCTGTGACTGGCTCCAAGGCCCGAAACTTGGCAGAGTCAGGCTGTTGGATGTTATTTCCGGGGCCGATCCAAACAAGTGTTGTCCCAGTAGATTCAACAGCGTGACCAGGAGTTGAAGGGACAGAGTCGATGTCATCGCTATGGATGGATTCACCAGGTACAAGACAGCAGCTACTTCAGCAGCTTCCCGAAGCGACACCGGTGATGGACACTTGCCATGTCGCTTACTGGTTTAAAGCGAGGTTGTCGACAAGGCCTGCCGGCGGGCACACCAAGGTACATGGTCATCGTGGCCGTAAAACTAAGGCCCTGTACACGGCCAGGCGTGCGCTACTGACCAGGGTGGATTGAAGCCGTATCAGAAAGTGAAGCTTGAAACAGTCTTTTCAGACCAGCGGTATGTCGAGGTCGATGGGGTGCACTACTTCTACCAGCAGGCCATCGCCATATACAACTGCCCGAACCGCAAAATCGCCCAATTCGCGTTCACCAAGCTCGTCGACAAGATCGATCAAGCCCCGCCGATCAGCGACGTGAACTCAGCTGAGCCGAGAACCCGCAAACCCAAGCGAGCCGAGATCACAGCGTCTCTTCCGCACAAGGGGGTATCCAACGGGGCAGTCGAAGCCACACGCAGACGACTCGAACTCCTCCGAAGCGTCGCGC
>NZ_JAFLEQ010000006.1 GCF_017307055.1 Corynebacterium mendelii | reverse complement strand
GGCAAGGGGAACCTAAGTTAGTCTGGTGTGAGTGTTTTTCAGGGCGGCTCTTTGTGCCGTCCCGCGGGGGATGGTCCCCTTTTTTTGAAGCCTCTTATATGTTCCGGGAGTGGATGGGTAGATTATGACGACCGCTATGCAGGCCAGTGTTGACCAGTTGCCTTTGTCGAAGGCGTTGAAGGTGTCGACTGCGCGGGCGCATGCCCGTGCCGAGCATTCCAGTTTCATGCAGGATTTGATGGATGGCCGTTTGGATGTTGCGGCGTTTGTGTCGTTGCAGGAGCAGTCGTGGTTTATCTACCGGGCGTTGGAGAACGCGGCGCGGACGGTGGCTGATGATCCGCTGGCGGCGTCGATTGTGGATCCGGTGTTGGAGCGGGTGGGTTCGCTGGAGCATGATCTGGATGTGCTGCATGGCCGGGCGGGGTGGCGTTGCGAGGTGGCGGCTCTTCCGGCGGTGGTGGCTTATGTTGACCGGTTGGATGAGATTGCGGCTGACAAGGATGCGGCGCGGTTGATTGCGCATCATTATGTGCGTTATTTGGGGGATTTGTCCGGTGGGCAGGTGATTGCCCGGATGATGCAGCGTCATTACGGGCTGGATGGGTGTGTGTTGTCGTTTTACAGCTTTGACCGTATCGGGAAGGTCAAGCCGTACAAGGACCGTTACCGTGCGGCGTTGGATGCTCTGCCGGTGGATGCGGTTACCCGGGAGCGTGTTCTGCGTGAGG
>NZ_JAFLEQ010000005.1:90892-97987 GCF_017307055.1 Corynebacterium mendelii | reverse complement strand
CCGGGGACGCGTTCGTGATGAACTTCAATGTCTTCGCCGACCTGGGACGAACCCACACAGCAGACGAGGCACTATAGTGATTTTTCCCCGATCGCCCGGAGTTTTTCCCGCCCCGGGCGATCGCGGCTATTTCCGTGGGTCTTATCTGTCGTAGACTTTTGTCTTGGGGAGCTTATCTTTCCCGCCGTATTTTCTTACCTTTCGCGGCCCTGACCCAGACCTTTTCGGAAGCGAGGACCGTCGCCGATGTCCAGCAAAGATCATGCCCAGACGTTCACGGCCATTCCTAAGCCGTCGACGGCCGGGCGTGCGGTGCTCGCCATTGTGGCCTCCACGTGGTGGCTGGCCCTGATCCACCGGGTGGCCCACTGGTATTCACTGCCGGTGGTCCACCAGGCCGGTGCCCCGGCAGGTTCCGGCATCATCTACGACCACACCGCTTTTGCCGCCACCTTCGCCGCGTCGGTGGCCGCCTGTGCCCTGTCGATCGTGATCGGGGTGATTCCCCGGCTGCGGCAGCTGGCTGTGTGGGGTGCGGTTGCCGTGTCGGTTCTCGCCGTTGCCACGGTGGTGTGGGTGGCCGGGTTCCGGTGGATGACGGAAGCAGTCATGTGTGCCGGTGGTGGGGCTGTGGGGGGTTTCATGCTCGGGCGGATGGCCACCGACGGTGGCCGCTGGCTCGACAGCGGCCGCGGATTCGTCGGTGATTTCCGGGACAATCTCATTCGTGCCGGTGCGGCTGTGGCCGGTTTGACGCTGGCCGGTTTCGGCTCCCTGATCGTCATCCGGCCCGATATGGCCATCGGCATGATGGGCCCGGTCATCCCGCCGGTGTTCTACGGTGCGGTGGCCGTCTATGTCTGCTGGATGTGCTGGCGTTTCGCCACCACCCCGGCCCGGGCCGGGGTGATCGGCATCATCGTTGCCGGTGGTGCGTGGGCGATGGCTGTCACCCATCTGGATGTCGGGGTGTGGGACACACAGATGATCGGTTCCGCGGGAGTGTTTCTGGCTCTGGCGCTGGCTGTTGTCGGCGCGCCCGCCCGGTTGATCGACACCACGCTGGTGACCGCCTACGGGGAAAGCTCCCAGGAAGTGGAAAAAACCCTGTGGCGCTCCGGTATCCCCACCCTGGTGGCGGCAGTCGGGGTGGCGGTGGCCCTGGTCAGCCACGGCCGCAGCCTGCTGGTGTTGTTCCAGTCCGGCGCTGCTTCTGACTGGGGGTGGACGGTTGTCTCCCGGCCGGTTGCCGCGCAGTCCGGCTACGGTCCGGGACTGCTCATCATGGGCTACGGTGCTATCGCCACCCTGCTGTGCATCACCGCCCTGATCGGTGCGGTCCACGCGTTTTTCCTCGACCGGGAGCAATCGGCCGCGGCCCGCTACGCCTGGATTGTGGTGGCGATCATCGCCATCGGGTCACCGACCTCGCCGACGTATCCGGTGCCGCTGCTGCCGATTGTGGCGCTGCTGTTTTTGGCGGTGCATTTCATGCGCAAAACCCGGCTGGCGATCAAAGCCGATGTGTTTTCCGGCCCGTCGATGAAACCGGTGATCTGGTCGGTGCTGCTGGTGGGTCTTGCCGGGCTGATGATCTCCGGGCTGATGACCTTCGTTCCGGCCTGGGCCAGCCTGCTTTTGGGCCCGGGTTCCCTGGTGATCGCCTGCGTGATCATGGTTATCGGGCTGATTGTGGTGGTCCGCCGCATCATGGTCAACACCACCGATATTGATGGCGCCGCGACACCCACCCACCACCAGCCCCGGCCGGAGGCCGACCCGGAGACTGAACCCGCTTCTTCCGCCACGTCCCGGAAATCCCGGGACGAGGTGACGGCGGCCCTCGAGCAGCCGTTGAGCTGGACCCGCAATGTTCCGGTGATCGGCTGGTGGATCATCGGCGTGTTCGTGGCGGTGGTCGGACTGGGGTTGTTCATCCACAATGCACTGGTCAATCCGGAGACCACCTGGCCGGGCGGAGTTGCCGCGGTGGTGATTGTGCTGGTGGGGGCGGCGGTGTTTTACGCGGCCGACAATAGTGGCGGCAACCGTCTTCCCATGTGGGTCTTTGCCAGTGTCACCGGTGCTTTCGGCGCCTGGCTGACAGGAGCGAATTCGCAGTGGCTGCTCGGCCGGCTGGCCATTGACGATACCGCCGCAGGCGCGGGCGCCACCGGCCTGGTGGTTGTTGTCGTCGGCGCCGCAGGGGGCGGGGCCGCCGCTGTCGCCACCAGACGCCGGGCCGGATCCACAGCCCTGCTTGTCGCTGTTGCCGGGATGCTGCCTTACGGCCTGGCCCACTACCTATCGGATATCACCGGACTGGTGCTGCATCCGCTGGTGGCCGTTCCGGCTGTGACCCTGGCCGCTGCGGTGGCTGCCGGGGCAGCCATCGGCTGCTGGTGGGACCGCGGGCCGACAGTGGTGATCTCTGACGACTGGTTTTTCACCGACACCACTGACGACGCTGCTGTCATTGATGCCGACACCGACGACGCTGCTGACAGCGACGCCGATTCCGCTGAGGATCCGGGCCGCCGCGGCGATGACGACGACGATGATCTCGATATTGTGCTGCTCGATGACCGGCAGGCCGGGCGCTGACGACACACACCGACCTGGTGGGCGGGAGAAAAACAAAAAAAGAAAACCGTGCCGGGTTGCCGGCACGGTTTGTCTTTGTTCGTCTAGTCCGCCGGTGCGGCGGGCACGATCAGCGGGCCGCCGACAACCGGATCGTCGGTGACCACGGCCTCCATGTCGAAGACGTCGTTGAGCAGCTGCGGGGTGATGATGGTTTCCGGGGAACCGGTGGCGTGAACCGCCCCGTCTTTCATCACCACCAGATGGTCGGAGTAACGCACCGCCAGGTTCAGATCGTGCAGCACCATGATGATGGTTTTACCGGCGGTGTTTTTCAGTTTCCTCACCAGGTTGAGCACATCGATGGAATGCGCCATGTCCAGATAGGTGGTCGGCTCATCCAGAAACAGCACCCCGGTTTCCTGCGCCAGCACCATCGCGATCCACACCCGCTGCCGCTGCCCGCCGGACAGGCTGTCCAGGGTGCGGTCGGCCAAGTCCGCCACCCCGGTCATGGTCATGGCCTGGCCGACAATATCTTCATCGGTGGTTGACCACTGGTTGATCCACGACTGGTGCGGGTGACGGCCGCGCAGCACCAGATCACCGACCACCAGACCCTCCGGGGCGACCGGTGACTGGGGGAGCACCGCAATGGTGGTGGCCAGTTGTTTGCGCCGGTAGCCCGAAAGATTTTTGCCTTCAAGCTCAATGGTGCCCCGGGTGTGCGGCAGCAGCCCGGCCAGTGCTTTGAGCAGTGTGGATTTGCCGCAGCCGTTGGGGCCGATGATGGTGGTGATCGCCGCCCGCGGGAAGCTGGCCGACAGATCGTCGATAATGACGTTGCGCCCGTAGCCGATTTGGATGCCGGTGGCGTTGATCAGGGCGGAAGGGGCGGTCATGAGGTGGTCTTTCTGTTTTTGTTGATCAACAGGTACAGCAGGAACAGCCCGCCGATGGGGGAGGTGATCAGCCCCACCGGCATGGCGTTGGGAAGCCACTGGACGGCGATATCGGCGAGCGCGATAATGATCCCGCCGGTCACAGCACTGGCCACCAGCGGCGGGGTGGCGGCACCGGTCAGCCGCAGCGCGGTTTGCGGGGCGACGAAAGCCACGAACGCAATCGGCCCGGCGGTGGCGGTGGCCGCGGCCGCCAACAGGGCGGCGACCGCCAGCAGCGCCACCTGGGCTGCGGCAGTCCCGGTTCCCAGGGCAGTGGCGGTGTCATCGCCCAGTGCCAGGGCTTTGAGCACCCGGGCGGCCACCCCGGCACCGGCGGCAACCACCACCAGCAGGACAGTGATGGGGATCAGCCGCTGCCAGGAGGCGGTGGCCAGGGAACCGGCCAGCCAGAATTTGGCGGTTGCCGCATCCTCGATGTTGGCCTGGACCAGAAGATAGGTGATCCAGGCTTTCAGTAGCGCGGCAATGACAATGCCCGCCAGCACCATGCGGAAGGTGTCCACGCCGCCGCGCCAGGCGATCGCCCAGATAGCCAGGGCGGCGGCGACAGCGCCGCCGACAGCCGCCGCCGAGACGCCGATCCCGGCCAGAAGTCCCGTGCCGGTGGCCCCGGTGCCGGTACCGACAATGATCACTGTCACAGCCGCTGCCGAAGCACCATCGGTCACCCCCAAAATATCGGGACTGGCCAGCGGGTTACGGGTCACCGACTGGGTCAGTGCCCCGGATATCCCCAACGCGGCGCCGACGGCCAGGGCGGTGGCGGCCCGGGGCATCCGCCAGTCGAAGACCACCAGATGCTCCAGGCGGGTGCCACCACCGGTGACAACCACGGCGAACACATCGCCGATACCCATCGGGTAGTCGCCCCGGCCGATCGACCAGGCGGATACCACGACGGCTACGGCGGCCAGTGCAACCACGGCGAAGAAATGGCGGGGCCGCCACAGGCTGGTCACCCCCATGAGGCGGATACCCGGGAAAACCGGGCGGGTGGTGGTCTCTGCCGCCGGGTCATCCGGCCCGGTCAGGGCGGTGGTGTGGTGGGGGGAATTGGTGTGTGTCACAGTGCCTGCACCCGTTTCTTCGCGATCAGCCAGATGAAGAAGGGGGCACCTGCCAGCGCCAGCACAATACCGGCCTGCAACTCCCCGGGCCGGACAATCAGCCGCCCCAGAATATCGGCGGCCAGCAGCATGTCGGCGCCCGCCACAGCAGAGTAGGGCAGAATCCACCGGTAGTCCGGCCCGGTTAAGGAGCGGACAATGTGGGGGACCACCAGACCCAAAAAGCCCAGCGGCCCGGCCGCCGCGGTGGCCGCCCCGGCCAGCAGCGCAATGGTCAGCATGCCGGTGGTGCGGGCCCGCCGGGTGTTGACCCCCAGGCCCGCGGCAACATCATCGCCCAGATTGAGCAGATTCAACTGCGGCCCGGTGGCCAGGGCCATCACCAGCCCCGCCACAATCAGCGGGGTGACGCCGAACAGCACCGCAAAACCGCGGCCGTCCAACGAGCCGGCGGTCCAAAAACGCATCCGGTCGAGATTGTCGTCGCTGGACAACACCAGCAGCGAGGTCAGGGAAGTCAACACCGCAGAGGTGGCGGCCCCGCCCAGAATCAACGTCAGCGGGTTGAGCCGCCCGCCGCCGATACCGGCCAGGGCGAAGACCAGGCCGGTGGTGGCCACCGCCCCGCCGAAGGCCCACACCGAGGTGGAAAATACCGAGGTGACGCCGAAAAAAGCCCCCGAACACACCACCGCCAGCGCGGCCCCTGAGCTGATGCCCAAAATCGCCGGATCCGCCAGTGGGTTTCTGGTGTGGCCCTGGATCAGTGCCCCGGCCACCCCCAGCCCGGCGCCGACCACAATGGCAATCAGGGTGCGCGGGAAACGCAGCTGGGCCACCGCCCGGAAGTCGCCGCCGGCGGCCGCCGGATCAGACAGGGTGGTCCCGATCGACTGCAGGGCTTTGATTGTGGTGGCCGGATCCATGGTCCTGACGCCGATGGCCAGGGAAGCGAGGAAACCGGCAACCAGCAGTGCGGACAAAACAGCAAGCCCTCTGCTGCGGCGCCGGTGAACTCCGCCGTCGGTGGGAGGGGCATGACGTGTCGGTGAGGTGGCGTGGGGCATCGCGGCAAGCTGGACTATCTGCTGGTAGGAGGACAAAGGGGGCGCACAAAAACACACGGTGCCAGGCCCGGGCGGACAGTGCCCGCCCCGCCCGCGGTGGCGGGACGGGGCGGGGTGGTGACACTAGGGCCGGATCTTCCCCCGTGGCTGGTGGGGCTAGGCGGTGGCGTAGAGCGATTCGATGTGGTCGAGCAGATCCATCGCCGAGAAGTAGTCGATACGGAAGAACTCGGGGTTGAGCACATGGGCGTTATCACCGGTGACCAGGGCGTTGCCGGCCAGCAGCGGGTTGGCTTTCAGCTCTGCGATCGGGTCCTCGGAGCCGCGGACGTTGAGCACGAACAGGGTGCCGCCGGTCAGTGCCTTGTCGATGTTTTCCTTGGCCACGCCCTTGACGTCGGCGCGGTCTTTGCCCTGGCTGTTCGGGGCGATCAGATCAGCCGGCGGAACGGCGATCTCGAAGCCGATCTTGCTCAGCACCGCACCCAGGGCGTGGTTGTCGGTGAGGAAGTTGAAGTTGCCGTTGGGCAGCGAGGTGATGATGTCGGTGGGCTGCGGCGGCAGGGTGATCGAGGCCTTGACTTTCTCGAGCCGGTCGTTGTACTTGGCCAGGGCGGCCCGGGCCTCTTTTTCCCGGCCGGTGGCTTCGCCGAGTTCGGTGGTGATCTCCTGCCAGGAGGACTTGGTGTAGTCGATGACCACCGTCGGGGCGATCGCCGAGAGCTTGTCGTAGAGCTTGGCGGCGGAATCTTTGCCCTTGGCCGAGGCGATGATCAGGTCGGGCTGTGCTGCGGCGATGGCCTCAATATTGGCTTCCGGGCCCTGGTAGAGCGATTCCACGCCCCGCTGCTGTGCGGTGGCGGTCCACTGTTTGAAAAAGCCCTCGCCGTCGGCGACGGCGGTGTTGGGGTTGGTGCCGCCGGAGGCAACCACCGGTGCATCAATGGCCAGCAGTGCGCCGGTCAGTGTCACCGAGGTCGACACGATGCGGGTGGGTTCGGCCTCGATGGTCACATCCTGCGGGTTGCCGGCCCCGTCAACCGAGGCAATCGTGCGCGGCCAGGCCGCGGTTTGTTCAGTGTCAGCGGCGGTGGTCTGGCCGGTGGTCGGGTCCGTCGCCGCCTGACTGGTGGCGGAGCCGGTGTCGGCCGTGGTGTCGCCGCTGTCGGTTGACGAGCAGGCGCCGGTCAGCAGCAGGGCGGTCGCGCCGGTGGCGGCGGCGGCCAATTTCACGAAACGTGCCGGGGAGGTCATGGTGGAAAATCCAACTTTCACTTGTCGAAAAAGCGGTAGTATCTGATGACTGTGCGACGGTGAAGTACACAGCTGTCTGGCCACTATACAAGCCGAGGCAGTCCTAAGTTAACGGGTGTTAGTGCAGCAGTTGTCGTACCGGAACGGCCGGTGAGGCAG
>NZ_JAFLEQ010000005.1:59954-90861 GCF_017307055.1 Corynebacterium mendelii | reverse complement strand
CGGGGGACAATGGGGGACAACAGGCACCGGAAGACGTTTTGATTGTTTAAAGTTGTCGGTATGGGATACGGCGATAACAACACAGCGGATGCCTCGCACGGCAGTCACGCCCAGCACCACGATGCTCTTTTCCTGGCGCTGCCGGAATGGAGCGGGCAATCGACGTCGGCCTGGGTGATGCGGCTGTTGTCCGACAGTGCTTTTGATACCGGACAAAACATCGGGCTGCCGGTGGCCAAATGGCGCCGCGACTACCCGAAAGTGTTCAACGCCATCGCTGAACTGGATCCGGTGGATGCGGCCCCCGCCTTCGCCGAACGCTACCTTGACTATCTGTCGACCACCGCCACCTGGCCGGGCACCGATACCCCGGTCGGCGAGCTGGCGGTGACTGATCCTGACGCCCGTTTGAGTGAGGACGAACTCGACGGTCTGTGCGCCGACACCGGGCAGGCCGACCGGAAATCAAGTGCGGCCGCGGTGGCGGCGAAAATCACCACCTATGACACGCCGATGCCGATGACGCCGTCGGCCACCGCGGCCCTGGACTGGGTGGCGGCCAATCCGGACAGCCTGTCCCTGCGCGGCACCACCCTGGTGGTTATCGGCGGCGGTGCGCAGCTGTCGCCGGTGCGGTGGCTGGTTAACGCCGGGGCCACCGTAGTGGCTGTGGTACGCAGTGATTCCCCCGGCCGGGTGAAACTGGTCCGCGACTGTGCCGGGGCCTGCGGCAGGCTGATTCTGTCACCGCCGGATGCCAGTGACCCGGTCACCCAGGCGCAGAAAACCGCGGACTTCATTGCCTCGATTCCAGGACCCATTGCCGTGTTGTCGACCCTGTACATTCCGGGTTCGGCGTTCGTGCACACCGCTCTTGCCGCCGACTGCGTGGTCAAAGCTGTTGCCGAGGCCCGCGACGACATGGTGCTGTGCTGCACCGGCAGCCCCTCGGAGGCGTGGCGGTTGCCCGATGGGACGGTCACCAAATCGATCATCACCCTGCAGGGGCCGAACTATCTGTCGGCGAAACTGATCGAACGCTCCCGGGCACTGGCGATGCAAGCCGACGGCAGACAGGTCATCGCCATGATTTTGCCGCCCTCCCCGACCGAATCGGTGACCATCTCCTCCCAATTCGAGGAAGTGATGACCAAAGCACCGCTGGTCGGGGTTTATCCGGCCAGCCCGCGGGATGCCTCCGGGTTTGCCGCCGGTCTGTTGGCCTACCAGCTGGCCAACCCGGATCCGGCCCGCAGTCTCTACATAACGTTTGCCGTGCATGCCGGCATGTGGGGAAATACCATTCCGGCCCGCTACCGGCTCACCGGTGCATTAATCGCCTCCCGGCTGTTTAAAACCAGGGCTGAACAGGCCCTCAACCAGGGCAGGCACCGGGCGGCGGAATAGAATCACCGCCACGCCCGCGGCAGCCGCACACTGTTGTCCGGCGGAAAAAATCCGGCCCGTGTCCTGTGGGCTGACACTTGTCAGGGACACGGGCCGTGTGTCGTCTCACACCGCCGGGGCGGGCCGGGGAAGAAAAGATACTGCCGGTGGATGGGCATATCCCGGCGGTGTGTGTGCCCGTGTCCCCGGCACAGTGGGGCACGGTCGGCCGGTGCGGGCTGAGGTGTGCTTTTTTCAGGGGATGAGGCCGAAATACAAAAAGGCCAGATACCAGTAGAACAAGGCGGCGGCTATGCCCTGCACGACAAGCAGCCAGCTGCGCAGCTTCACGGCGGCGGCCAGTGCCACCAGGCCGGTGAGCGGGGCGCAGATGAAAATCATCTCGTAGCCGTTGTCGATGCGCACCGCGAAAAACGTGATCACCGGCAGGGCGAAAACAGCCAGCCACGCCACAGCCAGCACCCAGGCCGGTTGTGTTGCGCCGTAGAAAGACCACGGTTTTTTGTTCATTGTTCCTCCCTTGATTTAAGGCACCGGTCCGCCCGGTGGCCGGGTTGTTTCGCTCGCCCACTGTGTGGTGCGCGCTGATGAGGACAGTCGAAAAGGCACAACAACCTTCACGGTCGAAGAATATGTGATGGAATAAACGGCTGTGATGCCCCCCCCGAATGGGGTTGCCCCTCTTCTGCGGTGGCTGTGCGGGGGACGCGGACAGGGAGCATCACGGGTGTGGGCTCCGTTGGTGGCGAACTGCCATTCCCGCAGGTCAAAGACATGGATCTGGAGCGACTGTTGACGGCTGGCGGGCAAGTTCCTAGGTTGGAAACCACACCGTGACCGGTCAGGGCGCTCCCGTGTGCCTCTGGCGCCGGTTGATCCTCGGTGCCCCCTTTTTGATTCCAGGAGAAACCCCATGAAGATTCGTACCCGTATGGCCGCTGTGGCCGTGGCCGGCGCTGTGGCGCTGACCAGCATGACCGGAACGGCTGCCGCCGAAGGAAACGCCACCATCGACAAAAACGGCTCGACCGTCAACACCGACGCCTCCTCCAAGGACGTCAACCTGTCCGGCTACGGCGGACTGGCCATTGTCGGCGCTCTGGCTGCCGTGGTGTTTCTGGAAGGCATTGTCTCGGTTCTCAACGCCCCCTACTGCGGCGCCAACCCGGACAAGTGCCCCAACTCGCTGACCGCCTCCCTGTCCTCGGGTGCCTCCAGCCAGCTGGATATGCTGCGCCACCAGGTTCCGCGTATCCCGATCCGCTAGACCGGGAACCACCACCCGGTGGCCCGGCCCGTTGCGTCTGCCGCCGCACGCCATCGATTCCGCTTGCCGCGGCAGGCAACGGGGCCGGGTTTTTTCATGTTTCCCCCCGGCGGGAAAACCCGCCCGGGGTAGCCGCCGGTGAAGCGTCGGGTGACAGGAAACGGGCACAAACAGACATAAGTGGTCAAATTCATGATGCGATATTGTTCACTTTTTGCCCGGGTTTCAGCTGCCCCGTAAACCCGACTTCGGTGCTGCAACATGTGTGTGTCAGGGGTGTCACCTGCGGGTATGGGTGAGTGTGGCGGGGGGAGTCCTCCCGGGCGGGGATAATCGGGCAGAAACGGACTTTTCAGCTGATCTGCTGCGGTGTGCGGATACCCCCGCCAGGCTATACGGTTGAGGGCATGAGCCCGCGAACAATCGGAGTTACCGAAGTTGCCCTTCGCGACGCCCACCAGTCCCTCATGGCCACCCGTATGGCGATGGAAGACATGGTCGGTATCTGCGAAGACATTGACAAGGCCGGATACTGGTCGGTCGAATGCTGGGGCGGAGCCACATTCGACGCCTGCATCCGCTTCCTCAACGAGGATCCCTGGGAGCGCCTGCGCACCTTCCGCGAGTTGATGCCCAACTCGCGGCTGCAGATGCTGCTGCGGGGGCAGAACCTGCTCGGCTACCGCCACTACGAGGACATGGTGGTCGACAAGTTCGTCGAAAAGTCGAAGGAAAACGGGATGGACGTTTTCCGTGTCTTCGACGCTTTGAATGACCCCCGCAATCTGGAGCACGCCATGGCCGCGGTGAAAAACTGCGGCGGACACGCCCAGGGAACCATCTGCTACACCACTTCTCCGCTGCACGATGTCGACGGCTACATCGCCCAGGCCGGACGGCTGTTGGATATGGGTGCCGATTCGATTGCCCTGAAAGACATGGCGGCGCTGCTCAAACCGCAGCCGGCCTACGAGATCATCCGCGGTATCAAAGACACCTACGGTGATGACACCCAGATCAACGTCCACTGCCATTCGACCACCGGCGTCACCCTGGTCACCCTGATGAAAGCCATTGAAGCCGGGGCCGATGTGGTTGACACCGCGATTTCCTCGATGTCGTTGGGGCCGGGCCACAACCCGACCGAATCGCTGGTCGAGATGCTGGAAGGCACCGGCTACACCACCGAGCTGGACATGGACCGGCTGATCACCATCCGCGACCACTTCAAAAAAGTCCGCCCCAAATACGCCGAATTCGAGTCCGAGACCCTGGTCGACACCAACATCTTCCTCTCCCAGATTCCCGGCGGCATGCTGTCGAATATGGAATCACAGCTCAAAGCGCAGGGAGCCGGTGACCGGATTGACGAAGTGATGAGGGAAGTGCCGGTGGTGCGCAAGGACGCCGGCTACCCGCCGCTGGTCACCCCGTCGTCGCAGATTGTCGGCACCCAGGCGGTGTTCAATGTGCTGATGGGCCGCTACAAGGTGCTCACCGCGGAATTCGCCGACCTGATGCTCGGCTACTACGGCGAATGCATCGGGGAGCGCAACCCCGACCTGATCGAGCAGGCGAAAACACAGACCAAAAAACAGCCCATCACCTGTCGACCCGCCGACCTGCTGGAACCGGAATGGGACAAGCTGCGCGACGAGGCCGAGGCCCTCGACGGTTTCGACGGCACCGACGAGGATGTGCTCACCAACGCCCTGTTTCCCGGTGTGGCCCCCGGTTTCTTCACCACCCGGGCCAAGGGGCCAATATCTGTCGGCAAAAACGCCGAGCAGCTCGCCGCCGAGAAACAGGCCGCCGATTCCGGGGCCCAGGCGGTTCGGGAACCCATCACCTACAAAGTGTCGCTGGGCGGCCGGTCCCACCAGGTCCGTGTCGAACCGGCCTAGCCGGTGCCGGGAAAGCAACACCACTTTTTCTTTTCCGCTGATTAAAAAACTAAGAGGTTGATCTAGCTATGAGCACCACCCCACCGCCCCCGCCCTCGATGGCGGACCGGCTTGACCAGCTCGCCGAGAAACGCCGCAAGGTCGAACTCGGCGGCGGCCAGGACAAACTCGACAAGCAGCACGAACGCGGCAAACTGACTGCCCGTGAACGGGTTGCCAAACTCATCGACGAAGGAACCTTCCAGGAAATCGGTGCCTTCGCCAAAAACCGCACCACCCACTTCGGCATGGACAAAGCCGACATGCCGGCCGATGGTGTGGTTACCGGAACCGGTGCCGTGTTCGGCCGCCCGGTGCATGTCGCCAGCCAGGATTTCACCGTCATGGGTGGATCCGCCGGTGAACGCCAGTCCCAGAAAGTCGCCGCCATGATGAAGGCCTCCGGCTCGACGGGGACACCGTTCATTTTCATCAACGACTCCGGCGGCGCGCGCGTGCAGGAGGGCATTGATTCCCTGTCCGGCTACGGCCAGGTGTTCTACCAGAATGTGTTCCTGTCCGGTCTCGTCCCGCAGATATCCATTGTCGCCGGACCCTGTGCCGGCGGCGCCGCATACTCCCCGGCGTTGACGGACTTCATCATCCAGACCAAAAACGCCAAGATGTTCATCACCGGACCCGGCGTGATCAAATCAGTCACCGGGGAAGACGTCACCGCCGAACAGCTCGGTGGAACCGATGCCCACATGCAAAAAGCCGGCAACATCCACTTTGTGGCCGAAGACGACGAGCAGGCGATTGTCATCGCCCAGAAGCTGCTGAGTTTCCTGCCGCAGAACAACACCGAGGAACCGCCCATCGTCAATCCCGACGAGCTGGTGGAACCCGATGACCAGCTGCGCGAGATCGTCCCGCCGGACGGCAAAAAAGGCTACGACGTGCGCGAAGTGATCGCCCACCTGGTCGACCACGGGGATTTCCTCGAGGTGCAGGCTGGCTTCGCCCCGAACCTGGTGGTCGGTTTCGCCCGCATCACCGGCAAAACCATCGGTGTGATCGCCAACCAGCCGAATGTGATGAGCGGTGTGCTCGACATCAACTCCTCCGACAAGGGCAGCCGGTTCATCCGCTTTTGCAACGCCTTCAACATTCCGCTTCTCACCCTGGTCGATGTGCCGGGCTTTATGCCCGGGGTCGCCCAGGAACACGGCGGTATTATCCGCCACGGCGCGAAAATGCTCTACGCCTACTCGGCTGCCTCGGTGCCGAAAATCACCGTGGTGCTGCGCAAAGCCTACGGCGGGGCGTACCTGGCGATGTGCTCGAAGGATCTGGGTGCGGACCGGGTGTTTGCCTGGCCGACCGCCGAAATCGCGGTCATGGGTGCTGAAGGCGCGGTCAATGTGGTCTTCCGCCGGGAGATCGCCGGTGCCGATAACCCCGATGAGCGCAAAGCCGAACTGATCGAGCAGTACCGGGAAACGTTTTCCACCCCGTACATGGCCGCCTCCCGGGGGCTGGTCGACGACATCATCGACCCAGCCGATACCCGCAAAGAAGTGGCCTTCGCCCTGGAAGTGCTGGCCAACAAGCGGGCCCACCGGCCGCACAAAAAGCACGGACTGGGTCCGGTGTAAATCGTCATGGCAGCAAACAACACACCGACACACTCCGCAGGACAGTCCCGGACACCGGGGGAGGTCGATCTGACCGCCCTGGTCGAGATGATCAAAGCCGACCGCAAGAGGCTGACAAAACTCGACCGGAAAATCGCGTGCCTGGAAGCAGAAATAGCGGAGCTGAAAAAGCGCGCCGATGTTGAGATCCCGGAGGATGTGCTGCTGGCTATCTCGGCCGCGGTCTCGGCTTACCTGGGTAACCGCGGCAAGATCAAGGCCGTGCATTTCACCCGCCACCGCACCTGGGCGGCACAGGGCCGGCAGGCCGTGCAGTCGCGAAAACTGTAGACGACACCCGAACAAACACTGTCCCAAGGAAACGATTCAACCCATGAAACTCAAAGTGACTGTCAACGGTGTGGCCTACTCCGTGGAAGTCGAGGTCGAGGAAGAACAGCGCCAGCTGGGCTCGATTTTCACCGGCGGCAACACCAACACCCCGGCTGCGCCCACCACCGCTTCCGTCCAGGGGGTGTCCGCCAATGCGGTGGTCGCCCCCCTGGCCGGATCCGTGTCGAAGATTCTGGTCACGGAAGGTGAAGCCATCACCGCCGGGCAGGTGCTGCTCGTGCTCGAGGCGATGAAGATGGAAACCGAAATCACCGCCCCCACCGACGGCACGGTCGGCTCGATCAATGTCGGCACCGGTGAATCGGTGCAGGCCGGGCAAGCCCTCATCGATATCGACTAGCAGGAAACAAATAACCGGCACCCAGCAGGCACGACGTCTGCTGCGGTATGCCGGTGACGGTGATCCCCCTGTCCACTCCCCGGTAGCGCCCCGGGGGAGTGGACAGGGGGATTATGTGGTGGCCGGGCAGATTGTCCGCTGTCCTCCGGCGGGTTCCCCGGCTGCCGTGCCGGGGCCGTCCGCCTGCTGCCACATCAGTTATGCGGCCCCTTGTTCGGGGGTGGCTTCACCGGGGGTGGATTGGTGGCGACATGCGGTTTGTTCGCCCCGCTGGACGCGGTTATGTCACGGCCGTGTCTCAATTGGCGTGTGGGGGCGGGAAAAACCGGTCCGGGATGTAACAATGTCCGGTGTAACCACCTGTCACACGCGCCCCACCACCATCTGTTCGATCGCACTGTTTTTCCTGCGTATGCGCCTGTGGCTGGTGTGGCTTACTTTTTCCCCACGCCACCAGCAACCCCTTTGAGCGAGTTTCCCGGTTCATGTCCCGTCGTTTCCTTTTCCGTCGTTTCGTTGTTCTGCCGATTCTGGCTGTTGCCGTCGCAGCCGCCCCGCAGGCCGCCGCAGATCCAGTTGATGCACCCCTGCCACAGCCGGCCCCGGTGACCGTGCCCGGGATCGACCCGGCCGCCGTGGATGCGGCAGTGGCCGCCGGGGCACAGGCCGTGGCTGATGCCGCCGCGGCTTTCGGGCTGGCTCTTCCCGCCCCTGCCCCGGCTCCCCGGCAGGTCACGCAGGCTGTTCCCACCGGTGGAATCGGTGCCGGTATCGCCAAAACCACACCCGGCAACACACAGCAGACGCCCACCCCTGTCAAAGGGATTGATCCTGCTGGTCCCGCTGTGGCCCCGGCCCCCCAACCGGTGGCCCCCAGCCGGACTGCGTCGGCCGCTCCGGTGGAGGGCAACCCGAACATTGACGGGGCGGAGGATATTCTCCAGATGCCGATCAGGCCCCGTCTGGAAGGCCCGAACCACCACTGGAAATCCGATCCGCTGTCGATGATCATGGCCCTTCACCCCGGCCCGGTGCTGCACCGGGTGGCGGGAAGCTGGTTCCATGCCCCCGATGTGCCGCGGGAAGCCTACGTTGCCGAAGCCCGGGAGATGGCTCTGGTGGGGCCGGGAACACCGCTGTACTTGGGGGAGAACAACCTGTGCACCCTCGGCGTGGCCGGTTATGACGCTGAAGGCACCATGGTCGGCATCACCGCCGGGCACTGCGGCGCCCCCGGCGACGAGGTGCTGTCGGCTGATTCCTGGCCGATCGGCACCATCGGCTACGTGGTACGCCACTCCGGGCGGCAGGACTATGCGCTGATCCGTTTCGAAAGTGACAAAACACAGCTGACCCGCAGCTACAACGGGGTAACCGTCGATTCGCTGGGCTGGGACCGGTCGGTGAACAAGCTTCTGTGCAAACACGGGGTGGCCACCGGCCGCACCTGCGGGCTGCAGTTTATGGCCGATGACGAAACCTCCCTGTCGCAGGTGTGCTCCATGCAGGGGGATTCCGGTGCCCCCATGCTGGACGGCACCCGGCTGACCGGCATTGTCTCCGGGGGGCTGATCCCGAAGGGCCAGATGTCCTGCCGCACCCCGCTGCAGGGCGTGTTCTTCAGCCCGGTGACCACCCACTCCATTGACGCGATCATCAAGGATCTGGACTCCCGCGGCGGCTACGGGGCGGGCTTCCACCTGCCTGCCCCGGATGGTTCCGATCCGCTGGCAGCCGGCAACAACTAAAGATGTCCGCGGCGGGTGCACGACCACCCGTCACCGGTGACCCGGGGTCCCGGCCACTTTCTTCGATTGGTGGCCGGGGCCTGTTTTTATGTGCCGCGGCAGCCGACCGGTGGGCACGCACGGCTGTCGGGGTAACAGATGGCCCGGTAACAGGCCACCCGCCGGTGGGGGAGGCTACGGGTTAGCCGAGACGGGCAAGCACTGTGTGGTGCAGCAGCCCATTGGTGGCCACCGCGCTGCCGCCGTCGGGTCCGGGGGTTCCCGCCAGGTTGGTGAACGTGCCGCCGGCTTCACGCACCAGCACATCCAGTGCCGCCAAATCCCACAGGGAAACCTCCGGCTCACAGGCGATATCGACCGCCCCCTCGGCCAGCAGACAGTAGGAGAAGAAATCCCCGAAGCCGCGCAGCCGCCAGGTGTCATCGGTGAGGCGGACGAATTTTTCCCTCGTGCCGCGGGCCTGCCAGCCCTCCAGGGACGAAAACGAGATCGAGGCATCCGCCAGATCCGCCACCTTCGACACCCCCAGTTTTTTCGGGGTCTGCCGGTTGAAGCTGCGCCACGCCCCGGATCCTTCGGCGGCATACCAGCGGCGGGCAAGTGCCGGGGCACTGACACAACCGACCACCGGAACCCCGTCGACCAGCAGTGCTATCAGGCTCGCCCACACCGGCACCCCGCGCACATAGTTCTTCGTCCCGTCAATCGGATCGATGACCCACTGCCTGCCGGTGAGGACTTTGTCCCCGCCGAACTCTTCCCCGAGCACCGCATCATCGGGCCGGTGTTCGGCCAGCAGGGCGCGGATGGTTTCCTCCGCTGTTGTGTCCGCGTCGGTGACCGGGGTCATGTCGGGTTTCGATTCGACTGTCAGGTCGGCGGCTTCGAAACGCTGCAGTGTCACCGCATCGGCGGCATCGGCCAACTGCAGGGCCAGGGCAAGATCATCCGAATAGGAACTCATGTTTTCAAGGCTAGTCGCTGTCGGGTGCGGCCGGAACCGAAAACCGGTCGTGCCGGCTTTATCTCCCATGGATGCCACCGCCGACGGCAGCCGCGGCCGGTCTGGCACATACCCGGCCGGGGTTGCGGGTGGTCAGCACGGCTTTTACCCCGGGGGCAGACGACACCCCGAACATTAATTAACCTGCTAAAGATATTTAGGGTTTCGCCTGCGGGTTGGGTACTCTGGGACCTACGAGAGGCCGGATGGCCTGTTTTACCTTGCGTTTTTTTATTTTCACATTCTGAGACGCATCACAAAAGACTCTGAAGGAGTCGTCGACTATGACTACCTCGATCCGCCCCACCCGTATCCGCAGCCTGTTCACCAAGCATTCGCGGCGAGTCCTCTCGCTTGTCTGTGCGGTTATGCTCGCGTTGACCCGTGCTGGTGATCACCGGCCCCGGTGCGCCGAAGGCTACCGGGGCCGCCGACAAGCAGGGGTGCCAGTTCCGGGTGGGCGGTTTTTTGGATTCATCACTGTGCTGGCTGCGGCTGGATCAAGTGAACCTTGATCAGGCCCGCAGTGATGACGGCCAGGACATCACCCTGGATCTCCCCAACGACTACCGGGTGAAGTTCACCCTGAAGATCAGGGACGAAAACAGCAACGGCACTCACCGTATGCAGGCTTTGAAGGCCCCGACATGGCGGGAAGCGGTGTTCGGCAACACCAAAGACGGCGGCTCCTACTATGTCTCCCCGGATACCGCCGACAACCCGCCCACCGTCCTCAATGCGATGTCCAGAACCGGTGACAACTACAGCCCCTATGTCGAGATCACCAATACCTCGGCGAAGGAACGCGGCGAAGACGGGCTCTACCATGACACGAGCTTCAGTTTCGTCATGGCTGATGCGGAATCGACCAACCAGGGGGAGAGCATTGACGTCTCCTCCGACAAGCCGTTGCGCAAGATCGGTGTGTTCACCCCGCGCGGATTCCGGGCTCCGTGCGGCGGCAGCCCGCGGGGCATCGGCACCACTGATGTCCACTGTGAAGGTGTGGCGGGAAACGTCGGCATGTGGATGGTGGGGGCGGAAAACCCGAAGCGGTTCAGGGTCACCATGAATTCACCCAACGGCCAGGGTATTGCCCTGGCGGTGATGATGACCGCCACCCACGGCACCACCAATGTGGAGCAGTTCGGCGAAATTTCCGGGGACCAGACCCATTTCGACATGAATATTTTCCGTTCGGGAAGCACCCGGGCGATGGCGCCCGAGGTCGGCACCGACGACGAGAACCTGTCGGTGTCGACCCAGGGCTCGCTGCTGCTGTCCAATGATCAGAGCCAGCAGGCTATTTTCCGGTCCATGCCCGACCGTGCCGAGGGTGCTTTGCGCTACACCCCGTCCTGGACCTGCCGCAGGACCGTCGGTGAGGACACCACCCCGTACACCCCCATCCCGGAAGCGGTCACCATGGGTGGCCGGACGGGAACGAAAGTTGTGGTGCCGCTCTACGATCCCGCGGCCGGTGATTATGCCGTGGATGTCAACTGCACGGTGACCTGGTCCCGCAAATTCAACCTCAACACGACGTTGAAGCTCGGCAAAGCAGTCGAAGGCAATGCCTCCGGTTTCCCGGAACTGGCCGGAAAAGACTTCCGCCTCGACTACGCCTGCGCGTTCGAGGATGCGGACAAACAGGAGGAACTCAAACAGGCCTTTCCCGACTACGAAAAGTATTGGTCGGGCACCCGCACCTTCAAAAGCGGCCGCTCGGAGGAAATCGACCACGTGGCCGCAGGCATGACCTGTCGGGTCTCCGAACCTGATCCGTTTAACGCCGATAACCTGACCCACGAAAAAAGGTGGCAGGTGGGCCAGGGTCGTCCTGAACCGGCAGACACTCGCAGCATTGTTCTGCGGCCCGGCCGCGGGGACACCAACAGTGTGTTCGCCGACAACGTCTACAACACCAAAATGGGCACAGTGACGGTCCGCAAAGTCGTCACGGGACCGGCCGCCCAGTTCTTCCGTGACCGCGATTACCAGTTCACCTACCGCTGCCAGAACGATCCCGCCGGCGATATGGCGCACCCTCTGTCGGTCAATCCGCAGGGAAGCTCCGAAGCCGAGACAACCAGCAACAAGGATCTCCCCGTGCAGCAGTCCTGCACCCTGGTGGAGACCTCCGGCTTGAACAGCGAAGACGACGACAAATACCTGTGGAACTGGTCGTACGCGGTCAACGGCGTTCCGTCGGAGGATCCCACCCAGGCCAGCTTCGTGCTGCCGAACCAGGATGCCGACGGCAACTCGAACGCGGTGGTTACTGTCACCAACAACTTCGATTTCGAGAAAGCACCGCTGAAGATCTCCCGCACCGTCACAGGCGAAGCCGCCGCGGCGGCCAAACAGGACGCAACCATTGATTTCTCCTGTGAAATCCCCGGTGCGAATCCACCGGTTGCCTCCTCCGGCAGTGTGACCCTGGCCGACGGTGCCGAGAAGGTGGCCGCGGCAGAGGTTCCGGTGGGATCGGTGTGTACCGTCACCGAAGAAAAAGATGCACTGGAGGTCCCGGGAAACACCATTTTCACCGGCAACGCCACAGACGGGAAAACCGTGGAAGTGACCATTCCCGCCAACTCCGGGGACACCGGTATCACCGCTGCAATCGCGGAAAACTACGACTACCGGTTCGGCACCCTGCAACTGACCAAGCAGGTGGTCGACAATACAGCTGGCGCGAACCTGCCGGAAACATATGATCTGGCGATTGCCTGCGGCTCCCGCATTATCGGCGGTGAACTGGTACCGCTGAACGCCACCGCCACCATCACCAAAGACGAGACGATCACCGTCCGCCCCGCCGATGGCAGAGCAGCTGACCGGAATGGAAACATGCTGATCCCGGTCGGTAAAACCTGCACCATCGAAGAAACCCTGCCCGCCGGAAAAGCTGTGCCCACCGGAACCACGTGGACGAAGACCTTCACCCAGAACGACCGGACGATTACTTCCGAGGGTGTGCGGATCACTGCCGAGGGAGCCAACAACGTCAAACTCACCAACACCTACGACCCGTTGGGTTCCGGGGTGAGCATCCACTTCAATGACTCTGACCCCTACAACCTGGCGCCTGAGAGGGTCTACGGAACGCTATCCTGCCAGGATCCGGCCGATCCCGGAGTCAGCAAAGACAGCGAGTTTTCGTTTGAGCCGCGCAGTGACGTGGACACCTTAACCTTCGTCAGCACCGACGCACCGGCAGGATATGAGTGCACGGTTGAATTCGACAAGGAAAAAATGGAGGCCGAGGCGCCGCCGACCCGCACCGACGGGGAAAAAACATTCGTTATCTCAGAAACCCTGAGCAAGCCGGTGAAATTCACCGTGCCCGAAGACGGCCAGCAGGTCGACATATCCGCCGGATGGGATTTCATCCGCGACGGGGTCATCACGGTTGAGAAGAAAGTCGCCTTCGACGAAACGAACGGTGCCATTCCCGAGGCACTGAAAGACACAGTCCGTTCCACCCCGTTCACCTTCAATGCGGTGTGCACCGTTGTCACCGGTGACAATGAAACCACCAGCCTCACCTTCGGGCCGGTCGAGGATTCCGCGGAATCCGGTACCGCCCGGTTCACCAACATTCCCCGCGGCTCCAGCTGCCGGGTCACCGAGGCCAAACAACAGGTTGATCCCCGGCTGATCCAGACCCTGGCCGACCCGGTGGACAAGGATGTCGTCGACGACCAAGCGGTGGCAACCGAATTCACCAACACATTCCGGCGCTCCCTCGGATCAGTGCAGGTGAATCTGGGCCTGAGCCTCCCCGGCCAGGATGCGGCCACCGGTTTTCCGGTCGGCCACACCTACCCGGTGACCCTGTCCTGTACAGGCGATGACGGCGAAACCTTTACCGCCACCGAGGATCTGGTTGTGTCCACCCCGGATAACGGTAATACCGCCTATGCCGGTTCGGTCACCTTTGACGGTGTTCCGGCAGGGCTTAACTGCCACGTCAACCAGGACAAGGCAGGTCCGGTATCCATTGACTACGACAATGAGCGCTTCGGTGGACGCCACACCTCCAGTCTCAACGCACAGACTTCCTGGGGTATCGGCGCACAAGCGGCCGGTGAGCCGTTGAGCGTTGACGCTTCCCACGACAAGGACTCCAACGTCTCACTTGATTTCACCGTCAAGCAGGGCACCCCCAGCCTGGTGACGGTGTTGAACGTCTACAGCTACCAGCGCTCCACATTCAAGGTGAAGAAAAACCTTGCAGAAAAAGACGAGGATTTGGCGCTGCTGGAAGACAGCCACCGCAACTTCCAATTCGACTATGTCTGCGAGGGGCCCGACACGCTGGTGGATTCGACCTCCAAAGACCCGGATGCCCCGCTGCCGGTGACTGTCACCGTGGCGGCGGGAGAGAAGAGTTCTCCTCCCAAGTCCTCGGCTGACAACGCTTTTGTTCCGGTGGGATCGATCTGCCGTCTGACTGAACGGACCCCGGCTGTTCCCGCCCAGTTGACCGTGTCGACCAGCCCGGACTACGACAACCGGCCCAGGGAAGAAATCACCGCCGACGGTAAGGCTTCTTTCACCTTCACCAACACCTACAGCCGGGTTCAGGTGCCGGTGAATATCTCCGGTATGCGTTTCGGCTCTGCCGCACTGACCCCGAATGTGGAGGCGCTGGACAAAAACACCTTCACCTACCGGTGCTGGGCCAGTGCTGAGGCGAAAAAATCCACCCCGAACCGGGTGATCGCTAAAGGCCAGACTGATTTCTTCAAACGCGGCGAACGGGTGGCGACAAACGGCTTCGGCAAACCGGTCGCCCAGGATTCGACCGGCAAACTGATCAAACCGAACCGGGTGAATATGCCGGCCGGCGCCTGGTGTGAGATCACGCTTGCCAATCCGGCACCGGTCGACGACCCCTATCTGCAGGGGCCGCCGAAAACGATGTTCGTCATCGACGACAACGGGCAAGGCCTGGCCGGTATCGACGGCAAAGTCAGCGTCGGGGAATCGGGCATTGACCCGGAACCCAAAGGCAACACCGACTACACCATGGGGTTTGTGGTTCCCGTTCCGACGAAAGACAAACCGGAACCCACCTATGATCTGGTGGCCGCCACCGAATACAACATCAAAACCCACCCCATAACGGTGCGTAAAATCGTTGATGGTGCCGCCGCCGACGGCTACGACTTCTCTTATGCATGCGGCGGTATAGCCGGGGAGGCAACAATTGGCGACGCAGAAAGCTTCACCATCCCCGATGTTCCGGTGACCACCCGCTGCACGGTGACCGAACAGCTCGGCCAGGGGGTCGGCACAACCACCTGGGCTGCAGGTTCCGGCACTGATCTGGAAAATATCACCCCCATGTATGCCCCGGGGCCGGATGATCCTGAAACAGGCCCCGACAACTCGGTTCGTTTCGTTGTTGCCGCAGGTAACGGTCAAGAGGCCGGCAAGTACACCATCACCGCCACCAACACCACCATCACCACACCGGTGATTGAACAGCCCAGTGTCGGCGATGATTCGGTGACAGTCACCCCGGCTGACGGCCAGTCTTTCAACGAGGGGGACACCATTGTCGTCACCGTCGACGGGGAAAAAATCGAGAAAACAGTCACCGCCGCCGAGGCCGCCAGCGGCCGGGTGGTCGTGGAGCTTCCCGCGGGAAACAGTTTTGCTGGCGGTGAAAAACTCACCGTCACCAACACTGTTGACGGCCAGACAGCTCCCGGTGATCCCGTCACTGTCGGTGTGGCAACCCCGGTGGTTGACGAACCGGCCATCGGTGCCAACGCTGTGTCCGTCAGCCCCAAAGAGGGACAGCGTTTTGTTGCCGGTGATCTCATCACTGTCACGGTGGACGGCACACCAATCACCAAGACTGTCTCCACTGATGAGGCGGCAGCCGGTGTGGTGCAGGTTCCGTTGGGCGATGGTGCAGTCATCGCCGGCGGGGAACGCATCAGTGTCCAAGCCGAAAACAGTGCCGGGGACTCAGGCGAAGGCGGCAACACGGTGGTGGTCGGACCGGCCACCCCGCAGATCGAACGCGCCGCTATCGGCGATACCACGGTCACTGTCAGCCCGGTCGACGGCCAGCGTTTCGTTGCCGGTGATGTGATCAGGGTCAATGTGGACGGTGTCGAATACACCACTACTGTGATTTCCACCACCACCGGTGACCTGTCTGTCGGCCCGCTGCCGCCGATGCGCGGCGGGGAGACAATCACCGTCAGCACCACCACCGGAACCAAAGGCAGGGACGATTACCGTCAATCCGACGGCAATACCGTCACCGTCGGCGTGGCCAAACCGGCAGTCGACACACCCGCCAAAGGGACCTCGACTGTGACCGCCCGCCCGGTGGAAGGGCAGCGGTTTATCGCCGGGGACACTGTCACCATCACTGTTGACGGCGCCAAGCACACCACGACCATCACGCCTGCGGAAGCTGCGGCAGGTGCTGTGGTTATTTCCCTGCCGGACGGTGAAGTGTTCGCCGGCGGGGAAATCATCGGTGTGAAACTTGCCAATGCGGCCGGTGAAACCTCCACCGGATCCCCGGTGACAGTCGATCCCGGCCAGCCGGTGGTGGACCAGCCCGCCAAGGGCGATACCACCGTCACCGTGCGGCCGAAGGAAGGTCAGCGTTTCGTCGCCGGTGATCTGATCACTGTCACCGTCAACGGTGAGACCATCACCAGGAAAATCACGAAAGAGCAGGCGGACTCCGGTGTTGTGACGCTCACCCGCAGCCCGGCTTTTACCGGTGATGAGGTTGTCTCCGTCACCAATACCGGCAGCGCCGGTGTGGTGGTCGGCGGAAACATCGTCACCGTCGACCCGGCGGAACCGGTCACAGCCGAGGTCTCAATCGGTGATACCAGTGTCACCGTCACCGCCAAAGACGGCGAAAAGTTCACCGCCGGCGATAGTCTCACCGTCCATGTCGACGGGAAAGAAATCACCCGGGAAATAACCGCCGAGGAAGCTGCCGCAGGCAAAGTGTCCGTGGAACTCGGTGAGATTGGTCCGCTGCGCGGCGGGGAGAAGATTTTCACCAGCAACCGCACAACCGCCGACAGCACCCCGGTGGTGACCGGTAATACGGTTTCCGCGGATGTCGCCACCCCGCAGATCACCGAACCTGCCATCGGCAGTTCATCGGTGACTGTCACCCCGGCCGACGGCCAGCGCTTTATCGCCGGTGACCGGATCACCGTCACTGTTGACGGTGATCCTGTGACAGTGACTGTGACCGCTGTACAGGCGGCCAGCGGAAATATTGTTGTGCCACTGAAAAAAACCGGCCCCAACCCGGATGATCCGCGGGACACTTTCCGCGGCGGTGAGGTTGTCACCGTCACTTCGGCTGCCGCCGACGATTCGTCGAGCAAAACCGGAAACCGGGTGGTGGTGGGGCCGGCCAGGCCGGTTGTCCAGCCCGCCGAGATTGGCGAGACAACAGTGACAGTCCGCCCTGCCAAGGGTGAGCGTTTTATTCCCGGAAATATTGTGCGCATCACCGTCGACGGCAAGACATACCGGGCGGAAGTGAAAGAAACAATCGGCGATGACGGGGAAGTGACGATTACTGTTCCCGCGCTGCGTGGCGGGGAAAAAATCACCGTCACCAACACCGTCGGCTACCCGGGCAACAACAACTACCGGGACAACCCCGGCAACACCGTCACCGTCGGCGTCGGCAAACCCGAGATCGTCGATCAAGCCATGGACGCCGACGGCACCCCTGTCGCCGAAACCCGACCCGGCAGCAGCCGCATTGCGGTCAGCCCCGCCAAAGGACAGCGGTTTATCGCCGGTGACACCATCACCATCATCATCGACGGTGATACCGACAATCCGGTCACCCACAAAGTCACCGACGACGAAGTCGCCGCCAACCAGGCTTTCGCAGTCGACCTGCCGGACGGGCGGGTGCTCGCAGGTGGTGAAACACTGTCGGTGATCAACACCAATGGCGCAGACCAGTCTTCTGAAGGACAGCCCTACCGGGTGGGACCCGGCCGGCCGGCGATCACCCAACCTGTGGTGGGTGAGACAGAACTGACCATCACCCCTTATGCGCCGCAAGGCACAACCCCCGAGCGGTTCATGGAAGGTGATGTCATCTACCTCGTGGTCGACGACGACGCGGACAATCCCGTGGCGCACACCGTCACCGCCGAAGAAGCGGAAAAACAGGTTGTCGTCCACCCCCTGGGTGAGTCCTTGGTGGGTGGTGAAACCTTCGTCGCCATCAACACCAACACCACCGACTTCATTGCCGTCAGTAGCCAGGTGACGGTGGAGGTGATCTTTGATCCCGCCCAGTCGGAACTGGCGGTGACGAGCAACAGGATTCCCCTGGGCGAGAGCATTGACGTGACATTCACGCCGAAGGGATCCGACGGGAAACCGTTCACCCCGACTGATGCCCCGGCTGCCATCACCGTCACCGTGCCCGGTGTCGAGGGGCCTGTCACCTTGGAGAAACAGAATGACGGCACCTACACCGCCACCGGTGTCACACCCGCACAGGCCGCCGAAGGCACTGTGGCGATCAGTGAACCCACAGATCAGGCGCAGGCTGCGTTCCCCGGTATCGGTGATGTTCAGGCACCACCGCTGACCGTGGTTGGTGTCGCGAGACCGCAGATCACCCAGCCGCAGGTGGGGGATACCATCCTGACTATTTCGGCCGCTGATGCGGCGGTCGGGTTCCAGCCCGGGGACGTCGTTACCGTCACCGTGCCAGGGCACGCCAAGCCCTACGAGGTGACTGTCCCGGATGACTACACAGCAGGCGAAGTAGTGAAGCTTCCCCTGAACAGCCCGATTGTCGGCGGGGAGACCATCACCGTCAGCAACATCAACACGGCAGAAACCCGGGTGAACGGTGATGACGTGGTTGTACCGATCCAACCGGTGCCCACCGGCTCGAGTCTCACCCTGTCGGAAAACACCATTCCGCTCGGCAAGGAAATCACGGTCACGTTCACACCGGTGGGCTCCAACGGTGAAACCTTCCGCCCCGACAACGCCCCGGAGACTGTGATGGTGACGGTTCCTGGTGTTGAGGAGCCTGTCGCGTTGCACAGGCAGGGTGACGGGACCTACACCGCTCAAGTCACCCCGACCACAGCCGCATCTGGTGAAGCCAGGATCACCCCGATTACCGAAGGACCGCTGGCCGGGTTCGAACAAACCCCCGCCGCACCTTTGACAGTAATTGGTGTGGCGGTCCCGGACATCACGGTGCCCGCCGTCGGTGAAGACACTGTCACCGTCAATGCCGCAGATGACGCTGAACCTTTCCAACCCGGTGACACCGTCACCATCACAGTGGACGGCACAATCTACACGGTGGCTGTCCCGAACAACCACAAAGCAGGGGACCCGTTGACCGTGACACTGAATACCCCGATTGCCGGCGGTGAGACGATCACCGCGGTCAACGCCAACAGCCCCGGCACCACCAGGGACGGCGAAAAAGTGATCGTACCGATCATCCCGAACGCGCCGGGATCGAAGCTGACCCTGACAAAGGAGAAAATCCAGGTGGGTGATACCACGACGGTGACCTTCACCCCGGCAGGCTCCGACGGTGAAATCTTCCGTCCCGCCCACGCCCCGGAGGCTGTGACTGTCACGGTCCCCGGTGTGGACGGACCGGTCACGCTGGGCAAGCAGGAGGATGGCACTTATCGGGCTGAAGTCACCCCGACGGCACCTGCCACCGGCAAAGTGGAAATGCTGCCCATCGCCGAGGACAGTCCTTTCGCGGGACTCGATCAAACCCCGGCGAAACCGCTGCGGGTGCTTGGTGTCGCGGTTCCCGTGATCGCCCAGCCCCAGGTCGGCAACAGCTGGCTGACCATCACCGCCCTGCAGGGGGATGTTCCCTTCCGGCCGGGTGACAGTATCTCGGTTGATGTTCCCGGTCGTGACAAGCCGTATGTGGTTGTGGTGCCGGATGACTACACCGCCGGCGATCCGGTAAGAATTGACCTCGACGGGCCGTTGAAGGGCGGGGAAACACTCACCCCGACCAACACCAACAAGTTTGGTGCCCGGCAAGAAGGCACCCCGGTGACAGTTGCGGTGATCAGCAATCCCTCGGCTTCAACCCTGGAGGTTTCTTCGGAGACCATCCAGTTGGGTGAGCCGGTGACCGTCACCTTCACGCCTATGGGTTCTGATGGCAAGGTGTTCACGCCTGCTGATGCCCCGGAGGCTGTGACTGTCACGGTCCCCGGTGTGGACGGTCCGGTCACGCTGGACAAGCAGGAGGATGGCACTTATCGGGCTGAAGTCACCCCGACGGCAGTGGCTGCAGGTGATGTTGTGCTTGCACCGATTACGGAAGGGGCTTTCGCAGGGCTGGAGAACACCAGGCCGGCATCGTTGACGGTGCTCGGTGTGGCCAAGCCTGTGGTTGAAGTTCCGGCGGTGGGCGATACCACTGTCACCATTACCGCAGCAGAGGGCGAGCCTTTCCGCCCCCGCGATACGGTGACTGTCACCATTGGTGACAAGACCTCCACCGTGGAAGTACCGGCAGATTACGAACCCGGTACTGCGCTGGTGGTGGAACTGGATACCGCGATTGTCGGCGGTGAGACGATTACCTCTGTCAACCGCAATACCGCAGGTACCGAAGTGCCGGGTGAACCGGTCACGGTTGCGGTGATCAGCAATCCCTCGGCTTCAACCCTGGAGGTTTCTTCGGAGACCATCCAGTTGGGTGAGCCGGTGACCGTCACCTTCACGCCTATGGGTTCTGATGGCAAGGTGTTCACGCCTGCTGATGCCCCGGAGGCTGTGACTGTCACGGTCCCCGGTGTGGACGGACCGGTCACGCTGGACAAGCAGGAGGATGGCACTTATCGGGCTGAAGTCACCCCGACGGCAGCGGCTGCAGGTGATGTTGTGCTTGCACCGATTACGGAAGGCTCTTTCGCAGGGCTGGAGAACACCGGGCCGGCATCGTTGACGGTGCTCGGTGTGGCTGAACCTGTCATCGCCCAGCCGCAGGTCGGCGATACCACGGTCACCGTGGAACCGGCCGATCCGGCTGTACCGTTCCTGCCCGGCGACACAATCACGATCACCGTTGACGGGAACAAAAAAACAGTGCGTCTGTCGGACGATTACACACCGGGAACCCCGGTTGTCATCGACCTGGGCGGGAAAATCCGCGGCGGTGAAACGATAGGCGTCACCAACACCAACGGGTCATCCGATCCGGTTGAGGGGGAACCTGTCACCGTCGGCGCGATTTTTGATCCCACCCAGTCCACCTTGACAGTTGATCCTCCCGTCCAGCAGGTCGGCGGCCCGGTGACAGTCACCTTTACTCCTGTCGGCTCCGACGGCGAACCCTTCGGACCGACCGGAATGCCGGAGACCGTGACTGTGACTGTTCCCGGTGTTGACGGACCGGTCACCCTGACCCGGACAGCGGACGGGGCCTACAGCACCCGGATCGATACCGCTGTGGCCGTCACCGGAACAATCACTGTTGATGAGATCACCGACGGGCCTGTGGCCGGTGCCGAGAAGACACCGGGTACCTCACTGATTGTGCTGCCGGTGGCGGTACCGGTGATCAGCCAGCCGGCCACCGGTGACGGAAAACTCACTGTTGTTCCCGCCTCGGGGCAGGTGTTCCTGGCCGGGGACACCGTGGACATTGTGGTCACGCTCGATGGGGTGGACACCCCGGTGTCGGTGACACTTACCGAAGAGCAGGCTGTGTCCGGTCTGGTGGACATCCCGCTGGCGACAGAACTCTTCGGCGGGGAGACCATCACCGTCACCAACAGCAACACATTCGGTAAGACACAGCCCGGTGATCCTGTCACCGTTCCACGTGCCCCACGATTTGATGCGGCACGTACCGGCATGATTGCCACCAAGAGTGAGGGCCAGGTGGTCGGGGTTGTTGACACCGGAACACCGGTGACCGTCACCGTCACCCCGCGTGACCAGTACGGTGACCCCTATTCGGGTGACGGTATGCCGGATGAGATCACTGTCACGGTACCGGGAGTCGACGGACCTGTGACACTGAAGAAAAACCCGGACGGCAGCTACTCGGCGACAGTGACCCCGACCACACCCACCACGCCCGGTGAAGCCACGGTTGTCACCATCACCGGTGGATTGGAAGGGAAACTGCCCACGGTTCCGCTGACAGTTGTTGAACAGCCGCTGGACCCCACCCCAACCCCGACAATCAAGGGTGAACAGATTCGCGGCAACAATGCCGTGATCTCCGGGACGGTAGACGCTACCGACGGGACCCTGGTGGAAATCAGCTGGGTTGACGGCAACGGTCTGGAACGCCGGGCCACCGCCACTGTCACCGACGGCACCTATTCGGTGACCCTGCCGGTCAACAACGCCCCTGACGGCAGTCCGATATCGGCCCGGGCGAAACAACCGGGCAAGGAATTCTCCGACAGGGCAACCGGCGTTTTGCAGGTCACTCCCGCAACCCCGGTGGTTGCCGCGGCAACAACCGGTGACACCACTGTCGCCGTCACCCCGGCCGACGGCGAGAAATTCGTTGCCGGTGATGTGCTGACACTCAAGGTCGGGGAGATGACCGTCACCCACACTGTCACGCCCGAGCAGGCTGCGGCAGGAAAAGTCACGGTTGTCACCGGGGTCATTGTCGGCGGCATCACCATCGGCGTCACCAACGGCGGGGGACCAACCAGTGATGTGTCCTCGGAAGGAAATGAAGTGGGCGTGGTCATGCCCACTCCGATTATCGACAAACCCAGGCGCGGCACCAGCGAAGTGGTCATCCGGCCAGTCGGCGGACTGCTGGTTGCCGGTGACGTCGTGGTTGTTACCGCTGGTGGTATCACGCAGGAGATCACCGTCACCCCGGCAATGTCCGCCGCAGGTGTGGTCACGGCGACTGTGGATGAGAAATTCATCGGCGGTGAGACCATCACCGTGGTGTTCACCCGCCCGGCCACCGATGCAGCCTCACCCGATGCCAGCACCACAGTGGATGAACAACCGCAACCTGATCCGGAACCCACCCCGGATCCGGAACCCACCCCTGATCCGGAACCCACCCCAGATCCGGAACCCACCCCTGATCCGGAACCCACCCCGGCGCCGCACCCGACAAGCGAACCTGCTGAGCAGGCATCATCGGGCTCCTCCGACGATCTGGCATGGGTTGCCCCGATTCTGGTGGGTGCGGCAGCAATACCGCTGGTGGTGGGGGCCATGCCCAAACCGGCACCAGCACCTGCACCGGCTGCACCTGCTCCAGCACCGGCTGCACCTGCACCTGCTCCGGCTGCACCTGCTCCGGCTGCACCTGCTCCGGCTCCTGTGGCCCCGCAGAAGGGAATCGCCAAAGAGGCCTCCGCCCCGCAGGCAACCACCGCCTTGCCGCAGCCGGACACGGAAGCAGCCGAACCCGATGCGCTCAGACAGACACTCCTGGCCCGCACCGGTCCCGGGGAACAACTGCTGGCAAGTCTGGTTCTCGGTCTCGCGGCCACGGCGGCAGGAGTCCTGTTGCTTTCGGTGACCCGGCGCAGGAAAAGGCACTGACGGCTGACGGAAGTCAACAAGCAGCCGGGAAAACTGAATATCTGGCACCACCATGCAGCCGGCAGGCGGGCACCGGTGACGGGCGAGCAACAGCAAACCCGTGACCGGCACCGCCTGAGGGCCGCGGTTTTCCCGCCCTGTGGGATAAGAAGGGGCAGACATGTCCAACCGGGGCCACTGAAACCTCCGCCGTTGAGGCTTCAGTGGCCCCGGAAGTGCTGAGGGGGCCTGCCAATGGGGTGCCGGTCGGCCGAGAGTCATCTTCGTCCGCCGGTGCCGTCTGTCTGTGTCAGCTCCCGGCGAGGTAGTCGTCGAAAGCAGCCAGCATGTCCTCAACGGTGCGGGCATTGCCGGCCAGTTTCCAGGTCACCGGGCCGACTGTTTTTTCGGCTGTTCTGCCACCGGCTCCTTCCACCAGGGCCCGGCCGGGCAGCCAATCCCAGTCATGGACCGAATGCTGCAGCCAGCCGCCGATCCGTCCTTCGCTGATACCGGCCAGATCGACGCTGGCGGCGCCGGCCATGCGCAGGCAGGCGAAGTCTTCGACGACTGCCAGCCACGGCAGGCGTATCCGGTCATTGCCCATACGGCTGGGGTGCAAATAGGTGCCCACCGAGACGGCGTCGGCGGGGCGTTCAGCAAGGGGATGGGCAACCGGTTGTCCGTTGCGCAGCGTGGGGCTTCCCGGTTTTTTCAGCCAGGTGATCCCCGGGATCGGGCGGTGGACCGCCCCGACCAGAATCTCGTCCGGGTCGGCCGGGTCGCCTTCAACCAGCGCCAGTGCCGAACACCAGTAGTCCGATCCGGAGGTGAAGTTGTAGGTGCCGTCGACCGGATCAATCACCCATGTCCGGCCCGAGCGCGGGGGAGCTGCAGCGCCTTCCTCGCCGAGCAGCCCGTCGTTGGGGCGAAGCTCGGTCAGTGCGGTGGCCACAAAATACTCGGCGGCTTTGTCGGCTTCGGTGACCACATCGGAGATGGAGGTTTTGTATTCGATCGTCAGTCCGCCGCACCGGATGTCCTCGGCCAACTGTCCGGCGGTGCGGACCAGGGCGCAGCCCAGATCACCGTCACCGGTGGTGCGGTGGTCATCGATGAACCGTTCGGTGGTGGAGCGGACCAGGGCGTGAATGTCCACGGGATGGTCGGGGGAACTGGACGATGATGGGGTCATAGTCCCCATCATGCCCCCGGCAAGTAGCATTGACCACTGTGCAACCCGATGTGACAGCAGATGTGGCAGAACTCGACAGGATTTTGACCTCGATCGAGAAAGTCAAAGACCCGGAGCAGATGGCCGAGCAGATCCGTGAACTGGAGATGACCGCCTCTGACCCGGGCCTGTGGGATGACCCCGACAACGCCCAGAAAATCACCTCGAAATTGTCCTACACGCAGGCCGAGCTGAAAAAGCTGGAGGGACTGCGCAGCAGGCTCACCGACCTGCCGGTGATGTATGAACTGGCGGAGGAGGAAGGTGAGGGCACCGAATTAGCCGATGAGGAACGCAAAGATCTGCGCGCCGAAATCGAGGCCTATGAAGTCAAAACCATGCTCTCGGGCGACTACGACGAGCGGGAGGCGGTCATCAACATCCGCTCTGCCGCCGGTGGGGTGGATGCCGCCGACTGGGCGGAGATGCTGATGCGCATGTACACCCGGTGGGCCGACAAACAGGGCTACAAAGTCGATATCTACGACATCTCCTACGCGGAGGAAGCCGGCATCAAATCGGCCACCTTCGTCGTCCACGGCGACTACACCTACGGCACCCTGTCGGTGGAGCAGGGCACCCACCGGCTGGTGCGCATCAGCCCCTTCGACAACCAGGGCCGCCGCCAAACCTCGTTCGCCGAAGTGGAAGTGCTGCCGGTGGTCGAAACCACCGACCACATCGAGATCGCGGATTCTGATCTCCGGGTCGATGTCTACCGGTCCTCCGGTCCGGGTGGCCAGTCGGTCAACACCACCGACTCGGCGGTGCGGCTGACACACATTCCCACCGGCATTGTGGTTACCTGCCAGAACGAAAAAGACCAGCACCAGAACAAAGCCTCGGCCATGCGGGTGCTGCAGGCGAAACTGCTGGAACGCAAACGCCTGGAAGAACGCGCCGAGATGGATGCGCTCAAAGGTGACGGCGGCAACTCGTGGGGCAACCAGATGCGCTCCTACGTGCTGCACCCCTACCAGATGGTCAAAGACCTGCGCACCAATTTCGAGGTCAACGACCCCTCCAAAGTGCTCGACGGCGATATCGACGGCTTTCTGGAAGCCGGTATCCGCTGGCGCATGAACGAACAATCCGCCGCCGCGGAAGGATAGCCCGCCGATCCCATCCGCCGGAACACGTGCTCATTGATCCCACCTGTGCGGTCATCATCCGATTGTCCGGGCAGGTGGGTTTTCAGTGTCTGCGGCACCAGTGTCCCGCTGCGCCGACCGTTGCTGTTTCCCGGCGGCGGCCACGGGCGCTGGGAAATGGTAAAGCAGTAAACTAGTGTTAATGGGGTGATCACGTTCGACCATGTCACCAAGACCTACAAAACCTCCACCAGACCCGCCCTGGATGATGTGTCGGTGGAAATCGGCAAAGGGGACTTCGTCTTCCTCATCGGCCCGTCCGGATCGGGAAAATCCACCTTCCTGCAGCTGATCCTCAAAGAGGAGGAACCCACCGCAGGGTCGGTGACGGTCGCCGATTTCAATGTCGGGCAGCTCAAGGGCGGGCAGATCAACAAACTGCGGCAGACCATCGGCTACGTCTTCCAGGATTTCCGTCTGCTGCAGAAAAAGAACGTCTACGACAATGTGGCCTTCGCCCTGCAGGTGATCGGTAAACGCCGCCGCCACATCGACAAACTGGTGCCGGAAACCCTCGACCTGGTGGGCCTGGGGGCGAAAGCCGACCGCTACCCGCATGAACTGTCCGGCGGTGAGCAGCAGCGTGTGGCAATAGCCCGGGCGTACGTCAACCGGCCGCTGGTGCTGCTGGCCGACGAACCGACCGGCAACCTGGATCCGGAAACCGCCGCAGAGATCATGGTTCTTTTGAACCGCATCAACAAAGCCGGCACCACCGTGGTGATGTCGACCCACAATGCGCAGACCGTCGACCAGATGCGCCGCCGGGTCATTGAACTCAACCTCGGCAAAATCGTCCGCGACGATGAACGCGGACTCTACGGATTCGACGCCTGAGAGTCGTGAAAAAAGTAATGCGGACACACACCACCATGACCACAACGGGAATTTCCGGCACAGCCACTGCAGAAGGGGACAAGCGGTGAACTTCGTTTTCAAAGAGGCACTCCAGGGTCTGGGGCGCAACCTGACCATGACCATCGCCCTGGTCATTACCACCGCGATTTCCCTGGCATTGCTGGCCACCGGTTTTCTTTTCACCTCCATGACCGAGCGGACCAAAGAGATTTACCTGGACCGTGTCGAGGTCATGGTCGAACTCGACGAAACCATCTCCGCCAAGGACCCGGACTGTTCCTCGCCCGCCTGCCGTGAGGTCTACGACGCGTTGAACGGCGCACAAGGCGTGGCCAGTGTCACCTTCAAAAACCGGGAGGAGTCCTACCGGCGTTTCGTGGAGGTGTTCAAAGACTCCAACCCGGCCCTGGTGCAGGAGACCTCCCCCGAAGCACTGTTCGCGGCACTCCATGTGCGGCTGACAGATCCGCTGGATACCACCCCGCTGGACAAGGTCCGCAATATGGACCAGGTCGATTCGATCATCGACCAGGGTGATGACCTGCGCGATGCCACGCACAACCTTGATTCAATCAGAAACGCCACTTTTGTTGTGGCCGTCATCCAGGCCATCGCCTCACTGTTTCTGATCGTCAACATGGTGCAGATCGCCGCCTACTCGCGCCGGGAAGAAGTCTCGATCATGCGCATGGTCGGCGCGTCCCGCTGGTACACGAACTTCCCGTTTATTTTGGAGGCTGTCTTTGCCGCGGTCTTGGGTTCGGTGTTCGCCATTGCCGGTCTGTTCACCGGCAAGCGTCTGGTGGTTGATGAAGCACTGCGTCCACTGTATGAGTCACGGCTGATAGCCCCGATCACCGACGCCGACATCTGGGTCACCGCGCCCGTGGTGGCCGTCATCGGTATCGCTTTTGCCGCGGCAACCGCGCAACTGACCCTGCGGCTGTATGTCAGAGCCTAGAAGACAGGCAGAAAGTTGCCGGTCACAGCGGTGATCCGCTAGGATTTGCCGGGTTATGGCTAAAAAGAAGAAAGCATCGTCCAACCCGGTCGTGGCGACCAACCGCAAGGCACGCCACGACTACAAAATCCTGGACACTTTCGAAGCCGGCATCTGCCTTGTGGGAACCGAAATCAAGGCGATCCGCGAAGGGAAAGTGTCACTCGTTGACGCCTTCGCGAATATCGACCGCGGTGAAGTGTGGCTGCACAACCTGCATATTCCCGAGTATTCGCACGGCAACTGGACCAACCATGCGCCGAAACGAACCCGGAAACTTCTGCTGCACCGCCGCGAAATCGATTCCCTGATGGGTAAAGTCCGCGACGGCAACCGGACCCTTATTCCGCTGTCTTTGTATTTCAAGGGCGGACGGGTCAAGGTCGAACTCGGGCTGGCCACCGGTAAGCAGGAGTACGACAAACGCCAGGACATCAAACGCCGCACCGAGGAACGGGAAATCACCCGGGAACTCGGCCGCCGGATCAAGGGCATCAACGCCTGAGCAACGGATACAGTCCAGGATTTCCATCCAACAGCACACCTTTCCCGCCGTTACTGCGCATCACCGCCGGACGGCGGGTTTTTCATCGGCTGAACCTATCCCACGCATCCCGGACCGGCCGGCCATACGGTCGACCAGTACCTCACCGTCCGCGGTATCCCCGCCGGCCCTAGCCTCATCAACAGCGCTGGAGACAGCGGGGCCACATACCGGGACCTGTCCGGCCAACAGGCCACACGGCGTAGGTGATTGGCCAGCCCCAACCCCACCAACACCGGCCTGTGTGAACAACATGTCACTGAGTGTCCCCAACAATCATGTCGCTTGACACGGGGAGATTCGCCGGGGTGCGCCAATCCGTGATTGCGGCCTGCTGAGGGGCACGTCCACACTCGGCGAGCCCATCGGTCACTATCGTCAGGCCCCAGCCCACACGAGGATGAAAACGTATGGATAATGACAAAACATCTGGTCACCTCGAGCACTGGACCATCGACCACCCGGGGATCGGCCCCCTTGATTTCATAGCTGGGCCACGGGACCTGTTGGCTGCCATTGATCCGGGATGGTACCTCGATGATGACGGCAACACCCTGCACAAAAACGGCTCGGACGGCTCTGATGGCGAAGGGCAGGAAGGCCCCTCGGCGACAATCGACGCGGCCGAACTTGAGCGACTGGACAACCGGACCCGTGAGATGCGGGAACAAGGGGCAAAAGAGGAAACCAACCGCAAAAAGGATGTGAAAAGTCTCGGCAAGACGGTGTTGTCGAGGTTGTCCGACGGGCTGTCCCGCGGCTTCATTGTGGTCTGTGACGGAAAAGTCGTCCACCGCGCGAAGGAAGTGACAGGGGGCAGGGAGCAGATCCTCAAACATGTGGCGGCCGGCTACGGGTCGGAACTCAATGTTTTGCTCGGCAAGGACAAACGCCTGTGCTGGCTGCAGATCGACAAGCGCGCGGACAGGGAGATCCTCGCGGTGTTTGTCCGGCAGGAGAAAAAAGACCCGTGGGTGGCTATGTCCGCCCCGGAAGGATCAGTGGGCGCCAAACGCATTGCCGCCATGGAATCCAGCCCACTGAAGGCATTCCTGCTGCCTGTTGTGGTGGGGCTGGGTAAAACAGGGTGGCTTATTGCGCTGCTTGTTCTCGGGCCGCTGCTGGCTGCCGCCATCAGATGGTTGAGATCACTGTTTCCGGATTTTCACATCACCTGGCCTTCGATCACCATCCCGTGGCCGGACATCACCATCCCCTGGCCTGACATACAGTGGCCGAAGATCACCATCCCGTGGCCGGATATCCACATTCCTTTCCCCGACATCAGCGGCTGGCCCGTGTGGAACTGGTTGGACTGGCTCGATGACCACAGTCTTTTGAAACCGTTGCTGATGGCCATTGTGGTCGGAACCATTGCTTTCCGCCGTTACCGGCGTTCAGCGAAAGCGAAAAAACGGTGGAATAAATCCACCACGGAAGCGGTTGGAAAAAGTGACCCAAGCAGGAAACCGCAGGTTGATTCCCCGCCGGATAACGGAAATGCCACGAGCCGCGGTCCGGAAGAAACCAGCGACCAGCACAGACAGCCCTTTCGGCCGGATGAATGTTGACCTTTCCTGCAGCCGGTTGTAACGTAACTGTTCCTGCGGTTTTTACGGGCTGCAAGCGCCCACCCGCCGCAGGCAACCCACGGGGTCGACATGGTTTCGACTTCGCTGGTTGAGCCAGGGGAAGCGTGCCGGTGCAGGCCACGACCACCGTAAGCGTCGTTGCACTTTCATAAGCGCCGAGAACACTCAGCGCGACTTCGCCCTCGCTGCCTAATCAGCGACCGCAAGTCTGTCGGTCCGGGTTCGTCCCTGACCCGGTAACCGGCATCGACTAAGGGACTTGCTTTCCGGTTTCGCCCCAAGGGCCGGAAAGGACATCTACTTGAGGCTGGGCCCATCATCCGGAACGTGTTCGTCCGAGCCGGAGGGTCAAGCAGAGATCCAGCGCGAACTGCGCACGGAGAAGCCCTGGCAAGATAGCGAAGGACGCGGGTTCAATTCCCGCCGGCTCCACCGCATAGCCCCTCACCAAAACAACTGGTGAGGGGCTATTTTTGTGCCCTACGTAAGGGTCAAGAAAAGGCGGGTTAAGGTGCAAAATGTGTGTATGGGTCGGCGTGTCGCGTAGCGGGGAAACGGGGTTTTAGCCCACGGCGGCATGCAGCTTGGCATCCACGTTTGTTGGTACCTCTAGGGGGATCGGTGGATGGTGGAAGCCAGGGCACTTCAGATGGATCTTCCATGCCCTTCTAGGGCTTGTGCTGTTAGGCTGCCGCAACGAGTCCGTAAACGGGTCTCCTGCAGCCTGTTTACCCGCTGTGGTTGATAGGCGGTGTGTCTGTGGGGCTTTGCGGGAAGTGGGACCGGACCAGTGTCTGGTGGCCTTCTTGCTTGCCGGTTTCGCAACGATCAGCTGCTACCGGAAGCACCCGGTTGTCGCGCACTTTAGCGAGTTTGGGAGTCGGCTGTCGGTTGCGTTGATTGAGTGCTTGAAGTCGTCCTCATGGCGGAGGGGCAAGCGCATGTTTCCCCGGCTTCCTCGACATAAATGTTCTGCCGGTAGGGGGATGGTTTTCCCGCTGAGGTGCGCATGTCGGATGGCTGCCTGCCTGACCTGCCGCCTCATATCACATCGGAGTCGGCTTCCCGTCTATTTCGCGGCAGACACCTTTTTATAATGCCCCTGGGATTATAAAACCCTCATTTATCCCGTCTGATCAGCGGTTACGCCGGATTCCATACCCACTTTTTGTACCTTAACCCCGAACTCTTTTGGGAGGGGTCGTATTTCCCTTTAATAGTCTCCTTTGAGATTCCGCCTTAACATCCCTTATTCGCGTCGTGAAAACT
>NZ_JAFLEQ010000005.1:55255-59884 GCF_017307055.1 Corynebacterium mendelii | reverse complement strand
CCGCTAAGCGCCTTCTTCGCTTCCGTCGTAGTCGGCATAGCCGATAGTCCTTCACTGCTTACCGCTCCTCATCACTCCGTACTACGTACCTCGAGTCTCCTTACTGCACTCGCTACATTCCCTGCCCTGACCCAACTGGTAGCTAGACCGACTCTGAGCTTTTCGGAGAGTCAAAATAGATCCAAAATCATTTCATGAAAGACACCGAAGGGGTGACATCTTTATAATCACCTGGGATGAGTACTTCCATCGGGGTTTGAATAGCAGCCCCGGTAACTATGGCTTGTCCAGATGCAAACAACGGTAATTTGGAGATTTCTACCTCAGAAACACCAGGTAAGTTTCTACGTAAGAATTCTAAATCATAAGAATTCTGGATGCGATGCAGCAAGAAAGCGGTGGCTTGTCCAATAACAACTCGTGATAACTCGCTGGGAATTTGACTAATAAAGAATAAGTACGTACCGAACTTGCGACCCTCTCTTGCAATCCGATCAAAAATGCTGTCCGGGTTATCTACATCGCCTCGAATATATCGATGTGCTTCATCAAGGACTAGGGTAACAGGAGAAAAAAGTGAGTGTTCCTGCGTTTTCTTAAAGCTCTCTCGCTGATTGTTAAGAATCTTTCTCGCAAGCGAATTGGTGATGAGAGCGAGTCCTTCATCATCGCTGATATTCTGAACGTCAACAATCACTACACCCCTGCAATCCAATATGGTAGAAAGCATTGACGGTGTTGTTGTTATTAGAGAACCATCATGTTTAGATACAAGATTCTTAAGGCGTGTAACTAAACCCTGAGAATGATGTCGAGCTTGTCTATTACCTAAGACCTCTTCCTCAGCAAAAACCAAATCTAATGCATCATCTAATTTTTTAAGCGAACTAAATTCTTTATCATTCCGGCTGTCATTGATAATTTTTTCAATGTTTAGTTTGCCGTGATCGAAGAAATCATTCAGATAGAGGACTAGTTCATTCTGTAATTTCTCGAATGCTCCCTCGGGAAGATTTCCGTACCTAAGATTAAAAACCTTCCGTAAGAATTCAGGTGTGTCTTTGACGGTCACGCCTCCGAATTTACCAGAAAGATCAATTTTGTCAGAAATGAGGTTCAAGAACTTTGATAGTTGAATCTTCCTACTTGAGTGGCTTTCATGATTTGAGTTATATAATGCATTGTACGCGAACGCAGCATAAAGAAACTTCCGATTTTCTTCTGATATTCGCGCATACTGTAAGGCGCGCTCAAGAAGCGGTCTCTGAACACCCTCGGATGGCAGTAGCGCTGCAAACCAATCCTCATCAGTAAGCTCATTCGGAGCTAAACAAACACGATCACCCTTAATTATAGTTACATCATCAGGATACTCGGCTTCGAGAAAGGAGTAGTCTCCATGAACATCTACCACCACAATCCGCGATTCGTCCTCTAGTGACTTTTTATCTCTATATAGTTGAACCATTTGGCTTAACAGATGACGTGTAGTCGTCGATTTTCCTGATCCAGTATTTCCAAAGACACCACTATGTCCAGCAAACAGTGAGTCAACACTAGTTACCGCCTGCACATTTGAAAAACCGACAAGACTGCCAAGCGACACCTCTGTGTTTTTGGAAGCAAAGATTTTAGTTAGGATGTCGTCATTTGCCGCATAAACATAGTCGCCTACCATTGGATAATCCCGAACACCCAAGGTGAAACCGAGAGTGTCGAACGTTCCAAAAGGTATGGCTCTAATTTTTATGAATTCATTGGATTTATCTGTTTCTGCTTTCCCATACGGCTTTTCATTGTGAGAAATCTCTACAACTTTAAAAACATGAATTTGATAACGCCCATGGAAAGTATAAATATATTGATTAACTGAAGCGAAATGATGAGGAATCGCCTCAAAGATACGATCGCGAAATTCATTAACATGACCTTCAACTGTAAGCATAGAGGATGTTATTTGAGAAACAACACCTATTTTCCATTCTGCGCTAATTATCAATTCAGGTTCGTCAATATTAGTTTGCATTGTAAATTCCTGATTCTTGATCAGTGTTAATTGAACCTGTACTCTCCGCTGCAAAACAATCAACTACTTCAGCGAACGTCATGAACCTTCCTGGCGTTGACGTATCGTTAGGATACACAAATATAGCATTATGTTTACTATTTTGGGCAATAAATTTATTTAGTCCGGCAGGCCCATCAGAAGGGTTTTCCACGAAAGCGTATAATAGAAAATCACTTCTTTGTAAAGCGTGGTATATCAGGTTATTTACGTGTTCGTCGCCGAATCCGTATCCGGCTACGAAAAGAACAGTGTCAGGTTCACCTAAGATATTTACAAACTCGCGGAACAAATCAGAGAATGGTTCACCCTGAGTAAGCACATACTTAGAACTCATAGGCTTAATCAGTGAAGCATTCGCACAATCAGGGCTTGCCGAATCTCCAGTATTTTTGCTATGAAATTGAGAGATTCGAACAGTTGAATGAGGCCTCGAAGCAGTGGCGTTTAACTGTATCCAATCGACAGAACCATGCAACTTAAACAATCGAAAGAACGGATTAACTGGTTGGACTCGGTCTCTAAAACGATCATCTAAATCAACCGGCCTCCTGTGAAAATGTTTCGCAGAAAACTCATTTTTTAATCCATCTGAAAAACCATCCGTATAGAGGAAACCGCTCTCAAGAAGCGCGTATTCATGAAATAAATCATAGTTAGTAGTGAACAGGTTCACCACATCAAATATCGTGCGCTCCCGTCGAGCCAAGATTTCTCGAGAATACCCTAGACCTTGAATAAATCGTTGGTAAAGTCTTTTAACCTTATCAACGCTGTCTTCTCCAGTTTCATAGTCTACTTGCCGAACTGAGTCGTTGAAACGGGAAAGTAGAGCACTCAATACTTTGCTATATTTATCATCTTTTTCACCACTGGTTACAATTGCTGTGCGCTGACTAAGCCAAGTCATGAACGCTTCAATATCATTTTCTCGGTTGGGGGAACCTTGAGGAGGGGCCTTAAATTTTTGAAATACTGAATCAAAGTCATCTTTTAGTGCGCCACTCTCTGTATCTTCCTTGAAAGTTTGAAAAGTTTGCCCCATTAATGGAATAGCTCCATATGACGCACCGGAACCGATGAGTGTTGAAATTTTCAGTGATCGATCAAGGATTCGCTGAACCTCGCACCGAATTTCTTTCAAAGTTTTTGCAGGTTCAGAGTCCTTGCCTGCCGTCCGCACCGTGAATTTGCGATTTGCAGATTCGGTTCCATTATTGTCAGGTCGTTGTAAACCAGCGCTTTCGTTTCTCATATCATTATCCTTCTAAACAAATGTGCACTATTTGTTGATTATATGTGGAGAATGGAATAGTACTCGCCCTCTTCTATTGCGATATTGGAGTTAGCACATCAGATCATCTAAAACTACTCATTATGCCGTTGCTCAGACATGACAAGCAACTATGATGAGTTCCATCCGGGATAAATGAAATTCTGAACATCCTCAGGTAGCTCAGTTTAGGGTTTATCCTTGGTCGTAGGAAAGAACGGGTCCTACCATGATGGTGCGTGGCTGTATGTATTTATCGGGAATTGTGAAGGATGAATCCCAACATAACGTTGCCATAAATTTTATAAAAGCAATGCGCCAAGTAACAAATGGTTACTACACGTACGGAGTTCGACACACGCCCCCTCGACTCCACTTTTAAGCCCCGTTATCGTTATGGTAGCGGGGCTTAACTCTTTCGGAGGGGTCGCACTTCGCCTATTTTTTTGCTTCGTCTAGGTTTCTAGGGTGATTGGGCTGTTGCCAGTGCATATTTGTCTATGAAGGCATACGTATTTGTTACAGAAGCTTCCAAGGTTGGTCTTTTCGTCGAATGGTATTTTTGTGAGGTTTATAACTGCTGTATGGGTTGGCGATAGGGCGCGCGCGTTGTTAGCACTATGCTTTTGCACATTTTATGGAGGAGTGTCGACAGAGACTGCAGCTACTCAGTATCGGTTATCATTGAGCGATATTATGTGCAGTTGCTGTCATAGCATATCCCTCTATCGGTGCATACGTGTAAAATCAACCCAAAAGTTTTGCTATGGGATTAGTCGTGTCGGAAGAGTAGTAGCGATTGCAATCGCTAGCATGCGGGCAATCGCAGTCTTTGGTGTTTTCAACCAATAACAATCAGATGCCGCGGGCAGAAAGTAAGAACAAGGAGCTAAAATGGGAACTTTCTAGCGTTAGCTGGAGTTAGTCGCCGTCGCTAATTCTTAGATTTTTAGTAGATAGATTAGGGGATCGATTTCTGCGGGAAATAATCCTGTTTGTGAAAGTTTTCAGTACAGACTTGTCGGCACCTATATCGGGGCATTGCCCGATAAGCAACTCCCACCTCGCCTGATCTCGTACTGAAAATCTAACTTTGTCATCATGTTTCAAAATTGCGAGTAATAGCCTTATATTGCACATTAGTGATGGCAAAACAATTTGATAGCTTTCCTGTAGCATGCCCAGAAGCTTAGGAATATCGTTCGATCCTTTAGAACGATAGGGGTATAGTTCTAGCCTGCCAAGAGAGTTGGCTCCTTGCCAGTCTTTTTTGATAATGCGGCCTTGTTTT
>NZ_JAFLEQ010000005.1:41600-55187 GCF_017307055.1 Corynebacterium mendelii | reverse complement strand
TTGTAACGGCTCCCAGGGTAGAAGGTAGCCCTCTTTAGTTGACGCGATACAGAGGTTTGCCTGGTCGAGTAAAATTGACATTCGGGTTTCATTTTTTTCGCTAATCGCACCGCCGTTTAGCGTATTTGCCAGAGATTGTCCATAGCCAGGATTTTTGAGCATCCATACGATAGCTAAATCCTCCCCGTTGTCTTTGAAAGAAAAACTTTCAGGAAATGCTCGATTGAAGATGAATTTATCAGTTACAGAATCACCCTTAACAGTACCCAATAGGTAAGAGATCTGTGTCGGTTTGGTATCAGAAAGCTCTTGTTCTTTGCAAGCAACCGCCCCTAGAAATTTAACGATAGTATCCTTGTCATTATTTTGCACCCATTCCTGTGCTATAATATAGCGATTTCGTTTCGTTTTATTCTCAATTGGTAGAGAAAATAATTCTACCAAGGTCACAAACTCATGGTTTCTATCGATTTTCTTTAGCCCTACTGCTTTTCTAATCACTTCGTCAATGAGAGCAATAATCATCAAAGGGCGATCCTGTGGATGGATAGATTCCAACAAAAATTTTCCTACGTCCCACCATTTATCTTTTTCTGACTTATTGGCGTAAGTAGAATTGATTTTCAAGTCCTTAATTAGACTTTCTTCGTGTTCTATTAAGGTAGATTTTGTTACTGAACCTGGGCGATTAAATGGCATAATGGCCTGAACGTAATCAGAGTATAGTACTTCGATTTCTTCATAATATTCCTTCCAGAAGCCCCGGAGTCCTTGGATAGCTTCTTCCACCGTAGGGATTGGCTCTTTGGTCAATGCTTCTAGTGTTTTGAGTTCCCCAAAACTAGGGATATCTGCAAATAATCCGCTCATTTCATCCACCTGATTCGACACAAATCTGCTGTACTCCAAGTGTACTCCGGAAGACGTAGTAGGATTTGGTCTGGTGGCAGGCGCGTTCGGGCCGGGTCTAAATCGGATCCCTTGAATGAGGAACTCGCTCAATGTGCACCTGCTAAGTAACTGCACGACTGCTTGAGGGCGTTTTCGATTTCGCCAGTACCGATATTGCTGAAGGTCTGGTGTTTACTGGTTTGGATATGCGCGAGGTTTCAAGTGTTGGTGGCATCGAAGAAGGTTACCTTACATGAAGGCGGAGTTGACCAAGCTAACTATGGGTAACACGGATGGGGTATGGCACTCGCTGTCACTGACTCACCTACAGCCTCAACTACGAAGGATTTAGGATCAATTACAGCGATGATGTCGCATTAGCATAATCCAACCAGTAGCAAATGATCTCACATGCGCGGAGTTCGACACGTGCCCCCTGGACTCCACCGCATAACCCCTCACCAAAACAACTGGTGAGGGGTTCTTTTTACGCATCACAGAAGTGCCGGGCTTCTGTCCGCAACGACAACCCCCGAGATTTCTGAAAAGCCCGGGACCCACCTGTGGCTGACCCCCCTGGTTTCCGCTGTCCAAGGCCCACCCGTGCACCGGCCGAAAATATGTGGTGGAAGGTTCTTTTGACCCCAATCCGGTGGCGGGAACGGCGGAAAACTAGAGTCTGCTACTCGGCGCAGAATTCCAGCCAGTCGCCAATAGCCGCGGCCGGGTTCAACTCCCGCGCCCGAGTGGTGTTGTCTTCGGTCGGCGGGATGTCCTCCACATTGATCATGATGTTCTCCCGCGGCTGATGGGCGGCAAAAAGCCCCCGTGCATCGAGCTCTTTGAAGGCCGCGATGGCACACTCAACACGGCAATCAAGTTCCTGCTCCCACTGGTCTGGATCGAGTTGATCACTGGTGGGGCGCCGTTTGAGAATATCGTCGACCCCGGCAAAGTGGTGTGCCCCGACATTCAGATACGGTGACTCCGCATAGGACCAGCGCAGATACGGTTCACAAGAATCCGGGCCGAGTCCGTGGGAGGCCAGATAGCGCTGGAAAGCCTGGGTTGACCATGCGCAGAGGAAGGGCCGCAAACCCTGACCGGTGTCGATCAATGCCATCCAGTAGAAATCCTCGCCGGTGCCGAACAGCTCGTGCAGGCTTTGTTCGAGAGCTTCCACCAGAGCCGAAGTGAGCGTCTGCTCGAAGGACGGCGAAGAACTGCTCATGACGGTGGGGTCCTCACGTTCACCGGCTGCTGCCTGCCTGGCGTGCATCCCGCAGAAAGTCGCCGACAGGCATGCTGATCAGGGAGCGTGCAAGGGTGGTGGCGGTGCGGGGATAGTGTGAGCTGCGGCCGTTGGTGACAAAGCTGAAAGCCGGATCGGCGATACGGTCGGCGGCATGGCATTCCCCAACCCGCGTAGCTACCGCGGCAGCCCATCGATCGGCTTCTTCCGGGGTGTAACCGCCTGCCAGGGCGGATTGCCGGGTTGACTCCCTGTCCGACCAGCCCCAGCCGGAATACTCCCGGGCAACGGTTGTACGGCAGTCCAAACGCAATGCGGACTCGATCAGGGTTTGGATGTCGGTGACGGCCGGATCCACAACTTCGTTGGCGTGGGCGGCGGGGGCAGACAACACAGCAAAGCAAACAGCCGCCGCAGCTGCCGCAGCACTTGTTTTAGGAGATTTCATGGGATCTTCCGTGGTGATTGTGAATCGGTGTTTCAATCAGTGACGCCGAGTATAGGGTCTTTCCCGCCATCCATGAATCGGCTGTGTGCGCGGACAGCCGGGAGGAGATCAACGTTGGCGGCGGGCGATCGGTCAGGTGCGTCTCGGAGTGCTGGTGCACTATGGGGCACGTACACCACCGGGGCCGGTTCTTCCGGCTGCGGGCACCTGCCGAGGAAGGGATCTCCATGTATGACCGTCATATTTCCTATACGGTGACCGACAATGACTTGGGTGTGTCGTTTGATGTTGGCGACCACTCGGAGCTTCGAGGAATCTTTGACCTGATGTATCCGCCGGAAACCAGGCACTGGTTTACCTCCAATGTGCTTGATTTCTTAAGTTCGATACCGGGGATGTTTTTGTGGACCGCCGCCGGTCGGGACTCTTTGGACAAGATGGGGTTGGTGATCGAACCGGCCGATGATGAATCGAAGGGTGTGCTGATCGGAGAGTCCGACGGGCTGTTGGGCGATATGCTCTCCGATGATCTGCGGGCCAGGATGAAGGCCGTTAAGGAAGAACACTTCTTGCCTGAGTACGGGACATGGAAAAACAGGCGGTACTTCTATTCCGATGCTTTCACTCAGCGGTGCTGGGAGAACCCTCCGGGTGGTATCCGGCTTTTGCGGGAGGACGAGAAGTTGTTGCGTGCCGGTTTGAAGGCAATCGGTGGATCGGTGTGGGAAGAGGCGTTACTTGATTACTTCATCACGATGATTGATGAGGCTGATCTGGTGCGTTACCCGGCCAATCTAGAGACGCTGAAACGGCAGTTCGAGGACGGTCACGGCCGTGCCCCGTCGATTGACGAGCAGGACGAGCTGGCGCGCAGGGCTTCCGAGCTTGCCCAACGCTCGATGTTGGAGGATTACGTCAACGCGCCGGTACGGGACTGGCACGAGCAGTTGGCTTACCGCTGTGAGCAGACCGGGTATCCGGTGCCGTAGCCGCACCCCCAAAGCAGCCTGCCGGTGATTGCGGACGGCCGGTGCAGACGGATGGCGCAGTGGTTGTTTTTTGCCGGTGCGTCACCGGCTGCTCACAGGCTGCGCATGTGGGCTTTGCCCCGCAGATTTTTTATCCGGTCATTGTCGGCGGAGGGGGCGAGAAAGAAACCCGCCGTTGACAGTGCCATGACTATTCCCGCTCCCGTCGGCAGCAGCCAGCGGAGGCTTCCTGCTGGAGCGGAGTGCACCGCTGTTGCCAGAACACCGGTGTCGACGGTGGCGGCAAATCCGATGAGCACACCGGTGAGCATCAGCTTGCGGATGGGACGAAGTCCGGTGATCCGGATGACAAGAACAACCACCGCAACAAAAACGATGGAGCCTATGTGCAGGCCCGTGGCAGGCCACCCCGGGGTGTGGTGGTCGCGGGCACATGTCTGGAACGCCAGCAGAAATATCGCCCACAATCCGCAGGCGACGGGAAGCAGTCCCAGCACTTTGTCCACGGAACGTCCCCGGGCATGCCGCAACAGCAACGCGGTGATGGCCAGCACCATCCCGCCGGCAAGGTAGCCGACGATCCACAGCCACGGCACCGGGGTGCTGCCGGTGACACTGTCACGGACCGCCACCACGGCCACCAGTGCCGTGACAGTAAAAGATACGGCAGAAATGGCCGCAAGGAATCGCTCGCCCACGGTGTCCTTTCCGATGGTGGTCACATACTCGCTGTGCCGGTGATCGGCCAGCAATCATCCTAACCGCATGGAAAGACCGGCCGTCGGGATGCGGCCTGTCACAGTGCACCCGGCGCAGAGGAAAAGAAAAGAGTTGAAAAACAGCTTCAGAGTTCGAAAACGCTCCCCTCGAAGCACCCCCGAAAGAGGGTTTTTGCCGGTGGTTGCCGGGGATGGTGCGGTGAACTGGGTAAAAAACAATGTTTTTGTGCAGGCAAGTAATGGGTAAGGGTGGTGTTGCTGCAGGATTCATTTTCACTTTTTTGATCGGAAAACAAAATCATCTCAGGGGTGTTGCCATTGCCCTATTTGCGGGGGTGTTCGGGGTCTGGGCAGGTGATCAGCGTTACGGATCGGCCGTCCTGTCGGCCCAGTGGGGGTGGATAAAAGATGGTGGGGTTACCACCCGGCGCATCCGCTCCCGGCGTGCGCGGCCACTTCATCACGGCGGCCGGGCTGCCGTTGCACTGAATCGACGGGATGGTGCCGGGTGTTCAGCAGTCGGCGGGGACGTATTACCGGTAGTGTATTGCTGCCGGTCAGGTGCTTGCGGGGTGGTTTGGCCGGGTGTTTACCTTGTGTGTGCCAGCACATATGCCCGTCAGATATGACAGGGTGCACAGTGTCGTTTCACACCAGGAGAACCCGTGGCGGAGGAACAGGATTTCCAGCTCACCGGCGGCGCCGGCTCACTGCACGGCCATGCCTGGCTACCCCCGGGGCAGCCGCGGATGATTGTGCTCATCTGCCACGGCTACGGTGAGCATCTCGGCAGGTTCGCTCATGTGGCGGAGTTCTTCCGGGATCAGGGGGCAGCGGTCTTTGCTATTGACCACCGTGGCCACGGCCGCTCCGCGGGGGAAAAAGTTCTGGTGGACGATTTCGACGAACTCGTCGACGACTTCCGTCTGCTCACCGGCTACGCCCGGGACAAGTTCCCGGATCTTGACGTGGCACTGGTCGGGCACTCCATGGGCGGGATGCTGTCGGTGCGCTATGCGCAGCGTTTCCCCGATGATCTTGCCGCCGTGGTTGTCACCGGCCCGGTGATCGGGCAGTGGGATCCGGGGCGTGTGCTTGCGCAGGCTGATCCGGTGCCGGAGATTCCGGTTGATCCGGGGGTCCTGTCGCGGGATGCGGGGGTGGGGCAGGCCTACATGTCCGATCCGCTGGTGTGGCACGGCAGCTTCCACACACAAACCATCCTGGCGTTTGTGGAGATGATCGGACGCATCGATGCCGCCGGCACCGTGGAGGTGCCGATGTTGTGGATGCACGGCACCGCCGACCAGCTGGTGCCCTATGAGGGGACGAAAAAAGGCTGGGAGAAAATCGCCAAGGACAGCGACAGGCACATCTTCTTCGACGGTGCCCGCCATGAGCTGTTCAATGAAACCAACAAGCAGGAAGTTGTGGACCACGCCCTGGCTTTCATCAACGACCACATCTGATCTTTCGGGCCACCTTCCGCGCCCCGCACCTTTGGGCGCGGGAGCAGTCGCCCGATATGACCTCCGCCCCGCCGCCGGTGTCCCACCGGGGGCGGGGCGGAGGTGTCGTGGACACTGCCGTGCGAAAACGCGGCGCGGAGGGCATCGGCGGCTACAACTGGCGCCGGGAGAAAGCCGCCATGGCGGCGGCTGTGGCGAGCACTGTTCCCGCCAGCGCCGCGGCCACGGCACAGGCGGCGTCGCCCACAGAAGCGGTCCCGGCGGCAATACCGGCCGGATATGAAAGACAGCCCACGGGTGTGAACCGGACTGCCCCGTCAATGAAACCCGCGGCGGCCGAGACAAGAAAAACAACCAGCCCAATTCCGGCGGCGGCCCCGGTGCTCGGACACAGTGCGGAGGCAAGGCGGGCGACGGCGGTGAAAAACAGGGCACCGGCCAGCCACACAAGTGTTGCCCACACCAGACAGGCGGCGGGCGCCCGGGAGAAAGCCAGTCCGGTTCCGGCCCACACCACGCCGGTTGCCAGCACGGTGGTGGCAGCAACTGTTGCGGTGTCGGCGACTGCTCCGGCGGCCACAATCTGTCCCCGGGTGACCGGCTGGACGGCCAGAAAATGCATTGTGCCGTTGCCCACCGGTCCGGCAACCGCGGATGCCTGGGTCACAATGAGTACCGGTAGAACCATCTGGACCAGGTTTTTCACCCACTGTCCGTAGGCGTCGCGGGGACCCGGTTCAGTCGCGGCGAGGGCCTCAAACTCACTGCCTGCCAGGGCATGGAGTATCTGCGGGGTGAATGCGGCAACGGCCGGTGCGGCAAGAGCACTGAATACAAGGACTCCGCCGATCACCCAGATCCGCCACGTGTTCACCGTGGCCGTGATCTCCCGGGAGACAAGGAGTGAAAACATGCGCCGGCCGGATGGCGTCGGGCGGTTGCCGGCGGCGGTTGGGTGGTGTGTTCGCTGGTGCGGCATCGGATGGTTACTGCTTTGCTGTTGAAGTGGTGCGGCCACCGGTGGCGTCGGATGGGGGTGCGGTGACGTGGTTGAAGAACTCGGCCAGGGTGGTTGTCTTTTGTGTCATGTCCACCAGGCCGGCGTGTGCTGCCACCAGAATTCCCGGAATCGCCCGGTATGTGCGCTCCGGGTCGGTGGTGGTGATGGTGATCGACCGGTCGTTGTTCACTTCCGCGCGGGTGCACCAGGGGTGGGGAGAGATTGCCGCGGCAACCTCGCCCGGATTGCTGCCGCCGGTGAGGGTGAGGGAGATGGTGCCCCCGGAACGGGCGGTGTCCAGCAGCCCGTCCAACGGTCCTTCGGCGACCAGTCTGCCGTTGTGCAGCACCCCGATCCGGTCGGCGACCTGCTCGACGTCGTCAAGCAGATGCGTGGAAAAGACAACGGTGGCAACGCCTTTGAGCCGGGTGATGATCTCCAGCACGTCGCTGTGGCCCACCGGATCAAGAGCCGAGGTGGGTTCGTCGAGAATCAAAAGCTCCGGCGATCCCGCCAGGGCCCGGGCAAGCCCCAGGCGTTGGCGCATGCCGCGCGAAAACCCGCCCACCGGACGATGGTTCCGCTGCAATCCGACCAGCTCCAAAAGAAGTCCGGCTTCGGCTGCGGCACTCGCGCGGCCGTGTCCTTTCAGCCGGCAGGCATCGGTGATGACCTGGGTAGCTGTCATCCACCCGTCGAAGCCGGGGACATCGGCCATGACCCCTATTCTGGCCCGGACCTCCGGATCGCCGGGGAAACCGCCGAGAACCCTGACGGTTCCTAAACTCGGTGTGGCCAATGAGGTGATGATCCGGGAGGCCGTCGACTTTCCCGCGCCGTTGCGGCCGATGAATCCGTACACCGAGCCTTCCGGCACCGTCATACTCACCCGGTCCAGGGCGGTGAAGGAACCGAAGCGTTTGGTCAGCTCCACAGTCTCGATTGCGTTCACCGGGTCGTCCTGTCCGGAGGGTAAAGCCTGGTGACTAGCCCGGCTCTGTCGGGCGCACTGCCGGTGCACCCCGGGCCGGTGGCCGGCTCCGCGTTGTGTGTGCGGTGGCGCCGCAACGCGATGACAAACGCCACCGGCCCAATAATGTTGCAGACGAGGATCACCGCCAGCCAGACCGGCTTCGGCAGGTCCATGGGCCGTTCACCCGCGGGAAGCTGCAGCCAGCGGCGGAGGGCGGCGGCCAGAACAACCACCTGGATGACGACGGCGGCAATGATGAGACCCTTGACCGTCGGCGGGAGCAAAGCGAGGGATTCCAGACTGTGGTGCGATGACACTGAAAAATCCTTCCGGAAAAAGAGGGGCGGCGCCGTATTTTTTCGGGCAACGGCCCGGAAAAACAGGTGTCCTAAAATGCGCTGGTCCGGTCGTGGGCCAGGGTGGCTGCAATCGAGTTCAGGGCCCGTCTGACAGCCCACACGGCCGCACCCGTGGCGGCCACCGGTCCGGCGGCGATGGCGGCCACGAGGGCCGGATTCGCCTCATCGGGCCTGCGGGCGGAAGACACTGTTGCCAGGGCGATACCGGCACAGGTGACGGCCTCGCCGAGGCAGAAAGCCGGGGTAGCGACATCAATGGTTGTGTCGGGGGTCAGTTCACCGGCGGCCGCAGGTTCCGGCAACGATGTCCCACTGTTGTTTCTCCCGGCTGACAGTGACTGTGCGGCGGCAATGGTGGCGATGGCACACGGAATGCCGAAAGCGATCCAGGCCGGGGCGAACCGGGTCGGATGAGTTTTCCAGTTCCAGTTGATCGGGTAGGCGGACAGCCCGTCGGCGCGTGCCCGCCAGGCGGTTGCGGCGACAATCCCCAACGGGACAACGGGCGACCACCGCAGAATGGTCACGGCGCGGCGGTCAAGGTACGGGGCGGTGTCATCCAGGCTGTCATCCGGGCGAACCAGGCCCAGTTTCACCGCCACAGCCCCGGTGTTCAGGGAAAAACCGCTGCCGAATCTGCGGGGGACAAACAGAGCCGGGTCGGAGGGATCGAAAAACTTCATCTGTGCGCCGGTGGCCGGGCGATTGGATATCCACCGGCTGAACCGGCCGGCTCTCGTCTGGGTCATGGGGGTTCCTTTTTGTATCGGGTGGGCAGGGGTGTCGTCACGCGGGCGGGATCAGCCGGTGATCAGCCCGGTGACCTCTTCGGCGAAGGCCAGAAACTGCTCGGCCAGCTGCTGCTGGTGTTTTATTCCTGACGCGGTGAGCGAGTAGTACTTGCGCGGCGGGCCGGAGGGCGATTCCGCCCACCGGCAGTTGACCAGGCCTGCGTGGCGCAGGCGGGTGAGCAGCGGATAGACCGTGCCCTGGGTGATGGTGAAATGCGTGGTGTGTGCCAGCGTGTCCACCAGCGCGCCGCCGTAGGCCTCACCGCGGGTCAACACGGTCAACACCACCAGCTCCAGCGCGCCTTTGCGCATCTGGGACAGTGACTTTGAATCGTTCATGGGGCCATCCGGTGTTTTGTTGTTTTTGAAAAAGTGTTCTGCCCGGCAGGGGTCCTGCCGCCACCGGCAACCATGCGGTGCCAGCTACTATGTAAAACATAGTAGTAGGTGGTGCATGATTGTCAACCGTCCCGCGGCTGTGGTGGCCTGGAAAAAGGAAAGCGGCGCACAAAAACGCCGGCGGGCACACTGTGCACCCAGCCCCGGCAGCGGGTGGCGCCGACAGCGGCGGCAAACAGATTCCGGTCGATGGCCAGTCTGCGGTCGGCCGGGATCTCTTCCCCGGCGGCGGTGCGGCGGTTGCTGGCCTGCTGCGGCATATGTGGTAGAGGGGCGGTGCCGTCAAGGACAATTCGGTAGTGCGGGGCGCGTATCCGCGGGATGTGCGCCCCGCGCCGCCGGAGTGAATTTGTCCCGCCCGGATCGCAGGTGGCGGAAAAAACCGTCGGCGATCACTTCCGCGGCCGCTACCGGATCGATCGGAATCCGGGAAAATGGCGGGGCCGTGTCGTTGCCGGATCCGGCGGGAATAACACGGACCGGAATGCCCGATCCCGCGGTGTGCTGGATCACCGAGGTGGTCACCCCGTCACCGCTGACGGCCACAATGGCGTCGAGGGCGGCGTCCCAGATGGCCTGTCCGACGGCCCGGCGGTTGTCCTGCGGGGAAATGGCGGTGAAAGCGATGGCCTCTGCATCCCGCGTCCGGCCAGTCGTCCGGTGGCGGTTATCCGCGGCGTGGCGGGCTGATCCGCGCCCGGAACGCGGAGTGGTCAACGCGGCCACGGTACTGACCGGCTTATCTCCGATGGGATGATCAGGCATGGCGGCAGCTCCCCCGCGGCACAGGTGCGGGGTGGGTAAAGACACGGTGTGGCCCGGGCCGTGCCGGGTCGTCGGCGCCGGGGTCCGCCGGGTGCGGGGTGTTTTCCGGGGGGCGATGGTGAGACGTGAGTTGGTTTGACGCCGAAAAACCCCGAACGGCATAAGCTGCGTGCGGTCTCGGATCGCGCGATAGGAAACCCCGGGGGTTTTAGCGGGTGTGGCCGGTCGTCTCGCCGGCAACCGGTGCCAGCAGGCTGTCCCAGCCGCGGGTGCGGGCTGTTTTCCCGGCATCGACAACAAGTCCGTGGAAACGCTGGTGCCACTGGGCGTCGCGGCTGCCGACGCCCAACGTTTCCGACAACTCCCGCCGGGCGGCTTCGTATCCGGCCGGAACGGTGTACCCGGCGGCGGTGAGCATCCGTCGGGCGTACAGGTCGAAAATGAACACCGGCCTGTTGTAGACGTAGAGAACAATATCGTCGGCGGTTTCCGGGCCGATGCCGGTGACCGACAGCAGTGCCCGGCGCAGTCGGCCGGTCGGCAGGTTGTGCGCCCGGTCGTGGTTGGCGCTCATCCAGGCGGCCAGTTGCCGAAGATACCTGGTTTTCGCGTTGTAGTACCCGGCCGGGCGGATCAGTTCCGCCAGCTGCGCTGTGTCGGCGGCGGTGATGGCCGGGGCCGACAGCAGTCCCTCCCGCCGCAGATTGTCCAGGGCGTGCTCCACATTGGTCCAGGCGGTGTTTTGTGTCAGCACCGCCCCGACGGCGATCTCGAAATCAGTCTCCGCCGGCCACCACACACCGGTTGTCACCCGGTGGGAGAGCCGCCGGTCGATCTGTGACAGGGACAGCGGCGTGGGGGTGCGGAAACCGGTGCCGGTGACAGTCATGGGGGAATAATCCTGCTGGTGGGGCGCAGCCTGCGGGCAGCGGGGGAGAACAAACGACGGGGGACTGTGGGGTGCGGGAGCGTGCCGGGGTGGGTGAAAAAACACGCTTTTCACCGGGTGGTGGAAGTCGTGGATCAGGTTCTGGCAACCAGGGCGAACCCCCACGGGTCGAGGATGGTCTCGCTGTCGGTGGCACGGGCACCGGTGAACGAATAGATCAACCTGCCGCCCAAGGGGATACGTTGCTCGCGGTCACTGAAGTTGGCGGCCAAAAACACATCGTCACGCTCGATGGTCAACCACTGGTCGCTGTGGTTGACGGTGACCTCATCCAGCCACGGCCGGGCCAGCCGCCAGGTGCGGCGCAGCCTGAGCAGTGTGGTGTAGGCGTCGAGGATACGCTGCTGCTCGGGAGAGAAATCCCAGCGCAGCTTCGAGTCGAGGAAGGTCTGCTCGTCGGAGGGCACCGGCACATCGTCGGTGTCCCAGCCGAAATAGGCGAACTCCCGGTGGCGGCCCTGGTCGGTGAGCCGGTTGAGTTCGTCATCGGTGTGGGAGCAGAAAAACGCAAACGGTGTTTCCGCCCCGAATTCCTCGCCCATAAACAGCATCGGGGTGTACGGCGAGCAGCAGATCACCGCTGCTTTGAGCACCTGTTTTTCCGGTGGAAGGTTCATGCTCGGCCGGTCACCCCTGGCCCGGTTGCCGGTCTGGTCGTGGGTGGTGGTGTAGGTGACGAAACAGGATGCCGGGGTGGCGTGGGTATCGACCGGGGCGCCATGGGTGCGGCCCCGAAACGACGAGGAGCAGCCGTTGTGGTAAAACACCCCGGTCAGGGTTTTCGCCAGCACTTCGGTGGTGCCGAAATCGGAGTAGTAGGCGTGCTGTTCCCCGGAGACCAGCGTGTGCAGCGCATGGTGGATGTCGTCGTCCCACTGGGCCGCCAGACCGTAGCCGCCGCCGGCCCGGCCGCGGGTCAGCCGCGGATCATTCTGGTCTGATTCGGCGATGAGGAACTTCTGGCGGCCGGTTTCGGCAGCCGCCTGCTCGGCGGTTTTTTGCATCTGCGCCAAAATGTGTTCCGCCCCCGGATCGTGGTAGGCCTGCACCGCATCCAGCCGCAGCCCGTCGATGTGGTAGTCGGTGAGCCACATGTAGACCGCATCCAGAATGTAGTTGCGCACCTCATCGGAGTTTTTCTCCCACAGGTTGACCACATCACCCCAGGCGGTGTCGCCGGAGGTGGTGTAGGGGCCGAACATGCCGGCATAGTTGCCGTCGGGGCCGAAATGGTTGTAGACCACATCCAGCATGACCGCGATGCCTTTGGCGTGGGCCGCATCAACCAGATGTTTCAGCCCCTCCGGGCCGCCGTAGCCTTCATGGACCGCATGCCAGCTGACCCCGTCATAACCCCAGTTGCGGTTGCCGCCGAAAGGCTGCACCGGCATCAGTTCGATGACGGTGACCCCCAGGTCGGCCAGATAATCCAGTTTGGTTTCAATGCCTGCGAAATCGCCCTGCTCGGTGAAGGTGCCGGTGTGCAGCTCATAGATGACCTGCCCCCCGGGGCTGACTCCCCGCCAGGTGTCGTCGGTGAAGGTGAAGGAAGTCTCGTCGGTGGTTTCCGCCAGCCCGTGCACCCCATCGGGAAGACGGCGCGCCCGCGGGTCGGGTACCACCTTCGACCAGGTGTCACCGTCGAAAAGCCGGTAGCCGTAGCGGGCGCCGGGGCGCAGCGGCACGAATGATTCCCACCAGCCGTTGTCGGCCGGTGTCATCGGGTGGGTGGTGCCGTCAACAACCAGCCGGACATCGGCAGGTGTCGGGGCCCATACCCGGTAGGTGGTCGGGGTGCGTCGTGGTGCGGGGTTGGTCATAGCTGACAAGGGTAGTAGCCCGGTGATGCCGGCCGGGAGGATGGCTTGCCTTGCCCGGTCGGCTGTACAGCGGGGCGGAGGTGCCCCGGCAGGCTTCAACGTGGACAATGGATGCCATGTACCGTCTTCCCGCCGATGAAATCGTCACCGATGAACTGGAGATCAAACGCTCCCGGTTCATCACCTTCATTACCCGTGTCACCGACGAGACTTCGGCCCGCGGATTCATCGACGCAGTCAAAGCCGACTACCCCGATGCCCGCCACCACTGTTCGGCCTACATCTACCGGGTGGACGGCGCCAACCCGGTGGAGCGGTCCTCCGACGACGGGGAGCCATCGGGGACAGCCGGAAACCCCATGCTGGAGGTGCTCCGCGGTTCCGGCATGCTGGATATTGCGGCGGTGGTGGTGCGCTATTTCGGCGGCATCAAACTCGGCACCGGCGGGCTGGTGCGCGCCTACTCTGACGCGGTCGACGGCTGTCTGGGCAAAGTGACGGTCACACGCAAAGACGAAAAAGACCTGTTCACCCTCACGGTCAGCCACACCGAGGCCGGGCGGCTGGAGGCCGATCTGCGCGGCCGCGGAATCACTGTCACCGGGGTCGACTACACCAGCCGCGCCACCATCACCGTGGCCGTCGACAAAGCAGCGGGGGATGAGCTTTCCTCCACAGTGGCGGCACTGACCAAAGGGACTACAGTTCCGCGCGCGGCAGGCAGCATGTGGGTCGAATACTGACACAACAAGCCCGGGTGCCC
>NZ_JAFLEQ010000005.1:31002-41563 GCF_017307055.1 Corynebacterium mendelii | reverse complement strand
AAAAACACGGGGGACAAACCCGGCGCGGGACAGTGACAGCCGGGACAGCGGGGCGGTTATGATGGTGTCATGTCACTTCAGCGCCGCCCGGTCAATCCCGTTGAAAAACGCAAAAGAGATGTCCGCCGCTACTCGCAGCAGGCTGTTGTCGGCGTCGGTTCCGGAATCGTCGGCGGCGTGGTCCTGGGGCTGGTGGCCGGCAGCTGGGGCTGGTTTTTCTTCGGACTGCTGTGCGCCCTGGCCATCGGCGGGGTCAATGCCTGGCGCATCAACAAGATCATCAGGCACCGCGACGACTGGTCCTAGCTTTTTTATCCGGCACAAACACCCACTTTCAGCGGCGGACGACGAAACACTCACGCAACGATCATGACGACGGTTCCCACCACCGGGCAGGCGGTGCGCATTGACGCCTGGGTATGGGCGGTACGGCTGATAAAAACCCGTTCCGCCGCGGCCGAGGCCTGCAAAGCCGGTCACGTCAAACTCAACGGGCAGGCGGTCAAACCCTCCCAGCAGGTGGTTGCCGGTGACCGGGTGCGGGTGTGGGTCAACCACCGGGAACACCATGTCGAGGTCACCCAGACGATAAGAAAACGCGTCGGCGCGGCCGTGGCCCGGCAATGCTACATCGACCATTCCCCGCCGCCGCCGCCGAAAGAGGTTCTCGCCTCCGTACCGGTGCGTGACCGCGGGACAGGCAGACCCACCAAACGTGAGCGGCGCGAACTCGACCGGCTGCGCGGGCGGCGCTGACACTGCGGCCGCCGCGCGCGGCGGCCCTGCCGGGGAGCGCACCCCATCGGCTACTGCTGCGTAGCGGTGTCGGCAGGACTGTCGGCCCGCAGCTGTGAATCATCGACAATACCGTCGATGCGCATCTGCTCCAGGCGGGCGGGAAGCCGTTCGGCCCGGGCTTTCGCCCGCATACCGGTGTGTTTGGTTTTGATGATGTGATCGGCCCCGAAGCGGCGCAGCAGAAGATCATCGATCAGCCGCACCTGGCCGGGCACGAACCGGTAGCGCATCGACTGCTGCACGGCGGAGATATCCCGGTCGTCGAGCAGGTCTTTCAATTCCCCGACGGTCGTGATGCCGTTGAGCGCCAGAATCTCCTCCAGCCAGCCGTAGTACTCCGATTTCGACCGCGGGAAGCGGTTGCCCACCAGTACTGCCAGCACACCGGGCAGGGTTTCGGCCGTGAGCTGCACATCATGGCTGGCCCCCACCCCGCCGTCCTGGATGGCGGCAATCTGGTCGAACTGCTGGTCGGCCAACTCGATCAGGCCGGCAGTCAGGGTGAAGGCCCGGTCGATACGCGGATCCAGCACAGCGGAGCCGCGCTTGTAGCGGATATCGTGCTCGAATTCGGCCCAGGCGTGCTGCAGCACGGTGCGGATCTGCACCTCGAAAGTGAAACCGGCGTAGTCCGCCAGTCCGTCGACCGCGGTGTCGATCCGGCAGATCAGGTGGTGGGAGCCGTAGCCGAAGGAACCGGAAATCCTGGTCTGGGCGGTTTTGTCCACCGATTTCAGCACCGTGAACGCCTCCCGCAGGACCTCGATGACCTGCGGGATTTCAGTCGAGCAGAAGGTGGTGACCCGCACGCCGACAATATCGTTGATCTCTTTCCACGGTTGCCGGTAGAACAACTCCCCGCCGGGGGTGAGTGAGGTGGCTTTGGTTTTCAGGCTGCGCCACTTTTTCACCCGGCAGGTCACCCTGTCGTAGGTGACCCCGGCATCGACCAGAAGATCCTCGATGGCGTCGGTGAAATCCTCCGCCGCCGCCGGATGCGCCCGCACCCAGTCGCGGTAGTGGTGGTGAAGATCGTTGATGGTGGTCGGTGCAGTCATGGTGTCCCGGCCTTCATCCGGGGATGGTCGTGTCGTGGTGGAAACGGGTGGTGGAAAAAACCGGCGACACCACCCGCGTCCCCTTTATAGCCGGGGACAACAGCAGTGTGGCGCGGTTGTCTGCCGTGGGTGTTATCCGGCGGCACCGTCGTCGGCCAACAGCAGGGCCACGGGAAGCAACGCGAACAATTCATCGGCCGGCACCACACCGCTGAAACTGCGGCCGGTCAACCGGTCGGTCCACTGCCCGGCCGGAAGGGTGACGGTGGTGCCCCGCCAGCCGCCGGCCGCAGCCAGGGTCAGAGGACGGCGCACCCCGATACCGATGACCACCGGTGCCGGGGAATCCTTTTCCGAACGGGCGATACCGACAATATGGTTGTCGGCATCCCCCACACCGAACACCGGCTGGTAGCCGCCGGCCACGAACACTTCCGGCCGGTCGCGGCGCAGCGTCAGGCAGCTGGCCACGACAGCCTGTTTGATCCGGTCCGCACAGCGGTCCAGCAGCGGGTAACACGCCCGGGCCGCATCGCCGTGCCACCGGGTGGGGCCGGTGGCTGATTCCCCGTCGTCGGCTGCTGTTTCTGCGGCGGCGACAATCGCGGGCACCGGTGGCGTGCCGGCCGATATTTCGTCGAGGGTCTGCGCCCGGGCGGTGTAGTCGACGAAGCGGCGGTTATCCGGATCGACCAGGGAATCCTCGATGTATTCGGTGCCCTGGTAGACATCCGGCACCCCGGGTGCGACCAGCTGCAGAAGCTTGCGGGCCACAGACACCTGTACCCCGGCACCGGCGATCTGGGTGACGAAAGCGCTCAGCCGGCCGGTGGCCGGGCCGTCGCACAGCGCCTCAATCCAGTTGGTGACGGTGGCCTCGAATTCACTGTCGAGATCAGTCCAGGTGGAATGGACCCCGGCTTCCCGGACCGCTTTTTCGGCGTAGGCGGTGAAACGGTCTTTGACCTCGTCGGTCATCTGCCCGTCGGCGGGCCAGACCCCGAGAAGATTCTGGATGAGGAAATGTCCGGTGCCGCCGTCCGGCGGCGGGGTGATGGCGGTGACGTCTTTGACCGTGTCAGAAAAATCGTTGGGCACATCGGTCAGTTCCAGAATCCGCGCCCGGACATCCTCGCCCCGTTTGGTGTCGTGGGTCGAGAGCGTGGTCATGGCTTTCGGCCACAGCCGGGCGCGCTCGCGCTGCAGCAGATGGAATTCGGCCGGACCCACCCCGAAGCGGCCCGGTGCCCCGCCCACTTCCTGCAGGGCCACCAGGCGGCAGGCCCGGTAGAAGGTGGTGTCTTCCACACCCTTGGCCATCACCGCGCCACAGACCTGGGCGAAACGCACCGACGCCTCCCCGTCGGCGACCAGGGCCGCGGCAATCAGATCCAGGGCGTCGCGCCGGGCGGGGAATTTGCGGTTCATCTCCGCGATGACAGTGGCGGTCACCCGCGACAGGGAAATGTAGTCGGCCCGGTAGACCGGCATGGCCGCGACCAGTTCCACAATCGTGTCGATGAGCACTTCCTCGGTGACATGGTCGCCGGCGGTGGAGAAATTGTCCCGCCTGACCGCCCGCGCCAGGCGGGTGACCTCTGCGGCGAGTTCGTCACGGGCGACGGTGCGTTTCAACTCGGTTTCGGTGGCCATGATCGCCGCCTCATCCCAGGTCGAGCCGGACTGCTGGAAAGCCAGCATGGACAAATTGTCCTCGGCTTCCCGGGAGACGAAAATACCGTCGAGTTCCCGCAGCGCGTCATAGCCGGTGGTGCCGTCGACCGCCAGACGCGGATCCAGCGGCTCGTCGACGCCGAGGATTTTCTCGATCACCAGCCAGCGGTCTTGTCCGATGACTTCCCGCAGTCTGTTCAGGTAGCCGAAGGGATCAGCCAAACCATCCGGGTGGTCGACCCGGACCCCGTCGATGACATCGGCGGCCACCAGCTCCCGCAGCACCCGGTGGGTGCGTTCGAACACTTCCGGCGACTCCTGGCGGATACCGGCCAAACCGTTGACGGAGAAAAACCTCCGGTAGCCGATCACCCCGGCCCGCCAGTACATCAGCCGGTAGCTTTGTGCCTCATGCACGGCCACCGGGTCATCACCTTCAGTACCCGGGCGCACCGGGAACACATGGTCGTAGTAGCGCAGCACCTGCGAGCCGTCGATCTCGTCGAGGCGCAGCGCATCCAGGTCGTCCTCACTGCCGAGCACCGGCAGCCCCAGTTTCCCCCCGGAGCCGTTGTCGGCGTGCCAGTCGATATCGAAAAACGGCTCGTACTCGGAATCCTTGCCGTAGGTGAGCACATCCCACCACCAGGCGTTGGTGGCCGGGTCATCGACCCCGACATGGTTGGGCACAATATCGACAATGATGCCCAGGCCCGCCTCGTGGGCGGCGGCAGCCAGCGACTTCAGGCCCTTCATGCCGCCGAGTTCCGGATTGACCTCGGTCGGGTCAATCACGTCATAGGCGTGCGCGGACTCGGCGGGGGCGGTGAGAATCGGTGACAGGTACAGGTGGCTGACCCCCAGCTGCGCCAGGTAGGGAACAATGGCCTGCGCATCGGCGAAGGTGAAACTGCGGCCCGTGGGATCGGCTTTCGGCCCACGCAGCTGCAGCCGGTAGGTGGCGGTGATCGGTTGGGAGGTCATGGTCAGGCAGAACCTTTGTCAGTGTGCGGTCCCGCTTTCGCCACGGGACCTGGAATCTACACACCAGCGTAGATGAGGGGCCCGGCAAGGGGGCCGGTAGCGGGGCGTTGACGCCGGCTACCAGCCGCGGGGCACGGGAAAACCCAGACTGTAGACCATCGGCTGGTCGGTCAGTGCCTGGGACGGGGCGTTTTTGACGGTCCGCCGCGCCCAGGAATGCACCACCGTCTGGTCGGCGGCCGCCGGAACCACCACCAGCTGCCGGGGATCGGGGGCGTACCAGAAAAGATCCCCGCCGAGTTTGGTCGACGCCCACTGCGACAACATGGTGAAAGATTCCGGATGCGCCAGCCAGGCGACACTGCGGCCCCCGGGGGAGGCGATCTGCAGGCCGCACGTGTCCTGCCCGGTCAGCGCGCAGGCGTTGCGGTAGAAAAACGTGGTTCCCCCGGACGTCCAGGCGCTGTCGATGAGATTCATCGCCGCCCGGCGCCACAGCTCACCCAGACCCAGCCCCAACCGGTCGACGGTGCGCACCGACACCATGTCGGAATGGTGGGTGAACGCGCAGCGCATCTTCTGGTTCAGTGTGACAGTGGCTGTCTCGGCGCGGAAACCGGTGTCGGTGAACTGGACCGGACAATGGTCCTGCGGCACAACCACCGGGAAAATCCGGCGCACATCCACCGGGCGGGCGGAATCGGGGCCGGCGGAGTTCACTCCCGCGGCCGGCCGGGCTGCCGGTACGGGGCGGGAATGGCACGGATTGTGGGTGTGGTCACCCTCAACCGGATGGCGGGTGATGGTGGTGCGGGCTACCCTGGCGGGCGCGGGCGAAGACATGGGACGACGAAACCCCCGGAAACGTGTGTGCTGCCCGGTCCCGGTGCTATTTTTCCTGTCACAGGTTACGGCCCCCACCGGACAAAGACGGTGGTACGGAAAAAGGAAAAACAACACGGCAGGCGGGCAGATGGGATGGATAGCGGGATACAGCGGGTGGCCGGAGGACCGGCTGCCCGCAATCGAGATCTCCTAGAAAAGATCTGCACCGTTGTATGACCGCCCGATGCGCCCGACGGTTCCATCACTCTCCCAGGCCCACCCCCATCCGGGGTGGATAGTGGGGTTATTGCGCTGGTCAGACACAATCTTGGCGGCGGTATCCCGGATCCACTGCGGTACCGTCGGCCGGTTGATCACATCGATGACATGGGTCCGGACGGCGTCACCGATGGCCCAGCGCCGGTCGACATGGGTGAATTCGATATCGCCGAGCGTGCGGCGGCTGAGATTCGGGGCCTTGGCCCTGTCGCCGATGCCTCTGCCCCGCCAGTCGTCCGGGCCGAAAGCCAGGACGGCTAATGCATCGGCGATCCGCTGCTCGCTCACGCCCCGGGCCGCTGATCCCCGGCGGCATGGCTTCGGTTCCCGCAAGCAGCTCCGTGACCGCCGTTAAACGATCCGTGCCCCTCCTTGTGTCCCCGCCGCCATGACTCCGGCTGCCCGGAGGACAGCCGCAATGGTGTCATCGTTTATTTCCCGGAAGAAGATCCGGGGTGGTGCCACCGGGTCTTGCCACCGTCCGAACCGAAGCCGTCGTCGCCGAAGGGAAAGATCCACGCCGCCGGACGAATGTTTCCGGTGCATGTGCCGCACGGCCGGCCATGATCTTTTGCCTGGGTGAAAAAACGGTGTGTGCACCGCGTGCGGTGATGAGAAAAAACTCCCGCCGGAGGGGGTAAAACCGCAGTTTGGCGGTCCCGGTCACGGTTATTCAACTTCTGTCGTGCGGACATGAACCCGCCGGACGGGAGGCCGCCTGGCACCCGGACGGTTGTAGGGCCACTGGTTGAAAAACCGGGGACGTTGAGTGCTCTCGTCGGCGGCGGCTACACTTGCGCCATGCCCACATCCCAAACCCCTGACCTGCAGGGACATTCCACGATGGTGTCTTTGTACTCGGGGGCGGGGGGACTGGATCTGGGCTTTGCGCGCGCCGGGTTCCGGCCGGTGATCGCCAACGACATTGACCCGTATGCCATAGCCACCCATGACCGTATTGCACAGGTCACCGATCCCCGGTGGGCGGATGCGGCGGCCCTGTTGTCCACCACCCGGACGCTGTGCGGGGATGTGCGCGGGTTTACCGACCTGTTCGAACCCGGCATGGCCGATATTGTCATCGGCGGCCCACCGTGCCAGGGGTTTTCCGTTGCCGGGCGCATGGATCCGGACGACCCCAGGTCGAAACACGTCTTCGATTTCCTGTCCATTGTCGCCACCGTCAAACCCCGGGCCTTTGTGATGGAAAACGTTGCCGCCCTGGCGACGAACAAACGGTGGGCCGATGTGATTGCAAGCCTTCAGTCCAATGCCGCGGTGGGCTACAAAACACAGCTGGTGGTGCTCAACGCCGCCGGATGGGCTGTGCCGCAGACCAGGAAACGCATGTTCCTCATCGGTCTCCCGCCGCACGCCCCGCTGGTTGATTTCTCTTCCCCGCCCACCGCCGCACACCCGCCGACCGCACGGGAGACACTCTCCGGGCTGCCGCCGGCGGGAACAGCGGGCAATGAGGGGATATGCACGGCGAAAATCACGCTGGCGAAAAAACCTGTCCTACGCAAATCCCCGTTCGCCGGAATGCTGTTCAACGGCCAGGGGCGGGCCATCAACCTGGACGGGCCCTCCCAAACCCTGCCGGCGTCAATGGGCGGCAACCGGACCCCCATCATTGACGAAGCCAACCTGGCTGATCCTTCTGTCACGCCCTGGATCGTCGGTTACCACCGGCGGCTGTTCCACGACAACAAACCACCGCTGGCAGCTCTTCCCGCATCCGTCCCGCTGCGGCGGCTGACTGTGGAGGAAGCAGCCGCCCTGCAAACCTTCCCGACTGACATGCCCTGGGCGGGAACCCAGTCGGTGAAATTCCGGCAGATCGGCAATGCCGTCCCGCCGCTGCTCGGCTACGCGGTGGCCCGCCAGCTGCGGCAGGCACTTGACGCGGCAGAAACAACCACGCTTTTCCCGCCGGTGGCCGCCCCGGCGGGCCAGAGCGGTTGACCGGCCAGAAGGGATCAACGGGGCGGGGAGATTAAAACGGGGGTTCTTCCTGCATCGGGTCGGCGGCGATACCGAGAGCCTCATACAAGTCGGTGTCGCGCCAGATCCGGATGTCCTGGCCGTCCTGCTTGTAGCGCTCGGCTTTTTTCACCTTCGAGGTTTTCTTCCCCCAGTCACCGGCCACCAGAATCGTGGTTTTTTTGGTCACATTCGTTTTCAGCTGTGCGCCCTTGTCGGCGATCAACCGGAACAGTTCCTCTTTGCTGTGCGCCCCGAAATCCCCGGAGAGTACCACCAGCTGGCCGAACAGCACTCCTTCCGGGTCGGCGTCGGGATTGGGGTCGGGAATCGTCTCCGGGGCCTGGACCCGTGACCAGGGGGCCGGGCCGCGCCGGGAACCCCGGCCGCCACCCGACCGGCCTGACGCGGCCGGGGGTGCGGCTGCGGCAGCCGTTGATGTCTTTTTTGGTGTGGCGGTGCCAGCCGCCGGTGCGGGATAGGCGATGGCCGCATCGGCTTCCTCCAGCACCGGGGTGAGCGCCCCACCGGTCACCTGCCCGGGGGCAAGACCCGCAGCAGCAGCCAGTGCCCGGATATCGGAGACCGGTTGGCCTGTTCCCACCGCCAATGCGCAGGCGAGACGGACTGTTGCGGCCAGCCGGTCGGCCAGCGGGCATGTCTCATCCACCGGTTGCGGGTCGTCACCGGTGGGGGTGCCGCTCATAGCGGCCGCAGCCTGGATTTCACTGGCCCAGCCGGTGCTGTGGTGCAGACTGCGCCACAGCGCCAGGGTGCACATGACTTCTGCGGCGGGCACTGCCACCCCGAGGCGGGCTGCGGTACGCCGCAGAATCGACAGCACTTTGTAGGCGTTGTGGGCAACCAGGACCGCCTTCCCGGTTCCGGTGGTGGAGGCGGTGGCGGCCTGCTGTTTTTCCAACAGCGTCGACAGGGTGTCTGCCAGGCTGGTGAAGGTCTGTGTGTCGCGGGCGGGGTCGCCGGAAAAACTGTAGCGGTGCACAGCCCCAAGGTTGCCGTCGGTGACGGAGGCAACAGCAATGGCCGTCGGTTTATCCCACACCCCGTCCGGGGCGTCGGCGCCGATGACGGTGACACAGAAACCGGGAATGGACTGGGCGGCAACCGACGGTGCGTCCCCGCCGATGATCCGGTCGAGTTCACCAGCCAGAGCCTCCAACTGGTCGCGCTGGCCGGGGCCGAAATCAATGGCAAGCGGGGGAGTCGGACCGTCGATGACCAGTTTCTGGCGCAGCGGCCCCGGGCAGGTGTGTGTGGTGTAGCCGGTGATGGTGGCTACCTCAATGACCCGGCCCGGGCCGTACAGCGCCCGGGTGAGTTCATCCCGGTACACAGTCAGTGTGCCGCCTGCCAGGGTGATGGTCTGTCCGTGTGCGCGGATCACGGGGTCGGTCACGCTCCTCGGTGGAAGAAAAGGTGTGCGGTTGTTTCAAAACAGTGCCTTCCCCCTGACCCGGGACCCGGGTGGGGTGTTGCCCACCCAGCCTAGCGGCCGCCACCTCCACCGGCAGGCCGCACTGTCACGGCGCACAACCGGCCCAGTTGGTAGAATCCCCCGGTACACCGCCCTGCCCCTGCCGGCGGCAGCCGGTGTGTGTTGTCCGGGCAACGAAAATCAGCGCCCGGATGTTTGACCGGCGAACCCGGAGCCGCCCCGGATGCGGTTGTTTCCGGGTTTTTAACCCACCTTTATTTTCATTCCAGGAGTGACAGTTCTTTGTACCGTATGACCCCGTCCACCAAAGCCTTGCTGGCGGCCGCCCTGGTGGCACCGCTGGCGCTTGCTGCCTGCGGCAAAGATGATTCCGCCGAAACGGACGCCACCACCTCGGCGGCGGCCTCTTCGACAGCGGCGAGCTCCACCACCGAAAAAACCACCACCTCGACGACAACCAGCGAGAAGACCACCACCTCGACAACCACCACCGAGGAAACCACTACCTCGGAAGAGTCCACCACCGAGGAAACCACCTCCGAGGAGCCGTCGCCTGAACCGCCGTCAACTCCCGCCCCACAGCCGACCAGTTCGGCCCCGGCACCTCAGCCGTCATCTTCGGCCCCGGCCCCGGCCCCGGTAGACCCCAATGCGGCCGCCAACCGCCAGATGGCCGTCCCGGAGCTGACCGGGCCGAATCAGGCCACCGACGCCGACCGGTCCGCCATCCGGGATGTGATGGCCCGCTCCCTGTCCGGCCCGAACGTGCAGGCCGTGATGCTCAACGCCTTCAACAACACCTGTGACTCGGTGCTGGCGCAGGCCGGCGGCCGGGAAGCTGCGGTGAACATGGTCCAGCAGAACATTCCCCCGGTGCCGATTCCCCCGGGTGGTGAAGGCCGGATCGACAACGTCGACAACGTGATCGTCAACGGCAACGAAGCAACCGCCGTGGTGACCGCCACCGCGAACTTCCAGACCAACACCGAAAAGCAGTACTTCGTCCGTGAAGGTGACCGCTGGCTGCTGTGCGGCAAGGTGCCCAGCGTCCAGTAGCTGCTTTATCCCTCCTCCCCCGGGGCAGACCGGCCCGGGGTGGGGGATGATGCATGGCAGACAACCACACACCATCCGACCAGTGAGTTGGTCCCGCGCGATAAGCCGCTGTGCCCACCCGCACAGCCTGCGGGACCCACGGCCGGACGGTGTGTTTTTTCGTGCGTCCGTTGTTTTCCGCCCCCGGGGTTGGCTCGCGGTGGTTGTGCCCGTCAGCCCATCGGCCGGTCCGGTGCCGCGGGCGGGTGGGGGAGCGTGACTGTGCGTGCCGCAACCGTGAACCGGGTCAGGTTTGTCTCCCCCACCCTTCTGCGGCAGGCGCCGGGTATACGGTGAGGTGAGGGGAGGGGCGACAGGCGGACGGGCTTTAAAAAAACCGGCCGCAGCCGTGCCGCCGGTGGCTTGTGTGCGGGTGCACACGGGCACAGGGGGCGGGACAGGCTGCGGC
>NZ_JAFLEQ010000005.1:0-30984 GCF_017307055.1 Corynebacterium mendelii | reverse complement strand
GCCACGGCGGGCGGGGGTGGTGCGTGCCCGCCGTGGGGAAACAGGTGTGTTACTCGTATTCCTTTTTCGTCTCCGGGTCGTAGACGTCATAGACCGTGTCATCGGCCGGGGTGTCGTCGTCGCTTTCGGGGACCTCGTCGGGGGCATCGACCGCGGTGGAATGCTGTGTGCCCTCCGGTTCGGCGGCGGCGGACTCGTCGTCGGTGATCGGCGGGTCCAGCTGCTTGAGGATCATTGTCGCCCGGCCGGGGACCTCGATGTGGCCGCCGTCTTCGATGATTTCCTCGGTCAGCGGGTAGCCGGTTTCTTCCGTGGTGTCGACGATCAGTCGCCAGCGGCGGCCGAAACGCTTGTCCGGGAGAGTGAAATTGATCGAATCCCAGTGGGCGTTGAAACACATGATGAAGGAATCATCGGTGACCCGCTGCCCGCGCTCGTCGCATTCGGTGATCGCATTACCGTTCAGGTACACCATCAACGATTTACCGAAGGTGAAATCCCAGTCGGACTGGGTCATCAACTTGCCGGAGGGCACCAGCCAGGCGATGTCGCGTTTGACGTCGTCCTCGCCCAGCGGGCCGCCGGCGAAAAAGCGCCTGCGGCGGAACACCGGGTGGTTGGCGCGGATGCGCAGCAGCCGTTTGGTGAAGTTGATCAGGGTGGAGTTTTCCTCCTCCTGGTCCCAGTCGATCCAGGAGATTTCCGAATCCTGGCAGTAGACGTTGTTGTTGCCGTGCTGGGTGCGGGCCATCTCGTCGCCGTGGGCGATCATCGGGGTGCCCTGGGAAAGCAGCAGCGTGGTCAGGAAGTTGCGGCGCTGCTGGGCCCGCAGCTGCGCGATCTTGGGATCATCGGTGGGGCCTTCCTCACCGCAGTTCCACGACCGGTTGTGCGATTCACCGTCCCGGTTGTCCTCACCGTTGGCCTCATTGTGTTTCTCGTTGTAGGAGACCAGGTCGTTGAGGGTGAAACCGTCGTGGGCGGTGACGAAGTTGATCGAGGCGGTGGGGCGGCGGCCGTTGGCGGCGTACAGATCCGACGAGCCGGTCAACCGGGAGGCGAACTCGCCCAGGGTGGCCGGTTCACCGCGCCAGAAATCACGCACGGTGTCGCGGTATTTGCCGTTCCATTCCGTCCAGATCGGCGGGAAATTACCGACCTGGTAGCCGCCCTCGCCGATATCCCACGGCTCGGCGATCAATTTCACCTGGCTGACAACCGGATCCTGCTGCACCAGGTCGAAGAAGGCACTGAGCCGGTCAACATCGTGGAGTTCGCGGGCCAGGGTGGAGGCCAAATCGAAACGAAAACCGTCGACGTGCATCTCCGAGACCCAGTAGCGCAGCGAATCCATGATCAGCTGCAGGGTGTGCGGGTGGCGCACATTCAGGCTGTTGCCGCAGCCGGTGTAATCCATGTAGTGGCGCTCATCACCGGCCACCAGGCGGTAGTAGGCGGCATTGTCGATACCGCGGAACGCGATCGTCGGGCCGTTGTGGTTGCCTTCGGCGGTGTGGTTGTAGACCACATCCAAAATGACTTCGATGCCGGCTTCGTGGAAGGTGCGCACCATGCCCTTGAATTCGCTGACCCCGCCGCCGGGCTTGTCCGAGGACGCGTAGTCGTGGTGGGGGGCGAGGAAACCGAAGGTGTTGTAGCCCCAGTAGTTGCGCAGACCCAGCTCGCGCAGGCGGTCATCCTGCAGGAACTGGTGCACCGGCATCAACTCGATGGCGGTGACGCCCAGATCTTTCAGGTAGTCGATGATCACCGGGTGGGCAAGGCCCGCATAAGTGCCGCGGAGTTTTTCCGGGATTTCCGGATGCGTCATCGTCATGCCCTTGACGTGCGCTTCGTAGATCACCGTCTTGTCGTAGGGGATTTTCGGCGCGCGGTCATTGGCCCAGTCGAAAAACGGGTTGATGACCACGGACGTCATGGTGTGGCCCAGCGAGTTTTCGGTGTTGCGGGCGGAGCGGTCGCCGGGATTGTTGATGTCGTAGGAAAACAGCGACGGGTGCCCGTCGAACTCGCCGTCGAAGGCCTTCGCGTACGGGTCGACCAGGAGCTTGTTCGGGTCGCAGCGGTGGCCGCGGTCCGGGTCGTAGGGGCCGTAGACACGGTAGCCGTAGCGCTGGCCGGGAGTGATCCCGGGAATGTAGCAGTGCCAGGTGTGCGCATCGACCTCTTCGAGGTTGATGCGGGTTTCGTTGTTGTTCTCGTCGATCAGGCAGAGCTCAACTTTTTCGGCCACATCAGAGAAAATGGCGAAATTGGTGCCGGCCCCGTCATAGGTCGAGCCGAGCGGATATGCATCGCCCGGCCACACTTGGGGAACGTCAACGGGTTTGGTAGTCATGGGTAGTCACCTTAGCGGTTAGGGTGTGATCAATCACATTGCCGTGGCCGACAGGCCCGCAAGAATAATCGCGGTGCCGTCGGCGAAGCGGCGGGACGCTGTGCGGCGGATATCGTCGATGGTTTCCTCCGGACTGCCGGTGGCCTGCGCCAACTGGATCTGGGCCTGTTCGTGGCTGATGGCGCCGAGGAAAAAATGCACCAGCGTGGCGCCGCCGGTATCCGGATCGGCGGCCGAGGGAACAGAGCGCCCCACAGCCAGGGCGAAAGCCCGCCGCAAACTGTCGCGCAGCGCCGGATCAGCCATCCCGGCCAACACCAGCTCCGCGCCGTCGCGGTGGCTGAGAAGCTCCCGGCGCAGCACGTGCGCCAACTGCTCGACTCCCGCGGAAGCGGTGGGGCCGCAACCGTCACCGGCTGGTGGTGGCCCCGGCTGGTCTGCACCAATCCCGGCACAGTCCAGCACCGGTGCCAGCACCGCCTGGGCCACCGCCAGGATCAGTGCCTGTTTGGAAGGAAAATGCCAGTACAGTGCCCCGGGGGCCACACCAAGCTGTTTGGCCAGCCGGCGCATGGTCATATCCGCCAGCCCGTAGGTGTCGAGAATGTCCACGGCGGTGTCGGTGATGGTGTTGCGGGTCAACTGCACAAATCTCCACCCTAGCGTGGATAAAGCCGCTGCGGCGGGCAACGGGTGGGCCGGGGCGGGCGCAAAGGGCGGGAAAACCACGGGCCGGGGTGTTTTTCCCGCCGGTACGACACCTGGCCGGGGAGTGGGAAACCGCCCGGGGCGGGCAGGTTCCGCCCCCGCGGGCGGGGAAGGACCGAAAAGCACTAGAATCGCCGGAACACGATGCTGTCGGCCCGCCGATGGTGCTGCCGGGCATGCTCCGGTGGTGCCGTTGTGCGGCTGTGCCGGTACAGCATCACCCATCAGACGACAACCAGGAGTTACACCCCATGCGCATATTCACCGCCCGGACCACGGCACTGCTGGCGGCAGGTCTTTGTCTGCCGCTGGGGTTGGCCGCCTGCGGCAGCGACGACGGGGATGCCGCCGATCAGACCACCACCGCCACGGCGACATCGACCACCACGTCGTCGACCACGGACACCACCACAGCCACCACCTCCGTGAAAGCGGAACAGACAAGCCAGGCAGCGGAGGAAACCAGCGCCCCAGCCGCCCCGGAGGAGGATCCGGCCACCCCGTCCGCCGACGCGGAAGCCTCCGCGCAGGCCCAGGCCCTGCAGGAGGAACTGGACAGGCTCAAAACCGAAATCCCGACCGTCACCGAAGGCAAACCCGCCGATGACGAGGTCAAGCAGCAGCTGATGGAGCTGGAGCGAAACGTCAACTCCCTGGATCCGAACCTGGATATCCTGCAGTTTTTCTGCAAAAAAGACCGCAGCGCCCCCGACACCGGCCAGGTGGTCGACTACCGCAGGCAGATGCTGACCGTGCTGCAGCAGACCGGCCAGCAGATTCCCTCCCCCCAGGTGGACATCACTGATCTGAAGGTCGACGAGTCCGGCAAGAAAGCATCCGGCACCGTGCACCTGTCGATCAACCTGCCCGGCGCCCAGCCGCAGTCCACCCCGCAGGGCTTCGTCCTCGAAGACGGCCAGTGGAAGGTGTGCACCCTCGACGGCTAGTACCTGACTCACACACAGGCCGGGTGTTTTTTTAAAAAAACACCCGGCCTTGTCTGTGTGCTGCTGTGTGGCACAGGGCGAAACACCGCCTGTTTTTTCTTCCCGCCCGCCCGTCCCCGGGGGATGGCGGGGGAGAGGGGGAGCACCCCAGACCGGGTGGGGTGCGCCACCAAAAGACCGTTGTCATCTCCCGCGTGGCCGCCCGCCCGAGAAAGTGGGGGTAAAGCATTGTTTGAACGATGTTCAACTGTGCCGCTAAGCTGTGGGGAAAACAACAGCCCGCACCTGTTGGGCCGTGGCGGGGGTGGTGCACCCCCACGCGGCCGGGGCCGCGGCTTTTGACACCAACCGAGGAGAATCCATGACCCAGGCGACAACCGGGACCACGACGACAGCTGAAGCGGAAAACGACATTCTCCAGCGCGCCCGCGCCACTGTCCTGGATAAGGGGCAGGGGCTGGGCAAAGACGAAATCATGGAGGTTCTCCGCCTTCCCGATGAGCGGATCAAAGATCTGCTGGCCCTGGCGCACGAAGTGCGGCTGAAATGGTGCGGCGACGAAGTGGAGATGGAAGGCATCATCTCCCTGAAAACCGGCGGCTGCCCGGAAGACTGCCACTTCTGCTCCCAGTCGGGGCTGTTCCAGTCCCCGGTGCGCAATGCCTGGCTGGATATTCCCGCCCTGGTGGATGCCGCCAAGCAGACCGCGAAAACCGGCGCCACCGAATTCTGCATCGTCGCCGCGGTCAAAGGCCCCGACGAGCGGCTGATGGACCAGTTGATTGACGCGGTCAACACCATCCAGTCGGAGGTCGACATCAATGTCGCGGCCTCTGTCGGTATTTTGACCCGGGAGCAGGTTGACCGGCTGGCGAAAGCCGGGGTGCACCGCTACAACCACAACCTGGAAACCGCCCGCTCCTATTTCCCGAATGTGGTGACCACCCACAGCTGGGAGACCCGCCGGGATACGTTGAAAATGGTCAAGGACGCGGGCATGGAAGTGTGCTGCGGCGGGATCCTCGGGATGGGCGAAACCCTCGAGCAGCGCGCCGAATTCGCCTCCGAACTGGCGGAACTTGATCCGCATGAGGTTCCGATGAACTTCCTGGATCCGCGGCCGGGCACCCCGTTCGCCGACATGGAGGTCATGGACACCAAAGATGCGCTGCGCTGCATCGGGGCTTTCCGCCTGGCGCTGCCGCGCACCATTTTGCGTTTCGCCGGCGGCCGGGAACTGACCCTCGGTGACATCGGAACAGAAGAAGGTCTGCTCGGCGGCATCAACGCGATTATCGTGGGTAACTACCTCACCACCCTGGGCCGTCCCCAGGAGCAGGATATGGATATGGTCGGCAAGCTGCGGCTTCCGATCAAAGCACTCAACACCACCGTCTAGCACGGCACCTGCGGCCGTCGCCGTTATCCCGGTGTCCCAGCCCACCACACAACAACAAAACTCGGATCGAGTCTGGATGCGGAAGAAAACTACCTCCGATGAGCTGCTTTTGGCCATGGTGACCGGTGCGGATCCGGTGTACCACCCGAATACGGGCCAGCGGATCAGCGACGGGGAGACAATCACCCTGTCGCCGTCGGCCCGGGCCGGGCTGGAAGCACCGCGTTTCTGCCAGCTGTGCGGGCGCCGTATGGTGGTGCAGATCCGCCCCGACGGCTGGGAGGCCTACTGCTCCCGGCACGGCACAGTTGATTCGTCCTATCTGGACAGGCGTTAGCCCAACCGGACGGCGGGCCGTGTGCGGTGGCTTTGCCCACCCGGCGCCGCGGACCGGTTTGTTAGGTTTATGGCCGTGAACAATCAACCCCAGCCCGCCGGATACCGGCGCGACAACCTGGCGGTGGCCACTGTGCTGGTCGCCACCCTGGCGATCAGTGCCGCCGCCGGGACAGTGATCGGGTGGGTGCGGCCCACCCTGACTGTCACCGGTGCCGACGGAGGGCTGGCCATTGTCGGCGACGGGGTGTCCTCGCCGGGGTTTACCGCGGTCGCCATGGTCACCATCGCCTCGCTGGTGGTCGCCATGTGCGCGGTGGCCACCGTGTGGAACCACACCCGGATCCGTCCCGTGATACTGGGATGGGCGGCGTTTTTCGGTTTCGCCTCCGAAGTGGTCACCGCCGAACTGGCCTGGTGGACCGCCGAGAAACTCCACCCGATTCCGGCCACCGGCCCCCCGGAGGGCATTCACGCACACGTCGTCGCCCCCTTCAGTCTGGGGCTGGGATCGTGGTTTCTGGTACCGGCGCTGGCCGCCGCCTTCTACTGGTCGCTGGCCCTGGTGGCCGGTGATTCGAAACGGGTCCGGGCAGCCCTCGGCGACACCCCGGCCGGGGCACAGGCCACTGCTGCCGCCACCACCACCGGCTCCGGGAACAAAGAGACAGGACACCCGCTTCCCGCCGGATCCGCGGGGGCGTTGGCGCACAATCCGGACCACCGCACGGCACCCGAGGGGCCCGGCCGCGGATCCGGCTGACCGCGGGGTGCCGGCCCCGCGGCCCTGTCCGGCAGGGGATGGTGTCACCGGCCGGTCAGCTCGTGGCGGAGTCGTCCGGTGGCGGACACAAGCGCCAGATTCGCCGCCTCAAGGGACATGTCCAGCTGCCCGTCGGTCAGTCCCGCGGCCGCGGGCACCATGTATTCCATGCCCACACCCAGATGTGAGCGTCCCGCCCTGACACTGGTGCGGGTGGACAAACGGTGCTCGTTGACCGTGTTGCAGCACATGGCCACCCGCAGGAAATCCCGGTTCGGATCCCCGCCGAGACGCCAGGAGGTGGCGAACACCACCACCGGCCCCCGGTCCAGGTAGACGGCGGCCGACAAAGCTTTCAGCCGGTACATGATCAGCTCCCGGCCGGTGCCGCCGGAAACAGTCCAGCTGATCTGCCGCCGGGACAGCGCGGCACCGATCCGCGGCAGATCCACCGGGTGCGGGAGGCCGCCCGGATTGGTGTCCCGGCCCCCCACCGGCGGCGGGTGGCCGCCGGTGGCGATTCCGGCGATGGACGGTGGTTTCTCCCCCAGCAGCGCCGTGTCGTTTTTGATGCGGGCGGACTGCTCCGGGGGAGAGGCGATCTCGGGGAAAAAGCCGGCCGCATCGGTGACAGCGGCATCCGCGGTCACCAGGGCGGTGTGCATGAAATCATCCGCCTGTGCGGTGCTGATGCCGCAGCCGACCGGCAGTGTCGAGCGCATCGACAACCCCACCCCGGTGTCGTCGAAGGTGACAACCAGTGTCGGGGTGATCCGCCGGGCATTCCACTGGCTGGCGAACAGGTGCATTTCCGCCGCCCGGCTGTGGTCGACAGTGACCCTGAGCCTGCCGGCCACCACGGCAGTCGGGGTGATCGACTGCTCGACGAAAGCGACCATGACATGCCAGGGCGCCGGAAACACCACATGGGTGCCGCCGTCAAGACCACCGAATCCCACCCGCTGCGCGGCCGCCAGAAGAAGCTGGGGGCTGGCCTGGTGCAGCATGCTATCGCCCATCGGGGGCACACTCCTGGTTACGGGTGGGGGACAGGAAGACATTTGCCAACCGCACCGGACTGCCGGTCGGCGGGGACACGGGGTGGGCAACAAACACCACCGCGGGTGCACCGGCCGGTGAATCACCGGTCGGCTGGGGTGGTGTGCCCCATTATTGCGCACCCGCCGGCTGCCGGGCCGTCGGCCGTACCACGGTCCACGCCACCCCGGGTGGATGACCGGCTGTGCCGGGCGGGCGTTGGCCACCCGCCGCCCCGTCAGGGCCAGCCGGGTACAGTAACCGGTGGGACAACCCTGCCCGGGCGGGCGTTGGCGCTGGTGTCGACGGCCGCCGGATTTTTTTCGTGGCATATCCCGTGGTATCGAGAATTTTTTCCGGCACGCGGCCACGTTTTCCAGATTTTCCCCTGACACCACCCGCTTTGCCTTCTGTGGGGCGGGCCGAAACCCAAGGCAGCTGACTTTCCACCACCATGACCATGCTCCGTATCACTGATCTTCGTTCCACCACCCCGACCGTGAGTTTCCTGCGCCGTGCGCTGCCGCGCGGCGGCACCGATGTCGACTCGGTCATGGACACCGTCCGCCCCCTGGTCGAGGATGTCCGCGCCCGCGGCAAACAGGCGGCCTGCGAGTACGGCCAGAAATTCGACGGTGTCACCCCGGACAGTGTCCGGGTGCCGCAGGCCGTCATCGATCAGGCGCTCGACGAGCTGGATCCGGCGGTCACTGCCGCGCTGGTGGAATCCATCGACCGGGTGCGCCGGGTGCATGCGGCGCAAAAACCGTCCGGGAAGACCACCGAGCTTGCCACCGGTGCGCGGGTGACCGAAAAATTCATTCCCGTCGCCCGGGTGGGCCTGTACGTGCCCGGCGGGCAGGCGGTCTACCCGTCGTCGGTGGTGATGAATGTGGTGCCCGCCCAGGAAGCGGGGGTGGACTCCCTGGTGGTGGCGTCCCCGCCGCAGAAGGATTTCGGCGGCTGGCCGCACCCGACGATTCTGGCGGCCTGCAAACTGCTCGGGGTGACAGAGGTGTGGGCCACCGGCGGTGGGCAGGCGATCGCTCTTTTGGCCTACGGGGATGAAGACTGCGACGAACACCTTGAACCGGTGGACATGATCACCGGGCCGGGCAATATTTTCGTCACCGCCGCCAAACGGCTGTGCCGGGCGGTCGTCGGCATCGACGCGGAAGCCGGCCCCACCGAGATCGCCATCCTGGCCGACGGCACCGCCGACCCGGTGCAGGTGGCCTACGACCTGATCAGCCAGGCCGAACACGATGTGATGGCCGCCTCCGTGTTGATCACCGACTCTGTGAGCCTGGCCGAGGAAGTCGACCGGGAAGTGGCGCGGCGCTACTCGGTGACCCTCAACCACGACCGGGTCCACCAGGCCTTGACCGGAAAGCAGTCCGGCATTGTGCTGGTCGACGACATGGAGATGGGCGTCACCGTCGCCGACGCCTACGCGGCCGAGCACCTGGAAATCCATACCGCCGACCCGCGGGCCACGGCCGAGAAAATCAGCAACGCCGGGGCGATTTTCGTCGGTGCGTTCTCCCCGGTTCCGCTGGGTGACTATTCGGCCGGGTCGAACCATGTGCTGCCGACCTCCGGGTCGGCCCGCTACTGCTCGGGGCTGAGCACCCACACCTTCCTCAAGGCCGTCAATCTCATCGACTACGACGAGACGGCGCTCAAAGACATCGCCCCGACGGTGATCGCCCTGGCCGATGCGGAAGCCCTTCCCGCCCACGGGGAAGCCATCAAAGCCCGCTTCGAGCAGCTGCGCACCAGCGACTGACCATCCGGTGGCATCCACCGTTGCCCACGACAACCACACACTCCCGCCGGGTGGTGCACACCCGGCACGCAACACAGAAAACCCCACTGACTTTTACCGCCATGACTCAACCATCCCGCAGTGACGCCCTTGCCAGCCGTACCCGGCTCGATCAGCTGCCGCTGAAAGACAGCCTGGTCGGATCGGCGCCCTACGGCGCCCCGCAGCTGCATGTGACCAACCAGCTCAACACCAACGAAAACCCCTACCCGCCCTCACCGGCGCTGGTGGCTGACCTGGCTGAGTCGGTGACCGAACTGGCCACCGACCTCAACCGCTACCCGGAGCGCGACTGCGTGGAGCTGCGCCGGGCGTTGGCCGACTACATCACGGCCCAGACCGGGGTGGGGGTTACCGCGGCGAATCTGTGGGCCGCCAACGGGTCCAACGAGGTGCTGCAGCAGCTGCTGCAGGCCTTCGCCGGGCCGGGCAGAAAAGCCCTCGGGTTCACCCCCAGCTATTCGATGCACCCGATTTTGTCTGCCGGCACCGACACCGAGTTCGTCACCTGCCCGCGCGATCACAAAGACGGCTTCCGCATCAATCCGGCGACAGCTGTCGCCGCCATCAACGACCACCAGCCGGCGGTGGTGTTTGTCACCACCCCGAACAACCCCACCGGCTGCGTCACCGACCGGGACACCCTGACCGCCATCCTGGATGCCGCGCCGGGCATTGTCATTGTCGACGAGGCCTACCAGGAATTCGCCTCCACCGAATCGGCGGTGGCGCTGATCGAGCAGTATCCGGCGAAACTGGTGGTCTCCCGGACGATGAGCAAAGCCTTCGACTACGCCGGCGGGCGGCTGGGCTATTTCGTCGCCGCCCCCGCGTTTGTGGAAGCCGTGATGCTGGTGCGGCTGCCCTACCATCTGTCGGCGCTGTCGCAGGCCGCGGCCCTGGCTGCGCTGCGCCACAGCGGCGACACCCTGGCCACGGTCGCGACACTGGCCGCTGAACGCGAGCGGGTGCGCGAGGCCCTTTTGGCCATGGGCTACACGGTGGCCCCCAGCCAGGCGAATTTCCTGTTTTTCGGCCCCTTCGCCGATAACGCCGACATCTGGAAGCGTTTCCTTGACCGGGATGTGCTGATCAGGGATGTCGGGGTGGACGGGTGGCTGCGCACCACCATCGGCCTGCCGCGGGAAAACGACGCCCTGCTCGCCGCGGCCGGGGCCATTGCCGCGGAAATCGGCCTGGAAAACACCGGCAACTGATCCTCACCCGGGCACCCCGCCCATCCATCCGGGGGCCGGCGGCGGCGATAGGGGCCACAAACCCTTATGGTGCAGCTACCATCATGGGCAGACCGCCCACACCGGCCGCCGGGTATGACCGCGACGCCTCCCGGCCCGCCGGGGGATACGTGGTGGTCGGCGCTGCGGCGGCAGCGGCGTTGTCCGCCCGGTTGCCCGCACGCATGCTTTTTTCTCCTTCCTGTCCATTGACCCACAGCCAGCGAAAGCCCCGATTTAAACCCATGACTCAGCCTTCCCCGACCACCGGCCACCGAACCGGCCACATCCACCGTGCCACCAAAGAATCGGATATTTCCGTCACCATTGACCTGGACGGCGACGGCACGGTTGACATCGACACCGGTCTGCCGTTTTTCGACCACATGCTCACCGCATTCGGCACCCACGGCTGCTTCGGGCTGACCGTGCACGCCGACGGCGACACCCCGGTGGACGCCCACCACACCGTCGAAGACACCGCCATTGTGCTCGGGCAGGCGTTCCGGCAGGCCCTGGGGGACAAAAAAGGCATCCGCCGTTTCGGTTCCTGCCAGCTGCCGATGGATGAAACACTGGCCGAAGCGGTCGTCGATGTTTCCGGCAGGCCCTATTTCGTTCACCGCGGGGAACCGGAATCGATGGACACGATGATCATCGGCGGGCACTACGCCACCGTGATCAACCGGCATTTTTTCGAGTCCTTCGCCTTCCACTCCCAGATCGCCCTGCACCTGATCGTCCACTACGGCCGCGACCCGCACCACATCACCGAAGCCGAATACAAGGCGGTTGCCCGGGCGCTGCGGCAGGCCACCGAATCCGATCCGCGGGTGGCCGGGGTGCCCTCCACCAAAGGGGTGCTGTAAGTGGTCGCGGCACAGGCGGCCGATCTCGTTGTTGCCGCAGGGCTTGTCGCCGCCCGCGGTGAAGCCGACGGTTCGGATAACTGGCTGATCTATCTGTTGTTCATCGTCGCCGGTTTTCTGGTCGGCGGCGCCTGGGCGGCCTGGCAGGCCCGCAACCGGCTGTGGACGGTGATCACCGCCGCGCTGGCGGTGGTGGCCTGCGGGATTGCCCTGAACTGGTTGATCGGTGAGATGACCTAGCCCGGCCCCGGGCCGGGCGTTGCACATTGTTCCAATCCGAGAGTTTTTCTTTTTGATCCCATTAAGGGGGCGGTTTCCCGTGGCTTTTAAAAAACGTTCAGCAGACCAGTCGGTGTGGGCCACCCCCGGGCTGGTGAAAACCCTGTTCGCGGTGGCTTCCGCCTTCGGCAGCTGGTCGCTGCTTCTGCCGGTGGTTCCGCTGGCGGTGATCACCGCCGGTGGCTCGGACACCCTGGCCGGTGGCACCACCGCGGCTTTCATGGCCGCCACCGTCATCACCCAGTGGTTCACCCCGGGCCTGGTCAGGCGTTTCGGCTACATCAACGTCATGATGGCGTCGGCGTTTGTGCTGGGTTTCCCCAGCTTTTTGTACGCGGTGTCGGTGGCGACGGTTCCGGTGCTGGTGATTTCGGCGGTGCGCGGTATCGGTTTCGGCGCGATCTGTGTCGCCCAGGCCGCGCTGATCGCCGAGCTGGTGGAGCCGAAATTTCTCGGGAAAGCTTCCGGCATGCTGGGATTCACCATCGGCCTGGTGCAGATGATTGTGCTGCCGATCGGGCTGTATCTGGCCGAAAACGTCTCCTTTACCGTCACCTACATTCTGGCGACGGTGATTGCGGTGGCCGCCACAGGTGTGTGCTGGTCCCTGCCGAAAGTCTCCCCGGCGCCGAAAGCGGATCCGTCGGCCGCCGGGGCCGGTGGCCTGCCGCCGGTGGCAACCTGGAAACTGATCACCGTGCCGGCGATTACCGTCGGTACTTTCGCCATGGGCTACGGCGCGGTCAGTTCTTTTCTGCCGGCCGCCATCAAAGACATCTCCCCGGCGGACGGGGCGGTGATCTCCGGGCTGGTGTTGGGGGTGGCCGCCGGTTCCCAGATGATCTGCCGCTATGCCGCCGGGCTTGTCGCCGACCGGGCCGGTGAAGCCGGGAAAACCACTCTCCCGGCCATGGCGTGCGGTGTCGCGGCCCTGGCCTGGACCACCCTGGTGCTGTTCGCCGGCTGGTCGCCGTGGCTGCTGCTGGTTGCCGCGGTGCTGTTCGGTGCCGGTTTCGGCGCCGCCCAAAACGAAGCGCTGCTGATGATGTTCGCCCGTCTGCCGCGCAGTCGGGTCACCGATGCTTCCGCCCTGTGGAACATGGCCTACGACGGCGGCACCGGTGTGGGCGCGGTGCTGTTGGGTGTGGTCGCCGGGGCAGCCGCCTACTCGGGTGCTTTCGGTACCGCGGCGGGAATCATCGCTTTCGGTCTGCTGGTGGTGTGGGCCGATAAAGCCATCGGCCGGCACCGGATCGCCGAACGCAACAACACCCGGGCGACGCTCAGGCGTATCCCGGTGGCCCGCAAGACCTACCACGGTGCCAAGGCCGCCGCCCGGGTGTCGATGAAACCGGTGCATGCCGCGGAAAACCTGGCGAAAAAAGCCCCCCGGCCGCATCTGCCGGTGGGCCGCGCAAAACTGACCACCCTCGATGTTTCCGGCGGGCAGGACAGCGCCGGCCCGCAACAGATGTCGGCGGAGGAACGCCGGGCACAGAAAGCCCGCTCCAAGCAGGCGGCGCTGGAACGCAAACGGGCGAAAAAACAGGAAAAACGGCAGCGCAAAAACACCCAGAAATCAGGCTCCGGTCTGCTGCGCCCGCAGCGCGACGCCGCCCGCCGGGCGGCCGGCCGCTCGGGGCGGGTGGAGAAAAAATTCGCCCGCCAGCAGCTGGCCGACGACGACGCCGCGGCCAACTGAGCGGAAGGCAAACCTGCGTGACGCTGTCCCTGCATGGCACCGGCACACTGTCTCATGCGTCCCGTCCCGATCGGTGGTCCCGGATGGCACCGACGTTGTAACTTTTTTCCCGAGGAGTGTGTGAGCGCCGTGACTGCCAGAGAAATTCCCGCGGCCGGTTTCGCCGTGGTGGATGTGGAAACCACCGGCCTGGATGCCGCCACCGACCGCATCATCGAGATCGGCTGCGCGATCACCGATGCCGCGGGGCGGGTGGAAAAAACCTGGCACAGCCTGATCAACCCGGGTATTGCCATCGGCAACAGCGACATCCACGGCATCACCGACGCTTTTGTGGCCCACGCCCCCTGTTTCAGCGAGGTCGCGGGTTTTGTGGCGCATCTTCTCAACGGCAGGATCGCGGTGATGCACAACGCCGCGTTCGACCGGGCGTTTTTGTCCGCCGCCTACCTGCGGGACAATGTGCGGCTTCCCGACCAGCCGTGGTCGCTGTGCACCCTGGACTATTCCCGGAAATTGTGGCCCCGCAAGCGGCATTCGCTGACCGCCTGCATCAGCTACATCGGCATCGACAACCCGCGCCACCATGCGGCGGTCAATGATGCGGTGGCCACCGCCGGGCTGCTGCGGCACTATCTCACCCATACCCCGCTGACACTGGATGGTCTGGTGGCCCTGGATTTCAGCCGGGCGGCACGCCCGGGCAATCCGGTGGCCGGATGGTTGGCCGCCCCGCCGCCGGATCCGGCGGTGCCGCGCCCGCTCACGCCCGCCGGGTAGCCGACGGTGCGGGCCGGTTTTGTAGGATGATCATCCATGACCTGTTCAGTGGCTTTGCTCGACTACGGTTCCGGTAATCTGCGCTCGGCGCACCGGGCGCTGGAACGCACCGGGGCGCGGGTGACGGTGACCCGGGATCCCGATCAGGTGCTCGACGCCGACGGCCTGGTGGTTCCCGGTGTCGGTGCTTTCGCCGCCTGTATGCGGCAGCTGAAAGCCATCAACGGTGACCGCATGATCGGCCAGCGGCTGGCCGGCGGCCGGCCGGTGCTGGGGATCTGCGTCGGCATGCAGATTCTCTTCGACGCCGGAAACGAGCACGGCGACTACGCCGAGGGCTGCGGCCAATGGCCCGGCATGGTGGAGCAACTGGACTGTGCCCGGCTGCCGCACATGGGCTGGAACACGGTCGACCAGCCGGACCACAGTGTGATGTTCACCGGAATAGACCCACGGGAACGCTTCTATTTCGTGCACTCCTACGGGGTGCGGGAATGGGAATTCGACCACCAGGCCGACACCGCCGCCCCGCAGGTGGCGTGGGCCACCCACGGCGGCGACCGTTTTATCGCCGCCATCGACAACGGGGCACTGTGGGCCACCCAGTTCCATCCGGAAAAATCCGGCGACACCGGCGCGAAGCTGCTGCGCAACTGGGTCGATACCCTCAGCCGCTAACACAGGCCGGCCGCTGTGCGGCGACCGTGGCGCGGGCAACCGCCGTGGCACCGGTGGGGTCTGCGCTAAAATCAGTGACCATGACTTTCACGATTCTTCCGGCAGTCGATGTCGTCAACGGACAGGCGGTGCGCCTGACCAAAGGTGAGGCCGGCAGCGAAAAAACCTACGGCACCCCGCTGGATGCGGCCCGCGCCTGGCAGGACCAGGGCGCCGAGTGGCTGCATTTTGTTGACCTGGATGCTGCTTTCGGCCGCGGATCCAACCATGAGCTGATGGCGGGCATTGTCGCGGAACTGGATCTGAACGTCGAGCTGACCGGTGGTATCCGGGACGATGACTCATTGCGGCGCGCCCTGGACAGCGGGGCGGCGAGAGTCAATATCGGCACAGCCGCCCTGACCAATCCCGCCTGGACGGAAAAAATCATCGGCGAGTGGGGCGACAAGGTTGCCATCGGCCTGGATGTGAAACTCATCGACGGGGTGTGGCGAGCCCGCGGCAACGGCTGGACCACCGATGGCGGGGATGTGTGGGAGGTCCTGGAGCGCCTCGACCAGGCGGGGGTGTCCCGGCTGGTGGTCACCGATGTGGGCCGTGACGGCACCCTGGAAGGCCCCAATATCGAGCTTTTGCGGGATGTCGCCGCCGCCACCGACGCGCCGGTGACAGCCTCCGGGGGAGTGGCCGTACTCGACGATGTCACCGCCCTTGCCGCCTACAGCGGGGAAGGCATTGATTCGGTCATTGTCGGCAAAGCGCTCTACGAAAACCGTTTCACCCTGCCCGAGGCCCTGGCCGCGGTCGAAGGCAGGTAGCGGCGTCCTGCCTCCTTGGCAACACCGGTCGACAGCACCTGTGGCGGTAGGCTGGTGGCGGGAAGAAATCGGCGGCATATCCGGCAAGGGCGGTGGCACACGGCATGGACGGAATCGGCGGACAAGAGCAGCTCGACCGGGCGCTGGCGGCGGCCGCTGACGCGGTCGCCGGGGTGGCGGGGCTGTTCATGGACGGGCTGGGTACCGCCCTGGGCCGGATGAAAGCCGGCGGCGGCATTGTCACCGAAGTCGATCTGGCCATCGAACGCACCTTGCGTACCCGCCTTGCATCAGCCACCGGCTGGCCGGTCTTCGGTGAGGAAACCGGCGGGACGGTGGACACCGGCCCGGTGTGGGTGGTCGACCCGATCGACGGCACCAGCAACTTCGCCGCCGGAAATCCCATGTGCGCCACCCTGGTCAGTCTGCTTCACCGGGGCCAACCGGTGGTTGCGGTGGTGGCGGCCCCGGCACTCGGCCACACCTGGACCGCCGTTGCCGGCGGACCCGTGACCGACAACAGCGTGCCGCTCGGCCCACCGGCCACCACCACCACCACCATCACCCCGACTGTCGGTTTCGGCTCCATTGTGTCGCCGGATGATGCGGCCCTGTCGACCGGGGAGCGGCAGCGGATTCTGGGGGAACTGGCCGCTGACCACCCGTCGCTGCGGGTCACCGGTTCCGTCGGCCTTGATCTGGCTTTCACCGCTGCCGGTATTTTCGGTGCCGCCGTCACCTTCAGCCCGCATGTGTGGGACAACGCCGCCGGTGTTCTGCTGGCCCGCAGCGCGGGGCTGGCGGTCACCGATCTGCTGGGCCGGCCGTGGACACCGCACGCCATGGGGGTGGTTGCGGGAAACCCGCTGCTTCACAGCCGTATTACCGATAGAATCAGCAGTGCCCGGTTCGCCAGGTGACTGACGCTCCTCCTTGGCCAAGGAGACACGGCAACGGTACGAAGTGTGAAAACCAAGCCACACTGCGCCACTAGTCCACCGGCAGCCGGGCTTCGCCGTGCCCGCAGCAGGCTCATGCGTGCAGGCCAGTGGGGGTGCCGACCGGATCCTCTGGAGCCGGGGACCGGCCACGCACAATTTATCGGCCGTATCCGCCGTGGGCTGGCGCCCGGGGGAGACGACGCATCCCCGTCAGCTGTGGCGCTGTCGGCTAACATGAACCGGTGATCGCACAGTCGCCGTCGGGCGCCGGGCCGGGACAGGGTTTGCGCCCGGGTGGACTGTGCCGGACACCGGGGAGGGTTTCCCCGGTGTCTCGCCCATGGCTGACCGTTCGGAGACGTCGAAGATACGGGTTCGCCGGAAATTTTTTTACAGAAATGAGTGATCTGAAGTGGCTGTCGCGGTACGTGTCATCCCCTGCCTGGACGTTGATGATGGCCGGGTGGTCAAAGGGGTCAACTTTCAAGGACTCAAAGACGCCGGGGACCCGGTGGAGCTGGCCGCCCGCTACGACCGGGAAGGCGCCGACGAGCTGACGTTTCTGGACGTGACAGCCTCCTCGTCGGGGCGGGGCACCATGCTTGATGTGGTGCATGCCACCGCAGGTGAGGTGTTTATTCCGCTGACTGTCGGCGGCGGGGTGCGTACCTGCGACGATGTCGACCAGCTGCTGCGGGCCGGTGCGGACAAAGTGTCGGTCAACACCGCCGCGATCGCCAACCCGCAGATTCTCGCCGAGATGGCCAACCGTTTCGGCAGCCAGTGCATCGTGCTCTCGGTCGATGCCCGCCGGGTGCCCGCCGGGGAGAAACCGCAGCCCTCCGGTTTCGAGGTCACCACCCACGGCGGTAGGCGTTCCGCCGGAATCGATGCTTTGTGGTGGGCTGCGGAAGGCCAGCGGCTGGGAGTGGGGGAGATTCTGCTCAACTCCATGGATGCCGACGGCACCAAGCAGGGTTTTGATCTTGAGCTGCTGGAAAAAATCCGCACCCGGGTCACCGTGCCGGTGATCGCCTCCGGGGGAGCGGGCGCCCCCGCCGATTTCCCGCCGGCCATTGACGCCGGTGCCGACGCGGTGCTGGCCGCCAGTATCTTCCACTTCGGTGAAGTGTCCATAGCAGAGGTCAAAGACGCTATCGCCGGGGCCGGATACGAGGTGCGCCGATGACTACCAGCCACACCCCCCCGGCCGGCCGGCCGGAGGACGCGGTTCTTGATGCGGGGATTAAAAACCGCGTCAGTTTCAACGCCGACGGACTGGTCCCGGCGGTGGTGCAGGACGCCACCACCGGCCGGGTGCTGATGATGGCGTGGATGAATGACCGGGCGCTGGCCTACACCCTGGCCACCCGGCGGGGCACCTACTGGTCCAGATCCCGCAAAGAGTACTGGATCAAGGGCGCCACCAGCGGCCATGTGCAGCAGGTTGTCTCCGCCGAACTGGACTGTGACGGTGATACCGTGCTGCTGACGGTCAACCAGACCGGCGGCGCCTGCCACACCGGGGCGCAGTCCTGTTTCGATTCCCTGTCACTGCTGCCACCGCCCGGCACCCCCGCGGCCGGCCGGGACTAGACAGCCATCGCCGTTTCACTGTCCCCACAGACACCACGGTCCCACGGACACCGCCGCCCCCGCGCCCACAGTGACTGCGGGGGGATAGTTGCCCTGTCTGGGATGTGCCCTGTGGGACACTAGGCCCGGTGGGCGACAACCTGTGGTGTTTCCCACCCCATTCCCGGGAGCTTTTTTCCGGGGGGAAGATTATTTTTCCCCTTGTTTTTTCCAACCCCCGCCCCAAGGAGCGTGATCGGCGTGGCCGCCGCACCCAGACACCGTCCCACCGTGCTCTCGTCGTCTCTGCTGGCGGTCGCTGCGGCGGGCCTGTGGGTTTCGAGCAGGATGAGCTGGGTGGGGGTGACAGCCGACGACGACAAACTCGGGGCACTGACCCGCAGCATTGACGGCGCGACCTGGGCGACGGAAACAACCATTGTCGCCATTGTTCTCGCCGCCGCGGTGGTTGCCGTGCTGGTGCTGCGGGGAGTGTCCCAGCAGCTGATTGCGCTGGTGACAGTGGCTGCGGCGGTGCTCGCCGGAATCCGTCCCGCCGCGCTGATGACCTCCCCGGTCGATACTGAACGCGCCCGGCAGCTGCTGGTCACCGGCGCTGCCACCCAGAAATCGACTTCGCCGACGGGGCTGACACAGTGGGCGGACATCACCGGGGTGAGCCTGCAGGTCCAGGGGCCGCTGCTGGCTCTAGCCGCCCTGCTGCTGGCAGTGGTGGCAGGGCTTGTTGTCGCTGTGCGCCCGGGCCACGCCAGCCCGGCCAGTACCCGCTTTGACGCTGCGGCCACCCGGCGGGACAACCTGGAGGAGGATTTGTCCCGGGCGCCGGAATCGGAGCGTGTTCTCTGGGACGCCCTCGATAACGGCATCGACCCCACCGACACCACCGACGGCGCCGATACCACCGGCCCCACCCCCGGTCGGCAGGCCTAGCGCCAGCGACAAAGCGGGGGGCCGATTTCACCGGGGCAGCACTGGGCCGTTAATCTGTTGGTCGATGAGACATACGTCTGCTTTCCCGCGGCCGCGCGCCGGATTGGACCACACGGGCACCGTCTTCGACGAGATCATTGCCGGAGTCATCGAGGATGTGGCCCAGCGGGCCGCGCGCGTGCCTTTCCGTGAGATCAAGGCAAAAAGCTATGACGCGCCCGCCCCGCGGGATGCGATCGCGGCGCTGCGCGCCCCCGGGTGCGGGGTGATCGCCGAGATCAAACGCGCCACGCCCTGCAAGGGGGCCATCGCGCCGATCGACGCCCCGGAGAAACTGGCCGCCGAATTCGTCGCCGGCGGGGCACGGATGATCGGCTGCCAGACAGAACGCCGCCGCTTCAACGGCTCCCTGGAAGATATCCGCCGGGTCCGCCAGGCAGTGGATGTGCCGGTGATGTGCCGCGACTTTATTGTCGACCCCTACCAGATCCATGAGGCCCGCTACTACGGGGCCGATATGGTGCCGCTTTTGGTGGCCGCCCTGGACGACAACCGGCTGGCCGGGCTGGTGGAAAGAATCCAGCAGCTGGGCATGACCGCCCTGGTGGAAATCCAGACCCCGGAGGAAGCCTCCCGGGCCATTGGTGCCGGTGCCCGGGTGATCGGGGTCAACGCCAGGAATCTGCGCACCATGACCGTCAACCGCGGTATTTTCGGCGAAATCGCCCCCGGCCTGCCGCAGGGAACCATCAAAATCGCCCTATCCGGGGTGCGGACCACCGCCGATCTGATGGCCTACGCCGGATCGGGGGCGGACGCGGTTGTCATCGGTGAAAATCTGGTCACCAGCGACGAACCGGCGAGATTGTGCCGCACCCTGGTTGCCGCCGGACTGCACCCGGCCTGCCCGACCGCCCGCTAGGACAACCGCCCCTGTTGACTTTCGCCGGGGACGACAGACCACCATGGCCGGGCACCGGTGGGAGACCACACCCCCCGAACAGTGATGTCCCACCCCCGGTGAGCGCTGCCCACGGCCCGGCACGCCGGTTTACCACCGTGGTTGTTCCCGCCGGCCACCCGCCACCGCCCACCTTTGGCAAGGTTTTGCCGGACCCGGCCGACCGGGAAAATACTGCCGGTGTCGTCACCACCCGCCGCAACCGGTGGGTGGTGGGGTGCGCGGGCACCACGGTGCGGCATACTTGACCGGACACACCGGCTCCTACCGGTGTCCCCGCGCCGGGCTCCCCGTACCCACCGCAGGGCGGTGGCAGGTGTGTTTTTTCTTCCGCGGTCAGCCGGCGCTGCTTGCGTCTTTGGGCGCAAGCGCCCTTTGTTGGTAAAAGGGCAACCACCGGCCGGTTGGGCGGTGATGTACCTGTTCAGTTTTTTCCGAAACCCCCAACACCCGCCGGGTGTGTGAGATGCGATGACAACAACTTTTCTGGCCATGATCCCCTCCCCGCCGCAGGGCGTGTGGCATATAGGCCCGGTGCCCCTGCGGGCCTACGCCCTGTGCATCATCACCGGGGTGATCGCCGCGGCATTTGTCACCCGTGCCCGCTACGCCGCCCGTGGCGGCATGCCCGAGATCGTCATGGATGCGGTGATCATTGCCGTCCCGGCCGGCATTGTCGGCGGGCGGGCCTACCATGTCGCCACCGACCACCAGAAATATTTCTGCGACACCTGCCACCCGGTCGACGCGTTCAAAGTCACCAACGGTGGCCTGGGCATTATGGGTGCGGTGGCCCTTGGTGTGCTGTGCGTGTGGATCATGATGCGGGTGCGCAACCTTCCGCTGGCACCGCTGGCGGATGCCGCCGCCCCGGCGATTATTCTCGCGCAGGGTATCGGCCGGCTGGGCAACTGGTTCAACCAGGAACTCTACGGGCGGGAGACAACCGTGCCGTGGGGGCTGGAAATCTATCAGCGCATCACCGCCGACGGGCAGCTGTCCCAGATGTACGGCCACTCCACCGGGCAGGTCATCGCGGTGGTGCACCCGACATTCCTCTACGAACTGGTGTGGAACATCTGTGTCTGCGCGGTACTGATCCTCGTCGACAAACGTTTCACCCTCGGCCACGGCAGAGTATTCGCCCTGTATGTGGCGCTGTACGGGGTGGGACGGTTCTGGGTGGAGCTGATGCGGGCCGATCCGGCCACCCATGTCATGGGGCTGAGGATCAACACCATCACCTCCACCATCCTGGTCATTGCCGGATGCGCCCTGTTCATGCTGCTGAAAAAAGGCCGGGAACAACCCGACGAGGTCACCCCGCCGGAAGTCCGTGCCCGCCTCGAGGCCGCCCGCGCCACCCGGACCGGCAGCGCACCCGCCACCACCCCGAACGGCACCTCCGGTGGCACCACAGCTGCCTCCCCCACACCGCCGGGGCCGTAAAACCCGCCGCCGCCGTTGCCGCAGCTGCCCGGCAGGCTGTCGATCACGGCTGGGCGTGCCGGGGACCGGGAAGTGTGACCAAAAGCAACCTTGCGTATCGGACGTGAAGGATCTCCCGTTTCGTGCCCGATTATTTTTGATTGTGCCTGTTCAAGTGGGCTTCGGCGGCGGATTGTCGGGTGTCGGGCAGGTAAACAGCCGGTGCCAGGTGGTCCCGGCGCTGCGGTGACGTGGCACAAACAGCCGTTACCGGGCTAGATTGGGCCACGTGGATAGAAGAACCAAGATCGTATGTACTCTCGGGCCTGCCGTGGCCTCCAAGGACGCCATTGTCGAGCTGGTTGAATCCGGCATGGACGTGGCCCGCCTGAACTTCTCCCACGGCGACTACCCCGACCATGAACAAAACTACAAGTGGGTGCGTGAAGCCACCGACGAGACCGGCCACGCCGTCGGTATTCTCGCCGACCTGCAGGGACCGAAGATCCGTCTCGGCCGTTTCAAGGACGGTCCGACCACCTGGGAGACCGGGGAAGAAATCCGCATCACCGTCGACGAGTGCGAAGGCACCCACGACCGGGTGTCCACCACCTACAAGGGCCTGGCCAAAGACGCCCGTCCCGGTGACCGGCTGCTCGTCGATGACGGCAAAGTCGGCTTGATGTGCACCAAAGTCGAGGGCAACGACGTTGTCTGCGAGGTCACCGAAGGTGGTCCGGTCTCCAACAACAAGGGTGTGTCGCTGCCGGGGATGAACATCTCTGTTCCCGCACTCAGCGACAAAGACATCCGGGATTTGCGTTTCGCCCTGGAACTCGGTGTTGATTTCATTGCCCTGAGCTTCGTGCGCTCCCCGTCGGACATCGACCTGGTCCACGAAGTCATGGACGAGGTCGGCCGCCGGGTGCCGGTGATCGCGAAACTGGAAAAGCCCGAGGCCATTGATGCCCTCGAGTCGATCATCCTGGCTTTCGACGCGATTATGGTCGCCCGCGGTGACCTCGGCGTGGAAGTCCCGCTGGAAGATGTTCCGCTGGTGCAAAAACGCGCCATCCAGATCGCCCGTGAAAACGCCAAGCCGGTCATTGTGGCAACGCAGATGCTTGATTCGATGATCGAAAACTCCCGGCCCACCCGCGCCGAGGCCTCGGACGTGGCCAACGCCGTGCTCGACGGCGCGGATGCGGTGATGCTCTCGGGTGAGATTTCGGTCGGCAAATGGCCGCACACCACGGTGCGCACCATGGCCCGCATCGTCAAAACCGCCGAATCGATGGGCGGGGTTCCGCCGCTGTCGCATGTGCCGCGCACCAAACGTGGCGTGATCTCCTATTCGGCGCGCGATATCGCCGAGCGTCTCAACGCCCGCGCCCTGGTGGCTTTCACATCCTCCGGGGACACCGCCCGCCGTCTGGCGCGCCTGCGCTGCTCGCTGCCGCTTCTGGTGTTCACCCCCAACCCGGAGGTCCGCAGCCAGCTGGCGTTGACCTGGGGTGCGGAAACCTTCCTGTGCCCGCAGGTCGACAACACCGACGAGATGATGGGCCAGGTCAATGAGGCGCTGCGCAACATGGAGGAATACACCGACGAAGACCTGATGGTCGTGGTGGCCGGCACCCCGCCGGGAGATTCCGGAAACACCAATATGATCCGGGTTCACCGTCTGGGGGAAAAATTCCCCGGCGAATCCGACACCGACGAGTCGGCCCGGGGCGCAAAACCCTCCAGTGAGCAGATGGCCAAAGCACGGCGGGCCACCAAGCTGGAGCAGTCCAAGGTAGGACCCAGCCCGGTGAAGGGTAAAAGCTTCAGCAAATCGAAAAAGAACAACTCCTAGCGTGACCCCCACCGGATAACGGTGGATGTGCGCCGGGCGGGGAAAAGACAAGCCCCACCCGACCGGTCACGCCAGTGCCCGGGCCGGTTGACCGGCCCGGGTTTTTTCCTGCCCCTGTGCCTGTGACACACCGCCCCAGACAACACGAAGACCGGCTGCCGGCCCGTCCCGTCACCGGGGGATGGGGCCGACAGCCGGCAGCGCATCCTGCCCGGCTACAGCGGTGTCGCCGTCGCCGGGGCATGCCGCGGTCAGTCGTCGATGACACAGCTTTGCGACGGGCGGTCACCGCGGGTGACGGTGACGACGACATCGTCGACGGCGTCGCTGTTGACGGTGGTGTCGACAATATCCAGGGCGGTGACGCCCTTTTTCACGGTGATGGTTTTCTCGCCCGCCTTGCGGCCCTCACGCAGGTAGGTCACCGTCACCTCGTCGCGGGGAACACCCCGGTAGTGCACCACCGGGTGGTTGTTGTTTTCCCGGTATTCGGCCACCTCATCCAGGCATTCCCCGTCGTCGTCGGCGATGGTGAAGGGCGGGGTGTCGTGGATGGAGATCAGCTTGGATTTTTTGCCCTTGCTGTCGGTGGCGCCGCCAACTACTTCATCCTGCGGATCTTTCGACCAGGTGATCTCCGGGCTGGTGTCCTCCGCCGGTGCGGAAACGGGCGCCTCCTGCTGGACCAGCAGCTGCCCCTTCATCGCCTCGTTGATCGCCGACTGGGGGATCACGGCTACCGCGGTGGCCGTCACCGTCACGGTGGTGGTGTTGCTGTCAGCACCCTTGCCGTCGGTCTGCCCCCGGTCGGTGTCCTCCAGCGGCAGCTCATAGGGTTCCTCGGTGGTCTCGGTGGTGGCGGCTGCGCCGACGGTGTCCGGGGCCAGCGCCGGGGTGATGCCGGTACGTTCATAGACATCAGTGCCGGTGGCGCATCCGGACAAAACAAGCAGGGTGGATGCGGCAACAGCGGCAGCCTTAAAACGGGTGGTCGGCTTCGGCACGGGGCCTCCTTAACAAGGGCACGGTCATGGACGGTTGTGGTGGCGGGCCACCGGGCCGCGGAAGCCGCGGCCGGGCAGAGAGATTTTTTAAAGACAAAACAGAAAAAACACTGCCGGTGGTGCACCCGGAGTCCGGCTTCGGCCGGTGCACCACTGGCCACGCTACCAGTCCCGGCACCGGGTGGGACCGGCGGTGGCGCGGCCGTGTCGGCTGTTCGTGCTGCAACCGGCTTTGGGACGGGGGCCTGCCGGGGCGGTGAGTGTTTTTCCGGTGAGTGTTTTGCTCTAGTGGCCGTGGGCCAGATACGTCAGGCTCGCCGCGGCCGCAGCCTTGGTGCAGGCCTGGATACCGGGGACGTAGCTGGGCAGGAAGGTTCCCATGTGGTTGACCGGGATGTCCCGGTCCAGCCGCCCGTGGGCTTCGGCGGTGTGCCATTGGGTGCGCGGGGTGACTCCGACAGTCCAAAACAGGTAGGGGACACCGAATGCCAGCGGAATGAACGGGAAATCTTCCGAGGCGGTCCAGCGTGTGGCGGTGACTGAATCATCGCCGAAGACTTTGTCGAAGGTGGCCCGCACCCGGGAAAACACCTGCGGATCATTGTTGGTGAGTTCCCCGTGGGCGAACCATTCGAAGTCGGGTTCTTTCTCGCAGCCGGAGGCCTGGCATTCGGCGCGCACCACCCGCTCAATGGACCGGTAGACCCGTTTTTTCAGCTCCTCATCGTAGAAGCGGCAGTTCAAGGTCAGTTTCGCTTCCCCGGGAATGGTGTTGTTGGAATGCCCCGATTCCAGGGTGCCCACCGACACCACGGCGAAATCCTCCGGGGACACCTCCCGGCCGACGATCGCCTGCAAACGGATGACGATCATCGCGGCAATAAACGTCGGGTCGATGGAGTTGTGCGGCATCGAGCCGTGGGCGCTGCGGCCGTGGATGGTGATCGTCAACGAGTCACAGGCCGCCAGAGCCGCCCCCGGCATGGTCATGACCTGACCGGAAGGACCGGGGACCACATGCTGGCCGAGACACACATCCGGTTTGGGGATGATTGCCGCCAATTTCCCGTCCACCATCGCCTGGGCGCCGGTGGAGTCTTCCTCGGCGGGCTGGAATAGGGCGATGAAGGTTCCCGACCAGTTCTCCCGCAGTGAATCCAGGATGGCGCACGCACCCAGCAGCGCGGTGGTGTGCATGTCATGGCCGCAGGCGTGCATGACGAATGTGGGGTTGCCGTCTTTGCCGTTCACCACTTTCTTCGAGGCGAACGGCGCCCCGGTTTGTTCTTTGACCGGCAGTCCGTCGAAGTCGGCCCGCATCAGCACCACCGGCCCGGGGCCGTTGTCGAAGACGGCGACCATACCGTGGCCGCCGATATCGCGGGTGACCGTGCAGTCGAAATCGGCCAGCTTCTGCGCGATCATCTCGGCGGTCTCGGCTTCCTGGCCGGACAGCTCCGGGTTTTTGTGCATGGCTTGGTAGAAGGATTCCTGGAAACCAAGGTCGGCGGTGGCGCCTGTCAAAAGCTCATCAATGGCGGCCATGATCGTGGGTGTTCACGGTCCTTTCGGGTTCGTTGACTGGGTGTTTAATCTCGTCCACCGGCCCGGCCCTTAGAAGAAGGAACCGAAGGAATTGTTTTTTAAAAAAAGCATGCCCGGTATCAGCCATGAACTATAACGAACATCGGTGCGTTTCAGCGCGCATCGGTCCTGCCGGAGGATGCATGCACCCCGGCCCGCCGCACGCTGGAAAAGCTCACACTCTGCGGACAAGCAACAACACCGGGCCGGGAACGAGAAGAAAAAACCGGCGGCCGCACACCCCGTGGGGCGACGGCCGCCGGACCAGATTCGTCTGCCGGGCGGGAAAACCTAGTCGTCGTCGGCGACCAGGCCGTCACGGTCTTTTTTGTACATGCTGGCGTCGGTGTAGTCGGGTTCCGCCTGTTTGCCGGAGTTGGCCGGAACATGTTTGCCGCCGAAGAAGAACAGGTTCAAACAGACCGCAGTGATCGCACCGGTGGTGATACCGGAGTTGAACATGGTGGTGAACCAGTCGGGGAACTGCTCGAACAAGCTCGGGTACATCACCGGCAGCAGACCGACGGTCAGTGACACGGCGATGACGATCAGCGAGTTTTCGTTCATGGTGATCTTCGACAGGGTTTTGATCCCGGAGGCGGCAATCATGCCGAACAGGGCGCCGGTGGCCCCGCCGAGCACCGGAGTCGGTACCGCGGCAATCACGGCCCCCAGCTTCGGCAGCAGACCCAGCACAATCAGAATCAAACCGCAGCCGGCCACCACGAACCGGGACCGTACCCGGCTCATCGCCAACAGCCCGATGTTCTGGGCGAAAGCGGTGTAGGGGAAGGTGTTGAACACCCCGCCGAGCATGGTGGAAAAACCGTCGGCCCGCAGCCCGTCGGCAATCTGTTTCGGGGTGGCTTTTTTGCCGACGATTTCGCCTGCGGCCAGGAAGTCACCGGTGGCCTCCACCAGGGTGACCAGTCCCACCAGCACCAGGGCGATCACCGCTGAGGGCGGAAATTCCGGCAGTCCGAAGTGGAAGGGGGTGGCCACGCCCACCCAGTTTTCCTCCGACACCCCGCTGAGATCGACCTTGCCCAAAAGTGCGCCGGCAATGGTGCCGACCAGCAGGCCGATCAATACCGAGGTCCGGGAAATGGCCGGCGGCGCCCAGCGTTCAACGACCAGCACCACAACCAGGGTGAACATGCCCAGGCCGATATTGCTCATGCTGCCGGCATCCTCGGCGTTGCCGCCGGCAATGTTCATCGCCGCCACCGGGATCAGCGACAGCCCGACGATGGTGATGAAGGTGCCGGTGACAAGCGGCGGGAACATCCACAGGATGCGGGCGAACACCGGTGCCATGAGCATCATGAACAATCCGCAGGCCAATACCGAGCCGTAGATGGCCGCCGGGCCGTAGTTGGTGCCGATGATGATCATCGGCGGTACCGCGGTGAAGGTGCAGCCCTGCACAATCGGCAGGCGGGAACCGAAGCGCAAAAAACCCACGCACTGCAAAATCGTGGCGATGCCGGCCACCAGCAGGTCGGCGGTAATCAGGTAGGGAAGATCGGATGGCTTCATCTGCCCGGCCTGGATCATGGCTCCGCCGAGTACCAGCGGCACCGCCACCGCCCCGGCGTACATGGCCAGCACATGCTGGAAGGCCATCGGCCAGAGCACATGGGGTTTGGGAATCTGGTCCACGGGATGGACTGTAGTGTCAACTGGTTTCGTCGGGGTGTCAGCCACCGCGGGCCACCGGTCCTTTCGGGTGGGAGGAAAAACGTGTGCGACAACAATGAAGAGGATAAAGACGACGCCCATCCGCACCGGGATGGAATCCGGTTGTTTTCCCGGAGGGGCAGCCGGACGATGAGCGGCGGTGCAAGGGCCGGATCGTCCCCAGTGAACATAGAACGAATCACCGGACTATAGGAACCTGTGGGGCCGGTTTGTGGCGATAATTACCTTTCTGTCCGCCATTAGGTATTGACGGTGCAGCCCCATGGTCAACCCCCGGAGGCTCCCCGATGAGCACCCTGCGCCCGACAAAGGTGGTCCCGGCAGCCGTTTTCAACAACACACCGCACCGGCACGGCGACTGTCCCGCCCCGCACGGGCCATCTCTTCCGACACCCTGCACTACCGACAGCCACGGCAAGTTGCTGAGCTGATCGACGGGGGGTGGTGTGAACGATGCTCCGCCGACTTTGAAGGTGATCACCCGATGGTGATCTTTTGCCGCCGGGCTGGTGGACCACATCTCCAGCTACATCGACAAGCCCAACAAGCCGGGCACCGGTGTCGGCGTGGCGCCGTCTCGAAAACCCGCACCGTTTGTTCTCTGGTGCTGGTCTGCTGACCCGGCGCAGTGCGCCTGCGGGTGAAAAAAATCCGGGCAGTGCACCGTAGGCTGTCCCCGCCCGAAAGTGGATTCCGGACGGGGACAGGTTGCGGTGAAAGACAGTGGTGGTGTGAAAAAAGCCGTGCCCCCACCTGGTGGCGGGGGCACGGCCTGTGGTTTGTCTCACCGGCAGGTGCTAGTCGTCTTCGTCGTCGTCCTCGGGTTCAATGAAAGCCAGGGCCATGAAGTCCTCGGCATGCTCGTGGAGCTTGTCGACGTCGATGGTTTCGGTTTCCGAGTCATCGGCCAGCGACAGCTTGCACACCCGGTGGAAGTCGGTGACGACCACCAGCGAGGGGTTGTCCGCCGACTCCGGGATCTCGACGAGGGTGGCGTTGAGGGCTTCCACCAGATCGCTGCCCGGTTCCACAGCCCGGCCCACCAGGCGCTTGGGCCACAAAACATCCAGTTCGTTGGCAGGGCCGGAAGAATTGTAGGACTCGGCTTCGGCGGTGGCTTTCTGCATATCGGCCGGGTCCACGTTGTACGCGGTCAACAGACCAGTGAAGAACTGCCGGCGGTCAATCTCGTCGATCTCGTCGCCACCGGCGACTGCGTCGGCACGGCCGGACCACAGCTCACCGAAATCGATGAGTTTGATGGCTGCCGCTTCTTTGTCGGTCGTGTAGTCGTTGCTCATGGCTCCACAGTGTACCGACAAATAGTCCCCCCGCAAATACCCCCATTGTCCAGCCCCCGGTACAGCGTGTAACCCCAGTGTGCCGGCCGGTTGTGAGGGCGGCGCGCCCGGCGGGCCGGTGAACCGGTGCGGGGACGGCGTGGTTGGTTTGTTTGATGGGTCACTATGTTTAAACCCATGAGGTTAGAGGATTTGACTGACAGTGCCCAGAACTATCTGAAGGCACTGTGGACACTGTCTGAATGGTCGGGGGGAACCGTCGCTCCCTCGGAGATGGCGCGGCATTTGAACCTGAAACCGTCCAGTGTGTCCGATCAAATCCGGCGCCTGACCAACCAGGGACTGGTCGACCATGCCCCGTACGGCTCGGTCAAACTCACCGATGAGGGCCGCAGCCTGGCGCTGATGATGGTCAGACGCCACCGGTTGGCCGAAACCTTTCTGCAGCAGATGCTCGGCTATACCTGGGATGAGGTTCATGAGGACGCTGATCTTCTGGAACACGCCATGACCGACCGCATGCTCAGCCGCATTGATTCGGTGCTCGGCCACCCCGACCGTGACCCCCACGGTGACCCGATTCCCGCGGCCGACGGCACGCTTCCCCCGGCCATCGTGCGCACCCTGACCGATGCCGAAAAAGGGGAATCCGTCCAATTGGTCCGGGTCCGTGACGGCGATCCGTCGATTCTGCGCCACCTGGAAAAACTCGGGGCAACCCCCGGCGAGATCGTCACCGTCGTTGATCCCGGTGAATCAGTCGGCGTGATGATCCTGTCATCGGCAAGCTCCGACAACCCCTTCCCGTTGTCCCGCGATATCGCCGACTACATCCGTATTGCCGGCGTAGTCGGCACTGTGGATCCCAGTCACTAGGAACCGTGTTGTACCGCGCCGTCGCCTCCGGCTGAAAGTGCCGGGGCCTCCCATCGGCCGGGCCGGTGGGCTAGCAGTCGCTGATGCGGGTGACTTTCCAGTAGGCCCGGTCGGAATGGACCAGCGGAAGTGCCGGGCTGTCACTGGCAGCCACCTCGTCGAGTTCGGCGAGAATCATCCGGGACTGGCCCACCGGAATGACCTGCCTGATGTGGCAGCGCATCCAACCGTTGACTCCGTCAATGAGCGGAAGCCCGTGATGGTCACGGTGGTTGACACCGGCGAAACGGTCAACACCACGGCGGGAAAACTGGCGGGCCAGATCATCCTGCTGATCACCGAGGGTGTGGATGATCGCCGAGCCATTGGCCTCAAGAACCGGCCACGACGATGACCCCGCCATTACCGAGAAGCTGACCACCGGCGGTTCAAGGCACACCGACGCCACCGATGAGGCGGTGAAACCGGCGGGTCGACCATCGTCGGCCCGGGTGGTGATGATGAAGACACCGCCGGCGGCTGCCCTGAACACCAGCCGCAGTCCCTCGCCGAGATCCAGTCCGGAAGCGACATTGTTCATTTTCTGCTCCTCGATAAAACCGTTGGTGACGCTAGCTACATCTACCGTTTGAGGTTACGCCAACCTTCATCCGTCTCGGTCCCAGCGAGTCGTGCCGGAGTAACCCACAGTTGATCCCAACCGGTGAACAAAACGTTAAACACACTCGAAAAAACCGCGCTATGCAGGCGATTTGCAAGCGCTAGTCAAGATGGCTAAGTTTTTCAGGGCAAGCGCGGCGGCCAACAACCGCCGACAACGCCGGGACGCTAACAGTCCCGAAAACACTCCGGTTTGACATGATTCAGACGGTGGGTGTAAGTTAGAAAAAGTCGCTGAAACAGCCACTGCAAAGTGGTATGACAGAGGCGCGTGATGTGTGAGAACTCGATAGTGTGCCAATGTACTTTTTTTCAAATGTTTGGCGTTTGAGATGAATGGTTTTTTAGGCTGTTTGTTGATGGCGTTATTGTTTGTTGTGTTTGTCTGGGTGTGGCGTGTGCCGG
>NZ_JAFLEQ010000004.1 GCF_017307055.1 Corynebacterium mendelii | reverse complement strand
AAGGCTTCCGCAATCTCAAAACACTACATATTGAAATGTCTACTGCACTCCGGACAACTACAACACGAACTCAAAGCAGCCTAAAATGCGTAGCGCCAAAAATCCAACAAAAAGCCGAGAATCAAGAAACACTTGCAACAGCAAAAGATCGCCACAGTTCCCTTGAGTCTAACTTTTAACTAGTTTCGTGATTTCTTTTTCCAAGACCTCATAGGACGGAAATGCGTCAAACCTAACGCACTTCTGATAAATATAATTCGTACTGAACGCGCGCGAATCATGGTCCCGTACTAAAATGAGCTGTTTCAACGACTCTCCAAGCAAAGAATCCTTCTGATCTTGAAGAATTCTTATCGCTAATGCTCGCAGCGCATTGATCTCACACTTACCTATAGCCCCCGAATTCTTCAGACAATATAGAATTACGGTTTCCGAAACCAATCCCAAAAGCCAAGTTACCTCTAAAGCAAACCAGGGCGACAAAGAACCGGAATTGACCCATGATAAACATGAGTTAGGCTGTTCAAGTGACTTCACCTCGGACGAAAATTCTAGATCGAAGTTATCTTCTTTTGACGAACAATACAACACAAAAGACAAATAGCATCGAATAAATGGGTCCTCAGTCTCAACGAATTGAACGAGAGGCCTCGCAACCTCCATAAGTCGGGCTAGTTTCGCACGCAGGGACCACTCACAACAAAATCGGACTGCCAGTGCATGCAAGGGTAGAACATCCGCAAGGTTTTTATGGTTAATTAACGACCAAATGCACCAGTCCACAAAACGGACCACGCACCGCGTGTTTCCTTGATCGGATATTATCTCTTCCAAAAGCGAAATGCCATATAGCGGGCAGTCTTTACTTCGGACTTTGGGTAGGTTAAAAAATTTAGACAAGTCTGGTTCTTCAAAACCGGTCATGTCCAACAGCCGCATCCCTAGCTGGCTATAATGACTGTCGAGCGCGGTTTTTGTTTCTTTAAGGGAGCCACCAAGCTGGATAAGACCGCCGAGAGTCGGCAAATCAATACGAATAGCATCATCACCATAAAGATCTGCACACTCAGCGGTCAACTTAATATTGCTGGGAGGAACCCAAACTACATGTTCGTTCCAGTTAACGCCAACCGCATCGAAGCCGGTCCGAAGTATCGAAATATTTTTATTGTTAAGCTCGAGTTGTAGAATTGACTGTATCCCCGCAATTGACCTCGAATTCGAAGGCATTACCAATTTAACTAGGCCCTCAGTTGCATCTATATTGCCGCACCCATCAGCCCACGAGTCAAACAGCTTTTTGAAGAGCGACAATCGAATTGATTCTAAGTCAGTTTCCTCGAAAATCGATGCTTGCCAGGTGATGTCTTGTGTAGCACAGAATAATTCTAACTCTTTTATAGCATCGAATGTTTGTTCGTCCTTGCCATTAAGATCATCATAAAACCAATCATTCCTCAAATCTCCAAAACCAACTCTTCTAACGGCGAAGAGTAATTTACCCAACTCGGCAAAGCTGTTTACTCTAGGCCACAGATGATTGAAGATGCTTTCCTCAGTCGGAGCGGTGGCGCCGATTTGAAGATAGAGATCAATAAGTGACTCGACCCCCAAACCTGGAAAACTAGCGATTCTTGAAATAATATCTTCGTATTTTTCTTCGATAATAAATTTATTGACCGTTTTTAAAAATGAAAACGAGTTTGTTCCGCTTCCTTTAGTCAATGCGACCCTACGGGAGAAACCGAAGGCAATAAAGCTCGCTGCGGCTTCCGAGTTCATAGCCGAAATTTCTTTAGCGGTATCACGAGTAGTTGCAAGAATCGGAACTTTTTCTGAAAAGAATCCTTTAGGGTCCGCAACTAACGCATCTGGACATGATTCAAGTGCATCTTGACTGACCAAGTAGGGCCAGTATTCTTCGTACCAGAATTCTTCGAAGCTGGAAGCAAGCTTGTTAAAAAAACCTTTACTCATTCAAGCACCTCAAGTCGTTTCAAAATTGCATTGTAGGTTCGTTCACAATTGCGAGTATCTCTGCTACCAAATTCACAACTAACGCGGGCTTCATACTTGTCAGTACGAACAAATCTCGTTTTAGCTCCGGCTAAGAGGTCCTCCCGCAATTGGTCCAATGTAAACAAAACGGGACCAAATCCGTTTTCAAGATAGTTGAAATACCCCGGTCGATAGGTGTGTTGGCCGGAATAAAGCGAGCGATCATTCTCATCGTGGAAATAAAATATCGAGGCTCCGCAGTATGCGGCATCGAACGCGATCGACGATTCGTCGGTTACGAGAGCGGCTGCGTCAGCGAGGTAATCTTGTATACTAACTTCGGCCATGTCGATGACCTCGATTCCATCGAAATAGTCCCTAAGATTTATTCGGGCTGCCAAGCTTGGGTGAACGAGGTAGACGAGTTTGTAGCCCGCTTCTTGAAGCCCTGACCGCAAAGCTGGATCTTCTAAAACACTTATCCAACTTCTGCCATATTCCGAGTTTCTGAAAAGATTGAAACGCTCTGACGCGGTATCGCACTCGTCCATTTCTTCAGCCAAGGCCACCCGCCATGTCGGCATCACAACCACAAGCTTTTTTTCCGCACGTTCACGGGAAGAAAGCTCTAAAAGGCGATCGAAGCGGGGAAAACCAGTAAAGGCGGTATCAAAACTAGTGAATTTGTACGGGCTATTGCGATCAACAAACGACCTGTATTCTCCATTCGTGGCGGCGATTAGCAGCCCAAGATTTTTTTGGTTAAACCACTTTGACATATCATGGGAAGAAACGCCGTGTTGTAGAAAGACAAAAGGGGCTTTATAACTTTTTGGAGAGATACGGTCAGAAGGATAGAGTTTATCCCGATCCGCATGTGAGCTAATTATTACCCGTGCACCTCGAACGGCTCTGTGAAACTGCTCAGAACCATATGCGATAACCGGAAGCCCCTCCATCGCAAGCCGTTCCCAATCGGCACTCTCTGAAGAAAGAACATAATATGGCCGGACTTCGGGATGGTTTCTAAAAAGGAAACGGAAGAGATGTTCAGCATTGTCGTCGGCGCGCAAAAAGCTATCGTAGAGGAGCCAACACCCATCCAAAACGGGATTATCCAAAGTGTCAATTTGGCCTCCTGGCTTCTCCGACATAGGCGGATCATTCTTGAGGGAGGCTTGGAAAAGCTTTTTCTTGAAGCGACGTCTCCCAGGGACTCCGGCGTACCAAGCCAGCTTGAGCACATAACGTCTGTTCTGGTTCCCAGTTAACGCTGCAACTTGTTTAAGCAGTTCTGGCAACGCACCTGGGACTTCGGAAGTTAAGCGATCACGCTTCGCGTCCAGCGTTTTTAGAACCTTAACTTTTGGTTTCGATAAAAAATGAACAAATCTGGATTTTTTATTGTCCCGCGGCGGTAAAAATGAGTTATTAACTTTGACATTTACACGTCCTGGAATGTCGACATATAATATACGTTCACGAAACCCAATAAATTTATAGAAGTTATGGTCCCGAATGCCAGTATATGGTGGCTCGTAAAGTTGGCCATTAACGTAGACTTTCTCCGTCGGAAGTGGGCCAGTGAACCTGTAGCTAAAACGTCTTACCTTAGTTCCAGTAACCGTTCCCAAAGGTACAATTTCTTCCGGCTCAGACAGCTCGTCTAAGAACGTTGCCGCAAGTGCAGCACGCAAGCGTCCATCGAAGGAAGGTAAATACAACGACCAAAGAGTGCTGGGGCCTATAGCTCGTACAATTTGGCCAACCAAATTGCAAAACTTAAAGCGCTGTTCATCGGTCAACCAGTCAGTAGGTGATAGCAGTCTGTCATTCGCTCGTAAACACCATCCGATATCATAGAGAATAGGGCCGGCAATCCATCCGGGAATGGCGCCCTTATTTACAAGGGCTTCATCAATGAGATCCAACATCCCGTACCGCAAGATTTCATCGTAGCGTTGTGGCGTGGCCCAAGTGCGGCTGATTACGCTATCTTTCCGTCGCCTATAGTAGTATATCGCCGAACGGACAAAACCAATTTTCGGCTTACTGCTATTGAGAAGGACTCTAGCAATAAAGTTGGCGTCCTCAAAAGAAGGATTAATGCGTTCGTCGAATCGGATATTGCTTGAACGGACTAAACCACCTCGCACGAAGATAGTACCCCCAGACATGTGAAAGCAGTGAGGATTTTGATCTAAATCGACTACGCAATCTCCATTGGAAAAATGCCAATCCATCGGGTGATCAGCCTTCAGTTTACCAGTATCTTCATAAAAAGAAACTAATCTTGAGGCAACTATTTCTGGTCGCGCATCACCCATTAAGCTACCGACTTTCATAACGCGCTGAAAATAGTCTGATGCTACAAAGTCATCTGAGTCGATAAAAGTTATCCAATCCCCTTTAGCTCGGGACAAACCTCGATTTCTTGCAGCTCCCGGACCGCAGTGATCAGCTACAAGAACTTCACCCTTCAAGCGATATTTTTTCAGTAACTCTGTTGCTACTTTAACCGTGTCATCGTCAGAACCATCATCGACGAAAAGTATCTCGAAATTTGCCCTTCCATAAGTCTGTATGGATAGGGAATAAAAATAGTCTTCTAAGTATTGACTGGAGTTATATGCTGCAGTAACTATAGAGATCAAAGGCTTTTCATCAAAGTTTAACTTTTTTCGTAAGGCTTTTAAAGTGGTTTTACCTTTGCTTTTCATTGTGATTACTCCTCAATTGTTTTGCCAAAAATTAGAGGCACGTCGTCTCGAAAGAATTATTATCGTAATGCGATTGATTATGTTGCCGACCGTTGTGAGTGCGTTGTTCGGCAACGTGGGCCTAGTTGCCACTGTGCGCGGTATTCAGTAAGCGTATCTTAACATTTTTTTAGGACCACGTTGCTCATTTACTCTTAGTTTCGGCCATGACGTCGGATTTTTACTTGCTCTTCGCCTTGTTCGACCCCTTTCGGTTGGCGATAGCTGTGCCGACTCGTGGAGTTCATTTCCAGATCGTTGTAATTTGGAGTGCATGGAGCTTCTACCGTGGTCGTCCGGAGTGTAACAGGGCTCTGAATAGTTCAGATTGCGAAAATCTGCTGCGATGTCTTGAAGATAGGCGCGCCGCCCGTTGATGGTGTTGACAAACCTGTTAAATAACTCTGCGTGTAAGAATAGGGATGATATTTTGTGCCTTGAGGCTTCCTCCCTTCTGTGTTTTAATCGCCGACTGGGGGTCTTGTATATATGACCAGCTGATAAAAGAGGCAGACCAGATCAACCTCGGCATAGAAGCTCGTCGGAAAATGCTGTTTCAAGCTTTGGCCTGTAGATCAGGGTTGCAAACAGTAATACTCGGCGGCTAGCCTTGGTCCTAGGGTGTATATATAGCGCCGTCTTGTGTGGCTAGTGTGACTGTGACCGTACACTTGGTGCTCCCGGTGACAGAACTTGTTCACAACCTTGCCTCAAACAGTGCACGAGTTGACAGGGCCCGTTCACTGCTGTCGCTTTGAGCAGTAGCTTGCTTGGCGACGGTCTTGTCGCCGGTGAAGTCACTCCGGTGAGCTTCTCGCTATCCGTCCAATTCCGGATTACAGCCTTGAAACCACTGGGACGAGCTTAAAGCCCTATAAAATGCGCAGGGCCATGTTCTGAAATAATTCTTGCAGCTGTCTTTGTGGAAGCAGCTCAGTGGTAGCTTCTCGAACCTCCGTCCCAGATGATCAAGGAAATATGATGAACAAGAAATTCGGCAAGGATTTGGTGACAGTGCTGGCGTCTGTGGGAGTTGCGGCCAGCTTGTCAGTTGCCCCGGCTTCGGCAGGCCCCCTGTCGAATTTTTCTGTTCACGTCCCTGAGGTTTTTGATGATTGGAGCGTGAATTTCAGCCCCGAAACCGACTTGTCAGACTGGACTCTGTTTGATGGTTTTCAAGATAAACAAGCGGGGATGTTTGTTTTCACCAGAGATGCACTCAGCCTGAAAGATGACCATTTGTTGATCCGCACACGTCGACACTGTGTGTCCACCGACGACCTTAATGTGGAACCCCTTAACGACTCTAATGCCAGTGTCCTGCCTTGTCCGGATGGAAAAATCACTCGCTACAGTACCGGCCGTGTTTACACGCCTTGGCTTAAGGGGGGAGCGTTTACGCTTGAGGTTGAAGCAAATATGGTCGTTCCCGAAAAAGGCGAAGAAATCACTGTTGACGGCGTAAAATACTCCGTCCCCAGGAATGGGGCGCGGCCGGCGATTTGGCTACAAAACGGCCAGGCCGCTTGCCATCAGAAGGATGCTAGTCCTTATTATGGTGAGATAGATCTTGTCGAGTATTACGGCCATTACCCATCCAACGTGAACCCGTCGGCGATTCACTGGGCTTGTAATGACAACGGTAAGCAACGTTATCGAGAATCTCGCCAGCTCAAGGCTGATGAGTCTCTCGCCAATGCTTACCACACATGGGCGGTTAGTACTGCTGATGAGAAAATCCACTTCACCGTCGATGGCCAGCACAATCACATGGTTTGGGGGCAGCCTCATGAGGACTGGGGTTTGGCTTCTATGAATCAAGACGAGCAGACCAACAAGTCTGATTTTCATATGGTTCTCAACCAGCCATGGCGACTGATTCTCGAAACTGAGGTCGAAACAGCAAAATGGGCGCATCCGGCGGATCCCAATGCACCATTTCCGGATAGGTTCCTAAAAGTTCGACGGGTCGATCTGAAGTATAACAATGAAAAGGGACAGACTGTCACCGTGGAGGTGCCCGTTCCGACGACGACTACGGAAACGGTGAAGGTTCCGGCCAGGGTTGAGGTGCCTGTTCCGACGACGACCACGACTACGGTGAAAGAACCCGTTCCGACGACGACTACGGAAACGGTGAAGGTTCCGACCAGGGTTGAGGTGCCTGTTCCGACGACGACCACGGTGCGACTTCCCGCAAACGCTGGTCGAACAACGACTAAAACTGTCGTATCGAAGCAGACGGTGACTGTTGGGCGGTCCTCCGGGAACTCGAACTCGAGTGGCTCAAATGAACCTACCCCGCTGGAGTCATCCCGCGATTTGGTGACTGTCGGTACCGCAGCGGCAGGCATAGTGGGGTTGTTAAGCATCGTTGGCGCATATCTGATGTATTTCCCCCAATTCCGGGGTTTGGTCGGAGGGATGCCAATGTTCTTCAATTCCCTGCCCCGCTTGTAGATTTTTCCGGTAGATGACTGTCTTGAAGTCGGCAGTCGGCGGATCGGGTTTGGTGCTGTGGGAGCGCTATCGCCAGTTGGCAGAGGCGCTGGATCGATGCGTGACAGCGACTCTTCGTCATTGAGGGTATGTTGAGCAGCTGCTGCATTCTGGCCAACTACAGCAGGAACTCTCCGCATTCCTATAGTCATCTCTAAATGTACAGAGTCGAAATATCTGTGTCTTAGGGGGAGCCCGCAAGGTAAGAGACTGTCGGGCGTGGTGCGTCTTTTAATAGGAGTAGCCTGAAGATAATTGCCGTTCCCTGCTATATCTTGCCGCCTACAATGCAAACGAGTTCACTGTGACTGTCATCTTTGGTGCCGATCCTTTTCAACGTTTTGTGCTTTTCCGCTGACCGTGGCCCTTGTTGCGGTATGTTTGCCTGCCCCTATAACGGCTCTTCGTAGTTTAGAGTGCGTGGAGTTTCTGTTGTAGTTGTCCGGAGTGCAGTAGACATTTCAATATGTAGTGTTTTGAGATTGCGGAAGCCTT
>NZ_JAFLEQ010000003.1:721198-747957 GCF_017307055.1 Corynebacterium mendelii | reverse complement strand
AGCCTACCAGCGCTGATGGTACTGCACACGGGAGTGTGTGGGAGAGTAAGACACCGCCGACACCAAACATGAGTAAATAAGGACCGTGGCCGGATCAGAGAATTCTGACCGGCCACGGTTTTTGTTTTGCCGGCTTGGCTGTAGGCTTTACCCGGCAGATATTGAAACACATAGTGCACTTTTTTAAAAAGGACCGAAAGGCAGAAAGCAAGCGATGGGCGACTCCCGTTACGAGCGCAACGACAACGACCGGCGGCGGTCCAGCCGCGGAGCCAGTGACCGGGATCACGGGCGGCCGTCCCGGGATCGCGGCCGTGATGACCGCCGGGATGGGGAACGCCGCAACGACCGGCGCGACGGTGAACGCCGCTACGGCGAGCGGGATGACCGGCGCGGCGGCGGGCGGCGCCACAACGACCGGGACGAGCGACGTTCCGGGGAGCGTCGCGGGGGCCGTGGCAACGACCGCCGCGGGGGTGGTGGCCAGCGTGAGAATTCGCAGCATCACCGTTCCAGCGGCCCGCACCGTCCCGGTTTCGCCGAGCAACGGCGTGAGTCCAAACGCAATGAGCCGTCCATTCCGGAAGACGTCACGGCCAAGGATCTCGATTCCACCGTGCTGCAGGATTTGCGCAGCCTCACACGGGACAATGCAGAGCAGGTGGGTCGGCATATGGTGATGGCCGCGCAGCTGATGGGGGAGAATCCGCAGCGCGCCCTCGAGCATGCCCGGGCGGCGAAAAACCGGGCCGGACGGGTCGCTGTTGTCCGGGAAACCTGCGGTATCGCCGCCTACCACGCCGGGGAGTGGAAGGAAGCGGTCTCGGAGCTGCGTGCCGCCCGGCGAATGAGCGGTGGCCCCGGTCTCCTGGCTGTCATCGCCGACTGTGAACGGGGGCTGGGCCGCCCCCACAAGGCCATTGAGATTGCCCGCTCTGAGGAAGCCGCCGATTTGGACGGCGATCAGCGCATCGAATTGGCGATTGTGGCTGCCGGGGCCCGGCGGGATATGGATGACCCGGACGGGGCCGTGGCTGAACTGGCGCTGGCCAATCCGGATCCGGACAAAGACAGCTTCGCCAATACCCGGCTGCTCTACGCCTATGCCGATGCGCTGGCGGCCTCCGGGCGGACGGCGGAGGCTGTGGAGTGGTTCGGCTACGCCGACACAGCCGATACCGAGGAACTCTATGATTCAGCCGACCGCATCCGTCAGCTGACCGCCAACCAGTAGATCACGGTTGTTTTTGTCTCCCGGTGCACCCGCCCGCCGACCTTGGGCGCGGCCGGTGCACCGGATTTTTTGTGCCCGGCCGTCGCCACTTTCTCCACCGTCTTGTGCCGGAGCTGCTCGAGCCGGGGTGCTGGCTGTTGTTTCGGCCGGTCGGCGGCTTGGCGGCGGTGGGATGTCCGGCACGATCACGACGGTTCACCGCTGCGCCGTTATGATGTCATCCATGACGTGTTTGGATGACTTCGACGCCCTGTTCCTTGATTGTGACGGCACCGTCTACGAGGGCGGTCGCCCCATCGACCATGCCCGGGAAGCGTTGGCACACGTCACCTGCCCGGTGATGTACATCACCAACAATGCCAGCCGTCTTCCCTCCGATGTGGCCGCCTCACTGTCCGGCATGGGGATACCCGCCACGGAAGAGCAGGTCATGACCTCTGCCATGGCGGGCGTGGGGATGCTCAAAGAGATTTTTCCCGCAGGATCGGTGATTCTTGTGCTCGGCACCGACACGCTGGCCCAGCTGGTAGAAAAGGCCGGTTTCACCGCCACCAGAACAGCCGATGATCACCCGGACGGTGTCATCCACGGCCACAGCCCCGATACCGGCTGGGCCGAATTGTCCGAGGCCGCCCTGGCCATCCGGGCCGGGGCGCGTTACATCGCCACCAACCGGGATCTGCAACTGCCCGCCGAACGGGGCATGACCGTCGGCAACGGTGCCATGGTCATGGCCGTGGTCCACTCCACCGGGGTGGATCCGCAGTCGGCGGGAAAACCAGCGCCCACCATGTTTGAGCAGGCGAAAAAAGCACTCGGTGTGGCCAACCCCCTGGCCATCGGGGACCGGCTGGATACCGATATTGCCGGCGGCAACAATGCCGGGCAGGCAACCCTGCAGGTGTTGACCGGGGTCAGTGGCCCGCAGGCGCTGCTCACAGCCGAAAAGAATCTGCGGCCGGTGATGGTGGCAGAGGATCTGCGGGCGTTGTCAGAAGAAACAACAGCTCTCACACCACAGGCGCAGGACGGGTTCACCGCCCGCCGGGAGGGCGGGACAATTGTGTTGTCCGGCGGAGATGACTCGTCGCGGTTTATCGCCGGGCTTCGCACTGTGTTGGCCTGCGCCTGGGACGGCGGTCCGGTACCGGCGGCGGTGCGGGCCGACTCCCCGGCCGCGGAGAAAGTGGTGGCACGGTGGTGGTAGACAATCCGCGCCCCGGACAGCCTCCGGTGCCCCGCGACCCGTCGACACCGGTGATGACCCCGGAAGAGATCGACCGGGCGATGGCTTTGATCCTGGACTTCGACAACCCGGATCCTGTCGCGGAAGCAGACCAGCTGGCCAGGGCGCATGAGATACTCGGCCGCGCCCTCGGGTAGGGTGTCGCGGTGACGGGGGTGTGGGTGAGGTTGTGTCACAGCTCCCGCCCCGGATGATCCGAGGATGTCCGGCACAGCCGGCTGCGGCGCTGTCGTCAGTGTTCTGCCGGCTCGCGTCCCGCCTGGGTTTTTTTAAAAGAGAAGTTGTCTGCTTGATGAAAGGTGACGGTCTATGTCGCCACGTGCACGGTTGGACAAGGAGCTTGTCCGCCGGAAAATCGCCCGCTCCCGGGAGGCGGCCCGTGAACTCATCGGGGCCGGCAGGGTTGAGGTGGGCGGTTTCGTCGCGGCCAAACCCGCCACCATGGTCGATGACCGGGTCAGTATCCGGGTCAGTGGACCGGTGGAAAAACAGTGGGCCAGCCGCGGGGCGCACAAACTTATCGGGGCGCTGGATGCCTTCGGCCCCGCCGGGGTGAGCGTCGCCGGGAAACGTGTCCTCGACGCCGGGGCATCGACCGGTGGTTTCACCGACGTTCTGCTTGACCGCGGCGCCAGGCAGGTGGTGGCCGTCGATGTCGGCTACGGCCAGCTGATCCAGCGCCTGGCCCGTGACCCGCGGGTCAGCGTCGTTGACCGCACCAACATCCGCACCATCACCCCAAAGACACTCGGCGGGGAAGTGGAGATGATGGTGGGGGATGTGTCGTTTATCTCCCTGCGGCTGGTGCTGCCCGCCGTGATGGACTGTCTTGCCCCCGGTGCCGATCTGCTGCCGATGGTCAAACCCCAGTTCGAGGTCGGTAAAGACGATCTGCCCAAAGGGGCTGTGGTCACCAGCCCGCAGCAGCGGGCCGACGCGGTGGCCGGGGTCGCCGAATTCGCGGTGTCGCTGGGACTGGGCTTTAAAGGCGTGGTCGCCTCCCCGCTTCCCGGCCCCAGCGGCAATGTCGAATATTTTCTGTGGCTTTCCACTGATCCCGACTGCCCGGTCGCCGACCGGGCCACCATTGATGCACAGGTTAGCCGCGCTGTTGAGGAAGGACCCACCACGTGACAGCCCACCCTGACAAGTGCCCCCATCCCTGTGTGGGAACCGGGAAAGCAGGGCGCAGACGCGACATTCTTCTGGTTCCCCACACCGGGCGCTCGACGAACCTGGGGGCCTGCGCCCAAGCCGCCGCGGAACTTTCCGCCGCCGGTATCGGGGTGCGTGTGATGCAGCCCTCCGAAGGCGACCCGGCAGTGTTGGAGGCCACCCCCGGCCTGCGGGGACTGCCGCGGTACACGCATTCGCAGAAAGCCGCCGAAGGGGTGGAACTGATTTTGGTGCTGGGCGGGGACGGCACCTTCCTGCGGGCCGCCGATGTGGCCCACGGGGTGGGGTTGCCGGTGCTCGGCATCAACCTCGGGCATGTGGGCTTCCTTGCCGAATGGGAGCAGGATTCGCTGGCGCTGGCCATTAAACGGGTGGTTGAGGGGCAGTACTGGGTCACCGACCGCATGACCATCGATGTGCGGGTGTTCGGCCGGGACGGCAACCTCATCGGCAGCGGCTGGGCGCTGAATGAAGTGTCCATCGACAATCTCAACCGGCGGGGCGTGCTGGACGCCATCCTGGAGATCGACGGCCATCCGGTCAGTTCTTTCGGCTGTGACGGGGTGATTGTCTCCTCCCCGACAGGTTCGACCGCCTACGCCTTTTCCGCCGGCGGGCCGGTGCTGTGGCCGGAACTCGACGCCATCCTGGTGGTGCCGAACAATGCCCACGCCCTGTTCACCAAACCACTGGTCGTCAGCCCCGATTCGACGGTGGTGGTGGAAACCGCCCCGTCCACCCAGGGCGCGGTGGCGGTCATGGACGGTTTCCGTGACCTTGAAGTACCCCCCGGAGCCAGAGTGGAGGTCGTCCGCGGGGTGCACCCGATCCGGTGGGTGAGGCTGGATGATTCCACCTTCACCGACCGGCTGGTCACCAAATTCCGGCTGCCGGTGTCCGGCTGGCGCGGACCGGCGGGCGACAGTGACTGCAACTGCGACTGCCCCAAACACCGCCGCAGCGGCAACCGGGGGCAGTAGCCGCCCGCAGCCGGGGGACAGCAGACGGTTGTCCACACCCCGGTTGCGGTTTCCGGTTGCCGTCGCATCATCGGGTGACCTGCTGCCGGTAGTGTGGAGGGCATGCTCGCCGACATCACGATCGACAATCTGGGAGTCATTCCGCACGCCACCGCGACGTTTTCCCCGGGGCTGACGGTACTGACCGGTGAAACCGGGGCCGGTAAAACCATGATCGTCACCGGATTGAAAATGATCTGCGGCCACCGCAGTGATCCCTCCCGGGTCCGTTCCGGGGCCGATGCGGCCGTGGTGGAGGGGCGTTTTTCCTTTTCCGGTATGGATGACAGGGCCGCCACGGCAGCCCGGCAGGTTGCCGCGGACGCCGGCGCTGAGGCCGATGAAAACGGCGACTATGTGGCGGTGCGGAAAATCTTCGCCCAGGGCCGGTCACGGGCACACCTGTCCGGCCGCAGCGTCCCGGCGGCCACCCTGGCCGGGTTCACCGCCCCTTTTCTTTCCATCCACGGACAGATGGACCAGATGCGGATGCTCGACCCGGCCGAACAGTTGGCGGTGGTTGACGCCTCCGACCCACGAATCGCCCCGCTGGCGGACAAGGTCGCCCGCTCCTGGCGGGAGTGGAAACAGCTGGCCGACAAACTGAAAGAATTAACCGGCCGGTCAAGGCACACCGCCCAGGAAATCGACCGGCTGAAATTCGCCATCGACGAAATCGACCGGGTCGCACCGCAGCCGGACGAAGACAGCGAGCTGAAAAACACCATCCGCCGTATGCAGGATGTCGACGATCTGCGGGAGGCGGCCACCCGGGCGTTGGCTCTGATCGACGGTGCCCCCGGCCAGGACTACTACGGGGACAATGAACCCGCCGCCGACCAGCTGGGGGCGGCCCAGCAGCAGCTGTTGTCCACCAGCGACAGCGTGCTGACCGGTCTCGGCCAACAGTTGGCGGACATTACCTCGCAGCTCGGCGATATTTCCCGCGAACTCGGCGGATTCATCGACGGCCTGGACGCGGACCCGGCGGGACTGGAAGAACTTCTTGGCCGCCAGGCGCAGATCAAACAACTCACCCGCAAATACGCCGCCGACATCAACGGGGTGCTGGCCTGGCGGGAAAAAGCCGGGAAAAAACTCGCCACCCTCGATATTTCACCCGAAAAGATCGACCGGCTCTCGGCACAGACGCGGGAAGCGAAAAAACAACTGGACGCCGATGCGGAGGAATTGACCACCCACCGCTGCGCGGCGGCCGCCCGGCTGGCCGCGGCCGTCACCGGGGAGCTGTCCGGCCTGGCCATGGGGGGATCCAGGCTGGAGATTGCCGTCACCGATACACCGGTCGGCAGCAGCGGCAAAGACCAGGTGGAGTTTCTGCTCGGCGCGGCCCCCGGGGAACCGGCCCGGCCGCTGTCACAGGCCGCCAGCGGCGGTGAACTGTCCCGCGTGATGCTCGCCCTGGAGGTCAACCTCGCCGGGGCCGGCGGGTCCCGCACCTTCATCTTCGATGAGGTCGATTCCGGTGTGGGCGGCCGGGCTGCGGTCGAAATCGGCAAACGCCTGGCCAGCCTGGCCCGCACAAACCAGGTGATTGTGGTCACCCACCTGCCGCAGGTCGCGGCCTTTGCCGACCAGCATCTGCACGTGTCGAAATCGATCACCGACGGCAAACGGGCCGCCAGCGGCATTGCGGTGCTGGAAGGCGACACCCGTGTCGCGGAGCTGGCCCGCATGCTGGCCGGACTCGATGACACCGACACCGGCCGGGCCCACGCCGCTGAACTGCTTGCCGCCGCGGCCGGCTACCGGGACAGCCTCGCCTAGGCGGGCAGCGCCGGTTGGCCCGCCCTCCTGTCACCGGCCGGTGACGGAGACCCGGTAGGCAGCCGGGGTGCGGGGGTGTTTTTGTCCCGCCGGCGGTGCGCCTCCACCACCGGGGCGGGCGGGTGGGGTAGTTGTAAAGCCCATGAGTCTGTTCGACCGTCATTCCGATCTTCCCGGCCTGAAAGGTGTCACCCGTGAGTGCACACCGCGCGGCAAGGGCCTGAAAAAGCTCTCTGCCGGAGACATCGCCGTGGTGGACGCACCCGATATTGGCCGCGCTTTCGCCCAGCGCTTGATCCAGTCGCATCCGGCGGCGGTGGTCAATGTTGCCGCCTTCACCACCGGCCAGGTGCCCAACTACGGCCCGCAGATGCTCATCGACGCCGGAATCATGCTGGTCGACAATGTGGGCGCCGATGTGTGGCGCAGTCTCAAAGACGGCCGTAAAGCACGCCTGACCGACGAGGGCGATTTGTTTTACGGCACCACCCACATCGCCCGCGGACGGGTACTCGACGCCGCGATGCTGGAGCGGGCTTTCGCCGGTGCCCGGCAGTCCCTGACCGACAGGATGGAGGCCTTTTTCGGCAACACCACCCAGTTCATTCACTCGGAAGCCCCGCTGCTGATTGACGGACTGGGGGTGCCGGAAACCCGGGTGCCGATTGTCGGCCGGAAAGTGCTGGTGGTCTCGCCGGGACCGGACCACGCGGAGCAGCTGAAAAAACTGAAACCCTTCATCAAAGAAGCCGAACCGGTTCTCATCGGCTGCGACGAAGGTGCCGACAGCCTGGTGGCGGCCGGCTACACCCCGGACATCATTGTCGGCGACCCCTCCGGCATCGACACCGGGGCATTGAAATCGGGGGCGGTGGTGATTCTTCCCGCCGACCCCGACGGGGTGGCCGTGGGGCTGGAACGCATCCAGGATTTGGGTATCGGGGCGATGACCTTCCCGGCGGCAACCCGGTCGGCGACGGACCTGGCGCTGCTTCTGGCCGACTTCCACGGGGCCGGCCTCATCGTCAACTGCGGCGCCGGGCTTGATCTTGACGAAGTGTTCGCCGGCCGGCCGCAGGCCACGCCGTCGGCACTGCTGACCCGGTCGAAAGTGGGGCAGCGGCTGGTCGATGCCGACGCGATGGTGCAGATGTACACCATGCGCACCCCCCACAGTTTCGTGTGGCTGTTCAGTCTCATCGGGCTGGTGGTACTGGCCGCCACCGTGGTGGCCATTGCCGGGCTGGCCGGCGACGGCGCGTTTGTCGACAATCTCGGGCAGACGTTCGCCACCATCGCGCAGATGGCCCGGGAACTAGTCGGCCAGTAGACGCCCCCCGGGTGGCCGTCACCGTATTATCCAGCTTCTGCCCCCTTTTTTTCACCAACCGGTTCCGGATCCGCCGCAGGTTGACCGGACCTAAGGAGACATCGAGACCTACACCATGGGATACACAAAGAAACGTTACGGCGGGATTGTTCCCGGGCTGCTGTTCGGCGCCGCCGCAGGTATTGCCGCGGGCAGTCTCGTTCTGGCCCCGGCCATCCCCGGTTTCTCCGGGGTGGAGGACAAAAACGCCCTCGATGAAGCCACCCGGAAAGCCCGCCAGGCCGAAAACGAATCGGCGATCATCCGGGCGCAGTCCACCGCAGCCGATGCGTTCATCCACGACCAGTCCCCGGCGATCGTCGAGGGGATGCTCACCGATGTTGCCGTGGCCGTGATTGTGGCCCCCGGCGCCGCCGAGGAGGATGTGGCGGCTGTGACTGAACTGCTGGGTACGGCCGGGGCCACAGTTACCGGGCGCATCGGGCTGGAGGAGAAATTCTTCGACCGGTCCGGCGCCGATCAGCTGGAAACCATCGCCACCTCGGTGCTGCCGGCCGGAAGCACACTCAGCCAGGCCCGGCTGGATCCCGGGGTGCACGCCGGGGAACTTCTGGCCGCATCACTGATGCAGCAGCCCGCCACCGGCACCCCCTACGCCACCGACGGGGAGCGGGCGATCGTGCTCAACTCGTTGACCGATGCCGGATACATCGCCGACCCGGGTGAGATATCCCCGGCCCGCGCCGCGGTGATCATCTTCGGCCCCGATGACGGCAGCGGCGACGAATTCGCCACCCGGGCCAAGGCCCGTTTCGCCGACGGTTTCGCCGGAACCGGCAAAGCCGTGGTGGCCGCGGGACCGGTGGTCTCCGCCAGCGACACCGGCGTGATCGGGTTGATCCGTGCCGCCGGCACCCCCGGACTGACCACCATCGATTCGCTGTCGAAAGCCTACGGCCGACTGGGGGTGGTGGTGGCCGTGCGCGGTGAACTGGAGGGCCGCGACGGTGCATTCGGTGCCGCCGCCAGCGCCACGGCGGCCGTGCCGCCGGTGCCTGTGGGACCACCCCCCGCCATCCGCCCCGACACCCGTGACAGCGACGAGGCCACCCCCGACGCCGACAACCGGGACGCCGACAGTCCAGCCGGCGAGCAGCAGCCCGCAGCGGATAATCCGCAGCCGCCTGCACCGCCGGCCCCGGCCGCTGACGGGGCTGCCCCCGCCCCCGCGGAGTAGACCGGGTCCGGGTGGGTGGGCGAGCAGCAGGCCGTTTGTCACTTTTCCCGCCCCGGGCGGATCCGCCGCAAGCGGTGCCGCGGTTTGTTTTCCATCTTTCCCGGACACCGGTTGTCCGGCCGCCGCACCTGTGTCCCGGGGGCGCTGTTGTCCCTGGTCACCATCGACTGGGTGTGCCCCGGCCGGGACAGACAGTGGCGTTAGCGGCCTGCCGGTCACCCTGGTGGGCGGTGAACTGTTAGACTGAAGACCCGTGGGATTCACGGCCGGTCAAACCGGCGGGCGCCCGCGGTTTTTTCTGTTTCACGGCAGGATACGGTGTCTGTGACACCGGTCAACGCCCGTGGCAGGTGGGCCGTGCCCGACAGTGAGTACCCGCGACAGAAAAAACAGCCGACCAGCGGTGGCGCAGTCAGGCAGACGCTCATGTCTTCCTGGCGTCACCCGTATCAACCGGGAGTGATCCACTTTGTCCCACTTGCGCGGTGCGACCACCGAAACCAAGTACATTTTCGTCACCGGCGGTGTCGCGTCGTCACTGGGCAAGGGGTTGACGGCCTCCTCGCTGGGACAGCTGCTCACCGCCCGCGGCCTGACGGTGACGATGCAGAAACTCGACCCGTACCTCAATGTCGACCCGGGGACAATGAACCCCTTCGAACACGGTGAGGTCTTCGTCACCGAGGACGGCGCCGAAACCGACCTGGATCTGGGCCACTACGAGCGTTTCCTCAACCGGAATCTGTCGGCCAACGCCAACGTGACCACCGGCAAGGTGTATTCGACGGTGATCGCCCGGGAACGCCGCGGCGAATTCCTCGGCCACACCGTGCAGGTCATCCCGCACATCACCGACGAGATCAAACGCCGTGTCATCGAGATGGGCCAGCCGGACGACAAGGGTGACAAACCCGATGTGGTCATCGCCGAGATCGGCGGCACCGTCGGCGACATTGAATCCCAGCCCTTCCTGGAGGCGGTCCGCCAGGTCCGCCACGATGTCGGGCGGGAAAACATTTTCTTCATCCACGTCTCCCTGGTGCCGTACCTGGCGCCGTCCGGGGAGCTGAAAACCAAACCCACCCAGCATTCGGTGGCCGCCCTGCGGTCGATCGGCATCATGCCCGATGCGCTGGTGCTGCGCTGTGACCGTCCGGTGCCGGACGGGTTGAAAAAGAAAATCTCGCTGATGTGCGACGTCGAGGAAGAAGGCGTGATCTCCTGCGCCGACGCCCCGTCGATCTACAACATCCCGAAGGTCATCCACTCCGAGCACCTGGATTCCTTCCTCATCCGGAAACTCGGCCTGCCCTTCCGTGACGTCGACTGGACGGTGTGGGGCGACCTGCTCGACCGGGTGCACCACCCCGACGGGGAAGTCACCATCGCCCTGGTCGGCAAATACATTGATCTTCCCGACGCCTACCTGTCGGTGACCGAAGCCATCCGGGCCGGCGGTTTCGCCAACCGGGTGCGCACCAATATCCGCTGGGTGGCAAGCGACCGCTGCGACACCCCGGAAGGCGCGGCCGAAGCGCTGGCCGGGGTCGACGGTGTGGTGGTTCCCGGCGGATTCGGCATCCGCGGCATCGAGGGCAAAATCGGTGCCGTCACCTACTGCCGGAACAATAAAATCCCGCTTCTGGGCCTGTGCCTCGGCCTGCAGTGCGTGGTCATTGAAGCCGCCCGCACCGCCGGAATCACCGATGCCTCCTCCTCCGAATTCGATCCGTCGACCCCCTCACCGGTGATCGCCACCATGGCCGACCAGCATGAAGCCGTGGCCGGTAAAGCCGATATGGGCGGCACCATGCGGCTGGGCGCCTACCCGGCGGTACTGAAAGAAGGCTCGGTGGTGGCCGGCGCCTACGGCACGACGGAAGTCTCCGAGAGGCACCGTCACCGCTACGAGGTCAACAACGCCTTCAAACAGCAGATCGCCGACGGCTCCGGGCTGGTGTTCTCCGGTCATTCCCCCGACGGCAAACTCGTCGAATTCGTCGAATACCCCACCGACATCCACCCCTACCTGGTGGCCACCCAGGCGCACCCGGAATACAAGTCCCGTCCCACCAACCCGCACCCGCTGTTCGACGGGCTGGTCTCGGCGGCCATCGCCTACCATGCCGGGGAGCAATAGGCTGGTTGCCACCGCCCCGGGGGCGACCTGCAGCCGGGGCGGAAAACGACAAATCCGCCCGTGGACCATCTTCTCCCGCCGACGGGCCGACCGTGGGTCCGTCGGCGGGGGAATGGTTTTTCCGTGAACAATGAAAGGCACCGCACCTTCGTGACCAGCCACAGCTACACAGTCACCGACAGCGAGCTTGTTCTCGACTGCCCGATCATCGGGGTGCGCCGCGATATGGTCACCATGCCGCAGGGCAATCTCGCGGCCCGTGAAATAGTCGAGCATTTCGGGGCGGTGGCAGTCGTCGCCGTTGATGAACGCGGCCGCATCCCACTGGTCCGCCAGTGGCGGCAGTGCGTGAAAAAACGCCTGTGGGAACTGCCCGCCGGGATTTTGGACATCGCCGGTGAAGATGAACTCGATACCGCGAAAAGGGAACTGCTCGAAGAAGCGGGCCTTGCCGCCGACGACTGGTCGGTGCTTGTGGATCTGGTCACTTCCCCCGGTTTTTGCGAGGAAGCCGTCCGGGTGTATCTGGCCCGGGACTTACACCCGGTTGACCGGCCCGCAGGCCGGGACGAGGAAGCCGAGCTGGAACTCCACTGGTTTGACGCCAGCACCATCCACGCCATGCTCACCGGCGGCCAGATCAACAACTCCATCGCTGTCGCCGGCCTTTTCCGGGCACTGGACGTGCTGGCGGGCCGCTCCGGCCCGCTGCCGCTGGATACACCGTTTTCCCTGCGCCCGAGTTCGATGGCTAATCGGCGGGCCCCGATCGTCGGTGCTGGACACGATATGAAGCATCCGCACACCACCGCCCGGTAGCACCGTGCACAACATGCAGCAGTCAGGGTGTGACCCCCATCCGTGACCAGACGACGAAGCACAGCACAGGTATTCCCCGACACCCCGGCCGGCCGGGCCGCCGCCGGGTGGCTGCACCATCTGGCGGTGGAAAAAGGCGCCAGTGACAACACCCTGGCCAGCTACCGGCGCGATTGTCTGCGCTATCTGTCCTGGCTCGCCGATGCCGGGATCGATGATCTGGACGAAGTCTCCACGGCCATGGTCGAACAGTATCTGACCGATTTGCGCCGTGGTGACCCAGACCGCAAGACACAGGCGTTGTCGGCGTCATCGGCTGCCCGCGCCCTGGTGGTTGCCCGGGGCCTGCACAAATTCGCCCACCTGGAAGGATGGGTGTCGTCTGATCCGGCTGTTGATGTGGCCCCGCCCACCCAGCGCCGCCACCTGCCGGAGACGCTGTCGATCGAAGAGATCACCGCCATGCTCGACGCACTGGATGGCGGAGCCACCGCCGATCCGCAGCGGGTGCGCGACAAAGCCGTTCTCGAGCTTCTCTACGGTACCGGCGCCCGGGTCAGTGAGATTGTGGCGCTCACCGTCGACGATGTCACCGATGTGGACGGGATGCTGAAACTGACCGGCAAAGGAAACAAACAACGGCTGGTGCCGGTCGGCCAGCCCGCGATGCGGGCACTTCAGGCCTACCTGACGCAGGCGCGGCCGGTGTTGGCGACAGGCCGCAGCCACCGGCTGTTCCTCAACAGTCTCGGCAGACCACTGTCGCGCCAATCAATCTGGCAGATCGTCAAAAAAGCGGCCGCCGGGGCCGGGATCGACAAGGAAGTCTCCCCGCACACCCTGCGGCATTCTTTCGCCACCCATCTTCTGCTCGGCGGGGCGGATGTGCGCTCCGTGCAGGAACTGCTCGGGCATGCCGCGGTGACCACCACCCAGATCTACACCCACGTCACCGTCGACTCACTGCGGCAGGTGTGGGCGGAGACCCACCCCCGTGCCACCTTCTGACAAGGATCAGTCCTTGACGATCTCCAGCCTCAGCATGACTGTGAGAGTGTCTGCCGCAGGCGCGTGACCTGCAGAAAGGTCAGCTTTTCCCGACCGGTTTCCCGGAGGTGAGGGTTTCACCACCACGGCACACCCCCGGGCAGGTAGACTCGTGGGCTGTGGCCGCAGGGTGAAAACACACCCGTGTAACTATCACCCGGCGGCCGGGCGCTTTTTCCGGCGTCCACCCGCTGCAACACCCACCGACCAGTAGCCAAGGAAGGCATCGTGAACGCAACGCTGTTCGACAAGCCGGAGGACGAGTACGCTCTCACCGGCCGCAAGCGCCGCGAACTGCCCGACCCTGAACCCCTGGAACATCATGGCCCGGCCAAGATTCTGGCCATGTGCAACCAGAAGGGCGGGGTCGGCAAGACGACCTCCACGATCAACCTGGGGGCCTGCCTGGCGGAAGCCGGCCGCAAAGTCCTGCTCGTCGACCTGGATCCGCAGGGCGCATTGTCGGCGGGGCTGGGCATCCAGCACGATGAACTGGATTTAACCGTCTACAACCTCCTGGTCGACCAGTCGAACTCGATCCGTGACGCTATTTTGTCCACCCGCGTGTTCGGCATGGACCTGGTCCCCGCCAATATCGATTTGTCGGCCGCCGAAATCCAGCTGGTCAACGAAGTCGGCCGTGAACAGTGCCTGGCCCGTGCCCTGCGGGAGGTGCGCCGCGACTACGACTACATCATTCTCGACTGCCAGCCGTCGCTGGGGCTGCTCACCGTCAATGCCCTGGCCTGTTCGCAGGGGGTGATCATCCCCATGGAATGCGAGTACTTCTCACTGCGGGGCCTGGCGCTTTTGACCGACACAGTGGAAAAAGTCCGTGACCGGCTCAACTTCGATCTGGAAGTGCTCGGCATCCTGGTGACCATGTTCGACCGGCGCACCACCCATTCACGGGAAGTGATGTCCCGGGTGGTGGAGGTGTTCGGGGAGAAGGTCTTCGATGCGGTGATCACCCGGACGGTGCGTTTCCCGGAGACCTCCGTGGCCGGTGAACCGATTATCACCTGGGCACCGAAATCCCAGGGGGCGGACCAGTACCGGTACCTGGCCAGGGAAGTCATTGAACGGGCCGACAGGCTGTGAGCGGGGCCGATCGGCCGGACACAGCAGCAAAACCACCCATCGTCGCCCCGGAGGCCCCCGGTGACCAGGAGCAGCTGCCGGGTTTCCGGGTGGCGCTGGCCAATTTCACCGGCCCCTTCGATCTGTTGCTGCAGCTGATCGGGAAAAAGAAACTTGACGTCACCGAGGTGGCGTTGGCCCGGGTGACCGATGATTTCATTGCCTACACCCGGGAGTTGGGGGATACGGCCGACCTGGATGAGATCACCGAGTTCCTGGTCATTGCCGCGACACTTCTGGACCTGAAAACCGCGCGCCTTCTTCCCCGCGGGGAGGTCGACAGTGAAGAAGATTTGGCGCTGCTGGAATCCCGGGACCTGCTGTTTGCCCGCCTGCTGCAGTACAAAGCCTACAAACAGGTGGCCGATCTGTTCAGCCACTGGCAGGCCGGCGCGCCGCGGCGCTACGCCCGGGCGGTCGGGCCGGAACAGCAGTTCGCCGATCTGTTGCCGCCGGTGTCACTGGGGCACACCCCCGACAGTTTCGCCGAGGTTGCCGCCGGGGTGTTCCGGCCCAGACCGACAGAGGTGGTTGGCACCGGGCATATCCACGTCCAGAAAGTCTCCGTCCCGGAGCAGGCCGGAAAAATCCTGACCGCCCTGCGGCTGGCCGGACCCGGCAGCTGGCTGAGTTTTGCCGCCCTGGTGTGTGACTGTGAAACCCACATCCACGTCGTCGGCCGTTTTCTGGCGTTGCTGGAGCTGTACAAGGCACAGGCCGTTGATGCCCGGCAGGAGCAGTCGCTCGGCCCGCTGTCGCTGGCCTGGACCGGACGGGAGGTGGATCCGGCGGTGGTGGCCGCGGGCACATGGGAGTGACGAAAATTGTGCGCCGCGCGGTGTACGATGAGCGCGAAGCGACAGATTGAACATTGTTCAATCCCGGCTGCGCCGGATTGTCCACCCACCACCGACTGTCCAGCTAACCCATCAGCCCCGGAGTTGAGGTTGCCATGCCCGATTTTTCCTCCCCCGCCGCCGTGATTGACTACGACCAGCAACACGTGTGGCACCCCTACGCGCCCACCCCGGCACCGGTTGCGCCGGTTCCGGTGGCACAGGCCCGCGGGGTGTATCTGACGCTGATGGATGGTCGGCGGGTCATTGACGGCATGAGTTCCTGGTGGTGCGCCTGCCACGGCCACAGCCATCCCGCACTGGTGGCTGCCGCCCACCGGCAGATCGATGTGATGAGCCATGTGATGTTCGGTGGCCTGACCCATGAACCGGCGGTGAGGTTGGCCGAGAAAATTGTTGCCATGACCCCACCCGGATTGGAGAAAGTCTTTTTCGCCGACTCCGGGAGTGTCTCTGTCGAGGTGGCGGTGAAAATGGCGCTGCAGTACCAGCGCGGGATCGGGCACCCGGAAAGAAACAGGCTTGTGACCTGGCGGTCGGGCTACCACGGCGACACCTTCGCCCCGATGAGTGTGTGTGACCCTGACGGCGGCATGCATTCGCTGTGGCAGGGCAGCCTGCCGAAACAGATTTTCGCCCCACCGCCGCCGCCCATCGGATCGCCGCCGGAGGTACTCGCCAGCTATGCCGAGCAGTTCATCGGTCTGATCGATGAGACGGTGGCCGCGGTGATTGTTGAACCGGTGGTGCAGGGGGCCGGCGGCATGCGTTTTCACGACCCGTCGCTGGTGGCCGCCATCGCCGCCGGTGCCCGTCGGCGCAACCGGTTGTTCATCGCCGATGAGATCGCCACCGGTTTCGGCCGCACCGGCCATTTGTTCGCCTGCCGGTGGGCCGGTGTGACACCGGATATTTTATGTCTGGGCAAGGCCTTGACCGGTGGGTTTATGACCATGGCCGCCACCGTGGCCACCCGGGCTGTTGCCGAAGCCATCCAAACCCCGGCCGGGGGCGGCGCGTTAATGCACGGTCCGACTTTCATGGGAAATCCCCTCGCGGCGGCGGTCGCCGCAGCATCACTCGAACTGATTGAATCCGGGTACTGGACCACGGCCGTGCCCCGGATTGAACGCCAGCTCACCGACGGGCTGGCCCCCCTTGCGCAGCGGCCGGATGTCGCCGATGTCCGGGTGCTGGGGGCGATCGGCGTGGTGGAGATGACAGCCCCGGTGGATATGGCCGCCACCCAGAAAGCGGCCCTCGACCATGGGGTGTGGCTGCGGCCTTTCGGCCGGTTGATCTACACGATGCCGCCGTTTGTCAGCACCCCCGGCGAAGTGGACACCATCATTGATGCGATCACCGCCGCAGTCGATGCCGCCACCGGGGATGCGCCGCCGGCCCCACCGGCACAGGCGGTCACCCGGCCGACGAAGCCCACAACACAAAGAAAGTGAGTGTCACCCCATGTCAACCATTGTTGTCACCGGCACCAACACCGATGTCGGAAAAACCATGGCCGTGGCAGCCCTCGCCCGGCTGCTGGCCGACGCCGGTTTCACCGTCACCTGCGTCAAACCCGCCCAGACCGGTGAACCGGCCGGCAGCGGCGACATGGTCACGGTCACCAGGCTCAGCGGTATCACCGACACCCACGAATTCGCCCGCTACCCGGAGCCGCTGGCGCCGAACCAGTCGGCCTCCCGGGCGGGGATGACGCAGCTGGACTTCGATGACACCATCGCCAGGATCGCAGCCCTGGACAGCGGCGACGACACGGTTGTTCTGGTCGAAGGGGCCGGCGGTTTATTGGTCCGCATCGCCGATGACTGGACCATCAGGGATGTGGCCCGCAGGCTGGATGCCCCCCTGGTGGTGGTGACCTCCACCGGGCTGGGCTCCCTCAACCTCGCGGAGCTGACGGTGACCGCCGCCCGGGATGCGAAAGTCACAGTGGCCGGTCTTGTCGGCGGATCCGTTCCCACCGATCCCGATCTGGCCACCCACTTGAACCTCACCGAATTCGAGGTTGTCACCGGCTGCCCGCTTCTCGGCTGCCTGCCGGAAGGGGCAGGGCAGCTTGAGCGGTCGGAGTTTGCCGCCATGGCCGCGGAATCCTTTGACACCGCCGCGCTGCTCGCCGCGTTGGGGCTTGCCCCCGCAACCGGTCCAACACCCGGGGAATAACCGGAAAATCCCTCTGCGGAGGATGGACACAGCAGCCCGGCCTAGCAGGGCGCTATGTCCTTCCACCCAGCGCTTTCACCGCCCACAGGCACCCGAGTCCGATGGCGATCACCGTCAGCCCGCAGGCGAGGAAATAGCCGCGCTCGGCTGCTGCGTCTGTCGGGTCGTAGAACCTGCTGATCACACCGGCCGCCGCGGTACCCGCGGCCATGGTGAGGAAATACAGGGCCGAAAATCGGGTGGCGTATTTCTCCGGCGCCAGGGCTGTGGCGGTGGACATGCCCACCGGACCGACAAGAAGCTCACCGATGGTGATCACCAGCACGGCCAGGGCCAGTGCCGCAAAGGGCACCGATTGTCCCTGGCCGCCGGTAAACGGCAACAGCACCAGCAGCCCGCCGCCGGAGATCATCACCCCGACCGCCATTTTCGCCGCCGACGGCACCCGGTCGCCGAGTCGTCCCCACACCATGGCCATGGGTACCGACAGCAGCAGGATGTAGAAGGGGTTGAGCGACTGCGTCCAGCTGGCCGGCACAGTCAGACCGAAAAAGTCCCGGTCCAGACGCACATCCGAATACACGGCCAGCACCCCGTAGGTCTGGTTGAGAACAGACCAAAAGGCCGTGGAGGCAATCAGCACCGGGATGAACGCGGTCGTATTGGCCTTGTCGGCAGCATCCAGATCCGGATCACGTGTGACCAGCACCAGTGCCGTCACCGCGGCAACAAGGGTGACAACCAACAACACCGTGGCCGAATTCGCGGGGGTGACAACCCCGGTGGCAACCGCGGCAGCCACCGCAGCGGCACCTGCCGGCACACAGGCGGCCGCCACCATCCGTCCCCGCGGTGACAGCGGGGCGCGTGGCCGGGTGATCTCCCGGGACAGCTCACCGCCGAGTTCGGCCAGGTAGCGCGAGCGGAGAAGAAGATAGTTGGCCACGCCCATGACCATGAGGATGGCCGCGGCCGCAAAACCCGCCCGGAACCCGTAGGTGACCTGCAGGAAACCGACCAACAGCGGGCCTGCCAGCGCGCCGATGTTGATACCCAGATAAAACACCTGGAAGGCGGCATCCCGCTGTCCTGCATCACCGCGGTGTGCGGCACCGAGCACCGTCACCGCCGAGGCTTTGAGGAAACCGGAGCCAAGCCCCACGCACAGCAACCCGGCGGTGATTCCCGCGACACCCGCAACCAGGGAGAGCACCGCATGGCCGGCAACCAATACCAGGGCACCGCCGAGCAGTGTTTTCTCCGGGCCGGAAATCCTGTCGGCGGTCCACCCGCCGGCCAGGGTCATCAGATACACGAAAGCGCCGTAGGCGCCCATCAGTGCGGTGGCGGTGGTGCGGTCAATACCCAATCCGCCACGGGTGGTTTCCCAGTAGAGGTAGTACAGGCAGATCGCCTGCATGCCGTAGAAGGAAAACCGCTCCCACATCTCGATTCCGGCGACAGCCGCGGTGGCCACCACTTTCCGGGGGGAGTCGGCCCGCGCGCCTGAACGGTGTTCAATTACAGTCATGGCCGCTATTTTTCCATGACGCCACAACCTACCGCAAAAGCGCTAGACGACATCCCGCCTGCGGCTGGCGACGACCGTGCCGGGGGGGGGATTTTCGCGCCCGGATGATTTTCTCCGGCCCCTGCACCAGGCAGCCCCGGCAGCGCAACCGTCACCGGCTCGCCCCCCCGTGGTGGGGGAGCCGGTCACCTGTGCGGCGATCAGCCGGCCGGTTGTGGTGGGGGCGGGTCGCCGTTGGCGCGCTGTGCCCACCGCTGCCGGGGCAGCCGTGTGGAAGGTTTTTTCCCGCGGCGCAGCCGAGGCCGCGGCTTTTTTCCGCCCGGTTGCCGGTGATGATGATTCGGTGAAGTTTTTTGTCCGGCCCGGCCCCCGGCTGGCTGACTGTCCGAGCGTGGGCCTGATGCGCCTACACTGGGGCGGCATGAGTGTGCGTATGAATAAAAACCTGGTTGATGCCGCCTGGCTTGCCCGCCACAAAGACAACGGGAACGTGGTGGTGCTGTGCGCCTCGATGGGGGATAAGGCCGCGTCCGCAAACGGTGTTCCGGGGGCTTTTCTCGCCGATATTGACGGCGAGTTCTCTGATGCTGATGATCCCCGTCCGCACACCTGCCCGCCGCTGGATGATCTGCGGCGTGCTTTCCAGCGCCGGGGAATCAGCGATGACACGGCGGTGGTGGTCTATGACCGGCACGGCATGGTGGTCGCACCCCGGGTGTGGTGGCTTTTGAAAGTGGTGGGACTGGACAATGTGGCGGTTCTCAACGGGGGACTGAAAGCATGGGTGGCCGCCGGATACTCCACCGAACCGCTGGCTGACCCGTCGAACGTCTCCTGTGGCACGATTACCGCCCCCGCCCGGGGGGAGCTTCTGGTGGATATCGACGAGGTGGCCCGGCATTTAAACCACGGCAGCGCCCATGTCGTTGATGCGCGCTCGGCGGGACGGTTTTCCGGCGAGGACCCCGAGCCGCGGCCGGGTATGCCGTCGGGTCATATGCCCGGGGCGCGGAATATCCCGTTCACCGAGGTGTTCCCCGCAGGAACAATCGCCCCGCCAGACGTGCTGGCCGACCACTTCGACCGTGTCGGTGGACCCGGTGAGAGCTATATTTTCTCCTGCGGCTCAGGGGTGACCGCCTGCGTGGATGCGCTGGCCGCCATCGAATCCGGGAGGAAAGATGTCCGGGTCTATGACGGCTCCTGGTCGGAGTGGGCCGCACCCGGGGCCAACCGGCCGATCGCCGTGGGGGAGTAAAGGAGCCAGGCGCAGATGAATCCGGAGACCCCCACACCGCACAGTGTCGACGGCACACGGCGGGTATCGGCGACCTCCCAGTTCCTCAACCGGCTGTCCCCCACACCAGATGAGGCCGACACCACCACCGCTGCTGCCGGCCCGGGCGCCGGTTCGTTGCCGGTGGTCTCGGCGGTGCGCTCCCGCATCGAATCGGTGCTGCTGGTCATTGATTCCCCGGCCCCGGCCGATCTGATTGCCCGGGCGGTGGAGTGCACCGTCGCCGAGGCCACGGAGATTTTGACCCAGATCCGCGAAGAGTATCTGGGCCGCGAATCCGGTGTCGAGCTGCGGGAAACAACCGACGGGTGGCGGCTGTACACCGCCAGCCGCAACGCCCCGGCGGTGGAACGGCTGCTGTTGGACGGCACCCAGTCACGTCTGACCCGGGCCGCCCTGGAAACCCTGGCGGTGGTGGCCTACCGGCAGCCGTGCACCCGCAGCCAGGTGGCCGGGGTCCGCGGGGTGAATGTGGACGGGGTGATGCGCACCCTGCTTCTTCGTGGACTGGTCAAGGAAGTCGGCCAGGAGCAGGCCACCGGCGCCCACTTGTACGCCACCACGGAGCTGTTTCTGGAACTGCTGGGTATCGACGATATCTCCGTACTGCCGGATTTGGCGCCGCTTCTTCCCGACATCGACACCATCGACGAGTCCTACTGACCACCGGTCAGTGCCGATCACCGGCGGTGGGGGACGAGTTCTGCAAAAACTCCAGCACCCATGTGTCGCCGTCGCGGACGAACACCGCCTCATCGTCGATGGGGTGCAGGATCGGTTCCGGCGCCCCGCGGGAACAGAAATCAACCGCGGAACGGGCGAAACGCTGCACCGACACTTTACCCTTCGGATAGGTGATCACCAGTGCATTGGAGCCTTCCTGCAACCCGGAGGAAGGGATGTCGGTGACGGTGGCCGCCACCACCTGTTCCACCGTGGCCCGCGGCAGATAGGGGCAGGCCACCAGAAAACCGGTCGCCCCCTCGGAATAGATCCGCCCGGGCTGCAGCTCCACCCGGTCGCGCCCCTGGTCTTCGGCGTCGGTGAGTTTGCCGAGCAGCGGTTCGGTGGCGAATCCGCACCCGGCGGCAGTCATGGCCGCGGCCGCACAGATCACGCGCAGACAACGTCGTGGCATGCATCCTCCCGAAAGGCCGGCCACAGCCGGTCACCGGCCCGGTAGCTGACAGACAAGTGCCACCGAGCCTACCCCCACCAGGCGCAGTCCGGGGTGGCGGGACCACCCGGCTTCGGGCGGGCCGGTTTCCCGGGGCGGCCCGATGGGGCTACACTGGGCTGTCGGCGTCGGCTCGCTGCCACCGCAGTCGGTGGCAGGCATCCTGTCATCACCTGTATTCCAGCGCCTTTGAAAAAGACGACAAAGCTGCCGCAGTACACGGGCACCTGCTGTAGTGGCCGCGCGGTGTCACCGCCCGGCTGCGACCCCCTGTGCCGCGGCCACCATGCCGTGGTGGACTATGCCACAACAAACCGTGGCCGCCGGGCCGACCGGCTGTGTATTCCACCTTTTTCGGCCATCCCGCCGGAAAAAAAGAACAACCCCATAGATGATTTCTACGTGAAGGATTTGATTCACCGTGACCCCACCCGCTCGCCGAGACGGCACACCGGACAGGAAACGCCCACGCCCGCAGCGCGGGCGCAGGCCTTCCGGTGAGAAAGCCTCCGACATTTTCGTTTCCAACGCCAAGCCCGCGCGCCGGCAGCATGTTTCTGCCGACCGTGCCCGGCAGGCCACCCAGTCCACTTCCGGGCAGGGGGTTCGCCTGCAGAAAGTTCTGGCCCGTGCCGGTGTCGCCTCCCGCCGCCAGGCCGAAAAGCTCATTGATGATGCCCGCGTCGAAGTCAACGGGCAGATCGTGACCGTCCAGGGCATGCGGGTCGACCCCGACACCGCGGTGATCCGTGTCGACGGGGTGCGCATCCGCGTCAACGACGACATGATGTATTTCGTGCTCAACAAGCCGCGGGGCGTGCAGTCGACCATGTCCGATGATCTGGACCGGCCGTGCGTCGGCGATATTGTCGGGGAGAAAATCGCCGCCGGGCAGCGGCTGTTCCATGTCGGGCGTCTGGACGCCGACACCGAAGGCCTGCTGCTGCTGACCAATGACGGGGAGCTGGCCAACCGCCTGATGCACCCCTCCTACGAGGTGACCAAAACCTATATGGCCACCGTCACCGGTGAAGCGGACCAGAAACTTGTCACCGCGCTGACCACCGGGATGGACCTCGAGGACGGGTTCGCCAAAGCCGACAAAGCCAAAATCATCGACGCCTTCCAGGGTAAATCCCTCGTCCTGGTTGAACTGCACGAAGGGCGGACCCATATTGTGCGCCGCCTGCTCAAGGAAGCCGGATTCCCGGTGGAGCGGCTGGTACGAACCAAAATCCACACCGTGCAGCTGGGGGAGCAGACCCCGGGTGCGATCCGGGCACTCAACGATTCTGAACTGCGCAGCCTGTACAAGGCTGTGGGCATGTGACGCAAGGACGGCAGCAACTGATGAGTGAACAAACAACAACACAGGATTTCTCCTTTGTCGACAATGCCGAAGGCGGCCGGCTGATCGTCGCCGTCGACGGCCCGTCGGGTACCGGAAAATCCACGGTCTGCCGCACCCTCGCGGAGTTGACCGGGGCGAAATACCTCGACACCGGGGCCATGTACCGGGTGGCCACCCTGCACGTGCTCAACCAGGGCATCGACCCCGCCGACGAGCGGGCCGTGGTTGCCGCTACCGCCGATCTGCCGCTGGGGATTTCCGACGACCCGCAGTCCACGGCGGTGCTGCTGGACGGAAAGGACGTGTCGTCGGTTATCCGCGGCAAAGAGGTCACCCGCACCGTCTCGGCGGTGTCCTCCTATGCCCAGGTGCGGGAAAATCTGGTCGCCCTGCAGCGTGAACTGGCCGCCAAGGCCGGGCGTTGCGTAGTCGAGGGCCGCGACATCGGCACCGTGGTGCTGGCGGACGCGCCCTGTAAAATCTATCTCGACGCCGCCGCCGAAGTGCGGGCCAGAAGGCGCTTCGAACAGGACAAACAAGCTGGCCGTGAGGTCGTGTTCGACGAGGTGCTGGCCGATGTCAAACGCCGCGACGAGCTGGATTCCACCAGGGCGCAGTCCCCGCTGAAACCGGCTGACGATGCCGTTGTCATCGATACCTCCGACATGGATATCGACGAAGTCGTCGACTGCCTGATCGATGTGGTGCTCGACTCGGCTGTCGCCGGCGGATACCTCGACAGCGGGTCGGAAGACGACGACACCACCGCCGACGGCACGTTCGATGTCGAATTCGACGAGTCCTCCTTCGGCGACGCCGACTTCGGGGAAAACCTGGCCGATGAAGACTGGGAGAAACTCGAGGAAGCGTTCGGTGTCGATACCGCCGACCACACCGAGGAAGCCCTGTGCACCGTCGCTATTGTGGGCCGACCCAACGTCGGCAAATCCACCCTGGTCAACCGTTTTCTCGGCCGTCGGGAAGCAGTCGTGGAAGATTTTCCCGGCGTCACCCGTGACCGGGTCAGCTACATCGCCGACTGGAACGGCCAGCGCTACCTGGTGCAGGACACCGGCGGCTGGGATCCGGACGCCAAGGGCATCCACCAGGCGATCGCCCGCCAGGCCGAGGTCGCCATGGCCACCGCCGATGTGATCGTCATGGTGGTCGACACCAAAGTCGGCATCACCGACACCGACTATGTGATGGCCAAAAAACTGCAGCGGGCCGAAGTGCCGGTCATCCTGGTGGCCAACAAGTTCGACTCGGATTCCCAGTACGGCGATGTGGCCGAATTCTGGGGCCTGGGCCTGGGCTACCCGTGGCCGGTCTCCGCGCAGCACGGCCGCGGTGGTGCCGATGTGCTCGACGAGGTGATCAAGGCATTCCCCGACCAGCCGCGCAACACCTCGATTACCGAAGGCCCGCGCAGGGTGGCCCTGGTCGGCAAACCCAATGTGGGCAAATCCTCGCTGCTGAACAAAATCAGCGGCGATGAACGCTCGGTGGTCGACGACGTCGCCGGCACCACCGTTGACCCGGTGGACTCCCTGGTGCAGTTGGACGAGAAACTGTGGCGTTTCGTCGATACCGCGGGTTTGCGCAAAAAAGTCAAAACCGCCTCCGGGCACGAGTACTACGCCTCCCTGCGCACCAAATCCGCCATTGACGCGGCAGAAGTGTGCGTCTTCCTGGTCGATGCCTCCCAGCCGATCAGTGAACAGGACCAGAAGGTCCTCGGCATGATCGTCGATGCCGGCCGGGCGCTGGTGATTGCCTACAACAAGTGGGATCTCGTCGATGAGGACCGCCGCTACGATCTGGAACGTGAAATCGACCTGCAGCTGGCCCATATCCCGTGGTGCAGGAGAATCAACATCTCCGCCAAAACCGGCCGCGCCATCCAGAAACTCGAACCCTTCCTCATCGAGGCACTCGAATCCTGGGACCAGCGGGTATCGACCGGCAAACTGAACACGTGGCTGCGGGCTGTCATCGCCCAGAACCCGCCGCCGATGCGTGGCGGCAGGCTTCCCCGGGTGCTGTTTGCCACCCAGGCTTCCACCAGGCCTCCGGTGATCGTGTTGTTCACCACCGGTTTCCTCGAGCACGGCTACCGCCGCTACATCGAGCGGATGTTCCGGGAGGAATTCGGCTTCCCCGGCTCGCCGGTGCGTATCGCGGTCAGGGTCCGCGAAAAGCGCAAGCGCAAATAAAATCCTCCCGCCGCCACACACAAGCGGCGGGAGGGCCACCCTGTTTGTGGATCGGGTCCGCTTCCACCACCGTCCGGCACGCTGCCTGGGTGGGGAGGCGGACCCGTTTTCCTTCCCGGGGGCGGCCCAGTCACCCCCGCTGGCCCAACTCACTGCGTTTTCAACAGGTAAAAGGCACGGGGTCCGTAGCCAGGGATGGGTTTTCGATAAGAAATTAGCCTCACGTCGTAAAACGGCTTGCAATCGTGTGCTGTTTTCAATTACACTGCTATCAACACAGCAAATGAATGGTTTTCATTTTCAATAAATGGGGCCATTGCGATGCTGCCGATCAACCACACGACAAGGACGACACTATGTGCCACAACAATAACGGTACCCATCCCCACACCCACGGCGAGAACTGCGGCCACGAGACCTTCAACCACGGCGACCACGTCGATTATGTCCATGACGGTCACCTGCACCACGACCACGACGGTCACTGGGATGAATGCGAACTCGACCACGACGTGCACCTGGTGCACCCGCACACCCACGGTGAGGGCTGCGGCCACGAAGCCGTCAACCACGGCGATCATGTCGATTACCGCCATGACGGCCACCTGCACCACGCCCACCAGGGCCACTGGGACGAGTGCAGCGCCTAACAAGCCACTGCCTTGTGCCTGCCAGGGATGAAAAACCCGGGCAGGTTTCAAAACACCACAACCGCCGCTTGGGACCCGGACCTTTTTTCACAAAGGTCTGCAAAGCCTCTAAGCGGCGGTTGTCGTCTGTCAGGTGGCGGCTGCTGCCGCCGGGTACTAGTCGTCGTCGAAATCCATCTCGATTTTTTCCCAGTCCTCGGTGAAAAACGAGGGGTCACCGTCAAGCCAGCGGCAGAAAAGATCGAACACCCGGTTGTGGTCGCCGGTGACCAACCCGTAGTGCTTGTCGAGACTTCCCGCCTGGTGTTCCACCTGCCAGCCGTCCCGGTCGAAGTATGCCTGGCAGTAGGTCATCCCGTCATCGTCCGGGCTGGTGTGGACGATGAGGAACCTCTCACCGTCACCGGAGTTGATGCGGCGGATGATCCGCGCCAGCTGATCACGGTGGTAGTAGCCGGTGGGGCCGTCACCTTCATCGACGAAAAACGCCGGTGACACCCGGGTCCGGTGTGCCGCACCGGGATAGTTGTTGTTTGTGCCGTTCGGTGACGGGGGATAGGTGTTCATTCGGGCCTTTCCGGCGGGTCATGGTGCGGGCGCGGGTACCGGCGGTGGCAAAGGGGAATTCAGCGCCACCGGTGGCCGGTGGTCAGACGGGTGAGTTCCCCCGCCAACACCTCAGGGGTGTGCATCGGCAGTGACGCCTGTTTGGGGGTGATTGTCGAACAAGCCGTGATCGGCGAGCAATGGGTGCGCGTTCCATCCGTCGGCGGGCACGGCCAGCACCGTCAACAGCTCACCCCACCACTGTCTGCCCCCGGAGAAGACCGTGAAGTCGAATTCGGTGGAGTCGAAACGGTGGATGACCGGTGAAAAGCTCTCCGGTTTGCTGGTGATCACCAGCTCCACCGGTTCACCGGTGGCCGTGGACGCGAACACACCGTCGTCGGTGAAAGTGAACAAAGGGTCAGTCATGGGTGCGCTTTCAAAAAAAGGGGACGATTCCCGTTCCATCCGGTCTAGGCGCCGTGCGCCACAGGTTTTACCCGCCCAGCCACAGCCGGTTGTGGCATTGTCATGTGCCAGGGGTGGGTTGTGTGCCGATACTGCACGGCGTGTACTCCGCGTGTGCGGCGGACTGGAGGGGTGGGGCGGATACACATACTCCCCGGACCGGGGCGATGAGGTCGCGCCCGGTGCCGGGGAGAGATGCGGGCGGCGGTTGAAAGTCGCCGCCAACACTTTATCCACACACATTCACCACACCCGCATTCCCCGGTACCGAAGGTTGCCCCCCGGCCCGGCAAATGGTGCACG
>NZ_JAFLEQ010000003.1:720098-721156 GCF_017307055.1 Corynebacterium mendelii | reverse complement strand
CGGATTTCTGGTCGGACTGACAGGATTTGAACCTGCGACCCCTTGACCCCCAGTCAAGTGCGCTACCAAGCTGCGCCACAGTCCGATCGCTGTTGCGGGGATTGACTCCCGCAAGCAACTGCCACAGATTACAACATTGTCGGCCCGCTCACCTAATCGGCAGGTCAGAAAAGATTTTGCGGTGTTCTACAGTGCCGGTGGCGCTTCCCCGAGGTATGTCCAGTTCCCGTCGACGAAAAGAAACACTGATTTTTCGCATTGGCGTCCCTTGCCTGCGGGGGTGCGGTAGACGGCGGTGAACCACACGGTCGCCGGGGTGGCGGGATCAACCGGAAAGCTTGAGTCGTGGATGATTAACCGGGTGAACTGCCGGTCCGGATCAAGCTCGAGACTTCCCGGCCGGGTGCTCGGGTGCCAGCTTTTGAGCAGATATTCCCGCCGCCCGGTGCAAAAAGCGGTGTAGCGGGAGCGCATCAGTGCTTCCGGGCTGGCGGCGGGGGCACCGTCAAGGATCGGCTGGCAGCAGTCGGCGTAGTCCAGTCCGCTGCAGCAGGGGCAGGCATCTGCCGGTGTCGGGCGGGAAAAAGACATCGGGCTACCGGTCGCGGTCTTCGATGGTGGCTGCCCCGGTGATGATCTTTTCAATGCAGGACTCCCCGGCGGCGGCCAGCAGGGTCTTTTTCTCCCCATCGGTCAAATCGCCCGTCAGCGAGATGCGCCGTCTCAGCTGCATGGCGAACTCCGGGGCGCCAACCACCCGGGAGACCTCCACTTCGACGTTTTCGAGATTCCTGATGCGTTTGTCTTTGGCAGCCATGCGGATCGCCTGGCTGGTGGCCGCCGACAAAGAACTGAGCAGCAGGGATGTCGGCGACAGGCCCAAACCCTTGCCCCCCAGGGACCGTTCCCGGTCGGTGGTGATGACATCGGTGTCGACATGCACCAGGTCGGTGTAGCGGCCGGCCGGAATCGATACCGAGCGGGCCACACCCTCCGGCATGGGGTCGGTGTCCTTGTCCTGGTCGCCCAGGTAGGCATCCGCCCAGGCACGGATGATT
>NZ_JAFLEQ010000003.1:686870-720059 GCF_017307055.1 Corynebacterium mendelii | reverse complement strand
GTCGGCTTTATCCAGTGCCACCAGCGATTTCGGGTAGCGGGCGGTGAGGAAAATATTCTGCGCATTGTCGATGCCGACGGTGGTATCCAGCGGGGAGTGCAGAATCAGCAGCGGTTTGCGCAGTTTCGGGATGTAGGCCTCGGGGTTGATCTCGGCCAGATCCTCCAAAAACGGTTTCGAGATCGTCACATCGCGCCCGCCCAAAGTCAGGGTCACCGCCCCGTTTTCGTCGACTTCACTGATTCGGTCGGCAAAATGCAGCACGGCATGCGCCGGATCGAAGGGCGCGCCAATGGTGGCCACACAGGTCAGCTTCGGCATCCGGGCACCGGCTTTCAGCGCCGCCGCCCCGCCGAGTGAATGGCCGATGAGGATTTTCGGTGCTTCGAAGGTTTCTTCCAGCCAGGAGTAGGCGCTGACCAGATCATCGACGTTCATGGAAAACGAGGTCTGCTCGAATTTGCCCTCCGACTGGCCGAGGCCGGGAAAATCGAAGCGCAGACACGCCACCCCGGCCTCGGCCAGCGTCTTGCACACGCGGCTGGCCGCCGGGGTGAACCGGGAACCGGTGAAACAGTGGGAAAACAGTGCCCACGCGACCGGTTCGCTGTCGGGCATATCGACGGTTCCCGCCAAGTTGAGTCCGGTCGACGACGGGACAGTGACGCTGAAAGAGTGCACCGGTTGCCTTTCGTTGAAATCGTTTGCGACTGTGCTTTGATACCTCCCACTAGGTTAAGCCGACATACCCCCGGGTGGCCAGAGCACTGGTGCGGCACAGCGGAAAGTGCCAGGATGCCGCCGCCCGAAACAACGACAGCTGTCGGGTTGCCGCCGGTGACCGCGGCCCGCGGTGTCGGGCGGCCGCGGCACCGGGCTGTAGAATCACGGGGTGGACCGGCGGGGTGATCCCGCCGGGGAAGAAGACGTAGCGCAAACCGATGGGAGTGGATCGCCGTGGCCGGTTTTGGCTGGTTCTGGAAAGCGATGGGGGGTCAGTCGGGCCGCAGCCAGAAAAAATCCCGGCAGATCGTGGCGAAAGCATCCCAGGCGCAGGAGGAATTGAACCGCCTGTCGGACAAAGAGCTGGCCGACAAAGCCCGGTCGATGGTCAGCGACAAAAAAATCACCGACCCGGCGGGATTTCTGGCCGTGCTGTCGGTGGCCAGCCAACGCACCCTGGGGCTGACCCCTTTTCCCCCGCAGGCGCAGGCCTGTTTGAGGCTTCTGGCCGGTGACGTCATCCACATGGCCACCGGTGAGGGCAAAACCCTGGTCGGCGCGATGGCCGCGACCGGCTACGGTCTGATGGGGCACACGGTTCATGCGATCACCGTCAACGACTATCTGGCGCACCGTGACGCGGAATGGATGCGCCCGCTGGTGGAGTTTTTCGGCCTGTCGGTGGGGGCGATCACCGAGAAAATGACCCCCGGTGAACGCCGGGAGGTCTACGCCCGCGACATTGTCTACGGGCCGGTCAACGAGATCGGCTTTGATGTTCTGCGTGACCAGCTGATCACCCGGCGCGAGGATGCCGTCCAGCACGGCGCCGATGTGGCCATTGTCGACGAAGCCGATTCGGTGCTGGTCGATGAAGCCCTCGTGCCGCTGGTCCTGGCCGGTTCACAACCGGGTAGCGCCCCGCAGGGAAAGATCACCGAGCTGGTGAAAAACCTGCGGCAGGGAACCGATTTCACCACCGATGATGACCGCCGCAATGTGTTTCTCACCGAGCAGGGAGCCGACAAAGTCGAACGCGCCCTGGGCATTGATTCCCTCTACGACGACGAACATGTGGGCACCACCCTGGTGCAGGTCAACCTGGCCCTGCACGCCCAGGAGCTTCTGCTGCGCGATGTCCACTATCTGATCCGCGACGGCAAAGTTGCGTTGATCGACGCCTCCAAGGGGCGGGTTGCTGATCTGCAGCGGTGGCCCGATGGCCTGCAGGCTGCGGTGGAAGCAAAAGAAGGCCTGGCTGTCACCGAGGGTGGCCGGATCCTTGACACCATCACGCTGCAGGCGTTGTTGCACCGTTACCCGACGGTGTGCGGCATGACCGGTACCGCGGTGGAGGCCACCGACCAGCTGGCCCAGTTCTACCAGCTGAAAGTGTCGGTTATCGACCGCAACAAAGAGCTGATCCGTTTCGACGAGGCCGACCGCGTGTATGCGACGATGAAGCAGAAAAACGATGCCATCGTCGATGAAATCCGGCGGGTGCACGCCACCGGGCAGCCGATTCTCGTCGGCACCCAGGATGTTGCCGAGTCGGAGGAATTGGCCGCCAAACTCGCCGAATTCGACATTGAGACCAATGTCCTCAACGCCAAAAACGACTGGGCGGAGGCAGAAATCATCGCCCAGGCCGGGGAATACGGCAAAGTCACCGTCTCCACCCAGATGGCCGGGCGCGGCACCGACATCAAACTCGGCGGGGCCGACGAGCGCGACCACGACCGGGTTGCTGAAGCCGGTGGACTGTTTGTTCTGGGGACCGGCCGCCACCGTTCCTCACGGCTGGACAATCAGCTGCGCGGACGGGCCGGCCGGCAGGGTGATCCCGGCTCCAGCCTGTTTTTCGTGTCCCTGGAAGACGACATGGTCACCACCGGTGGCGCCGGGGAAGACATCACCGCCAACCCGGACCAGTTCGGCATGATCGATTCCAAACGCATCCGCGACTATGTGGAGCACTGCCAGCGGGTCACTGAAGGCCAGCTGCTGGAAATCCACTCCCAGACGTGGAAATACAACAAGCTGATCGCCGACCAGCGCATCATCATCGATGAACGCCGGGGGGAGATTCTCGACACTGACGCCGCACTGGAATCCTTCCGGTCCCGGGTGCCCGGGCGGGTCGAGGAGCTGGAGGCCACCGTCGACCATGGGGTGCTGGTGCAGGCGGCCCGTGACGTGATGCTCTACCACCTCGACAACGGCTGGTCGGATCATCTGGCGCTGCTTGACGATGTCCGGGAATCCATTCACCTGCGGGCCATCGCCCGGGAAACCCCACTGGATGAATACCACCGCATCGCCGTCCACGAGTTCAAGCAGTTGGCCGAACGGGCGATGGAGGAGGCCGTGGACACTTTCACCCGGGTGCGCATCGACAATGACGGCGCGCACCTGGAAGAAGAGGGTCTGGCCCGTCCCTCGGCCACCTGGACCTACATGGTCAATGACAACCCCCTGTCGTCGAACGGCAACAAACTGAAAAAGGCCGTGCGGCTGATGTTCGGCGGAAGCCCGGTGGCCAAGGACTAGTCCCCCCCTGCCGGGGAGGAATACCTTTGTTTTCGCCCTCCCGCCGACGGTGACGGGTGTAGCCGCGACAGGGCATCAGGCGACGGTCCGGCCAAGCTGCCCGGGGCAGGCTCTATTGGCTATGATGGTGCCTACCGCGCACCGGAGGTTTCCGGTGGCGCCGGTTATCGAACACCATGCCCCGGCAGGCGTTCACATCAACCCGGGTGACCGGGTGTGAACCCCGCAGGCGCACATGCCCGCCCCGCTTTTGTTCAGCGGCGCGGGTGAGGCTGTACCTGCTATTACACTTAAAAATACGTACCTAGCTGACAACACCGACGCTGGTCGGATGCGCGCGACCGCACGCGGTGCGCGCTGAGGAAAGGAATGACACGCCCATGAGCGAGAACACCGGCTACCCCGAGGCCCAGGCCGAAACAACCTCGGTTTTCCGGGCCGATCTGCTCAAGGAGATGGAATCGGGTGCAGGTAGCCAGGTTCCCTCCTCGGAGAACACTAAAATTCCCGCCGGATCCGCTCTCCTGGTCGTCAAACGCGGCCCCAATGCCGGGGCTCGTTTCCTCCTCGATCAGCCAACCACCGCCGCCGGGCGTCACCCGGAGTCGGATATTTTCCTCGATGATGTGACAGTCTCGCGCAGACACGCGGAATTCCGCATCAACGACGGTGAATTCACCGTGGTCGATCTGGGCAGCCTCAACGGCACCTACGTCAACCGTGAGCCGAAAGACTCCGAGGTTCTCCACGATGGTGACGAAATCCAGATCGGCAAGTTCCGTCTCGCCTTCATTTTGGGCAAGTAACCCCGCTTTCCGCCGCGTAAGCCGCAGCCCGGGACAGGGTTTCCGCCACCCATGGGGGGACGGGACAAAAATCCGGCTCCGGCTGCCTGCGCCGGACGGTAGTATTTCTTCCATTGCCCACAGCGGCTGTGACGTGTGTGCAACCGGTACAACCACCGGTTGCACAGACGACGGGCCGGTGTGGGGCAACCACAGCCCCCGATGCCCGGTTCATTGCCGGCAAGCAGGTTTCCGCGCCGCCCCTTCCGGGTGGTGCGGGCCTGACAGACTCTTTATTTCCGCAAGGTGAATGCCGTTGAACGCCGTACCCAAGCAGTTGTCCGCGAAAGCGGTGCCGAGTCAGAAAACCATGAACATCGGTGCCGTGCTCGAGCGACTCCAGCCGGAGTTTCCCGATCTGACGGTCTCACGCATCCGCTACTACGAGACGGAAGGCCTCATCAGCCCGCGGCGCACCGACAGCCGCTACCGGCGTTTCACCGAAGCCGACATTGAACGTGTCCGCTACATCCTGGTCAATCAGCGCGACAATTATCTGCCGCTGAAAGTGATCAAGGAACAGCTTGACGCCATGGATGACGGAACCGTCACCGCGATCATGGGTGCCAGCGGATCGAGCCACGCCCTGATCAGCCCGCAGGATTTCAAATCCGGGGAAGCGGTGCGTCTGACCGATGCCGATGTCGCCCAGCGGGCCGGTGTGGACCGTGAGTTCGTCTCCAGCCTGGTGGCGGAAAAAATCATCAGCCCCGACACCACGGGACTGTTCACCGCCGACGATGCGGTTATCGCCTCCACCGCGCAGGCGCTGGCCCAATTCGGACTGGATGTCCGCCACGTCAAACAGCTCAAGCATGCCGCCGACCGGCAGAGCGCCCTGATCTCCCAGGTGGCGACCCGCCGGGCGGCCAAACACAAAGAAGATGCCGCCTTGCATGCCGAAGATCTGTCCATGCAGCTGTCCTCGCTGGTGGTGTCGCTGCATGCCGCATTCGTCAAAAACGGTCTGCGCGACTGACGTCTCGGCGCACAACAGCCTGCACAGCAGCGTGGACCAGGGGCAGCCGGACAGGCTGCCCCTGCTTTTTTGCCGTCACCGCCCCGGGACCTCATGGGGGTAGTTATACCCCTTCGGGAATCTGTGAAAGATGGGGTTTGTGTGACTGAAGATGACAACGTGAGTATTTACACCTACACTTCTCTACAGAAGTCAAGGGTGAGGACTTTAAGGCCTTCCGCACCGCAGGAGGGCTGTCGCGTTAGCGCCACAGTCGAATAGGATCCACCTGGTAGAAAAAGAACCATAACCGGTGTATCCGCGTCCGTGGCAAGCGGCGAGCGTTCACCCTTACAATTACGTGCAAGCGCCAAGGAGTTCACCGTGTCCGAAGAAGATCGCCCCGTCCAGGAGTCATTGTTTGATATGGGGCCCGACGAGGAAGTCGGCTACCGTGTCCCGATCGCCTGCCAGGTGGCGGGCATCACCTACCGTCAGCTCGACTACTGGGCGCGCACCAAACTGGTGGTGCCGTCGATTCGCTCCGCCCGCGGCTCAGGTACGCAGAGGCTGTATTCCTTCAAAGACATTCTGGTCCTCAAGATTGTCAAGGGTCTGCTGGACACCGGTATTTCCCTGCAGAATATCCGCCTGGCCGTGGAAACACTCAAGGATCTGGGTATCGACGACTTCGCCCAACTGACCCTCGTGTCCGACGGCACGAGCGTGTTCGAGTGCCGCTCCAGCGATGAAGTCATTGACCTGTTGTCCGGTGGACAGGGCGTGTTCGGCATCGCCATCCCGGGCATTATGAAGGAACTGACCGGCACCATCGAGTCCTTCCCCTCCGAGAAGCTCGATGACGCCCCGCAGACCGCCCGCGACGAGCTGGCCGAACGCCGCAAGGCCCGCAAGGTTTCCTAGTCTTTGTCCCGGCCGCCGGCGCTTGGGTCGGGTGAGCGGGTGCCCTCAACCGTTTCCTGATGCCAGGTGCCCGCTTGTGGGCTGGTGAACTCACCTGTACTTCAGCCATATCCGCATGATGCGGGTATGGCTTTGGTGCGTCGTGGGGCACCCACCTATAACACACGGGCCGCCGTGCCGGTGAGGGGCTTGGTGTCTGCTGATGGCACGAATGGGTGTTGGTCACACAACAATCGTGACAACGGTGGTCTGCATGGTTGTTCGGCCAGCGGGGCAGCGGGGGGCCGCTGGGATGGGTGATGAAAAGGGCCGGCCCGACGGTTTTTTTAAGGGGTGACAGCGGATTCGGCAGGCGGTGGGGCCGGTTGCGCCGGGGCATTGTCCGGCGGTTGGGGCTGCCCGGTGGCTGTTGTTGCTGCCGTGACGGCTGCCGCATCAGCAAGAAGCCCGGTATCGATACCGTGGTCCAGGCTTTGGTCGACATGCTCGGCGATAAAAGAAACAAAGGCCATGCCGGCCTGTTGCTGCCGGGCGTTCACCGTCGGCGATTGCGTCAGCGGAACAACATAGAAGGGGAGTATTGCTGCAGGTTCAGGACGGGTGAACCGGTAGCCTTCCGGAACTTCTTTTTCAGCCATGGCCACCAGCGGCCTTTTGAGGGTTGTGGCGCGCGCCAGGGTCAACTCGTTGTTGTCTTTGATCCAGCGCACCGCTGCGGCGCTGTCCCCGCCGGCCAACCGGAGGGCAGCCACCGCCCGTTCCTCCGCAACCGGCAGGGCGGGCAGTGCCACACCGTGGCCTGCCAGGTCGGTCCAGCTGTCGCCGGAAATCCTGAGCATCGGAAGGTGGGCCACACCGACATCCCTGGTGTAGGCCACAGGCCAGGTGTCACCGGAAGGGGCGAGTTTCAGATCAATGATCCGGTCGGCGACAAGATCACGGGAGCCGGGGGCGATGATCACCGATGCCCGGTTGACATCGGCGGTGGTCATGGTGCGTACGCAGTAGCCGTCGACAATCGGCCGGGTCTTGTCGAAGGCGGTGAGCAGCTCGGCAAGCTCCGGGGTGAGGGTGCCGGCCACAGTGAGCATGACCTGCCGGCCCTTGCAGGGGTCGACCGTGTCGTGGGCGCGGGTTGCCGCATCACGCTGCACAGTCCACAACCACACCATGCAGGCCACCAGAGTGACCACCAGCGCAATGACAATCGGGCCGGCGGCCACTTTGAAGGTGAACTGGCCGTTGGTGTGGCGGGCCATGGTGCGGGTGCCTCAATTCTTCTGCGCGTTCCACCGGCCGGGGGTAGTCCGGTCGCTGGCTGATGGACCACCCAAGTCTATGTTGCCGGCGCAGTGCGGCCGGTGTTACCCGCCCGTGTGTCGTGATGTTCGCCACGGCGCCCCGCCGTTTATCCAGATGACACCGGGTGGACAGATCATTGTTACTGCCCGGACACACAATGTTCGCTACAAATGGTGGGGGACAGACCCGGCCGCAGTCTTGTCACCGCACGGCTTTGTTATCCGAAAAAAGGAACTTTAAGGAGCAACGCGCAGCACCATGACCGCCCAGACACGATGGATTGATGACGGCCCGTACAGCTTCGCCTTCAACGGCCTGGGCGGGGTGATGTGCCGGGACAACAAGACAGAGCAGTTGTTCACCGACATTCCCGAAGACGCCCGGGGCTTACCGGTGTATCGGTCGATGGTGAAAGCCGCGGCCGCGGTCAATGAAATCCAGAACCCGGATGCGGCCCTGAGCACACTGCCGCCGGAGGTCAACCGCACCATCCGGGTGTGGATGACAGGGGATGCCCCGCAGACCGCCGGCTGGTTGCGCAGCAGATGGCAGGATCCGCTGTGGCGGGAGGCCCTGGAGAACCTGGTCGTTCAGGCCGGCGGAAAGAAAGGTTTTCTCACCGGGTTTGAGGGGGAGAAGATTCTGCTCACACGGCGCAAGGGCCGGGTGCGTTCGATCCGGGTGGCCGACGGGGATCCGGTGGTGCTGTTTCATCCGCTGCAATTGAAAAAATGCCGCACCTGGGCTGATGCGCGCGACAAACTGGGGCTGGTTCAGCGTTTCCGGCAGCTGGACCGTCCGGTGTTCCACCAACCGGAAAGCATTGCCGCCATGGAACGGAAACTGGCCGCCCATGCAGGCGGCCGGTGGTACCGGCACGGGCCGGATTCCCGGCTGGATGCATTGTGCGCCGCCGAGGGCATGACCATTGACGGCACCTCCATCACCGCCGCCTATCCGACCGAGAACGGGGAGGTGGTCTACCACATCGACTGTGCCGAACAGTCCCGCGGGGAGATGACCACCATGTGGTTCTACTTCACCGACGGCGATGGTCAGGCAGTGGGGGAAATCCCCCATCCGGTGTATTCCGAGTCGTTGCGCACCGCCATGATCCTGAAAGAAAAAGCCGACGAAAAAGTTCAGGCCGTCAGGTTTTAGGCCGTCGGCGGGCCGATGCTGTCACATCACGGCCTCAACAATGCCGAGCAACCGGCTGCGCAGTGGGGCTGCCCGCTGCGCCAGTTCGCGCTGCCGGTTCACGTACTGGCGTTTTCCTTCCGCCGTTTCCACCGCAACCACCCCGAAACCCAGCTCCCGGCAGTCGTAGGGGGAGGCCTCCATGTCCAGAACCCGGGCGTCTTTGGCCAGCTCGAAGCAGTCGAGAAGCAGTTCCCCGTCGACCAGGGGACCCATTTTTTTGGCCCATTTGAATAAGTCCATCGTCGCGTGCAGGCAGCCGCACTGCTCGAATTCCGGTTGGCTGTCCCGGGTGATGACATGCAGGTTCAGTGGCTTGGCCGGTGGGGTGAAAAACCGGTAGGCGTCGATGTGGGTGCATTTGAGATCATGGCTGTCGACCACCGCATCGGTTCCTTCCTGCCCCAGCCGCAGGGGCAGCGGATGCCGGTGGGTTTTTTGCCGGTAAACCATCGCCCATTCATGCAGCCCGAAACAGTTGAAGTGCGCCGGATTGTCGACGGTTGCGGCCAGCAGCCTGCCGATGGCGGCAAGTTCGCTCCCGTGGCGCCGGCGTTCCCCGTCCCGGTCGACAGCCACCGCCGGGGTGCCGTCGACGGTGACGGTGGTGTAGCCCTTCCACTTTTTGTGCGGCGGCTCGCCTTCCAAACCCCGGTCCACGCCGGGATGCCAGTTGGCCAGTTTCGCCGGGGAGACCATGTAGTAGTCGAAGAGGAAATCCCACACCGGGTGTTTCTGGCCGCGGCTTCGCCGGGTGATGTGGTCGCCGACAAGCAGCCTGGTGCGGTCGGCGTGGTCGTTTGCCAGGCGGCGCCACACCGGCGCCGGCAGGAGTGTGGGTGGGCGGGAAGACATGGGGTGGAACGGTAACTGTCGTGGCTTGTCAGGCCCGGCTAGCCGGTCGGGCGGGTGGTGTCGGTGGTGGTCTGTGCGGGGGATGAATCCTGCTGTTCGTGGGTCCAGTCGCGGACGGTGCCGACGAATTCCTCGATCAGATCCTCCAGGGTGACAATGCCGGTGACCTGGCCGTGGTCGATGACCTGGGCCATGTGGGCGGACTGGCGGCGCATCAGCCGCATGGTGTCATCCAGTGTGCCGGAGGCATCGACACTGATCAGGGTGCGCAGCTGGGCGGATGGAATGTGCTCGTTGAGGCTGGAATCGGCTGACACCATCCGCCCCAGAATGTCTTTGACGTGGATGTAGCCGATGTAGGTGCCGTCTGAACCGGTGACCGGGAAACGGGAGAACCCGGTCTCACCGACGGTGTCCTCCAGTTCCAGCAGGGTGGGGCCTTTGTCGCCGAAGGGCAGGGTGATGACTTTGTGCCGCGGAATCAGCACCTCGGTGACCAGCCGGTGATCCGATTTCAGGGCTTTGTTCAGCCGTACGGTTTCTTCCGCATCCAGCAGGCCTTCGCTGCGGGATTCGGTGATCATCGAGGCCAGCTGTTCCGGGTCGACGGAGGAATCGAGTTCATCTTTTTGCTCGATGCCGAACAGTTTCAGGGTCCACCCGGCGATGGCGTTCATTGCCACGATCAGCGGCCGGGTGATTTTCACGAACCACTGGTGGGCGGGAACCAGCGCCATGGCCACGGTTTCCGGGCCTGCCAGAGCAATGTTTTTCGGCACCATCTCACCGATGATGATGTGCAGCATGGTGACAATCAGCAGGGCGATGGCGAAGGAAACCGGGTGCAGCAGATGGCCGGGCAGGCCCAGCGCGTGGAAGGGATCCTCGATCAGGTGGGCGATGGCCGGTTCGCCGACTTTACCGAGAAACAGGCTGGCGATGGTGATGCCGAACTGCGCGCCGGCCAGCTGTTCGGACAGATGCTCGGTGGCTTTCAGGACCGCTTTGGCCCGCCGGTCGCCGCCGGCGACCAGCGAATCGAGTCGGTCACGGCGCGAGGAGATGAGGGAGAATTCGGCGCCGACGAAAAAAGCGTTGACACCCAGCAGCACGATCGAGGCGACGACCGCGAATATTTCGTGGCTCAGCAACTGTAGTCCTCGGCTTCCTCATTGGTGATCGGGGTCAGATACGCCCGGTCGATGCGGCGGTGGTCCATGACGGTGACCCGGGCTATCCAGCGGCCACGCACCCCGGATTCGAATTCGTCCATGAAATCGTGCTCGGTCTGCGGCAGCAGCACCGTATCGCCGACACAAGGAATCCGGCCCAGCTGGCTCATGATCAGCCCGCCGAGAGTCTCATAGGGGCCTTCGGGCACATAGCAGCCGGTTTTGTCGGGCAGCTCGTCGATGCGCACCAGCCCGGAGCAGTCCCAGCTGGCCCCGGAGGCGATGAAATCCCGGTCGGTTTCCGCGTCGTCGTGTTCGTCGTAGACGGGACCCAGAATCTCTTCCACCACATCCTCGATGGTCACAATCCCGGAGGTGCCGCCGTACTCGTCGGCCACCAGCACCACCTGTGAGCCGGCCGAGCGCACCGCATTGAGTACCGCATCCCCGTCCAAGGTGTCGGGCACCACCGGTATGGGGCGTGCCAGGGTGGCCACCCGGGTGGTCGTGCGCTCCGATTTCGCCACCGGGAAAGCATCTTTGACGTGCACGACACCGACAGTGTTGTCCAGGTCGCCGTCGATGACCGGGAAACGGGAATGCCCGGTGTCCAACGCCAGTTTCAGCAAATCCGCGACCGTGTCATCGATATCGAGGGCTTCGATGGTTGACCGCGGGGTCATGACGTCTTCGGCGGTGGCTTCCCCGAATTTCAGCGACTTGTCGAGCATGACCGCTTTCGCCTGTTCCATGGAGCCGTGTTTGGCGGAGTTTCTCACCAACGCGCCCAGCTCCTGCGGGGAGCGGGCGGAGGCCAGTTCATCTGCTGGTTCGATACCCATTTTGCGCACCAGCGTGTTGGCCATCGCGTTGAGCATCCTGATAAACGGGGTGAATATCCGGTTGAACCAGATCACCGGGCGCACCGTGATGCGGGCGGCACGCATCGGGTCGGTGATCGCCATGTTTTTCGGCACCAGCTCCCCGTAGACCATCGACAAAAACGTGGCGATGAGCATCGCCAGGATCAGCGCGATCGGCCGTGCCGCCTCATCGGACAGACCGACAAACTCCAGCAGCGGGTCGATGTAGGTGGCCAGCACCGGTTCGGCCAGATAGCCGGTGGCAAGGGTGGTCAAGGTGATGCCCAGCTGCGCCCCGGACAGCTCGAAGGAGAGGTTGGAGTGCGCCTTTTTGATCGCCACCGAGGTGGCGTCTTTGCGGGTGGCGGCGGCGTGGTCTATCTGGGAACGTTCCAGTCCGGTGAGCGCGAATTCGATGGCAACGAAAAAACCGGTGCCGATCGTCAGCGCCACAAATCCCGCGAGCGCGAGAAGCGAAACAATCATGGGTGGTGTTACTTAAAGTTAAACGGATCGGTGAGGTGCCGCGGCCCCGGCCGCCGGTGGCCGCCGGCATCGGGGATGGGGCGGCACCCGGGTGGGGCCAGCAGGTCAAGAAAAACAAAAAGGGTGGTAGGCCCGGCAGGCCGCGGCCGGCCGGGACATCCCGGCGGCGTGTGCGGCCCACAGACTACCACCCCTGGCCGATCTAGCTGCGGCCCCGGCCGCGGCGCCCGCCGGAACGGTTCGCCCCGCCCTGGCCGCGGCCGGATCCGCCGCGCTGCCCCTGGCGGGGTCTGCGGCGTTTCGGCTGGGAGCCGGGCGGCGGGCCGACGGCCGCGCCGGTGGGTTTGCGGGCGCCGGTGATCGCCGCCAGCTTCGGATCCGCCGGATCGGTGACAGGAAGCTCCGTGGCGGTGACGCCGGCTTTGCGGAAGAGTTTGTCCACATCGTCGCGCTGCTCGTCGGTGACCAGGGTGACCACGGTGCCGGCGGCCCCGCCGCGGGCGGTGCGGCCCGCCCGGTGCAGATAGGCTTTGTGCTCGACCGGCGGGTCGACGTGGACGACCAGGGACACATCGGCGATGTCGATGCCGCGGGCGGCAATGTCGGTGGCCACCAGCACAGTGGTGGAACCGTCCTTGAAACCACCGAGCGCATTCTGCCGGGTGGTCTGGCCTTTATCGCCGTGGATCCCCAACGCCTCGATACCGACGCGGCGCAGTTTTTTCACCTGCCGGTCAACGGCGTGGCGGGTGCGCATGAACATGATGGTCCGGCCCTCCCGCGCCCCGATCCACTGGCTGACGGTGGTGCGGTTGTCCCGGTCACCGACCAGCAGCCGGTAGTGGGTCATGGTGTCCACACCACCTTCCACCGGGGCGGTGGAATGGGTGACCGGACGCTTCAAATACCGCTTGACCAGGGTTTGCACCTCGCCGTCCAGGGTGGCGGAAAACAGCATCCGCTGGCCGGCGGGGGTGAGATCCATCAGCTTGGTGACCTGGGGAAGGAAACCCATGTCCGCCATCTGGTCGGCTTCGTCGACCGCGGTGATCTCCACCCGGTCGAAATGCAGGTAGCCCTGGTTGACCAGATCCTGGGCGCGGCCCGGGGTGGCCACCAGCACATCAACCGGTGCGGCCAGGGCGGTGATATTGCGTTTGATGTTCACCCCGCCAACCACGTCAATGACCCGCAGCCCCAGGGCCGCGGCCGGCTCGGCCAGACGCTCGGCTACCTGGGTGGCGAGTTCCCGGGTGGGTTCCAGCACCAGCCCGCGCGGGTGGCCGGGAACAGACGCCCCGCCCTCCGCCAGGCGCTGCAGCATCGGCAGACCGAAGGTGAAGGTTTTGCCCGAGCCGGTGGGACCCCGGCCGAGAATGTCTTTGCCCGCCAACCCGTCGGGGATGGCTGCAGCCTGGATGGGAAACGGTTCGGTGATACCCTGCCGGGCCAATTCACCGACAAGTTCCGGGCACAAACCGGTGTCGGCGAAACTGACGGACCCGGTCCCGGCCCCAGCCCCGGCCGCGGCAGGGGTGGTGGCGGGTTTGGCGGCGTTGCTTCCGCTTGCCGGCTTGGCCGTGGCTTGTGCGGGGCGTTTTTTCTTCGCCCCGCGGCGCTGCTCGTCGGCTGCGGCACCATCGGTTGCCGCCCCGGCGGGGCGGCCGGCCCGCCGGCGGTTGCTGCGGCGGCGCTGGCCGGCCTCCGGATCGAAGTTGGGGCGGGAGGAGTCTTCGGGGCGGCGTCGTCGGCCGCGGGGAGTCACTTAAGCCTCGACTTCGCGGCGGTCGTCGTTCCACAGGGTGTGGAAGGAGCCGTCTTTGTCGGTGCGGCGGTAGGTGTGGGCGCCGAAGTAGTCGCGCTGCCCCTGGATCAGGCAGGCCGGCAGCCGTTCGGCGCGCAGCCCGTCGTAGTAGCTCAACGAGGAGGCGAACACCGGGATCGGCAGACCCATGCGGGTGGCGGTGACCACCACGCGGCGCCAGGAGTCGACCAGCTCGGTCATCTCACCGTTGAAGTAGGGATCCAGCAGCAGGGAAGCCAGCCCCGGATCGGAGTCGTAGGCTTCGGTGATGCGGTTGAGGAAGGTGGCCCGGATAATGCAGCCGCCGCGCCAGATGGTGGCCAAATCCCGCGGGTCAACATTCCAGCCGTATTCTTCCGACCCGGCTTTGATCTCGTCGAAGCCCTGGGCGTAGGCCACCAGTTTCGACGCGTACAGCGCCCGGCGGACATCTTCGATGAAACGGTCCTTGTCGGAGTTGATGACCTCACCGGGCAGGGTGCCGGCGGGAAGGTTGCCGACAGTGGCCCGGCGCTGCGCCAGATCGCCGGACAGCGCCCGGGCGAAGACGGCCTCGCCGATACCGGTGACCGGGATACCCAAATCGAGGGCGGCTTTGACCGTCCAGCGGCCGGTGCCTTTCTGGCCTGCGGCATCAACGATGACATCGACCAGCGGTTTGCCGGTGGCGGCGTCTTTTTGCGCCAGTACCTCGGCGGTGATTTCGACCAGGTAGGAGTTCAGGTCACCGGTGTTCCACTTTTTGAACACCCGGGCGATGGCGTCCGGCTCCATGCCGGCGGCGTAGCGCAGCAGATGGTAGGCCTCGCCGATGACCTGCATGTCGGCGTACTCGATACCGTTGTGCACCATTTTCACGAAATGTCCCGCCCCGTCGGGGCCGATGTGGGTGCAGCAGGGGGTGCCGTCGACGACAGCTGCGATCGACTCCAGCAGCGGGCCGACATGTTTGTAGGATTCGGCCGGGCCGCCGGGCATGATCGCCGGGCCGTTGAGCGCGCCTTCCTCACCGCCGGAGATACCGGCACCGACAAAGTGCAGGCCGCGGGCGGCCATGGCTTTTTCCCGCCGGATGGTGTCGGTGTAGAGGGAATTGCCGCCGTCGATGATGATGTCGCCGTCGTCCATACGGTCGGCCAGCTGCTCGATGACCGCATCGGTGGCCGCGCCCGCCTGCACCATGATCAGGGCGCGCCGCGGCCGCTCAAGGCTGGCGACGAACTCGTCGATGGTCTGGGCCGGGAGGAATTCACCCTCGTGGCCGTGGTCGGCGATGAGGGCCTCTGTTTTACCGTGGGAACGGTTGAAGACGGCGACCCTGTGGCCGTGGTGTGCGAGGTTGCGGGCGATGTTGGAACCCATCACAGCCAGACCGACGACACCGATGTGCGCTAACGAACCATGTGTACTCATGGCTTTGATAGTACGTGCCCTGCCCCGGCGGGCGGCACAACTGTCCGGTTGTCGCCGGTATGGCGGGGAAAGCGGAGGTCTAATACCCTGAGGGTTATGGACAGCGACACGAAGTTGTGGACCTTTCTCGCCCGCGCGCACAACCAGGCGTTGAGCGCCGCCGAGCGGGCGGAACTCAACGGGCTTCTCACCGGATTGGATGCGGCGCTGGGAACCACCGTCACCCACCTGGGGCCGAACCAGGTGGAGATGAGTCTTACCGTCACCGGCGACCACCTGCAGCCGCGGGGGTGTGTTCACGGCGGGGTGTTCGCCAGCCTGGTCGAAACCGCCGGATCACTGATGGCCTGCGTCGCCACCGGAAAGAAGGTGGTGGGAACCACCAATTCCACCCAGTTGCTCAAACCGGTGCGGGAGGGGCAGCTGCATGTCACCGCCACCCCGGTGCACACCGGCCGCACCACCCAGCTGGTGGAGGTCACCATCACCGACGGCTCGGACAGTTTCCTGGCCGTCGGCCAGCTGCGTACTCTTGCGGCCCCCGAGCGCTGAGCGCGGGCGGACCCGCAGCACCAGGCAACCACCACACCCGCCCGGGACACACGGCGGGCCGTCGGCGGGCGGGTGGTGTCACCTGCCGCAAGCCCCGAACGGGGGTGGTGGTTGGGGTGGTGACGCTGCTACTGGCAGTCGTCGGCGGCGGTATCGGTGTCTTCCGGTTTCCCGCGGTTGTTTTTCTCCGCCAGTGCTTTGAGTTTCGCGACCTGGGCGGCCACCGGATCCTCATCATCCATGATTTTTTCCAGCATGCTTGGGTCCTGGTCCTTTCCGGCTGGTGGTGCCGCCGGTGAGCCGGCGGGGTGGGCTGTGTGCCCTTTGCCCCAGGCTACCCGCCCGACGGTCGGCCGCGACAAGGGCGCACACGCTGCTGTCACCCATCCACCAAGCGGCGTCGCTGACCGGCTCCTGCGGTAGCCTGTGGTGATCGTCCCGGCCGGACAACACCCCGCCGGGACACAGCACATCACCACAGACCCACCTGTGTGTGGTGGGGCAAGCAACCGGGAAAGGCGGGGCGAGCAGATGATGGCGGGCGGATATTTTTCACGGTTTTTCCGCACCGGCCGGCCCACAGCCGATGGGTCGGCCAACGATGCCCGGCAGCTGGAAAAAACAGTGCACGCAACGTTCGCCGATGGTGCCGCCCGCCGGGATGAACAACTGTGGCTCGCGCTTTACCAGCGGGCGCGCGCGGTCTGCGGACCCGGATCGGTGGGGTGCACCAACGCTGCCGCCGGTGTGTGCCGGGCGCTGGCACTGGCCGGGAAACCGGACAAGGCCGTGCAGGTGGCCGACGAGGCACTGCGGGCGCGGAAAGAAAATTTCGGCCGGGCCGATACGAGTGTGGTGGTCCTGGCAGGGCTGAAACTTCAGGCGGTGACCGATCTGGGGGATCCGCAGGCGGAGCTGGACACGTGCGCGGACATCCTGCCTCTGTATCTGGAATCGGCCGGGTACACGCCACCCGGCGACACACCAGCCCGCCCCGCCCATGACAGCCTGGTGCGTCTTGCCGGACTCATCGAGCACTATCTGGCTGTTATTTCCCGCCACGGTGATGCCGGCTGCGACCGGGTGCGGGAGGATCTTGCGGCCGTGGCCGCAGCTGTCACCGCCGACTGTGATCCGACGGATCCGGCCACGGGTATCCGCCTGCGGCACGCTGTGGCGCTGTTTCGCGATGGAGAACCCTCCCCGGCCCGCGCTGCCGGTGAGCTGGCGCTGGTGATCGATGAGTGCGGCCCCGGCGCGCTGGCCGGTACAGATGATGCCCGGGCGGTCGCCGGGATGATTCGGCGGCTGTGCGAAACCGACAGCCGCACCGGCCGGTGCACCGATGAAGTCACCGCCGTCGCCGGGCACGTCCTTGACATGGTGCTGGCCCACCACCAGCCGGCCTCGTCGGTGGCGCTGGATATCCGGCTGGCCCTGCTGGAGCGGCAGGCGGCTACCGGGCACGACGATGATGGTGACGCAGCCCTTGCCGGGTGGGCGGAAATTGATGAGGAGTTGGGGCAGCTCCGGGGTGCTGAGACCGGGTGGATGGTCTTCGACGACAAGGCCGGTCCCGTGGTGGCCGCGGAAACCATAGCCGCGCTGCACTGCCGGGTGCGTCTGTCGATCGCCCGGGTATTGGCGTCACGCCACGACTTCCAGGCCGTGCTGCCCTGGATTGCCGCGGCCGACGCTGAGCAGGGTGTGCTTACCGGTGCCGACCGGATCCGTGTCAGCCGGGAAATCCGGGATCTGCTGCTGTCAGCCACCGATTCCCGGCTTGTCGCCCGGGGCCTGCGGCAGGCCGATACAGTCGCGGCGCACACCGGGCGGATATCCGACAGGTGGATTTTCGCCACCGCGTTGATGTCGACCAGGCACTACGGCCGGGCGACACAGGAGCTTCAGGCCCTGCTGGCCGACGACAGCCGGGAGCTTGACCCCCGGATACGGCTGGCCGCCGAATCGAACCTGGTGGTGTGCCTGATGAACCTGGGGCACACCGAGCAGGCGGTCGACGGATGCTACCGGCTCATTGACCGGATGCTCGCCGACCCGGACACGGCGGTGGACCAGCAGGTGACGGTGCGCACCAATCTGGCTGTGTGCCTGTCGAAGCTGGGGCGTTTCACCGATGCGGCCGGTGTGCTCGATGCTCTGATCGCCGAACTGCGGGGGCACAAGGCCACCGAGCCTGCCGCAGTCATCGAACTGCGGCGGCTGCGGGCCAATGTGGATGCCGCGACCGGCAACCGCCCGGCCGCGGTCTACCGGCTGCAGGACTGCCTGTCGGATGCCCTGGCGCTGCCGGGGGACGCAGGGGCGGGGCTGGCGGCAACAATCCGGGCCGATCTGGCCGGACTGACCGGACCCGGGGCAGCCGACTAGTCCTCGTCGGCGAAACCGACGGTGGCCCACACCGCGTCAGCGGCCTGCCGGTAGATCCCGTCGATGAAATGCGCCCCGAAAGTTCCCGGCCCGGAGGCTTTCTTGGCGGCGAACATGCCCGCCGCACCGACATGGGCGTGGGCGGCAACCACCGCATCATGGGCACTGACCGGGCAATCTTTGGCCGCGCCGAGATAGGCGGCGGTGACAGCCGACAGGGAAGAACCCATCCCGGCCAGCTGGGTCTGCATGATGTGCCCGCAGGTCAGCCGGGTCACCCGCCCGTCGGGGGAGACAATCGCATCCTTGTCGCCGGAGACCGCCACCACCGCACCGGTGGTGTCGGCCAGTGTTTTCGCAGCCGGGATCACCTCATCGACCCGGCCCAGATTGTGTGCCGCCCAGCCGACATCCGTGCCGCCGGTCAACACCGTGATTTCCCGGACATTGCCGCGGATGCAGGTGGGGTGCTGGCCGCACAGGCGGCGGGCGAACTGCGTGCGGTAGTCCAGCCGTCCGATCGCCACCGGGTCGAGCACCCACGGGGTGCCCGCCGTGTTGGCGGTATCCACCGCCAGTTCAATCGCCCGGAAAGCCTCCTTGGACAGGTTCGCCGTGTTGATGTGGATGCCGTCGGCGAAACCGGCCAGCTGGCCCGCCTCGTCCGGGTTGTCGCACAGGGCGGGGGTGACCCCGGCGGCGCGCAACACATTGGCCACGATTTCCGGGGAGTTGGTGACAGTCAGGCACTGCACCATGATGTTTTTGCCGTTGAAGGCGGCGAAAGCTTCATACAGATTGGTCTTGAAGTCCATGTGACACGACTCTTTTCAGGTGGGTGCTGTGTGGGACAGACCCGCAGCTGACGCCCCTGTCCCGCCCGCCGGGCGGGGAAAGACGGTGTTCCCCGGGGAGGGGAAGAACAGACAGTGTGACGCGTTGCCGGCCTGTGAGATACAAAAATAGTCGCGGCAAGGCTGTGGCGGGGGTCAATTTCTACACCCGCCTGTGGCATGGCGGAAGCTCCGCCGTCTAGTTTTGACACCATGCCCACCTGGAAACAAATACTGGCCAACAATCCCGACCACTCCGAAAACTATGCCGCCCGCTGGCGGGGTTTTGTCGAGGAGGGACGCGACATCGACGGTGAAGCCCGGCTCATCGATGCGATGGCCAAGCGGGGTTCACGGATTTTCGACGCCGGGTGCGGTACCGGACGTATCGGCGGCTACCTGGCCGCCAGAGGGCATCATGTGTGCGGCACTGATCTGGATCCGGTACTGATCGGGTACGCGGAAAAAGACTTCCCCCAAGCCAGTTGGGCCACCGGTGATCTGACCGAGGGGGACCGCCCCGAGGGGCTTTTCGACATCACCGTCTGCGCCGGCAACGTCTTCTGGTTCATCGCCCCCGAGGGACGGGTCCCGGCACTGGAAACCATCCGCCGGTCACTGGCCCCCGGTGGCCGGGCGGCCATCGCCTTCGGCGCCGGGCGCGGATACCACTTCGCCCAGTTTTTCGCCGACTGCCGCACAGCCGGACTGGCGCCCGTCCACACCTTCGAAAGCTGGGACCTGGAGCCTTTCACCGAAGCCTCCGACTACCTGGTTGCGATCATGCGGGCTGCCGATGACAGCGATAACGCCCCGGTAGACGGGAAAGAACACGCCACCGGACCCACCACACCCACCGGGGTGCACCCCATGGATCTGTCGGGGCTGACAGTTGCCCCGGTCAAGGCTGACCTGCCCGGCGAAGGTGGCTGCAAGTCGCGGCGCCCCGGGAACGGTCACGCCACCTCCTAGTCACCCCCGCAGTCAAGTTGTAGGTACTGACTTTTGTGCTGTCAGGGGTGTGTGGCCCACCCAGACGGTGGAAAAGCACGGCAGGGTGAAGCGTGAGGTGCCATCACGGCGTTATCGTTGATGCAACGCCGCGGCACAAAAGAATACGCAATCATTCACGGGAGCGCGGAGAAAACCACGACCGTTGATCCTTCCCGCCCGCACACCACACCCGGTGGCCGGATGACCCGATCGGCCATTTTTTTAAAACCTCATTGCCCCCCACCGCACATCCGCAGGCGTTGACCGGAGGGGGAGCAGGGTGGTGGACAGCTGCCCCGGCCCGGCCGGGGCAGACGGGGTGCCTGCGGGATCCCCGCGCTGAGAGGACATCTGGATTTTTGGGAGATGTCGACCGTCACACAACCCGCCGGGTAATGCCGGCGAGGGAGGACGCATCAGCCATGCCCACCGCACGCGAGATGGCGCAAGCAAGCAAAAAACAAGCCCCCACCACCGAGGAGCTGACCCTGGGGCCGCTGTACCGGAGCCGGAAAATCTACCGGCGGGTCACCTTCAACGGTGACGATCTTGCCGTACCGTTCCGTCGGATTGAATTAACCGACGGCAGCCATGTCGACGTCGAGGACACCTCCGGTATCTACACCGAGGACAACCCGACAATCGATCTGGTCGCGGGACTGCCGAAAACCCGCGACAGCTGGGCCCACCCGGCAAAAGTCAGTGCCTCACCGCAACACCCCGAGATGAAAGTCGCCACCCAGCTGGCCTGGGCCAGGGCCGGAATCACCACCCCGGAGATGGCGTTTTGCGCCGCCCGCGAAGGCTTCCCGGAAGAGTTCGTCCGTGACGAAGTCGCCGCCGGACGGGCGGTGATCTGCGCCAACCGCAACCACCCGGAACTCGAACCGATGATCATCGGGCGGAAGTTCGCCACCAAAATCAACGCCAATATCGGCAACTCGGCGGTGACCAGCTCCATTGCGGAGGAAGTGGAGAAAATGGTGTGGGCGACCCGCTGGGGCGCCGACACCATCATGGATTTATCCACCGGCAGTGACATTCACGAAACCCGGGAATGGATTCTGCGCAATTCCCCTGTTCCGGTGGGGACCGTGCCGATCTACCAGGCCCTGGAGAAAGTCAACGGCGACCCGACCAAGCTGACCTGGGAGATTTTCCGCGACACCGTCATTGAACAGTGTGAGCAGGGGGTCGACTACATGACCGTCCACGCCGGGGTGCTGCTGCGCTATGTGCCGCTGACGGCCAAACGCGTCACCGGCATTGTCTCCCGGGGCGGATCGATTATGGCCGCCTGGTGTCTCAACCGGCACCGGGAATCCTTCCTCTACACCCACTTCGCCGAACTGTGCGATATTCTCGCCGCCTACGATGTGACCTTCTCCCTCGGCGACGGGCTGCGGCCCGGCTCGATCGCCGACGCCAACGACGAGGCCCAACTGGCTGAACTGCGGACCTTGGGAGAGCTGACCCGGATCGCGAAATCCCGCGGGGTGCAGGTCATGATTGAGGGTCCGGGCCATGTGCCGATGCACAAAATCGCCGTCAACGTCGAATGGGAACAGCAGTGGTGCGATGACGCGCCGTTTTACACCCTGGGGCCCCTGGCCACCGATATCGCCCCCGGCTACGACCACATCACCTCGGCAATCGGGGCGGCGATCATCGGCCAGGCCGGAACCGCGATGCTGTGCTACGTCACCCCGAAAGAACATTTGGGTCTTCCCAACCGCGATGATGTGAAAACCGGTGTGATCACCTACAAAATCGCCGCCCACGCCGCTGATCTGGGCAAAGGTCATCCCCGCGCCACCGAACGCGACGACGCCCTGTCGAAGGCCCGTTTCGAATTCCGCTGGCACGACCAGTTCGCCCTGGCGCTGGATCCGGAGACAGCCATCGCCTTCCACGACGAGACGCTGCCCGCGGAACCGGCCAAAACAGCCCACTTCTGTTCCATGTGCGGGCCGAAGTTCTGCTCCATGAAAATCAGCCAGGATGTGCGCGACTACGCCGACGAGCACGGACTGACCACGGTAGAGGCCATCGAAGCCGGCATGGCGGAAAAATCCGAGGAATTCCGGGAAGAAGGCTCCCGGGTTTATCTGCCGATCGCGGCCACGCCCGGCGGCAACTAGGACAACACCGCCCACCGGTTGTGCCGGGCGCCCCAGCGGCAGCCGGTGGGCGGGTCCGGTGTTTTTTGTGTTTCGGACCACGCTGCCGCGTCAGTGCCGGTCAGCTGGGGTGGCGGTCAAGCGGCGCGGAACCGTTGGGGGACGGATCGTGTGTGCCGGTCCCGCCGGAAGCTGCCGCACCACCGGCCCACGCATTCACGGGCGCGGCGCCGCCGATGGGGACCATCACCGCCACCACCCGGTGTCGAATAGCCAGTGCGGTGGAGCAAAGCCCACTGCAGTCCGCAACAGGACCGTCGACCTGGTCGATCCGGTGTCTGGGGGCCGCGTCGGTGACGGCCGCAACCATCTGCGGGAGCAAAGCCGCAAGCAGGGCAGTCACCGCTTGCGGGGGCGGAATCGGCACCATGGTTTTTCCGCAGCGGCAGCCGCGGCGCCGTCGCTGCTTCGTGTCGTCTTGTGGGGTGGTGGGCAGCCCCGGCACCACGGCGACAAAAGCCCGGCTGCACCGGACGCCGGGTGATCCCCCCCCCGAACAGGGTCTGTGCACCGGTAACGGGCACGGACATGGGCGGGATATAGAGCATGTATCCGGCCCGGTTGGCCAACCGGGCCGACGGGTTTTTTCTGAAAGGATTCGTCACAGACATGCAGGTGCCTTTTTCTTTTTTCAACCAGATGCTGTCTGCTGTCACCGGGGTGGTGCTGCTGCTGGTTTCGGCGGTGGCGCTGCCGCTGGCGGCTGATGGCGGCAGCAGCTTCTCCGCCGACGGCAGGTCGACGATCCCGGGTCCGTCCTCGTCGCCGGGGCAGATGACAGTGTCGGCCACCACGGTTCCCGCCTCGGCGACGAAGATCGCCGGCCGGGAGGACGTGGCGGCGACGTTGCTTCGGGGCCTTGACGGCGTCACCTACGGTTTCCAATCGATCACCGCTTCCCGGCCGGGGGACACGGCAACCATCCCGGCCGGCTTCAGCGACGATGTGCTGCTGGTTACTATCCGCGGCGGCTGCAACAGGGGCCACGGGCCGGTTGATTTCTCCGCTGATGGCGTGGTGGCCAAACAATGGTGGAGCAAAACGAAAAGGGCGTGCACACAGCCGTATACGGGGGCAGAGCAGCTGTTGTTCCATATTTTCCGCCCCGGCGCGCAGCTGTACCGTGACGGGGACAAAGTGTGGGTCGCCTTCGGCGGGCGGGCGCTGGAGTTCCGGCTGGCCGGGGCCTAGCCGGGATGGTTTACAGCCGCATCGCCTGATCGAAGAACTCCACTTCGTGCCGGGAGGCCACAAGGCAGGCGCGGGCGGCCTGTTGCCTGTCGGCCGGGGAGGCGGCCTGGAATGCCTCCTCGACGATGGCGAGTGCCTGTTCCACGCAGCCGCGGAACTCGGGGGAAGAGTATTCGTCGATCCATGCCCGGTTGGGGTGGTCGGCCGGGGCGGAGTCGACAATGCGTAAACCGACTTCCAGATAGAGCCAGAAACACGGCAGGACAGCCGCGGCACCGGTGCAATATGAGTCGCCCAAACAGGTGGCCAGCAGGAATGTGGTGTATCCGGCGGTGACCCGGGAGGGCACCACATGATCGGTGGTATCGCCCAGATAGCCTTTGTGCATTTCAACTTCGGCCACGGTGCTGCCGACCGCCGATTGCGCCCAGAATGCCGAGGACCGGGTGTCCGGGGCTGTCACGGCCAGATGTGCCAGCGCACGGCCGTAGTCGCGCAGATAGAAGGCGTCCTGCTCAAGATAGAAGCGGAACAGGTCATCGTCGAGGGTGCCCCGGGCCAGCCGGGTGATGAACTCCAGCGACATGATCTCGTCCAGGAGCGGGGCGGTGGCCTGCCACAGTGCCCGCGTCCACGGGCCTGCCGGTTCAACCAGTGGCGCGGTCGGCGGGGTCGTGGCTTCCCGCAGTATGGGGTGGCCGTCGAATAAAGTTGCCGGCTGTGTGGCATCCCCGGTGACCGGATGTGCTTCCGCCCAGGGGATGGGTGAGGCTGCCGCGGCCAGCCTGCGGGCGCGGTGACCATGGTCGACCGGCCCGTGACCGGAGCCGACGTGCAGATCATCGGCGTGGGCGATCGCCTCACCCAGCCAGCGGGTGGCCCAGGAAAGGGCTGCTTCGTCACTGCCGTCCGCGGCCAGCCGGGTGGCCAGTGCCGACGACAGGGAACAGCCGGTTCCGTGGGTGTTGGGGGTATTGACCCGCGGGCTGGGCACATGGAAGGTTGATCCGTCTTTCCTCACCAGCGTGTTACCCGCGTCAGCGCCGGTGAGATGGCCACCTTTGACCACCACACTGGTGGAAGTCGCCGCGGCCAGAGTCGTGGCCAGCGCGACGGCCTGATCGAAGTCGTCCGGAACAGGGGCGTCGGCAAGAAGCGCCAGTTCCGGGATATTGGGGGTGATGACATCGGCCAGGCGGACAAATTCCCGCAGCGCGTTTTCGGCCGTCTTCTCCACAAGCCGGTCACCGCTGGTGGCCACCATCACCGGGTCGATGACAACAACCGCCTCCGGATGGCCTTTGATGAAAGCGGTGATCTCCTTGATGATGGCGGTATCGCCGAGCATCCCCACTTTGATGGCGTCGATGGTGACATCTGTTGCCACCGCATCCAGCTGCTGGCGCAGAAACTCGATCGGCGGGGTGTGCAGGGACATCACCCCGGTGGTGTTTTGGGCGACCAGCACAGTGGTCACATTCATCCCGTAGCCCCCGGCGGCGGCAATGGATTTCAGATCAGCCTGGGCGCCGGCCCCGCCGGTCGGATCAGTTCCGGCGATGGACAGGACACGGGGAATGGACAAACTCACGGCGGGTGTTCGCTTTCTGTGACAATCGACTCTGCTGTGCCCGCCCATGGTAGATGCTTTTCAGCTGCTGCGTACTGCTGTGTCGCCTCCGGTAAAAGCCCGGCGCAGCCGTGCCGCCGCATGCCGCGGATCGGCGGCGCCCATAATGGCGCTGACAACGCAGATACCATCGACACCGCTTTTACCGAGCGCGGCAGCCGTGGGCTCATCGACACCGCCGATGGCAACCGAGGCGATGGCATGCCGGGCGGCTTTCCGCGCGATCTGTGCCACCCCGGCAACCCCCAACGGTGCCGCGGCATCAGGTTTGGTGCTGGTGGCATGGACCGGCCCGATACCGATCACATCCGGCAAGGCCACCCGGTTGACCCGGCAGTCGTCGATGACCTGATCAAGCTGGCCCATGGTGTCGATCGACAGCCCCAGAAGAAGATGGGCGGGCAGTTTTTGCCTTATCTGCGTGTAGCAGCCGTCTGTTTGCCCGATGTGAAGATGCAACCCGAGCCGGCAGGCCACCTCGACGCGGTCATTGACAAACACCGGGACTGTTCCCGCCGCCCCGGCGACGGCTTCGGCACGACGAATGAATTCCCCGTCGGTGCAGTGTTTGTCGCGCAGCTGCACCACACTGACCCCGCCGTCAATCGCGGCGGCGACAATACCGGGGACAGCGTCTGCGCCGCCGCCCAAAAAAGGATCGGTGACCAGATACAGGGTGAAATCGGCTGCGGGCCGGGCAGGGGAAGTCATGGTGCCCTACTGTCCGGCGACTGTTGTCGTGGCCGTGGCGGCAATCTGTTCCGGGGACAACTCGAACAGCCAGTCCACCCAGGCGGTTTTGAAACTGGCCGGTCGGCTGGCCTGTTGTGCGGCCATGGTTCCGGCGGCGGCGCTGTGGGCGTGGGCCGCGGCAACGGCATCCACAGCAGCGATGCCTGCCGTGCGCGCCGAACCCAGGTAGGCGGCCACCAGCGCCCCCAGGCTGCAGCCGGTTCCCACCACCTGCTGCATGAGCGGATGCCCGCCGGTGACCAGGAGAGTTTCGTCGGGGCCGATGATCCAGTCCTGAGGGCCGGTGACAGCCACAATCGATCCGGTGCGCCGCGCCAGTTCCCCGGCCACATCGGCCACAGCTTCCGGAGTGTCGGTGGAATCGACACCCCGGCCGCCGGAACCGGCACCGGCCAGGGCGGCAATCTCGCTGGCGTTGCCGCGGATGGCGGTGGGTTGATACGACAGCAGCCGGGTGGCGGTGGCGGTGCGGTAGTCCAGGGGACCGACCGCCACCGGATCAAGGACCCAGGGGGTGCCGGTGGCATGGGCTTTGTCAGCGACCAGTTCCATTGCCTGCAGCTGGTCGCCGGTCGGGTTACCCAGATTGATCAGGGCGCAGTCCGCCAGCCCGAGAAACTGCACCGCCTCATGGGTGTTGTCGCACATGGCGGGGCTGTGCCCGCAGGCCAAAAGCACATTGGCGGTGATCTCGGGGACCACCGGATTGGTCAGGCACTGCACCAGGCTCGGATTCTCGGCGGCGGCCCGGCAGGCGGCCACAATACGGTCAAAGACAGTCATGGGTGAAGCAGGTGTTCCTGTCTGGTTGTCGACGTGGGGGAAGATCGGTGGGTGTTTCCCCATGCTAGAGCCGCCCCGGCATATCGGGCGGGAAAACAGGTGGGGAGACGGCGGGGAGAAAAAACCGTGCCGGCACCGCGGGAAGCGGCAGCGGCACGGCAATGACTGTCACGGAATGTGCGTGGCAGCGGGATCAGTAGACGTCCAGGCCGCGGGAACGGAACTCGGCGCGCACCCGCTCGACAAGCTCGGGTGAGGGCGGGCGCACCCCTTCCAGGGTGTAGTGCAGGTTCAGTTCATGCCACTTGTCGGCGCCCATATTGTGGAAGGGGAGAACCTCGACACGTTCGACGGTGCCCTTCCACTGCTCAACAATGTCGGCGACTTTTTTCACATTGTCCGGGTCATCGGTAAGCCCGGGAACGAGCACGAAACGGACCCAGACTTTTTTGCCTTTGTCGTGGATGCGGTTGCCGAAGTCGATGGTCGGCTGCAGCTGACGGCCGGTGACTTTCTGGTAGATCTCCGGGTCACCGGATTTGACGTCGAGCAAAAACAGATCGATATTGTCCAGATCCTCATCGGTCAGACGCGCGCCGAGGAACCCGGAGGTATCCACCGCCACATGGATTCCCTCCTGGTGGGCGGCCGCGATCACCCGGCGGGTGAACGCAATCTGGAACAGCGGCTCGCCGCCGGAGACAGTCAACCCGCCCCGGGTGGCGGTGAACACACGCTTGTAGCGCTTGATTTTGGCGATGATGTCCTCGACGGCCTCCAGGGTGCCTTCCCGCATCTCGAAGGTGTCGGGGTTGTGGCAGTACTGGCATCTGAGGGGGCAGCCGGCCATGAACAGGGTCATGCGGGTGCCGGGCCCGTCGACGGCGGTCACCAGCTCCCAGGAGTGGACCATGCCCACATCACCGGTGCGGCGCGCTTTGATCAGCGCGTCACGGGTGGCGAAATCATCCGGCAGCCCGGAGTGGTCGCTTCCCAGCCCAGAGGCCGCGCCACGGATACGGGGACCGTCCGTGGGTTTGAGTGCTACAGCTCCGCTGACTCCGTCGGACATGGTGGGGGCCTCCTGGACTGTGGGGTGGGTGGAACCAAAAAAGAAGGGGGACGGCCGCGGCCTGACCGGGAGCCTTGGTGGCCCGGCCGGATCTCACGGAAACGGCCGCACACCGTCTGCCCGGGGTGGAACAACACCGGGCGGGGAAAACAAGCGGGTCAGCTACCCGCTGCGCCCCCGCGGTGGTGGTGTCACCACGGCGGGGGCGGAAGGGCCGACCTGCCTGAGGTAGCACCGGCAAGCAGGCGGCGTGGGGCGTGAATTAGGCGCCGGCGTGGAAGGTACGGGAGATGACGTCGCGCTGCTGCTCGGCGGTCAGCTTGACGAAGTTGACGGCGTAGCCGGACACGCGGACGGTCAGGTTCGGGTACTTCTCCGGGTGCTCCATGGCGTCTTCGAGGGTCTTGCGCTCGAGGACGTTGATGTTGGCGTGGTAAAGGCCGGCATCCTGGTTGGCTTCGCTGCGCTTTGCCTTCATGTCAGCGAGGCGCTCGTCGAAAGTCTTGGTGGCCATTGTGGTGTCTCCTTGGGTGTTGTGGGATGTGAAAAAGACGTGCCGGGCGGAAAATGAAGCGTTCCCGCCTGTGGCAGGTGCCGGGTTGGGGGACATCACGGTCCCTGCTCCGGCAGGTGTGTATGGACTTTAATCAACCGGTACCCGCCCCCGCCGCCGGATGGCGGCGGGGCGGCAGCGGTGTTTTTTCCGGTCTAGCGCTCATCCATGAGGAATCCGGCGTCAAGAATACCGACCAGGTTGGTGACCTGCTCCTGCTTGGTGCGGCCCAGACCCTCGGGGGTGATGGTGTTGGTCAACGAGATGCCGTCCAGGGCGTCGTTGTAGTCGAGTTTGCCGACCGACATCATGGAGGCGACCATGCCGTGGGAGTCCATGGCGTTTTCGGGGTTGGCGCCCGGTGCGAACGGTGTGCCGGCTTTGTGGCCGGACGGGAACGAACCGGTGGCCTTGCCGTAGACGACGTTCGAGGTGATCGTCAGCACGGACTGGGTGGGGATGGCGTCGCGGTACATCGGGATGGCGCGGATTTTGTCCATCACGGTGTGGACCACAGTGGCTGCAATGTCGTCGGCACGGTCATCGTCGTTGCCGTAGACCGGGAAGTCGCCCTCGGTCTTGTAGTCGACGATCAGGCCGGACTCGTCACGGATCGGGGTGACCTTGGCGTACTTGATGGCGGCCAGGGAGTCCGCGACAATCGACAGACCGGCGATACCGCAGCCCATGGTGCGGATGATGTCGGAGTCGTGCAGCGCCATTTCGACGGCTTCGTAGGCGTAGCGGTCGTGGCAGTAGTGGATGATGTTCAGGGCCTCGACGTAGGTGCCGACAACCCAGTCCAGCATTTCTTCGTATTTCTGCCACACATCGTCGAAGTCCAGCGGGCCGTCGCCTTCAACAGCCTGGTGATCGGGCACGATCAGCTTGCCGGAGACCTCGTCACGGCCACCGTTGATGGCGTAGAGCAGGGCCTTGGCGGCATTGACGCGGGCGCCGAAGAACTGCATCTGCTTGCCGACCTGCATCGGGGACACGCAGCAGGCAATCGCGGCGTCGTCACCCCACTTGCAGCGGATCTGCGGGTCAGATTCGTACTGGATCGAGGAAGTCTCGATGGAGATGTTGGCGCAGAATTCCTTGTAGCCCTCGGGCAGTTCCGGATCCCAGAAGATGGTGATGTTCGGCTCCGGGGCCGGACCCAGGTTGCGCAGGGTCTGCAGCAGACGGAAGGAAGTCTTGGTCACCAGCGGCCGGCCGTCCATGCCGAAGCCGGCATCGGACCAGGTGGCCCAGTAGGGGTCACCGGAGAAGATCTGGTCGTAGTCGATGGTGCGCAGGAAACGGACGATGCGCAGCTTGATCACCAGGTTGTCGATAATCTCCTGGGCGTCTTCCTCGGTGATGATGCCCTTTGCTAGATCGCGCTCGAAGTAGGAGTCGAAGAAAGGCGACAGGCGGCCGATCGACATGGCGGCGCCGTCCTGGCTCTTGACCGAGGCCAGGTAGCCGAAGTAGGTCCACTGGACGGCTTCCTTGGCGGTGGTGGCTGGCTTGGAGATGTCGTAGCCGTAAATCTCGGCCAGCTTCTTCAGCTTCTTCAGGGCCTTGATCTGCTCGGAGTGCTCCTCGCGGTAGCGGCACCAGTGCTCGGAGAAGCCCTGGGCACCCACGGCATGCTTGGCGGCTTCCTTGTCCTCGATCAGGCGGTCAACACCGTAGAGGGCCACGCGGCGGTAGTCGCCGATGATGCGGCCGCGGCCGTAGGCGTCCGGCAGGCCGGTGACAATGTGGGAGGAACGGGCAGCCCGGATGCGCGGGGTGTAGATATCGAAGACCGCGTCATTGTGGGTCTTGCGGTAGCGGGTGAAGATCTTTTTGACGTCTTCGTTGACTTCCTTGCCCGCTTCCTTGATGGCGGTTTCCACCATGCGCCAGCCGCCGAAAGGCATCATGGCGCGCTTGAGCGGAACATCGGTCTGCAGGCCGACGATCACGTCGTCATCATCGGAGATGTAACCGGCCGGGAACGCATCGATGTCGGCCGGGGTGTCGCAGTCAACGTCGTAGACGCGCTTTTGCCGCTCCACGGACAGGTACTTCGACTCGAGGTGCTCCCAGATGCGCATGGTTTTGTCGGTTGCACCCGCGAGGAATGATGCATCGCCCAGGTAAGGGGTGTAGTTGCGCTGGATGAAGTCGCGGACGTCGATGGTGTCGCACCAGGGGCCGGGTGTAAAGCCCTCCCATGCCTTTGTGCCTGTTTCAGAAACTACCTGTGTCATGGTGGCTGCCTTTGTGTTCCCTTCGTGTGAACGGGCACCCGGAAACTCTGGCGGAGATGAAAACCGTCTAACGGGCGCTCTCAGTTACAGTGTGAAATCGTTTTTCCGCACGCCAAAAGCCACCCCTTGCGGGGTGTTAACGACGACCGGAATTGCGGTTACGTTGTGCCATGTTACGCCTGATGGGCGGCTACAGAAATGAGCATTGCTGAATTATCTGGAGATGCATAAATCAAAACCAATCAGCACGGGTGCTCATTCAAGATAAACTCCTGTTCAGCAAGCTGCGGTGTTTTATAGGTCTGTGTGATACAGCTGTCAACGTGTGTCTTTTCTCACGTTCCGCCCGCGCGTGTCTCATACCCCAATGCCCCCCGATTGCGTGGGTCGGCCCCAGTCACAGCGACTCCGCCCGGGCCATGGGTCGCGGGCGGCTGCACGGCGGAAGTTGGAAATCATCCGCTCACCGGGATTCCGGTGCCCCTTTCGTAACAGGGGTCACTATGGGGGAGTTCGGTGTCTTTTCGAGTCCGTTCCGCGGGTAACGGGGTGCAGTGAGTGCAGATGATGCACAAGGTGCACCCGCGGGGACTGGTTCCCACAAAAAGGACCCGGGGCCGCCTGTGGGGGCGCAACGACACACGCGCGCGGCAGTCATCCGGTGACGGGGTCCCGGATGACTGCCGCGCGCTGCCGGGCGGCCTGATGGCGCTAGCCGGTGTGTTTTTTCGCCTCGTGAAGGTTGAACGGGCTGTTGTCGTGGGTTTCAATCAGGTCGTCGTCACTGATGCGGGCCAGTTTGCGCAGGCCGGTGCGGGCGTGCATCTGCTGCCGGGTGGTGGCCAGCTGCCAGCGGTTGGGCGACAGGACGTTCAGGCCCCAGTTGCCGGCGGCGATGAAACGGTTGCGGAAACCGACGATGAACATCAGGTGCACCGCCAGCCACAGCACCCACCCGAAGAAACCGGTGACCTCAACCTTGCCGAGTTTGACCACGGCAGAGAACTTGCTGACGGTGGCCATGGAGCCTTTATCGAAGTAGGAGAAGGCGGGACGGGCCGCAGGCGGTGTCTGATTGTCGATGTGGTCGATAATGGTGTCGGCGGCGTATTCGCCGCCCTGGATGGCCACCTGGGCGACGCCGGGAAGCCGGTTGTAGCTCATCATGTCGCCGACGATGAATATCTCGTGGTTGTCGTCGATGGTCAGATCGTCGCGCACCGGCACCCGGCCGGCCCGGTCGACCTCGACGCCGCACTGGTCGGCCACGAGTTTGCCCAGCGGGGAGGCCTGCACACCGGCGGACCAGATTTTGCAGAAAGCGGGCACGGTTTCTTCGGTGCCATCCACAGTGGATTTGAAGGTGATCCCATGCTCGTCGACATTGGTCACCATTGAATTCAGCTTGCAGGTCACCCCGAGTTTCTCCAGCTGTTTCTGGGCGTTTTTGCCCAGCCGTTTGCCGAAGGGCGGCAGAATCTGCGGGGCGCCCTCGATCAGGAGAATCCTCGCCGATGCCGGATCGATGTGCGAGTATTCGCCCTGCAGGGTCCGGTGCGCCATCTCCGCGACCTGTCCGGCCAGTTCCACACCGGTGGGGCCGCCGCCGACAATGGCGAAGGTGAGCAGGCGTTTGAGTTCTTCCGGATCATCGCAGAGTTCGGCGCGTTCAAACGCACCGACGATCCGGGCCCGGATTTCCAGGGCGTCGTCGATGGTTTTCATGCCGGGGGCGAACTCGGCGAAGTGGTCGTTGCCGAAATAGGACTGGCCGGCACCGGCGGCGATGATCAGATAGTCGTAGTGGTACCGGCGGGTGAAAGTACCCAGCTCTGTGTCCACCGTCTTGTTGTCGACATCGATGTCCCGGACCTCGCCTTTGACCACATGGACATTGCTTTGGCCTTTGAGGATCTGGCGGGTGGCTGGTGCGATCTCACCGGAGGAAAGCAAACCGGTGGCCACCTGGTAGAGCAGGGGCTGGAAAAGATGGTGGTTGGTGCGGTCAATGAGGGTGACGTCAACGTCGGCTTTTTTCAGCTTGTTGACGGCGAACAGTCCGCCGAAGCCGGAGCCGATCACGACGACGTGGGGACGTGAGCCGGTGGGCCTGAAGGGCGTGTCGACCATGTGGGTGAGTTCCAATCGTTTGTCGAGTAAACCGCGGGGTGCAACGGTTGGTGGTGACCCGCGCGGGGAAGCAGCGGCCACCCCTTGTGTTTGGGCGTACCATTGGCTGCGTCCGTGAACGTGAGGTCCATCATAGCCATAGGTGCCGGGGATCGGGCCACCGCCGGTGGCCTGCGGTGGCCTGCGGAAAAACCAGGACAAAAGCGTTAGGGGTTCGCAAAGCTGCCGCCGCTGCCGGTGGCAGCTGCCGCGTGGCATCCGCCGCTTTGCGTTCTGCGGCATCTAGACTTTGCCCCGTCGGCCCTCCGGCCGATGGCCCACCGTTGTCCCGGGTCCCCGGGAAGGGGCGGTGCGCCGCTGCTTTCTATCTCCCGCAAAGAAAACCACCACATCCCGCCATGACTTCTTCGACGCGACCGCATCTATCCGGCATTGACCCGGAGCGCTGGGAAGCTGTCGCCCATCCCCCCCAGGGCCGTTTGTTTGCGCGGCGGGCGGCACGGGAGGAACGCCGCTTCGCCGCCGCATGCCGGCGGGGCGGGATTATTCTTGCCGCCCAACCGCAGGCAGTGGCCGGCACAGCCGATTCCGGGCCGTCTTTGCCCGCTTTGTCCGGCCCGCAACCGTCGGTGGCGGTGCTGTTTGACGAGCTGTTCTACCGGGTGGCCGAAGCCGGATGGACGGGTCTGGCGGAATCCTATCTGGCCGGTGAATGGATCACCGACGATCTGGCGGGGGTGGTGGCCCGTCTGATCGATACCGGCTACCGGCCGCGCGGTTGTGTCCG
>NZ_JAFLEQ010000003.1:541732-686842 GCF_017307055.1 Corynebacterium mendelii | reverse complement strand
TCCCGCCGGCGGCGGCGATGCTCACCGGCGGGGGACTGGGTCCGGTGTGCGGTGTGTTTGCCTCCGGGGTGCCGACCACTGTGCGGGAAACAGTCGCCTCGCATGTCCCCGGCGCCGGTCGGCGCGGCCAACCGGCCAGCCATTTCGTCGACGTCACCCGCCTGTCTGCGCCGCAGGGCGCGGAATTGTCCGACTACCGTGACGCCATTTCCCGGGCGGCCGGAATGCTGTGTGCCGCGGCCGGTGTGGGGCGCGGCACCGATGTGATCGACTGGCCGGCCGCCACACCCGCGGTCGCTGAAGCCGCCGCGGCCACCGGGGCTTCTGTTGATGCGGTCACCGCCGACGGGCAGCAGGCCGAATGGTTGGCCGGGGCTCTTGACGGGGTACCCGGCGCGGGACGTATCCGGGTTGATGAAACCGGTGATGTCCTGCCCCGCAACCGGGGCCGCTACCGGGCGGTGGTCAGTGTCGAAAGACTCGAATTGGTCGGTGGAACCCAGCGGATCTCCTTCGCCCGGGCGATCGACCGGCTGACAGACACCGGAGGCCGGGCCGGCCTGCAGACGGTCGTGGCCACCCGGAAGCTGCCGCCCGCGGCGGTTGACAGCCTGGCTGTGCTGCGCAGCTACATCTGGCCCGGGTTCACACTGGCGGAAATCGACAAGCTGCACGCGCTGTTTGACACCGCCACCGGGCTGTCGTGCACGAAGGTGGTGCATCTGCGGGATCACTACGCCCAGTCGCTGGCTTTCCAGCAGGCCGAATTCACCGCCGGCGGCCGTCAGGCCGCCGCAGGCGGGATCGATGCCGTCATGCGGCGTCTGATCGTCTGGCAGCTGTCGCTGAAACAGGCTCTGGCCAGCCTGGGGTTGATTGAGGCGGTGCAGATGACACTGCAGCGCCGCCGGACCCGCCACAGCTAGGAAGACCTGTGACCGCACCGGGGTGGGGCCGGGCGGACCATCCCATTTTTTGGGCAGGGCTAGACCCGTTCATTGCTGGGCAGCTGCGGCCGGGGGCGCGGATGCGCGGAATGCCGGTCGATGTGGCGGCGCTGGTACCGGCGGGCGGTGCGGGCGGCGCGGTGTTGTTTTTCCAGCAGGTAGCGGTAGGTTACAGCCCCCAGTTTCAGTGACGCCGGCAAAATCACGGTCAACAGCCCGGCGATGATGAACCAGTGGATGAATTCCTGCACCAGCGGTATTTCACCCATCGCGTAGCCGAGCAGGGTCAGCCCCGCACCCCACAGGATTGATCCGAGAACGGAGAAAATGGTGAACACCCGGTGGTTCATGTGGGCTATCCCGGCGGTGACCGGGGTCAGGGTGCGCACCACCCCGATGAAACGGGCCAGAAGCACTGTCACAGGGCCGAACCGGCGGAAAAAGTGGTTGGTTTTCTCCACCGCCTCCGGACCCATCCAGCCGATCGCCCGGGACTGCATGATCCGCCGCCCGACCCGTTTGCCGATGAGATAACCCACCTGGTCGCCCAGGGCCGCCGCCGCGGGGATAAACACCAGCAGCGCCCACAGCGGGGCGAAGGGCTGTGGTGCATGCGCCATGATTCCGGCGGTAAACAGCAGGGTATCGCCGGGGAAGATGAACCCGATGAGGACACCGGTCTCACAGAAAACAATCAGACAGATGCCCAGCAGGCCGAAAGACGACACCAGAGTGTCGACATCGAACATCTCCTGCCTATCCTTTCGTCCCGCGGCACGGGCACCCGGACTGGGCCGGGAAGGCGCCTTGTTGTTGTCATCCGGTATGTTACGCCACAATTCCCGGCCCGGGACCGTTTGGAGCAAAGGTGGTTGATCGTGGTTGCCCGGGGGAGCTTCCCTGCCGCTGTATGCGGCGTTTTTCCCAACGTCGCCCCACCGGCGCGGACTAGTGTGTCAGCACCGGCCGGGAGGCCCGTTCCAGCAGGCAGGCAATCGACTGGTACGGCTTGCCGGCAATCATCTCCAGGCCCATCTCGCAGGTGCGGTTGTCGGAGACGAAGTAGTCGAAACCGTCGTTCAACTGCTCGCGTTCCTCCCGGGTGGCGGATTCCACCAGCCGCGGGTGCAGCATCACCCGGTCACCGGCGCTGCCGCAGCAGTGCGCCCCGTCCGGTACCCGGGCATCACCCACGTGTGCCGCCAGGGCCACCAGCTGGCTGTCAATGCCCAGGTGCATGGTCGAACAGGTGGGGTGGACCGCCACCGTGCCCAGTGTGCGGGTGATGGGAAGATGGTCGATGACCTCGCGGGTGATCCACTCGACCAGGTCGAGGATTTCCACGCGGGCGAATTTTTCCGCCAACTCGGGGTGGGTGGTGGCCAAGGTCTCGGGCACCTGTCCGACAAGGCCGTGGGTGCAGCTGGCGGCGTCGATGATCACCGGAAGACGGCCGTTGTCGGACCAGTCGACCAGGGCTTCGGCCAGCTTCGCCGCCGCGTAGACGAAACCGTCCCGGTATCCCTTCGACGACCAGGGGGTGCCGCAGCACAGCCCGGCGACCGCGTCGGGAATCCACACCGGGGCACCGGAGCGGCGGCCCAGTTCCACCACTGATTCGGTAATCGACAGCTGGTCGGCCGGGGCGCCGTTGGGGTTGCCGAAAATACGGTTGATGCAGGCCGGGAAATAAACGGCTGTGGCATTGTGCCTGCTGGTGTGCGGCAGGGCGGCCGACGCGGCCTGGGGCAGGGGACCGGGCACTGTGGGCAGCACATCGGAGGAGATGAACCCGCGGCCCATATCGGCCGCGGCTTTCAGCAGCCCGAAACCGGCGGCATTACCCACCCGGTTGGCCGCCTTGACACTGGCACGGGCCGCTTTTTCCACAATCGCATAGGAGCGGGCGGTTGTCAGCGCCGCCTGGCTCTGGGCATCGGTGATTTGTTTGCCGCGCAGCTGTTTCATTACTTTGCCGGTGTCGATAGAGACCGGGCAGGCGATCGCACAGGTGGAATCGGCGGCACACATCTGGACAGCATCCCAGTCGTACTGTTCCTGCAGCTTTTCCAGCACGGGGGAACCTTCCGGCTGCCGGGCCATCTCCCGGCGCAGCGCAATGCGGTGCCGCGGGGTGACGGTGACATGGCGGGACGGGCACACCGGCTCGCACATGCCGCATTCGACACAGCCGCTCAGCTCCTCTTCGACCTGCGGGAAGGATTTGAAGTTTTCCAGATGGATGCTCTGCGAGCGGGTCAGCTTGACATCGGGGGCGAGGATCCCCTGCGGGTCGAGCAGCTGTTTGACCTTCCAGAACATCGAGTAGGCCTTGTCGCCCCATTCGTATTTGACGAAGGGCGCCATATTCACGCCGGTGCCGTGCTCGGCTTTCAGCGACCCCTGGTATTTGCCGATCACCAGCTCGGCCATGTCGTCGAGGAATCGCGAGTAGTGTTCCCGCTCCTTGTCGTCGTCAAGAATCGGGGTCATGAAAAAGTGCAGGTTGCCGAAGGGTGCATGCCCCATCACCATCGGCGGATAGTCGTAGGCGACCAGAAGATCGAGCAGCTCCGCGGATGCTTCACCGATCTGGGCCGGCGGGAAACACACATCCTCGGTGATCATGGTCGACCCGGGCCTGCGGTATTCGCCGACCAGGCCGAAAAGTCCGTTGCGGATCTGCCAGGCTCCGCGCATCCTGTCGTCGTCGCTGGTGAAATCCAGCGGCTGCACCAAGTCAGCCCCCTCAAGAACAGCGGTGCAGGCGGCGATTTTTTCCTGCAGCTCGGCGTCATCGGCGCCGCCGACCTCCAGCAGGAGGGCACCGGCCTGGTCGGGCATCTGCTCCCAGGCGGGATCGGCCGACGGGAAGTTTTTCACCGCGGCTTTCATCACCGGAGCCACCAGCAGCTCACAGGCAATAGCGCCGGTCTGCATCAGCGGATGGACATAGTTGGCCGCCTGTTTCAGGTCGGGCAGAATCACCCACGTGGTGGCTTTGACCCGCGGCAGCTCGACGGTGCGCAGCACGACCTCGGTCAGGCAGCCGAAAATACCCTCGGAACCGACCATCAGTTTCATCAGGATCCGTTCCGGGGCGTCTTCGTCGAGGAAAGCATCGATGCGCAGTCCGTTGGTGTTCCTGATGGAAAACTTCCGGCGCAACAAATCAACCAGTTCGTCATCGGCACGGATTTCATCGCGCAGCCGCAGCAGACCGTGGTAGATTTCCGGCTCGTCTTCGGCAAGTTTGTCCCCGCAGTGCGGATCCCGGGTATCGACCAGGGTGCCGCTGGCCAACACCATCACCGCATCCTCGATGGTGTGGTAGCTGTCGCGTTCAATGGTGCAGCGCATTCCGCCGGAGTTGTCGGCCACAATGCCGCCGATGCACGCCACAGAGGTACTCCCCGGATCAGCGCCGATCATGTAGCCGTGGCGGGCCAGCACCGCCTGCGCGTCGCCGAGAACAACACCCGGTCGACTCCAGATGCGCCGCCCGCCGTCAAGAACCTTCATGCCGGTGAAGTGGGTTTTGACATCCACCATCACATCGTCGGTCATGGCCTGGCCGTTCAGCGACGACCCCGCGGCCCGGAACACAATGTGGTGCCCGGTGCGTCCGGCCCACCGCATAAGGGCCGCCACATCAGCGGCATTGCGTGCTTTGGCCACCGCAGCCGGAACCGTCCTGTACGGCGAGGCGTCAGAGGCGTAGCGCACCAAATCCGAAATCCGGTCGGCGACATTACTGCGCCCGACAATCCCCGCCAGCTCCTCTACCAGCGCCTGAGGGGTACCCATTGCCCGGTTGTCGGGGACCCTGTCCGGTTGGGCGAGTGCACCTTCCGGTCTGGTGTAGAGAGAGGGATCGGTTCCAAGCAGCTTTTTCATAGACCGAATGGTAAAACGATCGGGAGGGACTTTGACAGATAACGCACCCCCGTGCTGCACCTAGTGCCCCCGATAAGGGGTTATCGGGCCTGCTTCAGGTGTGTCCGGGCCGGGTGGGTGGTGCCGCCGCGCAGTGCCCCCGATCGACACCATTGTTCAACAGGTGTGCAGGTCAGGGGAGTGCACGGTGTGGGCGACAACCGTCATCCGTGGTGGCTGGGCGCAAACAGCTAGACTCGGCTGGCAGCCTGTGCACCAGCTTCCAGGCTTTCTTTGTCTACCGTTTCGCGTCACTGGCCGCCGGTTGTGCCCGGCATTGGCGGCGCGCCTCGAAAGCAGCCGCAGTTAATTCATGATGAACAGATCTTTCGCCGATAGCCGTATCCAGCAGATACCCACCACGGCCGGACACAGTCTGTCCGCCCGGGTTGCCGGAACGATAGCCGGTGACCCCACCGCAACAGTGATCCTCGATGCGTCCCTGGGGGCCGGGAAATCCATGTGGGAGCCGGTCGCCGACGAACTGCTGGCCCTGGAACCCGGTATCCGTCTGGTGGCCTACGACAGGGCGGGAATGGGGCTGTCCGGGGCGCCGCGGGACAACCGGCACGTGGACGACATGATCAACGATGCGCTGTGTGTCATTGATGCCCAGGCTGTTGATGGTGTGCCGCTGATTCTCGTCGGCCACTTCCTGGGCGGGCTGATCGCCCGTATGGCGGCACTGAAAATGGAGAAAATGCGCCGCCCGCCGGATGGGGTGATTCTCATTGAACCGGGGGATGAGCTGTTCGGGTGGTCGACCGATCCGCGGACGGTGGCCTTGATGCGCAGCACCACCTTTTTGAGCAGAATCTCCGACAAATTCGGCATGTTCGACGTGTTCGCAAGCGCGTCGCTTCCCGAGGATTTGCCGCACCGGAAGCTGATGCGCCTGGATACGACAGGAAAAGCCTACGACGAGGAAGCACGGGCTTTTTTCAGGGAGATGAAAATTCTCTCGGTGCAGTTGCCGCCGATGCCCGAGTCACCGGCGGTGCTGATCGCCAGTTCCAAATCCTACGGGGAATTCGTGCGCGCACGCGGAAATCAGATCACCGTGGTCGATGCCGGCTGCGGCCACATCGTCCCGTTGCGCGCGCCGATCCTGGTGGCCGACTACATCAGTGTCTTCGTCAACAACGCCATCAACGCCCGCGGGAAAAACAACATCGGCCAAAACTAGGACCACGGCAGTGGTTGGCGCCCGTCCCGCACACACCCGGGAACCCGCACACGGCACCACCAACCGTGCGCGCGGGTGGACCCGCCATGGGGAAGAAGTAACCGCCGCGACAGGTGACCGGCCGCATTGCCAAAATGACATAATGTACATTATCGGACAATTACGGAGCCGCCGGATTTATCACCGGGCCACAGTGTCCACCTGTGCGCCGGTGCCGACTGAACCGCATTGCATTAACCGCCAACTGTTTTTCCGGGCGGCGCCTGACATCCGCGGTGTCTTCTGTCGGCTGTGCGGACTATGGGTCGGGTACGCCTTTCGCCCGGGTCGGTTTTTTAGGCTGCGGCGGTGACAGTCAGCCCGGTGTCGCCGGCAACCGTACCGGCACATCTGATTGCGGGGTGCCCGTCCGCGGACGGTTCAATGCCCCGCGGTGGCCGCGACGGGCTGTCAGGTATGTGCCCCGCGGAGTCGAGAGCCATCTAGTGGCATCACAGCCCCTCCCGGCCGTCTGGGGGCCGATTTGGCGTGTGCCACAATGTGGGCCTGTTATGTCACCCGTGACAAAAAATACAGAATTTTCCCATCTTTTACCTCCCGTGCGCGGCATCATGCCGGAGCGTTTTCACCCGGCCCCGGCACGCCGCAGGGCCAATCGGTCTAAGCCGGTGTGCCATCGGCTTGGACGAACTCGGTTGTCGGCGCGGTGCCCGGACCGGGTGACGATTGCTTGACCGGTGGTGTCCCCCGGCCGGTTCCGGCACCCGGTCGGCGGGATCAGGGTTTGCACCGTGTCGGCACGCTGTCTGTGACCGTTGCCGGCGCGGTTGTGCCCTACCCTGTTAAATGGTGCTATTTATCTGGCGGGTCGGGGCACGGGAAAATCGACGCGGAGCCCTTATTTTGCGTGAAATTCCTCCCGGTGCCGGCAGTGTGCTCCGGCGGATGGCACGGGCACGGCACAACTGGGTGGTGTTTACCCCTCCCGTGGGTGGCGCTGCTGCTCATCGACATGTTTGAGGGCACTGCGCAGCTGGAAGAGGGAGACAACCAACAGCACCAGCCCCAGGCCGACGAGCAGCCACATCTGTTTCCAGACGACGAATGCCAGGAACACGACGATGGCGAATGCCCTGAGCTTGATGAAGGGGATCATGCGTTCGGTCATCATGGCAGGGCGGTGTCCTCTTTTATGTCACTCAATCTGGTGTATCGGTGCTACTGGTCGGTTTTCTCGAGGTCAAGACGAATATTCAGCTCGCCTTCCTCGGCGATGACTGCCGCGACGAACTCCGGTGTTTCCACTCCGTAGTCTTTGCGGTTGACGGGAAGATCCGAATACAGCAGGACCCGTTTTCCGGTGCGCAGCACGGTGAAGGTCGGCTGAACCTCCCGGGAGACCCCGTGCAGCGTCAGGGTTCCGGGAATGACGACCTCGCCGGTGGTGCCGTCAGCGGGAATACCGGACAAATCAACCTTTTTGTCGGTGGTGAACGTTGCGGTCGGGTATTTGTCGGTGTGCAGGATCTTCATCTTGACGTTGATGTCGCGCTTTTTGATGTCGGTGCGCAGCGTATCCGTGTCAACCGTCAGGTCGGCGGACTGCAGAGTATTGTCTGCCACCACGACATTGCCGGTGACTGCGTGGGTCGATCCCGAGGTGTCTTTGCGCTGTCCGGGAAGAGCCTCATGGAAGGTGAATCCCACCTGGGTCGCATTGCGGCCTGCACCCGGAACAATCGTCCAGTTGCCGTTGATGTTGGTTGACGCCGGCTGGGCGTCGTCGGCGTCAAGCGCTTCCGTCTTGATACCGGGTGTGGTCACAACCCTGTAGACCGTCGGGCCGACACTGGCCAAAGTAATGACGATGACGGCAATGACGGTGATGATGACAAAGGGCTTGTTGATCGTCCGCATACCCCGTAATGCTAGGGCCTTGTGTGGGGTGTTGACCATTTGGGCTGGTGACAACCGCCCCGCTCGGGTGCGGCCGGATCACGCCCGGAAGGGCTGCAAGGTGGCCTGTCGCCTGCTGCAACCATCACGGCGCCGGGCGCGGCTGCTGCGGCCGACACAGCCTGCGGTGGACGGGATACGGCAGCTGGCGGGGGTGATTGGTGGGTGTGCCGACTAAAGGTTGGTGGCTTTGACCCGCAGGCGTTCTATGGCTTCAGCCAGGGTGACAAGCTCTGTGCACAGCATGGAAATCTCCGACGCCGGGGCGCCTTCCCGGGCGGCGGTTTTAATGTCTTCGGCGGCGCAACGCAACTGGAACAACTGATCCGACAGATTGCTCGCCCGCTCCTGGGTGAGAATGACCGCGTCATCGGGTATCGAGGTCCCCGAGACATTGTTGCGCTGCTCGTAGGCCCGTTGACGGCACGAATGCGAGCAGTATTTGCGGGGACGTCCACGACCGGTTGACTGTATCGGTTTCGAGCACCAGGAACAGGTAGCCCCTGGCTTGGTCGGGTTGCGCGGATTCACAACTCTAAGTCATACCAGAGGGTAAAACTGCAGCGCACATGCCCCAAGACCTCACCCCCACCCGAAAAGGGTGGCAGCGGCAGCAGGTGCCATACCGTTTTGTGGCGGCCGCCGGGAACAAACTTGCTGCGTGGCACGTTGGATAGTCCGGACGGTTGACGGCTGTGTGCCCGCTGCACCGCTGTCCCGGCAATGACCGGGTGGCGGGCGATGGCGTAAGCTGACCTGACAATCCCATCCGCTTTATCCCGCTTGAACCCCCGTTAGGAATGGTTATAAGAAGTTATGGCAGATCGTGTACTCCGCGGCAGCCGCATGGGCGCTGTCTCCTACGAAACCGACCGTGACCATGATCTTGCGCCGCGCAAAATGGTGAAATACCGCACCGACGCCGGTGACATCTTCGAGGTCCCGTTCGCCCACGATGCCGAAATTCCCGGCGAGTGGATGTGCAAGAACGGCCAGATGGGCACGCTGGTTGAAGGTGAAGGCACCGAAGCCAAGCCCGCCAAGCCGCCGCGCACCCACTGGGATATGCTCCGGGAACGCCGCAGTCTCGAAGAACTCGACGAGCTTCTCGAAGAGCGCATTGATTTGCTGCGCAAACGCCGCCGGAATGCCGCCCGCCTGCTCAAACAACAGCAGGAAGAACAGGCGAAAGCCGAAGCGGAGAAAAACTCCAAGAAGAAAAAATAGTCTCTTCTGCCGCGAGCCGTATCGCGGCACGGTAATCCACACGCGCCAAGGCCCTCGGAAAAATCCGAGGGCCTTGGCGCGTATGGCCGCACAGGCACAGCTTCTGTGCGGCATAAAGTGATCCGGCGGGGTTATTTTTTGAACAACTTGTTGCCGACTTCGTGTTTGACCAGTGATGCTGATACCTCGGCGAAATCTTTCAGCTGCCGGGTGCGGTGTTTCAGGCCCCACCTGGTGACTTCTTTCAGCGAGGCGGTCACAAAGCTGGAATCGAGCTTGGATTCGCCGCGCTGCCTTTCAACGAAGGTGATCGGGACTTCACGGACATCGAATTCCCGCTGTACGGCACGCCAGGCCAAATCCACCTGGAAAATGTAACCGGCGTTACTGAGCTCTTCCAGATCGAGTGCCTCGATCACACTGCGGCGGTAGGCACGGTATCCGGCGGTCATATCCGACAGCTGGGCACCCAATGCCGCCGAGATGTAGATGTTGCCCAGACGGGACAGGAAAAAGCGTTTCTTCGGCCAGTTTTTGACCTCACCGCCGGGAATGTAGCGGGAACCGATCACCACATCCGCGCCCTGATCGACCCGATCCAGCAACCGGTGCAGCTCTTCCGGGGCATGCGAGCCGTCCGCATCCATTTCACAGATAACCTGGTAGTCGCGCTGCAAAGCCCAGGCGAACCCTTCACAGTAAGCGGCACACAGTCCGTTTTTGGCGGTGCGGTGAATCACATGCACCTTGTCGTCGTCGGCTGCCAATTCGTCGGCGGCCTGACCGGTGCCGTCGGGGCTGTTGTCGTCGACGACGACAACATCAACCTCCGGTTCGGCCTGGCGCAGGCGTCCGACAATGTCGACCAGATTCTCCCGCTCGTTGTAGGTGGGGATGATCACCAGTGTGGAATCACTCGGTTTACTCAAGGGAAGTCAGTCCTTCTTTCTGTTTCGACCGCGTGACGGCGGCTTCGGTCTCGTGGCGAAAGCAACTGCCGCGGCAATACCACCCATCATAGCTATCAGGGCTTCAATCGCATTTCCGAAGCGGGCGGCGGTTGTCAACCGTGTCGACAGCGCAATGTCCCGGGTCAACGTGGCCGGCGTGAAAATTTTCGACGAGTCAAGCACCTTACCGTTGTTGTCCACGATCGCCGAAACACCGCTGGTGGCGGCGACCACGACATAACGGTCGAGTTCGATTCCCCGCATGCGGCTCATGGCCAGCTGCTGCCAGGTCATGTCCGAGAACCCGAATGTTGCGTTGTTGGTGGGAACAGCCAGGAACTCGGCACCGTGTTTGACCGCATCGCGGCCGGCTTTGTCGAAGACGACTTCATAGCAGGTGGCTACTCCGACGGTGACCATGTTTCCGGTCAATGCCGCGCGCATGTGCACGATGCCGTCGCCCTGGCCGGGCTTGAAATCGTTGGCCAAATCGACATAGGGGCTGACGTGGCGGAGCAGATCCCGGTAGGGCATCCACTCGCCGAAAGGCTGCAGATACTTCTTGTTGTGGATATCCCCCGGCCCGGTGGCCGGATCGATCACTACCATTGTGTTGCGTGATCCCACATGGTCTTTCGTCAGCGTTCCCACCAGAATCGGGGCGTTGACCGATCTCACCGCCGAGGTGATCGCCTGCATGGCCGAGTCGTCGGCGAAGGGGTTGACATCCGAGGAATTCTCCGGCCAGATGACCATGTCAACCGGCCGGTTGTGACCATTGATCGTCTGGTTGACGTGGTTGTTGAGCACAGCTTTGCGCTGGGCGGCGAAATCAAGCCCCAGCCGCGGAACATTGCCCTGTACCGCTGCGACAGTCACCCTCGGTGAGGAATCGTTGATCGACGGTGGATTGACCCCCACATTGATAATCAGCAGGACCAGCGGCACAAACAGGGCCGTCACATTGACGACAATCCCCTTGACCGAGTGGGTCAGCAGCATGGATGCCGCACAGGCCCCCAGCAACACCACGGCAAAGCTGACCAGTGCGGGTCCTCCCAGAGTGGCGATCTGTTTCAAGGGGCTGTCGACCTGCCCCCAGGCCAGACGCCCCCAGGCGAAACCGCCGAAGGGCCAGGTGGAACGCAGCCACTCGACAGCGGCCCACAAAAAAGCGAATCCGATGGCCCCCGGAACCTGCCGCCGGGCGAGAGCCGCCCCGAAAAAACCGACAATAAGCGCATACAACGATTCGGTGACCGACAACGCCACATAGGGCAGTGTGCCGACCAGTTCCCCGATCCACGGAAGCAGCAGCAGGTACATGACCATTGACTGCACGAAAGCGAGCAACGCCCCGGTGACAAGCCACGGCAGCGACGGTTTGTTTCTTCCCCAGGGGCTTAAAGCCACCCACAGTAAAGCGGCTCCCGCAATGGACAAAGGCCAAAGCCCGGACGGCTGGAAAGACCCGTAGCACAACAGGCCGGAAAACGCGGCGAGAATGAGCCGCAGAACAAACAAACCTGTTGTTTTCACCGCGTGTGGTTGACTCACGTGTGCGTCACTGTCCTTGTGTTCTTCAGTAAAGAGGGGGTCGGATAGATCATGGTGCGCCGCAGCGGGCGGATCCCATCTGCAGGGTACCGGCCCTGCGGCGGCAACAGCCGGCGGGACGGGGGTTTGAAAAAACCACGACCCGCATCACGTCCTGGGGTGAGTGATGCGGGTGGTATCAACCTGGTGGTTGGTGGGCGGCTATTTTTTGCCGTCGGTGAAATCCTCGGGGTTGACCTTGTCGGACCAGCGGGAGATTTCCTCTTCCTCGGCCGGATCGGGCTCAACTGTCCTGGTTTTCGTCACCGTGGTGTTGCCGGAAAACGAACCGTAGGTCCGGGTGTCTTTCTGGGCGTAGGACCGGGTCATCTCGAAACTGCGGACACCCATGTCCTCGATTTTGTTGCGGATCGTTTTCGCCAGCAGTCCACGAACCAGGCCCCTGGTCGGCGGAATGATCAGCAGCGCGCCGATGGCGCTGGTGACAAAGCCCGGCAAAGCCACGAATACGCTGCCGGCTGCCACCAGGGACCAGTCACCTGCGCCCCTGCCGGCACTTGTCCTTCCCTCCGACATTTTGATGGCGATCGACCGCATCTCGTGCGCGGCCAGTGCCAGTCCGCCGAAGAGGAAGACGAACAGCAGGATCAACGCCCAGCCGACGCCGATCAGCTGGGACACACCCCAGAACGCGAGGGCTTCAATCAACAGGTACGGGAGAACAATTATCAAAGGCACGCCCCACACACTACCGGAGGGCCGCCGGTTCATCTGCCCGGAAACCGGCCGTTATCGCTGAAGGCGAACAACATGGCGACTCTGACCGCCAACGCACAGGCAACCTGCAGGTTTATGACAGGTTGATCACGTGAACACCAGCCGGGCGTGGGAGGAAAGCAACACTTTCCCGGTGCTCCGAAGGAGGTATCATCGGAAATGCAAAATTCCCATTCGAATTGTTAGGTAACTATGGCTGAGGATGCAAACGCGGAATCCACCCCTTCTGAATCCACGCCTTCTGATCGACCGTTCATACTGGAATGCTCGTGGCAGAAGCAGAAGGAATCTTTCACAGCCTTTTGGCGGGAATATCCGACAGCGATCGCCGATTATCTGAAAGAACGTGGCTACCTCAGCAATCAAATCCGGTTGGGAACCGACACGGAGGAAAAATCGTCACAAAAAGACCTCAGTGTTCAAGACGCCGGAGTGCTCTACGATGCGCTGCGCAAACAGGTGAAGGAACTCGCGCAAAAAGATGCCTCGTTTAAAGCGCTGCGGATTGAGGATACGTGGGGTACAGACCACACACCCCCGGGCGGGTGCGGGGGGACTCCTACCCCACTGCAGCTGCTCGTGCATCCGCAAGATTGGCAAGTGCTCAGGCAGGTGGAGATTGCCACAAAGGGCAACAGGGACGACAACAGGTTGCGGGATTCTGATCTGCGTCGACTCGAGGCATTTGCGCTGAGTCTCTATTCCGATCTGGATGACGGCGAATGGAAAGAATACACAGAACGCGTCTTCGGAGAAGCGGACACGGACCCGGTATGTCCGGTAATCCCCCAACCGGCCCACTTCGGCGGTGATGAACTCCCGGGACTGTTTGCAGTCCTTTCCAATCCCGGCTTCGACGACAGGTTGGAGCCTGACGCAGGGTGGTTGCCGCGTGCACAGCGGGCGTGGGACAGTATGACCGAGAAACAACGGGCCACAAAACCCTCGCCGCAAAACATTGACCGGGATCGCAACCGGGAAGCGGCCGTCATACGGCAGGTTCACAATCTCGGCGAGTTGATGGGGGCTGATGCTTTGACACCACTGCAGATGGAGATCAGCGGCGAGGAGAATGCCCCGGAAAAAAGCGCGCCGGATTATGGAAGCTACTACTGCGACCGAATCAACCCACCCGGTGACAAACCCGACCATCTGGTCCGGCGACTCGGGGCGTTTTCGGATCTGACTGATCAAGATAAACGCAATGCGTTGATCGCGCAGGCCGACTTCCTGCCTTACCAGACGGCCACCACCAAAAGTGCAGCATACGGAAATCTTGATGAGTACGTTCTCCGCCGCACACAGCTTTTGCCCTCCCAAATCGAACTCATGAAGCTCATCGGCGCTTTCCTGCTGGAGGCGGAAGAACTCTCTGCCGCCCACCTCACCGAGGGGCCGACCATGCCGGAACGGCTGATCGTGTTCCGCAACAGGGACCTCTTCATTCGTGTCGGGTTGTGGCTGGACACATTCATCACGGGGCGGAAAAAGCGCGGAGGCAAAGAAGGTGGCAAAGAAGTTCCTGATCCGATTGGGGTTTCTTTCCTCGAGCTTCTCTACCGGCACGGTGCCTTTTTGGTTGATTCGAGGCGCGCACCGTTCACCGTGAAAAATTGTGCGCGACCGCTCGCGGTTCCGGCGGACTATCCGCGCCCCGCCACACAAGACAAGTCAAAACAATCCAGTTAACGAATAAAAAAATTGCCTTTGTGTGAACGCTCAGACTGTCACCGGGTTTGCACGGAAGGTTTTCCTGACCGGTTCCCCGTCATGGGGCGGATCGTTGAGGGTTTCAAGGTTGAAGGAGATTTTGACGAAATCATGTTCGGTTACACCCCACATCGCATTGAACCGGAACTTGAGCAGCTCAGCTTCATCCCGGTCACACGAACCAGGCAGCGGGCCTACATTATCGCCAACTGGGCGCCCACCGGCGGCATCGTTTTTGCCTACCTCGGTCTGTGGTGTCTTTGTGCGCTCAGCCAGCTGGTGCTGTTGGCCGCTGTGATCTGGGTGGCGGTACTGCCCGGCTGGTCGGCGTTTTTCACCGCTTTGATGGTCATCGCCGGCTGGCATGTGTTCACCCTGTGGTGGGTGGTCCGCTCTGATGAAAGCAGCCCACCGTACGGCTCGCAGACCGATGGGGGTTTCAGGGCCTTGATGTGGTGGGTGAAAATCCATCCGACGTGGGGCATCAACTGGTGGAAGATTCCCCGCGACGAAGTCACCGACGGCCCCTCGGAGACCAACTATTTCGCGGAGAAGAAAAATCCGGGCGCCTGATGCTGTGCCGGCTGTGTCACAGAAACACCGGTGCGGCGGCGATGCAGATGAAGAAAAGAACAAGCGCCGCAGTATCGCGTGCGGCCAGCGGCCGGGCATGGCGCAGGGTGCGCATGGCGGTTAACCCGAATCCCTTCCCGTCGAGAGCATCGGAGAGATAGCCGCTGTCGGTCAACGACGCCACCACCACCGGCAGCAGCATTTTTACCCGCCACAGAAGCAGCGGGCGCCCGCGGGTGGTCAGTTTCCGCTTGTGGGCCGCGCGACGGCTGTCGCGGCGGATGCGGGTGGCGAAACGGCGGGCATACCCGGGCGTGTCCATGTAGCGGTAGGGCACCTTGAAAATCCTGATGATGCTGTCGCGCAGTGACTGTCCGTCGATGAACGCCATGAGCGAGATTGCGGAAAAACCCAGTACCCACAGTTGGGCGGTCGGCAAAAGCGCCGCCTCCATCTGTCCATTCGAAAGAAAAAAGCCGGGCCACACGGTCTGGGGATCCGGGCCGCGGGGTATCCACAAGGCGAAACCACACCAGGACACCGCGCACCCCGCAGTCAGTGCAAGCAGGCGTTTGACAAGGACATCCGCCGCCAGTACCACTGCCTGCCACAAGGCGACCAGCGCCATCGCCCCGGCCAGAAAACCAAGCTCGGGGAAACTGGTGTGGCGCACGGCGAAAAGCCATACCGTGACAAGGATTGCCACCAAAGTCAGGGGATGGAGAAAACTCCGGTAACGGGGGGCCGTGTCCGGCTCAGCGTCGTGGGTGCCCGGCTGTGGCAGAGTATTTTGGGCGGCGGGGATGACAAGTGTGGCGCAGGGGTGGACGGATGCGGCAAAAAAGTCGTCGTGGGTGACCACGACAGTCGCGCGGGTGTGGCTGTGGAACCGGAGAAGCCCGGCGATGGCGGCCACACCGTCGGCGTCCTGGGCGGTGGTGGGTTCGTCGCACAACAGTATCTCCGGCTGCTGGGCTACAGCTGCCGCCACCGCCAGCCGCTGCTGCTGGCCACCGGACAGCCGGAGTGGGTGCCTGCCCCGGAGATCATCCAGCCCGGCGGTGGCCAGAAGTGTGTCGATCTCATCGCGTTGTTTGTCGGTGAGCCGCGCCGGATCCGTGGTTTGTCCGTGGGTGACGGCGCCGACCATTTCCTCGTCGACGCTGCGACCGGTGGTCAATTGCGCGCTGCGCTGGTCCACCCAGGCGATTCCTTTTTCCAGTCGCTTCCTCCGGTCGGGGACAATGGTGCCCGTGCCGGTGATTTCTCCGGCGATCATGCGCAGCAGAGTGGTTTTTCCGGCGCCGTTGGGGCCGCGGACCACAGCCGTGTCCCCCCTGCGCAGTATCAGGGACACCGGTTCCAGGATGGTGGTGCCATCCAACCGGTAACCGGCATCCACCAGCTTAAGAACGGGCGTTTGCGGGGGGTGCGTGTCAGGCGACTGCTGCTGTGCGGGTGGCAGGTCTTTGGGGTGTGGAGTGCGCACCCCGAAGGTGCGGCACAGTGGCACCGGTAGTCCCGCGGGAGGGACAAACGGTGCATCGGTGACGATGCGGCCATGCTGGTCCATGACCAGAATCCGGTCGGCCAGGCCATCGTGGCGGGCGGGCATATGGTCGATGGCGAGGACCGTCAGATCACGGTTCCGCCGCAAGTTCGCGAGTATTTCCTTGAATCGGGCGGCACCGTCGGCGTCCAGTGCGGCGGTGGCCTCGTCAAGAATCAACAGCGGCGTGTTTTGGACGATCGCCGCCGCCAAGGCCAGCCGCTGCTGTTGCCCGCCGGACAGTGCCAGCGGATCCACAGCGCAGCTGATGTGCCCCAGGCCGACCGTGGCCAGCATCTCGGCCGCGGCCGCGTCCCCGACCGCCGCCTCAACATTGCGGAAGTCCAGGGGAAGACAGGCTTCGTTGGCAACTGTCCGTGCGCACATCTGGCGGTCCGGGAACTGCCACACGAAAGACACCAGTTCCGAGAGTCTGGCAGGAGCAACAGAGGCGATGTCCTCCCCGGCCACGGTGATGGTCCCGGTGACCTCTCCCCCGAGACTGTTGTGCAATATGCCGGACAGTGCGTGTGCGAGGGTGGTTTTCCCGCAGCCCGACGGGCCAGTCAGGACTGTGTAGGAACCTTTGTCGACAACCAGCGACAGATTGTCGATGACCCTGTGCCCGTCGGCGTGGGTGAGGGTGACACCGTCAAGGGTGAGCGCGGGAGGTGGTGTGGTGCTCACGGGGTTCGGCTGTCCGCTGCCGGACGCAGGCCCTGCGGGTTGACGCCGACGTTGTACAGTGCTTTGGCAATAAAGAAGCTGACAAGCCCCCAGCCGGCGCAGATGGCTATTTTGGCCACTGATCCGGCCAGCAGCAGTTCCCACGGGAGGGCTTCACGGACCGCGGAAATCATGAAGATGCCGCTTGACAGCCCGACCCCGGACAGCGCCCCGGCGGCCAAGGAGAACAGCAGAACCCGGCGGCCGAACAGAGGGGCATCGCCGATACGCAGCAGGGGCCGGAAAAGCAGTGCCGCAAGCTCCACGAATGCGGTTGTCAGCAGGGACATCAACCCGAGACCGACAATGACTGTGGCAATGCCCGCCAGCAGTGCCGCCCCTGGTTTGCGGATCAGCATGGCTGATACCAGTGCCCCGGCCATAAACGGTGCCGGGGTGGGGTACGCCAGCCACGGGGCGACTGCCGCCAGGGCGGTGTTCAACGCGATGGCCGCCCAGACAAAGGGGGCGGACGCTGCGCCGAAGACTGCGCAGGCAAGAAGGGAGCGGGTGGTCAGGCGACCGGCAGGCACAGCGAACCTCCAGAGAAAAAGACCTTAGGAATGCCTTGCCATGTTATTTGCTCGACAGGGGCTGTGCAACCGGGATTGTGCCCCTGCTTGTGTGACCCGCCGGTCTATTGTCCCTGCCGGTCTTCCAGGTCGCCTTCCATCTCGAGGAACGTCTCCCGCAGCAACTCCAGGGACTTCTCGGTTGGTTGTTCCCACAGGCCCCGGTCGGCGGCTTCCAGCAGCCGTTCGGAGATATCCCGCAGCGCCCACGGGTTGGATTTTTTGAAGAACTCGCGGTTGTCCGGATCCTTGACGTATGACTCGGTGAGCTGTTCGTACATCCAATCATCCATCAGGTTGGTGGTGGCGTCGTAGCCGAACAGATAATCGACGGTGGCCGACATCTCGAAGGCACCCTTGTAGCCATGCCTGCGCATGGCCTCCAGCCAGCGGGGATTGACCACCCGGGCACGGAACACGCGGCGGGATTCTTCGTGCAGGGTACGGGTTTTCACGGTTTCCTGCCGGGTGGAATCGCCGATGAAGGCTTCCGGGTCCTCGCCGGTCAAAGCGCGGACCGTGGCGACCATGCCGCCGTGGAACTGGAAGTAGTCGTCGGAGTCGGCGATATCGTGTTCGGCCGAGTCCATGTTTTTCGCCGCCACCTGGATGCGCCGGTAGGCGGTTTTCATGTCCTCGGCGGCTTCTTTGCCCTCGATGCCGCGGCCGTAGGCGTAGCCGCCCCAGGTGGTGTAGACCGCCGCCAGGTCCTGGTCATCGCGCCAGTTGCCGGAATCGATCAGCTCCAGCAGGCCCGCGCCGTAGGTGCCCGGTTTCGAGCCGAAGATGCGCAGGGTGTGGTCGTCGATGGATCCGTCGGCTAAGGCATGTGCCCGGATGTAGTTCATCTCCTCCGGTTCGTCGAGGTTTTTCACCATCTGCACCGCATCATCGAGCAGTGCCAGCACATGCGGGAACGCGTCGCGGAAAAACCCGGAGATCCGCACTGTGGTGTCGATGCGCGGCCGCCCCAGTTCCTCCAGGCTGATGACACTTAAATCGGTGACCCGCCGGGAGGCTTCGTCCCATTCGGGGCGCACGCCCAAAAGGGCGAAGACTTCGGCGATGTCGTCGCCGGAGGTGCGCATCGCCGAGGTTCCCCACACCGACAGCCCCACCGATTTCGGGTAGGAACCGTCGTGGTCTTTCCGGTAGCGCTCGATGAGGCTGTCGGCCAGCAGCTGGCCGGTTTCCCACGCCAGACGGCTGGGCAGTGCCTTGGGGTCGACGGAATAGAAGTTGCGGCCGGTGGGCAGCACATTGACCAGTCCGCGCATGGGCGATCCGGAAGGGCCTGCCTCAATGAAACCGCCGTCCAGGGCGTGCAGCACCTGGCTGATTTCCCGCGGGGTTTGTTTCAGCCGCGGCACAATCTCGCCGGCGGCGAACCGCATGATCTTCTTGACGGTGTCTGTGTCGGCTGATTCCGGCAGATCCGCGCGGTCGACTATTGCGTCCACCGCGGATTCATCCCACCCGGCGTCATCCAGCTCGATCACAATGCCGCGGGCAATGGTTTCAATGCTGTCGACCCGGGTGCGGGTTTCATCGCCCGCCTCCGACAGGCCGAGTGCTTCCCGCAGCCCCGGTACCGCGGTTTCCCCGCCCCACAGCTGGCGGGCGCGCAGCATGGCCAGCACCAGATCCAGGCGCATGTCACCACCGATGGGTTTGCCCAGAATGTGCAGCCCGCCGCGGATGGCGACGTCCTTGATTTCGCACAGCCAGCCGTCGATGTGCATGAGCATGTCATCGAAGACCTCTTCGTCGGGGCGTTTCTCCCAGCCGAGGTCCTTGTCCATCTTTGCGGCGGTCAAAAGTGTCCATATTTCCTGCCGGATGGCGGGCAGTTTCGCCGGATCCATCGCCGAGATGTTCTGGTGCTCGTCGAGCAGCTGCTCCAAACGGGTGATGTCCCCGTAGGTTTCCGCCCGGGCCATCGGGGGAATCATGTGGTCGACCAGTGTGGCGTGTGCCCGGCGTTTGGCCTGTGAGCCTTCACCGGGGTCGTTGACCAGGAAGGGATAGATCAGCGGCAGGTCGGCGATCGCCTGGTCGGTGTAGCATTCGGCGGACATGCCGACGGTTTTGCCGGGCAGCCACTCCATGTTGCCGTGTTTTCCCATGTGCACGATCGCGTGGGCGCCGAAAACTTTCCGCAGCCAGTGGTAGGTGCCCAGATAGTGGTGGTTGGCGGGCAAATCGGGGTCGTGGTAGATGCCGACCGGATTGTCGCCGAATCCGCGCGGCGGCTGCACCATGACCACCACATTGCCGAATTTCAATCCCGCGATGTAGATCTCGCCGGTGGCCGGGTTGACGTAGTGGGTGCCCGGCGCTGCGCCCCAGTGCTCCTCCATTTCTTCCCGCATGGCGGAAGGGAGGGTGCTGAAATAGTCGAGGTAGTCGTCTTTGGCCAGTTTCAGCGGATTGGTGGCGATGACTTCCTCGGTCAACCATTCTTCGTCGTAGCCGCCGGCATCGATGATGGCGTGCATGAACGCATCACCGTCGAAGTCGTCGTAACCGGGGATTGACGAGGTGTCGCCCAGGTTGTAGCCCGCGTCGGCCATGGCGTGCAGGATGCGCAGCGTCGAGGCCGGCGTGTCCAGGCCGACGGCGTTGCCGATCCGGGCGTGCCGGGTCGGGTACGCCGAGAGCATGACCACGACCCGCTTGTTTTTGTTGGGGATTTTCCGCAGTTTCGCGTGGTTGACCGCAATGCCGGCCAGTCGCTGGCAGCGTTCCTTGTCGGGCACATAGGCGATCAGGCCGTCCGGGTCGTATTCCTTGAAGGAAAACGGCACGGTGATGATGCGGCCGTCGAATTCGGGGACCGCCACTTGCGTTGCCACATCCAGGGGCGACAGGCCATCGTCGGAGTCGGCCCAGTGCTCACGCGGATTGGTCAGGGCAAGCCCCTGGATGATCGGCACGTCGAGGTTGGCGAGCTGTTCAACATTCCACGCCTCGTCATCGCCCCCGGCACCCACTGTGGCGGGTTTCGTGCCGCCGGCCGCCAGCACCGTGGTGATGAGCACATCCATGGTGGCCAGTTCGTCGAGAAGTTCTTTCGGCGCGGTGCGCAGCGATGCCGAGTAGATGGGGATGGCGTGCCCCCCGGCGGCGTCGATGGCATCGGCAAGTGTGTCGATGTAGCGGGTATTTCCCGCCAGATGCTGGGCCCGGTAATACATCACCGCAATGCGCGGCGCATCGGTTGCACCGGTGAACTCCGGGCGGTCCAGGTGGCCCCAGAACGGCATACGTTCCGGTTCGTCGAAGCCCAGGCCGGTGAGCATCACCGTGTCAGAGACAAACCGGTAGAGGTGCTCGAGGTTTTTGGCCCCGCCTTCGGCCAGGTAGGTGTGCGCGCTGGTGACCGTGCCGGCGGCGACGGTCGACAGTTCGGTCAGTTCGGCGTCAACGGCCAGTTCCCCGGAGACGAAGATGGCCGGAACCGGGGTGGACAAAATATGCTCGATCCCGGTTTCCCAGGCCCGCTTACCGCCGAGCAGCCGCACGATCACACAGCCGGCCCCCTCCAGCATGGCGTCCAGTTGGTCGTGGGTCAGCCCATTGGGGTTGGCGAAACGGAAATGGACGTGCTCCCGGTCGTTGGCGGCTTTCGCGGACAACAGGTCGGTGTCGGAGGTGGACAGCAAAACAATCACGGCGGACATAAAACCCTTCTGGGGACAAGGCGGGCGGCTTGACTTTATCTGTTCAGCCGCCGTCGGCTGGTACCGCTCACCCGGTCATCGCCCGGGGCTTTCCACCTACCGGATCACGTGTCCGTGGACAAACCGGTGGCAGGCGCACACCGTGCGACAGGCGGCGGGTACCGCACGTCCCGGCACGGACACGCGGTGGCTGTGGACTTGTGGCAACGATAGGCGCTTTCGGCGCGCACCGGCCCCAGTCTAGGGCACCGCGGGGTGCGGGTGTGGGGCAACCCCGCAGGGTGCGGCCGTCACCGCCCGGCGGCTGCCAGCCGGGCCGCCAGCCAGTCGACGAAAGCGGGAAGCATCAGGTAGTAGGGCACGAAGTGGTTGGAGGCGGTACGCAGTGGTATACCGGGCAGCCGGTTGTCGTGGAAAACCACCTCGGCGCCGGTGGCTTTCCAGGCGCGTACCAGCCTGCGCACCTGGGCCGCGGGGATGACATCATCATGCCTGGCGGTGGCCACAAGGACCGGCCACCGCGGTGTTCCCCCACCCAGTGTCTGGGCCGACAGGGCAGCCCTGACCGGTTCGATATCCAGTGCCAGCTCCGCCAGCGACCGGCCGTCATTGGACCAGGAGGTGGTGGGCCGCCAGCCTGCCGTGACGACCGTCCCCCCGGCACAGGTGCTGATGCTGGCCCGCAGTTTCGCGATTCCGGTCGGTGACAGCTCCGGCAGCAGGGCGGCCCGTACGTCGGGCCGGGTGGCAATCAGGGCGGCCATCGCGTAGCAGAGCACCCCGGTGGCCGCCCCGCCGTCGACACTGGCACCGACCTCCAGAAGATCACAGGGAGGTGCCCCGGTGAACGCGGCCGCGACATTGATGGCGGCTGTTTCCTCCCCGTGGTCGGTGACCCAGGCGGTGGCACCCCCACCCTGGGAAAACCCCCACAGGCCCACCGGCACGTCCGGATCAATCCCCAGCTGCCCGGCCGCCACCACCGCGTCAATCAGCGCCCGCCCGGCGGCGGTGTGGTTGGCGTAGAGCTGGATACCGGTGGCCGGATCCCGCGGATAGTCGATGAACACCACATCCATGCCCTTGGCCAGCAGGGCCAAAATCACCGGCAGCTCGTAGGCGATGACGGCATCAACCGGTTGGGAGGACACCCTCACCCCCACCTGGCAGCTGCGGGAAGGATCGCAGTGCGGGGCCACCCCCTGGGTTGACGGCGCCACCGCCACCAGCGGTCTTTTCCGTGCCGGGGTTTTTTCCGGCCGCACCACAACCGCCCCGGCCGGGATCAGTTCCCCCCGATCGTCACGGGTGACATAGTCAAAGCGCGTCGCGGCACAGCGGCGTATGACTTTCGGTGTTCCCAGCACGGTCACCGGTACCGTGCGGAGCACATCGCCGGCTGCGGCATCCCCCGGCAGGCGCACAGCCTGCCGCGGACACCGGTCAAGGCCGAAAAAACCACGGATCGAGGCGGCATCCATGGCTGCGGCGGTTGCGGCATCGATGACCGGGGATCGGCGGGTGTCACCGGTGGGGGCCACACCCTGGATCTGCCAGGGACGCACCGGCTGATCGGTGAGGAACTCCTCGGCTGATTCCTTGAGCACCTGGGTCCAGAAATCAGCCACCAGCGGCACCCCGATTTTCGACCAGGTGCGCATCAGCCGCACCGGCGAATAGGGCCGTGCAAGCGGTGTGCTGCGGGAAAAAAGGGCCATACCGTACAGCCTATCGTCTACCCGCCCGGCCTCGGTGGGCCGATAAAGTCGGCACGGTTGTCACCGATGCTGCACTCCCCTGCCGCCCGCACCGGGGCTGGTGCAGGCCACGGCCGTGGTCTTTCCCGGTGCCCCACCGGGCGCCGGGGCGCGCGGCGCGGTGGAAGAAATCACGGAATGGCCGTGCCCACCGGCCCCGTATTTTTTTCCGGCCATGCGCGGTGCACGGCCGCCGGGGTGGGGGCAGAACTTTTTGCCGGAAAACATGGGGCCACCAGTGGTTTTCAAACAAGGCAAGACTATCCTGTGCCCGCCGGTGCACGGTTGGTCCCCCCGGGTCCCGGTGGGTTAGAGTCAGCGTTTGTGAGCACCACCAACACCCCGTCACCCAGTCACGCAATCAGCTCCTGCATGGTGCTGGGCGATCGCAGCCGGACAGACGCCTGTCCGGGGGCGATTGCCATGCACCGGGCCGAAGACGGCTTCATCGGCCGGATCAGGGCGGCCGGCGGGCATCTCGAGCCCGCCGACTGGGAGGCGCTGGCCGAGCTCACCGACACCTTCGGCGATGGCTGCATCCACCTGACGACCCGCGGAAACCTGCAGATCAGAACCATCGGTGACGCAGACCGCGCCGCGTTCAGCCAGGCGGTGGCCGACGCCGGTTTCCTGGCCCACCCGACACACGACCGGATGCGCAACATCATTGTCAGCGGCCACACCCCGGTGCTTCACCCCCTGGCGCACCGGATCGATGAGGCATTGTGCGCCGACCCGGTTGTGGCCGGGCTTGCCGGGCGGACCCTGTTCGGAGTTGACGACGGCAGCGGTGATGTCGCCGAAAGCGAACCCGATTTCGGTGCCGTCCCCGAGCAGGCGGTGACCCATCCCCCGTCAACCACCCTGCCGGTGACCGCCCGGTATCTCACCGAGATCACCCCGGAGACCCCCTTTCGTCTTTTTCTCGGGGGGCGGTGCACCGTGTTGACGGCGCGGGCGGCGGATCTGCCGGCCGTCTATGCCGCGGGCGCGCGCTGCTGGCAGGAAATCCGGGGCAACAAATGGCGGGTCGCCGAACAACCCGCCGCCCACGACCGGCTGCTGGCGGCCATGGCCGCCGCCGGGGCGCGGACCGGGTGCGACCGGCCGGCAGCCACCCCTGCGCCCGCCCCACCGGTACCGGTCGGCTGGCACGACAACCCCGACGCGACGGTGACCCTGGGGGCGGGACTGCCGTTCGGCGCATTGTCGTCGACGGCGGCCAGACTTATCGCGGCCACCGGGGCCACCACAACAGCGACCACCCGGCATACGGTGATGGTGCACAATCTGGCCGAGGATGTCGCCGAGGCGTTTGTCAAGCTCGCCCCCCGGACAGGACTTGTCTTCGACGCCGGGTCGCCGTGGCTGGCCGTGACCGCCTGCACCGGAAAGCCGGGATGCGCGAAATCACTGTCCGACACCCGGCGGGATGCCGCCGCACTGGTGGCCTCGGGGACTGGGCCGGAAATCCCCGTGCACGTGTCCGGCTGCCCCCGCCGCTGCGGCCACCCGCGGGGCGCCTACACCGACTATCTGGCCGTCGGGGACGGCGAGTACGAGATCACCGGGCCGGCGGCACCACCCACCACGCCCACGACACAAGTAACACCAAACAGGTAGGCTCGGGGGTCTACCGGGGGACCGCCGCCGGTTGTCCCCGCCTGATGAAAGGCCGCAGCAATGCCCGCACCCTACGACTACATCACCGACGGAAAAGAGATTTACCGCCGGTCGTTTGCCACCATCCGCGCCGAATCCGATCTGGCGCGCTTTACCCCTGACCAGGCCACCGTCGCGGTGAGAATGATCCACGCCTCAGGGCAGACGGATTTGGCCGGGGACATAGAATTTTCCCCGCAGGCCGTGGCCAACGCCAGAACCGCCCTCGACAATGGCTGCCCGATTGTCACCGATGTGTCCATGGTGGCCAGCGGGATAACCCGCAGCAGGCTTCCCGCCGACAACACTGTGATGTGTCTGCTGGGGGATCCACGGGTGGCCGGGCGTGCCGCAGAACTCGGCACCACCCGCACGGCGGCCGCGGTGACCTTGTGGGAGGAGCATCTCGACGGTGCGGTCGTGGCCATCGGCAACGCCCCGACCGCCCTGTTTTTCCTCCTGGAATGGCTGGCCGCCGATCCGGCCCGGCCGCGGCCTGCCGCCGTGATCGGCTGCCCGGTCGGTTTTATCGGCGCCGCGGAATCCAAGGCCGCGCTGGCCGCCGACGCCGCCGGGCTGGGGATCGACTTCATTACCGTGCACGGACGGCGCGGCGGGTCGGCGATTACCTGCGCCGCCCTGAATGCACTGGCCACCAAAGAAGAAATACTGTAGGAACACCCCCACCGTGACCGATAACTTCCCCACCACCCCCACCCGACGCCCCGGTAGATTCACCGGCATTGGAACCGGACCGGGCGACCCGGATCTGCTCACCGTGGCCAGCGTCAACGCTCTCCGCGCCACCGATGTGATTGCCTTCCACGCGAAAAAATCCGGCTCATCACACGCATTGCACACCGTCGCGGCCTATCTGCCCGATGATGTCATCACCGAGGAACTGGTCTATCCGGTCACCACCGGCACCACCGACCACCCGGGCGGCTACGCCGGGGCGATGGGCGAGTTCTATGACCGGGCCGTTGACCGCCTCGGGGGGCATCTGCGGGCCGGACGCAATGTCACGGTGGTCTCTGTGGGCGATCCAATGCTGCATTCCTCCCAGCAGCATCTGCTGCGCCGGCTGCGCCCCCTGGCGTCGTCGGCCCGGATCATCCCCGGTATCTCCTCGGTGGGGGCTGCGGCGGCCGTCACCGGCCTGCCGCTGGCGGAAAACAACGAGGTGTTGTCGATTATCCCGGCAACCGCCACCGAAGAAGAGATCGTCGCCGCTGTGCGGGCCTGCGACAGTGCGGTGATCATGAAACTGGGCCGCACTTTCGGCAAAGTACGCCGGGCGCTTGTCACCGCCGGGGTCGCCGACCGGGCGGTGGTGGCCATCCGGGTGGGGATGGAAGGGGAAACAACCATCCCGCTGCTGCAGGCCACCGCCGACCAGGTGCCTTATTTCGCGGTGGTGCAAATACCTTCCGCCGACTGCCGCAACGCCACCGCCTCCCGGCAGCAAGACCACGGTGGACCCGGAAAAGTCACGGTGGTCGGTCTGGGGCCGGGGCCGGGGCGCTGGACCACCCCGGAGGCCACCGAAGCACTGGCTTCAGCCACCGACATTGTCGGCTACGACACCTACGTCAAGCGGGTGGCACTCGCCGACTGGCAGACCGCCCGCCCCAGTGACAACATGGTCGAGCACGAGCGGGCCGTGATGGCACTGGATCTCGCGGCCCGCGGGCGGAACGTGGCGGTGGTCTCTTCCGGGGATCCGGGGGTGTTTGCCATGGCCACCGCCGTGTTCGAGGCCGCCGACACCGACGGCTACCGGGACATCGATATCGCGGTGATCCCCGGCATGACCGCCGCGCAGGCGGTGGCCAGCAGGGTCGGTGCTCCCCTGGGTCATGATTTCGGCATGATCTCGTTGTCGACCAGGCTCAAACCCTGGGCGATTATCGAGACGCGGATCAGGGCGCTGGCAGCGGCGGATATGGCTTTCGCCGTCTACAACCCGGCATCGAAAACCCGCCGTGAATCCCTGGTTTCGATGCTGCGCATCGTCGCCGAATACCGCACCGGTGATACACCGGTGGTTGTTGCCCGGGCAGTCGGCACCGCCGGGGAGGAAGTCACCGTCACCACCCTCGACAGCGTCGATCCGGCACGCGTTGACATGCGCACCATGGTCATTGTCGGGGCGTCGACCACCCGGATCAGCCGGGGCCCGGACGGACCCAGGGTCTACACCCCGCGCACCTACCAATTGCATCAACCGGACACTGACCCACTACAATCGGGGCAGTGACGCCCCCCGCGGGCCCCATACCGCCGCACCCGGCCACCGTGTCACCGGAAAGCTGTGTAACAGTTTCCGGTGTCCCGGCGTTTGATACGGGTAAGCCACCAGGTGGCGATTTCAAGTTGTGCCGGGCATTTTTTGCTTTGAGACAAAACAATCCGTGTGCCCCACCGCATCCGGTACCGGCCCCCAAGACGAGGAAGATTCAAGTCGAACTCATGCGAGCAACCACCCACCGCTTCACCCGTACCGCCCTTGCCGCAGCCACGGCCCTGTCGCTGGCCGCCGCCGCCATCCAGCCGGCCGCCGCCGAGGACAACCCGCAGAATCCGGGCACCACACCGATCTCGTCCGATGTGACGGTCACGGTCGAAAAAACCCGCGACGACGGCACCACGTATCAGGAGGATGTCCCCCTTCCCGGCTACACCCAGGCGTCATCGGCACTGGGATCGGCGGAGATCCAAAAGTGGTACAACGGGTCACCTGACTGGGCGCAGGTGCTGTTGGGGGCGCTGTTTGTCGCCCTGTCCCTCGACCTGGTCGGCACCCTGCTCGGCCCGGTGCGGTCGACGATTTTCAACGTGATCCGGGATTCGAACCTGCCGATCCCGGTTCCTCCGCGGCCCTAGAACAAACCCGCCCCCTGAAGCCTGAGGCAACGGGGAAAAAGCCCCCGCAAGACGGGTGGGTTGTGCCCCGCACAACGGCACAACCCACTTCCTTGTTTGCGGGGGCTTTGTGTCGTCCGCCTTCCCGCCCGGGCTTTGTGGTGCCCCCGGGAAAAAATCCCTAGAGGCCGCTGAGCACCTGCATGGCCTGCCTGGCGGTGGTGACACAGGTCACGGCGGATCCCCCGGGAAGCGGTGGGCGGGCGACCATGATCACATCGATGCCCAGGCTGCGGGCGGCCTGCAGTTTGGGCATGGTGGCTTTTCCGCCCGAGTTTTTCGTCACCACACAATCAATCTGGTTGCCTTTCAGCAGGCGCTTTTCGCCGTCGACATCAAACGGCCCGCGGTCCAGTATCAGCCGGTGGCGCGGCGGAAGCGGCACTTCCGGCGGGTCAACACAGCGGATGACATACAGGTTGTCTGCATCGGCGGCGAAAGGTGCCAGCTGCTGCCTGCCGATGGTGAGGAAAATATGGTGGTAGTCGCGCCGCGCCCGGGCGGCGGCCTGCTGCATATCGGCGACGTCGATCCACCGGTCACCGTCGCCGGGCTGCCACGCCGGCCGGTGCAGCGCCACCAGCGGGGTGCGGGTGGCCAGTGCCGCTTCCGCCGCGGAGACCGATATATGTTCCGCAAACGGGTGGGTGGCATCGACGACCACTTCGATGGCGTTGTCGATCAACCACCGGGTCAGTCCCGCCGGGCCACCGAAACCACCGATACGGACATTGCCCGCCGGCAGCTTCGGATTGGCGACTCTCCCGGCCAGCGAGCTGGTGACCTCCCAGCCGCGGTCGACAAGCATCAGGGCCAACTGGCGGGCTTCGGTGGTGCCGCCCAGAATCAGCGCACGCACGGGATGGTTCTCCCCTCACCGTCACGGGGACGGTCGTCGGAATACAGGTAGCTGTCCGGGAAACCCTCGGCGGCGAGCACATCACCGATGATGATCACCGCGGTGCGGGTGATGCCGCTGGCGGCAATCGACTCGGCCAGCTGGTGCAGCCTGCAGCGAATGATCGCCTCGTTGTCCCGGGAGGCGTAGGCGACCACCGCCACCGGGGTGTCCGGCGGATAATTGACCGACAGCTCCCGTTCCACCCGCGCCGCATCATGGGCGGCCAAATGGATGACCATGGTGGTTGTCGCCGCCCCGAGGCTTGCCAGGTCCTCCCCGTCGGGCATTGCCGACGCCCGGCCGGACACCCGGGTCAAAATCACCGACTGGCCGACAGTCGGCACCGTCAACTCGTGGCCGAGTGCGGCGGCAGCCGCGGCAAACGACGGCACCCCGGGGACAATCCGGTAGTCGATGCCGTGGGCGTGCAGTCTGCGGGCCTGCTCGGCCAGGGCGGAATAGATACTCGGATCCCCCGACTGCAGCCGGGCCACATCCCTGCCCCGGCCATCGGCGTCGACGATGAGTGCTTCGATCTCATCCAGCGGCATCCGGGCGGTGTTGATCACCTGTGCATCATCCCGGCAGTCGGCGAGAACTTCCTGCGGGATGATGCTTCCCGCATACAGCACCACCGGACAGGTGGCGATCAACCGGGCGGCACGAACAGTCAAAAGATCCGGGGCACCGGGTCCGGCGCCAATGAAATAGACGGTCACGGTTTTTTCTCCACCGTTTCTTGTTGTTGAATGTCATTGACCAGCGACAGGTGGTGGCCACCGGCAGCACAAGCCGGTGGCTTCATGCCCATAACCGCCGACCACTGCAGCACCGGCAGGGCCGGTTTCATGGTGGTGAACCGTCCCACCGCATGCTCCCGGGAAATGGCGATTTCGGTGATGTGCCCACCGTGCAGCTGCCTGAGTTCGCGCAGGACCGCGGCAGATTCGACAGTGACCGCATTGGCCACGATCCGCCCGCCCGGCCCGAGGGACGCCACCGCCTGATCGGCGACCCCGGCAGTTGTCAGCCCACCGCCGATGAACACCACATCGGGGGCGGGAATATCCGGGTCGGCGGCAGCCGCGACAACACTGCCCGGAGCAGAACCCACCACAGTGACAAGCTCACCGACACCCAGTTTACGGGCATTGGCGGCGATGGTTTCCGCCCGCTGCGGGTTTTGTTCAAACACCACGGCTTTCGTCGCCGGGGTGGAGCGCAGAAACTCGATGGCCACCGAACCGGATCCACCGCCGATATCCCACAGCACCTCCCCGGGGCGGGGCGCCAGGGCGCACACTGTAAGGGCCCGGACATGCTGCTTGGTGATCTGGCCGTCGTGGTCGAACATGTCATCGGCCAGGCCGGGAAGCCTGGTGGCGGTCGGCCCCTGCGGTATCACCGCCACCACCGACAGCGCCGATGACACCTCCGGCGGGCAGCCGGCGGTGCCGGCGGTGATTTTCTCGTCCGCCGAACCCAGATCGGACAGCACCGTGACCCGGGCGTGGTCGTGGCCGGTGTCCCTGAGCAGCCGACAGATCTTGTCCGGGCTTGTTTCATCACGGCTGAGCACCACGAAAGGCCGTCCGTCGCCGATCAGCGGCACCAGTGCTTCGATCCGGCCGGTCACCAGGGATACCACCGGGGTGGTTTCCACCGGCCAGCCGAGTCTGGCGCAGGCCACAGACACCGACGATGCCAGCGGATAGACGGTCACGGCAGCGGTGCCCAGAATCCGGCACAATGTGGTGCCGATCCCGTGGAACATCGGATCCCCGCTGGCCAACACCACCACCCGGGTGCCGCTGAGCCCGGCGAACATCTCCTCCACCGCGGGGACCAGCGGTGACGGCCAGGGCCGGCGTTCGCCGTGGACAGTATCCGGGATCAGATGCAGCTGCCGCCAGGAACCGATGATCACCTCGGCCGAGGAGATTATGTCGCGGTGGTGCTCGGGAAGGGACCGCCAGCCGTCGGCGCCGATCCCGACCACCGCCACCGGGGGGTCGGGTTCTGCCGGTTTCCGGCCCGGTTCAATCCGGGCGTTCGATGAGCTGATCATGGACCCACTCTAGCCGAGCGGGAGTCCCCTACCGCGGCATGTGCCGCCACACCGGCCGGGGCACCAGGCGCATGATGCGGGCCAGCAGCTCAAGGCGCCGGGGAATCCACAAGGTGCGGCTGGTGTGCACCCCCGACCGGTTCTGTTTGTCGATGGCGCCGACAATGGCCTGCGCCACCTGTGCCGGGGTCACCGACAGTGGCGCGGGTGTCATGCCCTCGGTCATACGGCCGATGACGAAACCGGGGCGGGCGGTGATCACCCTGACGCGGGAGCCGTGCAGCCGGTCGGCAAGCCCCTGGCAGAAAGCATCCAGCCCGGCTTTGGTTGACCCGTAGACATAGTTGGCCCGGCGGGCCCGCCACCCGGCGATCGAGGACAACGCCACCACCGTCGAATCGATCGGCTGGCGCCCCAGCAGGTCGGCAAGCACGGTCAGCAGGCTGATCTGGGCGGTGTAGTCGACGGTGGCCACCCGCACCACCTCCTGCTCATCGGTGTCGGCCACCTGCTGGTCGCCGAGAATCCCCACCGCCACCACAGCCAGACTCAGCGGGCCGTGGGCGGCAATCGCACCGGTTGCCATCTGCCGGTGGGAGGCGAAGTCGGTGGCTTCGAAAAAACACACCGAGGCTGTAGCCCCGCGGGCCGCCAACTCACCGACAAGCCGCCCGCAGGCATCGGGTCTGCGGGCGGCGACGGTGACATGGTCGCCGGGACGCACCCACAAAAGGGCGATCCGGGATCCGATCTCTGAGGTCCCGCCGACCAGCAGCATGTGGCGTGCCGGTGTCGTCACTGCAGGCTGCGGGGACGCTGGTTGAGTACCTCGCATCCGGTGTCGGTGACAACGACAATATCTTCGATACGGGCACCGGTGATGCCGGGCACATAGATACCCGGTTCGATGGAAAACACCATCCCGGGGGCCAGCGTCAGGTCATTTCCGGCGGTGATGAACGGTTCCTCGTGGGTCGACAGACCGATACCGTGGCCGGTGCGGTGCACGAAATACCTGCCCAGGCCGGCCTCAGAGATGATCCCGCGGGCAACCGCATCAATCTCGCTGCATGATACTCCCGGGCGCACCGCCTCGATCGCCGCCATCTGGGCTTTTTCCAGCACCGCGTAGGCGGTGCGCATTTTCTCGGACAGATCATCCGGTGTGGTGCCCTCCACCAGATAGGTGCGGGTGCAGTCCGAGCGGTAGCCGGCGCCGATGCTGCCGCCGATATCGACCACCACCACATCGCCCTGCTCGAGTTTCCGGTCGGAAAACTCGTGGTGCGGGTCAGCACCGTTGGGGCCGGAACCGACAATGACGAAATCGACACTGGTGTGCCCGCCGGAGATGATCAGCGAATAAATGTCGTCGGCGACCTCACGCTCGGTGCGGCCGGGAACCAGCAGGCTTTTCACCTGGGCGTGCACTTCATCGATGGCGCGGGCCGCGGCCTGCAGCTGCGCGATTTCCGCCGCGTCCTTGATCATGGTCATGGTCCGCACAATCGGGGTGGCCAGCACCGTCGAATCGGACCGGTGGCCCAAAAGCTGCTGGAAACGGAGCACATGGTCGGCGGTCAACGACTGGCCGACACCGATCTTCGCCCAGTAGGCGCCGGTTTTGCCGCGGGCCGCATTCAGCGCCAGGGTGTGCGGATCATCGCCGTCCTCCCACCCGAGAACCCGGATACCGGCGGCCGCGGCCGGTGAGCGTTTCAGCTCGCCCACATCGGTTTTCGGGGTGACGATCACCGGCTGGCGCCCGTCGGCGGGAATGGCCAACACCGTCAAACGCTCATGGGTGGCTATCCACGAGCCGGTGAAATAGGCGAAGTCGCTGCCGGTTCCCAGAATCAAACCGGTCAGCCCGTCGGCGGCGGCCTTCCCGGCGGCCTGTTCCAGCCGGGCGGCATAGACGGAGGGTTCAAATTGAGAAAGTGCTGTAGCTGACATGCATACAAGTTTAACCTGTCGGGGCCCTCCATTAGGATCAAATTCCATGGCTTATGACGCACCCGGCTACACCGCCCGCTGCCGACTGACACCGCCCTGCCGGGACTGGGCCGGGGCTGCGGCGTCAGCGGTGGTCCGGCTAACCTACGGGCACCGTTACGCCACCGGATTTCTGACGAATCTGGAACGCATCCGCCTCGCCATTGAAACCGGCACCCTGCCCGACGCGGTGGCACAGCCTGCTCCCCTGGTTATTTTCGCCCGGCATTCCCTTCCGGCCGCCGCCGGCCGGACCATCCGGGTGACCGCCGGGACCGGACGGTTCACCATCGCCGCTGCAGTGGCCATCCCCCACACCGATATTGCCGTCGGAATACTGGGCGACGACCCGGTCACCGGTGTGGTGTTGCCCGCCCTGGGCATGGGGGGACGTTTCCTCGGCTCCGAGGCGATCAACCTGGGTTTCGGGGGCACGGCCGACCACAGCCCGGACACACTGACCCCCCAGGTCGGGCGGGCGAGAATGATTGCCCACCTTCCCTTCGCAGTCTCCCGGGACACCGGCATCCGCATCCGGCACGCCGGTGTTGTGGCATCGCCGTCGACGATGCGCAACGGTGATTCCGGCGGCCCGGTCATCATCCGCAACCAGGTCGTCGGCGTGCAGTCGATGCTGCTGAACCTCGGCCGGCTGCAGCTGTCGAGTATCAGCCTGATCGGCCCCCACCTGGTGCCCATTATCCGCGCCGCAGTTCATCTCACCGGCACACACGCAGCCGCCTGACACAACCTGCACAGATCCCCGCCCCGGCTCCCCCGGCGGCAACAGCGGACAACCCGCCCCCTCGGCCGGTAGCCGCCGGTATGCCCACCGTCTCATGCAAGCACTTCGGAGACTTCTCCCCCCTGCACCGTCAGAATGCGGGTGGCCCGGAAGGAATCCTTCAGCCGCCGGTCGTGGGTGATCAGCATAACCGTGCCGGAAAAAGCATCGATCGCCTGCTCCAACTGCTCAATGGCCGGCACATCCAGGTGGTTGGTCGGTTCGTCGAGCACCAGGGTGTTGCAGCCCTGGGCCTGCAGCAGCGCCAGCGCTGCCCGGGTGCGCTCCCCCGGCGACAGATTTTTTCCCGGGCTGGTGACTTTCTGCTCGGCCAGGCCGAACTTCGCCAGCAGTGTCCGAACCTCGCTGGTGGTCCAGTCGGCCAGCAGTCCGGCGAATGCGTCGCCTAGGCTCACGGTTGTGGCAAACCGGTCCCGCAGCTGCTCCACCCGGCCGATCACCACCGACGAACCCAGATTGGCGCTGTCGGTCAGCGCCTGAAGCAGCGTCGATTTACCCGCCCCGTTATCTCCCTCAATAAGCACCCGGTCGCCGGCGTTGATCTGCAGGGAAATCGGACCCAGTGAAAAATCGCCCGCGGTGACGGTGGCATTGTTCAGCGTTGATACCACCGTCCCGGATCGTGCGGCTTCGGCAATGCTCAGCTGCAGCACCCATTCCCTGCGGGGTTCGGTCACCTCCTCCAGACGGTCGATGGCACGCTCCGACTGGGCGATTTTCGCCGCCTGTTTCTCGGTGCGGGCGGTCGAGGCGTTGCGCAGGATTTTATCGTTGTCCTTCGCCGGTGCCGAGGCCCGCCGCTTCCCCTTGTCCAACCAGTTTTTCTGGGTGGTGATCCGCGCGGCAAGCCCGGCCCGGCGGCGCTCGTAATCCTCATAGGCCTGCCGGGCACGGTCCCGGGCGCGTTGTCTTTCAGTCAGGTAGGCCTCGTAGCCGCCGCGGAATATGGCGATGGTCTGCTGCGCGGAATCAAGTTCCACAATCCCGGTGGTGGTGCGGGCCAAAAACTCCCGGTCGTGGCTGATGACGATCATCGGCCGGTGGTCACCGGCGACAAACTGCTCCAGAATCTCCAATCCGGCGGCGTCAAGATCATTGGTGGGTTCATCCAGCAGCACAATATCGTGGCGGGCCAGCATCAGCGCCGCCAGATTCGCCCGCGCCGCCTGCCCGCCCGACAACCCCGACATGGCGGTATCAGGCGAGACATCCAGTTCCAGTCCGGCAGCCACAACCGCGAAACGTTCGTCGAAATCGGCACCCCCGAGAGCCAACCAATGCTCCAGCGCATCCGCATAGGCGTCGCCGACATCACTGGTGGCCAACTGTTCGGCCAAATCATCCATTTCTTTCCCGGCCGCCGATACCCCGGTGCGGTCACGGACGAAATCGGCCACCGACACATCATCGCGGGCGACTTCCTGCCGCAGCCAGCCGATGGTGGCATCGGGGGGACTGACCGTCACCCGGCCGGTGGTCTCCAGCCCGGCCGCCGGGCAGGCGCCGATCACCGACAGCAGCGTCGACTTGCCGGACCCGTTGGCCCCCAGCAGACCCCATGTTTCACCGGGGGCCACCACCAGGTCAAGACCGTCGAACAGCCGCCGCGGCCCGAAGGCGCAGCCAAGATTATGCAGGGTGAGGGTGGCCATGGCGGTGTTCTCGATTCTCGTCCGGATCTTTGCCTGTCCGGTCGGCGGTGTGGTAGGCGGCCTTCCGGTGCCCGGCACACGACAGGATGTGGTGCATGAGGGGGTGAACAATGAATAAGAGGGTGATGAAACGGTTCGGTCAGGCGCCGATGGCCACCACACCCCGGCGGATCGCATCAATGGCACGCCGGGCGTTGCGGGTGATTTCCTCGGTGTAACCGGTGGCCGCGACCTGTTCCAGCAGATCGATGACCTGGCGGCACCAGCGGACAAAATCACCGGGGGTCAACTCCGCCCCGCAGGCCGCGGCCGCAGCCATGCAGTAGTCCATCGGTGCCCCGGCGGTCCACTGGTGGATGGCCAGTGAGAAACCGCCGTCGGGTTCCCGGGTTCCGGGAAGCGACCACCGCTGCTCATCGACGGCCAGCTCCCCGTAAATCCGGGTGATGCCGTTCATGGCGTCGGCCAAACGTTCAGTCGGCGCATCAGGCCTGCCGGAGGTTTGTTTGCGGGTTTCGAACACGCACATCGACACCGCCCCGGCAAGCTCGGCGGGATCCAGGTCATTCCAGATGCCGCGGCGCAGACACTGGGCGACCAGAAGATCGGACTCATTGTGGATGCGGGCCAGGTTCTCCCCCTCCGGGGTCACCGACGGGGTTCCGCCGGTCTCAGCTGTTGCACCACCGGCGAATTCGACATAGCCGTATTCGGCCAACAGTCCGACGATCCGGTCGAAGGTGCGGCCCAGGGTGTCGCGGGCGGAGCCGATGGATTTTTCCAGCCCCCGAAGTTTCACGCGCGCTTTGACCAGCCGTTCGGCAACACGGGCGATCTCTTCCCGGTGGGGGAAACGGTGCCCCGGGTGCTGCCGGATTTTCACCGCCAGATTGTCCAGTGTTTTCGGCTTTTTCGGCTTCGGCGCCCGCAGCTTCCGCGGCGGCGTGATTTTCTGGGAAAACAGGGCCTCCATCTCGTATTTGCGGCGCCTGCCGGCCGGTGCGCCTTTATGTTTTTTCAGCTGGGTGTGCCCGATTTTCTGGGGCGGGACTTTCAGCTGTGCGGCATGCAGCCGTCCGTGCCAGCCATCACCGGAGGTCACCCACGGCTCAGGTGAGGTCCCCGGGCGGGCGGTTTTGGTGACAATGCCGGTGTGGACCTTTTTCTTTTTGTCCGCCCAGGCGATGATGTCGCCGACGACCAGGCTGTCGAGCAGCTGCATGGTCATCTCGTCGGCCATCTCCAGCCGCCGCCGGTGGAAGGCTTTTTCCTCCCGGTTGAGTTTCTGCCGCAGCTCAATGTAGTCGAGGATGGTGGTGAAAGCGGCTTCGTGGAGCGCCCGGTCATCGTCACCGTCACCGGCGGGCAGCAGCAGTGCCCGCATCCTCTCATCGAATGGGATGCGCCCCAGCATGCCGCGCAGTTCCCCTTCGGTGGCGGCGACCAGCTTTTCCGCCCGCTCCAACCGGTCGGTGTCGGCGACGACATCGACATCGGTTTGGAACTGGGCGAAGGATTTTTCCAGCAGCCGGTGGGCCGGCTGGAAACCGATGGTGTTGATCAGGTTCACGGCCATGTTGTAGCCGGGCCGAAACGTCGAGATCAGCGGATAGGTTCTCGTCGAGGCCAAACCGGCGACGAATTCGGCATCCACCGACGGGGTCCACAGCACCACCGCGTTGCCCATCACGTCGATGCCGCGGCGCCCGGCACGCCCGGTCAGCTGCGTGTATTCGCCGGGGGTGAGATCGACGTGGGCTTCCCCGTTGTATTTGACGAGTTTTTCCAAAATGACCGTCCGGGCCGGCATGTTGATGCCCAGCGCCAGGGTTTCGGTGGCGAAGACCGCTTTCAGCAGCCCCTGGGTGAACAGATCCTCGACAATGTGACGGAACGCAGGCAGCATGCCCGCATGGTGGGCGGCGATACCGTGGCAGGCGGCTTTTTTGAACTGCGGGAAATTGAGAACCGCCAGGTCCTGCTCGTCAATGCCTTCCACCCCGTGGTCGACGATCCGGGCGATCTCGTCTTTTTCGTGGGCGTTGGTCAAATCCAGCCGGGAGCGCAGACACTGGAACACCGCATCGTCGCAGCCCGCCCGGGAGAAAATGAAGGTGATCGCCGGCAGCATGTTTTTGCCCTCCAGGATCCGCAGCACCCCGGCGCGGCGCTGCATCCTCGACGGCGCCCGCCGGGGGGTGTGCCGGTTGCGTTTTCCCCTCGGCTCCCAGTTGCGGCGGGAGCCGGCGGTTGTCGCGCCGAATTCCTGCGGGGTGTCGGGGCCGGTTTTGCGGGCGGTGGAAATCGCCTGGATCAGCTGGTTGTTGACTTCCCCTGTGGCCCCGGATTTCAGCAGCGGATGCAGTTTGCCGCCGACCATCATCCACTGGTCCAAAGGCACCGGCCGGGTTTCGGTGACCACGATGTCCGTGTCGCCGCGCACCGTTTCCAGCCAGGCGCCGAATTCCTCGGCATTGGACACTGTGGCCGACAGCCCTATCACAGTGACCGATTCATCCAGGTTGAGGATCACCTCTTCCCACACCGGTCCCCGGGAACGGTCGGCCAGGTAGTGGATTTCGTCCATGACCACATAGGCCAGCCGGTCGAGCGCCTCCGATCCGGCATAGATCATGTTGCGCAGCACCTCGGTGGTCATCACCACCACATCCGCCCGGCCGTTGATGGACACATCCCCGGTCAGCAGCCCGATATTGGCGGCGCCGTGGGCGGCGACGAAATCGTGGTATTTCTGGTTCGACAGGGCTTTGATCGGGGTGGTGTAGAAGCATTTCGTGCCCTCTGCCAGGGCTTTGTGGACGGCAAATTCACCGACGACTGTTTTTCCCGCCCCGGTGGGCGCGCACACCAGCACCCCCCGGCCGGCGTCAACCGACCGGCAGGCAGTGACCTGGAACTGGTCGGGTTCGAAGTCGAGGGTGTCGGAAAAGGAATCGAAAAAAGCGGTCCGGGCGTTGTTGTCCGTCATGGCACCAAGGATAACCGCTGGTGCCCCACAGTCGTCGCGGCCTGTCAGTAGCCCCAGGTGACCACCCCGCGGCGGATGTGGCTGATCGCCTGCGAGGCGACGGCGGCCAGGTGCCGGTCCCCGCTGAGGGTGACAATCGTTTCCAGCAGCCGGGTGGTGGCCTGTGCCCAGTCGACGAACATTCCCGGTGACAGCGACTGTCCGGCCAGCCGGGCGGTTTCCCGGCATTCGGCCAGTGTCTTGCCCGTCGTCCACAGATACATGGCCACACAGGCCTGCTCGTTGGGGGCTTGGGCCGGGGCAAGACCGCGGGCGCGGGCGGACTGCTCCAGCTGCCACCAGGTCATTCGGGTGACGGTCATGGCGAACTGCATGGCGCGGGTGGGCGCTTCGACACCGGTTGTGTTGCCCGCCGGTCCGGTGCACATCGACGCCACACCGGCAAGCTCGGCCGGTGACAGCCCCGACCACACCCCGCGGCTGATGCATTCGGCGGCCAGCAACGAAAACCGTCCGGTCAGCCCGGCCAGCAGTGTGCCGGTCGCCGTGAGCTTTTTGTCGGCGACGGCGGTTTTTCCGTCAACGTCACCGTCACCGTCATCGTCGCCGTCGGCCGGATCGGCAGCGGTGTGCTGTGCCGTCGCATCGTCCATGTAGCCCAGTGAGGTCAGCTGGCTGCAGGTGATGTCGAAAATCCGGGTGGTGCCGACCCCGAGTTCGATGCGCTGGTCGCGAAGCTGCGCCAGCGAGCGGCGGGCTTCGATCAGCCGGTCGGCGAGCAGCCGCATCAGCTCACGTTCCTCCCAGCCGTGGACCGGGTGGGCGGCTATCCGGTCATCAAGGGCGCTCAAATAGTCGTCGCCGATACTGCGTTCGGGGAAATCGGGCACCGGGTATTTTCCGGCGGCAAACCCGGCACTGACCTGTGCCCGGTAGTCGGGGACCCGGGAAAATGACTCCGCTCTTTTGCGCCTCGAGACCGGGGAGGCGGAGATTTTCCTGCTCCGTGGGCGGGCCGCGTTTTTCGGCGGGCGTTCCAGCCGCATCACCCCGACTTTCACCGGCGGGTAGGCCACAGAGTCGGCGGTGAGCCATTCGCCGCGGCCGGACGGGTGGAAAATATGGACCACCGGGTCGTTGCCCTGCGGGGCGGAATCGTTGACCACGGCCGCCAGCCGGGTCGAGCGTCTGCCCGGAAGGGCGATGACATCACCGTGGTTGAATTCCGTCAGCCGCTTTGCGATTGTGCGCCGCAGATTTCTGTGGGCCTGACCGGCCAGATAATCCAGATGGCTCATCCGCTGGTTGCACAATAATGCGTAGTCAACCACCAGTTGAACCATCTCGTCGCGGCCGGTTGTGCCCGGCGCCTGGCCGGCGTTGTCGGCAATCGCTGTGTGAAGCTTGTCGACCATTGTTTCCGCTTCCCGGATCCGGGCGGTGATCTCCCCGGTAAAGGTACGGTCGCGGCGTTCGGCGAAAGAGCACGCCACCAGGGTGCGGGCACGGTGGTAGCCGTAGGCGTCGGTCAGCCGGGCGGCCATGCCGTGGTAGGGCACCAGAGCCGATTTCAACCGAGGTGGAATTCCGGTGGCCATGGCGGCCAGCTGTGCGGCAGTGACCGTGTCATCGGCCACCACCACCGCATGCCCGTAGTCGTCCAGGCCTTTGCGTCCCGCCCGGGCCGCCAGCCGCGCCCAGGTACTGGCGGTGATCTGTTCCTCGGCTTCCGGTGTGTGGTGGCGCCTGGAGGACAGCACCACTGTTTTTGTCTGCGGGGTGAACAACGCCTCCTCTTCCCCGGCGGTGAACACCACCTTGACCAGCCCGCGGACAAATAGATCCTCAATCATGCGGCGGAAAAGCGGCAGCACCCCGGTGTGGTGGGCGGCATAGCCCGCGACCAGTTGACTGCGCAGCACCGAAAAACGCAGCTCGTCGAGATCCTCGATCGGGATGCCGGCCACGGCGGCCTCCACGATCCGCCGGATAGCGGCACTTTCCTGCTTGTCGGTCAGGCGCACTTCATGCGCGAGACAGGATTCGGCGACCTGGTCGCAGCGCAACCGGCCGGGAACCACCACCACGGCCGGCAGCATCGCATTGTCGGCCAGTATCTCCAGCTGCCGGTGGTATCCGGTCGACGAGCCGGCGACCAAGGGACGTCTGCCCCAGTTGACCGGCGGAACTTTCTGCCCCTTGGGCCGCCGCGGACCCCACAGGCTCGTCGTCTCCGGGGGCACCGATGCCCGGGCCAGGGCCAGCAGCTGGTCGAACAATTCCTCCCGGGTCGGCTCCCCGCCCGGTTGCCCCCGGTCGCTGCGCCCGGCAGCGGTCGCCGTCTTCCCGGCACCGGTAAACGTCACCGGGGTGCCGTCACCGCCGTCGCCGTGGTTGTCCCCACCGGTCTGCCCGGCGGGGCTTGCGGCGGTGGTTCCGGCGTGGCCGTCGGCGTGCTGCGACTCGTGCAGGGGAAGCAAAGCATCAGCGGCAATAACCCAGTGTTTCAGCGGCACCGGCCGGGTGTCAACGGTGACCAGCTCCACTTTCTGCCCCAGGTTGCCCAGCCACACGGCAAGATCGGCGGCGTCGGGACCCCGGTCACAGATGGCGACATAGGGCACCGATCCGCCCACCGCCATCATCACTTCTTCCCACGCCGGTCCACTGACCCTGTCCCCGATGTGGTGCACCCCGTCCAAAATGACTTTGTTCAAGGCGGCGAAACGCCCGGGAAGGGTGTGCATGCGGGTGCGCATGATCTCCACGGTGGTCACCACCACCGGTGCGTCGGCGTTGATTTCGCGGCCGTCCATGATCAGGCCGACCTTGGTGCCGTCGAGCAGGTTCTCCAGTTCCCGCCGCCGGTGGGTGGCGGTGAGAGGGGCATCGACAATCCAGGCGCAGCGGCCCCCGGTGTCCCGGTTGTGCCAGGCGGCGAACGCGCCGATCAACCTGGCCCCGGCTCCGGGAAGAGCGGACAACAGCACATTGGCGCCGCCGGCCACCAGTTCACAGGCCTGAAGCTGGTGCGGTTCGGCCTGCCGGTCAAGCCCGGTGAAAAACGATTCCACCGTGCTTGCGGCGGTGGCAGTGTGCTCGTCAGTTCGCGAAAAAGAACCCGGTTCCATGACAACCACCCTAGCGGGCGGATGGGCCGCCGCGGGCAGCGTGTGGCCGCAGATGTGACAGCCCGCGGGAAGAAGGAGGTTTAGACCACGTCGTCGAAGTCACCGGGACCCGGCTGCTGCTGTCCGCCCCGCCGCAGGCCGGGGGGTTGCGCTGCGGCGGATCCGTAGGAACCGGGGCGCACCGGCTGCACCGGCCCGAGCGGTTGGGCGGGTTCGATCGGCTGCACCCCACCGGCACCGGTGGCGGCCGAATCCAGGCGTGATGCCTGCGTGTCGTCGACATCGAGCCATTCGGGCCGGTTGACTGTGCGCCGGCGGTCGTTGATCCGGCAGAACTGGAACGCCAGCTCCACCAGCAGACACAGCACCAGGCCCAGCACCAGCATCGAGAAAGGATCCTGGCCGGGGGTGGCCACAGCGGCGAAACAAAACAGCACGACAATGATTATGCGCCGCTTGTCACGGACCGCCTCATAGGGAAGCAGCCCGAGGATGTTGAGCATCACCACTATCAGCGGCACCTCGAAAGAGATGCCGAAAATCACCAGCAGCGTCAGCAGGAACTTGAAGTAGAGCATGCCGTTGAGGGCGGTGGTCTGCGTGTCCTGGCCGATGGACAACAGAAAACTCAGGCCCACGGAGACAATGAAGTAGGCCAGCACCGCCCCGGCGGTAAACAGCAGCACCGCCAGGGAAATGAATATCCGCGAGATACGTTTCTCGTTTTTCATCAACCCCGGGGTGATAAACCCCCACAGCTGCCCCAGCCACACCGGGGAGGAAAACACCGCCCCGGCCAGCGCACCGGCTTTCAGCCGCAGCATGAACATGTCAAATGGCGCGGTGGCCAGCAGCTTGCATTCCCCGTCGGCGGAGAAATCGGCGCGCCGCTCCGGGGGGATGTCACAGTAGGGTCCCCGCAAAATATCGCCCAGGGTGGGGATACGGATGTTGACCGCCCCGACCGCGATGTGCACCCCCTGCGCGTACCAGATGTAGCCGATGATGGTGCCCACACACAGCGCCGCCACCGACACAATCACCCGGCGGCGCAGTTCCTGCAGATGCTCCACCAGACTCATCGACCCGTCGGCGCCGCCTTTGCGGCGCACCGGCAGCCGCAGCCTGCGGCGCTGATTGTCAGTGTCAGTCATAGGTGGAAGATCACAACCGGTGTTGAAGGTGCGGGGGGTCAGGCAGCCGGGCGCGGGCATCTGCACTGGCGGTGCCGGGCGCGTGTCATGGGCCGGCCCCCGGCGGCAGATGACTGCCGTCCCGGCCGTCGTCTGGTGTGGCTGGTGTTTTTTACTGCTGCTGGTTGGGGTTGTTTAAGGGGTCAACCGGCTGCTGTTGGGAAGCGGCCGGGTTCGGTTGACCGGGCTGCGGAGCCTGGTAGCCGGTGCCGGTGATCTGCTGTGGCTGGGGGTTGTCGTCGTCGTTGGCCATTTCCTTGACCTCCGATTTGAAGATGCGCATCGAGCGCCCCAGAGACCGGGCGGCATCGGGCAGCCGTTTGGCGCCGAACAAAACGACGATGAGGACAAGGAGGAGAAGAATTTCGGGGAAACCGAGAGAGGGCATGTCGTGGTCCTGGTGGTCGGCGTTGGGGTGTCCGGCCGCACCGGCAATCGGGTGCCGGTGCAGCTAGGGCGGGCCACCCACAGATGTGGTCGGCTCTACGACGTGCAGGCCGGTGGTGTCTTAGGACGGGTAGGCCGCGCGGGCACGCTGTGCCCGTTCGGCGACTGCCCGGCGCACGTCGTCGGGTACATCCACTGTAATCCCCCCGCCCTGGGAGAGCACAAATGAGGTGATCCAATCATGGGTGTGCCACCGGATGACGGCGTTGAACAGGCCGTCACGGCGCGCCCGGCGGGAAATCTGGATCGGCTCATAGTCGGCCAGCCACCGCAGATGCCCCGCCACTGAGGCCTTGGCCACATGGGCTTCATCGAAGTTGAAGGGGTCGGCATCATCGAAGGCGAATTTGTCGGCCCGCGGATCACGGTCACTATCGGTGGCCACGGGGTTGCTGACGCGGTCGAGCCGGAAGTTCCGCGGCTCCTGCCGGTCCCGGTCGAAACCGGCCACATAGCGGTGCCCGTGGTGGAAAAACACCACATAGGGGTCGATGGTGCGCTGCTGCGGGGTGGTGTCGCTTTCCTTCAGGTAGTCGAAGCTGACAGCCGTGCGGTGTTGCCGCGCCGCAGCGATGGCGGTGAGGATCCCGGCATCCGGATCCTTGTCCGGATCCCCGCCGCGGATGACCACATCCAGCCGTTTGCCGCAGATGGCCAACAGCTTGTTCAGGGCCGATTCGATGGCCTCCGGTTCGGCGACACCGGGAATGCTGCGCAGCTGCTCCAGTTCCAGAACCAGGGCGCCGGCCTCGGCCAGCGACAGCCGCAGCGACCGGCCGAGCTTCATCCCCCGGGTCAGCTGCAGCTGGTAGTTGTCTTCGTCTTCATCGATGAGCACACTGTCGTCGAGGTAGGGTTCGCAGCCGTTCTCGCACAGGCCGACCATCCCCAGGACCTTCAAATCTTCTTTCAGTGTCTGCTGGTCGACACCGAGTTCCTCGGCCGCGACCCACGGGCTGGGGGGCGTGGGCCGTTGCTTCAAATACCGCACCAGGCTGATCCGCCGGGCTGTGTCTATGGAATGATTCGTCTGTTTCATCATCGTTGTTCCTGCGTTTCAAGCGGGCTGTTCGGTGTTCCTGGCGGATGCTTTTTTCAGTTGCTGTGCTGTTCGATCAGGGCGTCCAGGCCGGCAACGATGTCGTCGACCACATCCGCCGGGGATTCGACCACAAGATCCGGGCCGAATTTCAGGGCGGTGGACACCAGCTCCGGGCGCACCACATGTAACAGCCGGTAGCGCCCCGGCTGCAGGGCCACCCCGCCGGTGACGAAACGGACAACCGGCGGCGGGGCGGTGGGGCTGACGGTGACCACCGCATCAACCCGCGGCGCCAGGGAGTCCAGGGTCTTTTCAACCAGGGCGCGGATATCGGCCGGAGCCGGTTTGTCGACTGTTGCCTCGTCGCCGGTTTTGCGCACGTCAGTGAGCTTGGACACCCGGAAACACCGGGTGTCTTTTTTCTCCGGATCCCAGCCGACCAGATACATTTTGCCTTCGTGGTTGACCAGGCCCCACGGCTCGAGTTTGCGTTTTTCCGCCACCGCTTTGTCAAAAGCCCGGTAGCCGAAGCTGCACACCATGTTCTCGTCGGTGGCCGCCAGCAACGTGGTGATCACCGAATCATCCATCGACAGATTGTCGTCGAGGAATTTCACCGGTTCACTGACCGGCCGGTCTGCGTCGATGCGCCCGTCGACTTTCAGTTTCCGCCACCCGGAGCGGGCGAAAGAACCCAGCTGGGAGCCGTCGGAGAGGGAACCGGCCAGGGTGATCACCGCGGCCTCATCGGGGGTGAAGTCGATTTCGGGAAGCCCATAGACATCGGTGTCCAGCCGCACCCCGCCGGTGTCGATCCGGGTGATCGGGACACCGGTGACCTGCAGGCGGCTGACATCCTCGCTGAGCATGCTCGACAGCCGTTCCCGGGCGTCGGCAGAGGTGGGTTTTTCGTAGCCGAACACCTTGTTGCCGATTGTTTCCGTCGAGGCTTCTCCCCCTGTTCTGTGCAGAAGGAAAATCAGCAGGTTGAGCAGGCGTTCTTCCATCGGTCCGATGGGTGTGCGTTCCGGTTTGGCGGTGATATCGGTCATGGTGTGAAGACTCGTGTCCTTCGGCGTGGGTGTAAAAGCCGTGCGTGCCGGGTGCCCCGGCATGCCCCGCACACGGTGTGGGTGACTGCGCCGGCAGCTGCCGCACGGCGGTGACCATCTTGTTCACCAACGCTACCGCGGCAGCCGTGTGCCTTTGTTTTGGCGCGCCGCGGGTACCCCCGCCGTGCGGCTACTGCGCCGGAAAATGGCGCGCCATGTGTTCCAGCAGTTCATCGACTGCCGCCGATTCAGTGGCAAACGGGTCCGGCAATTCGACGGCAACCGGCTCCGGGCGGGAAAGTTTCACCCGCATCCAGTCGACGGTGACCGGGGCGCCGAGCCTGTCGGCGGTGCGCAGAAACCGCCCGCGGATCGCCGCCCTGGTGGTGGGTGGCGGCGCATCGATGGCCGCCTGGATGGCACTGTCGCTGACCCGGCTGTTGATGCGCCCGCGGTCCGTGAGAGCCTGCAGCACCGACCGGCCGGGCCGCAGATCGTGGTAGGCGTAGTCCAGCCGGGCCAGCTTCGCGTCGCCCAGTGTCAATCCGCGGTCCAGATAGGCGTCGAAGAGCTTTGTTTTCGCCACCCAGTCCACCGATCCGGCAATCGGCGTGAGATCCCCGCTGTCCAGGCAGTCCAGCACCGTCGTCCACAGCCGGTGGATCGCCTTGAGCTGTGCGGTGGGGGTGCCTTTGCCCTCGTCCGGTTCGGGGCGCTTGTCCAGCCACCGGCCGGCCGCATCGCACCAGGCCCGCTGGATGGCCAGCGCGGTGGTGGTCACCGAGTGGTCGAGATGAACCGGCGCCCGGCCGGTGGTGTCGCGTGCCACCGTGTGGATTTGTTCGATCGATCCGGTCAACTCCAGGCCGTCGGGGGCGGCGTGCGCCTCAATCATCTCCAGCACCAGCAGGGTGGAGCCGATTTTCAGCCGCAGACTGTCATCGGCCATATTCGAATCCCCCACGATCACGTGCAGGCGCCGCCACCGGGAGGAATCGGCGTGCGGTTCATCCCGGGTGTTGATGATCGGGCGGGAACGGGTGGTCGCCGAACTGACGGCCTCCCAGACATGATCAGCCCGCTGGGAGATAACGAAGCAGGACTCATCGATATCCGGGTACGCCGCACCCGGGCGGGCGATGGTGCCTGCCCCGCAGATCAGCTGCCGGGTGATGAGAAACGGCAGAAACAGCGCCCCCAGGCGTTTGATCACCACGTCACGGCCGACCAGATAGTTTTCGTGCGCCCCGTAGGAATTACCCACCGAATCGACGTTGTTTTTCAGCACCCATATGGTGGCCCCGTCGCCGCCGAAGTCGAGGGAGCCTTCGGCTTTGACGGCCAGTCCGTCGATGATGCGGTCGCCGGCTGCCACAAAGGCCGCCAACTGGTCGATGGTGGTGCATTCGGCGGTGGCCCATTCCGGGTGGGCGCCGACATCGAGGTAGAGCCGGGAGCCGTCGGGGTGGAAAATATTCGACGAGCCGTACTGTTCGGCCACCGGCCGGAACATGGCCCGGGCCACATCGTCGGGGCTGATCACCGTCCCGTCCGCCAGGCGGCCGGTGACCCCGTATTCGGTTTCCAGCCCGATGATCCGGTTGACGTGGGCGGCTGCGGGATTCAGGGCGGAAATGGTTACTGTCCGCCCTTCTGGACGTAGGAGCGGACGAATTCCTCGGCGTTGTCCTCCAGAAGATCGTCGATCTCATCGAGCAGATCATCCGCCCCCTGGGCGTTGATCTGGCTTTGGGCGCCCGGCTGCGGGTCCGCGCCGTCGTCGCCGGAGGGTGTGTGGGCTTGCTTGTTGACCTGCCGACCTGTGGCCATCGGTATCGGTTGCTCCTTTGCGCGTGGCTTGCTGGGTGCCGGGAAACGGCCTGTGGGAAAGTCTAGCCCGTTACAGCCGGTAGCCCAGGGCAGGCTTACTGCCCCAGCGTGTTGTTCCACCTAAACGGCTGTCATCCCCGGCGTGTCACCCGGCCCCGGGGTGGGCCTGCCACCGGGGCGGCTCTACAGTGGTGCCATGTCCAGACTCGTATCCCGGCTGGATGGTTTCTCCGAGACCATCTTCGCCACCATGACAAATCTCGCGGTCAGCCGCGGCGCCATCAACGTCGGCCAGGGCTTTCCCGACGAGGACGGCCCGCAGTCCATGCTCGATGAGGCCTGCCGGCAGATTGCCGCGGGCAACAACCAGTACAGCCCCGGCCGGGGGGAAATGATCCTGCGGCAGGCTGTGGCCACCGACCGTGGGCTCTCGACCGGTATGGAGGTTGACCCGGAGTCGCAGGTGCTGATCACCGTCGGCGCCACCGAAGCGATCACCGCCACTGTGCTGGCCCTGGTGGAACCCGGCCGGGAGATCATTGTTGTTGAACCCTACTATGACGCCTACGCGGCCGCCGCCGCCCTGGCCGGGGCGCGACTGGTGCCGGTGGCACTGGAGCTGGATGATGACGGCTTCCACCTCGACCCGGCCGCACTGGCTGCTGCGGTCACCCGCGACACAGCCATGATCATCATCAACACCCCGCACAACCCGACCGGCATCGTGCTGGAAGAACAACAGCTGAAAGCCATAGCCGACATCGCCATCGCCCACGATCTGCTGGTGCTGGTCGACGAAGTCTATGAAAAGCTCGTCTATGACGGGCGCCGCCATCTGCCGCTGGCCGCCATTGACGGCATGGCCGGGCGCACCATCACCGTGTCGTCGGCGGCGAAATGCCTCAATGTCACCGGCTGGAAAACCGGCTGGGCGATCGGTCAGCCGGATGTAATCGACGCGGTGGCCAAAGCCAAACAGTTTCTCACCTTCGTCGGATGCACCCCGGTGCAGCCGGCGGTGGCCCATGCACTGCTCAACGAACGGGAGTGGATGGCCCGGCTGTGTGCGTCGATGCAGTCACGGCGCGACCAGCTCTCCGCAGCGCTGGTGCAGGCGGGTTTTCGCGTCTACCCCACCGGCGGCGGATATTTCATTGTCGCCGATGCCGCTCCCCTGGGGGTGGACGATGCGGCGCACTTTGTCACCACCACCCTCATCGACCACGGTATTGCCGCGATCCCGGTCAGCCCCTTTGCGTCCTCTGGGAACCGGCACCGTTTCGATTCGCTGGTGCGTTTCGCTTTCTGCAAAAAGGAGCAGACCATCGCCGAGGCGGCCGCGGTGCTGTCCCGCCTGAACCTGGCCGGGGGCTGACAGGTTTTTCAGTCCGGCTCGTCGATGCGGACCAGCCCGCGCTGGGCCAGGCGTACGGCAATATCGACCGGGTCACCTGCCGGGGTGATCACATCCCGGCAGTCGGCTTCGGTTCCCATCCCGGGATCGGGCAGCACCATGCGGACACAGCGTTGGTTGTTCGACACCACCAGCGAATCCCAGTTCGCCGCGACCACACTGTCGCTGTAGTGGTGCATGAACGTTCCCCTGAGATACGCCCGCGAATCCACCGGCGGTTTCCCGGCGGCCCGGGTGATCTCGGCGGGGTCGACGAGGGTTCTCATCCGGCCTTTGCCGACAAGAGCGTGGTAGAGCGAACGCTGCGGATCAATGTCGGCGTACTGCAGGTCAACCAACTGCAGCTTCGGTGAATCCCATCGAATCCCCCGGTCGGTGAAACCTTTCACCAGGGCGTATTTGGCCGTCCAGTCCAGCAGGTCGCTGGTCGACAGCGGATCGTCGTCGAGCATGCCGACAATGTTCTCCCACAGCTCGACGACTTTTTTGTCCCCCTCGCCGGTGGCGAAGTCCCGGCTGGCGGCGAGGTATTCCCGCTGGATGTCGAGGGCGGTGGCGGTGCTGCCGTCGGCCATGGGCAGCCCGGCGGTGAGGGTCAAGTCCCGGGAGATGGTTGTCACCGCCTCCACCGGCCGGGCCAGCGCCAGGTGGCTGAAATCCACCCCGGCCTCAATGGCGTCGAGCACCAGTTTGGTGGCCCCCAATTTCAGCAGGATCGACACTTGTGAGCAGTTGGTGTCCCCGATGATCACATGCAGCCTGCCGAAACGGGCGGCGTCGGCGTGCGGTTCATCGCGGGTGTTGACAATACCGCGGTTCATTGTCGTTTCCAGCGAGATTTCCTGCTCGATGAAATCGGCCCGCTGGCTGATCTGGAAGCCGGGTGTTTGACCCCGCTGCCCCAGGCCCACCCGTCCCGCCCCGGCGTAGATCTGGCGGGTCGCGAAAAACGGGATCAGCGCCTGCGCCATGGTGGAAAAATCGGTGTCCCGGGAGTAGGTGTAGTTTTCGTGCGCCCCGTAGGAGGCGCCCTTGCCGTCGGTGTTGTTGCGGTAGACCTTCAGCGGCGGGCAGGGGTCGTGGCCCTGCAGAATCGACCGGTTGGCGGCCGACAGTTCCGCCACTGCGCGGACCGCCCGGCGCATGATCACATCCCCGGCTTTGTCGTGGATCATCGCCACGAGAGGATCGGATGTTTCCGGCGACGAGAATTCCGGGTGGGCGTGGTCGACGTAGAAACGGGCCCCGCCGTCGGTGAGCACATTGGCCACCCCGAGCGCATTCGGGTCGACCACCGGAACCGTGTGGTAGCGCTTCAAATCGAAACCGCGGGAATCCTTCAGCGGTGATTCGGGCGCGAAATCCCACCGGGTGCGTTCCCGGGAACTGGTCAGGGCGGCGAAAGCCACCACCGCATGGGTGGAGGTCACTATCGGCGACAGCCCCGGCTGTGTCGGGGTGGCGATGCCGTATTCGGTTTCTGTTCCGATGAAACGTGTCATGGTGGCCTGGGGGATCTGGTCGGCGGACGGGTGGTGCGACAGGCCCGCGCGCGGGTGTCAGTAGGACAGGATACGGGCTGCGACAACCGTCAGCCCGTGCCGGCCGGCGATGCGTGACCAGGCCTGCGGGTTGGTGGTGTTGGGCAGGTCCTCGTTTTCCAGGTTTTCCGCGTCGATGGCACAGATCAGATGCCGTTCGGTGATACCGGCTGGGTTGCCGGACAGATGGTCTTTGATGGCCTCTTTTTTCGCCCGGCCGACAATATTGGCGATCATCGCCCCGGAGACGAAATCGGAATAGTGCAAAATCTCGGTCGACCCGTCCACCAGGGTCAGCTCCACGAAAGGCTTCGGGGTGAAAAGATGCGCCACCGCCTTGTCGATCAGATCGGGGGTCGGCTGGGCGCAGGGCACCGAGCTTTTCAGGTGCTTGGCGAAAATATCGGCTGCTTCCCGGGCAGTGGGGCGGTGCACCCGGATTTTCACATCCAGCCGGCCGGGCCGCAAAATAGCCGGATCAATCAGTTCCTCGCGGTTGGTGGCCCCGATGACAATCACATTCGACAGGGCTTCCACCCCGTCAAGTTCCGCCAGAAGCTGCGGGACGACGGTGGTTTCCATATCGGAGCTGACCCCGGAGCCGCGGGTGCGGAAAATCGATTCCATCTCGTCGAAGAACACAATCACCGGACGCCCCTCGGTGGCCAGTTCCCGGGCACGTTCGAAAATCAGCCGGATCTGCCGTTCCGATTCGCCGACGAACTTGTTGAGAAGCTCAGGGCCTTTGACATTGAGGAAATAGGAGGCGTGACCGTCGCCGACCCGGGTGGCCAGGGAGTTGGCGACCGCTTTGGCGATCAGTGTTTTACCGCACCCGGGAGGCCCGTAGAGCAGCACGCCCTTGGGCGCTTTCAGGTCATAGGTGCGGTAGAGCTCCGGGTGGAGGAACGGCAGTTCCACCGCGTCACGCAGACGGCTGATCTGTTCGTCCAGGCCACCGATGTCGCGGTAGGTGACATCGGGGACTTCTTCCAGCGCCAGCTGGGTGATTTCCGCTTTGGGAATGACCTCGAAGGCGTAGCCGGCTTTGGCGTCGATGAGCACGGTATCGCCCGGCTTGGGGGTGTGTGCCGCGGGGCCGACAAGCCGTCCGGCCAATTTGACCAGATGTTCGGTGCCGGAGGAATCGGCGACGATCGCCCGGGTGGAGTTGACGATTTCCTCCACATGGGCCAGCTCCCCGCTGTCGGTGAAACCGGTGACCTCCACGATCTGGGAGCCTTCCCCCAGCATCACCAGGCTGCCGGGAACAAGGGTTGCCTCATCGAGGGTGGGGGACACGCTGACCCGCATGCGTCTGTTGGAGGTGAAAATCTCCGCCTGGGCGGTGGTGCCTGCGGTGAAGCCGAGAAAAGTGCCGTACACGCACGGCGGTTCCGCCAGCCGCTCAACATCGGTTTTCATCTCGTCGAGCTTGTCGCGGGTGGTTTTGAGCAGTTCGACGAGCTTGGCGTTGCGGGCGCCCAAAGTCCGGTTGGCGAGCTTGAGTTCCGCCAGCTGCTGGCGGGAGTCGCGGTCGCCGGAGTCGGTGCCATGACGGTTGGTGCTCGTTAAAGGGCGGGTCATGTCATCCAATCTATACTAAGCATGTCCTTAACCCCCGACCCGGCCGGCCGCACCTGCCGCCCGCCCGATGTCCCCGGTGCACAGGCCGCGGACAGGCTGAACACAGTTCAGTTCGATTGTTGTCTCATCCACCGGACAGCGGCAGCGGGCCGGGTGCGGGTGCCGTGGAGCAGCTATTTGCGTGCCCGCCGCTGCGGCCGGGGGGCCACCGTGCCGTCGGCCAGACGCCTGGCCCACACCAGAAAAGCGGTGTGCGCGTTCATCCGGTGCTCCGGCCGAACCGCCAGTCCCTCCACCTTCCATTCCCGCAGCAGGGTCTCCCAGCTGCGTGGCTCGGTGAAACAGCCGAGCTCCCGCAGTTTTTCCACGGTTTTCATCAGCTGCGGGACGGTGGCCACGTAGGTCATCAGCACCCCGCCGGGAATGAGCAGTTTCGAGGCGGTGTCCAGGCAGTCCCACGGCTCGACCATATCCAGGATGATCCGGTCGACCGGGCCGTCGGTGTCGTCCGGCGTGACTTCGTTGAGGTCGCCGAGCCGGAGTGTCCACCAGTCGGGGATGGTGCCGAAGTATTCCTCCACATTGTCGCGGGCGAAACCGATGTGGTCGTCGCGGATTTCCCAGGAGTAGACGTGGCCGGTCTCCCCCACGGCGCGCAAAAGAGCCATCGACAGCGCCCCGGATCCGGCCCCCGCCTCCAGCACCCGGGCGCCTTTGAAAATATCGCCCTCGATGAGAATCTGGGCGGCGTCTTTCGGGTAGATCACGGCCGCCCCGCGCGGCATCGACAGCACATGGTCGACCATCAGATGCCGGAAACACAGGTACTGCCCGCCCTGGGCGCTGGTGACGACCGTGCCTTCGTGGGAGCCGATGATGTCGTCGTGTTTGATGCCGCCTTTATGGGTGAAAAACTCCCCACCCTGTTCCAGGATGATGGTGCTGTGTCGTCGTTTGGCGTCGGTGAGCTGCACTCTGTCGCCGGGCTGGAAGGGTCCTGAATAGGCCATGGGGATTGTTGTTTTTCGATTCTCGGTGTCGGTGGGCAAAAAGCTCAGCGGGCAAAGACACACCCTCGTGCCAGCCGGCTGGCGGGGCTTTTTTAAAAAACCCCGGCCATTTAATCTAGCAAGCGATGCTACCGGCCAAGACTCAGGTATCCGGCCAGCGCGCGGCCCAGGTATCCGATATCGGCGGTGGCACACATCTCCCGGGCGGAATGCATCGACAAAATCGGCATGCCGATGTCGACGGTTTTGATTCCCAGCCGGGTGGCCGTCAGCGGACCGATGGTCGAGCCGCAGGGCATGCCGTTGTGGGAGACAAACACCTGTGAGGGGACCCCGGCGCTGCGGCAGGCCCGGCGGAACAGGGCCGCCGTTTCGGCCTCGGTGGCGTAGCGCTGGTTGGCGTTGGCTTTGATGGCGGGTCCGCGGCCCATCATCGGCCGGTTGATCGCGTCGTGGTGCCCGGCATAGTTGGGGTGCACCGAATGCGCGGCATCCGAGGACACGCAGGTTGACCGGGCGATCATGCGGGCCGTGTGTTCCCTGTCGGCCCCCAGGGCTGCGGCGGTACGGGTGATCACCTCCGACAGAATCGGCCCCTGCGCACCCAGGCGGGTGGCGGAGCCGACCTCTTCATGGTCGAAGGCCGCCAGGACCGCGATATCACCGTTGTCCGGGGTGGGGATCCCGGTGAAATCAATCTCGGTGTCCCCGGTTGTGGCGGCCGCGTGCAGCAGTGCCTGCAGGGCAGGCCACATACTGGACAGATTATCCAGCCGGGAGGCGGCCAGAAGATTGTGGTGGGCGCCGAATACCGCCGGTTTTTCCGCCAGCGCGGAGATCAAATCATGGCCGACAATCTCCCCGGCCCGGCATCCGACGATCCCGGCGATGATCTCCATGATGTCGGTGTCGGCGTCGGCGGCAATGATCGGCTGCATGTGTGTCTGCCGGTCGGGGGAAAACGAGTTGTTTTTCTCCCGGTCGAGGTGAATGCACAGATTCGCGACCCGCATCACCGGACCGGTGTCGATGGTGTGCAGTGCCCCATCGGCGGTGGCCACCACCCCGGCCAGACGCAGCTCCCGGTCGAACCAGCTGCTCAAAATGGCGCCCCCGTAGACTTCGACCGCCGCCTGGGAAAAACCGTGCTGGTTGAGGGTTCCGATGTCTTTGAGCTTCAACCCCGGCGAGTCGGTGTGGCAGCCGATGATCCGGAAAGCAGAATCCAACCCGGCATTATCCGGCACCACGAACGCCATCAGGGATCCGCCGCGCAGCAGATAATGTCCCCCGGGTGAGGCATCCCACGGTCCTTCCCCGTCGGCGGCAATGGCGGTGAAACCGGCGCGCTCCAGCAGCGCAGCGCCCTGTTCGGCCGCATGCCGCGACGACGGGGAGCTGTCGATGAAACGGGAAAAAGCCTCCACTGTGGCGGGGCTGACAGCTAACGGGTTATCAACATCAGGCATGGACCCATATCTACCACCACCGCCCGCCCCGGCCCGAAACACCTGCCCGCTGCCCGCCCCCGGTGGCCGGTGACCACCCCGCTCCGGGCCCGCGGGCGGATGGGTGCACCGCTAGTATCCGGTGCCCATAATCCGGGGGCGGCGCAGCTGTACGACCGGCTCCCCGGCAACGGCTTCGGCATCCCGCAGGCAAGCATCGGTGATCACGATTCCGCCGGTGCCTTCCGGGAAAATCAGGGCGGTGGAATCCAGCAACGCCCTGGTGTGTCTGAGGTCCCGGTCACGGCTGGCGCGCACCACCGCGTAGGTGGGGCCGGAATCAATCAGCTCCCCGACCGCCAGCCAACTGCCGGCCCGTGTCGCGTCGGCGCTGATCAGGGGCGCGTTAGCCAGAAACAGTGCCCGGGCCCTTTCGGCGAAGGTGGCGGCGAGATCGCCGTCATCGACAGCCAGCGCCGTGGCATGGGCGACCACCAGGGCTTCGGTCAGCACTGCCGCCGAAGCCGGGGTGACGCTGTCAAAGCAGCGGTGGGTTTTCAGTCCCGTTCCGGCCACCGGCTCCCGGGAATCGAAGTAGCGGCCCGGGTGCAGCGGATCGGCGTAGTCATGTTCTATGTCGGCGAGCAGTTCCACGGCCAGCTGCCAGTGGTTCCCGGTGTGCTCATTGACTTTCAGCAGCGCCAGAACCCACCACGCCAGGTCGGCCAGTGTGGCCGCCGCGCCGCCGGGTTCCCGCTTGTGCCGACGGTTGTCCGGATCGATCAGGGACAGCCCGGCGACTTCCACGGCCGCGGCGGCCGCCAGCACCGCCTGCAGGGCGGTACGCCCACCCAGCACATGGGCGGCCTCCACCATCCCGACAATGGCCTGGCCGTTGTATTCCATGACCAGGTTCTCGTCGCGGCGCGGCCCCTGTTCAGCCCGGCGGGCGGTGATCAGCACTTTGCGAATCGCGTCGAGCTGATCGGCTGACGGCGGATCGGTGGCCAGTACCGGCACACTGCCGGTATGGAATTTCGGACTCCGCGGGTGGTCGGGGATGTCGAACAGCCGGGCGGCTTTGCGCCCCATGTCCTCGCCCAGGATCCGCTTCAGCTGCGGACGATTGAGCAGGTAGCTTTTCCCCTCCACGCCGTCGGTGTGCGAATCCAGCGAGGTGGCGAACCCGCAGCCGGGAAGCTGCATCTCGGTCAGCACGAATCCGAGGGTGGCCCGCAGGGCGTGGCGCGCCATAAAGTCGCTGCCGACACTGGCGTAGGCGGCCAGGGCCCGCATCATCAGCGCCGAATCCGACAGCCGCTTCTCACACTGCGGCACCATCCAGGCGTTGTCGGCGGTGTAGTGGAAAAAACCACCCCCCACCTGGTCGTGGATCGCCCCCGTCACAATCGCGTTGAACGCCCGGCGCAGCGCCGACGACAGGCTTTCCGAACCGGTGTTTTCCACCCGCCGGGCCAGCGCCAGCAGGATGGAGGGGCGCAGGAATTTCGGTGCGCCACCGAAACCACCGTTGACCCGGTCCTCCCATTGCAGAAGACGGTTGAACCCGGCCGCGCGGACCCGCACACAGTCGTCCTCGGTGGCCGGATCACCGGTGCCGCTTGTGGCCGCATGCTCGATGAGCACCTCCCCGGCGGAGGCGGCGATATCGGTCAGGCGCTGCCGGTTGTTCTGCCAGGTGTCGGCAATCCCGGAGATCACATCGGCAAAACCCAGCCGGCCGCCGCGGGTGGCCGGCGGCAGATACGTCGAGGCGTAAAACGGTCGGCCGTCGCAGTCGGTGAACACAATCAGCGGCCAGCCGGCCGACTGCCCCAGCGCCTGGGCGGCGGCCAGATACAGCGAGTCGACATCCGGGTTCTGGTTGCGGTCGACGAGGACGCTGACCATGGTGTCGTTGATCAGCCGGGCGGTGTCATCGACGGTGAACGACTCCTGCGACATGGTCCGGCACCACTGGCAGGAGGAGTACCCGATGACGATCATCACCGGCACATCCCTTGCGCGGGCTTCCTCCAGGGCGTCGGACCCCCAGCCCCACCAGTCGATCGGGTCGTCGGCGTGATCCGCCAGAAAGGGGGACGTCGAGTTGCTCAGTCGGTCGGCCATACCACTATTGTGCCCTTTTTTCACCCTCTGTGCGGCTGCGGCGGACACTATGACCACCCGTCACCGGCCGACCGCGCACGGGCTAAAGTTACAACCCGCCATGGATTCACCCGCCAATGACCACCCCACCGACACAGTCGACTCCCGGCGGCACCGCCGCCCGGTGCGGCTGTCGGTGACCACCGCCAACGATTTCAAACAGTGCCCGCTGAAATTCCGGCTCCGCCGGATCGACGGAATCCAGCAGCCGCCGACACTTCCCCTGGTGGTCGGCATCACCGTCCACCGGGTGCTGGAAGTATTTTTGGGCAAGAAGCCCGCCGACCGGGATTTTCGCACCATCCCCCGGCTGCTCGAGGAAGCGCTGAGCCATGTTCGCGCCCGCCCGGAGGTCGACCAGTTCATCACCGACACCGGCGAAGACACCGTCCGCGAGGAGTGCCTGGCGCGCCTGCGCCAATACTGGCGGACGGAGAACCCGGCCGCCCTGACATGCCGCTCGACCACCGAGATGCCGATCACCCACGATCTGGCCGGCGGTGTCCCGGTGACCGGTTTCATCGACCGGGTCGATGATGCGGGCGGTAAGGTGAGGATCCTCGACTACAAAACCGGAAAACTGCCGAAACCCCGCTACCGCGGCGAAGCGCTGTTCCAGCTGCGTTTTTACGCCCTGGTCTACTGGCGTATCACCGGCACCATCGCCAGCCAGCTGAAACTGCTCTACCTCAAGCCGGGGGCGGCCGGTGAAATCACCGACACACCCACCAGACAGCAGCTCGAAGACACAGAACGCGACATCGAAAGGCTCTGGGCGGCGATCACCCGGGCGGGGGCGACCGGCGAATTCGTCACCCGCCGCGGCCCGCTGTGCAACTGGTGTTTCTACAAAGACACCCACTGCCCGGAATTCGGGCACACTCCCCCTGCCTATCCGGGCTGGCCGGGCGGGCAGCCGTCCACCCAGCCGCAGCTGACGGCCACACCAACCGACCCGGACCGGTAACCAGCCGCGGGGACAGGAAAACACGGCACCCGCCCGCAGCGCCTGCGGGCGGGTGCCGTGAACCAGTCTCGGACAGGGTCCGGGCGGAAAAAACCCGTCAGTTTTCCAGGTAGAGGGTGCCCCGGAAGACCGGGTGCATGAGATTTTCCTTGCTCAAGACCTGGTCGAGGGTTTTTTCATCCATCAGCTTGTGCTCCAGGACCAGCTCCCGGACGGTTTTTCCGGTGTCAGCGGCCTCTTTGCCGATCACATCGCCCCAGTGGTGGCCGATGAAGGGATTGAGAAAAGTCACGATTCCGATCGAGTTGTCCACGTAGGCCCGGCACACCTGCGGGTTGGCGGTGATCCCGGTGACGCATTTGTCGGTGAGGGTGACAACCGCATTGCGCAGGATACGCAGCGACTGGAACAGCGATTCGCCGATCACCGGTTCCATAACATTGAGCTGCAGCTGCCCCGCTTCGGCCGCCATGGTGACAGTCAGGTCGTTGCCGAAGACTTTGAAACACACCTGGTTGACGACCTCGGGGATGACGGGGTTGACTTTCGCCGGCATGATAGACGAACCGGCCTGCCGGGCCGGAAGATTGATCTCATTGAGTCCGGCCCGCGGCCCGGAGGACAACAGCCGCAGATCATTGCAGATTTTCGACAGTTTCATCGCGGCGCGTTTGACCGCCCCGTGGGCCAGCACATAGGCGCCGGTGTCGGATGTGGCCTCGATCAGATCCCGGGCGGATTTCATGTCCAGGCCGGTGACCTCGGTCAGGGAGGCCACCACCTGGTGGCGGTAGCCGGCCGGGGTGTTGACACCGGTGCCAATGGCCGTGGCCCCCAGGTTGACTTCCAGCAGCCGGTCGGCGGCGTCTTTGAGGACCTGCTGTTCTTCGGCGAGGTTGTGGGCGAAAGCCTGGAACTCCTCGCCGAGAGTCATCGGCACGGCATCCTGCAGCTGGGTGCGGCCCATCTTCAAAATGTCGATGAATTCGTGTCCCTTGTCGCTGAAGGCGGCCTGCAGCTGGTCGATGGCCGAAATAAGCTCGCCCAGGGCGTAGTAGACACCCAGCCGGAAACCGGTCGGGTAGGCGTCGTTGGTCGACTGGCTCATATTGACGTCATCGTTGGGGTTGATGATGTCGTAGGAGCCTTTCGGCTTGCCCATGTATTCCAGCGCCAGGTTGGCGATGACCTCGTTGGTGTTCATGTTCAGCGAGGTTCCGGCCCCGCCCTGGAACACATCCAGCGGGAACTGGTCCATGCAGCGGCCTTCCTCCAGAATCTGGTCGCATGCCCAGCAGATGGCCTCGCATTTGTCGGCGGGCAGGGTGTGCAGCCGCCGGTTGGCCAGCGCGGTGGCTTTTTTCACCTGCACCATGCCGCGGATGAATTCCGGCACCTGGTTGATGGTGGTGCGCGAAATCTGGAAGTTCTCGATCGCCCGCAGCGTGTGCACCCCGTAGTAGGCATCGTCGGGAACCTCCATCGTCCCGAGCAAATCCTCTTCGATGCGGTAGCCGGGACGGGCGGAATGGGCAGGGTCCGCGGTCCCCGCAGTCTTCGTCTCCCCGGCGGAGGAATCCTCTTTCGTCGCCTTCGTTGTTTTCGCGGGCTTCGTTTTGCCGGATTTCTTCTGTGCCATGGTGGTCACTGTCCTCACATTGTCAAAAAATAAAAGGGTGTGAAAATCAAACTTCACCCGCCCGGGCAACAACACCGGCAGGCCGTACCACCCGAGTGTAGTAACCGGCGGGCAATCCACCACCCCGCTTTCCACCCCATCACAGGGGCATTTCCCTCTGGTGGGGCCGCCCCATCGACCAGGCGCACATGACATAAGGGGGCCGCACCGGAAAATACCGGTGCGGCCCCACACGAACCCGTGCCCGCAGGATTTTTCAGCTGCGGGTGTTACAGGCGGGCGATACGGATTTCGGAGGCCAAGATCGCCTCGCCGCCGATCGCCGCGATCTGGTCCATGATGTGGTTGGCGTCGACCCGCGGCACCATGGCGCGTACCGCCACCCAGTCAGCCAGGGCCAGGGGGCTGACTGTCGGGCCGGAGATACCCGGGGTGATTGCCTGGGCTTTCTCCAGGGCGTCCTTGCGGACGTTGTAGTCGAGCATGAGGTAGTCGCGGGCGTGCAAAATACCTTCGATCCTGCGCAGCAGCACCCGGCGTTCCTCGGTTTCCGGTGCCCCGGAGCGGGCCACCACAACAGCCTCGGATTCGATCAGCGGTTCCCCGAAAGGTTCCAGGCCCTGCTGGCGCAGGGTACGTCCGGTGGAGACGACATCGGCGATCGCGTCGGCGACGCCGAGTTTGATCGATATTTCCACCGCCCCGTCCAGTCTGATGACCTCAGCGGCCTGTCCCCTGGCAGCCAAATCCCGGCGCACCAGGTTCGGGTAGCTGGTGGCGATGCGGCTGCCGTCAAGATCATCGGTGGTCAGTCCGGCACCTTTGGGGGCCGCGTAGCGGAAAGTGGAGGAACCGAAACCCAGGGCCATGACCTCGGTGACATCGGCCAGCGAGTCCGCCGCCAGATCCCGGCCGGTGATTCCCAGGTCGAGCTGGCCGTTGGCGACATAGATGGCGATGTCTTTGGGGCGGAGAAAAAAGAACTCGACGCCGTTTTTCGTATCGGCGACCGTCAGCGATTTCGTATCGCCCCGGGAGGAGTAGCCGGCTTCTTTGAGGATGGCCATGGCAGTCTCCGACAGGGAGCCTTTGTTGGGTACAGCGACTTTGAGCATGGTGGGGTGTGGGTTCTTTGATGGTGGGTTGGTGGGGGAAAACGTGAAATGGCGGGCGCGCATTCCGGACAGGGCGCCGACCTGTTAAAGATGCCGGTAGATGTCCTGCGGTGACAGACCCCGGGAGATCATCATCACCTGCGACCAGTAGATCAGCTGGGAGATTTCTTCCGCCAGCTCGTCGTCGCTTTGGTATTCACCGGCCATCCACACCTCGGCGGCTTCCTCGACGACTTTCTTGCCGATGGCGTGGACACCTTTTCCGAGGGCCTCGACGGTGGCCGAACCCTCGTTGTTCGCCGCGGCTTTGGCGGCCAGTTCCGTGTACAGCGATTCGAAGTCTTTCACAGCCGCAATTGTTCCACAGCCTCTGCCGGTCTCACCCACGTGCCCCGCGCAACCTGGTGAACCAGTCGGTGATCTCGTCAAGACTGCTGGCCGCCAAAACCGCATTGCCCTGCGGCGGGGTGCCGGTGAGCTGACCGATGGTGGTCACTCCGTCGGCAACCGTGGTGTGTTCGTCGGCCGGCAACCCAATGACGGTGCAGCCGGCGGCGACAGCGGCAGCCATCCCGGTTGTCGAATCCTCGAACACGAGGGTGTCGGCGGCGGTGGCACCCAGCCGGGTGACAGCCTCCAGATACATATCGGGTGCGGGTTTGCCGTGGGCCACCTCGTCGCCGCAGATGGTGGTGGCAAACAACTCTTCCCCGAGGGCGTCCAGCGCCGGTTGCGCCAGCACCCGCGGGGTGTTGGTGGCCACCGCCATGGGGATGCCCGCGCGGTGGATACTGTCCAGCAGCCGGACAATGCCGTCGTCGACGTGAAGATGCTCGGCAAACAGCTGCCCCATGCGGTCGACCATCCAGGCGTACCACGTCTGCTCCAGTTCCCGGGTGGGCGTGACCGAGGCGTTGGTGGCGCACACCCGGAAGGTGTTGGAAAATGATCCGCCGATAGTCTCCTGCCGCTTCTCGGCTGTCAGCGGGGCACCCAGGTGTTCGGCCAGTTCAAAAGTGGCGATCGACCAGATCGGCTCCGAATCGACCAGGGTCCCGTCCATGTCCCAGACAATTGCATCCATCACGGCACCCCACCATAGCGGCACAATGCCGAATCCCGCAGCGCAGACCGGCCGGCCGCCGGCTTTTACAGCTCGTCGATGCCCAGCCCGCAATCATCGCCGGCGTCTGCGTCATCATCCGGATCGATGCTGAAGGTGATCGCCTCCAGGTTGTCCTCGTCGGCCCCGCAGGCGGTACCGGCGCGGCGGATGAGCTGGCGCAGCCGGGTTTCGTCGTCGTCCTCGATCAACGCCCCGTCATGTCTGCGGTTGCAGTCAATCAGTGCGTCCCACCAGCAGGCGACAGCCTGTTCGGCCGCGGCCGGATCCCCGGCCGCGCTGTCCAGGGCCGTCAGCCCCCGGTCGAGAACCTGTGCCACATCATCCACGGCCGAAGGATCGATCAGCGGCATCCAGTTGTGTTTTTCTTCCTCGCGCAGATAGGCGCCGGTGGCGAAATCCTTCAGTTCGCCGACGAATTCCTCGATGTCGGCGCCAACGGCCCGACGTGCCGGTCCAGGTGTGTTCACAGGTAAACCCCCAACAAAGATCCGAGAGCACGGCTGACGGTGTTTCCCGCCTGACTGTCCGTGCCCGTCGGCCGGGAGGTGGACGCGGTGGCCCACGCGTCAACAGCGGCCAGGGCACCGGGGGTGTCCAGGTCATCGGCCAGACGGTTTCTCAGTTCGGCCACCAGTGTATCGGCAGCCGCGGCATCACCGGCGCTGCGCGCCGCGGCGCGCCACAGTTCAAGGCGTTGACCGGCCCGGGCCACAAGCCCGTCGGAGAAATCCCGGTCACTGCGGTAGTGCCCGTCAAAGATCGCCAGCCTGATCGCCGAGGGGTCGTGCCCGGCGTCGGTGAGTTTGTGGACAAAGACCAGGTTGCCGAGCGATTTGGACATTTTTGTCCCGTCCAACCCGATCATGCCGGTGTGGGCGTAGTGGCCGGCCATCGGGGTGATGCCGGTGGCGGCTTCCACATGGGCGGCAGTGTATTCGTGGTGGGGGAAAATCAGATCGCGGCCGCCGGCCTGGACGGCGAAATGTGCGCCGAGCCGCCCGGCCGCGATGGCCGCGCATTCGATGTGCCAGCCGGGGCGCCCGGCACCGAAGGGGGCCTGCCAGAACGGTTCGCCCTCCCGGTGGCCCTTCCAGACCATCGCATCAAGCGGGTGCCGTTTGCCCGGCCGCTGCGGGTCACCGCCGCGTTCGGCCGACAATTCCAGCATGGTGTGGTTGTCGTAGCGGGATTCGTAGCCGAAATGCTCGGTTGCCTCAACCGTGCAATAAATGTCGGTGGCGCCGGTGTCCGGGTCGGTGAGACGGTAGGTCACCCCCCGGTCGATGAGGGTGCCGACCAGCTCGATGATCTCGTCGATGACGTCGGTGACGGCGACGAAATCATCCGGCGGGATCACCGACAGTGCCGCCATATCGGAGCGGAACAAATCAATTTGTTGACTGCCCAGGCTGCGCCAGTCCACCCGGTCGCGGTCGGCGCGTTCAAACAGGGGATCGTCAATGTCGGTGATGTTTTCGACGAAATGGACCCGGTAGCCGTTGTCCAGGATGAGCCGGTGCAAAACGTCGAAAGCCAGGTAGGTCGCCGCATGGCCCAGATGCGTCGCATCATAGGGGGTGATTCCGCAGACGTACAGTCCGACCGGGGTATCGGTGGTGGCGGGAAGCTCCACGGGGAAAATGCCGTCGCGGGCATGGTCGTACAGGGTCGGTGGCACCGGCGTGCCGCCAACAACATCAACAACAGGGTGCGTCCAGGTGTGCATGCCCACCAGGCTACCGGCCTGCCCGGCGCCGCTGTCCGCGCCCCCGCCGTTGCCCCGGCGGCGGGCGGGTGAGCGATTGTGCACCGCTCATGCCGCCCCCGTTTTACCCGGGTGTGTCACACGGGGCTGAGATAGCCGGTGGCCAGCAGGGCCATGACCGCCAGGCCGACCGGGATGCGGTAGGCGGCGAACCAGGCGAAGGAATGGCCGGAGACGAACTTCAGCAGCCAGGCGATGGAGGCGTAGCCCACCCCGAAAGCAATCAGGGTGCCCACCCCGAGCTGGGCGGCGCTGGCGGCCTGGCCCGCCTCCGGGGAAAACGCGTCCGGCAGGGAAAACAGTCCCGAGGCCAGCACCGCCGGGATAGCCAGAAGGAAGGAAAAACGCGCCGCGGTCGGCCGGTCAAGCCCCAACAACAGCCCGGCGGAGATGGTGCCGCCCGAGCGGGAAACCCCGGGGATCAGCGCCAGGCACTGGGCCAGCCCCATCACCACCGCGTCTTTCATGGTCAGTGCCGTCATGCCGCGTTTTTTGCTGCCGTATTTTTCCGCCGCAATGAACACGAAGGAAAACAGCACCAGCACGCTGGCGGTGATCCACATGTTGCGCAGCCCCTCACGGATGACATCCCGGCCCAGAAAACCGATCACCCCGACCGGGATGGTTCCGGCGATGACCATCCACCCCATCGCATAGTCCTGCCCCCGTTTCGAGCGGTCGGCAAGACCCGTGAACCATCCTTTGATGATCCTGATGATGTCCTTGGCGAAATACACCAACACCGCGGCTTCGGTGCCCAGCTGGACGACCGCGGTAAACGAGGCGCCGGCATCGGTGCCGAACACCAGGTCGGAGACGATGCGCAGATGCCCCGAGGAACTGACGGGCAAAAACTCGGTCAGCCCCTGCACCACCGACAGCACAATGGTCTGCGGCCAGCTCATCGCCGGTTCGGGGGAAGCGGTCTGGGCGAAAGCGTGGGAGACAGTGCCGCTAACCGCTCCCGCCCAGTCGGTGACATGCTGGGTGGCGGCGGTAACGAAGCCGGGAAGTTTCAAGTCGATCACGCGGGCCTACGCTACTACGGTTTGGTCCCCCGGTTGTCCGTGCCACGCCACCGCCCCCCGCCCGAGGGCATCCCCGGTGGGGCGGGAAAACCCCCGGGAACACCCAAACCGCATGGTAGTGTGGCTAACCGTGAAAAAACGCGCGCTCGGCACCACCATTGCACTTTTATCCCTGGCCGCCGGCACACTGGTCGGCTGCGGCCAGCAGGATACCGGCGACGGGGAGTCAATCCAGTACGGTTCTGCCACCCCGGCGGATTCCCCGGCGGCCGATCATCCGGCCGGAACCGGTTTCACACCCGGCGGTGATGTGGCCGGGACTGTCGGCGGCTACCGCACCATGGTCTCGGACGGGCACCGGTTGGCGCTCCGCGGCGAGACCGGTCTGGCCGTGGGAAGCGTGGGGCAGCTGGAAGACGGATCGGCGTTTACCACCCGGCTGGATAAGGCTTGCGGCGATGTCTCCGCCACAGTCGATCCCGCCCGACAGGCGGGTACTTTCGTTCTCGCCTGCCCCGCCGGTGCCGATGGTGCCGGTGAACCGACCGTGTATCTCATCGACGCGAAAGAGCCGTCGCTTGACCGCACCGTCACCGTCGACCATCCGGTAACCAACGCCGCTGTCCTCACCGATGGCCGGGTGGTGGCCACATCCCGCGACGACTCGACGGTCACCGTCACAGGTGCCGATGGCCGGGACACCCGGGAGATCAAGCTGGACGACAATTCCGACCGGCTGATTGCGGTACCGGTCGACGGCGGCACCGACGGGGTGGTTTCCGCTAACCGGAAGCTGAGCAAAATCGCCGGCATATCGCTTCCCCAGTCCGATGCCGCCTACCTGCGTGGCGGGCGCGGCTTCGCGGACATGCGCCCGGCCGGTGACCAGACATTCATTGTCACCGATGCGCTGGAAAATGAACTGATGGTGTTCACCATCGATCCGGTGGTCAGGCTGCACCAGACCGCCCCGGTGGATCCCTCCCCGTGGGGCTTGTTCTGGGATGCCGACCACCAGCTGGCGTGGGTGTCGTCCACCGCCGCCAACACCATTACCGGCTATTCGATTGCCGCCGGTGTCCCGGTGGCCCACGGGCAGCTGTCCGCACAGCCCAACGTCCGCGCCATCGCCGGCGCCGACGGCCATATTGTCACCGTCTCCGCTGATTCACCGGTGATCACCGTCATCGACAAAGCCGATGTCGCCCGCGCCGCCGACCAGGCCCCGGCCGACGACGGCGCCGCCACCGGCGATAAACCGGTGCACCCGAACAAACCCACCGCCACCACCACCGCCACCGAATAGAAAACGACGACCATGCGACAACCCGTTCACGCCGCCTACAGCGCACTGTATCCCGTGGCACTGAAAGCCATGTTCAGGCTTGCCCCGGAAACCATCCACACCGCCATGATGCGGGGATTAAACGCCTACGCCGGAACGCGCAGCCTCCACGGGCCGGTGGGCCGGATGTTCAGCGTCGATGACCCGATCCTCGGGCAGGACCTGTTCGGTGTCCATTTTCCCGCCCCGCTGGGACTTGCTGCGGGCTTCGACAAAAACGCCTCCGCCGCCGACGCGTGGCAGTCCCTCGGTTTCGGCTACGCGGAACTGGGCACCATCACCGCCAAAGCGCAGCCCGGCAACCCCCGGCCGCGCCTGTTCCGTCTGCCGGACGATCACGCGATCATCAACCGCATGGGCTTCAACAACCAGGGTGCGGTGCAGGCCGCGGCGAACCTTCGGGCACACCGGGGCGACGGCATTATCGGCATCAACATCGGCAAAACGAAACTCACCCCCGCCGACCGGGCGGATGAGGACTACCGCTACTCGGCCGCGATGCTGGGGGATCTGGCCGACTATGTCACCGTCAACGTCTCCTCGCCGAACACTCCCGGTCTGCGTGACCTGCAGGCGGTGGAATCCCTTGAACCGATTCTGTCGGCGGTCACCGATTCCACCGATTCGCCGGTGCTGGTGAAAATCGCCCCCGATCTGTCCGATGACGATGTCGACGCGGTGGCGGATCTGGCCGTGAAACTCAAACTGGCGGGCATTGTCGCCACCAACACCACCATCACCCGTGACGGTCTTGTCACCCCGCCGGCCCGGGTGGAAGCCATGGGCGCCGGGGGGCTGTCGGGTCCGCCGGTGGCCGCCCGGTCACTGGAGGTGATCAGCCGGTTGTACCGGCGGGTCGGCGGGAAGCTGGTCATTGTCGGTGTCGGCGGCATCGAAACACCCAAGCAGGCTTGGGACCGTATTGCCGCCGGTGCCTCGCTGCTGCAGGGCTACACCGGTTTCATCTACGGCGGACCGGCCTGGGCCACCGACATCCACACCGGAATCGCCGACCAGCTGCGCAAATGGGGATTTTTCTCCATCTCGGAGGCTGTCGGCTGCGGCAAACCCTGGCTGGGCGACTGACCTTCCGGCCGCCACAGCCGCGGCCGAGCCGAAGATCAGGTGTTGAAGTACTTGGCCTGCGGGTGGTAGAGCACGAACGCGTCGGTGGATTGTTCCGGATGCAGCTGGTATTCCTCGGAGATCTTCACCCCGATCCGGCCGGCGTCGAGTAGCGCGACCACTTCTTCCCGCGGCTCCAGGGCCGGGCAGGAACCATAGCCGAAGGAGTAGCGGGCACCCCGGTAATCCAGGTCGAAAAACCTGCGCGGATCAGTGGCGTCGAAGTCACCGACATGGACACCGGCCCCCAAATCCAGTTCGGCGCGGATGCGGGAATGCCAGTATTCGGCCAGCGCCTCGGTCAGCTGCACCCCGATACCGTGCACTTCCAGATATTCGCGGTAGGAGGATTCGGCGAACAGCTCGTTGGCGAAATCCGCGATCGGGGTGCCCATGGTCACCAGCTGCAGCGGGAACACATCGACCTTCCCCGTTTCTTCCGCGCGCTGCCGGTCGAGGATGAAATCGGCGATACACAAATGCCTGCCGCGGATTTGCCGGGGGAACTCAAACGAGGTGACCACCTCGGCATCAGGGGACGGTTCGGCCAAAAGATCAACGCGTCGACCGTCTGAAACAGCCGGAAAATAGCCGTAGACGACGGCGGCATGGTCGAGGATTTTCTCCGCTTTCAACCGGTCCAGCCAGCCGCGCAACCGCGGCCTGCCCTCAGTTTCGACCAGTTCCTCAAATGTCGGCCCCTCCCCTTTCCGGGCGCCTTTCAGCCCCCACAGGCCCATGAACAGGGCACGTTCATCCAGGTTGGGCAGATATTCTTTCAAGGGTAGCCCCTTGACAATGCGGGTTCCCCAAAACGGCGGGGTGGCCACCGGGAAATCCCGGGCCACATCGGAGCGCTCCGGAATAACCAGGTCCTTGTTTTCCTCCCGGCGTCTGGCTGCCACCCGGAGGGCCTTTTCCCGCCGGGCCTGCCGTTCCAGACGTTTTTTCTCCCGCTGTTTGGCGGCTTTGAGGGCCTCCGGATCCGCCAGCGGGTCATCACCTTTTTTCAGCGCCATGATCTCATCGAGCAGGCGCAGGGTTTCGAATGCATCCCGGGCGTAGTGCACCTCGCCGTCATAGACCTTGGTCAAATCGTCTTCGACATAGGCGCGGGTCAGGGCGGCGCCACCCAAAATCACCGGGGTTCCGGAGGCTTCCGCCTCATTCATCGCCTGCAGGTTTTCTTTCATCACCACCGTCGATTTCACCAGCAGCCCGGACATGCCGACACAGTCGGCGTTGTGCTCCTCAACGGCCGACAAAATCGTCGAGATCGGCTGTTTGATACCGAGGTTGATCACGTCGTATCCGTTGTTCGACAAGATGATGTCGACCAGGTTTTTGCCGATGTCGTGCACATCACCTTTGACCGTGGCGATGACAACCTTGCCCTTGGATGATCCCTGGCCGGCATCTTCCATGAACTGTTCCAGGTGGGCGACCGCGGCTTTCATGGTTTCAGCCGAGGCCAGCACGAACGGCAGTTGCATCTGCCCGGAGCCGAACAGCTCACCGACAGTTTGCATGCCGCGCAGCAGGTCATCGTTGATGATGGCCAACGGCTCTTTTTCTTTCCTGGCGGCATCAAGGTCGTCGACCAGGCCGTTTTTCTCCCCGTCGATGATGCGCTGCGCCAGCCGGTCAAACAGCGGCATCGCGGCCAGGGCTTCTGCCCGCTGGTCGGCGGAGTTTTTCGCGTCGACGCCCTCGAAAAGATCCATGAACGTCGACAGCGGATCGTAGTCGGCGCGCCGCCGGTCCCACACCATGTCAAGTGCGACTTCCCGCTGCGTGTCATCGATGCGGTTCATCGGCAGGATTTTCGACGAGTGCGCGATCGCCGAATCAAGGCCGGCTTTGATGCACTGGTCCAAAAACACCGAATTGAGCACCTGGCGGGCGGCAGGATTGAGTCCGAAGGAAATATTGGACAGACCCAGTGTGGTGTGGATATCGGGATAGAGTTTTTTCAGCTCCCGGATCGCCTCGATGGTTTCGATGCCGTCCCGCCGGGTTTCCTCCTGTCCCGTGGAGATCGGGAAGGTCAGGCAGTCGACGATAATGTCCTGCTGGGCCAGCCCGTAGGTGCCGGTGATGTCGTCGATCAGCCGGGAGGCGATGGCGACCTTCTTTTCTCTGGTCCGTGCCTGGCCCTCTTCGTCGATGGTCAGGGCCACCACTGCGGCGCCGTGTTTTTTCACCGCCCGCATGATCGTCCGGTAGCGGGAATCCTCGGCGTCGCCGTCTTCGAAGTTGACGGAGTTGACCGCACACCGGCCGCCGAAAAACTCCAGGCCTGCTTCAATGACCGCCGGCTCGGTGGAGTCGATCATCACCGGCAGCGTCGACGAGGTGGCGATCAACGGCGCCAGCACAGCCATATCGTCTTTGCCGTCACGGCCGACATAGTCGACGCACAGGTCAATCATCTGCGCACCGTCACGGGTCTGCTGTTTGGCGATCTCGATGCAGGTGTCGGTGTCGCCGGCCAGCATCGCCTCCCGGAAAGCCTTGGAACCGTTGGCGTTGGTTCGCTCACCGATTAAGGTGATGCCGGTTTCCTGGGTCAGGGGCACCTGGCTGTAGAGCGATGACACGCAGCCGCCGGGAATAAGCCCCGCACCGGGTTCCCGCTTGGCCGGAGCAAGCCCCAGCACATGCTCGCGGACTTTTTTTATGTGTTCCGGGGTGGTGCCACAGCAGCCGCCGACCATCGACAAACCGTAGTCGGTGACAAAATGTCCCAGCGCTTCGGCCAGTTCATCGGCGGTGAGCGGATACTGGGCACCGTTAGGTCCCAGAATCGGCAGGCCGGCGTTCGGCATCACGGACACCGGTTGCCCGGCAGTGGCCGCCAGGTAGCGCAAGTGCTCGCTCATCTCCGCCGGACCCGTGGCACAGTTCAGCCCCACCATGTCAACCCCCAGGGCATTGACCGCGGTGTAGGCGGCGGCGATATCCGATCCCAGCAGCATGGTGCCGGTGGTTTCCACCGTCAGGTGCACCACAATCGGTACTTCCACCCCCAGCTGGTCGAAAGCCATCCGCACGCCGTGGACCGCAGCTTTGACCTGCAGCAGATCCTGGCAGGTCTCGATCAGGATCGCATCTGCCCCACCTTCCACCAGCCCGAGTCCGGCCTCGGCGTACCAGTCGCGCAACAGCCCGAAGGGTGCATGCCCCAGCGACGGCAGTTTGGTGCCCGGTCCCAACGACCCGAGGACGAAACGGGGAACACCATCCGGGCCATCACCCATCTCGTCGGCGACTTCCCGGGCAATCGAGGCACCCTTGAAAGCCAGTTCCCGGCACCGGTCGGCGATATCGTAGTCGTTCAGGTTCGGGTGGTTGCAGCCGAAGGTGTTGGTCTCCACCAGGTCGGCCCCGGCCTCGAAATAGGCGCGGTGGATGCCTGCCACCACATCGGGACGGGTGTCGTTGAGAATCTCGTTGCAGCCCTCCAGCCCGGCGAAGTCGGTGTCGACATCAAGATCGTGTGCCTGCAGCTGGGTGCCCATGGCTCCGTCACCGATGAGTACCCGGCGGTTCAGGGCGGCAAGGAAGTCTCTGGGACAGGGTGTGGTGACCATGAATAGACAGAGTAGTACAGCCGGAGTGAACCCCCAAAACCACAGTTCACCGGACAGAAAGATTCTCTGCTGCCCGTATCAGGCCAGCAAAGCTCAACGGACGGTTAGTTTTGTTTCATGATCCGGTTGCGGATCAGCACACCGGCGATCAGCGATGCCACACCGTAGGCCGGAAGCCAGAAGGACTCCATGGACATCAGTACGACATGGGGAACAAACCGGCCGACGATAATCATGCCCACTGCCGCGCCCAGGGCGATAAGCCGTGACATATTGGCGCGCTGGGCCGCACCGACAGTGAAAAACGCACCGACGATCAGGCCTGCCGCGCAGTTGAGCAGGAAGGTCGGCGTGACCTCGAAGGCACTGAAAAAACCTTCGCGGAAAGCGTGGACCGCGAAGGTGATGAACATGACGAAGGCGAGCACCAGAAAAGCGCCGCCGATACGGATGGCTGTGGGCACAGTAGCCGGCGGACGGTTGGGCTGGGTATTGCTGGGATTCATAGGTGCCCCATTCTACGCGTCAGGCACACAGACAGCTCCGCACTATCCCCAGGAAGTGCCTTCGGCACTGTTCCCGGCCCGCTATGGGGGTGGGAACAGTGCCGAAAATCTTTCATATGTCCCCGTCACCGTTGAGGCGTCGGGATGGGCCACGGAAGATTAGCGAGGCATAGGGGGCATGGGGATCATGCCGTTCTGGAAAGCGAACCCGATGCCACCAAGGGCAGCCAAGATGGCAGCGACCACGGCAATATACTTGACCTTGTCGCCGGTCTCGATGTATTTGCTGGACAGGTTCTTGGCATCGGTGGCAGACGACCCCTTGACGATCTTGCACTCTTCAAGCCGGTCGGCAGATGCCTGCACAAAAAACTTCCACTGCTCTTTATTGCTCTCGTTCAGCGTACCCGGTAAGTACTTACGGATATCACCGGCAAATTCCTTTGATTCTGTCTCGGCTTGAGCAAGCAAATCCATCTTGGTCTTGACTCCATCGGGGAGGTCAATTGAAGACTTAAGATCAGAACACTTCGCATTGGACCATAATTTCGCATACTCCGATTTGGTCCAGGTGGTTTCGGCAGTAGCAGCGGGAGCCAACACACCGCCGAGCAGGGCAGCGGTAGTGACAACGGTTGCAATCTTGCGCATCAGAGAAATCCTTCACAGTAGGGGGCACCTCGTTGGTGGCTTGAGCCTGATATTACACCAAGAGATATACTAAGACAACGATTATCGATTGAGATTATCCATTCGGAAGATAATGAGCGAATTCGATACCGTACCTAAAAATGACACTGCCGAAAGCCTTCATCAGGGGCAGTTTCATCGCCGTCGCCGGATCGCTTTCTGGCAATGACAGCAGGTGGTTAAATCTTCCATGGGTAAACGTCGGCAGTCAAGTCTGAGACGTTACACATGCCGTCGAAAACCGGTTGGCTCCCCCGTTTGGGTAAGAAATAACCCCGTGACCACGGTGCGGACTTATTCGCCGAACCAGGCACACGGGGGTTATTCCTTATCGTGACGGGTCACGCTCCCACCATCCACGCTGTGGCCGGTGGGGTGCATCCGCCAAGTTTTTTAAGAAGCGCCGGAAGGCTTCCTACCTGTTTTCGTGCCAGCCCCACAAAATGGACCGGCCGATCGAATGGAAGTACAGGTTGAATCCCAGCACCGTCGGGGTGGCATCCTCCGGGATGTCGAGTTTCTCAACGTCGACGGCGTGGACGGCGAACAGGTAGCGGTGTGGACCATGTCCGGCCGGGGGCTGCGGGCCGTAGTAGCCGCGCTTGCCGCCGTCGCCTTTGAGCACTGTGACACCGTCAATCCCACCCATGGTGTCGTCACCGGCCCCCTGCTTCAGTTCGGTGATATCGGCGGGAATGTTGCAGGCCGCCCAGTGCCAGAATCCGGATCCGGTGGGCGCGTCGGGGTCAAAGCAGGTAATGGCAATCGACTTGGTGCCCTCGGGGAGATCGGACCAGCTCAACTGCGGGGAAACGTCGTTGCCGCCGAGAAACTTCTCGTCAAAGGTGCCGCCATTGTCGAGATCGGTTGATTCCAGCGGAAACGAAGGAAGGTCCTTCAGGGGTGCGTATGGGTCCGGGCCGGGGAATCGGGGATCGTCTGCATAATTGCTCATGCCCCCTGTTTACTTCAATAGTGGGCCGGAGGAAACCCCCAACACCCCCCTGTACCCAAACTGTTATCCAACAATCATGTGGCTTTAAGGTGGATCATCCCCGGCGCAGGAGGGAGGGGGCCACTCCCGCAGGTCAGCGGCAACGTACTGGTAGGCGCCCTTTCCGACGCGCTAATCCGCAGGTGGAAAAAATGACGGGGGTATCTTATTTGTATATACCGCCACTGTCGGTGGGTGGAGTGTTCACCTGTGGCCGCCTAATCCGGGCCATAACCGGTCAGGTGGCTGACCATCGTTGGTACAGCTGCGCATACCGGCCGCCTGCGGCGATCAGTTCCTCGTGGGTGCCGTCTTCGATGATGCGCCCGTTGTCCATCAGTAAAATCCGGTCGGCTGTCTCGGCCTGGTCGAGCCGGTGGGCCACCACCAGGGAGGTTCTGCCCTCCGACAGCATGGCGGCCGCTTTTTCCAGGGCTCTGGCGTGATCGGAACCGGCCTCACTGGTGGCTTCATCCATGATCAGTACCGGCGGATCCACCAACAGTGTGCGCGCCATGGCGATCTGCTGGGCAACCACCGGTTCTATGTCGTCGTGCCCGGCACCGATGTTGGTGTCGAGTCCTGCAGGGAAGAAACGGTTCCACGAATCGGTCTTCTCATCCAGGCCGACCGCGGCCAGGGCTGCGAGCAGTTCGGAATCCTCTGCCCCGGGCTTGGCCATGGACAGATCCCCGCGCAGGGTTCCGGAAAACAGGTGCACTTCCTGGCTCATCAGCAGTACCTGCCGGGTGGTCCAGGTATCGGGGACCGTCGCGGTATCGGTGCCGCCGACGGTGATGGTTCCGGATGCCGGTCTTACCAGACCCGCAATGGCTGCGGCCAGTGTGGATTTACCGGCCCCGGAAGCCCCCACCAACGCTGTGGTGGTTCCCCCTTCCAGGGTCAGCGACAGATTGTCGATCACCGGTGGTGCGCTGTTGTAGGCCACGGTCAAACGGTTGCAGTCGACGGGCACGCCGGGGGCGCAGTCGGCGGGAAGCACCTGCCCGGCACGGCTGGTGTCAGCCAGGTTCGCCAGCGACACGGCCCGCCCGAGGGAAGTCAGTCCGCGCTGAATGGATCCGGCGAACATGAGGATATTGAACACATGGACCTCCAGACGGGCCACCAGCAGCACGGCGGCGGTTGCCTGCCCGAGGGTGATGGTGCCGGCGGTGATCGCCAGCATGGCGATGCCCAGGGTGAGAACCAGCAGCACCGTGTAGAGCAGAAAAGCCTGGGTGAGCACCTGGTTCAGGGCCGCCGAGACTTTCGTGCGGGCGGTCACCGCTTTCCAGGAGTTGTTCTCGAGGCGTTTTTTCGCCCAGTCCCCCAACCCCAGGGCCCGGATGGTGGGCATGCCGCGCACCGTATCAAGCAGCATGTTGTTGCGCCGGGCTTCGGCCGTGGACGCATTGTTCGATAATCCGGGCAGGATCAACAAACTGACTTTCACCGCCGGCCAGGCCACGGCCACCAGCACCACGAACAGCACCGCAAAATGCCAGCTGACCATGATCAGGGCAAAGAAGGTGAAGGGAAAAGCCAGGACAGTGATGATCAGGCGGGTTCCGGCATCCCTGATCAGACTGAGTGTGTCATCGATGTCGCGGGTCAAACGGGAAATGACGTTGCCGGTTCCCAGCTCAAGCACATCGGGAACCGGGGCGTTGAGAGCCGATCCGAGACATGCTTTGCGCAGGTCAACGCCCAAACGAGCGGACCGGGACAAAAGAAACCAGCTTCCCATGGTCCGGCCGAGGGTTTCCAGCACCATCAGCACCGCGATAGTTGCGGCCAGCGTGACAACGGCGCTGTGCCCTTTACCGAAGATACCGACGGCCTGACCGGTTGCCACGTCCACCATCCGCCCCCACAGGCTGTTGCCGGCGGTTTGGGCGCCCATGGTGATGCTGAATATGCCAATCGTCAGGATCCACCAGGAAGCGGACGGTTTCGACGGCATGCGGCCCAGGGTGCGGACAATGGTGCCCACCGGAGCCGGCTGGAGGGCGTCACCGGCGTCGGGCTGTGCGGTGGTGTCGGTTGCTGTGCGTCCACTCATTGTTGTTCCTCCTCCCGCCTGCCGGGGACCCGGCATATTCGGGTCAAAGCACTGCCGGTAAGTACCCGGTCGGCAACCGACTTCCAGGCATGTGCCCCGGTGATCACAACGGTTGTTTTCCGCCCCCGGATTGCCGCCGTGTTGGCGGCCACCGCATCCAGGGTGACCGCATCCAGCCCGGTGGTCGGTTCATCAAGCACCAGCACGTGCGGGTCGGCTGCCAGTACCCGGGCCAGGGCGACGCGCTGCCGCTGCCCGCCGGAAAGGTTCAGGCCCGCTTCACCGATCACACCGTCGGGAAGCTGCGCCGGGCAACCGGTGTCATTGGTGGGATCCCGGCTACCCAGACGGGTGACGATATCCCGGCAGCAGGCCGCATCCAGCGCAGCCCGGACACGGGTTGTACCGACCTGTCCGGTGGGATCGATATTGTCGGCCAGGCTGCCCTCGAAAACAGTGACCTTGTGCGGGGCGACAATGGTTCCGGGGTTGTCCGACAACGTTGCCACCATCTCTGACACCAGCCGTTTTTCCTCCGCTGTCGCCGGGGCAAGAACGGTCAGGCCCGCCCCGAAAACACCGGCGGGGCCTCCGGTCACCGGGGTGGGAGCGCCGCCGGTGGCACGGGCTACGGACACAGCGGTATTGAAATCGATGATCCGGCCGGCTGAGGCGGCTGATCTTGACCAGACGTCAATGGCGAATCCAACCGCAAAACCGGACACCTGCAGTGTGGTGGGCACCAAAATGGTGACGGTGACCAGCTCCGCGGGGCTGATCCTGCCCTCGAAGGCCATCACGGCCGCCCATGCGACCGTACTGAAACCGAACACGACCGGCACCAGCTGCCGGATTTGGCCGAGCACCAGCAGGGTCGTGATCTCGGAGAGGGAAGCTTCGAGCACACCGTCCATGTGCCGGGCGAACTTGTGTTCCGAGGCCGCCACCGCACCCAATCCCTTGACCACCCGGGAGCCGCTGGCAAGATCGGTTCCAACACTGATCGCGGCTGTTTCAGCCTGCCTCCTGGCGGCGGCTTTGGCGGTGATCACCGGTGCGGTGGCCAGGCCGGCCAGTGAAGTGGCAACCACTCCGCCTGCCACGCACAACCCGAACCGCCAGTCGATAAACGACAGGGTCACAGCCGTGACCAGGGAGTAGAAACCCACCGGCACGGGGAAGAAAAACACTTCCTTCACATCAACCAGGTTGGTGGAATCCTGGTCGATGGTGTTCAAAATGGTGCCCGGTGTCATCTCCGGGCGGGGGCCGTCGACGAGTGCGCCCAAAAGTTCCAGGCGCAGACCGTGAGTGACCCGCTTGCCGGTGATGTCGACCAAAGGTGAGGTGGTTGTTTCCAGCACCCAGTTGATGATTTGCAGGGCAATGAGTATGCAGGCGACAGCGCTAAAGGCGGCCCAGGTTCCCACCGCCAGCACCGAATCGGTGGCCTGGCCCAAAACTTTTGACACGGCAACGGTACTCGCCTGCTGGATGAGGACCATCACCACAATCAGCCACGTTGCCGTGCGGTGGCCGAATAAGGCGGCCAGTGTCAGCCTGCGGGCCGAAGATATTGTCCGGCCGGTCAGCAGGGGCTGTTCACCGGGTGGGGTGTCCGGGGCGATCCACCGCCAGCGCCGGGCGGGGGACGGTCGGGGCGAAAAGATTGGCACGCTTCGACAGCTTACCGGCGCCGGTGACAGGTGACCGCGATGTGGCAGCCTGTGGGGCCGGGTCTTCGTCCCATGATTGTCACAACGGGGAAAACCTTCCGCCGCAATCTCGCCAAGGCGCCGCCAATAAGCCGGAAAAATTCATCACAAGCTGGTAATTTGTTTCCGGGCAACATTGCACGATAGGCTTAGGCGGTGCCCAGCTGAGAAACGCTGGATGCCACACCCTGTCCGGGTGGCGGAATGGTAGACGCGCTAGCTTGAGGTGCTAGTGTCCTATTAACGGACGTGGGGGTTCAAGTCCCCCTCCGGACACACGATGACACAGGCGGCAACCTTCACGGTTGCCGCCTGTGTCGTTTGCCCGCCCTTGTCACCCGGTTGTTTGTACAGGTGGAGGGGGCGGGTTTTTGCGTGCGGTTTCTACTCGTGGAACGCACCGCGCTGGTCGTCGAAGAAGTCTTTCAGGTGGTGGGTTCCGTGGGGTTCGCCGATGGCATCCCGGGACAGATAGGTTTCCATCATTTTCAGCCACATCGGCGCCCTGTCGCCGGCCACCGCGGCCACAACGTCGCGTCCTTTGTCACCGAAATCGGGAACCCGCACAATTGTCGGGTCGGTGCCCAACGAGGTGATCGCCATATCAAGAATCTGGCCGTAGGTGAAAATATCCGGCCCACCGACGGTGAACGGCTCGGGCGCGATCTCGGATTCAGCGGCATCAAGCAGTGTGTCGGCCAGGTCGGCACCGTGCACCGGATTGAGGCGGATATCCGGATCAGGCGGCAGGAATACCGTCTCGCCGGCCGCCTGCCGCAGTACTCCCGCCATGTCGGAGAAAAACCCCGATGGTGAGGCGATGACAGTGTCCACCGGGCTGAGCTGGCTGGCATGGACGAACGCTGCCTTGGCCGCCAGTCCGCCCACTGCCCCCGGTGTCGCGTTCAACGAATTGATGTAGACAAACCGGGTGGCACCCGCCTGGCCGGCCGCGGCCAGCAGATTGACGTTGGCGCCGAAATCGATGGCCCACCCGTCCCCGCCTGCCCGGCCGACAGCACTGATGACAATATCGGCCCCGGCGACAGCGGTGGCACAGGCTGCACGGTCGGTGAAATCAGCCACCCGGATGTCATCGGCGATATGGCTGATTGACGGGGCCCCGGCTTTCCCGGGAATCCTGGTTTTGACTTCGTCGCGCACACAGGCGATGACCCTGTGGCCGCGGTCGTGGGCACGGTGAACAAGATAACGGCCTGCATAGCCGGTGGCTCCCGCCACTGCGATCGTTGCCATGGGGTGTTTGTCCAATCGGTCGGTTGTTGTGGTGCTGGCGAACGCCGTTGCCGGAGGAGATATATCCTCCCCGCGAAAGCCCAGCCTACCGGCCACTGCGTGTGGGAGCGGGACTCTGGTGTCCGGTCGGCACCTATCTGCTGTGCCCCTGGCGGATGTGACGGCGGTAAAGTGTCGCAGACGGTGAAGATGGGCAATACCCCTTGTGCCCTGACCGTCACCCCCGATGTTGCCCACGACGTTGTGAAAGCACACCCTCATGCCTGACCAGTCCCCCATCGATCCGGACGAGCTTGACATCTGCCTGAAAGTGCTGCGCCGGGCCGGTGATCTTGATGACGAACACCCCGATTCGGTGGTACTGCAGCGGGCGGTCGGCAGGTTGTTCAAGGCGGTGAAAAAATCCCGCCGGAAAAAAGCCCGGCAGAAAAGACTGGATGCCGATCGGGCGGTGCTGGCGAAAACCGCCACCGCCAATCCGCGGCGCCTCGATGATGAAACCTCCGGGCTGTTGATCACCCCGGCTGAAGGGCAACACAAAGCGCTCGGGCCGGGTGATGTGGCCACCCCGTACGGATTCGCCGGGAAACTGCAGCGGGCACAAAACTGCTATGTCTGCAAAAAGCCCTACACCCTGGTCGATTCCTTCCACCACCAGTTGTGCCCGGATTGTGCGGCCGACAACCGCCGCCGCAGATCCCAGCGGGTGGATTTGACCGGCCGCCGGGCACTTCTCACCGGCGGGCGGGCCAAGATCGGCATGTACATTGCACTGAAACTGCTGCGCGATGGCGCGGATCTGACGATCACCACCCGTTTTCCCAACGATGCGGCCCGCCGGTTTGCCGCTGTCGCCGATTCACCCGACTGGCTGGACCGGTTGCATATTATCGGTATTGATTTACGCGACCCTGCCCAGGTGGTGGCGTTGGCCGACCGGGTGGCCGCTGTAGGCCACCTGGATATTCTCATCAACAATGCCGCCCAAACAGTCAGACGGCTGCCCGGTGCCTACAACGGGCTGGTGGATGCGGAAAAAGCCCCGTTGACCGGGCTGGAGCAACACATCGACTGCACTGTTTTCGGCGAAACCTCGGCTTTGCACCCCAAGGCTTTGGCCGCCGGGGGTACTGCAGCCCTTGGTGCCGCTGGTCCACTACCCGCGGAGACACCCGAACCCCCGGAAGATGACACCCGGGCGCTGGCTGCCGCACAGGCACAGATTCATGCCTCCAGGCTCGCGGCCATGGCCATGACCGGGGGTTCCGCTGCCCTGGAGGAGGTGGAGCGCGGCACCGCCATTGATGCCGGCGGGCTGATCCCGGACAAAGTCGACCACAATTCGTGGGTGGCCACCATCGGCCAGGTTGATCCCCTGGAGATGCTGGAAGTGCAGCTGTGCAACGCCACCGCACCGTTTATTCTCATCGACCGCCTGCGCCCCGCCCTGGAGGCCTCTCCAGCCAGACGCAAATACATCGTCAATGTCTCCGCCATGGAGGGGGTGTTTTCCCGCGGCTACAAAGGCCCCGGGCACCCGCACACCAACATGGCCAAAGCCGCGTTGAACATGCTCACCAGAACATCCGCCAATGAGTTGTTCGAGCACAATATTCTCATCACCGCGGTCGATACCGGGTGGATCACCGACGAACGGCCCCATACGACGAAAAAACGGCTGGCCGAGGAAGGCTTCCACGCCCCGCTGGATCTGGTCGATGGGGCGGCCAGGGTCTACGACCCGATTGTGCAGGGCGAAAACGGGGTGGATCTCTACGGGTGTTTCCTCAAGGACTACCAGCCTTCCAGCTGGTAAATCCTGGTGGACTTGCCTGGTGTGTGCCCCGGCTGTGGTACCGGCCGGGGCACGGCACAGGCAGAAAAACCCGCCGGCTTTTACTGGAGCCGGTCACGGGCTGCCTGTGCCGCAGCCACCAGCACCTCCAGCGAAGCCGTCGTTTCCTCCCAGCCACGGGTTTTCAGCCCGCAGTCCGGGTTGATCCACAAAGCTTCGGCCGGCACCGATTCCAGGGCGGCGTCCACCAGTTCGTCGACTTCCCCGCGGTCGGGCACCCGGGGCGAGTGAATGTCCCACACTCCGGGCCCGATGCCACGCGAATAACCGTGGTCCTTCACAGCGGCGAGCACCTGCATGCCGTTTCGGGCTGCCTCAATGGAGGTCACATCCGCATCCAGGTCATCGATGGCGTCGATGAGCTCATTGAACTCCGAGTAGCACATGTGGGTGTGAATCTGGGTTTCCGGTGCAGCTCCTCCGGTGGCCAACCGGAAGCTTCCCACCGACCAGGCGAGATAGTCGCCCTTGCGGTCTTTGACCAGGGGCAGCAGTTCCCGGATCGCCGGTTCATCAACCTGGATGATTTTCGCCCCGGCGGCCACCAGATCGGCGATCTCGTCACGCAGCACCAGAGCCACCTGGTCGGCGGTGTCCCCCAGCGGCTGGTCGTCACGGACAAAAGACCACGCGAGCATGGTCACAGGTCCGGTCAGCATGCCTTTGACCGGCTTATCGGTCAAAGACTGGGCGAAAGCGAACCAGTCGACGGTCATGGCTTCCGGGCGGACGATATCACCGTAGAGGATCGGCGGGCGCACACACCGGGAGCCATAGCTTTGCACCCACCCGTTGGCGGTGGCGTGGTAGCCGTGAAGCTGCTCGGAGAAATACTGCACCATGTCGTTTCGTTCGGCTTCCCCGTGCACCAGCACATCCAGGCCGAGTTCCTCCTGGCGGGCAATGCAGTCGGCGATTTCTTTTTCCATCGCTTCCCGGTAGGCCCGGTCATCGATCTTTCCATTGCGGTGGGCCGCCCGGGCCTGTCTGATCTGACTGGTCTGCGGGAATGACCCGATGGTGGTGGTGGCCAGCGGGGGCAGCGGAACACTGGTTTTCTGGGCGCTGCGGCGGACCTGCCAGGGTTGCCGCGTGCGATCGGAGTCGGTAACAGCTGCGACCCTGCTGCGCACCGTTGCGCTGTGGGTGCGGCCGGAGTTGGTGCGCGATGCCCGGGCTGCAGTCGACTCCTGCACCGCCGCTTCCAGTTCAGCGGAACTTTCGCCGGCTGCCAGGCGTGCCAGGACTGCGACTTCGCCTGCTTTTTCCGCGCCGAAAGCCAGCCAGGATTTCAGTTCCGGATCGGTGTCGAAGCTGCTGTCACCGGCAAGCGTGTAGGGCACATGCAGCAGCGATGCGGAGGTTGATACCGCCACTTCTCCCCTGCTCTTTAACGCTTCAATCACCTCCAGTGCATCGGATAAGTCGGTGCGCCAGATATTGCGGCCGTCCACCACCCCGGCAACAATGCCGATACCGCCCTTCCACGCAGGCAGCAACTGCTCGGGAGAGGTCTTTTCCCCGGCACTACAGCGCTCATCAGTGCGGTAGGTGACCAGATCCACGCCAAGGGCATCGATGCCGGTGTCCTGCAAAAGCTCCACGGCAGCATTGCCGTCACCGAAATAGGTCTGGACCACAAGCCCGGTGTCCGGGTGGCTGTCATGCAGTGCGGCGGCAAGCCGCCGGTAGGTTTTTTCGGCTTTGCCACCGATGGCTCCGGCACGTTCCGGATCGGCATCAATATCGGTTGCCAGAATCGGCTCATCAAGCTGGATCCAGCCCACGCCCGTGGCCGCCAGCCGGGTGATCAGTTCCGCGTAGCAGTCGACGACTGCGTCCAGCAGCTCAAATGGACAGCTGCCGTCAGTGGTGCGTGCCAGTGCCAGATAGGTGATCGGCCCCACCAGCACCGGCCGGATACGGGGTTCAACAGCGACCGCGTCAGCGATATCGGCGACAAACCATTCGGCGTCGAGTTCCGGCTGTGAGACGGAAGACAATTCCGGGACCAGATAGTGGTAGTTGGTGTCGAACCATTTGGTCATCGCCAGGGCGGGAATGCCCTGCGCACCCCGGGCAGCAGCAAAGTAGCGGTCGATGTGGCCCGGCAGCCCATCATCGATTGTGTGGTCGGCGAAAACCCGGACACGCTGCGGGAAAAGCCCCAGCAACGCGGTGACATCGTGGACCGCATCGTAGTAGCTGCGTCCGGCGTGGGCGATACTGGAAAGACCGTTTTTCCCCAGATTCTCGCTCAGTTCACGGGTCAGACGCTGCGCGGTGGCCGACAGCTCCCGGCCGGTGGAAGGGTCGGCCCAGAATTTCTCGAGGGCTTTTTTCAGTTCACGGTTGGGGCCGATCCGGCCGACACCGGCGACGGTGGAATCAAACAGGGTGGGCATGATGCCTTCACTTCCGACATTGGTTTTCAGGGTGGGTGGAGAACATGCGCCCGGCACAGCGCTGGAAACAAGCGACCCTTACTAGACCGCTCTGTTCACAAAGTTTTATTGCAGACCGATCGGTCTGTCAAGTAGCGGAATGGACACCCCCGCCCTGCGCGCCGGGCGACGGCACTGACACCCCAGCTCACCACGATGGTTGGGGGACGGGAAAACTTTTCCCCTCCGGCGAGTGTTCATCCCGGCTGCGGTGCCGAAAAAAGTCTTCCCTTCATACCCACCGGGGTAATAACATGGACTGTGCCCCCCTTTGCCCCGCCGACCTGAATCCTTGCGAGCATGACACCCATTACCACCACCGCCCGGCACGCCGCGGGATTTGTCCCGCCGGTCATTGTTGCCGCGGCGCTGACAGCCGCACTGTGCACAGGCTGTTCGACCACGACCGGCACCTCCGCCGACGATCCGGTCTCGGTCACAGTGACCACCAAGCTCCAGCAGGCCCCGGCCACCACCGCTACGGCGTCCGCTGCCGGTGACGGCTTCGGCAAAGACCAGCCGGCGGGTGACCGGACAAGCTGCGCCGACACAAGTTCCGGGGATTTGATCAGACAGGTCGCCCGCACCATCCCCGACCGGAAACAACCCGACTGGGGGTGGCGGGTCACCGATGACACCATCACGCCCTGCGGCGGGCCGGGCTACGCCATCATCCAACGACTGCCCACCAGGTTTGTCATGGACGGCAACCAGTTCGGGCATGCGGAAACCCGGATTCTGTTTTTCGACGGTGCACAGTTTGCCGGTATGACACCACCCGCCGGCAACTATTCGATCTCCCCGTCACACGGCGGTGACACCTTCACCTTCTTCGGCCCCGGCAACTGCCTGGAAGGCCCCGGTGCCGGCACCGCTGCCGGCGCCCGTTTCCGCGCGACAGTGACACAAGGGCAGGCGGCGATCACACTCGTCGATCCGGATGTGGGCTGCAGCAACAACCTGCTTGAAACGCCGCCCGGATCCCTGCCGCCGGAGAAACTCCCGGAGCAGATGTCCGAGAATTTGACCTCCTACAACAACCGGAACATCACCGGGCCGGTGCCGTTTGAGGGCTACTCTTCGGCCACCGAGCTGTGGAAGTTCCCCCAGGCGGACAACAACGGGGATACAACCAGCCTGTTTTTCACCACGTCCAGCGGAAACATTCTCTGCCACGCGGCCACTGGCCCATTACAGGGCGGATCGCCGCTCGAGTGCCGGCTGCACAACACCGACGGGGCTACCCCGGGGCAGGGCACGCGGCATGCCTGCAGCGCGGATGAGATCGGTATGCCCGCCGGTGACGGTGATGTGCCGTCGGCGGTGAAGCTGGACTCGAACAATCTGCCGTGCGCCTGGCCCGGGCCGGCCCTGGTCGTCGATGAGACGACCCCGGTGGCGGTACTTGAACCCGGTGAGCATCTGCTGGACGGGCACTCCTTTGTGTGCACCGCCACCGGGGAAACAATGACCTGCACCAACAATGGCTACAGCTTCACTCTCACCCCGCAAGGGGTGTCGGTGTGGTATCCGACAGACACCTATTAGGCCACCGGCTTTCAACCTGCGAACACCCCGTCCGGCGGCCAGGCGTGTCCCCCCGCACCCGGCGGGCCGGGGTGGTGTCACCCGCGCGGATTGATCCGGGACACGTTCTGTGACGAGAAAACTCTCACACGGTGCCGTCGAAGGCGTTGAGGACCCGTTCCGCTCCCAGGGTCGGGGTGATTTGGCCGTGGCGCAGCTGCGCTTCGACGAGTTTTCTCACCTTTTTCACATCCGGGTTGGTGTTGAGCCGTCCGAGCAGGGTTTCATGCACCATCGACCACATCCAGCCGACCTGCTGCTCGCGGCGGGTGTGCTCGAAACGCCCGGTCTCCAGCATCACTTTGTGGTGCTCTTCGACGGTGTCCCAGAATTTGTCCAGCCCGTTGCCTTCCACCGCCGACATGGTCATGGTCGGGGTTTTCCAGTGGGCGTCCTCGGACTGCACCATGCGCAGGGCGGCAGACAGATCCCGGGCGGCGCGTTTGGCGTGTTTGACATTCGGCCCGTCGGCTTTGTTGATGGCCACCAGATCAGCCATCTCCAGGACACCTTTTTTGATCCCCTGCAGCTGGTCGCCGGCACCGGCCAGGGCGAGGAAGGTGAAACAGTCAACCATGTTGGACACGGTGACCTCCGACTGCCCGACACCGACGGTTTCGACGAGAATGATGTCGAAACCGGCGGCTTCGAACACAACCATCGATTCGCGGGTGGCTTTGGCCACCCCGCCCAGTGTCCCGGCCGACGGGGAGGGTCGGATGTAGGCGTTGTCTTCCACCGACAGTTTCGCCATGCGGGTTTTATCGCCCAGGATCGATCCGCGGGTTTTCGTCGACGACGGGTCGATGGCCAGCACCGCAACCTTGTGGCCTTCGGCCAGAAGTTTCATGCCGAGGGCTTCGATGAAGGTGGATTTACCCACCCCGGGCACCCCGGTGATCCCGACCCGCAGGGCATTGCCGGAATGCGGCAGCAGTTTCACCAGCAGCTCCTGGGCCAGGACTTTGTGGGCTGCCGCGGTTGATTCGAGCAGCGTGATCGAGCGGGCGATCTTCGACCGGTTGCCTTCCCGCACACCGTGGAAAAGATCGTCGACGTCGATGCGTCTGCGGGCGCGTTTGACGACTTCGGGGGCAATGGCTGTCACATCCCCCAGATCGGTTCCTCCGGTGGTGAGCAGCGCCGATCCCTGATGGTGCTGCTCGAGGTATTCCTCGCTGTTGATGTCCACTGGTGTTCCTGCCGGTTTTTTAACTTCCCTCTCCCCTTCACGGCCCTGCCTGTCAGACAGGCCCGGGCCGGGTGTGCCCGGGTGGTGGCAGGTCGCTGGGGAGATGAGAAGGGATGTGGTGTGTGTGCAAAAAGTGTGCGGCCCCGCCACCCCACCGCCCCGCCGCGCGGCGGTCGGGACGGTGGGGTAATAAATGGGGATACTACCGGGTGTTTTCTACATCACCGGTAGATCGGCTGTGGCGTCTTCTTCCTCAATCTCGGGGATGTCCAGGTCGAAGCCGAGCTGCTTGGACAGTTTGTCCATCATGTCGATGGCGGCGTCGGCGATGACGGTTCCGGGCGGGTAGATGGCGGCCGCGCCGTCATCGTAGAGCTCCTGGAAGTCACCGGGCGGAATAACGCCGCCGACCACAATCATGATGTCCTCGCGGCCGAGTTTCGCCAGTTCCTTTTTCAGCGCCGGTACAAGCGTGAGATGACCTGCGGCAAGCGAGGACACGCCGACCACGTGCACATCGTTGTCGACCGCGGAGCGGGCAGCTTCCGCCGGGGTCTGGAACAGCGGTCCGACATCGACGTCCATGCCCAGGTCGGCGTAGGCCGAAGCCACCACCTTCTGGCCGCGGTCGTGGCCGTCCTGGCCCATTTTCGCGATGAAGATACGCGGACGGCGGCCCTCCTCTGCTTCGAAAGCATCGGCCATGGCAATGGCTTTTTTGACGTTGGACACCTCCCCTTCCTTTCCGACCTCGTCTTTGTAGACACCGGACAAGGTCCTGATCTCCGCTTCATGGCGGCCGAAGACTTTCTCCATGGCGAAGGAAATCTCGCCGACAGTGGCCTGCACGCGGGCCGCATCCACGGCCAGTTTCAGCAGGTTGTGGTCCAGGTCACCGGGTTCTTTGGTCTCCATCTTGCAGGCCTCGGTGAGCTTGTCGAGGGCTTCCTTAACGGCATCATTGTCGCGGTTCTGCCTCAGCCACTCGAGTTTTTCCAGCTGCTCCTGGCGGACCTTGGTGTTGTCGACTTTCAGCACCTCGATCTGCTCGTCTTCGGCGACGGTGTACTTGTTGACGCCGATCAGGGCCTGGCGGCCGGAGTCGATGCGGGCCTGGGTGCGGGCCGCGGACTCCTCGATGCGCAGCTTCGGAATACCCTCGATGGTCGCCTGCGCCATACCGCCGGCTTCCTCGACTTCCTCGATGTGTTTGCGCGCCCGGTTGGCCAGCTCGTTGGTCAGCCATTCGATGTAGTACGACCCGGCCCACGGGTCAACGGGCCGCACCGTACCGGATTCCTGCTGCAGAAGCAGCTGGGTGTTGCGGGCGATGCGGGCGGAGAAGTCGGTGGGCAGAGCCAGTGCCTCATCGAGGGCGTTGGTGTGCAGCGACTGGGTGTGGCCCTGGGTGGCGGCCATGGCCTCAATGCAGGTGCGCGGCACATTGTTGAACACGTCCTGGGCGGTCAGCGACCACCCGGAGGTCTGCGAGTGGGTGCGCAGCGACTGGGATTTTTTGTTCTTCGGGTTGAAGTTGCCGACCAGTTCACTCCACAGCAGCCGTCCTGCCCGAAGCTTCGCGATCTCCATGAAGGTGTACATGGAAATGCCCCAGAAGAAACTCAACCGCGGGGCGAACTTGTCGACGTCGAGTCCCACTTCTTTGCCGGCCCGGATGTATTCCACACCGTCTGCCAGGGTGTAGGCCAGCTCCAGGTCGGCGGTGGCCCCGGCTTCCTGGATGTGGTATCCGGAGATCGAAATCGAGTTGAACCGCGGCATCTTCATCGACGTGTACTCGAAGATGTTCGAGATGATCCGCATCGACGGTTTCGGCGGGTAGATGTAGGTGTTGCGCACCATGAACTCTTTGAGGATGTCGTTTTGGATGGTGCCGGCGAGATTTTCCGGGGCCACACCCTGTTCCTCTGCGGCGACGATGTAGAGCGCCAGAATCGGCAGCACCGCGCCGTTCATGGTCATCGACACCGACACCGCACCCAGGTCGATGCCCTCGAACAGCTGCCGCATGTCCAGAATCGAGTCAATGGCCACACCGGCCATGCCGACGTCACCGACCACGCGCTCATTATCGGAGTCGTAGCCGCGGTGGGTGGCCAGGTCGAAAGCCACCGACAGGCCTTTCTGGCCGGCCGCCAGGTTACGACGGTAGAAGGCATTGGATTCGGCGGCGGTGGAAAACCCGGCGTACTGCCGAATCGTCCACGGCTGGTTGGTGTACATCGTCGGGTACGGTCCGCGCATGAACGGCGGCATGCCGGGGAAGGAATCCAGTGGGTGGGCGGGACGGTTGTCTTCCCCGCCGCCTTTGGCGGCTTCATCCCGGTCGGCGCGGGTGTAGACCCGGCGCACATCGATTTTTTCCGGGGTGGCCCAAACTTGTTCCGATGCGGCCGGCGGGGTGGCTGCGGCTTTCGGCGGCTGGCCGGCGGTTAAGGGGGTGTCCTTGAAATTGGGGATTGTCATGGCTTGATCCTCACGCTCCCAGCTCGCTGAGCAGCTCATCCAGTGTGGCGGCCGCATCGATGGTCATGTTCAGGTAGTCGTCGGGGCTGTGGTCATCGTCGGCGTCGGCGAAGGATTTCTTTGCCCCGGCCACAAGAACGGTTTTCACGCCCGCATCGCGCAGGGCTTTGACGGCATCCTGCCCGGAATTGGCGTATTCGGGATCAGCGCCGCAGATCACCGCGATCGGGGATGTTTTCGCGGCGGCGGCGAATTCTTCTGTTCCCGGTGTCAACTGCCCGGGGTTGATCGCCTCAATACCGCCGGAGGCGAGCAGGTTGGTGGCGAAGCCGGTGCGCACATTGTGTTTGGCCAGCGGTCCCAGCGGAATCAGGACCGCTTGGGGGCGCTCACCGTGCTCGTCAAAGAAATCGTCCGACCGGTTGCGCAGGCCCTCGAATTGGGCTGCGAAACGCCTGATGCCTTCCGGTTCCCGCCTTTTGTCTTTCGGCAGCGGTTTTTCCAGCAGGTTCGGGAACTCGTTGATGCCGGTGACCTTCTTGATGCGGTGGGCGATATCGTCGCGCACCTTTTCGTGGTTGTCGTCCAGGGCCTTGCCGATCATGCCCGATGCGACAGCCGCCCGGTATCCGCCGGCGGCTTCCACTTCCTGGAAAATCTTCCAGGACACTTTCGCCAGCTCATCGGTCAGTTCCTCGATGTAGTAGGACCCGCCGCCCGGATCAACCACAAAGCCGAGATGGGACTCCTCGAGCAGCAAAAGGTTGGTGTTGCGGGCGATGCGGTGCGCAAACGAGCGGGAGGTATTGGGCAAACCGCCGCACACCGCTGTATCGAAGGGCAAAATCTCCACATCGGTGGCCCCGCCGACACCGGCGGCGAACGCCGCCACCGTGCAGCGCAGCATATTGACGAAGGGGTCGCGTTGGGAGAACATCACCGGGGCGGTGACCGCATGCTGCGGGGTGCTTCCCGCAGCTGCAGGCTCGCCGATGACTTCACAGATCCGCGCCCACAGGCCACGGAAGGCACGGAATTTCGCGATCTGGTTGAACTGGTCGTCAGAGGCGGTCAGCCGCACCGACAACTGGTCGATGGCCTGTTTCGGCGTCAGGCCCGCGTCGGTGAGAAGCCGGATGTAGTCGACCCCGGCCGCCAGGGTGTAGGCGATCTCCTGCGAATCGGACCCGCCCTGGTTGGAAAAAGCGGCACCGTCAACCATGATGGCCCGGATGTCACCCCCACGTGCGGCGGCCTGCTCGGCCAGCTGCACGGCCTGGTCGGTGGTGACAGTCGCACTGCCGTCAACCAGCGAGGTCAGCGGAGTGGCGCCGAAATCGACGGTGCATCTGTCACCGCAGCCCTGCGCGTCAATGACCGACAGCAGGCTGGCGGCGGACTCGGCCAGGCCGGGACCGGCCTTCAGCCGCACCGGAACATATTCCAGCAGCACCTTGTCCAGCAGCGCGGGAATATCGGCGGCACCCAATACTCCCGTGGTGTCGATGACGGCGCAGGTGGTGCCGTTCATCAACGCCTGCAACATGTTCTTGTTCGACTCTGTGGCGTTGTCGCACCCGAGTCCACCGAAGGTCTCGGTGACTCCCCATCCGGCGGCATCGGCGTCTTTGACCTCATGCCCGCGCACAAACGGGAACACGCCGGGTGCGGCGAGCTCGTCCAGATCATCGGCGCGGGTGTACAGGGGTCGGACATCAATACCGTCGTAGGTGGTCTTGATGAGTTTTTTCCACACATCAAGGGGAATCTCGGCGACGTCTGTCCGGCGCACCCGGGCGAATACTCCTGCCACCGCCTTGTACCAGTTCTGGTACCTGGCGTCGAAATCTTCTGGCAGGGCCACGGCCGGCGCATCAGCGGTCTGCGTCATAGCGGTCCTCTTCCTCTCCTCTTGGATCAGTTGGCATCGACAATCGCTCCCACCCGGGGCCGGGAGAAATCCGGGGCAATCCCAAGATCCCGTCCATGGCCGGTACGGACAACCGGTGGCATCGGTACGGTCCGCGCAGCTCTCCTCGACTGCGCGCCCACGGGCCTGACACACTGACGGGAACCTGCCGGGGCAGGTGTCCTTCGGTGTGCCAACCCGGATGCCGCGGTGCCGGTAGAAACGGTAGCGGCACAGCATCCAAGAAGCAGTGCCGGTCCACCCCGGGCGGTGCGTTTGATCGTGTTGTTGTGCAGTTGGGCAATCCGCATAATCGCCCGGGCCACAGCAGCCCGGCCGGGAATTTTTTCCGCACAGGGAAAAACCGGCGGGAGCCACACCCGAACATTCGTGCGGACACCACGTTTGTGACCCGGGGGACGCCTCCACGCCCCGCCGATAGTCACACCACGCTTTCCATGATAAACCCCTTCAGGCCTTGGCTGGGGACACATCGGGCACTAATCTCGTGCGGCCGTGACCTGCACCCGCGTGTTCGCAGTAACGTAATCACCCGGGACCCGATGGTCGGCTGCGGTGATCCGGCCGGCGGCGGTGCGGCAAGGGTCGTCGGCCGGGGTGGGCTACAGTGTCCAACCGTGACAGAAAACACCCGTCCCGGCCTGAGGGATTTTTTCCGCCAGATGGCCGTCGATGCGGCCCGGTCGTTTGCCGCCATGTCGCGGCTGAAACAAACCGCCACGATTGTGCTTGTCGGTGGAATCGTTGTGGCGGTTACCGTCACCGACACCCCGGGCCTTGGCCGCATCCGCGACTGGTCGGATGCCACCGGCAGCTGGTTTCCGGTGCTGTTTTTCTTCGCCTACATCGCCCTGACCCAACTGCCGGTACCCCGCACCATTTTCACCCTGTCGGCCGGCATCCTGTTCGGCCCCGTGGCGGGAATCATGATCGCACTGGCGGCGACAACGATTTCGGCGGCCGTGTCTTTGACACTGGTACGCCATGTTCTCGGTGAATGGATGAAACCGCACCTGACCCACCCGGCGGTGGCCACCATCAACGACCGGTTGAAAAAACGCGGCTGGCTGTCGGTTGCCTCCCTGCGGATGATTGCCGCGGTGCCGTTTTCGATCCTGAACTACACCGCCGCACTGACCAGTGTCCCGGTGGGCATGTTCACCGCCGCCACCCTGGTGGGGTCGGCACCGGGCACCATTGCCACCGTTATCTTCGGTGACGCTTTGACCGGACGGTCGAATCCGGCGGTGCTGCTGGTAACGGTGGTGCTGTTCACCATCGGCAGCCTGGGGCTGCTGCTGGACAACAAGCTGCCGGTCTAGCCCGCGCCGGCACCACCGCCGGCCCTCCCACCGGTACGGGCACACCACCCCCGCCCCGGCCCGTCTGTCATTTGTGGGTACACCGCATATCCGCCGGGGGCCGGGGGCGGCGCACGGTAAACCATCGTCTGTGACCGGCATGGTCGCAGCGGTGACATGCCCGGTAAACCCGTCGTACCCGGCACCGGGCAGGCGCAACAATCCTCCACCCGTATCGGATACATCCCCCCTTTTTCCGCACACCCGCCCGTAGTCAAGCCTTAAGAGTAGACTTTAGACGGCCTATCCGGTGGCTGGATGCTTCACCGCAGCCAGCACACCGTCTTCCCTGGTTATTTTCACCCCGTCCGCAAAGGTTTTCATGGCTGTTTTCGCTCTCCACATCCGCTACAGAGGTGACACCCCCCGCCGCGCGGAATTCGTGTCCCGCTCGGCGGAGGCTTTGTCCACCCTGGATGGCGTCGGTTCTTTCGAACATCTTGATGTGGAGAATATCCGTGCCCTGGTGGCCACCCCGCGGGCTGTGGTCGACACAACGATGGTGCTTCTCAGCGACGGGGACTGGGCGGTCGGAATCGGACACGGGGCGAGCGCGGAAACGGCCGTGGCCAAGGCAACTTCCTGCCTGACGAAAAAAGCCAAACCTGGAACGGTGGCCGCGGCCGTGGATGCGGCCGGCGGAGTCGGCCCCGCCGATATTGTGGCCGTATTCATGCTGATTGCCCAGATTCTCACCCGGCGCACCCCGGAGGGGCGGGAAGCCACCTCATTCATGCGCCGTGGCTACTCACAGATCGAAGCCGCGGAAGAACTCGGTATCTCCAAGCAGGCGATGTCCCAGCGGCTGCAGGCTGCGGCATGGCAGGCCGAAAACGCCGGTTGGCAGTTGGCCGTCAACCTTCTCACGCGCCTCGATGAGGCCACCGCGTCCCCGCCACCGCGGTAGAACCCACTGTTGCGGTCACACAGTTCACTGCCCGCCGCCCGCTCCACCGGGAGGGCGCGCCCTTTTCCGCATCGGCTGCCGCGCCCACAGATTCGAAGCGGTTCCCTACCGCCGGGTTTGTCTACACCACGTGGAAGGTGCCTTCCGCCGGGAAGTACAGCAGTGTCGCGCCAATCCCCTGCTTCGGCATCAACAGATAAATGATGGCCGCCACGACGGCCAGCAACGGCACAACCACCAGCGCAGCAATCCCGGCGCCTCCCGTCGATGATACGTCCGGTGCCGGTTCAACCCGTGGTGTTTCGGTGCCGCCACCCGGCTGCCGGTTCGGACCGGGGCGGTTGTCGTTGGTGTCCCGGCCCCCACCACCGGCAGTCGGCTGTGTCACCACCTCTGCCCGGGCATCCACATTCTGCGATGACACTGCTCCCGGTGTGCTGCCGCCGTTTTTCTGCTGCATCACTGGAAATGAGGCATACCCGTCGGCCCAGAAATGCACTCCGTAATGGTTTGTCCCGCCGCCAAACATCTCGTCGTAGGAAACGGTGCGGGTGCATTCGATGCGGCTGTTGGGTTGGAAGGGCTTATTCTCGGGAAACGACAGCAGCACACTGTGCACATCAGCGCCGCCGGTGTCGTGACGTCGTCTGTGCACAAGCTGCGGCACCACCCCACCGATGCTGGAAGGCTGGCAGGACACATGGTCCATCACGCGGGTGGGACCGACCATAATGTCTGTGGGATCAGGGGTGTCCTCCCGGGGCATCCAGCCGGCGTCATACAACTGGATTGTCGGCAGGCTGGCATTTCCGGTGTTTCTCACCGTGTAGGTGACAGTGGCGGACCGGGGGTTGTCGAATTGAAACTTCTTTGACCCGTTGATGGAAACATCACCGGCAATCTGAGCGAAAGCCACATCCCGGCAGTCATGGCCTGCACCGGAGGTCAGGCTGAAGCCGCCCTTGGTGCCGCACGACAACGTGTCCCGGTCCCTGATCAGTGCCACCGGATCGGTGACCGTGTACAGTGCCGTCACGTAGGCGGCCCGGGTGGTGTTGGGCGCAATGCCGTTGATCTCGTTCTTCCTGACTATCAGCAGGCCTGATGCGGGGTCGGTGACGACACGGGGTTCGTCGACCAGGCTGTCGTCTTTGTTTTCCAGCGGGGTAACCGACAGTGCCGTAATGGCAGTGCCGGGAAGCGTCGTTGCGGTAAAACCCAGATCCCCGGGCCGCAACGTCTCCCGGTAGTCAAAGTTTCTGACGTTGACCAACCATGTCACCGCAATCTTCTGGTCTTTGGCCCCTGTCACCACCACCGGCGCATGGCGGCTGTCACCTTGACCCTTATTGGTGATCTGTGAGACGAAGACGGATGGACCGGGCTGGCGGGCGTAAACAGTCGACTCCGCATCAAGCAAGGCCGGCGGTTCGTCGGCCACATGTCTTTTGAAAAACTTGCTGCGGATTCTCGCCGCGCTTTTCGTCTGGGAGCGATTGCCCTGCCACAGAGGTTCACTACCATTGCCGTATGCGCAGGTCACCGCTTGCCCGGGCAGCAGGCCAGTCGAGCCGAAAGTGACGGAAAAACCCTTGCCGTCGACGCTTTTTTCGGCTGTGGCCCCGTTATCGCATGTCAACGACTCCGGGATACGATTGGCCACCTCTGTGTCATTGCGCCCGTTGACGACCTGGAGATCATAATCGTGGACGATCATGTCACCAAGGGTGCTTTCACCGGTATTGCGGACAGTCCAGCCGAACCAGACACGTTGGTGGGGGGCCACCGAAAAGGGGGATCCGGGCGTGTTGGCCGCGCGCCCTGGTTGACCCTCGATTGTCGAGATCGTCCGGTGGAAACTGGCTTGTTGGAGAGCCATTGCCAGACAGGCGCTCGTCGCGCTGCCGGAATCGGTGGCCGCTGAGACAAACAAGCCGCTGTGTGGTTTGTTGTTGCACTGGCGGTGATCAGCCCCGGGAACCTTGTCCACCCGGGCGGTCACACGAACTATCGCCCGGCCGGACGAGTTCCCGGCAATGGTGTTGAGTCCCCTGGTTGTCTGCCAGATCCCTGCCGGTGTTTTGTTCAGGGGGATCTCGTCGTCGACCAGCCGGTTGCCGCCCACGGGGTTCACCGGGCTGAGCGTGACCGAGGTGACCTCGATACCGTCGGCAATTCCGGATACATCAACCGATACCGTTGTCGGGGTGTGGCTGTAGCGGGGACTGGTGTTGGACACCTCCAGGGTGAATTCGGCCGCGATTTTTTGCCCCTCGCGTCCGTCCAGCACCCGATTGTCAGGCGCCGGTCCCGTGGTGAGGGTGGAGACAAAGCGGGAGGCGTCCTGTTTTTTGAACAGGGTTGACACGCTTTTGGATACGGTGTCCTGGTTGGCCGCCAGCCTCTGCCCTTGCTCGGGCACCACTGTCGCGGTGACAGCGAACAGCCGGCGGGCATAATCGACCGTGTATTCCATCTCGTTGAGGTCAACATTGTTCAGGACACAGGTTACTGTGCCCCGGTGCCCGAGCGTGTCATTGTTGTCGAGGGTGATCGCCGCGGTTGTGTTGTCGTCTTCAACGGTGACGGTCACGGGAAGATCCTTGTCCCCCTTCTTCCCGTCCCGGGATGCTGCCGTGCATGTCAGGCCGGTTAAATCCAGCTTGGCCCGCCGCTCGGGGATTCCTGCGGCACCCGTCACCACCGCTTGGTCGACCAGGGTGAAATCCTTCAGCGGCGAGGACCCGGTGTTGACAATCGTGTAGGTGAAAATCCACCGTTTTCCGGCCGTTGCCGACAATGACCACTTCATCGTCGGTTCGAAGGTCGGCCACCGTGCGGGTGAGAGTCATTTTGGGAAACCTGATGCTGGTGCACACCGGGGAGCTTTCGTCATCGCCGACAAACCCCCGCGCCCTGACACCGTTGCCGTCACCGTCGCACCACCGCTTCAATTCTTTGGTGGCTTCCTCAAGTTTGGTGATCGTGTAGGTCACGGTCACAACCGCCGATGCCGTTTCCCCCGCGGGAACTTCACGGATCACACCGGCAGGTACCGTCTACCGCGTCCCCGCGCCGTTGTTTGTTGCCTTATGTGATCCCGGGGTGATCAGCTTTGTGCCGCTGACCCGGTCAGAGGAAAAAACCACCCGGGAAGCCTTCACCCCGTTGACCGGGGTAATGATCTGCCCGACTGATTCGGGTGCGGCCGCAGCGGGTGAATTGTTGCGCCAAACCAAGGTGGAGGCCACCGTGAAGGTCTGTCCTTCAGCGACAGCGGTCCGGTACGACTGGTTGCTGTTGAGTATCTGGACCACCGCCGGGCCGTCGGCCGGGGACGCGGCCCGGACCGGGGTGATAAACCCGGCCACCGTTGCGCAGACGGCGAGCGTGGCCACCACGGTGCAGGCCAGGAGATGGTGTGCTGTTGTTGTCTTCACGGTTGTCGGGTTTTTTCCATTCACGAAAAATTAATCGTCAAATCAGCAATTTCCAGGATAAACCCCCCCGGGGCCGGCACACCCAGCTCGGCTACCGCGATTGTGCGGCCGCGCGGGTGTGGGGCGGGGCAGACCGGTGGCGGCCCCGCAGGTGACAACACCCGTCTTTTTCCACCGCCGGTGACAGCCTGCCCCGCTGGGTGACGGGGTGTTCACCCTTCTTTACCAGCCCTGTCACCCGTGGTGTGACGCGGCTGCCGGCACACGGTCCGGGCAACCGGCGGAGGTCGGCCGGAATTGGTGCTGTGCGGCAGGGCTGGTGCCGGACACGACAGTCAGGGATGGCAAAAACCCGCAGGGCACCGTTTCGGCCCTGCGGGTGGGGATGGAACACGGGGTGGTATGCCCCGGCAGCGCTGTCAGCGTTCAGGGGTTGACATGGCCGCCGGTTGCCGGATGATGTTCCGGGATGTCGATGTCACCGTCGGTTGCCGGCGGTGCGGCATCCAGCTCGGGTGTGGTTGCCGCAGCGGAACCGGGCATCGGACGAGGTGTCGGAATCTCCGGGTCGTCGATGGGTTTGTTGGCCACGGCGTTGGCGGCGGCGACGGCTTTGGCGATTTCCGGGTCGGTCTCGGTGGAAAACCAGTCGGAGGTGTCTTCTTCCTTGGCCAGCTCGATTTCCTCCTCGGTGGGTGCCGCCGGCTCGTAGCGGAACACCCCGTCATCGTCTTTGCCGGCCAGCGCCTGGGCGAACTGCTCCAGCGAATCGCCGAATTGGCTGGGAATGATCCACGTTTTGTTGGCGTCGCCTTCGGCCATTTTCGGAAGTTTCTCCAGGTACTGGTAGGCCAGCACCTCCGGGGTGATCTGGGCGGCTTTGATGGCGGCGTTGACTTTCTGGATTGAGCGGGCCTCACCCTGGGCGCGCAGGAACTTGGCGGCACGTTCACCTTCGGCGCGCAGAATCTCGCCCTGGCGTTCGGCTTCAGCGGCCAAAATAGCGGCCGATTTTTCACCTTCCGCCGACAGCACCCGGGCCTGTTTGTCGCCCTCGGCCGTTTTGATGTCGGCTTCCCGCTGGCCTTCCGCCTGCAGGATCATCGCCCGCTTTTCACGTTCGGCCTTCATCTGCATCTCCATCGCCTGCTGGATCGAGGCCGGCGGGTCAATGGCTTTCAGTTCCACCCGCGAGATGCGCAGACCCCATTTGGTGGTGGCGGCATCGAGTTCGCCGCGCAGCCTGCGGTTGATCATCTCCCGGGAGGTCAGTGTGTCTTCCAGGGTCATGCCACCGACCACGTCACGCAGGGTTGCGACAGTGATCTGTTCAACACCGTAGATGTAGTTGTCGACCCCGTAGATCGCCCGGGCCGGGTCATTGATCTGGAAGGTGACGACCACGTCGATGCCAACGGTGACGTTTTCCTGGGTGATCACCGGTTGCGGCGGGAAGCTGACCACCCGCTCACGGGTGTCGACTTTGGCCCGCACCCGGTCAATGAAAGGAATGATCAGGGTGATGCCGCCTTCGACGGTGCGGGTGTAGCGGCCGAGGCGTTCGATGACGGCCGCTTCCCCCTGGTGGATCAGTTTCACCGACCGTGACACCACCAGGGCCACGAAGACAATGAGCACAATCCACACCAATGACGGTCCTAACAGTTCAACCATTTCGGGGCCTTCCTGGAGTCATGTTTTTTCTGGAACTATCCCGTCCACCGGGCGGTCAACGGGATGGGAACGGGATGGGATCGGCTGGCAGCCGCTGCGGGCCGTTCAGGTGTTTTTCCACACGATGGCGGTGGCACCGTCAATCTTGATCACCTGGACGATGTCGTCGGGTTCAAACACCTGGCTCGGATCCATCGATTTCGCCGACCATATCGACCCGCCCAGTTTGATTTGTCCGCCGGCGGCGCTGGTTGTTTCCAGCACCTGCGCGTGGGAGCCTTCCAGTGCTTTGGCGGAGGTATCCAGAGCTTTCCTGCTCGTCAACTGCCGCCGCATCACCGGCCGGACGAAAAACACCAGCAGAATCGACACGATGCAGAACGTGGCGCCGGTGGCCCACAGGGGCAGACCGGCAAACCCGATCCCCGCCGCAGCCAGCGCTCCACCGGCCAGCATGAGCAGGGTGAAATCCCCGGCGGCAAGTTCCAGCCCGGCAAGCGCTACAGCGGCAATCAGCCACACAACAGGTCCCATAAGCTACACCCTAACGCACCGGGCGACGGCGGGGCAGTGCCCGCCGTTGCATGCTCACCTGAGATCTTCTTTGCGCACCCCGGGCACCGTGGTGAAATCGACCAGTCTTTCCACCGCGCCAATCAGGCTCGGATCCAGATCGGCGAATGAGTTCACCGCGTTGTAGACCCGGTTGAAACCCTCCCGGCGGTCCCCCCAGCCCAGCCGGCGGCACACCCCGGTTTTCCACTCTTCACCCAGCGGCACATCCGGCCAGGAGGGGATACCGACACTGGCGGGTTTGACCGCCGCCCAGATATCGACGAACGGGTGGCCGGTGACAAACACGTCCGGCCCGAGCGAGGCGGTCAGGCGGGTTTCTTTCGACCCTTCGACCAGATGGTCGGCCAGCACGCCGACCCGTCTGCCCGGGCCGGGGCCGAATTCGTCCAGGCGCTGCTGAAGATTGTCCAGGCCCTCGAGGTATTCGACCACCACACCTTCGACCCGCAGATCATGGCCCCACACTTTCTCCACGATCGCCGCATCGTGGATGCCTTCCACCCAAATCCGGGAGGGTGCGGCGACTTTCGCCTCCACATGGGCCACTTTCCTGGAACCCGACGCCGAGCGCTGCGGACCCTGTTTTTCCACGTGGCGCACCAGGGTGACTCTTTCCCCGTCGATCATGAACGCGCCCTCGCGCAGTTTGTAGAGCTTGTCGACCCCGCGGCGGTCTTCCAGCCGGACGAACTCGCCGTCGTAGGTTTTCTCCCAGCCGGTGACCGCCCCCACCCAGCCGTCGGCCACAACTTCGGCGACCAGACCCCGCGTGGCCGGCACTTTGCGGTAGACCGGTTTTTTGCTGCGGGCGTGCCCGGCGAAAATATCTGACGAATATCTGTCATCGAAACCCATGGGTCTACACACTAACCATCCCCCACAGCCTCAAGCCCTATTCGTGGTGTCCCCGGCGTGCCGTGGTCTAGAATCGCTGGCCATGGATCCGATCGCCCAGTTGTTCACGCCCGTGCAACATGCCGCCGTGTGGCTGGGTGCGTTCATCCACCACCGTGTCGCCTACGACGACATGCACGATGCGCTGTTCACGCTGGCCACCAGCCACCGTTTCAACGGCGGCGACGGCCCGGGCCTGGCCGAGATGTGCAAGCTTGTGCGCCGCGCCTCATCCGGTGCGGCCGACAGACTGCCGCCGGGACATCCGCTGGTCCAGCTGGTATTGACCGGTCCCGGCGATATCCCGCCGGTTGCGGCCGGAACCGAGGCCGCCCGCACGGTCACTGCCACCGGTGCCGGCGCACTGGTGGTGGCCGATGCCAACCCGGCGGTTGATCATGTGTTTGTGCCGGTTCCCGAGCACCCGGTCGATCTGGCCGCCTGGGATCCGGACGATGGCCCGGCCACCGGATGGAACTGGCGCCACTTCCGTGTCGGGACCACCCCCACCCCACCGGCGGCAGTCGGTGCCGGCGATGCCGATCATCTGCTCACCACCGCCACCGACCGGGCGGCAGCCCTGGTGGCACAGGCGGGTGGGCGCACCACCCGGGCCTGGGGCGGCCCGGATCCGCGGCTCACGGTCGGCAGGCTCAGCGACTACTACGACTATCCCGGTCTTCCCCCGCACACCCCGGCCCGCACCCTGAAGCTGCTGGCCCGCGCCGACCGGGTCACCGCCATCATCCACACCACGGTCATCGCGTTGAACGACCACAGCTTCGACGGCGAGCTCTACCAGTTGGCCCGGCCGATCCGCCTGGCCCGGCAGGCCGCGGTCAACTACGCCCTGGCCGAATTCGCCAGAACCCCCACCGGGTAGGTGACGGGGTGCGCCCGACACCTGCCGCGGGAAAACCGGTGGTCAATAAAACCGGCCGGTTTACCCCGGGTGCCCGGAGCGTTTCGGCCCGGTCGGACCGTGTTTTTTCGGCGGCACGCAACATGTGCTCTCGCAGGGGGCTCCGTTGACCGAACAGCCTTTGACCGGAACGTCTCCCAGTGACTGCGGTGTCGCACCGGCGGACAGTTCCTCTATCAGATCGACAATCAGCGAGGCGAACAGGGCGGTGTGCCCGACAGTGGCCGCCCGCTGGATCGGCAGCCCGAACTCGGCGGCTTCCTCGGCAAGCTCGGAATCCAAATCCCACACCACTTCAATGTGGTCGGACAAAAAGCCCACCGGGCAGACCACCGCCGCGGACAGCTCACCGGCCTCGTGAAGGGCCGTGACATGGTCGACAATGTCGGGTTCCAGCCACGGGATATGCGGCGGGCCGGACCGCGACTGCCACACCACGTCATAGTCAGCCACCCCACAGGCCTTGGCCACCAGACGCGCGGCCTCGTGGATTTGCCGGGAATACAGGCTGCCTTCCTTGTCCACCCCGGCGGCGGCATCCATCGACAGCGGAATCGAGTGGGCGGTAAACATCAGCCGGGCGCCATCCCGCTTGTCGGCGGGCAGTTTCGCATACGCTTCCCGCACCGCGCCGGCGGTGGCGGCAATGAACTTCGGATGGTCGAAAAACTGCCGGAGCTTGGTGAAGGTGACCGGGCCGAGACCTTCCTCGGCCAGCTGGTGGGCCATCAGCTCAATATCCTCGTCATACTGGCGGCAGCCGGAATATCCCGCCCACGCGGAAGTGGCGAACACCACGGCGTTGCGGACCCCGTCCCGCGCCATGGCACAGGCCGTGTCACCGGCCAGCGGATGCCAGTTGCGGTTGCCGAAATAAACCGGCAGGTCGTGCCCGCGGCGGGCCAGCTCGGCTTCGATATTGGCGATGATTTCCCGGTTGAGGTCATTGAGCGGGGATTTGCCGCCGAAATGGTGGTAGTGCTCCTCCACCTCGTCCAGGCGGTGGGCGGGGATACCACGGCCGCGGGTGACATTTTCCAGGAAGGGACGCACATCGTCATGGCCCTCGGGTCCACCGAAGGACAACAGCATCAGGGCGTCGTAGTGCTGGGGGGCGGGAATACCGGAAACCAACATGCCCACAACCCTATCGCCGCACCGCGGCATCAACCAAAAGTATGACCGTGAGCGCTGCCTGCCACCCATCCGGACACCACAGCACCCCACCCCGGAATAAGTGACGGAATAAGTGACGAAACAAGTGGTGGTTCCGGACGGCGCCGCGGCGGGCACGGCCCACGGCCGGTACACACCACCGCCGCCGCCCGCTGGCCGGCTGCCCCACCGGGAACACACGCTGCACGCGGCCAACCGTGACCAACCAGTGTCCACGCCAGCCGGTCGCTGATGCGGGAAAGCCGGACGAGGGGTGTTTGTGCGGCGGATGGCGATCATGGGCCGGCACCGCACCCCCGTAGTGGGATGAGGGCGCAGCAGGGTGCGGTACACAAGCGGCGGTGCGTCACGTGGCCGGTGGGCGCACCGTTGACATTGTGCAACCGCGGGCTGGAACCATCCCACTGCCGATGGCTTTCCCCTTCCCCATCACCGGTAGCGAGTCCACTGTCACGGTTGGGTGTCCCCGGCAAGCCGGCCGGCACATGGACAGCACAGGCTGCCACACGCGCGGACGGCGGCGGAGGAGGGTATTCAGTTGTGGTTATTTTTCCGCACAGTGTCGCTTCCCCGGTGCGGGCGGGGTGCTTGTGGCCGAGGGGGTGATCGTCGTTTGCCGGCGGACAACAACCGGCAGGTTCAGCCGCGGAATCTCTTTAGACGTAGCGCACCGCGTAGGGGGTGATACCGGAGTAGCGCACCGGGCTGATCTTGACGACATCGCCGGACTGGGGGGCTTCGATCATCTGGCCGTTACCCAGGTAGATGGCGGTGTGGTATTCCGCGTTCGGTCCCCAAAACAGCACGTCGCCGCGGCGGATTTGGCTGATCGGGATTTTGGTGCCCTTCTGGTACTGGTATCCGGTGTAGTGCGGCAGCGCCACGCCGACACCGGCGAAGGCGTAGAGCACCAGCCCGGAACAGTCGAAGCCGATCTTGTTAAAGTCACCGTAGGAGTCGGCCACACCACCGTCGCGGATACCGCGGGTTGGTCCGGCGGCGTTGCCTCCGCCCCAGGCATAGGGCATGCCCAGCTGGGACTTGGCCCGGGCGATCGCGGCTTCGACTTTTTCGTTGGAGGTGCCGTTGAAGTTGGTGATCGAGTCACTGGTGACCAGCCCCAGATCCGCCGGGGTGACCGTGTCGAAGCCCCGGTAGAGCTGCAGCAGTGAATAGCTCTCCCCCGGGTTGGCCCGGTTGGCCCGCTGCACGGCTTCCGCCTGCGTGCCGGTCGGCGCCGGGGGTTCACTGATTACCGCGCCGCCGACAATGCCCGCCAGCTGGCTGGCATTGCCGTCACCGGCGACCGCGGTCAGGGCGGTGTCGGCGGCGCCGATCAGCGCCGGGTCGAAAGCATTGGGGGCACCGGCTGTTTCCACGGCGGTGGCAATCGTGGATGCGCCTTGGTCGATGGCGGACACGGCACTAGCGGCCCGGTCAATCCGCGACGGGTTGTCGGCCGCGCCATCACGGCTGCCGCGGCTGTCGGAGCTTCCGGCCGCACCGGTGAAGTCATTGATGACGGACAGTGCCGCGGCGGCGACGCCGACAGCAGTGGCGGCGGTTTTCAAAAGATCCCCGGCCTGCTGTGCTTTCACGGCCAGATCCCGGCTGTTGTCCTCGGCGACACGCACCGCCCGCACGGCCTTATCGGCCCGCTGCTGTTTCTCCTGCGCATCCGCACCACCGGCAGCGTGAGCCGCAGCTGCAGCCGCAACCGCGTCGTCCCGCACAGCTTCGGCAAAAGCAACCTGATCGGCAGCCTGCCGGGCCTGGGTGGCGGCGGCTGACGCCTGTGCAGCCGCGGCTTTCTGCTCGGCGCGGGCCGCAGCATATTCACGGTATTCGCGCCGCTGATCCTTCAACGCCCCGGCATTGGCCTTCGCCGCCTGCAGCCTGACTTCGGCGGCCGCGCGCTGGCCTTCCACATCGGCTTTTTCCGCCTCCGCGTCAGCGACTTTCCGGGCAATGGTCTCCAGGCGCTGTTCAGCCAGATCCCCGGCTATTTTGGCCTGGTCTTTTTTCTCATCGGCGGCAACCCGGGCGGCAGCCAGTTCGGAGGTACGGTTGGCCTGCTCGACCCGCAGCTTTTCCATCTCTCCCAAAGTCTGGTGGCTGCGGCTGGCCTGGCTTTTCAAAAACGCCGAGGCATCAAGGGCCGCTTTGGCGCTGCGCTGGCCGGCCAGCCCGGCCAGGGCCGAGTTGTCGCCTTTCAGGTAGGCGCTGCGGGAGAGTTCATGGACGTGTTTTTTCGCATCCTTGATCCGCGCGTTGGTCTCTTCGACGTCGACCTTGGCCTTGTCCAGCGCGGCCTTCGCATCGTCGGCGGCTTTCTCCGCCTCCGAATAGTCGACGAGTGCTTTGTTGACTTCCTGGCGCAAACCGGCGAGCTGATTGTTCAGCTGGGCAAGACGTGCGTCGGCATCGGCGAACCGGTTCGCCAGGGCCGCGACTTCCCGGGCGGTGGAATCGACCAGATCGTCGGCGCGGACGATGGCCTGCTCCCCCGGATCAACGGGGGCGGCGTGGACGGTGGGGGCGGCAAGCCCGAACGCCATTGCGCAGGCAATGGCTTTTGTGCTCAGCCGCGTGATGCGGCGGACTTTGGTGGTGGCCACGTGAATCAGTTCTCCTTGGGCCGCAACAACCAATTCCACAACAGTGTTGCCGGTGAACCGACCGTCTTTTCCGGGGCGTGAAAACCGAAAAAGAAAAGGCCTTTGTCCACAAACAACAATCCGTCATTTTCTCCCCTGAATCAGCAATTCCGTGGGGTTGTCCACCGGTGATTCCCTGTACTGCTGACGGTTATTTCCTCCCCAAGCGACAGGGGTGGAAAAAAGACCGGCATTAACGCTTCAGTCAAGCAGCGGAGGAAGTGTCACGATGTTGCTCTGGTGTACCGAATTCAGGCCGGGCGGAACCACGACAGGGACCCGGGAAAACCATCCGGCTATTTCAAGCCCGGAAGGTTTGTGCCTTTTGCCGGATACAGACAGAAGAAAGAGACGACGGTTGTGTGATCGGCGTGCGGTGTGCAGCGATTGATATTTTTCTGGGATAGCGCGAAAGAGACATTCATGGTCCTTTCGCTGTGGGCTCGAATGCGGCGGCGAACTCCCGGGCGCGGCACAATCTTTTTCTCTCGGCTCCGGTGCTCCGGCTGCGGCCGTAGCTGTCCCGGCTGATCCTGCAACAGGGTTGGCGGATACACCACGGCGGCCCGGTTGCGGAAAAGTCGTCTGTGGCGCCGGAGGCCTCTACGGGTGACGTTCGTCAGCCCCCTGGCCTTGTCCGGTAGCAACGACACACCGGTGGCGTGGAAGGGATGAGACAGCGTGACCCGGCATGAGGACAGCGGGGACAGTTGTGGCGGGAGAGCCACCCGGCGGTGTCGCTCGACGATCAACGGCGATGGGTGTCGCTGGATCGGAGTCTGGTCGCCTGTGTGGCCGAAAGAAAAGCGAGCCGGCTCCTTTAAAAAAAGACGGCTGTGCGCTGTGGGACAAGGACACCACAACGGTCGATTGCCATCGGCCGTGGGCCTTACGCGGGACTGGAATGTCCCCGGCGGACAAGTCCTTGTATCGCCTTTCAGCCCGGGGATGGGCGGTGAAAAACAAACACCTTGAAAAAGACTGGGAATACCGGTCGCGGCGAAACAACTCGCCCGTGGCGACAAAAAGGAATTAAGGCTTTTTAAAAAACCCGTTCCCGGCTTTGGTCGCGCCGCGAAGTTTCCGGTACCCGGACCGCACCGTCTACCGCCGCCATCGTGGGCGCCGAAGCGTGCTTCCCCGCATGCTCGACACAGTGGTGATGGAAGGCGTGGGGTGGGCCGGTGGCACAGCCGTCCGGAAAAGCCCCCACATGGCGGTGGGTTCATCCCGGTAAGCGTCAGTCCGGATCAGCTCTCGGTCCTTGACTGTTCACCGGCTATGCGGTGCAGCCGAAGGATTCGGGCGCATGATGGCCTGACACTGGTGTACTGGGTGGTGTTCGATTTTCACAGCTCACAATGTGGGCTGACGACTAAAACTCTAATGGCCGACAGCACCAGCGCAACACTTTCGTAACAGTCGTCCCACCAGTCAAGCCTTTTCACCGGACGATGGGGGCCGTGGGACCTGCGGGAATATCAGGGCAGAAAATACTTGTGACCTTTGTCACTTTGTTTGTCCACCACACCGACTTGACCACTTCCGGGGTGGGCCGCCACCGAGCCGGCCGGCGGACGGCCCTTCCTGCCTCGATTTAGTCAAGCAATAATCCTTGACAATACTCACTTATTGCTTGATATGCGTTCGGAGACCCGGTTTGACGGTCCGTATCGGTGGAGCACCCACCGAACAGCACTGCTGCACTGATGCTGCAAAACCACTCCCCTGCCGGAATAACCTGTGGTTTTCCACCCCTCTGGAGCATCCGCAGGACCCCTCCCCTCCCCTGTGCCATCCGGGACCGGGCACGCAAAAACCATCCTGCTGCCAGACTCGGCACCGCCGGCCATCCATGGGGTCAACAGATGTCAACCTCATCGTCGACACCACTTCACACTCCACCCGGAACACCGTCCGGATGGGTCGGCTCCGGATGGTCCATGGGGTGCCCGCAACCCCCCAATACACATGCCCCAGATGTGCTGCATCACGGTCGGTTCGGCGGCTTCACATCTGACAAATTCGCGCCTTCCGATGGCGCGCCACCCCCGGAAGTCACTGTCCCGTGATGGCTTCGCGACCGTTTGCCGCACAGCACAATGACGCGAGAACGGGCAATGTTTCACAGTGTCGGCCACGCCGAATATCCGCCGCCATGCGGACAGGTTAAAAACGCGAAAAAAAGCAAACAGCATCGCTTTGAACGACAATCAAAAAACAATCAACCCCGCCATGTCGCTTCGTTTAAGTTATTCTGCAATTATGCTTTTACCGTTACTTTAAAACACGACAATTGCTATAGTCCGGAATGTACTATATTTTTTCTTCAATTCCCTTTATTGTTTTTCGCAATTGACACACTAATGTTGAAGAAATTCACTTTTATTTTCTTCACAGCGCTACCGTGTTAGTCAAGGTCGATCTTTTTTTGAAACAATGACGGCTATTTTCCACGCCGATGGAAAAACCCACCTTCCCCGGTGCGGTGCACGGACATAGGCGGGTTTTTTATATTCGGGACTTCCCGTAAAAAGGCGGGGCGAAAAAACAGTCAGACTGCAGGCGTGGTGACAGTGTCGTCGGCGGCGGCACCATCACGCAGGCGGCGCAGCGATGCCGATGCCACAGAGACTATGACGGCGACCACGACAACCACGGCGAGAACAATATTGATCCATTGCCAGGGGGTCGTATCGGCGCGAACCTGCCCGGCAAACTCGGCGACCGAGCCGGCGTAGTCGGGTGAGGCAATCATCTGGAACTGGTGGCTCTCGATGGCTTTGCGGGAGTAGGTGTCAGAGACAATGTCGCCACCGACAGAACTGCGGACGATCACCGTGTTGCAGTCGGTATCGCGCAAAATCTGTTCGGCGACATCACGGTGGTCGGCAACCCGGGCCGGCGGCTGATCAAGGTGGACAACACACAAGTTGCCGAAGCCTTCTTGTTTGGCGTGGGCGACCGTGCCCGCCAGATCACCGATCAGCTCCGGGTACTGCTCCCCCAGCTCGCCCAGGTGCACGCCATCATCTGCCAGGCCTTCATTGATGGCATCCAGGTCTGTACCCGCGGGGATCACTGTCGGCCGTCTCCTTGTGTCGAACAACTTGTCTCAACGAACATGCGGCAACCGGGTCGCGCTCGTTTAATATTTAAGGGTGGCGGCCGGTTGCAGCGGTATGGAGTTTACCGCGGATTGACCCTTGCGCCGGGGACCCAGCAGCCAGCGGTCCGGTGTGTCGTCAGCCGACCACTCCGGATTGTGTCAATCAATCAACAAGACTGCCCCTTATTCATTGGGGCAATATATGCGCAGCCCAGCCTGTGACACCTCAGGCCAACGTCCCTGACAGCGGCCGGGGGCGGGGTGGGGTCATGATTTACGGCACTCAACGGCATAAACGCCGGTGGAGCAACCGGTTCGGGGGTAGTCGTTTGGTGGAGTTCGGCGTGTTGTCGAAACAGAACGCCCGTACTGTTATACTCGGAGATTGGTATACGGCCGCTTTCGGCCGCGGGAGGTCCCCTCCCCATCTGACTCATATACAACACCCAAGGAACTGGAGCTTACGTGACTGAATCGAAGAACTCCTTTGGCGCCAAAAGCGAGCTGAAGGTCGGAGACAAGTCCTACGACTACTTCGCACTGTCCGCCGTTGACGGCATGGAGAAGCTGCCCTACTCGCTGAAGGTTCTCGGGGAGAATCTGCTGCGCACCGAGGACGGCGCGAACGTCACCCGGGAGCACATCGAGGCCATCGCCAACTGGGATCCGAAGGCCGAGCCCTCGGTGGAAATCCAGTTCACGCCGGCTCGCGTGCTCATGCAGGACTTCACCGGTGTGCCCTGTGTGGTGGATCTTGCCACCATGCGTGAGGCAGTCGGACAGCTCGGCGGCAACCCCGACGACGTCAACCCGCTCAACCCCGCCGAGATGGTCATCGACCACTCCGTGATCGTCGAGGCTTTCGGCGCCCACGATTCACTGGCGAAAAACGTCGACATTGAATACCAGCGCAACGAGGAGCGTTACCAGTTCCTGCGCTGGGGTTCGAAGGCCTTCTCGAACTTCCGTGTGGTCCCCCCGGGAACCGGTATCGTCCACCAGGTCAATATCGAAAACCTGGCCCGCGTCGTCTTCGACAACAAGGGTCTGGCGTACCCGGACACCTGTATCGGCACCGACTCCCACACCACCATGGAAAACGGCCTGGGCATCCTGGGCTGGGGTGTCGGCGGCATTGAGGCCGAGGCAGCCATGCTCGGCCAGCCTGTGTCCATGCTGATCCCCGAGGTTGTGGGCTTCAAGCTGACCGGCTCGATTCCCGCCGGCGTGACCGCCACCGACGTGGTGCTCACCATCACCGAAATGCTCCGCGAGCACGGTGTTGTCCAGAAGTTCGTCGAGTTCTACGGCAACGGCGTCAAAGAAGTGCCGCTGGCCAACCGCGCCACCATCGGCAACATGAGCCCCGAGTTCGGTTCCACCTGCGCGATCTTCCCGATCGACGAGCAGACCATCAAGTACATGGAACTGACCGGCCGCCCGAAGGAGCAGACCGAACTGGTCGAGGCCTACGCCAAAGCCCAGGGCATGTGGCTGGAGCACGACGCCCCCGAGGCCGAATACTCCTCCTACCTGGAACTCGACCTGGGCGATGTGGTCCCGTCAATCGCGGGTCCCAAGCGTCCCCAGGACCGTATTCTGCTCAACGAAGCCAAGGAACAGTTCCGCAAGGATCTTCCCAACTACTGCGATGGCGAAGTGTGCGAGGAAGACTCCCCCGCCGCGCTGCGTATGGAAGCCGAAGGCGAAGTCGACGACTTCGAGGGTGCCGAAGCACACGACTACAACCGCTCCCGTGAGGGTCACGGCGAAACCGCCGCGATCACCCCGAAGGGCCGCGCAGCCAAGCCGGTGACCGTGAAGTCCCCCAACGGTGGTGAATACACCCTTGACCACGGCATGGTTGCGATCGCCTCGATCACCTCCTGCACCAACACCTCCAACCCGTCGGTGATGGTCGGTGCCGGCCTGATCGCCCGCAACGCCGCCGCCAAGGGTCTGATGTCCAAGCCGTGGGTGAAAACCATTTGTGCCCCCGGCTCCCAGGTGGTCGACGGCTACTACCGCCGCGCCGACCTGTGGAAGGACCTGGAGGCTCTGGGCTTTTACCTCTCCGGCTTCGGCTGCACCACCTGCATCGGCAACTCCGGTCCGCTTCCGGCAGAGGTCTCGGATGCCATCAACGAGCATGATCTGACCGCCACCGCCGTACTGTCGGGCAACCGTAACTTCGAGGGCCGCATCTCACCGGACGTGAAGATGAACTACCTGGCCTCCCCGATCCTGGTCATCGCCTACGCGATCGCCGGCACCATGGACTTCGACTTCGAAACCCAGCCGCTCGGCCAGGACCAGGAAGGCAACGACGTCTACCTGAAAGACATCTGGCCGTCCACCGAGCAGATCGAGGAAACCATCGCCTCCTGCATCACCCGCGAGATGTACGAAGAGGACTACAAAGACGTCTTCCTGGGCGACGAGCAGTGGCAGAACCTGCCCACCCCCGAAGGCGCCACCTTCGAATGGGATGAAAGCTCCACCTACATCCGCAAAGCCCCCTACTTCGACGGCATGGAAATGGATCCGGAACCCGTCAAGGACATCAAGGGCGCCCGCGTTTTGTGCAAACTCGGCGACTCGGTCACCACCGACCACATCTCCCCGGCTTCATCCATCAAGCCCGGCACCCCGGCGGCCCAGTACCTGGACAAAAACGGGGTCGCCCGCGAGGACTACAACTCGCTGGGTTCGCGCCGCGGCAACCACGAAGTGATGATGCGCGGCACCTTCGCCAACATCCGCCTGCAGAACCAGCTGGTCGACATTGCCGGCGGCTACACCCTGGACTTCACCAAGGATGATGCCCCGCAGTCGTTCATCTTCGATGCCTGCGAAAACTACAAGGCCGAAGGTATTCCGCTGGTGGTTCTGGCCGGTAAAGAGTACGGCACCGGTTCTTCCCGTGACTGGGCTGCCAAAGGCACCCTGCTGCTGGGTGCGAAGGCCGTCATCGCCGAGTCCTTCGAGCGTATCCACCGCTCGAACCTGATCGGCATGGGTGTTATGCCGCTGCAGTTCCCCGCCGGTGAATCCCACGAATCCCTGGGGCTGACCGGCCACGAGGTCTTCGACATCGAAGGCATCGAGGAACTCAACGAGGGCACCACCCCGAAGACCGTGAAGGTCACCGCCCACCGGGAAGACGGCGACGACATCACCTTCGATGCGGTTGTCCGTATCGACACCCCCGGTGAAGCCCTCTACTACCGCAACGGCGGCATCCTGCACTACGTGCTCCGCAATATGGCGCGCGCCGAGCAGTAATCCGCCAGCGGAAACATAAGGTGCAGCGCAACGGTTATCACCGCCCGGCTGCACCGCCCACGGGCCGGTACAACCCGTGACAAACGCACAACCACCCGGCGGGAGATGCGACAAGCGTCTCCCGCCGGTGGCGGCTGTGCCCCCCCTTACCCCAAGCTTCCGCGTGCTTTTCCCGTGCCCCCGCAACAGCCATCCGTGGTGCGGTGGAAAACACCCGCTGCTACCGCCAAATCACCGACGAAACACGGAAAGGATGTCCTGCCACCGTGCCTCGAGTCACCCCGAAAGACCTGTCGAGTCGGCGCAGTGAGATTCTCGTCGGCGCCAGGAAGTGTTTCGCCGAATACGGCTACGACGGTGCCACCGTCCGGCGGCTGGAAGAAGCAACCGGTAAATCCCGCGGCGCGATCTTCCACCACTTCGCCGACAAGGAATCACTGTTTTTCGCCCTCGCGAAACAAGATGCCGCCCGCATGGCGCAGACCGTCGCCGAGGAGGGTCTGGTCGAAGTCATGCGGGAAATGCTCGACAATCCCGGCACCTACGACTGGTTTTCCACCCGCACGGAAATAACCCGGCTGATCAAAACGGATCCCGCCTTCGCCGCCCAGTGGAAATCCCACCAGGAAATCCTCGACAGGGCCGTGCGTGCGCGTCTGCAGCAGGGCGTCGACGAAGGCCGTATGCGCACCGATGTGCCGGTGGAAGTCATCCACACCTATCTCGAGGTGTTCATGGACGGCATGATCGCCCGACTGGCCGCAGGTGACGGCACCGCCGTGATGGACCGGGTCCTCGACATGGTCGAGGATTCCGTACGCCGCAAAAACTAGCGGCTTACTCCTTCCACCACCCGCCCCAGGGCGGCTGGTGCACCTGCACCGTCTGTATCATTTTCACTTATCCGGCGGCACTAGACCTTCTTGTCCGGTCACCAGCCACCGGAGTTGGTGCCATCCCACCTTCGCCCCGGCCGACCGGCGGGTCAGCCGCACGGCCGCGACAGCGGCAGGGATACCCCGACCATTTTTCGCGCCCCGATTATCTCCCAACGGAAGTGACCTCATGGTGAGCACGCCCACGACCAAACCTTTCCTGCTGTTGTCGACCCGTCCCGAAGATGACATGGCCGCCCAGGAGCATCAATCGTTTATCCGTTTGACGGGGCTGAGCGAGAACACCCTCATCCAGCACCGGGTGGAGCAAACCCCCCTCGGCGAGGTCGACCTGTCGCAGTGGGCCGGGATCTTTTTGGGCGGCAGCCCCTTCAACTCGACAGACACCGACAAGTCGGATTTGCAGCTGCGTGTGGAAAACTGTCTGCGCAGCGTCGTCGGGCAGGCACTTGAGGTTGATTTTCCCGTCTTCGGTGCCTGCTTCGGTGTCGGCACCATCGCCGGTATCGCCGGTGGCATTGTCGACCGGACCTACGGGGAACCGGCCGGATGCATCACCATCCACCAAACTCCCGCGGGCCGGGAGGATCCAATCCTGGCCGGGATGCCGGATCGTTTCGCCGCACTGGTCGGCCACAAGGAAGCCTGCTCGAGGTTGCCGGAAAATTCGGTTCTGCTGGTCGAAGGTGAGGCCTGTCCGATCCAGATGTTCCGTATCGGCGCCAACATCTACGTCACCCAATTCCACCCGGAGCTGGAACGTGATTCTTTCATTGCCCGTCTCAACGCCTACAAACACGGCGGATACTACGGCCCGGACGAATACGACCGGGTGGTGGCCACATTGGACGGCCATGACCTGTCGGTGGCGCCGACCATGCTGAAAAACTTCGCCCGCATCTACGCCACCGGCGCCTAGCCCAAACTTGTCCTCCCCTCCCGCCGGCCGCATCAGGCATCCGGCCGGCAGGCTGCGGGCGTTCAAAGGCACCGGGCTGTGGAATGTCCGGCATCCTGAACAAAAAACCCAGGGCGCGGCCCCCGCTTGATGCGGGTGGGCGTGCCCCGGGTGGTGGTGGCGGGGACCGAGGTTGTTCCCGGTTATTTCGGAATCATATTGTTCAGGTACCGGCGGGTGATCATTTCCTGGATGCGGTGGGCCACAGGCGAGGCGACACGGGCGGCGAACCAGGCGTGTTTGGAGAAAGCACCCACCCGGGCGGTCGCCAGGCCGGAGCCGTCACGGGTGAGCATGAACGCCTCTTCCCCGTTTTCGATGTGCCCTGCCGTGGTGCCGTACACCAGCGAAATCTGGTCTTCCGTCACCGTCGCATCAACCACGATGCACGGGGAGATCGTCGGGCCGTATTTCAATTTGATGTGCTGGTTCAGCTGCGCCGGACCGGCCGGTGCCTCGACATGCACCCCGGAGGCCTCATGAACCTCCCAGTTGAGCAGCTTCTTTCCGATTTCAAGAAATGTCGGGTCGTCAATGAGCACCGTCTTGGAGGCGTTGAACACCCGCCAGGTACGGTCCAGCACGCTCCGGGGTTTCATCCCCTGGGCAATCGACATCGACGCCCCCAGATACTGCACAGGGTAGGTCAGCTGGGCGGGCCATTCGCGCACAATGCGGCGACCGCGTTCAGCGAGTCTCTCGGCCGATTTCGGGTCGAGGATTTCTTCGCCGCGCACTGAACGGATAATCACCCCGCCGTCGGGCGTCCTCTTCACAGAAGCGGCACCACAACCGACGTCGGTGAAGTCATCTTCATTGAAACGGATGTAGTTTCCGACTTCACCGGCGGCGGCCTGGCCCATCCTCAGACGGGAGGGGCCGACCAGTGCGACGGCCAACGCACTGTCGACCGGGACCTCTGAATGGGAGAACAGCTTGAGCATGAAACTTATTTTAAGCCACACATCCCCGCGGATAGGAAATGCCCGTGACACCGGCCCGAAGGGACGGGCCATGCCGGATTAACCGGGCCTGATAAGCGGGGACGAAAACTCCGAGAAGGCTCCGCTCCGCCCTTTTCAGGGGTGGGCCGATCAGCGGGATCAGGCCAGCTCGACGATCTCCATGTAGTCCTCGCTCCACAAATCCTCAGTGCCGTCGGGCAGTACGATGACCCTTTCCGGATCCAGGGCTTTGACCGCACCGGCATCGTGGGTGACCAGAACAACCGCACCGGTGTAGGTGCGCAACGCGTCAAGAACCTGTTCCCGCGAGACGGGATCGAGGTTGTTGGTCGGCTCGTCGAGCAGCAAAACATTGGCCCGGGAGCTGACCAGACCGGCCAGCGCCAGGCGGGTTTTCTCACCACCGGACAATGTTCCGGCGGGTTGTTGGAGCTGGTCACCGGAGAACATGAAAGCACCCAACAGCCCGCGCAGGTCCTGCTCCCCGGCATCCGGGCAGGCGGCGATGGTGTTTTCCCACACTGTCTTGTCCGGGTCAATGGTGTCGTGTTCCTGGGCGAAGTAGCCGATCTTCAACCCGTGACCGTAGACCAGGCCACCTTCACCGTCGGTGCGTTCCACTCCGGCGAGCAGTTTCAGCAGCGTGGTTTTTCCGGCACCGTTGAATCCGAGAACAACCACCCGGGAGCCTTTGTCAATGGCCAGATCAACCCCGGTGAACACCTCCAGTGAACCGTAGACCTTGGTCAGGCCCTCAGCCATCATCGGTGTTTTGCCGCAGGGCGCCGGTTCGGGGAACTTGATGTGCGCCACTTTGTCGGCGCGCCTGATTTCGTCGGTGCTGTCAATCATTTTTTCCGCCCGCGCCAGCATCTGCTTCGCGGCGGCGGCTTTGGTGGCTTTCGCCCCCAGTTTGGCGGCCTGTTTTTTCAACGCGGAGGCTTTTTTCTCGGCATTGGCCCGCTCCCGGCGGCGGCGTGCCTCATCGGTGGCGCGGGCGTCGATGTATTTGCTCCACCCCATGTTGTAGACATCCACCTCCGAGCGCACCGCATCAAGGAACCACACCTTGTTGCACACTTCCGCGAGAAGATCCACGTCGTGGGAGATGACCACCAGGCCACCCTCGTGTTTTTTCAGAAAATCCTTCAGCCACGCAATCGAGTCGGAATCCAGGTGGTTGGTGGGTTCGTCAAGCAGCAGGGTGGTTGCGGATTTACCGGTTCCCTCGGTCGCCGCGAACAGAATCTGCGCCAGTTCCACACGCCGCCGCTGCCCGCCGGACAGTGTCTCCAGCTGCTGGTCGAGCACCCGGGCCGGAAGCCCCAGGCTGTCACAGATGCGGGCCGCTTCGCTGGCGGCCTCGTATCCGCCGAGAGTGTGGTAACGCTCCTCGAGCCGGGAGTATTTGCGCACCGCAGCGTCCCGTTTGGAGTCATCGAGGGTGGTTTCCATGATTTCCTGCTGCCGGTCCATCGACGCCTGAATCCGGTCCAGGCCCCGCGCCGAGAGCACCCGGTCGCGGGCGGTGACATCGATCCGTCCTTCCCGGGAGTCCTGCGGCAGATACCCGACGGGACCCGACTGGGTGACTTTCCCGCCGTAGGGTTCGTTTTCCCCGGACAAAATCCGCATGGTGGTGGTTTTTCCGGCACCGTTGCGCCCCACCAGCCCGATACGGTCACCCGGCTGCACCCGCAAATGATCGCCGGGCGCGTTGACTAGGGTACGGGCTCCGACTCTGACCTCAAGGTCGCTGGCTACAATCACAACGCGTAACTGTAGCAACCGCCCATCCGACCATCTCTATCCGACACAACCTGCCCACCCTTGTTCGCCGCTGTCAGCGGTCTGTAGTTGGCCGGCAGCCTGCGCACACTGCGGCGGGCTGTACCGGATCCCGGCAGTTTCCTGCACCAAGGTCCTCCCCCATGACTGATTCCACCACCACCCTGCCCGCGGCAGTAGATGTGATTGTCCTCGGGGCGGGGCCGGCCGGTCGCACCCTGGCCCACCGGGCGGCCGCGCGCGGCTGGCGTGTTCTGGCGGTTGATCCGGTCACACAGTGGACCAACACCTACGGCATCTTCGCCGATGAGCTTCCCGACTGGTTGGATGAGTCGGTTTTTTCCACGGTCAACCGCGCGATCGTCATCGGAAGAAACTGGCTGCACCCTCTCGACAGAAAATACGGCATTGTCGACAATGAGCGGCTGCGGCGGGCACTGGGCGGGTTCAGGGTGGTCCACGCGCATGCGAGGGTCACCGGACAACACAGTGTGGATATCTCCGGCACCACAGTCACCGCACCCGTCATCGCCGATGCCCGGGGGCTGCCGTTAAGCCCCGGCTGCGCCCGCCAGGTGGCCCGCGGGGTGTTCACCGACCCGTCCGAGCGCGATCCTTTCACCTCAGCCGCGGGGACCCAGCCTGTGTGGATGGATCTCACACAAGTTGCCGCAGATTCCACCATCCCGCCGTCGTTTGGCTACACCATGCAGGTTGGCGGGAAACTCCTGGTGGAAGAAACGGTACTGGCCACACGCCACCCGGTGGAGCCGGGGGATCTGGCAGATCGGCTAGCCGAAAGACTCGGCTACACGCCCACGGATGAGACGACCGAAGACGTGGTCATTGCCTTGACCGGGCATGTTGATTCACCTGCCACCGTCTGTTTCGGCGCCAGGGCCGGGCTTGTCAACCCGGTGACCGGCTACAGTCTTGCCGCCGCCCTCAACAACGTCGACCGGGTCCTTGACGCGCTCCGTCCCGTCTTCGCGGGCAAACCCCCCGGCCGGATGCCCTGGCAGGAACCCGCCTGGAGGGTCGACCGGTTGTTGACCGACAACGCCCTGAATGTCCTCTGCGCCTTCAACGGCGCGGAGTTGTCCGATTTCCTGGAACCGGTTTTCACCCTGGATAGCCGGGCGCAGAAGCGATTTTTCACTCTCGGCGATCCGGTCGGCACCATCACCGGGATGATCCGGGTGTTTTCCGGCGCTGACTACCGTTTGAAGCGCACAATTATGCGGGAATTTTTCCGTTCCCGCGGTTGACCCGTTATCCCCGGGTGGCCGCGGCGGGCGGAAAGAAAAACCATCCGGGTGTTTATCCGGACGGCAATTGTTACGCGCAGCGAACGCCGGACGACCCCGGCTGCGGGGTGGCGCCGCCGGTACTGTGGGATACCGCGGTGGCCACAAGCGATAGCAGCAGATCCACATAAAACAGGCCCATGTACAGCGGCATCAGCGCCGGTGGCAGACCCGGAACCCGCAGGCACGGGCGCTGGGTGGCCGCCTGTGCGGCCGGGGTGGGCACCACGGTGGTGGTTGCGAACACAAGCGACAGGGCGGTGGCGGCGGCGATGGTCCGGCGCCGGGTGGTGGCGGAAAAAACCATGGTGAACTTTCACGATCGTGGGCTTTACTGGACCCCGGCAACAATGGGGGCCGCGGAATCAATGCACAAACGCCACCACCGCCGCTATCCCGCGGGCGGGCGGCAGGTGACGGTGGTGGCACCACAGGGGCGTTGCACTGTGCCGGTAAAAATCCGGGACTGTATGACGCCGATGATTTTATACGGAAAAACCGAGCGCCCGCAGCTGTTCGCGGCCGTCCTCGGTGATCATGTGCGGACCCCACGGCGGATTCCACACCCACTGCAGGGTCAGCTTGGAGCAGCACCCCGATTCCACGACCGCCGCCTTCGACTGTTCCTCCAGCATGTCGGTCAGCGGGCAGGCCGGCGAGGTCAAGGTCATATTGACCACGCACTCGTTGTCGTTTTCAATCCAGATGTCGTAGACCAGACCCAGGTCAACGACATTGATGCCCAGTTCCGGGTCGATGACATCCCTCATCAACTCCTCAACCTCGCCGGCTTTGGCCAGCTGTTCCATCGACTGGTCGTCGGGGCGGATTTTCTCCTCCCTCTCCCCCTTGTCGGAAAGGGTGTCGTAGCTGTCCATGGATGCGTCGTCGCTCACGAAAGGTGTCCTTAGCGTCGGTGGTGTGGCGTGTGGTGGTAAAGAAAAAAACTTGTGTCCGCGGGGGGATTGGCGGGGTCCGGCCGGAAACAGCGGCTACTGCGCGTTTTTGGTCTCCAGGGTTTCCGCGGCCGCGGCCTGGAAGGCTTTCCAGCCCAACAGCGCACATTTGACCCTGGCCGGGTACTGGGACACGCCGGAAAAAGCGATCCCGTCGCCGATGAGATCCTCGTCGCCCTCTTCTTTGCCGCGGGAGAGAATCATTTTTTCAAACGAGCCGAGTTTCTCCATGGCTTTGTCCACCGGCTGGCCGATGAGTTCCTCCGCCATCACAGAGGTTGAGGCCTGGCTGATCGAGCACCCGATGGCGTCATAGGAAATATCGTCGACGACTGTGCCGTCCTCGGACAGCTTCACCCGCAGCGTCAGCTCGTCGCCGCAGGAGGTGTTGACATGGTGGACTTCCCGGTCAAAGGGTTCGCGCAGACCTTTGTGCTGCGGATTGCGGTAGTGATCGAGGATCACTTCCTGGTACATCTGTTCAAGTTTCACCGTGGATCGCTTCGCTTGTGTTGGGGAACGTTGGGGTTGCTGGGGTATGCCGTTAAAAAAGGCGGTGGTCTTCGTGCTCAGGCTACCGTGCGAAAAACGACCGGGCGCGTTCGATGGCCCGAGCCAGCCGGTCAATTTCCTCTTCGGTGTTGTACAGGTACAACGATGCCCGGGCGGTGGCCTGCACGCACATCGCCCGGTGCACCGGCCAGGCACAGTGGTGGCCCACCCTGATGCACACCCCGTCATCATCGAGGACCTGACCGAGATCATGCGGGTGAATGCCCTCAACATTGAAACTGATCGCCGAACCCCGCTGCGCGGTGGTGGCCGGCCCGAGAATCGTCAGTCCCGCAATCGCCGACAGGGATTCGAGGGCGTAGCCGGTCAGTTCTTTTTCGCGGGCGGCGATGGTGTCCATGCCGATAGCGGAAAGATAGTCGCAGGCAGCACCCAGCCCCACAACCTGGCTGGTCATCTGGGTTCCCGCCTCGAAACGCTGCGGTGGCTCGGCGTAGGTGGTGTGATCCATGTGGACCAGCTCCACCATCGATCCGCCGGTCAAAAACGGCGGCAGAACGCGAAGGTGCTCTTTCTTGCCGTAGAAGACACCCACCCCGGTCGGCCCGCACATTTTGTGCCCGGAGAAAGCCGCGAAATCGACATCCAGTTCATGGAAATCGACCGGTTGGTGGGGAACTGACTGGCAGGCATCCAGGACGGTGACGGCACCGACTTTTTTCGCTTTGGCCACCATGGCGCGCACATCGGTGACGGCACCGGTCACATTCGACTGGTGGGTAAACGCCACCACTTTCACTGATTCATCCAGCTCAATTGAATCGGTGTCGATGCGGCCGTCGTCGGTGACGCTGAACCAGGTCAGCTTCGCCCCGGTCCGCCGCGCCAGTTCCTGCCAGGGAACCAGGTTGGCGTGGTGCTCGAGCTGGGTGACAACAATGGTGTCGCCAGCCCCGACGGTCAGGTCACCGGAACGGTCATCGCCGAGAAGATAGGCGATTTCGTTCAGTGCGGCGGTGGCGCCGGAGGTGAAAGCAATCTCTTCGTCATCGGCACCGACGAAACGGGCAATGGTCTGCCGGGCGTGTTCGTAGGCATCGGTGGCTTCTTCCGCCAGTTGGTAGGCGCCCCGGTGCACCGGGGCATTGGTGGACAGCACGAAGTTTTCTTCCGCCCGCCACACCTTCTCGGGCCGCTGGCTGGTGGCACCGGAATCCAGGTAGGCCACCGGTTTACCGTTGCGGACGGTGCGCGCAAGCACCGGGAAATCCTTCCGGATCGCCGCAATCTCTGCCGGGGACAGTGTACTGGAAGAAAAAGTCACAGATGTTGCCTTACGGGAAAAACAGTCCTGCGCCGACTGCCCGGCGGTGGGACACCTGATTGCGACCAGGGTGTCCCACCGTCGGCGACACGTCGGCCGGGTGGCTGTGGGAATGGTTGCCGGGCTTTAGTTGATGAAACGGTCGTAGCCGTGCTCTTCGAGCTCGTCGGCCAGTTCCGGGCCACCGGAGGTGACGACTTTGCCGTCGGCGAACACGTGCACGAAATCGGGGCGCACGTAGTTGAGAATCCGCTTGTAGTGGGTGATCAGCAGCACACCACCGTCGTTGCGGTCCCGGTAGTTGTTGATGCCTTCGCTGACCACGCGCAGCGCGTCCACGTCGAGACCGGAGTCGGTTTCATCGAGGATGGCGAACTTGGGTTTGAGCAAGTCCAGCTGCAGGATTTCGTGGCGCTTTTTCTCGCCGCCGGAAAAGCCCTCGTTGACGCTGCGCTCGGAAAACGCTTTGTCGATGTGGAGTTCTTCCTGTGCCTGGCGCACTTCCTTGACCCATTCGCGCAGTTTCGGGGCGTCGCCGCGCACGGCGGTGGCGGCCGACCGCAGGAAGTTGGCCATGGACACACCCGGGATTTCCACCGGGTACTGCATGGCCAGAAACAGGCCCGCGCGGGCGCGCTCATCGACTTCCATCTCCAGCAGGTTCTCCCCGTCCAGCAGCACTTCACCGCCGGTGACCTCATACTTCGGGTGCCCGGCAATGGTGTAGGACAGGGTGGATTTCCCGGAGCCGTTCGGCCCCATGATGGCGTGGGTTTCACCGGACTTGATCGTCAGGTTCACGCCTTTGAGGATCTGCTTCGGTTCGGTTTTGCCGTCAGTGGCAGCGACCTGGGCGCTGAGATTCTTGATTTCCAGAGTGCTCATAGGTTTTGTCTTCGACCCGTCTGTTGTCGTTTGTTCTGCTTTGGGTTTGTGTCTCGCCTGGTGGTGCAGGTGGCCGGTGGTGTTACAGGGCCGTGCTGCGCAGTTCTTCGGCGATCTGGTCTTCCAGCTGGTTGCGGACGTTTTCCACGGGGATACGCCCGATGACCTCGGAGAAGAATCCCCGCACAATGAGTTTGCGGGCGTCAGCTTCCGCAATACCGCGGCTCATCAGGTAGAACAGCTGTTCATCGTCGAAACGGCCCACGGTGGCGGCATGTCCGGCACCGACGATTTCACCGGTTTCGATCTCCAGGTTCGGCACCGCATCGGCCCGGGCACCTTCGGTGAGCACCAGGTTGCGGTTGGTTTCGTAGGTGTCGGTGCCCTGCGCGTTCGCGCGGATGAGCACATCGCCCACCCAGGCGGTGCGGGCTTCCGGCTTGCCGGAGTCTTTGTCGGCCTGCAGCGCACCTTTGTAGAGCACATTCGACCGGCAGTTCGGCTCCGAGTGGTCAACCAGCAGCCGCTGCTCGAAGTACTGTCCGTCGTCGGCGAAGTAGACACCGAGCATTTCGGCGTCCCCGCCCTGGTCACGGAATTTCACCTGCGGGATCAGCCGCACCACATCTCCGCCGAAGCAGGCCACATTGTGTCGCAGCACCGCATCGCGGCCCAGGGACGCCCGCTGGTTGCTCAGGTGGACGGCGTCATCGGCCCAGTTTTCGTGCACCACGACAGTCAGTTTCGCGCCGTCGTCGAGCCAGTATTCATGGTTGTCGGCGTGGGTGCCGGAGCCGGTGTAGCGGATGGTGACAAAGCCCTCGCAATGCTGCTCGCCGCGGATGACCACCGCACCGAAACTGGTGGCATCATCACCTTTCCCGTTGATGGTGACAGTCACCGGGCCTGCCGGCCGGGCGTCTTTGCCGAAGGTCACCAGGGTGACGGTGTTCATCGAGGTCCAGGCCTGGGCGCCGACCCGGTCGACGGGGGCGGACACGTTTCCCACGCGGGGATCGTCTTTGCCGACGGTTTCAACGCTCACGCCATCCTGGTCGGCACCGTCGACGGTGACATCCGCATCCACCGGGTTGACGAACGATCCGTCGTGCAGGCCTTTCAGGCGCCGCAGCGGGGTGAAACGCCACACTTCGTCGCGGCCCTGCGGCACATCAAAGTCGTCGACGTTGAAGGAGGTGAAAATGTCACCTTTGTTGTTGTGGTAGGTGGCGTTTTTCACCGGGGCGGAGGTGTCAGTAGTTTGAGTTTGTTGCATCTCGGATTTCTTGGTTGTTGTTCCGTTCGCGGATTCACTCACCGTCTATCCCACCGACCCTTCCATCTGCAGTTCAATCAGGCGGTTGAGTTCGAGGGCGTATTCCATCGGCAATTCCTTGGCAATCGGCTCGACGAAGCCACGGACGATCATCGCCATCGCGTCTTCCTCGCTCAGCCCGCGGCTCATCAGGTAGAACAGCTGGTCTTCGGAGACCTGGCTGACTTTCGCCTCATGGCCCAGCGACACATGGTCGTTGCGGATGTCGTTGTAGGGGTAGGTGTCCGAGCGGGAAATATTGTCCACCAAAAGCGCGTCGCATTCCACGTTCGAGGTGCAGTGGTGGGCGTCTTTGTTGATTTTCACCAAACCACGGTAGGCGGCGCGCCCTCCGGAGCGGGCCACCGATTTCGAGATGATGTTCGACGATGTGTGCGGCGCCATGTGCACCATTTTCGCCCCGGTGTCCTGGAACTGGCCCTCGCCGGCGAACGCGATCGAGAGCACCTCGCCCTTGGCGTAGGGGCCGGTCATCCACACGGCCGGGTATTTCATCGACACTTTCGAGCCGATATTGCCGTCGACCCATTCCATGGTGGCGCCTTCTTCGCACTTGGTGCGTTTGGTGACCAGGTTGTAGACGTTGTTCGACCAGTTCTGGATGGTGGTGTAGCGGCAGCGGCCACCCTTTTTGACGATGATCTCAACGACTGCGGAGTGCAGCGAGTCGGTCTTGTAGATCGGCGCGGTACAGCCTTCCACGTAGTGGACGTAGGCGTCTTCCTCAACAATGATCAGGGTGCGTTCGAACTGACCCATGTTTTCGGTGTTGATGCGGAAGTAGGCCTGCAGCGGAATATCGACGTGCACGCCTTTGGGCACGTAGACGAACGAGCCGCCGGACCACACCGCGGTGTTCAGCGCGGCGAACTTGTTGTCGCCGGCCGGAATGACGGTGCCGAAGTACTGTTTGAAAATATCCTCGTGCTCCCGCAGGGCGGTGTCGGTGTCGAGGAAGATAACACCCTGTTTTTCCAGGTCCTCACGGATTTTGTGGTAGACGACCTCGGACTCGTACTGGGCGGCGACGCCGGCGACCAGGCGCTGTTTCTCCGCCTCCGGAATTCCCAGTTTGTCGTAGGTATTTTTGATGTCGGCGGGAAGATCGTCCCAGGTCTGGGCCTGCTTCTCGGTGGAGCGCACGAAGTATTTGATGTTGTCGAAATCAATGTCCGACAAATCCGCGCCCCAGGTCGGCAGCGGTTTTTTGCCGAAGACCTTCAGCGCTTTCAGCCGGTTGTTGAGCATCCATTCGGGTTCGTCTTTCAGTCCCGAGATATCGCGGACCACAGCTTCGCTGAGTCCGCGGGTGGCGGCGGCCCCGGCGGCGTCGGGGTCGTGCCAGCCGTAGGAGTAGCCCCCTGACATGGATTCAATGATTTCGTCGTCTGTCTGCGGTGTCCCGGGGGCCGGTTTTTCGGTGGCCTGGGTCATAAAGCCGCTCCTTTCGTTCACGAGGGGCGCTGGTTGGAAAAACGTGGGTGATGGCACCTGGCGGCCGCACAGCGGCCGGGTGTTGGTGTGGTTGTGGTGGTCGACGCGGTGGCGGGTTCCCCCGTACCGATCTCACCGGGTCGGTGGCCCGGCCCGGTCATCGGTCGGGGTGTCGGGATCCAGCAGCGGAATATTGGTGGTGCACACCCCGTGGCCGTCGGGAATGGTGGCCAACGGCTGGATGTGGTGGCCCACCAGGTTGCCGATCACGTCGTGTTCGGCTTCGCACAGTTCCGGGAACTCGTGCGCCACTTTCGCTATCGGACAGTGGTGGTGGCAAATCTGCACCCCGTGTCCGGCCCGCTGCACCGTGACAGAGTAGCCGTTGTCGGTGAAAGCATCGGCAATCAGGTGGGCGATTTGCTCCGGATCGCCCGAGCACTGCGCAGGCGACACCGACCCGGTGATGCGTTCGGCACGCGTGCGGGCAAAGCGTTTGACCGCCGCACGTCCACCGGATTCTTCCAGCGCGGCCAAAGCCTGGGTGGCCAGAAGATCGTAGGCGTGGCCGAAGATGGCGCGGCCGGATTCGGTGAGGCGAAACGCTTTGGCCGGTCGGCCCCGGCCCGGTTTCGTGCGGGCTTTGACCGCCTCCACCAGGCCTTCCTCCGACAGGGCCGACAAGTGCCGCCGGACACCGGCGGTGGTCAGTGACAGGCTGTCGGCCAGCTGGGCGGCGGTGTAGCGCGGATGGGCCAGCAGGGTCTGCAGGAGAAGATGGCGGGTGCCGTGGTCGTCGTGGGTTGTGCCGGCGGGCATGCCCGTCACCTCCTTCAGGAAAAAAGCCGGGAAAACTGTTGCTGGTTGTGTGACAAAAAACGTGCTTTTCGTGTGTGCAACGGGGCGCGGTGCGCCGGGCCGCCAGACACAGTGGCGGGGCGCGCAGCAGGAGAACACCGCCGGGGACGAAAAGCCGCGGCGGCACCCGGCTGCAAGCGCCCGTGCCCCATTTACAAAACACTAGTGTTGCGTAAATACCGCCCCGTGTCCACAAAGGCGAACCTAACCGTGAGCTGGCAGGTCCGGGATGGTTTTTCCGGCACGCGTGGCCGGTGGCGCCCGCCAGCGCGGCGGCGGCAGCAGCTGTGACAGTGGTTGCGGGCGCCACGGGGCGGTGGCACACCCGGAATCCGGTGTCGGGTTGGTAATCTTCGGGTGTGTCCCCACGCCCCGGAAAACTCGCCTCGTTGGTGGGTGCTGTCGCGCACACCCTCCCCCGCATGGGCACCCCCGGCTCCCGCTCGGCCGGTCTGCACGACTCTGGGGCGCACAACACCCGCGGCCTGTCCCCCCGGGAGATGTCCCGGTTTGCCGCCCTGCGGCTTATCGGCACCGTCGGCGCGTTACTCATCGGCGCCGGGGGTTTGGGCGCCGGGGCACTGCCGGTAACAACCAATCCCTACCGTTCCTTCCCGCTGGGAAGCCTGTTTTTCCGGCTTCTGCAGACCTCCACGGTGCTGGTGTTCATCGGTATCGGGATGGTCACCCTGGCCTGGATTCTCATCGGCCCGTTCACCGGCGCCCGGCTCACCCCGGCAAAGACTTCCTCGGCCCGGGTTCCCACCGGCATGCTGGTGCGCACCATCATCGCCTGGATGATTCCGGTGGCGGTTTCGGCACCGATGTTCACCCAGGACATCTATTCCTATCTGGCGCAGGGCAAAATCGTGGCCCGGGGGCTGGATCCCTACCGCGCCGGACCGGTGGATCTGCTCGGGGTGTCCGATCCGCTGGCGCGCAGCGTGCCGTTCATCTGGTCACACTCCCCCAGCCCCTACGGGCCGGTGGCGTTGAGTGTGTCGGCACTGGTCAATCTGGTGGCCGGGGATTCGATTCTGGCCGGGGTGATGCTCCACCGGATCATCTCGGTGGCCGGGGTGGCGCTGGCCGCCTGGGCGGTGGCGGCACTCGCACGACGCTGCGCAGTGGAGGTCACCGCCGCCCTGTGGCTGGGGATCGCCAACCCGTTGGTGCTGTTGAATCTGGTCGGCGGAATCCACAATGAGGCGATTTTGATGGGCCTGGCGCTGGCCGGGACGGAGTTGTCCCTGCGCGGCTGCTCGTTGATCAGCGGCGTGATGGGCAGAAAAGGCCGGACCACCGGCTGGCTGCTGTTTGTTTCCGGCGGGGTACTTGTCGCCATGGCCGGACTGGTCAAGGTCACCGGTTTCGCGGCCCTCGGTTTCACCGGGGCCGCCCTGGCCCGGGCGCTGCTGCGTTCCCGCGGCCGCACACAACCCGCGGCCCGCACTGCCGGGAAGGCACCGCAGGCATCCACCCCGGCCGTTATTGCGGCGCTGGCCCTGTGCGCGCTCCTCCAGCTGGCGGTGCTGGTGGCGGTGACAGCCGTGGTTACCGCCGTGTCGGGAATACCGTTGGGATGGATCACCGGGCAGGGCGGGGCGGCGAGTGTCCGGTCGTGGCTGTCGCTGACCACCGCCACCGGGGTGATCGCCGGATTTTTCGGCATGCTCGCCGGACTCGGTGATCTCACCGACGCCGCACTGGTGCTCACCCGCGGCGCCGGAATCTTTGTCGCCTGCCTGTTCGCGGTGCGCATGCTCTACGCCACCGCGCGCGGCGCCATCGACCCGGTCGGCGGCTGGGGGGTGGCCATGATTGTGCTGGTGGTGCTGTTTCCGGTGGTGCAGCCCTGGTACATGCTGTGGGCGATCATTCCGCTGGCGGCCTGGGCCAACCGGCCCGCGTTCGTCGGCGCGGCCGCCGCCTACAGCGCGGTGGTGTCCTTTCTGGTTCTCCCCCGCGGCCTGGGTCTTCCCCCGTCGACGATCATCGGGATCTACCTCACCGCACTGCTGCTGTTCGCCGCCACGCTGCCGCTGGCCCGGTGGCTGGTGTCAAGGAACTGACCCGGTCTGCCCTAGACTTGTCGGCGTGACTGTCAAAACACCCCAGCAGCCGTTAGCGGGCGCCCCGGAACCGGATGTGGCCGTACGCATCACCGATCTGGTGAAAAACTATGGCTCCGTCACCGCGGTCGACCATCTGAGCCTGCGCGTCGACCACGGTCAGGTCGTCGCTCTGCTGGGACCCAACGGGGCGGGGAAAACCACCACCATCGAAATCTGCGAGGGATTCACCCAACCGAGTTCCGGGACCGTGGAGGTTCTCGGCGCCAACCCGGTGACCGATCCGCAGACGGTGCGCAACAACATCGGCATCATGCTGCAGGGCGGCGGCGCCTACCCGGGAATCCGGGTGGGTGAAATGCTCGATTTGGCCGCCAGCTACTGCGCCCATCCGCTGGACACCGCCTGGCTGCTGGACACCGTCGGCCTGGCGGGGCTGAAAAAATCCTCCTACCGGCGCCTGTCCGGCGGGCAGAAACAACGCCTGTCGCTTGCTTTGTGCCTGGTGGGCCGCCCCCAGCTGGTGTTTCTGGATGAACCGACCGCCGGCATGGACACCCAGTCCCGGCTGGCGGTGTGGGATTTGATCGATTCACTGCGCCGCGACGGCGTGACAACCGTCTTGACCACCCACCTGATGGACGAGGCGGAAGCCCTGGCCGACAAAGTCGTCATCATCGACTCCGGGCGCACCGTCGCCGAGGGCACCCCCGCCGAACTGACCAGCGGACAGGCGGAAGCCACCGTGGCCCGCATCCGGCTGGACACAGCCACCCCGCTCGATCCCGGGCGCGCCACCGCTTTTCTGCGCGGCGGCGACGATACAGCCAGCAACCAGCCGCAGCCGACGGTCACCGCAGTCAAACCGTTAACCTACCGGATATCGGGCACCCCCACCCCGGAGCTGGTCGAAAAGGTTGCCGCCGCAGCCCGGGAACAAAACGTCCTGGTCAGGCATCTGGCCGTCGACCACCGCAGCCTGGAGGATGTGTTCCTCGATATCACCGGCACCAGCTTGAGGAGCTGAAGTTTTTCCACCATGACCGATCACCGAGCACCCACCCGGCCGCACCGTGGCACCGGGCGTTTTCCCGCCAACACCTTCACCCCGGATCCGGCCCGCGCCCCGATCGGGCGGATGATCGCCCACCAGGCCCGCATTGAATCCCTGCTGTTTCTGCGCCACGGCGAACAGCAGCTGCTCAGCCTGATCATCCCCTTCCTCCTGCTGGTCAGCCTCACCGTGGTGCCGGTTGTCGACCTGGACAATCCGGTCGACTACGTCTTCCCCCTGACCATGGCGATCAGCGCCATGTCGGCGGGTTTTACCGGCCAGGCCATCGCCGTGGCCTTCGACCGCCGCTACGGGGCACTGAAAAGAATCGGCGCCTCCGGGGTGCCGGCCTGGGCGATCATCACCGGCAAAGTCATGGGGGTGTGGGGGGTGTCGGTGGTGCAAACCCTCATTTTGGGCGCCACCGCCCTGGTCCTCGGCTGGCGGCAACCCCCACTGCACGTGCTGCTCGGACTGGTGGTGCTGGTCATCGGGGTGGCCTGTTTCACGGCCCTCGGTCTTCTTCTGGGCGGAACACTGTCCAGCGAAATCGTGTTGGCGCTGGCCAACCTCATCTGGTTCCTGCTGGCCGGGGCGGCCGGTTTCGCCCTGATCACCTCCGGCGGTCAGGTGGCGGTGTGGTACCACATCGTGCCCTCCATCGCGCTGGCCGAAGGGACCTTCACCGCCTTGAACGGGCAAGTCCCCTGGCTTGATGCCGCGATCCTGGTCATCTGGACCATCCTCGGGGCACTGGCGGCCAACAGATGGTTCTCCTTCACCATGAAATAACCCTTGTCCTCCGGCCGGCTTTCTGACGCACCGGCCGCCGCACATCCGCGGCTGCTTTTGTCGGGCGCCGCGCCGCGGCGGATCCCCGCCGCAATCCCCAGATGTGGACCCTGTCACGTTGCGCCGCCGCGACCTGCGCAAAAGCCGCCCCATCCGCGACAGGTGCGGTTAGCATAGCCAAAAATAATTCGGGAAGCAGGGTTGCAACCCGCTACACTCGGTGGGCGTGAATGGTGTCTTTGCTCCCCTGAAAAAAACGCCCACGATCGCCCGGCAGAAAAAATGGGCGCTGGCCATGCTCATCGCCCAAACCGGCATCCTGGTCAGCGGTTCCATTGTCCGTGTCACCGGATCGGGACTCGGCTGCATCACCTGGCCGGAATGCCATCCCGGGTCGCTGGTTCCGGTGGCCGGTGCCGCCCCGCTGGTGCACCAGGCCATCGAGTTCGGCAACCGTCTGCTGACCTTTGTGCTGGCCGGGATTGCGATCGGATTGTTCGTCTCGGTCCTGCGGTCCAAACGCCGCCGCATGATCATTGTGCTGGCGCTCATCCAGGGCCTGGGCATTGTGGTGCAGGCCATCCTCGGGGCCATTTCAGTGAAACTGCAGCTGGCCTGGTGGACGGTGGCCATGCACTTTCTTCCGTCGATGGTCCTGGTGTGGCTGGCCGCCGTGCTGTGGGTGCGCATCGGCGAACCCGATGACGGCACACGGGTGCGCGCCTACCCGCGGACACTGGCTGTCCTGGCCGCCGTCAGCGGGGCCGCCCTGGCGATGGTGCTGATCACCGGCACCATGGTCACCGGGGCCGGCCGGCACGCCGGTGACGCGGTGGCCGCCGAAGAGGGACGCCTGCAGCTGGATTTGGCCTACATCGCCCAAATCCACGCCCACTTCATGTACCTCTACCTGGGCATGACCATCGGTCTGCTGTTCGGCCTGTACACCATCAACGCCTCCACCAGGGTCCGCAAACAGGGGCTGTGGCTGATCGCCATGATTGTGGTGCAGGCCGCCATCGGCATTATCCAGTACAACTTCGGCATCCCCCGCTGGACGGTTCCGGTGCATGTGGGACTGTCCGGTGTGGTGTGCGGCCTGACCGCCATCGTGTGGGCTATGGCGCACACCACCACCGGTGGCGGCACCTGGCGCACCGGTTCCCGGTCGGGTGACGCCAGACTGTCCGCAGGCAGAGTGCACTGACGTCACCTCCCCGCCCGCCCGGAGCCCCCACCACCCGGTGGGGGCTGGCCATCGGCCGTCTTCTCCTGCGCCCCCGGTCAACTCCCGGGGGCGTTCCGGTGTGGCTGACCGGCAGCCGGATAAAGCCACGCGCAACCGCCCCAGTGGTCTACCATCGACAGCATGCATGCAATAGTGGTGGACGCACACGGCGGACCCGGGGTTTTGTCCTACCGGGAGATCGAGGATCCTGTACCGGGTGACGGCCAGGTGCTGGTGGCTGTCGATGTCGCCGGCGTCAACTACATCGACACCTATATCCGGGAAGGCATCTATCCGCGGCCGCTGCCGCTGATTCCCGGTTTCGAGGGCACCGGCACCGTCATCGACGACCCCTCCGGCACCATCGCCCCCGGCACCCTGGTCGCCTGGTGCGATGGTTTCGGCTCCTACGCGGAGAAAGTCTGTGTTCCCTCCGACAGGCTGGTCGCCGTACCGCAGGGCATTGGCCCGGCGGTGGCCGCCAGCATGTTGCTCCAAGGCATGACCGCACACTATTTGACCCACGGGGTCTGCCGGCTGGGTCCCGGTGACAGCTGTGTGATCACCGCCGGGGCCGGCGGGGTGGGACTGATTGCCACCCGCATGGCCACAAACCTGGGCGCCCGGGTGATCACCGTGGTCTCCAGCGACGACAAAGAACAGCTCTCCCGGCAGGCGGGGGCCGATGTGGTGCTGCGCTACGGCGATGATCTGGCCGCACAGATCCGTGACGCCACCGACGGACAAGGGGTGACGGTGGCCTACGACGGGGTGGGCAAAGACACGTTTTCCCAGCTGCTTGAAACCGTCGCCCCGCGGGGAACCCTGTGCCTGTTCGGGGCGGCCTCCGGGCCGGTGGATCCGGTTGACCCGCAGCTGCTCAACAGCCACGGCTCGCTGTTTTTGACCCGCCCCACCCTGGCCGACTACACCGCCAGCGCCGAGGAATTCGGCAAACGCGCCCAGGCGGTCACCCGGGCGATTGTCGACGGCGAAATCGATATCCGTATCGGCGCGACCTTCCCGCTCGAGCGGGCCGCCGACGCCCACCGGGCGCTGCAGTCACGTGCCACCACCGGCTCAGTGGTGCTGGATGTCACCGGCACGCTGCACCAGCGGTGACATCCGCCTGAAAAGCACCACCACCCCGCCCATGGACGACGGCACCCGCCCACCCGCTGCCGCGGAATAGTTCGCGGGGTTGGATCGGGTGGGCGGGAAAGGAAAAATCCGCGGGCTTTCTCACCGCCGCAGGCGGGGGGGTGGGGTGCGGGTGTTCTTTTTTAAAGACCGGCTGCCGCCGCCAGCGGCTGCATATTGAGAAACGCGTCGATCGACAGGGCCACGAACACGACTGCCAGGTAGTTGTTGGAGAGCAAAAACAGCTTCATCGGCTTGACTTCCTCGCCCTTTTTCACCCCGGCGTGCAGCATGTGGGCGCGGACGATGAACCAGATGCCCGCCCCGGCGGCAACAGCCGCGTACAGCCATCCCGCGGCGGGAACCAGCAGCAGGGTGGTGATGACGGTGGCCCAGGTGTAGAGCACAATCTGGCGGGTGACCTCGGCGGGGGGACGCACCACCGGCATCATCGGTACCCCGGCGGCCTCGTAGTCGTCTTTGTATTTCATCGCCAGCGCCCAGGTGTGCGGCGGTGTCCAGAAGAAAATCACCATAAACAGCACAATGGCCTGCCACCACTGGTGCGGCACCCCGGGAGCGAGATGATCGGTGATCACCGCCCAGCCGACCATCACCGGCATGCAGCCGGCGGCGCCACCCCACACGACGTTTTGCGGCGTGGAGCGTTTCAGCCACTTGGTGTAGACGAAAATGTAGAAAGCAATCGTCAGCATGACGAACACGGCCGCCAGCAGCGATCCGCACAACAGCCACAGCCAGAAGAAACTGACCACTGTCAGGGTCCAGGCGAACACGGTGGCCTGCGTGTTGGTCACCGAATGCGCCGCCAGCGGGCGGCGTTCGGTGCGTTTCATCTTCTGGTCGATGTCGCTGTCGGCGATCATGTTGAAGGTGTTGGCCGCCGCCGCCCCCATCCACCCGCCGATGACGGTGAGCAAAATGAGACCGACGTGGTTGGCCCCACGGTCGGCCTGCAGCATCGCGGGAAACGACGCCACGAGCAACAGCTCGATGACCCTCGGCTTCGTCAACGCGAAGTAGGCCTTGATCGTCTCCAAGAAATCCCTCACACAACTGTCATTGGTTTTCCGTTGGCCGTGACCGGCCGGCGGCGGGCGTGGACACCCCCGCGCCACACCTGCGGCCCGGACACCCGCGGACGGGTACCCCAACACAATAGTCCGGCAGTCCCGGTTTCACGCCAACCACCCCATACCGGCATGCCCGAAACGGGGTCAACCGGCAGCTCGCAGCGACACTCCACGGGCGCTGCCGCAGCCTGCCGCCCGTCCCCTGCGCCACCGGTGACCTGCCGGGCCGCGGTGAGACAGCGGCCGGGCTGGCACGGTAGAGTAATGACAGTGGCCCACCACCCCCTTCTGCGAGGAAGCGATGCCGGTGCGGCCGTTCAACAACCAGCAATCATCCCGACAGTCAGCTTAAAAGGACACTCAACCACCGTGACTCACCCGGACTTCGACGCCCTGACCACACGCTCCTACCCCGACGACTGGTCCGACCTGGACACCCGGGCGGTGGACACCGCGCGGATTCTGGCGGCCGACGCCGTGCAGCGGTGCGGCTCCGGCCACCCCGGCACCGCCATGTCGCTGGCGCCGCTGGCCTACACCCTCTACCAGAAGGTGATGCGCCACGATCCGGCCGATACCGAATGGATCGGCCGGGACCGCTTCGTGCTGTCCTGCGGGCATTCCTCGCTGACCCAGTACATCCAGCTGTTTCTCGGTGGTTTCGGACTGGAGATGGAGGATCTGAAAGACCTGCGCACCTGGGGTGCGCTGACCCCGGGGCATCCGGAGTACGGCCACACCAAGGGCGTGGAGATCACCACCGGCCCGCTGGGCCAGGGCCTGGCTTCCGCAGTCGGCATGGCCATGGCTTCCCGCCGGGAACGCGGCCTGTTCGATCCCGCGGCACCGGCCGGCACCTCCCCCTTCGACCACTACATCTGGTGCATCGCCTCCGACGGTGACCTGCAGGAGGGTGTGACCTCCGAGGCCTCATCGCTGGCGGGAACCCACAAACTGGGCAACCTGATCGTGTTCTGGGACGACAACCGGATATCCATCGAAGATGACACCCAGATCGCCTTCACCGAGGATGTCTGCGCCCGCTACCGGGCCTACGGCTGGCAGGTCATCGAAGTCGAGGGCGGCGAAAACGTTGCCGCCATCGTCGATGCGGTGGACCAGGCCAAAGCCGACACCACCAGACCGACCTTCATCCGGGTGCGCACCATCATCGGCTACCCGGCGCCTACCATGATGAACACCGGTGCCTGCCATGGTGCGGCTTTGGGCGCCGAGGAAGTGGCGGCCACCAAAAAGGAACTCGGCTTTGATCCCGAGGTCCACTTCCCCATCGACGAGGAGGTGCTGGCCCACACCCGCACACTCACCGAGCGCGGCGCCGCGGCACACGCCTCCTGGCTTCAGGCATTCAACCGGTGGGCAGAAAACAACCCGGAGAAAAAGGCGCTGCTCGACCGGATCAGCAAGCGGGAGCTGCCGGCCGACTTCGACGCCGATCTTCCCTCCTGGGATCCGGATCCGAAGGGGGTGGCCACCCGCAAAGCCTCTGGCATGTGCCTCAACGCCCTGGCGGCGAAGATGCCGGAACTGTGGGGCGGATCAGCCGACCTGGCCGGCTCGAACAACACCGTCATCGACGGGGAGAACTCCTTCGGACCCGAGGACATCACCACCGGCACCTGGTCGACCCACCCCTACGGGCGCAACATGCACTTCGGTATCCGTGAGCACGCCATGGGGTCGATCATGAACGGCATCTCCCTGCACGGCGGCACCCGCCCCTACGGCGGTACCTTCCTGATTTTCTCCGACTACATGCGTCCGGCCGTGCGTCTGGCCGCCCTGATGGGCACCGACGCCTACTACGTGTGGACCCACGATTCCATCGGTTTGGGCGAAGACGGCCCCACCCACCAGCCCGTCGAGCAGCTGGCCAGCCTGCGGGCCATCCCGAATGTCAGCGTGTTCCGGCCTGCCGACGCCAACGAAACGGCCGCCAGCTGGGCCGCCGCCCTGGAGATGGGTCCCTCACCGAAGGCGCTGGCCCTGTCACGGCAGAACCTTCCGGTACTCGAAGGAACCAAGGAGAAAGCCCGGGAAGGTGTCGCCCGCGGTGCCTACATTCTGGTTGAACCGGCCGACCGGACACCGGATGTCATCCTCATGGCCACCGGCTCCGAGGTGCACCTGGCCGTGGAAGCCGCTGACACGCTGGCCGCCGACGGCGTTGCCGCCCGCGTGGTGTCGGTTCCCTGCCTGGATCTGTTCCTCGCCCAGGACCGGGCCTACCGGGAAAAGGTGCTCCCCCACGCCATCCGCGCCCGGGTCAGCGTCGAAGCCGGAATCGCCATGCCGTGGTACCAGTTGCTCGGGGAAGCCGGCCGGGCCGTCTCGCTGGACCACTTCGGCGCCTCCGCCCCGGCGGAGAAACTGTTCGAGGAATTCGGCTTCACCGCGGACGCCATTGCCGCGGCGGCCACCGAATCGCTGGCCGCCACCAAGTAGCACCACCCGTTTTGTGCTTGTCCCCAGCATCATCCGCCCCGTCGGCACCCAGGCCGGCGGGGCGGAGTTTTTTCTTCCCGCCCCGCCCGCGCCGGCGCAGAAACAACTAGGGTGGGAGCCAACCGGATGCACCGCGTCCCGCGGCCATCCATGACACGTCCAGCAGCAGTAAGGATATTTCCATGACAGCCATTGATGATCTTGCCAAGGCAGGCACCTCCACCTGGTTGGACGACCTGTCCCGCGACCGTCTGACCTCCGGCAATCTCGCCGAACTGATTGAGACCAAATCCATCGTGGGTGTCACCACCAACCCGGCGATCTTCGCCTCCGCCATGAGCAAGGGCAGCGCCTACGACGCCCAGATCAATGAGCTGAAAAAACAGGGTGCCGCGGCAGATGACGCCGTCTACGCCATGGCCATCGACGATGTGCGGCGGGCCTGCGACATCTTCCAGGAGGTCTACCGCAGCTCCGGCGGCAAGGATGGCCGGGTCTCCATCGAGGTGGATCCCCGTATCTCCGAAGACACCGACAAAACCATCGCCCAGGCCCGCGATCTGTGGAAACGGGTCGACCGGCCCAACGCCATGATCAAAATCCCGGCCACCCCCGGATCACTCCCGGCGGTCACCCAGGCCCTGGCGGAGGGAATTTCGGTCAACGTCACCCTGATTTTCTCCGTCGAGTGCTACCGCAAAGTATGGGCCGCGTTTTCCGAGGGTATCCGCCAGGCGAAGGCCAACGGCCTGGATCTGACCGCCATCCACTCGGTGGCGAGCCTGTTTGTCTCCCGGGTTGACACGGAAGTCGACAAAAGGCTCGACGCCATCGGCACCCCGGAGGCGGAAAAACTCAAGGGCACCGCGGGGCTGGCCAACGCCCGCCGCACCTACGCCGCGTTCAAACAGCTCATCGTTGACGACCAGGTTCCCGCCGGGGCCAATATCCAGCGGCCGCTGTGGGCGTCAACCGGGGTGAAGGATCCGGCCTACCCCGCCGACATGTACGTCGTGGAACTGGCCGGCCCCAACACCGTCAACACCATGCCGGAGCCGACCATTGACGCCGCCATCGCAGGTGACAACATCACCGGTGACACCCTGACGCCGAATCTTCGGCAGGCGGAGGAAATCTTCCGCCAACTCGAAGCCGTCGGAATCGACTTCGACGATGTTTTCGCCGTCCTGGAGCGGGAGGGCGTGGAGAAATTCGTCGACTCCTGGAACGGGCTTTTGTCCTCCATGGCCGACCAACTGAAAGCCTGACGGGGTCTTTTCCCCGTTGGCGACGGAGTTTTTCCACCCACCCCGCGTTCCCGCCCGACGGTGAGGCACCTTCGCCGCACCCCGGGCGCCACGCGGGGTTTTTGTCGCCCAACAGAAAATTGACCGGACTGCCCTGCAACCGGCCCCGGGGCGCCGCTAAGATGGTGCCATCTTTAGTTTTTGTTGTCCCCCCGCCGGCCGAGACCGTACGGCGGCTGACATTTCACCACCCCGACACCCAGAAGAAGGTTTCTCCCCCATGCGCCTGTCCCTCGCCGCCGTCGCCCTTGCCACCGCCACCGCCACCGGCCTGACCGCTGCGGCACCTGCGGTGGCCGAGACTCCGCAGCAACCCGCGGTGGTACAGGCTGTCCCGGCCGCCGGTATGCCGGTGCCGCAGCTGGATTTCGATCTGTCACGAATCGCCGTGGTGCCCTCGCTCGTTGCCACCATCCTCGCCTCGGTGGTGGCCACCCTGATCATCAACGACCCCCAGTTCGGTTCCACCGGGGCCAAAGCCGGTGATTCGCTCAGCTCCAACACCTTCATCGACGACACGCCCGCCTAACCCCGGCAGGGGCCACCGGATTGCAGCCGGCCCCATCCCACGACACTGTCCCCTTCTTTTCCCACAGACAAGTAATCGACGTGACAAACACTCTAACCGGCGCCATGGACCGTTCAACCTGGTTCAATCCGCTGCGTGACCCCCAGGACAAGCGGCTTCCCCGTATCGCAGGCCCGTGCGGCATGGTCATTTTCGGTGTCACCGGAGACTTGGCGCGCAAAAAACTTCTGCCCGCTATCTACGATCTGGCCAACCGCGGTCTGCTGCCGGCCGGTTTCACCCTCATCGGTTTCGGCCGCCGCGACTGGGACCATGACGATTTCTGCGACTACGTGAAAAAAGCGGTGGAACACGGCGCCCGCACCGCGTTCCGGGACAATGTGTGGCAGCGCCTGGCCGAAGCCATTATCTTTGTCCGCGGCACCTTCGACGACGACGCTGCCTTCGACACCCTCAACGCCACTGTCGCCGAAGTCGACAACACCCGCGGCACCGCCGGCAACTGGGCGTTTTATCTGTCGATTCCACCGGACTCGTTTTCCCCGGTGTGCCATCAGCTGCAGCGCTCCGGGCTGGCAGAGGCAGCCGACGGCCAGTGGCGGCGGGTGATCATCGAAAAGCCCTTCGGCCATGATCTGGCCTCGGCGAAAGAACTCAACGAAACCGTCAACGCCGTCTTCCCCGAAGACGCGGTTTTCCGCATCGACCACTATCTGGGCAAAGAAACCGTCCAGAACATTATGGCGCTGCGCTTTGCCAACCAGCTGTTCGATCCGCTGTGGACCTCCCACTACGTCGACCATGTGCAAATCACCATGGCCGAGGACATGGGATTGGGTGGCCGGGCCGGCTACTACGACGGTATCGGGGCGGCACGCGATGTCATCCAGAACCACTTGATCCAGCTGTTGGCTTTGACTGCGATGGAAGAACCCATCGAATTCACCCCGTCTGAGCTGCAGGCGGAAAAAATCAAGGTGCTGCGGGCCACCAAACCGGTGCTGCCGCTGGCGAAAACCACCGCCCGCGGCCAGTACACGGCCGGTTGGCAGGGCAGTGAACAGGTGCGCGGTCTGACCGAGGAAGACGGCTTCGATCCGCAATCAACCACCGAAACATTCGCCGCCCTGACCCTGGAGATCAACTCCCGGCGGTGGGCCGGGGTTCCCTTCTATCTGCGCACCGGCAAACGCCTGGGCCGCCGGGTCACCGAAATCGCCCTGGTGTTCAAACAGGCCCCCCACCAGCCCTTCGGTGATGTGATGACCACCGCGCTGGGAAAAAATGCCATGGTCATCAGGGTGCAGCCCGATGAGGGAGTGACCATGCGCTTCGGGTCGAAGGTTCCCGGATCGACCATGGAGGTGCGCGACGTCAACATGGATTTCTCCTATTCGGAAGCCTTCACCGAACAGTCGCCGGAGGCCTATGAGCGGCTGATTCTGGATGCTCTGCTGGATGAATCCAGCCTGTTTCCCACCAACGAGGAAGTGGAGTTGTCGTGGAAAATCCTCGATCCGATTCTCGACTACTGGGCAACGCACGGAAAACCCGAACCCTACAAAGCGGGAACCTGGGGCCCGGAATCGGCCGAAAAAATGCTCTCCCGGGAACACCGGACCTGGCGCAGACCCTAGATCAAGGCGGCCTGTGACCACCCCGCCGGGAGGAATGTTGCCCTCCGCACCACTGGTGATCCAGCCGCTTTCTCCCTAACAGACACAGCAGAAAAACACGACACACCATGATCTTCACACTGTCCGACACAGACACCCGGCAGATCGCCAAGAAGCTGGTCACCATCCGCGAGGCCCACGGCCAGGCGACCACCGGACGGGTGCTCACCCTCATTGTGGTGGCTGATCCCAACGACGATATCGAAGCCATCAGCGGCGCCACCGCCGATGCTTCCCGGGAACATCCCTCCCGTGTGCTGGTGATGGTTCCGGTCGCAGACGAGGCGGACAAACCGTCCCTGGATGCCGAAATCCGGGTTGGCGGGCATGCCGGGGCCACGGAAATGGTGTTGATGACCGTGCGGGGTGGCGCGACCAACCATCTGGCTGCTGTGGTGACTCCGCTTCTTCTTCCCGACACCCCGATTGTGGCCTGGTGGCCGTCAACCGCACCGAAGGATCTCGCCAGTGATCCCATCGGCCGTCTGGCGCAGCGCCGCATCACCGACTGCCAGCACACCGGCGCCACATTGCCGCTGCAAATCCGGCGCGACAACTATGCTCCCGGAGACTCCGACATGGCCTGGTCCCGGATCACCCCGTGGCGTGGGGTCGTCGCCTCCACCCTCGACCAGCCCCCGCACGACGAAATCTCCTCCGCCGCAGTGTGGGGACCCGCCGGTAACCCGTCGGTGTGTCTGGCGGCCGGCTGGCTGGCCGACCGTTTCGGGTTACCGGTGACCCGCCACAATATCGACGGACCGTCCGTACCTGTCGACGACGACGGAAATGAATTGCCCCCGATCCACAAACTGGTGCTGGAACGCAACTGTGGTGCCATCACTGTTGTCGTCACCGACCACCAGACACTGACGGTCACCAATAACGCCACCGGACGCAGTTCCCTGGTTCCGCTCAACCGGCGTTCGGTGGCTGACTGCCTGACAGAAGAGATGCGTCACCTGGCCCCCGACAACGCCTACGCCAAAGCGCTGCGCGCCCTGGGCCGGGTCACACAGCAGTAAAATGCGCGGACTACCGCAGCCTGTTTACTGCCGGTGCCCGCAGGTAGTCGGCGGGTTCGCCCCCGCAGCCGCTTTTTCTAACACAACCCGTCACAGAAAGACCATGATGGACATAATTCGTCTAGCCGACCTCAACGCCCTGACCGACCGTGCCGCAGCGGATTTTCTCACCGTTTTAGCGGCCGCCCGGAACCGGGGTGGTGTCACCGGTGACGGCCGGCTCAAGGTAGTGCTCACCGGCGGCGGCGCCGGGATCATGTTCCTTGAAAAGCTGGCTGGGTTGGCCGCCGACTCCGGACTGGAACTGGATTCCATCGATTTCTTCTTCGGTGATGAGCGCAACGTGGGCGTCGACGACGAGGAATCCAATGAAGGTGCCGCCCGCCGGTGTTTTCTGGACCCTGCCGGGATACCGGAAGACAATATCTTCAGCTGGAATCTTCCCCGGGATGATCTTGCCGCGGCGGCCGCCGACTATGCCCGGCTGATTGACGAACACGCACCGCGTGGCTTTGACCTTCATCTGCTGGGCATGGGCGGGGAAGGCCATATCAACTCGCTGTTCCCCCACACCGCAGCCACCGCTGAGACCACCGTGTTCACGGCCGCGGTCACCGATTCCCCGAAGCCGCCGCCGCAGCGCTGCACCCTGACACTGCCTGCCGTACGCGCCGCGGAACGGGTGTGGCTTCTGGTCGCCGGGGAAAACAAAGCCGACGCAGTCAAACAGCTTGTCGACGGTGCCGACCCCCTTGATCTTCCGGTCGCCGGGGCCACGGGCCGCACCCAGACCAGGATCTATCTTGATCAGGCGGCAGCCGGTCTACTCGATTAGCACCAACACCATCCGCGTGACTGCCAGGGCACTGCCGCACAGCGACCGTGCCCTGGCACTGCTGTATCGCCCACCGCAGTGTGTCACTGCGCCGGTTGCCCGCCGGTACCACTGTTGGCGATGGGCGCCAGGGTCTGCCCCTTCGCCGCTGCTTCCGCCCTTTCTTTCTGCTTGTCGGGCCGCAGCCGCGGATGAAGGTAGGCAAACACGACGGCCGCAACCGCCAGAACAATGACAAAGGTGAATGCCGCCTGCGGATTGATGCTGTAGAGCGCCGTCGAGATCACCGGTGCCACGGCATAGGTGACACCGTTGTTGGAGTTGATGATCCCAGCCAGGGATCCCTGCTCGTCACCGTTCAGATACAGGGTGGGTCCGGCTGTGTAGCCGGTCATCGCCGCACCGGAACCCAGGCCGAACAAAACAACACCGACTGTCAGCAGCACATACGAACCGGTGGGCCACACCATGACCGCCGAGATAGCCATCACCACCAGTCCGCGGCGCAGAATAACCCTCGAGGGCCAGGGCAGTTTCGGCACCAGCACCCCCTGGGTCAGCACCATCGTCACCGCCATCACCGACATGAACACAGCAGTCATGCCCGCGGTTTGTTCCGCCCCCAGACCGAACCGGTCCTGAATCGTGAACCCGAACAGCACCTGCAGGGAAGAAAAAGCCAGAAACAACAGAAAACCGCTGATCAGGTAACACATCACCCGCGGATCGGTGTAGGCGATTTTTTTCGGCTCCAGGTAGCGCCCCCGCGCCGCCACCGGGTGAAAGCCCACGCCCACGTATCCTATGGCGGCCAGCACGATCAGCGGCATGACGACAAGCGGCGCCATCAACCCGAAAAAATACCCGAGTCCCCCACCAACCAACCCACCCACTATGGCCGACAGGCCCTGGGCGGCGCCGATCGCCCCCATCGCCTTCAACCGCTGGGCTTCCGTGGTGGTGTTATCGACCAGATAGGCCTGTGAGGAGGGCGCGACCGCCGAGATTGTCGCACCGTAGGCGACACCGCGGAGAACAGCGATGGCGGCAAACAGCACACCACCGGTGACAAGCCCTGTTGTACCGGCCCAGGCCACCAACCCAAACAGCGCCAGCGACACAGCCGCCCCTGCCAGCGAAAGCATGAGCACCTTTTTCACGCCGATGCGCTGGCTGGTTCTCCCCCACTTCGGTGACAGAAGCGCCAACACCACCGCCGACAAAGAGATCACCGCGCCGATCTGCCAGGCCTTCAGACCCATCGCGCGGGACAAGGGGGCGATGATCGGATTGAGCAGCATCTGCCCCATATAAGCCAGAAACACTGTTGCCAGCACCACGGGTGCCTGCACCCGGGACGGCATACCGGAACCGTTGTCGCGCTCCCGGTCGTTGCCGCTGTCACGCCGCGTATCCATCACTACCAACTTTCTTTTCGACACAGGGCAGCCTTAGCTTTTGGACATCCTCCATACTAGAACTGTGTTCTACCATCGGCAAGAGCTACTACAATGGGCAACCATGGCTGGACAACCGGGACCAACAAGCAGGCGGGCGGGCCTTTCCCCCGATACCGTCATCGATGCCGCCATTTCTTTGGCCCACATCCACGGCATCGATGGCTGGTCGGTCAGGGCACTTGCCGCGGAACTCGACGTGGTGCCGTCCGTGATCTACCACTATTTTTCCACCAAGACCGACCTGATCGATGCCGTCACCGACCGTATCTACGCCTCGGCACAGCTGCCGGATGATTCTCTGGAGTGGAAACAGTGGTTCCGGCAGCTGGCGCACAACCTCCGGCCGGTACTGCTGGACTATCCCGGGCTGGCCGACAGGATGATGCGCGCCCACATGCCGGACTCCGCTTTCAGCACCCTCGATACCGGCCTGAGGAAACTGGAGGACGCCGGATTCGGCGATACGGCGGTGATGGTCTACTCCATGATCCTCAACGTCGCCGTGTCATCGGTGGTGATCCGGGACGCGAAATCACCCAACTATCCCGGCCCCCGCCAGGACATGGATGCCCTGGTCGCGAAACTGGAACCCATGGCCGCCACCAGTGGGCCAATTTCCCGTTTCCTGGACACCTTCGTCGGATTGATCCGCAATGATCAGCAGGCGGCCGAGGACATTTCCACCACCTACTACACAATGACCATCGATGCGGTTTTGGCCGGTGTGGAACAGACCATTCTCACACCGCTGCTGGAACAGCGCTAGCCGTGCGGCTTTTTCCGGGAAGCGGCGCGGCACCAGACAAAATTACCGGGGCGGGTTGCTGGTGGAGCGCCGCTGGGTGTGTCACGGCCAGCGGCGGAGCAGGTGAAAAATACGGCGGGAAAAGATTGGGACACGAAAAACCGGGTCCATCAGGCGCTCACGCCCGGTGGTACCCGGTTGAGATGTGGTCGATGCCGGCGGCCGCGGGGCCGGCTGGTTATTTCTAGGTGGCGTAGGCCTGCAGCAGATTCAGTGCCACAATGCAGGCCAGCCAAATCAGACAGCAGATAATGGTCACGCGGTCGAGGTTTTTCTCGACGACAGTGGAACCGGACAGGTTCGACTGGACGCCACCACCGAACAGGCTCGACAGACCGCCACCCTTGCCCTTGTGGAGCAGGATGAAAATCGTCATGAGCACGGCGGCAATGACCAAAATGATCTGGAGAGCGAGAACCATCGGTGTCCTTCGTTGGTTTTTATTCGTGCGAAAAGTATGTGTTGTTTTCTGTACCGGCCGCAGCGGAATATCACGCTGCCCGGCACAGACACCCGGCCAATTATACATAACCGGCCGGGTGGGTGGACGCGGCGTGTCTTAACCGGAGTTCCGCAGTGCGGTAGCCAGACCGTTCATGGTCAACCGGATGCACGGCCCGACCAGTTCCCCGTCGTCACCGGCGCGGTAACGCCGCAGCATCTCGGCCTGGATGCAGTTCAGCGGCAAAAGATACGGGAAGCGTTTGCGCGCCGAGCGTTCCAGCTCCGGGTTGTCGTCGAGCAGCGTGTAGGACTCGGTGATCTCGTAGAACATCCGCCGGGTCAGTTCGTATTCGTCCCGGATGGTCTCAAACACCCTTGCCTCGACCCCGTCGTCATCGACCAGGCCGGCGTAGAGCTTGGCCAGGGCCATGTCGGCTTTACTCATCACCTGCGCCATATTCGACAGCACCGACCGGAAGAACGGCCAGCGTTCATTGAGTTCCTGCAGTCGGCGCAGCTTGTCCTCATCACCGTCGATCCACTGTTTGAAAGCGGTGCCCACACCGAACCAACCGGGCAACATGACACGGGACTGGGACCAGGCCAGAACCCATGGGATGGCACGCAGGTCACTGACAGTCGAGGTTTGTTTGCGGGTGGCCGGGCGGGAGCCGATATTGAGGCTGCCGATCTCGGCCAGGGGTGTCGACGAAGTGAAGTACGGGATAAAGCCCGGATCGTCGTGAACGAGTTCGGCGTATTTTTTCTGCGACAGCGCCGAAATCTGGCGCATGATCTGGTAAGCCTCTTCCGGCTGTTCCAGGTCGGATACCTCCAGCAGGGATGCTTCCAGGGTGGAGGCAACCAGCGCTTCGAGGTTTCGTCTGGCTGATACGGCAGAGCCGTATTTCGCGGAGATGATCTCCCCTTGTTCGGTCACCCGCACAGATCCGGTGACTGCTCCCTTGGGCTGGGCCAGGATGGCGTCGTAGCTGGGTCCACCGCCACGGCCGACGGTACCGCCGCGGCCATGGAAAAACCGCAGACCCACTCCGGCTTTCTGGGAGGCCTTGACAATCGCCAGCTCCGCGTCGTAGAGCGCCCAGTTGGCTGCGAAATATCCGCCGTCCTTGTTGGAGTCGGAGTATCCGAGCATCACTTCCTGGGTGTTGCCGCGCTGCGCCAGATAGTTGCGGTAGACCGGCTCACCCCACAAGTCCTGGAGAATATCGGCGCCCGCCTGGAGGTCGTCGATGGTTTCAAACAGCGGAATGATGTCGATGCTTCCGGTCGGTTTGTCACCGTTGGGCCGGATGAGGCCGAACTCTTTGAGCAGCACCATCGGCTCGAGCACATCGGTGACCGAGGTGGCCATGGAGATAATGCAGTGCGGCACCATCCGCGGGCCGAACCGGTCGACGGCTTGTTTGGCCGCCTCGATAAGCTTCAGCTCCCGCACCGTCGCCTCGGAGAAATTGTTGTCCCCCACCGGGATCAGTGGCCGGGGGCTGGCCATCTCCGCCAGCAGCAGAGCACGTTTGGCCGTCTCATCAAGATCCCGGTAGCTGGTGGCCACCCCGGCGGCGGCAAACACCTCGTCGAGCACATCCTCGAAGGAGTCCGAGTTCTGGCGGATATCCAGCGAGTACAGGTGGAAACCGAAGGAGAACACCGCGGCGCGCAGGCGGGCCAACCGGTCGTCGGCGATCAGGTCGTCGTGGCTGGCGCGAAGCGACGCGTCGAGCACGTTCAAATCCCTGGTGAACGTCTCCGCATCCGGGTAGGCCTGGTGGTCCTGGTACCAGTTGCCTTCCACGGAATCTTTTCCGATCAACTCGCAGCAGGTTTTCATCATCCGGCCGCGCATACCGTGTACGGCCCGCCGGTAGGGTTCATCGACCCGGGAGGGCACATCGTTGCGGCCCTTGGCGGCCAGGTCGACAAGCTCATCGCTGACCTCGGTCAACCTGTCCGAGAGGGACAATTCGTGTTCCAGGGCATGCAGCTCCCGGATGTAATGGCGCAGCACCGTCTGCGCTGCCCTGGTGGTGGCGTAGTGCAGGGTGTCAGCTGTCACATAAGGGTTGCCGTCATGGTCGCCGCCAATCCAGGAGCCGGGTTTGATGACCGCGGATTTGGGTACCTGCGGGCCGAAACGGTCCCTCAACTCGCGGGACACATCCTGGTTGATCCTGGGAATGGTCTGCAACAGCGACAGTTTGTAGTAGCGCAACCCCACCTCGACTTCGTCTTCGATACGGGGCCGGGCCACACGGACCAGGGCCGTCTGCCACAGCACGGTGATGGTGCGGCGCAGTGCCCTGTCGATTTTCTCCAGCCGAGGGCGGGTGCGGGCGTTTTCCGGCCGACTGAGAATCGAGTGGCGCTCAATCATCAGCCGGGTAATGTCTTTTTGCACGTCGAACACGGTACGTCGCCGGGTTTCGGTGGGGTGTGCCGTCAGCACCGGGGCGATTTCCGCGCCCTCGATCATCCGGGTGACTTCCTCGCCGGAAATATCGGCATTTTTCAGTTTGATCCAGGTTGCCGCCAGTGTGGAATCCTTTGGCATCTCCCCGGCGTCAAGCCCCTTCTGCCGTTCAGATTCGTCGGAAAGGTCCTCGGCCAGGTTGACTAACAGCGCGAAATGGGAGAAAGCCCGGACCACGGGAAGCAGCTGTTCGGTGGGCCGTCCGGCAAGCAGCTCATTGAGGGTCGACAAATCCTCCCCTCCCAGGGAAACGCCGAAAGCGCGGCGCCGGGCCTGCTCGACGAGGGCAAAGATGTCCTCGCCCTCCTGTTCGGCGATCACATTGCCCAAAATCCTGCCCAAATGACGGATGTCTTCACGGAGTTGATCGTTCACGGTGGGTACTTGTAATCCTTCCCCGGACTCCCTGAGCACCTGACGCAACGCACCGGAAACCGAGAATGGCTGAGGCAATTGGCCTGTGGTGCGAAAAGACATCGATGCGCGCTCCCGAAATCGTGCGGGTCCGGTGGGTTATTGAAAATAATATTGAATAGTTGGGTGTGCCGCCACAAGTCTAGGCGAAACCGACGGGCTTGCCCCCGAACAGCACAAACCCCGCCCGGGGCACCTTCGCACGCCGGGCGGGTGTGTTCCCGCTGGTGGGCAGGTTCATCGTCTCCGGTACCGGCCGGTGGTGGCCCGGCCGGTGGAACACATATCCGGAAAAAGATGGGTGGTGTTACTGGGCCGCGTTGGCGACCAGCTTGGCGAAGGCTTCACCGTCCAGGGAAGCACCGCCGACCAGACCACCGTCGACATCGGGTTGGCCGACCAGTTCTGCCACGGAATCGGCCTTGACCGAGCCGCCGTAGAGAATGCGCATGCCGTCGGCGATGCTGTCGCCGGCAATTTCACGGATGGTTTCGCGGATGGCGTGGCAGACTTCCTGCGCGTCGGCGGCCGAGGCAACCTTGCCGGTACCGATGGCCCAGATCGGTTCGTAGGCGATGACGGTGTTTTCCAGGTCCTTGTTGTCCAGGCCTGCCAGGGAGGCTTTCACCTGGGCAGTGACATGGTCGACGTGGGTGCCGGCTTCGCGGATTTCCAGCGGCTCGCCGACACAGACAATCGGTTTCATGCCGTTGTGCAGCGTGGCCTTGGCCTTGGCGGCAACCAGTTCATCGGATTCATTGTGGTAGTCACGGCGTTCGGAGTGGCCGACAACAACCCACGTGCAGCCGAGCTTGGCGAGCATGCCGCCGGCGACCTCACCGGTGTAGGCACCGGATTCGTGCTGGGAGATGTCCTGGGCGCCGTAGGTGACCTTCAGCTTGTCACCCTCGACCAGGGTCTGTACGGAGCGGATGTCGGTGAAGGGGACGATCACGGCCACATCGACCTTGTCGTAGTAGTCCTGGGGCAGGGCGAAAGCCAGCTTCTGCACACAGGAGATGGCCTCCAGGTGGTTGAGGTTCATCTTCCAGTTACCGGCAATAAAGGGGGTGCGTGCCATGGTTCGAAAAGTCCTTTCCGGAGGTTTTCTTCGGTTGTGTCAATTCCGTTTGAACGGTGTGTTGTGACTATCTGGCGGGGCGTGGTGCCCCATGGTGTCGCCCGGGCAGTTGAATCCCGGGGCGGGTGTCATCCCGCTGCCCGATCACGGGCGGCGGGATGACGGTTGCGGCCGCGGCAACGTAGCGTGCACGGCCGGTAAAACCGGGCGCGGAGTGTTTTTCCTTGCGGGCAAAATCCTTCACCCCACACAGTTGTGGGCGCCGCACCCGGTGACGGGTTTTCTAAGCTTCCAGCACGGCCACGCCGGGAAGCTTTTTGCCTTCCAGGAATTCCAGGGAAGCGCCACCGCCGGTGGAGATGTGGGAGAAGCCGTCCTCGTCCAGGCCGAGGGTGCGCACGGAGGCCGCGGAATCGCCGCCGCCGACCACGGAGAAAGCACCGTTGGCAGTGGCTTTGATCATCGCCTCCGCAACACCCTTGGTGCCGGCGGCAAATTTCTCGAACTCGAACACACCCATCGGGCCGTTCCAGAAGATGGTCTTCGCGCTCGACAGACGCTCCTCGAACAGCTCCACCGACTTCGGTCCGATATCCAGGCTCATCCAGCCTTCCGGAATGCCGTCCAGGTCCACGACCTTTGATTCGGCGTTCTTGTCGAACTCGCTGGCGGCGATCAGGTCGACCGGCAGCACGATGGCGTCACCGTAGGTTTCCATCAGCTGCTTGCAGGTGTCGATCATGTCTTCCTGCAGCAGGGACTTCTGGACGTTGTGGCCCTGGGCGGCGAGGAAGGTGTAGCACATGCCGCCGCCGATGATCAGGGCATCGGTCTTCGGTGCCAGGGCTTTGATCACGCCGAGCTTGTCGGAGACCTTGGAGCCGCCGAGAACGACAACGTAGGGCTTGTCCGGATTCTCCGCGACCTTGGCCAGAGTGGAGATTTCCTTGTTGACCAGCTGGCCCGCATAGTGCGGCAGCAGCTTGGCGACATCGTAGACGGATGTCTGGGCACGGTGGACGACACCGAAACCATCAGAAACGAAAGCGCCGTTGTCACCGGTCAAACTGGCCAGCTGGGTGGCGAACTCCTTGCGCTGCTCCTCGTCCTTGGAGGTTTCACGCGGATCGAAGCGAACATTTTCGATGAGCATGACATCGCCATCGTTGAGTCCGTTGGCACGCTCATGGGCGTCCTCGCCGACCACATCGCCGGCCAGAGCCACATACTGGTCGAGACGCTCGGAGAGAGCCTCGGCCACCGGAGCGAGGGAGAACTTCGGGTTGACTTCGCCCTTGGGGCGGCCCAGGTGGGCCATGAGAACAACGCGGGCGCCACCGTCGACCAGGGCCTTGATCGTCGGCAGGGATGCGTCGATACGGCCCGGGTCGGTGATCTCGCCGGCGTCATTGAGCGGAACGTTGAAATCGGAGCGAACCAGCACGTGGCGTCCGGTCACGCCTTCGTCGAGCAGGTCTTTGAGTGTTTTCACGGTCATTGTTGTGGTGTGTCCTAGCTGTCGCGGAACGGGTGCGGAAAAAGCGGTTGGAAAGCACGGGGTGGTGCTTGTTGTTGCGGTGGCGG
>NZ_JAFLEQ010000003.1:536775-541690 GCF_017307055.1 Corynebacterium mendelii | reverse complement strand
GGGGGGGACCTGACCGACAGTCGATTCAGTCAGGTATTTTCACCGGGACGGTATGTGATTGTTAGAGGCGCTCGCCGACGTACTCGGTCAGGGTGACCAGCTGGTTGGAGTAGCCCCACTCGTTGTCGTACCAGGAGACAACCTTGACCTGGTCGTCGATGACGCGGGTCATGCCGGAGTCGAAGATGGAGGCGTGCGGGTCGGTGACGATGTCGGTGGACACCAGCGGCTCCTCCGAGTAGGCCAGAATGCCCTTGAGCGGACCCTCGGCGGCGGCCTTCTTCATCGCTTCGTTGATGGCCTCGACGGACACTTCCTTTTCCGCGGTGAAGGTCAGGTCGGTGCAGGAACCGGTGGGAACCGGAACACGCATGGCGAAGCCGTCCAGCTTGCCCTTCAGCTGCGGCAGAACCAGGGCCACAGCCTTGGCCGCACCGGTGGAGGTGGGGACAATGTTGACGGCGGCGGCACGGGCACGGCGCAGATCCTTGTGCGGGGCGTCGTGGATGCGCTGGTCACCGGTGTAAGCGTGGATGGTGGTCATCAGACCGCACTTGATGCCGAAGTTGTCGTCGAGGACCTTGGCCATCGGCGCCAGGCAGTTGGTGGTGCAGGACGCGTTGGAGATGATGGTGTGGTTGGCCGGATCGTAGTCGGTGTGGTTGACACCGACAACGAAGGTGGCGTCCTCGTTCTTCGCCGGGGCGGAGATGATGACCTTCTTCGCGCCGGCCTCGATGTGGGCCTTGGCGGCATTGGCATCGGTGAAAAAGCCGGTGGACTCAATCACGATGTCGACGTTCTGCTCGCCCCACTTGAGGTTCTTGGGGTCACGCTCGGCGGTGACGATCATGCGCTTGCCACCGACGGTGATGGACTCGTCGTCGAATTCAACATCCTTGCCGAGACGACCGAGAATGGAGTCGTACTTGAGGAGGTGCGCCAGGGTCTTGTTGTCCGTCAGATCGTTGAGGGCAACGATCTCGACGTCCGCTCCGCGCTCCATGCAGGCGCGGAAGAAGTTGCGGCCGATGCGGCCGAAGCCATTGATACCTACGCGAACCGTCACGATAGTTCTCCTTGATGTGGGGGTTAAATGTCTTGAATCGCCGGCATGACCCTCGAGACGGGGCACGGCCCGGACGCCGGGGCGGCAAGCCCCGGAAAACATCCCGGCCGATTCATCTACCGGCGTCCCCCACTCTACCGGCGATGGCCGGGTTGGTGTGGCCGCTGACAGCGAACACGCCGCCCGCGGCATTCCCCGCATGAACGCCCGAACAAAAACAAACCAACCCATACGGACAGAAACGGACATTGCCGCTGCCACATCATCCGGGATACATGGCCGCCCGCCGGAACTACCCACCCCCATTCGGGGCGAAACCGGCAATGCGGACTGTTTCTATACGCCGCTAGTTATAAAAGCGGGCACGACCCTGTGACACTTGACACATTTCACCCGGCGCAGTCGTGTGGCTCCCGCGGCATGTCGATTGCGGGGCAACGAACACCTCCGTCCCCGCCACCGGAAACGACAGCGGGTGAAAAAACAGCTGCCAGCGTCTTTTCCCCTCCCGGCAGCTTGACACCACCGGGCTGGCCTCCCGACAGGTTGGGACTGCCCCGGCCGGGCGCCGCAGCAGCATCCGTCCCGCTGTCACCAGCTGATCAACACCCGGATTCTGCGGTGGGCAAGGCGGTGGTACCCGCCTGGTTCAGTCCGTTTCCCCCGCCTGGTCAGCCGGTGAGTGATCCGGGTCGGCTTCGGCGAGAACCTGTTCGGTCACTGCTGCTTTGGTCGACGGGATACCCAGTTCAGCGGCACGTTTGTCAGCTGTCGCGCACAGCCGCCGGATACGACCGGCGATGGCGTCTTTGGTCATCTGCGGGTCGGCGAGTTTGCCCAGTTCTTCCAGTGAGGCGAACTTGTGTCTGATGCGCAGCTCACCGGCATCGGCCAGATGCTCGGGGACATCGTCGCCGAGGATTTCCATGGCGCGTTCCACCCGGGCCGCGGCTTTGACCGCGGCTCTCGCGGAGCGCTGCTGGTTGGCGTTGTCGAAGTTGGCCAACCGGTTGGCGGTGGCCCGCACTTCCCGCCGGAGGCGTTTTTCCTCCCACTTCAGCCGGGTGTGCTGGGCACCCATGCGGGTCAGCAGCGCTCCGATGGCTTCCCCGTCGCGCACCAGCACCCGGTCCGAGCCGCGGGTTTCCTTTGTTTTCGCCACAATCCCCAGCCGGCGGGCGCAGCCGACCAACGCCAGGGCCGCCTCGGTGCAGGGGCAGGTGATTTCCAAGGCGCAGGACCGGCCGGGTTCGGTCAGGCACCCGTGGGCCAGGAACGCCCCCCGCCACACGGCTTCGGCTTCGCTGACATTGCCGGACACAATATGCGGCGGAAGGCCGACGATCCGCCGCCCGGTGGTGCCCACCAGCCCGGAGCGGGTCAGCAGCAGATCCAGGCCCCGGTTGACCTCGACGTACCATTTTCCGATCCGGTCATTGGACTGCGAGGGGCTGCCGGTGACGGTGACCGGCACCTCGAATACTTCCGTGACAAGTTCGGCGGCACGGCGGGCCACCGATTCGATGTCGAATTCACAGACCAGATACGGCCCGTGGGAGGAGTGGCCCATCTCGCCGGCGAAGCGGACAAGCGCGATGGCTTCCGCTGCCTTGGCATCGGGCCGGCGCGACCGTGCCGCCGCGAGTTCCTCCTTGACCTGCAGTGTCATGGCCATAGTTGTCGACAACCTCGTTGTTGGGAAATGGGTGTGGTGCAATCCGGACGGTGCCGGGTGATTGTAGCCGAGCGCGCCACGGGTCTCAGCTACCGGAGGCCCCCTGCTCGAAGGCACGTCCCAGCGCGGCCCCCAATTTCGCCGGATCGTGGCGTGTTTTATCGCCGTCGGTGGTGACATCGGCGAACAACACCTCCGCCCCCAGGCTGGCGGCCGCCCGGGCCAGATGGCGTCGTTCGGTCCCGGAATAGATGGTGTTTTCGTCGACAATGAATCGGTCGACCTTCAACTGCGGGGCATGCTGGGTGAGCATGTGGATGTGGCGTTCGGCGGAAAAGCCGGCGGTCTCCCCCGGTTCCGCGGTGAGGTTGAGCACCACCACTTTCACCGCCCGGGTGTTGTTGAGGGCGGTGACAATGCCCGGCACCAGAAGATGCGGGATCACGGAGGTAAACCAGCTGCCGGGACCCAATGTCACCAGATCGGCGCCGGCGATGGCCTCCACTGCTTCGGGGCAGGCTGTCGGTGCCGCGGGTTTGAGCCGCACCCGGCGCACACTGCCGGGGGTGGTGGCCACCGACACCTGGCCGCGGACGGGATGAACCACCCGCGGATCATCGTCCAGGCCAGCGACATCGGCCTCGATTTCCAGCGGCTGGTTGGACATGGGCAGCACCCGGCCACGGGCACCGACCAGGTCGGCCACCGCATCCAGGGCCGCAATGTGGTCGCCGAGCACATCGGTCAACCCGGCGATGAGCAGATTGCCGACCGCATGGCCGGCCATGCCTCCGGTGCCGCCGAAGCGGTGCTGGATGAGGGTTTCCCACATCCGCCCATCATCGTCATCGCGGGCCAGCGCGGCCAAGGCCATGCGCAGATCCCCCGGCGGGATAATACCGAGTTCGCGGCGCAGCCGTCCTGAGGATCCACCGTCATCGGCGACAGTGACAACGGCGTTGATGAACGGGGCTTTCAATGCCCGGGAGGCCCGCAGGGTCTGGAACAGCCCGTGCCCGCCGCCCAGGGCGGTGATGGTGTCCAGTTCGGCGGGGAGTATGGGGGTGCAGTGGTGGCGATTGCCGGAGGTGCTCATGGGAGGGATTTTTCTTTCTTCCCGCTCACGGACGCGCACCGGCCGGCGGACGGCCACCGGTGTGCGCGCCGCGCCCGTGGGGGGTGGCGCCACCGGCTTTTGGCCACCGTCGGTGACGGGGTGGCCGACGGCCGGTACGGGGATCGGCCGGGGCACGGGCAGCGGGTGGTCAAGCGGGAAAAAGGTGTCGAAAGGGCGGAAAGGATTGGGGACACTGGTCCCGGGGCGGGCGATGTCCACGCCCGGCACACCGGGCGGCGGCGATCACGCCCCGCCGGGGCCATCGGTGGGGCGTGTCGGCGCGCCGCGGGCGATATGCCCGGCGGATACTTTTGCACTGTCGGCTGCGCACCCAACAGTGTGTTGGGTCGGCGGCGAGGCTTGTCAGTCACGTTGGATGTCCCGGTGGTCGACCGAGACATCCAGACCGGGTTCGTCTTTGAGCCGCCGGGCTATCTCCTCGGCGACGGCCACCGACCGGTGGTGGCCGCCGGTGCAGCCCACACCAACGGTGATGAAGGATTTTCCCTCCCGGCGGTAGCCGTCGGTCATGCCGGTGAGCATGGTGACGAATTGGTCGACGAACTGTGCTGCACCGTCCTGGGAAAGCACGAAATCACTGACCCCCCGGTCGGTTCCGCGCAGCAGGCGCAGTTCCGGCTCCCAGTAGGGATTGGGCAGGAAACGGACGTCGACGATCAAGTCCGCATCCGGCGGGGCACCGTGTTTGAAACCGAAGGACTGGACGGTGACGTGCTGCCGTTTTTTCGCCAGGGTGGCAAAGGAGTTCTCGATGGTGCGGCGCAGGTCGTGCACACTCAGTTCGGAGGTGTTGATGACGATGTCGGCGCGTTCTTTCACCGGCGCCAATACCTGGCGTTCCCGGCCGATACCGACCTGCAGGGTGGCTGACCCCTGCAGCGGGTGGGTTCTTCTCACCGAGTCGAAACGGCGGATGAGCACATCGTCACGGGCTTCCATGAAAATCACGGTGACATTGCCCCACCGCTTTTTGATTTTTTCCATGGTGAGGATCAGGTCACCGTTGAATTCGTTGAAGTCGCGGGTGCGCACA
>NZ_JAFLEQ010000003.1:436931-536712 GCF_017307055.1 Corynebacterium mendelii | reverse complement strand
CATCAGGGGGCCGGGAATGTTGTGCGCGCAGTACCAGCCCATGTCCTCCATCACGCGGGCGGCGCTGGACAGTCCGGCACCGGACATGCCGGTGATCAGTACCGGAGCCTCATCGATGGCACGGTCCGTGGATTCGCTTTGCTCGCTCATAGTTGCCCATAGTAGCCAAACGGGCATTGCCTGTGGGAGCCGTGTGTCTCACGGGTGCAAACTGTCGTGGACGGCCTGGGCCAGCTGGGGGCCGAAACCTTTCACCTCGCGGATCTCCTCGACCGTGGCCTGTTTGAGCCGCTTGACCGAACCGAAGTGTTTGACCAGTTCGGTGCGTCTGGCAGGCCCCAGGCCCGCCACCCCGTCCAGTTCGGAAACCCGCAGCCGTTTGCTGCGCTGCTGCCGGTGGTAGGTGATGGCGAAACGGTGCGCCTCGTCACGGATGTGCTGCAGAAGAAACAGCCCGTGGCTGCCGCGGGGCAAAATCACCGGTTCATCATCATCGGGCACCCAAATCTCTTCCAGCCGTTTCGCCAGACCGATCAGGGTGACATCGGTGACCCCCAGTTCGTCGAATACTTCCCGGGCGGCCGCCACCTGCGGGGCACCACCATCGACGATGAACAGCTGCGGCGGGTAGGCGAATTTTCTGCCGTCGGTGGACTGCTCCTCGATGTCGGGGGCTTCATCGCGGAAACGGCTGCCGTCGAATTCATCCTCCCCGGGCACCCGTCGGATGTCCTCGCGGTGGCGCAGGAACCGGCGGCGGGTGATTTCGGCGATCGACGCCACATCATCGGAGTGGCCGTCACCTGCGGCATCTTTGATGCGGTAGCGCCGGTAGTCGGATTTTTTCGGCAGACCGTCCTCGAACACCACCAGTGAGGCGACCACATCGGTGCCGGAGATATGCGAGATATCGGTGCATTCGATCCGCAGCGGTGCGTCCTCCATGCCCAGCGCCTGCTGGATATCGCCCAGGGCCTGCGAGCGGGTGGTCAAATCGCCGGTTCTTTTCAGCTTGTGCTGTTTGAGTGCTTCCGCCGCGTTTTTCGCCACCGTGTCGGCCAGTGCTTTCTTGTCTCCCCGCTGGGCAACCCTGACAGTGACTTTCGCCCCGCGCAGCTTACTGAGGAAATCGCAGGTCTCCTCCACATCACTGGGCAGCACCTGCACCAGGACTTCCCGTGGCACCGGTGATACCCGCGCCAGGTCGGCGTGTTCATCCTTGTCGACTCCCCGCCGCACAATAGTGCCGGTGGTGTCGTTTTCGCGTTCCACGGCATCGCCGTAGAACTGGACGAGAAAGTTCTGCACCATCTCGGCGAGTGCCGGGTCAGAGTCCACATCACCTGCCGCCCGGCCGAAACTGTCACCGGTTTTGTCGACCACCCAGCCGCGCTGGCCGCGGATACGCCCGCCGCGGACGTGGAAGATTTGGATTGACACCTCCAGCTCGTCGGCGGCCAGGCCCACCAGGTCGGCATCGGTGCCGTCCCCCAACACGACCGCCTGGCGCTGCATGGCTTTGGAGATCGCGGTGAGATCATCGCGCAGCCGGGCGGCTTTCTCGAACTCCAGATTTTCCGAGGCTTTCTCCATCTGGCGGGTGATGTTTTTGACGACCGCGTCGGTGTGCCCGGACATGAACGAGCAGAAATCGTCGACGATGCGCCGGTGTTCGGCGGGGCTGACCCGGCCGACACAGGGCGCGCAGCATTTGTCGATGTAGCCCAAAAGACACGGCCGGCCCAGCTGCCGGTGCCGGTTGAGCACCCCGGTCGAACAGGTGCGCACCGGAAACACCCGGGTGAGCAGATCCAGGGTTTCCCGGATCGCCCAGGCATGGGAATAGGGTCCGAAATAGCGGATGTGTTTGCGCCGCGGGCCGCGGTAGACAAACGCCCGGGGAATCTCCTCACCCGTGGAGACCGCCAGAAAAGGATAGGTTTTGTCGTCGCGGTATTTGACGTTGAACTTCGGGTCGAATTTTTTGATCCAGGTGTATTCCAGCTGCAGGGCCTCGACCTCGCTGGCCACCACCGTCCATTCCACGGAGGCGGCGGCCTGCACCATCTGCCGGGTGCGCGGATGCAGCTGCGACAAATCCTGGAAATAGTTCGACAGCCGGGAGCGGAGATTTTTCGCCTTGCCGACGTAGACGACCCGCCGGCTGGCGTCACGGAATTTGTACACCCCCGGATCGGTGGGAATGGTCCCCGGTGCCGGGCGGTAGTCGGTGGGGTCAGCCATGGTGGGCCACCGGTTGCTGGAGGGCGGCCCGGTGGTGTGAACCGGGCCGGACAGAGCTGTTCGAGGTCAACGCCATCGATCAATCTTCGGGCATGTATTTGTCTTCCAGCACACTGAAGTCGTGGACGGCCTTAACCACGTCGGCGCCATCCCCGGCCTGGAAAGCCAGCAGCGGGACGAATTCGAATTCGGGAAGCTCAAGCCTGGCCCACCGGGCGGTGCGGGGAAAGCTCAGCCCGTAGACGACTTCCCACGGGTAGAACCGGGCGGTGGTGAGGTTGCGAACTTCCACGCCGTCGCAGTTGGCGCGCACCCGCGGCCGCATGATCGACAGCGCCAGCCCGGAGAAAATCAGCCCCAGGCCGATAAACGCCCACTGGTCGACCGGGGTGACCCGCACCCCGGTGTCCCCGATACCGACAACAATGGCCATGAAAATGTGCACCGCCATAATCACCGCCACCGCTATCCAGGCGACCACCACCAGTCGTTTTGAGGTATGGGTGAACTCCCACGGTTTCAGGCTCGTCGAGGCACCGTCGGCGATGGCGTACTGCGCGATTTCGGAGCGGTTGTCCACGGCTGCTGACGCGTCGTCTGCGTGCGCGGTTTCGTTTCCAGACACTGAAATAGTCAACGCTTTCATTCGAGTGGTCGGACAGGTGTGCGGTAACCGGTGGCGGGCCGGAAGCCACGGCGCCCGGGCACCTGAGATGATTGTAGTAGCCGGCCAACGTTCGCCCGCAGGCGGCGGGCGAACGGCGGGCTGTCAACCGTGCGGGGTCATCGCCGGGGATTCGCGCTGCGCGTGGCCCTGCCGCATGGCCACAATGGCGTCGATGTATTTGGCGAACAGGTCGATTTCGAGGTTGACCCTGGTGCCGACGGCCAGATCACCGAAAATGGTGTTGCCCAGCGTCAGCGGGATCAGCGAGACCTCGAACCAGTGCTCACCCCGCTCGGAGACCGTCAGCGAGATGCCGTCCAGGGCAACCGGTCCTTTGCGCACCAGGTGGGTGGAAAAACGCTCCGGAACCGTAAACCGCAGGGTGTCGAAGTGGTCGGTGCTGCGGCGGGCGACAAGTTCGGTGACATCATCGATGAAGCCCTGCACCAGATGCCCGCCCAGCGGGGTGTGCAGCGCCAGCGGGGTTTCCAGGTTGACCCGGCTGCCCTCGGTGAGAAGCCCCAGGTTCGTCGCCTGCAGGGTATCTTCCATCACCAGCGTGGAAAACACGCCGCCGGCACTGGACAGCACCGTCAGGCAGCAGCCGTTGACGGCAATCGAGCTGCCTTTGGTGATGGTCTCGCCCAGCCTCGGCGCGGACACTTCAAGCCGTGCCGCATCCCCCAGATCCTCTGCCTTGGTCACTGTGCCGATTTCCTGCACGATTCCGGTAAACATAAGCGGACGAACGGCTCCTTTGGTTGGCGGCTGCGGGCGGCCCGCGGGGCGCGGGGGCTTCCCGGCCCGGGCACCTGTCGGTTGCCCCGGCCGGGATCGGCGGGGATGGGTTGGACACTGCTGGCTTGCGGCGGGTGCGCCGGGGGAGAAAAACTCCGCCGGACACCCTTTTCATGCCCTGTTGCGGACATGGACCTGTCCGGGGGTGGAAAACGGTCGCCACCAGTGCCTGTGCAATAACGGCATAAACCTAGGTCAATGCTAGTTGCTCCGTCGGCGCGCCGGGTAATCCGGGGGTGGTGAACCAACCCCGACGGTATCCGTAGCTGGCAATCTCGGGTTGGGTTTTCGGTCCCGGACGCGGTCAGTCACGCCCCGCCGGGACACCACGGGCGGTATCCGCCAGCTCCCGCAGGACAGTGATTTCCCCGTTGGGGTCATCCGCCCCGTAGACCGCCGAACCGGCCACGAAGGCGTCACACCCGGCTTCGGCGGCCTGGGCGATGGTGGCGCGGGAAATACCGCCGTCGATGTTGATGTCGACGTCAAGCCCGTGGCTGTCGATGTAGCTGCGCAGGGCACGGACTTTACCGAGGACCTCCGGCATGAACGCCTGGCCGCCGAAACCGGGTTCCACACTCATCACCAGCACTTCGTCGACGTGGTCGAGACCGGCCAGATAGTCCTCGATGGGGGTGCCCGGCTTCACCGAAATACCGGCCCTGGCGCCGAGTTGGCGGATGGTGTCGCACACCGCGGTGAAATCCTGGTCCGGGGCAAGCGCTTCGACGTGGAAGACAACCGTGTGGGCGCCGGCCCGCACATAATCCGGCGCCCACCGGGCGGGATCGTCGATCATCAGGTGCACATCCAGCGGAATGTCGGTGCTGGCGTGGACGGCTTCGGTGACCCCGACGCCGAAGGTGAGGTTCGGCACGAAATGGTTGTCCATGATGTCGACGTGAATCCAGTCGGCGTTGCTGACCGCGTCAAGTTCGTCGGCCAGCCGGGAAAAATCGGCGGACAAAATGGAGGGGGCAATAAGGGATCGTCGCATAGTCCACGAGTCTATCCGCCGGATTCGGCCGCCGCCGCGGATTGCCCGACCCGACGCACCCGGTCGCGGCACCGGCCGTGTCGACCGGGTGGGCGGGTCAGATGGTTTTTTTCAGCACCGCGGCAAACATGGCGTCGGTTCCGTGGCGGTGCGGCCACATCTGCACCGAGGCAAACCCACCGGTATCCCTCATGCCGCAGAAATAGCTGCCGGCGGGCAGTTCCACCAGGTTGTCGTGGGATCCCGCAACAGCATCGACCACCCCGCGGGTTTCCCGGATATCGGGCGAACAGGTCGAATAGATGATCACCCCGCCGGGACGCAGCAGCCCCACCGCCGATTCCAGCAGTGCCTGCTGCAGTTCGGTCAGCTCCGCGATGGCGGATTCCCGTTTCACCCAGCGGGCTTCGGGCCGGCGGCGCAGCGCACCGAGACCGGAGCACGGCGCATCCACCAGAATGCGGTCGTAGCCGGGCTCCAGCGGCGGGTTGGTGCCGTCGGCGGTGATCACCGTCACCGGCATGTCGCGGACTGTTTTCCTGATCAGCTCCGCCCGGTGCGGGGCCAGCTCCACGGCATCCAGGCGGGCACCGGCAATGGCGGCAATACCGCCGATCAGGGCGGCTTTGCCGCCCGGCCCGGCACACAAATCCAGCCACCGCCCGCCGTCGGGGCCGTCGACGGGCACTTCGGTCAGTGCCCGGGCGATCAACTGCGATCCCTCATCCTGCACGGCGGCCAGCCCCTGGCGCACGCAGTCGAAATCGGCCGGGTTGCCGGAGTCGAGATACGCCCCGTAGGGACTGAACCGGGCCGGTGCGGCACCGGTGAGCGCGCACAGTTCTTCCTGGGTCAGTTCGCCGGGGCGGGCCACCAGGTGGATACCGGGGCGGCTGCTGTCGGCGGCCAGGGCCTCATTCAAATCAGCGGGAAGCTTCCCGTCGGCGGGCCGCGGTCGCGGATCCTCCGGCCCGGCCGCGAGCGCCGCGGCAAAACTCTCGGCAATCCATCCCGGGTGGCCGGTCATCCAGGCGGCGCGCGCCAGCGGATCAGACGGCGCCAGCGTGTCCAGCCACACCGACGCTGGGGTACGGGAGATTCGTCTCATCACCGCGTTGACGAACCCGGTCACCCGTCCCCCTGCCAGAAGCCCCGCCAGACGAACGGTGGTATCGACTGCCGCATGGGACTCCACTTTGGTAAACAGCAGCTGGTAGACGCCCAACCGCAGGCAGTCGAGCACCACCCCGTCCAGTCGGCCCACCGGCCGGTCACTGGCCGCGTCGATAATGGCGTCGCAGATACCCATGGTGCGCAGGCTGCCGTAGGTGATCTCGGTGGCAAACGCCGCATCCCGGCCGGACAGCTGCGCCTCGCTGAGAAACTGCGGCAGCACCAGGTTGCCGAATGCGCCGTCCTCGCGGACTTTCCACAGCACATCGACAGCCACCCGGCGTGCCATATCCACCGCCGGGCCGTCTGCCGGGGCAAGGAACCGTCTGTTTTTCGGGTTGCCTGCTCTGCCCCGTGTGGCGGCCGCACCGCCGCTACCGGCGGCGCCGCGCCGGGAGTGCGCGGCCGGGCCGGCGGTTGCGTTTTCCCGCCCGCCCCGGTGGGTCCGTCGGCCCGGCCGGCCGGCAGCCGACGGGGCGGGGGTTGTCGGTGGGGTGGGTGGGGTGCCGCCTGCCCGGGACCGGAATCCGCCGCTCATTGCAGCACCATCCCGTCAATGTCGCGGTTGCCGTTGACGAAAGCATCGGCGTCCATCATCGGTTTTCCGGGCGGCTGGATTCGGGTGATCTCCACCGGGGTGGTGCCGGTGGCGACAATAAGCCGCATCCCGTCGATAATCACCTGCCCGGGCTGACGCTGCGGGGTATCCGCACTCTCGGGGCCGGGGTCGGTCAACCGGCCGATTTTGATCCGCCTGTCCCCCGCCATGGTCCACGCACCCGGTGCCGGGGTCACCGCCCGCAGCATCCGGTCAATGGTTGTTGCCGGTGCGCTCCAGTCGATGCGGGCATCGGCGGTGGTGATTTTCCCGGCGTGGGTGACCCCTTCGGCGGGCTGCGGCTGCGCGACAATCCGGCCGTCGGCCAACCCGTCCATGGTGGAGCTGAGAAGCTCGGCCCCGCAGTCGGCCAGCTTGCCGAGCAGACTGCCCGCGGTGTCGGTGCCGGTGATCGGGCACGGCTGTGCCGCCAGAATCGGCCCGGTGTCAAGTCCCTTGTCGATACGGAAGGTCGTCGCCCCGGTGGTGGTGTCACCGGCGGCGATCGCCGACTGCACCGGGGCGGCGCCCCGCCACCGCGGCAGAAGGGAAAAGTGCAGGTTGACCCACCCGTGGGGGGCGATAGCGAGAAGATCTTCCGGGATCAGCGCCCCATAGGCCACCACCGGGAGGCAATCGGGTTCCAGTCCGGCCAGTACCCGGCGGATCTCATCGCCGTCGTCGGTTCCCGCGGCAAGCATCTGCGGGGTGAACACGTCAATGCCGTGCTCGAGGGCGAACTGTTTGCAGGCCGAGGGATGCAGGGTGCGTCCCCGGCCGCGGCGGGCATCGGGCCGGGTGATCACCGCGGCGATCTCATGGCGGGGGTTGGCGGCCAGTGCGGCAAGCACATGGGCGGCGGGGGTGGGTGTTCCGGCGAAAACAAGACGCATGGGTGGACTGTGTACCGGTGCCTTCCTGGTGTCGGGAAAAAATCAATGGGCGGACAAACAAGCAAAACTGTTGGGGTGCACCCGGCGGTGCACCCGGCGGCGGCAACGGCCGAAACGGTCCTCCGGGGAAAAACAACCGTTCCCCGGCAACAGGCCGCCGTGGTTTGATCATAGCGGCACACAGACACAGCACCACCCCCCCGGCGGCACCCCAGCGGCCCACGGGGCGCACCCGGTACCCCACGGAACGGCCCCCGGTGGGGGTGGATTCGCCGCGGCTAGCCGACAGTCAAGGGATCAACCTGGATTCTCAGGGGGGCGCCGGGGGCGGTCACCGCCCGCAGTACCCGTGCGGCCCGTAAGGCCCCACCCAGCAGCGTCCGGTCGGCGGCCGTACCCGGGCAGCGGACAATCAGCCGCTGGGCAACCCCCAGGGCTTTGTCATCCCAGTGGCCGGGAAGGCCCACCCCGCGGGGAAGATCGACGGGACCCAGGATGTCAAATTGTTCCGGCAGGTCAAGGCCCGCGGCAAATTCGGTGATGGTGGCCTGCGGGGCGTCGATGACAGCCATGTGCACCGCCGGGGGGAAGCCCACCTCCGCCCGGTCGGCCAGCTCCCGCCGGGCAGCACCCACCGGGTCGAAACGGATCAGATGCTGCACCACCCGGTGGTGGGGTTCGGCAACCACCACCACTTCTCCCCCGGCATCGGCCGGGCGGGCCAGAAACGCCGCCTGCAGCCAGTGCCGGAGGGCTTTTTCCTCCGCCCGCAGATCATCCCGGCCCAAAAGCGCCCAGGTATCCAGCAGCAGTACCGCACCGTAGCCGGGGCCGGTGGCCACCGGTTCCGCCCCCGGGGTGGCCACCACCACCCTGGCAACGTCGCCGTCAACGGAGTCGATGACATGCCCGGACCCGGAGGAAACAACCGAGCAGGGGGCGAACGCCCGACCCAGCTCTTCTGCGGTGCGGGCCACCCCTTTGACCTGTGCCCGCAGCTTCACCGACCCGCACTCCGGGCAGCGCCAGTTGGCTGCCGGGCGCCCGCACCAGCGGCAGGTGAGCACCCCACCGCCGTCGCGGTAGCCGACCGGGCCATTGCACGCCGCGCAGCGCGCCGGGGTGAAACAGCTCCCGCAGCCCAACGACGGCACATAACCGGCCCGGGGCACCTGAACCAGCGCCGGGGTATTGTTGGCCAGCGCTTTTTTCACCGCCTGGTAGGCCACAGACGGCAGCCGGGCGGACCCGGCCCGCGGATCCCGGTGCAGCGCCTGCACCGAATCGGCGGCCGCCCGCACCACCGGTCGGCCGGCCCGGAGGACATGGTCGTCGCCGAGAAGATCATGCGCCCAACCCGACTCGACCATCATCTGCACTTCCGCGGTGCGGCTTATTCCGCCCAGCACCAGCGCGCAGCCGGTCAATGCCGAGCGGGTGGTGACCACCTCCCGGGCATGGTCGTAGGGGCTGCGCGGATTGACCAGATTGTCGTTGCCGTCATCGATGATCACCGCCAGCCGCAGATTGGCCACCGGGGCGAAAGCCGCCGACCGGGTGCCGATGACCAGCCGTGACTGGCCGGAAGCGATGGATAGAAAGCGCCGGTAGCGTGCCTGATCACCCAACGCCGAGTGAAGCACCGTGATCTGTTTGGCCCCCACCCATTTTTTCAGCTCCCGCTCAACCCGGTCCAGATGCCGCTTGTCGGGAACCACCACCAGCACCCCGCCGCCGTCCATGGCGGTTTTCGCCGCCAGCGCCGCCACGGCGGTGGCCGGGTTGTGCCCGGGGGCGATCTGCCAGGCGGCGCGGACTGTTTTTCCCGCCAGCACCGCATCGACGAACCCGGTGCCGTGCCGGTAGAGCGCCCAGGGGGACAAATCCGGCTCTGTTGCCTGGCCCAAGTCCTGCCAGGGGGTGGAAAAGTCCGATTTCTCTGCGGCGGCGATCCGCGGCGGAACAGCCGCCCGGATGACATCCTGGGTGATCGCCCCGTAGCGCACCGCCAGTTTGTCGATCAGGGCGAACATGTGGTCGCCGACAACCGGCGACGGGGTGACAACCTTGTTGATGAAGGCCAGGGACCCGTGGTGGGTCTGCTGGTCGGTGCGGTGGTAGACCAGCCCGTCGACCAGCCTGCCGGAAAAACGGATCCGCACCTTCACCCCGCGCACACAATCGTCGGCCAGTTCAGCCGGGACCCGGTAGTCGAACAACCGGTCCAGGTGGGCGGTCCGCACAAGAGGCAGCACCTGTGCCACATCGTTGTCGGGTGCGGGGGTGCGGGGTGCCATGAAACCTTATGCTAGATCACAACCCGGCGGCCTGCCGCAGTGCCTCGGCGCGGTCGGTGTTCTCCCAGGGAAGGTCGAGATCAGTCCGCCCGAAATGACCGTAGGCCGCGGTTTGGGCGTAGATGGGGCGCAGAAGATCAAGATCCTTGATGATCGCCGCCGGCCGCAGATCGAAGACTTTCTCCACCGCAGCCTGGATGTCGGCGTCGCTCAGCCCGTCGGTGGCGGTACCGAAGGTTTCCACATACAATCCCACCGGTTTGGCCCGGCCGATGGCATAGGCGACCTGCACCTCAACCCGGTCGGCAAGACCTGCCGCCACCACGTTTTTGGCCACCCAGCGCATGGCGTAGGCACCGGAACGGTCCACCTTCGAGGGGTCTTTGCCGGAGAATGCACCACCGCCGTGGCGGGCCATGCCGCCGTAGGTGTCGACAATGATCTTCCGCCCCGTCAAACCGGCATCCCCCATCGGTCCGCCGACCACGAAGGATCCGGAGGGGTTGACCAGAAGGTTCAGCCCATCGTCGACGAAACGGCCCAGATGCGCGTCCCGCACCACGAAATCAACGACGTGTTCCTTAATCTCCCGGGCCAGCTGCTCCTGGGAGACGTCCTCGGCGTGCTGGGTGGACACCACCACCGTATCCAACCGCAGCGGCTGGTCATTGTCGTCGTAGGCGAAAGTGACCTGCGTTTTGCCGTCCGGCCGCAGCCCGGGGATGATGTTGTCCTTGCGGCACTGGGTCAGCCGGCGGGCCAGCCGGTGGGCGGTGGCAATGGGAAGCGGCATGTATTCCGGGGTCTCGTTGGTGGCGTAGCCGAACATCAGGCCCTGATCCCCGGCCCCTGCCTTATCCAGCTCATCGGTGCCGCCGCCGCGGGCTTCGGTGGAGTTGTCCACCCCGGCACCGATCTCCTGCGACTGCTCCCCGATGGCCACGGTGACACCACAGGTGGTGCCGTCAAAGCCCACCTGGGAGGAAGTGAACCCGATGTCTTTGAGTTTCTGGCGCACAATCTGCGGGATTTCGACGTAACCGGCGCAGCGGACCTCACCGACAATATGCACCAGCCCGGTGGTGACCACCGTTTCCACGGCAACCCGGGAATTCGGATCCTGGGCGAGCATGGCGTCCAAAATAAGATCGGAGATAGCGTCGCAAATCTTGTCCGGGTGCCCCTCGGTCACTGATTCGCTGGTGAACAGTCTCGTCGCAGAGCTTGTGTCAGACACGGTCGGTCACTTTCTTTCGCTGCAGATGTTTTTTCAAAAACGCTCGGTGCCGACGGGATCGTCCCCGGCCGGCATCGGCCGGTTCCCGCGCGGGGCAGCCACCGGGCCGCGCACCGGACCATTGCCGACGGCCGTTTACCGGCACCGGACTCAATCTAGACCAAGCTGTCTAAAAAGGCAAGCCCCGGCTTGTTCCCTCCCGTTTTGCCCGTTTTTCCAGCAGTTTTTCCTCGCGGCGGCCGGGTTGTCCGGGTGGGGCACCGCGGTAACCCGGGGAGGTGCCCGGACTAGAAGCGGGCGGCGACCGCCTCCAGGATGCGGCGGGCAACAACAAATTTGTCCCCCCGTTCGATCGTGGTCACCGATCCGTTGCTGCCCAGCACCCATCCTGCATTGATGTTCCGGCCGAACACCTGTCCGTCGGAGACATCGTTGACCATGAGCAAATCCACTCCCTTGGTGGCCAGCTTTGCGCGACCGTGCTCCAGCGGCCCGGCGGTGTCATCGCCGGTTTCGGCGGCAAAGCCGACCAGGGTGATCCCCTCCGGCAGCTGCCCCTGTCGGCGGGCATGAACCAGACCGGCCAGAATATCGGGGTTTTCGGTCAGCTCAATGTGCCCGAGGCTGTCGCGCCCGCCGGCTTTTTTGATTTTGCTTCCCGCGGTGTGGGTGGGCCGGAAATCAGCCACCGCGGCAGCCATGATCACAATGTCGGTGTCAGCGGCCCGGTGATTGACTTCCTGTGCAAGCTCCAGGGCGCTGCGGACACGGATCAGCCGGGCACCGCAGGGAGTGGGAAGACAGTCGGTGGCGGCGGCAATGACACTGACCTCAGCCCCCATGTGGGCGGCGACTTCCGCCAGGGCGAATCCCTGCTTGCCGGAGGACCGGTTGCCGACAAAACGCACCGGATCAATATCTTCCCGGGTGCCGCCGGCGGTGACGAGAAGTTTTTTCCCCTCGAAAAGTCTGGACAGGCTGCCTGTTTCCCGCACCAACGAGGCCATGCGGTGGATTTGCTCCGGTTCAGGCAGGCGCCCGGTGCCGGTGTCCTTGCCGGTCAACCGTCCGCTGGCCGGTTCAAGCACCGTGATCCCCCGGCCACGCAGGGTAGAGACATTGGCCTGTGTCGCCGGATTGAACCACATTTCGGTGTGCATCGCCGGTGCCACCACGATCGGGCAGGTGGCTGTCAAACATGTCGCGGTGAGCATGTCATGAGCCATTCCGGCGGCCAGGCGGGCCATAAAGTCGGCGGTTGCCGGAGCCACCACCACCAGATCGGCGTTTTTACCCACCGACACATGCCGCACACTATCGACATGCTCGAACACACCGGTGGTCACCGGGTTGTGCGACAGCGCCTCAAAAGTGGCGGCCCCGACAAACCGCAGCGCATTCTCGGTCGGAATGACCGTGACATCGCAGCCAGTCTCGGTGAGAGCCCGCACCAGGTGACAGGCCTTGTAGGCGGCGATGCCACCGGTAACGCCGACGACAATACGGGCGGGCTGCTGATCGACCGTTTTCAACGTGGGTCCTTTCGTGACAGAAAAGCGGCGGCAGCCGCGGGGTTTTGAAAAAACCGGAGCGGTTTCCGGTTCAAGGCTATCGGAGTCCCCGTCGGACAGGTGACCAAAGGGCAGTAAAACCCCCGTCCTGTCCGCCCACGTGCGCTGCCGGTGTGCGGCGGATTCCGGGATCATGCGGCGGGCATGAAAAAACTCCCGCGGCGGGCATGGACTGGCCACACCCCGGTGCGGGAGTATTTTTCAAAAAACAACGACGTCTCTTACCGCCCCACGTCCCGGGTCAAGGGCGTGGTCGACGAACCCGGTGGGATGTGTGCGCACACCGTCACCGGGTCAGACCTGGCGCCTGCTCTAGCCTTCTTTGTGCTCGAGAAGGCCTTCGTCGATTTCCCTCAGGGCAATCGACAGCGGCTTTTCGCGCTGCCGCTGCGCGACCAGGGGGCCGACGAATTCGAAGACGCCGTCATTGGCCTGCTGGTTGTAGCTGTTGATCTGCCGGGCGCGTTTGGCCGCGAAAATCACCAGGGCGTACTTGGAGGTGACGTGCTCGAGAAGCTCATCGATCGGCGGATCGGTGATACCGGTCGGCGGATCGAAGACCTTTTTGTTGGCGGTATTGTCCTGACTCACGGTTTCTATTGGTTCACCTTCGAAAAAAATGTGCGGATGGGTGTTGTCTTTGTATTCTGCACCATGGTGCAGCTGCGGTGGCTACTCGGTAGTGCCGGTGAGAATGTCGCGGAGCGCGGCGACAGCGTCGTCGACATTGTCGTTGACGATAATGTGGTCGAATTCTTCCCTGGCGTCAAGTTCCCGGCGGGCGGTTTCCAGCCTGCGTTTGACAGCCTCGTCGGTTTCAGTCCCCCGGCCGGTCAGCCGTTTGACCAATTCTTCCCAGCTCGGTGGGGCGAGAAACACGCTGATGCATCCCGGACGGGAGGCCCGGACATTGCGCGCCCCGGCCAAATCGACTTCCACCAGCACGGGACGGCCTTCTGCCACTGCCTGATCAACCGGTCCGGCCGGTGTTCCCGAGCGTTGCAGCCCACCGTGGATGTCGGCCCATTCAAGCATCTCCCCGGCTTCGATGTGCCGCTGGAACTCGGTGGGGCTGACAAACAGGTAGTCGCGACCATCAACCTCCCCCGGCCGGGGGTTTCTGGTGGTCATGGACACCGAAAAATACAAGTCCGGGATTTCCTCGCGGAGCCTTTGGACAACCGTGGATTTGCCGACCGCGGAGGGTCCGAGCAACACCACGAGACGACCTGTGGAACAACCGGTGGCGGCCATGTACTTCGTGTCTGCCTTTGATCTGGGGTGGAAAAATCTGTGTCGGGGCGGTGGTGCCGGCGGTGAAACCACCGGACCAGCTGCCCCGCCCCCTTGGCTCGGCTCCCCGGGCCGCAGCGGCCGCAGGGTGTGCCGGCCGTTTTGGCGGAAGGGAAAAAGGGGGCTTAAACGGTGATGACCGGGGGCACGGTCTGTGCCCCCGGGAAATCAACCGTGGTGTTTATTTGTCAGCTTCGAAGCCGAAACGCTCCAGCAGAGCGCGGCGCTGGCGGTCACCGAGACCACGCAGGCGGCGGGTCTGGGCGATTTCCAGCTCTTCCATGATCTCCTTGGCCTTAACCTTGCCAACCTTCGGCATGGCTTCGAGCAGTGCGGAAACCTTGGTCTTGCCGATGATCTCATCGGACTGCGCTTTTTCCAGAACCTCTTTCAGGTTCGTTCCACCGCGCTTGAGCTTTTCTTTCAACTCAGCACGGGCTTTGCGCGCTTCTGCTGCTTTGGCGAGGGCTTCTTTGCGCTGCTCATCGGTCAACTTGGGAAGGGCCACTGGGTTCCTCCGTTACTTGTAGGTGTGTTCTATCAAAAAGTGTTGTCCACGCGGCGGCGGAGTCCGCCCGGCATAAAGAGAATCTTTCGCCCCGGCCGCGTGGTGGTCCTGCACCGAAAGGCACAGGTGACGGCATAATTTCACGGCTGTACTTTGCCGAGCTTTGATCAGTGTAGCACTGCGGGAATAAACCGGCAGGTCATAACCGTACTAGGTTACCCGTTATCTTGCGACATCGGGTCTGACCTCGGGTTTTCACCACCCGGGGTATGCCCTGCCGGAACCCTACTCCCCCACCACCGTTTTTACAGCTTTCCGCAGGTCAGCGACGTCCGGACCATGGTGGAGGAGGCTACGTGACACACTTGGCAAACTCAACACCCTCTTGTTCTTTGTGAGTGACGACACATCAGCGAGTGTGGCGCCCTGGGCGCCGACGCCGGGCAAAAGAACCGCCGCATTCAGCTCCGCGATCTCCGGGGGGTCGGTGACCGTGGCGCCGAGAACCACACCCACCGGCCCCTGGCAGGCCGGATAGGCTTTGTTGATCTCGGCTGCCTGGTCGACCATCAACTGGTCGGTACGGCGGCCACCGGCGCCTTCTGCGCGCTGCACACTGGGTCCATCAGGGTTGGAGGTCGCGGCCAGGACGAACAGTCCCCTGCCGGTTTGCTGCGCCATCTCCACTGCCGGGGCCAGCGAACCGAAGCCCAGATAGGGAGACACCGTGACGGCATCGGCTGCCAGTGGTGAGCTGTCGGCAAGCCACGCCGCAGCGTAGGCGGCCATGGTCGAACCGATATCGCCCCGTTTGGCGTCGGCGATCACCTGGGTGGGTGAGTCGGCCAGTTCCGCGAATGCTTTTTCCAGCACCGCAAAACCGGCCGCCCCGTAGGCCTCGTAGAAAGCGACCTGTGGTTTGACTGCCGCGACATGCCCGGCGAACGCTTCCACGCACCGCATGGTGAAGGTGGTCAGCCCGTCGACGCTCACCGGCAGCCCCCAGGATTCCAGCAGCCGCGGGTGCGGATCGATGCCGGCACACAGCGCCGCGTAGGTGCTGGCCGCCGAATGGAGCCGACTCCCGAATCCTGCCGGAACTTCCGTGTCAGCCATTAGTTGTCACCCCGCGGGGCGTTGGCGCCGTGGTTGAGATCCTGCAGGGCGGTGACCCCCAGCTCGCCTTCCTGCAGCGCCTCAATGCCCTGCACGGCAGCAGTAACCCCCTGGACGGTGGTCACCAGGGGAATGCCCTGGTGGACCGCTGCGGAACGGATTTCATAGCCGTCGTGGCGGGTGGTCGACGATCCGGCCGGGGTGTTGAGGATCAGGTCAATCCCGCCGGAGTTGATGCGGTCGACAATGGAGCGTTTACTGCTGTCCTGTTTGGCTTCGGAGGCTTTGACCACGGTTTCACAGTCGATGCCGTTTCGGCGCAGCATCTGGGCGGTACCGGCGGTGGCAACCAGATCAAAACCCATGTGGGCCAGTCGCTGGATGGGGAAGATCAGGGTGCGCTTGTCACGGTTGGCAACTGAAACAAACACCGTTCCACCGGTGGGAAGCCCACCGTAGGCGGCATCCTCGGCTTTGGCGTAGGCGGCGCCGAAGTTGTCGGCCAGGCCCATCACTTCACCGGTTGATTTCATCTCCGGCGACAGCAGCGAGTCGAGCATCGTGCCGTCGGGCCGGCGGAAACGGTTGAACGGCAACACGGCTTCTTTCACCGCGATGGGGCTGTTCAGGGGCAGCGATCCACCGTCGTGGTCGGTGGGGATCATCCCTTCGGCTTTCAGCTGGTCCAGGCTTGCCCCCATCATGATCCGGGAGGCGGCTTTGGCCAGCGGGGTGGCTGTCGCCTTGGACACGAACGGCACCGTGCGCGAGGCCCGCGGGTTGGCTTCAATGACGTAGAGAATGTCGTCTTTGAGCGCATACTGGACGTTCATCAGGCCCTTGACGCCGATGCCGTGGGCCAGTTTGACCGTCGATTCACGCACTTTGGCGATATCTTCCGGCCCCAGTGTCATCGGCGGCAGGGCGCAGGCCGAGTCACCGGAGTGGATACCGGCCTCCTCGATGTGTTCCATCACCCCCGCCAGGTAAACGTCCTCGCCGTCGCACAGTGCGTCGACATCGATTTCGATGGCGTTGTCGAGGAACCGGTCGACCAGCACCGGGTGATCGGAGGTGATTTCGGTGGCCCGGTTGATGTAATCCTCCAGCGACTGCTCGTCGTAGACGATTTCCATGCCGCGTCCGCCCAGCACATAGGAGGGGCGCACCAGCACGGGATAGCCGATCTCACCGGCCACGGCTTTGGCCTCACGGAAAGAGGTGGCGGTGCCGAACTCTGGTGCGGGCAGACAGGCTTTGCGCAGCACCTCACCGAATTCGCCGCGGTCTTCAGCCAGGTCGATGGCTTCCGGTGAGGTGCCGACCACCGGAACGCCCGCATCCCGCAGTTTCGCGGCCAGCCCCAGCGGGGTTTGCCCACCGAGCTGCACAATCACCCCGGCGACAGTTCCGGACTCGCATTCGGCGTGGTAGACCTCCATGACGTCTTCGAAGGTCAGCGGTTCGAAGTAGAGCCTGTCGGCGGTGTCGTAGTCGGTGGAGACGGTCTCCGGGTTGCAGTTGACCATCACTGTCTCGTAGCCCACCCGGGACAGTTCCAGGGCGGCGTGCACGCACGAGTAGTCGAATTCGATGCCCTGGCCGATACGGTTGGGACCGGAGCCTAAAATAATGACTTTTTCCCGCTCGGTCTGCGGGGCGACCTCGGATTCGGCCGCCGGGTCAAGTTCGTAGGCCGAGTAGTGGTAGGGGGTTTTCGCCTCGAATTCGGCGGCACAGGTGTCCACGGTTTTAAACACCGGGCGGATTCCCAGTGACAGGCGCAGCCTGCGCACCCCGTCTTCGCCGGCGAATTCGGGCCGGAGCATCGCGATCTGCTTGTCGGAAAGACCCAGGTATTTCGCCTCACGCAGCAGTTTTTCTGTCAGCACCGGCGCGTTTTCCAGCCGGTTGCGGAAAGCCACCAGGGCTTCGAGCTCCGCCACAAACCACGGGTCGATGCCGGAGGCTTCGTAGACCTCGTCGACACTGGCCCCCAGGCGCAGGGCGAGCTCCGCGACATAGATACGGCCCTCGGTGGGGCGGCGCAGCAGATCAAGTGCCCTGTCCTTGTCCTTCGCGGCGTCACCGGCAAATGATTCATCGGCCACAGTCCAAAAACCGGTGGCTTTGGTTTCCAGCGAGCGCATGACTTTACCCAGGCCCGCAATGTAGTTGCGGCCCAGTGCCATTGCCTCACCCACCGATTTCATGGTGGTGGTCAGGGTGTCGTCGGCGCCGGGGAATTTCTCGAAGGCAAACCGCGGGGCTTTGACGACCACATAGTCGAGGGTTGGTTCGAAAGCGGCGGGAGTTTCGCCGGTGATGTCGTTGGTGATCTCGTCCAGGGTGTAGCCGATGGCCAGTTTCGCGGCGATTTTCGCGATCGGGAAACCGGTGGCTTTCGATGCCAGTGCCGAGGAGCGGGACACCCGCGGGTTCATCTCGATGGTGATCAGCCGACCGTCGTCGGGGTTGATGGCGAACTGGATGTTGCAGCCACCGGTATCCACGCCCACTTCCCGCAGGATCGCAATCCCCTGGTCGCGCATGCGCTGGAATTCCCGGTCGGTCAGTGTCATCGCCGGGGCCACGGTGACCGAGTCGCCGGTGTGCACGCCGAGCGCGTCAACGTTTTCGATCGAACAGACAACCACACAGTTGTCGTCGCCGTCGCGCATCAGCTCCAGTTCGTATTCTTTCCAGCCGAGGATGGATTCCTCGATGAGCACATTGGCTTCCGGTGAGGCGGCCAGGCCACCACCGGCGATGCGCTCCAGGTCGGCGTCGTTGAACGCCAGGCCCGACCCCAGTCCACCCATGGTGAAGGAAGGACGGACCACCACGGGAAGACCGAGTTCGGCGACTGTGGCTTTGACCTCGTCCATGTTGTGGCAGACCCGGGAACGGGCGGATTCGCCGCCGATTTTTTCGACGATGTCCTTGAACTTCTGGCGGTCCTCACCGCGTTCGATCGCCTCGATGTCGGCGCCGATTAATTCGACACCGTATTTGTCGAGCGTGCCGCGACGGTCGATGGCGATGGCGGCATTCAGGGCGGTCTGCCCGCCGAGGGTGGCCAGCACCGCATCAATGGGGTGCCCGGCCTGTTTTTCGGCCTCGAAGATTTTCTCGATGTATTCGGGCCTGATCGGCTCGACATAAGTGTGGTCGGCGAACTCGGGATCGGTCATGATCGTCGCCGGGTTGGAGTTGATGAGGGTGACCCGAAGGCCCTCTTCTTTGAGTACTCGGCACGCCTGGGTGCCCGAGTAGTCGAACTCGCAGGCCTGTCCGATAACAATCGGACCGGACCCTATGACGAGAACGTGGTGCAAATCTGTGCGCTTGGGCATGGAACTCTTTTCCGGAAAATATCTGTGCTACAAGAAAGAAATTGTCTGTCTGATCCGTTACATCAAGCCCGAAGGCTTGTTCCAACGTGCTGCCGCGGCATCACGCCAGGTGTTCGGGCCCATGTGCATGGGTGGCCATCAGCTCGATGAACTGGTCGAACAGGGGGTTGGCGTCGTGCGGACCGGCGGCGGCCTCCGGGTGGTACTGGACCGAGAACCCGAGTCCGTTGTCCAGTGCCAGGCCTTCGACGACACCGTCGTTGAGACAGCTGTGCGAGACATGGGCCGGGCCGAAGGGGGTGGAAAATTTCTCGCCCGGTGTCCCTTCCACGGCGAACCCGTGGTTTTGGGCGGTGATCTCAATGGCGCCGGTGTCGTGGTTTTTCACCGGAATGTTGATGCCGCGGTGGCCGAATTTGAGTTTGTAGGTTTTTCTTCCCAGAGCGCGGCCGAAAATCTGGTTGCCGAAGCAGATGCCGAAAAACGGGATCTTGTGCTCCAGGACTTTTTTCACGGTCTCCACCATCGCATCGGCGGTGGCCGGATCCCCCGGCCCGTTGGAGACGAACACCCCGTCCGGGTGCAGCTCACTGATTTCCTCGAAGGTGGTGGTGGCGGGAACCACGACTGTTTCAATGCCGCGGGCGGCGAAGTTTCTGGGGGTGTTGGTCTTGATACCCATGTCGAAGGCCACCACCCTGGCGCGGGTGATACCCATCGCCTCGACGGTGTAGCTGGCATCGGTTGTGACATCCCCGGCCAGGTCTGCACCGGCCATCGGCGGCTGGTTGCGGACTACGTCGAGAAGTACGTCGGTGTCCTGCTCTGCCTGGGCACCGGTGAACAGGCCCGCGGCGATCGAGCCGTGGTTTCTCAGGTGGCGCACCAGCGCCCGGGTGTCGACACCTTTGATACCCGGAATGTTCTGGGCTTTCATCTCCTCGTCCAGGCTGCGGCAGGCCCGCCAGTTCGATACCCGGTGGGCCAGGTCGCGGATGACCAGTCCGGTCACCCAGATTTTGTTGCCCCGGGACTCGTTGTCCTGGTCATTCCAGCCGGTATTGCCGATCTGCGGGGCGGTGGCCACCACAATCTGCCGGTGGTAGGAGGGGTCGGTCATGGTTTCCTGGTAGCCGGTCATGGCGGTGGTAAACACCGCTTCACCGAGCACGCTTCCGGCTGCACCGAAGCCTTCGCCCCGGTAGATGCTGCCGTCAGCCAAAACCAGGACGGCGGGTAGTGGTTGTGCACATGTGTTGTCTTGCGGCGTGCGGGAGTCTTGTTCACTCATGAACGTTTCGTTTTGCCTGTTCTTGTTCGTGTCTGACTGGGTGCTTGATGTCGGGTTATCGGGCAGGTGTGTCCACGGCGTCGGCGGCCTGACCGTCGGCGCAGGTGATCCGCCCGCGCAAAATGGTGTGGGTCACTTTGGCGGAAAACTCCATGTCCTCATACGGGGTGTTGCAGGCTTTCGACGCCAGCCGGTCACCTTTGACCGTCCAGGAGCAATCCGGGTCAACGATGGTGAGGTTGGCCGGTTCCCCGGCTTCGATGGGCCGCCCGTGACCGGGAAGACGGGTGATTTCGGCGGGCTTTTCACTCATGACCTTCGCCACGAAACGCCAGTCGGCGCGCCCGGTTTCGACGAACAGTTTGGAGATGATCGCCAGTGAGGTTTCCAATCCCAGCATGCCGGGGCGGGCGGAGACGAACTCGCAGGCTTTGTCTTCCTCACCGTGGGGGGCGTGGTCGGTGGCGACACAGTCGATGATCCCGTCCAGCAGTGCCTGCTGCAGGGCCCGGGCGTCGGTCGATTCCCGCAGCGGCGGGTTGACTTTGTTGACCGCGTCGTAGGTCTCCAGCCGTGAATCGTCGAGCAAAAGATGGTGCGGGGTGACTTCCGCGGTGATGCTGCAGCCGTGATTTTTGGCCCATTCGACAAGTTCGACGGTGCCTTTGGTGGAGGCATGGCAGATGTGCACCCGGCCTTTGTAGTCGCGCTGCATGATCGCATCGCGGACCACAATGGCTTCTTCGGCGACCCGCGGCCAGCCGGTCAGCCCCAGCCGGCCGGCGGTGGCCCCTTCGTGGGCGCAGGCGCCCTCGGTCAGAAGTGGTTCCTCACAGTGCTGGGCGAGCAGCACATCTTCACCGGCGGCGTATTCCACGGCCCGGCGCATCAGCAGCGGGTTGGCGACGCATTTGCCGTCATCGGAAAACATCCGGACTTTCGCGTCCGAGTTTTTCATCATGCCGAATTCGGTGAGTGTTTTGCCTTCCAGGCCTTTGGTGATCGAGCCGACCGGGTGGACATCGCAGATGTTGTAGCGCTGTCCTTTCGCCCACACCGACTCGGCGATGATCGGCTGGTCGGTGACCGGGTTGGTGTTGGCCATGGTGAATACGGCGGTGAAACCGCCGCGGGCGGCGGCCCGGGAGCCGGTGAGAATCGTTTCCGTATCTTCCCGTCCCGGTTCACGCAGGTGCACGTGCATATCGACGAGACCGGGCAGAAGCACCCGGTCTGTGCCGTCGATGATCTGGTAGCCGGTTGTGTCGAGGTTGGCGCCGATGGCGGTAATGGTTCCCCGGTCGATGAGAACATCCACCGGGGTGCCCTCGCCGTAGGGGCGGATATTGGTGATGGCCAGCGGGGTTTGTGCACTGGGGGCCAGGTGGCCGGTGGGCGCCCAGGTGCTGGGTGTGGTCGGTGTCATGGGGTGATTGTTGTCCGATTCCGTGTTGGTTTTTTTGAAGTAAGTCGTCTCAGGGTCAGTGGCTGCCCCGGCGGCGCGAGCCACCCGCGGGGCTACAGGGTGCTGTCAGCGGCCAGCAGGGTGAACAACACCGCCATGCGGACATGGACACCGTTGTTGACCTGCTGGAGAACCGCCGTTTTGTCTTTGTCGGCCACCGCGTAGTTGATTTCCATGCCACGCAGCATCGGCCCCGGGTGCATGACGATCGCATGATCGGCCATCGCCGCGTACCGGGCTTTCGACAGCCCGTAACTGGTGGCGTATTCCCGGTGGGAGGGGAAAAAGCCGCCGTGCATGCGTTCGGCCTGCACCCGCAGCATCATCACCACATCTGCATCCGGAATCTCGGCATCGAAGTCGCAGGTGGTTCTCACCGGCCAGTTGCCCACTCCCGGCGGAAGCAGGGTGTTGGGCGCCACCAGCACCACTTCGTTGCCCAGGCTGGTGAGCAGGTCCACATTCGAGCGCACCACCCGGGAATGCAGGCAGTCACCGACAATGATGATCTTCCTGCCGGACAGATCACCCAGTCGCTGGCGCATGGTCACCGCATCCAGCAATGCCTGTGTGGGGTGCTGATGCGCCCCGTCACCGGCGTTGATGACACTGGGGCCGTGGCCGTCGGGGGCCACCCAGCGGGCCAACTGGTTGGGCGCACCGGAGGCCGGGTGCCGCATGATGATCGCATCGGCGCCAACGGCTTTGAGCGTCAGCCCGGTGTCCTGGAGTGATTCGCCCTTGGCCACCGATGACGAGGAGGCGGAGATGTTGATGACATCGGCACTCATCCATTTGCCGGCGGTTTCAAACGACGACCGGGTGCGGGTGGAGTTTTCGTAGAACAGGGTGAAGATGGTTTTACCCCGCAGGGTGGGAAGCTTTTTGATCTCCCGGTTTTTGAGAACCGCGACAAAACGGTCGGCCTCATCCATCAGCCCGGTGATCTCATCGGCGGTGAGATCCGCGATCGAGATAAGGTGTTTCATTTATTTCTCGCCTTCCGGGTTCGCCTTGTGTGTCAGTTCGACGCCGTCACGGCCGTCAATTTCGGTCAGGTAGACGGTGACGTCCTCCCGGATGGAGGTCGGAATATTTTTGCCGACATAGTCGGCGCGGATCGGCAGCTCCCGGTGTCCCCTGTCGACGAGAACAGCCAACTGTGTTTTCGCCGGGCGGCCGATATCGCGCAGCGCATCCAGGGCGGCGCGGATGGTGCGGCCGGAGTAGAGCACATCGTCGACCAACACCACAATTTTGTTGTCCACCCCGCAGTCGGGGATGGTGGTTTTCTTCAGTGCCCGGTGCGGTCCGCGGCCCAGGTCATCGCGGTAGAGAGTGATATCCAGGGCGCCGCACGGAATCTCCGCGGAAGTGAATTCCCCGATTTTACCGGCCAGGCGTTTCGCCAGCGGCACCCCGCCGCTGGGGATCCCCAACAACACCACCTCCCCACAGGATCCGGACCCTATCTGGGTTTTCTCGATGATCTGGTGCGCGATGCGCGCCACCGTGCGGGAGACATCGTCCGGGCTGAACAGTTCAGCCGGTCCGCTCTCCTGGTTAGGGCTTGACATCGTGACCTCCTTTCCCGCCTCACAGTGCGGTTCTTTAAAGGACGTCCAACCGCGTGAATCCCGCGGTAAAACGACTGGTGTTGATTTGTATGCGCCGCCGGCACCGGTATTCCGGATGCCAACAGCTACCCAGACTAGCACCCGGGACCGTTTCCCGGGCGGTGGCGCAACCCCCTTCCCCACCCACGAAATCCCCACCTGGAAAACCCGTGGCGGGGGCTTGACCGCCCACGCAATCACCGGGGCCAATCCCCGGTGCACCACCGCAGAGTGCACCCTGCCGCCGACCGTGCCGCAGCCTGCCTTGTGTCTTTCGGCTAGATTGGCTGGCAGTACCGTTTCCCAGCTCCTGTACCCCACCCGGACAGCCCCCACCATGACCCTGACAACCTCCCATTTCCTGCCCTCCGACAGACAACAGGTGTGGAACTGGCACACCCGACCCGGTGCCGTGGTCCGCTTGACTGCCCCTTTCACCTACATGACACCGGTAGAGCAGGCATCCAATCTGCGCGACGGAAAGACTGTCTTTGCCATGCCCGCCGGTCTCCGGTGGGTAGCCCAGCACCGACCCGACGGTTACCGCGACGGACACCAGTTCACCGACGAAGTGGTCTCCCACCCCTTTGCGGCCGCCACCCGCTGGGTGCACCGGCACACTTTCTCCACCGATTCCGGTGGAACCATCATCACCGACCGGGTCGCAACCACTGTTCCCGGCTTTGTCCTCACCGCCCCGTTCGCCTACCGGCAGCACCAGCTCATCGCTGATTTCGCTTTCCTCAAACGGCTGGGACACTGGGCCGGCGGACTCGATACCACCGCCACGGTGGCGGTGACCGGTTCATCGGGCACTGTCGGCCGCCAACTCACCGCCCAACTGTCCACCCTGGGTTTTTCGGTGATCAAACTGGTGCGCTCCCACCCTGCGGCGGGTGAAAGACTGTGGAACCCCGACAACCCCGACCCCGATTTACTGCAAGGCACACGTGCCCTCATCCACCTTGCCGGGGCACCGATAGCCGGGCGTTTCACCACCGAACACCAGCAGGCGGTGCGTGACTCACGGGTGCGTCCAACCGAAAAACTCGCCGAATTGGTGGCTCGAACCCCCTCGGTTGACACGATGGTGTCGGCCTCAGCGGTCGGCTACTACGGTGCCGACCGGGGTGAGGAGAAACTGTCCGAATCCTCCTCCAGCGGCGATGACTTCCTGGCGGCTGTGTGCCGCGACTGGGAAAAAGCCACCGCCCCTGCCGAAGCCGCCGGCAAACGCGTCGTTCGTGTCCGCACCGGTCTGGTGCTGGCGGGCAACGGCGGCCTGCTGCCGATCCTGCGGCACGTGTTTTTGACCGGTTTCGGCGGCCGGATCGGTTCCGGAAACGCCTGGTTTCCGTGGATCGCCATTGATGATCTGACCGACATCTATATCCGTGCCACCTTCGATGACTCACTGACCGGGCCGATCAACGCTGTGGCCCCGAATCCGGTCAGAAACAAAACAATGTCGAAAAAACTCGCCGCGGTCCTCCACCGCCCGGCCCTCGTCCCGGTTCCCCGCTGGGCGCCCGGGATTGTTCTGGGAGCCGAGGGCGCGCAGCAAACCGCACTGTCGAACCAGCGGGTGGTGTGCACTGCCCTCGACAGTGCCGGACACCAGTTCAGGTATCCGTCGATAACCGGTTGTCTGGCCCACGAACTGGGTGCCGAAAAACCGGTTGGCGTGAAAAACACCGGATAGCACTGTGCCCGTTACCGCCCGCACAACTGCGACGGCTACGGCCGAATGGCGTGCGGCCCTGTGAACTTTTTCCCAGTCCACCAACGATTGCGACCACTGTGACACAAACAACACCCCTGCCACCGGTAACGCTTGACCGCATCGGGGAGGCGCTGACCGCATTGAACCTGAAATTCGTCACCACCTCCCGAATCGCCGATCCGCCCGTTGCCCTGGAACGCACCACCATCGCCACCGGCTTCGAGAACTTCTCGATGTTCATCGACATGCTGGATACCACCATCAGGGCCCGCTCTGTCTGGCGCGGGGAACCCGCCGCCGACCGCGCCCCTGATGTGTTGCACCTGTGCAACGACTATCAGCTGCAGTCACAGGCACCGGCCATGTCGTTTTCCACCGGCGTCCATGACACTCTGGTGATCACCATGCACCAGTTCCACCCCGCCCCGGCAGGGGCCACGGACGCACAGATCTCCTCCGCGGTCACCGCCATGATCCGGTGGGCCATGCAGGCCTGCCACACCCTGGACACCACATTCCCGGATCTTGTCGACTGGAGCACCAACCATGGCTGACCATTTTTCCGCAACACCGAACCCCGTCACCGTGGACCGGGTGCTGGCCATGGCCACCGGCGCCGGTTTCAATCTCGATCACGTCACCGACCCCGTCTCGGGTGAGGAACTGGTGGCCGGAATGGTCGGCGACTATCCGGCCAATATTCTCCTCTGGCAGGACTGGCTGCTCATCCGATTGGACCATCCCACCGGCAGTCACGACAACAACCAGCTTTCTTCCCTGCTGCTGGCCGCCAACCGGTGCAACAATGCCGCCCCACGGGCGCGCACCCTGATCATTGACACCCCCGACCAGTTTGTGGTGCGCACCGACTACTCTGTCGATATCGGCGAAGGACTGACCGACACCCAGTTGAAAGCAGTCATCCGCCAGTCATTCGTGCTGGCGATGGGCGCGATGGAAAGCTTCCACCTCGCCCGAAAAAACATTGCCACCGGGTAGAAAACAACCACCCAAATCCTCTGCGCGACACCGCTGCGCCCACCGCTAACCCCGTCGGGGTTGGCGGTGGGCGCAAATATTTCCCCGGTGCCTGCGACCGCACCCCCTGGCGTCTGCTGATGCAAAACGGGTGAGTGGCAGCCCCGGCGGGATTAGGTGGCGGCCAGGCGGCGGCGCTGGGTCTCGATGTCGAAATCGGCCGGCGGCCACGACATATCCATGCTGCGCAGCGCATCAAGCAGCAGATATTTCACCACCATCCGGGCATAGGGTTTGTTGTCGCTGGGCACGCAGTACCAGGGTGCATCCGGGGTGGAGGTCCGCCGCAGAGCGATCTCGTAGGCCTGCTGATAGTCATCCCAGAAGGCACGCTCGTCAATGTCACCGGGGTTGAATTTCCAGTACTTGTCTTCCCGGTCGAGCCGCTTGAGCAGGTTTTCCCGCTGGAACTCGGGACTGATGTGCAGCATCACCTTGATGATGCGGGTGCCGTTTTTGGCCAGCTCATGCTCGAAATCGCGGATCATGCCGTAGCGTTTTTCCACCTCCTCCAGCGGGGTGAGTTCGTGGACACGGTGAATGAGCACATCTTCGTAGTGGGAACGGTCGAACACCCCGATATGCCCGATCCGGGGAAGTTTGTTGCGGATGCGCCACAGAAAATCGTGGGCTTTTTCTTCCTCGGTGGGCGGGCCGAAGGCGGCCAAATCCACGCCCTGCGGATCCAGGGTGCCGATAACATGCCGGATCATGCCTCCCTTACCGGAGGTGTCCATGCCCTGCAGAACAATCAGCACGCTACCGGTCCCGGGAACCTTCGCCCGCCAGTTGGCGTAGAGCATCTCCTGGAGTTCGGAGAGTTCTTTGTCGATCTCTTCGAACTCGTGCTCCAGCTTGTCTTTGTCGCCTTTGAAATGGGGGGTCGACTGCGGGGAAATATCAGCCAGGCTAAAACCCGGGCCGACGAACAGCTTTTTCGCGTCTCCAGTACTGAAATTGGCCATGGTTCCATCCTAGGGTCGCCGCCGGTGGACGCTGTATCCGGCATCCACCACGAGGTAACCCAATCCAGGGGTGGTTCCGGATTCATGACTGCACGGGCCCGGTTCCGGCTGCAGGTCAGGGAGGTTTACACTGAATCACATGGTAGATACAGACGATAGGCGACGCGGGCCGAAACCGAAGTTCACGTTGGAGGATGCCGTCGACATCGCCCTGGATTTGGGACTGGCGGAGTTTTCCCTGGCGGCCGTGGCGAAGGAACTCGGCTTTTCCACGCCCTCGCTGTACCGGGTGATTGAAAACCGGGACGATCTGGTCGACAAATGTTTGGAGCGCATCAGCCGGACCCTGCAGCTTCCCCCGGCTGACCAGCCGTGGCAGGACCAGCTGCGTATGTTCACCGACGAGATGTGGCGCGTGCTGGACGAGTACCCGGGTCTCGGCGAGGTCGTGCTGACCCGTCCGCTGTCAACCCTCCACGCCAAAGACTACATCTGGCAGTTGGTCGACCAGTGCCAGGAGGCCGGCTACGGCGATGACCGCATGGGCTTTTCCTTCGGCCTGATGATGCTGTCGGACATGATCTTCATCAATCACATTGAGGTGGAGCAGCGCCGCAAGCAGCACAAAAATCATCCCCGGCTCTCGGAGGAAATGGTCAAGCCGAAGGGCCGGATTTCACTGTCCCAGCGGCTGTTTTTCAAAACCGACGAGATTTGGCTCGACCGCGGCAATCTGCGGGACAAAGTCAACTTCATCATCACCGGTATGGAGGCCCAGCGTCAGCAAAACTGCGCGAACCAGACCGCAAACGACGACAACTAGCCCCACTTCAACGGTGCCGCCTCAGGCCCAGGTGAGCTCACACAAAAAACCGGCGGCGGAGTTGTTTCCGCTGCCGGTTCTCTGTTTTTTTAGCTGCCACACTCAGATAACCCAGTTTGATACCTGGGTTGCGCCGGTGCCGTTGTCACTGTCGGCGTTGTCTTCGTTGTCCGTGCAGTCACTGTGCCGGGTTGACGGCTGATCCGGATTCCGGCTGCTTTCCGCCTCCGGCTCAGCCGCCGGTGCGGCAGAATCCGGGGTGCTGTCGCTGTCTGAATTCCCGGCCGGAGCATCGGATCCTTCGGCTGCTGGGGCCGGGGTACCGGTGCCGTCACTGTCATGCACAGCCGGTGCATCGTCTGGTCCGGCGCACTCACCGGTCTCAGGGGTCGACGCGGTCTCCGCCCCGGCACCGGTGTGGGGCGAGCAGTCACCGGAGTCTGCCGCTGTATCTGCTGGTGCGGTGCCGGTGCCGGAAACAGGTTCGGGTTCACCTTCCACGGGCCTGTCGACGGTGGTGGCGCCTTCCTCGTCGGCCCGGTCACGGTTGATACGGGCTTTGATGTCGTCGACATCGTCTGCCATGCGGTCGAGCATGGCGTTGATGTAGGCCGGGGACGACGCGTCGGAATACTGGCTGGCGAGTTCGGTGGCTTCCACAACCGCCACTTTGGCGGGAACATCCGGGCTGTAGAGCATCTCCCAGACAATGACCCGCAAAATAGCGCGGTCGGTGGCCGCAATCCGGCCCAGTTCCCAGTCATCGGTCAAATAGTTCACGATGACTTCGTCAACGGTGTTGAGTTCGACTGCCACGCCTTCAACGATTTTCCTGGTGTAGGCATTGACGGGTCGAACGTCGGAATCGGGCTGGCAGGCCATCGAGCTGCGTTCGTCGCAGATGGCCACCGGATCCACGTCGCGGGCTTCCGCTTCGAAAATAATGTCGACTGCCCGCCTGCGTGCCTTGTAGCGGGAACCGTGGCGTTTGTACCTCGGTGTGCTGTTGCGTTCGCCGGGATGGGAGGAATTCGGTGAATCCATGGGAATCGTCAATGTCCGCTTCTAGGAAATGAGGTGCAGATGGTCAGTTGTCACAGAGCAGGAGTCCGGCGGGTGCCCGCCGGTGTTTGTTACCGGAAAAAACACGGAAGTTCACCGGTGGTATCCGGCGACAGGCGTTGATGGGCGGAAAAACCCACTCGCCCGCCTCTGTTGGGTGGGAACTCTACGGGCCTGGTGCCGGGTGTGCAACACCACCGGTTGGGCAACCGGTGGTGTCTGGGGGAACAAGGCGATCGGCCACCAGGCCGAACAGCATTTAGTTGTTCACGCGGGAGACGTATGAGCCGTCACGGGTGTCGATTTTAAGGACGTTACCGGTTTCGATGAACAACGGAACCTGAACCTCGGCGCCGGTTTCCAGGGTGGCGGGCTTGGTGCCGCCGGTGGAACGGTCACCCTGCAGACCGGGATCGGTGTGTTCGACTTTCAGCTCGACGGTGACGGGAAGCTCGACGAACAGCGGCTCGTTTTCGTGGAAGGAAACCTGGACGGTGGTGTTTTCCAGGAGGAAATTGGCGCCGTTACCCATCAGGTGGTTGCCGATCTCGATCTGGTCGAAGGTTTTCTCGTCCATGAGAACGAAGGATTCGCCGTCGTGGTACAGGTAGGTCATGTCACGGCGGTCAACGGTGGCGGTTTCCACCTTGACACCGGCGTTGAAGGTCTTGTCAACAACTTTGCCGGAGACAACGTCCTTGAGCTTGGTGCGCACGAAAGCGGGTCCCTTGCCCGGCTTCACGTGCTGGAACTCGACGATCTGCTGCAGCTTGTTGTCGATTTTGAGCACAAGGCCATTTTTGAAGTCAGCGGTTGTTGCCACGCGGGTACAGCTCCTCGGATTATTTAAACGGATATTTCGTTGACTATGCGGTGCGGCTGCCGGAGAACCCAGCCACACACCTGACGGGTGCGCCGGATCCGGGCCGAAAGACATGATAGCACCAGCAGCGCACAACCTAGGGAGCAGTCTGCTGGCGCGGCCCGCCCGCACGCACCGGGGATCCGGCACGCAACGCGTGGTGGTGGGGCCTCAAGCCACCGCCCCGCCTTGCGTGCCGGTGCCTTCGCTTAACCGATGACCGTCAGGTCCTTGCTCATGGTGGTGATCACCTTGGGGGCGCCGTCGGTGATGATCAGGGTGTCTTCAATACGTACGCCACCTTTGCCCGGAATGTAGATGCCCGGCTCGATGGTCAGTGTCATATCCGGCTCCAGAATGCCCTCTCCCTTGGTGGATGCCATCGGTTTTTCGTGCACATCCAGCCCGATGCCGTGTCCGGTGGAGTGGACGAAGTATTCGCCGTAGCCGGCCCGGTCGATAATGTCGCGGCACACGGTGTCGACGTCAACGAGTTTCGCCCCCGCCACGGCGGCTTCCACGCCGGCGGCCTGGGACTGGTGGACGACACCGTAGATTTCTTCGGCGAAGTCGGTGGCATGCCCCATGATGAAGGTGCGGGTGCAGTCGGAGTTGTAGCCGTCCAGATGCGCACCGTAGTCGATGGTGACGATGTCACCGTCGTCAATGATCTTGTCGGACACACCGGCATGCGGCTTGGCTGAATTCAGCCCGGAGGCGAGGATGGTGTCGAAACTGGTTCTTTGGGCCCCCAGTTTCAGCATCCGGTACTCCAGATCGGCGGCGACTTCATGTTCTTTGCGCCCGACCGCCAGCTCACCGGCATCTAGCAGCTGTTTGAGGGCTTCGGTGGCAAGCTCGGCCACAGCCTGCAGGCGATCGAGTTCGGTGTGGTCCTTGATCAGCCGGCACTGTTCGATGATGCCGGTGACCGGAACCAGGGTGACGTTGTCACCGGCGGCCTCTTTCAGTTTTTCCAGCTCGCTGACCGAGGTGTAGTCGGCTTCGAAACCAACCCGCCGGGGCCCCTCAACCTCCCGCAGCAGATCCGGTCCGCAGGCCCGGGCGCACAGGCAGTCAAGATCAGGAACCTGATCGGCGATCTGGGTGGTGTAGCGGCCGTCGGTGGCGACTTTCGCCGACAGATCCTTGTTGACGATGACCCCACCGTTGGAGCCGGTGAAACCGGTCAAATACCGCACATGGGTCAGATGCGTCACCAGCATGGAGTCCAGACGTTGGGCCGCGAAGTGGGCGGCAATCTTGCGGCGGCGGTTTTCGAAACGGGTGTCGGCGAGCAAAGCCACGGTTATCTTGTCCTCCTTGGTGACGAACGGCACGGAAGACTCCCGTATGCCACAACGGGAAAAGACATGCCGTCCGCGTAACGGTACAAAGTGCCGGTAGCCGGTATCCGGCCCCGACGGTGCTGGTGCCACACGGTGCGCGGGGTAGGCGGGAAAATACCCGGTGTTCCCGCGCTGCCGCATCACACCATTCTACCGCCTAGCGCGCACCAGTGGACTGCAACCGGTCGACGGTGGCGCGCAAAGCCAGAAGATAGCCCTGGGTTCCCACACCGGCGATCACCCCGACCGCGATCGGCGACAGATAGGAGTGGTGCCGGAACGGTTCCCGGGCGTGGATGTTGGAGATATGCACCTCAATGAAACCGGGACCGTCGGCGATTTCGGCCAGGGCGTCTCGCAACGCAACAGAGGTGTGGGTCAAGCCGCCGGGGTTGATGATCACCGCGGAGTTGGTCTCTGCCGCCCGGTGAACCCGGTCGATGAGTTCACCTTCATGGTTGGACTGGAAAAACGACACCGTGCAGCCGAGGGTGCCGGCCAGGTCAGCCATTTTCTTTTCGACATCGGCCAGCGTTTCACGGCCGTAGATGTCGGGCTGTCTTTTACCCAGGCGGTTCAGGTTGGGTCCGTTGAGACAAACAATGTGCATGCGGTCAAACCTACCGGCACAGCGCACCGGCCGTGGCATCCATCCCCGCTGCCGCTTCTGCCGCAGCTTCTAGCCGCTGATGCGCCCATAGGCCAGCGTCAACTGTTCCACCGATGGGCCGGTGAGAATCGTGGGCTGGCACAGCCCCTCCAGAACCACAAAGCGCAGCACCCCGGCACGGGTTTTTTTGTCCCGCAGCATCGAGGCGAGCAGGCTGTCGAACATTTCCGGCCGGTAGCTGGTGCCAAGACCGACCGAGGAAATGATTGCCCGGTGACGGTCAACCAGCTGTTTGTCGATCAGTCCTGCCGTATGCGCCAGTTCGGCGGCGAAAACCATGCCCACGGCCACGGCGGTGCCGTGACGCCAGGTGAAGTTTTCCTTTTTCTCGATCGCGTGGCCGAGAGTGTGCCCGTAGTTGAGAATCTCCCGAAGGCCGGCTTCCTCCAGATCGGAGGCGACGACGTGCGCTTTCACCGCCACCGAGCGGGCGATCAGTTCCGGCAGATGGCTGCCGCCCTGTAGACAGTTGGCGGGATCTTTTTCGTAGAGTTTGAGGATCTCTTCATCGGCGATGAACCCGGTTTTGATGATCTCCGCGCTGCCGGCCACGATTTCGTCTTCGGGCAGGGTCGCCAGACGGTCCAGGTCAATGAACACCGCCGCCGGTTCATGGAAGGCACCCACCAGGTTTTTGCCGGCCCCGGTGTTGATTCCCGTTTTTCCGCCGACCGCCGCATCGACCATGGCCAGCAACGTGGTGGGCACCTGAATGACTTTCACGCCCCGCATCCAGGCGGCGGCCACGAACCCGGCCAGGTCGGTGGCTGCTCCCCCACCGACACCGATGACGATGTCTTTGCGGCCGAATGCCTTCTCGCCGAGCACATCCCAGCATTTCTGGCAGGTCGCCAGTGTTTTGCCGGCTTCGGCGTCATCGATGACCATGCTGGTTACTGCAAGACCGGCCTGTTCCAGCTTGCTGGACAGGCTGTGGGCGGCATCGCCGAGCACCGGCTGGTGGATGATCGCCACCTGGGTGGCTTCGCCGGAGGAGACCACAAAGTCGACGATGGCCCGGTTGAGGTCGTGGCCGATGGTCACGTCATAGGGTTTGTTGCCGTTGACGCTGATGACGCGGGAAAAATCGCTGGTGGTGGTCATGGCCGGGGGCCACTGTCCTTTCGGGGTGGGAGAAAAAATTACACGCGGGGTACCCGATGCCCGGATCCGACTGTCTGCTGTGGACCGGGGTGAATGGAGGATTGTCGGGTGTTGCGGCGGGTGCCGCCGGGAAGTGATGTCTTCGCAGCCGACGGCACCCGGCAGCGGTGGAGGCGTTGTCAGTCGGTCTCGGGGTGGTGGATGACCGGACGGCGTTCCTGCCGGTCGGCGGACTTTTCCTCATCCAGCCAGTTGAGCACGTCGGCGACGATCTGCGGGGGCCGTTTGTTGTCGGTGCGCACCTTGTGGGCGGCAACCGACCGGTACAGCGGTGCGCGGCGGGCGAGAAGTGCCGTGTATCTGGCTTTCGGATCATCGGCGGCCAAAATGGGGCGGGAATCATCACCGGAGGTGCGCCGGGCGCCTTCCTCGGCGGAGACATCCACCCACACAACCCGGTGCCCGGCCAATAAGGTGCGGACGGCCTCGGTTTCGACCGCGCCCCCGCCAAGAGCCACAATGCCACCTTTGGCCAGGGCTTTTTCCACGGCAGCGTATTCGAGTTCGCGGAACGCTTCCTCGCCGACTTCGGCGAACACTTCCCCGCAACTGGTGCCGTGGTCCTGGGCTATGAGGGCATCGGTGTCGGTAAATTCAGTGCCCAGGGCACTGGCCAGCCGGCGGCCGACGGTGGTTTTCCCGGCACCGGGGGGTCCGACGAGAACTGCTTTGGGACGGTGGGACATGGGACTAGGACTCCTCCTGCCCGTTGAAGGCCAATCGGGATGTCACCTGCTCGAGGTAGCCGTCGATGTTTCGTTTGGTTTCTTCCAGGCTGTCGCCGCCGAACTTGGTGAGCACGGCACGGGCAACAACCAGGGCGACCATGGCTTCGGCGACGACACCGGCTGCCGGGACCGCACACACATCAGAGCGCTGGTGGATGGCGGTGGCGGGTTTGCCGGTGGCCATATCCACCGTTTTCAGTGCCCGCGGCACCGTGGAGATCGGTTTCATGGCCGCCCGGACAACCAGCGGCTGGCCGTTGGTCATTCCGCCTTCCAGGCCGCCGGCCCGGTTGCTGGTGCGGGTCACCCCGCGGTCGGTGTCGACAACCATTTCATCGTGCGCCCGGGTACCGCGGCGACGGGCCTCAGCGAAACCGTCACCGATTTCCACGCCTTTGATCGCCTGGATACCCATGACGGCGGCAGCCAGCTGGGCGTCGAGCCGGTCGTCGCCGGAGATGTGGCTTCCCAACCCGATCGGCAGACCGTGGACCACAACCTCAATGACCCCGCCGAGGGTATCGCCCTGTTTTTTGGCTTTCTCTATGCAGTCGATCATCGAGGCTTCGGCCTCCGGGCCAAAGGCACGCACCGGGGAGGCGTCAATGGCGTCCCGATCGGAAAATTCCGGCAGCGGGCCGGAATAGGGTTCCGATTCACCGATGGAGATGACATGGCTGACCACTTCCACGCCGAGGGTTTCCCGCAGCAGGGAACGGGCAATCTCCCCGCAGACCACCCGGGCGGCTGTTTCCCTGGCCGAGGCGCGTTCCAGAACCGGACGGGCTTCGTCAAAACCGTATTTGAGCATGCCGGCGAAATCGGCGTGACCGGGGCGCGGCCGGGTCAGTTTCGCCCCACGGCCCGACTCCATGGCTTTGACGACCTCCGGGTCATCCATGTCGACGGGTTCGGCGGACATGATGGTGGTCCATTTGGGCCACTCACTGTTGCCGATGACAATGCTGATCGGCCCGCCGAGGCTTCGTCCGTGCCGCACGCCGGTGAGAACGGTCAGTTCATCGGCCTCGAATTTCATGCGGGCGCCGCGCCCGTAGCCCAGTCGCCGCCGGGCGAGCTGCTCGGCTATCTTCCCGGTTGAGACGGGCACACCGGCCGGCATGTGCTCGACTGTCGCGACGAGCGCCTGACCGTGGGATTCACCTGCTGTTGTCCATCGGAGCATGCACCCATTGTGTCAGAACGGTGACCATCACCGGCCACGGGGCGCAGTTTTGGTTGAAAAATCGTGGCGCATACCCCTCATCCGCCCCGGCCGCAATGCCCGCAACACTGTCACCGGGAGCGTTGTTCGGGGTCGTCTCACACCGGGGCGCCGGTGATGGTGCAGGCCACCGAGACCAGGCATCCCACAACCATCGCCGGTGCATGCGGGATTGTGTCCCGTTTGCCCGCCACCAGCATGACCACAGTGGCCACCGCGGCCACGGCGATGGCCAGACACACCCCCAGCACCCCGCCGGTGGCACTGGCTGTGCCCAGGGCCGGGGCGAATTTGATGTCGCCGCCGCCCACCCCGCCCACACACCCCGCCACCACCAGATACAGCACCGCCCAGGCCAGCCCGCCGACGGCGAGTTCCGGCCGCCCCCAGGCCACCGCCCCGATGAGGGCGGCAACCGTTCCCGGCCAGGTCAACACATCGGGCAGAAAACCCGTGCAGCAGTCCATGACCGCCAGCCCCACCGCCCAGACACCGACAGTGATACAGGCCACCAGGCCAAATACCACCGCCCCCTGGGTGAGGGAGCGACAGATGATCACCACCGCCACCGTTGCCGCCGTGGCGGCGGCACACACCGCGGCTACCCGGCCCGGAGGAACTGCGACAAGACCACGACACACCCCGCCAGGATCCCGGCCGACACATCGGGTGCCGGTGCAGCTGGTGGGTGCGGATGCGGGGTGAGCGGTCATGGGCCATGACGCTAGAACCTGCCGGGCAGGCCGAACAAGGACGATGACAGCTTATGGGGCGTGCGCTGTGGAGCACACCCGGTTATCCACCGGGCCGGGGCCCTGGCGGCACCGGGCATGCCGGCGGATCCACGGACAGCGTGTGCCCGCTGCTGGAAACCTGATCCGGCTGAGCCTGCTACAGGTAGGCCTCAAGGCTGGCGCGCATGGCTTGGGTGGGTGCCGGATGACCGGTGAACTGCTCGAATTGGGAATAGGCCTGGCAGGCCAGCATCACGTGCCCCCCGACGGCGGCAACGCCGTTGGCCCGGGCCGCCGACACCAGTGCCGTGGGCCACGGGTTGTAGATGACATCGACAACCGGAACCTTCGCCAGACGGTGTTCCAGACCGACAATCGCCGCCGACGGGACAGTGGAGACCACCACCGCACTGGCTGCCACCAGCGTGTCGAGGTCGGCGTGTTCGGTGGGATGGAAACTGACACTGACCCCGCAGGCGCGGGCCAGATCACGGAACTGGTCGCTGCGGTCGGAACGGTTGACGATATCAATGTGGTCGACGCCCCTGCCGCCGAGCGCCCACACCGCCGGGCGGGCGGTCCCCCCTGCCCCGACCACCAGCGCCCGGGCGCCGGACAAGTCACGGGCCACCCCCAGCTCGTCCAGTGCGCCGGCCACGCCGTCACAGTCGGTGTTGTCGGCCCGCCACACCCCCGGTTCCACCTGCACCAGGGTGTTGGCCGAGCCGATTGATGTGGCCCTGTGCGTGGCATGGTCGGCCACCGCCAGGGCCGCGAACTTGCAGGGCATGGTGCAGGAAAAACCGGCGTAGCTGCGGCCCTGACCGGCGAGAAGGGGCGCAACCCCGTCAGCGTCGCAGTCGATGCGCCCGTAGCTGAAATCGTCCAGGCCTAAGGCGGTGTAGCCGGCAGTGTGCAACACCGGCGACAGCGAGTGGTCGACCGGATGGCCGATAACAGCCGCCCGGCGGGCTATCGAGGGGTGTGCGGGAGCAAGAGGGGTGTTCACGGTGGTGGGCAACCAATCCTTGGAAAAAGGGTGCGGGCACGAAACGCTTTATCCGCGGACACAGCCCCGGGACCGGCGATGCGGCTAGGGCGGTGCCTGCCACCGCGGCAGGATTTATCCCACTGTGGTGGCGGGGGTGGGAACCTGGTGGACTACTGGGCGGGCGGAGCCTGGTCGGGGTCGGCGGTATCGGACGGGCTGTCGCCGCCGGCCGCCGACTGGTCACGCTTGGAATCCAGCACCCCGGCATCGAGTGCTTTCTGGGTGTCGCTGAGATGCTCGTCGAAGGTGTTGTTGAACACGGTGGTGCCGTCTTTGTCGATGGTGACGAAAAACAGCCAGTCGCCGTCGGCCGGGTTTTCCATCGCTTCCAGCGCCTCCACCGACGGGGAGGCGATCGGGGTGTCGGGCAGGCCGTCTTTGGCGTAGGTGTTCCACGGGGTGACCCGGGCACGGTCGTCGTCGGTGGTGGCGACTTCCTGGTCGGCCAGGTCGTAGTTGACGGTGGAATCAAACTCCAGCCGCATGGGGGTGTTTAGCCGGTTGATGATCACCCGGGCGACTTTGTCGAACTCGCCCGCCGGGGATTCCCGTTCCACCAGCGAGGCCGCGGTCAGAAGCTGGTAGGGGGTCAACCCGGTGGCCTCGGCTTTTGCGGTGATGCCGGTTTTGTCCCACACCGCGGCGGAGCGGGTGACAAGATCGGTGAGGATTTCGGTGGCGCTCATGTGCGGGTTGACCACATAGCTGCCCGGGGCAATCAGCCCCTCGATCCGCCGGGGATCATCGCCGCGGGCGGTGACCGCGTCAACGGCCCAGGCCGGAACCCCCAGTTCCACCGGGTCGGTGGTGGCTGCGGCATCGGCAAGTTTCGCGACGGTGACACAGTTGGAGTCGGGTTTGTCCCCGCAGGCCAAAGCCGCGATGTCGGAGAAAATCCCGAAGCGGGTGCCGCCGCCGACCACGGTCACATCGTTGAGTGTCGACCCGCCGTTGACGGTGAGCAACTGCACCTTGTTGGCCGGATCCACGAGTGCTTCCACCGCGGAGACCGCCGACATCTGTCCCTGCAGCCGGTAGAAACCGGGGGTGACGGTGGAGGCCTTGTCGTTGGCGCCGGCGGCTTTCTGGAAAGCGGCGTTGGATTTGACGATGCCGCGTTCGACAAGCTCCGGGCCGAGAGCCGACACCGAGGATCCGGGGGTGATCTCCACCAGCTCGGTCACACCGTTGCCGGTGCCCTCGAAATCAGGGGTGACGGGCATTCTCAGCCGCCCCAGCCCCACCAGTGCCAGCACCATCACGATGATGAGAATACTGGCGCTGGCCACCCCGATAAAGCGGGCTTTGCCTCTGGCATTGGAAGAAGATCTGCTCATCGGTTTATCTCTTACCCCGGGATTGTCGTTCGACGGAAAAAATGGCTGGCCCGGCACACACGTGTCCCGCGGTGCCGGACAGCTGTGATGGCAACACCACCGGTACCGGCAGCACGGATGCGGACCCTAGCGGGCGTGGCACCTTTTCAAGGCGTGGTCCCCAGCTTATATGTTTACCGGTTGGTTTATCCCCGCCGAGGCCCACCCGGCGTGCCGGCGCTGTGGGCGGCAGGCTACGGCGCGGCAAGCCGCCGGGACCGGGCATCCAGCCAGGACTGCAGGATTTCACAGGCGGCGGCCTGGTCGATGACGGCGCGGCCTTTTTTGGTGTTGACACCGCAGTCCCGCAAATGCCGTTCGGCGGCCACGGTGGTCAGCCGTTCATCGGCGAAACGCACCGGCACCACCGGCAGGGAATCGGTGTTGGTCATCCGGCGGGTGAGCCTGAAGCCGATTTCTTTGGCGTGTTTGACCGACGACGAGCCGTTGGCTTTCAAATCCCGCGGTAAACCGATGATGATTTCCACCGGCCGGTACTGCCCGATCAGCCACAGCAGCCGGTCGATGTCGGCTTTGTCGCGGTCTTTGAAACCGGTGAGCCTGTCGACGGTTTCCACCGGTGAGGCCAGCATGGCGGCCGAATCACTGACCGCCACCCCGATGCGCACCGTGCCGACATCAAGCGCCAGCCTGCGGCCGGGGCCGGGATCGTCGGCGCCGGGGGTGTCCGGTGTTGGTTTAGCCATGGCTGAGATCTTCCTTGTCTGACCCGGTCACCAGCTGCTGTCGGCTGTTCTGGTCACCGGTGCACTAGAACACCGGATACAGGCGGGTTTCGCCGCGGCGCATCGCCTGCACCTGGTGATGGGTGGGGTGAGAGAGATCACCGCGCCGGGATCTAGCGGGTGGCCAGATCATCGGTGACGGCGGTAAACGCCGCATCGAAACCGCCGGCGTCGGTTCCCTGGCCCTGGGCCATATCGGGTTTTCCGCCACCGCGGCCGTTGACGTGCCGGGAAACGAGCTTGACCATATCCCCTGCTTTCACGCCGCGGGCGATACCTTCGGCGGTGACACCGACAACAAACGGTGCTTTCCCGCCGTCATCGGAACCCAGCACAACCACACCGGGCACATCGCCGAGACGGTTTTTCAAATCGGTGGCCAACTGCCGCAGCTCGCCGCCGCCCAGGCCCTCCAGTTTCTCGGCGATCACGGTGAAGGCACCGACGGTGGAGGCATCGTCGACGAAGGTGCCGGCCTGCTGCTGCAGCTGCTGTTTTTTGAATTCGGCGATCTGTTTCTCGGCGGCTTTCAGTTTCTCGGTCAAAGCGGCAATACGGTCGGGAAGCTCGTCGGTGGGGGCTTTCATCGACGATGCCAGACCTTCGGCCAGGGCGCGTTCCTTGGACAGGTAGCCGAAGGACTCGAGACCCGAATAGGCCTCGATGCGGCGCACCCCGGAGCCGACGGATGATTCTCCGAGCACCGCCACCGGGCCGATCTGGGAGGAATGGTCGACATGCGTGCCGCCGCACAGCTCCATCGAAAACGGTCCGCCGATTTCCACGACGCGGACATTGTGGCCGTAGTTTTCACCGAACAGTGCCATCGCCCCCATGGCTTTGGCTTCCTCCAGCGTGGTTTCGATGGTGTTGACCTGCCAGTCGACATCGACGGCCTCGTTGGTGACTGTTTCGATCTGCTGCAGCTGCTCGGCGGACAGCTGCTCGGTGTAGTTGAAGTCGAAGCGCAGGTATCCGGGTTTGTTCATGGAACCGGCCTGGACTGCCGTGGGCCCCAGAATCTGCCGCAGGGCAGCGTGGATGAGGTGGGTGGCCGAGTGCGCCTGGCGGGCGGCGTGCCGCCACTTTTTATCCACTTCGGCAACCGCGGTATCGCCCACCCCGATCTCACCGTTGGTCACCACTGCCTTGTGGACCCACAGTTTCTTGCCGATTTTCTGCACATCGGTGACATCCAGCACGGTGTCGCCCACCCGGATGGTTCCCCGGTCACCCAACTGCCCGCCTGCTTCGGCGTACATGGGGGTGGTGTCCAAAATGACTTCGACCTGCTTGCCCTGACCGGCGTGGGTGAGCTTTGTGCCGTCGTGGACCAGGCCCAGCACCGTGGCCTGGTCGGTCAGGTTGCCGTAGCCGGTGAAACGGGTGGGGTGACCGTCGACGAATTCGCGGTAGACACTCAAATCAGCGCCGCCGTGTTTTTTCGCCCGGTTGTCGGCCTTGGCGCGGGCTTTCTGCTCGGCCATCAGCGCATTGAAACCTTCCCGGTCAACCTCCAGGCCGGCTTCGTGGGCCATCTCCAGGGTGAGGTCGATGGGGAAACCGTAGGTGTCGTGCAATGTGAAGGCCTTGTCCCCCGACAGGGTGGTCTGGCCTTTCTCCTTCGCCGCTCCGAGGGCGTCCTCGAACAAGTGGGTGCCCGATTCGAGGGTGCGCAGGAAAGCTTTTTCCTCGGCGACCGCGGTTTTGATGATGCGTTCCCGCGATGAGGCGATCTCCGGGTAGGACGGTGTCATGGTGTCCATGATGGTGGTCATGAACTTCTCCATTGTGGCCCCTGTCGCCCCCAGCAGCCGGGCGGAACGGATGATGCGGCGCAGCAGACGGCGCAGAATGTAGCCGCGGCCCTCATTGCCGGGGGTCACACCGTCCAGGATCAGCATCATGCCGGTGCGTGAATGGTCGGCGATGACCCGGAAACGGATGTCGGAGTCGTGGTCTTTGCCGTAAGGGCTGCCGGTCAGTTTCTCGGCAACATCGATCACCGGGCGCAACAGGTCTGTTTCGTAGACATTGTCGACGCCCTGCAAAATGCAGGCGACACGTTCGATACCCAGACCGGTGTCGATGTTCTTTTTCGGCAGGGGACCCAAGATCTCGAAATTGTCTTTGCCGGTACCCTCCCCGCGGCGGTTTTCCATGAACACGAGGTTCCAGATCTCCATGTAGCGGGTGTCGTCGACAACCGGTCCGCCGTCTTTGCCGTATTCCGGTCCCCGGTCGTAATAGATTTCCGAGCACGGCCCGCAGGGGCCGGGAATACCCATCGACCAGTAGTTGTCGGCCATGCCCAGCCGCTGGATGCGGTCTTTGGGCACCCCGAGTTTTCTGTGCCAGATATCGGCGGCCTCATCGTCGTCGAGGAACACCGTCACCCACAGCCGCTCCGGATCAAGTCCGAAGCCGCCTTCGTCAACCGGGTCGGTCAGCAGCGTCCAGGCGTGGGTGATCGCCCCTTCCTTGAAGTACTGGCCGAAAGAGAAGTTTCCGGCCATCTGGAAGAAAGTGTTGTGCCGGGTGGTGATGCCCACTTCGTCAATGTCGAGGGTGCGCACGCACTTTTGGATCGATGTCGCGGTGCCGTTGGCAAACGGCGGGTTTTGCTGCCCGAGGAAATAGGGTTTGAACGGCACCATGCCGGCGTTGACGAACAGCAGCGTCGGATCGTCGAGGATCAGCGGGGCGCTGGGGACCTCGGTGTGACCGGAATTGACGAAATGATTGATGAACCGTTCCCGGATCTCGTGGGTCTGCACTGTTAAATCAACAACCAATCTGGAAAAGACGTGTGTATGGGTGATCGTTTTATCTGGGGCACCAACCGGCCGGGGCCGCACCGGTGTGTGGCTGCACACCGGCGCCCGGGTGCGGGCGGCCCTTTCGGGTTATTCCCAACCGGTCACTCTACCCGGGAGATTGCCGATGGTGATACTCAACCGGCCGACGGGCCGCCGCGGACAATCCCGCGCAGCCGGGCAAGGAAGGAACGGATGCGTTTTTCATCCCCGTGGTCGGTGGGCCGGTAGTAGACGGCACTGTCGAGGGTGTCGGGAATATAGCGCTGGCCGACCACCCCGTGCGGGTTGTCGTGCGGGTAGACATAGCCGACGGCATTGCCCAGTTTTTTCGCCCCCGCATAGTGGCCGTCGCGCAGGTGCGGCGGCACAAACCCGGCTTTGCCGTCGGCGACATCTTTCAGCGCCCGGTCGATGGCCACATACACGGCATTCGATTTCGGTGCCAGCGCCAGGTGGATGGTCGCCTGCGCCAGGGTGAGCCGGGCTTCGGGAAGACCGATCATGGCCACCGCCTGGGCGGCGGCGGTGGCGGCCTGCAGGCTGGTCGGATCGGCCATGCCGATATCTTCGCTGGCCAGAATGATCAGGCGGCGGGCGATAAAGCGCGGATCTTCCCCGGCGTGGATCATCCGGGCCAGATAGTGCAGGGCGGCATCAACATCCGATCCCCGCACCGATTTGATGAAGGCACTGGTGACGTCGAAATGCTGGTCGCCGTCCCGGTCGTAGCGCACCACCGCCTTGTTCACGCTGTCGCGGATGGTGTCGATGGTGATGGTGCCGCCGTCGCCGACGGCCTCTGCGGCGGCCTCCAGGTAGGTCAGGGACCGTCGGGCGTCCCCGCCGGCCAGAAGGACCAGCTGGTTGATGGCTTCGTCGGTGGCGCTGACACTGCCGCCCAAACCCCGCTTGTCGGCCAGGGCCCGGGTGATCACCGTGGTGATGCCGGCATCGTCGAGCGGCTCCAGCTGCAGCAGAAGCGACCGGCTCAGCAGCGGGGCGACAACCGAAAACGACGGGTTTTCCGTGGTGGCGGCAACCAGCAGCACAATCCGGTTTTCCACCGCCCCCAACAGCGCATCCTGCTGTGTTTTGGAAAACCGGTGGACCTCGTCGATGAACAGTACCGTGCGGGTCCCGGCGATGAGATCCTTGCGCGCCCGGTCAATGACGGCCCGGACATCTTTCACCCCGGCGTTCAGGGCGGACAAAGCGACGAAGCGGCGGCCGGTGGCCGATGAGAGCAAAGACGCAATCGTTGTTTTGCCCGTCCCGGGAGGACCGTAGAGAATCACCGACGCGTCGCCTGAGCCTTCCACCAGCCGCCGCAGCGGTTTGCCCTCGCCGAGAAGATGCTCCTGGCCGACCACCTCGTCGAGGTTGGTCGGGCGCATGCGGGCGGCCAGCGGCGCGGTGGAGCCGGGATGGAAATAGCTGGTGTGCTCATCCGTGCCGCCGGGGCTGACCGGATCGTCGGCGGCATCACCGAACAGTGCATGTTGGGCCATGGCGTAACGTGACCTGCTCCCCGGTTTAACTGCCGTCGGCGCCGTGGTTGCGGTGCGCCATGGCGGTGGGGGTGGCCCCCAGTTCCTCCAGGCGGGCAAGAACGGTGTCGGCGAACTCTTTGACCGGCGCAAAACGCGGATCACCGCCGCGGGCGGCAAGCCGCGACAGGGCGGAAAAAGTCTCGTGCAAATCCCGCCTGGCCAGCTGACCGTCTTCGCCCATATCGTGCAGCAACGATCCGGCCAGCACATCCTCGTCGTCATCGGTGGCGGTGGCCATGGCCAGATGATCCATATCCGGTACCGCCGAGGGATCATCCGGGTGGCGCCGCAGGGAGATTTCCATCTCCTGGACCATCTGCGCCATCGAACCGTGGTAGAGGTAGGCGATCGAGCTGAGCGCCCAACCGATCAGCGCGGTGATGATGCGGGCGCGCAGACGCACCGGATTGGTCACATTCGGCCAAATGTCTTTCACTTCGCCCACCCAGGCGGCGATGAACGCCTCCGCTTCGGCGTCGGAGAGCGGATTGGCGAACAGGTACTGCGGGAATCCGCCCACAACGCAGGCCACATCGTAGGCGGCGTCCCGAAAACCCGCCCACTCGTAGTCGAGGAACTGCGGGGTACCGGCCATGAGAATATTGTCGGGGCTTAAATCAAAGGGGGTGAATGCCCGGTGCCTGCCCGATGACAGGCGGCGTTTGGCGTCGATGGCGAATGCGGTGACGATCTCTGGCACCGGGATACCCGCGGCGGTGACCAGCTGCAGTCCCCGGTCGACGGCGGCCAGAAGAGTCTGGTCCCGCAACCGGTGGATATCGGCGGTATCCGGGTATTTGGTGAGCATCCTGTTGAACAGGATGTCGAAGTGTTCCTCCCGGTCGGCGGTGGCCGCATGCATCGATCCGATGGCCCGGCCCAGCAGGCGGATCAGTTTCATTCGCTCGGCCGGGTCGGCATCCTGCAGCAGGCTGTCGAAGGTCTCCCCGTCACCGGCATCACCGATCACCAGAATCCGCCGGTCAATGTCGTAGGCCAGCAATTCCGGCCCGGGCCGCGCTGTCGTCGGCAGCGAGGTGGTGAACTGGTAGGACACCACTTCCCTGACCAGGGCCGCATCATCGAACAGATCCCCCGACAGCGGCACAAATTTCAGCACCACACTGCGGGCCTGCAGAAATGGCGACGGCGCCACCCGGCAGCGCAGGACTTTGGCGGTCCCCAACCCCCCGAGATCTTCCGGGTCGGTGAGGTTCTGGGTGCCGCCGAACCGGTTGGTCAGCAGTTCTTCGGCGATCCCCACAATCTCGTCGGTGGTGCGCATCGGATCCATCCCGCTTTCTCATTTCTCGCTGTCGGGCCGCAGCCCCTCCCCCGGCACCGAGTGGTCCCGGCCCGGCCGGACACGGCCGTGGGTGGCGGTCCGCGGCGTGCGGGCCACCGGTAGGCAGTTTAGCCCACCCGGCCGGCACCCGATCCCCCCGGGGATTGCGCACCACAGCTCCCGCCCCGCCGGCACACCACCCAATTAACCCCTTTTAAGGGGGTGGCACCACCGTTTATCCGGGCAGTGCCGCCACCAACCGCCCACAACGGGTGGGCCTGCGGCGCTTGATCGGGGGCGGCGGCGCTGTCGGCCGGTCCGCTGTGGTGGAGGGCAGAGTTTTTCTTCCCGCCCACAACCACCGCCACCCGGGTAGATTCGGCTGGCATGGACACCACGCGCGAGGGCCGGACAGTGCCCGGCAGCCACACCACCGCCCTGGCCAGCATGCTCTCGGGCAACTGGTACACCGCCGATGATGGGCAACTGGTGGCCATGGCCGACCGGGCGCGCCGCGCGCAGCATGAGTTCAACACCACCTACCCGTCCGATCCGTCCCGGGCGCAGACAATCCTGGCCGGGATTGCCGCGCACGTTGGGTCCGGCACCCATGTCAGGGCACCGATTGCCATCGACTACGGGGCGCATCTGTCCATCGGGGACGACACCTTCATCAACTTCGGGTTGACCGCGCTGGATGTGGCCATGATCGTTATCGGCAACCGCTGCCAGATCGGGCCGAACTGCCAGTTGCTGACTCCGGTGCATCCGCTTGATCCGGCGCTGCGGGCCACCGGGATCGAGGCCGCCGATCCGATCACCGTGGGCGATGATGTGTGGTTGGGTGGCGGGGTGATTGTCTGCCCCGGGGTCACGATCGGCAGCGGCAGTGTCATCGGCGCCGGGGCGGTGGTCACCCGCGATATTCCGCCGTATTCGGTGGCTGTCGGCAACCCGGCCCGGGTGGTGGGAACCTCTCCCGGCCATCCTGCAGGCGGGAACTGACATCCCGGCCAGGACGGTACCGGGGGTGTGGGAGAACCACCGGTATCAGCCGCTGCCGGCAGCAAAGCCCAGGCGCTGCCGTTCGGCGGCGATAATGGCCTCTGCCATCGCTTTTTCGCTGATATCGACCGCGTCGGCCACATCGGCGGCGGCGGAATCCCTGGCGAAGCTGTCGAACAGGGTTTTTTTGCCCTTGAGGATGACCAGCATCCGTTCGTCGACGGTGTCATCCCCGATGAGCCGGTAGACATGCACCGGGCGGGTCTGGCCCATCCGGTAGCTGCGGGCGATCGCCTGTTCCTCGACGGTTGGTTTGACCTGTGGTTCAGCCAGCACCACCACATCGGCGGACTGGATGTTCAACCCCTGTCCCCCGGCGGTGATCTGACTGACCAGCACACTTCCCGCCGGGGCAGCGGCCAGCCCATCGACCAGTTCCTGCCTGCGCGACGGCGTGACAGAACCGTCGATCACCCCGCACACCACTTGCCCCAGGTGCGCGGCGATGACGTCAATGACCTCCCGGAAAAAGCTGAACACCAGCACTTTTGAGCCGTCGGTTGCAGCTTGGGCGACAATCTCGTCGAGCCGGGCGAGTTTGGCCGGTATCCCGCGGTCTGTCAGCCAGGCGGCCCGTCGCATGAGCATCCAGTTTCCTTCCTTGACCGCCCGGGCGTAGATCTCCTGGTCGGCGGCGGTCAATTCCACCCATTCGGTTTCCTCTGTTTTCTCCGGCAGCTCGTCCAACACTTCGTCGACATTGCGGCGCAGATACACCGGGGCGATACGGGTGGCGAACACATCGGCCGGAAGGCCTGCCATCGCCTCGGTGACCAGACCCGGACTGACATAGCCGACCAGTGTGACGAACTCGTCGACCCGGTTTTCCATCGGGGTGCCGCTGAGCAGCATCACCGTCGGGGCCGCGGTGATCAGGGCCGCTGCCGCCCGGGAGCGTTGGGCCCGCGGGTTTTTGATGAAGTGGGCTTCGTCGACAATGAGGAAATCGGGTACCGCCAGCCGCATAACGCGGGCGGTACCGAAGGTCGTCACCGCCACCCCGCCGCGGGAGATCCAGGCCGCGTGGTTGGCCTGCCGGGCAGGACCGTGCAGCCGCCACACCGGGAAATCGGTGTGTGTGTCTGTCTCGTGCAGCCAGTTGACCAGCACGCTGGCCGGACAGATCACCAGGATGCGGGCCGGGCGGGCAGGAGCGGCCCCGGTGGCTGACGCCGCCGGCGGGGTCCAGGACTGCCCCGGAGCGGCATTGCCGCTGTCGTCGGTGTCATCGGTGTCATCGGCGGTGTCGCTGTCGTCGCCGCCGGTATCGGCCCCGCAGAAACACACCGGCCCGTCCAGCCACGGCCCCCGGGCGGCGATGTGGCTGGCAACGGCCAGGGCCTGGATTGTTTTGCCCAGCCCCATCTCGTCGCCGAGGATGGTTTTTCCGCCCACCACCGCAAACCGGGCACCGAAAGACTGGTAGCCGCGAAGACTCAGCCCCCGCAGTCGTGACGTGTCCAGCTGCAGGGCACGGATTTTTTCCACCGTGCTGTCATCGAGATGGTGCTCCCGGCCACCGACACTGTCGTGGTCGAGGTTGATCAGCTGGGCTACAAGCGCATGGTAGCGGGCCGGGTCGGCCTGGTAGTCCTGCCAGGGGTCGGTGACCCGGCCGGCGGTTCTCCCCGGGCTGAGCACCCGCGGATCGACGATGGCCCACGCCAGATCCTCGGTGAAGCTGTCCCATGCGGCGCGGTCGCTGACCAGCACGTCCCAGCTGGTGGTGGAGCCATGTGGGGCGGGTACCCCGGCCAGCACCTCCACCAGGCGTGCCCGGCGGGCGGTGACCACCGGGTCGGTGTCGGCCACCGCGGCATACCGGGCCGCCACAGCGACCAGCTGCTGGGCGGCCGCGGTGGGTGTGTGGCCGATGGACAGCCTGTGGCAGCTGGCCCGGGCTTCATGGTCCAGGGTGCGGGCCGCGGCCAGAATCCGGCGGGCGGTTTTCTCCCCGATGCCGTCGACCGCCATCAGTTCGGCGGTGGTGCGGGCCAGCACATCGTTGACTGTTGTCACCCCGATGGTGTCCAGGCCGGCCAGCCGCAGCCGGTGGGGGCTTGTTTTGGCCAGCACATCAACAGCCATCCCGGACAGGAGTTGGGCGGCGCGTTCCCGGGTGAGTTCGGCGACCGCCTGCCGGGCCAGGCGTGCCAGATTGCCCGGTGAATCCGGATCCTGTTTCAGCCGGGTGATCCGCGCGATCACCGCCGGAAGGTCGGTGACCGGCAGGCTGGTGACGGTGACCGTGCCCTGCATTCCCGCCGCTTCAGCCAGCCGGTAGCGGGCGGTGGTGGTCCAGGAATCCGGTTGCCCGTGGATACCGGGGGCCACATGCACGCCGCGGCGCTGCTCGGCGGCGGCCCGCCGCACGGCGTGGCCGATCTCGCCGCAGCGGGCCGAAAGAGCGGCAAGCACCGGATCGTCGAGATGGGAGCGCAGGCGACCGGCTGCCGCGGCTGCGGCGGGGCTGACCGTGCGGGAAAAAAGCGACCGCAGAAACGATCCGCCGGCTGCCGCAGCGACAGCGTTGTCGCGGTGGAACCGCAGCGTTTCAACGCGGGCGGCGAACTCGGGGAAATCCGCGAGGCCGCCACAGTCGTCGGCTGCCGCCCGGGCGTAGAGATCATCCGGCCATTTCACGGTGTGCGGGGTGATGATCAGCGCCCCGGGCACCCTCGGGCCGGGTGTGGCACGATCCCCGCTGCCGGGGGCCGGGACGATACCGGCACCGGTCACCAGCGGCGCTGCGGGAGGCCGTGACAGCGCCGCCACCGCCCCCGTGATGGTGGCGGCGTGACCGATCACCGTGTCCGCCCGGGAGATGATGCGGTCGAATTCCGCCTTGTCCATGCCGCCAATTGTGGCAGAGACAACCGGTACCCGCCGGATGCAGGGGACGAAAAACCACCGGCCGGTGATGCGGAGGCAGGCATCACCGGCCGGTGGGCGCGGTCATTTGTTTTACCGGATCACGGACCCGGGGTCAGCGGCTGTCACCCGGAAGGTGGTGCTCAGGCGTCTTTTTTGCCGTCTTTTTTGGCTTCGCCGGGTTTTTTCGGCTTGGCGTCGATACCGGATTCGCGCCGCTGCTCCGGGGTGATCGGGGCCGGTGCATCGGTCAGCGGATCAGCACCGCCACCGGACTTGGGGAAGGCGATCACGTCGCGGATCGACTCGTAGCCGCCCAACAGTGAGGTGATGCGGTCCCAGCCGAAAGCGATGCCGCCGTGCGGCGGGGCGCCGAAGGCGAACGCATCGAGCAGGAAGCCGAATTTCTCCTGCGCTTCCTCCTCGGTGATTCCCATCACCTTGAAGACGCGCTCCTGCACATCGCGGCGGTGGATACGGATCGAGCCGCCGCCGATTTCGTTGCCGTTGCAGACAATGTCGTAGGCGTACGACAGGGCGCTGGCCGGATCCTCGTCGAAGGTGTCCATGCATTCCGGCTTCGGGGAGGTGAACGCATGGTGCACCGCAGTCCACTTGGAGTGGCCGAGCGCGACATCCCCGGAGGCGGTGGCATCGGCGGCCGGCTCAAACAGCGGGGCATCGACAACCCAGGTGAAAGCCCAGTCACCGTCTTTGATCAGACCCAGCTTGTTGGCGATCTCCCCGCGGGCCGCCCCCAGCAGCGCACGGGAGGGCTTGGCCTCGCCTGCGGCGAAGAAGATGCAGTCGCCCGGCTTGGCGCCGACATGGGCGGCGATTCCGGCTTTTTCCTCGTCGGTGATGTTTTTGGCCACCGGGCCGGTCGGCTCGCCGTCCTCCCCGATGAGAATGTAGGCCAGGCCCTTCGCGCCGCGCTGTTTGGCCCATTCCTGCCAGGCATCCAGCTGGCGGCGCGGCTGGGAGGCACCGCCGTCCATGACCACCGCACCGACGTACGGGGCCTGGAAGACCCGGAAGGTGGTGTCTTTGAAAAACTCGGTGCATTCGGTGATCTCGATATCGAAGCGCAGGTCCGGCTTGTCGGAGCCGTAGCGTTCCATGGCTTCTTTGTAGGTCATGCGCGGAATCGGGGTGGGAATGTCGTAGCCGATCAGCTTCCACAGCTCAACCAGGATTTCCTCCGACAGGGCGATGATGTCGTCTTCGTCGATGAACGACATTTCCACATCGAGCTGGGTGAATTCCGGCTGCCGGTCGGCGCGGAAATCCTCGTCCCGGTAGCAGCGGGCGATCTGGTAGTAGCGCTCCAGTCCCGCCACCATCAGCAGCTGCTTGAACAGCTGCGGGGACTGCGGCAGGGCGTAGAAGGTGCCGGGGCGAAGCCGCGCGGGCACCAGAAAGTCGCGGGCGCCCTCCGGGGTGGCGCGGGTCAGGGTGGGGGTTTCGACCTCGGTGAAGCCGTGCGAATCCAGCACACTGCGGGCCGCCCGGTTGGCCTGGGAGCGCAGTTTCAGTGCTTTGGCCTGGGATTCGCGGCGCAAATCCAGGTAGCGGTACTTCAGGCGGGCTTCCTCACCGACTTTGTCTTTGCCGGCGTCTTCCACCTGGAAGGGCAGCGCGGCGGAGGCGTTGAGAATCTCCAGCCTGCTGACATTGACCTCGATCTCGCCGGAGGCCAGGTTCGGGTTTTCGCTTCCCTCGGGGCGGGCTTCCACCACACCGGTGACCTGGATGCAGTATTCGCTGCGCAGGTGGTGGGCTTTTTCGGCGACCTCCGAGTTGCGGAAGACAACCTGTGCCAGACCCGTCCGGTCGCGCAGATCAATGAAGATGACCCCACCGTGGTCGCGGCGGCGGGCCACCCAACCGGTCAATGTGACCTCTTTGCCTGCCAGGTCTTTTCCTAATTCTCCTGCGAGATGGGTACGCAACACGGTTGTTCTACCTTCTTACCTTTCATTCGTCGGCGCCCGACCGGGCATGGCGCCCGGTTGTGCCGCCGGTTAACCCCCGGGGACAGGTTCTTTTCCGCTCCGCACGGGGGTGATTGTTTCACACGGCGATTATTACCGTCGGCCATCCTACCCGCCGGGGTAACGCCGGGGTTGTGGCGCTTCCGGTTTGGGCGTGCACCGCACGCACCGGTTGTGTCCCGCCGGTCCCCCGGCCTGTCAGCTGTGATGGCCGTGGTCGGGAAAAACGCCACCGGCCTTGCCCGGGCCGTCGCCGTGGTGGTGTGTGGCACAATAAGCGCCATGACGTTCAAGGACAATGTGGCCAAAAGCGGCAACCGGGCTTCCCGCGGCGGAATGTCGCGCGGTGGAATGATCGCCGGGGGCGGCGGCATCGGGACCCTGATTTTGGTGGGGGCTTTCCTTCTTCTCGGCGGGGATCCCTCCCAGTTGGGCAGCCTGGTGGGCGGGCAGTCACCCAACCAGCTTCCCGCCGGTCAGAACCAGCAGGCCCCGGAAGGTGTGGACAACTGCCAAACCGGCGCCGACGCCAACAGCAATGTCGACTGCCGACTCGAATTCACCGCCATCTCCTTGGACAAGGTGTGGCAGACCCAGCTTCCCGACCAGGCCGGAATCGACTACGAGAAACCGGGGCTGACACTGTTTAACCAGCAGGTTCAAACCGGCTGCGGTATCGCCGGTTCCTCCACCGGGCCGTTTTACTGCCCCCGCGACCGGACAGCCTACTTCGATTCCTCCTTTTTCCGGCAGATCGAACAGCTCGGGGGAAGCAACGCCCCGCTGGCACAGGAATACATTGTCGCCCACGAGTTCGGCCACCACATCCAGAATCTGGAGGGCAACCTCGGCCTGTCGGACTACTCCGATCCCGGCGCCGACTCCAACGCAGTGAAAATCGAACTGCAGGCCGACTGCTACGGCGGGGTGTGGGCGCACTACGCCGACAAAGGCGAGGACGCCCTGCTCGAGCCGATCACCGACGAGCAGCTTCTCGACGCCGTCGAAACCGCCCGGGCGGTCGGCGACGACAATATCCAGCAGCGCACCCGGGGCCAGGTCAACCCGGACGGCTTCACCCACGGAACCTCCCAGCAACGCCAGGAGGCGTTTTTGGCCGGATACAACTCCGGCCGCATGGCATCCTGTGATTTCCTCGGCACCGGCGGATACCGGTAGCAGCCCCGGACCCCGGCCACTTAACCGATAGTGTGCACTATCGGTTAAGATGGTTCCGTTACACCGGACCGTCCGGACTCGTCCCGGGCCCAGCCCCCTGCCCGACCGGCGGTCCCCGACGGGTTTTTTCCAGGAGTGGTCCGTTCATGCGCAGGGACGCCAAAAAACGCAGGCTGAAAATCATTGACGCCGCCACCGAGCTTTTCCGCGAGCATTCCCACACAGTGCCCCTGGAAACCGTCGCCGCCCGCGCCGGGGTCGGTATCGCCACGCTCTACCGCAACTTCCCCGACCGCACCTCGCTGCTGCATGCCTGCGGATCAGCTGTTCTGGCCCGGGCGATTGATCTGCAGGACGATGTGCTCGCCCATTTCGACGATGATCCCCGCAGCCAGTGGCACCGCTATGTCACCGCACTGGTGGATATGGGGCTGGGCGCGATGGTGTCCACCTTCGCGCCCGAAGACATGGACCGTTTGCCGGCTGATGTGGCGGCTTTGAGAACCCGGGCGGCGGAACTGGGCAATGAGATTTTGTCCCGGGCACATGCCGCGGGCCTGGTCGCCGAACCCATCACCCACCAGCGTTTTCTGGCGGGGCTGGTGACAGTCACCCGCCCGCCGGTGGTCGGTATCAGAAAACTCGAACCCGACACCCTGCCCTGGCTGGTCGGCATCTATGTGGCCGGACTCGCACACGGCGGCACCCCGCAGATACCCACCGGCGGGACCGCCGGATAACCGGCCGAAAGCCCGCGCAGCCACCCCGGCGGATCTACCAGGCCCACACCTGGGCGGTACCGCCGTCCCGGTCGGCGCACACAAACAGCGTCCCATCATGTTCGGTACAGATCATGTTGTACTGTCGCCCGGTCGCAGGCGAGGTCACGGTCATTGTCCGCGGCGAGGAGTAGTGGATGTTTTTGGCCGGATCGGCACCTGTCATCGAGGTGGCGAACACCTTCATGGCGAACCCGCAGCTGGTATCGGGTCCCGCCACCACGATCCGGGTGCCGTAGGCGTTGAATGTCCGGCACACCGTACCGGTGGCCCCGAGCACTGTCAGCGGCTGTCCGGTCTGCCCGTCACGCGGCAGCCGGGCAGCAAGATTTCCCCCCGCGACATCCGGGGTGCGCTGCACTGTCGGCGCCAGGGGGTTGGCGGGCAGACGGGTTGTCCCGCCGCCGAGAACCTGTGACGACAGCGACAGCCAGCTGGTCGCGTAGTCGTGGAGCGGTCCGGCTGCCGCCGGGGCGGGAAAGGCCACCAGCGCCACGGAACTGGCCACGGCTGCCGCAACCATTGAAAGACGTTTTTTCACTCGGGTCATAACGGTCTGGGTCCCTTACATTTTCTTTTGCACGCAACCGGCACAATCCGCCCGCGCACCCGCTGGGGGCAGCAACTGTGAGCCCGGCACGGGACGTGCGGCCGGTGGTCCATTCCTTCAAACACCAACACCACCGGTGTTGCGCACGGTGTCTTTTGTTCACCAGTGTGACACACGGGGTGCGATTTCGGCCACCATCACCCTTCCCTTTTTTGCTTTGCCCGGCTCCCGGCGGGGGCTTGTCCCGCAGACCCCTTCGGCACACCGGGTGTGACAAGTTTTCCGGTTCCAGCCCCGCGGTGCCGGCGCAGAAGCTCTCCCGCCGCGGCCACCTCGCCCGGGGGCACCACTTTTTCCTAGGCTGGGGGCGTGAGTGAATCAACAAGCAACGACCATGGCGAGACCATCACCCGGGCGGAGCGTTTCATCGCGGCCTTCAACGGTATCGAGCAGACCCTGCGGGAAGAGTTGAACATGCGCCCCGGGGTCTATTTCACCGAGGTCGTGAAAAAAGCCCGCCGCACCCACCTGATCACCGACGATATCGCCGAGTCGCTGTTCGCCTACGCCCGGCTGCGCAACGCCATCAGCCACGACCGCTACAAAGACGGCGAACCGATTGCCGATCCGCGCGCCGATGTGGTGGAAAAAATCGAGGGCATCCGCGACGTCGTCACCGCCGATACCCGGGTGGTCAGCATTTTGGGCCACACCGAGGTTGTCACATTAACCCCAGCCACGCATCTGGACGAGGTACTGGCGGCGGTGAGGAAAACCGGCTACGCGCGCTTTCCTGTCTATGACGGGGATAAATTCGTCTATCTTCTCACCGTGCAGGCCATCGCCAAATGGCTGGCCAATGATCTCTCCGACAACAACACCATCAACGCCACCACCGTCGCCGATGTCCAGCAGTACCTGTCGGCCTCTGACCGGGCGGAGCTGGTGGCCAAAGACGTCACCGCCCCGCAGGCACTGACCCGCTTCAACAAACTCGACGACAGCGGCCACTCGCCTGCCGCGCTGATCATCACCGAACACGGCCGCCCGACCCAACGTCCCATCCAGATTGTCGTCGCCTCCGATATTCCGCGTCTTCTGGCAGCCGTCGACTATTAGGCCAACCGCCGGCCCAGGCGGCGAACACCAAAAACCCGCCCGTGGCACACACCACGGGCGGGAAAGTCAAGGCAAAAACCTTGTCTTTTTGTTGTTTTTCACGGTTTCAGCGGCCCAGTTTGGTTGCCAGGTAGTCAGTCAAACGGTCAAAGGAGACGTCCTCCTGAGTGTGGGCGGCCAGATCTTTGACAGCCGCAGTCGAGGTTTCCAGTTCCCGGTCACCGATGACAAGCGCAAATTTCGCGCCCGCCCGGTCGGCACCTTTCATCGCGCCTTTCAAACCCCGCTGGCCGAAACTCATGTCCGCCCGAAGACCATGGGTGCGCAACACATGGGTGATCGCACCGAGTTTGATGCGGGCCGCATCCCCCATGGCGACACCGTAGATATCGCAGCGGGAGCTGTCGACCGGGCCGACGCCTTCAGCCTCCAGCGCGAGAATGGTGCGGTCGACCCCGAGGCCGAAACCGATGCCGGACAAATCCTGTCCGCCCAGTTGCGCCATCAAACCGTCGTAGCGGCCGCCGCCACCAATACCCGACTGGGCGCCGAGTCCGTCGTGGACGAATTCGAAACAGGTCTTGGTGTAGTAGTCCAGCCCGCGGACCAGCCGTTTGTTGATGACATAGTCCACGCCCATCTCATCGAGCAGCCCGGTAACGGTCTCGAAATGCTCGCGGCATTCGGCTGAGAGATGGTCCAGCATCAGCGGCGCGTCGGCGGTCATCTCCCGCACTTCAGCACGTTTGTCGTCGAGCACCCGCAGCGGGTTGATCTGCGCCCGGTGGCGGGTCTGCTCATCCAGCGGCAGGTCGAGCAGGAAGTCCTGCAGTTTCTGCCGGTAGGCCGGACGGCAGGAATGATCGCCCAGGCTGGTGATCTCCAGCCGGTAACCGGTAAGCCCCACCGACTTGTAGCAGCGGTCGGCCAGGGCAATGACCTCTGCATCAAGGACCGGATCATCCACGCCGATGGCTTCCACACCGACCTGCTGCAGTTGCCGGTAGCGCCCGGCCTGCGGGCGTTCGTAGCGGAAAAAAGGTCCGGCGTAGGTCATTTTCACCGGCAGCTGACCGCGGTCCAGATTGTGTTCGATCACCGCACGCATCACTCCGGCGGTACCTTCCGGACGCAGCGTCACCGACCGGTCACCTTTGTCGGCGAAGGTGTACATCTCTTTGCTGACCACATCGGTGGATTCACCGACTCCGCGGGCAAACAGAGCGGTGTCCTCGAAGATCGGCAGCTCGATGTGCTCGTAGCCGGCCAACCGGGCCTGATGGCTGAATGTGTCCCTGACATGCAAAAATGCTGCCGATGACGGGGGAACGTAGTCGGGGACGCCTTTGGGGGCGGAAAAGGATGTTTTCTTCGCTTGGCTCACGGGCGCACAGTATAGGCGAGATGACCGCTTCCGCGGCCAGGTGCCCTCCCCGGCAAAGCAATAACGATTGCCAGGGGCGGCACGACAGCCAGCAACACCGGCCGGCCTGGTCCCAAGGGCCGCTACCGGTTGTGGAACTTGCGCAGGAACGGATTGGTGGCGCGCTCCGATTTCATGGTGCTCGACGGACCGTGGCCAGGAAGAATCTGCAGTCCGTCATCGAGCGGCCAGACCTTGTTCTCCAGGGTGTTGTCCATCTGCGGCCAGCTGGAACGCGGCAGATCGGTCCGGCCGATCGATCCTTTAAACAAAACGTCACCGCTAAAACACAGGGTTTTACCCACCAGCAGCACCGAACCAGGCGAGTGCCCCGGCGCATGGTGGACAGCAAAGCTCTCTCCGCCGATGGTGATGGAATCCCCGTCGGAGAAAAAGCTCCGGGCCTGCGGATCGACGGTGACCAGATGATCCGCATCATGGAGGGCCATGGCCTGCACCGAGACCCCGGCAGCCGGATCGTCGAGCATGAATTCATCATCGGCATGGATGAACACCGGAACGTCATAGGCCTGCTGCAGGCTGCCGGCATCGCGGGTGTGGTCGATGTGGCCGTGGGTGAGGATAACCTTCTCCAGGCGCAAACCGTTGTCTTTGATATACCCGTCAACGGTGGCAAACGCCCCCATACCGGGGTCGATGACCGTCAGCGCTTTACCCGCAACGGCAATCCAGCAGTTGGTTTGGAAAGGGCCTGCAACACATCCGTAAAGCTCCATAGGGCAAATGGTAGACCCAGGCCCGGTCCCCGCCCACGGGCGGTACCCCACGCACTATCGGCCCGGACCACCCCAACCGGAGGTACGGCCATCCGATCCGGTACCGCTCAGCCGGGGTGTCACCCCCAGTTTTCGGGGTCATAACAGACAAAACACCTGCCACACCACGGCGCACTTCGCCGACTGTCGCTGCTGCGGGTACAATCCGTGCGGTCACACGACTGTGGGGAGTTTGCCCGTGGTCCGCTGTGGCAGTTGACACAATTCATCCGATACCGATTCACCGAGTGTGTATAAGGCAGTGACCCGTTGAGCACCAATGAACAACGTCGCCAAGAGGCAATGAAGAAACTGGACCGTGAGTTGAAAACCCGCGACCGGCAGGAAAAAACGAAACCTCTGGGTGTCGTGGCAGCGTCCGTCGCCGTGATTCTCGCCTTCGTCGGGGGCATCTGGTGGTTGAACACCCACGAAACCGACAGCGATTCCACCACCCAGGCCGAGTCGTCATCGGCGTCAACCGCGGCCTCGGCCTCCGCATCCGCGGAAGTTGAACCCACCGACGACACCACCCCGGAGGAAGAGACAACCAAACCGAAGCCGAAGAAGAACCAGGTTCTCGACGGCAAGAGGGCAACCCCGCTCGCCGAGACGGTCGCCTGCACCTACGACGAATCCGGCAGGAGCGCAGCCAAAGACGTCGGACTTCCGCCCACCGCAGATGTTCCCGCCACCGGAACCGTCGATGTGACCTTCCAAACCAATGACGGCCCGATCCCGCTGAGCCTGGACCGTGCCGCGGCTCCCTGCACCGTCAACGCGATCACCTACCTGGCTTCCAAGGGGTACTACGACAACACCATCTGCCACCGTCTGACCACGCAGGGCATCAAGGTCCTGCAGTGCGGCGATCCCTCCGGTACCGGCGCCGGTGGCCCCGGCTTCCAGTTCGCCGACGAATACCCGGTCGATGAAATGGATGGCGCCCCGGTTGTCTACCCGCGTGGTTCGGTGGCCATGGCCAATGCCGGCCCGGGAACCAACGGCTCCCAGTTCTTCCTAAACTACGGTGATTCACCTCTTCCGGCGAGCTACACCTACTTCGGCACCATCGGTGAAGAAGGCCTGACAACCGTTGATGTTGTCGCTGACCGCGGCACCGAATCCGGCCAGCCTGACGGAAAACCGAAGCAGGAAGTCACCATCGAAAACGTCTCAGTCAAGTAACACATACTGACCCCCGACTGCTGCAGCCTTGCTGGCCCCGCACCGGCCGGTGGCATTCGGACGGTTGTGTGTCCGGATACCCGAACGACAACTGCCGGATACACAATCCCCACGGCCCGCACCCCCGATGACGGGGTGCGGGCCATTTTTTACCTCCCAGTTGAATACGATGACGAACCAATTCGTCGGGGATGCACAGCCTGGGGGCAGCACGCTGTCATTCACAGACAATGGCACCACTTCCTCCACCACTTCCCCCGGCCACGCATCCACTACCTGCCACTAACTACCCCGTACCCACCCCCACAGGCACCGCAACAGATGCAGAGCCGATACACCTTCGAAACCCCCTGTAACCGCACTCCCATAACAAGCGCTGCAAACGATCTGTTCACGGTTAGGGATTTTATGAGCAGGCCACTAAAAAAATTATTAGCGGCGTAAAGCAACGGACCTGTATAGTGGGCTCCGGTCCACAACTGAACTGTTGACCGGACAACTGGGAGGCCTCCGCTTTCCGGTAGACGGCGTAACAGCCGCTGCTGCCACGCCGATACGCAAGTGTCCAAGGGTTGCCATCGTCAAGAAAATGACTACCCTTGCAGAAGTTGTCCGCTTCACCATACGAGAAGGAATACCTACATGAAGCTGAACGTCCGCAAGTCCATCGCCGCTGTCGGCACCGCCATGGCCCTGGCCGTCACCCCGGTTGCCGTCCCGAGCATGGCCCCCACCGCTTTCGCAGCCTCCGACGATCAGTACACCACCCGTAAGGGCGCAGTCGAATCCGGCCTGACTCAGATCAAAATTGCTTACGCTGCCAAGATGGCCGAGATCGAGTCCACCTCCACATCGGTTTCCGGCAACGACGATGCTGACCTGAAAGTCAGCCAGGCCCGCACCAAGGCTTCTGAAGCTGACGGCCTCATCAAACTGGCCGAGGGCTACCTGGAAAGCGTTGAGGGCAAAGGCAACGATGACGGTAACTACGGAACTCTCGGCTCCGCTCAGACTGCGCTGAACGATGCCAAGACCGCTCTGACCCGCGTTGATACTTACCTCACAGAAGCCCGCGCCGCGAAGAAGAAGGCCGAGGACTCCAAGTTCGAGTGCCCCGGTGCAACCAACTTCGACAAGAAAAAAGACAAGGTCACCGAAGGCTCCACCACCGCTGGCCTGAAGTCCTTCTTCACCTCCTCCGGTAACCGCGTTGTCTACAAAAACGGCAAGAAAGAGTGTGTCTCCAACCGCGAGTACTACACCGACATGCTGACCAAGCTGGTTGCCGTTCTCGGCACCGTGCTGACCCTGATCACCACCGCCACCAAGATCTCCGACGTGGTCATGAAGGCCGCCCCCGGTGCCCCGGCCTAATCTGATCGTTTCCCACTGACAAGTCAACAGCCGGAATCTCTGATTCCAGCTGTTTGGCTTGCGCGAGGACTTGATCCACTCCGCCCACCGGGCGGTTGCGGTCGTTACAGCTCAGGCATTCCCGGACCCCGCCGGTTCCAGTTTCTGGTTCCGACGGGGTCCGGTTGCGTTCACACCCGGGTCCGGAAACGTATTTTTCAAGCTTTTTCCGCCCGACCCGTAACTTCTCGGGTACCTTGAGGCGATAGACTCCATAGGACGCCAGGCGCCGAGCCTGTTGCCGTTTTCTTTTAGCCGACTGACAGGAAGCACACTTTTTCTGATGACTTACCAGTTCCGCAAGGCCGCAGTAGCCTCCATCACAGCTGTTGCTGTCGCCACCGCTTCAAGCCTGGCTCCGGTTCCGGCTTTCGCCGATGACGATTCACTCGCTTCCCTGACCAGGTCCATGGATTCCGCGCCGCAACAGGAATACGACAAACTCATTGGCACGGTTAAAAAAGAGATCGAGAAAGCCACCAAGTCCATTGACGAGCTGACGCCGAAAGCGACCAAGCAAAAGGATGACTGGGGCTACGACGCCGCTTTTGAGGCCCTCAACCGTCTCGATGAGGCCCAGGTAACCATCAACAACATCAATCGTATTCTGGACAATCTTCCTGCTTCGCCCGATGACCATGCTCTCGATGAGCTGAAGCAGGCACGCAAGATGTCGTTCACCCTGAACCAGAAGATTTCCGACGCCGAATACGATGTTGATCTCGCCAACAAGATCCACAAGGGTGAAAAAGAAGACTCCTTCGAATGCAAGGACGCCATCGATGTCGGTGATACCTCGGGTTCATCTACCGGATCGTCGACCACGGGTATTTTCAACCCGCTCGGTAACAGGATTGTCTACAGCAAGGACGGCCAACCGAACTGCACCACCAACCTCGAGTACTACTCCACCAAGTTCACCAGTACTTTGACCACGCTGCTCACCATGGCGTCCTTCCTCGCAGGCTTCAACAAGGTGTTCCAGGCTTTCACCCAACGTGGACAGCAAAAACCTGACGCAAACGCTGACAAGGATGCGGCAGCCGCTCCCGCCACTGCCGGCTAACCACCAGGCGACCGGCCTGCCCGTTGCGGCACCCCCGACGAGAACACCACCCCGGATGGCTTTAGAAACTGGATGTGAACTGTGATGTTTCAACCGCTTAAAGCGGAAAACATCCTTTCTGTTTCCAGGCACCGGGGTGGTGGTTTCTTTTCGGCTTCTCTCCCCCCTGGCTCAGCCGGAGGTCAGCCGATAGACGTCGTAGACTCCCTCGATATTGCGCAGTGAAGTCATCAGGCTTCCCAGTTGTTTGGTGTCGGAGACCTCGAAAGTGAATTTCGCGAAAGCCACATGGTCGTCGTCGGCGTAGGAATTCATCGACACCACAGCGACTTTCTGCTCGCTGATGACCTTCGTCAACTCCAGCAGCAGACCACTGCGGTCCAGTGCTTCCAATTGGATGGTGGCGGCAAATGAACCGCCCCCGTCCCGCGCCCAGGACACGGTGATGAGACGCTCGGGCTGATCCTCGAGTTTTTTGGCGTTGGTGCAGTCAGAACGGTGCACGCTGACTCCCCCGCCGCGGGTGACGAAACCGAAGATCGCGTCACCGGGTACCGGCATACAGCATTTGGCCAGTTTCGCCATCACATCCGGGGAGCCTTCCACCAGGATGCCGGTGGCATCGGGGCTGACTTTTTTGGTTTTCAGCTCACTGAACGGGGTGCGGGCAACCAGTTGGTCCTCGGCGTCGGATTCGTCACCGAAGGTGGCCATCAGCCGGTTGACCACATGTTTGGCAGACACCCGCTGCTGGCCAATCGCCGTATACAGGGCGTCGACGTCCGGGTAGTGAAGCTCCTCGGCCACCTGCTTCATGGTTTGGGCGGTAAACAGCCGGTGCATCGGAAGCCCACCGCGCTGAACCTCTGCGGCCAGCGCATCGCGTCCGGCTTCCAGGGTTTCCTCGCGGCGTTCCTTGGCGAACCATTGGCGGATTTTCGCTTTCGCCCGCGGGGAGACCACAAATTTCTGCCAGTCGCTGGATGGGCCGGCATTCTGGTCCTTGGAGGTGAACACCTCCACCCGGTCGCCGGATTTCAGCTGCGATTCCAGGGCCACCAGTTTGCCGTTGACTTTCGCCCCGATACAGCGGTGGCCGACCTCGGTGTGGACAGCGTAGGCGAAATCGACCGGGGTGGAATCCACCGGCAGGTTGACCACATCACCTTTCGGGGTGAACACGAAGATTTGTTTCGCCTGCAGGTCATAGCGCAGGGAATCGAGGAACTCGTTGGGGTCGGCGGCTTCTTTCTGCCAGTCGAGCAGCTGCCGCATCCACGCCATCTCGTCGACTTCTTTGTCCGAGCCTTTGTGGGAGCCCTTGGTTTCCTTGTAGCGCCAGTGGGCGGCAATGCCGAATTCGGCGTTGTAGTGCATCTCGTGGGTGCGGACCTGGACTTCCAGCGGTTTTCCGCCGGGTCCCATCACCGTGGTGTGCAACGACTGGTAGACGCCGAAGCGTGGGGCTGTGATGTAGTCTTTGAACCTCCCCGGCAGCGCCGCGTACAGCGAGTGCACCGACCCGATGGCGGCATAGCAGTCGTTGAGGTTGTCGACCAGGATGCGGATCCCGACCAGATCGAAGATTTCGTCGAAGTCGCGTCCCCGCACCACCATTTTCTGGTAGATCGACCAATAGTGTTTCGGCCGCCCCAGAACTTCCGCCGGGATGCGGTTGTCCCGCATGGTTTGCTGCACCTGGGCGATGATTTCGGCGAGATACCGGTCCCGGGAGGGCGCCCGGTCGGCGACCAGACGCACGATCTCGTCGTATTTTTTCGGGTACAGGATCGCAAAGGACAGATCCTCCAGTTCCCATTTGATGCTGGCCATCCCGAGGCGGTGGGCCAGCGGCGCAATGACCTCCAGGGTCTGGCGGGCTTTTTTGGCCTGTTTTTCCGGCGGCAAAAAACGCATGGTGCGCATATTGTGCAGGCGGTCGGCGACCTTGATCACCAGGACCCGCGGATCGCGGGACATCGCCACAATCATTTTCCGGATGGTTTCGGCTTCCGCCGCCGCCCCCAAAGCCACTTTGTCCAGTTTGGTCACCCCGTCGACCAGCCGGGCTACCTCGGCGCCGAAGTCACCGGTTAAATCCTCCAGGGAGTAGTCGGTGTCTTCCACGGTGTCGTGCAGCAGAGCAGCAACAATGGTGGTGGTGTCCATGCCGATTTCGGCGGCGATGGTGGCCACCGCCAGCGGATGGGTGATGTAGGGGTCACCGGATTTGCGGAACACCCCGTCGTGAAGTTTTTCCGCGGTGTGGTAGGCGCGCTGGATCAGTTCCACATCCGCTTTGGGATGGATTTTGCGGTGGATGGTTACCAGCGGATCGAGTACCGGGTCGACTTTCACCCGGTTTCCGGCGAGACTGCGGGCCAGCCGCGCCGACATGCTGCGCACCGGCGACGCCGGTTTCTTGTCCTTGTCCTGGGCCAAGGCAGGTCACCGGTCCTGCGCTAGGCCCGGGCGGGCGCCATGACCGGTGACGGGGGCAGGATCCGTGCCAATGACGGTCAGCGGCAGACCGGTGGTTTTCTCCCGGCCACCCAGCCCCTCCACTTCCAACACCACGGCCAGGCCGCTGACATGCGCGCCGCAGTGTTGTTCCAGCAGGTTGCGGGCGGCCGCCAGGGTTCCCCCGGTGGCCAGCACATCGTCGATGAGAACGATGTTTTTGCCTTTCAGTCCCATATCGGCGTTTTTCGGCACTTCCAGTGCGGCGGTGCCGTATTCCAGGGCATAGGACTCGTTGTAGACCGGCGGGGGCAGCTTGCCCTGTTTCCTGATGGCCAGGACCCCCAGCCCCAGTTTGTAGGCGACTGCCGATCCGAGAAGGAATCCGCGGGCATCCAGTCCGCCGATCATCTCCGCGCCGTAGGCTTTCGCGGCCGCCGCCAGCTCATCAATGACCAGGGCGAAAGCCTCGGCATCGGCGAGTACCGGGGTCAAGTCTTCAAACAGCACCCCTTTTTCCGGAAAATCCGGGACAAGCCGGGTCTTGTCTTTGAGTGCCTGACGGGCATCAGCGTAAGCCATGGTGGGTCAATCCATTCTTTCCGGTGAAAAAGACAACTTCCGTTGTCGGTGCTGGTGTGGGGGGTGTGTTGTTTTAGTAAAGATTCGGGTGTCGCAGGTTCCGGCCACCGGCGGTCAGCCGGGGGCCGATGCCGGCGGTGGGGCCGGTTGACGGGTGTCGGTCCACCGGTCCATATTCCATCCAAGTCCCGCCAATCCGGTGTTTGCCATCACATTACCGATGCCTTCTTCCACAATAAACGCACGGGGCTCGGCGTTCAGCGGAATCGAGGGAACGGTCTGCCACAAACGGTTTTCTTCTTCCCGGATCTGCTCCGGATCACCACTGTCGGGGTCCACGGTTGCGAAGCCACTGGCCGGTGCCAGCGGTACCAGGAAAGCATCGACCTCCCCGCGTCCGGCCCGTTTCAGATCGGCCAGACTGCTGGCCGGTCCGGTGGCGTCGGTGACGGTGATTCCCCAGGGGGCGCAGGTGGCGCGGATCTGGTCGACCATGAGCGCGAAACGCCGGTGTCCCGGAAGATGGGCAATGCGGATGGTATGTCCGGCAAGCGGGGTGGTGGCCAACGGGTCGATACCGGTGTGGGCGGCGGCGATATCGGAGTTCTTCTCGCTGGCCGGGTCATCGGCGGCGGATAAAAACAGCCCCACCGGTGACACCGTCACACCGGAAGCTTCGGAGGCGACTTCGGCCACCTGGGCCTGGTCGACGCACCCGGAAAACGCCCGTCTCAGCTCCGCATCGGCGAAGGTTCCTTCCTCTGCCAACACCAGCTGCTCGGTGAGCATGCCCTGCCCGGAAGACACCGAATACCGTGGCGTGTCCGCACGATCGTCCAGCCATGCTACCCGCGACAGGTGGGTCAGGTCGCTGACCGCCGGGGCCGGGGTGCCGGCGAAGCCGGTGGGTTCTTGCCCGAAGGCGTAGATGGTGATGGTGCCTATTGCCGGGGCGTCACCCCGGTAGGCCGGATTGGGGCCCAGAGTCACCGACACACCGGGATCGGAGTCGACGATCATGTACGGGCCGCTGGCGACCTGCAGTTGCCGGTCCAGGTTGTCCAGGTTGAATCCGGTGTTCCATATCTCGGCGACCGGGCGGAGTTCCTCGGTGTCGCCGCCTTTGAGACGCCGGTTCAACTCCACGATCGGAATATTGAGCCGGTCGGCGAAGACATGGGAGGCAAGTACTGTCCCGGAGGCGAACAGTTCATGCCACCGTGCCCCCATCCCCTCTTTGAAGTAGACGGTGAATTTGCGCTGGCCGGGATCACAGTCGACCCGGTCGACGGCGTCATAGACCGGAGCGAAAGAGGAAAACAGCCACGGCATGGTGGCCGCCCGCCAGGTGAGCATGAAGTCCGTGCATGTCACCGGCACCCCGTCGGAATACACCGCATCGACGTTGATGCGGTAGAGCACGCTGCGCTGGGTTCCGGGAAGAAAATTGGCGGTGGCGAAATCCAGGTTCGGCACATATTGCCCGGACGGCCCCCGGACGAACACCCCGGGATAGATGCGCGCCGAAATCATGTCCGCCCGGGCGCTGACCCCGGCCGCGGAGATGGCGTTGGTTGTCACCAACGGCACTCCGGCGGCATAGGCGAACGGTGCCGGTTCGGTGGGTTCAACCGGTTGGGGTTCTCCGGAGGGCGCACAGGCCAGGCCTGCTGCCGCCAGAAACAAAGCGGCAGCGGCCACCAATACACCGCGTGCCCGCTCGACCAGGCAGCGGCGCAAGTGGAAAGCCATTTTTCCTCCGCGGGAATAGACAAACAACGGTGCCCCTTCCCGGCGCTGCAGCGGATGTGACGGAAGTTCCGGAAGGGGTCGATTGCCCCCAAGTTTACAAGCCTGCGGCCACGACGCCCCAACCGAACCCGAACAGAAGACCCGCACAGCGTTGTTTGCTTTCACCGCCGCGGCCACTCCCGGTGGGGACGGCCGGAAAGTGTCCGGGAAAACACCACCGGCCACCGCCGGGGGCGGACTGTGGTCCGCCACCCTGGATCTCTGCGGTGGCCGGTCAAGTGGTGGTAATCGCTGCCCCACACCCCATGGGGATGTTCAGGGCCGCGAAGCTAGGTTCTTCCCGGTCTCCAGGAAGCACCCATCGGATTGGCCGGATCGACCGGCGCCACGGTTCGTGCCGGACGGTGGTCATCGGTGTCTACGTCTTCACCGTCGGCGTCGACGTTTTTGCCTTCCCGTTGGGCGGCGACCCGCTTGTTGTGGTCTTTGACCTTCTTCTGCATGTTTTTCAGCGTCACCAGAATCGGGGTGGCCAAAAACACCGAGGAGAACGTACCTTCGATGACGCCGATCAGCTGCACCATCGACAGGTCCTTCAGGGTGCCGACGCCCATCAGCCAGACGGCGATAACCATCAGGGAGGCGATCGGCAGCGCGGAGATGACGGTGGTGGTAATTGAACGCATCACCGTCTGGTTGACCGCCAGGTTGGCGTGCTCGGCGTAGGTTTTTCTGGTCGAGCCTTCGAAACCGGCGGTGTTTTCCTTGACTTTGTCGAACACCACCACCGTGTCGTACAGGGAGAACGCCAGCACGGTCAACAAACCGATGACGGTGGCGGGCGAGACTTCCAGGCCGATGAGGGCATAGACGCCGGAGACCACGATGCCGTCGACGGCGATACCGGCCATGGCGGCAATAGCCATGTCCCGTTCAAAGCGCAGCGTGATGTAGGCGAAGATGAGGATGAAAAACACCGCCAGCGCCATCAGCATGCGGGAGGTGATTGTCGATCCCCAGGATTCCGAGACCGTCGAATCGCCGATGACATCCGGGGAAGCTTCGCCCTCGGCGTTTTTCGGCTGGAACTCGTTGTAGAGATCCTCGCGGGCCTGGTTGATCTGCTGCTCGGTCAGACGGCGGGAGTTGATTTCCAGGATCTTGGAATCCCCGGCACCGACCACCTGGACCTTCGCGGCTTCCACGCCGGTGGCGTCCTCGAAGGTTTTCGACACGGCGGTCTCATTGAGGTTGGCGGAATAGGGCATGTTCATCTTGGTGCCGCCCTCGAAATCGATGCCGAGGGTGAAGCCCTTGAAGATGATGGCGAGGAAGCAGACGATCACCACCACGCCGGTAATCGAATACCAGGTTTTGCGGCGTCCGACGAAGTCGAGTCCGCCTTCACCGGTGTAGACGCGTCGTAACGTTTGTTTGGCGCTCATTGGTCTTCTACGCCTCCTTTCCGTGTCCGGCCCCGCGGCTGCCGGCGGCAGCGTCAGCTCCGGTTATTTCGGCGGGTTCATCCCCGTCATCGGCGTGGTCGCCGGCCAGGTATTCCCCTTTGGCGCGCCGACGGTCGGCGACTTTCATCACTCCGGACAGTCCGTTGATCTTCGCGGAGGCAAAGGCCGGGCGGCGGGAAGCCATCACGACCAGCGGTGCGGACACCAGGAACACGATCACCAGGTCGAAGATGGTGGTCAACCCCAGGGTGAAGGCGAAGCCCTTGACGTCGCCGACAGCCAGCACGTAGAGCACCACGGCGGCGATCAGGGAGACGAGGTTACCGGACAAAATGGTGTGTTTCGCCCTCGCCCAGGCTCTGGGGACCGCGGAACGGAACGTCCGCCCGTCACGGATTTCGTCTTTGATCCTCTCGTAGAAGACGACGAAGGAGTCGGCGGTGGTGCCGATACCGATAATCAGACCGGCGATACCGGCCAAATCCAGCGAGTAGCCGACCCAGCGGCCCAGCAGCACCAGGGCGCCGTAGATCAGCGCACCGGAAGCGAACAGCGATGCCACCGCCAGGAAACCGAACACCCGGTAGTAGACCAGGCACACCAGGGTCACCAGGATCAGGCCGACGATACCGGCGATCAGACCGGCTTTCAGCGACGCCAGACCCAGGGTGGCGGGAATGGTGGTGGCGGTACCGCCGCGCTCACCGTTTTCACCGGCGAAGCTCAACGGGAGGGCACCGTATTTGAGGTTGTTGGCCAGCTGCTGCGCCTGCTCCTGGGTGAACGACCCGGTGATCGAGGTGGCGTTGCCGGCCGGGGTGGCCCCCCGGATCACCGGCGCGGAGATGATTTTCGAGTCCAGGGTGATCGCGACCTGGCGGCCGAGGTTGTCGGCGGTCAGTTTCGCCCAGGTGGCCCCGCCCTGTTGCCCGTCAGAGGACTTGAAGGCAAACGAGATTTCCATCTGGCTGGTCTGCGGGTTCAGCCCACCGGTGATCGGCCGGTTGGTGTCGATTTCGTTGCCGGTCAGCCGGGTGCCGTCGGGGGCGGACTGGCCGATCAGCAGCGGTACCGGATCGAGCACGTAGTTGACGTCCAGGTCCGGGTCACAGGCGACGAAGGGTTTTTCCGGGTCATCGGAACCGGCCATCGGGTCGACGGTCTCGTCGCACACCAACAGCGACTGGGCGGCGGTCTGGGTGGTCGGATCGTCGGACTGCCGGTCCTGTTTCAGCATGGCGATTTCGGCTTTGCGGCGTTCCGCGGCTTCCAGCGAGTTTTTCGCCTTGGCCGGCGGCTGCTCGCTCACCGTCGGCGCCGGGTTGTCCGGCGGGGTGGCCGCCTCGGCGTCCTCCCCGTTGACCTGCACCTGGGCGGCGGCCTGGTTGAGTCCGTCATTGAGTCTGCCCAGCACTTCGTTGGCGTGCTCCGGGGTGATGACACCCGCGGCCACCCACCGGTTGGCCATATCGACGGTTGTCGACAGCAGGGCCGCCGGGTTCGGCGGCTGCGGCTGGGCCACGGGCCTGAACAGCAGCTGCGAAGTCTGGCCCAGGGCGCGGGCCTGGGAGGTGTCGGCACCGGGGACGGTGATCACCAGGGTATTGCCGTCGGTGACGACCTCGGCACCCGAGACGCCCATACCGTTGACACGGTTCTGCAGGATGCGTTTGGCCTGTTCAAGCTGGTCCGGAGTGGGTTCCTGGCCCTGCGGAACCAGTGTGACACGGGTACCGCCCTGCAGGTCGATGCCGAGTTTCGGTTTCGCCTCGCGGTTGCCGGTGAAAAGAACCAGCACATAAATAAGGACCAGAAGCAGCACGAACAGGGCAAGTGCCTGCTTCGGCCAGCGGGTCTGTCCGACGCGTTTGCGTCCGGATGTGGAAGCCAATGGATTATCTCCTCGCCTGACGCCGTCTCCCGCACGCCCTGTCCGACAGGCTGCCGCACACCGGGTACGCCCGCACCCCATACCCCTGCCGTCACCGGCGGGTGAAGTCACCGCCTGACAAAAAAGCGGCTTCCTTTGAGCCGGTGAGGGGCAATGAAGCGGCACCGGCTGCCGGATGGGGTGGGTTGTGCGGGGCGGGTGGGCCCGGGGCGCGCGACAACCGGACAGAGCCGGGGTCGACGCGGAGTGTTGATTACTGCCGGTACGCAGCCGACACGACCCGCGAGATCACTGTGTGTTTTTCTGCCGGGGCCGCAAAACACAGCGGCGGGTCAGGAAAAACAAACGGTGCATGGCACCCGCGCTATCCGCTCCCCCGGTTGCCTGGCAACCACTGTGAAAAGGGGGCGCGGTCACGCGCATGATCTGGCGGGCCGGCGGATACGACGCCGGCAACCTCGTTGACGTGTGATCGAAAAAGGTTGAATGTTGTTGTAAAAGTTGAATCGGTGCAGGCTGACCTGCTCACCGGGGGAAACCGGAAAGGGTAACCGGCCCATGGGTGGGGCAGGTGCGGTGCACCAACGTTTCATCATAAAGGACGGGTGGCCTTACCGGGGTAACCAGGTGCGGTGTGCCGCACCCGTCTTCCCCACCCAGGGATACGGGTTGGCCGCAGGTGGCACCACCGCAACCAGGACAACAGGACCTGCCTGCCTACGGCGCGGCCCCGGTCAGCGCTGCGGGCCGTGCCCGTCAGTCTGACCGGAAGCGGTGTCCCCGCCGCCCTCGGTGTGGTCGGTGGTATCCGTCGTATCGGCCGGGGTCTGGTCGGCGGTGTGGGCGGTGGCGGTCATACCGTCAATGCCCATTTTCTCCGCACCCGCCACACGGATGACCGCCTGCAGGTCGAAGGTGGCCACACAGCCGTCGGCGATGCGCAGATCAACGGTGTTGCTGGCCTCGTCGACGGAGTCGACGGTGGCGTGCAGCCCGGCGGTGGTCACCACCGGCAGGCCGGGGGTCAGTGACGACTGCAGCTGGTTGAGGGAATTTTTCAGCTTGTCGGCGCGGCGCTTTTGCAGGTACATCGGCACCATGAAGATCAAAAGAATAATGATGAGAAACATCGGGTCCATGGGCACACAGTGTGCCAGAACATCTTCTGCCACCCCCACGCGGCCCCGGCAAACAGGTACCGGTGTGGTCTTGCCGCATCCGGGCCTGCACCCTGTCACCACCCGGTGGCACCGGTGGCCGGTGCGTCGGCCGCTGACCGGTGACCGGCGGGGCACCGGGAAAAAGGAACCGGTGGGGCCTTTTGCCCCTGGTTGATCGCCGCTAGAACAGGCCGGGGGCGGTATCCGGGGGTTGAAGTCCCAAATGCCGCCAGGCGGTGACGGTGGCAACCCGGCCACGCCCGGTCCGGGCGACCATTCCGGCCCGCACCAGGTAGGGTTCGCAGACCTCTTCGACAGTGGAGGGTTCCTCGCCGACTGCCAGAGCCAGGGTTCCCACCCCTACCGGACCACCCCCGTGCCCTTTGATCAACGCGGACAGTACCGCCCGGTCGAGCCGGTCCAGTCCCAGTTCGTCGACGTCGAAGACAACGAGAGCTTCTTTGGTGGCGCCCAGATCGATATGCCCGTTGGAGGTGACCTCCGCGAAATCCCGCACCCGGCGCAGCAGCCGGTTGGCGATGCGCGGTGTGCCCCGCGACCGGGAGGCGATCTCTGCGGCGGCCTCGGCGTCGATGGGGACATCCATGATGCGGGCCGCGCGGGTGACCACCCGGGTCAAATCCTCGGCCGAGTAGTACTCCATTTGTGCGGTGAACCCGAAGCGGTCACGCAGCGGACCGGTCAGCATACCGGAACGGGTGGTGGCCCCCACCAGTGTGAACGGGGCGATCTCCAGGGGAATGGAGGTCGCACCCGGTCCTTTGCCGACAATGACGTCAATACGGAAATCCTCCATGGCCATGTACAGCATTTCCTCCGCCGGCCGGGCCATGCGGTGGATTTCGTCGATGAACAGCACATCGCCTTCCATCAGGTTCGACAGCATGGCCGCCAAATCCCCGGCCCGTTCCAGCGCCGGCCCGGAGGTCATCCGCAGGGAGGTTCCCATCTCCTGGGCGATGATCATCGCCATGGTGGTTTTGCCCAATCCCGGGGGGCCTGACAACAGCACATGGTCCGGCGCCGTGCCCCGGTTGCGGGCGCTGGTGAGCACCAGGTCCAGCTGGTTTCGCACCTTCGGCTGGCCGATGAATTCATCCAGCGATTTCGGCCTGAGGTTGGTTTCGATGTCCCGGTCGGTGGGTTGCACGGACGGATCAACCGACGAGCCGTCGGGACGCCCCATGCCCCGGGTGGTGTCGGGGGGAAGATTGAATTCTGTTTTTTCGACGTCACCCACTGGTGGACACCCGTCCTTCGCTGCTTGTTATCTCGCTGATTGATTGTCGTGGTTAAAGCCGTGGAGAACCACCCAAGGCCCGGTGAGGGTGGGCGGTCACAGTTTTTTCAGGCATGCCTTGAGCAGCTCGCCGACATCACGGGTGTCGGTCTCCGCCAGAACCGACACCACAACCGGTTCGGATTCCGCCTGGCTAAAGCCCATGTTCTTCAGCGCCACCACAAGATCCTCGCCCTCGGTTGTTGTGACTTTCCCGACCGGCCCGCCGGTTCCGCCGGGGTGTCCGCCGGGGGTGGCGAAGGCGTCTGTTTTGCCTTTCAGCTCCAGGCACATGCGCTTGGCCATCCGGTCACCGACCCCGGCAATTGTCTGCAGTCTTTTGGAATCCCCGGCGATCACCGCATCGGCGATCTCCGCGGGATCCAGGGTGGCCAGGGCGGCCACCGCGATTTTGGCGCCCAGACCTTTGACTGTCTGCAGCAGGGAAAACATTTCTTTTTCCGTCTCGTCACCGAAACCGTAGAGGGTCATCGCGTCTTCCCGCACCACCATGCTGGTGATCACCCGACCCTGCTCACCACGGCGCAGGGTGGCCAGGGTTTTGGGGGTGGCGGTAAACAGGTAGCCCACCCCGCCGCATTCAATGACGGCGTGGTCGGATCCCAGGCTGATAACTGGTCCGTGAAGCGATGCGATCATGGTGGTTGGTGGCTCCTTGGTCAAAGAGTCCGTCCGGGTATCCCGGCGGTGACGGTGTGTGGGAACATCAGGGTTTTTCACGCTCAGCCCGGGCCGCAGGGTGGGCTGGGGCTGTCGACAGGCTGCCGACCACCCGGGGTCAGCGCCACGCCGCTTTGCCGATCTGCCGGATCACCCGGTGCTGTGCATCCTGCCCGCGCAGGCCTTTGCTCGCCGCGCCTTGGGTGGCCTGTTGTTGATCGTATTCGGCTTTCAGTTTCGCCAACCGACCCTGCTGGTGGCGTCGTCTGGCCTCGTCGTCGGCGTATCCGGCCAGGGCAGCCGACTGTTTCGAACGCTGCAACAGCGGTGCCCGCCAGCAGTGGCAGACGGCCAGCGCCAGGGCATCGGCGGCATCGGCCGGTTTCGGCGGCTGCGACAGACCCAAAATCCGGGTGATCATGGCGGTCATCTGTTTTTTATCGGCCCGGCCGTTGCCGGAGACTGCTTTTTTCACCTCGCTGGGGGTGTAATTGTGCACCGGGATCTCCCGCTGCGCGGCCGCCAGCATGAGCACCCCCACCGCGTGGGCGGTGTGCATGACGGTGGATACTTCACCGCGTTCGAAAACCCGCTCGATGGCCACGACATCGGGATGGTACTGGTCCATCCACTCCCCGACCGCGCGGGATATCCGCAGCAGCCGGTTGGGCAGTTCATCACTGGCCGGGGTGCGGATGACCCCGACGGCAACCGGGTAGACGGTGCGGCCGCGACCGGCCTGCACCACCGACAAACCGCAGCGGGTCATGCCGGGATCGATTCCCATCACCCGCAGTCCCTCAAGATTCACGGCTTTTCCCGTCCCGCCTGTTGTCGTTTGGTGGATTGCCCTTTTTCCGGCCCACGGTACCCCGGCTCCGGGGGGTGGACCATGCCCCTGTTATAGCACATTTTTGCGATAGTTCTCACTGCTGCCGCAGCTGACGGTGTCAGCGGTGGATGCCATCCACGGGCCTGCCGGTGGAAAAACCCACACCCCGCCGGTGCGGTCGCCGGTTGGCGGCGGTCACGGGCGGGGTGTGCCGGATTCTGCGGGGGCGGCTGGCTGTCCGGCCAACCGGGATGGTGTTTCTAGTCTTCTTCCTCCAGGGCTTGGAGCACCTCGTCGGAGAGATCCATGTTGGTGAACACGTTTTGCACGTCGTCGGATTCTTCCAGCGCATCGATGAGCTTCATGATGCGCTTGGCGTCGGCCAGCTCCAGGGGAACCTCCACCGAGGCACGGAAATCGCTGTCGTGATCCTCAACCTCGATGCCCGCTTCCTCCAGGGCTTTGGTGACAGCCAACATGTCGCCTGCCGCGGAGACGATTTCAAAACCCTCCCGCAGCTGGTTGACTTCGTCGACGTCAATTTCCGCTTCCAGCACCGCCATGAGCAGATCGTCTTCGGTGACACCATCGGCGGTGACGGTGACAACGCCTTTGCGGGTGAACAGGTAGCTCACCGCACCGGAATCGGCCATGTTGCCGCCGAATTTGGTCATGCGGGTGCGCACCTCGGTGGCGGCCCGGTTGCGGTTGTCGGTCAGGCATTCAATGAGCATGGCCACACCGTTGGGGCCGTAGCCTTCGTACATGATCGTCTGCCAGTCGGCGCCGCCGGCTTCTTCGCCGGATCCGCGCTTGCGGGCACGCTCGATATTGTCGTTGGGAACCGAGGCCTTTTTGGCCTTCTTGATCATGTCGTCCAGCGTCGGGTTGGCGGCGGGGTCACCGCCACCGGTGCGGGCAGCCACTTCGATGTTCTTGATCAGCTTGGCGAACTCTTTGCCGCGTTTGGCGTCGTTGGCGGCTTTTTTATGCTTGGTGGTAGCCCACTTTGAGTGGCCGGACATGCAAGCTCCTCGGGAATTGACAACAGGGATTATCAGTTTAAATTTTCCGCGGTGCAGTCCATGCCCGCAGATCGGTGCCAGTATAGCGGCCCCCACGGCGGCAGCCGCCATCCGGCGGGTCACACAAGACCACCCGCCCGTGGTCAGGCACCGACGAAACGGTTGATGAACAACTCGTGCACCCGGGTGTCGTCGGTGACTTCCGGGTGGAAGGAGGTGGCCAGCACATTGTTGTGCGCCACGGCCACAATCGCCCCGGCGGCCGGCCCCTGGTCGACCCGGGCGAGAACCTCACAGTCGGCGCCGCACTCGATGACCTGCGGGGCGCGGATGAACACCGCATGCACCTTACCGTCGATTCCGGTGACGGTGAGATCGGATTCGAAAGAATCGACCTGGCGGCCGAAGGCGTTGCGTTTGACGGTCATGTCGATGGCACCGAAGCTGACCGCGTCATCCCGGGTGTTTTCCACCCTGCTGGCCAGAAGAATCATTCCGGCGCAGGTGCCGTAAGCGGGAAGACCGCCATCGAGCAGTTGTTTGACCGGCTCATACAGGCCGCCGAGCACCAGCAGTTTCGACATGGTCGTCGATTCCCCGCCGGGGAAAATCAACGCGTCGATGCCGGTGAGGTGTTCGCGGCGGCGGACAAGACGGGATTTCACGCCGAGGGCGCCGAGGCTGCGTTCGTGTTCCGCCACGCCGCCCTGCAGCGCCAAAATGCCGATAACCGGTGACATGGCCGGGGCCTCCTTGAGGGTTCGGGTTTTTCGGTAGAGCTTGATTGTGGATGATTCCGCCCGGCAGTATGCCCGGCCGGGTGGAGCGGGCCGGGCCGCAGAGGTGGACCGGGGGGCGCGCCTGCCCGCAGGGCCGGCTGGATGCCGGAGCGGCCGGAGACTCTAGGTCCCGGGTGTCTCTGCCATCGGGATGGGGGAGGTTCCGGGAGCCAGGGTCCTGGTCAGCCCTTCCTGGGTGACCACCGCCACCAGTTGGCCCGAGCGGTTGAAAATCCGCCCGTGGGTCAATGCCCGCCCGGCGTGGGCCACCGGTGAGACCTGGTCGTAGAGCAGCCACTCATCGGCCCGGAACGGCCGGATGAACCAGATGGCGTGATCGAGGGAGGCTTCCTGCACCGCGGCCCCGGGATGTGGTACCAGCGCCGACTGCAGCAGTGTCATATCCGACATGTAGGTCAGGGTGCACACATGCACGGTGTCGTCGTCGGGCAGCGGGGTTTTCGACCTGAACCACACGCACTGCTGGGATGCGGTGTACGGGTTGGGCCGGTAATCATCCGGGTGAACCACCCGGATATCCCAGTCGCTCCACTCTTTCAGCAGCGCCTTGAGCGTGGAGCGCAGATGGGAGGTGTCGGTGGTGATCTCTTCCGGCGACGGTAGCTTGCGCATCCGGTCGGCGTGTTCGATACCGGTTTCACCGGCGGCGTGAAACGACGCCTGCATGGTGAAAATGGTCCGGCCGTGCTGGATCGCGGTGACAGCCCGCGCGGAAAAGCTTCTGCCGTCTTTGAGCCGGTCCACCCGGAAAACAACCGGGTCAGCCGCACTGCCGGGGGCGACGAAATAGCCGTGCAGGGAATGCACCCGGTGGTCGCTGTCGACTGTCCGGATGGCGGCCACCAGCGCCTGCGCGGCAACCTGGCCGCCAAACGTCCGGGTCAAACCGGATTCGACCGTCGGACCACGGAAGATGTCACGGTCAATGCGTTCAACATCCAGCACAGTGAAAATACGGGCCATTGCAGTGAGTTTAGCGTCGTTTCACGCCGGAACACAGGCACGCGGCACCCGGCGGGGTGTGCCGCCCGGATCTCGCCTGCCCCCACCGCCCGGACAGCCACAAAACTGGTGCACGGGCAGGCGGATCCGTGTTGTTCTACCAGCCGCGCTCGGCGAGCCGGTGGGGCTTCGGGATGTCGTCGACATTGATGCCGACCATGGCCTCGCCCAGGCCGCGGGAAACATCGGCGATGGTTTTCGGGTCGTCGAAGTTCTGGGTGGCCTGCACAATGGCGCGGGCGCGTTTTTCCGGGTCCCCGGACTTGAAGATCCCGGAGCCGACGAACACGCCCTCCGCCCCCATCTGCATCATCATCGCGGCATCCGCCGGGGTGGCGATACCGCCGGCGGTAAACAGCACCACCGGCAGTTTGCCGTTGGCGGCCACCTCGCGGACCAGTTCATAGGGGGCCTGCAGCTCTTTGGCGGCAACATAGAGTTCATCCTCGGCCATCGAGGTCAGCTGCGCGATCTGCTGGCGGATGGTGCGCATGTGGGTGACCGCATTGGACACGTCCCCGGTTCCCGCCTCACCCTTGGAGCGGATCATCGCCGCGCCCTCGTTGATGCGGCGCAGCGCCTCACCCAGGTTGGTGGCGCCACAGACAAACGGCACAGTGAACTTGAACTTGTCGATGTGGTTGGCGTAGTCGGCCGGGGTGAGGACCTCGGACTCGTCGATGTAGTCGACCCCGAGGGACTCGAGCACCTGTGCTTCCACGAAATGGCCGATGCGGGCTTTGGCCATCACCGGAATGGACACGGCCTTGATGATGCCCTCGATCATGTCCGGATCCGACATGCGGCTGACCCCACCCTGGGCGCGGATATCAGCGGGAACCCGCTCCAGGGCCATCACCGCCGTGGCACCGGCGTCCTCGGCGATTTTCGCCTGCTCCGGGGTAACGACATCCATGATGACGCCACCCTTCAGCATTTCGGCCAGCCCCTTTTTGACGCGGGGGGTTCCGTGGGTTATCTGGTTTTCGCTCAACTTACAACTGTCGCTTTCATCATCCGGTGTCTGCCGCGGGGGCTGTGGTGGCGCAGAGGCCGTCGGGCAACTGTCCCCCGGGGCTCGGTCATGTGGTCGGGCACCGGCGGCATGCCGCCGGCTGATCTCAGCCGCCCCGAACAGGCGGGCCAAGCCAAAAAAGAGGCGCGCAATACCGGTGCCGCCAACCAATCGTAGACCGCCGGATACCCCGGCAGCCACACCACCCCGGCACCAGCGCGGAAAACCCCAGGCCACGACTAGACAGCATGGTCTGTGACGCTGTCTTTTTCATGGTGCCGTCCGGTGGGTTGCCACCGCCAGTTCACAGTAGGCCGGAAGCGGCGCGGTCCCGCCCAGGCGCAGCAGCCTAACCAGCGCCCTGGTGCGCACCGCCCGGGTGTCGGTGACCGCGTCATTGTAGAAACGGTGGGCAAGGGCCACCCGCGCCTCGGCGTCGGCGATCTGGGGGTGGGCGGCGGCCGGCGACGCGGCAAGAAGATCCGTCAGCTCATTTTCCGCCGCCACCCGGGCACTCATGTCGCCGGGACCCAGGCCGGTTGCCTCGGCGCGGCGGCATGCGGCCACCAGTGACGGATCAAGTGCCGCGGCCACCGCCGCCCGGCGGTCCAGCGCCCCTTTCAGCGTGATGCGGGCGGCATCGGTGCGGATGTGCAGCCGGTTGAGCCGCTGGGCGGTAAAGCAGGCCCACAACACCACGGTGGTGACCACAACCGCGGCCAGCACCAGACACACAGCGTTCACACCGACACCACCGTTCCATCGGCCACGGTCTCATAGACCCTCAGTACCTCGCGTGCCACCGTATCCCAGTCATAGTCTGCGCACCGTTTTCTGCCGTTGGCCACCAGCTGTGCGCGCAGATCCTTATCGCCTGCCAGCCGGTCAATGGCGGCTGCCAGCGCCTGCGGGTCACCGGTGGGAAAGACCAGCCCGGCCGGGTGGTCGCTGTCCTGGTCGGTGACGGCCCGGAAGGCCTCCAGGTCGCTGGCGATCACCGCCGCCCCGGCGGCCATGGCTTCGATGAGCACTATGCCGAAGGATTCCCCGCCGGTGTTGGGGGCGACATAAATATCGGCGCGGGCCAGATAGTCGGCTTTGGCGCTGTCACTGACCCGTCCGACATAGCTGATCCGCTCGTGAGGAATCTGTGTACCGGAGCCGATGACGGTGACATGCACGGGGCAGTGCACATACCGCAGGGCTTCAACCAGCAGGCCGAAACCTTTCCGCGGCTCATTGAGACGGCCCAGAAACACCACCTCCACACCGGTGCCGCCACTGTCTGCGACCGCATCGGAACCGGTGGCGGCAGCCCTTGTGGCCGCGGCGGCAAAAAGGCCGGTATCCACCCCGTTGGGTATCAGTACCGGATCCCCGCCGAGCTGATTGACCTGGAAACGGCGGGCCATCTCGGACACGGCGATGCGCCCGCGGATTTTCTCCAGCAGGGGTTTCAGCGCCGGGCGGGCCAGGCGCAGCGCCGTCGACTCCGCCCCGGAGGTGTGGAAGGTCGCCACAATCGGCCCGTGGCACATTCTCAACGCCGCCATGGAATAGCTGGGGGAATTCGGCTCATGGATGTGCAGCACATCGAAGTGGCCTTGGGTGATGAACCCGGCCAACCGGGCATTGACTTTCGGCCCCACCGACAGCCGGGCCACCGACCCGTTGTAGGGCACCCCGATCGACCCGCCGCCGCGGGTGACGAAATCCGGCACCGGGGTCTCCGCCGAGCAGGGGCCGATCACTTTGGCGGTGTGGCCGTGGTTGTTCAGCCACTCGGCCAGATCAAGAATGTGGGCCTGCACCCCGCCGGGTTCATCGAAGGAGTACGGGCAGACGATACCGATGCGCATGGGTTCTTCCTCACCTGGTCCGGCCTGCAGCCCGGGCGCGGCGGGCAGACAAAGCCTCGAGGTCGCTGTCGAATACCGGCTGCAGCATATGCCAGTCCGTGGGGTGTGCTGCGATGTTGGCGGCAAACCGGTGGGCGATGTCCTGGGTCAGCGACTGCACCGTCTCCGGGGCCGTCGGTTCCCCTGCAGGCCCCCCGCCCGGATTGAGGTTGCCGGAGATACTCAGCCCCCATCCGCCGGATTCAAACCAGGAGTGGCCGACATGCAGCGCCGCGCCTGTGGCTGCGGCCAGTTTCGCGGGCCCCACGGGAAAATGGGCCGGTTCGCCGAAAAAATCGACCCGGCACCCGGAGCGTTTCAAATCCCGCTCCCCCAGAAGGCACACGATCCCGCCGTCGAGCAGGGTGCGTGTGAGCACCGGGAAAGGACGAACTCCCCCGCTGGCCGGCAAAACACTGAACCCGAGGGAGGACCGGAAAGAAACAAACTCCCGGTAGAGCACTTCCGGTTTCAGTCTTTCGGCGACGGTGACAAAGCTGCCGAACCGGCGGGCAAACCACAGCCCGGCCAAATCCCAGTTGCCGGTGTGCGGCATGGTCACCACCACACCCCGGCCCTGACGGTGGGATTCCGCGACATGGCAGGCACCGGTGGCCGACTGGTCAACCTGTTTGAGCAACCTCTCGTCGCCGGCCAGTGAGGGCAGCCGGAAGGCTTCCGCCCAGTAGCGCATATAGGAGCGCACCGAATCTTTGACCAGCTGGCGGGTGACATTGTCGGGGCCGACCACCCGGGTGAGGTTGCGCCGCAGCTGATCCATCGAACGGCCGTTGCCACTGGCGATATCGGCCCCCAGATTGAACAACCCGGTCACCACCGCCGGCGGCAGTTTGTTGACGGTCCGCCAGCCGAGCAGGTACCCCACGGCGGCCGGATCTTTGTCGGCAAGGGCTTCGAGTAAGGGATCAGTCACGGCATCTCACATCGCTTTTTTGAAAAAACAACAGGGACTACAAACGCAAAACCCCGGCCTGCCTTCCCGCCGGGGACACGCAGGCCGGGGTGCTGCTAGCGCCGGGGATCGGCGGCACCTGCCGGGGGTTTGATTCCGTCGGCTGCAAGGGGATCATTTTTGGCCATCAGCAGCCGCTGAACCACGGTGAACACACTGCCCGCAGCCAGAATCCACAGCGCCGCATCAATGGCATAGGTCACCCCCAGCCCGGTCAGACCCAGTCCACCCAGCGCCAGGATCAGCCGCTCGGGGCGTTCCACCAGGCCCCCGATCATAGTGAACCCGGATGCTTCGCCGCGGGCCTTGACATAGGAGATGACCTGGCTTGTCACCAACACCACCATGGTGGCGGCCACCAACCACCGGTTGGCGCCGCGGACATAGATTTCCCACCACAGGATCGCCGAAAACAGCGCTCCGTCGGTGATCCGGTCACAGGTTGCATCCAGCGTGGCCCCAAACCGGGTACCACCCCGCCTGAGTCTGGCCATGGTGCCGTCGATCATGTCGAAGGCGGTGAAAAGCCCGGCCAGGACAGCAGCCGCCAGCAGATGGCCGGTCGGTATCAAAAACACCACCACCGCCACCGACAGCGTCGCCGAGGCGATGGTGATCTGGTTGGGTTTGCACCCCAGCCGCAGAAACCACCGGGCCACCGGTTCCACAACCAAAGCGGCGGGTTTTCTTCCCTTCACGCTAAGCACGGGCCACCCCCGGGTTGGCGGGATCAGCGGCCCAGGCGCGGGCCAGCAGCTCCCGGGTGGCGCGCAGCGCCTGCGGCAGCACTTTCGTGCCGTCAATGACGGTCATGAAATTCGCGTCCCCGGTCCACCGGGGAACAATGTGCATGTGCAGGTGGTCACCCACCGATCCGCCCGATGCCCGGCCGAGATTGAATCCGGCGTTGATCGCATCGGGGGCGGATACTTTTTTCACAACCTTGATGGCTGTTTGCGCGAACAGCATCAATTCGCCGGATTCGGCTTCCGAGAGATCCTCCAGATTGGCGACCTTGCGGTAGGGAATGATCATCATGTGGCCGGCATTGTAGGGAAACAGGTTCAACACGCAGAACACCGTCTCGCCGCGGGCCACAATGAGACCATCCTCATCCGACATGGTCGGAACTTTGAGGAAAGGATCCCTGTCCTTGTTGCCCGTGCCTTTGTCGACCTGGTCACCGTCGCCACCGTTGTTGACGATGTAGTCCATGCGGTAGGGAGCCCACAGGCGGATCAGCCTGTCAGGCACCCCCACTCCCCCGTCGACCACCGTGGTGTCACGGTCGTCGACGGGGCCGGGGGCTTGCTTGTCGGTTGCCACGCCGATCACCCGAGCTTTTCGATTGTCTCATTACTCGGCTGGGTGTTGTTGCGCGAGTTGATCCATTCGGAGATGATGTCGACGGCCTCATCGACGGGAACACCGTTTTTCTGGGATCCGTCCAAAAAGCGGAAGCTGACCGCATTGTTTTCCACGTCCCGCCCGCCGGCCAGCAGCATGAAGGGCACCTTGCCGGTGGTGTGGGTGCGGATTTTCTTCTGCATCCGGTCATCGGAGGTATCCACTTCGGCGCGGATTCCCTTCGCCCGCAGTGTGGCGGTGACATCGTCCAGGTAGCCGATGAATTCTTCGGCCACCGGGATGCCGACCACCTGGTGCGGGGCGAGCCAGGCGGGGAAAGCACCGGCGTAGTGCTCGAGCAGAACACCGAAGAACCGTTCGATCGAACCGAACAGCGCCCGGTGGATCATGATGGGCCGTTTCTTCGACCCGTCGGAGGCGGTGTATTCCAGTTCGAAACGCTCCGGCAGGTTGAAGTCCAGCTGCACCGTCGACATCTGCCAGGTCCGTCCGATCGCATCCTTGGCCTGCACGGAAATCTTCGGCCCGTAGAAAGCCGCGCCGCCCGGATCGGGAACCAGTTCCAGACCGGATTTTTGGGCGACCCGTTCCAGGATGGCGGTGGATTTCTCCCAAATCTCATCCGAGCCGACGAACTTGCCTTCATCCTTGGTCGACAGCTCCAGGTAGAAGTCGTCGAGACCGTAGTCCTTGAGCAGGGACAGCACGAATTCCAGCACCCGGGTCAGTTCTGCTTCCAGCTGGTCTTCGGTGCAGTAGATGTGGGCGTCATCCTGGGTGAAACCGCGGGCGCGGGTCAGCCCGTGAATGACACCGGATTTCTCGTAGCGGTAGACAGTGCCGAATTCGAACAGCCGCAGCGGCAGCTCCCGGTAGCTTCTGCCCCGGGAGGCGAAGATCAGGTTGTGGAACGGGCAGTTCATCGGCTTGGCGTAGTAGTCCTGGGGCTGTTTGGTGCAGTTACCCTCATCGTCGTACTCGCCGTCGAGTTTCATCGGCGGGAACATCCCGTCGGCGTAGAAATCGAGGTGGCCGGACTTGGAGAACAAGTCCCCTTTGGTGATGTGCGGGGTGTTGACGAAGCTGTAGCCGTGGGCCAGGTGCTGACGGCGGGAATGCTCCTCCATCTCCAGGCGGATGATGCCGCCGTCGGGGTGGAACACGGGAAAACCGGAACCGATCTCATCCGGGAAGGAAAACAGGTCGAGTTCCTGGCCCAGACGCCGGTGGTCGCGTTTTTCGGCTTCGGCCATCATGTGCTGGTATTCGTCGAGTTTTTCCTTCGACTCCCAGGCGGTGCCGTAGACCCGCTGCAGGCCCACATTCTTCTGGTCGCCGCGCCAGTAGGCGGCCGACGACCGGGTGAGGGCGAACGCCGGAATGTATTTGGTGGTGGGCACATGCGGCCCACGGCACAGGTCATACCACTCGTCTTCGTTGGTCCGCGGATTGACGTTGTAGTAACCGGTCAGTTCCCCGGCACCGATTTCGGTGGCCTCATCGGAGTCCGGATCAACGTTGCCTTTGTCGTCGATCAGCTCCAGCTTCAGCGGCTCGTCTTTGAGTGCCTGCCGGGCGGTGGCGGCATCGTCGTAGACGCGGCGTTCGAAACGCTGCCCCGACTTGATGATTTTTTTCATGCGCTTTTCGATGCGCTTGAGATCGTCCGGGGTAAACGGCTCGTCGACCAAAAAGTCGTAGTAGAAACCGTTGTCGACCGCCGGGCCGATACCGAGTTTGGTGCCGGGGAATTCAGCCTGCACAGCCTGAGCCATCACATGGGTGCAGGAATGGCGGATAACGGCGCGGCCCTGTTCCGTGTCAGCGTGCACCGGGGTGAATTCGGTGTCCACCCCAGGGGTGTGCGAGAGGTCCCTCAACTGTCCTGCGGCATCCTGGACCACCACCACAGCTTCGGGTCCTTTGTTGGGCAGGCCCAGCTCGCGCATGGCTGCCCCCACCGGCGTACCGGCGGTGACAGTGAACGGGACACCGTAGCCCTGACAGTGCTCGGCCGGGGAATTCTTTTCGGATTCAGACACGGTTTTAAAGCGCTCCTTACTGCGCTCGGGCGGACCCGGCATACCTGGCCGGGGACCGCTTGATTGGTGTGTTACCGGCCCGGCAACGGATACACCGTTTTTTCACACGCCGGGCTGGGAGGTTGTCCACCTGGTGCGACAACACTGCCAGCACCGCATGAAAGCGATGTCACGCACTGCGGGCCGATGGTCCCTCATGCTACCGCACCACCGGCGGACAACCGGCGGCGGGAGCCGCGGTGCCAGCTGCAGCCCCACATGCCGTGGCGGGGGCTGATGTTCCCGGTCGTTGAGCACCGTCCACCGGGGCGACGGGCATCCAGCCGGTGGGCCACAGCACCCGCTGCACTGCACCTGCCGACGCAGACCAGCATCCCCGCTGGAACTGGGACCGGTCATGGGCACGACACCTGAAATATGCCCTCTGTGACCTGGTTCGATGCGCCATTGCCAGACGACCCCCGGCCGTTCACCACCGGTGTCACGGCAATGGTGCCGAACCCGATGCTCTCCGGTTGCCGGTTTGTCCCGCTGCCGCCCCGCGGCATACCGGCCGGTCACGGTCGAAGACCGGGTGATGGCCACGGGAGTATCCGCGTCGACCCTTGACTCAGGCGAACATCACAAAAGCGGTGAAACACACGGTGCCTGGGGCAAACGGGCAGCAGCAAGGGAACATTGTGCGCAATCAACGGAGCCTCCCGGCAAAAACGAGAGGTCACCGGACCGGATGTCTGTCACTGCTTGTTCCCTCCCAACAGGCGGGAAACCCGGGCTTTTGTCAAGGTTGACCACCTGACAGAGGCGAATCGTTGCCGCATCCATCCACACACCGGGCGTTGCTTTGCACACCAGACACGCCCATCACCCCTTGGACCGACAGCGGCGGGACAAGGCCGCGGATGTCAACCGCCGCGGTGGTAACCGGTGGGTCTGCCGACGCTTGCGGGAGCAGGCACATCGTCCAGTTATCGCAACAGCACAGCGCAACAGAACCGGGCGACCGGCCACCAGGACCTCTTAGCGCGCCGGAACCGGCGGGCCGGGTGTCCCCCGGGGCCGGGCAGTGGTGACCCGGCTAGAGGATCCCCGCCGCCGGCAGTAGCCGGAACCGGGAAAATCCAGATGCTTTAGGACTCAAACAACGACTGACCCCAATAGGTGTCCAGGCCATCAGCACCCGTGGGGTCGGTTCCGGGGGGACAGACGAACACCGCCGAGCCGATGTGGGTGACCCACTGGTTGAGCCGATCGATTTTATCCAGTCGCTGCTGGATCGGAACGAACTGATCCAGGGGGTTTTTCTGGTAGCAGATAAACATCAGACCCTGGTTGTAGTCGTCGTCCACGGCGGGGTTGAGATTCAGATCGTAGGAATATGCACGCCGCCGGAGCTTCTGGGTGGGCTTGTCTTCCGGGTTGGTCGCCCGTGCCATGTGACTGGTCGGGTCGATCACTGGAAGCCCGTACTGATCCAGCTTGTTGAAGTCGGGGTCATCGTGCTCGTATTCACCGGTCAGGGGTGCCCCGCTGGACAGTTTGCGGCCGAAGACGTTTTCGCGGCTGGCGCGATCGAGCTTTTCCCAGTCAGCAATATCGAAGGCGATACGGCGGATAATCATGCAGCTTCCGCCCCGTGCCCACTCAGGCCCCTCATCGATCCAGACGATGTCGTTGTATTCGCGCTCCGATCCCGGATTGACTGTTCCGTCTTTCAGACCGAACAGGTTGCGGGGCGCGCCGCCCCCACGGGAACCGGCCCGGGGAAGAAATCCCATCTGGATCCACTTCGGAGTGACATACGCCCGCCCGGAGCGAATCATGTGCCTGGTGGCGTGGGTCAACGTCAACTGATCATCACAGCAAAGCTGCAGCATCAGATCTGTCTGGCCCCACTCGTCGGAAAGCTCATCACGCTCGAAGGCCGGCAACGGGGCCAGCCAGTCGGGCTTGTGCTGTTTCTTGCCGATCAAATCGAAAAATCGTTCACCGAATCCGCAGGTGATTGTCAGTGACGCCGGATTTTCCGCGAGTTCCTCATCCAAATCAGCAAGCGGGTGCTTTCCGGCGGTGATCCGCCGCGCGTCCTCTGTCCATATCACCATCAACCGCCGAAGATCGTCGGCGCTGACACCCCTGCGGACAGTGAAACCGACGACATTTCCGTTGGCTTGGGCAGGCTCACGGATACCGGCTTGATGCGGACCATCGAAGGGAATCGTTTTATCTGTTTCAGACACCTGCTCTGATTTGCCCGAACCAGCCCCGGTGGTGGATGTCTCATTGGCGGCATGAGCTGTTCCCGCGGCAGCCAGACCAGCGGCTCCGGCAGCGGAAACCGAGAGGCCCGCCAAAAAGTTTCGGCGTGATAGCCGACTGGGTACCGGGCAGGCGGTTTCGTGTTCGGTGTTATCTGTCATAGATCGATCATCCTCGAGGGCTGTGTGTCGTCCGTGCCCGATCGGCGGTCCCTGTGTCGGGTGCCGCCGGGAAGCTGCAAAGAACCAGAGAATATTTATTTTGCTTCCACGATCCGGCGACGATGCGAGAAGGGGTCAAGTCATTGGTGCGCAAGTACGCCGTAGCCGGTTGGCGCCAGGTGCGTGCAGCCCCGCCGGACTGGGTGATCGAACCGGCGGCGCTGACGGCAACCCAGCACCGGGAAACAGAAAAATACCGGGTTCCGGCAAACTCCGTTCCACCGCCCCGCGGGCAGTGTCGACCACTGCCCGCGGGGCAACCTTGCTTTTCCTACAGCGTTTCCCTGCCGGCACAACTGCCAGCAGCAAAATCGCTACTTGTTGTCATCGGTTTCCATTTTGTCGCCGTCCATCTCGTGGTCGGCGTGCATCTTGTGGTCACCGTCTTTCATCTCGCCGTCCATGTCGTGGCCTTCCATCTTGTGGTCGGAGGAGTATTCCTCGTCACCTGCGGCCAGGTCACGCACCGGGATATCGGCGTAGGTCACTTCGTCACCGTTGTCGAATTCCAGGGTGACAGTAATTTTCTCACCCGGTTTGATGTCCTTTGTCAGACCCATCAGCATCAGGTGGTCACTACCGGGCTTAAGAACATGCTCGGAGTCGGCGTCGATGACCAGGCCGCCTTCTTTCTCCTGCATTTTGCCGTTGACCACTTCGTGGATTTCATGGCTTTTAGCACCGGTGTTGTCCGTGAATGCAACAATGTGGGCCGTTTCATCGGACTTGTTGACGATGGTGCCGAAAATAGCGGTCATGCCAACCATGCCGTCGGTTTCCGGCGACTCCTTGGCGTAAGCAGCCTTGACGTAGGCGTCTTTGAACATGATGTTGTCACTGGTGAACACACCTGTGGCGGAGTTTGCCGCCGAGCTTGCCGTGGCACTTGCCTCGGACGCTGCGGAGGTGGCGGCCTCCTTGGCACTGGATGCTGCGGTGGATGCGGCGGCGGCAGCCGAGGTGGCTGCCTCCGTGGCGTCACCAGCGTCGGTATCTTTGCCGCAACCAGCCAAGGTCAGGGCGGCTGCAGATACGAGTGCGATGGATGCGCGGGTAAAGGTTGTAGTCATAGGAAGAGATCTCACTTTCGTTTTACGTACAGAAACACCACAGCGGCAAGGATGCCGACAATGGCGATACATCCGACGACCAACCCGAGGGACGGGCCGGAGGAATCACCGGATGCAGGGGTGTTGTCATGGAATTCACCGTCAGTTGTGACATCTTCCGGTTTGACAGCAACAGAAAACGTCACGCCACCCCGGGTAGCGTGACCATCCGACGAAGTGATCTGGAAGCCGACAAGGTAATTGCCCGGCCCCGGATCAATATCCGCCGGAACATCGACGTGGACGAACTGTTGGTCGAGTATCGGTTCCACGGAGAACAGCACCTCACGGGTATCCGCATTGGATACTGCCACCGTGTTGAAGTTCGGCTTGGGAATCCCGGAAAATTCCAGCACGATTTCCCGGGGGAATTCGGCAACCGTGCCGCCGTCTTCAGGTTTGGAATTGATGACACTGTCGTGGGCGACAGCAACGGGCGGGGCCACAGCCCCGGTCAGCCCTGTCGGTACCGCAACAGCAACCGCAGCGAAAGCTCCCGCCACCAACTTGGTAGCCCACCTGTTACGGCGGAATGCAGGATCAATCAGCACAGAGTAAAACCTTCATCTTTCCTTGTTGAACAGCGGGACACTGCGATAGCAGAGTTGCGAATGCAACCCTGGCGCCGGATTGTACAGCTTGTGGTTGGGCTAAACGACCGGCCCCTAGCGCAACTATAAGCTACCGGCGGCAACAAGCTGTCATCGGTGAAAATTTTGCACCTCCACCAAAACAAAAAGGAAGCGCGGTATTTCTACCGGCACAACCTGCCGCCGGTCATGCGGCGCACCGCCCCGGAAGACAAGCGGTCACCATCGTCGCGACCAATTCCGCCACATGATCGGGACAAGGCGCGTTACCTGGCCCGAGTTGAAAAAGCGGCCAATCGGGTGGGAAACCACAGCAGCGATCACCCAATCGATCGGACGCCCTTGTTAAGTAGTCGGCCATGGCCGCCGATTAGTTCCCGCATCTTTTCAAACCCGCACACCCGTCCTGCCGGAAACACCTCAACTACCGGCGTTGAACTCCGGGTGGGGGCAGCCCCGGATTGGGGCGCACCCACCGGCGGCGAAAACTGTGAACCCACACTGTTCAGCGCCTATTTTCCGCGTCTGGGATTTCCTGTGCGGCCGCGGGAGACCCGGAAGTATCGCCTGTGTTTTCAAACCCCACTCGCCGTGTCCCATTCCACCCCCGACAGCCTGCCGCCACACTGGCGGGTTCCTCCATGCCCGACCAATCACCGCTTGGGAACATGGCCGGGAGAAGCAAAACCCCTGAAATGCGAAATATCCGCCAGCCGGGGCTGACGGATATTTGCTGTCTGTGGTCCCAGCTGGGATCGAACCAGCGACCTTTCCGGTGTGAACGGAACGCTCTTCCACTGAGCCATGGGACCGTATGCATGTGCTGCGCGATGATCTCGCGTGCACCGCAATAATTTAGCATGTCACATTCTCGGCTACATAATCGCCAGCTCACGCTGGTGTTACGCCACCATCGCCCCGTCGTTTAGCCCTCTTTTTCCGCTTCACCGCCTGCGACCGCGGCGGCTTTGTCACTTACTTTTTAAAGCGTACCGTCACTGGGTCCGCGATACATCCAACCGTGCTCGAACGGTGACGCCGAAGAACGCCAACGTCAGTCAACAGCACCCCGGGGTTTTCCCTTCTCCGCCAGCTGTCGCCGGAAAAATTCCCCCGCCAGCTGATCCGGCACGTTCTGTAAGTCGCACAGCTTGGTGAGGGATCATGCACAAAGCCAACACCGATGGTGTTTCCACGGGCGGCGAGCACCCACACCACCACGGCGAACTGGGGATTTGTCGAAACAGTCCCCGGCAATATAATGTTATCCATCGTCTTACACACCGTGTAGTTCTGCTTCACGGCCGGTGTTCGATATGCGGATGTAGCGCAGTTGGTAGCGCATAACCTTGCCAAGGTTAGGGTCGCGAGTTCGAGTCTCGTCATCCGCTCTGGTATGGTCTCAAACCTGAATACCACGGTGGAATGGCCGAGTGGTTAGGCAACGGTCTGCAAAACCGTGCACACGGGTTCGATTCCCGTTTCCACCTCCAAGCGCGTTTAGCTCAGCGGGAGAGCGCTTCCCTGACACGGAAGAGGTCACTGGTTCGATCCCAGTATCGCGCACAGGGATTTAGAGAGAAATCCCCACAACTAAATAATCATGCGGATGTAGCGCAGTTGGTAGCGCATAACCTTGCCAAGGTTAGGGTCGCGAGTTCGAGTCTCGTCATCCGCTCCACGGACATCAGTCCGTTTCCCGCGCGTTTAGCTCAGCGGGAGAGCGCTTCCCTGACACGGAAGAGGTCACTGGTTCGATCCCAGTATCGCGCACTGGGAACTGGCCCACTGAAGCCATCTTCCCTATAATTAAATCACCGTGCGGATGTAGCGCAGTTGGTAGCGCATAACCTTGCCAAGGTTAGGGTCGCGAGTTCGAGTCTCGTCATCCGCTCCACGAAACCGGATCGGGCAACAGCCCGGTCCGGTTTTTTCATGCCCGCCCATAACCGGTTGCTGCCATGGCGCCATACCGGTTGGATCGGGCCGGAAACTTTACTGCCATCGGGCGGGGCACCCCATATCGGGCCGGGCGCGCCGGTAGGGTTTGTACGGTGACAAGCAACATGAGACGGACAATGGCGACAGTGTGGACATCCCCTGCTCTGGGATTCGCTGAACCCAAACCGGGCGATCCCTTGAAAACAACCGCCTTCGACGCAACCGGGCGCTGCATTTTCTGGCCGCTCGCGATCATCCTCATGGTGCACCGGGTTTTCATCCTTGCCGTCAACGGCTCAGTCACCGATGACTTCACGACCGTCTACTCGGCGCTGCGCCGGTTCCTGGCCGGTGAAGCTGTCTACAACGAAACCTATTATTTCGTCGACCCGCACTACCTGTACTCCCCCGGCGCCACAGTTTTACTCTCCCCATTGGGGATAACGGACAATTTTTCCATCGCCCGGCTGCTGTTCATCGGAGTCAACGCGGCAGCCATTGTTGTGGCCATGGCTGTCACCACCCGTCTTTTCGGATACAGCCTGAAATCCGTGGTTTTGCCGGCGGTGATCACCCTGGCGTTTTTCTCCGAAGCAGTCAGAAACACACTGGTGTTTTCCAATATCAACGGCATCCTGCTTCTCGGATTCGTCTGTTACTTGTGGGCTGTGCTGCGCGACAGGGACTGGATTGCCGGTCTGGTGATCGGCGTACTGATATTGATCAAACCGATCTTTTTGCCACTGTTGTTTTTGCCCTTTGCCCGGGGGCGGTTTGTTCCTGTAATCCTCGGGCTGGTTGTCCCGGCCGTGCTCAATGTCATTGGCTGGTTCCTGCTGGTCGATGCGCCGGACTACGTCACCAGACTCATGCCGTATCTGGGTGTTGCCCGTGACTATTCCAACTCGTCGCTTCCCGGTATCGCCGCATATTTCGGGATGCCGACCTGGCAGGAGAAGTTCTGGTTTTTCCTGTTTGCCGCCGCCTGCCTGATAGCTGTTGTATTCCTGGCCCGCTACAGGTTCTCGGCCCCGCTGACATGGGCCACCCACACTGCCGGGCTTTTGCTCACCGGCGTGTTCTTTCTGTCGTCACTGGGCCAGATGTACTACTCGATGCTGCTCATCCCGCTGTTTTTCACGGTCGTACTCAAACGGTCGGCAATGAAATCGTGGGTGTCCTGGGTGGGTGTCTACTGCGTTTTGACCCCGGACTCCTGGAAAGACGGTCTTTTCCACACCGGCCGTTGGGTCAACGACTTTCTTGCCTGCGCAGGCTGGGGGCTGATCATTATTTCCGTCGCCGGTACCGCTGTCGGTTGGTGGCTGGCTGACGGACGGCTCATGCGCCAGCAGCGGCAGGCACTGTCAGAGCAGGACACCACGAATAACCGCACCGCGCCCCAACCAGTTGCTGTCACCGATGACGCCGCGCCAGCGGCCGGCAACTGATTAGCGGCTCCACCCCACGGATGATCCGGAACATCACACGGCCACACCGACCAGCATGCCCACCCCGTAGGTGACGGCAAGGCCCAATCCACCGCCGACCACCAGCCGCAGCACGGCGAGAGGAATACTGGTTCCGGCGATTTTCGCCGAGATGGCACCCGTTAAGGCCAGTGTGCCCAAGGTGACAATCACCAGTGCGAGGGCGGTCACGGATGGCGGGGCCAGCAACACCGCACACATCGGCAAAATAGCGCCCACAATAAATGCCAGGGCGGATGAGCCTGCGGCAGCCCACGGGCTGGTCAAGTCATCCTGGGCAATTCCCAGTTCAAGCTGAAGGTGGGCCGGCAGTGGATCACCCGACTCAATTTCAGTGGTGGCCTTTCGCGCGGTGGGTTCGGAAATGCCGTATCCGACAAGAATCTGGACCATTTCCTCGTGCTCTTCATGGACCAGTTCAGCCAATTCCCACTTTTCTTTTTTGATCATTACTTTTTCGGTGTCCCGCTGCGCGGACACTGACACGTACTCGCCCAGCGCCATGGACACCGCACCGGCGACAGTGGAAGCAAAACCGGTCATGGCAATCACCGATGCTGACTGGCTGGCACCGATGACACCCATCATCAGGGCCGCCACCGAGACAATGCCGTCGTTGGCGCCGAGCACTCCTGCCCGCAACCAGTTCAGCTTGGCGGCGTGACTTTGCTCATGCGGCTCATGCACATGGGCCGCAACCTTGGTGTCGTTCAACACATTCTCCTTTGCCTTCCGCGCGGTTGGTGCCGTAACGATTGCCGGCGCACACCACGTGGAATACTGCGGCCGCCACTGGGCCGTTCCCCACGAAAACTAGACAGAAAAGGAATTGTTTTCAAGGGTGCAAAGCCATACCGAATATATGGTTCCTCACCCTTATTCCGGTAAGCCTCAACTACTTTCAACAAGCCATTTGTTTTTCAGATTGATATTTTTTTCCGCAGATTGCAATTCATTGACAAGGCCATATCAAAACCAAACCACTCTTCTTTTCATCCGCTTCATCTTGGGGTTTCATCGTCAGCGATCTCATTAAACTGACACGCAAGAACCGAAGACATTGTTTTCGGCGGTTTTCACCGGTGGCCAATGGCCGTAAAAAACACCCGTGAAGCCTTTTGAAAACAGCTTGTTTCACCCCCGGACGGCACGTGGAGTCCCACCCGATCATTCGCTGCTAACAGCGCATTTAACATACAATGCCCATTTTATTAGATTTTCTGTTCGATTCCTTCGAGCCGTGACAGCGAAGTCCATCTGGGGGCGGATTGATAACTTTAAATCATTCCAGCCAACAAAGGCAGGAAAATCCGGGACAAATCCCTTTCTTCCGGTCTGCAACCCCAACAAAAACAATCGAGGAGATTGACATGCACACCAACATCAACGCCGCCAAATGCGCTTCCTTCGTGACAGTGGTGATGGGCTTTCTCGCCACCCGGCTCGACGAGCGCATGAGCGAATACTTCGCTGCCACATACGCCGGCCAGGACTGGTTCGACGCGTTCCTGGAGCACTACCACCCCAGAACCAGCAAGGAGGTCAAGAGGACCGACGTGTCGATCCAGCTGCTCGCCCTGTACATGTACTACGGCAATATTCAGCCGTTCCGTGACAACGACCAGATGGTCAATGTTCCCGCCTACGCCGCCAGATTGCGGGATATCCGCAATAACTGGGCACACACCGAGGAACTCACGGTCGACGACTGCGTCACCGTTGCACACTCCGCCTCGGCGCTGCTGAAAGCCTTCAATGACGACCGGGGCGTCGCCGCCCTGAAGACCTACGTCTACGAGGCCGATGCCATTGCCAGGACCAACGAGCCGGCCCCCGGCCAGGTGGAACAGCCCTGTGCCGGTGGCGTCTGCGCCCGGGCGTTCGTTCCCTGGACAGTCAAGGAAATAGGAACCCCGGCAATGCTGGACAACATGCGCAGCAAAGCCAGCCGGGAGGCTGTCGCCGAGGTAGCCATCCAGGTTGTCAGGGTGGAAGGTCCGGTCCACATTGACCGCGTCAGCAGGCTGATCAAAAAGGCGTGCGGCCGCAAACGCCTGAGCCGGTCCTCGGCAGCTGCCCTGCGCCGCCAGCTGGAAAACCTCGATACCATCACCCTGGACGGTGAAGGATTTCTGTGGCCTGCCGACATCGATCCGACCATTTGGAGGGTGTTTCGCCCGAACACCACGGTCGGCAGCCGCCCGCTGAAGGAAGTCTCCTCGGTTGAACTTGCCAACGCCTGGCGCTACGTGCAGGCCAACAACCCCGATGCCAGCGAACAGGAGTGGATCGCCAAACTGGCGTGGCTGTTTGACCGCAAGACCCTGCGGCGAGGCGACAGGGACCGGCTGATCCAGGCCCGCCGCCTTATGGGCACCCAGTCGGATATGGGTCTGGTCCGCTAAGCAGCAGGCCCCACCCCCGCGGCCCGGTCCACCCGCCCACGAGACGGGCCGCGGGACGGTGCCCCTGTTCTTTGTGTACCGGGCTTGTTGTCCCTGTCCTGTGGAGCGGTTTCTAAACTGTTAGTGGCTGTGTTGGTGGGAATCCGGTGATCCTGCCGGTTCCGCCCGCACTGTTTTTTTACCCGTCACTGTCCCAGACAAGGTAAGGTCCCCGCCGCCATGAACCATCCCCTTCCCGATGATTTTTCACAACTGACCGATCAGCAGTGGGCTGAACGACTCAGCGCTGAAGAATTCCGTGTCTTACGGCAGGCCGGCACCGAAGCGCCCGGAACAGGTGAATACACCGATACAGACACCCAGGGCGTCTACTCCTGCCGGGCCTGTGGTGCCGAACTGTTCCGCTCGGACACCAAATTCCATTCCGGCTGCGGCTGGCCGTCGTTTTTCTCCCCGGCCGACAGCGATGCCGTTGTGTTGCGCCCCGACCATTCCCTGGGCCGAACCCGGACCGAAGTTATCTGCGCGAACTGTCATTCACACCTCGGGCACGTGTTTTCCGGGGAAGGCTTCGACACGCCAACCGACCAGCGCTACTGCATCAATTCGATTTGTCTGGATCTTCATCCGACAACTGATGACGCCTGATACCGCCCGGCCGGTGTCAACAGCCACAAAAAACCGACCCTTGTCATCCGGCATTCCACCAGATGACAAGGGTCGGGTTGTTCGGGATTTTCATCCGCAGCCGTCTCCCGCCACCGCGTCAGCGACGGCGGGCACGGGCTTATTTGCCGCGGCAGCTGAGCTTGTCGACCAGTTCCGCCGGGCAGATGCGTTTGCCGGAGTGGAAGGGCAGCTCGTTGCGGACATGCAGGCGGGCTTCGGTGTAACGCATGGAGTGCATCAGCTCCATGATGCGGGACATGTCGTCGCATTCGAAGGCCAGCATCCACTCGTAATCACCGAGGGCAAACGCGTAGACGGTGTTGGCTTTCACATCCGGGTACTTGCGGCCCATCTGGCCGTGCTCGAGAAGGATTCGGCGACGGTCGTTGGTGTCAAGCAGGTACCAGTCGTAGGAGCGGACGAAGGGGTAGACGGTCATCCAGTCGCCGCCTTCTTCCCCGCGGATGAACGTCGGCAGGTGTTCTTTGTTGAACTCGCTGGGGTGGTGGACACCGGTGCCAGACCAGGCGACGGTGGATGCACGGCCCAGGGCGGTGCGTTTGAAAGCATGGAAGGATTCCTGGATGCTCTCCAGTTCCTTGGCGTGCCACCAGATCAGGAAGTCGGAGCCTTCCCGGATCGATGAGGTGTCGTAGACACCACGGACCACGGTCTCCGGGGGAAGGTGCGGGGTACCGGTGCTGTCGTCGATGACTTCCGGATCAATGGTGGCAAACGAGGAGAAGAACTCCTTCGCTTCCGCCATGGCCGCGTCGACATCACCGTCGCGCAGCGCCTTGTCGTCGACGGTGAAACTGATCCACTGGGTGTAGCGCTGAACCTGATTGAGCGCCTCGATGTTTTTCTGGTCGGCCACTTGTGGCTGCGTCCTTTCTTGACGTGGTGTGTTTTCCGCTGCACAGCGGCCCGGGGCCGCCGACCGGTGTGTGACCGGGTGCCGCAAAAATAGCTGCGGCTGTGGGGTGTCCCGCCGGCGGCCCGCTGTCTGTCACCAGATAACGGGACTCCGGCACATCAGCCGCAACAGGGGACAGACTACCGCCTGCCCCATCACCCGCGGGGGTGGACCCCTGCGGGATGGAACAAAAACGTCCCTGATCCAACTTCACATACGGCCTGAGCTTTATGTTTTTCCGCCAGTCCCGGGCGACTGTGCTGTCACCTGACGCCAGCGGTGGAACTACCGGCACCGGTCGTAAGTCGGTCTGGTTATCCATCATAAGTTGTAGACGGCTGTTTGTCCCGATATCCCGCCCGCGATTCGCGTTGCTTCGGCGCGCCTTTCCCGTTTACACGGGCAAACAGGTTAAGTTCAAATCCGTGACCGACTCTGACAACCTCCTGCGAGAAGCCGGCAGTGCCGCTGACTGCCGCGACGAGACTACCCCGGAACAGTTCAACCGGGCTGTCGAAGCCATGCACGCCGCGTGCCTCCGCGAACAGATCACCCTCGGCACCATCCGACCTCCCCAGCGGCTGGCCCCCTACTCGCATGCCGTGGGCCTGGAAGTCACCCCTGCCCTGCCGGATGATCTGTCGCTGCCGGTGCACTCCGACGGCGATGCTTTCGGCAGATTGATTCTGCTGCACGATCCCGCGGCCGACGAAGCGTGGGACGGGCAGATGCGGATGGTGGCCTACATTCAGGCCGATGTCGACCATGTCATGGCCCAGGATCAGCTCATGCCGGAGGTCGCCTGGGACTGGCTGAAAGAAGCACTGGACACCAACGGCGCCGGCTACACCAATCTGGGTGGCACGGTCACAGCCACCTCCTCGATGAGATTCGGCGAGATCGGCGGCCCGCCGCGCGCCTACCAGTTGGAGCTGCGCGCCTCGTGGACTGCCACCGGCCTGGATCTGAACCACCATGTGGAGGCGTTCGCCGAGGTCCTGGCCCATGCGGCGGGTCTTCCGGAAGAGGGAACAGCCTCCATCACCCCCCGCTGACAGCAGCGACCGGGTTGGTTTCCCGCGTTCCCCGGCCATCACCGCGCCGCCGGCCCGCCGCATCCGGGCCGGCGGATTTTTCTGTGTCCCGTCCGTGTCACCGCCGTTTCACCCACCGTCTCCCGCGGCAGGCGGGTTGGCCGATTCGCCGGCGCGGCCCGAGTCCCGGGTATTAAACTGGAATCCATGGCCCACGCACTTTCCGCACCCCGCGACGGGGTTCCCCCACTGGCACACAGTGCCCGGGAAATCCGGCAGGCGGCGGAGCTTCTGGCCGGCGGTATCGGCCCGCTCGCAGTCGACACGGAACGGGCCAGCGGGTACCGCTACGACGACCGGGCTTTCGTCCTGCAATTCAAACGCCGCGGTGCCGGTCTGGTGCTCATTGACCCGGAAGGCCTGCGGGAAGTGGTCACCGCCCACCTGGCCCCGGCGATCAACGGTGTGGACTGGATCATCCACGCGGCCACCACCGACCTGCCGTGCCTGGCGGAGCTGGGACTGTACCCGGGAAGCCTGTTCGACACCGAACTGGCCGGCCGGCTGGCCGGATACAGCAAAGTCAATCTGGGCGCGATGGTCGAGCAGGTGCTCGGCTACGAGCTGGCGAAAAACCACGGTTGGGAGGACTGGTCCACCAGACCGTTGCCCGCCGACTGGCTGACCTACGCCGCCCTGGATGTGGAACTTCTCATCGAACTTGCCGAAGCCATGTCCGAGATCCTGTCACTGCAGGGGAAACTCGACTGGGCGGAGGAGGAATTCGACTATATTCTGCGCACCCACGACCACGGGCTGTCGGATATGGCGCACACCTGGCAGGACTCCAAAGGGGTGCTGGGCCTGAAATCCAACGAGCAGCGCTGTGTTTTCCGGGCGCTGTGGACCGAGCGGGAGAAAAGCGCCCGCAGCAGGGATGTGGCCGTTGGCCGGGTTCTGTCCAACCGGGCCATGCTGGCGGCCGCCCGCACACTTCCCGACAGTCCCGATGAACTGGCCAAAGTCAAGGGTTTTCCGGGCAGGCACCGGGGGGCGCGGCACAAGTGGTTCCAGGTCATCGCCGCAGCCCGCAACACCGACCCGGCCACCTGGCCGGGTCCGGTCAGGCGCCCCCACCGGGTGCCGGGCCGTTCCGGGTGGGCCAATTACCCGGAAGCCGAAGCAGTACTGGCCGATGTGCGCCACAGCCTCCAGGACATCGCCGATGAAGTTGATGTTCCACTGGAAAATCTGCTCAAACCGGCCACCGTGCGCGAACTCGTGTGGCTTACGGTGGAGGAACACTCCATTGTCTGCATCGGTGAACTCATTGACGAGATGACCCGGCTGGAAGCCCGCCCCTGGCAGATCGGGTTGACCGCCCCGACGATGGCGGCGGTTATCTTCGGCGACCGGGGCTAAGCTGCCCCTGGTGGCCGGTGGAGCCGTTTCCCAAGCCGTGTTCCCGCACCCCGGGGAAGTCGCTGACCGGTGTGCCCCGGCCACTGTCGGCTACGACTCCGCTGTGCCCGGCTCACCGGCGGTGAGACCATCCACCCAGCCAAGCACCGCTGCAGCGATGCCCTCGGCGGAAAGACCGATGTCATCCATGATTTCCCGGCGGGAGGCGTGGGCGAGGAATCTCTCCGGCACCGCCAGCTGGCGGACGGGAGTGTCGATCTCTGCGGCGTTGAGCACTTCCTGCACCATCGACCCGACGGAACCGTGGATGACCCCGTCTTCAATGGTGACGACCAGATCGTGGGTGTCGGCGAAGTTCACCACGGTCGGCGGAACCGGCACCGGCCAGCGGGGGTCAACCACGGTGACGTTGATGTCATGGGCGGCCAGTTGCTTGGCGGCGGCGACAGCCGGGTGGACCATCGCCCCCACCGCCACCAGCAGCACGGTGACGATGCTGTCGCTGGTTCCCGGGTTGTCCCGCCCGGCGATCTCGTCGTTGAGCAGACACTCGGCGGTGTAGGTGACCATGTCACACCCGTCGGGCATGCGCCCCATTGATTCCAGTGCCGGGGGCAGCGCTCCCTTGGGGAAGCGGATGACGGTCGGCCCGTCGCTGATGTCGAGGGCCTCGGCCAGGGCCTGTTTCAGGGTGTCGGCGCAGCGGGGGGCCGCCAGTCTCAGCCCCGGGATAATGCCGCAGATCGACATATCCCACACCCCGTTGTGGCTGGGCCCGTCGGAACCGGTGACCCCCGCCCGGTCCAAAACCACTGTGACCGGCAGTTTCAGCAACGCCACATCCATCAGCAGCTGATCGAAAGCCCGGTTGAGGAACGTCGAGTAGACGGCCACCACCGGATGCATTCCGCCGAGAGCCAGCCCAGCCGCCGAGGTGATTGCGTGCTGTTCGGCGATACCGACGTCGAAGCACCGGTCGGGATAGTGCTCGGCGAACTCCGCCAGGCCGGTGGGTCCGGCCATCGCGGCGGTAATGGCCACAATATCCCGGCGTTTTTCACCCAGCCTGATCAGTTCCCTGGAGAAAACAGACGTCCACCCGGGTTTGGTGACGGTGCGCGGTTTACCGGTCTCCGGATCAATGATGCCGGTCGAATGCATCAGATCCGCAAGATTGTTTTCCGCCGGCGCATAGCCGCGGCCTTTTTCGGTGACCACGTGAACAATCAGCGGCCCCTGGTAGGACTTGGCGTAGCGGAAAGCGCTCTGCAGGTCTTTGAGATTGTGCCCGTCGACCGGCCCGACGTATTTCATCCCCAGTTCCGGGAACATCTCCTCCGGAATGACGGTGTGGCGGATGCCTTCTTTGACCGCCCGCAGGCCCTCGAAGGTGCGTTTGCCGAACCAGCCCATCGAATTGAGGGTGGTTTTACCGGTGTCCATCACCTTGTCGTAGAACGGCTGCATTCTCAGCTGCGCCAGATTGTCGGCCAGCCCGCCGATGGTCGGCGAATAGCTGCGGCCGTTGTCGTTGACGACAATGACCACCTTGCGGTTTTTGTTCGCGGCGATATTGTTCAGTGCTTCCCAGCACATTCCCCCGGTCAGCGCCCCGTCGCCGACAACGGCGACAACGGTGCGGTCGTTGCGGCCGGACAGCGCGAAAGCTTTGGCCAAACCGTCGGCCACCGACAGGGCAGCCGAGGCGTGGGAGGATTCGGTCCAGTCGTGTTCGGATTCCCCGCGGTCGGTGTAGCCGGACAGGCCGCCTTTTTGCCGCAGCTGATCGAAACCATTCGCCCGGCCGGTGACGATTTTGTGGACGTAGCTTTGGTGGGAGGTATCGAAAATAATCGGGTCCTCCGGCGAGTTGAACACCCGGTGGATGGCCAGTGTCAGCTCCACCACCCCGAGGTTGGGACCCAGATGTCCACCGGTGGCGCACACTTTTTCGACAAGGAAGTCGCGGATCTCGGCGCCCAAGAGTTCAAGCTGCTGCTCATCGAGTGCTTGCACGTCAGCGGGCGAGGATATGCGGTCGATCATTCCCATCAGTCAGAAGATCCAGTTCCAGTCGTTTCTCGTCACTTGTCTTGAAAGTCGTTAAGCCGGGGTGGGGCTTCCGCCCAATCCTACTCTGGTCGGCGCCGCCCACCGGAAAACAAGGTAACCCATACCTCCGGCTGTGGGGTGGGACGGTGGGTCAGTTGCGGACGAACAGGCCGATGCTTTCCACATGGTGGGTTCCGGGGAAGGTGTCGATGATCTCCAGCCGGTGCAGCCGATAGCCGTGCGCCATCCAGGAGCCGGTGTCACGGGCAAATGTTGCCGCGTCACAGCCCAGATGCACCACCACCGGCGGGGCGGCCGCGGCGCAAGCGGCAATGGCTTTTTCCCCGGCGCCGGTGCGCGGCGGGTCACAGACCACACCCAGCGGGGCGGGAAGCTGTGCGACGGCAGCTGCCACATCGCCGGTGACGAAGGTGACGGGTATGTCCGCCAGTGCCTGCCGCCCGGATGCGGCCGCCGCAGCCGAGGCTTCCACCGAATAGACGGTCACATCCTCGCCGACGGCTTCTTCCAGGGCTTCCCCCAGCGCCGGGGCGAACACACCCGCACCGCCGTAGAGATCCCAGCCGGCCGACCGGTCATCGGTCAATGTCGGATCAACGACCCGCAGACCCTCGGCCGTGAGTCTGCTGATTGCTTCGGCCAGCAGGCCCGGGGCCGCGGTATGTGCCTGCCAGAAAGCGGTGGCGGGCAACCGCCAGGCCAATTCGCCGAGTGTTTCGGTCACCTCCCCGGTGCCTTCGATTACGGTCGCCTTCGAGGCTGTGGCCCTTTTTCCGCGGCCCGGCCGGGGAACCTCGACGACATGGCGTCTGCCCAGGCCATCGATGACGGCCACCACTTCCATGCCCGGGGTGAACCGGGCCGCGTCATCGCCGATGATGCCGTCGGTCAGCCCCGGCACGGTCTGCGCGCACCGGCTGGTGATGATCCGGTTTGATTTCGCGGCCCGCAGCCCCGCCCGGCCCTCATCGTCAACGCCCAAACGCACCCGGGTACGCCACCCCTGGTAGGGCTTCGCGGTGGCGACGGTAATGCCCCCGGCGGGCGGGGTTTTCCCGACATCGAGCCGGCCGATGCGCCGCAGCTGGTCTGTGACCACATCTTTTTTCAGCTCCGGCGCGGCGTCCGGATCGACATGGCCGAAATCGCAGCAGCCGGCACCGGCGGCCGCGGCCGGGCAGCGCTGCGGCACCCGGATATCAGACGGTGTCAGCGACACGATCTCAGCCAGGGCGAAGCTTTTTTTCGACCTGGTCACACGCACCTCGGCCACGTCGCCGGGAAGTGCGTCGGCAACCATGACGACCCGGCCGTCGGGAAGTTCACCGATACCGCCGCCCCCGTGGCAGGGACGGGTGATGGTGACTGTTGCCGTATCCCCTGCAGCAAGGCGCGGGTTGGTCGGATCGGGCTGTGTCATGGGGACTCCTGGTCGAATGGTGAACAATCGGTGCCGGTGTGCAGCAGGCGGTCAAACACCCAACAGTAGGTGCCGAAGCTCCCGCACGCGAATCGGCACGGACCGACACCGCGCGGCTGCCGCCCCATCACACGCCGCGCCGCCCAGGTTGACACCTGGGCGGCGCGGAAGAGAAAAAGCCCGCCCCGGGCAGGCCGGGGGCGGCGGTGGACCGGGCTAGTCGGAAGCCGGGTCCGGGCGGGATCCCGCCGCGGGGGCCGGATCCGCCTCCG
>NZ_JAFLEQ010000003.1:418762-436908 GCF_017307055.1 Corynebacterium mendelii | reverse complement strand
GGACCGGGCTGGTCCGGCGCAGTGTCCGGCTCCCGGGCGATAATGACCTCGCCGGTGGCGTTTTCGTAGTCCTCGATGTCCCGGGAGGCCCGTTTGACCATCCACACCGTAAGGATCACCACAAGTGCTGTCAGCGGCCAGCCCATGAGGATTTTGGCGATCCCCAGCGCATCGGTGGCATCAATGGTGTAGAAGTGGCGCTGCACAATGAAGCGGGCGAGAAACACCACCGCCCAGGCGGCGGTGGCCACCTGGTAGTGGCGGCGGGCGGCGGTGACTTTCCGCCAGGCGGTGGAATGGCCGTTGATCCCCAGCCAGATCACGCCCACCATCGGCCAGCGGACAATCATCGAGACCACGAACACGATGGCGAACAGCAGCGACATCCAGATGCCGTAGAGGAAATACCCCTTGGCGTCGCCGGTGACCCAGGCGATGCCCGCGCCGATGGCCACCCCGATGAACCCGGAGATCGCCGGCTGCAGGTTTTCCTTGCGCACCAGCCGCCAGACGAAGATGGCGGCGGCCACCGCCAGGGCACCCAGCAGGGTGGGCACAAGACCCCAGTATTTGTTGCCGAAAATCACCACCAGGATCGGCAGGGTCGACGAGACGATGCCGCCCAATCCGCCCATTTGCTCCAGCAGGGTCTGCTGGTCGGGTTCGTCTGTGTTGGTGGTGGACTGGGCGGGGGGATTGACCGGTGTGGGCACGCTGTCAGTTCTCCGGGGTGTTGTTCAAATCGGTGTTGATCCGCTGCATCGCCGGGATGCTGGGGGCGTTCTGCTGCGGCGGGTAGTGGTTGTTGGGCAGCTTCGGGGCGCCGCCGGATTTCTTGGCCTGCTGCTGGGCAACCATGGTGCGCAGCTGGTCGGCCATGTCCTCGGGCAGCACCACCGGCAGGGAGGTTCCGGCCGGAATAGGGTCACTGCCGCGGTAGACGAAGCTGCGGGCAATGCATTCCCGGGCCAGGGTGGCCATCTCGTCGGCGGAATCCACCGGGGAGGCCACGGTGGTGCGCAACAGCCACCGGGGTCCATCGACACCGATGAGGCGGATCACGGCGTTGGCGGCCCGGCCGACAACTTCATTGCCCCAGGGGCCGCGTTCCACCGCCACCATCAGGCCGTCGTTTTCCATCGATTCGGCGATCTCGGCGAGGGACTCGTCCCACTGGCCGGCCGAGCGGGGGGCGGCGAATGCCACCGGGGTGAGCCTGCCGTGGGGAGTGAGGACATGCAGCATTTTCGGGCCGTTTTCCCCCATCTCCACCTGCACCTGGGAGCCTTTCGGCACCGCCATTTTCACACTGCCCAAATCCAGGACGCCTTCGGCAAAATCGGTGAAATCGAACTCCTCCACCGCGACCCGGTCCCCGTCGTAGGGGCCGATGTCGGTGGTGACGGCCTCGTGGGCGGGGGTGGGGTTGGCGGCGACGGTTTCAGCCAGTGAGGCCGGCTCCGGCGGCGGGGTATCGGCCCGGCCGGTACTGTCAGCCGGTTCGGCGTCCGGATTGTCCGCCGCGTGGTTGCCCTTTTTGCCGAGGTTGAAAAGTCCCATCGTTTGTTCTCGCCTTCGTCGGGTCCGGGTCGGCACGCGCTGGTGGCCCGGTGGTTGGTGGTCTATGTCTGGTGGTGTCAACAGGTGGGTGGCCGGTGCCGGTGCGCGGTGCAGCGGCGGCCCCCAAGCCAAACACTAGCGCGCCCGGTTGCCGCAGGCTGAGCCAGGTGCCCCGGCAAAGCGGGAATTCAGGTTGCTTTCACATCCGCTTCAGTAGCGGCTGCTCCGCCGCTGCCGGGGCGGGCGGGTGGTGTGCGGCACCTACACCCCGGTGGAGCCGTAGCCGCCGGTGCCGCGGCCGGTCTCGTCCAGGCTGTCGGTTTCCACGAAATCGACCAGCTCGACTTTCTGCACCAGCAGCTGGGCGATACGGTCGCCGGGCCGGATCTCGATGGGCTGCGCCGGGTCGTGGTTGATCAGACAGACCTTGATTTCACCGCGGTAATCGGCATCAATGGTGCCCGGCGTGTTGACCACCGACAGGCCCTTTTTCCACGCCAGGCCGCTGCGCGGATGGATCAGACCCACATAACCCAGCGGCAGCGCAATGGCGATACCGGTGGCCACCAGGGCGCGCTGCCCCGGTTGCAGCGTCACCGCCTCGACCGCGGCCAGATCCACCCCGGCATCACCCCGGTGGGCGCGCACGGGGATGGTGGCTTGGTCGGAAAGTTTCTTCAGCCTGATCACCGGCGGGGTCCGGTGATCGTCGGCGGTGCAGGGCGCGGCATTGGTGTCGGTCACAGCCGCCTAGCCTATATCGTCGCCCGCGCGGCCGGCACGCGGGGTTTGGCTTGACTGCACACCCACCGACTACCGGTACAGTAGGACCCTGTGAGTTCACCGATAGGCAACAAGACCCCCCACGGCGTGATCTACCGGGAAAAACTGTGGGTGCCCTGGTACTGGTGGCTGCTCGGCGCACTGGTGGTGGCACTTCTTACCGGTCAGATGGCCCACAACCGCAACGAATACTTTTTATGGATCCCGCTGGCACTGTTTTCCGCCGCCGCGGTGACCGTGCTGCTGAAATGGTCGTCGACGGTCATTGAGGTCGTCGAGGACAACGAGGGCGTGCGGTGGCTTCACGCCGGCGGGGCGGAGCTGCCCGCCGATGCGGTGGCCCGCTGCATGGCGGTTCCGGAGTCGGCGAAATTCACCGCCATGGGCAGACAGCTGGATCCGGCGGCCTTTGTCGTCAGTCACGGCTGGATCACCCAGATGGCCATGTTCGTGCTGGTCGACGACGACGGCGATCCGGTCCCCTACTGGCTGATATCAACCAGCCACCCGGAAAAACTCATCTCCTCGTTTGTCCCCCATCTGGCCCGCAATTCGACGACGCAGTAGCTCCTGACCGCCGGTGGCACACACCTCCGGCGGCCAGTGACGCACACACCGTCACCCCGGCAGGCAGGTTGCCTGCCGCCTCCCACCCGCCGACGGGCGGGCGGGAGGGTTGGGGCGCCCGCAGATCAAAAACCGGTGGCCGCCCCGCACCGCGGGGCAGCCACCGGCGGGCCGGGTGGCGTTGGGAAAAGGGGTGTGCCGGACTGTGCGGGCCGTGGGCGGTCACCGGTGACGGTGGGCTGCGGCCCGGCAGCTGCCGGGCAGGCCAACGATCTTTGCCCGTCAACCGGCGTGCCGTTTGACGGCAACCCGGCCACAGGTGTCAGGCGCAGTCCTGGCAGATGATCGACCCGTCGTCCTCGACGTGATCGATGCGGTTGCGGCGCTGCACCAGAAAACAGCTGGCGCAGGTGAATTCGTCGGCGCGACGGGGCACCACCGTGATATTGAGTTCCTCGGCGGCCAGATCCATGGCGGGCAGCTCGAAGGAATCGACAATCTCGTCGTCATCATCGGTTGCGGCCGACCGTTCCCGGGCTTTGAGCCCTTCGAACGAGTCGTCGTCAAGGTCATCGTCCGCGCGGCGGCGGCGTGCGTCGTAGTCGGTAGCCAAGGGGGCTCCTCACATGAGAGATCGGTCATCAAGCGGAATGAACCTGACGTTCCGCTGCTGCACCCACCATCCACCGGTGGCCGTCCGGTGTGACCGGTCACACACGAGAGGTGCTCCACCGGGGTGAATTGGATGGCGCCGACCGGTTGTCACGACGGGCAGTGGCGGCGGGCGGGGTGCGGCGGCGGTTGCCGTGTTACGCAGCGCATGATAGCGGTGCAGCCCCCCGTTGTCACCTCAAGCATGAAAAAAACCCGAAACTGTTTTGTTTTCCCAGCTCACAAAGGTAGCGCCGCGGTGACTCCGGCTTGTTCGGCCAGGGCGGCGAACGCCCCGGCTATTCCCGGTGCACACGCGGTGAGCACTTCACCGTGCGCCGAGCGCCCCTCCAGCCGCGGAAGCACAAGCGCACAGCCGGCTTCAGCGGCCACCAACGCCCCCGCCGCCCAGTCCCACGGATTGAGTCCGTGCTCGTAGTAGCAGTCGAGTTTGCCTTCGGCGACCAGGCACAAATCCAGTGCCGCGGACCCGGTGCGCCTGATATCGCGCACCACCGGAAGAATCCCGGTGAGAATGTGCGCCTGCTGCTTCCGGCGGGCGGGCAGATAGGCGAAACCGGTCGCGCACAGCGCCAACCCGATATCCCGGCAGCCACTGGGTGACAGCGGGGTAAATACCTGTGCGGAAATCTCCCGCCCGGCCGCCGCCCCACCGTCCGCGGTGGCGGGGTTGCCGGCGGAGACCACCCCGACGGTGGTGCGCCCCGCCCCCTGCCCGCGGGCCGCGGCATAAATGCAGCCGGTGGCCACATTGCCCACCGCCCCGGCCACAATCGTGCCGTCGGCGTCGGCGGCAGCCAGCGACACCGCATACGAGGGCAGCCCGTAGAGAAAGTTCACCGTCCCGTCGATGGGGTCGATGATCCAGGTGATCCCGCTGGCCGTTTCCCCGCTGAGGCCTTCCTCGCCGACCAGCCCATCGTCGGGGCGCAGCGCGGCCAACCGGGCGGCGATGAACTCCTCGGCGGCACGGTCGACCACGGTCACCGGGTCAGCGGCAGAGGATTTGGTGGCCATGCCCACGGTGACATCCCCCATTCGGGCGCGGTGCGCGGCGACAAGTTCCATGGCCTGCCGGCACACGGTGTAGGCAACCTCAACGAGCTGGCCGTGGGGGGTGGAGGTGTCAAAAAACCCGGTCCCCGCACCGGCGGGTCCACCGGAACGGTCCTCGCCGGGTCGCGGCTGTTGACGAATGGTGTGGGTGGTATCGGTCACGAAAAAACCTCCGGGGTGACGGGGTGAACGGGATTGCACCGGGCTGCACCGCACCCGGGCGGGCCGGGTGGCGGTGGGACGGTGGCCGCACGGACAGCGCTGCCGCAATCATGCGGCCGCACCCCGATTGTTCCACGGCCCCGGCGGTGACCGGACGACCCCGGCCCCGGCGGGCGGGGGCGGCAGATTGCGGCCCGCCCCCGGACACCTGATGCTATCTTTTTCTTTTCCCCCGTCGATGACCAGGGAACGGGCACTTTACCGTCCGCTTCAACGGCCCGCATGCAGTGGACGGCCGGGGTTCCGGCATAAGCCCCGGAGCATGTGTCCCGGACTCCGTGGCGGGTGACCCGCCCGGCTAGACTGGACTGTCATGGAACAAAAGATTGGTTTTGGCATCGATGTCGGCGGCTCCGGGATCAAGGGGGCGCGGGTGGATTTGACCACCGGTGAATTCATCGGGGACCGCATCAAAATCCTCACCCCCGACCCGGCGACACCGGCCGCGGTGGCCGACACTGTCCGCCAGATCGTGGAGAAAGCCGGGTGGGACGGCCCGGTGGGCATCACCCTGCCGTCGGTGGTGCGCGAACAGACCGCCCTGTCAGCGGCCAATATCGATCCCTCGTGGATCGACACCCCCGTCGGGGAAGTCTTCGGCGATGTGCTGCCCGGCCGGGAAATCAGTGTCCTCAACGACGCCGACGCGGCCGGTATCGCCGAGGCACGCTTCGGCAATCCGCGTGCGGCCCGCGGGTCGGTGATCCTGCTGACCTTCGGCACCGGCATCGGCTCCGCGTTCATGGTTGACGGAACCCTCTACCCCAATACCGAGATCGGCCACATGATCGTCGGCAGCAAAGAGGCGGAAAAATACGCCTCCAGCGCGGTGAAGAAGAAAAAGGATCTCTCCTACAGCACCTGGGCCGCCCGGGTCACCGAGATCATGGCCGAATACGAGCGACTGTTCTGGCCGTCACTGTTTATTGTCGGCGGCGGGATTTCCCGCAAAGCCGACAAGTGGGTGCCTCTGCTTGATATCCGCACCCCCGTTGTTGCCGCCGAACTGCGCAACAGGGCCGGCATTGTCGGCGCGGCCATGGCCGTGACCGACCACATCCGCCCCTAGGCCGGCAGGCGGTCGCTGACACCCGGCGGCGACCGGGCGCCGCGGCCCCGGTCGCGGAGGACACGCCACAGGCCACCACCGACAGCAACCCCCTGGGCAGACCAAAAAACCAGTTCAGGAACCGTTTTAAGGTTCTTGCCCCTCCCCTGCCGCCGCGTTGGCCAGCCACCACCGGCAGCAGATCACCGCCCGGTCCTCTATACTGGGGCGTTGTCCTGACTGCGGGTGGCTCACCAGCGGTGGGACAGGCGTGCTCCCGGTGTTTTATGCCGCCGGGATCAACGGCCTGCACCTTCACAGATCACACACCGGCAAGAACCCGAAAGGGATGATTATTGCCGGTGGGTTTGTCTGCGTTGAGGGGAATACCATCACGCTCGGTGTGCATCCGCATTCCCCACCGGCCGGACGAACCATCGGTTGATCGCCGACAATTCCACCGCCAGTACCCCCTGGACCGACCCCGGTCGGCCGGACCGGGCACTGGATGTTTGATCCATATTGACCGGCACGTTTTCTACGATGATCCCCATTCACCGGCGGTTGTTCCCCATCACCCGGGGCCGCGGGTTTGTACAGTGGCCGACGTGCGACAACCACCGGGTGGTGCACCACCGGCGGGACGACATGTATCCTTCCGGGGTTTGATACCAGTCCGAGAATCACTTCAAGGCGAAAGGGCGTCCGTGGCATCCACCGAATCCTCACCGCAGGAACCGGAAGACACCGGCACCGGGACTACTTCCCGCGCGGCGACAAAGTCCGTCAAAAAGACGGCAAAGAAAACCGCGCGCAAAACTGCCCGCAAGGCGGCACCCCGCAGTGCCGCCGCATCCACCCCCTCCACCGGGTCGACCCCCAGTGGGGATTCGTCTGCCCCGGCGAAGAAAACCGCGAAGAAAACCGCGAAGAAAACCGCGACAAAGACGGCGAAGAAAACCGCCCGCAAGGCCACGGCCGCCGTCGGCACCGCCGCGGAGACCACCGACGAGACCACCCCAACTTCGTCCGCGACAAAGACAACCACCACAAAGACGGCCAAGAAAACCGCGAAGAAGACGGCGAAAAAGACGGCCAGGAAAACCGCCGCAAAAGCGGTGAAAAAGACGGCGAAGAAAACCACCAAAAAGACCGCCGCGAAAAAAGCCGCCACCAAAAAAGCCTCCGCACCCGAAAAAACCACCACGGACGACGGCCCCACCGACGACGACGAGCAGATCGACGACGAGTTCACCACCGATTTCACCGGCGACGACGAGGACGACGACACCGACTTCGACGGCAACGGTCTTCCCGCCGACGAGGACGACGACTCCGACGATGACGACGATGAGGACGACGGTTCCTCGGTATGGGACGAGGACGAATCCGCGGCCCTGCGCCAGGCCCGCAAAGACGCGGAACTGACCGCGTCGGCCGACTCGGTGAGGGCCTACCTCAAACAGATCGGCAAAGTCGCCCTGCTCAACGCCGAGCAGGAGGTCTCCCTGGCCAAACGCATCGAGGCCGGACTGTATGCGGAATACCGCATGGAGGAGATGGCCAAGGCCTACGCGGCCGGTGACAAAGACGCCAAGCTGACCCCGGCAGTCAAACGCGACCTGCGGCATATCGCCCGCGACGGCCGCAAAGCCAAAAACCACCTGCTGGAGGCCAACCTCCGCCTGGTGGTCTCCCTGGCCAAGCGCTACACCGGCCGCGGCATGGCTTTCCTGGATCTCATCCAGGAAGGAAACCTCGGTCTTATCCGTGCGGTCGAAAAGTTCGACTACACCAAGGGCTACAAGTTCTCCACCTACGCCACCTGGTGGATCCGGCAGGCCATCACCCGCGCCATGGCCGACCAGGCCCGCACCATCCGTATTCCGGTGCACATGGTCGAGGTCATCAACAAACTCGGCCGCATCCAGCGTGAACTGCTGCAGGACCTGGGACGCGAACCCTCCCCGGAGGAACTCGCCCAGGAGATGGACATCGATGTCGACAAGGTGCTGGAAATCCAGCAGTACGCCCGCGAACCGATCTCCCTGGACCAGACCATCGGCGATGAGGGTGACAGCCAGCTCGGGGATTTCATCGAGGACTCCGAAGCCGTGGTGGCCGTCGACGCGGTCAGCTTCACCCTGCTGCAGGATCAGCTGCAGGATGTGCTGCAAACCCTCTCCGAGCGTGAGGCCGGTGTGGTCCGGCTGCGCTTCGGATTGACCGACGGCATGCCGCGCACCCTCGACGAGATCGGCCAGGTTTACGGGGTCACCCGGGAACGCATCCGCCAGATCGAATCGAAGACCATGTCGAAGCTGCGCCACCCCTCCCGCAGCCAGGTGCTGCGCGACTACCTCGACTAGAACAGCTGTTGTTGGCACCCCACTGCCCGGCGCACAGGATGCGCCGGGCAGTGGGGTGCCGGTGTTTTTCTGCGGCGGTGTCCCCCGAAACGGCCGGGCTGTCCCCCGTTACTGGCCGTGCGAGTCAGTGCGCCCCGGTGCCGCGGAAAAAATCGGGTGTTGTGTTCCGGGCTGCCCACCGGATCTGGGTCCGGTCCAACCGGCCCGGTGGCCGCCGGTGCCGCCGCTGATGGTGGCACCGGCAACACACCGGCCGTGGTTCGCTTTTCGCGGGCGGCCCCGGAGACCGGTGGCGTGTTTGTGCCGTCCCGCAAGCCGGGTGGCCGTCACCGGCGGCCGGTCAGCATTGCTGCCGGGGAGTATATGGCCGGGGCGGCTGGCCCGGTGCGTCGATGATCATTGTCGGATTGTCGGCGGCCGAACACACGATCAGCTCGCCGGGCCGCACCGGCAGCGGATGGTCGGGCCGCCAGTGCCCCTGAAGCCCGTTGTTGCCGTAGGCGAGCCGCCGGTGCACCCACTCCAGGGGGCCGGGAAGATCAGCCAGTTCAAGTGCCCAGGCAACAACCACCGTCACAGCCCACACCGCGGTGGCGGTGAGGGTCAGCCACAGCGCCCCCTTGTCCTGCCCCAGATCCAGGGTGAAGGGGGTCAGCAGCGCCACAAACAGCACCGATTGCAGCACATACCCGGTCATGGACCGTCGGCCGAGAGCCACGAACGGCACCAGCACCGCCGGGATGGGCCGCGGATTCCCGGCGGCGACAGCGGCGCTGATGCGCCGCTGCAGCGGCATACACACAAGGACGATCAGTGCCAGGCTGCCCGGACCGGTGAGCATACCGCTGGCAGCGTTGACGGTGCCTGCCCGTTCCACCCAGCTGGCGTCAATGAACCCGTAGAGGGCCAGGATAGCCGGGACGGCTGTGGCAAGGTTTGCCGCCACACCGATGACAGCGGCGGTAATCAGCAGTGGTTTGTGCTGCCGGGCATTGCTGATCACCCGGTTTCTGCCCCAGATGAAGCCGATGAGGATCACCGGGAAAACGGTGATGATTTCCACCGGCACCATGACGATCTGAACGATCAGGGCTCCGACGTTGACGAGAACGTAGAGCGGGTAGCTGACCGCGGTGGCGGAGACGGTTCCCTGCGCCATCGGCCCGGTTCCGGCGAGCAGTCCCCCGGCGCCGAACACCACCAGCCCGATGCTGCCCAGGATCGCGGCAATGATGTAGAGGGTTTTGTCGCGAAACACCATCAGGGCGGCCAGCAGAATTCCCGCCACCCCGTAGAAGAACATGATGTCGCCGAGGTAGGCGAGGACCATGTGGGCAACGCCGATAACGCTGAGCAGCCCGTAGCGGCGGATCAGTACCGCGCGGGCCGCGCCGACCGGGTATCCGCGCCGCCACAGGCTCAGCGCCAGCATGCCTGTGCCGTATCCCATGAGCGTGGAAAACAGCGGCAGGCCGCGCACATGGGTGAACAGGATGCCGAAAGCGATGGCGAGCTTGTCGGCGGTACCGTCGCCGGTGATTCCCCCCAGATCCGGCAGGGCGACGGTGTCTGTGTGCCGCCCCCAGGTGACGGTGGCGTTGGCCATGGCGATCGACAGTAGTGTCAGGCCGCGGGCCAGATCGGGGGCGATCAGCCTGGCCTGCGGGGCGACGGTGGACCGGCCCCGGCGGGTGTTGGCGGGTTCAGCTGCGGGCGCCACTGTCGCGGGGTGCGGTTTGTTTTCTGTCACTGTTTGTCCCCTTCCCGGGTGACGGCGCTGTCGCTGTCTGCGCCGGAATCCGGTGTGTCCGCCGTACCGGCGATCTCAACAATGGCATCGCCGATGGCGGAACCGTCAGGCCACCGCCGGTCGACGACCTTTTGGGCACAGGCCTGCAGCTGGTCGGGTGTGTCGTAGGTTGAACCGCAGTCGGTCAGGCCGCTGACGGTGGCTGTGCCTACCCACATGATGAAGGCCGTCACCACCGCCGGCAGGACGGCGATGCCGAGAACCGACAGAATCAGCCCGGTTGCGGCTTTGCCTTTCCCGGTGCGGGTTGTCCGTGACGCGGCAAGGCCGGTGACACCGGTGATCAGGCCGACGGCACCTGCCGCCAGGCTGATCACCCAGCCGATGATGGTGAACATCATCACAAAAGCGGTGATACCGCACAAAAGCGACACCGTGGCCCGGGTATTGCGCCGGTTGGCTCTGGTGGTCCCGGCCGCCGGGTTCGCCGGGTCGATCAGGGGACCCCGGGCTCCGGCGTAGCCGGGAAGACCCGTGTCACCGTAGATGTCGGCGGGTGTGGCCGGGCGCAGATAGACCGGGTGGGTCTCCGGCAGGTGGTGGCCGGGTGCGGCCATGGGTGTGGAGGTCCAGCCGGTGGCGTCGTGTTTTCCGGCCTGGCCGGGCAATCCCCCCTGTCCGGTTGATTTTTCCGGTGGTCGGTTGCGCCCGACAGTGGCGGGATCCGGTGTGGGATGAGTCATATCCGTCGCGATCGGTCCTTTCCGGGGTTAAGTGGAAGGAAGGCCCGATGGTACAACCGCACCAAGCCTCTCGGCCAGTGGGCCGGGCTACCGGCCGGGAGGGCGCGGCCATCCAGCCGGCGCAGCCCGCCCGGCAGGGCCGGGGGGCGTCTTGTTTGCGCCCTGCGCCCCCTTGGTGCCACCGGGCTTGTGGCCCGCGGGGCGATGGGGCGGAGACGACACCGCACCACCCCGGCGGCAGTGGTTTATCGTCCGGCTACCAGCGGCGCAGGTAGGCGATCCGGTCGCGCAGCTGCTGGGCGGTGCACATCGGGGTGGGGGGTCCACCGCAGTTGTTTCGGGCCTCGGAGTGGATGCGGGAATGCGGTTTCCCGGTGCGGGAGGCGGTAATCGAAACCAGCGCGTTGAGTTCTTTGCGCAGCGCCGGGATTTCCTCGCTGGCGGCACGCTCGGCGCTTGCCTTGCGCCCGGGATCGTTTGTCAGCTTGTCGTCTTCCGCCGCCCGGGCGGCCTGTTCGTCGCGCCGGTCGAGCTGTTCGGTCTGGCGTTGGGCCAGCAGCTGTTTCATCTGTTCCGGGTTGAGCAGCCCCGGCAAGCCCAGATAGTCGGCTTCTTCCTCGCTTCCGGCCAGAGTGGCGGTGCCGTAGGTGGAGCCGTCGAAGATGAGGCTGTCGAGTTCGGCTTCCGCGCCCAGGGATTCGTAGCCTTTGTCCGCATCATCGCCGGGTTCGTTCATCTCCCGGTTGGCTTTGGCCAGCTCCTCATCGTCCCAACCTTCTTTCGGCCGGTCGGGTTTACCGAGCACATGGTCGCGCTGGGCTTCCAGTTGGGCGGCCAGATCAAGCAGCACCGGCACGCTGGGCAAAAAGACGCTGGCGGTTTCCCCGGGCATGCGGGAACGGACGAAGCGGCCGATGGCCTGGGCGAAAAACAGTGGTGTGGACGCAGAGGTGGCGTAGACGCCCACCGCCAGCCGTGGCACATCGACCCCTTCGGAGACCATGCGCACGGCCACCATCCACTCGTCGGTGGAGTCGGAAAATTCCTTGATTCTCTCCGAGGCGCCGGCCTCATCGGATAACACCACCGCCACCGGGGTGTTGGCGTAGAGCTGCAGAATCTTCGCGTACGCCCGGGCGGTTTTGGTGTCGGTGGCAATCACCAGCCCGCCGGCATCGGGCATGCGTTCCCGCAGCTGGGTGAGCCTGGTGTGGGCTGCTTTGAGCACCGCCGGAATCCAGTCGCCCTTCGGATCCAGTGCGGTTTTCCAGGCCCGGGCGGTTTGTTCGGCATTGAGCGGCTCACCGAGCCGGGCGGCGAATTCCTCCCCGGCGTTCGACCGCCACCGGGCTTCCCCGGAGTAGGCCAGAAACACCACCGGGCGCACCACGCCGTCGGCCAGGGCGTCGCCGTAGCCGTAGGTGTGGTCGGCCCGCGATTTCAGATAACCCGAACCGTCGTCGGTGTAGGTGACAAACGGGATCGGGGAATCATCGCTGCGGAACGGGGTGCCGGTCAGTGCCAGCCGCCGGGTGACGTCGGTGTAGGCGATGCGGATACCCTCGCCCCACGATTTGGCGTCCCCGCCGTGGTGGATTTCGTCGAGGATCACCAGGGTGTCTTTGTTGACGGCCAGCGCATTGTGTTTGTAGGGGTGCATCGACACCTGCGCATAGGTCACCGCGATCCCGTCGTAGGCCGGGTTGACCGCGCCGCCGGTGTTGGTGAACGTGGGATCGAGTGAAATCCCGAACCGGGCGGCGGCCTGTGACCACTGCACTTTCAGATGCTCGGTGGGCACCACCACAATCAGCTGGGTGACCGTGCGGGCGTCGAGGAGTTTTTTCGCCACCGTCAACGCGAAGGTGGTTTTGCCCGCCCCCGGGGTGGCCACGGCCAGGAAGTCCTGCGGGGCGGCGGCAAGGTATTTGTCCAGCGCCTGTTTCTGCCAGGTTCTCAGCATCGGCGCTCACCTGCGGCGCAGATGCCGGTAGATTTCCTCGCATTTCGGGCACACGGGGCTTCCCGGCTTGGCCTGTTTTTTCACCGGGAATGTTTCCCCGCACAGCGCCTGCACCATCTTGCCGCTGACCGCGGAGTCAATGATCTGGTCTTTTTTGACGTAGTGGAAAAACTTCGGTGTGTCGTCATCCCCGGTGTGCGCATCCCGCACCTCGGGGCGTTCAATGGTGGTTGTCCGCGTGTTCACGGCCCCCATCATGCCCCAGACTGTTGCGGATTGACCAACCGGCTAAACTTGACTGTCATGGACTCCCCCGACGACCAGCCCGATTACCCGGACACGCCCGCCGCTCCGGCCGCGGGCCGTGGCCGGCGCCGGTGGCGGTGGCGCGGGCGGAAGAATGTCACCCTAATCACCAGCAAGCAGCTGACCAGGGAACAGTCCCTGCACAAACGTGAAATCCGCTACGCCTGGCTGCAAGGGTCACGTATCCCGTTTTTCCTCCTGTCGGCCTGGGCTTATATGGGACTGAACAATATCGCCCTGGCCTGGGTGTTCTTTTGTATTTCCGTGCCTTTGCCGTGGATTGCGGTGCTGTTCGGCAACGCCCAGGGCGAACCGCGTGATCCGCGCACCCAAAACGTCTACAAGCCGCAGGTGCTGCGGGAACAGCATGCGGCCCAGGCGGGCCCGGCGCTTGCCGGTCCGGCCCGAAAAGCATTGCAGGCCGGTGACCCGGTGTCCCCGCGGCCGGATACCGGTCCCGGCCCCATCCCCGAAGACGACGCCCCGGACTGGACCTGGGATGAGCTGGCCGGGATGTGGCGGCCCGCCCGGTACGATGCACGGGCCGGTGAGGTCGATCCGGCGGGCAGCGGACAAAGCCCCCAGCCGAAACCGGGGCACCGAACGCCCGCCGCGGGCTCCGGGGGGCACGGGCTTTTCACCACCGCCCGCTTCACCACCCCGGACAGCCCCGACAAGCCGTGACAACCGCCCCGCCGGGGACGTGTGGTGCGGGCTTGTATCATCATGGCGTGACCGACGCCGAACAAGCAGCAGCTTTCCTTGCCACCGCTTTACAAGCCGTGGATTTCACCGACGACGCCCTGTCAATGGCCTACGGGCCGGCCCTGGCAGCGCTGGACCGCGGGGAACCCGCCGCCCTGTGGGCGGCCACCGACGGCGGCAGCCGTCTGGATACCGCCACCCGGCTTTTTGTTCTGGCCGCTCCGGTTGAGCGCACCCTGGCCGAAACGGTCGTCGGCGCCGATACTGTGGCCGCCCTTGTGCGGGCCGGGGTGATGGATGTCAACGACCAGCCGACCGACGCGGCAGGGCAAGCGGCGACCGCCACAGTCTGCTCCCGGCTGCAGGTGCGCCCCCACACCATCAACGGCCTGAACCAGCTGGTCTTCGCCGACTTTCCCGCGGCTGTCACCGGGGTCGTCCCCGACCGGGACCATGTGCCCGGCTCCGGGGCGGCTTCCTGGCAGCTGATCGGCGCCACCCCCACCACCCCGGTGGACAGCGTGCTCGATTTGGGCTGCGGCGGGGGAATCCAGATGCTCGCCCAGTGGTCGTCGGCCCGCACCATCACCGGCACCGATATTTCGGTTGCCGCGCTGTTGCGCGCCCGGCTGTCGTGTGCCGCGGCGCAAGGCATGCATCCCCACCAGCCGCATCCGACGGTGACACTGTCCCGCGGCAGCTGGTACGAACCGGTGGCCGGGCAGCGTTTCGACCGCATCATCGCCAATCCGCCTTTTGTCATCGCCCCGCCGGACTCACCGACGGTCTACCGGGAATCCGGACTCAACCTTGATGGGGCCACCGAAATAGCCGCCGCCGGGGCGGCGGAACACCTCACCGACGACGGACTGGCGGTCATTCTCGGATCCTGGGTCCATCTGGCCGAGCAGGACTGGCGCAGGCGCATCGCCTCCTGGTTCGACGACCACGGTGTCGAGGTCCGTGTCATCCAACGCGATGTGGTCGATCCGGCCTTGTACGTCGGCACCTGGCTGCGTGACGGAAGCATCGACCCGCACAGCGCCGACGGCGTGGAACGCGCCAGCACGTGGCTGGATTATCTGGCCGCCGCCGATGTGGCCGCCATCGGCATGGGGATCATCACGGTCAAAAAACGTCCCGCCGACCAGCCCACCGAAGTCATCTGTGAACAGCTGCTCACCCCCCTGCGCGGTCCGCTCGCCCCGGAAGTCGCCGACTATTTTGTGCGCTCCCAGTGGCTGTCCGGCAAAACCGCCGACGACATTGCCGCCGCCCGTTACCGCCTGGCCGACGGGGTCGCCCTGGAAGAGGTGTTGCTCGCCGCCGACGACGGGTGCGGGTTCATCCCTGCCGGGTACCGCCTCACCCGCACCGACGGCCCCGGTTTCAGCCACGAAATCGACGAGGGCCTGGCCGCCATTGTCAAAGGCCTCAACCCTTCCGGCCTGTCGCTGAAAGACACCGTCGAACTCTATGCCGCCGTCAGCGGCGACGACAGCGAGCAGTTGGTTGACGCGGCGGTGGCCGCCGCCGTTGATCTGCTCCGCCACGGCATGATCCGTCCGGCTGATCTGCCCCTCTGAACACCTCCGCCGAATCGACGCCGCCCGGTAGTGTGGGGCTTATGAAAGCAGTTCTTTCCCGAGTGACATCAGCAAGCGTGACCGTTGACGGGGAGGTAGTCGGTGCCATCGACTGCCCCGACACCTGCGGACTTCTGGCCCTGGTGGGGGTGGAAGCCGAAGACGGCGCCGACAACCTGGACACGATGATCCGCAAAATCGCGGAACTGCGGATTCTTCCCGGTGAGGTATCGGTGGCCGACGTCGCCGCGCCGGTCCTGTTGATCAGCCAGTTCACGCTGCTGGCGCACACCGCCAGAGGCCGCCGTCCGTCCTATTCGCACGCCGCCCCGGCCCACCTGGCCGAACCGGTCATCGACGCGCTTGCCGCGGGCCTGCGCAACCGCGGCATCACCGTGGAAACCGGGCGTTTCGGCGCCATGATGGAAGTCAGCTCAGTCAACTCAGGTCCCTTTACCGTCCTGGTTGACTGCTGAGCGGCGCCCGCACTCAGGCCACCCTTGCCCAACATCCGTTCAACCGGTTCCCCACCATCACCCCCGCCCACTACCCCTCCGCACCTGCGGACGGGTGGGTGCAACCTGCGGGAAGAATTTGCGAAAGGTGTTCACGCGAGGACATCTGCCACAGCAGACGCCCCATCTGCTTTGGCTGAGGGAACTATCGGCCACCCCGGCCCGTTGGTCCTGTGTCACCCTATTTTTAGGAGCAGGAGACCCCATGAGTACCGCATCCACGAGCGATCCCACGTCTTCCGAGACCGTCGACCGCGGCAGCCGCCGCGGGCACACCAACGACAATCCCTCCGCGGACCTGGTCAGGGTGTATTTGAATGGAATCGGCAAAACCGCACTGCTGACCGCCGAGGACGAGGTGCGGCTGGCCCAGCAGATTGAAGTCGGATTGTATGCCGAGCATCTTTTGAACGATCCCGACGTCAAACTCACCAGAGCGAAAAAACGCGACCTGAAGGTGCTCGCCCGGCAGGGCAAGCAGGCCAGGTCGCATCTTCTTGAGGCCAATCTGCGGCTGGTGGTCTCCCTGGCCAAGCGCTACACCAACCGCGGCATGCCACTTCTGGATCTGATCCAGGAAGGCAACCTGGGGCTGATCCGCGCCATGGAGAAATTCGACTACACCAAGGGGTTCAAGTTCTCCACCTACGCCACCTGGTGGATCCGGCAGGCGATCACCCGCGGCATGGCCGACCAGTCGCGCACCATCCGGCTGCCCGTCCACCTGGTCGAACAGGTCAACAAGCTCTCCCGCATCAAACGCGAGCTCTACCAGTCACTGGGCCGGGAAGCCACCAATGAGGAACTGGCCGAAGAGTCCGGCATCGACGAATCGAAGATCGAGATGCTTTTGCGGCAGTCCCGCGACCCGGTGAGCCTGGACATGCCCGTCGGCGCCGACGAAGAAGCACCGCTGGGGGATTTCATCGAAGACTCCGACGCCGCCGACGCCGAGACGGCCGTGGTCGCCGCCCTGCGCCATTCTGATGTCCGTGCCGTGCTGGCCTCTCTGGAGGTCCGTGAACAGGAAGTGATCCGGCTGCGCTACGGATTGGATGACGGAGTGCCGCGCACCCTCGACCAGATCGGCCGCCGCTTCGGCCTGTCCCGGGAACGGGTCCGCCAGATCGAGCGTGAGGTCATGAGCAAACTCCGCGACGGCGAACGGGCCGACAAACTGCGCGCCTACGCCGTCTAACACCGACCCGCACCGCCCAAGCCCCCCGAACGGGACTATCCCAGACAAAGCCGTACCACCGGGCGATCCACCCACTGCCGAAGATGGATCGTCCGGTGTTTTTTCTGTGCCCGGGACCGCGTCTGTGCCTATCGTTGACTCCACCCACTTTTCCCCTTCGACGGGTTGCCACGGCGATCATCGCACCCGACAAGAGCCGTTATCCGTCCCGGCTGACCGCCCCGCCCGGGACGGATACGGGGGTTGATCACCATTTCCGGATAGATGTGACGGAAAAAGGGTAGAGTCTTATTCAGGTGCCTGCGTGCACCGTGCCGGAGCCGATATGCTGCAGATATGGTGCATAACGGCGGCTTTTCCGGTCTCGGTTGACACACAGCCCGGAGTTGCCACGTACACAAGAAAGGTGTTTCGCGAAGTGAAAGATCTCGTCGATACAACGGAGATGTATCTCCGCACGATCTACGAGCTCGAGGAGGAGGGAATCGTTCCGCTTCGGGCGCGGATCGCTGAACGCCTGGAGCAGTCGGGACCGACAGTCAGCCAGACTGTGGCCCGCATGGAACGCGACGGCCTGGTGCATGTCGCCGGCGACCGTTCGCTGAAGATGACCGAACTCGGACGCCGCACCGCCATTGCGGTGATGCGCAAACACCGTCTCGCCGAGCAGTTGCTGTCCAACACCATCGGCCTGGACATCCTCAAAGTCCACGCCGAAGCCTGCCGGTGGGAGCACGTGATGTCAGTGGAGGTGGAACGGCGTCTGGTCGAGGTTCTCCCCGAACACACCCGCTCCCCCTTCGGCAATCCGATCCCCGGACTGGAAGAACTCGGTATACAGCAAAACTCGGTTCCCGTCGTCGGTGAGCGGGCCATTGATCTGTCCCCCGATCAGTCCCACACCTGCCGGATCGTCGCCCTGAACGAAATCTTCCAGTGCGACAACGAGCAGATGCGGAAACTGCTCGAAGCCGATATTTTCGTCGATTCCATCGTCGAGGTGTCCGTCACCAAGGGCCACGTCAGCTTGGTCAAGGACGGCACCGAGATCATCATCGACGACGAGCTGGCCCACGCGGTCCGCCTCGAGCGCCAGTAAAGGC
>NZ_JAFLEQ010000003.1:397942-418711 GCF_017307055.1 Corynebacterium mendelii | reverse complement strand
AACTGAATTCGCAGTCCCCATCCTTCCCCACCGGGCTGCCCTTGTCCGGCAACCCGTGTGCTGCGGCTGGTGTTCCCCACCGCGGCTGCGCCCAGCCCGGGCCGCCACCCCGATAGGCTTTCCGGCCATCGGGTCCACATGCTGCAGCATTCCCCCGCGACCTTTTGTTCAACCCGATTCTTAAAAGGACCGTGACCCGATAAAACCATGAAAATTCTGGTGACCGGCGGAGCCGGATACGTTGGCAGTACATGCACCGCAGTGTTGTGTGAACAGGGACATGACGTCACCGTCGTGGACAACCTGTCCACCGGCAGCAGGGAAGCTGTCGCCGAGAAGGCCCGCTTCATCGAAGGTGACGCCGGCGAGATGGCCGACGAAATTTTGTCCTCCGGCGACTTCGACGGGGTGATCCACTTCGCCGCCCGGTCGCTGGTCGGTGAATCCGAGGAAGTTCCCGATCAATACTGGCGGGACAATCTGGGAACCACCCTGAAAATCCTCAACGCGATGCACGCCCACGATGTGAAAAACCTGGTGTTTTCCTCCACGGCGGCAACCTACGGGGAACCGGAAACCATTCCGATCACCGAAGACGCCCCGACCAATCCGACCAACGCCTACGGGGCGACGAAACTGTCGATCGACTATGCCATCGCCAGCTACGCCCGCGCCTACGGTCTGGGGGCGACATCCCTGCGCTACTTCAACGTGGCCGGCGCCTACGGCTCAGTGGGGGAAAACCGACGGATCGAGACCCACCTGATCCCGCTGGTGCTGCAAGTCGCCTTGGGGCACCGGGATAAAATCCTCATCTTCGGCGACGACTGGGACACCCCGGATGGAACCTGCATCCGCGACTACATCCACATCCGGGATCTGGCCGACGCCCATCTGCTGGCGTTGGAAACCAATAAACCCGGTGTGCACCGGATTTTCAACCTCGGATCCGGCGAAGGGTACTCGGTCAAGGAAGTGATTGAAGCCTGCCGTCGGCACACCGGCCATCCGATTCCGGCCGAGGTCGCCCCGCGGCGTGCCGGCGACCCCGCGAAGCTTGTCGCCTCCAGCGAGAAAATCAAAAAAGAACTCGGCTGGAACCCGACCCGCACCGACATCGACACCATTGTCAAAGACGCCTGGAACTTCACCAAGAATCTGGGTGACCGGGCTTACTCGGCCGGTCAACGCTGATCAACCGGCCGTTCCGGCTGCTGCAACCTGATTGTTCCCAACCCATCCCCGTCCCGGCGGGCGGCGTGTGCCACAGCGCCCCCGCGGGCGGGGATGGTGCTGTCAGAGCGCATTTTTCGGTGCTGTGGTTTATGCCGCCTGTCCCCCGGGTCTGCACCGCAGCATCGCGTCGAGTCCGTCGCGGCAGCCGTCAAGCACCATCTGGTAGTCGCCACGGCACAACGCCTGTCTGAGCAGCCCCGTCATCCGGTGTCCCGGATCCTCGGAGTAGGCCTGCTGCAGCGCCGCCAGAGCGGCTTGACTGTTGCCGAGGGTTATTTCGGCTACCGCGTACAAATCAAGTGCATTGCAGCGCCGCTGCCCGGTGGTGATGGTAGAGGTGAGAAGTTGCAACCGGGCGGCCATGGCAGCGGTCCGGGGTGACAACGACAGCTCAAGACCGCAGTCACGCGCCCACGATGTGCCGGTGACGGCCAGCAGTGTTGCGATCATCTCCTTGTCGGCGGTGATGGAGTCATCGTCTAGGTCTTTCAACCTCACCTTGGTCGCCAGCGCACTGTAGCGGCCCATAAGTTCCCTGGCCCATCCGGTGTCGATGCATCCCTTCCGGTCGCGGACCGGTTCTGCCTCGCCGTCTGCGGTTTCCACAAGCTCATTCCATGTCTTTTCGTCCCACGGGTGGCCGGTGGTGAAAAAACGTCCGTGGAGTTCCTCCCTGCTGATCTCCGGCAGCTCACCGGTATCACGCAGATATTTCAGGGTGGCGGGTGCTGCCGCAATCTCGGTTATCGTTCCCCCGAAAAAAGTCGGCGCCAGCCCCTCGGCTCCCCCGGCCAATTGATCGGGCACCACAACCATCCGGTAGGGACCACCTGATTCGATGGCCTCAGCGTGCCAGGCACCGCCTATTTTCTTGTTCTGCCGGCACGCTTCCCCGGACAGGGCCAGAAACAGGGTGTGTAGCGCAGGGTTACCGAGATGCCCGGTGATGAAAAATGTCATCAGGACGTCGTACCCGGGCATGGACCGGGCGATGGAGACCATGGCAGCGTTGTCTGCCTGTGCGATCGGGCAACTGGCGATCGGCCCCATGATCAGTGATTGAGGATTGGTGACTGTGGTGCGGAAACCGGCCACGACGATCATTTCCCTGGGAAAATAGCCCAGGCAACCGGGAATGTTGGCGAGGATGTCAGCGGGACCGAGCGAAGGTGTCTGTGTCATGCCCGCAGTATGAAAAACCCCGCTACCAGCCTCAACAGTCATGATGTGCCGCGGGGGAATTCTGTGGACATCATCGGAGTGTCCACAACCGGCGGCGCACCGTCCGCTGACCGGGGCCACTTTTTGTATAGTCTTCACGGCTGCCGGGGACATTTTTGGCAAGCAATTATTCTGCCTCCTGTCACCTGCGGGTCTTGTGCCTGCTGTGTGGCGTTTACTGTCATCGTCGCTTCCGCCGGGTAGGTTGGTTGGGAACATCACCGGCCGGATGTGCGTTCTAGATGGATGCAGACCACGCACACGCCCGCCCCCGGCCGTTGCGTCTTCAAAGCAACAGCCACTATCCGGCCGAATCCACCCACAACCCCGAGAAAGGCGGCAGAAACCTTCCATCCGCACCGTGGACCAGACATTGCCCGTTTCTTGTCCCGGATTCGACCCGCCGCAAGTGCCGGTCAGAACCGGAACGCCATCACCATCACAAGGAGGTAGACGCTGTGGGTGACAACCAGCGCAGAATGTACGAACTGGCCTACCCGGCCCCGCAGTTCGACGGCCCGTCAACCGGCCGTACCCTGGTGATTGCTTTGCAGGGATACGCGGACGCCGGGCAGGCCGTCGATATGGCCGCCAAGCATCTGATCCACGCCCTCGACAACAAGGATGTGGCTGTTTTCAACGTCGATGAACTGATCGATTACCGCTCCCGACGCCCCACTGTCACCATGGACAATGCCGCGGTGACGGGGATGGATGATTTGAGCCTGACGGTGAAAATGCTCACCGACAGTGACGGCAAACCTTTTCTTCTGCTGTCCGGACCCGAACCGGATATGCGGTGGAACGCTTTTTCACGGGCGGTCGCCGATCTGGTGGAGCGTTTCGATATCTCACAGACCGTCTGCCTGTATTCGGCGGCCATGTCTGTGCCGCACACCAGACCCATGGTGCTGTCGGCGCACGGCAACATCCCGAAAATGACGGAGCGTCATTTCCGGATGGACTCCGGTTTGACACTGCCCGGTTCAGCCGCCCTGACTATCGAGCACATTCTCACCGGCCTCGGTCGGGCGGTCGGCGGCTACACCACCCATGTGCCGCACTATATTGCCGCCAATGAATATCCGGAGGCTGTTCTGCGGCTGCTCAACGCCGTCTCCCTGGTCGGTGACCTGAACCTGCCGCTGAAATCGCTGGAAAAGGACACGGCAACCTTCCGTGCCCAAATCACCGAGAACATCGAGCAATTCCCGGATATCCAACAAATGCTCACTCCGTTGGAAGAGCAGTACGACCAGGAACTCGAGCGCTACCGCACCGAGCATCCGGGCGCGATCATGCCCGGCGAAGGTGGTGTTCCTTCCGCTGACCAGATAGGCGAGGAACTGGAAAAATTCCTCGCTGAACTTCAATCCGCACCACCGGATCAGGATCAGACAGCCACCGTGGACACAGACTCCGGGTCCGATGCGGCCGACACACCGCCGCAGATTGCCACGGATTGCACCACCGGTGACGCTGCCGCCGATGGGGCACAGCCCCGGCCCGAGCACACGGCTGCAGATACCAGCGGCAAAACAGATAGTGGAACCGATAACCTCGATCCGGCCGAGACAGACGGGGACACCGCGGACGAAGACTCCCCCGATCCGGACAACGGAAAATTCGATCCGAACCGATGGTTCAAAGGATTTTTCCGCAAACCCTGATTCGGTTGACTGCGTCGGTTCCCTGCCCCATTTACCGCCACGGCCACCGTTTCATCGAGCGGTGTTTGTGTCTTGTCGCCGGCACCACCCCACCGGGATTCCCGCTGAACCAATAAGGTGGAGGGTGTGAACCTGACCGAGATGCTCCCCGATTTAGACGATGTTCCCGAATCCCTGCTGGATGAATGCATCTGGGATTCATTTATCGGCTGGTGCGAGGCCAACTCCATCAGCCTCTACCCACACCAGGAAGAAGCCTCCTTGGGCGTGTTGGCCGATGACCACGTCATTTTGGCCACCCCCACCGGCTCCGGTAAATCGATGGTGGCCATCGCCGCCCACTTCATTGCGATGGCCAAAGGCCAGAGGAGCTTTTACACCGCGCCCATCAAGGCGTTGGTCAGTGAGAAGTTTTTCGCCCTCTGCGACATCTTCGGCGCGGAGTCCGTCGGCATGATGACCGGTGATGCAACCGTCAACGCCAACGCCCCGATTATCTGCGCCACCGCCGAGATTGTGGCCAATATCGCGCTGCGCGACGGAGTCGACGCCCGGATCGATCAGGTTGTGATGGACGAATTCCACTACTATTCCGATCCCGGACGCGGCTGGGCGTGGCAGGTTCCGCTGCTCGAGCTTTCCAAAGCGCAATTTCTGCTCATGTCGGCGACCCTGGGTGATCTCGATTGGCTGGTGGAGGATTTGAAAAAACGCACCGGCCGCACCACCGATATCGTCGCCGATGCCGAACGCCCGGTTCCCCTTGATTTCGAGTTCGTCTACACCCCAGTTCACGAAACCATCGATGATCTTCTGGACCGGTCAATGGCCCCGATCTATGTCGTCCATTTCACGCAGCGGGAAGCCACCGAACGCGCCCAGGCGTTGACCAGCCTGAACATCCTGACCCCGGAAGAAAAAGAAAGGATCCGTGCCGAGATCGGTGACTTCAAATTCACCACGACTTTCGGCAAAACCCTGTCAAAGCTGGTACGCCGCGGCATCGGCGTCCATCATGCCGGCATGCTGCCGAAATACCGCCGGTTGGTGGAAAAGCTCTCGCAGACCGGGCTGTTGAAGGTCATCTGCGGCACCGACACTCTCGGAGTGGGCATCAACGTCCCCATCCGGACCGTGCTGATGACCGGGCTGGCCAAATTCGACGGAACGAAGCAGCGGATACTGAAATCCCGCGAGTTCCACCAGATCGCTGGCCGTGCCGGGCGGGCCGGATATGACACCGAAGGCCATGTCGTCATCCAGGCCACCGAATACGAAACCGAAAACTGGCAGGCCCGCAAACGGGCGGGTTCGGATCCGAAGAAGTTGAAGAAAATCCGGAAGAAATCGGCCCGTGACGGTGAGGTCGCCTGGACAGAATCTACTTACCAGCGCCTGATCACAGCCGAACCGGAGAACTTGACAAGCCAATTTCAGGTATCAACCTCGATGCTGCTCAACGTTCTGGCCCGCGAGGGCGACGGTTACCAGCGTCTGAAAAAACTGCTCAGGGACAACCACAACACCCGTACCCGGCAGAATGCCGACATCCTCTCCGCGATAGGTTTGTTCCGCGGTCTGGTCTCCGCCGGGATTGTTCAGCGCGTCGACGGTGACACCCCGGATGAGCACGGGCGTATCTGGCATGTAACCGAGGAACTGCAGCGTGACTTCGCGCTCAACCAGCCGTTGGCGCCGTTTGCCCTGGCTGCCCTTGATCTTCTCGATCCGGAATCTGACACTTACACCCTCGATGTAGTCAGTGTCTTCGAATCGATACTCGATGACCCGCGCCAACTGCTTGTGGCGCAGCAGAAAAAGCGGCGCGGCGACGAAATCGCGGCCTTGAAATCCGAGGGCGTCGATTACACCGAACGGATGAAAATAGTCGAAGACATCACCTGGCCGATGCCATTGGCTGAACTGCTGGAGACCGGCTTTGACACGTATGCCGAAGGGCATCCGTGGGTCCGCGAATTCGAGCTGTCACCAAAATCGGTGGTCCGTGAAATGGTCGAGCAGGGCATGACGTTCTCCGACATCATCGCCACCTACGGGTTGGGCCGCAGCGAAGGCGTGGTCCTGCGTTACCTCACCGACGCCTGGCGGACCCTGCAGCACTCCGTGCCGGCCGACAAAACCACCGAGGAACTCGACGACATTATCGTCTGGCTTGGTGAACTGGTCCGCCAGGTCGACAGTTCACTGGTGGACGAGTGGGCGCAGATGGCTGATCCGGATGCCCCGATCAGCGCCGAGGATCTCAGCCGCGAGCTGGCCTTCGGCGTCGAGGATCCGACAGCATTGACCGCCAACCGGCGCGCATTCACCATTATGGTGCGAAACGCCATGTTCCGGCTGGTGCAACTGTTTGCCTGGGAGAAAGAAGAGGAACTGGAACAGTTCACCGACTATCTCGATGCCAAAGACAAACCCGATTTCCCCGGCGGCATGGACAACTATTTCGCCGACTACGCGGACCTGGACACCTCTCCGGCGGCCCGTGGGCCGGAATACTTCCGCCCCACGGATACCTCGGGACGTCTGTGGACGGTCCGGCAGATCCTCAAAGATCCGGAAGGCGACAACGCCTACGCCTTCGAGGCCGTCATCGATTTGGACGCCTCCGACCATGCCGGTGAAGTCCGTTTCAGTTCACTGCGTTTCGACCAGAACTAGAAAACCACAGTTGGCTGGGGCAGCATGCCTCAGGTACGGGGTATCGGAGCCAGCCCCACCCACACCCGTCCCCCGCAACGTGTGGCAGTATGGTGCACGCCGCGTTTGTATCTGATCGACAAAGCGGGTTCCGCCGGGACCATTCCACAGCCCCGACGCCACGAGCCAACCGCCGGGTGACAACAACCCCCCGCAACATGGGGATTGTGCACGCCGTATCCCCCGCCCACACCGGGGACACGCCCGTCTCGCCACCTGGCACCGAAACTGTGAACGGGAAAAATGTCTGATGCCCTCTATTGAGCCGGAAGCTTTGGTGGCAGCCCTGGGCGGACCCGACAATGTGTCGTCGGTACGCAGCTGCGTCACCCGCATTCACGTGAGACTCAGCGATGCGGAACTTGTCAAAAAACCACTACTGAAGGACTACGGCATCTCGGTGGTCCTGGAAACCGGCGACGAGCTTCAACTGATTGCCGGGGCGACAGCCGAATCCATCGCAGCCGCAGTCAACGACTACCTGGGAGACAACTCTTGACCGAGGTCCGTTCCCCTTTCAACGGAACCACAGCAACCCTTGATTCGGTGCCCGACCCGGTGTTCGCATCCCGGGCCGTCGGCGACGGACTTGCCGTCATCCCCGAGGACAAAAGCCCACAACCTCTCACTGTGTGTGCCCCTGTCAGCGGCGATGTCATCCGAGCGATGTCCCATGCGGTGGTTCTGCTCGACGATGAAGGACACTCAATCATGGTCCACGTCGGTATTGATACAGCCCATCTCAGGGGCACAGGTTTTGACCTCAAAGTCTCCCAGGGCGATCACGTCACCGCCGGGGACGCCATGCTCACAGTGGATGTGGCCGTGGTCAAGGCCAACGGTCTCAACCCGATCACGTCGGTGCTGGTGATGGGTGGACACACACCCAACCTGCACTGCTCCCCCTGTACCCAGGTCAGCCAGGGACAGTGCCTGTTCACCTGCTAACCCGCAGCGGAGACGGCGCTATGCTTGCTGCCCCTTGGGTGACTGCCCGCGGTCCGTCCCCCGGCACGGCGGCGAATTCTGCGACTGCGGATTCCGACACTGAGTACGGCTGCCACCAGCAACAGCAGCACCGCAGCGGTCGACAACACCCATTTGGTGGTGGCGGCAGTATTTTTCCGCGACGCTTTAAGGAGCAGCGTGCCCGCGGCCAGAACAGCCAGTAAAGCCCAGGCGCGAACCCTCATCAGTGGACTCCTTTTGTCGGTGAATTCGACGTTATCTTTCCAGTTGAAGACATGCTTTCGCTTCTTTGGCCTGTCCATCTTAGACCACCGTGCGCCCGGTGCGACAACCGGAAAAAACGCTTGTCCCCGCTGGCTGTCACACATCAGTTGAGCCAATCACCATCTGTAATGTGATGGCCATCACCTCATAATTTGTCCGCCTACCGCAAAAGTTATGCACTATCCGCTGGCGGTGACGTAAGCTTATAGGCATGAGCAATAAAGAGTACAAGCCGACGCTCGCTCAACTGCGCACGTTCGTCACCATCGCCGAGAACAAACATTTCGGCACCGCTGCGCAGAAACTCAACATCTCCCAGCCGTCGCTGTCACAGGCTTTGGTTGCCCTGGAGAACGGGCTCGACATCCAGCTGATCGAACGTTCCACCCGCAAGGTCATCGTCACCTCGGTCGGAGAGATGCTGCTGCCGTACGCCAAAGCCACCTTGGACGCAGCCGACAGTTTCCTCAACCACGCCCGGGGGGCCAATGGTGACCTGGTGGGACCGTTGACCATCGGCATCATTCCGACGGTGGCACCGTATATTCTGCCGAATCTGCTCCGTCTGATGGCCGATCGTCTCCCCGACTCCCGTCCCTGCATCATTGAGGACCAGACCAAACATCTGTTGGAGGGACTTCGCGACGGCCAGGTCGACTGCGCCATTATGGCGTTGCCGATCGGAATCAATGGGGTGAACGAAAAGAAACTCTATGACGAGAATTTCCTCGTCGTCGTCCCCGAGGATCACCGTTTCGCCGGCCGGAATGATCTGACGCTTTCGGATTTGCACGATCTCGGCATGGAACTTCTGCTTCTCGACGACGGGCACTGCCTGCGCGACCAGATCATCGATTTGTGCCACAAGTCCGATGTGGCCATCGGTGGGCCGGGCACCATCACCACCAGAGCGGCCAGCCTATCGACGGTGATGGAATGCGTGGCGGGGGGCCTGGGGGCAACGCTGGTTCCCGCCTCGGCGGTTCCACTGGAATGCAACCGGCCCGGACTTGCCATAGCCCGGTTCGCCCCGTCGGTGACCGCGAAACGGACCATCGCCCTGGCCTACCGTGGTTCTTCCTCCCGCGACAGCGAATTCGAGAAATTCGGCCAACTGGTGGAAGGCTCTTTCCGCCGGGCCACCAACAACCAACCGGATGTGTCACCTTAGACCAGCGCGGCATCCCCATCGATTCATCTCCGCCCCCGGCCGTGGCCGGGGGCGGAATACTTATCGAAAAAAAGACAGCCCGGCGCGACCGGGGACACGTCGCGGATGGTTGCCTGCTCCCGGCTGCCGTGCTTGGTGCAGTGCGGTGGTAGACGGCAGGTTGCTGCCGGTGGCGACGTAGGGTGCCACCGTCACCAGTGGGGCCAGTGTGACGCCGATCCGTACCGCCCACACCAGCGTGCGGACAGTTGTGTGCGTGACAGCTGGTCCGGTCGTGCAACGGGGAACTGCGGTCATGAGCGGGGGGTGACGGTGGTGGCCGGTGTGGCGTTCAGCAGTCCGGTGCGGTGTGGTGCGCCACGGGATGTGTGCGCCCGACGAGGGCTATGACAGCCAGTGTTGTCCCTGTTGCAGCTGTGGCCGCCAGCAGGTCAACCGGGGCCGGGCCAGTCATTCACCGGGGTGGCGCAGGACGCGTTGTCCGGCTCGGGTTGTAACCGGCTGTGGTGACAGGCGGCTGCTGGCTGTTGTGTTGTGTGTTCCGCGGATTGTTTGCCCGGTGTGCCGGTAGTTCGGCGACGGTGGATTCAACGTGGGACTCCCTCCCGGGGGCCTGCCAGTTTTTCTACGCAGGCTTTTCCCCGCGATCTCCCCCATCCGGGACGGTGGTGTTTTTCCGGTAGGCCCCGGCGCCGGTCGCCTGCCGGAGTGTCTGGTGTGATGGGTTTTTGTTTTTTATTGTGGGCATTGTCCGGGCGTTGCTGCTGGCGCAGGGGGTGTCCGGCTTCCGGTTGTCCGCTCCCGGTGGTGGTTGTCGGGCCGGTGGTTGTTTTGATGTTTCGATCCCGGTGCGGCCGGGCTTGATCGGTGTGAATGTGCTTGTTGCCTGTAGACTTACGGCCCGTTATGTCTGAGAATCGTTCCCGCAAACCCCGCCACCATTCAGCTCCCGCCACCAGCGAATTGCTGGCGTTGACCGAGGGGCTGTCGCTGGTTGACCAGAGGCGTTTTACGCACCGCATCCGCAAGGCGTCGTCGCTGAAGGCCCGCAGCGCCATTGCCAGGGACCTGCATACGGCGCGTGCCCGTATGGCGGAAAAGATTGCGGCGTTGCCGGAGATCACCTACCCGGAGACTCTTCCGGTCAGTGCCCGCCGGGATGATATTGCGGAGGCGATCGAGAACAATCAGGTGGTTATCATCGCCGGTGAGACCGGTTCCGGTAAAACCACCCAGATTCCGAAGATTTGCCTTGAGCTGGGGCGGGGCCGGACCGGTTTGATCGGGCACACCCAGCCGCGCCGTTTGGCCGCGCGCACTGTCGCCGAACGTATTGCCGATGAACTCGGCCAGTCGATCGGCCAGTCGGTCGGCTATGCGATCCGTTTCGATGACCGGGTGGGGCCGACGACCGCCATCAAGTTGATGACGGACGGTATTTTGCTCGCGGAGATGTCCCGTGACCGGTATTTCAACGCCTATGACACGTTGATCATTGATGAGGCCCACGAGCGCAGTCTCAACATCGACTTCATTTTGGGATATCTGAAAAGGATTTTGCCCAAGCGCCCTGATTTGAAGGTGATCATTACTTCGGCGACCATTGATCCGGAGCGTTTCTCCCGGCATTTTGCTGACGCGGCGAATAAACCGGCCCCCATTATCGAGGTATCCGGGCGGACATACCCGGTGGAGGTCCGTTACCGTCCGCTGGTCGGAGAGGATGCGCAGGGCAGGCAGATCGATGTTGATCCGTTGGATGGTCTGGTGGATGCCTGTCGGGAGCTGATGAATGAGGGGCCGGGGGATATTCTCTGCTTCTTTGCCGGGGAGGCCGATATCCGAGATGCGATGGAGGCCATTGAGGGCCAGCACTGGCGCGGTGTGGAGGTCACTCCCCTGTTTGGCCGGTTGTCCAACCAGGATCAGCACAGGGTGTTCACCCCTCATTCCGGCCGCCGGATTGTGTTGGCGACCAATATCGCCGAAACCTCGCTGACGGTCCCCGGAATCCACTATGTCATTGATACAGGCACCGCGAGAATTTCGCGTTATTCGACGAAAAACAAGGTGCAGCGGCTGCCGATCGAGCCGATTTCGCAGGCTTCGGCGAATCAGCGTTCGGGACGCTGCGGACGTATCGCCGACGGTGTGGCCATCCGACTGTATTCGGAAGAGGACTTTATCTCCCGGCCGGAGTTCACCGACCCGGAGATTCTGCGCACCAACCTGGCGTCGGTGATTCTCCAGATGGCGAACCTGCGGTTGGGCGATATCGCCGATTTTCCTTTCGTGCAACCGCCGGAAACGAAACTCATCCGCGACGGCCTGCTTCTTTTACGGGAACTTGGCGCTTTAAGTGACGGGGAGAAAAACGGCAATCCGGTTTTGACCCCGGTGGGAAAGCAGTTGGCGCGTATCCCGCTGGATCCGCGGATGGCCCGGATGATGATTCAGGCCCACGACACCGGGTGCCTGGCGGAGGTCATTGTCATTGTTGCCGCCCTGACCATCCAGGATGTCCGGGAGCGGCCGATGGATTTCAAAGCCCAGGCCGATCAGCAGCACGCCCGGTTCAAACACGGCAGTTCCGATTTCATCGGTTATCTGAAACTGTGGGACTACATCACCGGCACCCGCAACCAGCTGTCGGGAAACAAGTTCCGCAAACGCATGAAGCAGGAGTTCCTCCACTACATGCGCATCAGGGAATGGTTCGATCTGGTGAGGCAGCTGAAAAATGTTGCCGACCAGTTGGATTGGAATGTTCCCGGCTCTGTTGCCAGCGAACCGGATGAGGATTCCATCCACCAGGCCCTTTTGGCCGGTCTGCTGTCGCATATCGGCATGCGGATTGCCGAAACCAAGGAATTCCAGGGTGCCAGGAACATGAAGTTCTGGATTTTCCCCGGCTCGAACCTGTCGAAGAAACCGCCGCAGTTCGTCATGGCCGCCGAGATTGTGGAAACCTCCCGGCTGTTCGCCCGTGATGTGGCCCGTATCAACCCGATATGGGTGGAAAAACTCGCCCCGCATCTTCTGCGCCACAACTATTCGGAACCCCACTGGTCGACCAAACGGGTCGCGGCCATGGTCCACCAGAAGTCGACGCTGTACGGGGTGACCATTGTCGCAGACCGGACGGTGCCCTATCACCGGGTTGATCCGGTAGCTGCCCGCGACATGTTCATCCGGCATGCCCTGATCGCCGGTGAATGGACCACCCACCACGAGTTTTTCCATTCCAACAGGGAAAAGCTCGACACGGCCGCCGGTTTGGAGGACAAGGCCCGGCGGCGCAATATCGTCGTCGACGAAGACACCCTGTTCGATTTCTACGACCGCAAGATTCCCGCCGATGTAACGACCGGGATTCTGTTCGACAAGTGGTGGAAAAACACCCGCGACAGCCACCCGCAGCTGCTGGACTTCGATCCGGCGAAGCTGATCAGCGACGAGGCCGAGACCGTCAGCGAGGATGCGTTCCCGGATCTGTGGCGGCAGGGAAGCATCGACTACGAGTTGTCCTACCACTTTGAGCCGGGGGCACCCGATGACGGTGTGACTGTGAAGGTGCCGGTTCCACTACTGGGCAATCTTTCCTCCCAGGGATTTGACTGGCTGGTCCCGGGTCTCCGCCTGGAGATGCTGACCGCGCTGATCAAAACGCTGCCGAAACCGCTGCGCCGCTCGGTGGTGCCGGCCCCCGATTTCGCCCAGCGGTGCCTGCCGCAGCTGACTCCCTACACCGGCACTGTCACCGCACAGCTGGCCGATGCACTGCGGGTTCTCGGGGGATCGGGAATCAACCCCGACGATTTCGATCCCGGAAAACTCCCCGACCATCTGCGCATCACCTTCGCAGCCGTCGATAAACGGGGGAAAGTCATTGACCGCGATAAAAACCTTGACCAGCTGAAGAAAAGGCGGGCCGGGCAGATCACCTCGTCGCTGTCGAAAGCCGGCCGGGTGGCGGTGAAAAAGGAAGCCAAAACCTGGGATGACACGACTCTCGGGGAGATCAGGGAGACCGTCACCACCACCGTCGACGGACAGCAGGTCAACGCTTATCCGGCTCTGGTCGCCACCAGTGACGGTATTGCGGTGACCGTCATGCCCACCAAGCAGGAGGCGGAAGCATCCATGCTCACCGCCACGCTGACGCTGTTGATGCGCCAAATCACGGTCAATACCCAGGGCATGCTCAAAGGGCTGCCGCTCAAACAGCGGGTGGCCGTGGAGAGCTTCCCCCACGGCGGCGCGCAGGGGCTGATCGATGACGCCAGGACCGCGGCGATAAGGGACTCGATGATGGCGAATGGCGGGCCGGTGCGCAAACCCGATGAGTTCACCGCCCTGAAAAAAGCCGTCGCCCCCGATGTGCCGGGCCGTATCCGGCGGATCGTGGTGATTCTGGCTCCCGCAATGGTCACCTACCACCAGGTGAAAGCGGAACTGGACAAATGGCAGGGTCCAGCCATTGACGACATGAAACGCCAGCTGGATTTTCTCCTGCCCGAGCATGCGCTGGCCCGGCACGGCATTGACCGTCTGAAGCATCTTGACCGCTATCTGCGGGCGATGCTGATCCGACTGGAAACAATGGGAACCAACCCGGACAGGGACGCCGACAACCAAGACACGGTCGAAGACGCCCTCGATTATCTGCAGAAAAAGTTGGCTGCGCTGCCTTCCGCCAGGCAGCGCAGCCCGGAGGTCAAAGACATCCAGTGGATGATCCAGGAACTGCGGGTGAGCCTTTTCGCCCAGCAGCTGGGGACTGCCAGGCCCGCCAGCCTGCGACGGGTGCAAAAAGCAGTTGACAAACTGCGCTAGTCGCCCTGCGCAAAAAAACGCAGGCCGGGATCGTCCGGCACTTTCTGTGGTGCGGGGCTGATCCCAGCCTGGGTGGTTGTACGGCGGCCGCGGAGTCGCGGCTAGTCGCGGCTGGTGTCTTCGAAGCGTTTCGACGACCTACGCATCCGGCGGATTTCGGTGAGGAAATCATCGGCTGATTCAAACGACCGGTACACCGAGGCGAAACGCAGGTAGGCGACCTCGTCGAGTTCCCGCAGCGGATCGAGAATGGCCAACCCGATCTCGTGGGCTGAAATCTGGGAACCTTTGCGGCTGACCTGCTGCTCGACTTCCTGGGCGAGTCGCTTCAGGGAGTCCTCCGAAACATCCCGGCCCTGGCACGCCCGCCGTACCCCCTGAATGACTTTGTCCTGGGAAAAAGGCTCGACCACCCCGGAGCGTTTCTGCACCAGCAGCACAGCTTTTTCCATGGTGGTGAAACGGTATCCGCAGGAAGTGCACTGCCTGCGGCGGCGGATGGTTGTGCCCTGGCCGACGGAACGCGAATCGAGGACTTTCGAGGAATCCTCGCGGCAGAAAGGACAGAGCATGATCACCTGCGGATTAAAATCGGGCCAGCCGACCATCGCTGCGGCGTGGCTAAAACGGAGAAGCGGTTGACTTGTCTCCTCGAGCCTAACCGAAACCGGCGCCCGGACACATCTATCCGTGGGTCATCCCGGACTGCTGTGAGACACTGGCCGACGAACGGTCGTAGGACGGGGGCTGCTGCTCATTAACCGCAATGAGGCTGACGGCCACGCACAGCCCGACGAGCATTCCGGTCAGGACTGTCGCGGCGTGTTGTTTCTTCGAACGCCGCCCGTCACCCGTGGGTGGCCGACAGTCCTCCCGCACCAATTCGGGGGTGCGAGAGGTTGTTCGATTTTGTGGCGTCAGGGTGCGCACCTGACCGACCAGATGAGGCAGGCATGACCGCTGGGATCCGTCCCAGATCATAGTCCGGGAAGCAGGGGCGAAAGGCCGGGAATTAGTTGATACCGCAGGGGAAAGGGGGTATTTCATCGTTGCTGTTCCGTTCATGAGTTTCAAACTACCCGGCGCTCCGAGATTAGCTGCACAGGTTGCGTACATACGTTCGAGTTAGTTTGTATGTTCGATTTATAACACTGCTGCGCTCGCACCGCAACACCCGGGCCACAAAATCGAAAAGAGATGCTAGGCTTGGCTGCAGCAACGGGGTGTATCCGCCGGTCGGACACTGACAGTCCGGTCCCCATGGGAACACCAGCGGTGCCCCGCGCCCCCCACCTGTGCACCCCAACGGACAATGAAGGAAGCTGATCAACATGGGCCGCCCCAAGAAGAAGGTGACCGATGCACTCACCGACCGCCAAAAGCGCATCCTTGAGGTCATCCACGACGCCATCAAGCTTCGCGGTTACCCGCCGAGCATCCGTGAGATCGGCGACACCACCGGTTTGCAGTCAACATCATCGGTGGCCTACCAGCTCAAAGAACTTGAGAAAAAAGGCTTCCTGCGCCGCGACCCCAACAAGCCGCGTGCCGTTCATGTCCGCAAACTTCCCGACGGCCGCGACCCCGCCCCGGCACCGGTCGACTACCCGGCCGACGGTCCGGAACATACCCGGCCCGCCATTGTCCCGCTGGTCGGACAAATCGCAGCGGGCATCCCCATCACCGCCGAGCAGAACATTGACGAATATTTTCCGCTTCCCACCGAACTGGTCGGCGACGGAGACCTGTTCATGCTGCAGGTAGTCGGCGAATCAATGAAAGACCGGGGGATCCTCGACGGCGATTTCGTCGTCATCCGCGCCCAGAAAACGTGCGAGAACGGCGAGATTGTGGCCGCCATGTTCGATGGTGAAGCGACAGTCAAACGCTTCCACAAAGACGCCGACGGCAAGGCCTGGCTGGTTCCGGCCAACGATAGTTTCGACGCCCGGCGGGCCGAGGACGCAGAGATCATCGGCGTCGTGGTCTCCTCGTTCAGGAAGTACTGACCGGTCACCGCCCCTTTGCCCATCACCGGCCCCCAGCCCGTCCGTCAGGCATGTTGCATTTCCTCCGGACGGGCTTTGCAGTGTCCGTAACAGGTAAATCACACCACAGAAATTCCCGTACGGATATCCGTTTCGTGGGCGCAATTCGCCCCCACCGACCATTTCAGTACCGGCAACACGGCTGACACTACCCCTATAGAGGGGCAAGCCCCCTGTGCGCTCTGTCACCGCGACAGTGTGTCGTTTTTAGTCTTGACCGAACCCACATCATCGCCTTGACAAGGTTTTTTTCTAATTATTGGAGCCAGTCGATGTGGGAAACGGGTGGCTTACCGACACACCGAACGGTCACTTTCACCGCGGGCGGTTACCGGGTCTGCCCGATTGTCTGGCTTTTCCGTGCCAAACTGGAAACAAACGGACACTTTGAGGATTCGCCTCCGGTTGCACCACCGGTGGCCGCGAAGGAGCACCATGTACGCAGAGGAACGGCGCCGGCAAATCGCCTCACTAACGGCGGTCGAAGGACGCGTCAACGTCACTGACTTGTCGAAACGCTTCGAGGTGACAGCAGAAACCATTCGCCGCGACCTGGCTGTGCTCGACAGTGAAGGAACGGTCCACCGGGTTCACGGTGGCGCGGTGGCCAGCCAGAACTTCCAGACCACCGAGTTGACCGTGGATGCCCGTTCCAAGAGTGCCTCGGGGGCGAAATCGGCCATTGCCCGCACCGCCATGAATTATCTGCCGGATGCGCAGGGCGGAATGTTCCTCGATGCCGGCACCACCCTTGCGGCATTGGCCGAGCTGATCTCCAAACACCCTCTGGCCCACAACTGGTCGATCGTAACCAACTGCCTGCCGATCGCCATGCAAATGGCGGCCGCCGGTATCGAGGAGGTACAGCTGCTCGGCGGATCGGTGCGTTCGATCACCCAGGCGGTCGTCGGTGACACCGCGTTGCGCACCCTGGCGCTGCTGCGGGCCGATGTGGCCTTTATCGGCACCAACGCTTTAACCCTCGATCACGGCCTGTCCACCGCCGACTCGCAGGAAGCCGCCGTCAAACGGGCCATGATCATCAACGCCCGGAAGGTGGTGGTGCTGTGCGACGCCACCAAGATGGGCTGCGATTACATGGTCAGTTTCGCGGGTCTGGACGACATCGATGTGGTCATCACCGATTCCGCCGCCCCGCAGTCATTTGTCGAAGCGTTGCGCGAACGCGAAATCGAGGTCGTGATCGCCAACTAGCTCGGCTACCGGGGTTTTCGCCGTCCTGTGCGGGCCGCGCTGGTGGTTTTTTGTAGGGTGGCGACATGATCATTGCCGTGAGCACCTGCGCCACCATTGACCGCACCGCCGGGCTGGACCCGGTTTTGGGGGCGTCAACGATTCTCAGCCTGGCGGCGGTACACCAGCAGGCCGCGGGCACCGGGGTGGCTGTCGCCGCACAGCTGGCCCAACTGGAGGCCGATGTTGTGCTCGTCGCCGCGGCACCGGCCGATTCCCGGTTGGGGTCGCTGCTTGACGGTCAGAACATCCCCCACCGTCTGGTCGCCGTCGACCGTCCACTTTCCGGAAGCTTCAGGGTTGATTCGATGGCCGGTGCTGCCACCGGGGTAAATCGCAGCGGGTTCCACCCGGTGCCGGGGGAAGCCGACAAGCTGTCCCGGATGGTGGTCAACACCGCCGGAGAAGGCGATATCGTGTTCATCACCGGCCCCGATGATGCGGACGAATGTTTTTACCAGACGATTGTCCGCGACGCACGCACCCATTTCAGCGACATCACCATCGCCCTCGACTGCCGGGACAATCCCTCGCTTTTGCACTTGAACTGGCCGGCCGATATCCGTCCGGACTGGATTATCTGCACGAGCATCCAGCCGGAGATCGCCCGGGCCGTCGAGGTTGAGCTTCAGGCCGCAGGCGGCCGGGGCCGTGACGCCGCGGTCACGGCCGTGGCCGAAAGGATCGCTTTGGACCACCATGTGGCGGCCGGGGTGGTGGTGGTCTCCGACTGCGGCCGGGCCTATGTGGCCAGCAGTGTCCAGCAGTTTGTCGCCGATGTGGCCAAAAACAACGGGGTTGCGGCCATGGGGGTGGACCAAACCGTGGCCCGAATCCTCCACTGGTCCGACCGGTAGCCGGAAGCAGACACCCGCCCCGGTCAGCCATCACGGTTTGGCTGTTTGTGCAGGTTTTTCCACCCAATCAGCGCTGGGGGCGGCGTGTTAGTCTGTTGCTGGCACCGCACCGGTTGTCGTTTCCTTTACTGCCTGCTCCAGGGCAAACACCGACCGACCACGCGGCGTCACCGTCCATCCCCTGTCATCGCCCGGATACCCGCCCTTTGCTATGAAGCCTCGAATCCAATCCCTGGTCCCCCCGTCGGGCCGCCGCGCCGTCCACAAAGACCAGGATGCCAAGGCACTCAGTGCCCTGTTCATTCTCATCGGCATTATTACCCTGATTGCCGCCCTGAATACGCTGGCCTCCGGGCTACCGCTGCCCGCGGAAGTCGGCGGCGGGGTGTTTTTCCTGCAGCTTGTGTTGGTGCTGGTGCGTATCGGCGGGCTGGGGTGGGCGATACTGAACCTGTCGGCGGCTGTGACCGATCTGGTGGCCACCGGGCGTCTGCGGCGGCAGGCCGCCGCGGGCTACAACTCCGGCGGGCTGTCACTTCTGGTGTATGCGGTGGCCCTGGCGCTGCAGCAGACTCTTCCCGGGGCACCGTCGGGCGGCTCCGGCTGGTGGGTGGTCTCCTTGGATTCGGTGATGCTCTACACCTTCATCATTGTCTGTCTGGCCGTGGGCCGGGCAGCCGGTAAGGGTCCGGCGAAAACCCGCCGCGTGCGTTAGGGACTGCCCCTGACACGCAGATGACCGCCGACCCGGCAGCAAAACCGGGTCGACGGTCTTTTTCCGTCTTTCCCCTGTTTCCTTCTCACCCCACTGCTGCTTGGCCCGCGTGGCACCACCTGCGCCCGGCCGGCCCGCACGCCCGTCCCCGGCACAGGGGGGATGGTCAGTGACGTTGTCCCCTGTGCCTTGTGCCTGTGCCGCGGGCGCGGGTCCGTGAACCGGGTCAGGCGTTGAGCAGCAGGGCGCGCACAGCCTCACGGGCGGCGACGGCACCCGGCGCATCCAGGGCGGCGTTGGCGGCCTGTTTGCAGTCATCGAAGGTGACTTCGGCCAGCTGCGCGCCGACCCCGGCGATGGCGGTCGACGCCGCCGACAGGGAGTTCACGCCCAGGCCGGTGAGCACACAGGCCAGCAGCGGGTCGGCGGCGGCTTCACCGCACACGCCGACGGCGGTGCCGGTTTTCTCCCCGATGCGGCAGGTGTGGTCGATCAGCCGCAAAACGGCCGGCTGCCACGGGTCGGTCAGGTACGCCAGCTGCGGCGACAACCGGTCGGCGGCCATGGTGTACTGGGTCAGGTCATTGGTGCCGATGGACACGAAGTCCAGATGCGGCATGATCTTGTCGGCCATCAGGGCGGCGGCCGGGACCTCAATCATGGCGCCGGCGGTCAGACCACGCTCAGCGCACAGCCCGGAGAACCATTTCGCTTCCCGGGCGGTGGCCACCATCGGCGCCATCACCCAGGTGGGCGCGTTGTCCCCGCGGCCGCAGTCTTTTGCGGCTTTGGCGATCGCATCCAGCTGCCGGTGCAGCAGGCCTTCGTTGCCGCGGGCCACCCTGAGCCCGCGCACACCCAGCGCCGGGTTCATCTCATCGGCCATGGAGGCAAACGCCACCGGCTTGTCGGAGCCGGCGTCCAACGAGCGGACGACAACTTTCGACTCGGGGAAGGCCTCAAAGACTTTGGAATAGACTTTCGCCTGCTCGTCGACCGACGGCTCGTCGCTGGAGTTGAGGAAACACATTTCTGTGCGGAACAGCCCAATGCCCTCGGCCTGGGTGCCGGCTGCGGTGCGGGCGGCTTTGCCGTCTTGCACATTGGCCAGAAGCTGCACCCGGTGGCCGTCGGCGGTGGTGGCCGGCCCCTGCCACTGGGCGACCCTTTCCGCCATGTCTTTCCAGGCGGCCACCTGCGCGGTGGCATCGTCGGCGTCCGGGTTGGTGACAATGGTGCCGAGCGAACCGTCGACCAGAACCTTCGTGCCGTCTTCCACGCTGTTCATCGATTCGCCGACGGCGACAATGCAGGGCACATTCAGCTGCCGGGCGATGATCGCGGTGTGCGAGGTCGGCCCGCCCAGTTCGGTGACCAGGGCGATGAACAGGTCGGTGTCCAGGGCTGCGGTGTCGGCCGGGGAGAGATCATCGGCCAGCAGCACCACCGGTTCCGTCACCGCCGGAAGACCCGGCTCCGGTTCACCGCGCAGCTCAGCGATGGTGCGGTCGCGGATATCCCGCAAATCGGTGGTGCGTTCGGCCATTACCCCGCCGGCGGCCTCGAACATGGAGATGAACTTCGTGGTCGCCGCCACCACAGCGTATTCGGCCGGATGCCCGGAGTTGATGTTCTTTTTCACCGTTTTACGCCAACCGCGGTCACGCACCAGCCCGGCGGTGGCGGTGAGCACCTCACTGGCGGCACCGTTAGCCTGGGTGGCCCGCTGCTCCAACCGGTCAGCCACCGCGTCGGCGGCGGTGGTGAAACGCTCGTACTGGCTGTCCCGGTCGGCTTCGGCAACCACCTC
>NZ_JAFLEQ010000003.1:332692-397888 GCF_017307055.1 Corynebacterium mendelii | reverse complement strand
GCGGTGCCGGGGACAACCGCGGTGCCTTTGAGGGTGGTGGATTCCATAAGAGCATGTCTCCTTGACGATTGTGGGGTGCTGGCCGGCGGCGGCCGACAATCCTTTCCAAACGGCTGGCACCGGCTGGTGCGTGCCGCGACAAAAAGGGGCCGCCGCACCGGCCACAGGAAGGATGGCAACGGGCGGGACTGGATGAAAAAGCGGTGTGAAATTGTTCTCCGGCGGGCCGGATCACCGGTTCAGGTGGTAGCAGTACCGCCCGCGGCCTGCGGGCGCACGGTGTGCGCCCCGCCACGCCGGGGCGTGGGGGGAAAGCGTGATCACCCGCAAACCTACCATTGGCGGCAGTCACATCCCTACCGCGCCAGGCCGCGGGAAAACCGACCCCGGCGCACCCGGGCAGGCAGGTGTAGGGCATGATCGGTGGCAGGTGGGTCGTTGCCCGGCCTATTTTTGCCGGTAGGTACGGTAAAAAATATACCCCGCCGCGGCCGCCGCAGCGCGTCTTGCGCCGCGACGGCCGGGTGGTGCGGCCCCCGACAATCCCACGAAAAAGATTCCCCGCCCGACGAAAGCTTGTCCCCGCCATGATCAGCCCGTCCCCCGCCGCGGCACCGGCCGGACACACCGGTGCACCCATGTGCGTGACCTTCACCCCGAATCCGAGCCTTGACATCACGCTGCGCGCCGGGGAAGCCATAGTCCGTGACGAAGTGCACCGCATGGATGAGGTCACCACCGATGCCGGGGGCAAAGGCATCAATGTGGCCCGGGCCCTGTCCGCCCACGGGCTGCCGGTGTACGCGGTGGTTCCCTGCGACCCGCAGGATCCTTTCGTCCGGCTGGTCAGCCTCACCCGCACCCGCTTCGAAATCATTCCCACCGACCAGCCGGTGAGGGTCAACACCACCATCACCGAACCCGGTGGACACACCACCAAACTCAACGGGCCGGGACCGGTGTTCGACCCGGGGGTGTGGCAGGCCACCGAAACACTGCTGTCGCGCCGCGCCGCCGGCGCCCGCTGGCTGGTGATGGCCGGTTCCCTGCCCCCGCAGGCCGCCGACGACACCTACCCGGCGCTGGCGGTGGCTGTGAAACAACACTGTCCACAGCTCAATATCGCGGTGGACACCTCCGGGGCGGCGCTGGCGGCGGCAGCTGATCCGGCACGGGTATCAGGCGTTGATCTTCTCGCCCCCAACGCCCACGAACTGGTCTGTGTGCTCCACGGGCATGCACCGGCCACCGCCGACGACTGCCGGCGCCGTGCCCGGCATGCCGAACAAGCCGCCGCGGCGGGCGATACCGGCCCGGCCCGACGACTGTTGGAGGACTATTCCGCCCGCTGCGCCCGCGGGGGCGTGCCCGCCCCCACAGTGCTGCTGACCCTGGGGGCTGCCGGGGCCATGCTGCTGCAGGAGGGCACACTGTTTTTTGCCGCCGCCCCCAAGGTGCCGGTGGCCTCCACGGTCGGTGCCGGGGACTGCGCGCTGGCCGGGTACATCGCCGCCGAATCCACCGGCGCGGAACCCGACCGGGCACTGGCCGCAGCCGTCACCTGGGGTTCAGCGGCAGCCACCATTCCCGGCACCGGTATTCCCGGCCCCGAGGTGCTGGCCGACTGCCCGGTGGATGTCGTCGAGTTGTAGCTGAAACCGCCCGCCCCACCCCCCGCAGCCGATCCGCCGGGCGGAAAGATCGGCGGGAAGGGAAACGACCGGGTTTTTCACCACCCCGCCGGGTAAAAAAAACGACACACCAGACCCGTCCCCGAGGGGCGAGGAACCGGGTCCCGCACCTGGTCCACGCGGGCTGCCGCCATCCCACTAAAGCCCGGCCACCTGCAGTGACAACACCGGTTTTTCAATGTGCGCTGTGATCTTTGCCCTACCGCGGTCACCGCCGCCAACGGTGACACACTAGAGTGGAGGGCACCACCCCGGCGGATCGCCCCGGCTGCATGCCGCGGCGGGACGCCGGTTCCCGGATGATTCGGGAATGTTTTTTCATTCGTCAACGATTCCTCACGTGAATCACCATTACAACCGGCCACCGCCCGGATCTTTGCCCACGCTGTGCCGCACCCGCCCACCGGGCGGATGCCGCAGCCCCGGGTGGTTACCGGCACGGAAAGGATTACCCAGCATGGCTTCCAAGACAGTAGTTGTCGGCTCCGCCGTTGGACTGCACGCCCGCCCCGCTTCCCTGGTTGCCGAGGCCGCCAGCGAATACGACGACGATATCGAACTGACCAAAGTCGGCGGCGATGACGAACCCGCCGACGCCGCCTCCGCGATGATGATCATGGCCATGGGCGCCGAGCAGGGCGACGAGGTTGTCGTCACCTCCGACAACGCCGAAGCCGTCGAAAAAATCGCCGCGCTGATCGAGCAGGATCTGGACGCCTAAAAGTTTAGGGCCACCTCATTTTGTATCCCACCCCCCGCTTGTCCCGCCCCGCACGGGCAGGCGGGGGGTGGTTGTCATTGTCCACGCGGTACCGGCCCAGCCCACCCCGGACGGGTGCGGGGCGCATGTAACATCACCACCCCCGGTGACGTTGGTACCGGGTGGGTGCGTATCTTCTTACCCGTCAGGCCCCCGGCAGCGCCGGGTGCCCACCACCATGACCCGCCGGACCGGCCAGGCCCGCGGGCACTCAACCACCGACCCGGCAACGACACTGCTCATCCAGCAACCGGGCCGACGGAAAGGACACCACGTTGAGGAACAGGCTTTTCGCCACCATGACCATCTGCTCGCTGGCAGCCGGGGTTGTCACCGCGCCGGCAGCCACCGCCGCCCCGGCATTCGGGACAACGATTGACAAGGTCGACGGCGTCAACACCTGTGTGTTCACCGCGGACAGCGATGACACTGTTGCCGGCAGCATGCTCTCGGCGCGCAAACACTACAACGAACTTCGCTCCATCCTGCGCCGGGATATCCGCAAGACTCTCCCCGACCTGGCCGACAGTTTCAGCCGCGCCGATGCGATCACCGGCACCGCCGCCAGCCCGAAAGCCGGGTCCGTTGACAGCGACGAACTCAAAGAGATTATCGCCGCAGTCTCCTCGGCCATGGTCGAACGGGGCTACCACGAAGACGAGGTCTACCTGGCTTTCCACCACAGCCCGGCAGGCGAGACGGTGCGCCAGACCATCAAACCGGCCGATCTTGATCTGCTGCCGCCGCTGACCCTGACCGAGGCTCGTGTCTTCGGCACCCAACTCCCCTCGGACCCCAACAGCATCCCCAGCCGGGTCAAGCGCTATTTCCGCGCGGCCGCACAGCTGCGCGACTGGGCCCGGACGCTGCGGGACAATTCCTCGATCGCCCTGATGTCGAGTGTCAACACCGATGCGACCAACAAACTGCTGTCCTCGACCAAGGACATCACCAAGTATCTGCCCAGCGAGTTGGAGGCCATCGCCCGGGCCACGGTCAGCCGGTGCACCACGACGCTCACCCACAAGAACGTGCTAGACGGCTCCACTTCGTCGCAGTTGGTGAAAAACCCGATCCAGGGCGGCTCCTCGGATCCCGCGCGCAAAAAGCAGCGCGAGGCCCAGGGCGATTTCTTCACCGGCTCCGCCGAACTGTCCAGCGGGAAAAACACTTCCTCGGTCGACCAGTACAAGGAACTGTCCAGCGGTGATTCCAGCAACGACAAGGCGCGCTCCCGCAAGGTCGGCGTGCTTCTGGCTACCGTCGGTTTGGTCTCGTTCATCCTCAACATGCTGGTCAAGGCCTCTCCCCTGGCTGCCATCGGCGCCCGCATGTTCTCGGATATGCTGGCCCGCGCCCAAGCCGCCGCCAACGAAGGCCAGGAGCAGCAGGACCAGCCCGCCAACCAGTAGCAGGCTTCCTTCACACGGCGGCGGTCCCCGCGCTTTTCGCCGCGGAAAAACACGTCTGCCTTCGCCGCCGCCCGCTTTTTCTCTGCCGCACCCACCCGGGGAAGTTTTTCTCCTTCCCGCTGGGTGCGGCTTTTTCTGCTGCGCCGCTTCGCCTCACCGGGTTATCCACAGCCGCAAAAACCGGGCCGGGCGCACGCGGTCGACGGGTGGTGCCCAACGCGGACCGGTTTACCTGCCGCTTACCTGCGGCCGCCGAACCAGCGGCTCACCCGGCTTGAGCCGCCACCTCGTCTAGCAGCGGGTGACCGGCTGTGCGTGCGGTTTTGTGTGTCAGCTCACCCGAGCAGCCCACCGCTGCCCACTGCCGGGGTGCCGGTGGGTGCGGTCACCGGGGTGGTGAAGACAAGGTTACAGGAAGCTGACACGGCGAAATTCCACTTCATCAGTGTCCCCGACCTGCGGCAGACGGTTATCCCCACAGTTATCCACACCGGTTTTTGCCACGGCTGGCACATGGCGCGCGGCCGGGTTTTTTCTCCCCCCTCCGCCGGGACAGCGCCGTCGGGGCGGTGGTGCGGCAGGTGACTGTTTTTTGCGGAACAGGCGGCAAACCCCCGCCCGCGAATACGTCGGCGGGTGGACGAAGGCGGGGTGCCAACGCGTGAGCCAGGGCGGTGCCGTGGCTCACGCGGGACAGTGCCCCCTAGTTGTCCGCCTGACCGCTTCGGCGGACAGCAGCCATCTGCTGGCCTTCACCGACGCTGTTGTAGAGGAAGTTCAGCATCGGGTAGAAGATGATGATGCCGGCGCTACCCCAGGCGATACCCTGCAGTTCCAGGCCGAAAATCGACAGCGTCAGGTTGCCGATACCGGCAATCATCGCCACGGCCGCGGCCATGAGATTGACGGGATTGTTGAAGTTGACGTTGTTTTCCTGCCAGATACGCACACCCAGCATGCCGATCAGTCCGTAGAGCACAATGGTCGCCCCGCCCATCACACCGGAGGGAATGGTGTTGATCAGGGCCCCGAAGCGCGGGACGAAGGCCAGCGCCACAGCGGTGAGCGCAGCCACGAAATAGGCGGCGGTGGAATAGACCTTGGTCGCGGCCATCACGCCGATGTTTTCGGCGTAGGTGGTGGTGCCCGAGCCGCCGAAACCACCGGCCAGTGTGGTGGCCAGACCATCGGCGATCAGTGCATCCCCGGCCAGGTCGTCCAGGTTTTTGCCGGTCATGGCGGACACCGCTTTGACGTGCCCGACGTTTTCGGCGATCAGTACGATCACCACCGGCAGAGTCACCAGAATCGCCGACATATCGAAGCTGGGACTGTGGAAGGTGGGCAGTCCGATCCAGGCGGCCTGTTTGACCGCCTCAGTGGCCCCCGGATCCAGTTGCCCGGTGACGGCCGCATACACCCAGCCGATGATCACACCGGTGAGAATTCCCAGCCTGGCCAGCATGCCGCGCCCGCCGATGGAACAGATGAGAATGCCCGCCAACGTCACCGCGGCCACGGCCGGTTGGGCGGCGAAATCGCCGGCGGCCACCGGCGCCAGGTTCAATCCGATCAGGGCGACGATCGCGCCGGTGACAGCCGGCGGCATCACCGCGTCGAGGGCTTTTTTACCCGCCGCCTTCACCAGCACACCGATGGCGACCAGCACCAGGCCGGCCACCAGAATCGAACCGATCTGGGTGCCGATTCCCTGTGACTGGGTGGCCATCAACGGGGCGATGAAAGCAAAGGAGCTGCCCAGATAGCTGGGCAGCCGGTTGCGGGTGACAAGCAGAAACAGGATGGTTCCCAGGCCGGAAAACAGCAGGGTGGTGTTGACCGGGAAGCCGGTCAGGGTGGGCACCAGAAGAGTGGCGCCGAACATGGCGATCACATGCTGCATGCCGATGCCGATGGTGCGCGGCCAGCTGAGCCGCTCATCGGGGGCGACCACGCCGCCGGGGGTGATGTGACGGCCGTCGCCGTGCAGGGACCAGGAAGGTAAGACGCTCATGGGTATTCATTATGACCTGCGTGTCACCGACTGTGCGGGACCGGGTCCCGGCCGGTGTCAGAAACGGTCGGCCCGGCCGTCGGCCAGCCGCCTGGTGGCGGTGAAAGCCACCTCATCGCTGTCGCGGCCAAAGGCGGTGACCACAAACGACAGATCACCGTAGGCGTCCCCGGCCAGATTCGGGTTAACCTCACCGAAGGGGACGGTGATCCGGGTGGCGTCCGCATCAGCCAGCGGGAACGGACCCAGGCCGCGTTCCATCATCCCCTCGGCACCGGCACCGCGAACAAGATCAGCCAGCTGCCGGTTGAGTTTTTCGGCCTCGGCAACAACCGCATGCGCCTGGTCGACACTCATTTCCCGGCCGTCGGCCACCGCATCGATCAGGTCGTGGCCGTAGGGTGCCTGCTGCGGATGGTCGGCGTAGAAGGCGGCAAGCTCGGTGAGACCGGCCGGGCCTTTTTTCTGTGCGGCAAGCCAGCCGTCAAGCTCCTGCGCCCCCAGCACCCGGGTGGCGGCGTCAAGCGGCAGATCAGCCAGCGCCCGCCTCAGATCGTTCATCTGCGCCGTGGGCGGGATGAACAGGAGGTTGTGGGCTTTCCCGGCGTTGATGATGTGCGGATCATCCTCGGCGCTGACCAGGGTCAGGGTGCGGGCCGCGCTGCGGGGACGGCGGGCGGTGACTTTCACCCCGGCCGGTTGACTGTTGCGGGCGCCCACAGTGGTGCCGGTGTCTGTCGTGCTGTCTGTGCTGGCGCTGTCTGCGGTACCGGCAGCGGTGGTGTCCTCCCGGCCGCCGTCCCCGGCATGGTTGGTGGTGTCGATACCGCTGCGGCACAGCACCAGCTGCCCCAGCGCCACATCCTCCGGGGTGCGCCCGATGATCCCCAGATGCCCCTGCGGGCCGACGGCGGGAACCGCCCCCTGGATTCCGCAGCGCCGCGGCAACACCGCCGCATACAGCCCGGCGATCGCCGCCGGTTCAGTGATCTGCTGCGGGGTTCCGTAGACCACCGCCAGATCGGCCCACCCGGCGGCCATGGCCACCGCGGCACCGGTGGCGCCGTGCCCGGGGCTGCGCCACAGCGCATCCCGGGCGTCGACAACCTGCCCGCCCAGCCACGAATACCCGGCCGGAAGGTGACTGCCGACAAGCCCGTGGAGTTCATCGCCGTTGGTGTGGCCCAAAATCACCGCCCCGGCCGCTGTCAGCCGGGCGGCAACCTGTGAATCCCTGGTGGCGGAAAGCTCTTTCAGGGCGCCGGAACCCAGACTCGTCGACATTCCGGCCACCGGAATCGACCGGTCGAAAAGCACCACCATCTCATCCATGGGAAGGACCCGGCCGCGGGCCGGGGTGGTGGCCGCAGCACTCCCGGCGGCCCCGCCGCCGACCGCCGCTTTGGCCAGCCCGGGGTGAATCTGCTGTACCGCACGCAAATAGTTGTTGCCGCCGCGGATTTGCTCCACATAATGCGCCAGGGTCTGGGCCAGGGGGATACCGGCGTCGCGGCGCGCCTGCACCCGGTCGGCGGCCCCTTTGCCCCACATCACCCCGCCGACGGCAAACAGCTGCTCGGCGGTGTAGGCCCGCGACAGGTTCGCCGGAAGCGACAGGGCCACCGGTTTCTGGCCCGGGGTCTGGTTGACGGTGGCCGACAGTGTGAAACCGTCACCGTCCCGCCTGCCCAGCGGATTGTCGTCGGTTTGCGCCCACGCCCAACTGCCGGCCGCCACCATGGCGGCGATACCGGTGAGCGAGACAATGATTCGGGCGGTCTGTTTCACGCGCGGGCAATCCTTATCAATCCATGAGCCCTGCCGGGCAGGGCCATCCGGGGGCGGATGGTCGGTGACGGTCCGGCAGGGAAAAACACGCCACGGCGGCGGTGGCGCAAACGCTTGTGCCACTCACCCACCGCAGCCCATCCCACCGCCAGGTGGACAGAATGCGCGGACCGTTGAAAAAAGGGGCGTACCCATCCTAGGCCGCGTGAGATCACGGCGGGGCGATGAGCACCGACCCCGTGTCGCAGCCGGTGCCCTGCCAGCGCCGCCGAAAAAATCAGTCCCGCCGGGCCCGGGGATTGTCCCACGGATCAGGCTCATCGTCCGGGGTGTCGGAAAACTCCTCCAGGGCACAGGCCAGCTCCCGGGGAAGCCGCACATCCATGATCGTGCCCTCATCGGTGTACTGCTCGTTGAGGACGGTTGCCTGCGAGTGCAGGCGGGCGACCACATCACCGCGGGAAAACGGGATGGTGAAACGCTGGTGCACATCCAGGGTGTTCAAAAACACCTCCACCCGGGCTTCCAGCTCCCCGATGCCTTCGCCGGTTGCCGCGGAGACAAACACCGCATCGTCGAGCACATGCCTCAGCTGCGCCAGCACCAGCGGGTCAGCCGCATCGATCTTGTTGACCACGATGATTTCCGCGGGGGCCGGCGCCCCGGTCTCCCGGACAATGTCGGCGATCACGGCATTGACCGCCTCGATCTGCTTCAACGGAAACGCATCCGATCCATCAACCACATGCAGCACCAGATCAGCTTCCACGACCTCTTCCAGCGTGGACCGGAACGACTCCACCAGCTGGGTGGGAAGATGCCGGACAAAGCCCACGGTGTCGGTGAACACCACATCCCGGCCGTCGGCCAGCTGGGCTCGCCGGGTGGTCGGATCCAGGGTGGCGAACAGGGCGTCTTCAACCAGCACCCCGGCCCCGGTCATCGCGTTGATCAGCGAGGATTTTCCGGCGTTGGTGTAACCGGCGATCGCGATTTTGGGAATCAGCGACGATTTCCGGCGGGCCCGTTTGACTTCCCGGGCGGTGGTCATGCCTTTGAGCTGATGGCGCAGCCGGGCCATCTCCTGGCGCAGCCTGCGGCGGTCGGCTTCGATTTTGGTTTCACCCGGCCCGCGCAGCCCCACCCCGCCGTTGGATCCGGCCCGGCCGCCGGCCTGGCGGGACAGGGCATTGCCCCAACCGCGCACCCGGGTGATCAGATACTCCATCTGCGCCAGCGCCACCTGGGCTTTGCCCTCCCGGGATTTGGCGTGCTGGGCGAAAATATCCAGAATCAGCATCGTCCGGTCGATGACCTTGACGTCGAGGGCTTTTTCCAGGGCGATCATCTGGCCGGGTGAGAGTTCACCGTCGCAGATGACCGTGTCGGAGTTGGTGGCCTGCACCACCGATTTCAGTTCGGCGACTTTTCCCGAACCGATGTAGGTTCCGGCATCGGGTTTGTCGCGTTTTTGGTACGTCATTTCGGTGACCTGGGAACCGGCGGTTTCGGCCAGAGCCTTCAGCTCCGCCAGCGAGGCCTCGATTTCGGCGGTCGTGCCACCGGTCCACACCCCGACCAGCACCACCCGTTCCAGCCGCAGCTTGCGGTATTCGACGTCGTAGCCGTCGTCCTGTTCGGTGGTGTGGGTGTTGGACCGGCGGGTCAGGCTGCGCAGTGAGGAGCGCTGCTCCAAATCCAGCTCACCGGTGGTCGGCTCCGCCGGGGTGGGCGCCCCGGGGTGCGGCCGGGCGTGCTCGAGTTCCGCCTCATCGGTGTCGGCGGTGTTTTTCGGCGGAAGATGATCCCGGAATGCTTGCGCGAGAATATCGTCATTGTTGATCTGGCTCATTGCCCCCCATTGTGTCACGGGCCACCGGCCAACGGCTGCATTGTCCGCTGACGGCTGACAAACAATCCCGTACCTGCCCGGGTTTTACCGGCAGCACCCATGGCACATAGACTGACGTGCATGACACGCGATCTCGCAACTATCGGCCTTGATTTCGACCGCTGGGAAGATGCCGTTGAGGCGGCCATCTCCTCCGGACAGCTGGAGGTGACCGGGGAACTGCGCGGTGGGCAGCTGATCCAGTTCGAGGACCCCTCGGGGGCACGGATTGTGATTTTGGCCGCCCAGCCCTACGCCACCTGGGCGGGTTTCAATTCCACCACTTCCGCCACCGGGCATGTCTCCATGGTCAACGATGTGTTGGCCTACTGCGAAATGGTCGACGATGACGGCAACCAAATAGCCGCCGTCACCGCCAACCTGGCCCAGGGTCCGCTGATCGCCGAGGAACCGGTGATCCCCTGGCAGGACATTGCACTGACCGCCATGGGCATCGGGGTGACCGTCTACCCGGATGAGCAAAGCTACCGGGCGGCCGTCGGCGGCGAGATCGGGGTGATCGCCTCCCACGGGGCGGCCGTGATCGCCAATCATGACGGCTCCGCCGCCCCGGATGCCGGGGCAACCGTCACCGCCCGGATCACCGCCGCCGACTACCGCACCACCGCGCTGACCGGCCAGCGGTTCATCCACTGCGAGATCGAGTCGGCCTTCCCGGTCGATGTGGTGTTGCCCGATGCCGACACATTGCCCGAACCCGGCGCCGTGATCGCCGGCACAGTGTTGATGACCGCCTCGATCACCGCCCCGCAGGGCTGCGGCGGCGGGGGCGGCGGCTGCGGCTGCGGTGGAGGCGGCGGCTGCGGCGGAGGCGGCCACACCCCGGCCACGCCACCCGCCGACACCCCGCCTGCCGGCGGTGGTTGCGGCTGCGGCGGGGGCGGCTGCGGCAGCCACTAGACCGGCCCCGGCAGGCGGCGGGCGTGCTGACGGGAAAATTGGCACCCGCCGCAGGCCCCGGACCCGCCCCGGCGTCAGCTGCAGCGGGCGGACGCCGCGCGGGTGTTTTTCCACCCCCGCACCCGGCCTAGAATTGGTGTGCGGCGGCAGTCCCGCCGGTGTGACAGACCACCCGGGTGCACCGGACCGGCCACCGGTAGCCGAGTTTTTCCGATCACCAGCAGCAACAACCCAGCAGTTTCACAGCCAGATATGAACGATCCACTTTTCGACGACGAGCAGCCCGCGGGTGCCCCCCGCTGGCCGCTGGCGGTTGCCGCGCTGTGCTGTATCGCCCTGATCGGCTGGCTGAAAGTCACCGGGGTGATGCTCGCCGGGGTGATCCTGATGCTGATCTATTTCCTCCTGCACCAAAAGGGCAATCCGTCGGAGGCTGAGGCGCTGCGCACCTCCATCAAACTGTCGGCCGAAGACATCCGTGACGTGCTGGACGAATACCGGGATTTCCTCACCGGCAGCGAACCCGACCAGCAAGCCGACCGGATGCTGCACCGCCCGGCCCTGGCCGACAAGGACTGCGGCAACAGCGACATTGAGGCGTTTTTCTTCGCCTCCCAGACAGCCCACCGCTTCCTCGCCAGGCTTGATGCCCGGTTGGCCGCCGATTTGTCGGTGGCGCAACTGGATTCACTGCTGTCGGTGACCGACCGGCGGGCCCTGGAGATCAAAGAAGCCTGGATCACAGCCCGGCGCACCGCCCTGAGGTTGGGCACCGACTACGACCGCCGCGGTATCGCCGACGGCGGGTCCTGACCGGATGTCCGCGGCGTCTGTGACGCATTGACCGCAACAGCGGTGCTGTTTTTTCACACACCCCCACAACCGCCCCGGGTAACCGGCTTCGGCCGGTACGGGGCGGTCTTTTTTGCGCCGGGCGGTGTTTTTTTGAAAAGACCCAGGCCACACACCCTTATCAGTTGCCGCGCCAGTCGGTGACCATCTGTGTGTCAACCGTGCCCTCGGCGACAATCACCGACGGCCCGGTCAAGGTGGCTGCCCCGTCGTCGGTGATGGTGACCTCCAGGCTGCCGCCCGGTTCGGTGATGATCACATGCCCGCAGGTGCGGCCCGTATCCGCCAAAAGAGCAACCGCGGTGGCCACCGTCCCGGTGCCGCAGGCCCGGGTTTCCCCGGCCCCGCGCTCATGCACCCGCATGAACGCATGATCGTTGTCGTCGAGTGCGGTGGCGATCTCGATATTGACCCCGTCGGGGAAAAAATCCCGGTCGAATTCGAACCCGGCGTCAACAGCCAGGTCCTTCAGCCCGTCGAGGTTCAGTCCGGGCACGACACAGGCCAGATGCGGGTTCCCGCAGTCAACGGCCAGACCGGTCATGGTTGTCCGCCCCAGCATGCAGTCACTGACCCCCAGCAGCGTCGGGGTGCCCATCGAGACAGTGACTGTGGCTTGTCGTTTCGTGACATCACCGACGCTGACCGGACGGTTGCCGGCCCGGGTGCCGACATCGAATGTCCGGCCGGTGACATGTCCCCGGCTGGCCAGCCAGTGGGCGAACACCCGCACCCCGTTGCCGCACATCTCCGCGGTGGTGCCGTCGGCGTTGCGGTAGTCCATGAACCAGGATTCCGGCGACACCGACTCCGGGACGGCGCTGATGACCCCCGCCTCCACCAGCGCCCGGGTCCGGGCCACCCGCAGCACCCCGTCGGCGCCGATACCTGCCCGGCGGTCACACAGTCCGCGGATCAGCGACGGATCAACAGCTATCCGCGCATCCGGATCGTGCAGAATGACGAAATCGTTCTCGGTGCCGTGTCCCTTGGCGAAAGCAATGGTTGTCATGGATGCGATTCTAGTTCGGCCACCGCCTGCCCCAGGGTGTCGCCCGTCGCGTCAATCCACCGGATGCGGGGATCCCGCTTGAACCAGGAGCGTTGGCGGCGTACGTAGCGCCGGGTACCGGTGATGGTGCGCTCAACCATCTGTTCGGCGGTCAATTCCCCTTGAAAATGAGCCAGCACCTGGGCGTATCCGATGGCCCTGCCGGCGGTGGATCCGGCGGCGAGACCATGGTCATCGACCAGGTGGCGCACCTCGTCGACCAGACCGGCATCAAACATGGCCCTGGTGCGCTTGTCGATGCGGGGATTGAGCCACTCGGAGCGGGTGGACAAACCGATGATCCGGGTGCCCCAGTGCGCGGTGCGGCCGATAACCGGCTGACTCGCCGCATAGGGTTGGCCAGTCAGTTCGATTACCTCCAGGGCGCGCACGGTCCGCCGGCTGTCGAAATCCTCGATGGTGGCGGCGGCTTCCGGGTCAATCTCGGCCAGCCGCCGGTGCAGCCCCACGACACCGATCTCGTCGAGCAGCCGGAAGTATTTGCGCCGCACCTCCGGATCGGTCGGCGGGAAACGCCACTGGTCGATCAGGGACTGGATGTAGAGCATCGACCCGCCCACCAGCACCGGGACCGCGCCGCGGGCCATGATCGCGGCAATGTCTTTTCCCGCCTCTTTCTGGAAACGGGCCACACTGGCCGGTTCGGTGACATCCCACACATCAAGCTGGTGGTGCGGGATGCCGCGGCGCTGGGCCACCGGCAGCTTCGCCGTGCCGATGTCCATCCCCCGGTACAGCTGCATCGAATCGACGTTGACGACTTCCCCGCCGTATCTCTCACACAAGTTCAGCCCCAGCTCCGATTTCCCGGAGGCGGTGGGTCCCACCACGGCTATCGGTCTGATCGCCCGGTCACCGGGCCGGCCGACCGGCGTGGCGGAAGGCCCACTCGGGAGGTTTACATCTGCTGCGGTGTCCACGACGTCACAGCCTATCGTGGGCGCCAACAATGGGAAAACCACTGCCGACCACCGGGCAGGGCGGCGCAAACAGCCGGCGACAGGCCGGTTTTTTCCGTCCCGTCGGTGTTGACTGCCACACCCGCGCCACCTGCCAGGTAAACTGGTTGAAGACATGCGTTTACCCCAGGGCAGGTGGCGGGACCACATGGTTTCCCCGGAGGGTTTCGCCCGGTTGTTCCCGGCAGCCCCACCATCCCACCCAGGCGGCATGTCGCATTGTTCGACAAGCACCGCGGCCACGGTTTTGTTGTGGCCGCAGGATGTAACCGGCTGCCGTGTCGCGCGGCAACACAACCAATTGGAGACCCTCATGACGAACCGGCCCATCCCCACTCCGGGCCCCCGTCCCGGACCCCGCCCGGGACACACACCCGCCAGGCCCGTGGCACCCGCCGCCCCCGTCCACCGTTCCGACCCGTCGAAATGGGGCCGGGTGGAAGACAACGGCGAGGTCTTCGGCACCGGACCCGACGGGCAGGAAATGCATGTCGGCTCCTGGCAGGCCGGAACACCCGCCGAGGGGCTGGCCCACTACGGGGTCCGTTTCGACGATCTGGCCACCGAAGTGGAGTTGATGGTCACCCGGCTGTCGACCCACCCGGAGGAAGCCGGGTCGATCAAAAAAGCCGCCACGCAGCTCAAACAGTCCCTGCCGACCCAGACCGTCATCGGTGATCTGCCTTCCCTGGACAAGAAACTCGACACCATCATCACCGACTGTGACGCCGCCGGCGAACAGGTGAAAAAGCAGCGGGAACAGCGCCGGGCGGCAGCTATCGCCCGGAAAGAGGAACTCGCCGCCGAGGCCGAGCAGCTGGCGGAAAACTCCACCGAGTGGAAAGCCGCCGGCGACAGGATCAAAGAGATTCTCGCCGAGTGGAAGACCATTAAGGGCATCGACCGCAAAACCGACGACAAACTGTGGAAGCGCTACGCCGCCGCCCGCGACAATTTCGACCGCCGCCGCGGCTCCCACTTCGCTGAACTCGACCGCACCCGGCAGGCCGCCAAACGCGCCAAAGAGGCAATCATCGCCAAAGCCGAGGCGATCAAGGATTCCACCGATTGGAAAGAAACCGCCCGCGATTTCCGTGACCTGATGAAGGAATGGAAAGCCGCCGGCCGCGCCCCGCGTGATGTCGACGATAAACTCTGGGAGCAGTTCCGCAGTGCCCAAGACCACTTCTTCAACGCCCGCAATGCGGTCAGTGAGGAGCGCGACAAGGAATTCATCGACAACGCGGCCAAAAAAGACGCTCTCATCGAGCAGTATTCGCCGCTGATCGACCCGGACAAGGATCTGGACACCGCCCGCATCAAACTGCGTGAACTGCAGGACAAGTGGGAGGAAGTCGGATTCGTTCCACGGTCGCGCATCAAGGAGTTCGACAACAAGATCGGCGAACTCGAGCAGCGGGTGGCCAAAGCCGCCGATGAGCTGTGGCGCCGCACCGACCCGGAAGCCCAGGCCCGCGTAGCCCAATTCACCGCCAAAGTCGCCGAATTCACCCGCCAGGCCGAGGAAGCCGAAGCCAAGGGCAACGCACAAAAAGCGAAGAAAGCCCGGGAGCAGGCCGCCCAGTGGCAGGAATGGGCCGACACCGCCCAAAATGCCATCGACGGGCGGTAGAACAACACCGGGCCCCGCACGAGACATCACACACCAGCAGCTTTCCTCGACCCCACCGGGTATCCGGAGCAATCCGGTTCCACTCGGTGGGGTCGGTGTGGTGGTGGCACTTTCAGAAATGTACGAAACGATGTGTCTGGAGAAATAAAGCACCCGGTTGACGCACAGTTACCAGCCGTGATCACCCGGGTCAGCTGCCCCACGCCGTGGTGTGCCGACCGGGTGGAATGGCACAGAGACCAACCCACAGACAGCAGTGGCGGCCACCGGGCGCGAAATGACGGGCGACCCGCCCCCGCGAGAGCCCCCAGAATGGCTTCGCACGAACGGGTCGCGTTACTCCGGGCCGCGGAAGGAGGGCGGAGCCGGAGCATCCGGCAAAAGGGGGTGGATCCGTGGAAGGCGGTTGTCCCCCTTGTCAGGCCCGGCTACAGCTGTTCGCGTAAGCCGGACATTGGGAATTATAACCCTTCGCCCCTTCGGAGTTGAGTCCTGCGGGCAAATATGTGCCAGCTGATGCACACATCACCCCCGAAAAGGCAGTGCCGCGGGGTCATGCCGTCCCACCAGCAGTTCCTGGAGGGTCTTTACGGTGTGTTCCCCGGCTGCCCACCACCGGTGGTGTCCCCTTGTGTGCCGTCCTGGCCGAGCATCCGCTGGCGGCGCCGTTTCGCCCGGTCACGGCGGTCGTCGGTGAAAGGATCGGTGTTGCCGGCCCGCTTGGCCTCCAGCACTTCCAGCTGGGCGAGGGCCAGTTCACTTTTCGGGGTGACGGTGCGCCGTTGCGCATCCAGCTGCCACTGTTCCTCGGTGCGCTGGATGGTCAGAACTATCAGCACCAGCACCAGCACAAATGTCGCAGCGGAGGCGAGAAACAGCCCGATACCCGGGCCCGTGCCCAGATCCCCGGGGCCGCGGACCTGACGCTTCCACACCGCCAGCATGGAGAACATGGCGGCGGTGATGGTGACAACAACTCCCATCTGCGCCAACGCCCGGTTGGCGGTGACAGCCACCGCCAGTCCCAGCAGTTGGGCGATCAGCGCCAGCCAGACGTAGGACATTTCGATGGTCGAGGTCGATGCCGCCATGGCTTTGTCGGAACGGAACAGCACATCCAGTCCGCTTACTGACCCGGAATGCGGCAGCACCAGCGCCACGACAAACGTGACGAACAACGCAATGAGGATCCAGCGTGCTCCGCCCAGCGGCACGGTGGCTGATGCACGCCGTTCGCGCTGCGCCAATTCGGCGGCGAGTTCCTGACTGCTGTGGTCCATGGTTCTCCTCGGTAAGTCACATCGTATCCCGCCCCTGACGGGCGGGCCTAGCCCAATCGTAGCCGCCGAACCGAATGCGGTCGGTATCCGACAACTCCCGCACCACCGCAGGCCACCCGCACGTCGGCGGGCACAATCAGCGGCAGGGTGTCAGCCGCGGCTGCAGCCGCCGACAGAGACCGGTTCGTTTGCCGGACGCCCGATACGCGGCAGCCCCAGCCCCACCCCGGTGGGCCCGGTCTGCGGGCGTTGCCCGGCTTCATGGTGGTCGCCGGCTTTTGTCCGGCGGTGGGAATGCACCCCGGAATCGGCCAGCAGATGGTGCGGCCCGGCATCGGTGAGCGTGACGGTGACGAAATCACCGGGCCGCACCGACCGGTCGATGTGGCCGTCGGGGGCGGCAGTGGTCGAAAAGTGCACCAGACGGCCATCGGCGCTGCGCCCGGGCATACGGCCACGGGCTTTGTCCTTTTTGGAGTCCCCGGCCTGGACGAGCAGTTCCACGGTAGTGCCGACCAGTGCCCGGTTTTCCTGCAGGCAGATTTTCTCCTGCAGCTCCATCAGCCGCCCGTAGCGTTCGGTGACCACCTCCGGGGGAACCTGGTCCGGATAGGTGGCGGCCGGGGTTCCCGGACGCGGGGAATACTGGAAGGTGTACGCCGAGGAGAACCGGGCTTTTTCCATCACATCGAGAGTGGCCTGGAAATCCTCTTCGGTTTCACCGGGAAAGCCGACAATGATGTCGGTGGTAATGGCGGCACCGGGGATTTTCTCCCGCACCTCGTCGAGAATCCGGAGAAATTTTTTGGTCCGGTAGCTGCGCTTCATCTCTTTGAGAACCTTGTCCGAACCGGACTGCAGCGGCATGTGCAGCTGCGGGCAGACGTTCGGGGTGTCGGCCATCGCGTCAATGACGTCGCTGGTGAATTCCGCCGGGTGCGGGCTGGTGAAACGCACCCGCTCCAGTCCGTCGATGTCACCGCAGGCCCGCAGAAGTTTCGAAAAAGCCGACCGGTCGCGTTCCAGGCCCGGGTCGGCGAAGTGGACCCCGTAGGCGTTGACGTTTTGCCCGAGCAGGGTCACCTCGACCACACCCTGGTCAACCAGTGCCTGGACTTCCGCCAGAATGTCGCCGGGACGCCGGTCGGCCTCTTTGCCGCGCAGCGAGGGCACAATGCAGAAAGTGCAGGTGTTGTTGCAGCCGACCGAGACACTGACCCACCCGGCGTAGGCGGATTCCCTTTTCGCCGGCAGCACCGAGGGGAACTGTTCCAGCGAATCAACGATTTCCAGCTGTGCGGTCTGGTTGTGTTCGGCACGTTTGAGCAGCGCCGGGAGTGACCCGATGTTGTGGGTGCCGAAAACGACATCCACCCAGGGTGCTTTGTCGATGACCACCGAGCGGTCTTTCTGCGCCAGGCAGCCGCCGACGGCGATCTGCATTCCGGGATGGGAATCCTTGACCGATTTCAAATGTCCCAGGGTTCCGTACAAACGCATATCCGCGTTTTCCCGCACCGCGCAGGTGTTGAGAACCACCAGATCGGGTTCGACGCCTTCCCCGGCCTGCCGGTAGCCCGCCTGTTCCAGCAGCCCGGCCAACCGTTCTGAGTCGTGGACGTTCATCTGGCAGCCGAATGTGCGCACCTGGTAGGTGCGGGCGGCGGCAGTCGATCCGGGGCTGGTGGAATGTTGCTGGGAAGTCACGGGGTGCAAGTCTATAAGCCCCAGGCACAGGGGAAAAATCGCCTCACGGGTGACCGGATGCTTCCTGACCGGCTATCCTGTGCCGCCCAATTCGGCGATGCGGTCATCGAGCGCTTTTTTCGCCAGGGACATCGACATGGACTGGGGGAAACCGCGCCTGGCCAACACCCCGAGGATGCGGCGCAGGTATTTGTCGTACATCGCGCGGTCGGCGGGCACGGCGGTGATGCGGGAAGCTTTTTTCACCGCCAGGGCTGTTGCGGTGCGCTCTTCGGCACTGTCATCGAGCTGGTCGAGTGCTTCCCGCCGGATCCCGGCGGGCACTTTTTTCTCCCGCAGTTCTTTGTCGAGCATCTGCCGTGATTTACCGCGGCGGGCGTGGCGCTGCCGCACCCATTCGGTGGCGAAAGCCAGATCATCGACCAATCCGGCCCGCTGCAGATCATCGAGCACCATCTCGGTGAGTTCGGGATCGAAATCGAGTTGTTCCAGCCGGTCGGCCAATTCCCCCCGGGAGCGGGAACGCTGATTCAACAGCAGCAGCGCGCGGTGGCGCACCTCAGCCTTGTTTTTTTCCAGCAACGGATCCACCAGACCGCCGCGGGGATTGTGCGCGGCATGCTCCACGGCCTTTTTCAACGCCTCAATAACCCGCGGATCCGGTCCGGCACCGCTGTCCGGACTCTGCGTTCCGTCCATGTCTTTGTCGCCTCCTGACATCTCTTCCCCGCCTGTGACAACGCTTGGTGCCGGCTCGTCCTTCCCATACGGCAGCACCCCAGGGGCTGTGTCCTCCCCCGGGGTGCGGCAGCGCCACCAGGCGCTTTTCCACGTGTCTGTTTACTCGTCCTGCTCGTCATCCAAATCGACGTTGGGCACCACATCGATGGGTTCATCCGACAGCTCATCATCGTCGACGGCATCGCCCATACCGACTTTGGCGAAAATTTTCTGCTCGATCTCGTCGGCCAGCTCCGGGGTCTCTTTCAGGTAGAGGCGTACTTTTTCCTTGCCCTGTCCGAGCTGGTCACCGTTGTAGGTGAACCAGGAACCGGATTTTTTGATGATGCCGTTTTCCACCCCCAGGTCGATGATCGACGATTCCCGGGAAATGCCTTCGCCGTAGATGATGTCGAACTCGGCGATCTTGAACGGCGGGGACACTTTGTTTTTGACCACTTTCAAACGGGTCCGGTTGCCGATGGCGTCCTGCCCGTCCTTCAAGGTCTGGATCCGGCGCACATCACACCGCACCGAAGAGTAGAACTTCAGCGCTTTACCGCCGGTGGTGGTCTCCGGGGAGCCGAACATCACACCGATCTTCTCACGCAGCTGGTTGATGAAAATGGCGGTGGTGCCCGAATTTGACAGGGCGCCGGTCATTTTCCGCAGTGCCTGGCTCATCAGACGTGCCTGCAGACCGACGTGGGAATCACCCATCTCACCTTCGATTTCGGCCTTCGGGGTCAACGCCGCAACAGAGTCGATGACAATAATGTCGATCGCACCGGAACGCACCAGCATGTCGGCGATTTCCAGGGCCTGTTCACCGGTGTCGGGCTGGGCCACAATCAGGTTGTCGGTGTCGACGCCCAGTTTGCGGGCGTATTCCGGATCCAGGGCATGCTCGGCGTCAATGAATGCGGCGATACCGTCGGCTTTCTGGGCCTGGGCGACAGCATGCAGGGCCACGGTTGTTTTACCGGAGGATTCCGGACCGTAGACCTCGACGATCCTGCCCCGCGGGAAGCCCCCGATGCCCAGGGCGATGTCGATGGCGGTGTTGCCGGAGCTGATAGAGGAAATCGGGGGGCGGGAATCATCGCCCAGCATCATGACAGCACCTTTACCGAAGTCCTTCTCAATCAACGCCATGGCGTCTTTGAGGGCTTTCTGGCGGTTCTCCCTGGTGGAGGGAATCGGCTGCTTTTTCTTCTTCGGGGGCATGGGCTGGTGTCCTTTGCTGTCTTTTAAAAAACTGTGTCGTGGCGGTGGAAGCGGGATTGTCACCGCATTATCCGGAGTGCGGTGAAACCCTCCACATAATTTGGACCGGACTTCCGGCCGATCGGCTCCATGAAAGGGATATTTCTCCCGGACAACCCCTTTTAAGGGGTGGGGCCCGGGTCCGGTGGGCCATCTGCCCACCTGCCGGATTCGACCCGCACGTGCCAAGGATAACGACCGGTCTGTGACCGGCTGCAACTATACACGCACATCTGTTCGACACGTTCGATCTTCCGCCCAGCGTGTCGCGGGCCGACGCCTTCCCCAACCCATCAGGCACCCGCAGCCACCCGGTTGGATGCAGAGTCACGCATTCACACCGGATGGTGTTCACGGGGCCGCAAGAAACCCGCGGGGGCTGCCGGCACTCCCGCGGCCACCGGCTGCGGGCGGTGTGACCGGCCCGCTTTTGGTGGAAAACGGCTAGTCATCGGGTCCGAGCCTGCGCAGTTCCGGAATCTCGAAGTCGTCGCAGATGGCCCACCAGATATCACGCAGGGGCTCCCCCTGCTCGATCAGTTCGTTGGGGGTTTTGCCGTATTCGCGCAGCACATGGGAGTTGAGCATGAACGGCCCCCTCATGTCGCCGAATTCAGCCTCGATGTTGCGGCGGAAGTCCGTGTACTGCATGGCAGGCGATCCTACCCGCCCCGGGGGTGGCACCGCATCATTGAACACTGTTTAACCATTGGCGGTGGACGTGTACCATGCAGCACGTGAAAGACAACAACAAAAACATCGTCTCCGACATCGCTTTTGCGGCAGTGTTCGCTGCCCTGATCGTCGTGCTGGCTTTCGTATCCATCCCGACCGCATCCGGTGTGCCGATCGTGCTGCAAAACGCCGCCATCATTCTCACCGCCCTCATTCTCGGCCCGAAGAGGGGCTTCTATGCCGTTGCCCTGTTCTTTGTTCTGGCCGCCGTCAACCTTCCGGTTCTCGCCGGCGGCCGCACCCTGTGGGCGGCTGCGGCAGGCCCCACGGTCGGCTACCTGATCGGCTACCTGCTCAGCCCCCTGGCTGCAGGATGGGTATCCGCCGGTGCCACCAGGTCGAAGGTCCGCATGACGGTATTTCTGGCACTGGGTTCCCTGGCCGGGTTCGCCGTCCAGTACGCCTTCGGTATTGGCGGGCTGATCCTGCGGGCCGGCATGGATCTGAAAGCAGCACTGCTTGCCCAGGTTCCCTTCCTGCCCGGCATGGGCATCAAACTGGTGATCATCTGCGTCATTGCCGTCGGTGTCCACATGGCTTTGCCGCATCTGCGAAACTTCAGGCAACTGACCGTCAACGCCTGATCCCACCGATTCGCCGCGTGTCGCCCGGCGCCGTTCCCGGCTGCTGTCTGCCCCAGGACTGCAGCCGGTTTCGTCTGCCGCATCCCCCGCGGCACCGGCTGATTTTTTCCCGTCCGTTTTTACCGACCGCCAGCAACTGGAGCCACCGTGCCCGTTATTCATTTTGATCACGTGAGCCTGACTTACGGTAGCCGCGAGGTCCTGACGCACATCGATGCCACCCTCGCCGAGGACCGTATCGGCATTATCGGCGCCAATGGCGGCGGCAAATCGTCGATGATCCGGCTGATCAACGGTCTGACTTCGCCCACCACCGGCACGGTCACCGTGGACGGTGTCGATGTGAAAGACAAACCGAAAGACATCCGCAAACGGGTGGGGTTCGTCTTCGCTGACGCCGACAACCAGATTGTCATGCCCACGGTCAAAGAGGACATCGCCTTTTCCCTGCGGCGTTTCAATCTGGGCAAAGCAGAGCGCGACTGCCGGGTCGCCGCCGCCATGGACAGGTTCGGTCTGGCCGGCCACGCCGACCACTCCCCCCACCTGTTGTCCGGCGGCCAAAAACAGATGCTGGCGTTGGCGGCCGTGACGGTCATTGAACCGGATGTGCTCATCGCCGACGAGCCGACAACACTGCTCGACCTGCGTAACCGACTCAATATCCGGCAGGTGTTCGACACTCTCGACCAGCAGCTGATCGTGGTGACCCACGATCTTGATTTTCTGCGGGGCTTCGACAGGGTGCTGTGCCTTGACCGGGGGATGATCGCCTGTGATGGCAGCCCCGATGAGGTCATCGACTTCTATGTCCGTCTCATGGGCGGGATGTGACAGCGGACATGGTCAGGGAGATACCGCTGGGCGTCTATGTCGACAAGGATTCGGTCATCCACCGGCTTCCCGCCGGCTGGAAATGTGTGGCCGTGTTCGTGTTCATCATCGCCTCGAACGTCATCTGCCACACGTTCTGGCACGGCCTGATCTGTGTGGCGCTGGCCGCATCCGGTTATGTGCTGGCGAAAATCCCGCCGCTCACGGCGTGGCGGCAGGTGTGGCCGGTCCTGCCGTTTATCGCCTTGATCAGCGTGATGATGGTGTTTGCCAAAGGCATTGACGCGACCGCCACCACCGCCCTGGTGCTGCTGTCGAATATTATCGCCGCCACCGTGATGACGCTGACCGTGCGGGTATCGGAGATGATGGATCTTCTCGACACATCTCTTGCGCCCCTGGAACGGTTCGGTTTTCCCGCCGCCCACATCTCCCTGGCAGTGAGTTTGACCATCAGGTTGATTCCGCTGCAGCTGGCAACCGTCAACGATGTGCTTGATGCCCGTAAAGCACGGGGTCTGGGGGCCTCGCCTGCAGCCTTCGGCACCCCGGTGATCATCCGGTCGATCCGGCGGGCCGAACATATCGCTGATGCTCTCACCGCCCGGGGCGCCGTTGACTGATCACGCCACCGGCAGCCGGGACGGCACAGAAATGATCACCCCGGCCTGCTCTCGGTGAACAGGCCGGGGTGATCTTTGTTGTCAGTTTTCAGACCGGACGCGGCCGGGCAGTAACCGCCGCGGCGCTGTCGGGTGCGGGAGATGCCGACGTGGGTGTCCTGTCCCCCGCCGACGGCTATTCGCCGCGCAGTTCCTTCAACTTTGCCTCCACTGCGGCATCAGCCGGATTGGCGGCATCAGACTGTTTGGGGGCTTCGATCTGGTGGTCGGAGTCGGCTGCACCGGAGGAGATGGCCTTGCCGCCGGACATTTCGGCACGGATGGCTTCCAGCCGGGAGTGTCCGGCCATTTGCACGCTGGCCTGGCGGACTTCCTCCATGCGGCCCTGGACGGAATTTTCAGCCAGTTCCGCCTGGCCGAGTGCCTTGGCGTAGCGGGCCTCGATCTTGTCGCGGACCTGATCAAGGTTGGGGGCCGAGGAACTCGAACCGATGGCGTTCATCGACTGCAGCGACTCGGAGACCTTCTCCTGCATCTTGGCCTGCTCCAACTGGCTGAGCAGCTTGGTGCGCTCGTTGACCTGCTCCTGCAGCTTCATCGAGTTGCGTTCCACGGCGCGCTTGGCTTCTTCGGCCTGACGCAGAGCCTGGTCGTGCAGCTTTTTGGTGTCTTCGACGTTCTGCTCGGCCTGCACCAGCTGGGCGGCGAAAGCCTCGGCGGCGTTTTCGTAATCGACGGCCTTGGCGGCATCGCCTTTGTCACGGGCCTGCTGCGCGAGATTCAGCGCCTGCTTGGTGTTGGCGTTGAGCTTTTCGACATCAGCCAGCTGCCGGTTGAGCTGCATTTCCAACTGACGCTGGTTGCCGATAACAGCAGCGGCCTGCTGCGACAGCTCCTGGTGCTGGCGCTGTGCTTCTTCAATGGCCTGCTGAATCTGGATCTTCGGATCAGCGTTCTCCTCGATCTTGCTGTCAAACAGAGCCAACAGGTATTTCCAGGCTTTCGAAAACGGGTTAGCCATAACTTTTTTGTAGCTTTCTTTGTGGGAGGTTCAGTGCGGCGCCACGCCCAGCGGACAAACATCATCCCCCGTCACGATCGGGGGAAACGTCCACCGGGAATGTCACCGGCAAAAGGTGCGCAGAAAAAACAGCTCCGGGGCTCCCGGCGGCAGCCCGCGGCAGGAGGCAGTGTGCATAGTACCCACCACCCTACTACCAGCGCGGGAGACAGGTGATGGGCGGTCGATCAACCAGCTGCAACCGGGTTGTTTTTGCCCGGTCGCGTCACTCAGACGCCCTGCACGGCAGCCAGGTCGCTGTCGGCGGAGGACACGGCCATGGAACCGGCGGCTTCAATGAGCACATCCGCCACGGAGGTCCCCAGGGCGTGGCAGACCGCGGCCAGAAGCTCGGAAGAGACTTCTTTCCGGCCGCGTTCCAGTTCCGACAGGTATCCCGGTGACACACAGGACAGCTCAGCCAGTTCACGCAGGGTGATCTTCTGCTCGGCACGGAAGGACCGCAAAGCGGCTCCGAGTGCTTCGCGCAAAAGCGGCTCCGCCGGCCGTTCAGCGGGCCGAACGTGTCGGACGTCGAGAATTCGTGGGGCAGTCTTGGTAACCATCACTTCGTTCAACGGACAACCTCGACGGTTTGTTCCCGGCAGTCATCGGCGCCGACTGCCAGATTGTGCAGACCACCACCTGTACGGGGGGATACCGCCGTGCCGCCCCGAGGGCGGACAAACACCCTCCCACCTGGCCCTGGCCGCTGCAACGGTGGCTTTCGGGTCAGCCGTGGAGTGTCTGCGCGACCTGCTCCGCCAGCAGGGACAGGGCGTAGCAGGTGACAACCCGGCGGATATGGTTTCTGTCTCCGTCAACCAGAGGCACCGGTTTATCGGCGCCGAGCACCATTCCCCACCGGTGACGGCCTTCCGGCCGGGCGCGGGCGGCGAAACGCCTGCCGGTGGGAAAAGCCATCCCGATCCACACCTCACCGACCGGGTGGATGCCCACCGGCTCCGGTCCGGCGACACCGGTCAGCGACACCGCCCAGTCCGCACCGGTTGTCTGTCTGGCCCCGATAGCCATCGCTTTCGCGCAGCAGCTGCTCACCGGACCGGGATCGTCAAGAATCGCCTCGTTGACCCCGGCGAGAATATGTTTGGTGTCTGTCTGGTAGGTCACCAGCCCGCCCCGCAGCACCTGACTGGCACCCGGCACCTGTGCGATCGAGGCGGCCACCAGGCCGGCGGTCAATGACTCACAGGTGGCCACCGTCTGGCCGGCGGCGGCGAGGTTTTTCACCAGCTTCTCGGCGGCACAGGCGATCTCCCGGTCGGTGACAGGAGGGAAAACACCGTCTTTTACCGGCGGTACACCGTTAACTGCAGCATCGGTCATGGCAAAGATTTTCCTTCCACGTATTTTCCACTGGTGACGGTGGCGCCGGACCACCGGCCGGACGGGTCAGCGCCTGTTGCTCCGGCGGGAGTCGATGATGTACTGCACGCCGGTGACCACGGTGACGACCACAGCCGCAGCCATGACCACCGCTTGCACGGGAGCAAACCATCCGGGGAAAGGCACCAGATACAGTGCCACGGCCACCGACTGCAGGACGGTTTTCAACTTCCCGCCCTTGGATGCGGGAACGACATGGCCCTTGTTCAACTGCACCATCCGCCAGGCGGTGATACCCAGTTCCCGGGCCACGATCAAAACCGTGGCAATCGGCCACAGCCGCCCGGTGATGTTCAGGCACACCAGGGCGGTGATCATCAGTGCCTTGTCGGCAATCGGGTCGGCGATTTTGCCGAAGTCGGTGACCAGATTGTTGCGGCGGGCGATATCCCCGTCGAGTTTGTCGGTGGCCATCAAGGCGGCAAACACCACCAGCGACCACCACATGATGCCGGTATCGGTGCCTTTGCCCGACAGCACCAGCCATGCGAAAAACGGCACGGCCACAATCCGGATGCTGGTCAGCACATTGGGCAGGTTGAGGTTCGACGGTTGACCCCGTCGTGCTGCCTTCCCTTTCGGTGAACTCACGCACCCAAGCTTACCTGCCGTTTAGCAACCGGTGCGCACCCCCTTAAACGGCACCCGAAAAGACTGTGCGCGGACCCGGTCTGTGTGTCGGCGGCGGCGCCGTTTTTTACCCGTCCGGTCAAACCGGCGAAGAGAACCTGGCCGCCCGCAGTGAGCCGGCGCAATCATTGTGCGCCGTGGCCCCCAGCCTCCGACGAAACGAAACGGCAATGACACCGGGTTTTCTTTAAGGGGCAAAAGCCGCCACCCGGTGGTCGGTGGAAGACGAGGTTTCTACACTCGGGACCCATGAGCGTATTCGCTGTTTTCTACACCTATGACCCTGCAAGTGACCTGATTGCGCAGCACCGTCCCGAGCACCGGGAATTCCTGGCGATGCTCAAAGCGGATGGAATGCTTGTCGGCAGCGGGCCTTTCACCGATGAGGAAGGCGGGGCACTGATTGTGCTCCGGGTCGACGATGACTCCACTGTCGCGGATGTCGAAAAACTGATGGATGACGATCCTTTCAAAAAACGTGGCGCCATCACCGGGCGGACCATCAGGCCCTGGAACCCCGTGTTGAACATCTGGAACAGCTAACCGGCTGAATCAACTTACCCACCCGGTGCCCGCACGCAGTGTGACGGTGCAGCCGGGCAGCCGCGGTGTGTGCAGCGGCCAAAAATTCCGCAGCCCTTTTCCGGGAAGTCGGACACAAACCGCACCTTCCCCGGCTGCGGGTCATGCCACGGGCCACGCCCGCGCCGCCGGACCACGATTGACGCAGGCGGGCGTGACCGGCGGCGCAACGGTCGTGTGCAGCCTTGATGCGCCGTTTTTTCCGTGTCGGGACTACTTTCCTTCATACCCACCCCCGTAATACAATCGGTGGGAAGTGCATTATTGCCGACAGGGAAAGGCCCACCATGGCTTTGTCTACCGTGTACCGATTGGTTGCCGCGGGTGTGGCCGTGCCCGCTGTGCTTGCCGCCCTTTCCGGATGTGCCGGTGCTCCCGGCGATAGTGCACCCGCCACAGTCACCGTCACCGAGCACAGCGCACATTCTGCCGGCAGCGTGCCCGGGCCGCCGCCGTCGCAACCGGCCGACGCGCCAGGTGATCCAGGATCCGGGGGTCCCTGCGCCGACATATCGACCGGTGATCTCATCCGGCGGCAGGCACTGGATATCCCCGACCGTACCGCCTCCGACAGGGACTGGTTCGTCGCAGAAGACACCATCCAACCCTGCGGTGGCGCGGGCTACGCCCGCATCAACCGGTTCTCGACGATTCCCGGCTCGGAACTTGATCCGTGGAAGCCCCCGGAAGAGAGAATCCTGTTTTTCAACGGCGCGGAATTCGCCGGAATCACCCCGCCAGCCGACAGCTACTCCATTACCAACCAGCCGGGAAGCGAGACTGCTTTCACCGTCTATACCTCGGCGGCATGCACCGACGTTGCGGCCGGGGCACAGTACCGGGCGACCGTCACGGCGGACGGGTTCAGTTTCGATCCGGTCAATCTGGCTCTTGATTGCGACAACATGCTGCTTGTCGCCCCCAGCGGCGACCCGGCCGATATCGCTGCGGTTGCCTCACCACGGTTCAATCCGTTGGCAACCTACCGACGCGACGGGTTCCCCTTCCCCGTCGAGGACGAGGATTTCAGCGGCAACGACATTGGGCCGACAGTGTTTTTCCCCGACGCGCCCACCGAACAGTATTTCCGCGACCCGCAGCAAAAAGTGGCCTGCCACACCCGGGGTGAAGACGGCGGGGCACTGCCGACCAGCAGCCTGGAATGCAGGCTGGTGGATCCGCTGTCGGCGGCACCGGCCCCGGAACGCGCCTATTCACCGGCAGACAGTTTCTGCGCCGACGATGCCCCGATCTACGGCTTCGCCACCGACCTGGGCAACCCGGATGCCGTCGAAATCATCGGCCTCGGTATCGCCTGTCCCTACAACTGGCCGGATCGGAGCGGCAGCAGTCCCGACGGCTACCCCCACGACTACACGGTTCTCGGCCCCGGCCAGCGGATCCGAACCGGCGCGGGATATCTGTGCACCGGCGGCAGCGATGCGATCAGTTGCGTGCGGGGCGGCTACGGATTCACCATCGGCCCCGACACGGTGGATGTGTGGTCGCCGAAAGACACCTACTGACATCCACGGCCCTCTAGCGCGGCACCGCCGCGGCCCGGCGGGCATCCGATTTCGTTTTGAGCATGCTGGCCACCGTGGTCACAGCAAGGGTCGCCACGATCACCACCAGCGAGGTCACGGTACCGATCTCGAAAATGTGGATGGGCCGGCCATCGTTGATGAACGGCACATTGTTTTCCGCCAGGGCGTGCAGCAGGAGTTTCACGCCGATGAACGCCAGAATGAACCCCAGCCCGTAGGGCAGGAACACCAGTCTGTCGAGCAGACCGTCCAGCAGGAAGTACATCTGGCGCAGGCCCATCAGCGCGAAGCAGTTGGCGGTGAAGACAATGTAGGGTTCCTGGGTCAGGCCGAAAATGGCGGGCACCGAGTCGAAGGCGAACATCAGGTCGATAAAGCCGATGGACACCAGGGCGATGACCATCGGGGTGACCAACTTTTTGCCGTCGACCGTCGTCAGCAACCGGTCGCCGTCGAAGGTGGAGGACACCGGAATCATTTTGCGGGTCATTTTCACCACCAGCATGTCGTCGATGTCGGTGTCGCTGTCACCCCGGATTTCATCGATGACCAGTTTCACCGCCGTGTAGACGAGGAAGACACCGAAAATGTAGAACACCCACGCCCAGGCGTTGATGGCCGCCGCCCCCAGACCGATGAAAATACCGCGCAGCACCAGGGCGATCGCAATACCGATCAGCAGCACTTTCTGCTGGTATTCCCGCGGAATCTTGAATGACGAAATAATCAGCGCGAAGATGAACAGGTTGTCCACCGACAACGACAGCTCGGTGATGTAGCCGGCGAAGAATTCGACACCGTGCTGGTGGGCGCCTTCCGGGCCACCCCACTTCCACCACAGGAACATGCCGAACAGGCAGGCCAGACCGATGTAGAAAAGCATCCATCCGGTTGCTTCCTTCATGCTGGGCGCATGGGGTTTGCGGACGTGGGAGATGAAGTCGAAACAGATGAACCCGACCAGCACAACAACGGTGATGATCCAGGTGGTGGTTGTCACATGCATAACGGTATGTTTTCCGGTCCTCCGGTGTCAGGCACACTCCACACATGGTCACAAGGCCACACTGCACCCACACGGCCTGATCCACCGGAGCTTTGCGAAAAAGATCGGGCGGTGGCGCGCGGTGGTGCCGGAAGACACTGTGACGGGGCGTGCACGGGTTGATTCGGTGCACCGTTGTTGCTTTCAGGGTGCACCCACCGGAGGTCTCCCTCGCCGGGGCGTGAAAAACAGCAGCCGCAAAAGACAATCCGGGCTGATGCGTACCACCAGCCGGTTTTATAAAAACACTGTCTGCCGGTGCTGTTTTTTCCGCCGCGACCGGCGGGCCCGGGTACCGGTGGCGGACAGATCATGGAATCGTCCACCCCGGTCGCCGTGTTGACGGGTCCCGCCGAGAAAAACTTGTAAGAGGTACTCCCCTCCATCGGCGCCTGATTACTCTACACAGTCACCGCACTTCAGGTGAAACACCACCACCTGTCGGGCAGTCCGCCGGAGGTCAGCAGGCCGCCACGGGCGGCCGTGGCAGCGCCCGGGTGCCCACGCCAGAAACAGTCAGGTCGTCTGCGCCGTCGCGGAAGCATCCGACAGCCGCGAAATCCAGGTACCTGAAGCTTTCCGGAGACAGCCGGATCCGTGCCAGTCGGCTCGAACCGCAGCCCCTCCCGATAAAGCTGCAGTACCCCGATAAGGGCTGTACGCCCCCGCAGGCCGCCGTCACACACCGGTACCACAACAATCGTGGATGAATCACACACCGCGGCATACGGGGCCGTTTTTTTTCCGCGGGGGACGATGTGCTCCCCTTTGTCGAAGGGCCACCGTGTGTCACACGGTTTAGGCAGGACCCCAGACTCGGCAAGCCGCGTTTCGCCGCGAATCTTTCCCATTCCCGTCGGGTGTGAAGCCCGGGCAGTGCCCGGGGCGTTCACCTTAACCGCTGGGCCGGGCGGCGGCTGGGATGCGGTGGGGCGGCGGCTGGCTTATCCGCGTCGTCGGGGGAAGATGACGGTGACCGCACCGGCAGGCCGCTACCCGGCCCCTTCCACCACCGGGGCCGGTCAAGTGTGCCCGCGGTGGACTAACACCCCCACAGCATTGTTCCGGCGGACACAAGGGCCAGCCCGGCTGTCCACCGGCGGTGGCGGGGGAACCGGCTCATTCTTCCTGTTTCCCCACAAAGCCCCGCACCGGCAGTGGTGCGGGGCTATGCTGCCGGAACCGGTTGTCCCGGCCGGTTCCGGCATTTCTTCTCAGGCGATATTGCCGTTGGGGTTGGTGTCAACGACGGTGGTGGCCCCATCAGCTGCATCGCCGGTATCTGCACCGGGTGCCTGGCCGGGGTCGCCGCCCTTGATCATCCAGATGGTCGCTTCCAGCTCTTCCGGCTTGACCAGCACCTCGCGGGCTTTCGATCCTTCGGAGGGTCCGACAACCCCGCGGGTTTCCATCAGATCCATCAACCGGCCGGCCTTGGCAAAGCCCATGCGCAGCTTGCGCTGCAGCATCGAGGTGGAACCGAACTGGGAGTTGACCACCAGTTCCACGGCCTGCAGCAGATCGTCGAGATCATCGCCGATGTCTTCGTCGATGTCTTTTGTGCCGCCCTCGGTTTTATCCTCGGTCACCCCTTCGGTGTAGTCGGGTTCGGCCTGCGCTTTGGCGGCATCCACCACGGCCTGGACTTCTTCATCGGTGACGAACGCACCCTGGATACGGGTGGGCCGGTTGGCGCCCTGCGGAATGAACAGACCGTCACCCATGCCGATGAGTTTCTCGGCGCCACCCTGGTCGAGGATGACCCGCGAGTCGGTCAGCGAGGAGGTGGCGAACGCCAGCCGGGACGGCACGTTGGTTTTGATCAAACCGGTGACCACATCAACGCTGGGGCGCTGGGTGGCCAGCACCAGGTGAATGCCGGCGGCGCGGGCTTTCTGCGTGATGCGCACGATCGAGTCCTCGATTTCCTTTGGCGCGGTCATCATCAAATCCGCCAGCTCGTCGACGACACAGACAATGTAGGGGTAGGGCTTGTAGACCCGCTGCGAACCGGCGGGGGCGGTGATCTCCCCGGAAGCGACCTTGCGGTTGAAGTCCTTGATGTGCCTGGTGCGGGAGGCCTTCATGTCCAGGTAGCGCTGCTCCATTTCCTCGACCAGCCACTGCAGGGCGGCAGCCGCTTTTTTCGGCTGCGTGATAATCGGGGTGATCAGGTGCGGAATCCCCTCGTAGGGGGTCAGTTCCACCATCTTCGGATCCACCAGGATAAGGCGCACTTCTTCCGGGTGGGCGCGGGTCAGAAGGCTGACCAGCAGCGAATTGACGAAAGCGGATTTACCGGAGCCGGTGGCGCCGGCGACCAGCAGATGCGGCATTTTCTGGATCGAGTGGGTGACAAAGCGCCCCTCGATGTCCTTGCCGAAACCGACCAGCATCGGGTCCTGGTTGGACCTGGCGCTTTCAGCGTGCAGCACATCCGACAGCCGCACCATTTCGCGGTCGGTGTTGGGGACCTCGATACCGACCAGTGATTTGCCGGGGATCGGGGTGAGCAGCCGGACGTTGTCATTGGCCACCGCGTACGCCAGGTTGGACTGCAGGTTGGTGATCTTCGAGACCTTCACACCGGGTCCAAGCTCCACTTCGTAGCGGGTGACTGTGGGACCCCGGGAAAATCCGGTTACCCGGGCATCAACGTTGAATTCCTCGAACACCTCGGTGATCGCGTCAATCATCTGGTCGTTGGCCGCCGAGCGCTTCTTCGGTGCGGCACCGGCGATCAACAGATCGGCACTGGGCAGACGGTAGCCGCCATCGCCGGTGGCGGCGCCACCCGGCTGCGCCGGGGTCGGCGTGGCCGGCTTTGTCGCCGGGGCGGCAGCGGTCTTTTTCTCCGGGCGGCGGGACGCGGCAGCACTTCCCGCAGCCGCGGTGCCGGCACCGGCGGCAGCGGCACCCGCAGCAGCTGCTGCGGCAGCACCAGCGGCAGCGGCACCTGTGACCCCCGCGGCGGCTGTGTGCCGGGCGGCGTTGCCCGCGGCCGCCGCCGCACCGGCGGAACCGGCCGACGGGCGGCGGGCGGGTGCTGCCTCAGAGGCAGGCGGGGTATCGACGTAGGGCAGTGAGGTATTGCCGCGGAAGGGCTTTTTCTTCGCTGCAGGGGCCTGGGGCTGTCGGGTATCGGGGTCGGTGTCGTCGCGGCGCGCCCGCTCAGGGGATTGGGCGGCAGCACGCTGCCGGGTATTGTCTGCCGGCGCAGCAGCCTGCCGGTCGGATGTGTCCGCGGCGTCGTCGCGATGGCCGGGGGCCACACGGGATCGGTCATAGGCTTCCGGGGTCGGGCTGATGGGTGCCCGACCGGTAAACAGGGCGGGTTCCTCATCCGGGTCCGGCGGGTAGGCTTCCATCGGGGAGATCGGTCGGCGGCGCGGCGGCCGGGTGATCGCCGTGGTCGGCGTGTCATCGCCTGCCGCATAGTCCGGTTCACGGTGGTCCAAGTCGCGGTAGTCGCCGTCATCGTCGTAGTCGTCGAGCGGGTAGTCCAGGTCATCGTAGTCCGGCTGCGGACGCCTGACGGTCCGGTCTTCAACCCGGTAGCGGGTCTGGTCGGCTACCTCCGAGTCATCCCAGTCGGCAGCGGAATCATCCGTGTAGCCCTCGTCGAAGCCGTCGGCGCCCCTGCGGCCAAGGCCTGCGGGAAGAAGATCACCGATGATCCCGGCGAACTCTTTGACGGTGATGCCGGTGATTTTCAGGGCACCGTACAAGATGACCAGAAACAGCAGCGGGATCGCCAGATAGCGGGTAAATCCGAGGGCCAGCACACCGCCGAACAGCGCGCCGATCAGCCCGCCAGCCACCGCCCGCCCGTCTGGTTCGGTGGGAAGCCCGGCGAAAATATGCACCAGTCCCAGAATCGACAGGGCGATAAGGCCCACGCCGACAGCCACCCGTCCGGTGGCCTGGGAGGAGGGCTTCCACCCGGTCATCAACGCCACTGCCCAACCGACCAGGCAGATCGGCAGAATAAGAGCGCCGGCGCCGATAATGTAGCGCACCGTAGTGTCGAACCACTGCCCCACCGGTCCGGCCACGCCGAACCAGCTGGCGCCGCCACAGACAAGCGCCACCCCGATCAGCAGCAGGGCCAGCGAGTCGTTGTAGCCGGAGGTGCGCGGGCGGGGATGATCCCCGGAGCCGACCCGGGCACGCTGCTCCCGCGGCGGGCGGGAGCCGGTCTCCGCCGGATCTGTGTCCGCGGCCGAGGCAGCTTTTTTGCGTGATGTCCCTTTGGCGCGTGATGTGCGGGTCACCGCGGTGGTGGGCGCATCATCGCCGGTGTCGTCCAGACTGCCGTCGGGGCGCACCGGCATGCCCGCCGCTTTGCCGACCCCACGGACAGTACCGCCGACACCTTTGGCCACGAGGCCGACCAGACCGGAGACCCCACGGCCGACCGCGCCGACGGCACTGGGGGTGCGTTCCGGCGCGGAGGCGGCGCCGCGGCGGGCGCAGTTGCCCAGCGTGGCGGGGGCGGAGCCGCGGCCACGCCTGGCGGCCGGGCTTTTCTTCTTTGATCCGGACGGTGTTGTCCGATTGGAGGCAGGCATACCTGAAACTTTAGCCAAAGAAGACACTTGAGTCACATAAGAAACACCAGTCACTGCCAATCGTGACCGAACCGGCATCATCAGCAGCGGGAAAAGACTTATGTCAAGCCTTTACCCTTTACTTTCGGCGTGTCGTCGCCACCGGTGCGGCTGCCCTACGGATGGGTGACAGTTCCGGCAAACTACCCCGGTGTCATTAGCCGGTCACCGGTGCGGGTTGTCGGCTGCCGGTTAGTCCCGCCCCGGAGATGGCCATCACCGCCCGCTGCGACCTCGGTGTGGGGCGGGCGGTGGTCATTGCCCGCTCCCCTCCCCCACCACCGGTGGCAGACACCGACAGGCACGGCGGCCGGGGCGGACCGCCGCCCGGAAGGGGGAGAAAAACAACAGCACGCTAGATCTTGCGGATGTCGATGGCGGAGGTATCGCCGTCGAAGATCAGATCGGTGGTGGGGCGTCCGTAGCAGTAGAGCAGGATCTCCGGCACCGGTCCGGCGATGCGCACCACATCATTGCCTTTGGCCGCCACCGTGGATCGGTCGGCGCAGACAATCCGGTCGAAACCGTCAGGCTGCACAATGACCGGTTTGGATGATTTTTTCAGCATCACGGGGGCAATGAATTTCAGTGCCTGGTAGAGCTCGGACAGATCCTGGGTGCGCAACGAGCGCGGCTGCCAGCCTTCCTCCGCACGGCGCACATCCTCGTGGTGGACGAAGTATTCGGCGGTGTTGGCCTGCTTGTCGATGTAGCGCAGCGGATTCCACACCGGCGCCCCGGTCATCCACTCCTTGACCACATCCTGGTAGTTTCGGCGCAGCAGCTGATCGGTTTTGTCGCCGTGGTATTTCTCCAGGGGGGCGACAAACAGCCCCGCCAGGGCGACCGGATTGTTTTCCCGCAGCAGAAGGTGCACCGCCAATGAACGGGTATTCCACCCCTCACAGCAGGTCGGTGCTTCCGGCCCCTTGTCAAGCAGAAGGTTGCCGAGTTCCTTGCGTTCCTTGCGTGCCAGTGTCATAAAACCCAAGCCTAGCGCACCGTGACCCGGCCACCAGGGTGGACCATGGAAAATATCGGTCACACAGTGTTGTGTGCGGGATCCCCACACCCCACGGCCGCACGGATCGGCCCCGGACGGTCACAGACCACACCCCGCCCCTGCCGCTGGCGGGCAGGTGACGGGGTGTGGTGTGCCAGCCGGTGAATGTCACCGGCGAAAGCTGGTGGTGTTAGAGCGATTCGCGGTTGCGGCGTACTTCATCTTCGTCGGCGCTGACGTTTTTGGAACTCATGGCCACCAGTGTGGGGATGACCATGGGCTTGCGGCGCCACTTGTTTTCCACGAAGCGGGCGACTTTGCGGCGCAGCCGCTGCACCATGCGGTAGGTGTCATTTTCACCTTCGCTGGCCAGCATCTGCAGGGTGTCACGGACCACGTCGCGCACCGCCGGCATCATTTCGGCGGAATCTTCCGAGAAGCCCTTGGTGACAACGGTGGGGATTTCGATCGGCAGGCCGGTGCGGTTGTCGATAACCACGGTAATCGAGATCAGGCCACCCTCACCCATGGAGGTACGGTCCGCCAGGACCTCCTCGTCGACATCACCCATGGTGACACCGTCGACGTAGAGATGACCGACCGGAATCTGGCCGACCACACTGGCCCGGCCGTCGACCAAGTCAACCACCACACCGTTTTGCGCCAGCACCACGTTGTCCCGCGGCACACCGGTGGACACAGCCAGTTCCTTGTTGGCCCGCAGGTGGCGCCATTCGCCGTGCACCGGCATGGCGTTGACCGGACGCACCGCGTTGTAGAGGAACAGCAGTTCCCCGGCGTAGCCGTGGCCGGACGTGTGGACTTTGGCGTCTTTGCCGGTGACAACCGTGGCACCGATCTGGGCCAGCATGTTGATCACCCCGAAGACAGCCTCCTCGTTGCCGGGAACCAGCGACGAACTCAAGATGATCAGATCCCCGTCACGCACGGTGATCTGGCGGTGCTCCCGGCGGGCCATCCGTGACAGGGCGGCCATCGGCTCCCCCTGGGTACCGGTGGTGATCAGCATGACCTTGCGGGGATCCATTTTCGCCGCCTGGTCCATGGAGACAAACGTGTCCTTGGGGGCCGTGAGGTAGCCCAGCTGCTGGGCGATCTCCATATTGCGGACCATGGACCGGCCGGAGAAAGCGACTTTACGGCCCGCTGCGACAGCCGCGTCAACAGCGGTCTGCACACGGTAGACGTTCGAGGCGAAGCTGGCGAGAATCACCCGCTGCTTGGCATCGGCCACCAGCCGGTTGAGGGTGGGCCGGATATCGGATTCCGATCCCGAGATACCCGGCACCGTGGCGTTGGTCGAATCACACAGGAACAAATCCACGCCCTCGTCGCCGTAGCGGGAGATCGCCGGCAAATCAGTCGGTTTACCGTCGGTGGGAGTCTGGTCCAGTTTGATGTCACCGGTGTGCAGGATGGTGCCGGCCTCGGTAGACAGCACAATACCCAGGCAGTCGGGAATCGAGTGGTTGACAGTGTAGAACCGCACCCGGAATTCGCCGTAGGTGACATCGGAGGTGTTGTCGACCTCGATGAGCTTCGGCCGCTGGCGGTGTTCCTTGCACTTGGCGGCAATGAGGGCACAGGTGAATTTCGAGGCCACGATCGGAATGTCGTGGCGCAGCTTGAGCAGCCACGGGATCGCCCCGATGTGGTCCTCATGCCCGTGGGTGATCACCAGGGCGTCGATCTTGTCCAGGCGGTCTTCAATGTAGGAGAAGTCCGGCAGGATCAAATCCACCCCCGGCTCGCCGGAGGAGGGGAACAAGACACCGCAGTCGATCAGCAGCATCCGGCCCTTGTACTCGAACACCGTCATATTGCGGCCGATTTCCGAGATGCCGCCGAGCGCGACGATGCGCATGCCGTTTTTCGGCTGCTTCGGCGGTTCGGGAAGACGTTCAGTCAGGTCCGCGCCCTGCATGGATTTAACCACGGTACGCCGCGAGCGGCCGAAATTGGCGACATCACTGTCGCCGGCGCCTTGTCCCCCACCGGTGTTGCCGCCCGCGGGGTTGTTCCCGGTGGCGTCCTGATAGGGATTGTTGCCCCGGCGGTTGCGTCCATTTCCGGAACGGCCACGGCCGTTGCCGTTGCCGCCCTTGCCACCCTGCCGGCCGTTGCCGGACTGGGCTTTGTTGTTCCCGTCACCGTTTCCGGAGCCGGGGGCCTTGAACTCGGGGGCCTCTGGCGGACCTGCCTTGCGGGTCGTTTTCCGGGATCGATTGCGGGTATCACTCATATTCACATAACTCCAGTTTTTTTGAGTAGGCGGACCAGCTCTTGCTCCTGCGCGGCTGACGGTGCAACCTGCGGCAGCCGGGGCTGGCCCACGTCGCGGCCCACAAGTTTCAGGGCCGCTTTGGCGAAGCTGACTCCCCCAAGCAAAGCCTGGGCGTGTGTCAGCGGGATCAAAGTCGAATTGATGCGGCGGGCCTCAATGAGGTCCCCGCTGTTGAATGCATCGTGGATGGCGCGGAGCCTGTCCGCGGCCAGGTGGCCGATAACACTGATAAAACCTGTGGCTCCCAGCGACAGCCAGGGCAGATTCAACGGGTCATCACCCGAGTACCAGGCAAGTCCGGTCTCGGCTATCAGGTCTGTGGCGGCCGCCAGATCGCCTTTGGCGTCTTTGACGGCGGTAATGTTTCGATGCTCCGCCAGACGGCGGATGGTGTCCGGTGCAATCTGCACACCGGACCGACCTGGAATATCGTACAGGCACACAGGCGTATCTGTTGCATCGGCGACAGTCGTGAAGTGCCGCAGCAGGCCTTCCTGCGGTGGCTTCGAATAGTAGGGGCTGACCACCAACAGGCCATCAACCCCCAGGTCAGCTGCCTTTTTCGACAGCTCAACGGTGTGTGTGGTGTCGTAGGAACCGGTGCCGGCGACAATTTTCGCCCGGTCGCCGACTTCCCGCTTGACTTCCCGCAGAACGAGGAGTTTCTCCTCGTCGGTGGTGGTGGGGCTCTCGCCCGTCGTCCCGCCCAGAACAAGACAGTCGCAGCCCTGGTCCACGAGGTGAGCCGCCAGCTTTCGCGTGGCGTCCACGTTCACTGCCCCGTCGGCATCAAACGGGGTCACCATGGCGACAGCGACGGTCCCGAAGGTTCCGGCGCCTGTGGTGGCAGTCATACCTGTGCTCATAACAATCCAGGCTACCTGTTGTGCGACCGTTAGCCCCAACTGACACGGTAGTTACCGGCAACAAAACCGAATTGATGCCGATTGCCCGACGCTAGGCCCGTTTCAGTGGACCACGCCCACACTTCGGGAAAGAATTGTTGTTATGGCCACCACCAGTCCGACCACCAACGATTTCAATGAAATCATCAGCAGCGTATTTGACACACCAACCGAAAGCACGGTCTTGTTTGCCACCGTCAACGACGCACCGGACCAATGGCAGATGGTGCCCGGTACCAACTGCCACTGGGGCAACGGGGCATATGTGGATTTTAGGGAAAACTGAAACAGGATCCATTGCAGTCCCCTGGCCGATACTTGTTGACGGCAACAAATCCCGACAATGACAACCGGGATGACAGCCACATCATCGTGCTGGCGATGAATCCTTCATCGGCAGCGTTTTTCGGAAGTTGTGCACAGGGTGGAGACCCCACGGCTGAAACTGTGTGAAAGCAGCTGATGAATCCTGACAATGTCCTTGCAGTCGACCTGCCCGCCCGTCCCGCCCGGATCAGCATGGTCAATCTGCTGCCGCTGCGGGAGCCAAAGGCCGCAGAACTCATCAGCACTTACAAGGATCTGCTGCTCACCGATGGCTTCGTCACTGTGGAGCTGATGACACAGCTGATGGTGACAAACAGGGACTTCGTGACAGCGTTCATCAACGAATCGACCAACAGGTACGCCTGCACATGGGTTATATACGCCTGGGGCGTGGAGTGGCGGACGGCAGCCAAAGGATGGATTGGCCCGGCAGCGCAGCTTTTTCCAGACGAACACGAGAGACAATTCACCGAAAACGACAAAGTCTCTTTCGGGTTTTTCCCTTTCAAGGATGAGCTGCCGCTGCATCCTTTCATGGGGTGGAAGCCCTCGACAGGCAACACACGAAAAAAGTTCACGGTGATCAATTGGCAGGACAGCCCACCGTCGTTCTACGACGGATTCGACTGGGCAGTCACGCTCGGGATGTTCGATGTTCTCGGACAGGTCTCTGCACTGGACGACGATCCGGAGTAAGCAACGTCAGAAATCGTTGACGTAAGGGCTCGACGCCATCTGGGAACCGTCCGCCAGGGTGGTGATTTCAAAATCACCGAAGACGACCGGTGCCTCTTGCTGCAGCAGTTTCAGGCATTCCACCGCCAGGGACCGGATCTCGGTGTCGGCGTGCTCGGTGGCCCGCATACCGACAAAATGCCGCCAGGCCCGGTAGTTGCCGGTGACCACAATCCGTGACTCGGTGCAGTTGGGCAGCACCGAGCGGGCGGCCTGGCGGGCCTGCTTGCGGCGCAGCAGGGCGTTGGGTTCGTCGGCCAGTTTTTCCTCCAGCGCATCAAGCAGCTCATCGAAGGCGAAGCGGGTCTCATCGACTGCCCGGTCAAAAAGCCGCATCAGTGTTTCGTCACCTTTGATCAGGTCGGGTACCACCACATGAGCGTCACCGTCGTGGACGAATCGCTGGGAGAGCTGGCTGAAGGAGAAATGCCGGTGGCGCACCAGTTCGTGGCTCGCCGACCGAGAGATTCCCCTGATGTAGAAGGTGGCGCTGGCATGCTCGAGCAGCGCGGTGTGCCCGACCTCCATAATGTGCCGCAGGTAGGAGGCATTGGTTGCGGTCCGCGGATTCGGTTTGTCGAATGACTCGTAGCAGGCCCGGCCCGCGAATTCGGCCAAAGCCTCACCACCGTCGGCATCGGTGTTGAAATCAACATCCTCCGGCGGGGTGAATGAGGTGTGCGCGATCAGTTGAACATCCAGTCCCGTGTGTGTGGCCACGTGCCTTGTCGTCCCTTCATCCGGTTGTGAAAACCGTCTGTACCGGCTGCATCAAAAACAAACCGGGGCGGAAGGCCCCCGGCTTGCCACCGGGTGCCGTTTGCATCGGTTTACCCCAGCCTAGCGGCACCCGGTCGGCGGGCTGCCCCGGGACACGCCACAGGTGGCCATCTCCCGGCCCGGGGAGCGGTGTTCACCGTGTCTAGATGCCGAGGAAGTGCTCCAAGCCCACTGTCAGTCCCTTGTGGTCTTTGATGTTGCGCACACCGACCAGCACACCGGGGATGAAACTGGTGCGGTCGTAGGAGTCCTGTTTGATGGTCAGCGACTGGCCCTGGGCGCCGAAAATAACGGTCTCGTGGGCCACTGCCCCGGTCATGCGGACCGCATGCACGGCAATACCGTCGACATCCGCACCCCGGGCACCATCCAGCGACTGGTCGGTGGCATCCGGCTGCGCCCCCAGGCCCGCTTCTTTGCGGGCGGCGGCAATACCTTCGGCGGTGTGGATGGCGGTGCCGGAGGGGGCATCCAGTTTGTTCGGGTGGTGCATCTCAATGACTTCGGCCGAATCGAAAAACCGGGCGGCCTGCTTGGCGAATTCCATGGTCAGCACCGCAGAGATGGCAAAGTTGGGGGCGATGAGAACATTGCCGGCTTTCTCCCCGGCGACCATGTCACGGACTTTGTCGAGGCGCTGTTTATCGAAACCGGTGGTGCCCACCACCGCATGGATGCCGTGTGCCGTGCAGAACTCCAGGTTGTCCATGACTGTGCCCGGGGTGGTGAAGTCAACGACCACTTCCGCCCCGGCATCAACCAGATCCTGCAGGTTATCGCCTTTGTCGATTTCGGCGACCAGTTCAAGATCATCGGCTTGTTTCACCCCGGCGACCACCGCCTGCCCGACGCGGCCTTTGGCTCCCAGAACCCCTACTTTGATCATGTGTTGTTCCCATCCTTTTGAAAGAAGCTGAATACGGATAACGTGTCTTGTCCACCGGCTGGTCCGGTTCAAGCCACCAGTGTAGGCATCGGCGCGCACACACCCCGGAGGCGGGATGGCAGAGATTTTTCGAAAAAATACGGCGGCACCATTGCCCTGCACCATCCCGGTGTCCGCGACTTTCCCCGCCACTGGTTAGGCTGGGGTAAATTAAACCTCCGCCCGGTGTTTTTCTCCCCTGTACACCGTGCGCACCCTGTTTTGTCTCCTGCCGTCAGCTGAAATAAGGATTCCACCGTGACCACCGCTGCACCCCCATCCACCGGGCCGGGCCACGCCGGCACAGGTCGACCATCTGGTTCCCCGCACGGCGGGCGGCCGCCGAAAGTTCCCCTGGCAGATGAGGTCAAGCAGGCTCTTCCGCCATGGTCCACTGCCGCCAGTGTGGCACTGGCCTGGCTGACAGCCGGATCGAAATTCTTCCTTTTTCTCGGCACCGGCACCGTGCTCAACCGGATGGTGGCCGGTCAGCCCGTTGGTACGGGAATTTTTGTTTTCCTTTTTCTTGCCGCGGGCGGTGCAGTGGTGTGCAACACCGCGGCGACAATCCTGGCCCAGTGGCTGGCGACCCGGGCGGAAAACACGCTGCGGCAGGTACTGATGGAAAAACTGTTTTCCCTCGGGGTACCGACCGGCGGCCGGTCGACGGGACAGATTCTGTCGATGCTGACGTCGTCGGTGGAGAAAACCGCCCACTACCGGGCGGGTTTCCTGGGGCCGATTATCGGCAACCTCACCACCCCGCTGTTTTCACTGGCCCTTGTGGCCGTGTTCATTGATCCGGTAACCGCCGGGATCCTCGTCCTGTTTCTTCTCCTGGTGCCGCTGCTCATCGGCGGTTTCCAGAAAATATCCCGGCCGGTGGGCGCCCGGTACCGCCGTTCCCAGGCGAAGCTGACAGCCGCTTTCCTGGAATCAATCCAGGCACTGCCGATGCTGGTCTACGCCAATGCCGCCGCAAGAGCAGCCGATGAGCTTGAGGAGCGCGGGGAGAAACACCGCTCCACAATCATGCGGCTTTTGGCCTCCAACCAGCTGCTGATCTTTGTCGTCGACGCGTCCTTCTACCTGTCGGTGGTGTGTGCGGCCACCGGAATCAGTGTCTGGCGCCTGCGGGACGGGGCCGTTGACATGGGGGATGCGCTGGCGATTATTCTCGCCACCATTTTGATTGTCGGCCCCATCGATGTCGTCGGCATGTTCTTCTATGTCGGTATCGCCGGCCGGGCGGCCCAGGCGGGAATCTCGCAATTCCTGGCAGCCAAACCCGGCAACGGTACCGTCCGTCCCACCGGAACGGAACGCACCGGGGTGGCAGGATCGGTTGTTTTCTCCGGGGTGACCGTCGGCTGGCCGGGGGCGAAACCGGTGGTGGAGAACTTCAATCTGACAGTCGCCCCGGGCGAGAAAGTCTGCCTGGTCGGCCCTTCGGGTATCGGCAAATCAACACTGTCGTCGGTCATCCAGGCTCATCTCACCCCGGCTGCGGGAAACGTCATTGTCGACGGCTACGACCTGGGAACAACTGATCCGCATGTGATCCGCCGCTCGCTGGCCGTGATCGAACAGCGCACTTTCCTGTTCATGGGGACAATTGCCGACAATCTGCTGGCAGCCAAACCGGGGGCCACCCCGGAAGAACTCTGGCAGGCACTTGAACTTGCGGGCTTGTCCGATGAGGTGGCAGCCATGCCCCACGGCATTGACACCGAGGTCGGTGAGCAGGGGGCACTGCTGTCCGGTGGACAGGCACAACGCCTGTCCATCGCCCGGGCGGCCCTGCGTGACGCCCCGATTGTGATCATGGATGAACCGACCAGTCAGGTGGACATAGCCGGCGAGAAAGCGATTCTGAAAGCCCTCGACCGCCTGTCGGCGGGCCGCACCATCATTATGATCGCCCACCGGCCGGGGGCCATCGGCGCCGCCGACCGAACCATTCCCATCGGACCCGCCGATCCACCGGCGGATACCGCCGACAGTTCCGTTCCACCGGAGGCCAAATAAATGACCAGCGCAGCTTCAACACAGGTCACAGCCGCCGCCAACACCCGGGCAGCCCACAGCACACTCCCCGATGACACCCCGTCGCGCCGGGAATTGACCAGGTGGTTGTTCACTCAGGTCGGCTCTCTGGTCTGGCCGCTGGGTATCTCGGTCGTCGCCCGCGTGCTGGGCCAGATTCTCACCATCACCCTGCTGGTGGTGGCGGTCACCACCGTGGTCAATGCGGCAATCGGCTACAAAACGAGCCTGCACATCATCCTTCCGGTCATGGCGGCCATCGCCATCATCAAAGCGCTTCTCCGCTACGTCGAGCACTACACCGGTCACCTGGTGGCTTTCTCCGCCCTGCACAAACTCCGGGTCAATTTCTTCGGCCATCTGGTTCCCCAGGCCCCGGCCGCAACCCAGGGCAAGGCAGGGGCGGAATTCGCGCAGCGCGCCACCGGCGACATCGACCGGATAGAAGTGTTTTTCGCCCACACCTTCCCGCCGGCGGTCTCGGCGATTCTGGTTCCCCTGATTACTCTGCTGTGGCTGGGAACCACCGCCGGGTGGGCTGTGGCTGCAGCGCTGGTTCCCGCCACCGTGATACTGGTGGTGGTGCTGCCGTTGCTGAGCATGAAAACCAGTTGGAAAGGTGCCCGGGCCATCGCCGCCGACCGCGGGAAACTGGCCACCCACCTCACCGATGATGTGCAGGGCATCAAAGAAATCCTCGCTTTCGACCTGAACAAACAACGCCTGGCGGGGGTGGCCGAGCTGGGTGGAAGTCTCACCGCATCCCGGATGACGGCCGCGAAAACCCAGGGAATGAAAAACGGCCTGCAGATGCTGCTGCAAACAGCCAACGTCATCGCGGTGGTTGCAGTGGCTTCTGCCACCGGTGCCCCACCGCAATCGATGGCCATTGCGGTGGCGGTGTCAGTGGCCCTGTGGGGGCCCATCAACGGAATCGACGATTTCGCCTCCGGGTTGGATGCCGCTTTCGCCGCCACGGCACGAATCCACCAGATCATCACCGCCACCCCGAAAGTTCTTCCACCCGCCCATCCAGAACCTGTCCCGGCAGAAAACAGCATCCGCCTGGAATCGGTTGATTTCAGCTACAACGGCACGCGGAAAGTTCTCGACGCTGTGTCGCTGACCGCCCCGGACGGCCAATGGACCTATCTGGTCGGGGTGTCCGGATCCGGTAAATCAACCGTCGCGGCCATGGTGCTGCGCGGCTGGGACCCCGACCACGGGACAGTGACCATCGGCACAACCCCGGTCAACAAGCTGGCGCTGACGGATCTGCGGCGGAAAGTGGCCGTGGCGAGCCAACGTGACACCATGCTCAGCGGAACCATCCGGGAGAACCTGTCGCTGCGCAAACCCGATGCCACCGACGGGGAGCTGCTGCAGGCGCTGACAGCCGCGGATCTCAGGACCTGGGTGGAATCCACCGACCAGGGTCTTGACACAGAAATTTCGGAACGCGGTTCCAGCCTGTCGGGTGGCCAGCTGCAGCGGCTCGCGCTGGCAAGGGCGCTGGCAGGCCAACCGGACATCCTCATCATCGATGAAGCACTGAGCCAGCTGGATGAAATCACGGCAAACACTGTCCGCAGCAGAATCAAACAGCTGGGCATCACAGTCCTGGAGATCACCCACCGCGTCGACGCCATTGACGACAACAGCAACGTGGTGGTCATCGACGCCGGAAAAATCGTCGAAACCGGATCAGCCGGCGATTTGCGGGCAACCGCGGACTCGATGCTCAACCGGATAGAACAGCGGGTGTCCTAAAAAAACCTGCGGCCGGGATCTGAAAAACCCACCGGGCGGTACAGCAGCGTACCTGCCCGGCCGGTCCAGTCCCCCGGTATCTGTGTGCCAGCAGTCTTTTTCACCCGTGCACACAGGGTTGTCCCGCACCAGCGGGTGGGTTTTGGTGTCGGGTCATAACCGAATGCGCCCCACGGCGTGCGGCTGAACGACATGCGGGCCATAAAAAGCAGCCCAATATTGCGCCCACGGTTGACCTGTTCCCGCTTGGCGCGGTGGCAAGCCTACTTGCCTGCGGCCGAAAACCCGGCGGGCCAGCACACAGCGGATTAAACCCCGTCACTTATTCATCTTTTCATCCAGGGGTCTATCAGCCTTTCCGGGACAAAGGTCGAATCCGGCAGCAGAACAAGCAACAGCACCCGCGCAAAAGCTGCCCGACAGATTTTCCCCACCAGCACCCCACGCCGGTTTCCCCACCGCCCCACACCCCCGCCGCACAAGTTCCCCGCGGACACAGACACCGACCGGCACCCACCCGCCACCAGTCCACCAGGTGCACGCCAAGCCACGGCCGGGTAAGTGGTTGCAGATAAAACCAGCTGCCCTCCCACAGGCTGGAAAAACCCGACACCCAAGATTCAACGGGAGGTCAAACACCTCGGGGGTGCGGACATACGCGGCACCCGCGTCCGGATCCGGTTTACTGCCGGGACTCCGGACGCGGGTGACGGTCGTCTGGTTGGTGCCGACGGCCTTCCGGTGGCTGTGCCGGAAGGGAAGGCGGCGCGGGTTATTCCTACTGAAGTCTGCGGGCCCCATCGGAGGGAACAGCCACCAAAAATTCCGGTGTGGCGAGGTTGTTGTCAGCTGCAGCAGCGGCGACTGCTTCAGCGACCTTATCGACGGTATCCGCCGGAATCAGGGCGATAGCCGACCCGCCGAAACCACCACCGGTCATCCGCGCGCCCAGAGCACCTGCCTCCATGGCCGCGTCAACAGCCGAATCAAGTTCGGGGCAGGTGACTTCGTAGTCATCGCGCAGTGACGCGTGTGAGGCACACATGGATACACCGAATGCTTTGAAGTCCGCCCGTTTGAGTTCCTCGACAGCTCCTGCGGTGCGTTCGATTTCGGAGACGACGTGGCGTACCCGGCGACCGACCATGTTGAGGAAGTCGTCCTTGTCGTCGGTATCCGGGGTATGGGTGACCGCCCACTCGCGGGCTTTTTCCACCGGTTGGGCAACATCGCGCAGCGACTTGCCTCCCAGAGCAGCCGTGACCTGATCAATGATCCCGCGGCGGGAGGCATACTGGCCGTCTGCCAGAGAGTGCGGGGCGTTGGTGTTAATCACCAGAATCGCCAGATCATTTCCGGCGAAGTCGGCCGGAACCTGGGTGGTGGAGTTGTCCGCGTAGTCGATCTCCAGGGCATGGCCCCGCGTGCCCAGCAGCGAGATCGTCTGGTCCAGTCCCCCGGTGGAGGCACCGACCACCTCGTTTTCGGCGCGGATGCAGCAGGCGATCAGTTTTTCGCGGATGTCCGCATCAGGTGCTTTTCCGGTGGCCAGTTCCACCGCGCCAAGAGCCACCGAGCATTCCAGGGCAGCCGATGACGAGAGTCCCGCACCCAGCGGAACATCACTGACCAGGGCGATATTGAAACCTGTGGCGGGCATCAACCCGGCCTCCACGGCAGCCCACACGGATCCGGCGGCATACCCTGCCCAGTTGGCCGGGGATTGCGGGCCGACCTCCGAGAGATCGATCTCGAAGGTGTTGGCCTCGGTTCCACCGGGCATCACCGAAGCAATGGAGATCACCCGGTCCTCCCGCCTGGACATGGCGGCAACAGTGACCTGGGTGAGAGCGAACGGCAGACAGATACCGCCGGCGTAGTCGACATGTTCGCCGATCAGATTCACCCTTCCCGGGGCAGCCCACACTCCTTCCGGTTCTGTATCGAAAGTGGCCGCAAACAGCTTGCGCGCATCAGCCGCGGACTGTTGGTCGGAGCGGGTGGAAACGAAATCAACTGACATGGATTCTCGCCTTTTTCAAACCGTGGGTTCTGGAATGTGTGGTGGTGTGTTTTCTTGTTCCGCTTGTCCCGGTGGCCAATGGACCACCGGGATATGGGCGGCCGGAGTCCGGTGGACAGTGTTATTTGCTGCGGCCGGGGGCGTTGCGCAGCGTTTCGGCGATCCGCTCCGGGGTGGTGTCGGAGATCCAGGCGCCCATCGCGGATTCGGATCCCGCCAGGAACTTCATCCTGTTCGGGGAGCGCATCAGCGAAAACAGCTGCAGGTGGAAGCGGCCGTACTGGCGGTCCTCACCCACCGGTGCCTGATTCCAGCCGGCGATGTAGGGCGTTTTTTCAACCCCTTCGAAGAAGTTGTCGACCTTGGCGAGCATGTCCAGGTAGAGCACCGCCAGGTCATCTTTTTCCTTACCGGTCAGATCCGCGAAATCCTTGGCATCCCGGTTCGGCATGATCATCAACTCCACCGGCCATTTCGCGGCCGCCGGAACGAAAGCTGTGAAGTATTCCGTTTCGGCGACAATCCTCTTGCCGGAGCGTTTCTCGGCGGCCAGCACATCCTCGAACAGATCACGGCCGGTGTCCTCCCGGTGTGCTTTGGCCCGGCGGACAATCGCTGCTGTCCGGGCAGGCAGGTAGGGGTAGGTGTAGATCTGGCCGTGCGGGTGCTGCAGGGTCACCCCGATCTCGGCGCCCCGGTTTTCAAACGGGAAGACCTGGCGGATGCCGTCGATGGCGGAGAGTTCTTTGGTCCGGTTGGCCCACACCTCGATCACGGTGCGGGCACGTTTGACCGACAGATCACGGAACGAGTGGTTGACATCCGGATCGAAGCAGACAACCTCGCAGCGGGCTTTCGCCGGCTGGCGCACGAAAATTTCTTCCCCGTCAACGGTGGTGTCGTAGTCGTCGGGAACATCCATGTGCAGTGAAAACGAGGGGAAACGGTTTTCGAAGACCACCACGTTGTAGTCGTCGGCCGGAACCTCTGTCGGCAGCTGCCCTTCCTTTGACGGGGCCAGCGGGTTTTCATTGGCCGGCGGCATGAAGGTTCGGTTCATCCGGTGGGCGGCCATGACAGTCCAGTCACCGGTCAACGGGTCCCGGCGCATCTCCGACAGCGTCGACGCTTCGGGAAGATCCCGCGGGTCGGACAGCTCACGTGTGCTCTCCCCCGACAGATACGGGTCGGTGTCATCGAAGTAGATCAAATCCCTGCCGTCGGCGAGCGTGGTGCGGGTGATGCGCACCAGCTTGTCTTCACCGGTGTATTCGACGGTGCCGTTGTCACTCATGGTCGTTACAAAGACCTTTCCTGAAATCTGTAAAAGTCGGATGTCTTCCGGGCGGACACACATGCGTCGCGCTTTACCCCCAACGTTAATCACTTCACCCCCGCACAGCCACCACAACGCGTGCGAAAACCCGTTCACACAGGCTCTTGAAGCCCTTTCATGACAAACCTCACTTTTTTCGCCCCGCCAGCCAGGCTTCCGAAACGTCTTCGTCGGTCGTTTTCCTACCCGCACACCACCAGCACCACCACTGCCCAAAGCTGAATCCGGACATTTTTAACCTCCCCACCCCACCACAGCAAAAGATCACAAAGTCCCGCCGAAAAGACTGTTCACTCCCCCTGGCCGATCCCGTGCCCCGGAGTTCCCGCGGGAGTCTTGTGACGGATCCAGCCGAACAACCGGACAAAAATACCCGCGGCCGGACGACGGGCATGCGCCCGCTATTTTTAACCGCGGAAAAAGCCAAAAATGACCGTGCGAGGTCCCCACGGTCAACAGGACCGCCCCATCCACACCCACCGGGCCGCCGGCCCCTGCCCGGGTGAGCATAAAGCAGCCAACAGCAAAACCTCGGCAGACCCGGCAAGCCCCCACGCTGCGCAGTGACAACCCCTTGCACAAACCACCCGGAGCACATCAACCGGCTGACACCCGGCCAGAAACCGGGGTGGGCCGTTGCCCCTCAAACCGACACCTCTGAGGTATTTCACCGCGCTGCAACAGGCGGTCAACCGCCGGGCACCCCACAGATGCGGCAAGACGGCGCAACGCCGCCGAAAAAACCCATTAATAGAACAATTGTTTTACCCGCGTACCCCTGCCGGAAACGGGGGTACGCGGGGTGGGGATCACGGGTGCAGCCGTCAGCCGTGACAGCTGATCGATTGCCTGGATGTCACCGGACGGCCAGTACAGGCAGAGCCGGTGACAACCTGGTGAGAATCATTTCTCCGGTTCGGCAGCCACCACAATGGGCTTGAGTTTGGTCCAGACGAAAAACACCGCTGCGACGATGATCATCACCACGCCGACCCACAGGTTGTCGGCGGAGGACTTGGCGATGTTGGTGTCGGGGTTCACGCCCGGATCGAGCAGGGCGGCACTGATGACAAGGAGAATGCCGTACAGCCCCAGCAACAGGCCGATGATATTGCGGATGTCGAATGCACCCGCGGTTTTTTTGCGTGCCATGGTGTGGTCACAACTCCTAACTGGAAAAGTTTGTGGGATGGAAACTGCGGGTCAATCAGGCGAAGATGGCGTTGAGACAGATCACCATCGCCAGGCACAGCATGCCGAGCGGAACAGTGCGCTTGTACCAGGGTGCGGAGGCCTCCAACACATCGGTTCGCACTTCCTTGGGGGTTTCCGAGTAAACGAAGCCGACCAGTTCATTCCGGGGTTTGGGGGTGGTGAACAGGGAGACAACAATGGCCACCACAATCGCTGTGGCAAACGCCAGGGAAGCGGCCACAAAGGCGGTGCCTTGGCCGGTCAGGTTGAACACACCACTATCACCGGTGATGATGAATTTTGAGATCACCCAGTAAATGACGGCAGCCAGGGTGCCGCACACCAGCGACATCCAACCGGCGGAAGGTGTCATCTTGCGCCAGAACATACCGAGAATGAAGGTGGCGAACAGCGGGGCATTGAAGAAACCGAACAACGTCTGCAGGTAATCCATGACGTTGCCGAAGTTCTGGGCGATCAATGCGGTAAACACCGCAATGACGGTGGCGACAACCGTGGCCAGACGACCAAACCGCAGGTAGTAGCCGTCTTCTTTGTCTTTGACAACGTAGGTCTGCCAGATGTCGTAGGAGATCACGGTGTTGAATGCGGAGATGTTGGCGGCCATACCTGCCATGAACGCGGCCAAAAGACCGGCGATGGCCACGCCCAGCAACCCGTTGGGCAGAAGGTCACGCATCAACAGCAGCATCGCATCATTGGGTTTGACACCGGGTTTGCCCTCGACGTACTCGGAGACGATCACGCTGGCAACCATGCCGGGGATGACGACAATGAAGGGAACGAACATTTTCGGGAATGCGCCGATGATCGGGGTGCGGCGGGCAGCCGACAGGGAATCCGAGGCCATGGCACGCTGCACTTCAACGAAGTTGGTGGTCCAGTAGCCGAAGCTCAGCACGAAGCCGAGGCCGAAGGTGATGCCGATAATCGACACGATCGGGTTATCGAACCCGGAAATGTCGGAGCCGGGCCAGTTGTGGAAGTGCGATTCGGGAATAGCGGCTTTCAGCCCCTGCCATCCGCCGGCCCGGTTCAAACCGATGATGGTCAGCGGCGCCAGGGCGGCAACGATGACGAAAAACTGCAGGACCTCGTTGTAGATGGCTGCTGACAGCCCGCCGAGGGTGATGTAGCTGAGAACGATGATGGCGGCAACAACGAGGGTGGCCTCCAGCGACCACCCGAGAATAGCGTTGACGATTTTGGCCAGCAGCAGCAGGTTCACACCGGCAATCAGTAGCTGCGCGACGGCGAAGGAGATGGCGTTGACCAAATGGGCGGCCGGTCCGAAACGCTTGAGCATGAACTCGGGCACACTGCGCACCTTCGAGCCGTAGTAAAACGGCATCATCACGATGCCCAAAAAGACCATGGCCGGAATAGCGCCAATCCAGAAGTAGTGCATGGTCTGGAAGCCGTACTGCATGCCGGTGGCGGACATGCCGATAATCTCCACCGCACCGAGGTTGGCGGAGATGAACGCCAGACCGGTCACCCATGCGGGCAGGGAACGCCCGGACAGGAAAAAGTCGATGGAACTCGACACCTTGGACCGGGCTGCCCAACCGATGCCCAGGACGAAGGCGAAATAGATGAAGATGATCAGATAGTCCATGGCATGGACATCAAGTCTGAGCAGGTTGTCTTGCGCGAGAATCATGCGCCGCATCTCCTCTGGTGGAAACAATAGCTTTATGTCCGGAGGGCATCCTCGGGACCCGCTGTCGAAAGTTACTCCTGTCAGACAGGCGCTTCAATAATCCGCACCGACAACACCCGCCACACAGCAGGGGAACAAACATTTTCGAACATGTCTCATAATGGGAAATATGCTGTTTGCAGGCTTGGCAAGCTTGTGAAGTAAGTGTGAATTAATATCCACTGAGCGATTCATCACACTTTAGATCATGCATGGAAAACGCCCCCACCACTATTTTTTGTCATCCCTCACGGATAAATTTCACCCCTACCACTGGCCATACCCAGTGACAGCACGACTGCCGGACTGCCCAGAACGCAGTAATGGCACCACCCACATGTGTGAATAAACCACCGGAACCACTGCAGTGCCAAAATCATAGTTGTCAGACAGGTTTAAGTTTTATGAATTTCACAGATGGCCAACCCGCCATGTTTTTTATTGTGCACCTTTTTCGGGGGTGGGCCGGACAATAATCCTGCCCCTCACTTGGCCCGGGACCGCGACAACTCTTTCCCCGGCACAGGTCACCGCGCGGGTCACTTTCGCGGTCATTGGTTCTTTCGATTTTTCCCCGGCATGCGGGGCCGCCCGGGCACCAGTGGTGCGGGGCGAATAAGGCCCTTGCAGCAAGAGCCTCCCGCAGGATGGTGAACACGGCACACCCGTGGCGCATGTTAGGTTTGGCTTTGTTTATTATTGATGCATGACTGGTTCATGGCTTTCAGGAGAGATCATCGACACCCCCGAGGCGAGGCTCCGGGTGTATCACCGCCCGGCACGGGTCCGTCCCGACGGTGGCCGCCGGTGGGTCATTTTCTACCACGGGGCGTGCGGTAACAAGGACATGTGGCGCAATCAGTATGATCAATTCCCCGACTGTGATCTTGTTTTCGTCGATGTCCGCGGTCAGGGTGCCTCGACGATGAAGGATGGGAAACTCCCCGACTTCGAGGGCGCCATCAGTGACGTGGACCGCATCATGGACCACTTCCACATGGAGCAGGCCGCGCTGGTCGGCCACTCCTGGGGCGGCAATCCGTTGCAGGAATACACCTTCCGTACCCCGCAGCGGGTGAAAGCACTGGTGATTATCGGCACCTGGGGCCAGCACAGGAAACGCCCCACCAGCGAGAAAATCATGCAGAAATCATCCGGATTCATCTACCGGTTCATCCCCTGGCGGATGATGTCGAAGCTGAGTGCGAAAGCCTGCTCGAAAGACAAGGCAGTGCAACAAGAGATCGGCGATGCCATCTACGCCAGCGGCAGAAAAGTTTTTTTGAGTCTGGGTTTTTCCGCTTTCGCAAAGGTCCACGACATCGACGGCTACCCGGCCAATCCCCCCATGCTGCTGGTGCGCGGCTCGGATGACTTTCCCAAAGCCCTGTCGAACATCTACGGCTATCTGGAAGAGAAAAACCCCCGGGCCCGGCAGGTGGTCATCGATGGGGCTGTGCACATGCCGATGCTCACCAAACCGGCGGTGTTCAACAAAGAGCTGGGTTCATTTTTCGACCAGGTCTGGAACGGCTCGTAGACCGGCTGCGTGACACCCGCACCGGCCCATCGAAGGCTGTGGAAAAAACCCGCGACCTGTTCAAGCCGGCTCTACCGTGTTTTCCGGTAGCCCACCGCACTGGATGACAAAGGAAGCCCCTGCCGTGCACGGTGATCGTGCACGACAGGGGTCTTTTTTAGCTCAAGCTGCCGACCACCGGTTGAGCCGGTGGCCGGCGGTTTGCAGGAGGGTTAGTTCTTGTCCTCGTCAACCGGGATCAGCGAGATCTTGCCGCGGTTGTCGATATCGGCGATCTCGACCTGAATCTGGTCACCGACGTTGAGTTCATCCTCCACCTTCTCGATACGGCGCTTGCCGCCGATCTTGGAGATGTGAAGCAGGCCGTCACGGCCCGGCAGCAGGGAGATGAAGGCACCGAAGTTGGTGGTTTTCACCACGGTGCCGAGGAAACGCTCCCCAACTTTCGGCAGCTGCGGATTGGCGATCGAGTTGATCTGGTCGATGGCTTTCTGCGCCGACTCACCATCGGTGGCGGACACGTAGACGGTTCCGTCATCCTCGATGGAGATATTCGCGCCGGTGTCCTCGGAGATCTGGTTGATGATCTTGCCCTTCGGGCCGATGACCTCACCAATCTTGGAGACCGGGACGTGAATGGTCTCGATGCGGGGAGCAAAGGGACTCAGCTCATCCGGCTGGGAGATCACATCGGCCATGGTGGCCAGGATTTCCAGGCGGGCGTCACGGGCCTGGCTGAGGGCACCGGCCAGAACCTTCGACGGGATGCCGTCAAGTTTGGTGTCCAGCTGCAGGGCGGTGACGTACTCTTCGGTACCGGCAACCTTGAAGTCCATGTCACCGAAAGCGTCCTCGGCGCCGAGGATGTCGGTGAGTGCCACATAGCGGGTCTCCCCGTCAACCTCGTCGGAGACCAGCCCCATGGCGATGCCTGCAACCGGGGCTTTCAGCGGGACACCGGCGTTGAGCATCGACAGGGTCGAGGCGCACACCGACCCCATGGAGGTTGAGCCGTTGGAGCCCAAAGCCTCGGAGACCTGCCGGATGCAGTAGGGGAACTGTTCCCGGCTGGGCAGAACCGGAACCAGGGCGCGCTCAGCGAGAGCGCCGTGGCCGATTTCGCGGCGTTTCGGCGAGCCGACGCGTCCGGTTTCCCCGGTGGAGTACGGCGGGAAGTTGTAGTGGTGGATGTAGCGCTTGGAGGTCACCGGCGACAGCGAGTCGATCTGCTGCTCCATTTTGAGCATATCGAGGGTTGTCACGCCCAGGATCTGGGTTTCACCGCGCTCGAACAGGGCGGAGCCGTGGGCCCGCGGGATCAAATCGACTTCCACTTCCAGCTGGCGGATGTCCTTGACACCGCGGCCGTCAATACGGAAGTGGTCGGTGAGGATGCGGCGGCGCACAATCTTCTTGGTCACCGCGTTGAAGGCGTTGCGGACTTCCTTCTCGCGCTCGTCACCGAACTTGTCGGCAAGCTTGTCGACAACCTCATCCATGTACTCGGCGGTCGCGTCGTCGCGCTCCTGCTTGCCGGGGATGGACATGAGCTTTTCGATCTTCTTGGACGCCATTTTCTCCACGGCAGCCAGAACATCGTCTTCATAGGGCGGGAACAGCGGGAAGTCCTGCGTGTCCTTGGCGGTGTGCTTGGCCAGTTCGGCCTGCGCCTGACAGAGAACCTTGATGAAGGGCTTGGCGGCCTCCAGGCCTTCGGCGACGACCGCTTCGGTCGGGGCCGGGTAGCCTTCGGCAATCTTGTCGGCGACATGCTCGGTGGCACCGGCTTCGACCATCATGACGGCGACGTCTTTGTCGCCCTTCTTCTTGCCGTCCACCAGACGACCGGCAACGACCATTTCGAACAGGGCGTCTTTGTGCTGCGAGTAGGTCGGGAATGCGACCCACTGGCCCTTCTTGTGCTTCTCATCGGCGATCAGGGCGATACGGACACCGCCGACGGCACCGGAAACCGGAAGTCCCGACAGCTGGGTGGCGGCGGAGGCGGCGTTGATGGCCACCACGTCGTACATGTCTTCCGGGTTGATCGACAAAACAGTGATCACACACTGCACTTCGTTGCGCAGACCCTTGGTGAAGGTCGGACGCAGCGGGCGGTCAATGAGACGGCAGGCCAAAACGGCGTCGGTGGTGGGCCGTCCCTCGCGGCGGAAGAAGGAACCGGGGATGCGGCCGGCAGCGTACATGCGCTCTTCCACATCGACGGTCAGGGGGAAGAAATCGAAGCCTTCCCGGGGATTGGAGCTGGCGGTGGTGGTGGCCAGCATCATGGTGTCGTCGTCGAGGTAGGCGGTCACGGAACCGCCGGCCTGGCGGGCCAGCAGCCCGGTCTCCAGGCGGATGACCCGCTGGCCAAAATCCCCGTTGTCGATGGGCGCCTCGACAAAGCCCACCCCGTATTCGTCTTCAATGTACTGAACGTCAGTCATGGACGTTGTTTTCTCCTTATGGATTCCTGCCTTCATCCCCGGCGATCATCGGTGCCGCCGTGCGCAGGTTCATTCTGTGCTGCTCTTACTTCTTAAGTACTGAAGGCTCGAGAGACACACTACCAGTGAAAATCACAGGTGCGTACCCGCTGGACACCCATCAGGCCCGCCGGCTGTCGGCGCAAGCTTCGGTGGGACGAACAAATCAACCCCGACCTGCACCGTCCGCAACTGGGTATGGTTTGTCCCCTCCCCCGCCATCTACCCGCACGACAGACACAACCGACCCCCTCCTGCGACTGTCCGTGCCCGCCGCACACCCCTCACCGGCCCTCCCCACAACCAGACCGCAGAGCCGGTTGGTGGCTAGCCCCTAAACACCCGGCAGGTCTCCTGCGGGTCCACCCGGTGCCGGCATATTTACTACCGGATACGGATGCCGGCCCAGCGGCGGTGGCCGCGGATGCTTTGTACCACCCGCCGCCAACGATGATGGGCACACAAAAACCGACCGTGGTTTTTCCAATGAAAAACCACGGTCGGCGGGAAAGGTCTGTATGTGCTGAAAAAACCTTTAGCGGCGAAGACCCAGACGTGAGATGAGGTCACGGTAGCGCTCGACGTTGTTGGACTGCAGGTACTTCAGCAGGCCCTTGCGGCGACCGACCAGCAGCAGCAGGCCACGACGGGAGTGGTGGTCGTGCTTGTGGGTCTTCAGGTGCTCGGTGAGTTCGCGGATGCGCTGGGTCAGCAGGGCAACCTGTGCTTCCGGGGAGCCGGTATCGGTCTCGTGCAGGCCGAACTCTTTGAGGATGTCTTTTTTCTGTGCGGCGGACAGCGCCATGGTTGGTTACTCCTTGAAAGTGTTTCAGTCCACATGAACACAACCGGCCGGGTGGCCCCGGGAATTCCCAGGCCCTTTATGTCTGGCCGGTGCCGGTAAACTGCTGTGGACCGCAGTCGACCGGACTGGGGAAGACTACCACAACCGGAACCGACCAGACCAATCGGTTGGTTGTGCCGGTGTCCGGCGGCAGCTCCCCGGCATCCGGCGCCGACGGTGCGGCTTTTGCCCGGCGGCGCCAATGGATTTTGTTCCGGGGCACCCCCGATCGCACTGTCACCCGGCGCTGTGCGCCTCATTGTCCAGGATGGCGCGGGTTTTTTTCACATCCCGGTCCATGGCGGCCAGCAGATCATCGACACCGTTGAATTTTTCCATGCCGCGGATACGGTCGATGAATTCAACGGTGACTTCCCTGCCGTACAGATCGGCGTCCCGGTCGAGCACGAAGGCCTCCACCGAGCGCCGCACATCATTGAAGGTCGGGTTGGTCCCGACACTGACCGCCGTGGGGTAACGGATACCCGGCTGCATGTCCCCATCGACAGCCTCGTTGCCGGTGATGGTGAAATAGCCGCAGTAAACCCCATCGGCGGGGATCGCGCAGCTGTCGGGAAAATACAGGTTCGCCGTCGGGTAGCCCAGCTCCCGGCCGCCGCGTCCCGCCCCCCGGGCCACGGTTCCGGTCACCGCGAACGGCCGTCCCAAAAGCCGGCGGGCGTCGGCGACATCGCCCCGGCTGAGGCTTGTCCTGATGGTGGAGGAACTGACGGTACGGCCGCTGGTGTCGGTGAGCAGATCATGGACAACCACATCCACCCCGTAGGCCCGGCCCAAATCCTTCAGTGTCTCAGTGGTGCCCGACGCCCGGTGGCCGAACGTGAAGTTGGCGCCAACAAACACCGCGCGGGCATCGAGGGTGTCAACCAGGATGTGGGAGAAAAACTCCGCCGGGGACATCGCCGCCAAATCACGGGTGAATTCCAGGGCCAGCATGTGGTCGACCCCGAGTTGTTCGACCAGGTGTTTACGCTCCGCGACCGGGGCCAGAAGCGGTGGCATCCGGTCAGGGGCGATCACCGACAGCGGATGCGGGTCGAAAGAAAGACACACCGCAGCCGAACCCGTCTCACGGGCACGGGTGACCGCATCGGTGATCAGGGCCCTGTGCCCGCGGTGCACACCGTCAAAAACGCCGATGGTGACGACGCTTCCGGTTGAACCGGGGGAAACCTCGTCGAGTCCGTACCAAATATCCACGTCACAACACACTACGTGATGGGCGCCACCGGCAGAGCAGGTAGGGTTTTTAAATCATGGACACCACAGATTCCCCGCGCCCTGCCAGACCGACCGACCCTTTGGCCGACTCAGGACTGGTCATTATCGACAAGCCGCAGGGGTTGACCTCCCATGACGTGGTGGCGACAACCCGGCGGGCGATGAAAACGAAAAAGGTCGGTCACGCCGGAACCCTCGACCCCATGGCCACCGGGGTGCTGGTCACCGGCATCAACCGGGGCACCAAAACCCTGGCCCATCTGGTGGGGCTGGACAAGACCTACCGGGCCACCATCCGTTTCGGGATGACCACCACCACCGAGGATGCCGCGGGCGAGGAAACCTCCCGGGCCGATGCCTCCGGACTCACGCGCGCCACCATCGACGAGCTGGCCGGTCGCTTCACCGGCGATATCATGCAGAAACCCAGCAGTGTCAGTGCCATCAAAATCGCCGGCAAACGCGCCCACCAGCGGGTCCGTGAGGGCGAAGAAGTCGATATTCCGGCCCGCCCGGTGACCATCAGCCGTCTGGATGTCGTCTCCGATGTCCGGGTCCACGATGGGTATGCCGATGTGGATGTGGTGGTTGACTGTTCCTCCGGCACCTACATCAGGGCGCTGGCCCGCGACCTGGGGCAGGCTGCCGGGACCGGGGCGCATCTGGGGAGTTTGCGCAGAACCGCCGTCGGCCCGTTCACCATCGGGGAAGCAATCACGATCGACCAGCTGGAAGCCGATCCGGCGGTGACAATCACCATCGATGAGGCCCTGGCCCGCTGCTACCCGCGCTTTGATGTCAGCGCCGACCAGGCCCGTGCCCTCGCCCAGGGCAAGTGGCTTGACCCTGTGGGGCTGACGGGTGTGCACGCAGCTGTCGGCCCGGACGGGAAAACAGTGGCGCTGGTCAAAGAATCCGGCAAACGGCTGGCCACGGTGTTCGTGGCGCGCCCGTCCACCCTTTAGGATTTTTCACGGTTACGCCCCATCCCCCTCCGGGGGCCGGGGGTGAGCGCAAACGCCCGCCGGAATAACACCTCACCGATCGGGATGGCCGGTATTTCTAGGATTTCAGCATATCGGCGGCCGGGACACTGGTGGCGGCAATGACGAACCCGTTGCTGACCGTCCACCGGCCGGCGATAAACGGCACCGGGGTGGGGCGGACCAGAAGATAAGAGATGAAGGTGCCGTCCGTGCGGATGTCTATTTCCGCCTGATCGAAATCAAGCCACCGGAAGGTCAACGGGAACCACGCTTTGTAGGTGGCTTCCTTGGCGCAAAACAGCAGCCGGTCGGCATATCCCAGGCCTTGGCAACGCAGCCGGGCGATCTGCCGCTGCTCATTGTCCCGGGCGATGGAATAGACCAGCGGGTAGGGAAGTTCCTCGGCGGGTTCGGCATCAATGCCGATCGAGGCGACAAACCTCCGGGGGGCGACAACCGCGGCCCTGAAACCACCGGAATGGGTGATCGAACCTGTCACCGCCGGGGGAAAAACCGGCATGCCCCGTTTACCGCGGGTGATGGGTTTCCCGGCGCCGATCCCCAGCTCCTCCAGGGCACGGTGGGCGCACCAGCGGGCGTCGGCAAACTGTGATTTGCGCACGATGACACTGGATTCCACCAGTGTTTTCTCTTCGTCGAACAACCCCGGCAGATGCTCGAGGGACTCGTTGTCACCGTGTCTGAGAATCCATCTCAGCTTCGCTGACTGCGGGAACAGGTCATGGGCGGCCATCATCGACCTCCATGACCGGGTAGGGCCAGCGCCAGTCGGGGCGCTCGCGGCGCCATTCCCGCGGATAGCCCAGAGAAACCTCGATATGCGGCACATTGTCGACGGTGGTGATGCCGGGGGTGTGCAGATGCCCGTAGACCACCGCCTGCGCCCCGTAGCGCGCGCCCCAGCTTCTGGTGTGCCGGGTACCGCACCACAGCGACAATTCGGGGAAGGCGAGTTTTTCCACCGGTTCGATCACCAGCGGCCAATGGTTGACCAAAATAGTCGGCCCGGAGATTTTGCCGAGTCTTTTCACCGAATACGCCAGCCGGTCCCAGCACCAGGCACGGATATCGACGAAGGGGGCAATGGCGAACTGGTCGGTCATCACCACCTGCCGGTCGTGGGCGGCCTGGACAGCCTGCTCCACGCTCATCCCGGCCATGCGGAAGGAATAGTCGTAGAGGGTGAAAAGCGGCACCACCGTCACCCCGTGGAACATGGGGAACGGGTCTTCCGGGGTGAGTACATCAATCGAGCGGCAGGCCGCCACCAATTCGTCGTATTTGGCCCGGCCCTGGTGGCGGTCGGTGGAACGGCAGAAAAGCTCGTGGTTGCCCGGCGCCCAGACCACGGTGGCGAAACGCCTGCGCAGCGAGGAGAGGATCTCGGTGACAAGTTCGGTGCGTTCGGCGACATCACCGGCCACAATCAACCAGTCGGCGGGGTTGTCCGGGGCAATCGAATCAATCATCGGACGGTTGTCTTTGACTGCCCCGTGCAGGTCCGCGACCGCCCACAGAGTGTGTTTCACCGGCGGTCACCTCCTTGTTGCCCGCGCCGATATCTGTTGTCTGCCGCGCCCCGCGGCGGATGGCCGACGGAAACCATTATGCCGCAGGACACCGGCCCCGGTGGGTTGATGCGCCACACCAAGTGGGATGTGTCCTTTTTCAATGCGGCGCCTTCTCAGGGTGTGTCGATTTCCCCGGCCCGCCCGTTACCTGTCCACACCCTGCCGGGCCCATTTCATCGACGAGAAACGCCACACCACAAAGCCCAGGCGCAGCACCATAAACACCACCAGCCCCATCCACACACCGGTCAGCCCGGCATCGAAGACAAGGGCCAGCCATACCCCGGGCACGAAACCGATCAGGACACCGGCAATGGTGGCGTTGCGCAAAAAGGCCACATCGCCCGCGCCCAGCAGCACCCCGTCCAGGGCGAAGACCACACCGCCGATGACAATCATGGCCACCATCAGCCACCACGGGGTGGCCATGGCCGCCAGCACCCCCGGCGACTGGGTGAATATCCGCGGAATGACCGTGTACCCGGCACCGAAGATCACGGCCATTACCGCGGCGAGCATGGTGGACCAGACGGTGATGCGGTAGCCGACATCGCGGGCCAGTTTCGCACTCGCCCCGCCCAGCGCAGCCCCGATGAGAGCCTGGGCGGCAATGGCCAGTGAATCCAGCACCATCGTCAAGAAACTCCACAGCTGCAGCAGCACCTGGTGGGCGGCCAGGGAAGCGGAGCCGAAACGCCCTGCGACAGCCGCCGCGGACAGGAAGGCAATCTGGAAGCTCAGCGAACGGGCGATCAAATCCCGCCCCATGACCAGCTGTTTTTTCATCACCGCCGGCTGTGGTGTCCACGAGCCGTGGTGCCAGCGGTACAAACAACCCACGAAAGCAAGCGAGGTGATTGTCTCCCCGATGAGGTTGGCCCACGCCGAGCCGACAATGCCGTGGTGGCCCACCAGCACCGGCACCAGCACTGCTGAGGGAATAACACCGGCCAGTGTGAAATACAGCGGCAGGCGGGTGTTTTGCACCCCGCGGAGCCACCCGTTTCCGGCCATGGTCATCAGGATCAGCGGGATACCGCAGCCGGCCACCCGCAGCCAGGTGGTGGCTTCCGCGGCAACAAACTCATCGGCGGCAAGCCACAGGGTGAACTGCGGGGCACCCACCACGATGATCGCCGCCAGCAGCACACCGACGCTGACGGCCACCCAGGTTGCCTGCACGCCCTCGGCGATGGCGTCGGTTTGCCGTCCCGCCCCAAACAGCCGGGCCGCCCGGGCGGTGGTGCCGTAGGACAGGAAGGTCAGCTGGGTGGTGACCACCGCCTGAATGGTGGTGGCCGCGCCCAAAGCCGCCAGGTCCCCCTCCCCCAACCGGCCGACCACGGCCGTATCGAGCAGCAGGTACAGCGGTGTTGCCGCCAGCACACCCAAGGCGGGAAGGGCCAGGCGCAGCACATCCCACACCCCGACCTTGTTCAGATCGGTTCCCTCGAGGCCGGTGGCTGTCCGGTCGGTTGGCTGAGGAGACTTCTCCTCCGGGCTTTGTTGTGACACGGCGGTGCTTGGATCTCCTTTTTTGAAAAACCTGACATTTCGGACGGATATGCCGACCGGAGCCCCCGGTCACGGTGGGGCGCCCCGATTCACCGGCTACACCCTACTCCACGGGACAAACCGCCGCGGCGCCGTCACACGGTGCCGCGGCCCTGCCTTTAGCCGGACAATTCCTGCCCGGCTGCCTCGGCAATAGTGGCGGTAACCGCGTCAGCACTGTCGGCAACAATGGTGCAGCCTGCCGCGAGATCATGTCCGCCGCCCCCCAGACGAACGGCAATCGGGCTGATCACAAGCCCGGAGGAGCGAAACGACACCTGCCAGGTTCCCGGCACATATTCTTTGACCAGGACGCCGAAGTCGGTGCCGTCCACCGCCCGGATTGTCCCGCACAGCGATTCCACCGCCGCCATAGTGTGCCCGGCGATGGTGTCATGGTCGGCGACAAGAGCACAAAACCGGTAGCCGGTACCGGCTACCTCAACGACCCGCATCCCGGCCAGAATCCGCCCTTTCAGCGCCAGATCACCGACGCTGGTGCGGTCAAACAGATCGGTGGCGATAGCCCGGGAATCAACCCCGGCTTCCACCATTGCCCGGGCCATGACGTGCATGCGCGCGCTTCCCCATCTGAACGACCCGGTGTCCGAGACCAGTCCCGCATACAGGTTGTGGGCAATCGTCGGGGTGATGGAGTCACCGGAGTGGACAAACCACCGCCACAACAGCAGGGTGGTTGATTCCCAGCCGCCGGCCACGCAATTGAGGCTGCCGAACCCGGGGTTGGTGGCGTGGTGGTCAATCACCACCAGGCGCCCGGCCTGTCCCCTCTGTCCCACCGCATCGGCCATAAGGCCGGTCCGGCCCAGATCCCCGCAGTCAACGGTGATGACCGTGTCGAATTTCCCCGGCAGACTACCGGTGAAACTGATGCGCCCGGTTCCCGGCAGGCTCCGCAAAGTGGCATCGATCTGCCCGCGGTAGCCGATGAAACCTTTGGCATCGATACCGCGGTTGCCGAGAACCTCCACCAGCGCGTTGACCGAACCGATGGCATCGGCGTCGGGGCGGATGTGGCCGATCACCGCCACGGCGCGTGCGCCTGCGACACACTCGTCGACAGCGCCGAAATCGAAGGCGCTCTCATCCGCCCACAGGTGGGGGTTACTGCCGCTCATTGTGGTGCCTCTCCTCCCCCGGGGGTGGGGTGCTCATGTGATGGGTGGGGTGAAAAATGCGCCGGCCGGGGTGGACACAGCTGCGTCTAGTCGGTCTTTTTGTACGGGTCCGCATCACCGGCCGGTTTTTTGCCCTGCCGCTGCCGGGCTGTTTCCTCGTCGCGGGCGCGCGCCCGGGCCAGTATTTCCTCCATCTCCGCCGAGGTTTCCGGAACAGTGTCCAGGGTGAAGGTCAGTGTCGGGGTGAAGCGGACACTCAGCTGGTCGCCGACGATTTTGCGGAGCTGGCCGCGGGCGCGTTTGAAGGCTTCGGCGGCAGCGTCTTCATCGGGGTCGGCGTCAATGGTCTCACCGCGGACCGTGTAGAACACCGTCGCGTCGTGCAGATCCCCGGTGACCCGGCAGTCGGTGATGGTGACGTATTCGAAACGGCGGTCTTTGACCTCGCGCTCGATGGCGTCGGCCACAATCGTCAATATTCTTTTGGCCATCCGGGCTGCCCGTGCGTGGTCGACCACGGCGATCATCTCCTTGGTAGGTGTTGTTTTGTTCTTCACGTCATCTTCGGTTGTCTGCCCACGACTTTAGTCAACGCTGCCGGCCCGCTCCCACTCCGCCGGGGTATGTCGATACGACAGCTGCACGAACACCCGGGCGGGGATGCCGCGGCTTGTGCCGTGTCAGCCCGGTGTGAATCCGGCACCGGGGCACCGGGGCACCGGGAGTATTTTTTGCGTGAAGGAAAAAAGAAAAAACACCCGCCGCCGGTGACACCGCCGGGTTGGCGGGGTGTCACCGGCGGCGGGCGCAGGTATCACAGGGGCCACATCATGTGGTGGATTTTTTCTTTGCGGTTGCCCGCCGCCTGGCACCGGGGTGCGAGGCGGCGGGAATCCGGGGCCGCGGGATCAGTCGCGCGGCTTTTCGACCATTTCGTAGACCTCGATGATGTCGTCGACCTGGATGTCCGGGTAGGACAGCACCATGCCGCATTCGTAGCCGGCGGCAACCTCGGTCGCGTCGTCTTTTTCGCGGCGCAGCGACTCGATGGTGGCCTTTTCCGCGATGACGTTGCCGTCACGGACCAGGCGGATGGTGGCGTTTCTGCGGACCTTGCCGGATTCGACCATGCAGCCTGCGATGAGACCGACAGAGGATGCCTTGAACAGGGCACGGATTTCGGCGCGGCCGATTTCCTTTTCCTCGTAGATCGGCTTGAGCATGCCCTTGAGAGCCTGCTCAATGTCCTCGATGACCCGGTAGATCACCGAGTAGTAGCGCATCTCGACGCCTTCGGCGTTGGCCTCTTCGGTGGCTTTGCCCTCGGAGCGGACATTGAAGCCGATGATCACCGCATCCGAGGCGGCGGCCAGGGAGACGTTGGTCTGGGTGATCGCACCCACACCGCGGTCGATGATGTTGAGCTGAACCTCGTCGTCGACCTCGATCTTGAGCAGTGCTTCTTCCAGGGCTTCCACCGAACCGGCATTGTCGCCCTTGAGGATCAGGTTCAGGGTGGAGGTTTCCTTCAGCACCGCATCCAGATCTTCCAGCGACACGCGCTTGCGGTTTTTCGCCTGCATGGCGTTGCGGCGGCGGGCGTTGCGCTTGTCGGCGATCTGCCGGGCAACCCGGTCGTCTTCAACCACCAGCAGATTATCGCCGGCACCGGGTACCGAGGACAGACCCTGCACCTGTACCGGGCGGGCAGGTCCTGCCTCATCAACGTCGTGGCCGAACTCGTCGACCATGCGGCGCACACGTCCGTGGGCGTCGCCTGCCACGATCGAGTCACCGACACGCAGGGTACCGCGCTGCACGATGACGGTGGCCACCGGGCCGCGGCCGCGGTCGAGGTGGGCCTCAATGGCCACACCCTGGGCGTCCATGTCCGGGTTGGCGCGCAGATCCAGCTCCGCGTCGGCGGTCAACAGCACCGCTTCCAGCAGCTCCGGAATGTTGAGGTTCTGCTTGGCGGAGATGTCGACGAACTGGGTGTCGCCACCGTATTCCTCGGGAACCAGACCGTATTCGGTCAGCTGGCCGCGGATCTTGTCCGGGGAGGCACCTTCCTTGTCGATCTTGTTGACCGCCACCACGATCGGCACATCGGCCGCTTTCGCATGGTTGATCGCTTCCACCGTCTGCGGCATGACACCGTCGTCGGCGGCGACCACCAGGATCGCGATGTCGGTGGACTGGGCACCACGGGCACGCATGGCGGTAAACGCCTCGTGGCCGGGGGTGTCCAGGAAGGTTACCCGCCGGTCGCTGCCGGTTTCCGGGTCCTTGACGGTGACCTGGTAGGCACCGATGCCCTGGGTGATACCGCCGGCTTCGCCACCGCCCACATTGGTTTTGCGGATGGTGTCCAAAAGACGGGTTTTACCGTGGTCGACGTGACCCATGACGGTGACCACCGGGGGACGGACCTCGAGTTCCTCTTCGCCGCCCTCGTCCTCGCCGAACTGCAGGTCGAAGGATTCGAGCAGCTCACGGTCCTCATCTTCCGGTGAGACGACCTCAACCTTGAAGTTCATCTCATCGCCCAGAAGCGTCAGTGTCTCATCGGAGACCGACTGGGTGGCGGTGACCATCTCGCCCAGGTTGAACAGCGCCTGCACCAGCTCTGATGCATCGGCGTTGATCTTGTCGGCGAAATCGCCCAGGGACGCACCGCGGCGCAGCCGCAGTGTCTGGCCCTTGCCGTCGGGCAGGTGCACACCGCCGACGACCTTGGGTGCCTGCAGTGACTCGTACTCGTTGCGTTTCTGCCGTTTCGACTTGCGTCCACGGCGCGGGGCTCCACCGGGGCGTCCGAACGCACCTGCAGTGCCGCCGCGGCGTCCGCCGCGTCCGCCACCGCGGAAACCGCCGGGGCCGCCACCGGGACGGCCCGGCCGACCCGATCCGCCACCGCGGCCACCGGCCGCCGATTTCGACGGCATGGCCGACGGGTTCGGGTGCGAGGGCATCATCGCCGGGCTGGGCCTGTGGCCGCCGCCGGGTCGCTCGCCGCCGCCGGGGCGGGGGCTGCGCGGTGCGCCGTCACGGTCACCGCGTCCGCGTCCGCCCTCCGGGCGGGCGGCGCCGCCCGGTTTGGGCGCCCCGCCGG
>NZ_JAFLEQ010000003.1:289893-332652 GCF_017307055.1 Corynebacterium mendelii | reverse complement strand
GGGTTGTTGGCCACGCGCGGGGCGCGGGCGCCCGGCTTGGGGCCGGGTTTGGCCATCGGCCGGGGCGGCCGGTTGGCATCGGAAGCGTGATCGGCGGACTTGTCGCCGTCTTTTTTCGCTCCGGCGGCAGCGGCCGGGCTGGGTGCGGATGCTGCCGCACCGGGCTTCGGGGCGGCAGTGCCGCCAGACGGGGCCGGCTGGGCGGTTGCCGCAGCCGGGGCTGCCGGGGCTGCCGGAGTCGGCGCGGCCGGGGCCTCGTCGGCTTTTTCCGCCTGTTTTTTGGCGGTGGCCGGGGTCGGTGCTGCCGCACCGGGTTTCGGGGCCTGCTTTTTCGCGGCCGGTTTGGCGGCGGGTGCCTCCTGCGCGGGGGCGTCTTTTTTGCCGCCTTTGTCCTCGGCGGCGGGTCCTATCCCCTTTTCGCCGTAGTAGGCAACCATCTTCTTCACGACGGGCGGCTGCACCGTCGAGGAAGCGGTTTTAACGAATTCTCCCTGCTCTTTCAGCGAGGCGAGAAGTTCCTTGCTCGTAATTCCGAGTTTTTTCGCAAGCTCGTGAACACGTAACTTTCCGGGCACTGTACTCCTTGGTTTTTTCTTGCCCGGCTTCACTGCCCTCCGGCGGAAGCCACCACAGCCCCACCGCTTTTGTGAATCTTTCACAAAAGCCGGTGCTGGATGGGTGGTCGGTCCCCTGACTGTCCCGGGGCGCGGTGCATGCGTGCATGTACCGCGGCTGGTTCCGTCGACAGCCCCGCCGCAGGGACCTTAAAAAGTCTTGTTCTAGGTTTCTAAGGCTTGTCCGGGCACCGCACTGGGTGGCCGGACCTGCTGCAGGATGGTGGGGACTTCTCCGCCGGCGGGGATCGCCGGGGTTGGTCTGTTGCCGTTCATCGCTGATGCTTCATCGTGCGCTCATCAGTTGTCGGTCATCCTTTTCACTTATTGTTCATTTCGTGTCCGCACACCGTGGTGTCCCTCGATTCGAGGTACGCCAGCACGGCGGACGCATCCACCGGGGTGGATACCTTGAACGCGCGGTTGAATGCACGTTTTTTCACTGCCAGCCCGTAGGCCTGTGCGCTTGGGGTCAACCAGGCTCCCCGGCCGGGGAGCCGGTGATCCGGATCGGGAACCACCACAGTGACAGTACCGTTGGCGGCACTGGCAGCGGTGTCAACGACCACGCGGACCAGCTTGTGGCTTCCTGTTTTGCGTCGGGACGCAATACAGGTGCGCTCAGGCACATGACTTGATGCCATTGGCCTCACCACCCAAGCTTCCGGATGCGGCGACAGATGGTGAAAAGCCCGCACGCGGCGGCGATCATCTGTCTAGCGGTGCTGGACACATCTGTGCGCCGGGCTGACCCGACACACAAATCAACGGTACCGCATCACGCGGTACCGGCCAGCCCGATATTACGCCATTACCGGCGAAAATGCGAAATAGCACCAACGGGCACCGTCGGCCGTCCCCGGCTGCGGCCGCCGCCGAATCACACCGGTGAATTTTCCGTCACCCCACCGCCCCGGCACGACGTGGGGAAAGTCGGGTTCACGGCAGGCCCTGCCGCAGGCTGTGGCCCCGGGCGCAGCCGGGAAGTCCGTGGACGGCTGCGCCCGGTGACACCACAGCGGGGTTGCTCGTTGTGCCAGTGCGGCCTTTGTGCATTCAGCCTGACGGCAGGGCCTGCCGCACCGTCCGCGTCGCCGCAGTTGAGAAATAAGGGGGATTGCCTCCCCCACGGTGCGGGCGACACAGTATCAGGCCCCGGATCGCGCCGGTGATGCCGGGGCGCACAGCAGGCCACCGCTCCCGGCCCGACCGGGCGCAAGACCCTGTCACGGACTTTTTCACGGTGTTGCCCGGGTGCCCGTTACCGGGCCTGGTCCGGATTGTCTTCTGCTGCGGGGTTGTCGGCATCCGCGGGGCTTGCGGCAGCGGCACCGGCGGCAGGGGCCGGGGTCTCGGCCGGTGCAGCCGGAGCAGCCGGTGCAGCCGGGGCGGCCGGTGCAGCCGGAGTTGCCGGTGCAGCCGGGGCGGCCGGGGTGTCGGCCTGTTTTTCGGCATCGGAGTGGATGTCGATCTTCCAGCCGGTCAGCCTGGCGGCCAGGCGGGCGTTTTGTCCTTCCCGGCCGATGGCCAGCGACAGCTGGTAGTCGGGCACGGTGACCCGGGCTTTTTGCTCTTCGGCGTCGATGACCTCAACGGTGACGACTTTCGACGGGGCGAGCGCATTGCCGACGAAGGTGGCCGGATCCTCGTTGTAGTCGATGATGTCGATTTTCTCCCCGGCCAGCTCGTTCATGATATTGGTCACCCGCTGGCCGCGCGGTCCGATGCAGGCGCCTTTGGCGTTGAGTCCCTTGGTGGTGGCGGCCACGGCCACCTTCGAGCGGTGCCCGGCCTCCCGGGCGATACCGACAACCTGGACGTGGCCGTCGGCGACTTCGGGGACCTCGAGTTCAAACAGTTTGCGGACCAGTTCCGGGTGGGTGCGGGAGACCTGGATCTGCAGTCCACGGTGCCCGCGGCCCACGCCGACGACGTAGCATTTCACACGCTGGCCGTGGGTGAGTTTTTCCCCGGGGATTTGTTCGGCGGGAAGCAGAACCGCATCCTGGCCGTCAGTTTCGGTGCCGATGCGCACCACAATGATGCCGCGTTCGTTGGCCCTGGCGTCAGCCTGCACCAATCCGGTGACGACGGTGCTTTCATAGGCGGAGTATTCGCCGTAGGCCCGCTCTGTCTCGGCTTCCCGGAGCTTGCGCAGGATCGCTTCCCGCACCGCATAGGCGCCGATGCGGGAAAAGTTCACCGGGGTGACGTCTTCCTCGTCCGGCCGGGGGCCGGCCGGGGTGTCGGCGACCGGGTTGTCCTGCCCGGGCACCGGTGCGGGTGATTCGAGCACCGTCACCGAGCCGGACTGCTTGTCGATGACCACCCGCACCCGGGTGTCTTCCCCGGCATGGTCACCGTGGCTGTCCAGGAATGCCTGGCGCAGGGCGTGCGCGATGGTGTCGAGCATCTCGTCGGTGGGGATACCTTTTTCGTCCTCGATGCTTTTCAGTGCGGCAACGTCGATGTTCACGTGTGTGTTCCTTGGGATCAAACGCCCGTGTGGGTTTTTTACTTGTCGGCCCCGAGAGCGTCGAAGTCGAGGCGGGCCAGTTCGGCTTCGGTCTCGCACGCGGGGTTGAACTCAACTTGTACCACCGCGCGGGACTGCGCGCTAAGCCGGTTCAACGAGAAGTGTTCCACATTTGTCCCGGCGGCGCCCACCGGGGAGGCCTGGGAAGCGGAACCGGATTTGTTTTTCTTTTTTTTCTTTCCTTTTCCCCCGCCTGCCGGGCGGGGGTTGATCAGCACGACTTGGTCGCCGTCGTCACTGGTCGCCCCGATACGGGCCAGCGTGTCGGGCATCCCGTCCACCCCGCGGATTTCCACCAGCCGCCCCCTGTTGCGGCGCCAGTGGCGGGCACGGGTCAGCGGGGTGTCCACACCCGGGGTGGACACGGTCAGCTGGTAGGCCTGGGAGCCGAAGTCGAGCCGGCCGGCTTTTTCGGCATCGTCGAGGACCTCCGACAGCAGGCGGGACAGCGCCTCGAGGGCATCGAGATCCGGCGGGGTGTCACCGTCGATGGTGATCTCCACCGCGGAATGGGGACCGGCTTTTTTCACCGTCACCGATTCCGTGTCGAAGCCGTGCTGCTCAACCGTCGGGCCAAGAGTCTCGGCAATATCTTGTTCACTGGGGAAAGCCATGGTCGCCCATCATAGCCACGGCAGCCCTTCGGGCAGGAACCGCCACCGTGGCCGCCGGCCACCGGCACGGCCCGGCCGCCCACACCTGCGGTGCCGGACCTCGGCTATGATCCCGGGCGTGAACAGACGACAATTCCTCACGCTGTGCGCGGCCGCCGTTGTCGCGGCCCCCGCCGCCGGCCTGGCCGGCTGTTCATTCACCACTTCCCCCACCCCGGATTCCACCCTGGCGCAGCTGGCCTCCGCCGCCCGCCGCCGGGCCATGCTCGCACAACCCCACGACCCGCCGCTGGCGGAGCTGCTCGACGGCCAGGCCGGGGCACTGGCGGAAGAAATATCCCGGCTGTGCGGGCACACCGCGGACGGCGCACCGGTGGACACCTGCAACAGTGACGCGATTGCCGCGGCCACGGATCCGGGCGCCGGAACCGCGGCCGACAACGACGGCACCCCCTCCCCGGCCGCGGCCGGCGCGGATCCCGTCCCCCCGGCAGCCGACGCGGACGGGGAGGCCCTTGCCGGGTTCACCGACGTGCTGGCCGCAGCCCAGCAGGAAGCACTCATCGCCGCGGTGGCAACAGTCAACCAGGAATCGGTGATCGTGCTCGCCCGCCAGCACGCCGCCCTGGCAGCCGCGCGCGGCTGGTCGGGCCCGGCCGGGCCGGCCCTGTCGGCCGCCGACCGGGACCACGGGGCGGCGCCCCGTCAGGTCCCCCCCGTCCCACCGGAGGGCATCGACCGCGTCCGGGAGAGCCTGACCCGCCAGTTTGGAACCGACTACGCCCTGGGGGTGGCACTGGCCTGGGCCGATGACAGCCTGTACCCCCTAATCAGCGGCGCCATCGCCGAACACCGGGTCGACACCGCCAACCTCCGGGCGGTGATGGACGCCGGGGAAACCGGCACCGGGGAAGACATTCCCACGCCGCGCCCCGGTTATCTTCTGCCGGAACTGACCATCACCAGCAGTGAGCAGGCCGCTGACGCGGCCGGAGAACTGGAAGCCAACCAGGCGGCATTTCTGCAGGCCCAGGCAGCCGGATCGGCTGACGGCGGGCTGCGCCAGCTGTTTGTGCTGTCAGCGTCCCGGGCGGCCGTGCGGGCCGAACAGTTCCTCCGCGCCAGCCCGCACACCCCGGCCACCGCGGTCTACAAGTAGCACACCCCACCCCCGGCGCAGGCAGTGCCGCCCGGGTGGGATCAGCACCCCGGCAGGGACAACCCCGGGGACAATACCGGCGGCCCCGGGGAGGAAAACAGGCGCCGCCGCCACCTGGCCGACCCACGGGGAAGCCCCGCCTCCCACCCCATTCGGGGGCACATTTTCGTCACGGAAAAAGCGTCCCGGCACGGGACGGAAACTCCGTTAAACGCACTGATCACCAATAACTCCACTGTTGGAAATCAGTGGCATTTCGCCACCATCACACCCACTGCTTCAGATCACCGTTCGGTAACAATCCGGCCCCACCCCTTTTACGTTGCCGCGTAGTTTGCCGCCTTGCGGCAGGCGGGCATCCAACATGCCAGTTCGCAGTGCCACGGCAAGCAATACAGCCACTCGCCGCCGCTGTCGCGTTCCGCTTTTGCCTCCCCTTCCCGCACCCCACCCGGGCAGCCAGTCTGTGTCAACAGCTATCAAACCGTTACCGGCACCGCCGCCCCGCACACACCCCGGCACGCCGGAATCCACCGGAACACCGGACACAGCAAACCCCCAGTTCGTCGACATTCGTGAACGAGTTTCCTTATTGAAAACGCACCCTCGAAAAACGTCAGTAGCTCTTTCACCGCACTCCATCTTTAGGTTGACCCGTCACCTTCACAAGGATTGACTTACCTTTCAGCGGCCACTGATGCCGCGGTGGCCGGTTGCCGGAAAAGACACCGTCCCGGCTGCCGGTTGCCCGCATCAGGTGGCCGTTGCGCCGTGACCGGATTCCGGCGCCCCTTTTCAACCGGAAAGAAAGAAGGATCTGCTCCCATGGTCACCGGCCGACGAATTCCACATGTGGGCCACCGAGTGGCGGGATTGGCCGCGGCAGTATTTCTGCTTATGGTTTTCGCCCCCTGCATGACCGCCTCTGCGCAGCAGGCCCCCACCACCACCCCGGTGCGGGTGGAAAAGGATCTGCCGGTGTGCACCAAGGGCGTGAGCAACCCGGACGGGTCGACACGGACCTACCAGGACTACGCACTGTGCATGGCCGCGGAAATCAACAAGGCCATCGACAGTTTCGGCGCCGGCAACTACGAACAGGCCGTGGAAGACATCAACGAGGCTTATTTCGGCTGGTACGAAAACGCCCTGGAACCGCCGTCGATGACTCTTCCCGGCAACCGGAAGGTGAAAATGGAGGGCCGCTTCACCCGCGTCAAACTCGCCATCCGCAACAACCCCTCTGATCCGTCAATCCCGGACAAACTCGATCTGATCAAAACGGCCGTCGCCCGCGACGCCATGGTGCTTGACGGGGCCCTGCCGGACAGTTCCCCGGAATCCGCCGGGAAAAAACTGCTCACGGAGAAGAAAAAAGAGCCGGTCGACGAATCGAAGATGAACTCGGTTGATTTCATTACCGCGTTCACCCTGCTGCTGCGTGAAGGCCTGGAGGCACTGCTGGTGGTCACCGCCATCATCTTGTATCTGGTCACGTCCGGAAATAGGAAACTCTGCAAGGCCGTCTATCTCGGGGTTGCGGCAGCGGTGGTCTTGTCCTTCGTGCTGGCGTGGGGCATGCAGAAAATCGTCGGGGGCGCCGGAGCCGCCTCGGAGATGATCGAGGGCTTCACCATGTTCATCGCGGTGGCCATGCTGTTTTACGTCTCGAACTGGATGCTGGGCAAAACCTCCGGGCAGAACTGGCAGCACTACATCCAGGGCATGGTGACAACCTCGGTGTCTTCCGGGGCCGCGAAAGCCCTCGTGTTCGCCGCCTTTTTGGCGGTGATCCGGGAAGGCGCTGAACTGGTGCTGTTCTACACCGCGGCGTTTGCGGGTGGGGGACACAATCCTTTGTGGATTGGCCTCGGCTTCGGCGCCGGCATTGTCGTGCTGGCGGTCATCTTCGTCATCTTCCGCTACGGCGGTGCCCGGATGCCGGTGCGCCCGATCTTTATGGGCACCTCGATTCTGCTGTTCATCATGTGCATCAGCTTCGTCGGAAAAGGTGTGCAGGAGTTGAAGGAAGCAAGCTTCATTCTCGGCGACACGAACCTGCCGTGGATGAAGTACTACTTCCCCGAGTTGGGCATCTACCCGCAAGCCGAAACCATCCTGCCGCAGCTGATCCTGCTTGTTGCCAGTGTGTGGATCATTGTCCACCACACCATGTCCAACCGGTCCGCCAGCCGGGACCGGGACACCGCCGGGCAGAAGAACCCAACGGCAACCCCCGTCTGATACCGGCAAACGGTGGATCAACCGGCCTTCTCAGTCACAGACCCCATAACTTCATACACACCATCGGTGCATCCCAGCCGGGAAACATCCGAGAAACAAACACACAAGGAGATATCTTCCATGACCATCAAACGCACTGTGCTCGCACTGACCGCCGCTTCCACCATGGCTCTGGTGGGGCTTTCCGCCTGCGCCGAAAACAACGGCGACACCGAATCCGCGACGACCACTGCCGCAGCACAAACCTCTTCTCCGGCCACCGAAGCCGATACAACGATGACCGGGGAAACCACCAGCGACAAGGCCGCGCCCGCCGAGGACGCACCCGAAGGGGCGGCCGGCGTCAACGCCCGCCCCGATGAATGCGGCCTGCAGGAGCAGCAGGGTCCGGAGGCTTCCTTCGGCCCCTTCGACGTGTCCATCCACTACTTCCAGCCCGGCGAGATGCTGCCCAACCCGGATGCGGATATGACCATGGCGTCCTACGCCGATTCCCAGATGCACCTGGAGGTGGACACCAAGGTCAACGAATTCGGCACGAACTGGGGCTGGTCAGTGGATGAAACCCCGGCTGATTTGCGTATGTTCTACAAGCTGGAGGATCCGGAAGGCAAACAAGTCGCCGCCGGCATGATGATGGAAATGAACGCCATCGACGGCTCCCACTACGGCACCAACCTGGTCAACGACACCATCACCGGCCCCGGCGAGTACACCATGACCCTGACGGTCTACCCGCCGAAGAACTACTCCCTGCACGGCGACTACATCACCGGTGTTCCGGCCGAAGGCTGGTTCAAACCGCTGACAGTGGTCATGCCGTGGAAGCTCACCCAGGACAACCTCGACATCGTCAAGGAAAACAAGCGGGAGAATCCGATGACGGTCCCGGACAACTGCAAGGACTACCCGGTCAAGCAGTTTTCTGACCCGACCGCGGAAGCAGCCATGAAAAAGGCCGAGGCTGAAGCCCCGCTGCCGATGATGGGATAATCGGCACCCCGCGGCTGCCGCAAGGGCATACGCCCGGCACCCCTTCTCCGCGCTGTCACACACGGCCGGACAAGGGGTGCCGGTGTGCGCGCAGCCCGCACCCGCCCCACCACGTATGCCAACCGCAACGCCCCGCCCGATCGCTGACGGGAGCCGAAAAAGCAGATCCGCTTGCGGACACCGACGGTAATGTCCGGTTGTTTCCGGGCGGAGGTTCTTCGACTTTTTCCCCGCTACAACCGACAATTCCCGGCCGCGGCAGCGGAGGGGAACAACGCCCCGTTTTTCCTGCTGCCAGCGCCCGGGAGCATCGTGGTCCGGTCGTTGCCACCTGGTGGCGGGAAGACTAAATCTCCTGCCAGTCCGGTTTGTTGTCGTAGGCGTAGCGGTAGTACTTGGTCAGCTTGAGTTTGCTGGCCGCCGCCTCATCACAGATGACGGTGGCATGCTGGTGGAACTGCAGCACACTGGCCGGGCACACGGCTGCGACCGGGCCTTCGACCGTCATGGCCACGGCATCGGCTTTGCCTTCACCGGTGGCAAGAAGCAGCAGGTGCCGGGCTTCGCTGATGGTGCCCAGCCCCTGGGTGAGCACATGGTGCGGCACCTTTGATTCGTCGCCGTCGAAAAACCGGGCATTATCGGCGATGGTCTGCGGGTGCAGGGTCTTCAACCGGGTGCGCGACGTCAGTGAGGAACCCGGTTCGTTGAATCCGATATGCCCGTCGGTGCCGATGCCCAGCAGCTGAATGTCCACCCCGCCGGCCTCGTTGATCATTGAGTCGTAGGCGATGCCGGCGTCGGTCGGATTATCGGCCAGACCGTCCGGGGAGAACACCTTGTCGTCGTCGATGTCGATTTTCGAGGTGAAGTTATCGCGGATGAAGCGGTAGTAGGACTGCTCGTGGGTGCGCGGCAGTCCGACGTATTCATCGAGTAGGAACGCGGTGCACCCGGCGAATGACAGCCCGGACTCGCGGTGCCGGCGGATCAGTTCGTTGTAGAGTGCCAGCGGTGTCGAGCCGGTGGCAAGCCCCAGGGTGTGTCCTTTTTTGATGTGGCTTTCGAAAACATCGGCGGCAAGTGTGCCCACGTCTTCGGCTGTGTCACGGATAATGACCTCCATCGTCGGGTCAGTGTCCTTTCTGTGGTGAGTATGTCTGTCACGCCCGGGTGCTGTGCCGTGGTCGGTGTCCAACCCCCGGGACAGGGTCTGTTATGTGGTTGTCACGGTGAGCAGGTGCGGTCATCCGGCCCGGACGGTGGCCCGGGCCTGCGGTGGACGGGGCCACCGCAGGCCGGATTATTTCGGTGATGTGTGTTCCAGCGCGGTCCCGGCCAGGCAAGCGGCACCGATCAGCGGGGCGTCGGTTCCGAATTCGGTGGTGGTGACAACCATGTCGTCCATGCCGTCGAGCAGATCGGCCCGGAATGCTTTTTCCAGCGGAGCGATGATCGGTTCCCCGATGGTGGCCACCCCGCCGCCGATGACGACCGCGGACACATCCAGTGCGTTGACGTATCCGGCCAGGCCGCGGCCGGTGCATTCCATCGACTCCGCGATGACGTCTTTGGCGGTCTGGTCCCCGTCATACCAGCGGCGCATCACTTCCCGCAGATCGACTGACGGATCGGTGATGCCTTTCCGCTGGCGGTAGCGTTTGGCCAGGGCGGGCCCGGATCCGGCGTTTTCGATGATGTCGCAGTTACCTTCCGGCTGGGGGCACGCCAGGTAGGCGATCTCCCCGCGGGAGTGGTGCGGGGAGGGATCGAGTGCACCGTTACGCACCACTGCCCCGCCGATTCCGGTTCCGATGGAGACAAACAGCACATCGGCAAAGCCCTTTCCCGCCCCGTAGACGGCTTCCCCCAGGCCCATGACCCTGACATCGTTGTGCACCGCCGCGGGCAGGCCGGTGATTGTGGTCATCGCCGCTTTGACATTGGTTCCCGCCCAGCCGGGCATGGTTTGCCCCACATTGACCACCATGCCGGTATCGGGATTGATCACCCCGGGAGATCCCAGGCCGACGGCTGCAGGCGTGTAACCGGCTTGTTCGGCTGAGGCAATCAGCTCGGCGAGCACCTTCGACAACTGTTCGATCACCGTTGCCGGGCCGTCCATGGCCAGCGTGGGCTGCTGGGTGCGGCCGTGGACAACCGTGGGTTGTTCGGGGTCGATGTATCCTCCGGCGATCTTGGTTCCCCCGAGATCCACCGCCAGCATGCACGCACGCTCCACTGTCATTTCCCACTCCCCTGTCTGTTGTGACACACGTTGGTTGAGTTTTTTCAAAAATACCGGTTTCCCCACCGGCAACGGTTTTCCCACCGCCACCGGACAGCCGGGTGTTTCCGGGGTGTCCGCCCACCCCCACCCGGGCACGGCGGACGGGGCGCACACTGTTGAATGTAGCAGTCTGCGCGACAATATGCCACGAATTGATCAGACAACTTCACTTTTGCCTGGAACCGGAAAAGCCACCTCAGATGACAGGCGCCGGTGGTCGCGGGAACACCGGCACCCATCCACCCAAGGTGACTTGTCAGACAGGTGCTTGACCGGGGGTTAAAAACTCACCTAGCTGCGGGCTTTCCGGACGGCCGCGGTGATGGTGTCGACTGCCGCGGTGTAGTCGATCTCCGACTGCTCGCCGCCGCGGCGACGCAATTCCACTGTGCCGTCGGCGAAACCGCGGCCGACCACCACCACAAACGGCATGCCCAGCAGTTCGGAATCCTTGAACTTCACCCCGGGGCTGACTTTCGGCCGGTCATCGAGCAGCACATCAAGCCCTGCCGCCGACAGGTCGGCGGCCAGCTCTTCGGCGGCCTGCCGGGCTGCATCATCTTTGTTGGCGATGACAACATGCACCGTAAAGGGGGCGACGGCAACCGGCCAGTTCAGTCCCTTGTCGTCCAGGGTCTGTTCGGCGATGACACCGACCAGGCGGGAGACACCGATGCCGTAGGATCCCATGGTCGGCGTGGCCAGTTTGCCGCTTTCGTCGAGAATCTTCAGTTCCATGGCTTCGGAGTATTTCCGGCCCAGCTGGAAGATGTGGCCGATTTCGATGCCACGTTTGAGTGTCAGCGTGCCATGGCCGTCGGGGGCGGTGTCGCCTTCCTTGATTTCGGCGGCCTCGATGACACCGTCCGGGGTGAAATCCCTGCCGCAGACCATATTGACCGCATGGTGGCCGGGCTTGTTGGCGCCGGTGATCCAGCAGGTGCCGTCAACCACCCGCGGATCGGCGTAGACCTTCAGCCCGTTTTTGGTGAACGCATCCGGGCCAACATAGCCTTTGACCAGGAAATCGTGTGCTTTGAAGTCTTTGTCCTCGGCCATCTCCGCCACCGCCGGTTCCAGGGCGGCTTCCAGACGTTTGAAATCGACTTCCCGGTCACCGGGCACCAGCACCCCGACCAGCTCGGTTTTTTTCTTCTCCCCCGGGTAGGTGACTTTCAGGACAATGCACTTTAAGGTGTCGGCGGCGGTGACCTTGTGGCCGTTGATGGTCACATCCTCGCGCCCGGCCCAGTCCACCAGTGCCTCAATGGTGGTGCAGTCCGGGGTTTCGCGGACCTCCGCCTCCGGCTGGCCTTCAATGGGCCGGGGTGTGCCGGGCTCGGTGACCACGGCTTCCGCGTTGGCGGCGAACTGGCCGTCGGTGGACATGACGAATGTGTCTTCACCGGCCGGCGAGACAGCCAGGAATTCCTCGGAGCGGGATCCGCCCATGGCGCCGGCCATGGCTTTGCAGATCGCGTAGTTGACACCCAGGCGGTTGAAAATCTTCTGGTAGGCCCGGCGGTGTTTGTCGTAGGCGTCATCCAGCCCGGAGTCAGCCATGTCAAAGGAGTAGGAATCCTTCATGATGAACTCGCGGCCGCGCAAAATACCGGCCCGGGGGCGTTCTTCGTCACGGTATTTGGTCTGGATCTGAAACAGCACCAGCGGCAGATCCTTGTACGAGTTGTACATGTCCTTGACCAGGAGGGTGAACATTTCCTCGTGGGTGGGGCCGAGCAGACAGTCGTTGCCCTTGCGGTCTTTGAGTTTGAACAGAAGATCGCCGTATTCGTCCCACCGGTTCGACTGCTCGTAGGGTTCGCGGGGAAGCAGGGCGGGCAGGCAAATCTCCTGGGCGCCGATGGCCTCCATTTCCTCGCGGACCACTTTTTCGATGTTGCGCAAAACCTTCAGCCCCAGCGGCAGCCAGGTGTAGATGCCGGGGGCGGTGCGCCGGACGTAGCCGGCCCGGACAAGAAGTTTGTGGCTGGCGACTTCAGCGTCGGCCGGGTCATCGCGCAGGGTGCGCAGGAACATTTCGGACATGCGGGTAATCATGGGTGTCAATATACCCGCGTGCCGTGGTCCAGCTTGTGTCAGCCAACTGTTACCGGCACCGCATCACAGCCACCGGTCGATTAACCTTGTATCCCATGCTCATTGTGCTTCCCCCCTCAGAGACCAAAGCGGCCGGCGGCTCCGGCGCCCCGATCGATTGGCAGTCGCTGTCGTTTCCGGAATTGAACCCCACCAGAAAATCCATTCTCGCCGATCTGCTGGCCCTGGAACCGTCGGCCATGCAGCAGGCACTCAAACTGTCGGACAAGATGACGGCCGAGGTGGAAGCCAACCACAACATTCCCGATGCCCCCACCTGCCCGGCAATCGAACGCTATACCGGGGTGCTTTACGACGCGCTGGATGCCGCCAGTCTCACTGACACCGCCCGCGCCAGATTGGCTGTGGGGTCGGCATTGTTCGGGGTGGTGCGCGCCGGTGACATGATCCCCCGCTACCGGTTGTCGGGCGGGTCGAAAATCCCCGGCGCCGGGTATCCGACACCACCGACAATGAAAGCCCGCTGGGCGACAACATTGACCGCCGTCATCGACCGGCTGGTGGCCGAGGAAGGACCCGTCGTGGATATGCGCTCCGGGGCCTACCGCAACCTGGGTCCCGCCACGGGGGCCATCGATGTGCGGGTGGAATCAGTGCAGCCGGACGGCTCCCGCAAGGTGGTCAGCCACCACAACAAGCACTACAAGGGTGTCGCCGCCAGAAAGCTGGCGCTGGCCGAGGGTGAACCGGAAACAATAGACGATATCGCAGCAGTCATCGAAGACGCCGACACCATGGTTGAGGTGTCCTCCCCGACTGCTTTGACGATGATTGTGCAGCGCTAGCCGGACCAAGACAGTTCACCTGCCAGTGGCGGCGGGTCTTGTCACACCACCGCCATCCAGGCTGCCGCGGCCGCCAACCAGATAACGGCAACCACCACGGTGTCTGTGGCACGCCAATGCTCCCGGACCAGCTCCGTGCGGGTGGGGTAGGCGCCGAACGCGCGCGCATCCATCGACAACGAAACGCGTTCAGCGTGGCGTATCGCACTGATGACCAACGGCACGGCAGACGATATCCAGCGCACTGCCGGGGCGAATACGCCTGCTTTTTCTCCCACTCCCCGGAGTCTGCGCGCCTGCTGCAAAGTGGTGAACTCCTGGCCGAGTCTGGTGGTAAACACCAGGGCCGCGATACCGGCCATACCGATCCGGTACGGCAGATGGAAAATCCGGGTGACCTCCCGAATCAGCCCATAGGGGTTGACCGCTATCCCGGAGGCGATGAACAGCCCCACCAGGGCCGCGGCCATGACACCGAAGGAAGTGCTGCGCCCATCATCGGGGATGAGGAAAGGCACCGCTTCGGAGTTGTACTGCCCGAGGGTGCTCAACACCAGCACCACCAGGCCCAGCAACGCAATCGAGCCGGTGATTTTCCTGGCACTGGCGCGGCTGACCGCGATGGCTGCCGCGCACACGATGACGATGGCGAGATTGGTCCGGTAATCTTTCGGCCCCACCACCAGTACCAGCAGGGGAAGGATGGCGATCGCCAGGGCCAGCGGGTGGAGTTTCTGCATGAAACCGCGCGGTGGGTCTTCCAGCCGCACATCATCCCCGACATCGCTGTCAGCGGCAACGCTTCCGTCGACCCGGGTGGTATCCGGCGCCGCAGCGGGATGCTCGACTCCCGGGAGGGCGATGATCCTGTCGGCCAGCCGGGCGGCTAGCTCCAGGTCGTGGGTGGCCAGCACAATGATTTTGCCCTCCCCCGCCAACTGCCGGATGAAGCTTTCCAGCTCGACGGTGTTGGCCCAATCCTGCCCGTAGGTCGGTTCGTCCAGACACACCAGGGTCGACGGGTGGGCGGCCATGGTGGCCACCGACAGCCGCCGGGACTGTCCGCCCGACAGGGTCAGCGGGTGGTGGTCTTTGACCGCTTCCAAATGGAAGTGCTCGACAATCTCGCTGGTGCGGGTATCCGGGGTGCCTCCGAAGGCGATTTCCTTTTCCACCGTGACGGTGACGTACTGGTGTTCGGGATTCTGGTAGACGTATCCGGCGCGGTGCGCCCTGTCGGTGACGTCGATACCGGACAGGGTTGCTGTGCCGCTGGTTTTCTTTTTGGGCACCAGTCCCGCCAGGCCCGCCAACAGGGTGGTTTTCCCCGCCCCGTTGGGGCCGATGACGGCGATGACCTCACCCGGTGAAAAGCTGGCGGTGACAGCCGGGCACCGGCCGGAAACAGCGAAGCTGTCCAGAACAAGCTGACCGTTGTTTCGGTGTGCGGGGGCGGGTGCTTGCTCCCGCTGCCAGGTGCCGTCGGGTTTTTTGCGGTGGCAGACCACCTCATCGGCCCCACACCAGTCAGACAGGTCCGGCAGGCTGATTCCGGCCTGCCGGCAGGTCACCGCGGCATCGGGTGCGGGATGATCTCCCAAGCCGCGCACCGCACGGGGAATCCACACCCCCGAGCGGACAAGCGTGCCCCGATGACCCAGATACACCTCCCGCACGCTGCCTTCGGCGATCACCGCACCATCACTGTCAAGGGCGATGACACGGTCGACCCAGTCGAGCAGGGGATCCAGGTCATGGTCGATAACCACCACCGCCATGCCCTGGTGTTTCAGCGGTTCAATCAACCGGTAGAACGAGGCCGTGCCGGTCGCGTCGATCATCGACGTTGGTTCGTCGAGAATCAGCAGATCCGGTTTCACCGCCAGCGCACAGGCCAAGGCGAGCCGTTGCCGCTGCCCGCCGGACAGCTTCCAGGGATGGTCATCCCAGTGGTGGTCAAGCCCCACCTGCTCCAGCGCCCACCGCGCCCTGGAGACCACTTCCCGCGGTGGAAGGCACAGATTCTGCAGGGCGAAACACACCTCCCGCCCGACCTGCGGCATCACCACCGTGCTGTCGGGGTTTTGCCCCACATACGCAACCGTGGTGGCAATATCAGCCGCCGGGGCATCGGCTATTTCGGTGCCGTGAAGCAGAACATGTCCGGCATACGCGGCCGGCAGCGAATGGGGTATCAAACCGCACAAGGTGTGGATCAGTGACGATTTGCCGCATCCGGACGGACCGACAATGGCGGTCACCTGTCCGGACAACTGGGTCAGGCTGACCCCCTCAAGCACCCATGCCTGGCTGCCGGAATACTGCACGGACACATCCTCGGCTTCCAGCAGCGGGACAGTGCTGTGCGCTGCCACGGCTACTTCTTCGTCTGTGCGGCGCTTGCCGCCCACGCCGGATCGTTGTTGACCGCCACCCCTGCTTTATTGACGGCTTTTTTCAGCAGCTGGGTCAGCAGCACACCCACCGAGGTGGAGGCAACAGCCACCACAAACATGCCGGCGATTTTCACCGCCGTCGGATCCGGCAGCATACTGGCGGCCATCATCACCACATTCAACGCCCCGAAAACCGCGCCACAGATCATGAACATCAGCGTCGACCAGAAGCGGTAGAGGGTCACAGCCATGGCAATGCCGACAAACACCGCGCCCAAAACATTGCCCGCCAGCGCCCCGGGGCCGCTGGGGGTGGTGAAGGCGGAGATCACACCCATAATGAAACCTGCGATGATCATCGCTCCCGGGCGGCGCACAATCACCGCCGGAAGCAGGTAGGGAATCAACCACACCCCCATAAAGGCGCAGTTGAGCCAGACGAACAGGGTCGGGTTCAACACCCCGGGGCCGAACAGGTAGCTCAGCGGAATGACAAACAGGCAGCCCACCACACCCAGGGCGGCGGTGACCAGCAGATTACGTGTGCCCAGCACCGAATCCTTGATCCCCGAGCGGCTCGAGGTGTGAAGCGTTTTTTCCTTTTTCCCCGGGCCGCCTCCCGGGGCCGATGAGGTGACTGGGGCGGGGTTGGTGTGGGTCACGGACACGTACCTCTTTCCTTGACTAACGAAAACAATCCTCGGTTGAGTGTAGGCTCACCTGACCCGAAATCAACTCCGTGTGGCTAGCACCACAACAGATACCGAACACTGTTCTAGTCTGTGCAGGTCACGTCCCCCAGGGGTGTGCAGCTGCACAAATAATTCCCCCCGAATGGATCCATCCGCGCCGGTTGCCGCAGGCCCCAACCGGTGCCCCCGGACCCCGCCGTGGCCGCCGCTGGTGTGGGGTGGGCGGGTGGTGACGGTGGCGGCACCGTCAGTTGTCCGGCCCGCTGTTTTGCGTCCCATCTGCAACGGAGTCCTGCGGGGTGCCGCCGGTGGTAGCGGGTTCCCGGCCGGCGAACACATCGGCCTGCGCGGAGGCTTGTTCGGCTTTTTTGCCTTCCGCGATATCGGTGACGGTGAAGCTGACCAACAACAGGCTGACCACCACGATCAGGCCGGCCAGCCCGGCACAGACAAGAAGTGAGCCGGTATATCCCGCCCCCAGCGCATCACGCGCGGCAGCCGACAGATCCGTCCGGTCAAGCCCGTCCAACGACATTCCGGCCCGGTGCAGAAGATCCTTCGACCGCCACTGGGCCACGGCCGTCACCGCCGCCAGCCCGAGAGGTCCGCCAAGGGTCTGGCACACCAGTGAGGTGGCCGTCAGCGGCCCGACACTTCCCGGTTCCACCCCGGCAACCACCGACAGGGTCAGCGGAATGAGGGTCAGTCCCACCCCGAACCCGATCACCAGAATCGAGCCGAGCAAATCCGGCCAGTAGCCGGCGGTTGAGTCTAATCCGGCTCCGTGAATGAAACCGGCCGCCAGCACCAGCCCGCCCGCGGCAATGATCCACTTCGGGCGCAGCTTTTCGGCCAGCAGGCCCGCCACCCAGCTGCCCGCCCCCAACGCGAAGGCGAAGGGAATGAAAGCCAGGCCTGCCTCAAGCGGGGTGTAGCCGAGCACTTCCTGCACAAACAGCGCCACCTGCACGGTCATGGCCATGAGCAAAGCGCCGGCGGCCAGCAGGCACACAAACACCGCCCGCCGGGCGCGACTGGCGAACATCGTCAGCGGCAGCACCGGGTTTTTGGCGGTTTTCTGGCCGTGGAAAAACCATCCCAGAACCACCAATCCCAACACCAGGGAGGCACCGATCAGCGGGGTGAAACCGGTCCCGCCCTCGGCCATGCCGAACACCAGAAGCGTCGACGCCCCGGTGGCCAGGACCGCGCCTGTGACATCCAGGCTGACGCGCTCGAAGGCGGGCGTTTTGGCCAGTACTTTCGCGCCCGCGGCCACAATTGCGATACCGATGGGAACATTGATCAGGAATATCCACCGCCAACTGACCTGGGTGAGCGCCCCGCCGAAGACAAGCCCCAGCACACTGCCCAGCCCGGTCATCATGGCGAAGACGGAAAAAGCCTGGTTCCTGGGCTTGCCGGGGGCGAAAGTGACCACAATCAGGGCCATCGCCGTCGGGGAGGCCACCGCCGCCCCGGTGCCCTGGATGATCCGGGCCACCAGCAGCATCCACGGGCTGGTGGACAGCCCGCACAAAAGCGAGGCGGCGGTGAACATGCCGACACCGGTGAGAAAAACCCGTCTGCGGCCGAACACATCGCCCAACCGTCCACCGAGCAACAGCAGCCCGCCGAAGGCCAGGGCGTAGGTGGTCACCACCCAGCTGCGCAGCGAATCACTCAAATCCAGCTCCACCTGGATCCGGGCCAGCGCCAGGTTCACGACCGTACCGTCAAGCACGACCATCAGCTGCAGCGCAGACAACACCGCCAGCGGCCAGCCGAGAGCCGAACCGGTCACCGAATAATGCAGTTGCTGTGCCCTGGGTCCTGTTCCGCGTGCGGTGCTCACAGGCCGGCCACCTCCCCGATGACGATGACCGCCGGGGGTTTGACACCATTGTCGGTGATTGTTTTTCCGAGACTGCCGAGAGTGCAGCGGAAAGTCTTCTGTTCCGGCAGCGTTCCCTCCTGGATGACGGCTGCCGGGGTGGCGGCATTCCGCCCCCCGGCCATCAGGGCATCGGCGATTGTGCCGGAGTTTTTCACTCCCATAATGATCACCAGCGTGCCCTTCGACGAGGCCAGCGAATCCCAGTCGGTCAGGCTCATCTCGTGGCCGGGGGCCAGATGCCCGGACAGCACCGTAAACGAGTGGTTGATCCCCCGCATGGTCACCGGGATTCCGGCGGCCGCGGGAACACTGATGGCACTGGTGACCCCGGGAACCACCTCGCAGGCGATGCCGGCGTCGGCCAGTGCCTGAAGTTCCTCGTAGCCGCGGCCGAACACATAAGGGTCCCCGCCTTTGAGACGAACCACATTTTTTCCGGCCAGGGCATTGTCAACCAGGATGCCGTTGATTTTTTCCTGCGCCATCTGCCGGCCGTAGGGCAGCTTGGAGGCGTCGATGACTTCCTTCGCCGCCACATCACACAATTTGTCCAGCTGCGCGGTGGGCCCCAGATGATCGGCCACAATCACATCGGCCGCTTTCAGGGCGTTCATTCCGCGGACGGTGATCAAATCCCAGGCACCGGGTCCACCGCCGACCAGCCACACCTTCGGCGGACTGGTGGCGGGCTGGCTGACGGTGGCCGGGCGCATGTGGGGCCGTCGTGGTGCTGCGGAATCCATAGCTTCCCACTGTAGCGGGTGGACAAGCAGGGGTTTACATCACTCAACCCTTCGTTTGATTAGGCACGCGTCTAAATGTCTTTTTCACCGCACCCCAGAAGGTAGCCCACCTTTTCGCCCACTTCGACGATGTTGCCGGTGATCTCCGGCGGCAGACTTTTACTGTGACCGCACCACTGTGGCGGCAGCCCCGGCCCGCGGCAGACGCACCTGCGGTCTGTCCCTGCCACTGCCGCGCAGTCGGCCGGTCCGGGGAAGCTCCCCGGCAAAGACCACTCAACAAAGACACAGACACACACGCCCATGTTTCTCGCTCTCAAAGACATCCGCGCCGCCAAAGCCCGTTTCGCCTTGATCACCGTCACCGTCGCCATGATGGCGCTGCTGGTCAGTTTCCTATCCGGGTTGACCGGTGGACTGACACATCAGACCATCAGTTCTTTATCCGCTCTCGGCGGGCGGGCCGCCATTTTGGAGGGGACTTCCTCCCCGAGCCTCGACCGGTCACGGCTGTCGACTGCCGTCACCGACGACCTGATCGCCGCCAACCCGCAATCAACCGCGGTCAGTTTCAGCCGTACCCGGGTTGGCGGTGCGGACCTGGCGGTGGTTTCGGTGGCCGCGGGGCACAACGGACCCGCCGATCACGCCACGTACATGCCGGCTGCCGGTGAAGCCGCGGTGAGTTCCGCCGCACAGACCGCCACCGGACTTTCGGTCGGCGACACACTCACCATCCGCGGACAGCAACTGACGGTTGCGGCCATCACCGGGGATGACTGGTTCAACCACTCCCCCGTTATCTGGACCCACCTGGAACCGGGAACGGAAGCCGCCGCGGTCATCACAGCCGCAGCCGATCCGGCGATAACCGGTGACACCCAGACCGTGGCCGCCGGTGAGCTGCCCGCCACTCTGGCGGCCCACCAGGCCGAATCGACATCCCTCGGAATAATCAGCGCCATGCTGCTGATGATCACCGCCCTGGTCACCGGAGCATTTTTCCTGGTGTGGACCGTCCAGCGCACAGGTGACATCGCCACCCTGAAAGCACTGGGGGCCACCACCTCATCGCTGATCGCCGACTCCCTCGGCCAGGCCACGGTCATTCTTGCCACCGGTATCGGGGCCGGACTGGCTGTCACCGTTGCCACCGCCACCGCCATCGGCGACAGCCTGCCGTTCGTATTGAACGGGTCAACCACAGTCCTTCCCGCCGTCACCATGTTCGCCCTCGGCTTGGCCGGCGCTGCGGCGGCACTGCTTTTTCTGCGCACCACCAGCCCGCTGACAGCCCTCGGAGGCAACCGCTGACACCCCGGCCCCGAACTTTACTGCCCCGTCAATCACACGACCCGATGAGAAAGTTGTTGAGCAACAATGACCACCACCCCCACCACCCCGGCGTTGACGATGCGCGATGTTGTGCTGACATTCCCTGACGGAGACGACCGCATCACCGCCGTCGACCACGCCACTTTCACTGTCAACCGCGGTGAACTGATCGCCGTGACCGGGCCGTCCGGATCCGGGAAATCATCACTTCTGGCGGTGGCCTCGACCTTGATCAGACCCGATTCCGGGTCGATTGTTCTCGGCGGCACGCAGCTGGCCGGAATCAGCGGCCGCCAGGCCGCCGCCATCCGCCGGGAGCGTCTGGGCATTGTGTTCCAGCAGCCGAATCTGCTCGGGTCACTGACCGCCATCGAACAGTTGGAGATGACCCGTCACCTGGTCGGCTGGTGGAAACACCGGCCGAGCCGGAAAGACACCCGCAACCGCGCCCGGGATCTGCTTGGGCGGCTGGATGTGGCCGATGCCGCCAACCGGACAGTGTCTGCGCTCTCCGGTGGACAACGCCAGCGGGTCAACATTGCCCGCGCACTGATGCATTCGCCGGAACTGCTGGTGGTTGACGAACCCACCAGTGCCCTTGATTCAACACGCTCCCAGGCGGTCATGGATCTTCTGCTCGAGCTGGTGCGGGAGGAAAACGTCGGTACCCTGCTGGTCACCCACGACCGGGATGCGGCCGCCCGCGCCGACCGGGAACTGGTCATGACCGATGGTGTGCTCGACACCCCCCGCCATGACGCACTTGCCGTTGCCGCCGGGTAGGAACCACCCGCCCACCCCGCGGAAATTGCTGCACCGACCGGCGGCGGGGGTGTGGACGACACCGGGTGTCACCTGCCCTGCCACACCTTTCGGCCCCGGTCCCGGTGGTAGCCGTTACTAACCGACAACCAGGGCAAATCCCGGCAATCCACCCTGCATGAACATGAAGGAACCGCCGGCCAGAGCAGCCAGCAGAGCAACCAGTCCGATGATCATGGACATGCCGCCGCCGGAACCATCCGCTTCATTGACGGTGTGGGGATTGGGCACAACCACCGGGTGTTTGTTCGGGTTGGTCGGCTTGGTGGTGGTGCCGCCGGTGTCAGTGTTCGCATCACCGCCGGCCCCTGCCGGATCGACAGGGATGACAAGCTTTTCAGTTTCCGTGTTCCCGCCCACCCGTACCGATACTGTGATCTCGTGGATGCCCGGCGATGTCGGGGTGAAAGTCACCTCGCCGGTTATGTCATCGATGCTGGCGCCCTGCGGGACCGGGTCCTGCAGCGCGAAACGTGCAAGCGATGGAATCGGCTTTTTCGACGTGGGCTTGAAAACCGCTGTCTCACCAACCCGCGCCGCAAACCCCCGGTCGTTGTCTGTAACGGTTCCATCCCCGTCGGAGAGAGGGTAAAACACCGGCGGCAGCTCGCCCACGGGGGCTGTGATGGTGATCGTCGCTTCTTCAGTGCTCTGCTGCTGGTTCGGAAAAATCGCCACCACGTGGTAGTTGACTACTCCGCCCCTGTTTGTGTTGCCGGTAATCCGTCCCGTGTCCTGGTCGATTTTTATCCCGAGGTCCGGGTCGCCGGTTAAATCGGTTGTCAAACCACCGTTTCTGTCCCTGAGCCAGAACAGGGTCCCCGGGGGGAAACTGGTCGGCTTTTTGGTTGAACCAACAGTAATGACCGGATCGATGACCAGCGGGGTGCCCCAGCCAATAACAGTGTCGGGGTAGGTCAATTCGTAATAGCCGGCCGTGTCGGCCGCTTTTCGATAGATGACCGGTTCAACGGCTGTAGCCGATTGTGTCCCGAGTTTGTCCACCGCACCCCTGGGCTTGAAGGTCATGTCCATCGTTCCGGCCGCAGCGCCTTCATCCAGTTCCAGGTATGTGGCTCCTTTCTGCGCCAGGCTCACCCCCACCCCGCGCAATGTCACCAGTTCGTCCCTTCCCTGACGGGCTGTGCCCCGTTGCGCACCAGTGGTATCCAGGTCCAGAAGAGGAACAATCTCGTTCGTCCGGTTTCCATCCGCGGAGAGACGGTAGGCGGTCACGGATCCTTTGCCGGTCTTTTCGTTGATGAACACGCGCAACTGGGTAAAGCCGAACGATTTGCCCCCCACCGCCAGCTCAACATCGCCGTCCAGCCACAGTTGGTGGTACCCCCCACTGCTGCGGGTTGTTTTGCCCATCTTGAATGACACGGTCGCCCCCTGCTGGCGGTCCCGTTCTTTAACGCCGAGGAAACCTTTCCTGTCATCTGGTGCGGTCCAGTCAAGCCCCACCACAGACTCGGAATCGATGACAGGTATCTGTGCGCTGTCGGCGGCAGCGGCCACCGGCAGTGACACCGGGCCTGCCGCAGGCGCCGATACCCCGGCAACTGTCGCGGCAACAGTCAGCGCTGCCGCCAGCAGGGTTGTCCTGCGGCGGGTTGCTGTCCGGGTGTGTGTGCCCACGGTAATCCTCACTAACGTTTCCTTCGCGTCGTCGGCGGCACGGCAGTGGTTGTGACTGGCCGTGATGTCCACCGCCTCCCCGGGGCCTGCTGAACAACCTGCCCGGGGTGGTGGGGACCCATCTTAACCGTAACGTGAACAAGCCCCGGCCCGGCCTCACCTGGTGCCGGTCGACCATTGCGGGGCGGGCGGGTTTGTTCACCGGTATCCCCGGGAGTGTATTCGACCGGCCGGTGGCAGCTGCCACCACCCTGTCGGCCGGATGAGGCACTGCTTGCGGCCGGACAGGGATGGTTCTTTTCCCGGTGTGCCGGTGTGGTCTAGCCCGCGACGGGTTGTCCGCGCCCCGCCCGGTGGGCGGCGGCGACGAAACGTTCGATCGCCGTGCCGGTCGCCGCCGGGTGACAGTGCAGGTAGGAGGCGTGCACCAGGGGTGAGACAAATCCTTCCCTGACCGGTGCCCCGTCCCAGCCCCGCCAGCCCCAGGCGGGTGAAAACCCGTCGGCCACAGGTGATGACAGGCAGGTGTGGTGGAATTCGTGGCCGACGACCCGCTCCCCGGTGCGGTAGAGCACACTGTCTTCCAACGCCACCGCTTCCCGGTAGCCGAGACTCAACCGGGATCCCATCTGCCCGGTGGTGGGAATAACCCCCAGCATCGGATGGCCGTCAAGACACTCCAGAAGCCACAACAGGCCCGCGCATTCACCGTGGACCGGCGCCCCGTCGGCGATGAACTTCCTTATGGCGTGCCGGAGATCATCGCGGGCGGCCAAATCGGCGGCATGTTCTTCCGGGAAGCCGCCGGGAATGATCAGCCCGTCGCAGTCGGGGAAATCATCGTGCAGCGGATCGAAAACCGCCACCGATGCCCCGGCGGCGGTGAGCAGTTCGGTGTGTTCGGCGTAGGCGAAGGTGAAGGCGTCACCGCCGGCAAGCGCAACAGTGCACGGTCCCTGACTTTCGACCTGCGCCGCCGGATCCCAGGCCGGTCCGTCGCAGGTGGTTGCCGCCAGCTGGATGATCCGGTCGATATCGACATGCTGCTCGACCAGATCAGCCATGTGCTGCACAGCTGCCGCCGCCGCATCGCCGTGTTCGGCGGCGGTGACAAGACCCAGGTGCCTGGAGGGCACGGCAATGCTGTCCATCCGCCCGATGGAGCCGACAACCTCAATGCCCGCGGCCTCAATGGATTTTCGGCAGACCGCCTCATGCCGGTCGGTGCCCGCTTTGTTGATGATCACCCCGGCCACCCGGACACCGGCCACAGCGGTGGCAAACCCCCGCACCATCGCCCCGGCAGATTGGCTCATGCCGCGCACATCGACCACCAGAATCACCGGCAGCCCCAGCTGTTTGGCGATCTCGGCGGTCGAACCCGGCGCGCACACCGGATCAGCGCCTTCGGTGATCCGGCCGTCGAACAGTCCCATGACTCCCTCGACCACGGCGATGTCGCAGCCGGCGCAGCCGTGGGCGTAGAGCGGTCCCATGGTGTCTGCGCCGCACATGACAGAATCGAGGTTGCGGCCCGGCCGGCCGGCGGCCATGGTGTGGTAGCCGGGGTCGATGTAGTCGGGTCCGATTTTGAAGGGGGCGACCTCCATACGGCGGGCAAGCGCGGCGATCAGGCCGGTGGCGATGGTGGTTTTGCCTGTCCCGGAGGCCGGTGCGGCGATACAGATGCCGGGGGCGGCTGCTACCACTCGATGCCTTTCTGGCCTTTGCGTCCCTGGTCGAAGGGGTGCTTGATCTTGGTCATCTCGGTGACCAGGTCGCTGACTTCAACAATCGCCGGGTCGGCGTTGCGGCCGGTGATGACCACATGCTGGGTGCCGGGCCGGTGGGCCAGGACGTCGGCGACTTCCCTGGCGTCGATCCAGCCCCATGTGACCGGATAGGTGAATTCGTCGAGCAGGTAGAAGTCGTGTTGCTCGGCCGCCAGGCGGCGTTTGACTTCTTCCCAGCCGGCTGTGGCGGCTGCGGCGTGCTGGTCTTCGGTGCCTTTGCGCCACGACCAGGACCAGCCCTGCCCCATTTTGTGCCATTCCACATCGCCGCCCTGGCCGGTGGTGTCGTGGATTTTTTTCAGGGTGGCGAAGACGTCTTCTTCCCCGGCGTGCCATTTGTCGGATTTGACGAACTGGAAGACACAGATATCCAGTCCGGCGTTCCAGGCCCGCAGGGCCATGCCCATGGCGGCGGTGGTTTTGCCTTTTCCTTCGCCGGTGTGGACGGCGGTGACGGGCAGCTGGCGGCGCTCGCGGGTGGACAGTCCGTCGTCGGGAATGCTGTCGGGGTCAATACGGCCGTGGGCCATGGGGCCTCCAAAGGTGGTGGGTGTGTCCGGTGACAGCTGGTGTGTTCCGGGATGGGTGTGTGAAAAAAAGCAGGTGGGAAGCGGTGGTGGGGGTTGTCGCTTGCTGGTGGGTTCCAGAACAAGTCTACAAAACCGCTGCCGGTGTGCCCTGTGCGGGCGGTTGCCTGCACCGGATCCGGCCCCGGCCGCGGGTTGTTTGTTTTTGTCTTTTTCCGGGTCCTACTCATGCGCGCCACCCCGCCAGGTGGGAGTTTTCCCGGAATCTTCGGGGGTCGTCAACCTGACGGGGTGGTGGTGTGCGGCGGGGTGTTACCGGGCCTGCGTAAGGTGCGGCATCAGCAGCATCCTCAGCGGGCCGAAGTGCAGTGCCCAGTGCACGATGGACAGATAGACTGCGGCCAGTCCGAGGGAGGCGATGATGCCGGTGAGAGCGCCCATGTCGCCGGTTGTCGTCCACTCGGGCAGCCCGTCGGTGCCGCTGGAGTTCACCGACGGGGGTGTGGCCGACCCGGTTTTTGTCTCCGGCTTTTGTGTGCCGGCGCCGTCTCCGGTGTCTTGTTGACCGGTGTTGCTGTCGGTTGGTCCGGTGTTCTCGGCCGGGGCGGCCGCGGTGAAGGAGTAGACATAGACCGCCGAGTCGCCCCCGACGCTCACTTTGACCGGAATGATGACTTCACCCGGTTTAGTCACCGCATAGCGGATCGTTCCGGTGCCCGCCTCAATGGTGACTCCTGCCGGTGCTTTCTCCCCCAGGGTGAACACGGCACCGGCGGGAAGCGGATTGCCGTTGACGGTGACTTTCGGGGTGAACGACAGTGTCTGTCCCGGTACCGCTATCACGGTGTCCCCGTTGTCGCCCACCGGCGGATAGAACACCAGCCCTTTGTCCGGGTTGACGATCACCGGGGCATCGCCCAGTTTCACCGGCTCCACCTGCGGGTCGGGGGCATTATCGCCGGTGGGTTGTTTCACCACGTTGAGCACAATTTTTTCGGTGTCGGTCTCCCGCTGGCCGAGAATCATGTAGCCCCCGTCGACCGCGACGGCGGAATGCTGCGCGGTGTTGTTGAGGTTTTTCATGAACTGCAGTTTGACGGTGTTCTCATCTGCCGGGGGTGTCAGGTCAGCGCTGAACATCCCGGCATGGGCTGTGTTTTCACCGGCGCCGACGACGAAGAAGGAATCCCCGACCGGTTCAATCGACGACAGTGAGGTCCATGCCAGCGGCAGATATGTCAGGTGCTCCCGGCTGAAGGTGCCGTTGGTGTAGGAGTAGACACCGACCCGGCGGGCTTTTTTGTCCTCGGCGGTGTTGGAGTAGTTGGAGGCGAACTGCCCGTTGTAGACCACGACTTTGCCGGAGCCGACCGCGGTGAACCGGTAGCTGTGGGATTTGTCGTAGAACTGGTCCCTCATGGCGTCTACTACCGCGGCTGTGGTGGCTTGGCCGGGGGTGATGTGCACCGGCACGCCGCCGGTTGTGCGGCCGCCCGCATTGACGGTGCGGTCGAACACCGACAACCAGGTGCCATCGCCCAGGCCGCGCAGCGACTGGGTGTTGGGGTAGTAGACATCACCGTAGGTGGCGTCGTAGTACTCGCCTTCGGCGAACGTGCCGTAGAGCTTGTCGCCGGAGGGAAGCGGCACTGTGGTCGCCGCCGATCCGTCGACCGGGTGCTGGGTCAGTGTCCACGACACGGTCTTGGTGCCGTCGTCAGTGGCCGCGCTCCGGCGGATCACGCCGATCATGCCGGTGGTGTTGTCCACCCCGATCGTGACGACTGCTTCGCCGTCACCGAACAGTTCTTCGGCACAGGTGCCGACCGGACCGGCGATTTTTTCGGGTTCACCGATACCGGCGTCGGTGACCGGTGTCTTGTAGACGGTGCACTGGTCATCACCGACGAAATAGAGGGTGTCGGTGGCTGTGGAAAACGCCACCAGGTCTTTTCCGCCCAGCACCGGATAGTCATGCGGCTCGGCGACGATGTCACCGTCGGAGTCAACAATGGCCGCCCAGCCGGTGATGACGGTTCCATCCGCGGTTGGTTCATGGCGGGTACCGGTGATCAGCACTGTGCCGTTGGAACGGTTCCACAGGTTTGTTCCCCCGTGGTACTGCAGATCCTCGTGGAGAACCGGCACCACGGTGTAGCCGGTCTGCTCCCCGAGGCGGAAATCGGTGGCGGGGAAAGAAAACGCGGGGCTGTCGATGACCTGCCCGGGCGAGTAGGCCAGCATCTGTGTCGCCCCGAATTCAGTTAGTGCGGCCCGCAGCCCGGTGACGGTGGCCACCCCGTCGGTGTTGTTGTAGGCGACCGAATCACCGGTGAGGTCGGCGAATTTTTCCTTCACCGGCCCCACCCAGGTGCCTGGCGCCCCGGTGACCATTTTTTCCGGGACGAAGTTGTGGACGGTCACCCACAGGCTGCCGGTCATGGTCTCCGGGTTGAAGACGATTGTCGGATCCATGATCGTCAGATCCATCAGGCAGTCGCCGCGTTTCGGGTTGGCGGCGTCCTCACAGTATTTCTGGAAGTTGACGGTACCGGCGTAGTTGGCGGTGATCACCCCGTCGGCGCCGGTGGACACCGTCTTCAGCGGCCAGTACAACACATCGGAGTCGGTGACGTCGTTGTGTTCGACTTCCAGGCCGGAAAAGGCGTGGCTGACTTTCCCGCCGACATAGCGGACGAAGGATTCTTTGATGGACCATCTCAGAGCCGGGGTGCCCTGGGGATAGTTTTGCTGCTGCCCGGCGCGCGGTATCAAACCGAGCTGCGAGGACTCATCGGCTTGGGCGGCCGGAATCTGGGTGCCGGCAAACATCAGGGAGACGGTGCAGGCCGCGGTGACGGCACGGTGGGCGAGGGAGAAACGTTTGGGTGACACGGTGTGTATGACAGTTCTTTCTTGTTGGGGAAGTAAAACCGCAGGGATCCTGCGGCGGCGGGGACGGGTTGTGGGGTTTAACACCCCGCCCGACAGGTCGTTCGATAGCCTCTCCCGCAGGCGGGTTTTCCCCGGGAAACCCGGGGTCGGTGGTGTGCCGCTGCCTCCCCCTTTAAACAACCGGTCAGGTTAAAAAAAGGGGCGGGAAAAACATCACGGTAAGCCGGGGGGTTGTCATCCCCGTACAGACGTAGGGCGGCGGCGAAGTTTTTTAAAAAAATAGGTGCAGTTGTGTCAGGCGGCCACGCGTCGGCGGTGGTGGGGTTTTTCACGGCTGTTGTGCTGCACCACCGCCTGCGGGCGGCTTCTAGCGGGTGCCCGGGGCGGGCAGTGTCAGGACTGTCGGGGCGATGTACCACAGCCCGGTGACGATCGTGATCAGGGGAAGCAGCAGCCATAGCAGCGGGCTGGTCATCAGCGCCTGCAGCAGGCCGGTGGGCGGGAGCTGTTGCTGTGTGTTTTCTTGGTTCTCTGTGTCGTCTGTGCCGTTATCGGCCGGGGTGGTGGTTGTGCCGCCGGGTTGCTTGTCGGCGGCTTTCACCCCGAAGACCACTGTGGTGCTGACGGTGCGTTGGCCGATAACCACGACCACCGGAATCGACACCGAGCCTTCTGCCACCGGGGTGTAGGTGACCTGTCCGGTGACCGGGTTGATGGTGGCGCCACTCGGGGCGCTATCGCCCAGGGTGAACAGCGCGTTCGGCGGCAGCGGGGAGTTGTCGCTGGAGATAAGCATCGGGGTGACCGAGACCGGTTGCCCGACAGTGCCGGTTCCCTGATCCAGACCACTGACAACAACCCCGTCGGCGGAGCCGTCGGTTGCCGCTTGCATTGTCCAGTTCACTTCCGGCGGTGCCGGGATATCGGAGGACACGGCGAAGGTGACCAGGGTTTCGCCCTTGGTGCCGTCTTCGAACACAACCAGGAAATAGCCGGTGACTGATTGTCCTGCAGCCGATACCGGCGGGGTGTAGGTGACGGTGAAGTCGTCGCCGAGCACCATGCCTTCCGGCAGGGCGCGTTCCGGATCATCGGCCGGGTAGGCCACGATCTCGGTGTCTGCGGGAAGAGCAATCGGATTGAATGTGGCATCCAGGGTCATATCGGCCACAGGTTCCACGGAAGCGGGTTGACCGACAGTGGCAGAAACTGCCGAGGAATCCCCGAAGAACACCGCCAGGCGCTCATTCATCGGTACCGATTCGGGATCGATTTCACTGACCGGGCGGAACACGGTGAACGTGGCTGTGGCCACATCGGTAGAGCCGTCGGAGTAGGTGACAGTCACCGGAATGTAGACGATGGTTGCTCTTTCCCCGTCGGGAACATCGGAGGAATCTTTCGGGGCGAAGGTGATCTGTCCACTACTGGCATCCAGGGTCACATCGTCGCGGTTGGTCACCAGGCTGTAGCCGGTGACAGCCGGGTAGTCATCTTTGTCGACATCCTCGTGGTATTCGGCGTCACCGGTGGCGAACACCACCTGTTTGGTGGCCGATTTCGCGCCCGTGGGGCCCAAATCGATGGTGCCACCGCCGGTGTTTTTGCCGGTGTAGTAGACGAAGTACTTCTCCGCGGTCGGCTGCTGTTGTTTTTCGGTCACTTTCATCGCGGCGACAGCACTGGTCACCGACTTGTCGGGGAAGGTCACCTTGACGTGGGCGAACAGGGTGCTTCCGGCCTGGTCCTCGGAAGGGGTGAAAGTCACTGAACCGTCGGTGGGATTGACGGTCACATTCGGCGGCAGGGCTTTTGTGCTGTCAGCCGGGTAGGCCTCGAAGACGGTACCGGCGGGAATCGCCTCGGTCTCGTATTCACCGGTTGCAATCTTGTCCATTGTCGGCAGGGCTGCCACCGGGGTTCCGGCGGGACCTTCAAGGATTTTCGATTCGGCGTACTGGACCGAATACGTTGTCGCGGTGGTGGAGTTGGCTGTGCTGTCATCACCACGGACAAGGGTGAACAGCACCGCATCAATGCTCTCGGAGCCGTCATCAAAGGTGGCGGTCACTGTCACCGACACCAGTTTTTTGTCCTGGTCGGCGGAGAGTTCTTTGTCGCTAACGGGGCTGAACGTGACCACACCGGTTTTGTCGTCGATTGACACATCCGCGCGGATGTCGGTGCCGGTGAGGCGGTAGCCCGTCACAGTGGGGAATTCGTCTTCCCGCAACGGGTTCACGGTGCCGTCGGCGGCTTTTTTGTCGAAGCCGGGTTTCTTTGTCGCGCTCTCCCCCGGTTTCGCAAACCCACCGGTGCCGTCATCGCTGAAGGTGTAGTGCAGTTCAATGCTGTCGGCTGTGGTGGTCTTTTTCTCTTTCACCGTAAAAGCCGCGATTGCCTTGCCCACCGAGGAGTCGGGGAAGGTGACCTCAACTTCGGCGAATACTGTGCCGGGCTGTTGGTTGGCCGGTGCGGTGTAGGTCAAGGAGCCGTCATCGGCCAATTCCATGCCGGCGGGCAGTTCTTTGCCGGAGCCCGCCGGGAAAGCTGCAAACGTGGTGCCGTTTTCGACCGGGAGAGTTTCATACTCGCTGGTGGCCACCACATCGAGGGTGGGGGCGGCCAGGGTGACGGGAGTGGAGGGGAACGCCTCGGTCACCCCGGCGTAGTTGACCGAGTAGATGATGTTGTCTTTGTCCTCAACCGGCTGTTTTTCACCCCGCAGAAGGGTGAAACCGGTGCTGGTGGAGCTTTCCGAGCCGTCGGCGTAGGTGACGGTGACCGGTACGCTGAAGTACATGAAATCATCGCCGTCAGGAATCGGCTCGTCGGTGGTGGGGGCGAAAGTGATCACACCGCTGTCGCTATCGATCGACAGGTCGCTGCGGGCATCCGGGGTATCCAGCCGGTATCCGGTGATCTCGGGGAAGGACGCGGCCGGCAGGTCGGTGTATTCGCCCGCTTTCATGAAAATCGGCTTCTTGGTGGCGGTGTCACCGGGTTTGGCGGCACCACCTTTGGCGTCGTCGCCAAAGGTGTAGCGGAAACTGTAGAGCGTGTTGGTTGTCGGCTCCTCTTTCTCCGCGGCTTTCACTTTGAAACTCACCGGGGTTTGTTCCGTTGTGGAATCACCGTAGGTGACCTGCACGGTTGCCTCCACAGTGGAATCAGCCTGGGCTTCGACCGGGGTGAGGGTGACAGTGCCGTCAGCATCCACCGTCATGCCGTCGACCTGGCTTGAAAGCGCATAAGTGACGTTTTCCGGTGTGGCCTGGGCGCCGTCGGCGGTGAAGCTGATCTGTGAACTGGCGCTGCCGCCGACAGTGGCTTCCATCCCCTGCACATAGCTGGGGGTGTAGCGCTCGTTGTCTTTTGTATCGGCGGCTACCGCGAAACTCACCGGGGCGGACGCGGAGGAGCCGTCGGCGTAGGTGGCGGTCACCTGTGCGGTGACAGTGGTGCCACTGTGTGCGTCGGTGGCGGTGAAGGTGACCACACCATCATCGGCTACCGCCATACCGTCCACCGGCTCTTTGAGCGCGAAAGTGGTGTTATCCGGTACCGCGGTGGCAGCACCTTCTGCCGTAAAGGTCACCGGAGCTTGCGCGGCGGTGTCTTTCTCTGCGGTCACGTCCTGCGGGTAGCTGAAGCTGTAGACGGTGTTGTCTTTCGGGGTGGCCGTTTCCGGCACCCACTGCAGTTTGACCAGCGCACCGGCAGAGGGCCAGCCGTCGTTGACGGTCAGCACCGCATACAAGTCATTGCCGTCTTTGACCAGGGAATTTCCGGTGGAAGAGTAGTATCTGATCTCCGGGTAGGAATCCAGTTTGCCGGTGCCGACCATATTGAAGGTGCCGGTCTTTTTACCGGTGGTGATGTCGATCACATGGATGTCGCCGGTCTTCCAGTCGAACACATAGGCGTTGTCGCCACGGGTGACCACACCGCCGATACCGCCCACCATGTCAGAGACATCCCCGTTGACGGCGGTGGGCACCAGCTTTCCGTCCATGTACTTGGAGATGTAGAGCAACGGTGCGGCGGAACCCGAGTCGTTGGTGGCCCGGTTGTTGAACATTGCCACGTATCCGCTGGCCGGATTCGAGTACATGGTTTTCACGTAGTTGTTCGGGTTTTCCGCAGGCGCGGTGTAGCCCTTGATTTCGGTGATTTCCGCACCATCGGCGGTGGGCACAATATGCACCGCGCCAACGGCGGTTGTCGGATTCTCTTCGGATTGGCCGTCCTGCAGGCTGTTGCCCCACAGGATGTAGCTTCCATCAGCCATGGCCAGAAGATGGTTGGGGAATCCCGTGCTGCCGCCGCCGAGGGCGTTTTTGTTGACGTCCTCCCGGCCGAACAGGTCCTGGTAGCCGGGGAAATCAACGGTTTTCTTCATTCCGTCTGCGTCAACAATGAGCACATGCCCGTGGCGGGTACCGTCGGCCCATCCGCCGGTGTCGTGGACGTACGTAACCGCCAGCTGACCGGTTGGCTGCAGCGCCAGGCCGGTGATCTGGTAGTTGAAATCACTGTCGGCCGGCGCGGTCAATTCGGCGATGACTGTCTCCTCACCAATGGTGGTGTCACCGATGACACGCTTGCTGATGGTGGTGCCTTCGGTGGTGTAGAGCGTCGAGGTGGCCTTGTCGAAGACCGCCCTGTCGAATTCGGCGACCTTGTCATCGGCGATCTTGGTGGCGGCCAGGTTCTTGTCGAGGAAGAACTCGTCGGTGCTCCAGGAACCAGTGCCGGCGAACAGACCATCGGCGAGAACGCCGAGGGTGTATTTGTCGGAAGGTTCCAGATCCTCGGTATCGGGACTGCGGCTGATCCAGCTCAACTCGGCCGGGGAGGTGTCTTCGGTGACCGGCGACTGGGTGCCGGTATCAGGCGACTGGACCGGGGGCATGGCCAGTTTGATCATCTGGCCGCTGTCCCTCCAGCTGGTTTTTTCAGCCGGGGCAACAACGTAGAGATCATCGCCGTATATGGCCAGCTTGTTGGTGACGGTGGTGTGGTTGGAGTCTTCCGGGATGGTCACCTCATCGGCGGAGTTCAGATCGAAGGTTGCCTCCCGGGTGCCGGTGGCCAGATCGAAGGTGTGGATGAGACTGTCGGAGACTGTGTAGACGTATGCTTTGCCGCCACGGGTGACGATACCGCCGATGTTTTTGCCGTCAAGGTCTGCCACCTCGCCGTTCAAAGCGGTGGGGGTCAGCTCACCGTCGGCGTAGTGCATGACAAACAGGCGGTTCACCCGACCCATGGTGGGATCGGTGGCGTAGTAGTTCCAGAAGGCGACAGAGCCGTCGTCGGTGTTGGTGTAGAAGGAACCGACGCCGTTGCCGGAATTCTCACTGGCCGGCTGAGCAATCTGGTCACCCTGCTGGAAGGCTGAAACTTCCGTGGCTGTGCCAGTGACGGTGATGTGCAGCGGCTGGTTGGCGTCGCGGTTGTCTTCGCCGCGGCCGCTGCCGATGTTGTTGCTGTAAAAGATGAAGCTGCCGTCGGAAAGCGCCTTGAGACGGTTGACCGATCCGCCGTAGTCACCCAGCGCCGCTTTACCGACTTTTTTGCCCGGGTACAGCGTCGCCAGATCCGGGAAGTCGGTGACTGTTTTTTCACCGTCCGCACCAATGACCATTACATGCCCGGTGCGCACGGAATCGCTGATGGTTCCTTCATCGGTGTACCAGGTCACCGCAATGGATCCGTCGGTACCGACCGCCACACCGCTGACATACGGCTCCCCGCCCGGAAGCACTGCCAGTTCAGTTCCCTGTTCGGATAACCCGGAATCCGTGACCGCGTAGCGGTAGACCTTGCCGGACAAGACGGTGACGACACTGCCGCCGCCCGCTTCAGCGGCGACGAAACCGCGGTCGTAGATATTCTCGTCCTTGATTTCGGCGCCAACCAGGTCGTAGCTCCACCGGAACAGCGACGGCGACCAGGATGAACCGCCGGGAAGCAGAATTCCCTGCGGGGTGGTGACCATCACCCGGTTGCCATCGCCCAAATCAGTGGAGGCATCGGAGACTTTGACGAAACTCAGCCCGCCAGTCGAGGTGGTACTGCCGGAAGTGGCCAAGGTGTCGGCCGCGGAAGCGGGAGCCACCACAGCAATGGGGGTCAGCGTCATGGCCAGGGATGCCATCACGGCAATGCCGGTGCGGCGGATACGGCGGGAAGAACTCATGTGTTGTTGTCAGCCTTAAGGTAGGGGTTTTCACGTCCGGCCCCTCCGACTGAGCGTGTGAGAACAGTTGGGGAAACCTTGTGCGTCACACGGTCGGCGAACTGCCGGAAAACAACGTGTGATCTTTTCAAATGAGTATACCTTTAATGAGTCTGAGTTCCTAGCAAACGACCGGGTTTTGTTTGGGTCGCCTTGCCTGTATCTGATATTCCCGCCCCGCACCACCCATCCCACCGGGGCCACACCAGAACAACCACCCTCCCCACCCCGGCAGCGCTGACATTTACCCTGTTAGAGCACTATCTGCCAGAACCCCACCTGCATCCTGAGGGGGATGGGTCAGCCACTTACTTCACCCTCTGCCGAACCGTCCGTGCGCAGCACCGGTTTCCGTTTCCGCATGGGTTCATAAGGGTCGCCACGCTTGTGCATCACACTAAAGCTGTTTTTTATTTGGGGACATCAAATGGGGGTAGCACAAATGCCGAACAGCGATGGCAGCCCGGTGTGATCCAGGCTGCCACCGCCGTCCGGCGGTGGGTGCAGGTGCAGCCGCACGTCGGCTTGCGGCGTTGTCGACGGGGTTGCTAGCGGGGCACCCCCGGCAGTGTGCGGAACAATCCGAATGTGCCTGCCAGCAGAGCCAGCAGGGTCAACAAAGGCAGCAGGACTGTCAGCGGACCGATCTTGGTGACATCCGGACCACCGCCGGTCGTCGACGATCCCAACGAGCTGCCCTGCATCCGTACTCCCCTGTCATCGGAGATCACCGAGCTTCCCTGGACGGAGAACCCGCCGGGCGTGGCAGTGTCCCGCCTGCCGGTGGTGGTGCCATCGGTGTTGTCCGTCGACTGTGTGCCGGCGGGTTTTTTCTCCTCCTGATCGTCTCTTTCCGGGGTGTTTGTGTCACTCTCCGGCGCTTGGGGCGCCTGGGCGTAGACCGTGGCGGTGGTGGTAGCGCGTGTTTGCCCGCCGACCGCCAGGGAGATGGTGAAGCTGTATTTGCCCGGTTGCGCCGGGGTGAAGCTGACAGCACCATTGTGGACATTGATGGTGGCCCCGTCAGGGGCATCATCCAGGCGGAAGGTCGCGCCATCGGGGATCACCGGGGTGCCGCCGACGGTGACCACAGGAGCGAACGTCATCGTCGTTGCGACCACGGCTTTGCCGTCCACTGTGCCCGCGGCCCGGCTGATGTCCGTGGAAAGCTCAAAGGTGTCGCCACTGGTGCCGCCGTCTGTGTCACCGTCGTTGTCTTGTCCGCTGTCCTCGTCTTTGTCCCGGTCTTCCCCACTGTCGCCGGTGGAGTCGTCTTTGACGGTAAATCGTGCGTCACCGGTGTAGATCCTCTCGCTTCCGGGCATGATCGCCCTGACGAGAAGGGAGATGTCGCCGGGGGTTTCCGGGGTGATGGTCAACACACCGGTGTTCCCATCCATCGACACCCCCTGGGGCAGCGTCGGGAACATCGGGGTGAACATCGTGCCCGCCGGGGCAGTGAGCTTTTTCCCGGTGGCCGGATCAATGAATTCCGGTGGGACGGTGAAGGTCTCCCCCACTGTCGCTGTGCCGGTGTAGGTGTAGTGGAAGACATAGTCGTTGCCGGGGACCGCCTCTGTGTCACTGTCTGTGCCGCCGGTACCGGATTCGGAGATGGTGAACACGTAGCCGGACTCCACGTACTGGTTCCTCGACGGAATCACCAGGCGAACCAGCCCTCTGGTCTCCCCGGCGCGGGCGTTGACCCAGGTCAGCTCGCCTGTCTCCCGGTTGATCGTCAGTCCGTCGGGTGCCGGGCCGTAAAGAATGTAGAAAGCATCGGCGGGTTTTTCCGGCTGTTCGGAACTGTCCAGATCCACCAGGTCGACCGCTTGGGTGACAGTCGTTGACGCGGTACCCGTGATTGTGCCGTAGGACGGGATCGGGGCGGCTGCGGGTGTCATGCCCCCGGTCGGATCGGTGGGGGTGGCTTCCGCGACGGTGAAGACGTAACCGGCCTCGGTGTATTTGTTTTCGGAGGGGATCAGCATCCGTACCGTGCCCTGGACCTCACCGGCGGCTTCCGGGGTAAAAGACACTTCCCCGGTTGCGGCATCAATGCTCATGCCTGCCGGTACCGGTGCGTTGAGGCTGAATACGGCATCGTCGGGCTTTGCTTTCGGGCTGAAATCGGTGCCCAGAATCTTTGGGGTTTTCCTGCTCGTCTCACCAACCGTCGCCTGGTTTGACCCGTAACTCAGGGTGTAGTCGAAGCTGAGTGAAGGTTTTGCGGTGTTTTCGGAGTCGTCTTTCGGGGATGCTTTGACGATGAGCAGTGTCTCGTCTTCTTCGGCGCTTTTTGCGGCGGCGACATAGTAGTTGTCGCCGATACGCACCAGCGGTCTGCGGTGGCGCTGGTTGAAGTGGTGGAAGTCCTTGAACGGGGTGGATTCTTCCTTGATTTCCAGGGTGTCCGCGTCCACGAAGGCCAGGGCCCCGTCCTGCGAGCCGACCGCGAGTTCGGTGCCGTCAGCGGTGAAGGTCACCCCGGTGATCTGCAGCAGACCGTCGATCCTGCCGTAAGAACGTGTGGTCAGCCCCCGGTCGGCATAGGTGTAGACACCAATGTCCTGCGGATCCGGGTAGTCGCCTGAATCATTGCCGACGTGGGAGAAAAACACCACATTGTTGCCTTCGGTGATCATTTCCCGGGCCGCCCCCTGGGTGGGGCTTTGCTGGAACTGCTCGCCGGCTTCGATGATGGTGATGGACTTGTCCGACGGATCAAGGCTCAACGGCGGCTGGCTGGGCGATCCCCACCCGTTGGAGGCTTCAGCCCACCACAGGAACGTGCCGTCCGGCATGGCGGACAATGATTCGCCGAATCCGTTGCGGTTGTAGGTTCCCCACGGCGACAGGAAGGTCGAGTCGTCGTCCTCATCACTGACACCCGGATACAATTCGCTGCGCTTGGGCAGTTGCCATACCGACTGCTCTTCCCCGGTGGCCAGGTCGTAGACGAAAAACTGTGCGTTGGCTTTGTTGTCGGTGGTCATCACGCCGAGCTTGCTCGCGTCGGTGGTCACCGCAATACCGCTGACATGGTCCTGTGCGCCACCGGCGGTGGCGAAATTCGAGACACTGCCGGTGGTGGTGTCCACCTTCACGATATTGTTGCCGCCGGTGACCATGTAGATGTCGGTGCCGGCCGCTTCAGCCGAGGTTTCCGGATCAGTGCCCGATTCTTCGGCGGACACCCGTTCCAGGGTCTCACCGTCGGCGGTGAACACACCGTGTTTGGTCACCAGTGTCACGTTGCCGTTGGACAGGGCGAACAGTCTCGCCGATGCCAGATAGGTGGGTTCAACCTGTTTGGTGTCAACCGTTGCCGTCTGCACGTAACCGGCGTCTTCGGCCGCACCAACCGGGACGACCGGACTGATTGCCAGGGTGAGGGCTGTCACTGCCGCGATACCTATTGTCGGGATGCGGCGGGAGTGTTTGTTCATGGAGGGGGTCCTTTAAAAAATTGTTTGTGTATCAGTAACGACTGGTTTGTTGGGTGTCCGGTTCGGCTACCGGTGCCGGAAAAACGGTGCGGGGTCGGCCCCCGGAACACCACCGGCGGCGAAGACCGCCACCAGGGAGCCGAGGATGCCCAGCCCCATGGCTGCGATAAAAGCGATGACGGTCGTCAACACTGCGGTGGTGGTTTTCCCGGCAACCGGTTCATCGGCGGTGTTGTCGTTGTGCGCCGGAGTCTGGGGCCGGGAGGTGCTGTCTGTGGTGGTGGCGTCCGGCGTGGTACCGGTCGTCGGTTGCGGCGTCTCGGTGGTGGGGGTGGATGTCGGTGACGTCGCCGGACCCGGATCCGGGGTGGGATCGCTCCCGGGGGCTTGGCCGGTGGCACTGACCCGGAAGGTGGCTGTCGTCTGGCTGGTGGTTGTGTCCAGCCAGTGGATCGTCACCGGGATTTCGACGGTGGTGCCCAGTGCCGATTCCGGGGCTTTGTAGCTGATCCGCCCGGAACCGAAGTCGACACTCATGCCCTCCGGGATATCGCCTGTGACATCCACGTGGGACAACTGCGGCATGGAGACGAACCGCCCCTTGCGGTAGCCGGGGTTGGATCCGCGAAGCGATGCCCGGGCGGTGATCCCCGGCTTCGCCTGCACGGTTGTCCCCTTGTTGTAGGCCACGGTCCACAATTCGTTGGCCGGACCGGGGTAATCGCCGATGGTGACCGCCGACAGTGATTCATCCACAGTCGACGGCAGCAAAACGGCGTCATCTTCCGGGAAGCTGAACTCCAGCGGGGAGAGCTTTTCGCCCAGTCCCTCACGGGGATGGCCGGCGGTGAGTTTTTTGGTGGTTTCAATCGGCGCCAGCCCCAGGTGGCTGATGGTGGTCACACCGTTGGTGGTGCGGGTGGTTGCCGGGGTGTCGACAACCTTGTTCTCCAGCATGTTGAAGGTGCCGAAGACAAAGCGTTCCGGCCCGTACCAGGTGGGGTTGAAACGGGTCACCCCGTGGAAAATGTAGGTGACCGTCCCCTCCCCGGTGGTGTTGTCCCAGGAGATGACCGGGTCTTTGAGGGTGAAGTCGAGAAGACAGTTTTTGCGGATGCGTTTTCCGTTGATCTCATCGGAGATCGTGCACATCTGCAGTGCTGTGGCGGTTCCCCGGTAATACAGGGTGGTTTTTCCGTCCTTGACCTCTTTGCCGGAAAACGCCCACACCGCATGGCGGTAGGTGTCGTTGAGATAGTCCAGTTGCGCCCCGTCGAACACCATGTTGAAGCCACCGTGATCGGCGTTGACGAAGGTGTTCATGACATTCCAGGACACAGCCGGGGTGCCGACCGGGTAGGCGGTGTTATCGTCCGGGCCGCCGGTGTCGGTGAGACCGAACGTCGGATCGGGGGTTCCCACAGGTTCGGCACTGCTGGCCGGAAGGCCCGCCAGTGACAGGGAAATGGTGGCGGTGACAGCCAGACACAGTCTGGTCAATCGTCGTTGGTTGTGCATGGGGGTGGTTGTCCGTTCATGGGGAAGTGCGTTTGGTGGCTAAAGAAAAGTTCATGGGGATCATCGACCGGCGGGCGGACGAGCGGGCCGGTTACGGCACAAGGGGCGAAAGCGCGGGAAGAGACGGCAATCCGCCCGTAACAGCCGGGAAAAATCCCGCCAGACCTGCCGCGAGAATCCCCATCACGACGGTGAGCAGACTGATCACGGCTACCAGCGCTGCCTGGCCGCTAACCGGTATGCCGCCGGTGCCGTCGGAAACAGTGTGACCGCCACCGGTGTGGGTGTGCGCGCTGTGTCCGTTACCGGTTTCGGTGCCGCCGGGAGTCGTCGGCGCACCGTCACCGGTTCCGCTGGTCGACCCGGTTCCGGGATTCGAATCACTGCTGGAGCCGGTGTCGGTGTCGGTGTCGGTGTTTGTGCCGGTGCCGGAGTCGGTGCCGTCGTCTGTGTCTGTCTGTGTGTCGTCACCGTTGCCGGTACCGGTGTCGGTTGCCGGGGGAAACATCGCTCTGGTGCCGGTGGTGATCAACGAGCCGTCGGCTTTGTTGCCCCCGGTGGTGGCTGCACCGGGGCTGTTGTGGTCACGCAAGCGGTGGACACCGCCGAAGTCGCCTTCAATACCGTCTTTGTTCAGGTTCAGCTGCTCGAGCAGGTACACCTGTCCGTTGCTGATGACCAGGCTGCTGTTGGAATTGGCCTGGGTGCCTTTGGTTCCCTCACCGATACCGACGGTTTGGGTGACCTCATAGGTGGCGGGATCAACCACATTGACCACCCCGGAGGTGGCCCCGACCACCAGCATGCGCCCCTGTGCGTCAAAGCCCGCCCCGGCTATGGCACCGACCGGTCCGCCGGTGGAGTTGGGTTTGCCGTCAACGGTGGAGTTGTCCAGTCCGGACACAGTGTGGACGGTGGAGAACATCCCGTTGCCGTCATAGTGGAGTACAGCGATTTTTCCCAGGTCGCCGTCGTAGCTGTTCCAGATTGCTATGGTGTCACCGCCGTTGCCGTCAGGGGTGACGGACACGCTTTTCAGGGCGTCGTTTTCCGTGCCGAGGGCATCGGTTTCAATCACCGTGGCGGTGACGGGCTGCTCCGGGGTGATGTGTACCGGGGCGGCACCCCTTTTCCCGTCGGCGGTGCCGTCAAGCCGACCGGTGGGATGGTCACGGACATACAGCCAGGTTCCGTCACTTAAAGCCCGCAGGCCCCCGTTGGTGTGGCCGAAGGGCGAACCGTAGGTTTCATCGCTGTAGTAGTCCAGGTAGTCCTCGGCGACTTGGTGCAGGTCCCTGCCCGCGGGAAGATCGACGGTCCGGGCTGCGCCGGTGGCAGGATCGAAAGTGGTGAACCGGGCACCGTAGCGGGCCCCGGCGTCACGTGCCCCCAGCGAGGTGATGCCGATGACTTCCGAAGCCGGGTTGTAGGCGATATCGGTGATGGTGCGGCCGTCGTCAAGGGTGACCACGGTGGTGGGTCTGTCACTGATTTGCACGTCGTTGTCCATGGTCCGGGCAACAACAGTGGTGCCGGTGGCCGTGTAAACAACATCATTGGCGGTATCCAGCGCCGCCGCGAGACGGGCATCAACATCCACATCGACCGGATACCCCATGCGGTCAAAATCCCGCCGGATCACCCGGGCACGGCCCGTTGCCCCAAAGCCGGCGACGTTGCCGACATAGACGACAGAACCGTCACTGCGCGGGAACAGGTCGGCTGATCCGCCCCAAGTGGCGATGCCGGCCATATGCCCGGTGGGGGTGTAGCCGTTGGGTTTGGGTAATTGTTTGTCGCCTTTGTAGGTGAAAAACAGGCTGGCCATCGCCGAACCGACATCAATGAACCCGCCCATGGCCTGGGCCCCGGCGGTATCCAGCAGCGACGGCGCCCCGGAGACGGTCACCAGCCCGTCCTCGAAGGAAGTGGCGGCAGCACCTTCCTCGAATTTCGCGAAAACCACACGCTCAGGACCCATCCAGGTGCCATCGGAGTAGCGTTTGCTCAGCACGGTCACGCTCAACTCGCCGCGCCCGGTGAGCGGATTGAACTTCACCCACGGTTCGCTGAGCGTGATATCCAGTGAACAATTGCCGCGGAATTTCGCGGCCATCTCACCGGTGGCGGCCGGATCGGGGTTCTCCCCCGCCCGGGCAAAATCACAGTAGGACAGCATGGAGACAGTCCCGGTGTAGTGCACCACCACTTCATCCTCGGACTCCCGCACGGTGTCCACCCACGGCCACACGATGGTGGCCGGCGGATCGTCGGGGTCGAGGACTTTGTTCACACCTTGTTCGGCACCGTCGAAAAAATGGGTCGGCCGGTCGCCGAGATACTCGAAAAACCGGTCCCTAAGATTCCACAGCAGGGCCGGCTGGCCGGGTTCGAAGTGCTGTTTTTTGTCCGGCTGCGCCACCAGTCCCAGTGTGTTGTCCACCGAGGCGGTGGCCACCGGGACATGGGCGAGGGGAAGAACAAGGCCGATGGCGGCGGTGACAGCCACCAGGCGGCGGCGGATATGAAGTGACGGGGGCACGGAAAAAATACGGTCTTTCTGCTTGTGATCACCCGGCAGAGACCGGCGGACACGGCCCCTGCGGGCAAGGATGGCGCAAACACCGGGGAAACCCGTGGCCGGGATGCCGGATCTCACCGGGCATCCACCTCGAGCACTAACTTATGTTCGCCTCACTTAACATACCCGATAAACAGGCCCAATGGTCATTTCTTGCGGAAAGAAAGACAAAAACCCGCACGTAAATAACTTCATACATCCCTACAAAGGGACCTTGGGGGTGGTACCTTTCGGAGAAAGCAGAGGAAATGCAGCCCACTGCCCACCCCCGGACCGTCTGCCACCCCGCGGTAGGTGACTATATGGTGTTGATCACCCCGGAGACTGATTCCGCGGAAATCTCCGGCAGGGTGACACACGCCGCCTGCAATTGTTCGGCCAGCTTGCGCGCCAGCCCCAGCCGCACCCGCCGTGACTGCTCGCAGTCGATGACCAGGCAACCGGCCAGTTTCCGCTGGGCGATCACCGCACTGGCCTTGGCCACGCCGGCCATGCCCTGTGTTCCGGTGGCCCGCCCGTCAGTCAATGCCACCAGCAGCGCCCGTCTGGTCGGGTCTTTGCGGTGTTCCCGCTCAATGACCTCATGGGCCAGCATGAGTCCTTCGCCCAAGGGGGTGCGGCCACCGGTGGGGGCACCATCAAGGCGGCGCATCGCCACTTCCGTGGAGCCTGTCGGCGGGAGCACCAATTCGGGTGTGCTGCCCCTGACGGTGATCACCGCCACTTTGTCGCGGCGCTGGTAGGCATCCCGCAGCATCGACATCACCGCCCCGGTCACCGCCTGCAGCCGGTCTTTGCCGGCCATCGACCCGGAGGAATCGACCACGAAAACAATCAGGTTCGATTCCATCCCGCGGCGAAGCGATCCGC
>NZ_JAFLEQ010000003.1:289376-289830 GCF_017307055.1 Corynebacterium mendelii | reverse complement strand
AACACGGAACCGACCACATTGACACCATGACCGCCTTTAACCGCCCGGACAGTCGATCCTTGGGCGGAATAGGCTTTCGATCTTCTGCCCGGTAGGCCTTCTTCACCTATTCCGGTCCGCCGGAACACCCGGGGAACGAAAGGGTGAACCGGTCGCGGCATGACCCGTTACCCCATCACCCGGCGCCTGATCGTCATCGTCTTTTTCTTCCCGGGTGCCGTCGGATTCCTGCGGTTCGGTGTCTGGCTGCCGGGACCCGTCATCAGCGCCGTCCGGCAGGTCGTCCGGTTGACTGTCCGGTTCCTCTTCGTCGGGAATGTCCTGTTTGGCCTTGTCCATCTCTTCGTCGAGCTGCTCCTGGTCCAGTCCGGGCTCATCGAAGGGATCACGCCGCCTGCGGTGCGGCAAGGCCAGCTGTGCGGCAATTTTGATGTCGTCATCGGAGACCGTTGTC
>NZ_JAFLEQ010000003.1:269123-289316 GCF_017307055.1 Corynebacterium mendelii | reverse complement strand
TCAACATCGAAAGCGGCACAAATATGGGCGATGCGTGCCAGGTTGGTGGCTGTCAGCACCACCTGCCCCACCAGATCCCTTGCCCGGGCGATGGCGCGGGTCACCTGGGTGTCTTCCTCGGCGAAGGAGGCGGCGAAACCGTCCGGGTCCGCTTCATAGGCCAGCCGCTGCCGCATAATTGCGGTACGGACCTCCACATCGCGGGAGGCGGCCACATCAACAGCCAGGCCGAAGCGGTCGAGCAACTGGGGGCGCAGCTCCCCTTCCTCCGGGTTCATGGTGCCCACCAGTACGAAATCGGTGGCCGAGGTGTGTGAGATTCCGTCACGTTCAATGGTGACCTGTCCGGTGGCTGCGGCATCGAGCAGCGCATCGACCAAATGGTCGGCCAACAGGTTGACCTCGTCGACGTAGAGAATCCCACCGTCGGCCTGGACCAGAAGTCCCGGCTTGTACTGGGCTTTGCCGGTTGTCAGAACCGTTTCGACGTCCAATGACCCGACAACCCGGTCTTCGGTGGCGCCGATGGGCAGCTGCACCAGCGGGGCGTCACCGAGAATCTTCTGGAAGCCGCGCACCGTGGTGGTTTTCGCGGTTCCTTTCTCCCCCCGGATGACCACACCGCCGATCCGCGGGGAAATGGCGGTCAAGATCAGGGCCAGACGCAGCTGGTCCTGGCCGACCACCGCGGAAAACGGGTAGCCGGCACTGCGCGTGCGGGAACTGGTTGTGGTGGCACCGGTATCGCTCATGGAAAAGCCCTGACCTTTACTGCTTGTGGATGGTGCGGGAAAAGAAGAAAAGTATCTGCCTGTGGAGGTGCTGTGGCAGCACCCCAGGGTGTGTCATCAACTGTACCGGCTTAGCCGTCCCACAACCTGTGCAGCCCGGGACATGGCTCGGCCGCCGGGGTTGTCTTTTTTCAACAGTTAAAGACACACACCCGGCGGCCGACAGAGTGGATGAGGAGCGAAAACGCAGTGTGCTACTTTTTGCGCCCGTGCTTGGAGTCGCTGTGGTCGGCGAGCTTGAGGATCCGCTCGGTGCGGTCCCACTGCTCGTGGAACATCTCCGGGTGAGCAGCCAGCTTCACGCCGTAGGAGGGAACCATTTCCTTGATCTTGTCGCCCCACTCAACCATGTGGTCGCCGAAGCAGCGCTCCAGCAGTTCCAGCATGGCGGCCGGGGCGATGGATGCTCCCGGGGACGCGCCGAGAATACCGGCGATCGACCCCTCGGAGTTGTTGATCAGGGCGGTACCGAATTCCAGGGAACCGAAACGGGGGCCGACAATCGGCTTGATGACCTGGACACGCTGGCCGGCGGTGACCAGCTCCCAGTCCTCGGTCTTGGCCGACGGCATGTATTCGCGCAGCGATTCCATGCGGGCTTCCTGGTCTTTGAGCACCTCTTCGATCAGGTACTTGGTCAGCCCCATTTCCTGCACACCAACCGACAGCAGCGACATGACGTTGGTCGGGCGCAGGGATTTGATCAGGTCGAACCAGGACCCGTTCTTCAAAAACTTCGGGGTCCACCCGGCGTAGGGGCCGAACAGAAGCCCGGTTTTTCCGTCAATGACGCGGGTATCCAGGTGCGGCACCGACATCGGCGGGGCGCCGACGGAGGCTTTGCCGTAGACCTTGGCGTGGTGCTGGTCGATAATCTCCTGGTTGGTGCAGCGCAGCCATTCACCGGAGACCGGGAAACCGCCGAAGCCGCGGATTTCGGGGATACCGGCTTTCTGCAGCAGGGGCAGGGCCATGCCGCCGGCCCCGACGAACACGAAGTTGGCTTTGATGACCTGCTTGTCACCGGTGTGGACGTTGGTGGCCTCCACCTTCCACTGGTCACCCGCGTGGGAGATGTTGGTGACCTCGTGGCCGTAACGGATTTCAGCGCCATTGTCCTTGGCGACATGGAGGAACTGGCGGGTCAGGGCACCGTAGTTGATGTCGGTTCCCGCTTCCGTCCAGGAAATGGCCACCGGATTCTCGTCGAAGTTGCGGCCCTTGGCCATCAGCGGCAGGAATTCGGCGAATTCGTCCCTGTCGTCGGTGAACTTCATGTCCGGGAACAGCGGGTGCTTGCGCAGCGCCTCGAAGCGTTTGCGCAGGTAGTCAATCTGGTCCCGGCCCTGGGCGAAGCTGACGTGGGGAACAGAGTGGATGAACTCATCCGGGTCCTGCAGCTGGCCGTTTTCGATGAGGAAGGACCAGAATTGGCGCGAAACCTGGAATTTCTCGTTGACCGCCAGGGCCTTCTTGGTCTGGATGCGCCCGCCGACCTCGGGCGTGTAGTTCAGCTCGCACAAAGCCGAGTGCCCGGTGCCGGCGTTGTTCCACGGCGAGGAGGATTCTTCCGCCGGGCCGTCAAGACGCTCGAGATACATCTGGGTCCAACCGGGCTCGAGCTGGTTGAGCATGGAACCGAGCGTTGCGGACATAATGCCCGCGCCGATCAGCAGGACATCGACTTCATCTGTGATTTGGGATGCAGCTTTCGAATCAGTCACGGTTAAACAAACATCTCTTTTCTTGCGTCTTCGTCAGTTCGTGGACCAGGCGGCCACCGGAACCGTCACACGGATGTCCGGTGGTACCGGCCCTATCCACCCCGTTGGGGGTGTTTTGGGTGGTCGCTTTGTACCCGGCACATTCTACGCCGGTCACCGGCTTGTCGCTTAAGATACCCGGCAATACCTTCAAACGGCTTTGCCAGCCACCCCACCACGCCCCCGTATCACATGCCGTGACACGCCCGAATACCCCCGCACGGGAGGACACACCCACCCCGCATCCCCCTCTGGCGGCGCATCAGGTATGCGGCAGCAGTCCCGGCAGCTGCCCGCACGGGACACCTGGTTCAGGCAACCGGGGAGGTCATCGCCCGGCCGGGATGTTTTCCGCCCCCGGCGCATGCGTTACTACAGTAAAACCCATGAGCGCAGACACCCCCACCCCGCCCCCCGGCACCGGCGACAACGGCTACACCGATGTCGGCTGTGTCTGGTATCCCGACGAACTGGGCCCCGACTACGAGAAGACCACCATTGAGCTGGGTCCGGATCCCAACGGGGAAGGTGATGTGGCCTGCACTCTCATCCGCTACCGTCCCGCGGGGTGGACACCGGCTGACACGGCGATGCTGCATGTCCACGGTATGACCGACTATTTTTTCCAGACCCACGCCGCCGAGTTTTTCGCCCGGCTGGGCCTTGACTACAGTGCCGTTGATTTGCGCAAATGCGGCCGCTCCCACCGGCCGGGCCAGCGTTTCCACCATTGCCTGGATTTGTCCGAGTATTTCGGCGACCTCGACGCGGCCATGGATGTGCTGCTGAGAAACCACCGCCGGGTGGTGATGTGCCCGCATTCCACCGGCGGCATTATCACCGCATTGTGGGCCGATTATCTGCGCCGCGGCATGCTGGCGGGCGACGCAGATGCCACCAGACGCCACAACGCCCTGGCCGGGGCCATCTTCAACAGCCCGTGGCTCGACATCATGGTTCCCCCGGCGGCGGAAACCGTGTCGAAAAAACTCATCACCTTCATCGGCGGCCACCGGCCGGACATGAAATTGCCCGGTTTCCGCCTGGGCACCTACTGGAAGTCCATCCATGTCTCCGCCGACGGGGAATGGGACTACAACCTCAACTTCAAACCCTTCGGTGGATTCCCCATGACCTGGGGCTGGACCAAAGCCGTGGCCGACGGGCAGAAAAAGCTGCACGACGGCGGCATCAACATGGGTGTCCCCTGCCTGGTGGTGACCTCCAGCAGATCACGTCTGTCGAAACCGTTCAGCGCCAAATCCCACCGGGCCGATGTGGTGCTCAATGTGCACCAGTGTCAAAAGTGGGCGCCGAATCTCGCCGAGGACGTCACCATCGTCTCGGTTCCCGGCGCCAAACACGATGTCTATCTTTCGGAAAAATCCGTCCGTAACCGGGCGATGGCGATCATGGCCCGGTGGCTGTTGAACCGGTCACTGGGAAACGGGGTCTCCGATTTCGACGACGACGGCAACCCCACGATGGGCCACCACCTGTCCCGGTGATCCGCCCCTGCACACCCGGCCGGATCACCGCTTGCCGCCGGGGATGGTGCTGTGCGGCGGTGAACAGACGTATGTTGGTCGGTGAGCTGACATATTGACCCCACTTGTTGAAGGGCACGGTTTTTCGCATGCATACCACCACTGATCCCGAGGTCTACGACCTGATCATCATCGGCACCGGTTCGGGTAATTCGATTCCCGGGCCTGCGTTCGAGGGCAAAAAAATCGCCATCTGCGAGAAGGGGCGTTTCGGCGGCACCTGCCTGAATGTCGGCTGCATTCCGACGAAAATGTTCGTGCTGGCAGCAGACGCTGCCAACACCGTACGCTCCGCGGAGCGGCTGGGTATTTCCGCCCATGTCGATCAGGTGGATTGGCAGGGGATAAAAAACCGGGTGTTTGCCCAACGGGTGGATCCGATTGCCCGGGGCGGTGAATCCTACCGCCGCGGCGACCAATGCCCGGACATCGATGTCTTCGACGGACAGGCCCGTTTCATCGGCCCGAAGACCATTGAGACTTCCGACGGGAACACCCCGCGCCTGATTACCGCCGAGACCATTGTCATCGCCGCCGGGGCGCGGCCGCATATTCTGCCGGTGTTCGAGCACAGCGGCATCACCTGCCACACCAACGAGACCATCATGCGTCTTGCCGAGCTGCCCGGGTCGATGGTCATTGTCGGCGGCGGGTTCATTGCGGCGGAATTCGCCCACGTGTTTTCCGCCCTCGGGGTCGATGTCACCGTCGTCAACCGCAGTAGCCGGCTGCTGCGGCACCTTGACGATGAGGTCAGTGATGCTTTCACCGCCATTGCCGCACAAAACTGGACTCTGAAACTGGGGCGCACCACCGAGAAAGCCTGGGAGGATGAGGGGGGCCGGGTGCATCTTGTGCTCGACAACGGCGAGGAAATTGCCGCCGATGTGCTGTTGTGCGCGACCGGACGCACCCCCAACGGTGACCTGCTCAACCTTGATGCCGCCGGAATCGACATGGACGGCAGGCGGGTGAAAGTCGATGAGTTCGGCCGCACTTCGGTTGCCGGGGTGTGGGCATTGGGCGATGTCTCCAGCCCGTACCAGCTCAAACATGTCGCCAATGCCGAGCAGCGGGCGGTGGTGCACAACATCACCCACCCGGATCAGATGATCCCGCTGCCGCACGAGGTGGTGCCGTCGGCGATTTTCACCCACCCGCAGATCGCCACTGTCGGTATGACCGAGAAGCAGGCCCGGGACGCCGGGTACGACATCACGGTGAAAGTGCAGAAATACGGTGATGTCGCCTACGGCTGGGCTCTGGAGGACGACACCGGTTTCGCGAAGCTGGTCGCGGACAGAAAATCCGGTCGGTTGCTGGGTGCGCACATTATCGGCCCGCAGGCATCGACTCTCATCCACGAGCTGGTTGTCGCCATGGCCCACAATATGGATATGCGCACCTTCGCCCGGGATTCCTACTGGATTCACCCGGCCCTGCCGGAGCTGACCGAAAACGCGGTCCTCGGCCTGGACTTCGACTAGCCGCCGCCCCCCGGGTCCCGTGGCTTTGTCCACGGCCGAAATGCGGGGATACAATAGCCGGTCATGACCGCCGTGAATCCCCAGCCTCCCGCCGGGACCCCGGGTATCAGACCAGGGGTCTTCTCGTCCGACTACCGGCCGCTGTCGATCGGGTTGTACACGGTGATCACCGGCTGTGCTTTCGACCAGACGGCGGTGACGGCCGTCATGCCGACAATCACCCGGGATTTCGGTGACCAGTCGGCCTATTCGGCGGCGTTCGTGCTGCCGATGAGTTTCTCCCTGGTGGCGATGGTGGTCTCCGGGATTGTGTGCACCATGCGTGGCGCCCGGACCTCCGTGTGGTGGGGCGCGGGTTTTTTGGCTGTGGGTCTGGTGCTGTCGATTGTGGCCCCCACCATGGCGGTGTTTTTGCTGTCCCGGGCGATCCAGGGGTTGGGGATCGGTTTTCTCATTGTCGCCGTCTATGCGGTGATCGCCCAGGCCTATCCCCCGGCGATCAGGACCGCGGTGTTCGCCGGTTTCGCCGCCGCCTGGCTGTTGCCGTCACTTCTCGGCCCGTCGGTGGCGGGTCTTCTGGCCGCCTATTCCACCTGGCATGCCGTGTTCGCTTTTACTCTGGCGCTGCTGGTGGCGGCTGTTGTGCTGTTGATCAAACCCCTGGTGGCGCTGGAGCCGGTCCGTGCCCGGGCACCCCGCGGGGCGGTTAACCAGATCACCGCCAGTGTGGTGGTGGCCGCGGCAGCCAGCGGATTATCCGGCACGGTGAAACTGTCCCCGGCCGTGGGTGCGGTGGTGTTTGTGCTGCTGGGAGCGGTGATTGTGCGGGGCTTGAAACCTTTGGTTCCGGCGGGTCTTTTCACCGGCCGGACCGCCACGGCCAAACTGGTCGCCACCCGCGGGATCGCCGACACCATGTTCGCCGCGGAAATCTATCTGCCGCTGATGCTGGCCCACCGTGATCATCTGGGTCCGACACTGACCGGTATCGGGTTGTCGGTCTCGGGACTGACGTGGTTTATCGGTTCCCAGGTGCAGGCGAAGCTCAGTGAGAAAACCACTCTCCCCCAGGCGGGACGGGTGTGCGCGGCCACCGGCTTCGCCGGGGTGGCGGTGATTATCGTGGCCCTGCTGGTAGGCCTGCACTGGGTGTGGTTGGTGGCCGGCTGGGGAATCTGGGCTTTCGGCATCGGGTTCCTTTACCCGCGGATGTCCAGTGAGGCTCTCGCCTACTGCCCGGCCGAGGACACCGGGTTCGTCTCCTCCGCCCTGCAGGTCACCGGGTCTGTGGCGATGACCGGCATGACCGCGGCCTGTGCGATGGTGGCACTGAGCCACACGGTTGTCGGCACCGGGTTGTCGTTTGCCCTTGTCTACGGGCTGTTCGCGGTTGTATCCCTGCCGGCGATGTGGATGCTGTGGCGCCCCGGTGTCACCGATCCGAAAGATATGCCGCCCGCCCGGGTGCACTAGGTTGTTCTTTTCTTTTCCATCCACCGCACCCCCGGTCCCGGCGGCTGAACCTGTATCTCGTGCACAATCAGAAAAGCAAACGACTGCACACGGGTCCATCACCCGCTGCCGGCGGCACGGCCCGGACACCCACCGTCCCCCCAAACCGGAAAGCACCCTGACCCCATGACTGGTTCCCCCACCCCGACAGTGTTGTTCGTGTGCGTGAAAAACGGCGGTAAATCACAGATGGCCGCCGCCCTGGCCAGACTGCGGGCAGGCGACCGGCTGAAAGTCTTGTCCGCCGGCACCCGGCCGGGGAAAACGACCAGTGCCGCGGCGGAAGAATCGGTGAAAGAACTCGGCTGCGATTTCGGCGGCGCTCATCCCACACCGGTTGATCCGGCATGGCTGGATGAAGTTGACCGGATCGTGATTATCGGCGAAGAAGCCGAACTGGATCACACCGGCCGGGCACCGGTGGAACGGTGGATCACCGATGAGCCGTCACTGCGCGGCATCGACGGCACGCAGCGTCTGCGCCTGATCCGCGACGACATTGACCGGCGGGTGACAGCACTCGTCGCCGATATCTGCGGGTCCGACTGATCCCTTCCCCCGCACCAGGACACGCGCCTCGGGGACTGCGTCTTCACCCCGCGCACCGGCGCGGTGCCGTAGCCCCCGACGGGGTGGTTTTAGCGGGTGAAGGCTTCCACATCGGCCAGGAAACGGTCCAGATCCCAGCAGGATTCCAGGGTGTCGGCGATCAGGTCGAGCTGGCGCAGACGCTCTGCGGCAAATGATGTTGTCCCCGCGGCAATGAAACCGGTTTTCCCGCGGGCGGCGGCCACCCCGCGCAGAAACTCGCGGCGGAAACAATCGTCTTCCATCAGCCCGTGCCGGTGGGTGCCGAACAGGTGGCCTCTGTGTGCCCCCTCTTGCCCGATCCACGGCTGTTCACGGCTGTCGGCCACCTGCCCGTGGTGCACCTCGTAGGCGCCATTTTTGTGGCGGATGAGGGTTTTTTGCTTGTCGAAGACAATGCGCATGTCGAAAACACCCAGGCCCGGCACCGGGTGGTCGGTTTTCGATTCGACAGGGTCACAGATGGTGGTGGCCATCATCTGGAATCCGCCGCAGATTGCCAGGGTCGGCTGGTTGGCGCGGGTCCGGCGAACCAGCGCCTGCGCCATGCCGGTGGTTTCAAGCCACGCGAGATCACTGACTGTGGCCTTGGATCCCGGTAGCACCACCAGGTCGGCGTCATCGACGGCATCGGGACTATCCACCCAGGTCACGCTCACCCCGGGTTCACAGGCCAGTGCCTCCACGTCGGTGGCATTGGATACCCGGGGAAGCCGGATCGCGGCCACCGTGAGCCGCTGGGTGCCAACCGGTGGTGTCCGCGGACCGATGGTGGTTCCGGTGACCGACTGCAGGGAATCCTCGGCATCGACCCACAGGCCGTCGATAAAGGGCAGCACGGCGACTGTTTCCACCCCGGTCAGCTGCTCGAGCTGCGCCAGTCCCGGGGCCAAAATGGTCTCGTCACCGCGGAATTTGTTGATGACGAACCCGGCAATCATGTCCCGGTCCGTCTCCGGCAAAATCCGGTGGGTGCCAAACAGGTGCGCCAGCACCCCGCCGCGGTCGATATCGCCGACCAGGTAGACAGGCATGGGTCCGTGGGCTTCAACCAGACCCATATTGGCCACATCGCTGTGCCGCAGATTAATCTCGGCGGGCGATCCGGCCCCCTCGCAAATGACGAGGTCGAAACGCTTTTCGAGGGTGTGCAGCGTATCGGCGGCCAGGGTGCGCAAATGCGAGCGGTGCCCGAAATAGCTGGTGGCGGTAACCTCCCCGGCACTCAAACCCTGCACAACCAGCTGGCTTTTCCGGTCCGAACCCGGTTTGAGCAGCACCGGATTGAAATCCACCGACGGCTCCAGCCCGCAGGCGAGCGCCTGCAGCGCCTGGGCGCGGCCGATCTCCCCGCCGGAGGGGCACACCGTCGAGTTGTTTGACATGTTCTGTGCCTTAAACGGGGCCACGTTGATCCCGCGCCTGGCGAAAGCACGGCACAGGCCCGCGACCACAACGGATTTTCCCGCATCAGAGGTGGTTCCCGCGATAAGAACTGCTGTCACCGGATCCTCGGCCCCTTTCCTTGGTCTCCCGGGTCCTGCGCACCGCGGGCCAGGGCTTGCTGTCCCCGCCCCGGCGGCAGAACTCAGTTGAAGCGGCGGTCGTGGTCGAAATCGTCGATGTCGGCGTCCGGCAGGGTGAGAATCTCGTTGCCGTCGTCGGTGATGACCAGGGTGTGTTCGAACTGGGCGGTGAATTTGCCGTCCACATTCTGCACCGTCCAGGTGTCATCCCAGATGTCGTAGTCCAGGCCGCCCAGGTTGATCATCGGCTCAACGGTCAGGGTCATACCAGGTTCCAGAACATCGCGGTAGGCCATCGAATCGTAGTGCAGCACCACCAGGCCGTTGTGGAAGGTCGGCCCCACCCCGTGCCCGGTGAAATCGGTGACGACGCTGTAGCCGAAACGGTGCGCATAGGCTTCGATCACCCGGCCGATGACGTTGATTTCCCGGCCGGGTTTGGCGGCTTTGATCCCCCGCAGGGTGGCTGTGTGGGTGCGCTCAACCAGAAGCCGGTGCTCCTCGGAGACATCGCCGGCCAAAAACGTGCGGTTGCAGTCACCGTGGACGCCGTTTTTGTAGGCGGTGACATCGATGTTGACGATATCGCCGTCCCGGATCACCGTGGTGTCGGGGATGCCGTGGCAGACGATCTCGTTGAGGGAGGTGCAGCAGGATTTGGTGAAACCGCGGTATCCGAGTGTCGACGGGTAGGCGCCGTGGTCGCACATGTATTCGTGGGCAATGCGGTCCAGCTCATCGGTGGTCACCCCGGGGGCGACCGCTTGACCTGCCAGGGCCAGGGCGTTGGCGGCGATCCGGGAGGATTCCCGCATCGCTTCGATGGTCTCCGGGGTTTGAACGAAAGGCTCCCCGTTGGCTTCATCCACTGTGTCTTTCCAGGCGTACTCGGGGCGTTCAATCGCCTTCGGCACCTTCCTGATGGGGGTGGGTTTACCGGGTGTGAGTTTTGTTCGGGTGGCGGACATGCCATTTATGGTAACCCCAAGCGGCAGCGTTCCGCCCGCCGGTGCACGCATGCCGGTACCGGACCATGGCGCCCCGGCCGATAAAAGCAGATCGGCAACGCACAAGCGGGTGGGGTTCGGGCAGTGCCAACCGGCGGCGGGGAGCCGACGGTCAGCCGAGACCCTGCTGGTCGAGCAGCTGCAGGAAGTGGTCGGTCACCGCCACCGATGATTCAGATCCGCCGCCGAACACAATCAGGGTGGCGAAAGCAATGTCGTTGCGGTAGCCGGCAAACCAGGCGTGGGAGCCGCCGGCGACCTCGGCCTCACCGGTCTTGCCGTGGATCTCACCGTCTGCCCGCATGCCGCGGGCGGTACCGGTGGCCACCACCTGCCGCATCATCTGCTGCAGCCCGGCGATGGCCTCCGGGGAGGGGGGTTCGACGTGTTCGCTGGTTAGGGTCTCATCGCCGAGGACCAGCTGCGGCAGCGGGGTGGCACCGTGCGCCGCCGTGGCGGCCACCAGGGCCATGCCGAAGGGAGAGACCAGATCCTTGCCCTGGCCGAAACCGGCTTCGGTGCGGTCGACCAGCTCCTCACCGTCCGGGACAGATCCGGTCACGGTGGGAAGTCCGGTGATCTGGTAGTCGATGCCGAGACCGAATTTTTTGCCCATGTCTTTCAGCTGCCCCGGGGCCAGCCGGGAGGAGATGTCGGCGAAACTGGTGTTGCAGGAAGCGGCGAATGCACGTTCCAGCGGCACGGAGCCGAGGGAGAACGCGTTGTAGTTGGTCACGATGCGGTGGCCGATATCCATGGTTCCCGGGCACGGCACAATCGACTGGGGGGTTAACTGCTGGTCCATCATCCCGGCGGTGGCGGTGATGATTTTAAACGTCGATCCCGGCGGGTACTGCCCGGTCAACGCCACCGGGCCATCACCGTCGGCGAGTGCTGTCTGCGCCACCGCCAGGATCGCCCCGTTGGACGGCCTGATGGCCACCAGCATGGTTTTCATCTCCGGGCGAAGGTTCACCGCATCCTGGGCAGCCTGCTGGATGCGGGGATCCAGCGACAGCCTGATGGCCGGGGCGGGCTCCGGGTCATGTTGCACGAGAGTGTCGATCACCGAGCCGTGCTCGTTGACAATGGCCACAAACCAGCCGCGGTCCCCCAGCAGATCATCGGCGACGGAATTTTTCACCCGCCCGATGATCTCCGGGGCGAACCCGGGGTCGGCGGCATCGAGAACCGCTTCCGGATTGACGATCACCCCCGGCTGGCCGGCCAGCTCATCGGCGATTGCTTTGCCCGCCAGCTCCGGGACCACCGCCACCGAATACGGGGTGGACCTGCCCGCCACCGTGGCCGCCAGCTCCCGGGTGTCAATGACCGGAATCGACGGCTCCGTTTCACGTGCCCTGTCAAAAGCCCGGGCGATCACGGCTGCCGACCCCATCACATTCGGTGCCCGGCTGGCATCAAGCAGCACCCGGTAGGCGGTGGCGGGAACCAGCACCGGTCGCCCGTCGGCGGCAATCACCGAGGCCCGTTTGGCGGCGATACCCCGCAATTCCAGATGCTGGTTCGCCCCCAGCTGCGGGTGCACAATTCTGGGCAGCCAGCGGATGGTCCACTGCCCGCCGGCATCGATCAGGGTGGCGTTGGCACTGTAGGTCACCGACCGGTTTTTCGGCAGGCTCCACTCGTAGGTGAACGTGGCCGTGGCCTGGGTGTCTGACCCGGTGACCGAATCGACCACCACAGTCAGTTCCGTGGCCTGCATACCGTCGCGGGATGCCCCGAACATCACCGGCACCCGGTCGGGCGCGTCGGTAAAGGAACCGGCCGCCGCGAAGTCGAACTGGCTCAAAGCCTGGGCGAAGGCCTGTGCCACCGGTTCCGGGCGGGCCGGTTTCGGTGTGCACCCGGCTAAAGTGCACACCAGCATCGCCAGCGACAACAGCAGCGCACCGGTTTTTCTCATGGGGCCATAAGCTAGCAGGCTTTGACGCCCGATCCGGCACACCACACCGCAGTTCCCCCGGGAATGAAACCGGTGTGACTGATGGGATGAAAAGTGGTTGGGTGCGGCCGATACCGCCGCATCCACCGACCCGCCGGGGTGCCGGCGGTGCAGGGCGCGGCGTGTTCCTCCCACCCCGGTGCAACCGGCGCTGTGGTCTCGCCCACCCGGCGGCTACTTGGTGACTTTCACTTCCGGTTTACCGGTGGGGGCACCGTCTTCTTCCATGCTTTCGGCGATCCGCATGGCTTCCTCGATCAGTGTTTCCACGATCTGGGATTCGGGTACCGTCTTGATGACCTCGCCTTTGACGAAGATCTGGCCTTTGCCGTTGCCGGAGGCCACACCCAAATCGGCGTCGCGCGCTTCACCGGGTCCGTTGACCACACAGCCCATCACGGCCACACGCAGCGGGATTTCCATGCCGTCGAGGGCTGCCGTGACTTCTTCCGCCAGGGTGTAGACATCGACCTGGGCACGGCCGCAGGAGGGGCAGGAAACGATTTCAAGCTTGCGGGGGCGCAGATTCAGCGACTGCAAAATCATGTCGCCGACCTTGACTTCCTCTTCCGGCGGAGCCGACAACGACACCCGGATGGTATCGCCGATTCCCTCGGCCAGCAGGGCGGCGAATGCCACCGACGATTTGATGGTGCCCTGGAAGGCGGGTCCGGCTTCCGTCACCCCCAGGTGCAGCGGGTAGTCGCATTGGGCGGCCAACTGCCGGTAGGCCTCCACCATGATGACGGGATCGTGGTGCTTGACCGAGATTTTGATGTCGTGGAAGTCGTACTGCTCGAACAAGGAGGCTTCCCACAGCGCGGATTCAACCAGTGCCTCCGGGGTGGCTTTGCCGTATTTGTCCATGATCCGTTTGTCCAGCGATCCGGCGTTGACGCCGATGCGGATCGGAATGTTGGCGTCTTTGGCCGCCAGGGCGACTTCTTTGACCCGTCCGTCGAATTCCTTGATGTTGCCGGGGTTGACGCGCACAGCCGCACAGCCTGCCTCAATGGCGGCGAAAATATATTTCGGCTGGAAATGGATGTCCGCGATCACCGGGATCGGCGATTTTTTGGCGATGATCGGCAGTGCCTCGGCATCAATCGGCTTCGGGCAGGCAACCCGGACAATGTCGCAGCCGGTGGCCGTCAGTTGGGCGATCTGCTGCAGCGTGGCGTTGATGTCGTGGGTTTTGGTGTTGGTCATCGACTGCACCGAAATCGGGTAGTCCGATCCGACGCCGACCTTGCCGACCATGAAGTTTTTGGTCGTGCGCCTGGGGTGCAGGACCGGCGGCGGGGCGTCCGGGATACCGAGACCGATGGGGGTGCTCACGGGAAAATCACCATACTTGCTGTCGAAAAGTGGGGCCACCGGCGGCGGTGGCAGACGGATTGCAAAAAAACAACAACCCTCCTGCTGCCGGGGTGGATCTGTGTGCGTCACCGTGCCGGGGACGTTTGTGTGCCGCGATGGTTCCTGCCGCAGCAAAAAGACAAGCAACAACCCGAAAAACAACAATCGGGAACTGACGCACTGCTGCGGCGGGCGCCGGATCGCGGATGCCGGTGGGCTGACCGGCCTGCCCAAAATCATAGAGGACTGCCCCGGCGCCCGGGTGTCTGGTCCCGGCGGCGGGTTGCCCCAGCCCCGCACACTCCCCCGGGGCAGTACCGAATCTGCAGGTGGGGGATTATTTTTAAAAAAACTTGCCCATGCGGTGGCACCGGGTTGTCTTCCCGGTCCGCCGACCCTGCCGCGCGACCGGTTGACCGGAAAAAAGACCGCCGGGCGGCGGTGCCGGGTAGCCGATCATCCCGGGGCGGGCGTGCCCGGCCCTGACTAGCCCAGGGTGATGGGGTTGACGATGTCGGCGATGATGATCAGCACACCGACCACCACCAGCACGGCGGTGACCGCCACGGTCAAGGGCACCAGTTTCATGTAGTCGGCCGGCCCGCCGGGTTGTTTGCCCCGCAGTCTGCGGAAAAAGTCCCGGATTTTCTCGTAGATGACCACCGCTATATGCCCGCCGTCCAGCGGCGGCAACGGCACCACGTTGAACAGTCCGAGGAAGAAGTTCAGCGATGCCAGCATCAGAAGGAAACTCGCCCACTGGGAGCGCTGGGCCAGTTCACCGCCGACCCGGGTGGCACCGACCACCGACATGGGGGATTCGTTGTCGCGCTCCCCGCCGATAATCGATTTGGCGACGCCGGGGATTTTCTCCGGGAAACCAGCCAGACCGTGGATGGTCTGCACAAACATGTTCCCGGCAAAAGATCCGGTCGCCGGGATGGCCTCCAGCGGGCCGAACTGCCGCCAGATATCGGGTATTTCCGAGCGCACCCCAATCGCGCCGACAGTGGTGGATTCCAGCTCCCCGGAGGAATTTTTCACCAGCCGCTCAACGGAGGCGACCGCAACATCAATGTGGAGAGTGTTTTCCCCGCGCTCAACGGTCAGATCAGCGGTCTGCCCGGGAAGCTCCCGGATACGCTCGGCCAATTCCCCGAAGTAGCGCACTTGTTGCCCGTTGACCTCGATAATCCGGTCACCGGGGATGATTCCGGCTTCCGCCGCAGGCCCGGGGCCGCTGCAAGTGGTCAAAGTCCCGTCCGGCAACTGGGAGGGCGCGGGGCAGGAGGTTTGCTCCACTGTGGCGGTGATGTCGGCATCCGGGTCCGGAAGACCGGATCCGACCGCCACCACATACAGCAGCACAATGCCGACAAGAAAGTTCATGGCGATCCCGCCGGCCAGCACCGCCACCCGCTGCCAGGCGGGTTTTTTGTACATGGCCACCGGCTTTTCCTGCTCGGTGAGTTCATCGACGGCGGTCATCCCGGCGATATCGCAGAACCCGCCCAGCGGGATGGCTTTCAGCCCGTAGGTGGTGTGCCCTTTTTCAAACGACCACACTGTCGGGCCGAAGCCGATGAAATAGCGGCGCACCCGCATACCGCACCAGCGGGCCACCGTGTAGTGCCCCCATTCGTGCAGTGCAATAGTGACACAAATCCCCAGTGCAAACAGCACCGCACCAACCGCGAATCCCACGCGCCACCACCACTTCCACACTCTCGAAAAAACTCAATTGGCCGCAGCCAGTGTAGCTGGCTGGCCCAGCCGGCCGGTGGGCCAGCCGGTGCAAGCGGCGGCCGCAGCAACCGTAAAACGACCCGCCACCTACCGGTGGCGGCCCGCGACCGGCCGGGTCCGGCGGGTGTGGAGGGGTTTTACAATCCCCGATCCAGAATCCGGTCGGCGTCCCAGCGGGCGGCAGTTTCCACGGCCAGCACCGCGTCAATGTCGCTGGCCGGACCATCGGCGTAGCTGTCGGCCACGTCCAGGGTGCGGGCGATCGTGTCGACGATATGCGGAAATTTCAGCTTCCCGGCCAGGAAGCGTTCGGCCGCCTGCTCATTGGCCGCGTTGTAGACCGCAGGCCACATTCCGCCCCGCTCAACGCACTCGGCGGCCAGGCGCACAGCCGGGAAGTTGTCGTTGTCGACCGGCTGGAAATCCCAGGAGAAAGCGGTGCTGAAATCGAGGGCGGGCTGCGCCCCGGCAATTCGGTCGGGCCAGCCCAGGGCCAGGGCGATGGGCAGTTTCATCGACGGCGGGGAGGCCTGGGCGATGGTGGCGCCGTCGGTGAAGGTGGCCATGGAGTGGATGATCGACTGCGGATGGACCACCACATCAACCCGTCCGGCGGGAACCCCAAACAACAGGCAGGCTTCGATCAGCTCCAGGCCCTTGTTGACCAGTGTCGCCGAATTCAGGGTGTTCATCTGCCCCATCGACCAGGTCGGGTGGGCGGCGGCCTGGGTGGGGGTGACATCCATCATCTGCTGTCTGCTCCAGCCGCGAAACGGCCCCCCGGAGGCGGTGAGAACCAGCCGGTCAAGCTCACCGGCTTGTCCGGATCGCAAGCACTGGGCCATGGCGGAATGCTCCGAATCAACCGGAACCAGCTGCCCGTCGGCTGCCGCATCCAGCACCAGCGACCCGCCGGCCACCAGTGATTCCTTGTTCGCCAACGCCAGCCTGGTGCCGGTGGCCAGCGCAGCAAGAGTGGCTTTCAGCCCCATCGATCCCACCAGCGCGTTGAGCACCACATCACCACCGCCGGTGACCTCCACCAGCTGGGCCGCCGCATCGGGGCCGCTGATGACTTCTCCGCCGAGGGCCGCACCGACGGTATCGGCCGCCACCGGATCGGCCACCGCCACCTCTCCGGCGGCAAGTCCCAGCGTCCGGGCCTGCCGGATCAACAGGTCGGGTTGCCCACCACCGGCCGCCAGTCCGATGACGGTGAACCTGTCCGGATTGGCGGCAATAACCTCCAGGGCCTGGGTGCCGATTGAGCCGGTCGAGCCCAAAATCACCACCGATTGTTTTTTCGCAGCATTGTCGTTTTTCACACCCCCCATTGTTCCATCCGACCCAGCCGGGTGTGCGGGAAGACCGCAGTGTCGTCTCAGGCGCCCCGATAGTTCCCCCGGCCCGGGATGACTACACCCGAATGGGGCGGGTTTGGGGGAAGAAAAGTCGTCCGAAAGGTGGAAATGACCCGCGCTACAGGCATCGTCGGAAAACCACCGGCCCGTTATCTCGCTTCCCGGCGGGCATCTGTGGAAAAATAAGGGCTGACACGCATACTGTGCCCCTGCCCAAACCAGAAACTTTCAAGCTTCCGGTTTCAGGCTGCGGCGGCAGGTGCACCGCGGCATCCGGCCGGATGGCCCATCACGGACGATTCGCCGGCGGGCTTTTCCGGTGTTTTTTTAAAAACACACACTGCCAACCAATAGACGAAACTGATCGCACACTGACCACCGGTCGCGTTCGACAAGGAGAATTCACGTGGGTTCCCACTCAAAAGAAGACCAAGCGTACAAGGGTGTTTCCACGGCGGACGAGCCGTCGGCCGCCTGGGGCTGGCACCGTATCGGCAAAGGCCCGACCACGATTGCCGCTGTCGTTTCGGCACTGTTCCTTCTGGCCATGAACTTCGGCAACCACCACGGTCACGTCGAGACCATCTACCTGACAGTGTTCGCGGTCGCTATTTTGGCCATGGTCGGACTGTGGCATGTGCACCCGCATTTCAAGACCAAGACCACCATCACCGGCCACAACAAGCCGGTCGGCCACCAGGAACCGAACTGGGCACTGGACCAGGCCACCTTCTCCGGCGCCTACGCCGAGCTGACCGATGAGGAACTCATCGCCTGGAACATCGATCCCGAGGTTCGCCGTTCCATCGGCACCGGCTCGACCAAAGCCATCTAGATCACAGACCTCTCCTTTTCCACCCGGCGGGCTGCCCCGGACATGTCTCACACCATGCCCGGGCGGCCCGCCGCCGTGGATTTCCGCTTCCCGCCGCCTTTCTTCCCGGAGTGGGTGCTGTAATTTCCCGCATCGGCCACGACCCGCACTGTGCAGCAATGCAACCGGTCACGGCCCTTACAAGGCACAACAATCAAGGCACAATGGACTCCATGATCGCTCGCCGCCACGTCTTTTCCCGCGCGCTGGCTTCCGGCACGGCGGCAGCTGTCCTGGTCCTCGGGGCTCCGGCCGCCGCCGATGGCACCACAATCCCCACTCCGGTCCAGGCCACGCCCGAAACTTTTGCCGCCCCTGCCGCCGGTGACACGGCGTCACTGGCAACGATCACGGCACCGGTGTGGAACGAGATCGGATCCGATGTCAGCGATGTCATCGGGGTGTTCTCCCGGGCGCCGGTGATCCAACCCGGCACCGTCGATCAGCCGGCGCGTTTTCTGCTTGACACCCCCGAGCTTTTCATCCGGGACCGCCATCTCGTCGACCAGTCCACCGGCAATGCGCTGCGGGTGTGGCTCAATGAAGGCGACACGCTGGTGGCATCCGCGCTGCTGGCGTCCATGCTGCACAACGAGCCGGAGTTGAACTACTCGGCCGACCAGCCGTTTTTGAGGCTGATCGCCACCACTGACACGGTGCCACCGACCAGGGCCACAAGCATTGTGCTCACCGAGTACCGGCATTCGGTGGAACCGGATGCTGACGCCGAGCCGGGAATACTCTCGGTGCAGATGCAGGCGGAGAAATCCGGCTACTACGGTCTGGGGCTGGAATGGTTCGGCCGTTTCGACCGGGAGCTTCCCGCACCGCGTCCGGTGGTTATGTCGGTTGCCGCCTATTCGTCTGTTTCCGGCTCACAGCAGGTTCCCGCCCGAAAATTCGGCGAAGAGGAATTCACCGACCGTTTCAACCGGCAGCGGCAGATGCCGCCGCAGCAGGTCACCGGCTCCCCCGATCCGCTGACCCCGGCGGTGATTGAGCCCGGCCGGATTTCCTCCGCGATTGTTCCCGGGCAGACCCTCTACTATTCGGTTCCCGCCGACTACGGACAGTCGGTGGGGGTGCGCATCGAAGCGGCGGCCGCGGCCGGTGAGCCGGTCAAAATGTTGTCGGCGGCGGTGGCTGACCCGCTGTGGCAGTTCAGCCGCGACAACTGGTCACGGCAGGTCGGGGACCGCTCTGTTTCGGGGCCGGTGGACGGCGGGATATGGACCATGCCGTATTCGATATCACCCAAAACCCGCATGCCCGGCAGTCAGCTGGTGGCTATCCGCCTGGGACGAAACCCCGCCGAGGGACAGCTGCCGTCTGCTGATCCGCAGCCGGTTGCGTTCGAGTTTTCCGTGGCTGTTGTCGGCCAACCGATCGAAGCCCGGGTGATCTATCAGCCGGTAGGCGAACCAGCCGACACGCCGCCCGCCGATGAACCGGACACCGCCGATGAGCCGTCCGCGCCGGTACAGCCAAAGCTGCGCCCGGATCTGCCGCTGCTGTTGACCGGGCTTGTTTTCCTCGCCGCCGTGGCCATTGTTCTGGTGCGCACCCGCCGAAAACACCCGCAGCCCGCGCCGGTGGTTGCCGACGATGACGGCCGGTGGGAGAAAACCCTTCCCGACAGTGTCGTGACCTGGCGGCGGCTTACCGATGATGACGGTTCCACAGTCGGCGACAGCAGCAACACATCAAAGCCCTAAAACCGTCAGGTGTGTCTGCCAGACCGCCTGAACTTTGGTTCCCCGCCAGCCGCAGCGGTGGCAGAACGCGTCGGCGGACACCCCGCACACCCGGTGGTGGTTTATCGTGTGTTTTTTTAGTTTCCCTCCCCCGGGAAACGGTGTTGCGCGGGCAGCCCGCGCGCATGTGGGACACAACGCCACTGCTGTGGCACCCGCGGGCACAGCTTCCGTCGGTGCGGATGTCTTTATTCCATTCCATCCTCATCCCACCGGCTGTCCCGGCCGACTGCCGGGGTGGATTGTCCCGATGAACGCGCCGGCCCCCGCCGACTCGGGTGGGGGCCGGCGGGGGCCGGAAGATACCGGTCGGGACATGATTGTCCGGTTAAATCGCGGACATGTCGGCGTCGCGGGTTTCTTTCATCATGACGACCGCCGCCAACGACAGCAGGGTAACCACCAGCAGGTACCAGCCAACCGCCTGCACCCCGTGGTTGGCCAGCAACCAGGTGGCGATGAACGGGGCAATGGCGGCACCCAGGATCGACGACGCATTGTAGGCGATCCCGGAACCGGTGTAGCGGACACTGGTGGGAAACATTTCCGGCAAAACAGCTGACATGGGTCCGAATACCAGGCCCATGATCGCCATACCGACGCACAAAAAGACCAGCACAGTGAATTTATTGGCGTGCGGACCACCGAGAAGAGTGTTGAAACTGAAGGCGAAACCAACCATGAGCAGGGAGACGCCGATCAAAATGCTTCGCCGGCCGTAACGGTCAGCCAGTGTCGCGGCCACCGGAATGAAAGCCAGGAAAAGAAAGATTGACACCATTTGCAGTTCAAGGAATTCCATGTACGGTATCGACAGTCCCATTCCTGTCTCGGCACTGCCGATGCCGTAGGACAGCACCCAGGTGGTGATCAGGAAGAACAGGGTGTAGCAGCTCATCATCACCACCGTGC
>NZ_JAFLEQ010000003.1:254115-269061 GCF_017307055.1 Corynebacterium mendelii | reverse complement strand
TCGGCGAGGGCTTTCGTAAACACCGGGGTTTCTTCCAGGGAGAAACGGGCATACAGCCCCACGACCACCATGACGATCGACAGCAGGAAGGGGATGCGCCATCCCCAAGCCATAAAGGCCCCGACGGTATCACCCGGGCTGTATCCGAGGGTGCTGGTCAGAATCAGAAACAGGCCGTTGGCGAAGATGAACCCCAGGGGCGCGCCGAGCTGCGGCCACATGGCGGCCCAGGCACGTTTGCCTTCCCGGGCGGTTTCCGTCGACAGCAGGGCTGCGCCGGACCATTCGCCGCCCAGGCCCAGGCCCTGTCCGAAACGCATCAGCGCCAGTAGCGCCGGTGCGGCAATACCGGCCGTAGCATAGGTGGGAAGCAAACCGATGATGAACGTGGCGATACCCATCGTCAGAAGAGAAGCCACGAGGGTCGCTTTGCGCCCTATCCGGTCACCGAAGTGGCCGAAGAGCACCGACCCCAGCGGGCGGGCGGCAAAGGCCAGACCAAAGGTGGCAAACGATGCCAGAAGCGACACGGTCGGATCATCGTTGTGGGGGAAAAACAGGAACGGAAACACTGCCACGGCGGCGGCCGCGTAGACGTAGAAGTCGTAGAACTCGATCGTTGTGCCCACCACCGAAGCGAGAATAATCCGGCGGCGAATAGCGCCTGACGGCATCACCAGGGGGCCGGAAACGGTCTCGACGGAAGGGGCATTGATTCGCGTCACGGGACTCTCCTCACAAACAGCGAATTCCAACTGTGGAAAATGTTGAGAGGAACCTTAGTGTCGCTGATTGCCGGGTCCAATCCCCCTTCTCAATGACTACCCCCAGCTGCATAATCAGGGTTTTTTCTGTCGTTATCCCACCACTGCGCCCAAGAACGGAAAAACACCTGCACCACGCACCACAGCCCCAATGCCCGCCCGACTTTTTCATGGGGGTATTAAGTCCTACACCTGGACAAAATTCAGATTCCGGCACTTTCCGGCCGGGACACCGGGGATATCGGCGGTCCGAAGGCCGGGAAAGGCCGGAGTGCGGTCAGCGGATATCGTCAAGAGCTTCCGGCGATTCCGGCAGGATCTGACCGCCGTCGACAATGATCTGCTGACCGGTGATGTAGCGCGCCCCGGGAGAGGCCAAAAAGGCGACCGCCTGGCCGATATCTTCCGGTTCGCCGAGAAATCCCAGCGGCACGCTCTGGGCCATGCGATCGAGGTACTGCTGCCCCATGTCTTTCAGCCCCGGGGTAAGAATATTTCCCGGCAAAACTGCGTTGACGGTGATGTTTTTCGCAGCCAGTTCAATAGCCGCACTGCGCACAAACCCCATCTGGGCAGCCTTGGTGGCACCGTAGTGTGACCATCCCGGATATCCGGTGATATTGCCGGTAATGGAGCTGGTCACCACCACCCGGCCCTGCCCGGAGGCCGCCAGAAGATCACTGGCCGCCTGCACCATGCGGATTGTGCCGAAGACGTTGATGTCGAAGATCTGCTCCATCTGTTCGGTGGTGATGGTGGCAATGTCGGCCTGGGGATAGATACCGGCGTTGGAGGCCAAAATATCCAGCCCCCCGCACTGATCGGCAACCTGCCCGACGACCTTCCGGCACGAGTCCGGGTCACGGACATCCAGCTGGTAGGCGGTAAAACCGTCTTCCCTGGCTTTTTGGCATTCTTTTTCGGTGACTCCCGTCACGGCAACCGTGGCCCCGTGCTCACGCAGAACGGTGGATATCCCGCGCCCTATCCCCATGGTGCCGCCGGTCACCAGGGCCACCCGGCCGGCCAGCGGGCGAGCGTCATTTCGGTCATTGTCGGTCATAGCGTTCCCACTCCTTGGTGCACGTTTCACCCCCACCGGCCAATCAACCGCACGGACCCACGATGACTGCAGTCGACCGGCAGTGGATGGTCCCGGTCACGTGCGGCCGGGACGGTGTTCTTCTGCTGGCAGCACCCACCGGTTAGCCCTGCCTGCAGAAATAAGCCGAGGGCACGGTCGGTGCCGGGTCCGTCTGACCCCACCATAGATGAAGATGGGCCAGGGCAGGTTCCCGGTCCACCCGGCGGCAACCCACCCCATCACGCCCCCCATCCCCAACACGCCGGCTCCGACGGCCGTGTTCTTATCTTTTTTCAGTCATTGCCCCCTGCCCTGTAGGAACCCACCCCAAAAAGGGTGAATCGTGACAGCGATCAATCATCGGTTTCCGGGGGTAGAGTCCGGCCGTTCACCAGTATTTCTACCCACGTCATACCGCATATTGGGGGTGCAGATATCCACGGACAGAAAAACCGGTGGGCATCATGCTGCAGATATTTTCCTGCACGTGCATTTAATTCGTTTTATAGTGAATCCGACCACCATCACCGCACCGATGTGGCTGCGGTAACATTCCTGGAGGAATCATGAAATCATCACGCAGGCTCACCATGAGCCTGACTGCTGTTGTATCCACACTCGGTCTGGTTGCAGCCGGCTGCTCCAGCACTGACGACACCGCCGACAATTCCGGAAAAACCCTCAAAGAAGGCGAAGTCGCACAGATCACCTGGCTGCACCGGATTCCGGACAAGGAAGGCGCCCCCACCGTCAATGAGCTGGTTGAGCAGTTCAACCAGGCGCACCCCGACATCCAGGTCACCCCGGAGCGCATGCAGGGTTCAGCCACCGAGTCCTATGCGAAGATCAACTCGATTGTCGCAGCCGGCAAAGATGTCCCCTGCCTGACAATGATCGGCAACGAGCGGGTGCCGGACATGATCGGTTCGATGATGGATGTCTCCCAGTACACCGACAAAGTCAAGGACAACTACTGGGAAGGCCTGTACAACAAGGCCAAAGTCGGCGACAAAGTCTACGGCCTGCCCTTCGGCGCATCCCCGATCCTGTTCTACTACCGGGCGGATCTGTTCGAGCAGTACGGCATTTCGGTGCCCACCACCTGGGAGGAATACAAAGCCGCGGCCAAGACGGTTCGGGAAAAATCAGAGGGAAAGTCCTACATGGGTGCTTTCCTGACCGATGAGCCGATGTGGACCAACGCCCTGGTCACCAGCGAGGGCGCCGACTGGTTCGGCTATGATCCCTCCACACAGGAGTGGTCGGTGAGCATCACCGGTGACGAATCGAAGAAGGTCGCCGACAATCTCGACACCATGGTGGCCGATGATCTGGTCGTGCCGATGCAGCGCTGGGGCCAGGACTTCGGTAAAGCCCTAGCCGACGGCACCCTGCTGTCGACCATCGGCGGCGCCTGGGAAGCCCCGCTCATCGCCGATACGGCACCATCAACCAGCGGTAACTGGAAGATCGCCCAAATACCTCACTTTGAGGCCTCCACCACCACTGTCGGCCAGAACGGCGGCACCATCGGTGCCGTCCTCAAAGGCTGCGAATACCCCGAGCAGGCCATCGAATTCGCCAACTGGTGGGCCACCAACATTGAGGGCCTGACCGGGCTGGGGTTGCTGCCCGCGGCGAAGGCCGACAACATCGAAACCCCGGCGAACCTGAAGGAGTTCTACTCCGGCCAGGACTACTACTCGGAGTTCATCACCGCCAACAACAATGCGCCCACCATTCACTGGGCCCCGAAGATCGCCGCGACGATGAAGGTCCTCAAAGACAAGCAGGGAACCATCGGTTCCGGCGGCACGGTCGCCGAGGAACTCGAGGCAGGCCAGCAGCAGGCTGTGGCATCACTGACAGATGCCGGCCTGAAAGTCACAGAGTAGAAAACACGGCAATACTACTGCTGTTTTAACTTTCCCGGCGGGTCTCGGGGAGGGGACCACAAGACTTATGTGCCCCTGTCCCCTGATCCGCCGGGAATCCCCCGCTTTTTGTTTTGCCCCGGTGCCCGTGATGTGCCGGCACGAAACGAAACACCGGCTGTTTTCTTTTCCCCTCGTTGTCCACAGCCCCGGCTGCTCGATCACACGGTGAGTTTTTTAGCTATTGCCGCAACTTGTCCGCAGCTTGCCTTATCTCACCCCACAGTCTTTCAAGGGAGTTGATCTCTGGTGGCATCCCACACCAAAGCCAGGCACATCCGCCGCGAAGCCCGCGTCGGCTGGCTGTTCGCCCTGCCGTTTTTCCTTTTCTTCCTCGTTTCCTTCATCATCCCGATCATCTCGTCGGCGTATTCGTCACTGTTTACCAAAAAACTCACCGACGGTGGTTTCGGTCCGGAAAAACTCGTGTTCACCGGTCTCGACAACTACACCCAGGTGCTCGGTGAACCGGCGTTCTGGTCTGGCCTGGTCAATGTCGCCGAATACGGTGTCATCAAAATTCCCCTGGTCATGATCTCCGCGCTGGCTCTGGCGCTGCTGCTCGACTCGCTGGCCGCCAGCGGCGTGAAGACATTCCGGCTGCTGTATTTCCTTCCCTACGCCATCCCCGGTGTGGTCGGCGCGATCTTGTGGACCAACCTGTATTCGCCGAATTTGAGTCCTTTCAACGCCATCCTCGGCCTGTTCGGCACCGACTCATCACTGTTTACCTCCCAGGCCATGCTCAACCCCTCCATGGCGAATATGACGGCCTGGACTTTCGTCGGCTACAACATGATCATTTTCATGGCCACCCTCAAATCCGTTCCCCACGAGCTTTACGAGGCCGCCCGCATTGACGGCGCCAGCGAATGGCAGATCGTGTGGCGCATCAAACTGCCGATGCTGCGGGGTGCGGCAGTCATCACCGTCCTGATGTCGATTATCGGCACCGTCCAATGGTTCAACGAACCTGTGGTGATGCGCACCACAGTGCCGACCATTTCTTCCGACTACACGCCCATGATGATGGCCTACCAGCAGGCCTTCGATTCCCAGGACATGGGGCTGGCGTCGGCAACGTCAATTCTCATGGCCCTCATCGCCGGTGTCCTGGCCGCGGTGTGGCTGATCTACCAGGCAAGCCTGAACAAAAAGAACACCGGTGGTGATAACAAATGACCTCCACGACACGACGTTTCCGCAAAGCCAAAAAGCACTCCCATGATGTGTCGGTTCCGGCATCCATGCAGCCGAAACCGCTCACCAAAACCACTGTGATGGTGGTTATGGTGCTGGCCGCCATCTATTTCATGCTGCCGGTGTGGTGGCTGGTGGTGCAGTCAACGAAATCCTACGGAGAAATGCTGGTGACCCACCCGCTGTGGTTCGCCGAGGACAATTCCTTTGCGGCCAATGTCCGGGATGTGACCACCTATGACGGCGGGAATTTCGCCCGCTGGGTGATCAACTCGATTTTCTACTCCGGCACCACCGCTTTTATCGGCACCCTGATTTCACTGTCCTGCGGGTATTCATTTTCCAAGTTCCGCTACCGGGGGAAAAAGATTCTGCTGGGCATGATCCTGGTCGGTATGCTCCTTCCCGCATCGCTGCTGACCATCCCGATGTTCTACCTGTTCAACTGGATGGGGTTGGTCAACACCGTGTGGGCGATCATCATCCCCTGCTCGGTCAGTCCTTTCGGGGTGTTCCTCGGCATGATCTACTGCGACACCATCCCCACCGAGTTGATTGAGGCCGCCCGTATCGACGGCGCGGGTGAACTGCGTATTTTCTTCGGTATCGTTATCCGCCTGCTGGGGCCGGCGGTGGTGACCATCGCCCTGTTTATTTTCGTCGCCACCTGGAATAATTTCCTGCTGCCATTGGTGATGCTGCGCGGCAAAGAGCTTCTTCCGGTGACGTTGGGACTTTATACCTGGCAGAACTACAAGGCGGAAATTCTCACCGCCCAGGTGCTGACCGGTTCGCTGCTGGGTGTTATTCCGGTGATCATCCTGTTTTTGCTCCTCCAGCGCTACTGGCGGGCCGGGCTGGCCCAAGGGTCGGTGAAAGCCTAGAGAAAGACCGGTGGTGGGACAATGCCGTTTTCCGGCCTGCAGCATCCCTTCCGGCACGTCCCTTGTGTTGACAACATCCTTCCCCCACCGGGTGCCCGCCGCACCCGGTTTGCCAGGAGGCCCACGATGACCGACTACCACGAGTTGACCGCGCTGTTTCGCCGGACACGGAAAGCCGGACAGATCATCCGTCATCTCTCGGCTGCCCCGGCCACCCGCGCCGAGCTGGCCGATCATCTGGGTTTCGACTCCGGAACGGTGAGCCGGTCGGTGGCGAAACTGATCTCGATCGGGCTGGTCGTGGAAGGAGAAGCCACCAAACCGGGACAGGTGGGCCGCCCCTCACCGGTGGTGTACCTCAACACGGATGCGCTGTGGATTTGCGGCCTGCACATCGGTGTCTACAGTCTGTCGGTGACCTGTGTTGACGTCACCGGACGTCCCGGCGACCGGGTGTCGGTCCCGCACGGGCAAAGCCCCTCATCAGTGGTGGCGGCAGCCGCCGAAGCCATCCGGAGTTTGTGTGCCCGCCGCGGATCCGATCCGCTGGGCGTCGGCGTGGCGGTCGGCGGCTGGGTTGACACCGACGGCTCAACGGTGCTGCGGTTCCCGGCGCTTGACTGGCACCGGGTGCCGTTGGGGGCGCACCTGGAAAAAGAACTCGGCCTGCCGGTGAAAGTACAGTCGGTTGCCCGCAGCCACGCCCAATCCAACCTGGTGTTCGGCCTGGTGCAGCCGGATGCCACCTTCGGTCATCTCTATGTCGGAAGTGTCATAGAATTCGCTCTCAGCCACCATGGGCAGGTGCTGTGCGGGGAACTCGGCGACGGGATGCTGGACCAGCTGCCGGTGCGCACCATCGACGGCCGTACCGGCACCGCCCGGTCGCTTGTCTCCGATGGGGCCGTGACCGAGCAGGCCATCGAAGCGAAGGTGCTCCGCCCCGGCGACACCTTCGAAGTGCTCATGGATGTCGCTGTCACCGACACTGCGGAAGGGGAAAAAACCCGGCGGATTCTCTCCCGCCGGGTCGACAACTGCGCAGCGTTGATCGCCTGCATCCATGAGGTTCTCCCCCTGCCTAAAATTGTGGTCAGCGCTTCAATCATCCGGCAGCCATGCGGTTTCACCGAATTGTGCGCGGCTGTGGCGGCCCGCAGCTGGGTCACCCGCCCGCCGACTCTGATCCACGGCGGGGAGGTCATCACCTCCACCGCCCAGGCCGCCGCTTCCCCATTGTGGATGGCGGTGACCAACCCCTAGTCACCCAGCACGCCCACCCGTTGTTTTCCTTTTCCCGCCCCGTTTTGTCTGAAATGTGTCAAGCAATGCCCAAAAATTTCGTTCTCATCCTCACCGACCAGTGGCGCTACGACTGCCTGCTCAACCCGTCTGTGGTTCACACCCCTTTCCTGGATGACCTGGCCAGTCAGGGCACGGTTGCCGACAGCGCCTATTCATCCTGCCCGACGTGTGTCCCGGCCCGGATGAGTTTGCTGACCGGGCTGAAAGCAAGCAACCACCGCCGGGTCGGATACGAAGATGGTGTCACCTTCGATGTGGCCGATACCCTGGCCGGGTGTTTTTCAGCCGCCGGCTACCAAACCCAGGCGGTCGGGAAAATGCATGTGCACCCGGCTCGCTGCACCGCCGGGTTCGATAACGTGATCCTCCACGACGGGTATCTCCACCACAACCGTCAGGGCCGCCCCGATCCCCGTTTCACCGACGACTACACCGCGTGGCTGTACAACCAGCCGACCGCCGGGGCATTCCCGGACGAATACTCCAACGGGGTGCACTGCAATGCCGTTCCGGCCGCCCCCTGGTCGGGTCCGGAGCGTTTCCACCCGACCAACTGGGCCACCGATCAGGCCATTGACTGGCTCTACCGGCGTGATCCCACCCGGCCTTTCCTGCTGTTTTTGTCCTATCACCGCCCGCACGCCCCCTACAATCCACCGGCCTGGGCATTCGACATGTACAAAGACAGACCTGCTGCCACCCCTGTCCGCGGCACATGGGAACAGGAGGTTCTCGCCGACTACCGCAACAACAACTCGCCGCAATCACTGGTGGCCGACTACCCGGACGATGTCGTTGCCCGTGCCATGGCCGGCTACCACGGCAACATCACCCACCTGGATGCCCAGATCGAAAGGTTCATTGAGGCGCTGTCGGATTTCGGCCTCGCCGATGAGACCACCATTATGTTCAGCTCGGATCACGGCGACATGATGGGCGATCACGGTATGTGGCGCAAAGGACTGGCCTATGAGGGATCAAGCAGAATCCCGTTGTTCGCCACCGGCGGCGATGTTGCACCGGGCCACCATGTCGACGGCCCGGTCGACATCATGGACATTATGCCCACCCTCGTTGATCTGGCCGGATTGCCGGTTCCCGACGGCATTGACGGTGTCTCCTTCGCCAACCAGTTGACCGGAGGGGCGGCAACACCACAGCAATCATCCCGTTATCTGCACGGGGAGCACACCATTTTGGGCCAGTCGCAGCAGTGGATTGTCGCCGACGGCTACAAATACATCTGGTGGTCGGCCACCGGTGTGCAGCAACTGTTCGATCTCCGGCGGGATGAAGGGGAAACCAACGATCTGTTGCGAAACGACACCCCACCCGCCGAGACCGCCGGGATAGCCGACCGGATGCGGGGCCTTTTGATCCGGGAGTTGACGGGCCGGGAAGAAGGTTTCGTTGCTGAAGGCCGCCTTGTCACCGGCAGACAGGTCCACCCCGTTCTCGAACACTGCTACCCGCCCCAGGGCTGAAAAACCCGCCGGACAACACCTGCTCACGGGCAGCGGCCGCAGCAGTCACCGGCTGCTGCGGCCGTTGCCGCCGGCTCCCCACCCAACCCGCCCGGCACCAGAAACACCGGCACCTGCCGGAGACCGGTGACCATTGGTGGATAATGTGCCTGGCAAGGGACACCGCCACCTCATGGCCACCCCACCGGAGGCGGTCGCCGCCGGGTAGTTTTTCCCCTGCGCCGACCTTGGTAAAAGGGCACAGCTTTATCCCGGCTGTCAGGCGGGATAAAGCCCACGGCATCTCCCCCGCACGCGCCAGCAACGGTGACCGGTCCGCGGGTATGTGCCCGGTGGCACGGGTAGGTGCGGAAACGGTCGGTACAGCTCTCGCCAGCGCCCCTTTTTTCCATCACGGGTGCCCCGGTCTGCAGCATTTTATTGGGCGGGACCAACATTGCCCGCGCCGCCGTCGGTGCAACCGGCCGGATCACTCCGACCACAGGTGCCGGCACCATCGCTGAACCCGCCCGCATCAATTCCGCTCCCCCACACCGCAGACCACCAACCGTTGCGGACAACGGGCCACGGGTTCTATCACCCCGGTGGGCCGGGGACAGACAAGGTCCCGGCACCGTGCGAGCTGCCGGTTGTCAAACAATAAAACCCTAGGCGGAGGCGGCACGTTCTTCGGCAGCCAGCTGGCCGCAGGCGGCGGCGATCTCCTGGCCGCGGGTGTCACGCACCGTGCAGGGAACCCCTTTGGACGCCACGGTGGCGACAAATTCGTCCTGCACCGGTTTCGGGCTGGCATCCCATTTCGACCCCGGGGTGGGATTGAGCGGGATGAGATTGACATGGACCCGGGAGCCCAAGGCCCGGTGCAGTTTCTCCCCCAGCATCGCAGCCCGCCACGGATGATCATTGATATCCCTGATCAGGGCGTATTCAATACTGACCCGGCGACCGGTGTGGTCGGCGTAGTACCGGGCGGCGTCAAGCACTTCCTCCACCGACCAGCGGTTGTTGACCGGAACCAGGGTGTCGCGCAACTCATCGTCCGGACAGTGCAAACTGACCGCCAATGTCACCGACAGGCCTTCATCGGCCAATTTCCTGATCGCCGGTGCCACACCGACGGTGGAAACCGTCACATTGCGCTGGGAGATACCGAAACCGTCCGGCGCCGGTGATGTGATCTGCCGCACCGCAGAGACCACCCGCTTGTAGTTGGCCAACGGCTCGCCCATTCCCATAAACACCACATTGGTCAACCGCGAATCCTCGTCACGCATGGTGGCCGCCGCATTGCGCACCTGGTCGACAATTTCACCGCAGGAGAGATTCCGGTCCAGTCCCCCCTGGCCGGTGGCACAGAAGGGACAGGCCATCCCGCAGCCCGCCTGGGAGGAGATGCACAGCGTTGCCCGATCCGGGTAGCGCATGAGCACTGATTCCAGCAGCGTGCCATCGTGCAGCCGCCACAGGGTTTTCTGGGTCTGGCCGCGATCGCATTCGATCTTGTTGACCGGCGTCATCAAATCGGGGAACAGCGCCTGTTTGATCTGTGGGCGCACCGCTTCGGGAAGATCGGTCATTGTGGCCGGGTCGGCTTCCAGCCTGCCGTAGTAGTGGCGGGCGATCTGGTTGGCCCGGAACGCGGGCAGCCCCAGCTCCTTGACTTTATCCACCCGGGAATCGTGGTCGAGATCCGCGAAGTGGACCGGCGGCATACTGCGTCGTTGGGCGGTGAAGACAAGGGGTATTTTTTCGGCCATAGCCTGACCATCATGGCATGTAGCGGGCCGAAAACGAAAAACATCCCCGGCCACAGGTGGCGCAGCGCAACCCGACACCGTTAAATGGGAAGTCATGACACCCGATCCCGTGCACCCGGCCAGCGGCACTCCGGCCGACAACGACTCGCCTCACCCCTCACCTTCCCTGCCTGCCCGGCAGGATCCGGACACCGCACCGCCGGCCGACAGCACGCCTGCGCCCGCGCCGACCGCGCCACCGGCTGCCACCACCACCGGCCGGGCTTCGCTGGCCGGGGCCACCTGGATGTCCCTGATTGCCGGCGCCGTGCTGGGTATCGGGCTGTTGGTGTTCATCATGCAAAACCAGCAGCCGGTTCAGCTGACCCTGTTTTTGTGGCAGTTCGAATTGCCGCTGGGCGTGTGCGTGCTGCTCAGCTGTATTGTGGCGGCCCTGATCATGGGGGTCATCGGCGGGGTGCGCATGCTGCAGCTGCGCAAGGAGATCAAAAAACTGCGCCGGGCCCGCTGACAGACCCGGTCGCCGGCCGCTTTTTCTAACCACTATCCGGCTGTCTTTTTCCACCCCTGCCAGGTGATGCGGCGGAAGGCGAAAGAGACAAAAAATTTGTCTCCCGCGCCCGCGAGGTACCCCGCCGGGCCGATTGTCTCTGGTCAAGCGATGTTGATGGACGCTAAGCTGGAAGTTTGGCAGGAAGTCACACACGCGTTGTCATCCCACACACGTCCTCCGGCACCGGCGGTGGCCGCCACCGGAGTGAACACCCAGGCGAGGCGATGCAGTGGTGGCTTTTCCCGCCCGGCCTTTCCCATCCATCGGCCGACCCCGCACCACATCGTTTCCAGGAGCCTTGCACCGACATGTCGGATTCCACCGCAGCCACACCCACGCCGATCACCAACCTCACGTGGTTTTCCGGCCATGTCCGCGAGCTGTCCGCGGCGCACAGCGACAGCGCCGGTCCTTTTACTGTCGACGCCTATCTGCTGGCCGCCACCGACTACTTCGGCCACGGCAAAGCCATCATCGTCTGTGACAAACAAGACGGTATCGGATTGCTCGATGACGACACCACCACCTTGTGGTGGCCGGTCATCGCGCCGATGACCCGGGCGGGCCGCTACCTGGGGGTGCCGGTCACCATCACCCCGGATACCCCGCAGCCCAGCGCCAGTGTCCACTTCCCGGGGCCGGTGGCAGCAGTGAAAAAAGCTGTGGCGAAGAAAGTGCCGGAGCAGGACAATGAGGATTTCTGGCGGCTGGACGATTTCAGCAATCCGGTCGATCACCCCACCCCGCAGCTGCCCGCACACGGGACTGACGCAGCAGCCGGCACCGCCGCCGACGACGACACACGTCCCGTCACCGGTGAGACCACCGCAGACCCGGCAGAGAACGCACCCGCCAACACCAACGGGGAAATAAACGGCACTGCCGCGGACACCGGCCGGACCGCCACCGATGCACCGGAAGCCGACTACGGCACCGGTGACCGAGCAGATGACCCGGTAGATCCTGCGGTTCAAGAGGCACCGGACAGTGCCGGACCGGCCGATTCACCGGAACCTGTTGCCGCCTGCAGCGGGGAAGACGACAACGACCACCCCGACAACGGGACGGGCAACGCCGACAAAGACGATGCCGCCAGGGAGCACGACACCGGTGGCGCTGATACTCCAGCCGGTGACACTGATCCCGGTAAGCCGGACGAGACCTGCGCATGCTGCACCGCCGGTACCGATACACAGCACCCGGTCACCCCCGTTTCCGGCACCGGTGACCACGACCGGGACAACGCCGTCGAATCAGCGGATGAAACTTCCCGGCCTGCCGGTGATGACGATCACCGCACCATCGACGGCGATGCCGGCAGCGCCGGTTGTGGTGGCGGCACCGCAACCGCATTCACCGGTGGTCCCCACGGCGATAATGCCCACGACACCATCCCGGCAGTACCGGGGCAACCAACCGGCAGCCCGGCGGCCACAGCCGGGAATCCGGTAAGTGATGATCTCCGCCCGGCCGCGGCCGGGGCGGTACATCCGGCCGCAGACCCCGGCAGCACCGGGGCTCCGGCAACGGCCGGGGCGCCGGAAGAAGGGTCGGCGGCACACAAAGTCGAGCTTGTTGTCCGCTCCGACGGCCACCGGATGCTGGGGCTTCCGGCACCGACCACCACCCGGCGTGCCACGCCTTTCCAGCGCGGATACACCCGCGGTATTTTGGGCAGCTACTACCGGGCCACACCATTTCCCCGCCTCGACTACCTCACCGAAGACCAGTGCCGGGCGCTTTTGGCCCATGCCGGGATGGATCCGAGACCCCTCAACCAGTCCGGACGCGGGTCGCAGCTGATGTGGTGGGCGACCATGCTGCTGATTTTCGCGGCGGTAGTGGTGTTGTTCGTCGAGTTCTATGTTGGTTTGGCGGCCTTTATGGTGTGGGCTTTGATTCTCGCCCACCACTTCATCACCCGGTGGAGCCTGAAAAAACAGGGAAAGCTTGATCGCAGCGGCGCCACCCCACTGGTCCTTCCCCCCGATCCGTCAGTCCCCGTCGACTACACCGGTAAGTGACAGCCGCCGGCAAAGCCCGCACCGGCGGGCGGACACTCCGGTTGCGGCACAACAGCCCGCCCCGCAGTGTCCCGCCTGCTGGGTGAACGGCACTCCGGGCAACCGAAGCAGGAGCAGACACACCTGATGCCCGGCGTGACCGCATACATGAGGACATTCTCCCCTGAACGGGTGTAACCACCCACCGTGCCGAAACCGTTTTCGGGGCCGGTTACCGGCATAATTGGGGGCACGCTGCGCTGCGGCGGGAATGTGTGTTTGCTGTTCATGCCGAAAGGGTTGATCCACCACCCCCGTCTCGGCTTTTCCGCTGCTTCTTGCACCAGCGCGCCCGGGGTGTGTCCATCCCGGTGCGTGACCGTTTGTTCCTTCCCCCTTTTGAAAGGCTTAAAGGTCTGATATGAGCTATTCCCTCGACGACTACGCATTCGAGGTTCCCCGGCAGGCCTTTGTGGCCGGCCATTTCGTCGACGCGTCAGATGATGCCACGTTCACCGTCGATGATCCGGCGACCGGCGCACCTGTGGCGCAGGTCGCCGACTGTTCGCCCGCCCAGTTCGTCACCGCACTGGACCATGCTGAATCCGCCGGCAAATCGTGGGCCGCCACCCCGGAGCGCACCCGGTCGGAGGTGCTGCGGGCCATTTTTTCCGCCGTCGGGGCTCACGCGGATGATTTCGCCACCATCATGACTTTGGAGATGGGTAAACCCTTCGCCGAGGCATCCGGTGAGGTGGCTTACGCCAACGAGTATTTCCGCTGGTTTTCCGAGCAGGCCGTCCGCTTGCCGGGTAGATTTTCCCAGTCCCCCTCCGGTCACGGGCGCATGACTGTCACCCACCGGCCGGTCGGACCGGTGCTGGCGATCACCCCCTGGAATTTCCCCTTGGCGATGGCCACCCGCAAAATAGCCCCGGCTCTGGCCGCCGGATGCCCGATCATTGTCAAACCCGCCCACGAAACCCCGTTGACCATGCTGTATCTGGCCAAAATCATCCACAGTGTGTTCACTGATTTCGATGTCGCCCCGGGTGTGGTCTCGGTTATTCCCTCCACCGATGCGGCCGGTGTGTCCACGACACTGATGGCTGACCCGCGGCTGAGGAAAGTCACCTTCACCGGTTCGACCCCGGTGGGCAAGATTCTTGTCCGGCAGTCCGCCGACCAGTTGCAGCGGACGTCCATGGAGTTGGGTGGCAATGCCCCGTTTGTGGTGGCCGCCTGCGCCGATATCGATCACGCCGTGGAGCAGGCGGTGGCCGCGAAAATGAGAAACGGCGGGCAGGCCTGCATCGCGGCCAATCGTTTCTTGGTCGATGAGAATGTCGCCGAGGAATTCACCGGCAAGTTCGAAAGGAAAATGGCGGCGTTCACTCTCGGCCACGGCATGGATGCGGCGACCACCCTGGGTCCGGTGATCACCCGGACCCAGCGTGACCGGATCGCCTCACTGGTCGATGATGCGGTGGCGCAGGGTGCGACGGCACTGACCGGGGGCGGGATTCCCGACCGCCCCGGCTACTTCTATCCGGCCACCCTGCTTGCCGGGGTGGACCCGTCGATGCGGATCTACAACGAGGAAATCTTCGGCCCCGTGGCCACTGTCACCACGTTCCGGGATCTGGAGGAAGGTATTGCCATGGCCAACGACACCCCCTTCGGTTTGGCCGCCTACGGCTTCGCCACCGATCTTGCGGCACTGGCCGCACTGCGTGACGGCCTGGAAGCCGGAATGATCGGCATCAACAGGGGATCCATCAGCGATCCGGCGGCACCGTTCGGCGGCATCAAACAATCCGGTTTCGGCCGCGAAGGCTCAGCCGAAGGCATCGAGGAATACCTCGACACCATCTACCTGGCCGAAGCCTAGCCGCCGGAACACGGATGCGGACAAGGGGCGTGGCAGAACCCGCCCCTTTTTCCCCGCCGCCGCACCAGACAAAAACCACAGACCATC
>NZ_JAFLEQ010000003.1:252214-254093 GCF_017307055.1 Corynebacterium mendelii | reverse complement strand
GTGGTCTGTGGTGTGTGCACCCGGCCGGTGAAGACGGGATGTTTTTTAAGGCTCCGCCACCGGCCAACGTCCGGTGGCTGTCCCGCTTGTGGGGTTGTTCTGCTGGCGTGCCCGGAACAAGGGGCCGTCTGCCGGTGTGCGTCCCGTCTGCCAATCGGCGGCCCGGTCGTCACCCGGCGGGGCGGCTAGCGCATCGCGGAGATGGTGTTTTCCGTGGCGCGGGCAAGCAGCTGGACATCAGCGGCGAGGTTGATGAAATCCGCGCCGCGGTCAATGTAGGCCCGTGCCTGGGCGGGGTCGAAGGCGTTGACACCGACGAGAGTGCCGTGTTTTTTCGCCGCGGTCATCGCGTGGTCGACGGCCGCCAGCACATCCGGGTGGGATTGCTGGCCGATCAGCCCCATGGAGGCCGCCAGGTCACTGGGGCCGATGAAAATGGCGTCCACACCGTCGGTTGCGGCGATGGCCTCGGCATTGTCGACTGCCGTGGTTGACTCGATCTGCACGGTCAGTGACACCAGGGATCCGGCGCGGGTCAAATAGTCCGGAACCCGGTTCCAGCGTGACGAACGGGCCAGTGCCGAACCGACACCGCGCACCCCGCGGGGCGGATAGTGCATGGCGGCGACAGCCTGCGCGGCATCCTCGGCGGTATCGATCATGGGAACCATGATGTTTTGCGCGCCCAAATCCAGGTACTGCTTGATCAGTGCGACATCGCACACCGGTACCCGCACCACCGGGCTGACCGACCGGTAGGCGGCGGTGGCCCGCAGTATCGCCGATACCGATTCCAATCCGACCGGTGAATGCTCGCCGTCGACAAGCACCCAGTCGCAGCCGGAGCCGGCCACGATTTCCGCGGCACAGGCCGATCCGGAGCACACCCACAGCCCGAGCGCGGGAGTGGTGCCTGCCGCCACACGGGCGGTGAAGGTGTCGGGGAGTTCTATGTGAAACGGCATGTGATGGTTCCCAGTTCCTTGAAGTCGGCGGTCACGGTGTCACCTTTGTCCACCCACATCGGGCGGGTGAAGGATCCGGCGAGAATAATGTCGCCCTGCGACAGGCTGTCGCCGTGGGCGTGCAGTTTATTGGCCAGCCACGCCACCCCGGTGGCCGGGTGGTTGAGAATGGCCGCTGCCACGCCCGTTTCGTGGATGATCTCGTTTTTGTACAGCAGCGCCGACACCCAGCGCAGATCCACCTGGTGCGGATCGACCGGGTTGCCGCCGTAGACCATTGCGCCCATGGCGGCGTTGTCGGAGATGGTGTCGACAATGGTGCGGCCTTCCATCTCAATGCGGGAGGAGAGAATCTCCAGTGCGGGCACCACGTATTCGGTGGCCCGCAGCACATCGAAGACGGTGGCATCCGGACCGGTGAGGTCACGGCTCAAGACGAAAGCCAGCTCGGTTTCGATACGCACATTCGAAAACCGGCCGTGCTCGATTTCGGAGCCGTTGTCAAAAACCATGTCCGCGAAAATCGCACCGTAGTCCGGCTCGGTGATACCGGTGGCGTCCTGCATCACTTTGCTGGTCAAGCCGATTTTCCGGCCCACAAGCCGGCGGCCCGCGGCTACCCCGCGGCGCCGCCACTCCGCCTGGATGGCATAGGAATCCTCGACGGTCATGCCGTCGTAGCGTGCCGTCAAAAGCGGGATCATGGTGCGGTTTTTCTCGGCTTCCGCGAGATCATCCGCAATCTGGATAATGGTGTTGTTGTCGAGCATCGCTCATCGTCTTTTCGTTACAGGTTTTTTTTAAAAAACAGTCGTCGTTGTTGTCCGGTGGCACCGCTGAGGTGGGAGCCGCACAACGCTGCGGTGACCCGGCCGGGTGGCCTGTGGCCGTCGTTGTTACCGGTGGGCACACCG
>NZ_JAFLEQ010000003.1:181746-252156 GCF_017307055.1 Corynebacterium mendelii | reverse complement strand
GGTGTGCCCCGCCCCGGGCGGGGATTAGAGCTGGTGGCCCAGTTTGTATTCGCCTTTTTTCCACTCCGGCATGTCGTCTTCGTCCTGCCGGGTGTAGGAGAACCCGTCGGCACCGATGGTTTGGGCCATCTCCGAATCGTCGGTGCGCTCGGTCAAAGGCACCAGGTTGCCGTCCAGATCCAGCACCCGGGACGCATCGGTGTACCAGGACGGAACCACCGGGGTACCCCACCAGTCGCGGCGCTGGTTGTCGTGGACATCCCAGGTCACACGCGGGTTGTCCGGATCTCCGGTCCAGTAGTCCTGGGTGTAGATCTCCACCCGGTGCCCGTCCGGATCCCGCAGGTACAGGTAGTAGGCGTTGGAGACCCCGTGGCGGCCGGGGCCGCGCTCGATACGGTCGCTCATGCGCAGCGCACCCATTTTGTCGCAGATCGCGATGATGTTGTGCTTTTCGTGGGTGGCGAAGGCGACATGGTGCATGCGCGGGCCATCGCCGCCGGTCATGGCGGTGTCGTGGACGGTCGGCTTGCGCCTGACCCACGCCGCGTAGACGGTTCCCTTCTCATCCTGGATGTCTTCGGTGACCCGGAAGCCGAGTTCCTCCATGTATTTCACGCCGGCCGGAACATCCGGGGTGACCTGGTTGAAGTGGTCCAGGCGCACCAGCGCACCCGGGGTGTAGAGCTCGTAGCGCCAGCACAGACGCTCCACATGCTCGACTTCGTAGAAGAATTCGTAGGGGAAGCCCAAAGGATCCATCACGCGCACCGAATCACCGATTCCGCGGACGAATCCATCTTTGTTGCGGCGGACCTCGCAGCCGCGGGCCTCATAGAAGGCCACCGCCTTGTCGAGATCCTCCGGGCTGCGCACCCGGTAGGAGAAACAGGCGACCGCGGCCTCGGGGCCTTTGCGCAGAATCAGGTTGTGGTGGATGAATTCTTCGAAGCTGCGCAGATACACGGCCTCGTCGTCTTCGTAGGTGACCACCAGATCAAGGACGTCGACATAGAATTCGCGTGATTTCTTCAAATCGGTGACAACGATTTCCATGTAGGCGCAGCGGACAATGTCCGGGGGGCTGACGGTGTGTTCACTCATGGTTTTTCTCCTGGTGGATGATCCGGCGGTCACCTTCGCTGTCACGCTGGGGTGGCCGCCGGGGTGGATGCGGTGTGGTGTGTGGTGTGGGATACCGGCCGCTCGGGACACGCCGTTCGGCCGGTGGAGGTGACAATCCGCGTCACACCTGCCCGGTGGACGCAGATGTTTTTGAAAAAAGCTCGCCCGGCCCCGGGTGGGGCGGACAGGACGCTATTTTTTGCCGAACACGGGGTTGTGGACTTCCCCGAGGTTGATGTGGACGGCCTGCTGGTCGGTGTAGAAATCGATGGAACGGTAGCCGCCCTCATGGCCCAGACCCGAGGCTTTCACACCACCGAAGGGGGTGCGCAGGTCACGGACATTGTTGGAGTTCAGCCACACCATTCCCGCTTCGACGTTCTGCGCGAAGTTGTGGGCGCGTTTGAGATCGGAGGTCCACACGTAGGCGGCCAGGCCGTAGCGGGTGTTGTTGGCCAGCTCCAGGGCCTCCTCCTCGGTGTCGAAGGGGGTGATCGCCACGACGGGGCCGAAGATTTCCTCCTGGAAGATGCGGGCGTCCGCAGCGACATCGGCAAACACGGTCGGCTGCACGAAGTTGCCGGTGTCCAGGCCTTCCGGGCGGCCGCCGCCGGCGACCAGGCGACCTTCTTTTTTGCCGATCTCCACATAGCTGATGACCTTGTCGTAGTGCTCCGGGTGAACCAGGGCGCCGACCTCGGTTTCCGGATCGGAGGGCAAGCCCACTTTGACCCGCTTGGCCTGCGCGGCATAGCGTTCCACGAACTCGTCGTAGATATCGCGCTGCACCAGGATGCGGGACCCTGCGGTGCAGCGTTCGCCGTTGAGGGAGAACACCCCGAAGATGGTGGCGTTGATCGCCTCGTCAAGATCAGCGTCGGCAAACACAATGGCCGGTGATTTTCCGCCCAACTCCATCGACAGCCCCTTCAGGTACGGGGCGGCATTGGCGAAAATGATCTGGCCGGTCTTCGACTCGCCGGTAAACGAGATCAACGGGACATCGGGGTGTTTGACCAGGCTGTCACCGGCTGTTTCGCCGAAACCGTGCACAATATTGAACACGCCGTCGGGAAGACCGGCTTCCTCGAAGATACCCGGCCACAGGCTCGCCGACAGCGGGGTGAATTCAGCCGGCTTGAGAACCACACAGTTGCCGGTGGCAAGAGCCGGTCCCAGCTTCCAGGATTCCAGCATGAACGGGGTGTTCCAGGGAGTGATCAGTCCGGCCACGCCGATCGGCTTGCGGTTGACGTAGTTGACCTGGCGGCCGGGAACCTTGAAGGCGTCATCGGTCTGGGCGACAATCAGGTCGGCGAAGAACCGGAAGTTTTCCGCCGCCCGGCGGGCCTGTCCTTTGGCCTGGGTGATCGGAAGCCCCGAGTCGAAGGACTCCATCGCCGACAGTTCCTCGTCACGGGATTCGACGATATCGGCGATCTTCATCAGGACACGGGCACGCTCCCGGGGCAGCATGGTCGGCCAGGGCCCCTCATCGAAGGCCTGCTTGGCTGCCGCGACAGCGGCATCGATGTCCTGTTTTTTACCCGAGGCGGCCTGAATGTAGGCCTCGTTGGTGACCGGATTGAGTACATCGAAGGTCTCGCCGTCGATGGAGTCACGGAATTCACCGCCGATGTAGTGCCGGATTTTGTCGGGCATGTGTGCCGGTTGTGTCTCAGTCATGGTGTGCACGCTTTCTATTTTGAGTGTGGTGGATGTGTGGTTTTTTGGTTGTGCCGAAACACCAGCCGGATTGTCACTGGCCGGTTGCCGTGGACTCACCCGGCGTCGGTGTTGCCTGGGCACCGGTTTTTCTTTCCAGATAGCGTTCGAGGGTTCGTTTCCGGTGCTGACGGGCGACTTTTTCGATGTAGTCCGCATCTGCGCCCATCGCGATGAGATCGACGAGCATCTCGTGTTCCCTGACGCTGGTGTGCGCCCGCTCGGGGACGAAGGAAAAAATGGATTCCCGCAGATAATCGAGACGTTCCCATTCGGCCTCAACCAGTTCAGTGAAGTGCAGATTCGGGCATGCCGCGAACAAAATGCGGTGGAACTGCCGGTTCATTTCGGTAAATGCGCGGGCATCAAAATTATCGAGAAGATCACGCATCCGGTTGTTCAAGGCTTTGGCCTCGGCCAATTGTTTTTCGCCCAGATGCGGCGCCGCCAGCCTGGTGGCCGCCCCTTCCAGAATGGCCAGAGTCTGCATGCAGTCCAGGTAGGTGGTTCGGTCGACCATCGACACCCGGGCACCGACATTCCGTTCGAAGGTGACCAGACCTTCGGCCTCCAGCTGGCGGATGGCCTCACGTACCGGCACCACCGAAGAATCAATTTCCTCGGCGATCTGGGCAAGTACGATCCGGTGACCGGGGGAAACCTGGTGGGTGGTGATTTTCTCCCGGATCACCTGGTAGGCCATTTCTGTTTTTGACAGCGGCCCGCCGGTCCGGGTGTTGTTGGTGGCAGGTATCTGTCTCACCGCTTTCGATTCCATGGGGTGTCCCGACAATGCTCAGTGTTGGTGGCTCGGCGGCTTGTGCCGCCTATTTCTTCCGTGTCTGCAGGTACTCCTGGTACTTCTGCTTCCAGGTTCCGCTGGGGGGAAACAGCCCGTCAATGGGATGGCCTTCCTTGACGCGTTCTGCAACCCACTCGTCCTGGATTTCTTTTTCCAGTGCCTCGTCAACGACTTCCTCGGCGATTGCCCGCGGAATCACAATCACCCCGTCGTCGTCGCCGCAGATGACATCGCCCGGAAGCACCGTCGCGTTGCCGCAAGCCACCGCCACATCGGCTTCCCAGGGAACGTGTTTGCGCCCGAGCACCGCCGGATGACGGCCGACGGTAAATACCGGCAGACCCGTGCCGGCGACCGCCTCGGAATCACGGACACCGCCATCGGTGACCACTCCGGCAGCACCATTGTTGACCGCGCGCAGGGCCAGCACGTCGCCGAGCGTTCCGGAACCGGACTCGCCGCGGGCCTCGATGACGAGCACATCACCCTCGCCGAGGGAATCGAAGGTTTGCTTCTGAATGTTGTAGCCGCCGCCGTGGGATGTGAATAGATCCTCCCGGCCGGGAACAAAGCGCAGCGTCTTGGCCGCCCCCACGATCCGGGAGCCGGGAACCAGCGGGAAAACCCCTTCAATCGAGACTTGGTTCAGGCCCCGTTTACGCAGCTGGGCGGACAGCCCTGCTGTAGGGCAAGCCTTGAGCTTGTCCACCAGTGACTGCGGCAGCTGGTTTGGATTGGCCGGAAGACCAGCCTGCTCCCGGGAACCGTAGGCGTCCTCAATCTGGGTCTCGTTGATGGTGGGCAGCATCCCGATGCCCGGATCGAAATCCCCGGGGCCGGAGACAATCGGGGTCACCAATTTGCCGGATGTCGGCGCTCCGTCGGCCCCGGGAGCATCAACCTCAACGGTGACTGTCTGGCCGGGGGCGACAACTGTGGACCCGGCGGGCGTTCCGGTCAAAATGATGTCGCCTTCCTCCAGCGTCATGTGCTGGGACAGGTCGGCCACAAACTGCGCCAGGGGAAAAATCATCTCCTCACCGCTGGTCGCACCCTGCTGGACGAGTTGATCATCAACCCATACCCGAATCCTCAGCCCGGACGGGTCGACGGTGCGGGCATCGATGAGTTTCGGGCCGATCGGGGTGTATCCGTCCCGCGACTTTGACCGCGTATTCGATCCCTTGTCGGCGATGCGGTAGTCGTAGATACCCAAATCATTCGAGGCCGTCACATAGGCCACGTGATCCCACGCCTTGTCGATCCCCACCCGGTGGGCGGGAGTACCGATGATCAGCGCGATCTCACCTTCGAAAGCCATCAATTCACAGCCTTCCGGACGCACGGCCTGAGTGCCGGACTCAGCCAGGGAACTGGTCGCTTTCATGAAATAGGACGGCTGAGAGGGACGCCGCCCCCGCTGGGCGGCCCGTGACTCGAAAGCGGTGTGAATGGCAATGATCTTGCCCGGTTGAGTCTTCAGGCAGCCAATTTGTCTCACGTGAATGTACTCCTCAAATATGCGGTAACAGTAATCTTGATATCGGATCGTATATGATCCGAGCGCGCGTCGCAAGCATTCCGCAACACTTTTCTTGCCGTGCCCGCCACCGGCCAGTCGTGGGCAACTGGAGATTCGGCCCACACGTCACAATTCCGCCCCTGTAGCACCCCAGCATCTAATGCCAGCCTAAGTGACATTCAATTCAACCCCGTCTGGGGGGTGCTATCGTCGGACAACCTTTCACATACACTCACACAAGCTCGACATATCCCCCACCACCACCCCCTGAGATACCGTGTGATTTTTTCCGAATTCGAATTTCCACGTCGCTGCACTGGGACAATGCAATAACGCGGTCGCCCGTCCCCACACTTGGCCATTGACGCTCAATGAGCAAAAATTCAGACACATTCACAGATTTGGTTTATATCCGCTATACCCCCGTTCGGGTCCCACCTCCACATTAGCGGCCATTTTTTCGGAGCATCCCCGCCGGAATTCCCGGACACCCTTGACCAGAACGGCGGATCATATATGATCATCGGCAAGTGTGGTTCCGGCCACACTTTTCCACCCCTTTTAATATTCACCCCATTCTGGTTATCGGCTGGCGCGCCGGCTTCATGAATGGGGGAGGTTCTCACTACCCCCGGTACCCCATCCACGGACCCACCGGGTCGACCGCCCGCCCCAGAATGCATCAGCGGGTGAGATCAACAATCGTCCACCTCCCGCACGAAAGACCCCATGACCACACAATCTGAGTTTCAGACGCTCTCTGACGCGGCCGCCGACAAAGAACATCGTCGGGTGGCTGCTGCCACAATCATCGGAACCACCATTGAGTGGTACGACTACTTCCTTTACGCCATGGCCGCCGGCCTGGTGTTCAAGGAACTCATGTTTTCCAACCTGGACGGCCCCGCCGCCACCATCGTGGCGTTTTTGACCGTCGGCCTGTCATTTCTGTTCCGTCCGCTTGGCGCGTTTTTGGCGGGCCACTTCGGCGACAAGGTCGGCCGCCGTAAAGTACTGATGATCACCTTGATGATGATGGGTGGTGCGACTGCTTTGATCGGTCTGCTGCCCACCTATGAATCCATCGGCATTCTCGCCCCCACGCTGCTGATCATCCTGCGTATTGTGCAGGGAATTTCCGCGGGCGGCGAATGGGGTGGCGCCGTGCTGATGGCGGTTGAACATGCGCCGGTGAAAAACCGGGGCTTGTTCGGTTCCTTCCCGCAGATCGGTGTGCCCGGCGGTCTGCTTTTAGCTTCTGCGGTACTTGCGTTTATGAGCAAGATCGCCCCCGGTGACGCCTTCATGCAGTGGGGATGGCGCATTCCCTTCCTGTTGTCGGTGATTTTGATCGTTGTGGGGGCAGTCATCCGCCACGGTGTTGAAGAATCCCCGGTCTTCCGCGAGATGGAAAAGCTGCAGGAAAAAGAGTCCGCCCCGGTGGCCACCCTGTTCCGGGAGCACTGGAAGCTGGTGGCCGTTGCCGCCCTGATTTTCGCCGGCAACAGTGCCGTCGGCTACATGACCACCGGTGGATACATTCAAAACTATGCCACCGACCCGGGCGGTCCTGTCGGACTGTCCCGCGGTGATGTGCTGTGGGCGGTGACCGGATCAGCCGCTCTCTGGCTGGTGTTCACTCTGTTCGCCGGATGGCTGTCCGACCGAATCGGCCGCCGGTCGTCCTACATTGTGGGATTTATCCTGCAGTTCGGCGGAGTTTTGGCAGTCTTCCCGCTGGTCAACCAGGCAACCCCGATGTCATTTTTCCTCGGCATCGCGCTTCTCACCCTGGGCCTGGGACTCACCTACGGCCAGCAGGCCGCAATGTACGCGGAACTGTTCCCGGCCTCGATCAGGTTCTCCGGGGTCTCCATCTCGTATGCGATCGGTGCCATCGTCGGCGGTGCCTTCGCCCCGACGATCGCCGAGTACCTGGTCCAGACAACCGGAACCACGAACTCTGTGACCGTTTATCTGTCAATCATGACCCTCATCGGCCTCGGCTGCGTGCTGGCGCTGAAGGACCGCAGCGGCATCCCGCTGGGTCCGGAGCATGAAAAACAACAGTGGGAGTCCCCCATCCGCGGTGTCACCAAGGTCTGACAGCCGACACCACCAACTCCCGGGACAGGAAGACGCCCCTGACACGCTCTTTCCCCCACCTTCCCCGGCGGGGAGCAGGCCGCACCGGTTTTGCTCAGGCCTGCATCCCGCCGGGACCACACACCAGAGACCACACCCACACCCACCATCGCCATTTTTTAAAAAGCGAGGAGAAACGATGCACTTCCACCACCACGGCTACGTCAGCGGGGATCCCCGGGAATATCCGGAGGCCTCCGGCCTTCGTCCCCAGTTTTTGCCACCAGTAATGGATGTGCTGGTCGTCGGTGCCGGACCGGCCGGCATCATCACCGCCGCCCAGCTGTCGATGTTTCCTGATGTGCACACCCGCATCATCGACCGTCGCGGCCACCGGCTGATGGTCGGGCAGGCCGACGGTATCCAGGCCCGGTCGGTCGAGACCTTCCAGGCTTTCGGATTCGCCTCACCCATCACCGACGAGGCCTACCGGATCACCGAGATGTGTTTCTGGAAGCCGGATCCGGAAAACCCGGAGCGCATCATCCGCACCGCCCGGACTGTCGATGACCCGGAAAACATCTCCGAATTCCCCCACTTGATCGTCAACCAGGCCCGTGTGATCGAGTACTTCGCCGACTTCATGCGTAAATCCCCCACCCGGCTGACACCGGACTACGGCTGGGAGTTCATCGCCCAGGAAATCGACGAAACCGAGGAATACCCGATCAAAGTCACGCTGCGGCGCTCCGATGATGGTGACGGACCCGGGGAGACCATGGGGGTCACCCGGACAGTGCGCTGCAAGTTCCTCGTCGGTGCCGATGGCGCGCACTCCCCGGTGCGGAAATCGATCGGCCGTTGTTTGGAGGGCGACCAGGCCAATCACGCCTGGGGTGTGATGGATGTTTTGGCGAACTCGGATTTCCCGGATATGCGCACCAAGTGCTCCATCCAGTCGAAGTCCGAGGGCAATATTTTGCTCATCCCCAGAGAAGGCGGCCACCTGGTGCGCTGGTACGTGGATTTGGGGACGGTGACCGAGGAGCGCAAAGCCACGGTGCGTTCCACCACCATCGATGAGATCATTGCCAAAGCCAATGCGATCATCAGCCCCTACAGTCTCGACGTCAAGGACGTTTCCTGGCATTCGGTCTACGAAGTCGGGCACCGGCTCACCGACAAGTTCGATGATGTTGCCGAACAGGAACAGGGATCGCGCACTCCCCGGGTATTCATCATGGGCGACGCCTGCCACACCCACTCGGCCAAAGCCGGCCAGGGCATGAATGTCTCGATGCAGGACGGATTCAATCTCGGTTGGAAGCTCGGCCACGTCATCCGCGGCACCAGCCCGGCGGAACTGCTCGACACCTACTCCGACGAACGGCAGGTTGTCGCCGGTGATCTGATCCGCTTCGACAAAGAATGGTCAACGCTTATGGCCACTCCCCCGGAAGAGTTTGAGGCACCTTCTTTCCTGGAGGACTTCTACGTCAAAACCGCCGAGTTCCCGGCCGGTTTCATGACCGAATACACCAAGTCACTGATCACCGACGACACCGATCACCAGGATCTGGCCCCCGGTTTCCCCATCGGCAAACGGTTCCGCTCGCGGAAAGTGGTGCGCATCTGCGACGCCAATCCGATCCACCTGGGCCACACCCATGTCGCCGACGGCCGCTGGCGCATCTATGTTTTCGCCGACTCTCCCGCCCCGGACAAGGATTCCAAAGTCCGGTCACTGGCGAGGTGGCTGCAAACCGGCGAGGACTCACCGGTGAGGAAATACACTCCCGAAGGCGGTGACGACAATGCGCTGTTCGATATCAAGGTGATCTACCAGCAGCCGCATGACAGCTTCAACCTCACCGACGCACCGGATCTGTTTTTCCCCGAAGTCGGTCCCTTCAAACTGCAGTACACCGAGACCGTCTTCGGTGTCCACCCGGAGGTGGACATCTTCGATGTCTGTGACATCAACCGGGACGGCTGCATGATTCTGGTCCGCCCGGACCAGTATGTCTCCGCCATCTTCCCGCTGGATGCCCACGAGGAGATCCGCGACTTCATGGACCCGATTTTCACCAGCTAGAAACCGTCTACCGGTACCCGGCGGCTCCACCGCCGCACCAACAACCCGGCCACTGTGTGCCGAAGGTGCTTCCACCGGCCGGACACCACCTCCTGCGGTGGTTGTCCGACCGGTGGTTTTTCTTTGTCCACCACCAGTGGACTGCTTTTCTACAGCTGCTGCCCCCGCACCACAGCGGGCTGCACCATCGCCCGGGTGACATCACCGCGACCAGTTGGTCCTCCCGCGATGCGCCGGGCAATGAAAAAGTGGGCAGACGGCCACGGTGGCCGTGTCGGTGCACCGGTCCGGACAGGCGGAAGAAATACTCCAGCGCCGCTGCATTCATTGCGGGTGTTGTTTCCTGCCGACCGCGGCCGGGGAAGAAAAACGACAGCTTGTTTTGTCTTGCCCCCACCAGACAAAGCCACCGGGTGCCGATGCCACCAGGACCAAACCGCGTGGTGTTCTCCGTTGACAGGGCCGGGAGGCTGCCAGGTACCGTGAGCGGGCAGATGGAGCCGCACAAAAAGGCCATCCCGCAATCTCGGTGCGGGATGGCCTGGTTGTAGCCTGTCCGGTGGAAAAACCGGGGGGAGGCATTGATGCAGCGGTTATTTTATCCGTAGTGCATCCAGACGGCTTTGACCTCTGTGTAGCAGTCAAGCGCCCACTTGCCCATCTCACGGCCCCACCCGGAGGCCTTGTAGCCGCCCCACGGGGCAGCCATATCCGGAATCGGAAGCATATTGACGAACACGGCCCCCGAGCGCAGCCCGTTGGCGATTTTCTGGCTGGTGGCGATATCGCGGGTCCACACGGTGGCCGCCAGACCGTATTCTGTGTCATTGGCACGGGCAATAACCTCATCCAGTCCCTCATCACCGTCGTAGGACATCACCGACAGCACCGGACCGAAGATTTCTTCCCTGGCCAACGTCATATCATCACCGACACCGGTAAACAGAGTCGGTTCAACAAAGTAGCCGTCACGGTCCAGACGGTGACCGCCGGTGACCAGTTCCGCTCCTTCAGAGCGGCCGGATTCGATGATCCGCATGACATGCTCGGCATGCCTGTCAGAGACCAGTGGCGTGACCTGGGCCTGCTCATCCATACCGGACCCGGCTTTCATCGACTTCATCGCCGCAGCCATCTTCTCGACGAACTCATCGTGGACGGAGGAATCGACGAAGAAACGGGTGTAGGCGGCACACACCTGCCCGGAGTTGAGCAACGCTCCCCCGAGGTTACCGGCCACCGCAGCATCAATATCAGCATCTTTGGTGATGATGGACGGGGCTTTTCCGCCCAGTTCCAGGGTCAGCCGTTTCAGGTTCGATTCGGCCGAGGCAATGGCGATCTTTTTGCCGGTGGCAGTCGAGCCGGTGTAGGAAACATGGTCGATATCCATGTGGGAGGACAGCATCGCCCCCACATCGCCGCCACCGGTGACCAGGTTGACCACGCCGGCGGGAACGCCGGCCTTTTCGCACAGTTCAACCAGTTTGATCGATGTCAGGGGTGTGACCTCCGAAGGTTTGATCACCACGGTGTTGCCGGTGGCCAGCGCCGGGGCCAGCTTCCAGGCCAGAATCATCAGCGGGAAGTTCCACGGGGTGATCAACGCATTCACCCCCACCGGCTCCCGGCGGGTGTAATGCAGCGTGTCCGGAAAACTGATCGGATTGACCGTGCCCTCGATTTTGGTGACCCAGCCCGCGTAGTAGCGGAAGTGGTTGGCGGCGCCGCCGACCGAAACCTGCTGCGCGACTCCCAAGGGCTGCCCCTGGTCGAGGGTTTCCAGCTCAGCGAGTTCATCGGCATGCTGCTCGATCAAATCGGCGATCTTGAACAGGATCGCGGCCCGCTGCACGGGAAGAAGACCCGCCCATTCGGCAGCCCCCAACGCCTGTCGGGCGGCGGCGACAGCCTGGTCGACCTCCGCCTGGGATGCCGAGGACACCTTTGTGATTTCTGTGCCGTCAGCCGGGTTGAAGGTCGGGATCGTTTCGCCCGAGCCGGGAACCCAGCTACCGTCGATGAAAAGTTTGGTGGACATGGAAAGACTTCCGGTGGGAAACATTGGATCTACCCCCAAGTATGGCTACCGGTTACAGATAAAGCTTGTTTACCTGTGCCAAATAATTGATCCTTGGCGCGCAGCGAAACAATAACCACAGTTTCCCCCCACGCAAATGATCACACCCCTCCCCCACACGGGGGTTGGCGAAGCGCTGGGCAAGCACCCCGGACGCCGCTTTTACCCCCGGTCGGCCCGGGCCTGTTTGGGGGTCATGGCATACACCCCGCGGAAGGCCCGGGAGAAATACGCCGCGTCAGTCATGCCGCAGGCACTGGCGACCGCGCCAATGCTCATATGGTCATAGGCCGGTTGGGTCAGCATCCGTTTGGCTTTGGCCAGCCGCTTGTGTTTGATCGTCGCACACACGGTTTTCCCGCTGTCGCGGAAAATCGAGTGCAGTTGGCGGACACTGATGAAATGCGCCGCGGCAATCAACGCCGGATCCAGGTCGGGGTCGGCGACATGCTCGTCGATGAAGCGGTCGATCTCAGACAGCAACTGTGCTTTGCCACCTTGCCCGACACCGTGATGCTCGGCGGCCGCCAGAAGAATTGGCCGCACCAGATCCAGGGCGGTGCCGGCCAGCCTCTGGCCGCAGGAACTGGACAGTTCATCAAAGTGATCGGCCAGACCCGATAAAAATGCGCTCACGCTGGTGGCGACACCGGCTGATCCGGCCAGCGGCTGCGCGGTCAGCCCGTCGAGTACCGTCAACGGGATACCGCAGTCGGAACGGGAGACCATCATCACAAACAGCCGCGTATGGGTGGTGAAGTCCAGGGTGTAGGGCCGGGAAGTGTCGTAGATGGTGATGTCGCCGGGCTTGATCCGAACGGTCCTGCCATCCTGGTGCAACACCCCGTGGCCCTCGATCTGGAGGGCAATTTTGATGTGCCCGGCCCCGGAACGGGCAATCAGTTCCCTGGTGCGGATCACCCGGTGCGGGGTGACCTCGACCACATTGAAGCCGGTGCGCCCGAACTCCTGGTGCTCAATCCTGCCCGCGAATGTGGACTCGTCGTCACAACTGACCTGCAGTGGCACGAAAGACTCGGCGACGGCCGCCCGAAAATCACGCAAGCCCATTGCATCACTGATCTGCCCCTTCGTTGCGGTCATTTCCACAGCTTCCAGATCACCTCGCGTGTCGCTTTCTTTCAATCAGTTTTCTTCGTGCCCATTAGCCCTATTTTGGGGATATTCCGATCCGAATGCAACATCTGCACAAAACACAAACCGCCACTTACCCCCGCAAATCCCAACATTGACGGGGGTAACGGGGGTTCGAATATTTCACTTTCGCCGGCGCCGGGAATCCCGGCGCCGCATGAACGGCAATCTATCAGGTGTGCTGATTGTCGAACTCGACGCCGTGTCCGGTACCGATCCTGTCGAAGACGGCCGGCCGGTTCCTGCGCAGCCATTCCCCCCTGATCAGCCCCAGGACACCGGTGAGCAGGATGACTGTCGGCATGCCGATCACCAGCGGGCTGAATCCTTCGGCGCCGACCAGCACATCAAAGTGGATGAGAATTTCGATGAAGACGAATCCCAGGCCGATCATCGCCAGCACCGGGGAGATGACCCGGGAGAAAAGGTTGATGCTCGCATCACCGCGGAAGAAGAAAACACAACTTAATGCGGTGATAAACAACAGGAAGACGATGCCGAAGGCACCGGCGTTGGTCAGCCAGCCGAACATGACGATGACCGGGAACTCAAACGGTGCACCGGTAACCGCTCCGTAGGCGGCGAAACCGATGATGCAGACGAACGCCAGTGCCGACTGGGTCAGCGAGCCACCGATCGGTGCATGGGTTTTCGGGCTGGTGCGTCCCAGAAACTCCGGGAGCACACCTTCCCTGCCGAGAGTGAGAATGTAACGGGCGATCGCATTGTGGAAGGCAAACAGGGCAGCAAACAGGGAGGTGATAAACACCACGCGCCCCAGATCGGCGAGGACGGGATGCCCGGTTTCAGCCAGGTACCAGAAAACGAGTTCGGGACCCATCTCGATGGATTTGTCGATGACCAGGGTTTCGCCGATGCCCACCTGCACCGCCCACACCGAGAAGGCGTAGAACAAGGCGATGATGGTGACAGCCCCATAGGTTGCGCGCGGAATCGTCTTGCGCGGGTTTTTGGTCTCTTCGGTGTAGATCGTGGCGGATTCAAACCCCATGAACGCGGCCATGCCGAAGGCGAGAGCAGCACCCACACCGGGGGATGAGACAAACTCGGGAACATCGAAGCCACCCATGGGGTAGCCGTCAGCCGGAGTCGACAGGGCAAAGAAGTCGACGGCGCCGACGATGAAAAACTCCAGCAGCACCAGCACACCGATGACTTTCGCGGATGCGTCAATGTTCATCGCCCCCAGGATGGCGGTCAAAAGCCAGCCGGTCAGGGCACACAACCACCAGGACACGGTGATACCGGCCATCGCATCCAGGGTGATCGCCAGCACGAACCCAAAAATGCCGTACAGGCCGATCTGCATGGCGTTGTAGCTGACCAAAGCCAGCCAGGCCACCGCCAGTCCCTGCCGTTTCCCCAGCCCCGCCGCCGTGTAGGCGTAGATCGCCCCGGCGTTGGTGACCCGCGAACTCATCGCGGCGTAGCCGACAGAGAAAAACAGGATCACAATACCGAGCACAAGATACCCCAATGGCACCCCCGCCATTTCAGTAACTGCGAAAGATGTGGGGGCACCGCCGGCAACCACTGTCAGTGGCGCGGAGGCGGCAATAATCAAAAAGATCAGCGATCCGGTCCCCAGATGACCAACAAGATCATGCTTGCCGTCATGCAGGGACGGATCCTGCGGATCCAGAATTTGTTGTTGGGTCATAGCTGCTCCTCTAGGGGATTTGAGCGTTTATCCAGCTCTTACGAGTGGCGGTCGTTGCAGTGTAAAAGCAGGACAGTGAGCAGCGAAACACCTTCACTGTCGATGTGCGCCCAATCACAAACTTGCTGCGCTCCTGTCACACAAAACACCCAACCGAAATGGTGGGATAACTGTCAGTCACCCCCCTGTCCAAATAGAAGATGATCCGCTACATTCCGATCAAGGGTCACCTTCGGCTGGTGGGGCACCACAGACAGGAGACAACGAATGGAAAAGAAGAAAAACATCGTCATCATCGGCGCCGGTTTCGCCGGTCTGGTGTCGGCCAGGGAACTCGAGCGGCTGGGGCATACGGTCACCGTGCTGGAGGCCCGCGACCGTGTCGGCGGCCGCACCTGGACTGACCAGCGCATGGGCCACAAGCTGGAGATGGGCGGTACCTGGGTGCACTGGATGCAGCCGTATATCTGGGCTGAAATCCAGCGCTACGGCGCCGAGATCATTTCTTCACCCATCTGCGACGAGGCGTTCTGGATTGTCGGCGATGAGGTGAAAACAGGAACGGAAGCCGATGTCGACCGTCTGCTGGCCACTGCGCAGGCCACCATCTTTGACGGCTCCCGTGCCTTGTTCGAACAGCCCCACTCCCCCTGGCTGAGGGCCGAGGAGGTGGCGGCAGCCGATAAGGGGACTGTCCTTGACCGGGTCCGCGGCGGTGATTTCACCGATGAGGAACTCGCCATTGTCGACGCCTACTGGTCGGCCGGCTACAACGGGTCCACCGCGACGGCATCGCCGATGATGGCCGTCCACTGGGCGGCATTGTCCGACCACCGGCTGTCGCTTCTCGACGACCAGACGCTCAGGTGGAAACTGGTCGACGGGATGAAGGGCATCTACTCCCAGATCGCGGCCGATGTGCGGGGGGATATCCGGCTGAACACTGTGGTGGACAAAGTCCACGACCACGGTAAGGGACAGGGGGTGACTGTCACCCTCACCGGCGGTAGCACGCTGGAAGCCGATGCGGTCATCACCACTATCCCGGTTGGTGCGATGAAGGCGGTGGAGTTTTCCCCCGGTCTCCCCGGCCACATTCAACGGGTGGTTGACGAAGGCTGGAACTGCACCGGGTTCAAAATCTGGGTCAAATGCACAGGCCACAGAAATGTGCTCACCTACGCCGGCTCCGGGCATCCGATCGCCTTGATGCGCACCGAATACTTCCTCGATGACGGCACCATGATCATGGTTGGTTTCGGCTCCGACCACACCGCCATCGACCTCAACGACGTCAAGGATGTGCAACAGGCCGTCAACGCCTGGAATGCCGATTTGGAGGTGGTCGATACCTGCGGGCACGACTGGAACGCCGATGCTTTTACCGGACAGACCTGGGCCACCCCGAAAACCGGGCAGTTTGTCGACGGACACCCCAAAAAGCTGCGTCACGGCAATGTGGTTTTCGCCGGATCCGATTTCGCCGGCGGCTGGAATTCCTTTGTCGACGGGGCCATTGAAACCGGTTTCCGGGCGGCCCGGGAAATCGACACCGAGCTTCCGGCCTAGTCTCCGGGGACACCACCCGCGGGGTGAAGGGCAGTGGCCCCCTGTTGTACACCGCCCACGTTGGCTGCCACCGCACGATGTTCACACCCACTGTGCGGCACTAACGGTGGTACGGGGATTGTCCTGCCGCCGGCCCGTTGTTGTCCCGGCCCGGGTGTGGGCGGTGTCGTTCCGGTTGCCTGTGTGCCGGGGTGTATTTTCCCCGCAAGCGGGTTTTCCGGCCCCAATCCGGGGCCGACCGGGAAGGGACACCAACAGCAGTTGTGTTGTGTTCTCCGTCCGGCCGCGGGCCGAAAACAAGGTTCAGGCCACCGACATCGACATCACGGACATGAACAGCCAGGTGACCATGGCTGCGGGCAGCATTCCGTCGACACGGTCCATGATTCCGCCGTGGCCGGGCAGCATGGCTGACATGTCTTTGATCCCCAGCTCCCGTTTGAACTGGGATTCCACCAAGTCACCCAACGTTGCACAGATCACCAGCCCCAGGCCCATGATCGCGCCCCGCCACCAGAAATCGTTGAGCAGCCAGTGGCTCATCAACGCCCCGGCGACAACACCGGCAACCACCGAACCGGCAAATCCCTCGAGGGATTTTTTGGGGCTGACGGCAGGGGCCATGGGATGTTTGCCGAACAGTACCCCGGCAATGTAGCCGCCGACGTCGTTGGCGATGACACAGACAATGAACGTGATGATAAACAGGGTGCCCGGCACCCCGTCGCGGCTGATCAGCGCCAGCATGGCGGCGAAGGTTCCGAACAGGGGAATCCACGCCAGAACGAAAATCCCGATCGCCGTGTCCCGCATGTAGTTCATCGGCGCCGAGCTGCGCCCGTGGTGGAAAAGCCTGCCGAACATGAGAACCAGCACAGTGGCCACGAAACTGGACACCAATCCCTTGGTGCCGAAAGGCCACGAGGTCCACAGCATCAGCTGCCCGCCGACCAGCACCACCGGGAAAGGAAGGATGTAGCCCGCTTCCTTCAACCTGGACAGGGTCTCAAAGGATCCCAGTGCGATGGCCACGGCCACAAACGGGTACCAGCCGTAGGGGGTGGGGATGAGGAAAATGCACACCAGCACCAGCGCCCCCAGGCTCACGCCGGTGATCACCGCGCTTTTCAGATCACGGCCAGCCGAGTTGCGTGGTTTCGGCAGCGATTCAATAAGCTGCTCCCGCCGGGAACGGTTCACTGCATCGCCGGTGTGTCCGCCCGGTTCGGGTGACGGCGAGGAAGAAGCGTGTCGCTGCATAAAATGGCGCCAAACTGGTGGTGGTTGGACAAGACGTGGGGGGTGGGGAAAACTTTCTGTTTTTTCTGCGGGCCCGCGGTCGGGTTTGGTGACCCACGGCCACCCCGGATGCAACAGATAGCTTGCCACATAAGGGTTGTGCGGTGCCCGTACACAGTCTCCGCCGCCGGATCTACCCGGCAGCGGAGACAAAGGGACGCGCGTGGAAAAAGAGGTCTAGACCTCCAGGAGTTCCTTTTCTTTCTTTTCCACGAGCTTGTCGATCTGGGCGACGTATTCCTGGGTGGTTTTATCCAGTTCCTTTTCCGCGGCGATGCATTCATCTTCCCCGGCGTCGCCGTCTTTCTGCATTTTCTTCAGCACATCCATGTGCTTGCGGCGGATATTGCGGATGGCGATTTTGGCGTCTTCCCCCTTGGAGCGGGCCAATTTCACCATTTCTTTGCGCCGTTCCTCGGTCAGCTGGGGAATAACCACCCGCAGCACCTGGCCGTCGTCGGTGGGGTTGACGCCCAAATCCGAGTTGCGGATGGCGTTTTCGATCAGCTGCATCGAGGACTGCTCGTAGGGCCGGATGATCATCATGCGCGGCTCGGGAACAGAGATGGTGGCCATCTGGGTAATCGGGGTTTGGGTGCCGTAGTACTCGGCCGTGACACCGTTGAACATGGCCGGGTTGGCCCGTCCGGTGCGGATGGTTGTCAGATCCTCGCGGGCGTGGTCGACGGAGGCGCTCATGCGCTCCTCGGCCTCGAGCTGGTTGTCGTCAATCATGGCTTTCCTCGTCAAGTTGTTCGGGCGGAAAAAATCGGTCGGTGAAAAATAATCTGCTGCGGGCGGCAGCTGCGCCGCCGCCCGGGCCGGGTGGGCCGGGCGTGGCTGGACGGTGTTTCAAAAAAACCGGGGGCCAGCCGGGAAAAGACATACCGGGATTGTATCCGGTTGCCCACCCCGGTGGCACCAGCGGCGCGCCCGGGGTGGGGCCAAAACTGTCGGCGGCCTGTCACCCCCACCGTCAACCGGAGCCGGGGCGGGGTGCACAAGTGAAAAAAACTGCCGGTTTCCCCCACCGGTCAGGATGAGACCAGGGTGCCGACATTGTCGCCGCGCACCGCCCGGGCGATATTGCCCTTGGTCAACAGGTTGAACACCAGAATCGGCATATTGTTGTCCATGCACAGCGAAAACGCCGTGGCGTCAGCGACTTTCAGGCCTTTTTCAATGCAGTCCCGGGGAGTGATGCGGTCGTACATGGTCGCATCCGGGTTTTTCCGCGGATCATCGTCGTAGACACCGTCGACGGCTTTGGCCATCAACAGCACCTCGCAGCCGATTTCCAGGGCCCGCTGGGCGGCGGTGGTGTCGGTGGAAAAGTACGGCATGCCCATACCTGCACCGAAGATGACCACCCGTCCTTTTTCCAGGTGACGGCGGGCCCGCAGCGGCAGGTAGGGTTCGGCGATCTGCGCCATGTTGATCGATGTCTGTACCCGGCAGTCAATACCGAGCTGCTGCAGGAAATCCTGCAGCGCCAGGCAGTTCATGACCGTTCCCAGCATGCCCATGTAGTCACTGCGCGCCCGGTCCATGCCGCGCTGCGACAGCTGGGCGCCGCGGAAGAAATTGCCGCCGCCGATGACGACACAGACTTCCGTGCCTTCACGGGCGACTTCCGCAATCTGGTGGGCGACGTTTTCGACCACATCGGGGTCGATACCGACCGTGCCGCCGCCGAACATTTCACCCCCCAATTTCAGCATCACTCGTTTGTAACCTGATCTGGTGGAAGTGTCATCGACCATGGGCTTTGAAACGTTCTCCTCGGTAGGGGTGTGCTGGTGGGCGCTGCTGCGCCGGTCTGCTCCGGGTTCCGTGGCGCTGCCGCGGATCCCGTACCATCACAGCAATCGTAGCGCAGATACCCCGCCGACAGCCGGCCGTAGCCCACAAACCCGGCCACCGGGCAATCAACGGCGGAAGCCACACCAAACAGTCACGGCAGATGGTGGATTCGGCAGCAGTCCCGGTGCACGCCAGTGGGCTGCCCCCACGTCCTCACCGGCGCGGTGGGTGGGATGGGACTCCGGCGGTGTTGTGGTGCTGGCGGGGGCGGGAATGAGCCTCCGGACGGTCGATGCCGTCGGTTCCGTGGGTGCGCATGCGCGACAACGCGCTTTGTGCCCGCACCCCGATAACAGCCGCCAGTGACGACGGATCCCACAGCGGCAGTTGCCCCTCGTGCGGGGCGCACAGATCAGCACGCACAATGGCCAGCGGCTGGTTGTCGCGGGCGGCGATGACATCATCGACAGCCGGTTCGGCGCCGTCGAAAGCAACCTCAACGGCCACGGTGCTGTCACCGTCACCGACCAGGCCTGCCTGCCGGACAAGTTCCCCGTCACCCGCCCGGTCAATGCTTGTCGAAACAACCACCACATAGCTGCCGGCACCGGTATCGCTGCCACAAGCGGTGGCGGTGTCAGCGCCGGTGGTGGTGCCCGCCGCCGGGGCGCCGGGCCTGGTTGACGGCGATACAGCCCGCTGCAGGGCCGCGCTGCGCCGCAGGCGGGCTTTCAGTGCGGAGACCACCTGCGTGGCGTCCCCGAGCGGCTGGGCCAGAACACATCTGACCCCGCCGGTGTTGCGGGCCGCCCGAAGTGTGGCTGCGGTCTGGGTGATGAAAGGCAGGTTGCGTCCGGTGGTGGCGGGCACCACCACAACGGTGCGTGAGGTGGTTTTTTCCTCGTCCAGCAGAGCCGACAGCTGCTGTTGGTCGGCCAGGACACGCACCTGCTGAAGGAAACCGCCGAGCCAGGCGGCATCGGCATCCCGGCCGCAGATCACCGCGACAACAACATCCGCGGCACCGTTACCGGTGGGCTGGTCGGTCAATGTGGTCTCGGGCACGGGCTAGACCACTCCCCTGCTACCGGAAGCCGCCAGGTGACCACCCGCACCGGGGTACCCCGGGCTGCAATGCACGCCGTGTTCTGTCACACATGGTGCGGGAACACACGTGCACACGCAACTGGTTTTTTCGGCAGGGCGCATGGGTCTCCTCATCGGTGGCAGGAACATCAGGGGCCAAAAAAGGGCCACCCGCAGATTATAAAGCCAGATAAGCCCTGTCGCGGGGAAAAGGCCTGCCCCGGCGGGGCGGGGTGGAATCAGCGTTGGACAAACGCCCCGGGCGGGTCTGTCCCGCCTGGTTTTCCGGCCGGCCGAACACGAACCAACATCCCGCACCGGTGGCCGGTGCCTGCTGCCTGTGCCGCGGTGCCGGATGGTTGCCGACGGTGCGGGACACCCCCGACTGTGCCCGCGCTGCAGCTGTTGTCAAGCCGGTCCGTGCCCGTGGTATGTCACCTGCGGCAGCGCCGGTTTCTCGGGCGGGACCACCGGCAGGGCGCTGATACCGGCTTTCTCCCACTGCAGGCCGAGCTCGTGTTCCTTGTCTGCGGTGGCGCCGGGAAAAGGAGTGATGGCGATGCCGCAGTCACCACCGCCCGCCCCGGAGGTTTTCGCCGACCAGCCGAGCTGTTCCGCGCAGTCAATCAGCTGGGCAAGCCGCGGGGTGACAATGGTTGTGGTTCTGACCGCAGCCACCGTTGACAGCACCTCCCGCAGCCCGGCGACCACCTCCCCGACTCCGTCGGCCGGTTGCTGCCCGGCCACCATGGCGGCCATGGTCTCAACCAGCCCATCCGAGCGGTCAAGCAGACTGTCGGGAAAAGGAGTGCGGGCCGGTGTGCCCAGCATCGTGTCGGTTACCGCCGGGGACCCCGTCCAGCCGGGAAGAATACGCAGCCGACCGGCGGCGGTGACCGGGGTAATCGACAACCCCGGCCAGCGGGCCGACACCAGCTCCGCCACCCGGGTGTGCAGCGGCTTTACGAGACGTTGCCGGGCAATCCACTGCCGGTCGGGAGACCGGTAGTGCACGTATCCCCCGGCACTGCTGGCGGCAATATCCCCGCCGGAGGTCGCCGGCGAATCCATCACCGTGGCCAGCATCGCCAGCTTGTAGAGCGTGACAGGGTCGGCTGGCAGGCCGTAGACCCCGGCGATCGCGGCGATCACCGCACAGGTCACCGCAGCAGAAGAACCCAGCCCGTATTTGCGGCCGGTTGCCTTATCGACCAGATCACTTGTCACCGTCACGTCATAGGTGGCCGCGGGCACACCGTTGTGGACCCGCCACGCTTCCACGACCCGGTGGGCGTGAATGCAGTGCGACCAGAAATCGCCGCCGCCGGAATCGATCACCGGGACATTGTTGTGCTGCCGCCACACCAGCGGTGCGGCCCCGGCGGTGGTGAACCTGCCCCGGGGTGAGTCTGTCAGCTGTGCCCTGACGGTGACGAAACGGTCCACGGCCACCACCAGTGCGGCCCGGCCGGGAACAGTGACCGCATATTCGCCGGCCAGATACAGTTTGCCGGGAATCCGCGCGGTGCAGGCGGGTCCCACCGCGCCGCCGGTGGTTGTGCCAGCGGTGGTGTCAGGCACGGTAGACCCCCGGGCCGGAACGGGCGGCAATGGCGTTGATGTCCGGGAAGCGTGCCGTCAATGCCCCGTACACCGCCGGAAGCTCCGCATCGGGACATACCACCGCCACATTGGGTCCGGCATCGGCGGTGGCGAAACACATCAGGCCCCGCTCCTGCCGGATGGTGCGGACAGCATCGACGATCCGGAGGGTTGTGGGCGCGGCAAACACCGTCGGGGGATCATTGGCCATGATCGCCGCATGCATGCGCAGCGCATTTCTTTCCGTGATTTGTCCGATGGCCGACATGTCCTCTTGCTCGAGAGCAGTGACCATAAGCTTTAGATCCCGGCGGGCAGTGGTGATCCATCCTTCGAAATACGGTGAGGTTTCCACCGTCTGCTGCATCGCGGTGCGTGATGACACGGCTTTGGTATCACTGTTGACCACCATAATCACCATCGCCAGCCGGGGTCCTCGTACCGCGCGGGCATACGATGTTTCATCGGCCTGTTGTCCCTCCCCCTGACCAGGATCCCACAGCGCCAGATCCCCGATCACCGACCGGCAGGCCGACCCGGATCCGCGCCTGGCCAGGCGGGACAGTGTGGCTGTATCGGTCGGCAGGCCGTAGGCGGCCGCCCCCGCCAGGGCGGCGGCGGCGAAACCGGCGGCACTGGAGGCAAGCCCCGCGGCGGTGGGAACACTGTTGTGGGAGACCACCGTGGCATGGCGCCCATCACCGGACAAGGAGCGCAGAAGGGACAAAAACCCGCTCATCCGCTGCAGTGCCGCTCCGGTGTGCTGCTGGCCGTTGATGAACAGACGGTCTTTCCTGCCGCCCGGTTCCACGGTGGTGCGGGTGGGAAAAACATCCAGGGTCAGCGACAGGGATCCGGTGTGCGGCAGCACCAGGTCTCGGTCCCTTTTCGTCCAGTATTTGATCAGCGCGATATTCGGGTGCGCCACCGCCTGGCACGGCCCCTCCGGGGCGGTGTCCGCCGGCGGGCACCCGGCGGGACGGCCGGTTTCCGGGGGTGGAGTCGGCGCCAGGGTGAGAGTCCAGGTTTTTTCCGCCCCGGCCCGGATGAGGGCGGCATCGATCCGCCGGGCGGCGGCGGCATCTGCGGCCAGAGCCAGCATGCAGCCGCCGTGGCCGGCCCCGGTGAGCTTGGCGCCGCAGGCACCGGCCCGGCGGGCGGCGTCAACCAGCCGGTCGAGGCTTGGGTGGGACACCCCCAGTGCCTGTAGGCTGGAATGGGCCCGGTCCATATCTTGTCCCACCCGGTCGGTAAGCCCCATGGCCAGATGCTCCCGGCAGTTGCCGGCCACGTTGGACAAATCCGCAAGATGCCGGTGGGCGACAGCCGTGTCGCGCCGGGCCAGATCCTCTACCGCCGAGACGGCACTGCGGGTATTGCCCGCAACACCGGTGTCGGCAACCACCAGATGCACCGGCGCGCCAAGAGACAGCGGGCTGACACTGCCGCCGCTGAAACAGATCGGGGCCCCGCCGAGCACGGTACGGGCATCCAGACCACTGGGGTTTCCGTGGGCCACCCGTTCCCCGGCCTGCACCAGGTTGAAGCGCTGCTCGGCCGAAAGCTCCACCCGGGCGAGCCTGGCGATGGCGGTCACAATGGCCGCGCAGTAGGCGGCACTGGCCCCCAGTCCCCGCCCCGGCGGAATCAGCCCGTGGCAGGACAGCTCGATCGGCTGCCCGTCCAGGCCGACGAAGCTCAAGGTCTTCCGGGCAGCTTCGACAAGCGGCGCCACCACTTCCGGTGCCCGGTCGATCGGCCCATGGTAGTCACCGGTGTTGAGCACCGTGTGGCCGGTGCGGCTGACAACGGCCACGGCCTCCACGCCGACATCCGGGAACGGCACCGCCAGGGCGGTACCGCCGAAAACAACAGCATGCTCGCCGATGAGGATGAGTTTGCCCGGCGCCCAGGCACACCCTTGGCGGGATGCCGGTGGTGGGGGCGGTGGGAAAGCTGCGTCGTCGGGGATGTGCCGGTTGCTCATGGTCGTGGTGGTTGTTTCAAAAACGTGGGGGGCAGCGGGGTTGAGAATCGATCCGGAAAAGCGAAACACCAGTCTAGGCCCGAAACCCGGCCGATGACATCCCCCGCGCTGACGCCGGGGAAAGCGAAAAAATGCAAAAACCCGCCGGCACGTCGTCCACCCTGCCGCACAAAAGGCGGCGGGCGGGACGTGTCCGGCGGGAAATAGGCGCCCGCAAAGCCCCGGCGGCACCCATCCGCGGCGGCTGGTGCTCCCGCACGGCAGCCGACGGGGATGTTTTGTTAAAAGCGGTACCGCTGTGTGTCCGGGGCTTTGTTGGGCCGGATCGGCTAGGAGTGCTGGCCGACCTCGAAGCGGATGAAGTCGGTCAGGGTGACACCGGCTTCGTCCATGACCTGCTTGACGGTCTTTTTGTTGTCGGTGACAGAGGCCTGCTCGTTGAGGCAGACATCCTTGAAGAAGCCCTTCAGACGGCCCTCGACGATCTTCGGCAGGGCCTTTTCGGGTTTGCCTTCCTCGCGGGAGATCTGCTCGGCGATTTCGCGCTCCTTGGCGACGACATCCTCCGGCACATCCTCGGTGTTGAGGAAGCGGGCCTTCATCGCGGCAACCTGCATGGCGGCACCGTGGGCTGCCTGCTCGGCGGCTTCGCCCTCACCGGTGTAGGCAACCATGACACCGACACTCGGCGGCAGGTCGGCGCTGCGGTGGTGCATGTAGACGGCCAGACGCTCACCGGAAATGGTGGCGGCACGGCGCAGCTCCAGCTTCTCGCCGATCTTGGCGGACAGCTCCTTGATGGCTTCCTGGGCGGTCTTGTCGCCGTCGACCTTGGCGTTTTGCAGCTCTTCGGTGGAGTTGGCCTTCACCTCAGCGGCAGCGGCGGCGATCCGGTCGCAGAAATCCTTGAATTCGGGGGTCTTGGCCACGAAGTCGGTCTCGGAGTTGACCTCGATCATGGTGTTGCCGGACACGGCGATCAGACCCTCGGCGGCGGTGCGCTCAGCGCGCTTGCCGACGTCTTTCGCACCCTTGATGCGGAGCAGCTCGACGGCTTTGTCGAAGTCGCCTTCGGTGTCGTTGAGGGCGTTTTTACAGGCGGTCATACCGGAACCGGTGATCTCGCGGAGCTTCTTGACGTCTGCAGCGGTGTAGTTCGCCATCGTGGGGCGATCCTCCTTGGGATATATGTGGAAATTGCTGTGGGAAAGTCTACCCACAGGCCCATGGGTGGTGCCGCGGTGCCCCCGTGTGTTGTCCCTTGGGAGACGAAAAACACGGAAAAAAACAAACACAAACGTGCGTGCGGCACCCGCCGGGCGGGCGTGTGGTGGAAAAAGTCGTCGTGGTCTGCGGTGCGCCCGCAGCTGCCGTCGCCGGCAGGGATGGGGATGCACCGGACAGCTGACCGTCCCCCACAAAAAGTGGGGTGGTCATTTTTTTCGCGGCCCCGCACAAACACCCACCCCCACCGCCTTCGGCGACACCCGGGCACCGGGTGGGTGCACAGGAGTTGGCCAAGGGCGGTGGAACGTCCTTGTGGCTGGATCAGGCGGTGGGGGTGGGGTCAACGCTCAGGCGTGGACCGGGCCGTTGAACAAAGCCCAGCCGGGATGGAACCGGGCCGCACGTGCAGGGCGCGTAGGGCGCCTGTCATCACGGGCGCGGCCCGGGGACTGCATCCCGGTGGTGCTACTCGCTGGCCTGCTCGGTGTCCTCGGCCGGGGCTTCAGCCTTGGCGGGAGCCTCATCCTTGGCGGGGGCGTCAGCGGCGGACTCGTCGGCTGCGGCTTCTTCCTTCGGCTGGGAGGCGTCTTCGACCTTGGCGGCAACTTCGTCGCCGGCGGCTTCGCGGGCGGCGTTGAATTCACGCTCGGCCTTTGCCTTCTTGCCCTCTTCCACAGCGGTGGAGATGATCTTGGTCAGCACATCCACCGAGCGGATGGCGTCATCATTGCCCGGGATCGGGTAGTTGACGACATCCGGGTCACAGTTGGTGTCGAGGATGGCGACGACCGGGATGTTGAGCTTTTCGGCCTCGGAGACGGCGATCTGCTCTTTGTTGGTGTCGACGATCCACATCACGGACGGAATCTTGGTCATGTCGGCGATACCGCCGAGCACGCGCTCAAGCTTGGTGCGCTCACGGGTGAGCATGAGCACTTCCTTCTTGGTGCGGCCGTCGTAGCCGTCCTCGGCCGCGTCCATGGCCTGCAGTTCCTTCATGCGGTGCAGGCGCTTGGAGACAGTCTGGAAGTTGGTGAGCATGCCACCGAGCCAGCGGTGGTTGACGTACGGCATGCCGCAGCGCTCAGCCTCATTCTGGACGGCTTCCTGGGCCTGCTTCTTGGTGCCGACGAACAGCACGGTGCCACCGTGGGCAACGGTCTCTTTGACGAATTCGAAGGCCTGATCGATGTAGGTCAGCGTCTGCTGCAGATCGATGATGTAGATGCCGTTGCGGTCGGTGAGGATGAAACGCTTCATCTTCGGGTTCCAACGGCGGGTCTGGTGTCCGAAGTGGACACCGGCGTCGAGAAGCTCGCGCATGGTCACAACTGCCATGGGTAACAAGCCCTTTCACAAATAGATGTTTGGTTGATGTTTGAAAAAACAAGCGGGTTCTCCCCGCCTCCTGGCGACCGCGCCGACCCGCACCCCGACACCGTGGGGCAGCAACCGTGGCAACTCCCGGGAAAACAAAACCCGGGGAAGTTCCGGTGTGCCCGAAATGTCCGGGACCTGGGCGGAAATCGGCGGTGAACGTGTCCGGCCAACCATCATCGACTACCACCGAAGAAGTTTTCATTCCCGGTGGTGACCACCTCGGTGGCAGAAAACTGCTGCACCGGAGTGGCCGGATGCGGCTGCCGCGGCGGCGGGGGGCTGTTAACCGCAACATCCCGGTCCGCCGTGGAAGACCCATACACGCAAAAACCACGTCAAGGCCGCGCGAAGTCAGCGCACGCACACTGTGCGCACACTGCTAACGCATGATCATAGACCCCGGCAACAGACCCGGCAAAATTCGTGCCCGCCCGGGGTGACGGCCACCCCGGTCACCGGGCACCGCCGCCACCGGGTGGAAAAAACCCGCGCACATGTGCCCGTGGCCCGCCCGCCACCCCCGGGGAACCGGACGCCGCCCCACCCCGGTCCAACAGATACCGGGCGGCGGTCACCGCCCCGCCCTTAATTTGAAAAAACACACGCCAACCATCACCTTCACCACCCCCAAGGATATCCGCCGGACTATGAACACCCTCCACCTTCCGCCAGCCATTTCCCGCCCGCATCCGGATCCGGCGTCACGCCCCGGCCGCCCGCTATCCGGCCGGTGCCACCCGCATTCCCGGTGGCTCCACCGGCTGGCGGCGCTGCTGCTGGTGGTGCTGGTTGCCGCGGCACCCGGCGGGGCCGTGGCGGCGGCAGCCGTGCCCCGGACCGCCGCAGCCGGCGGCGGGTGGGTGAATCCGGTGACCTCTTTTCCCGGACGGCCGGTGGTGGTCAGGGACTTCGATCCGCCGGCCCGCCGCTGGCTGGCCGGTCACCGGGGGGTGGATGTGGCCGCCGCCCCGGGCCAGCCGATCTACGCCGCCGGTGCCGGGACGGTCCGCTTCGCCGGTTTTGTGGCCCTGACACCGACGGTGTCGATCCGCCATCCGGGCGGGATCATCACCACCTACCAGCCGGTCAAGGCTGCGGTGGCGGCCGGACAACCGGTATCGGCGGGCCAGCTGATCGGTCAGCTGTCCGAACCGGTGACCGTCTGGCCCGGATTGTCCTGGGGCGCCCGGCTTGACGGGGTCTACATCAACCCGGTCCACCTGCTCGACCGTCCCCCCATCAGGTTGAAAACCCGTCCCACATTCATCCCCGGCAGCTGACGAGCCCGGGGAGAAAGCGCAGAAAAAACCACCGGTGCCGCACGGTCTCAGGCACGGGGATGGGCCCGGTTGAACACCTCCCGCAGGCGTTCGGTGGACACGTGGGTGTAAATCTGGGTTGTCTGCAGCGAGGAATGCCCCAAAAGCTCCTGCACAATCCGCAGATCCGCCCCATGGTTGAGAAGATGGGTGGCCGCGGTATGCCGCAGCGCGTGCGGACCCACCCCATAAACACCGGCGCCGGCGGCCGCCGCGGACACGATCCGGCGCACCTGGCGGGGGTCGATCCGCCTGCCCCGCACCCCGACAAACAACGCCCGCTCACCCGGGGCGGCAAGGTGCCCCCGGTAATGATCCATCCACAGCCGCAGCACCCGCGCGCACCCCCCGGCCACCGGCACAATCCGCTGCCTGTCCCCTTTGCCGGTGACTTTGATCCCGCCCGCGGCCAGATCAACATCGCCGGGTTCCAGCCCGGTCAATTCACCGACCCGGATACCGGTGCCGTAGAGCACCTCCAGGATGGCGGTATCGCGCACCACCACCGGGTCGGTGCCGGTTTTTTCCCCGGCGCCGACACTGTCGGCGGGGGCGGCAATCATCGCGTCAGCCTGGTCTTCGCTCAACACCACCGGCAGGGCACGGACAGCCGCCGGGCTTTTCAGTCTCCGGCCCGGATCCGACGGCAGGTAGCCCTGCGTGTGGGCCCAGCGGGTGAAGCTCCGGGCGGCGGCGGCGCGCCGGGCAACGGTGCTGCGGGCTTTGCCCTGTGACACCGCGGCAGCCAACCATTGCCTGAGCACCGCCAGGGTGAGGCCGTCGATACTGTCGACCAGTGACAGCAGATCGGTCACATCGGCCCGGTAGGCGGCAACCGTGGCTGCGGAACGGCCTTTGACATACAGCAGGTAATCCAGAAAATCCTCCAGCAGCTCACCGAGGGCGGCATCCGGCTTGCCCGGTACGCCGGCGTCCCCCGGCGCGGTGGTGTCTGTCATGGCACCACTGTAAAACAACCGCCCCCGCCCTCGCCCCGCCCATAAACCGCCCACCCCGGATTCACCCGCCCCTGAAATCTAGGGGGTAACCGACATCATCATCAAAGCCATGCCGTAGTAGGACACCGCGACACAACTGCCGGCGACAAGCAGCAGGATGCTTTTCAATTTCACCGCCAGCGCGATCACCACCAGCCCGGCGGCAACGCTGAAGGCAAGATAGGTCCCCGGCATGCCGGGGGACAGCATCAGCAACAGGACGCTTGCGAAAACCAGCAACCAGGCCACCGCCACCAGCACCCTGGGGCGGTGCTTTCCGTAGAAAGAAAATCCGGACATCGTCTTGCCCTTTTAACCGCACAGGCACCGTCGTCCACAACCCAGACGGCCCCGTAGTTTTCACCCGAATTATTTACAACCTAATAGTACAGACCTTTATGACGCCCCACGGCCAAGCCGCACCCCGACACGAGGCGATACAGTGCGGCCGCATCCCTGCGGCAACCCCGCCAGTGCCTTCCCCACCCCGAGCACGCGGGCCGGAGAATCGGCGCCACAACACACCGCCGCCACTGTTTTCCGGCTCCGCCGCGGCTGCGGGCAACCATTCCGGGGCGGGAAATAGACGGAAAGGCGGCACCGCGGAAACAGTGTTCCGCCGTGCCGCCTTCCGTATCTGACTCACCCATGTGCTAACCCTGGCGCCCCCACACCGACGGTGACACCGCAAGGCGGGGGTGCCACCAGTGGACATCGTCTGTAACGGGCGGCAACCGGACGGTTGCAGCCCACGGTGTGACAAGACAATGGCCACCGGGCGCTGTGGTTGCGCCGCAAGCCGGGGAACCAGCCCGAACCCCGTTGCTTAGGTTTGCCTGCCCAAGGCTATAGGGTTTGACCGCGATCCGCAACCCCCTCCTGCGGTCGTGGCCCGGTCAGTCACCGACCCCGGCCGCGCCCACCACACTCCGTGGCAGTCAACCTCGCCCCGGGCGTGCAGATTCACCAGCGCCCGGGTCACCTGAGCAGGGGGAAGATACGTTGCCGCGCACACCGTACGGTAGGTCAGCGGCTGGGTGCCGATCACCGACAACACCGCCAGTTCCTCACGGCTGTACTCCCCCGGCACCCCCGACCGGTCGCCGGTGTGCCCACAGACGCCGTGGTACCGGGGGTGATCGTCTGCCACACCGGTCAGTTCGGCGATACCACGCCAGTCAGTGACCAGTTGCGCCGCCCCTTCCGCGATCGCCCGGTGGCAGCCGGTCGACCAGCGGGATCCGGCCGGGCCGGGAACCGCCATCGCCACGCTTCCCACAATGCCCGCCCACCGCAGAGTGTTCAAAGCCACACAGGCCTCGGGGGCCTCGACCACAACGGTTCCCCGGGCCAGTGCGGCAGCCAGCCTGTTGCGGGCCAGCATCCGGGCGAAGCTTGCCGGGGTGCCGGGCGGATATTCCGTGACCACTGTGCCGCCGCAGGCCCGCACCTGTCCGGCCAGCCGCCGGGTCCGGTGGTCGCCGATGCTGTCGTGTCCGCCCGCCAGCACCATCACCGCCGGATGCGCCGGGCGGGCCGGGGCGGCCAGCGCCGCCGACACCGCCAGATGCCCGATGCCGGGCATCGCCCCGGAGGCAATGGCCACCCCGTGGCGCGACAGTCCCCCGACCAGCCGGCGGGTGGTGTCGTGGCCGTAGTCGGTGATGCGGCGCGAGCCGGTGACGGTGATCGCGGCCCGGCATCCGGTGGCCAGGGCGGCGCCCGCCACCCACAGGCCCACCGGGCGATGGGCGGTATCGGCGCACTCCCCGGCGCGGTCACCAACCCCCAGGGCAGCGAACCTGAAGGCCCGTTCCAGGCTGGCGGGCCATTCCGCATCGCCCGGGCAGATGAACCGGACGCCCCTGCGGCCCTGCGCCGCGGCCAGCCGGGCCGCCCGCCCGATACCGTCCCGGCCGCCCAAAGCCCGGACCCGGGCCACCAGGGACCCGGGAAGCGCGATCCCCAGTCCGGCAATGGCACCGGCCGCCCCGGCGATACCGCCGCACTCGCCGATGGCACGGTTGATCACCGGATCGCATCCCGGTGCCACGAGGTTCAGGTACGCCCGGCAGGCACGTTCATCCTCCGCTGGCGCTGTCGGGGGCGTTCGGCTGTCTGTCACGGCTTTGTTCTCCGCCGGTTTCGTGTTTGCCGGCCGGTGACCATGGCGCGGGCCAGATCCACATCCCCGGCCGAGGGGATCCCGCGCCCGGTGAGATCCGCCAGGGTGAACGCAACCCGGATGACCGCCTGCCCCACCGGCTCCGGCAGGCCGCGCAGCCGCCCCACCAGCTGCCCGGCCCCGGGCAGGTCATTGAGGAAACCCGCGATGACCGGAAAGTCCACGCGGGCGTTGCTTGCCGCCGACCTGCCGCGGGCGCGCCACCGCCCGGCGGCGGCGCGCCTGGCCGCGGCGGGCGGCACGGTCCCGGCGCCGGTGAATCCGAGCTGGTCCTTCCCGGCAAGCCGGGCCAGGTCGCCGGTATCCGGCACCACCACGGCGCCCGGCAACCGTTCCACCTTCCCCGGGCCGTGGTCGGCGGTGGCGTCGATGATCTGCAGCGGCGCAGCTGCCCCGCCCCATGTCCCGGCCTGCGGCAGCTGCCGCAGGCAGCGGCGTGCGGCAGCCGGAAGATACCCGGTGACAACAACAACGCTTGCCCCGATACCGGCCCCCGCCCGGCCGACGGCCGCTGTTGGGGGCCGGACAGCCTCCGCCAGATCCTCCGGTCCCGGGCAGTCCAGCATCACCACGGTCGACCGCGTGGTGTCGGCCAACAGTTCGCCTGCCGCCCGGGCAAGGATCCCGGCCACCCGGTGTGCCGTGTCCGCCGTCAGCCCCGGCGCGATGAGGTCATGTCCCCCGGCCGCTGCCACCGCCAGCACCAGCTGCGCGGTGACCGCCCGCCGCTCAACCGCCGCACCGGCCGGGCGGACCGTCGGGCCACCGGTTACTGCCGCACCCGGCGCATCTGCCGCATCTGCCGGGGCAGCGGCCGGCAGCGGGGAAGGGACAGGCCACCGGGAGTCGGTTGGCGGCGTGTGCCGGGGGTGTGTCCCGGCTGCGGGGCGGGGTGTGGGGGTGCGTGGTGGTGGGACCTCGGCGGCGGGGGTGGTGCTGTGGCGGGTGGTGTTCCGCGGGCCACGGGTCAGTGCCCGGCCGGCGGCCAGGTCCCGGATTTTCCGGCAGGTGTCACTGATGTCTGTGACCCCGATAACGGTGACCGCATACCCCTGGGCCTGACGCGCCTGGCTGCGGGGGACGAATACGACAGGCGACCAGGCGGCCGCGCACACCATGCGGTCGGCCAGCCGGGTGACCGGTTTGACGGTGCCGCTGGGGGCCAGCCCGCCCAAAAACACGGCTTTTTCGATCAGGGTGCGTACCGCCGGGTCGGTGGTGTGCCTGAAGGTGGCGGCCACCGCGCAGGCCAGGTCGGTGTCGGTGACATCGTTGGCGGGCGGCTTGGTTTTGTGGCTGACGGTCACCAGTGCCGTCGGGGCGGTGGCGGCACGGCGCCGCAGGGCGGTGGCCACCCGCATCGCCTGCCCGACGCGGAAGGGATCGGCCGGGTCGTCGGTGACCACCGTGTGGTTTCCTTTCGTCGACGTCGCCACCAGCGGATGAATGAAACATCCCGGCCCGATTCTGGTCACGGTGAACGCCTCAATTGCGGGCACGGCCGACACCTTTGAACCAGGTGACCACAAACCGCTGCCCACCGGGGGTTTCCACGATTTCTTCCCTCCGGTGGCGGCCGTGGTCGTCTCCGGGGTGGTGCCGTGGGCATGCGCCGGCATCGCCGGTGTCCGCGGGGGTGACGGTGAGCGCATCCAGGCGTATCACCGCCCGGGACCGGTGGGCGGTGAATCTTTTCGCGGCGGTGGCCAGAAGCTTCAGACGGCCCCTGGTGACCGGGGCCGATGATGCGGTGGTGCGCCGCCAGCCGCCCACCACGCAGGCCGCCACGACCGTGCCGTCGGTGTCTTCGGCGATGATGTCGGCTTCCCCGCCGGGATAGCGCACACCGGTGGCCCGGACCGCAAGATTCCGGTCGGTGAGAAATAGCGCCGCCACCTGACGGTTTCTCGGCGCGTGCGGGTGGTAGGTGCGGGTGATGAGCATGGGGTGTGTCCTTTGGCGCGCTGATCCCGCCGGGGGCGGGACATCCTGTGTCGTTGATATCCGCCCATCCCGCCGACACCGTTTGGTATCCGGCGGCACAGGTGGTATCTGTCACCATCGCAGGCGGGCCGCACAGCACGCAGCACGCGCCCGGCCACCCGCAGCGAACCGGTGGACGGATCCGGGTTATCCACAGCTTTTCCCGGCCCGCCGCTGCCCTGCCGGTATCCCCCGCCGGATGGGCGCACACCCGCCCCTGACCCGGGCAGAGGTCATTTCCCGGCACCCATTTGGTGGCGAACCGGCCCCGGGGACGGGGCGGAAGACGACGACAACCATCCCGGCGGTGGGGGGCTGCCACCTTTTCGGGCACGCCCCCGCCCCCTGCCGGGATGGTTGTCGCTGTGTTTTTTATTCTTCCCGCGCCTGCCACCGGCGCCCGTCGGTCCGCTTGCAACCGGTCACACGGGGTGAGTGATCAGGAATCCGGGACGAACATCTCCGGCTTGTCGAGTTCTTCGATATTGACGTCTTTGTAGGTGATCACCCTGACGTAGCGAACGAACCGCGCCGAGCGGTACATGTCCCACACCCAGGCATCGGACATGCGGATTTCGTAGTAGACCTCCCCGCCGTCGTTGTGGGGGATCAATTCCACGGCGTTGGCCAGGTAGAAACGCCGTTCGGTCTCCACGACATAGGAGAACTGGCTGACAACATCCCGGTATTCCCGGTACAGCGACAGCTCGACGTCGGCTTCGTAGTTGTCGAGTTCCTCGGCGCTCACTTTTTCCGCCTGCTCCTAAACGTTGTCAATCGGCTGGGGTACAACAGCATCGCCGGCACTGAAACTTCACGGTGCTGTCCGTGTCCGGTCCACTGCGGGTGACTGTGCTGCGCACCAGTCGCGGTGGGCCGCGGCGACGTTGGCATAAGTGTAACGGTGCACCGGGCTTTTTCCGTGGCGGCGCACCGCATCCATGTGGGCTTTGGTGCCGTATCCCTTGTGCCCGGCGAAACCGTATCCGGGATACTGCCCGTCCAGCTGCACCATCACCCGGTCACGGGTCACTTTCGCCAGCACACTGGCCGCGGCTATGCAGCGGGCGTGGCCGTCACCGCGGATCATGGGGATATGCGGCACCGGCAGGCCGGGTACCGGCACCGCATCGGTGAGCACGTATCCGGCGGGGGTGTCCAACGCGGCGACAGCCCGCCGCATCCCGCACACATTGGCCCACTGGATTCCCCGCCGGTCGATCTCGTCGTTATCGATGAGGATCACCGAATAACTGACGGCGAGCTGCTCAATGACCGGCATCAGCTGCTCCCGGGCGGCGGGGGTGAGTTTTTTGCTGTCGGTCAGCCGTGCCAGCTCCGGCAGCGGCCGGTCGGGCAGGATGCAGGCGGCAATCGATATCGGCCCGGCGCAGGCACCCCGGCCGGCCTCGTCGACACCGGCCACCGGCCCGAGCAGCGCGGAATCGATGGCATGCTCGAATGTGCGCAGGCCCGCCACATGCCGCAGCCGGATCCGGGGGACGTCCCGCACCGCCGAAAGGTCTGCGGCAGAAGCACCGGATGCGGTGCGTGCCCTGCCGCGGGTTGATGCCGCCATGATGGTTGTCTCGCCCTGGCCTTTCGCACTGTCTGAATGAAAACGGCAAAACGATCGCCCCGCCGGCAGGGGCGGGTATTTCTGCCGGTATTTTTTTGCACCTCGCCCTGAAAACTCCCACCCGCTGCCGCACCGGGGGTGCTGTAAAGTCAGTTGCCGTCTTCTGGCGGGTGGAGAATATCGGGGTTGTCGACCGGGCCGATGCGGTTGAGCGGCAGCACGATGGCCTGTACTTTGCCGATGACGTCTTTCAACGGCACACTGCCCTGGTAGCGGTCACCCAGATGGTAGCGGGAATCCGCCGAATTGGTGCGGTTGTCCCCCAGCACATAGACGTTTCCCGCGGGCACCTTGATGGGGCCGAAATAGTTACCGCCGCAGGCCCGGGAACCGTAGTCGATGCTCTCCGGGCGGGACGGCGGGGTGAGGATGTAGGAGGAATCGATCTGTGTGCCGTCAACCATGATCCCGGGATCACCCTCCTGGCAGGAGATGGTCTGCCCGCCGACCGCGACAATCCTTTTGACCAGATTGTTCTCGTCCGGGGCCACCAGCCCGGCATAGGATCCCGCATCCTGGACCGCCTTGATCACCGGATTGGAGCTGCGGCGGGAGACGAAGTGTTCGTTCCACGACGCCGGGCCGCGGAACACAACCACGTCACCGGGTTTCGGGGCGGTGAAATCGTAGATGAGTTTATTGACGAAAATCCGGTCCCCGGTGCAGTCGGCACAGCCGTGCAGGGTCGGTTCCATCGATTCCGAGGGAATCACGTACAACCGCCCGATGAAGGTCTGCACCAGCCCCACCACCAGCAGGGTGAGCACAATGACGACGGGAATCTCGATATACCACGGCTTCCCCTGGTCGGCGTCGGGGTGCTGGTGTTTTTTCAAGTGCTCGAAAACAGACGCCCTGTCGTTTTGACCCGCACGTTTCCGGTGCATACCGATGCGCCGGTAATGCGCACCGGCCCGGCGCCTGCGGTTCGGGGAGGGAGTGGTCACGTCGTCAAAGATTACCAGCCGGCCGGCTGTGCGGGGCGTACCCCGGACAGCGGGAACACAGATGCCGCCGGGCCGCACCGGCACCCGCCGATCAGCGGGTACCAGCACCTGCTCCGGGGATGCGAAGTCGGCTACCGGCCGGCAGGTGTGTGCTGGATATCCGGATCGTCGATGATTCCCATGCGGCCGAAGGGCAACACAATCACCCGCACTTTGCCCACCACATTGTCCACCGGGACCGTGCCCTGGTACTGGTCGCCCAAATGGTAGCGGGAATCAGCCGAATTGGTGCGGTTGTCGCCCATCATGAACAAGTTGTTCTCCGGGACTTTCAGCGGCCCGAAGTAGGGTCCGCCGCAGGCCTGCGACCCAATCTCCGGATTGGTCATGTAGGCCGGCGGGTCAAGAATGAAACTGGAGTCGACCGGTTGGCCGTCCACCAGCACCCCCGGGTCGCCTTCCCGGCACTGCACTGTCTGGCCGCCGACGGCGATGACCCGTTTGACCAGATCGTTTTCGTCGGGGGCCACCAGCCCCACGTAGGAGCCGAGGTTGGCCAGCCCCCGCAGCACCGGATTTGAACTGCGGCGGGATTCGTAGTGTTCGTTCCACGACGGCGGGCCGCGGAACACCAGCACATCCCCCGGCTTCGGATCAGTGAAGTCGTAGACCATCTTGTCGACGAAAATCCGGTCCCCGGTGCAGCCGGCACAGCCGTGCAGGGTCGGTTCCATCGACTGGGAGGGAATCACGTACAGCCGGCCGACGAATGTCTGCAGCAACGCCACCACAACCAGGGTGATCACCATCACCAGCGGAATTTCGATGTACCAGGGCTGCTCTTTGTTTTTCTTTTTGTTTGTGCCCGCGCCCCTGGTTCCCCGGCCGCGGCTGGCCCGGTCCGGCCGGGCCGGGCGGTCCTGTGGCGGGGTGTCCCGGTGTTGCGGCGAACCCGACCGGTGGTCCAGGCCTGCGGCACGGTCATCCCCGGCACCGCGGATCGGGCGGCGGGGGCGTGCGCGACGGTTGGTGGGGCCGGTGGGCCCGGCAGGACGCCTGCGGTTCGGATCAGGAGAGGTCACGCCAGCCAAGGCTACCAGTTGGATTCCCCTTCCCGGACACCAGACCTGAAGGGCCGCATCCGCCCTGGTATCACCCCGGAAAACACCCGTGCGGCATCCGTGCGGACCACCCCGGGGCAGGCGGAGCAACACTTCCCACCAGCTGTGCGGCCGCAGCGGGCCAGGGCAGAAAAAACACCTGCGGCCACGGTGTTGTCCCTTTTTTTTGGGAAAACAACGACCGTGACCGCAGGTGGCAAAAGCTGCGACCGTCATCCGCCGCAGGATCGGGCGGATAACCGGGAAACGCCTTAGCGCTTTTCCTTGATCTTGGCTGCCTTGCCGCGCAGGTTGCGCAGGTAGTACAGCTTGGCGCGGCGGACCTTGCCGCAGGTGAGCACATCGATGTGGTCGATGTTCGGGGAGTGCACCGGGAAGGTACGCTCCACACCGATACCGAAGGAAATCTTGCGGACGGTGAAGGTTTCCCGGATGCCACCGCGCTGACGGCGGATCACAACACCACGGAAGACCTGGATACGGGACTTCTCACCTTCGATGACCTTGACGTGGACGTCAACGGTGTCACCGGCACGGAAATCGGGAATGTCGTCGCGCAGCTGCGCGGCATCGACCTTGTCGAGAATGTTCATGTCTATATCAAGCTTTCTGTTTCTGCAGAGGGAAAGAGGAACCTGGCGGCTTCTCCCACGGGTATCGGGGCGCTCTACCGGTTCGTATCCAGTACGGTTGCTGTGCTCCACAAGAGTGCGACCAATCCTTGACGGAGTTGGACACAGCAGAGTAGGCAACCCGCGTAGTATGCCAAATCTACCCCGGCCAAGGCAAACAGTTCCCATCCGCGGCCTGCCAAGCACCGCGACGGCACCGTACCGGCACCGGAAAGTTTTGGTTCTTTACCACCGACAGCCCCTACTTCTCCTCCGTAAGCAATTCCACCAGCACCGGCATCGCAGTGGACGGATCGGGGCCGACCCTCCCGGCGGACAACCCGGCATCAGCTTTTCGGGCAATCGCGCATGCCGTTGCCACCTTGTCAATCGGAAACGTGGAAGCAAGGTCTTTGCCACTCATCAGGCCCAGCTTTTTCACCCGGGCATCCAACTGCTTCGACGACAAGGGGCCACACCTGTCGTCAGCATGCCAGCAGATCCACACTTCGAATTTGAGATTCGAAACGATCAACTGAATGGACTCTGCACGGGCCAACCGGATCGCTTGGGCCATTGTAGAGTGCTTGTCCACATCAACCAGACAGACACATTCATCAAACTTTTTCTCATCGCCACAGGCAGCTGCCTGCTGCCGGATGATGATGCATTCCTCAACCACCTTCAGGGGGTCTTTGCCAACGCCGACCGACCTCACCACAGTCGTACTGCCCCGACTACGAAGAAAACCGTTGAGGCGCTCCACATATTGCTTCTCAGTGCGCAACCCCTCGGTGACAACGAGGATGCGACGCCGTTCCGCCCTGGCGGGCCGTCGCCGACTGCCACGTTTACGTCTGCGCCCTTCACCTTTTTTACGACCCACGAGTGCTCCCTTATTGATCAAGCGAAGAATCGACAAGCGCCAACAACATGCTGGGCGCCAACCGTGGTGTTCCCCCGTATCTGCCGGCGAGGTAACGGCGCGCCACATTGGCGTCGGGATGTCGGGGAAAATCCGCCAAACAGGTCAGCTCCGTAGCTCCATCAACCGCCTTGTCGGTAAACCACACCTGCTCCGGCTGCAGCTTCACCTCACACATGGGTGACAGCACGAAGGACTCATGGGTACTGAAAATCAATTGCGCATGTTTGCGGTTGATTTCAGGGTCAGCAAAGGCCCCCAGGACCAACTCCAACAGATGTGGGTGAATACTGGCGTCGATTTCATCAACGATGACCAGACCACCGCTCCGCAGCGCTTCGAGAACCGGAACAGACAGTGCCAGCCAGGCGATCGTGCCGTCGCTTTCTTGTTCTATCCTGAACGGCGGACACTGTTTTACTGAGCCTCTGTGGGTCAGCATCAAGCGGCGAGCCACTTGCTCCCGGTGCTTTTCGTCCGTGTCAATGCCAGTTCCCCCTCCAGGAGTATCCTCGTCCAGCGTGTCTGAAGGCGTCGCCGAACCGCCAAGTTCCCGATCGAGAATCCTCAAAAGCCGTCGGACTTCTTCCGGGACATCTGATTGCTCAACGGTTATTCCCTCGACGCCAATGTCTGCGATTTCCAACAGCATCTGCAGGTCACCGAACGTCATATTGTTCTCGACAAGATCCTCGATGATGCCTGCGACCCTGTGCGCACGGTAGGAATCTGTGACCAGAACACAGTCGAAAGCTTCGACAAGCTCTCTGGCGACAGCCCCCAAAACGGATTTACCGCGCTTCAGCAGCAGGGCACGGCTGAGCACCAATTCCCGGTCGGTGACCTCACTGGTGGACTTGACGGTGGAATGGAACTTGAAAGTCTCTTGTTCACGGTCACGGTGAAACAGAGTTCGCCACCGGGTGGTGGGAATATCTTTGAGCCACTCCCGTGCAATACCTTTGCGATCAACCTCAAATCCATAGCAGAAGCGGTGATTTGCAAAGACGAAGTCGATTTCGTAGAAACTGGAGGATGTTTCGGCAGTGCCATCGAGAGCAAATGGCGCCCGATACACGCCCTTTCCGTCCTGCCACACTGTCGCTGAAAAGCGAATTGCGGAAAACATGTAGAGAATGGCATCAAGAAGTGCCGACTTTCCGCTCGCGTTGGCGCCAAAAATCCCCGTGATCGGGTACGACACTTTCTCCCAGTCACCATCGGAGGGTTGCAGAGTCCGCAGGGACGGACTCGTAAGGTCAAGAGTAACCTCATCCCGGATGCTTTTGTGGTTGCGCACCGTAAACGACAGCAGGATCATACGCCCATAATATCAGTCTCTGCTAGTCGTTCTGCACGATTTCCGAGCAATCGGGACCCCACAGCGAAATACAGGCACTGGAGTTTCCCTTATCTGTCACCCTTGCAGAGATGTCGGGTACCGGAAGAGTCAGCCATGGGGCATATCCTTTAAATCCACGGCGAGCCTTTTTGCACGATCTACACCTCACCTTTGCCGGGCAACAGACCTGTGCGGCGTCCTCCGCGTTGGGTCATCCGGTGTTTTTCGTTTCCTTACGCACAGCGGGATCACCACCACACCCACATCTGCTGGTGGTTTGATCGTCCTCCCAGACCCCATCACACCCCACGGCCTGCCTGGGCAACCGTGCGGTAGCGGCAAAGCTGCCTTGTTTTTTCGGATTTCTGTGCCAGACAGTGAAACGGTCAGTCCTTCAGGTGGTAGGCGGCCACCGCCGCCAGAACCCGGCAGTCGGCCGCGGCGGCCAGCTGCTCCAGAAGCTCCGCGGCGGTCGGCGCGGCCAGGGCCCGCAGCCTGGAAATGTCGGCGTCTTTGTCCTGTCTGCAGGCGTCCACCAGGCTTTTCCCGCCGAAAACCAGGCGCTGGCACCACAGGTCGAGAATCTGGCCCACCGAACTGTCCGCCCGCTTGAGGGGCGCCGGTTGCCCGTCGCCGGCGGTGCCGCCACCGGTGGGCGGCCCGGTGGATTCCCGCGGTAACGGTTGATCGAGGCCGGGGAAGATTCTGCCTTTGAAACTGTCGTCAAGATCCGGCCAGGGGGTATCGGGCCACAAGGCCACAAGCTCACCGTCGCGGACAAGGGCGGTCACCGGTTCCCCCAGGTGGCAATTGACCAGGGCGGCAAGTCCCGCCACCCCCAACTGGCGGGCGGGCTTGGCGATGCCGAGAACAATCTCCCGGCCACCGTCATCCACGGTGATCCCGCCGACGGATGCTCCGGTGAGGGTGCCGGCGACCACACCGATGCCACAGGCCGGGTCCAGTCCGCGCACGGCCGCTGTCACCGTGTCTTTGCCGGTGGTGCGCCCGAGAGCGGCATGCACGCCTGCACCCTGCCCCAAACGGCCGTCGCTGGATGCTGTCGCCCCGGTGATCAGCACTGTTGCCCGGGCGATGTCGGAGTGCGAGCAGTGCATGTCCCCCAACCGGACGGGTCCGGCGAAAATACCGGGCACATCGGCCGCTGTCCCGGGCGGGGTTTTTGTGATGCTCAGCAGGGCGCCCTCGTCACTGGCGCACACAACGACCACCCCGGCGAATCCGGAGCCGGTGATCACAGGTTCAGCAAACAGTGCCGTCAACACCCCGGTTGCCGCCCCGCTGGTGGTGTCCAGCGGAAGATACTGCCGTCTGGCCCGGCCCACGGCCATGATGTCGGTCGGGTCGCGGCGCAGAAGATGGGCCGTCAACGCCAGCTCCGCGGCGGCTTCGGCGGTGGCGGCCCGGCCGACCGGACGGGCGGCCAACAGATCAGCCGAAGCCGACACCACAGCGGTGATCTGCCGTTCCGCCCGGTGCAGTCCGGCCACCCGGGCTTTTTGCAGGACAGCGAGCAGTCTGGCGTGTCCCCTCGCCCCGGTGCCGGTGATTCCGTGGGCGATGACGGCCTGGAGCACCCGTTCAATCTCGTCGACGGTGTCCAGAACCTGCCGGGTGTTCACCCGGGCCGCCGCGACGGGCGCAGGACCGGCGGCACCCCCGCGGCCGTCATCCCCGCCGCTGCGGCCGGTAGACGCTGCATCTTCTGTGCCCTCTGGTGTGCCCGCAGCCGGGGGTGCGGCCACACACACCGCCCCGCAGTGGGCGCACCTCGGGCTGAGCAGACAGTCACAGACCACCTGGTCGGGCCCGGTGACGGTAACCGTGGCGGTGCCGATGGTGATGGTGGTGCCGCCGGGCTGCGCTGCCACCGCCCAGTCGGAGTGGGTTTCGGCCAGTTTCCCGGCGCGGGTGGACAGTCGGCGCGGAAGACCGGACAGAAGCTCACCGGCATAGCCGGGGTCGATGGGGGGAAGGGTGCTCACCGGTTGACCACCTGCGCTATCCACCGGCCGAGCGCCAGCGGCGACAGGCTGGCGGTGTGCATGCCGGCCCCGGCACACAGCTGCGCCACCCCGGCGTTGTGGGCGGCCAGGCCGGTGTCGTCGAGGGCCGCGCAGCCGATGGTGGTGATACCGCGTTCGGTCATCTCCCTAATTGTCCCGACCAGCCGGTGCGCGGAACCGGATTCCTCGAAATCGGTGACCAGCACCACCATTGTTTTCGCCGGAACCGTCACCCGGGACAGGGCGTAGGCCATGGCTTTGGCGATGTCCGTGCCACCGCCGACCTTGATTTCCAGCAGTGTGGCCAACGGGTCGTCGACGGTGCCGGTCATGTCGATGATGTCTGTGTCGAAGGTGAACAGTTCCACCCGCAGGCAGTCGACGGCGCTCAAAATCGCCGCGGTCATGGCCGCGTACACCGTGGAGGCCTCCATGGAGCCGGACACGTCCACCGCGACGATGATGTGCCATTCGGAAGATTGTTTCACCGGGGTGCAAAACACCGGGTTAACCGGAACGATTTGGACGCGCCCGTCAATCGAGACCACATGGCTTAAGTTTTTGCGGATGGTGGCCGGCAAATCCAGCCGCCCGGCCGGCCGCAGGCTGCGGCGTGCGGAACCGATGCCGGTCAGGGCCGGCCGCATCGTGGTGGCCAGGGCCCTGGCCAGTTCATCCACCACGCGGGCGATCAGCGGCCTGATCCGTGCCACGGTTGATTCCGGCAGGGCCCCTTTCAGGTTCAGCAGGGTGGTCAAAAGTCCCACCGACGGCCGGGCGGTCTCCGCATTCAATTCGAGTGCCGCATCGGCCCTCCCGCGTTCGGCTGCCACCCCGAGGATGTCGTCGACCCGGTCGGGGCCGAAGAGAACCTCAATCTGGTTTTTCCACCGGCGCACCGCCAGACTTCCGGGCCCTGAGCCCGCCGCCCGCACCCGCCCCTGCGCTTCCCCGGTCCGGTCGTCGCCGGTGCCGCCGTACAACTCGTCCAGGGTTTCGGCCATCTGCCAGCCGGTGCCGGACAGTTGTTCCGGATCAGCCCCCAATACCAGCCGCCACCTGGTTGACGGGTCAAACGACAGGTCGAGCAATCCCAACGCTTCCAGCCGTTTTTTCGCCTCCTGGTCGGCGGTGGCGGTGGCAATGAGAATCTCCGGGGCAATTTCCGGTTGGTCGATGCGGCCGATGTCTTGTGCCAGCCGGTCGAGGAAACGCTCCCGCTCGCCGGGGGCGACGGTGTCGAATACCGCCCGCAGCCCCGGCAGCGCCGCAATGAAGGCTCCGTCACTGATGCCGCTGACCCTGGCTATCAGACCGTCCAGGCCGGGGTGGTCGCTCCACACCGGCCCCAGTGCCGCCAGAAAACCGGTCAGCCAGTCCCGGGCGGCCACCCTGGTTTCTGCCACGGCCAGCCGGTCCACCAGTGCCCCGGTGCGGGTGCACAGTGCATCCCACCGGCCGGTCTGCACACCGTGCCCACCGGCACCGGTTCCGCTCGGGGAACCGGTGCCGGTGGTGTCCGCCCTGTCTTCGAAGGCGGGGGCGTCCCGCTCTTCCAGAAGGGAGTCCACGGCGCAGGCGGCACCGGCCATCAGTGCCGAACCGGTGGCGATGACATCGGCCAGGGCGTGGCCGACAGCCAGTCCCAGCCGCCCACTCAACCCGGCCAGAGTCCCGAGCAACCGCGCATCAGCGATCTTTGCGGAGCCTTTCACCCCGTCGATGGCCCCCACCACGGTCCGGGCGAGTTCATCGACCATCCGGTCGCAGCGTTGCAGCAACTGTTCCGGCAGGCAAGCGGCCGCCGGTTGCCTGCCGCCGGCAATTCCGGCCAGCACCTGCATGGCCGATACCGCAGCCCGGAAGCCCAGTTGCACGGCGATCTCCTGTTCCAGCAGATCAATGGCCTGCGACAGTGCCTGCGGGGCGGCACAGGCGGCCGCCCGGTCGACGATACCGGTCACCACTTCCGGGTCGGGGCCTTCCGGGGAACCCGCCGCCCGGTTCAGACGGGACACCAGAACGGTGTCGGCGGCTTGTTCCAGTGTCACCCCGGCTGCGGCGTGCCGGTCCAGTTCCGCCGCGGTCATGGGGGTGAAACGGCAGTCGATGGTGTACGACCGGTTGTCCATGCCGCGGGTGGTTCCGCTCCCGCCCTCCCAGTAGGGAACATCCAGGGCTTTCAGCCGCGCCAGAATCAGGTGCCGTTTCAAATCGGTGGGTCCGGAAAAAGGCGCGATCTTTTTGCTGGCCCGCGGCTGCTGTTCGGTGGAAGGCAACGACAGCGCAGCCAACTGCCCGCGGGTGTGTTTCTGCAGTTCGGCAACCGGGCAGTCAGCGGGAAGGTCGCCGACCCGGTCACCGGCCATGGCGGCGGCCACCGCCCGGGCAACCAGCCTCCCCCGCCCGGTGACCTGTGACTGGGCCATCACCGTGGTGGCCGCATCGAGTATTTCGCGGCGGCCGGGGGCGGGCAGGCCCCGCAGCTGCGCCAGATCGCGGGCAAACCGGAAGGCTTCGGCCACCTCCCCGGTTCCCGCGGGCTCGCCCTCTTTGCGCAGCCCACGGGCAATATCGGTGAGAATGTCCCCGGCCACCTCCTGGGCGGCCGCCGCCTGCGCTTTTTGGTCATCACCTGCAGCAGCGATCCTGGTCAACAGTTCCTGGTGGTAGTGCGGATCCCGGATACCCGATGCGTACCCGGAGCGGGTGTCGAGCCGTTCGAAGCTGTAGCGCACCACCGACACCGTGACCGGCTGGGGCACGAGGGAAAAGAGTTCTTCTTCGCGCCCGGGGGCGGTGTCACCGCATCCACCGGGAACAAGGGCGGCACAGTGGTAGGCACCGACCACCACCAGCACCGGACCGGCGGAAGATGGCGTCGCCGAAGTGCCGGTCAACTGCTGCAGTCTGCGGGCCATCCAGGCTTCACGGGCCCGGGTCACTGCATCGGCAGGGGTGCCGTCGTGTGTCTCGGCATACCTGGCGGCTATCCCCACAGCCAGCGCGGCCCGCCTGATCTGCTGCCAGGTGCACCCCACCGACGGGGCTTCAACACTGGTGTCCCAGGCTTCCTGGCCGATCAGCGAAGAAAAACCCGCCGCCGCACAAGAAGTGGATTGTTTCCCCGCGTCGGTGGAAGCCGCAGATGCGTCCGGATCCGTGTCGACGGCGTGGCGCAGGCCGACGGGAAGATCGATGAATTCCACCGGCACCCGGTTGGCGTGCGCCCACCGGCAGATCGCCAGTTCCGGGGAAAAGTCGGCGAAAGGATAGAAACCACCTGCTCCCCCGTCGGTGGCTGCGGCCACCGCCACCGGTGCCCGGGTGTCCGGATGCACCAGCCAGGTGACATAATCGGCCAGATCGGAGGGCATTTCCACGGCGACAGCCCGGGGGCAAAGGTGTTCGGCTGCCTGCACCACCGCGCGGGCGCAGGCCGGGGAATGGTGCCGGATACCGAACAGCACACTGTCACCGCCGGTGTCGGTCATCTGCTCCAGCAGATCCGTCCAGTCACCATCGTTGCCGAAGCTCGCGGCGGCAGCGGGACCACCGGCGGCGTGGAAGGGGTGCGGGCAAGCCATGGGGGTCAGCGGACGATGTCGGTGCGGGCCTGCCACAACACCGTCCACGGATCGGCGGTGTCGCCGGTTGCGCCGGACTGGTTTTGTTCCGCCCGGCGTTTGACGACCGTGTCGAAGTAGGCGGCCAGGCGGGCGGTGTCTTTGTCGTCGTTGGTGCGTACCGCGCCGGCAATATGGCCGGGAATATCGGCCACCGGGTCTTTTCCGGACGGGAAATAGACACCGTCAAAGGCCAGCGACGAGGAGATCGCCACCGCTTCGGCCGTCGACATGGTGGTGGAGGGCTTGTCGACCGGCCACCCTTCGTCGGTGATGCCACGGCGTAAATCCCTGAATATTGTCACCAGGGTGTCGACGACCCGGGTGTCGACCGGCACATGCACCGCAGCTTTGTCCAGCGCCTGCCGGGTGGCGCGGGCAACCAGCCGGCGCTCGGCATCCCGGTCGGCGATCGGGTCGATGCGTTCGAAGTTGAAGCGCCGTTTCAGGGCAGCCGACATGTCACTGACCCCTTTGTCCCGCAGGTTCGCCGTGGCAATGACACTGAACCCCTCCCGTGCGTAGACGGTTTCGTCACCGAGTTCGGCAACCGAGATTCTCCTCTCGGACAGCACCGGCACCAGTGCGTCCTGGATTTCGGGCAGCATGCGGGTGATCTCTTCGACACGGACGATTGTTCCCTTCCGCATCGCCGCCATCACCGCGGAGGGAACCAGCGCCTGGGGTGAGGGACCCTCGGCCAGGAGCTGCGCGTAGTTCCACCCGTAGCGCAGCTGGTCTTCGGTGGTTCCCGCCGATCCCTGCACCACGAAAGCACTGGTGCCGGAAATAGCCGCCGCCAACAGTTCGGACAGCATCGATTTGGCGGTTCCCGGCTCCCCGGTGAGCAGCAGCGCCCTGGCGCCGGCCAGGGTGACCACGCAGCGCTGCACAATGGCCTTGTCACCGATGAATTTCGGGCTGATGTCCCTGCGCGCCGGCAGATCCGGGTGCTTGGCAGCGGCGGCTTTGTCCAGTCGCAGCCCCTGCACACCACAGATGAAATCCACCACCGCCCGCGGGGTCATCGCCCATCCGGGCGGCCTGGGACCGGTGTCCTGGACGGCAAGAAACGCCAGCTCATCGGCGAAGCGTTCTTCCGCGGCCTGAACTTGGGTGGCGGTGGTGTCGGCCATATCGGTGGTGCCCTGTCTGTCTGGTGGAAAAACCGGTGGCGGATAACAAAACAAGAAAACCGCGGCCTGCCCGCCGGTGGGTGCACTGGCGGGCGGCGTGGTCAGTCCATGGTGCCACGATCGGCGCGGCCATGTGCCTGACGCGGGTGGGGCCGGGAAGAAAACGGCTGTCCCCCGGCGGTGCCGCAGCTGACCGTGAGTCACAGACGTGACCCGCCCGGGCCGTGTTCCCTGCGGTACCGCTCGACCGGGTCATCGTCGGTGCGGCCGCCGATCAACCGGGACAACAGTCCTCGGGCACCCCGTGACGGGTGGCCGCCGGCCGGATAGGTGTCACCGGTGTCGTAGGAGACGGTGTCGGTGGTGGTATCCCGCATCTCACACGGGGTGTGCCCGGTAAGGTGGATGATCTCAAAATCGTCGTCGAAGCCATCGTCGATGTCTTTGTCGTCGATGTCGTCGAGCCCCTTGTCAACAGCAATGTGGGCCGGGTTGCTGTCCCAGGCCGCGACACGTTCCTCCATGATTTCGTTGTACATCCGTTCAGCTTCGCGCTTGAGCTGTTCGTCCTTGCGCAGATACGAGACCAACCGGCCGACCACACCATTGACCGGCAACACCGACGCCTGCGGCGGCAAACCGTCTGATGCAGCCGCAGGCCCCTCCGTCGTGCGGGCACCCCGGCGTTTTCTGCTGACCACGGTTGCACCCCACATAGCCGACATCGCCAGGGCCATGCCCGCAGCACCCCACATAGCCGCAGTATCACCGTCGCCGGAGGTGCCGGTGTCACGGACATCCGGCGGCAGGTAACCGTCACCGGTTGCAGCATCAAAACTGCCGAAGTAGAAAACATCCGGCTGCCCGCTGCCGGAGCCGTCCACCGGACATTGTTTACGGGTATCAGTCCTGTCACCGACAGTCGGCGGGGTGTGTATTCCGGGTACTGCTGCAGCGTCGGCGGCATCCGACTCCCCGAACAGTGACTCGGAGGATATCCGCAACTGTTCATCCCCCAGAGGTGGCGCCGGAATTGCTCCTTCTTCAGCCGAATCCGCCTGCTGCTTCCCGGAAGGGTCAAAGGGAATCCCGGGCACCGGGTTATCGCCGTCGGCTTCGGGCTGGCCGGTGGCCTCCCGGTAGGCACCGTCACCGGTTGCACCATCACTGCTGTTGTGGTTGCCGCCGGCCACTTCCCCGGGGTAGCCGACATCGGATGGTTCCGGCCGCTCGTTGCGGCCGGACTCCGCCGCAAGATTGTTTCGCGGGCTGCTGTCGGTGACGTGGCCTGCAGTAAGCCCGCGCACATAAACGCCGGCAATCGTGTCCGGGGAGAAAACGAGGCCCAGCATTGCCGACAGGCACACCGGGCAACCACCACCGGGATGCGGTCAGGCCGGGACCGCCCGTGGGACTGCAGGGGCGGGGAGTTGCATGGTGTGGCCATTGCGCTCCAATACTACAGCCCGCGGCAGGATGCTTACCGGCGTTTCCGGCGGTACTGGCTGGTCCGCAACTCCTCATACCCCGGCTGATCACCATCAACAATCCGCTGCCACACATCAGCAAACAACTCGTGTGCAGGCACCAACGGCGGACACCCCTTCACCACCGCTTTCACCCGCGTATCCTCCCACAACAGATAATGCGGCGCCTTCCACACCTCCATCGGCTTATTCGGCGCAGACGCCTCCAACCAACCACCCGGCAAAAACACCTTCCGCCCGGCACCCTTCCGACTGCCCTCAACCACCACACCAGCAGCAACCAACTCCCCCGCAGCCTGATCAATATCCCTCTTCTTCCACCCATTCAACTCCCGAACGATCTTGTCCGACGGGAACTGCAAAGCCAGAAGCTGCAGGTAATAGCGCGCCGCAGCAGAAGAAACACCCTTAACTTTGGAAACCTCTTCCACCAACCCCGGCACACTGACAACCGGATCAAAACGATTCCCCGCCGCCGGGAACTGCGACGTACGCAACCACTGGATCAACCCATCAGCCCACCCGGCGGCAATCATGCGGCACACATTCGGCACCTGTTTTTCATCGACGTATTTCTCGGCGTTGTCGAAAGGACTCGGGATGGGAACTTCCGCGTCCCACTTTTTCCGCAGCTCCTCCGGCTGGGAGAATACATGGTCTTTCGCTGCCTGCAGCTGTCCTGCAAGCCAGGCGGCACTATCCGGATCCAGGCGGCATTCGGCAGCCAGACGAACAATCAACGACAGGTACTCGTCCCGCGGATGATTACCGGTGTAGTTGCGGCTTTCCTCCGCAATCGACTCGCCGTGCAGCACACTGCCAATACAGCTGCACCAGTAGCTGGTGCCTTCGACTGCGATCTGGCGGCTCCATTCTTCAGCTGACAGGCGAACCTTCGGCTCACCCATCAGCCGGTTGGCGGTGGCGATCACCCGCGCGGTGTTGAGGTGGCCAACCGCAATATCCGCCGGCCTTGCCGGGTTGAAGGCAGCCGCCAACAACTCCCGGACTTCGTCGGGGGTGAGCTGCTGCATGAGGCTTTTCGCTGCCGCGGCTTCCGCCACCGTGAAACCGAGCAGTTCCCGCTGCTCTTTACTTAGGAAACTGTGCTGCCAGCTGTGGCGGCCCACATAGGCACCGAACAGGTAGCGCAGCGCAGAGACCGGGAAAACCGTGGCCTGCGAGATTTCCTCCAGTGATTTCTCCAGGTTCGCGGCCACCACGGCCTGGGCACCGGACGCCTCAGCCGGTTCATTTTCTGCTGTCGAAGTGGCGGTGCGGGCTGTCTCGATTGCTTCCAGTGCGACGGTGAAGGTGTCTTTGTCAAGGGTTGTGTCTGTCGCCTGCGGCAGCGCCACCGACTGCCACCGGGTCAAAGCGACAGGGGCGAGAAGATGGCGTTCTTCGTGCCGGGATCCGTCGCGCCAATTCCAGTCGCAGCCCCACACCAAAACCCCGTCGTGGAATCCTTTCCGCGGCCAGTTTCCCGCTTCCTGGTCCGGTGAATGGGCGATCACCCGCCGCCAGCCGGTACAGGTTGCTCCCAGGGCATGGATGGCACGGACAAACCCCACAAAATCGTTGCGCACCGGTTCGGCCAGAAGCGGGGATGCCGCAATCGTCAGCAAGGCCTGCTCGTAACCCATGAAACCGGGGTTGAAGTTCTCTTCCGGCTCGTAGTCGGACAGCGTGTTGGTGGTGATGGCGTCAACGAGCTTGGCAAGTTTGCGCCCGTAATCGATGGTGTTTCCGTTGCCGAGCAGTTCCAGCAGGTCTTCGACTTGTTCTGTGGGCTGCGGTACACCGTGGTCGGTCTCCACGGCCGCATCCAGGGTGGCGCGTTGTTTTTTGATTTCTTCGTGCACCTGGTTGACCTGCACCACAACGCCGTCGATGGCTTCGATCAACACCGGGTCGGCAGTGGCAAACACCTTCCCGATCCGGTCTTTGCGTTGCTGTTCACTGCGGGTGGGATCAAGCAAATCACGGGCCGTGTCAGCGGTCACGCTGCGCAGCAGGCGGCTGACGTTTTCGTCCCTGGGGGCAATAAAGTGCAGCTGGTTGATCAGAAGACCATCCAGAAAGCTTTCCCGGCCGTCGGCTTCCAGGGTTCTGGGCACCTGTTTCAACGTCTCGGCATCAATGAGACCTTCACTGGTGTGCAGCCACACTCCCCCGCCGGGACGCGCGATCGCCGCCCCGATCGTCAGGCCTTTGCCGGTGGTGCGGAACGTACCAAGAGCTCCGACCACGCAGTTATCGCCCGCCTGATCGACGGGGAAGGACAGGTGCCAGCCACCGACAGATCCCATGGGGGAAGCGGCTGTCAGATCAGTCACCGGCATACAGGTCACATATCCCAGGTCGCATTGTGCCCTGTCTTCGCCGGCGCGGTAGAACTGTTCCGGGCTGTCGAATGCCGGAAGGCCGTCCATATCGAGTTTATCGACCGGAACCCCCAGGTTTTTCAGCGTTGCAGGCCAAGTGTAAAGGTTGACTTCCCCGGTTTTTTCACCGGTTTTCCGGTCGTAGACCCTGGCATGGGCACGGTCCCAGTGGGGAACACCGATAATGCTGTTTGGGGTGACCAGAACATTCGAGTCGCATCGGTCGTCTGCTGTGTCGCCGTCGGCGACAAGACCATTGGCAACCACACGACCGGCCCCGATTTCGTAGGAATAGGATCCGCCATTGGAATGCCACACATAGTTGTCGGTTTTGTGGGCGGCCTGCTCACCCAGCCAGTAGATGTGCTCCACATACCCGTTGCTGCCGCGGTAGCTGACCCGCACCCGGTCTTTGACGGTGCGCACCCCGACCACCATTTCCACTCCCCGCGGAAGCGTGCCGGTAGCAATCATTTTCTTCGGCGTCACCACCGCAATGTGGTCGCCGCAGGTCACCGCCTGGTTGGGGAATGATTCGTGCAGTTGTACCGGATCCTGTTCCCAGTTTCCGGGCACGGCATTGTCGCCGGTGTCTTCCAGGTGGCGGGCACGGACGTAGGCTACGGCTTCCTCCAGTGCGGGGAAGGTGTATTCGGCGGCCACACCGGTGCGCAGACTGGAGGCAACCTCCGCAACCTGGTCGAAGGCGAAGATTTTCTCCATCGCGTCCGGGTTGACGTCTGTCAGCCGCGGATCGTTCAGGTGGGGCAGGATGTTGTCGGTGAACTTTTCCAGTTCTTTGATGCTGCCGGTGCATGTGGCACGGTCGCCCGCGATCACATCCAGCGCCCGGGCCAGCAACTCGCGGGATCCGGGGTGCGCGAGCAAACTGTCCAGGTGTTCATCAATGGCATTCGCGTTCAAATCGTGGGCGGCCCGCACAGACAGCGTGGGATGGGCCGCCAGTGCCATAAGATCACGGTTGCGGTTGTCCGGTTGTTTGCCTGCTTGAAGCCACCCATCCCAGGAGGTGCCCAACCGTGCGGTGTAGTCGGTATCGGATGAATCAACATCCGGGAACTGAACCCCTGCCGCGGCCAGCGCATCGAGCAGATCAAGGCTCAATCCCCTGATGGCTTTGGGCCGGTAGTCCACCCCGTTCAATGCGTCATGGTGGCTGTCGATGGCGGCGATGAGGTTGGCGGGGCGCACCGACTGCCAGTCTGTTTCCAAATATCCGCACAGCCGCAACAGCAGGTCGCGGGTTGTGGTGTGGTCTTTGTCGGTCTCTTTCGTCACCCCGGCATCAATGAGCAGCTGGAAGTAGTCTTCGACCTCCATTTCGGCGGGCCTGTCGTCACACAACCATTCCTGGGCGTCCGGATGTTTTCTCGCCCAGTGGGCCAGGGATTTTCCGACGGCTTTGAAAAACCCGGCCGGTGCACGGCGCACAGCTGCCAGGCCGATAATGTGCTCGAACAGCAGGGCATCGGCTTCGGCGGGTGTCAACCCCGCGGCTTTGCCGATTTTGCGGGTATCCCGGGCCAAGTACGCATACGGCGGCTGCCCGGCGGTGATCCGGTCGGTGTTGAGTTCAATGAAATAGTCGAGGGCGTCTTTCGGATCATCGAAACGCTCCAGGCAGGCCGTGGCTTCCGCGGTCAACTCCCGGGCACCGGCAACACCCAGGGCCGCGAATTCGGTGAAGGCCGCCCGGTGACGGACCGGATCAATATCGATGTTGTAGGCACGCTCGGCTTCCCGGGCTTTGCCGAAAAACTGTTTGGCAAACTGCTGGTTGCCGACCCCGTGGAACAGACGGGCCACTTCCTCCAGAAGCGGCGGCACAAAATGCGGGGCCGATTTACCCAGTTCAGCGGCCAGGGTGTCGAAACGGTCTTTGACATCCTTGGCGCGGGAATTCACCGCTCTTTTCGCCCACTGCACATCCCCCACCAGATTCAGGGCGTGGCGGGCGTTTCCCGGATCCACCAGAATCGGCCAGGCGGGAAAACCCACGGCCACCGGACGGGTGCGGCCGACGGGTGTGACCTTGTGGTTGGTGTATCCCAGGGTTTTCATGGCAATGTCTTCGGCCTGGATCAGCGGCTCGGGCACCAGGCGCACCATGGTTCGGGTACCGGAGGTATAGGTCACCGCCATCAACACCACGGCTTTGGTACCCGGATCAAGGGGGTGGCCCGGCGGCAGGGTATGTCCGGCACGCAGTTTCTCCGCGGCACTGGGGGTCGTCGGCGCAGTCATGTGGTGGTCCAATCGGTTGTTGTTGTTCCCGCCCGGGGATACACACCTGCCGGTGGCGGGCCTGCCGGGGAATCCGGCCGACAGGGGTGGTGGAAAACTGGTGCTGAAAAGTCGTTGCAGACGCTAGTTTTTGGTGTCTTTTTCCTTGGTGCGGGCGGAGTAGATGTATTCGGCCATGCGGATGCCCTCCGACCAGGCGACCGGGCCGACATCGGCGAGTGCCACCGTGCGCCCGGAACGGGTAAAGCCCAGAGTGCCCAGTGTTGCTTCGTCTTCCGGGGACCAGGCTGTGACGTCCAAAACGGCTGTGGTGTTGACCCCGTTTTCGGTGACGGTGACACTGATTTCCTGCAGGCTGGTTTTGAATCCGCCGCCCCTGCCCCGCCCCAACAAGTGGGAGGCCTGCTCATAGACGCCCCCGTCATAGGCCCGGACTGCTTCCCGCTGGGTTTTCTCATCGGCCGGTTTGGGATGGATTTCCCGCAGCAGCTGGTCAAGGTTCTGGTGCACGCCGAGTTCAACGGCGAATTCCCGCCAATCGTCGATATCCACCATGCCTGCCGGGTGGGGAATCGTGGCAACTGCCGTATCAGTGACGGTGACAGTCACGCTTTCGCCGTCAAGATCAACCAGGTGCAGATTGTTCTCATCCGCACCTTTGAGCAGGCCGACTGTGCCGCTGCTGCACACCACCAAATCCTCAAGCCAGTGCCGCCACGCCGGATCCGTCCACACCTGTCCGAGTAATACGACCGGTATTTCCTCCCCTGCCAAAAACCAGGCCAACACAGTGGATTTGCATTGGTCGGTGTGCTGGTCAAGAAAATCCCGGGTGGCGAGAAGCTCCTGGTACTGCCCGGTCTTGCGGGCTTTCGCCGGCACGGTTTTAAGCTTCGTGCCCTTGGCATTGCGGCAGACAATCTCGCTGCCGTCCAATGCCAGGTGGTAGCCCTCGGCTTCAATCCAGTCGAGCTGGTCGTCACAGATGGTCATTGTTGGTGTCCTTTATCTTCTGCGTGACACAAGGGCACGTGGCATACCGGATACCACACCGCCGGATACGGCGGCAAAACAAGTGGTTGTGCCTGAACTTTTTTACAACACCCTACGCGACAGCCTCTATCCGGGAAGTCCCGGACACTACTGCCGCCCACCTGCCTGATGCGCCATTGCCCCTTGCCGAAAGAGATTTCTTCAGTTCCAGACAGCCCGTGTGACGGGGGTGGGTGGCCGCTTGGACAGTGCCTGCGCCGCCGGTGACCACCCCCGGTTGGACGCAAACAACCCGCGGACCTTAAAAAAGATGGGTCCGCGGGTTGTTTTCAACCGGTGTGCCACCGCCGGTTGCTGCACCGCTTTTTCCGGGCTGGCTATTTACCGAAACCGGCTTGCCTCAGGGCATCAGCCATGGATCCCTTCGGTGCCCGGGTTTTACTTCCGCGCTGGTTGCCGCGGGGTTCTCCGCTGTTTCCCCGGTTGCCGCGCCTGCCGGAAGTGGACTGTTTGTCGCGGTTGCCGCGGGGTTTTCCGCTGCCGGTTTCTTCCGGATCGTCATCCAGCCGCAGCGACAGAGAAATGCGTTTGCGGTCGACATCGACATCCATGACCTTGACTTTGACGATGTCGCCGGATTTGACCACCGAGTGCGGGTCATCGACAAAACCTTTCTTCATCGCCGAGATATGCACGAGGCCATCCTGGTGGACTCCCACATCGACGAACGCACCGAAAGCGGCGACGTTGGTGACTGTTCCCTCCAGGATCATGCCGGGGTGAAGATCGGAGATTTTCTCCACGCCTTCTTTGAAGGTGGCGGTAACAAATTCCGGGCGGGGATCCCGGCCGGGTTTGTCCAGTTCGGCGATAATGTCGGTGACGGTGGGCACACCGAAGGTGTCATCGGCGAAATCTTCGGGTTTCAGTTTCGCCAGCACCGGCGAGTTGCCGATCAGCCGGTCGATGGTCAGTCCTGTGGCGGCGACGATTTTTTCCACCACCGGGTAGGCCTCCGGGTGGACGGCGGAGCGGTCCAAAGGATTGTCCCCGCCGTTGATGCGCAAAAAGCCGGCGCACTGCTCGAAGGCCTTCGGCCCCAGTCGCTGCACGTCGAGCAGTCCTTTACGGCTGGTGAAAGCCCCGTTGCTGTCGCGGTGGGCCACAATATTTCCGGCAAGTGTGGCGCTGATACCGGCCACCCGGCCGAGAAGGGCGGCCGAGGCGGTATTCAAATCGACCCCCACCGCGTTGACGGCGTCTTCGACCACGGCGTCGAGGGTGGTGGCCAGATTGGTCTGGTTGACATCATGCTGGTATTGGCCGACACCGATGGATTTCGGGTCGATTTTGACCAGCTCGGCCAACGGGTCCTGCAGCCTGCGGGCAATGGAGACTGCACCACGCAGGGAGACATCCATGTCCGGGAATTCTTCCGCCGCAAGTTTGGAGGCCGAATACACCGAGGCACCGGATTCGCTGACAGTGACCACCACCGGTTTTTCACCGCCTGCCGCGGCAAGAAGGTCGGCGACTTTTCCGGCCAGCTGCACTGATTCCCGTGACGCGGTGCCGTTGCCGACGGCAATAAGTTCCACCCGGTGGGTGGCGGCCAGGGAGGACAACACCTTCACCGCATCGTCGAAACGGTTCTGCGGCTGGTGCGGGTAGACAATGACGGTGTCGAGCACTGTGCCGGTTTTACCGATCACGGCGCATTTGCAGCCGTTGCGGTAGCCCGGGTCAATGCCCAGGGTTGCCCTTTGTCCGGCGGGGGCTGCCAACAGCACATCGCGCAGGTTGGTGGCAAAGACCTTCAGGGCTTCGTCCTCGGCGACGTCCTTGAGTTTCATCCGCGCATCCAAACCGGCCGATACACCGAGTTTGGTGCGCCAGCCGCGGGTGGCGGCATCACGCAGCCAGGAGCCGGGTTCCATCGTCCAGCCGGTGTGGTTGGCGATTCCCGAGACGAACATCTCGTCATCCCCGCCGGACAGGGTCACGGTGAGCACACCTTCGGATTCCCCGCGCAGCACCGCCAGAATCCGGTGGCTGGGCATGGAGGTAAACGGCTCCGAATAGTCGAAGTAGTCGGAAAACCGCTGTCCTTCCTGCTGTTTTCCTTCCACCACGGACGATGTCAGTGATCCCTTGGCAAAGAAGTCGTCACGCAGCCCGCCCACCAGATCGGCGTCGGTGGCCAAACGGTCAATGATGATCGCCCGGGCACCGTCGACGACCGCCTTCGGTTCCGCGAAACCCTCGCAGATGAATGCTTCGGCTTCACCGGCTGCCGTCTCGGCGGTGAAGGTGGCGCTGCCGCCGCGTTCGATCAGTAGATCAGCCAGCGGCTCCAGACCGGCCTCACGGGCGGTGTCCGCCTTGGTTTTGCGGCGTTTTTTGTACGGCAGGTACAAATCTTCCAGGCGGGCTTTCGTCTCGCAGCCGACAATCAGGGCTTTCAGGTCGTCGGTGAGTTTTCCCTGCTCGTCGATTGCCGCCAGGATTGTGTTCTTGCGGTCTTCCAGTTCCCGCAGATAGCTGAGGCGCTGGTCGAGTTCACGCAGTTGACTGTCGTCAAGGCCACCGGTTTTTTCTTTCCGGTAGCGGGCGATGAACGGAACGGTGTTGCCTTCGTCAAGAAGATCAATCGCGGCCTGGACATGGTTTTCTGGGACACCCAACTCGCGGGCGATGGTCGAAGAAATCACCCGCCCCACTATAGGGGCGCGACAGAACAAGCCCGACAGCGGGCCGGGGGGCACACAACACCGGCACAGGGTGTGGGCGCCGACTGGTCCGGGCACAGCCGGGCGGGCGGATGTTTTGCGGTGTTTTGCCCACACCGGTGTGCCCGGTGCACCTACACTTGGGAACACAACGGATGCGGCGTGTCAGGCGCCGACAGCTTGTCCCGGATACGATTTTCTTTTTCGAAGGAACCATGCAACCCAACGCCACCAGGTTTCGCACCGTCGCCATCGGTGTGCCCACCGTGATTGCCCTTGTCTGCGGCATCTACTCCCTACTGAAGGTTCCGTCGATGCCCGACGAGATCGCCGTCCATTTCAATGTGCACGGCCAGCCCGACGGCTTCGGGGCGGCGCTGCCCTACACGCTGCTGCTGTTCGCCATTGCCCTGGCGTTGGCTGTGGGCATGGGGTTTTTGGGCGGCACCGTCAACCGTGGCCTGGTGGGCATCAATACCGCTGTCGCAACGCTGATGGGTGGGATCATGGTCAAGGTGGCGTCGATCAATGCCGCGGCCACTGACCCGCACACAGTCACATTGCCGGTCGCCCAGATTCTTGTGTGGGGTGCCGGGGGATGTGTGGTGGGACTATTGGCCGCCTGGCTGGCCGGCCCCCCGGTCAGACGGGATGCCCGCTAGAAAAATCCCTGCGGCCGGCACCGCCGGTGACAGATGCCGCAAAGTGCATGCGGCAGGCACCCGATGGCACAAGAAGCAGTCAGCGATCCGGATTCCAGTCGCAGGCTGCCCGGCCACCCGGTTCGGTACGCCCCTCATGGGAGGTGCCGTACCAGTAGATGTCCTCCGGCAAACAGGCCACCACCGCGGCGGTGAGCTGCCGCGGAGTCAACGTTGACCGGCCGTTGATGACCACCCTGTGCAGCACTTCCGCAACCGGGGAATGGCCCTGCTGCTGCTCGTACTGGGTGACCAGCATATTGTCCGGCTCACACGACAGTGAGATTTCTTCCGCGTCCACGGTTGCCCCGTGTATGCCCCGCTGCTCAAGCCGGGAGACCAAATCTTTCGCGACTGCCGCCCACTCGCCGGGGGTGATCAGCACATTGATGTCTGTGGAAACTTCCCTGTCCATATCCCCATTGTGCACCTGTGCGCGCTCAGCTGTGGTGTTCGGCATCATCTGCCAGCTGCGCCAGATATTCCAGATCGTCGGTCGACAGTGCATTGTCATCGGCCAGCCGGTCGATGATGTCAGGGCGCACCGACAGTGTGCGGCGCAGTGACTGTTCGCGCCGCCAGGTGTCGATGAGTGCGTGATTTCCGCTCAACAACACCTCGGGTACGTCCCGTCCCCGCCACCGGGCGGGTTTGGTGTAGCAGGGCCCTTCCACCAGGCCGTCGGAGAAACTGTCCTGCTCATGCGAGGTGGCATTGCCCAGCACCCCGGGGATCAGGCGGACCACGGCCTCGGCGATGACCAGCACCGCCACTTCCCCGCCGATGAGAACATAGTCGCCGATGGAGACCTCCCGCACCCGGTAGCGTGCGGCGGCCTCATCAATGACCCGCTGGTCGATGCCTTCGTAGCGCCCGCAGGCAAACACCAGGTGTTTCTCGGCCGCCAGCTGTCTGGCCTGCTCCTGGGTGAAGGGACTGCCCGCCGGAGTGGGAACCACCAGGACGGGTTTGTCCCCGTCACAGGGTGCTTCACCGCGGGCCGGATCAATCCAGGCGGTGTCGGTGTAGCCGGAAAAACCGGTGCCGGAAAGATCATCGTGACGCGGTTTATTGGCGTGCGGTGCCGCTGAGGTCAACCGGCAGGCGGTGGACACAGGGCCGGTTCCGGCTGCCACATCGTCGAGCGCCGGACCCCACACCGTCGGGGTCATCACCATGCCCGGTCCACCGCCGCAGGGGGAATCATCGACGGATTTGTGGTTGCCGGTGGCCCACTGGCGAAGATTGTGGATGTAGACCTCAAGGAGGTTTTTCTCCACTGCTTTGGCCACCAGTGCGTGGCGCAGCGGCTCGAAATAGCCGGGGAAAATGGTGACGACGTCAATGCGCATGGGGATGGGGTGTTTTCAACTGGTTGTGGTGGTTTGCCGTGTGCCGCGGCCGGAGTAGCAACGGGTGGGTGATCCCCCCGGGGAAAACCGGCAGCAACCGTGCGGGACGGGTTTTTTCAAAGGGGGGAAGTGTTTGTCTCACAGATCCAGCAGGCCCTCCGGCGGGGTGATGGTCACGCTGTGCCCGGCCACATCCACGGTGGGGACAATGGCGTGGACGAAGGGAACCAGCACCTGTTTGCCGGTGTCTGTGATCCCAACTTCCAGCAGCGTGCCGCCGGGACCGGTCACAGTCCCGGTGACAGTGCCGATTGTCGCGCCGTCACAGATGACATCCAGGCCCTGAAGCTCGTGGTCGTAGAAGCCTTCCTCACCGCTGTCGTCGTCCAGTGGCGGCGCGTCGAACACCATGCCGCGCAGCCGGTCGGCCCGGGTGCGGTCGGTGATCTCCTCGAATAAGACCAGCAGACGGTTTTTGTGTTCCCGCACCGATGCCACCGTCAGCTCGGTGGTGGACCCACCCTGTCTGCCGGTCAGTACGCTCCCGGGGGCGAAACGGATTTCCGGGGCGTCGGTGGTCGCGTCAACCACCACCTCACCTTTGATGCCGTGTGATTTAACAACTCGGCCGATTCTGACATCCATGGGGCAAAAGCTTAGCCGCTGGCCCGGCCCAGGACGCCACCCGCACCCCGGGGCCGCAGCCGCGTGTTTTTGTGTGTTGCTTTTTCTTCGCCGCGGCTTTTTACCAGGAGTGGACGATCTCGGCGAGTTCCCGTACTGCCGCAGCGTCGGTGATGGTGGTACTCACCGATCCACCGCCCGGGCCTGTCGGGCCGGTATCGGGTCCCTGACCGGAACAGGAGGCATGCACCGCGCAGATACCGGTGTCTTTGAGTGCCCCAACAGTGGCCGGGCGGATCGACCCGCCGGCCTGGATACCGATGCCGTGGCGGTTGGCCCGCGCGACCATCTCGGCCATGGCCTGTGGATCATCGCAGGCCCCGGCCGCCCCGGCAGAGGTGAGAATCCGGGCCACCCCGATATCGGCGACCGCATCAATGGCCGCCAGCCGGTCGTCGACGGTGTCGATGACCCGGTGGACGGTCACATCAAGTCCCCGGGCCGCGGCAACCATGGCACCCATGGCGGCAATATTCACCGTGCCGTCCGGGCTGGCCGCCCCACAGACCACACCGGCGCAGCCCGCGTCAACACAATCGGTGATCTCCTGGCACATGATCGCGATCTCTTCGTCGGTGTAGATGAAGCCGCCGGGCCGGCACCGGATGAGAACATGCACATCAATACCGGTGGCCACGGCTGCTTTGACCACCGGCAGTGTCGGGGTCAGCCCGCCGGTCAGCGCCAGCGCCGCGGCCAGCTCCACCCGGTCGGCACCGGCTTGTTTGGCTACCCTGGCACCGGCGGCGTCCTGCACCGCCACCTCCAGTTTCGTCCTGAACGATCCCATTTTTAAAAAATCCTCTCCACTGGGGTTGTCGACTATCCGGGGCATCTCGCCCACGCCCCGCCTTCCATTGTGGCCCACCCCAAGCCCCGGCGGGTGGAAAAACACGACAAGCCGCCGACCGTGCACCGGTGACGGTGGCATCCCGCGGCTTTGGAGCAGGCACAGATCCCGCCTGTGGCCACCCCACCTGCTCGGGCGGGGCCTGTGACAGCCCGGGCGGTGGCGGAAGCGGTGGCGGAAGAAAAAAGCCAACCTGCCGGTTGCCGCTGCCGACGTGGCGCCTGCGGCTGGCGGGCTGTGTCCGACACAGACACAACAATCCCCGGCTGATCCTTTCAGTACCGGGATCAGCCGGGGATGTGGCAGGGTGTGACGGACACAGCCGACAAAGAAGGTGGTTTATATCACACCGATGGGTCAACCATGGAGGCAAAAACAATGAACGGGTCCCCTTTCCGGCCGGCAGCGCCGCCGGGTGTCGGGACCCGTTAATGCCCCGCTTAGAACAGGTCCGGTCAACCGGACCGCCGCGGCGGGAAAAGAGAGGACGGGGGCAATCCTATTCGGATGCTTCCTCGGCCTTGGCCTCGTCGGCTTCAGCCTTCTCGGCAGCCTCGTCAGCCTTCTTGGCTTCCTCGGCGGCGGCCTTCTTGGCGGCTTCTTCCTTCTTGGCCTTTTCTTCCTTGGCCTTCTTCTTCTTTTCGGTGAACGCCTCGACGGAGGGTCCCTTGTTGGCTTCTTCAAGAGCCTGGTTGAACAGATCCAGCTTGGTGGGCTTGGGTTCCGCAACCTTCAGGGTGCCTTCGGCACCGGGCAGGCCCTTGTACTTCTGCCAGTCACCGGTGATCTTCAGCAGAGCCAGAACCGGTTCGGTCGGCTGGGCGCCGACTCCCAGCCAGTACTGGGCGCGCTCGGAATCGATCTTGATGACGGACGGTTCCGATTTCGGCTCGTAGACACCGATGTTTTCGATGACCTTGCCGGAACGGCGGGTGCGGGCATCGGCGATGACGACGCGGTAGTGCGGGGTGCGGATCTTGCCGATACGCTGAAGCTTGATTTTGACGGCCATGGTGATGGCTCCTTTTCGTAGTGTCGGTCACTGGGCAGTACAGGCACCCGGAAAAACCCTCCGCATCGCGGCTGACATCTCCAGGCCGGTTCAACCCTTGGATTGGTTACCCTGCGCGTGACCACCGTTCGACCGTGGTCGATTGCGGTGATACGCAGGAAAAGCTGTCCCTTTTTCATGGTTGTGCCGGACATAGTGTGACATAGTGTGCAGCAGACCGCCGGATGTGCCCATCCGTTGCGGGGCGCCGATACACATGATCCGGCAGGGACAACCCGAAAAACACTAGCAGCATCCGGCAGCCGGGGGCAACTTAGAGCGTCGTTTCGGGCGGTCGGCTGGCCGGGCTAACCACCTCATCATCGAGGTAGCGGGCCACCTGCCCGGCGGTGAAACGGGCCATGCCACCGGGGGTGGCCAGTGCCTGCGCCAGAGTGGTCAACCGCGGGGTGCGGCGGTTGTTCCACTCAGCCAGGGCCGTGGCGGTGATCTGCCAGCGGGAACCATCGTGGCTGGCGCGAAGGTCACCGGATTCCAGCAGGGCAACCACCCGTTGGTCGTCCAGCCCGGGCAAAGCCGCGGCTTCCGCTACGCTGAGCTACCCCGCGGCGGGTTCACAGCCGGTCAAGGTATCCCTCCTCCATGATGGCCGCGGGCACAAAACGAGCCTGGTCATCGGTGATGATCCTGGAGGATTCGCGGATTGCCAGACCGGCGAATGCCGAGCCGACCATCCAGCAGCCGATTACCGGCAGATTGATCCGGTGGTCCTCCCCTTCGAACGCAAACGGCGGGCAGTACTGCTGGAAGGCGTAGCGGCCCAGATCCTCGAAAACATTGAAGCCGGAGTCGTCGGGGCGGTTGGTGTCGGCGGTCACCCCGAAAGTCGGTGCGTTGACGGTAATGCCGTCGCCTTCCCGGCCGAAGAAGGGTTTTTTCACCCAGTCGGTCATCTCCCCGGGATCATCGACCCGGGCGGGAAGAAGCGAGGGATGGGACGGGAACGCATCCCATAACGCGGGCAGCAGCAGCTTGGTGGATGAACCCATCGTCCAGGCGGGGTTGATCCACTGGATGTCGCGCCCATGGTCAAACAGCAGCCGGTCGTAGCCGGAATCATTGTCGGTGACCAGGTCCTCCCACGGGTAGAGCTTGTAGAGGTTTGTGATCTGGTCGTCGGAGCCGTCCAGCCACAGGCCCTTGTCCTCATCCCAGAATATCTCCGACAGCGGGATGACCTTGACATGCCAGCCGGCCAATCTGGCCGCATGCGCGAGCACCGCCACGTTCATCCGGTCTTCGGCCAGCTCATCGAGTTCATCGTCGACATGGGCCAGGTGCAGCTGGGGGGAGTCGGACTGGTCGAGAATCTGGCGGAATTTATCCACCAGCATCGACCCCAGCTGCCCGGTGTCACGCAGCCCGGGTTTGTCGGCGATCCACGACTGCTGGCAGACCGCCGACTCGACCACCGCGGTGGGTGTGTCGGAGTTGTATTCCAGCAGTTTGATCTGGTCTTCCTCCGGGTTGTAGATGACGTCGAAACGCGAATACAGGTGAATATCGCCGGCGTCATAGGAGGCTTTGGCGAAATCGATGGCTTCTTCCGGAACCCCGGGATCGCCGTAGCGGCGGTCGAGAATCCGGGAGGACGCCTCCAGACACATCCAGTACAGTTCCTCGCACTGCTTTGCAATGGAGGCGATCTGCTTCTCGGTGAACAGGTAGGCGTGGGTTTCGTTCCAGTAGTGCTCGGTATCGGCCGGGGAATCCAGATCGTAGGTCAGGCCCTCTTCGGCGATGGTGGTCTGCCAGCCGGGCCGGGGTTCAAAACGGTGTCGCAGCATACGGGTGTGTCCTTGTTTTTAAAAAAGCGTGTGTGGTCGCAACAGTGCGGTGTTGTGAAGGCACACGGGTCCGGCTGACCCGCTGTCTGTCAGCCGCCGCGGTGTCCGCCCCCGGAGCGTTTGCCGCCGCCGAACCCGCCTGTGCGGTTCTGGGTCCTCGACCCTTTGTTGGCCGGGGGTTTCTGACCGGAATTGTTGTTGGTCTTGCCCTCGGGACCGGTTTTGCCGTCCGCGGGTTGTTTCGGCTTGCCGAAACCACCGGTGCGTTTGGTCGATCCCGCGGTTCCTGCCGCAGCACCCGCGGCAGCACCGGCCACAGCCTGCTTGCGGGTGACTGACCCACCGCTGACCGTGTTGACGGTGCGGGCACTTTTCACCGAGTCAGCGAAACTGCCGCCTGTCTGCGGGGCACCGGTGAACACCTTGCCCTGCACGGGACGCTGTGTGGTGACGGTTCCCGCATTGGGCCCGGAGGTCTGGACAGGGGAACCGACCGGCGGAATGAACGGCTGGCGGCCACCCAACTGGGTGCCGAGGTAGAACCACAAAAACGGGGTGATCGGGGATCCGCCGTAGTAGTGGACATGCTGATCAGTCTGCTCGAAAGAATCCTGGTCGGGACACTCTTCATCGTCAACCCGCTGGCCGGTGTCCGGGTTGACGCACACGGCCACATAATCATCCGGGCCGGGTTCGGGCTGGTCCTCCACGGGCGCGGCAGCCTCCGGAGCGACCGATGACACCTCGACCGGGGCTTGCTGGACCGCGGTGTCCGAGGCCGAACAACTGGCCACAAACGGGGCGGTGACCACCAAAGATGCGGCCAGCAGACAAATCCTGGTGTGCGGACGGTGACTCATGGAAAAACCGACAACTCCCCTGCGGTAGGTCGACTACGGTTGATGTCCCACCGATCCTAGCCGAAAAAACCGTGCGGGCACCCCAGGCCGGACGCGCCGACCCGGCTTCCGTTCCGCCGGACAACGGGCCGCGATACACCGTTTCACCGGCGTGTTTGTCGCACACGTGCGGTCGGTTGTGTGGCAGGGTAAAAGATGTGTCACTCCCCAAACGCCTGAAAGCGGACGACAAAGCACTGCTGCACATCCAGCAGGCCGCGGTCGCGGAGGCTGAAGCCAGCCAGGTTCTCAAAGACGCGGTGGCCACCGCCGTCATGCGCGGTCTCGGCTGGGACGTCATCGCCCAGTATCTGGGAGTCAGTGAACGCCAGGCCCGGCACCGTTTCGGTGGCCCGAGAATCGAAGACGCCCAGCAGTCGCTGTTTTGAACCACCTGTCTTTATCACCACAGCCCGCCAACGACACTGTCCCCGACCACACCGGGAGTGGTCGGGGACAGTTCTAAATTATGCGGGCTTGCCCGCTACAGCGGGTTTTCTACTTGCCTTTGCCGCCGAAATCGAGGTTGTCCAGGTCGATGCCTTCCATGCCCTTGGGCATTTTCGGCATTCCCGGAATCTTCGGCATACCGGGAATATTCGGCATCCCGCCGCCTTGTTCCATCTGCTGCTGCAGTTTCTGCAGTTCAGCCATATCCGGCATGCCGGGCATGCCGGCGGGCATTCCGGGCATACCACCGGGCATCTTCGGGGTGTGCTGTTTGCCGCCGCCTTTGCGTTTGCCCTTCTTGTTTTTGCGCCCCTTGGGCTTTTTCTTGGTGGCGCTGCGGCCGCCGAAGCCGGGCATACCCATCTGGCCCGCCATTTTGCCCATCATCTTCTTCGCCTCGAAGAAGCGGTTGACCAGCTGGTTGACTTCCTGGACGGTGACACCGGAGCCGTTGGCGATGCGTTTCCTGCGGGAAGCGTTGAGGATTTTCGGGTTGTCGCGTTCTTCCGGGGTCATGCCGCGGATGATCGCCTGAATCCGGTCGAGCTGTTTCTCGTCGACCATGTCGGCGACCTGGCTCATCTGTTTGCCGCCGGGCAGCATTTTCAGGATATTGCCGATGGGACCCATTTTGCGGATCATCAGCATCTGGTCGAGGAAGTCTTCCAGGGTCAGTTCCCCGGAACTCATCCGGGCCGCGGTTTTTTCCGCCTGCTGCTGGTCGAAGACGGTTTCGGCCTGTTCGATCAGCGACAAAACGTCGCCCATGCCCAGAATCCGGCTGGCCATGCGCTCCGGGTGGAAGACATCGAAGTCTTTGAGCTTCTCACCGGTGGAGGCGAACATGATCGGCTTGCCGGTGACCTCCCTGATTGACAGGGCGGCACCGCCGCGGGCGTCACCGTCGAGTTTGGTGAGCACCACACCGGTGAAGTCGACACCGTCGCGGAAAGCCTGGGCGGTGTGCACCGCATCCTGGCCGATCATCGAATCGATGACGAAGAGGACTTCATCCGGGTTGACCGCATCCCGGATATTGCGGGCCTGGGCCATCAGGGTTTCGTCGATGCCCAACCGGCCGGCGGTATCAACAATGAGCACATCGTGTTTGGTGCGCTTGGCCTGTTCGACGGAGTCTTTGGCCACCTGCACCGGATCGCCGTGGGAGGTGCCCATCTCATGGTCGTGGGAATCGATGGCGGTTCCCGGATCGGGGGCAAAGCAGTCCACACCGGCGCGTTCGGCCACAATCTGCAGCTGCTGCACCGCACCCGGCCGCTGCAGGTCACAGGCCACCAGCATCGGGGTGTGCCCCTGACCTGCCAGGTGGTGGGCCAGTTTGCCGGCCAGGGTGGTTTTACCGGCACCCTGCAGACCGGCCAGCATAATCACCGTCGGCGGGGTTTTGGCGAACACCATCCGGCGGGTTTCGCCGCCCAAAATGCCGACCAGTTCGTCGTTGACGATTTTGATGACCTGCTGGGCGGGGTTGAGCGCCTCAGAGACCTCGGCACCGGCGGCACGGGTTTTGATGCGTTTGATAAATCCCCGCACCACAGGCAGGGAGACGTCGGCTTCCAGCAGTGCCAGACGGATTTCACGGGCGGTGGCATTGATGTCCTGCTCGGTGAGTTTGCCTTTGCCGCGCAGGCCTTTCAACGTTTCTGTCAGGCGGTCTGACAAAGACTCGAACACTTCGGGGATCAACACCTTTTGCTTCTCGGGGATGGATGGCCGGCACACAACCGGTGTGCCGATCCATCCTAACCCACGGCCGCTTCCACCTGACATCGACTACCGCGCCCCGGTTGGGCGGTACCGGGGCTTGGGCCGGTCGGGGGCGGGAGAGCATAAAAAACCGCTGTCCCCGACCAACGGGCGCCACGGTGGACAGGGACAGCGGTCAGCCGGGAAAAACAAGTTCCCGGGGTGTCAATCAGTAGCCGGGTTTTCCGTCACTAGCACCGGGCAGCTGCGGGGGCTGCTGCTGGTTGGCCGGGGCGGCAGGCTGCGCCGGGGCGGCAGGCTGCGCCGGGGCGGCAGGCTGGGCCGGGGCGGCAGGCTGGGCCGGTTCCGGCTGGACCGGAGAGACGGTGTCGACCACTTCACCGGCCACCGACGACACGGCAGACGATGCGTCACCGGCCAGGGAGGTGGCCGCTTCAGAGGCGTCCCCGGCCACCGACGACACAGCAGAACTCACCGACGAGGCCTTCGATCCGGCGGTCTCGGCGGCCTCACTGGCCACCGACGACACAGTCGATGCCACCGAACCAACCGGGTCGACGGTGACCGTCGACGACGCTTGGGTGGTCTTGTCCACCGTGGTGGTGGCTGTGGCGCTGGGTTTGGTGGTGGTGGCTGTGGTGGTCGCCACCTCGGCGGTGGTGGTGGTCCCGGTGGTGGTGGTCTCCGGGGAGTCCTTGTCGTCGGAGTTATTGCAGGCGGCAAGTCCGGTCACCATCACGCAGGCGGCGATGACGGCGCCCACAGGTTTACGGGCTGTTGAAAAAGTCATGGGTTTTCTCTCACACGTCTTTCACGTCGGTTGATGCGGACTTTCTCCGGCTGTGGCGGGCTGGCCCGCCCGGTTACAGGCCGCAAGCATGGTCGACGGTGTCGGCCGCTGCGGTGATGTTTTTTTCATCGACCCACAGCTGCGGCCGGTACCGCGGTTTGTCCGCACAATCTACCGCCCGACGACGCCGGTTGTGTAATCAGGCTCACCGGCGGCTGTGTACCCACCACCTGCAGCAGGTGGTGACCAGGGCCTATTTGTTTTTTCCCGGGCGCACAGTCACCGGCGAGAAGCGCCCGAGCATAATCGCGGTGTCGCGCACCAGCGGGTGCGGGGTGTCGGCCAGGTGGGGTCGGGTGTCCCCGGTTTTTTTGGCCGTCGCTTTCATCAGCGGCTCGTCGACGAAGGTGAAAAGAATCCAGGCCAGGATGAAGCTGGCGGCAAAAGCGATGGCTGCGGCGGCAAGCCACAGGCCCAGCCCGCCGTGTTTACCGGCCAGGACATAGCGCTGGACAAACACCATCACCGGAAACTGCACCATGTAGAAGGCAAACGAGATATTGCCCAGCAGCACCATCCGCGGGCCGCTGATGCGCCCGGAGACCCCGCTCATGTCGCGCACCGCCAGGGTGGCCACCACCAGCGTCATCGGCAGGGACATAACCACCGACATTTTGTAGGCCACCGGCACAAACCAGGTTGCCGCAAACGACAGCGCCAACAGCCCCAGCGGCCAGGCGATGCGGGTGTTTTTGAACTGCCCCTCCCACACCAGCTTCGCGGCGAAGACCCCCAGATAAAACTCCACCAGGCGGGTGGGCGGGAAATAGTAGGACAGCCAGTAGGTGTGGTCGACGGCGATGCTGTCCTGGATAAACCACAGCGGGTGGGCGTGCACGTCAGCCACCGGGGAGACTTCCCCCGGCCACAGGCGGGGGACAAAGAAGTTCCGGGTGTCTTTCGATCCGTCGGCGAGACGATGGATGGCGGTGATCAGCGCCAGCGAGAGGAGGAAACATCCGATAAGCCCGGCCCAGTTGCCGCGTCCGCGGATGGCCCGCAGCAGCGGCACAAACAACGGAAAAGACAGGTAAAACAGCATTTCCGACGCCAGTGACCAGGCGGGAACGTTCAGCCCGCCGATCATCACCCAGTCGGTGTTGAAGGTGTGGATGAGCAGCGCATTGGGCAGCCAGCAGATCAGCCGGGAGACGGGAAACGGGGCCGCCACATCCAGCAGGCCGGGTTCACGGCCCGCCTGCTCGGCCTGCACGTAGCCGGCCACGGTGGCTGCCGCGAGAATGAACAGCCCCATGGTGATCAGGTGCATGGGATAGATTTTCGTGATCCGGCGGCGGCAGTAGTACAGCCCGGCGCGCACACTGTCCAGCTGTGAGTTGGACCAGTAGATCAAAAATCCGGACAGGATGAAAAAGAACGTCACCCCGGCGCTGCCCAGCTGCATCGGCACGATGGCGTGCAGGGTGGAAAACAGATCCGATTTCTGGAAGGGGTAGACGGCCAGAAACACCAGGGCGTGCAAAACGAACACGGCGGCGGCAGCCCACCAGCGGGCGCCGGTGAGGCTGGGAAGATTGGGGCGGCGTGCCGGTTGTGCGGGTGTTGCCATGAAAATCGGTTACCTGCCAGCGTGAAAATGTGTGGACAAACGATCGGTTCGGGGAGAAAAGACCGTGTTTCCCGCCCCGGCCGGTGGGGCGGGTGCGGTGGGCTGCGCCGTGTCAGCGCAGACGGGAGGCGACCAGGTCGCCGGCCACCCGGTTGCCGGTGACCGACGGGTGGTAGATCGCCCCGCCCAATCCGGCCCGGATATCGCCGATGCCGCTGATCCACGGGTCGGCGCTGCAGGAATGGTGTCCGGCGGTGGCGGCGGATAGGTCAATGAAGTCCAGGCCCAGTCGGGCGGCGGCCTGCTGCTGTGCCTTGTGCAGGGCGGCGAATTCCTCACCGACCAATTCTGTTCCGGCCAGGCGCAGCGGGGCACCGGCGATGGTGGCGCACACGGCGGGGTCACCGGCCGGGTTCAGCGAGGCGTAGCCGAGCAGGTGGATGGTGGCGTTGGGCGCATAGTAGGCCAGGTAGTCGGTGACCGGTTTGAGCCGGGCCACATAGGAGTCAGCGGTGATGTCGGCCGGGTTGATCACCTGCTGCGGGGCGTGCCCCCGGTTGCAGGCCGCCCGGTTGGTGATGCAGGTGACAGCGGTCTCCAGCATGGTGGTGCCGTGCCCGGACCAGGTGTCGTTGAATCCCATCTGGATGATGATGTCGCGGGTGGACTGCCCCAGTCCGGAGACCGATTCGGCGTAGCGGACCTGGTCGGCCAACGGGATACCGTGCCCGGAGTTGAGTCCACTGCCCCAGCAGGAAGCGTCCAGGACGGCATTGCCGCCCAGCCGATCGTTGAGCTGGCTGGGCCACGAGCGGGCCGAATGCATGCAGCCGCGGGAGTCGGCGCTGATCGGCAGGACTGTGCCGCCGGTGTGGGAATCACCGAACACCAGCACCGGGAAACCCCCGGCCGGGGCCTGGGGCTCGGCGGCATTCCAGGAGCTGGCCGCGGATTTGTTGAATTCCCCCAGCCCGTAGTGGCCGCTGATCAGCGCTTGGGCGGATCCGGTGGAGGAAAAACCGGCCGGGTCGGATGAGGTTGCCCCTACCGCGGCGGGCAGGGAAACGGTGGCGGTTGCCACGGCAAAAAGGCACGCGGCCAGGGCACGGGTGATCGTCATCGGGGTGTAGGGGCCTTTCCTGAGGAAAAATTTAGGGTGTGGCACTTTTTCCGGGCATGGGGTGATAGCCGACATGCCCTCACCACCACGGCACCGCCACGATGGTGTCGCGGCGCCACACGTGTGCCGGGCACAACCGGTACAGGCCGGGTTATGCGAGGAATCTATCACGCTGCACAGGCTGTGGCGGCACCCGCCCGGCGGGGTGGTTTTTCAGGTTCCCGCCAGCGCGGCCATGAGGGATTTCTCCACTGCGGGACCACTGCTGCTGCCGGGAAGCTGGAAGCGGGCGATCACCGTTGATCCCGGGGTGGTTGCCGAGGACCAGTGCACGACGGGCAGAAGTTTCAAAAGCTGGCCGAGCACCCCTTTGCGGTCGGCGGTGCGGACCTCCCCGATCGACGGGGTGTACCAGTGGACCACGGTCGGCGCCGGGGCCACCTCGGGCAGCCGGGTGAATACCCCGGATTTGTGGGCTTCGACAATGAGCTTTTCATCGACGGCTCCCGGGGAGGTGGTGCGCACCCCCACCACCGCGTTGTAGATTCCCGGTTGCCGGTCCGCGGCCTGCACCATCCGGTAGTCGGTGATCAGCCAGCCTTTCGCCCCGATCAGTGACACCAGCCGGGCAATTTCTTCGGCGGTCACGGCCCGCAGGGTCATCTCGCAGCCGGGATCGCGGCTGACGATCCGCAGTGTCCCGCCGGGCGGCAGCCACACGTACGGCCGGGAGGGAATCGCCGGGCTGAGATGCGCTTTGGCCCCGGCGACCAGGGATCGGGCAGCCTGTTCGACCGGGCGGGTCCACACCCGGGGTCCGGTGGCCAGCCCGTCGGCCCGGGTCAGTTCGAACAACAGGTCGATGATCAGCGGATCCCAGTGGCAGGCCTCGACCAGGCGGTCAACCGCCCGCGGATCATCCGGGGCGCAGGTCACCGCCAGCCGCATCAGGGTGGTGTGTTCGGCAACCAGGTTCTGCACGATGGCCCGGTCTGTCAGCACCAGCCCCATGCGGGCGCCGGCCCGGGCGGCGATCTCCGCGCCGACCTGGCTGTGCGGACGGACCGTACCTTTGCCCATGTCGTGGAACAACGCCGCCAGCAGCAGCAGATCGGGTCGGGCCACCTGCACGGTGTGACGTCCGCAGTTGGCCACCGTGTGCACCAGATGGGTGTCGACGGTGTGGGTGTGGCTGGGTTCGCGGGGCACCAGCCCCCTGACCACCGGCCATTCGGGGACGAAATTTTCCCACAGCCCGTTGGCGTCCATGGCGGCAACCAGCGGCTGCAGTGTCGCCGGATTCGACAGCACCGCCAGGAAATCTTCTGTCGCCCTTTTCGGCCACGGTGCCGGCAGGGCGGCGATCCCGCGCATTTTCTTCCATACCGGTCCCGGCACCGGCAG
>NZ_JAFLEQ010000003.1:87724-181729 GCF_017307055.1 Corynebacterium mendelii | reverse complement strand
GATATCCGGGTCGACGTCACGGGCACGGGAATTTTTCGCTTCCGCCGGTATTTTGTCGGTGATGGTGACATATCCCCCGGCGTCGACGACACCGACATCCAGCCGCTGGCGGCGTTTGCCGGAAAACACCGATCCCCGCGGCAGCAGGCTGCGGGCGGTCAGCAGGCCCTGGGCGACCGCTTTGTCGATGTCCCGCCCCGCCTGGGCGATCGCCGCGGCCAACTCGTAGCGGTCGGCGTAGCCGAGCTGGCGGGCAATGTCGACGGCGAATTCCGGGTCGAGGATTTCCCGGGAGCGCCGGGTGGCCACATGCAGCAGGGTGCGCACATCCAGCAGCAGACGGCGTTGCCCGCTGAGATCGGGGGTGTCGCACAAATTGGCCAGCGACAAAGCGCGCAGGAACTCGTGGTCGCGCAGTCCCCCGCGGCCGTGTTTGATATCCGGCCTGGTCATGGTCACCAGTGATCCGCTGCGCGCCCAGCGGGCAATGGCAGTGTCGGTGACCTGCTGGAAATGTTTGGCGCAGTGCCGCCGCCAGGCGGCCAGCACCGCTGTGCGGGTGGCCGCGGTCAACGCTTTGTCACCGCTGATGTGCACCAGATCCAGCAGCGCGAAACCGGCGGTGGCGTCCTCGATGGTCACCGCCACCGCCTCCGCCGGGGTGCGCACCGAATGATCCACCCGCCACGGCCCGTCCCACAGGGCGTAGCCGACAGCCGCCAGCTGTTGATCACCCGATGCTGAGCGGGGGAAGTTCTCCGGGCGGATGAGCATGACATCAATGTCGGAATACGGTGTCATCTCCGCCCGGGCCAGCGAGCCGGTGGCGGCCAGGGCGCACCCGGGCGGAACCGTCACGGCGCGCACGAAATCCATCGCCGCAGCGACAGTGTGGCGGCGGATGTCGGCGGGGGCCGGTGCAGCGGTGTCACCGACAGGCTGTGTGCCGGATATGGGATCCACGGGAAGAAACCAGGCTCCTTGTGAAAAAAGGGGCCGCGGCTAGACGGCGCTCTCGCCGGATTCACCGGTGCGTACGCGCACCAGCTGCTCGACGGGGGTGACCCAGATTTTGCCGTCGCCGATTTTTCCGGTGCGGGCGGCGTTCATGATCGCGTCAACGACATCGGCGGTCGCATCGTCGCCGATAACAACCTCGACTTTGACTTTCGGCACGAAGTCGACGGCGTACTCGGCACCGCGGTAGACCTCGGTGTGGCCTTTCTGCTGGCCGAAGCCCTGGGTTTCGGTGACGGTCATCCCGTGCACGCCCAGCTGTTCGAGGGCTTCCTTGATGTCGGTGAGGGTGAAAGGTTTGACAATGGCGGTTACAAGTTTCATGGTGCTTTCCCTGGCCTAGAGCGCTCGGTGGTGATCTGTGTCGTGGTCATGGACGGTTGTGCGGCAACCCGGATGGACAACAACCCGGAAGGGTGACGGTGCTGCCGCCGCCCGGCGGCAGTGGTGGTTGCGTTGTCCAAGTCTATCGCCTTGCCGCGCCCCGCGAAGCCGATGCGATGGTGCAAGCCGCAGCCCGGCGGCCGCGGGGCGTCGCCGATGTTTTTGCCCATCTGCGGCTACCTGACATCGGCGCCGGCATGGTCGTAGGCGGTTTCGCCGTGCTGGGCAAAGTCGATGCCGTTGAACTCGTGCTCGCGGTCGATGCGCCAGCCGAGACCGGCTTTGATGGCGTAGGCGATGATCGCGGTGACAATGGCGGTGAACACCATCGCCACCACAGCGATCACAATCTGCACGACAGTCAGCTTCAGCCCGTACATCCCGCCGCCGGTGAACAGCCCCCTGTCGGTGGCGAACAATCCGATGGCCACCGTCCCCCACAGTCCGGCCATCAGGTGCACCCCCACCACATCCAGCGAGTCGTCGAATTTGAAGCGGTATTTGATCCCCACCCCCAACGCCGCCACCGCGCCACCGATCACACCGGCGGCAATGGAGGTCACCGGGGTCAAATCCCCGGCCGCCGGGGTGATGGTGACAAGACCGGCCACCACACCGGAAGCCGCGCCGAGAGAAGTGGCGTGACCGTCGCGCACACGCTCGACAATCAGCCAGCCGGCGGTGGCGGCGGCAGCGGCCACCGCGGTATTGACCCAGGCCAATGCAGCCAGGCCAGTGGCGCCGAAAGCGGAACCACCGTTGAAACCGGCCCAGCCGAACCACAGAAGCGACGCCCCGAGCATTGTCAGCGGAATGTTGTGGGGACGGTGCGGGGAACGCAGGAAACCATTGCGGTGGCCGACAATGTAGGCCAGCACCAGTGCGGCGGTTCCCGCTGAGATGTGGACAACCACACCACCGGCAAAGTCAATGGGATGAACAGCCGCGGAGACCTCACCGTGGACAGTGTCGGTACCGAACATCATCGCCGGAACGGAGCCTTCGGCGTGGCTGAGCAGCCCCCCGCCCCACACCATGTGGGCCAGCGGGAAGTAGGCGAAGGTGGCCCACAGTCCGGCGAAAACAAGCCAGGAGGCCCATTTGACACGTTCGGCCAGCGCCCCGGAGATCAACGCCACCGCAATAACGGCAAACGTCATCTGGAAGCCCACATCAAGAATCGTGGCATAACCGTTGGGGCCGATGGCGATCGAACCATCAGCGGCGAAAATGGTGTCTTTGAGTCCGAAATACTGGAAGGGATTGGCCACAATCCCGGCAATCGACTGATCACCGTAGCTCATCGACCACCCCCAGCCGACATAAATCATGATCACGACCATCAATGAGCCAAAGCTCATCATCATCATGTTCAGCACAGACTTCTGACGGGACATCCCGCCGTAGAAGAAGGCCAATGCCGGAGTCATCATCAAAACGGCTGCCGCTGAAAACAGCATCCAGGCGGTGTTGGCGGCGGATACACCCGCCGAATCGGCGGACGACTCCGCGAGAAGCAGGGTCTGGGCTACATGGGCTGTCACATCTGACATAGGAAACTCCGTCGATGAAGGAAAAAACGGACAAAAACAAAAATACCCGCAGACGATTCCCCCACCTCACTGTGACGGGAATTACGCTGCGGAAATTAACTATAGGTCAATAGAAAACAGTTTTTCTATTGACTGACAGGTTTACTCACAAATAACCCCCCATGGCCACCATTTACCAGGCAAATTGACGATCCGTCACAGGGTGACACCACCCCCGGCCGCAGGTGAAAACATCACCATCCCCCAAGGACGAGACATCAATTCCGCACCCACATCAACCGACCCCCGTTTCAGGGCAAAGTCCGTACACTGCTGCCCCACCCACCACACCCGAAACCCCGAGATCGGGCGAGGCCAGCATCTCCTCGGCCAGGACACCACAGATGATGTCTCCTCAACAGGAAAACTCCTGAAATGCGAAAAAACCTAACTCAGACTAAAGTGAAGTAAAACCGCATAGAGTAGCTGCATAATCCCAGCTTAAAAAGTGTATTCCCCGCGCGAGCGGGGCTGATCCGTCGGGTTTTTCCGGCGGGTTCGGGCCGGTTGAGTATTCCCCGCGCGAGCGGGGCTGATCCTTGATTCGGTTACGGGGCGTCAAAAGATCGGCAGTATTCCCCGCGCGAGCGGGGCTGATCCCGTGGACCGCCCCTGCCGCAGCCTTACACTCCGGTATTCCCCGCGCGAGCGGGGCTGATCCCCACACCCCGGCCCATCACCACCAAACCCGCGGGTATTCCCCGCGCGAGCGGGGCTGATCCGTTCGAGCATGGTGTTCCGAGCGGCGGGAGCGCGTATTCCCCGCGCGAGCGGGGCTGATCCGGAACCCCACATGGCTATCTACAATCGCCAGGCGTATGCCCCGCGCGAGCGGGGCTGATCCTCTTCACCGGTGCCTGGGACTGGATCAAAAATGGTATTCCCCGCGCGAGCGGGGCTGATCCCCAAATGGCCTGGGCTTTTCCGCTTGTCGGATTGTATTCCCCGCGCGAGCGGGGCTGATCCCGACGAACGTATTCTTCCGGTGCGGTCAGGTGGGTATTCCCCGCGCGAGCGGGGCTGATCCTGGAAGGTTTGAAAATGGAACTGACGGCAACAAGTATTCCCCGCGCGAGCGGGGCTGATCCTGAATAATCCGGCGGCGTTTCCTGCGGACTATTGTATTCCCCGCGCGAGCGGGGCTGATCCTGGGCGCAGAATGGCGCAAAACCACGAAACTATGTATTCCCCGCGCGAGCGGGGCTGATCCCCTAGGAAGAGAACCACGTTGCCGTCCCGGAGGGTATTCCCCGCGCGAGCGGGGCTGATCCCGACACCGTCACGGCGGGGCGGGCGCTCACTTTGTATTCCCCGCGCGAGCGGGGCTGATCCTTCATGGCACGCGAATGATGGTCGGCCACCGGTGTATTCCCCGCGCGAGCGGGGCTGATCCTGGGTGCACCCGATAGTGGTGAAAAAGGTTGCAGTATTCCCCGCGCGAGCGGGGCTGATCCTCGTTCAACCCCGGTGTGCGGAAGAACGAACTCGTATTCCCCGCGCGAGCGGGGCTGATCCTACCGATATCGCGGACGGAAAGGATTTGGGGGCGTATTCCCCGCGCGAGCGGGGCTGATCCGGGGTCGATCCAGCTTGCCGGGGCAGCGCAAATGTATTCCCCGCGCGAGCGGGGCTGATCCTGCATCGCGCACGCCCTCGGCTACGTCTTTGTAGTATTCCCCGCGCGAGCGGGGCTGATCCTAGCAGGCGGTCGCGTACCGGTGCCGGAGCGTAGTATTCCCCGCGCGAGCGGGGCTGATCCCTGGAAATAGTGCGCACCTCGGAGCCTTACACCGTATTCCCCGCGCGAGCGGGGCTGATCCCGTCAGCTCCATGTCCCGGCCTTCCAGCTTGTCGTATTCCCCGCGCGAGCGGGGCTGATCCGGGGGCCTTTGCGGTGTCACATCTGACCACCCCGTATTCCCCGCGCGAGCGGGGCTGATCCCTGGAAATAGTGCGCACCTCGGAGCCTTACACCGTATTCCCCGCGCGAGCGGGGCTGATCCCCGCGGTCGTGCGCCTGTGTCGTCGACCCCTGCGTATTCCCCGCGCGAGCGGGGATGATCGGAAAATCCCCGCTACCACAATCTTGTGGGTAGCGGGGATTTATTCGTTGAAGCGGGTTTTAACCGAGAAGCGCGTCCACGAAGGACTCGGGTTCAAACGGTGCCAGGTGGTCCGCGCCTTCGCCAAGGCCCACCAGTTTCACCGGGACTCCGAGCTCTTCCTGCACCTGGAAGACGATTCCGCCCTTGGCGGTGCCGTCGAGCTTGGTCAACACCACACCGGTGATGTCGACGACATCCCGGAAGATACGGGCCTGGTTGACTCCGTTCTGCCCGACAGTGGCATCCAGAACCAGCAGTACCTCGTCGACATGGGTCTTTTTCTCCACGACACGCTTGACTTTTCCGAGCTGGTCCATCAGCGAGGTGGAGGTGTGCAAACGGCCGGCGGTGTCGATGAGAACAACGTCAAGACCGTCTTCGACGCCTTTGGCCACGGCATCAAAGGCGACCGATGCAGGATCGGCGCCTTCTTCACCGCGGACGGTTTCAGCACCCACCCGGCGGCCCCAGGTATCGAGCTGATCGACGGCAGCGGCACGGAAGGTGTCGGCAGCCCCCAAAAGCACGGTGTGCCCCATAGAGACCAGCACGCGGGCCAGTTTGCCGGTGGTGGTGGTTTTACCGGTGCCATTGACACCGACCATCAAAATAACCGCGGGCTTGCCGTCATTGGGCATGGCCCTGATTGAGCGGTCCATTTCCGGTTTGCAGGCGTCGATGAGGGTTTCCCGCAGCATGGCACGGGCGTCGGCTTCAGAAGACACACCGCGCTCGGCGATGGTGTCGCGGAGTTTGTCCACCACGCGCATGGTGGTGGCGGTGCCCAGATCCGCCATCAGCAGGGTGTCCTCAATTTCCTCCCAGGCATCCTCGTCAAGGTCGCCCGCGGACAAAATACCCAGAACACCCTGACCGATCACGTTCTGGGAGCGGGCCAGCCGGCCCCGCAGCTTGCCCAGACGGCCCTTGGCCGGGGCAATGTCACCACGAGCCGCGGCCTGCGCTTCAGCCGCGGTTTGGGCCGCCGGGGTGGGGCCGACCGGGGCAGGTGTCTGCTGTTTGGCGTCGCCTGCTTTTTCCGCTGCTGCGGCTGCGGCGGCCGCGGCTTCCGTTGCTTCTGCTTCGGCTTCGGCCTGATCAGTTGTTTCCGGTTCGGCGGTGTCGTCTGTGGCAGCCGTCTGGCTGTCGACGGCAGTATCGGCGGCGGGGGTATCCGGTGTGTCGGCGCCGGATTCGGCTACTGGTTGTGCCTTGTCGGACTTAGCGTCGCCCTCGGCGTTCACCCGGTGGGGACGATCTCCTTCGGCGGCGTCATCGGTGTCAGCTGCCGGGGTGGTTTGGTTGGTGCCGTCTTGTCCGGCTTCCGCGTCCCCGGACACCTCGGTGTGGGGGTCTGCCTCGGCAGGCGGGGTTTTGTCCCCGGCCGGTTCCGGCGACTGCGGGGTGGTGAGGTCATCGTCAAGATGCAGCGTGCTCAGATCCGCGGTGAGTGGATCATTGTCGCGGCTGTCCGGTCCCGGGGTCTTTTTCGCCGGGGCCGGGTAGGAGCCGACGGACATGCCGCCTTTGTTGTGGGCCAGCTGGCTGAAGATCGATCCCGGTTCATCGTCGAGATCATCGACCGGGATTTCCGGTGCGGTCAACGGTGACTCGTCGCGGTCATCAGACTCATCGGCCTCGGTGACGGCGCTGTGGTAGCTGCTGGCCACCAGCGTGTCGTCTTTGTCTTCTTCTTCGCGTTGTTTTTTGCGGGCTTCCTCTTCGGCTTTGGCGCGGCGTTCGGCTTCGCGCTGCCGGATATTGGCCTCGGATTCGGCGGAACGACGCTCGATCTCCTCGTCGGTCAAATTACCCATCCCCAGGCGTGCCCGGGAGGGGGTGTGCTCACTGTCGCCGTCATCATTGCCGTTGTCCCCGGCAGTGTCATCGGCGGTGCCATCGTCCGGCGGGGTCGTTTCCGGTTTGGCGTGCCGTGCAGGTGCCGTGGCATCCTCCCCGGCGCCAATCGTGGTACTCGGGGTGGTCTGCCCACCGTGGGCGGCATGCCGGCCGGTGTCGGCTTCGGCGGTATCGGCTTCACGGCCGGTCCCGGCCGCTGTATCCGGAACCGCTGCAGCGGCAGCTGTGGTGCCCGCGGCGGCCGCCGCCGGTGCGTTGCTGTGGGGCTGTTTGACGGCCGGGGCGAAATTGAAACCACCGTGCGCCTGGTAGTTGCCGGATTTCTGCTCCTGCGTGAGTTGCTTTGTCTCACCCTGTTCCACAGCATCATCGTCGTCATCGCCGAAAGAGACCATTTTCGCTTTGCGGCGCTTCAGGCCGACGATAACCACGATCGCCAGAAGAAGAAGCACAAGCACCACCACGGCAGCAATCTGCCAGGTGGGGTTGGCCATGAATTGGTCGACGATGCCCTGCGAGTCGTTGGAGTCCATGGCAACTATGTTTGCACATTGTGCCCTGGCTTGGCACGGCGAACCCGCCTTCCGCTGTGACGGCGGGGGGCCTGGTCGTTACCACCTGCCGTTTTGATTCGACGGGCAGGGGACCGCACACCCCGTTCACCAGCAGATGAGCCGGTCAACGGGGTGGTGGCGGTATCCGGTGTGACGTGCCGGGAAGTGAACCAGGCAACATCATGCGGCCAGGGGTGATGTTTTACCCGGCGATACCCGGGTGCAGGCTGGCCAGCACCATGGCTTCCGCGGCGATGAGATCGCCGACCACCAGATCGGGGACCACATCCGCCAGGGCCGACCATCCGGCGGCAGCCTGGGTGAGCAGTTTCGACTTCTCCATTTTTCCGTGGGCGTGCAGCCGGGCTGCCAGTGCGAACACCAGGGACACCACCGGGGCCAGTGCCCAGATGTTTTTCTGCTCCCCGGTGTCGGTGTCGCCCAGTTTGTCGAAACGGACCCTCGCCGCCTGGTAGAGATGCCGGTTGGTCCCGCGCAGCGCCTTGAGCAGTTTCACCGCCGCGGTGATCAGCGTCCGGTCGGCCAGCATCCGCGACAGCTGCTCATTGCGGTTGAAGGTTTCAAACACCGCCAGGATGCGCGCCTCATCGTCCATGATCGGGCCGGGAACGATCTCCGCACGGTTGAAAAACATGTCCAGCAGGGCGTCCTGCTGGGCTTTGTCCATTCTGGCTATCGCCACGGTCTGCTGGTCGACACAGGCGGTTTCCAGGGTGTGGTCCCGGCCGGTGGCCAACGTTTCGATCAACCGCTTGCCCGCGGTGCGCTCCAGATGGTCGAGGACCTCCCGCCAGGCGTCGACGGCCTGACGGCGGGTGGCGGGAGTGGAAGCCCCGGCCCCGCCGTCGGTCCCGTCGTCTTCGGCCCCGGCCGCTTTGTCCCCGCCGCCGGATAATCCGTCGGTGGCCCCGTCGCCGAATTCCTCGCCACCGTCATCGGCGGCGCTGAACAGGCCGGGCAGGGCACCGAGTGCCACCAGGGTGCTGATCCAGGGGTTTTTGTGGTCGTCGGTGATATCGACCGGATCGTCGAAGGTGACTGTCACCAGTGAGGAGCTGATCAGCCTGCCGGGCAGGAGATTGACCGGCACCAGGGAATCGGACAGTCCCTTCAATGCTGCGGCCGGGTGGGCTTTCAGTGCCGTCAGCACCGCCTGCCGGGGATCAACAGGCACCGGCCCGGCGGTACTGTCACCGTCCGTGGCTGCTTGTCCGGCGTGGTCGTCGGGGTGTGCCGCGGCCTGGCCGGGAGTGACGGCCGGCTCACCGTGGGCTGCCGGGGTGAGCTGCCCGTCGGCGGTGGCGGGCAGTGATTCATAGACCTCCCACAGAACCGGCATGACCGCCGGATCGCCGGGCACCCGGTCACTGGCACCGGCCAAAAAGGCCGACAGCTGGTTCATTTCTTCCCGGCCCGCGGTGTAGTGGCCCGGCTGGGCGGCAAGAAATGCCGTCGGTCCGGGGACCAGGGGGGCGCGCAGATTGGTGAAGGGATCACCCGAGTGCGGCTGCACGGTCAACGGACCGGCCCCGGCGAAGACATCCGGAAGGCGGATGCGGCCATCAGCGTCGGCGACAAAGGTGCGGCCGAACTCCCAGGGCGCGGTGGCCGGCCACACCCAGCAGCCGGTGGGCCGGGCCGGGTCGGTGCCTTCCAGGGTGAGCACACCATCGCTGATGCTCGCCCCCGTGGCCAGCGGTTGGCCGCTGATCACCGCCAGGGTGACCGAGATTTTGTTGCCTGAGTTGGGGTCGGTCCATTCCGCTTCCAGCGATCCCCGGCCGGTGGCGGCGCAGGCCTGCACCAGCCGTTTCGTCGGCGCGGTGTAGGTGACGTCATTGACGGTGGAAAGAGTGACCGTGGCCAGCGGGGAGCCGTGGGCATTGCGCACCTGCACCCGGGGTGCGACCATCGATGTCGCGCAGCGGATACGCAGGACCGCCTCGCCGTCGATCTGCCCGGGGGACAAAAACATCCGGGAGGTGCGCCACATCGGCGGGGAGGTGACCACCGGCACGCTAAACAGCAATTTCGGCGGAATCCAGCGCACCGGCAGACTGTCACCGGAATCGGTGGATATCACCGACACCCCGGCCGGCTGGCCGGGGTCGACGGTGATGGTGCGCGGGGAGGCGGCAAAGGGTTTACCCCCGGCCGCAAGCGCCATCGCCGCCCGGGTCAGCCCACCTTCGGCGGGGATGCGGACCGACACTTCCCCGCCGCCGACTGACCCGGTGGCCACCAGGCCTTCCACAATGGCGTACTGGTGGCGGAACGATTCGTTGCGCGGGCCGCGCAGCCGCACCAAATATTCACCCACCCACGGGTCGTCGTAGGCCTCGGGGTCGAACACATCGAACAGTCCGCCCTCGGCCGGCACATCCAGCGGCTCCGGGTCGGAGATTTCCTCCCCCGCCTGCCCCGGTCCGGCATAGGCGGAAATCGACAGCCACCAGCGTTCATCGGTACCCGACAGGGTGGGCGGGAATTCGGCGACCAGGCTGTCCGGGTGGACGGCAAGACCGGAGGAACTCACCAGTCCGCCGGCCGCGGGTGTGGCGGAGGTGAACACCGCCCGGCGGCGGGCATCAATACAGCGGACCTGCGTGGCCGGCGACGGCTGGGTTCCGGCACGCACCACCTGGATGCCTTCCGCGGCGGAAACATCCACCGTGGAAACAACCCAGCCTTTCCAGCCCTTCAACTCCCGGGTGGACGAGACAGTGATGGACCGGCCCGTCACCGGATCGGTGATGGTGGCGTCATGGGGGTGGACCACCACCAGCTGCCGGTAGTGCAGGGAGGCTTTGTCGGTGATGTTGAAGCCTTTGGTGGTAAACAGCAGCACCGGGTCGTCGTTGTCGACCACCGGCAGCACCCAGTGGGCGTTGTTGGCGGTGTCGGTGACCGCGATCTCCCGCACCTGCTTGTCGACGGCCAAATCGAGGGCCTCCGAATAGGGTGAGCTTGATCCCCAGGCCGGCCCGGTCCGGTGGATGCGGGTGGTGCCGCCGACACTGACCCGCCAATGGATGTCGGAACCGTCTTCGGGCAGCAGCTGTTCGGGAAGCCGCAGGCACACTTTTTCCCGCACCGGGTCGAAAATGATCCGCGGCTCCCATTCCCGGGTGGCCACCCCCACAGCCCACGACCGGTGGGCGGTGCCTGCGGGGCGTTCCCGCAGTTCGGCGAAAGCCGCATTGAACACCAGGGCGGGCAGGGCGACATCGGTGTGGCTGATTTTACGCAGCCAGCAGACCGGATCGGCCACTGTTTCGGTGCGCAGCGCCATCAACCCGGCGATCAGCGGCTCATAAAATTCCGGGGCGTGGGCGGCGATTGTCTGTGAAACCGTCAGGTCGTGTCCGATATGCGGGTAGCAGTCGGCCTCGGGGTGGTCGGCCGGGCCGATGTAGTCGGCGGCCGCGCCACTGGCCAGCATCCCGACGACATCCCGGGCACTGTAGCTGCCCGCCCGGGCGGCCGACACATCGTCAATGGTGTGGATGTGGCCGCGGGGAACCTGCGCCACCTTCTCCCCCGACGCTTCGGCCAATCCGTCGAGCAGCTGCAGAATCCACGGGATTTCCCCGGCGGTGATCCCGGCGTGCAGCGCGAAGAGGCTGACCGGATCATCCAGCCCTTCCGGGGCGGTGAGACCGGTGGAGGCCACCAGATCAACCGCCGTGTTTTCCACCTCGGCAATAAATTCCGTGTCCTGTGAAATCCCCAGACCACCGGCCCATTCGGTGAAAAAACTGCGGCGGTCGATCATTCTGGCGGCCCGGCCGACCAGGGTCGCCACTGCCAGTGTCGGGGTGATGGCGAGCAGATCCTTCGCCCCGGCCCCGGCCGCCCGCTGCCGGGTGATGAAGGTGCCGTAGAAACGCTCGATGCGTTCAAGTTCGTCGTCGGTGAAGTCGAGGCAGCAGAACAACGACACCGTGGAGCATCCGTGCCCCAGTTTCAGTTCGGTTTCGCTGGCCCAGCCTAAAAGCGAGTCTGCGGGATCGGCAATTGGGTTGGCACCGCCGGTTGGCAAGGAACATGCACCGCCTTGGGGATTAGCACGAGTAGTTGATGCGGTTGTTTCCCACCGGCCCGCCTCACCGGGTTTCTCCCGGCGCGCCGGGCCACCGATTGCCGGGCGGGAACAACCGGAAAAGGCCAACCTAGCTGATGCGCAGGGCTGATGCCGGCTATCCGCGGCTGACCCGGGGCGTGAAAAACATCCGTTGCCACAGCATACCGGCGATCGGGTTCCGTATGGCGGCTTTGCGGTGCCGGGTTGTGCGGATCCCGGCGGACATCCCGGCTAGCCTGCGGCCACCGCCGCAGCCCCCTGTGCCACCACCGCCAGGGCACCGACGGCAGCCAGCAGCACCGTCACAGTGAACGCCCTGTTTTCGTCGACTTTTCCGGCGATCACGGTTCCCGCGGCCAGGCCGGTGACCATGCCGAGACTGCCGGTGACCCACACCCACCACGGGATGACCGACACATCAACCAGCCCCGCCCCGCCTTTGGCGGCCAGGGTGGCCAGCGTGGTCACCGTGAACACCGGCTGCAGCGACGCCACGAAACCGGGGCCTTTCCAGCCGGTGGCCTGCGCGTAGACGGTCAGCGGCGGCCCCGGCACACCGGCGACGGTGGCAGCCAGACCAGAAGCCGTCCCGGCGGTGATCGCCGCCCACCGGCTGCTGGTGGGTCTGATCCGGTTGCGTCCGACGGTGACCACCGCCAGGGCCGCCACCAGCACCACCCCGACGATGACCTGCAGCACAGCGGTGGGGGTGACGGTTATCAGCCAGGCCCCGGGAATGGTGGCAGCGGCTGCCCACGGGGCCAGAAGCGCCACTTTCGACCAGCTGATCTCCCGCCAGACCTGGCGGATCATCACCAGGTTGAACACCAGTCCGACCACGTTGAGCAGCACTATCCCGCCGACCGGCCCGAGAACCAGGCTCAAACCGGTGGCGGCCACCAGGCCGAAACCCAATCCAGTGACCCGCTGCACACCCGCCCCGAGCATCATCATGACGAACACGACGCAGGCGAGAACAATCATGTCGGCCAGCCTATCGGCTCATCCGGTTTTGCTCTGCCGGGTGCCGGTCAGCGTGCGACGAAACCGGTGGCGCCTTTCGGGCTGCCCCACGTGGTGAACACCTGCCCGACCCGCCCCGGCCTGCCGGCGGTCGACGGTTGCTGTGAAAGCAATTCCACCAGCCTTTCACACTGGGCGCGGGGTCCTTCCGCGGCAACGAGCACCCGCCCGTCGGCGTAGTTGGTGGCAGACCCCGACAGCCCGAGTTCCAGTGCCCGGCTTCTGGTCCACCAGCGAAAACCCACCCCCTGCACACGCCCGTGCACCCAGGCGGTCACGCGCACGACAGGACCTGGTTCGCCGTCACATTGGTCTGACATGGGGTTCTCCTTGTTTCAGGGCAGCGGCACAACAGCCGACGGCACTAAGGGTGGGCAGCTCACCCGGCGACGCGGCCGGGTCCCGGCGGACCTACTCATCTTTGGTCTCATCCGCGGGCGGATTCATCCGCTGGGAGATCACCCGGGTAACCCCGTCGCCGCGCATGGTCACCCCGTAGAGCACATTGGCCACTTCCATGGTGGGTTTCTGGTGGGTGATCACGATCAGCTGGGAGTCGTGGCGCAGCTGCTTGAGCAGGGCGATCAGGCGGCGCAGGTTGACGTCGTCGAGGGCGGCCTCCACTTCGTCGAGCACGTAGAAGGGACTGGGGCGGGCTTTGAAAATCGCCACCAGCATCGCCAGGGTGGTCAGGGATTTCTCCCCGCCGGACAGAAGTGTCAGGCGGGTGACTTTTTTGCCCGGCGGGCGGGCCTCCACCTCGATGCCGGTGGTGAGCATATCGTCCGGGTCGGTGAGCACCAGCCGTCCGGTACCGCCCGGGAAGAGGGTTTCGAACACGGCCGGGAATTCTTTTTCCACGTCCCGCCACGCGTCGGTGAACAGGGTGAGGATTTTCCCGTCGACTTCCTCGATCACCCCGCGCAGATCCGCCCGGGCCTGTTCCACATCGGCCAGCTGCCCGGCCAGGAAGGTGTAGCGCTCCTCGAGGGCTTTATACTCCTCCAGCGCCAACGGGTTGACTTTCCCCAGGGACGACAACGATTTCTCTGCCCGGGCCAGCCGCTGCTGTTCTTCTTCCCGGTCGAAATCTTCCGGCAGCCGGTGGCTGTCCAGCAGTGCCGCCGGCGGGATCCCCATCTGCGAGTGCACGGCCTGTTCGGCCTGTTCGAGGCGCACCGCGGCGGCGGAGGCCGCAAGGTCGGCCTTGTGCGCTGCCTCGGTCAGTCCGGCCAGCTGCTGGCGTTTGTAGCCCACCGCGGTTTTCACCCGGGCCTGTGAGTCACTGGCCTGTTTTTTCTCCTCCGCCAACCGGTCACGGCGCGTCGCCGCCCGGGCGGTGGCATCGGCGACCCGGTCCCCCAGCTTGAGGGCATGCCCGTGGACGGCCGCAGCCACCGCGGCATACTGCTTCCGGGCCTCCATGGCTTTGTCGTGGCGTGCTTTGGCCTGCGCTTCGGCTTGTGCCCGCCGCCGCAGACTGTCGCCGCGTCCTTTGATCTGCCCGGCGCGTTCCTCGGCGGTGCGCAACGCCAGGCGGGCTTCCACCTCCATGGCGGTGACTTGTTCGAGTTCCTGCTGCGCCCGTTCTTTGTCCCCGGTGTCCGGTTCATCCAGCTGGTCGGGATCGTCGGCTCTGGCCAGCCTGTCGAGGGTGTCGGCGAGTTCGGCGCGCAGTGCCTCCAGCTGCTCTCCGGCGCTGTCACGCCGCTGTGCGGCCCGGTCCCGTTCCGCTTCGGTGGCCCTGGCCTGGGCTGACAGCCGGTTGGCGTCCCGGGTCAACTGTTCGACGGTGATGTCGTGCTCCCGCAGCGCGGCGGTGGCCGAGGCCTGGTTGACCCGTGCTTCACCGGCGGCTGTCGCCGCACCTTCCAGGGTGCCCGACAGTGTGCCGAGTTCTTTTTCCGCCTGTGCCAGGTGTTTTTCCGCGTCCGCGATCTGCGCCCGGGTGGTCACCGGGTTGGTTGCGCCCTGCCCGATCTCCAGCCAGCCGTGGCCGCGCAGTGTGCCGGACAGATCCACTGCTTTCAGCCGCGGGTCGGCGGCCACAACAGCCTGGGCGATCTCCGGTGAATCAACCACCACCACATCGGCCAACAGCCGGGTGATCGGGGCGCTGATCCGGGCATCGATGTCGATGTGGTCGAGCAGCCAGCCGGCCCCGGCGGGAAGATCGGCGTCCAGCCGCCACCGCCCCCCGGTGGTGTCGCTAGTGGTTGCCACCACGGTGGTGCGGGCAATCCCGGTGTGGTCGATACCGTCAAGCTCCGGGATGTCGATTGCTCCGGCCAGGGCGCTGGCGTGGGTGCCCAGCGCTGCCGCGCAGGCGGTGGCGTAGCCGTCCTCGACGGTCATCAGCCCGGCCAGGTCGCGGTAGTCGCCGATCCCGGCCAGCACCTGTGCGGCGGGGGCTTTCGGCATCGTCGACGACAGTGTGTCAATCCTGGACGACAGCCGGGAGACATGACGCTCCAGGTCTTTTTCTTTCTCCCGCAATTGTTCCAGGCGGGCTTCGGCTTCGTCGGCTTCCTGGGTGGCCTGCCGGAGTCTCTCGGCCAGAGGTTCCCGGTTGCGGGTCGCCTGGGTGAGGTCATCGGCCGCGGTGACCGCCTCCAGGCCGGTCAGGCGCACCCGTTCATCGAAGTCGGCGACCGTGGTGGCCAGTGTTTCGGCGTCATGTTCCAGCCGGGCTATTTGGGCGCGCTGGGATTCTTCGGCGGCCAGAAGACGCACCACGCCTTCCCGCCGGTCGGCGATGGCCCGCAGGCGTCTGGACAGCTCCGCTTCGGCGTTGCGGGCGGCTTCTTTTTTCGCCTCGACACTGTCCCGAATCGATTCCAGTCGTTCGGCGGCGATGTCCACCTCTTCTTCCAGGCGCTCAAGCTCCGCGTCGGCCGCTGCTGCCCGGGCGGCCAGCTCCTCGGGATCTTCCCCGGTGAAAGCGGTGGCCTCCGACTGGTTTTTCGCCCGGTCCGCGGCAATGCGGGCCGTCGCCGAGACCCGTTCAGCCAGGGATGACAGGTCGAACCACAGTTTTTGGGAGGCGTCCGCCCGGGGGATGATCTCGGCGAGCGTGGTGGCGATGTCTTCTTCTTCCGCCTCCAGGCCGGCCAGGTCTTTTTCTGCCTGCGCCAGCTCGGCGGCACGCGCGGAGGCGGTCCGGCGCGCCGCGGCAGACTCTTCGGTCAAGTGCAAAAGCTTGTCGACGGCGAGGTTGGTTTTCGCTTCCCTGAGTTCTGCTTGCACGGTGGCGGCTTTCTGCGCCGCCTGCGCCTGCCGGGCCAGGGGTTTGAGCTGCTTTTTCAGCTCCGCGGTCAAATCCTCCAGCCGGTCCAGGTTGGCCTGCATGCCGACCAGTTTGCGCTGCGCTTTTTCTTTGCGCCGCTTGTGTTTGAGCACGCCTGCGGCCTCTTCGATGTAGGCGCGGCGTTCCTCGGGCCTGGACTGCAGAATCTCGGCCAGCCGACCCTGGCCGACAATAATGTGCATCTCCCGGCCGATACCGGAGTCGCTGAGCAGCTCCTGGATATCCATCAGCCGGGCCTTGGAGCCGTTGATCTCGTATTCACTGGCCCCGTCGCGGAACATCCGGCGGGTGATCGAGACCTCCGAATAGTCGATCGGCAGCGCCTGATCGGAGTTGTCGATGGTCAGCGTCACCTCTGCCCGGCCCAGCGCTTTGCGTGATCCCGCGCCGGCGAAGATCACGTCCTCCATCTTCCCGCCGCGCAGGGTTTTCGCCCCCTGCTCCCCCATCACCCAGGCCAGGGCATCAACCACATTCGATTTACCGGAGCCGTTGGGGCCGACGACACAGCAGATGCCCGGCTCGAATTTCAGGGTCGTCGCAGACGCGAAGGACTTGAATCCTTTCAGCGTCAACGATTTCAAATGCACCGGGGGATTTTAACATTTGCCGCCCACCCCGCACGGTGGTTGCCGCACCTTCCCGGCGCCCCCGGCATCACCGGCAGCGGCCATTACGGTGAGTGCTTCACCCCTGGGCCGGTGGTGTCAGGGGGTTTTGCCCTCGATCTGCTCGGTGAGACGCAGTAGTTTTTCATGCCCCTGCTGCATGATGGCGATGATCTTCCGGCCGCGTTCAACTTCGGCGGTCAACTCGGCGATGCGCCGGTCTTTGTCATCGATCTCCGCGGTTAAGCGACGGATTGTTTCTTTGTCGTCGGGTGTCGTCATGGTGGCTTGTGCTGTTGGTTGTCTTCCGGCTCCGGCGGGAAAAGCCCGCAGGGGGCCGCCGGTGGTTATCCCCCGGCAATATCCGGGGCGTCGCACACGGCAGGCCCTCCGGTTGGATGGTGTCCCCCCAAAATACCCCGGCGTCCCGGTGCTGCCCCACGCCCGCCCCGCCCGGAACCCGGCGCTGCGCCCGGGAACGCACAACACCCATGGACGGGGGCAGAGAACCGACACTGGTCTGGCAGCGGTTTTCTATTGTGGGTGGCATGAAAATTTTCTTCGGGTGGAATGCCGATGGTGCCCCCTGGTCAACCGATGCCTCGTTGGGCAAGATCACCTGCGGCCAGCGTCAACTGGCGGATCTTCTGGCCACACGACTGGGCCTGGCGGCTGCCTGTGCGGCCACCCCGCTGCGGATAGCCGCCTGGCAGAAAGCCATCGACTACACGGTCAACACCGTCAACCACCCGCACGCGGCCTGGTGCGCCCGGTCCTTCGAACTCGACCCGTGGTCGGTGGCCACAACCACGCTGAAGCTGCGTGATCTTTTGGTTGGTGCCGGCTGGTACCCGGACACCACCGCCGATGTGGGGGAACACTCCCCCCGGATTGCCGCGCTCACCGCCATTGAGAAGCATCTTCCGCAAGCCCTGGCCGGGCAGGCGGATACGGGCGCAACGGGTGAGGGCCATGATGCTGCCGCAGACCACCGGCCGCAGGAGACGACCGGCACGATCGCGGCGGATCCGACCCGCACCTCGATTGTGGGCCCGGCCGATGTGGTCCGCGACATTGACCGTGTGCTGGCCGAACTCGTCGACGCATCGGTGCCCTGGGACACCCAGATCGAACAGCTTGTCGTCGGCCAGCCGATTGCCGGCCTGCCGCCGATCTGGCAGCGGATCCTCGGCAACCTGGCCACGCTGGGTGTGCCGGTGACCGAGGAGACCGGCCCGGACAGCATCGGCGAGCTGACCATGGTGAAAACCAACACCGAGTGGGAGGCCGCCCGGCTGGTGGCCTCCCACTGCCGCCGCCTCACCGACCGGGACGGGCGCTACTGGCTGGTGGCCGGCAATGCCACCGACGTATTGGACGGGGCGTTGGCCGACCGGGGACTGGCCGCGACCGGGGTGCGCAACACTTCCGCCGACCGGGCTGTCGCCCAGCTGCTTCCGGTGTTCATCCGGGCGGTGCAGCAACCCGTCGACCCGGATCAGCTGATTGCTTTTCTCACCCTGGAACTGGGCACCGTGGACATCGAATCCGCCAACGGCGGGATGACCTCTGTTGCGCTGGCGGTTGTTCCCGGGCAGCTGAAAAGAAAACTGCTCACCGCCCTGCACCGGCAGCGCGGGATCGACACCCCCGCGTGGCGTGACGCGATCGCCGGGGAGATTCGCGACAGCGACGGCACGGTCACCGGCTCCCTGTGGGATGAGGCCACCGCCGGGCTGGCGGCAAGCCTGGATGATCTGGTGCGGAAAAACCCGCTGGAAGCAATCGACGGCAGTTTGGGTAAAACCGGGGGCGCCGGGGCGATCTACCGGTGCGCGGACATCAACCGGCGCCTGGCCTGGCTCGCCGCCCGGCTGAACAAGCTGTTTGTCTCCCCGACCTCCCGGCAGGCGGCGTCGGCGGTGGATACGGCCATGTCCGTGATCGGCATGCATGACACCCTCACCGCCCACCAGCTCGACCAGATCATCACCACTGTCGCCGACAGCCTCACCACCCCCTACGGGTTGACTGAGGCCAGCGACAATGCGGCGGTGTGCCACACCCCCGCCACCCTGGGCTGCGGCAGCGGCGAAGTTGTGTGGTGGCTGCCGCAGCATCCCCCGCAGCCGGTCACCGGGCGGCTGCGCACCGGTGAAAGGGCACTGCTGGCCGACAGGGGAATCCATCCCATCGACGGGGCGATCGCCCACACCGCAGCCATCGAATCCGATCTGGCGGCTCTGCGGCGGCGCGGCAAAGTCACCGCCGTGTTGGCGGACAACTTCGAGATCGCCAACTCGGCCCCGGATCCTTTGCTGTCCTATCTGGCGATGGATCTGAAAAAAGCCGCCGGCAACACCTCCGACTTCGACATCTACTTCGACTCGCTGGTCCACGACTTCACCACCCTGCCCGACGGCCGGGATCCGGTTGTCGCCGAGATGGTAAGCCCCGGTGATTACCAGCAGGTGGCACCGGTGGCTGTCACCCGCCGGGAGGGTATCGCCGTCAAACAGCTGCCCGCCGGTGACCGGTTCATCCCGGAGCGGCTGAGTTTCACCCAGATCGACACGTTGCTCAGCCACCCCCTCGATTGGCTGATCCGCTACCGCTTCGGGGTGCAGTCCGGCCCGGTCCGCGAGGGTAATCCGGACCTGCGCAGCATCGGCACCCTGGCGCACGCGGTGGTCGAGCGCATCGCCAACAACCAGGGCGTCAGCCCCGACAACCCGGTCACCCTGACCACCGACGCAGCCACCATCGCCGCGATCTTCGATGAACTGGTGCCGGTCTACTACGCCGATTTCGATCTGCCGGAAAACATGGTCACCCGGGAATCGGCACTCGGCTTCATCACCTCGTCGATCCTGACCCTGTTCGAGGCCTTCGCCGCCACCGGCACCAGGGTCACCGGCGTGGAAACACACTTCTCCACCCCGCTGACCACCATTGACACCGGCACCGGACACCAGCAGGTGTCGGTGTCCGGTTACCGCGACATGGATGTTGTCACCCCCGACGGGATCCCGGGGGTCATTGATTTGAAGTTCGCCCGCTACACGGGCAAATACAAAAAACTGATCAGCAACAACCAGGCCCTGCAGCTGGCGCTGTATTCCCACGCGGTGGCCCGCGAACATCCGGAAGTTGCGCCCGCGGCGCTGCCGACCGGGTACTTCCTGCTCAAACACGGCGAGTTCCACTCCCCCCACCCCCTGTTCGACGGGGCGCCCGGAAAAGGTTCGCCCGACAGCCTGCTCACCTGTGCGCGGGCCTCGGTCACCGAGGTTCTCACCAGCCTGGCCAACGGATACATCCACGACCACGGTGCGGAACTGTTGAGCAACCATCTTCTGCCGGACGGCACGGTGGACACGGGCGCCGCCGACGCACTGGCCGCCGACTTCACCGCACGGGGCTTCCACATCCCCACCTCATCCATCCGCTACGCGGACACCGCCTACCTGACCGGCATTACGGGAGACTTCTCATGAGCGAAAAATTCACGATCATCACCGCGTCGGCCGGATCGGGCAAAACCTACACAATCACCCACGACATGGGCGACCGCCTGGGCACCGGACAACTGGATCCCGGGCAGATCATCGCCACAACCTTCACCAAAGCAGCGGCCGCCGAAATGTCCGGCCGGGTGCGCCAGGTGCTGCTCGACCGGGGGATGCTCGAGCAGGCCCAGGCCATCGATACCGCGCTGATCGGCACCGTCAACAGCATCGCCGCGAGGATCCTCACCGACTACGCCATTGAAAGCGGGGTGAGCCCGGATGTGAAAACCCTCGACCCGGAGGCAGCCCGACGTGCCTTCAACACCGCCTGCGGCGACTACATCACCGGTGTATTCCGCAGCAACCGGGAGCTGTTCGCCCGCACCGGCATGCCGCTGACAGCCGACGAGGGCCCCCACGCCGACCGCTACTGCCTGATGCAGGCAATAAACCAGATTGTGCAGCTGGCCCGGGCTAACAACATCTCCGCCACCGCGCTGAAGAAAATGGGGGAAAACACCACCGCCGAATTCACCGCCACCATGGGCCAGTTGGCGGAGCAGACGGGCATCTCCCCCGCCGGCAACCGGTCGGCCAATGCCGGTTTCGCCGCGTCACTGGAGCAGCTGGCCTGCGAGGTGCGGGAAGAAGTCGCCGCTTTCCAGCGCGACAAAGAATCCACCGAGTTCATCGGGAACAGCAGAGCCATCAAAGGGGCCTTGGAGGATGCCGACAACTGCGACGGCCTGGCCGCCCGGATCCGTCAGCTGCGCGCCCCTCTGCCCTGGGGCGATTACGAGCGGGAAATCACGAAATTAAAGCTGCGGCGAGCCGCCGGGAACATCCGCGCACAGGCCGACCGGACTGCCGCCGTGTGGTCCAGCCGGGAGTTCCTCGACGACTACCGGCAGGTGATAACCACGGTATTTACCGCCGCCGCCGACTGCCTGCGGCTGTATTCCGAGTTCAAACGGGTGCTCGGCATGATCGACTACACCGACCAGGAGCAAGGCGCGCTCGAGCAGCTGCGCTGCAACAAACAGGTCCGCGACGACATCGCCGAAACCTACCGGCTGCTGGTGGTCGACGAATTCCAGGACACTTCCCCCCTGCAGCTGGCGCTGTTCCTCGAGATCGCCGATCTGGTCGACCACGTCGTGTGGGTGGGCGATCCCAAACAGTCGATCTACCGTTTCCGCGGTGCGGACGCGAAACTGATGAAAGCGGTCATCGACGCCATCCCGGCGAAAGACAAACAAACACGATCGCTGACACAGTCCCACCGTTCGCAACCTGATCTGGTCACGTTTTCCAACGAGTTGTTCTCCCGGGTGTTCGCCCACATGCCCGGCAAGGAGGTGCGGCTTGCCAACTCTGCGGAAGCTGAGGCCGACAAAGCCACCGACCCCGGGGAGATTGTTTTCCTCACCACCCTGGCCAGTAACGCGGAACAACGCAAAAAAGCCCTCGCCGAATTCATGGCCCGGGAGGAAAACCGGCGCCGTCGGGACAATCCGGATGCGCCGGATATCTCCTGCGCCGTGTTGGGGCGCACCAACGGGGAAACACCGGATGCCGAACTTGCCGCCGTCGGGCTGCCGGTGTCGGGGGAAACAACCGATCCCTTCGACACCCGGGAAGGCCAGCTTCTGCGGGCCGCGTTGACGGCCTTGGTCGACCCCACCGACACCCTGGCGATCATGGAATTGGTCGCCCACATTGACGGCCATCCCGCCCACGATGACTGGTTCGACCGGTTGGCGGCCATTGTCGCCGGGGACGCCCCCGACGGCGAGACCCACCGCGAGAAACTGCACCGCGACACCCGGGCCCGCCGGCAGCAGGTCCGCCGCTGGTTCGACACCGACGACGGCGGGGTATTCGCCGAGCTGCGGGCGGTCCGCGATCGTATCGGCGTGCTCAGCCTTGCCGAAGCGGTCAAAACCGTCGCCCGGGCCATCCGTCTCGACGAAACCATCGCCGGCTGGACCACCCCCGATGCCCGGCTGCGCACCCTCACCTCGATTGTCACCCTCGCCGAGGACTACGCCTCCACCTGCCAGGCGAAACGCAAACCGGCCACTCTCTCCGGCCTGGTGTCCCATTTCCACGACGATTTCAACCGGAAAAACGACCCGGATTCCGCCCCGCCGGTGACCACCGAAGCCGGGGCCATCAACACCGGCACCATCCACAAAGCCAAAGGGCTCGGCTGGGACGAGGTCTATTACCTGGCCACCGCCAAAGACAAGTTCTCCCCCTCCGGGCAGTGGGTCACCCAGGCACAGCAACTCGATCTGTCCGATCCCCTGGCGGGCCGGGAAATCCGCTTCTGGCCGCGGCTCCCCCTCACCGGGGCGACCACCCGGGCGTTGCAGGTGCTGCCGCCCCACCGTGAGCAGTACCTGGCCGATCTGGAGGAAAACCAGCGGGTGTCCTATGTGGCTGTCACCCGGGCGAAAAAGAAACTCGTCGTGGTCGTCGACGGGACACCGAGGAAAAAGAACAATATCTTCACCACCCCCTTCGATATCGCCGCCACCTGTGCCGCCGACGGTGAGGATGCCCCGGACACCCCCGGCGGGAAGATGTCCCTGGCTTTTGCCGATACCGTGCCCGACGCCGAAGAGGACATCCCGGATGCGCCGCTGACCATCACCGGCCCGGACGGACAGTCCACCACCCTGTCGGTGCGCCGGGTGTCGATAGCGCCGCCGGCCGACGACGCCTCGCGGACAGTGGTTGCCGAACGGGTGAAAAAGACCCCGGCGGGCAGCCGGGACAGCGGTGTGGTGCGGGCACCATCGGGTACCGGTGTGTCCTACCGTTTCGCCGCCAGCAGCACCCCGTCAACCCCACACCTGCAGGACACAGCCGGTATCAGCGTTTTCGCCGATCTGGGCGGCCGTTTGGTCGACAAGGGCGGCGCCGGATGGAACATGATCGGCAATGCCGTGCACGCCTATCTGGCCTGCCCCTACAGCGGACTGGACGAGACGATGCAGCACACTGTCGCCGCCCGGCTGATTGACGGCTACGGGGTGGCCGGAACCATCACCGCCCACACAGTCATCACCGCCGGCAGGCGCTGGTCGGAGTTTGTGCACACCACCTTCGCCGACCGCGGATACACCCGCCTGACAGAGGTTCCCTTCATGTGGCGAAACGACGCCGCACAGGTCGCCGAAGGGTGGATGGATGAGCTTGTCCGTCTCGGCGACGGCGATGGCACCGGTTTCGTGGTGGTCGACCACAAAACCTATCCCGGCCACGACCCGGTCGGGCATGTCCGGGACAACTATCTCGGGCAGATGGACGTCTACTGCCGCGCCATTGCGGAGACCACCGGGAAAAAACCGGAACAGATCCTCATCCACATGCCGTTGATCGGCAAGGTTCTGGCGGTCACCGGGCTGTAACGCCCCACCGGGCGCAGCGCCGCGGCCGGCCCCGCACCGGCTGCAGCGGACTGTGCCGGACGGCGGTGGAGCAGGACAGCACAGCGCAAACCACAGGGAGGATAAGGTCACCGTATTGAACGACAGCATCTGCCAGCACCCGGCCGATGATCAGGCGGGCAAGGACAACACGGGCGGGTTTTTCCGCTGGGACGACGACTTCGGTGATGACCCCTTCGTCTTCGACCGGGCCGCCGATATCCCCGATACCGGCCAGATTATGGTCGATCCGGATCTTTTCCCGTGGGCGGGACCGTGGTGCGGTCTCACCGACACCACCGGGCCGGTGGCCGCCGACCAGCTGGCCGGGCTGTGGTGCCGTCACCACGTCGGCCTGCCGCTGGAACGGCTGTCCCCGGCGGTGGCCGGGCTGATCGGCAGCGGGGTGGGTGAACCGGCCCCCGGCGGCGGCACCCGCCCGCTGGGCACCGGCCTGTTGGGCCGTGCGGCCACCGCCGGCGACTCCGTCGCCGCCATGGAAGCAGCCACTTTCGGCCCCAGCCTGGAAGTCGAGGCCCTGGTGTCCACCATCGTCGCCGCAGCAGGCGCAGCCCCCGCAACGGCTGCCCCGTGCAGTTACGATCAGGCGATCGCCCGGTTTGTTCTGTGGCTGCGTCTGCATGGCCGAGGCCCGGCCAGACCGTATCAGCCGGGCGGGCAGCTGACCGACCGGATCGGTGATCTGTGCTCCACCCTGCACTACGCCGACCCGGTGGCACAGATGGTCACGGCGACAGTCCAGTCACTGCCTGCCGCAGACGACCTCGACCACCGGGTCACCGACATCATCGCCCGACGACTGCAGGGCGCCACCCTGCAGGAGCTGGGGGATTGTTACGGACTCTCCCGGGAGCGAATCCGCCAGCTGGAGGCAACGTTTGTCACGCCCCTGACCAACAACCGCCATTTTTCCCGGCTGGTCGACACGCTGGTCTACAGCATCGACCCGGTGACCGCCATTGACCACCTGTGCGCCGCCGCCCCCGGCATCGACACCCCGCTGCCGGTGAGCCGGACAAGTCTTGTCGAGGTGATCCTGAAAACCACCGGCGCGCTGGAAACCACCGGTGATCTCATCCACCGGCCCGGCTTCCGCCAGCAGCTGGACGCTGCCGTCGACCAAGCCACCGACCCGGCGGGGACGGCACTTGTTGACGACTACGCCGCCGCCGCGGGACTGGACACAGCCTGCGTGCCCGCAGTGCTGGAGACCATGGGTATTGCCCACCTGATCATCGGCGACCGCATCGCCTTCCACGTCGCCAACCGGCAGGACCGGGTGGCCAGTGTGTTGCACATCACCGGAGAACCGATGACGATTGAGCAGCTGCTCGCCGCCACCGGTGACACCGGGAATCCACGGGGTTTCGCCAATGTCATGTACCCGGATGACAGGCTGGTCCGGCTCAGCAAAGACACCTGGGGCCTGGCCAGCTGGGGCCGTGAGGAATACACCACCATCGTCGATTTGATCGACCGGCGGGTCGGTGACGGCTCCTACCCCTACGACCGGATGGTTGAGGAACTCACCGGTTTCGGGGTGGCCCCCAGTGCGGTCTACCTCTACTGCCGCGGCTTCGATTTCACCGTCGAAAACGGCCGGGTCATCCGCCGCACAACCCCGGTGTCGGTCCACCAGCAGCCGGAGATGACCCCCGGGCTGTACCACATCGGCGACAGTTGGCTGCTGCGCGCGGAGGTCACCGCCGATCATCTGCGGGGTTCGGGTATCGGGTTGTCGACGGTGTTTGCCACCATCTACAACCTGTCGCCGCGCGGCAGCGTGGAGCTTGCCACACCACTCGGCGATGTCCAGACCCTGCGATGGAAGCAGCTATACAACACGCAATTGAGCACGATCCGCCGTTTTTTCACACTGCGCGGTTTGAAAGAAGGCGACCGCATGTGGCTGATTTTCGGCCCCGACAGCTTCGATGTGCAGCCATGCTCGCCGCGGCGGCCCGGATTGCAGGGATGGCCGGGAGTCCTCAACGACATGGGTGCGGATGCTGTGCCGCCCGGCCTTGGCCAGCATGCCGCCGCGGGAGACCACAATGAACTGGGCATCATCGCCGCAGCCATCGGCCTGGAGCACACAGCATCCCACAAGCAGGTGGTTGAACGCCTGAAACAGCGCGGCGAGGACCAGCTGGCGGCACGTGTCGACGAATTGGGGTGACCGGAGAACCGGACTGACATCCATTCCCGCCCCGTGTTGGGTGTGCCCGGTGCACGGGCGCCACGGTGGGGCGGTGGACCAAGCCGGGGTTCCCCCGCCCCGGACAGGCAGACGGTAGTGTGTGCCGTGACCGGACCCCGATGAAAAACATACAAAGGACCATCTGCCATGGACGAGCAGCCGCCCATCCCCGAAGGATTCGACCCGGAACGGGTATTCAGCGCCATCAAACAGGAAGCCAGGGCGCTGTCCCCTGCCGCGGATGTGAGCATCAACCATGACGCCACCGAGGCCGTGGTCTTCGCCGCCGGTCACCGCATGCAGTTTTTCTTTCAATCCCAGACACTGCTGTGTGTGGGGATGGTGCCGTCGACAAATCCGGAAAACATCGTCGACCAGGGGTTGGGCCTGGAATTCAGCCGGTCGTTGAACCTGCCCTACAACGGGTCGTTGACCGCCCAGAATGTTTTCCAGCTTCCCGACGGCAGCCTGGCCGCCGACCTTGATGGCATTGCTGTCGAGGATATCCAGGCCACCCGGTGTTTTTGCCTGCGGGCCCTTCCCCTGACCGTCCCGGTCACCGATGCCCACCTGAGGGCGGTGGTCAACCGTTTTTTCGTTGACGTCGCCGATGCAATCAAATTATCGGTGCAACAAACAGGATGGGCCTGCGACGAATTCACGCCCCTTGCCGGCGAGCAATTCGCGGGTGATCTCCTCGACACTGACGTGATCATGGGCATCGCCACGAAGCTGGGGCTTTCTTGCCACCTGGACGAACAATGGGGCCGCTACGAGATCGGTGGCGACGATACTGTGTCGGTGACCATTGACGAGGATCCTTCCGGACAGCTGCGGATCTGGTGCGAGATGACCACCGAATCCCCGCAGCACTTCCACGACGAGGACTACTACTTCAGCGTGCTGCTGGCGTTAAACGGCCTCCAGGGCCACTATCCGGCACTGCGGATGAGTCTGACCGAGGCCGTCGACTACACGGCCACCTTCCACATCGAAAGCGTGGTGGATATCCCCGCGGGAGAAGCCAACACCGACTTTCTGTCCGCGGCCATCACCGATGTCGTCAAGGCGGCGGAACAGTGTGACTCCGGGCTGGGCGCGATGATCCTGCGGGCAGGCGTCGAAGACGATTAGCCGGCCGCCGGTGCCATCCGGGCGCATGTGCCGCATCCATTACCGGACACCCGGATCCGGCGGGTGGACAAATCGGTGCCGGCACAGGCCGGAAAACACCCTGCTGTTTGACGCTGCGTCCGGTGCCGTGACCGCTTGCCGTCAACACCCCTGTCCCGCACACCCTGGTTGCACCGGGATTCCCGCCGCCACACGACCCGCCGGAGACCACCGGCCGTGCCGGGACGTGTCGGCAGGATTGCCCTTGACCGGGGTAGGACATCGACTCCCCGGCCAGCCGCAACACTGTAAACTGTGGCAAGCCTAGCCTTGTTCTGATCGGAGGGTCCCGTCATGTTCCACTTGTCCGCACTGTCGCTTCTTGTCGCCGCCATCTGTTGGACGATTGGGGATATGCTCATCGTCGGTTTCGCGAAACCGGACAAAAAACGGTTCGGTGGTTTCATCAAGACCATGGGCGATGATATTTACGCCTATCTTCTGCCCGGCTCTGAAAAACGCCTGCGCTGGGGGGCGCTCATCGCCAACTACTCGATCCCGTTGCTGCTGTTCGGCTGCTGGTCGCACTGGCTGCTGATGGGCAACACCACCGTGGGCCGGATAGGGGTGGTGCTGTTGGCTGTCGGCATCACGTTGTCCCCGCTGGCGCACGCGGCCTACTATCCGCTGGCCGCCACCGCGAAGCTGGCGTGGCAGGACTACCGGGACGGGGCCAACGAGACAGCATCGATGGTCACCGCCCGGGAGATGTTCGTGTTTTTGAAATTCAGCTGGTTCCCGGCGATTGCGTTGAGCTTCTGCGGCGGATTGCTGATCACCGTCTCGATCGCCGCCGGGTGGACTGTGTTTCCGCAGTGGATGTGTGTGTTCACCCCGACAGTTCTTCTGGTGCCGTGCATGCTGGCGACCCGCCTGCCTTATCCGGGTAAACCCCTGCTGGACGGCGCCATTTTCAATCTCGTGCTGCTTGTGTGGGCCGTGGCGCTGCTGATCGGCGGGGCGGTCTACGGTATCCGCTAGTCATCGGGTCCAGCCCCCGGCGGGCACCGGTGGCCGTTGGCACCAAGGCCGCGTCGCCGAATCAGGTGCGGTCTATTCCACTGATTTCCAGGGCACGGTCGATGTGTTTGGATGCCGATGCCGTCATTGCCGAAGGCGGTGTGATCGTTGTCCCAGGCATCATCATCAGGTTCGACCAGTTCGCTCTCACCTTCCTCGGCTGACGCTTCGGCAAAAACTGTCACCGACTACTCGGGAGGGGCCGACAACACCCCGCTGGCCGGCACCAGGGCGCGGAAGGCGCCGTCACGTATTTTCTCGGCGGCGGCTTTTCCTTCCCGGTCGCCGAAATGTTTCAGCAGCGTGACCACGGAATCAGCGGTACGGAAGGCTTCCAGCTCATCGAATGTGTCGTGGTGCGCCCAGCGGTTGCGTACCGTGCGCAGTTCGCTGCCCAATGACGAGACGATTGTGCCCCCGCCGGTGCTGAAAGGATAGCGGTAGCGCCCCAACGATTCGGTGATCATGCGCTGCTGCACCGACACATCAGTGCGGACGTAGTTGTCTTCATCCCGCAGGCGCCCCCGGTCGGCGTCACACGCTTTTTAAGCACCCGGGTCCAATCGACGGGCTGCCCCACTTTTTGGTTCATGACACGGCCGATAATGGGATCGAGTTGCCGCGCCAGCAGTTGAAGAACCTGATCGATTATTGCAGTAGCCGGACACTCACGGGTGGTCCTATTCCACATGATAGGTCCCCACCTTCTTACCCGACGGGGGGTGACTATGCCCCGGGGAACAGGCGGCACAGCGGGCGGAGACGCATATTTTTCCTGTCTTTTCACCGGTGTTGCCCAATAGGCAACCACGACAACGGCCCGGACACACCGGTCGGTGGATCTGCCGCCCTATCGGCGCCGGGGTGCGGCAGCCGGTGCCGTTTGCCCGTGGATCACACGGATCCGCCCCCGGTCTTTTCCGCTGGCCCAGGGGCTGAGGGGCGCGGTGACAAGCCCCATGGCGTATGTGGACGGGGTACCGTTTGTTTTTCCCGGCGGCCCGGACATGGACCCTGCCGGCTGGTTTCTGCGGCACGCGGGACGCCCCGGAACACCGGCTCGGGTCAGCTCCGGTTCACCGGGCCGATGGTCCGGTCGGGTCGCCGATGGCGTAGCGGACACAGTTGCGGTAGAAGTCGACGCAGGTCCGTACCGCCAGGCCAACGGCGTTTTCCAGCTGGTCGTCAGTCAGGCCCCGCCGGGAAACAACTTCCGAGCGGGAGGAGAAAATCACATGCCCCTCCTCTTCGTGGGTGATGTGGGCGGTACCGAAACGGTAGTTGCGGTTGATGGTGTTGACCCAGCCGATGACATCACGCAGATCAGTGTCGTTGGAGATGTCCAACCCCATGTAGGTCGCCACCGAACAGTAGTAGTCCCCGCGGAAGGTGATCTCCAGGTTCACTTCCTCGTAGCGGCCGATGAGCACATCATCGCCGTCGGTTTCCAGGGCGATACCCAGATCGCGGCAGGCGTCTGCCACGCGGTCCATCGTCACCGGTCCACGGTCTTTGTAGCGGACTGCTTTGGTTTCTGTCATGGCTTGTTTTCTTGCTTTCCGGGTCGAGGCTTGAGGTGAGGTTGTGCGGGCCGGTTGGTCGCGGTCACCGCTGCGCCGGGCGGCTAGTCCAGGCTCATCTCTTTCAGGTCCTCGAAGTTGTCCATGAAAATATCGAGGGCGTCGGCGGTCTGGTTGAACATCCGGCCGAGGGTTTCAAACAGCTGGTCATCGGCGATGCCTTCAGGCCAGAAGGAGGAGGCTTCGCTGGCCACCATCGGCACATCGTCGAGCACGATGATCGTCGCCAGCGAGGTGGTGTTGAGCTGGTTGGCTACCACCAGTGCCAGATCAACTTCATCCTCGCCCCCCAGCCTGGTTTTGCTCATGGCCGCAACCATCAGCGAGTTCGGCAGGTTGGCGGTGACCTGGTACCACATCGATTCCATCGGGCACCACAGGGACTGGTCGTTTTTGTCGTACTGGTAATCAATGCCGCGTTTTTTCAGCCATTCGATCACCCGTTCCGGGGTGACCGGCAGGTATTCGCAGGTTTCATTTCCCCAGGAGTCAACATCAAAGGCGTGGCTGTCGCGGAGCACGGACTCGTCCTCGTTGTCGTCGGTGGTCACTGTGTCCCGGCCGGTGGTTTTGTCGGCGGTGTCAGCGGGTCGTTTTTCCTCCCCGTCTGCCCCGGGGGCTTGTCCGGCATCTGTCTGACCGCTGGTGGCGGCCGCTTTCGCGGCTATGGCCGCCTTTTCTTTGTCGGCAGTATGCAGCCCGCCGGTGACAGCACCGGCTGCACCGGCAGCGGCACCGGCTGCACCAGCGGCGGCACCGGCGGCTGCGGTGGTGCGGGTTTTCTCCCTGGCGGCTTTGTCCCGGGCTTCCTGCTGACGGCGGGCAAGCTCAGCGGCTTCTTTTTCGGCTTTCTGCTTGGCCAGCCGGTTGGCTTCGGCTTTTTTCGCCGCGGCCCGCTCGGCGGCGGTGCGGGCTTCAGCCTCGGCTTTCTTGCGCTCGTCGGCGGCCCCGGCTTTTTCCTGTGTGCCGGATTCGCTCTGGGAGGTGGTGCCGTCGGCGGTGGCGTCCTGCCCGGCTGCCGGGGCGGAGGTGTTCCCGGTGGTGTCCGCGGCCTTTTTCCGGCCATCGTCGCCGGAGGTGGTATCGGTTTTCTTCCGGCTCGAATCATCGTCGCGGTGATTGCCGCCGGGTTGATCGTCATAGCCTGTCGGGGCCGGTTTCGACGCCGGTGCCGGAGCGTCGTCGGGTTGCTCGTCCTCCCCGGCGCCGTATTCGGTGTTGAAGCGGCGGGCGATGGTGCGGCAGGAACGGTAGATGGCGCGGAAGTGGTCGTCGAACTGGGCGTCGGTCATACCGTTTCTACCGGCGATGATCGGGCCGTCGACACACAGCAGCAGGCCTTCGCTGACCGTTTGAACACTGACTGACACATAGGGCCGGAGGTTCATTTCGTTGGCGAAGGTCAACAGTTCGGTGCGGCGGCGCAGCGGCAGTTCCTGGCCGACTGTCTGCATCCGCACCACCACCAGTTTCGGTGCCTGGCGACCGTCGAGCAGCACCGGCAGGCCGGCGATTTCACAGGAAGAGACTTCGTCATTGACCGACAACGGATCAAGATTCATCCGTTCGGCGGCGGCCTCCAGCCGGGAGACATCCAGGGGCGCACCCGTATCCTGCACCGGAGTGGCGTTGTTGTGCGGGGATGATTGCTGCATTAGTTGTTGTTCTCCTCACCGGTAGCCGCAGCGCATTCCGGGATCGTCCGGTCAAGGTAGTCGCCGACGGCTTTCGTCGACACGACCGCCTGGTTGAGGAAATCCCACAGCTGCTGGTCAGTCATCCCGGATGCCACCGGAATGTATTCGGCCGTGGTGATCCGGCCGTGATCATCATTGACGTTGACTGACGGGACCAGCCGCTGGCAGGAGATGCGGTTGGTGACCTCCAGCGCATAGAAGCGGTCGTCATTGGTCACCAATGATCCGGTCCACAGCCCGTCAACCATGAGCACGTCGTGGGAGAGGGTGACAAACACCCGCACTGACGGGAAAGGGAACGTACACGCCCCGTCCTCGTCGACGGTGTATCCGGGCAGTCGTGTGGCAAACCACTGCTCGATTCTCTTCTGGGTCACGGTCATGTTCGACATGGGGTTGAAGGCCTCATCACCTAGCGTTGGTCACATGCGTTTCACGCATGCCTGCTGCCGTGCGCGTCCGCGGATTGTTCACCGTAAAAGTTCACGTAAAAGTTCACGCAAAAGTTCACGGGAAACAGCGGACTCACACTTTAAACACAAGTTTATGTCACAACACCAGAGTTTTTAAGTAAATCCCGCATAATCGAACACCTTTTTCCTCTGTTGTCACACCACGGGCGCCACCACCGCGCAGCAGCAGCCGGCAACGGCTGATATCGCCGTTGCATCTGACCCGCATAAACCGCATCCCGGAGACAACTCACCCGTGGCCCGGCGGCGCGTTGGTCTTTTTCCGGTAACCACGACCGCACCACCGGTTGACCGACGCCGGATCAGGGCACGCCCGGACAGGTCGGCGGTTTGTCGCCCATTTTTCCCGTCTCCGCTGCACCCCGGAAGGTCCCCCACCCGTGCCTGTGCAGGTGCAGGTACAGGCATATTTCATCCCGCTAACCGGCCTGCATGGACGATCACGGTCCACACCCGTCACACCCCCGGTCCGGGTGGGCTTTCGGTTGCGGATCATGATACCCAGGGACAATTATGAAAGGTATCGATAACAGCCGCTGTGTCTTTTATTGTTTCCACTTCATAAATACCCCCCGTCCGGGGCAGCGCCCATCCGGGACGGTCGGAGTCCGGGTGGAACAAACCACAGCAGCTTGCCCGACTGACAATCCGCACCGCCGTTTCGCCCCACCACACCCCTCTTGTATCCACCATGTCCCACACTGTTGACCAGTCCCCCAACCGGCTTTCGACCCTGCTGGTGAAATACCGGCCGGAATCGCTGCGCGATTTCCTGCTGCGCACCGCCACCGGTGTCGAGGATCTCTACCGGCGAGACGGTGTGCTTGATGAGGATACGCCGGTTGACCTGCAGCCGGATTGCTGGACCACCTGGCGGCGGCGTACCGGTCTCAACCATGACGATTCAGCAGCCGATCGGCGTACCGAGGCTTTTCTTTTCCGGCGTCTCAGGCGTTTTCTGCATGTCGACGACCAGGACCGGGCCGATTCCTACTGTGCGGTGGCCACCGGGCAGGCCGCCTACCGGGACATGGATCCCCGGCAGCAGACCTTCGCGCGGATGCTGGTGACCGTCATTTACTATCCATTCCCCGGGGAATACGATGCGATTGCCTTCCCCGAAACCATTGACGGGGCGCTGGCCCAAATCCGCTCCTGCCCCGCCTTCGCCCGGGAGCTGGCCCAACTGTTCGCTTTCACCCTGCGCCGGGGACACCGGGTGAAAAAACCGGTATCCGGCGGCTTTGCAAACGGGGTGTTGCGCCTGCATGCGCAGTACCGCATCCAGGAACTCATCGCCGCGGTCTCCAAACAGTTGATCGGATTGGAAACCACCCGCCCGGAAGAAGAGGGCACCTACGATTTCATGGCCTCCCGGCTGACGTTGTTGGCGGCCACCTTGTCGGACAAAGGCGTGACCGCCGGCGGGGACCGCCACACTGTGGCGCTCAGCCCGAAAAAGATTGCCTGGACCGCCCCGAGTGGTTTCACCCTTGACTCACCCCGCGGGCAGATGTACCTCCACCACGACGACAACCGGCACACGATTTTTCTGGCGGTGCGCAAAAAATCCGCGCATTCCGGAATCCCGGCGGAATTCACCCTGTTGGGTCCCGCCCACTACAGCACCCACCGGGGAGAAGATGCGGTGGAGTTTGTCGCGCTGCTCGAGGACGCCATGCCCACCGAACTGTGCCAGCAGTGGCTGGCCTGCGGCTGCTGACTCGGCTTTCCCTCTCACCTGGGGCACGCGGTCGAGAAGGTTCGAGTCCCAGTCGTTTACGCCCGGGTTTTTCCTCCGCTGCCTGCTGCCCCAACGGCAAAGCCCCGCCGACGGCTCACGGCTGTCGGCGGGGCGGTTTTTCTGTTTACCCCCGCAGGGCTGGTGGTGTTCCGGCGGGTTATTTCACCCGGCGGTAGGAGATCAGACCGTATTGTTCGGGACGGTCGGTGATCGGGTCGTCACCGGTCCAGCACTCCATGTTCTGCCAGCCTCTCAGGTTCGGCAGATCATCACGGTGGAAGATCGGGTCGAGGCCTTCGGCTTTCTGTTTCGCGAAGTGTTTCAGCAGGGCGACAGCCACCCCGCCCAGCGGGATGATCGCGCACAGGTTGACAAACACCATCAGGCCGGAGAACACGTCGGCCAGCGCCCACACCAGCGGAACCGTACCCAGGGTTCCCAGGAACACGCAGATGACCACCAGTGCACGGAAGGAGTTCATCACGGTCTTGGAGCGGGTGAGGAACTCGATGTTGGATTCACCGTAGTAGTAGTTGCCGATCACCGAGGAAAACGCCAGGAACAAAATAACGATCGACAGGAAGTCGACACCCCATCCGCCGACGCTGGCGGCGAGGGATTCCTGGGTCAGGGACACGCCCTGATCGCTGGGCTGAAGATCCGGATTGGCCAGCAGAATAATGAAGGCGGTGACCGAGCAGACGATGATGGTGTCGAAGTAGACGCCGAGAGTCTGGATCAGGCCCTGTTTGGCCGGGTGGGACACCGAGGCGGTGGCCGCGGCGTTGGGGACCGAACCCATGCCGGCTTCGTTGGAGAACAGTCCGCGCTTGATGCCGGTCATGATGACGTGGCCGATAACGGCACCACCGAAGGAACGCAGTCCAAAGGCATGGGCCCAGATGCTGGCGATCATGCCGGGAATTTCGGCGATGTTGATCAGACACACGATCAACCCGAGAACAATGTAGGCCACCGCCATCAACGGCACCAGGACCTGGGTGACCGCGCCGATGCGCTGCACGCCACCGAAGATAATGGCACCGGTGAAAGCGGCCAGCACGACACCGACGATGATTTTCACGGTCATCGGGTTGGCGCCGGAAAACGAGGTGGTCATGGCGTCGGCAATCGAGTTCGACTGCACAGCGTTGAAGACGAACCCGTAGGTGAAGGTGATCGCCACCACGAAGATCACGGCCAGCCAGCGGAACTGCTGGCCCAGACCGCGGGTGATGTAGTAGGCGGGACCGCCGACGTAGGAATCTTTGTCACGGACTTTGTAGACCTGCGCCAGGGTGGATTCCACAAACGAGGTGGCCCCACCGATAATCGCCAGCGTCCACATCCAAAACACCGCCCCGGGACCACCGGTGGCAATCGCGATGGCCACACCGGCGACGTTGCCGGTGCCCACCCGCGAGGCCGCGGAGATCGTGAAGGCTTTGAAGGCGGAGATATTGTCGCGCCCGTCTTCCATCTGGGAGGGCTTTTCGACAATGGCTTTGAACATCTCGGGGATGTAGCGCAGCTGGACGAGGATGGTCGACCAACAGAAATACAGGCCAGCCAGGGTGAGGGCGAAGGGAATGACCAGCCACTCGTAGCCGCTGACGGCACCGACGAATTTTGTTACAGCTTCCATGAAGATGCAGTTTAGACCGCGTTAAGGCGCAACTTAAGCCATTCCGGTGCCGCCACCCCGCCTCCCCGGGGGTCTCCACCGGGTGTGCAGGGCTTATAGGTTTTATCACCATTCGGGGGTGGCCTCCCCCTATCCTGTGGGGGCTGGCGGTCAGTGCCGTTTCTGGCATACCGGGCAAAAGCTGCTGCCACGTCCGCCGACCACCGCGTGGGCCAGGGGTGTGCCGCACCGTAGACAGGGCTGCCCGGCCCGGCCGTAGGCGGTCAGGGAGCGGTCGAAATAGCCGGAGGAGCCGTTGACGTTGACGTAGAGATCATCGAAGCTGGTACCTCCCTGGGCGATGGCCGCCCCCATGACCGTTGCCGCCGATTGCAGCAGGCGTTCCAGGCGGGCCAGCGACAGCCGGTGGGCCGCCTGCTGCGGGTGGATGCCGGCGGCAAACAGCATCTCGTCGGCGTAGATGTTGCCGATACCGGAGACGATCTCCTGGTTGAGTAGCAGGGGTTTGATGGCGCTGCGGCGCTGTTTGAGTTTCTCCGCCACCGTCCGGGGCGAAAAACACTCCTCCATCGGGTCCGGGGCGATGTGGCTGATCATCGAGGGGATCAGCCGCCCGTCAGCCGGGATGAGGGTGTCGGTGTGCCAGTAGCCGAAGGTCCGTTGGTCGACAAACCACACCTGCCTGGCCTGCCCTGCACCGCCCGGCGCAGTCACAGTCATCCGCGCCCGCAGATGTGTCATGCCGGGGTCGGCCCGGTCCTCGGCTTGGCTGCGCGGTGGTTTGATCAGCATCTGCCCGCTCATGCCCAGGTGCACGACCAGGGCGCCGGAACCGTCGAGAACAAGCCACATGAATTTGCCGCGGCGTTCAACCGCGGTGATGGTTGTGTGGTCGATCGATTGGCTGATCGCCGCGGCACCGCCCGGGGTGCGGCGGGCGGTGCGGTGGTGGATGATCTCAGGGTGGGAGATGGTGCAGCCGGTGATGTGCTCGGCCAGTCCCCTTCTGATGGTTTCAACCTCGGGAAGCTCGGGCATGCCTGCCAGCATGGCATGCCGGGACCATCACCCGCCACTGACGGCGGTGTTCCCACGTGGGGGCAATGCACCTGTTCCCGGTGGCACTGCCCGGTGATAGGTCAGTGCCCGGCTTCGATGAATGCCTGGTGGGCTTCCACCAGGGCCTGGTTGGCCGAGCCGTCCGAGAGCACCGCATGCGCCTGCTGGGCTGCCTGCTGTTCAGCGGTTTTTTTGTTCGCTCCCACCCCGATGCCCAGTTTGATGCCGAGGATCGACACCGAGGCGGTGAAGGTGCGGTCGTGGTCGGGACCGGTCGAGGAGGCCTCGTAGACCGGCATCGGGTATTTGCGTTCCGCGGCGCGTTCCTGCAGGGAGGTTTTCCAGTCGGTGTTTCTGGAGGTGGAGGATGCTTTGGCGAGTTTTTCGCCGAACAGCCGCAAAATCACCTCCCGGGCGGTGTGGAAACCGTGCCTGCGGTAGATCGCGCCGAGGATCGCCTCGGTGGTGTCGGCGAGAATGGAATCTTTTTCCAGTCCCCCGGTCAGTATTTCCCCGCGGCCGAGCAGAATGTGCGGACCCAGCCCGATTTCGCGGGCGATGTCAGCCAGCCCGTAGCGGGAGACGATCGAGGCCCGCATTTTCGAGATATCCGATTCGGCTTTGTCCGGATAGGTGTCATACAGCGCGGCGGCCACCGACAGGCCCAGCACCGCGTCGCCCAAAAATTCCAGCCGCTCATTGTTGGGCAGGTTGCCGTTTTCGTTGGCGAAACTGCGGTGGGTCAATGCCAGCCGCAGCAGATCGTCGGGAAGCTCAACGCCGAGGTGCTGTCTGAGAGCGCTGTGGTCGACGGCACTGTAGGCCTGCTCCAGCGCCGCCTGGCCGGTCAGCCGCTGTTTTTTCCTGCTCACCTGAATTTCTCCAGTCCGGCCCACCGGGGATCCGGCAGATCATTGTCTTTGTCACCGCTGATTCCGTCGGCGACGGGGGCGGCCTGGGGGGAGTTGTCGCACTGCTGCCCGAAGTCGGCGCACACCGGGGAAAAGGGAAGCTCCAGCACGACGGTGTCAATGACGGACTGTTCCATGTCCACCGACTCGTCGACAATGAGTTTTTCCTCCGGATCAGTCTCGTCATCATCGTCAGCGGCTTGTTCACCGCCGATGGTGATGGTGCCGGGTTCGGTGAACACCTCATTGACGTCGAAGGATTTTTCGGCGTTGATCGGCGCCAGACACCGGCAGCATTGTCCGGTCATGGGTGCACTGACGGTGGCATCGACCATCACCGCCCCACCCAACGGGGTCAGTGTCGCTTCCACCGTGACCGCAGCCCCCTGTTCGACGGCAACCATGGCACCGCCGATACGGGTCGGGGCCGACCCGTGGTGGGTGCGGTGGACGGTCTCGGCATGCGAGGTCAGAAGCCCCTGGACATCAAAAACAAATGGTGAACTCATATCAACGGACAATCCTAGCCCTGCGGCAGCAAAAGGGCACGCCGGACCACCGGTCAGGCCGGCGGCCGGCGGTTAGGGCCACGCCGGGGGCCGTGTTCCGCCGGCGTGGCTGCTGCACCGGCTAACGCATCGATCGGGCGTGGCCTCAAGCCACCAGCAGGTGGGGTGTTTAGCGGCGGTCGCCGTCGCGGTCGCGGCGCGCCCGGTTTAAGGGGCGTTCGGTAAACTCGCTGTCGGCCGAGTAGCGCCTGCCGAACTCGCGGCCGCTCCTGTCGGCGGTGCGGCCGTAGCTTTCCCCGGATGCCCCGGCGCCGCGCCGCAGCGCGGAGCGGTCGCGGGTGACAATCCGCAGTGTGGCCGAGAGGGTTTCTTCGAATTCGGCCAGTTTCGAGTCGACGAATTCGTCGCACTGGCTGCGCAGGGACTCGGATTCGGCGTGGGCTTTGTCGACAATGCGGCGGGCTTCTTCGTTGGCGCGCTGCACAACCTCTGATTCAGAAACCAGGCGCTGCTGTTCGTTCAGGCCTTCCTCGACACTGCGCTCATAGGCGGCATTGCCCTTGCTGATCAGGCGTTCGGATTCTTCCGTGGCCCGGGCCACCATGTCATCGGCACGGCTTTGCGCCCCGACAACAATCCGGTCGGCCTCTTCTTTGGCCTCGTTGATCATGGTGGTCGCCGACAGGTTGGCTTCCTCGCTGATGGCATCGGCGTCCCGGCGGGCATCATCAACCAGCTGGGTGGCTTCGGCGGTGGCATCGGCCACCATGCGGTCAGCTTCCGCGGTGGCGGCATCCAGGATGTCCTCCTGCTTGTCGAGCACATCCTGCGCGTCGTCGAGTTCCTTGGGGATTTCGGTGCGGATGCGGTCCAGCAGGGCAAGGGTGTCATCCCTTTTGACAAGACAGTTCTGGCCGACCGGCATGCCGACCGCTCCCTCAACATTGTTGATCAGCTCGTCCAGTGCGGTGAAAACGTTGTACATCGTCATGGGTTCAAATCTATAAGGCCGGGACAACCCAACCCGGTAGGCCACACCGGCACAGGCGGCAAACTTCTTGTCCCGCCACCCCCTTCCGGTTCACCCGCACCGGGGCGGCTGGGCCGGAAGGCGGGAACAGACACAACAACACCACCTGCCGTCCGGCCGCGGGTAACAGGCGGTGCCGGAACAGCAAGTGGTGTTGTCGGTTGTTTTTCGGCTCATCCGGTCTGTCAAAACCCGCCGTCCGCACCGGGGCAGCCGCCCCGGTGCCGACAGTCAGCCGGTAACCGGGTGCGGTTAGACGACACCCTGGGCCAGCATGGCGTCGGCGACCTTTTTGAAGCCGGCGATGTTGGCGCCGATGACATAGTCACCCTCGTGGCCGTATTCCTTGGCGGTGTTGGCGCAGACCTTGAAGATGTTGGACATGATCTCGTGCAGACGCTTGTCGGTGTATTCGAAGGTCCAGGAGTCACGGCAGGCGTTTTGCTGCATCTCCAGTGCGGAGGTGGCCACACCACCGGCATTGGCGGCTTTACCGGGTCCGAAGTGGATGCCGCGCTCGCGGTAGACCTCAACGGCGTCGGCGGTGGAGGGCATGTTCGCACCTTCGGCAACGTACTTGCAGCCGTTGTCGGCGAGCTTGGTGGCATGTTCGCCGTTGAGCTCGTTCTGGGTGGCCGAGGGAAGGGCGATATCGCAGGGCAGGTCCCAAATCGAGCCGTCGGTGTGCAGGGTGGCACCCTCGACTTCGTCGACGTAGGCCGACACACGCTCGCGGCGGACTTCCTTGATGTCCTTGAGCTTGGCGACATCGACACCGCCCGGGGTTTCAACCCATGCGGAGGAGTCGGAGAAGGCGATCACGGTGCCGCCGAGTTCCTGCACCTTTTCAATGGCGTAGATGGCGACGTTGCCGGAACCGGAGACGATGACCTTCTTGCCGGTGAAGTCCTCACCGTGGGCGGCCAGCATTTCCTTGGTGAAGTACACCAGGCCGTAGCCGGTGGCTTCGGTGCGCACCAGCGAGCCGCCCCAGGTCAGGCCCTTGCCGGTGAGAACACCGGACTCGTGCTGGTTGGCCAGGCGCTTGTACTGGCCGAACAGGTAGCCGATCTCGCGGCCGCCGACGCCGATGTCACCGGCGGGCACGTCGCGGTACTCGCCGATGTGGCGGTGCAGCTCAGTCATGAACGACTGGCAGAAACGCATGATCTCCAGATCCGACTTGCCCTTGGGGTCGAAGTCGGAGCCGCCCTTGCCGCCGCCGATGGGCAGACCGGTCAGGGAGTTTTTGAAAATCTGCTCAAAGCCGAGGAACTTGATGATGCCGATGTTGACCGACGGGTGGAAGCGCAGGCCGCCCTTGTACGGGCCGAGCGCCGAGTTGAACTGGACGCGGAAGCCACGCTGGATGTGGACGACACCGTTGTCGTCGGTCCACGGCACGCGGAAAATGAGCTGGCGCTCCGGCTCACAGAGGCGTTCAATCAGGGCGTTATTGGTGTAGTGCGGATCCTTTTCGAGGATGATCTTCAGCGAATCGAGGACCTCGGCGACGGCCTGGTGGAACTCGTTCTCACCGGGGTTGCGCTTCAAAACGGTCTCGTAGTACTGGTTGACCTGCTCTTCAACAGACATGCAATCAATTTCCTTCTCGGGAATGCCTCCCGCGCGGGCTGTGCGGGCTTGGTGCCCGCCACCGGCGGTGTGGCGTTAAATGTGTGTGCGGACGTTCTCCGGCACCGTGACGGATGATCCGTCGGATGTCCGGGACAATCCCCACCGGCCCTGGGGTCTGGTCGACCGTGGGTGGTGGAGTTGTTGCTTCCGCTGCGGGAGCCGCGGATGGCTCCCGGGTGGTTGTGGCCGCCGTGCCGGATGCGGTTTCCGTATCCGTCGGCGGTGTACTGACCAGTGTCGGGACTCAATACCTATCACGCAACTTAAATTACTGTGGCATAAATCACAGGCGTGGGAATAAACCGGCCGTATCTGAGTTTCAGCAGGTTAACCACTATGGCCGAGTGGGCCGCAGCCGTCCCGGGAAATCTGTCCACACATCTGATTTGCCCCCGAAGTCCCCCCATTGACCAATTACGCAACAGGTATCTGGTCGCGTCAATAACTGTCGGGGAATAGGTCATGTCGATGTGTCCGATCGTCTCCCGCGGACACAGGTCGGTGATCACCAGTGACCGGGTTTTCGGGCCGTGCACCGGCTGGGTGGCCTGGTCGGGGATGTATTCGTCGTAGCGGGACTGGATGGTGACATAGGCCGGACCGGGGACAGTTTCACCGGGGCTGTTCACACGGGCCAGCAGCGGGGAGCCGGGAACCAGCTCAACCAGTGCCGGGTTGACGAGTTTTCCCCGCAGCGGCGGATAGACGTGTTCGATTGCTTTGGCCAGCGGCAGTAATCCGGCCAGCCCCCACAGGGTTGCGCCCCTGGTCGGGGAGGCCAGCAGCACCACCGTGTCGGTGGTCGCACCCCGGTCAATGGTGTTGACCCACATCCGGGCCAGCACCGCCCCCTGGGAATAACCCACCAGGGACACTGTGTCCGCCCCGCTGGTGGTGGTGGCGGCATTGATCAGCCGATCAAGTTCCCGCAGACTCTCCTCAAGGGGCTGGTGGCCGAAGCCGTCGGCCGGATCATCGGCCAGCCCCAGATCGGCGCCGAACACGCACCAGCCGTCATCGACCAGTGCCGTGGCCAGCGCCGAGTAGTCGGTGTAGACCGATCCGCCGGTGCCGTGGACGACAATCACCGCCGACGGCCGGTCGGCTGTCACCCGGCAGGCCGGGTCATTGACCCCGGCGGGAACCAGCGCCCGGCCGGGATCACCGTGGCGCAGATAGGCCAGTGCATCCGGGCCGCTGGGCTGGGCGGGTGCGGCTACGCCATTGGAGAGCACCTTTCCGCTTCCCGCCCCCCTGCCGGTGGCCACACCTGCAGGCAGGTCACCGGCGCTGCGGGCGGAGGGATCATTTTCCACCGGCGCGGAATCTGCCGCAGCGGCAGGTGGTGCCATCACCTGTCCCACGGCAGGTGGCTGGCAGGTGGCGGCCAAAAGCATCATCGCGGCTGCCGCCGGAAACACTCTGCGGGAAAACCATTTCCCGACAATTCCACACCCGGGCTTCACACCACCGGAATATAGCCGACGGGCCGGGACACCAGCACCCCCGCGCCTGTCCCCCACACACCGCTGCGGCGCCAACCACCCGCCACCCGGTGGCGCTGGCGGCCGGAAGGCGCGGCGGATTCTCTAGACTTGGGGTCTGTTGCCGGATACCGGATTGACGGGTGTCCGCCGCTGTTTTTTTTCACAGCCCCCGATCTTGAAACCCGCACCGCCCAACCCAGGAGGGTCTTTCCCATGGCGCACGCCGCTCAGCCCACGTTTGTCATCGCCCCCGACCGTTTCGCCGCCGTGTCCACCCACCGGGCCGGTGAGGCCCTGGCCGAGGGGGTCGACAAAGTGTATCCGGAAGCGAAAGTGACCGTGATCCCCATGGCGGCGGGTTGCGCCGGGACCGCCGGGTGTTTTTCCGGGGAACCCGTCACCGTGCAGACCACCACCGCCGCCGGCACCCTCACCGAGGCCGCCTATGTCTACGATGACGGGGCTTCCTCCGGTTTTCCGCAGGCGTTCATCGATGTTGCCGCGGCCAACGGCACCGCCGGAGTGGATACCGCCGAGACCTGTTTGACCGGTGACACCTACGGCACCGGGGTGCTGATTGCCGATGCGGTCAGCCGCGGCGCCCGGCGGATCACCATCTCCACCGGCGGGGCGGCCACCCTGGACGGCGGAACAGGTATCGCCACCGCCCTGGGCGCGGTACCGGTCGACCGGAAAGGAGCGAGCCTGGATCCGGGGGCCATCCATCTGGCCGAGATTGACCGTTTCGATGTCACCCAGCTCAACGCCGGTGCCGCCGGAGTCGAGTTCATGCTGCTCACCGACGATCAGCTGCCGCTGTGCGGCGATGATGGTGCGGCGGTGCGTCTGGGCGGGGCACTCGGGGCCACCGCACACCAGCAGCGCGAAATCGATGCGGGCCTGAAACAACTGGCGAGGGTGTGCGGGGTTGACCCCTCCGCCGCCGCAACCGGTGCCGGCGGCGGCATCGCGGTGTCACTGACCTGGCTGTCGGAGCTGGTGCACGGCCAGCCGCGGGTTCATTCCGGCAAAGCCGCCTGGGTGGTGGCTGCGGCCACCGGCCTGAAAGAACACATCGCAGACGCCGATATGGTGATCACCGCCGAGCACACCGTCGGCATGGACAGTTTCACCCACGGGGTCACCGGCGCGGTGGCCGGCCTGGCCCGCGGCGCCGGGGTGCCGGTGACTGTCGCCGCGGCCCACACATCCATTGACCTTCCCGGCGGGCTGTATCCGGTCACGGTCGCCGACACCGGCAACCCGGATGATCTCCGCAGCCGGCTGGTTGAAGCCGGTGCCGCCGCCGCCCGGCACTACCGGGACACACACTGATGAACGCCGGCCAGTGACAGCGACGGACCGTGCCACCGGCTGCGGGAAGGGCAAACATCCGGGAAATGATCACGGGCGGACGCTGACGGTCCACGGGTAGCGGGCGGGAAGCTCGAAATCTGTTTCCCGCTCGAGGCTGACCACATCGCGGGGAAGATCAGCCACCGGGGTGAGGATATGGGAGAGCACCATGGCCAGCTCATTGACCGAGCCGTTGACCTTGTCGGCGGTGACCACACAGCGGTAGACCGCCAGATCATCGGGCCGGTCGCCGTCATGGTCGGCCCGGTAGACCCGGCGCAGTTGGTCGACGACTCCACTGTCGGGGTGCGGGTGAAGATCAACGACTGCCGCAAGCCCCCGCGTTTTGCCCCTGTCGTTGAGAGCCTGCGCCGCCCGGGTGAAACGGTCGCGGACTGATTCGACCTCGGCCGGTGGAACAAGCATCGTGAACTCTATGGTCGCCATGCGCGACACAGTAGCCGGAATTCGCCCGCCACACCACCCCCGCCCCACCCGCACCCGGGGTACAGCCACCGGATGACACTGCCCGTTCATGTCCGGTATCGCCCCAGGACCCCAGACCGAGGCACCCCTTTTCACGGGCACCGGCAGCCCGCCCGGCGTGGTCAGCCCACCACCTGTTGCCGCCGGTGGGATCCGGAAGCCACAGACCGGGTGCGGGTGCCGCCGACGGCAGCCGCCGGAGACAACCACGGGAGCTTTACGGGACCTTTTTGGCGATGACGGCACACGGGCACATACCATTAGCAGCCATGAACTCACCTTTGCACACGCAACCGCATCCCCTGCACGAGATGGCCGACGGGACGATCAAACAGATCAACCCGTTCTCCGGAACGGAAGTCTGGACCGTGCCGGGCCGCGGCAACCGCCCCCTGTCGAACCCGGCCGCCAATCCGCAGCCTTTGAGCGAAAAAGACCACACCTCCTACTGCGCGTTCTGTTCGGACAATCTGCTGGCCACTCCCCCGGAAAAATCCCGCATGGTGCGCACCCCGGCCGGGGACTGGGAGATTCTTCCCGGTGTTCTGCCCGGTGAACTGAACGACACCACAGCCCAGTTCCGCCGGGTGCCGAACCTGTTCGAAATCGTCTCCTACGACTACTGGCGGGCCAACTACGGCTTCGAGATGGATGCCGAAACCTCCCAGCGGATGGCCACCTACCTTGACGATGACGCCGGCCGGGAACATGTGAAAAAGATCGTCGCCACCAGGCTGAAAGCCGCGGGCACCCCGGCGGACACGATCGCGGCCATGAGTGAGGCGGAGCTTCTGGAACGGGCCGGCGGCTATTTTGCCGGCGGACACGATGTCATCATCGGCCGCCGCCACTTCACCGACGGCGCCACACTCGACAACCAGCTGGCGTCGTCGGGCACCCTGACCCCGGATGAGCATGCCGCCCTGATCCGCTTCACCGTCGACTCCATGGCCGACCTGTACTACCGAAACCGCTACACACCGTATGTGGCGGTCTTCCAGAACTGGCTGAAACCCGCCGGCGCTTCCTTCGATCACCTGCACAAGCAGCTGGTGGCCATCGACGAGCGCGGGGTGACGGCCGACCAGGAAATCGACCGGTTGCGCAAAAACCCCAACATGTACAACGAGTGGGGGGTCAACTATGCGCACTACCACAACCTGATCATCGCCGAGAACGACCATGCCGTGGTCTTCGCCGGCATCGGCCACCGCTACCCGGCGCTGGAGGTGTACTCGAAATCAGCCACCGCCGAACCCTGGGAGCAGGACCGGGAAGAAATCGACGCCATGAGTGATCTGGTGCACGCCTGCCATGCCGCCGCGGGACCTGATGTGTCCTGCAACGAGGAATGGCACCACAAGCCGGTGGATCTTGATATGCCCATGCCGTGGCGCATCATCGTCAAGTGGAGGATTTCCACTCTGGCCGGTTTCGAGGGCGGCACCAAGATCTATCTCAACACGCTGTCCCCCTACAATGTGCGCGACCGCATTGTCGCCGCCATGTACCGGCTGCGGGATGAAGGGGCGATCAGCAAGGACATCCGGATCGCCACCGAATGCCAGCTTTCGCGCAACCCGCTGCTCTACAACCCGATGCTGGCCTTCAACAACCGGGTCTAACACGGTCGAAAAAAGCCACCCCACCGACTTATCCCCGCACCCCCTCCGGCGGTACACCTTGTACCGCCGGGGGGCGTGTTTTTTAGCGTTCCCCCCGTCTTCTCGTTGCCGCGGATTTGCTCTTTTTTCTCTTCCCGCCCCAGATCGTTTGGTCCTTCGGCCACAAATCTGGCCGAGGCAGACCAACCGGGCGCGTGACCGCAAAAAAGAGGGGTGTGGTTTTTACCGGTGCGGTGTGCCGGGCAGGGACAGGACAACTCCGGCCAGTAGGGCGCAGAACCCGATAATCCCCACCACAGCGGCGGTGCCGCCAAATACTGCTGCCGGGCTGCTCCCGGCGGTACTGGTGGCAGCCGGTATCTCCGCGGGGCGTACCGGCGGGCGGGAAGGGTTCCCGCAGTCCCGGTCGGCGGTGGCTTCAAGGGTCATGACCGGGCCGATCAGCGAATGCACCGAGGCAAACCTGTCCGGGGTACCCATCAGGGTGCCGCTGGTCATTGCCGTAAGGCTCGCCACTGTCACCGTGGACCGGTTGCTGGCCGCGGTGCTGAACGGTTCTGCCGGCTGGCCGGTGGCAATGGTGACACCGGTGGTGTCCCGCCTGTGTCCGGTGGCGGCCACCTGCCCCACCAGGCTGAGCTGTGCGCCGTCGACATGCACAACCAGATGATCGATAACCTGCTTTCGCTCGTCCGGCGCACCCTGTGGCGGCAGCCCGCCCGGCATATCACCCAACCGGTAGGCGGTGATGGTGCCGTCCAGCGGAAAAACTGCCGCATCGGTGGCAGTGGTCTTCGCGCCCTCACCAATGGTGAACCGCCACAGCGGCGGTGTGGGTGCAGCACCCGGGTCGAAAGGCGGCAGCCTCGGATCCGGGGCCACCGGCACCGCGTGGTAGCCGATGGTGACTTCACCGGTGTAGCCGACCACACAGTTATCTGCCGTGTTCCCGATTGGTCCCGTCGACCCGGTGGACTCTGCTGTGGCGGGGGTGATCTTGCCAATAGCACAAGACACAGGGCAGCCGCGGTCAGCACCGGCAGTAGCCGATGGGACCGGTCTGTGTCGGGCTACAACCGGAAGGCGGCAAGCGGGCCTCGTTAAGGTGCGAGTGCTCCGGCGAGCGCAGCCAGAAGGCCTGTACCTGCGGCCAGTACCGCAACAACAGCCAGTGGGGATACTGCTGCGGCCCGGCGGGATGAACCGCTTGCCTGATCACCGGTGCCGCCGGTTGTGTCCCTGTCTGTGCTGCCGGGGTGGTCACCGGTGTTACCGGTGCCGTTGCTGCAGGTTCCGGTGGTCAGTGTGAGGGTGAGGTAGCGGGCTTTGTTGTAGCCTTTGCTGTCCCCGTCAGGTGCTTGCCAGGACACCGGTTTCACCAGGTAGGTCACCGTCTGTTCGGGGTGATCGCCGGTGAAAACGGGGGCGGGGCCGTCTTTTTTTATCTCCCCCACGGCAAACCGTGTCTGGGTGGTGGAGTACCAGTGGTGGCCCGGCCCGTTCTGGAAATGGTGGTCGCCGAACATCGCCAGTGTGCCGCCGTCGATGTGCACGGTCACATTGTCGATGTAGTTGCCGATATCGTCGTGCAGCCGGATTTTGCCCTGTGCCGGATGATCGGCGGTGGCCTGCCGGTGCCTGAGCACAGCCTGTGTGGTCGATTCCACCCGGGTTGCTGCCGGATCAATGACCATCCGCTCCACCGCAGGGCCGGGGGCCGGTCGGCCGGCCCTACCCGGTGGTGACCCATGGTGTGCGGCCGTATCCGGGGTGGCTTTGTCCAGTGGCTGTGGAATGGAAAACCAGCCCGCATCAGAGGTGTAGTGGATGGCGGTGCCGCCGGCCACGCTCACACAGGGCGTGACCGGGGCAGGTTCGGCCGATACTGCCGCAGGCGACAGGGCGCCCAGCACCGCGGCTGTCACGGCCGCCACGGCCAGTAGCCGGCTGCGGCGGGATGGCCGGTTGTTTGTTTGCACTACTGCCCCCAATTGTGGCCGGGTGCTGCCGGAGCATTCCCGGCAGCACACTTCACTGTCACCGGCGAGTATGCCCCACCCACGCCCCACAATGTAGAGCTTCCGCTGTCTCAGGCCACCCCCGGCTATCCCACTGCCGGCCGGGCGGCACGGGCCGGAATCACCACCACCACCGCGGCAACGGCGACAGCTGTCACGGTTGCCGCAACCACACTGGCCACCAGAACACCTGTGGAAAACGCCTGGTCGGCGGCGGCTGCTGCCGCTGGTGACTCAGCCAGCCGGTGTGCTGTGGTCACCGATTCGCGGGCGGCTTCCGGCAGCAGCCCGGTTGCGTCAACCCCCATCCGGTAGACGGCGGCCACCACCGAACCCAGGATCGCGATGCCGAAAGCCCCACCCATTTCGTATCCGGTCTCCGACAGGGAGGCTGCTGCGGCTGCTTTGCCTTTCGGCGCGGTGGAGACAATGAAATAGTTGGTCACCGGATCAACGATCCCGCCGCCGATACTGGTGACCATCAACCCTATGGCCACCACCAGGGCGGTGTGCCCGGAGGCGGCAAACAGTCCCGCCCCGCAGGCGGCAAAGATGAGACATCCCAGGCAGGTGACGGTCATGCCGACCAGAATGAGGGTGCGGGGCCGGTATCTGGTCATCACTTTCCCGGTCGTCAAATTTCCGATCACCGCACACAACAGCCCCGGCGCCATGTGCAGGGCCGCGGATTCCGGCCCCAGCCCCAACACCACCTGCAGATACTGGCTGATGTAGAACAGCACACCCAGATAGATGAACATCTGCACGAAGTTGACGGCTATCACCGTCGACAGCGCCCGGTTGTGAAAAAGCTTCAGATCAATGAGCGGATGTTTCACCCGCAGCAGATGCCGCCTGGCGAGCCACCCTGCGGCCACCGCCACCACAGCGCAGGCCAACCCGGCAGGCGACAGGCCGTGGACGGTGAGACTTTTGACCGCGTACACCATGGAAAACAGCATCACCGCCGTGAGCACCGCGCCCGGCAGATCGAAACGTTCGGCCCGGTCAACCGGTGCTTCGGGAACCAGGACAGACACACCGACGGCAATGATCGCGCACAGCGGGACATTGATGAAAAACACACTCCCCCAATGGAAATGCTCCAGCAGTGCCCCGCCGATGATCGGGCCTGCCGCGGCACCGACCGCATAGACGGCAATCCACACCGACACCGCGAAAGATTTCTCTTTCTCGTCGTCGAACAGTTCCCCGATCAGGCTCAACGTGGCGGGCATGAGCATCGAGCCCGCCACCCCCTGGGCGGCCCGCCACACAATCAGCCACCCGGCGGTGGGCGCCAGCCCCGCCAGCACCGAGACGACCGCAAACACCATGGCCCCGGCGAGCAGTATTTTTTTCGGCCCCACCCGGTCCGACAGTGTCCCGGAGGTCACCAGAAAAGCGGCCACGCAAAAAGCATAGACGTCAACGATCCACAGCAGCTGGGTGGCGGTGGGGTCAAGATCACCGGTGATCGCCGGGACCGCCAGGTTGAGTACTGTCGCATCGACGGCCAGGACCGCCACGCCGACACTGAGCACCGCCAGCCCCCACCACCGGTGCGGCAGCGGCCGGGAGAGATCTGTCGTTGTCACAGAATGCGCCACGGTGTCCTTCCACCCCATCTCACTTGCCGCCGGTGGTGCGGTGCGGCTGAAAACTTTTTCTTTTCCCGCCCCCGCTCACACACTACCGCCGCGGATGCCCGACCGTCTGCACCGCTTGCGGATAAAAGCACCTGCCCGATCCCGCGGCGTCACCGGCATCCGGTTGGTGACGGGCGGAACAAGGGCAGTCACCACATCCCCCGGGGTTGTTCTTTCTCCCCCGCGGCACCCGACACGGCAGGCGCGCATCCGCGCCGCCGTCACCCAGGCGGTCACAGACACTGCCTTCGGGTGGTGCCAGCGGGAAACCTCGACATCCACCGCCGCCTGCAGAGCATGGGGGCCGGGGCTGCGGGGAAGGTAGTGGGTTGCTGCGGGTTTGCCGGCCCCGGCCCCTGCGGCGGGACGCGGCTGGTTTTAGGTGAGGAATTCGTATTCCGGGGTGCCGGGTTTGAGCTGCTGGCAGGAAATACGGGAGCTGTTCATCCGCTCGAGAAGACCGGGCAGGTCGGCGGCAGTGCCCAGCTGCAGGCCCACCAGTGCGGTTCCGGTTTCCCGGTTGTTGCGTTTGAGGTACTCGAACAGGGTGATGTCGTCGTTGGGGCCGAGGATTTTCTCCAGGAACATCCGCAACTGTCCGGGTTCCTGCGGGAAGTTGACCAAAAAGTAGTGTTTCAGCCCCCGGTGCACCAGGGAGCGTTCCATGATCTCGGCGTAGCGCAGCACATCGTTATTTCCCCCGGAGACAACGCACACCACAGTCTGCCCCGGTTTCGGGGTGCATTCGACCAAACCCGTCACCGACAGCGCCCCAGCGGGTTCGGCGATAATGCCCTCGTTTTGGTACAGGCCCAGCATTTCGGTGCACACCGCCCCTTCGGAGACGGTCATCATGTGCAGCCGACCACGGTTGGCGTCGATGATCCGGTAGGGAACCTCACCGATGCGTTTGACCGCCGCCCCGTCGACGAAGGGATCAACATTGTCCAGGGTGACAGGCCCATCGGCTTCCAACGCCGCCGTCATGGAGGCAGCACCGGCCGGTTCCACCCCGTAGACCGCGCAGCGCGGTGCCATATCCGCCAGATAACTGGTGATGCCGCTGATCAGCCCGCCGCCACCGACCGGCACATAGATGGCCCCGGCTGATTTTCCGATACTGGTCAGCTGGGCGAGTATTTCCGCGGCCACGGTTCCCTGGCCGATGACAGTGTCACGGGCATCGAAGGGTTCGACCACCGTGGCCCCGGTCTTGTCGGCATCGGCTTTCGCCGCAGCAGACGCCTCATCGAAGTTTCTTCCCGTCACCACCAGTTCCACTTTGTCCCCGCCGTGGACCCGGATGCGGTCGAGTTTCTGTTTCGGCGTCTGGTCGGGCACATAGATACGGCCCTCAATCCCCAGGGTGCGGCACACGTAGGCCACTCCCTGGGCGTGGTTGCCGGCGGAGGCCGCCACAATGCCCGCGGCCCGCTGGCTGTCGCTCAACTGGGCGACATTGTTGTAGGCACCGCGGATCTTGTAGGAGCGCACATCCTGCAGGTCTTCCCTTTTCAAGTAGACCTCCGCGCCGGTGGCCTCCGACAGCCGGGGGCAGTACTGCAGCGGTGTGGGCGCAATCACCGACGAAATCCGTGCTTGTGCGGCCTGAATATCGGCCGCGCGCACGGGGGGGAATACGGGCGTGGTCGCAGTGCTGGATTCCATGGACCAAAAGTGTAGACCGGCGGCGCTGTTGTTTTCACACCGCCACCGCACTGTGGACGGCACCACCACCGGCCGGCGGATTATTTTTTGCGGTGTCTGTCCGGTGCCTGTCTGGCCAACCGGACCCGCCGTAGGGTAGCTTCACCCGAAAAGACACACGACGCCTTTGGAAGGGAAACCGAAACCATGATCACGCAACGCACCGCAACCCGCCGCATCGCAGGGCTGCTGACCGCCGCATCGCTGGCTGTTGCAGGCACAGTCTGTCCGGCGGTGGCCACCGCCACCACCCAGCCGCCGGCCGCCACCGCCGACAACGCCACCACCAACAGTGACGGCTCATCGAATAACACCGCCGCCGACGGGGTGACCTCGGCGACCAAAGTTGTCGGCGGTGTCACCGTCGGCATGATCGCCACAGTGCTGGGTATTGCCGCCATTGCCGCCGCACTGGTGCACACCGTCCCCGGCCTGCCGCAGCAGCTGGGGGCCATGTTCGGCCCCGCTTTCCAGGGCAAGTAGAACCTTTTCCCTGCCGGCCAGAGGGGAAAGGGGCAACAACCACGCCGGGTGGGCTGTGTATTGAAAACACCTCACCCGGCGCGAGGACGGCTGTGATCGGCTACCGGGCAGACCACAGCACATGCGGCGGCCGGTTGGTGGCATTGGCCGGAACATCGGCCACCGTGATGTCTTTTTTCGCACCGCCACACCTGCGGCAGTCGGCTTGTCGGTGCCCGGCGGCGGAAGAAGCGGCCCTCACCCCGTGTCATGCTGATCCCCGGCCGGCGGCATTCCCGGGTGGGATCGACACGGTTTGTCTTGGCTGCTTGCCCGAAACCCGGTGCCGTTTTTGCTGGGCACCGGATCAGTGGAACCGGGCACACCACCCACTGAAGACCTGGGGCCGCAATGCTTCTGCGGCACCGGTGGCGCACGCCGTGCCAGGGCCGCCCGGCGCGTCACCGGTGGCAACGGCTGTAGTTGACAGCGCACAACCATGGCACGGACAGTCCGGGTTGGGGGGACAGACCTCATCTTCGTGTGGGTTTTTCGGGTCAACCGACACCATGGTCTGCAACCGGGGTGCCGGGAGATTGCCCGTACCCGGTCCCATGCCGCCCCTGGATGGCGGAGACCACTGCCGGAGATCACCCCGCCGGATGCGGCAAACAGCCAGGCAGGCCAACCCCTGAGACCTGTGCGTGTGTAGTCACTCTTTTTGTGACGATCCCCTCTCCAGGCTGCCCGCCCCTGTGACGGGTCATGCTGCCGCAGGCCGCAGGCATGCCCTACCCCATCGTTTTTCCGTGATGCACCCACCGGCACTCCTGCCCCAACCCCCGCCCATCCCGAAAAAGACCGCTGGGCAATTTTCCCCCTACCGGGCTGGTGCTTCGCCGACGTAGCTGTTCGATTCGCAACGCCTGCGGTGTTTTTGACGTTGTTTTTCCGCTTTTTTCATCTGCCGGTCATCGGCTGTGCACCCCTGTGACAGCCGGCCCCCGTAAGCAGGGTGATGCGGGTTGAGCGATGGCGCACCCATGCGCATTCACCCGCAGAATCAAAGCAGCAGCCGAGCATCCCACGGAGAGTGTCCATGTCCCCTCGTAACCGCAGCCGCACCCGCCTTGTTGCAGCAGTGACCGCCCTGGGGGTTACTGTCGCCACCACTGCCGCCGCCCCGCAGGCCACCGCTGACAGCGCCGCATACCCGATCACCGTCAACGCCGCCGGGGGAAGCGATGTCACCATGGTGCCTTTTTCCACCTACGACTCGGGGGTGACACAGCAGTCGGCCGCCGAAATCGCGGTGTACCACCCGGCGAGCAAGCATGCACTGATCACCAATGCGCAGTCAGCCACCGTCGATGTGGTCAGTCTGGCGGATCCGAACAAGCCGGTGAAACTCTATTCGCTGGCCATCGGCGATGGGGTCGACGTCAACTCCGTCGATGTGCGCGCCGACGGTCTGGCTGTGGTGGTCGCCAATCCGAAAGGCGACGCCAAAGCCACGCGGAAAGGAAAGGCCTATTTCTTCGATGGCGCGGCCGATACCGACAAGGGAGTGCTCGGCTCGGTCGAGCTGGGGTATCTGCCGGATATGGTGAAAATCTCGCCGGACGGACGGTTTGCCGTGGTGGCCAATGAGGGCGAACCCGCCGACGACAATTCCGTCGACCCGGAAGGGAGCGTATCGATTATCACGCTTGCCGACACGGTGACTGCCCCCGGGCAGGATCAGGTGCGTGAGGTGGCCTTTGACGCATACAACGACAATCCGCCGGCCGGTGTGCGGATCAGGCCCGGGTCGACTGCCGCCAAAGATTTCGAACCGGAATACGTCACCATTTCAGGCGGTACCGCCTATGTCGCTCTGCAGGAAAACAACGCCATCGCCGTCATCGACATTGACAACGCGGCAGTGACCAAGGTGTTCGGCCTGGGATATGTCGACTACCGCGAAGTGAAGACAGACTTCTCGGACAAAGACGAGACCTTCGAACTGAAAAACTGGCCGGTCAAGGGCCTGCCCATGCCTGACGGCATCACCAGCTTCACCAAGGACGGCACCACCTACATTGTCACCGCCAACGAGGGCGACGGCCGCGAGTACGGCAAAAAACCCAACAAGTACACCGATGAACAACGGGTGAAAAAACTCGATCTCTGCGACGATTTCGCGGACATGTCCGGCGAGGAAATCAAGGCCCTCACACAGGACACACAGCTGGGTCGGCTGAAAGTACTCACTGACATGGGCCGGGATGCCGACCGGGACTGCTACTCCGAACTCTATGCCTTCGGCGGCCGTGGTTTTTCGATCTACAACGCCTCCACCGGTGAGCGGGTGTTCAATTCCGGTTCCGAATTCGCTGAGGTGATCGCCAAGAACGGGGATCTGGCCACCATGCTTGACGGGTGGCGCAGCGACGATAAACTCTCCGAGCCGGAGGCCGCCGAAGTGGCCAGGGTCGGTGACCGCACCTTCGCCCTGATCGGTCTGGAACGCGCCTCCGGGGTGATGGTCTACGACATCACCGACCCGGCAGAAGCCTCTTTCCAGACTTTTGTCGCCAACTTCGATCCGACAAAAGATGTGGACGATCCCGGCGCCGGTGATTTTTCGCCCGAATCAGTGCACTTCATTCCGGCCAAGCTCTCCCCCACCGGGGCGGACATGGTGATGGTCGCAAATGAGTGGTCCGGAACCACCACCTTCTATTCTTTCAAAGTCTCCGGCACGGCACCGGCACCGGAACCCGAACCGGGTACCACAACCCCCGGTACCACACCGGATGACACCACCCCGTCGACCACCGGCCAGGGCAGCTCGAAGGACACCCGCACCGACAAGTCCGGCAGTGCCACCACCGGCGGGATCATCATCGCGGTTGCGGCGGTCCTGGCGGCAATCGCTGCGCTTGTGCCGCACCTTGCCCCGACCCTTCTTTCCGGTCTGCCCCGTCTTCCGCTGGCATTGGGCTGGCCGCCCATGAAGTAGAAACGCACGCCATACAACACAGCGGCTGCAGCTTCTGTAAGAAAATCCGCTACCGGCCGTGCCGGCACCACCCCTTTCACCCCATCTCCGGCCGGTGAAGGGGTGGTGTGATCGCCCGGGGGTCTTTAAGTGGTTCGGGGTTTGGGCTGCCGGTGCTCTATCGTTTGGGTCATGCGTTTTCTTTCCGATTCACCAGCCCCCTACAACCTGACCTACGACGATGTGTTCATGGTTCCTTCCCGCTCCAGCGTGGGAAGCCGCATGAACGTCGACCTGTCGACCAGTGATGGATCGGGCACCACCATTCCCCTGGTGGTGGCGAACATGACGGCGGTGGCTGGCCGCCGCATGGCGGAAACCACCGCCCGGCGCGGCGGAATCACCATTATTCCGCAGGACGTGCCGACCGATATTGTGGCCGACACCATCGGCCAGGTTAAAGCCGCATCGCTGTTCTTCGACACCCCGATCACCGTCAAACCCCATCACACGGCAGGCTATGCCAGGCATCTGCTGCCGAAGCGCTCCCACGGGGCGGCCGTGGTGCTCGACGGCGATAAGCCGGTGGGTCTGGTAACCGAAAAGGATCTCACGGGCGTCGACAACTTCACCCAGGTGCAGGCTTTGATGTCCATCGAGCTTTTGACCATCGGTGAGGACGCCACCCCGAAGCAGGCTTTCGACACTCTGGTGGCCCATTCCCGCAAACTTGCGCCGATTGTCGATGCGGACGGCAACCTGAAGGGCATTGTCACCCGCAAGGGGGCACTGCGTGCTTCTCTCTACACCCCGGCAGTCGATCAACAGGGCCGCCTGCGGGTCGGTGCCGCCATCGGCATCAACGGTGATCCGACCGGGCGGGCTGAAATCCTGGTCGAAGCGGGCGCCGATGTGCTGGTGGTGGACACCGCCCACGGCCACCAGCAGCAGATGCTTGAGGTGCTGGACAAAGTCGCATCCCTGGGGCTGGGGGTGCCGATCGTGGCCGGCAATGTGGTCACCGCCCAAGGCACAACCGATTTGATCAATGCCGGTGCCAATATCGCCAAAGTCGGCGTGGGGCCGGGTGCCATGTGCACCACCCGCATGCAAACCGGTGTGGGCCGCCCGCAGTTCAGTGCTGTTCTGGAATGCGCGGAAGCAGCCGGTAAGGTCGGCGGTCATGTGTGGGCTGACGGTGGGGTCCGCCACCCGCGCGATGTGGCCCTGGCGCTGGCTGCCGGTGCCTCGAATGTCATGATCGGATCCTGGTTCGCCGGAACCCTGGAATCCCCCGGTGATCTGCAGTTCGATGCCGACGGCCGGGCGTTCAAGGAATCCTTCGGCATGGCCAGCCGCCGGGCGGTGAAACACCGCAACCAGACCACGGAAGGTTTTGAACGCGCCCGCCGGGCCATGTTCGAGGAAGGTATCTCCACTTCCCGCATGTATGTCGACCCGGTGCGCCCGGGTGTGGAAGACCAGATCGACCGGATTGTCTCCGGGGTGAGAAGCTCGTTCACCTACGCCGGTGCCGATTCCATCGCCAGTTTCCAACAGCGCGCCACCGTCGGTGTGCAGTCTGCGGCAGGTTTTGCCGAAGGCCGCCCGGTTCCCACCAGCTGGGCCTGACCCCACAGCTGAACCCACCGTCCACTTACCCGGCAGCCACAACAGGTCCAGCCGGGTAGGACTGGAGCAGGCCCGTAGCGCCCTCTGCCCCGGGCCTGCTGATGGAAGCCACAGCCAAGGCAGAAGCCGCGGGTGCTGCCGTGCCCCACGCCCCCAGCACCCACGCAAGCGACAACAACAAGCAAGCCGCTGTCATCCCGGTACCGCACCGGGGTGACAGCGGCTTGTTCGTGATGTCAGCGGATTGAAGGCTTGTGGGTGGCCTTAGCGGCTTGTGCGTGGTCGTAGCGACTTGTACTGCCGTCTCTTCTGCTCAAGATTGCGTGTTGACGGGTGAAGGTCAACGCCTGCTGCGTTGTGACCGCCTGGTGGATGCGATCACCAACACACCGCCCAGCAGCATCACCAGAAGGCTCACGGCCATCACCGTGTCAACGGGACTGCCGGTGATCGCCAGGTTGGGCCGGGGTTTTTCCGGTTCCGGTTGCGGCGCCGGGGTGGGTGCGGGCGCCGGTGGTGGCGGGACACTTGCCCCGGACGACAGTGCGGGCAGCAGCGGAATGAGCCACACCAGGATCGGAATGGAGATCGCAGGGATCAAAAGCTCCGGGGGAAACAGCGGCGGTTGTTCTTCTTCCGGCGGGTAGGGCCTGGTGAAACCGACACCTTTGACGGCAACCTGCACCTGGTAGTTCCAGTCTTTGTCGCCGCCGACAGGAACGGTCACCACCATCGGATCTATTTCGAAGAAGCGGTGTTCATCGTCTTTCGGTGGGGTGACCTGAATGTAGTAGGCGCCAACCGGTAGCGGATCAATGATGGCCAGCCCGTTCGTTCCTGTTACCGCGTTGTAGCGGGTTCCGGTGGCAATGATCTCTTTATTGCCGAACGCATAGTCGCCCAGTTTCGACCAGGTGGACGGGTCGGTCAGATCGAGTCCCGGTATGCGGGTGGCCACCACTTGGTATCCGGCGGGTGAGCCCGGCAGGCGCCCATACTTGTCGGGGCCGTTGTAGGGGTTTTCGTGCTGGACAACAATGGTCAAACTGGCCGGATGGTCCGGGTCGATGGTGGCGACGTCCCGGCTGTCGGCAAATCCCTTGACGACTCCGTCAAAGGCGGCGTGGGCTGTCCCCTGGCCTGCCATGGTCAAGCCGAACAGTACACAAAGCGCCACAATGACAGCCGTTGTGCGGCGGCGAATGTCTGGTGCTGTCACTGGTCCGTCTTTCAGTCGTGGGTCACAGGTGGAAGCTGATGGCTGGTGGGTGGAGGGAAGGTGAAAGGCCCGGGAGAGAATGTTGCCATCCGCCGGAGATGACTCTGCCGCGGATATCCGCGTGTCGGATTCCGGTTGTGGTTGTGTCATCGGTGCTCCTTCCGGTCGGGGGCACTGCGTCTGGTCCGGGGTCCGGCCGACAGGTCAATACCGAAGTCGGTGACGGGAATTAGATCCTCGACGGGGATGCGCAGCTGTTCCCGTTTCTTGTAGGTCCGCAGCATGCTCACCACCCACCACACCAGGGCAATGATCACCAGGATTCCGGCGGCAAGCACCCACCACATCCACCACTGGACCGCGGGCCCACGGGTTTCGAAAGCGGCCTGCTCTTTCACTTCATCCAGTGGCACCCGGTGGGCGGTCACCAACAGCCGGTGGGTGTTGATGCCGTAGGGGGTGCAGGTGATCAGGGTCAGCAAATCCTCGCCGGGAACGGGGCGCAGATTCCCCGGTTCCGTGGGCAGCACCACCTGGAGTTGATCAATGACGTATTTGAGTTTCTGCCCGGCGGCCACAATGTAGATCGGATCCCCGGCGTGCACCCCTTTGAGGTTGTCGAACAAGGTGGCGTTCGCCAAACCCGAGTGTCCGGTGATCACCGTTCTGGTTGAATCCCCTCCGACCGGAAGATCGGAGCCGAACAGGTGCCCGGCACCACGCTGGAGTGCTTCCGGGGTGGTGCCGTGGTAGATCGGCAGATCGATGCGCTGTGACGGGATAATCACGCGCCCCATCGCCGGTTGTTGATTCAGTTGTTCGAGATACGTGTGGTACTCGGTGTTGTCCGGGGTCACACGCGCCAGCCAGGGATCCAGAATGGGCCCGTTGGTGTGGTGCGCGTTGTAGTACCGGGCATCTTCCAAAGCCTGGTTGATGACCTCCGGGGCGACGGCTTCCTCGAGTTTCGAGTATTCGGCCGCGACCCGCATCTGTTTGATGTTGTTCCACTGTGTGGCCACAGCGGGGTAGAGAAAAATCGACAAGCCAATGAGCACGACAAGGACCGGTCCGACCAGCGGATGTCCTGCTTTGCGCAGCCTGTGGATGCCGGAGGGCATCTCCACGGTTGTCTGTGTCATCGGTTGCTTTCAGCGTTAAGGAATGGATGGACAGGTTCGTCCCCGTCCCACAGCCTCTGCGGTGCGGGATGTCCGGATGACTACCGGGGACAAAGAGACAAAGGCACACAGCCACTGCCCTGCCACACGCCCTACAGGTGTCGAAGACACCACCGGGTGGTGAAAGCGGGTATGTGGTGGATGGCAACAGCCCCGGCCGTGCCCGGGTTGCGTCCTCTGTGTGATCGGCTGCATAAACAGCCGCTCACCAGGGGCGCAACCGGGACGGCCCAACATCATCCAACAATTTCTTCCGGTGGGGAAAAACGGGCTCTTCCCCACCCGACCGGGCGGCTTGCCCGATGGTGCAGTAGCCCGCAGGCCACCGCACCGGGCTGCTCACTCGGCACATGCGCGTGAACAGCCACCGGTCACAATGTCAGGCCCGGCGGGTGTTGCGGCGTGCGTACAGGAAACCTGCACCCATCACGGCAGCACCAAACGCGAGGATGGCTGCAATGCCTTTACCACCGGTCAACGGCAGCTCGGGCTGGGTGGACTTGACGTTCGGCACTTTCTTATAGATCGCCTTGGCGCCGTCGTCAATATCGACGGAATTATCGCCGGTGTAATCAGCGGAGGTGAGTTGCACCTCTACCGGTTTCGCGAGCAACTCGTATCCGTCGGGAGCCTGGGTCTCAACAAGACAGTAGGTCTTTTGGCTGCCGTTGTCGACCTCAGCATTGTCGGAGAAGTCGGTCACATGGATACCCTTGATGACGATGGTGCCATCATCCCCGGTGGTCCATGAATTCTCACCACCAACCGTGATCGCATCACCGTCGACGGCCAAATTGTTCGAGTCTCCGGTGCAGTAGTGCAGTTGGAATTGAGCACCTGTCAGCGGCTCGTTTTCGGCGCCTTCCTTGTGCTTCAGAACCTTGAGGTTTTTGAACTTTGTCTTGACCTCACTGCCGGGTGTTTCCGTATCGGAGTTGCTCCCATCGGTACGGGCAATCAACTTCGCCTCGTTGGTCAGTTCTGAAGCAGCGAAGTCATTTTTCACTGTGACATTGATCTTCGCGGTTACTTTCGGTGCCGTTTGACCGGAAAGTGAAGCATTCAGCTTCTGCAACCCTGTGCCCTTCAGGGTGATCGTCGTAGTGATCTTCGACGGTGAGCCATCTGGCCCAGCCTTGACGACATCGTAATCGGAGGCGCGCAATACCGTTCCACCGGGAAGCGTCACCGTTGAGACGACAATGCTATCCTCCGACTCAACGGCTTGACCATCGATTACGTCGACGATTTGATATTTGGTGACACTGCCGCCTGTCGGAACGTCCGATTTAATGGTGTAGTCGAGCGCCGAACCGGCCTGCTTGAGATTCCCGTTTTTTTCAGAATCCTTGACCTCTTTGTCAACGCTGACCGTGGAGTTCTTCGGGTAAACCTCGATATCGTAGTTCCAGCTATCGTGGTTTGCTCCCGTGGTCATCGGAACGAAAACGAGGAATGGTGCGGCAGGAACCAGACCGCCTTCGACGGCGGTTTCTTCGACCTTGTACACGCCCAGGGGAAGGTTCCCGAACGTGACAGTGGGATTGGTTGCTGTCGCCTGCTTCGCCTCAGAAACACCATTCGTACCAAAGCTGGTGTCAACAGCGGGGCTATCGACCGTCAGCTCGCGGGCGGCTTTGAAGCCGGCATTTGTAGTCAGATCAGCCTGCAACTTGGTGATTGTGAATGTGGCCGTCTGCCCCGTCTCGAGAGGCTTACCGGGAGGCGTCTGCAACTTAGTACCGGGATTATGGCTCTCCGGGGTTTCAGCCACTCCTTGACGCTTGTGGATCTTGATGCTGGCCTGTTCATTTTTGCTCGCGTCAATCAGCGAGGCCGGCTGCTCAGCCGCAACAGCAGGGCTGACAATCAACGGAACTGTTCCTGTGGCAGTACCAAGACCTATGACGGCGGCAATGGCGGCTGCCCGGCAGGAACGTTGAGTCCTGTTTAACATTCGTTCTTCCTTCACTTTGATGGGAACTGTTGGATGGTGCCGAAGTAATGTGGTTCTGGTTTCCACCGGCCACAATCCCTTCGGGGGCGGCGATCCTTTTACCTTCCGGTCTTCGGTTGTCCCGAATCCGGTGTCGGTGATCGCCGAGTCTGTGTTTCGTGTTGTGGTCACGGCCTAAGGACGGCCGGTTTTTTGAAGATCACTGGTGTTCTTTCTGGCCCAAGCGAACCCGAGAGTCATCAGCAGAGCCCCCAGTGCCAAGTACCAAGGAACACCAGGTCCACCCGATGCGGGCAGCTGACCTTGAACAACATCATTAATTTGCATTGAGACCCTCATCGAATCATCTGGCTGCGGGGTGGGAATTTGAACGATCGCCCCTTCTTCAACACCGGAGAGTTGGTATCCGGACCCGTTTTGCTTCGGTTCAATGGTGAACTGCACAGGTGCTGGGAGCAGACTGTATCCAGCTGGGGCGTGTGTTTCGACAAGGAAATAGATCCCAGGCTTCAAATTCTCGGCGACCAAGACTCCGGTGTTTTGGGGATCGGCCGTGAGAACGGCCTCGGCTTTGCTGTAATCAGGCGCGTAAGTGGTCGACTCAGAACCATCCTCGCTGGCCGTTGAGGGATAAACAGCAAATCCTGCCCCTTCGAGGGGCTGATAGTCAGGGCTCCCGGCCGCAGGGTCGTACCCCATTTTTTTCAGCACCAAAGTCGCATCTTCAGGTCGCGTGACCGGGATACAGGCTTCATCGTCGTCGAGGGGCCTCTCCGCAGTATCCACCGCATCCATCTTCACTTTGTTCCTGATGCCGGGAGTCTGGTCGGATGCACCGGGCTCCGCGTCGCATTTTCCGATTGTGCTCGCCCAGTTCTCACTGGTTTCAGTAACCGTCACTTTCACGGTGACCGTGAACGTTTGTTTCGCTCCGGGTGGCAAAATAACGTCACTAGCGATGACCGCACCGGTGCCGGTGAACTCCGATATCACAGGGGATTCGACGAAACCAGCAACCTCGACTTCACTATTCGTTGGATCAGGACTGTCTTGGACAACGGTGACTTCATCCACGGTGATGAATCGATTCGTGGGATTGAACTGATCGACGAGAACTCCCGTGTTTCCCTTGAGAGAATCGTCTTTGTTTTCAACCGAAATTGTGTAGACCAGAGTGGCTTTGCCGTCGGGGGTCGCCTGTACGGCGTTGCCGGGGCGTGGGTCCTTTGACACCACGAGTTTCGGCAACCGTGGCATCACGCAAGCGTCATTGTCACCCCGGGGATCCTCAGTATCTCCAATCCCCGGTATTTCAACATGGTTGAAAAGGCCCTTCTGAGGTGTTTTGACCCCGTCTTCCTCTGCACACTTCAGCTTATTCTCGTAGTTGGCACCTGTGAGGTTGTCGATCCCGGTGGTGCTCACCATTTTGATCTTGACTTCTTTCCCTTCGCTCGTCACCTTCTTGAACAAGCTTTTGGGAATGTTGTAGCCCTCTCCTTGCTGTTGTTTCGCCGCTTCAACCCACTCTCCGTCGTGGAAATAGCTCAAACCCGACACCTTGACACCTTCGGCCAACCGTGGGGTATCAATAACATCTTCAAAAAGATCGGAGCCCGCCTCGCTGGTGGACTTGACCTCCAACTTGTAGTAAGAGGTCAAGGTTGCAGTATTTCCGTTTACTTCCACCGTTGCGGGCGTTTCGTCGTCAACCGTCTTCTTCGAAGAGAACATCGGAACAGTCGGTGTCACGCATGCAGAGTTGTCCGCTCGTGGATCTTCAGTCTCATCCACTCCCTGGATCACCGCACTGTTGAACAGGCCTTTTTTAGCCGTGTTGTCCGAGCAGACCAAATTCGCTTTCGACGTGGAATCGGTGAAAGTACTCAACGGCGTCACTGTCACCAGTTTGACAGGCACCGAAGTACCTTCAGTGCCAACAGAGCCAAACCGAGCTTTCGGAATGATGTACCCGAACGGGGACTGATCTTGTGTCGTTTTCGTAGCCTTGGTCCAGTTTTCGTTGGAATCGCCAGTCGCATACTCCAGCGACTCGACCTCAACGCCTTCGGCCAGATCAGGGGTGTCTATGACATCGGCTGGCAGAGTCACAGCTGTTTTTTGATCAGACCTCACGATCACTGTGTAATAGGAGGTCATCCGGACCTTTGTCACATTGTTGTCCGAGAATCGCTCGACCGATGCGGTTTCCCTCCCTTCTTGAACCGTTTTTTGAAGGTTGAATTTGGGTGGAATCTGACCACTTACACAAGCACTGTTGTCTTCTTGGGGATCAGATGAGTCACTGACTTCCTCAATGCGCTCCTTGTTGATGAAACCCTTATTTTCTTTCCCGGCCTCGCATGTCAATCTCTCATCGGTGAGAGCTGCCGAGTCGTTCGCCTCCGCTTGGGCAGTAATCCGAATGAAAATCTCTTTGCCATCGGGGCCTACCTTCCCTATCGAATCGACTGGGATACGAATCTCGTTGTTATCCCCAGGTTTTAGGGTCTTCGCCTCTGTCACCGGCACAGGACTATCAACGCTGTAGGCGAACTCCTTCAGGGAGAAACCCTCGGGAAGCTTCGGTGTGTCAACAATCGGACCCGGCAGCTGCTGGCTCCCAGGCAGTTTCTTTGCAACCGATATCTTGTAGTAGACCACCACCTGGGCTTTTCCATCCGAAATATTTGTCACCGGCGCCTTTGGATCTGCTTCCACGGTTGCAGGATTCTGGTCTGCCAGGGCTTCTTTCTTGGAGCTAAAGGTCGGACATTCAGCGGTGCTTTGCAGCTGTTCGACCGGAATCTCGTTGTCCGAGTGGTCAAATCCCGAAATCGTGGAGGTGTTGGCCTCACAGGTGTGATCACTTTTCAGGACGCCTGTCACAACAAAGGTGTAGCTCTCGCCTACATCTAGGGAACCCCCCTGGCACTGAATCGCATAGCGCTGCTTTGCGTTGACACCACTGTTACAGACAGCGTTTTTCAACAGGGTGTCGGCGGTACCCGAATCGGATTCATCATCGTTCGAATCTGGAGAAGACCCACTGTCAGATGTATCCCCAGCCGAGCCTCCACCCGCAGAATCCGGATCGGCCGAATCTCCACCACTCTGATCATCGGGAAGGTCGGCGATGGTCGCCGACTGATACGCAGCAGGTAGGATATCGTTCATCCTGAAACCCGCGGCAGGACCGGTACCAGGGGCGTCAGAATTGCTGACCGTCACATGCCATACCGTTTCAGTCGAGTTATCAACGGTGCGCTGCTCGACGAAAGTTTTCGTCACGGACAAGTTCGGCCGACTCGTGCCCTGACATGAAGCACCATCGTTGGCATTGGTTTTGGGTCCTTTAACGGACCCTAATAGTTCGATTCCCAACGGGTTTGGCTGCTCTTGATCGCCGAAAACAACCCCCGGGGCCTCAGCCTCTGGGTTCTCAATTCTCAGGTGGACGATCCGGCCGTCATTGCGGCTGAATCCCAACGTCCCATCACCGTATGTCCAAGCGGCACCATAGTAGTGCGCCCCGGGATAAGACCCTTGACCCGTAACAAGTTTTGCCCCCGTATCGCTTCGTAGCCAGTCCAGAGCAATCCGGTCGATTTTGCCGAAATTCTCACTCTCTGGGTCAAGATTCACCCTTTCCAGCGTTGGTTTGGTGAACTCTGTATTCTGATTCATCAACCCGAAAGCGTATTTCGGATTATCTTTCGCAAACGTAAAGTCGTTTGAGCGAACCCTCGCATCCTGTGGATAATCGTTCGCTGATGGGGTTGTACCCAGCTTGAGGTTGACAGGAGTGACAACACCAGAATCCAAGTTAATGTTATAAAGGAGACCAGCTCCTCTTGCGGCCGCATTCCCTACCCAGTATTGCCCATCCGGAGTGAAGAAACCGGTGTTGATCACATTGTTGTCATTGGGATAAAAATTGTGCAGAGCGCCCAGATCTTGAATATTTCCGGTCTCTCGATTGATGGCAAGCAAGTGTGCAGCCGGGTAGGTTGCTGAGTCCTTGGTAGTTTGACTGACCGCGTAAATCAACCCATTTTTCGGGCTGAAGGCCGTTGCGTTGTAGTTCCAACCCGCAGGTTGCCCCACTTGGCCGAACGCGACTTTACCGATGCTCTGTTTATACAAGGTAATGGGTCTGCCCGGAATACCATGACTGTTGAAAATCGTTGAGACACTACACTCCGGTGCATAGTCAGCTGGAATAGTTGGCTGGGAAAGGTTCTCCGCGAACTTGCCGAAGATTTCCAGCTCTTGTTTTATCTGAGAAGCATCTTTCCATTCGTCCCTCCACGAGAATTCCATCGTGATGGTCGAGTCGGGTGACACGTAGAGGGGAACGGACTCCCAGTCCTCGTTATTGGAATTCTTATTGAACTGCACATCTAGGTACTCGCTGTAAGCATTGAGTTCAATCCACTCGGCGTAATGATACGGTTTCGGATTTTTGGGATTCGAATCTGGCGGATAAAGCCAAAACTTCCAGTTATCCCCCGCACCAGTGCCGGACTTCCAGATACCCGCGGAAGGTGAGTTCGTGTCCAGAAGAACATCCCCTTTCGGCCCCACAATCTTGAGCCGCATACAAACGCCACTGGGGTTCGCAGGGCACTTCGCCTCTTCTTCGATATGCTGGAAAACGGGACGCTCCGTCAACTTGTAGGTCAATTTGTCGATGGCGACTGGCCGACCCTGGTTAATCTTGAAAGTTGAGACGGTGTGTTTGTCACGCTTCCAGCCAGGGCCTTCGACCAACTCCACCTTTCCGGTGGAAGACAACAGAGGCTCACTGTTTACGGCCCGCTCACTGTTGAAAGCTGTCGGCACCGCAGCACGTTTGGTGCGCGACCGTTCAGGCGGGAAAACCATGTTTGACAGTGCCCCAACTGTTGGGGCGGTAGCAGCGCGATCACTTGTGGCTGGTGTTTCGTCCACCGATGGCACGGTCGTGACGGAATTACTGAGAATAGCGCTCCCCGTCTTTAATGCAGGCGATGGCGCTTCGATTTGGGAACCGGGGGCGTCCATCGGAGATGAAGTTCTCAGCGGGGATACCGCCGCCGACGATGGCGTGAGAACGGTTCGCGGTGACGATGTTTCCGCTACATCGTCAGCAGGATGCGGTGAGACGCTTGGTGTGGAAATCCCGGATTCAGAGGGGGGGGGGGATCGATTCCTCGGAATTCACAGTTGTCGGAACTGCCGTAACCGGGGTGGACATGGTGGCTCCGACCAGCGCAGCGACGGCACAGATGCCGGCGACGCCGACGATACGGCTCAACCTGCGGGGAGCCACTCGTTTCACAGTCATCCTGTCTACGTCCTTCAACTTTCAGACCCTGATCCACACCTGACACAGCGCATCTGCCGCACCCATCCCGGAGTAGGTCCGGGATAATGAACCTTGTGCGGTTTTCCACCCGTGAGTCACACTGGGCTCCTCCGGGTGGGATGGGACAGGCAATTCTTCGTGGAAAATGATGCGCCGTGGGGGCGTGACGGACAATGCCCGCCTTTTACCCCAACAACCTTCAGGGTATCTGTAAACCTGAAAGAGTTCAATGCCTCAGCCCCGCCAACAAGCGGGGCAACGACTATGACCGGTAAACCAAAAACCCTGCCCTGACCACTGGTTTTATCGTATTGCCAGAACTGTGACCTTGCTTAACGCTGTGAACGACGCAACGAACCCTGAGCGCCATTCACTATCCCTATACCTCATATCGGGTGGAAGCTCAGCCGAGAATCCCCGCCCCCATGGAGGCCTTCAGATCGCCCATCAATCCCGGGGTGCGGTCCACACGGTATTTCTCCGGCAGGATCATGGTGGCCGATTTTTCCCCGCACACCACATTGATGAAGACATCGGATTCGCCGGAGTTGCTTTCCAGCACTTCCCGCAAGGTTGCCAGAGTCTGCACCGAACATTGATGGGCCTGCAGGGTTAGCCGCAGCGGCGCGCCGGAGGCTGAACCGGTGCCCAGGTCGGCGAGTTTGAGATCAGAGCAAAACAGTGATTGCCGGTCGTCGCGCTTGGAGATCGTCGCTTTCGCCAGAATGATGTTGTCCTCGGCGATCACGCTGGCCACCATGGCGTAGACCTTGTTGAACACCAGCAGCTCGACGGAAGCGCCGTTGTGGTCTTCGATGGTGACAATCGCCCACGGGGAGCCGTCTTTTTTCGAAAAACGACGGTCAACCGAGGAGATGATGCCGCCGATGACCACATCCTGGCGGTCGCGCAATTCCCCGGACAGCACTGTGGTCAGTGCCGTATCGGTTTGTGAATCCAGGGCGGCGTCGAAACCGTCGAGCGGGTGACCGGAGACGTACAGGCCCAGCATTTCCCTTTCCAGGGCCAGTTCCTGTTTCCTGTCCCAGCTGTCCTCCGGGATGGTGATCGCGAACGCTTCGTCGATGTCGCTGCCTCCCCCGCCGAGATCGGCGAACAGGTCGAACTGTCCGCGGTCGGCGGCTTTCTTCGTCGGGATGACCGCATCGACGGCGTCTTCGAATACCAGCATGAGTCCTTTTCGGGAGTGCCCCATCGAGTCGAAAGCGCCTGCTTTGATCAGCGATTCGGTGACCCGCTTGGAGCATGCCGATGTTTCGATTTTGTCGAGATAGTCTGCGAAGTCTTTGTAGGGGCCTTTTTCTTCCCGGGTTTTCACGATCGAATCGACCACGTCCGCACCGACGTTGCGTACCGCACCCAGACCGAAGCGGATGTCCTCACCCACCGACTGGAAGGTCAGTGCTGATTCGTTGACATCCGGGGACAGCACCCTGATGCCCAAGTGCCGGCAGTCAGACAGGTAGATGGCGGATTTGTCTTTGTTGTCGGCCACCGAGGTCAACAGCGCCGCCATGTATTCCGAGGTGTAGTTGGCTTTCAGATACGCGGTCCAGAAGCTGACCAGACCGTAGCCGGCGGCGTGGGATTTGTTGAACGCGTAGGAGGCGAACGGTTCAATGGTGTCCCACAGGGCCTGGAAGGCCTGTTTGGAAAAGCCGTTGTCCTGCATGCCGCCCCAGAACTTTTCGTACTGCTCGGCCAGCACTTCGGGCTTCTTTTTGCCCATCGCCTTACGGAAGCCGTCGGCTTCACCGGCGGTGTAGTTGGCCACCTTCTGCGAGATCTTCATGATCTGCTCCTGGTAGACGATCAGGCCGTGGGTGTCTTCCAGAATTTCTCGCAGGGGTTCTTCCAGTTCCGGGTGGATGGGTGTGATGTCCTGGCGGCCGTTTTTGCGGTCCGCGTAGTCCCAGTGGGCGTTCATGCCCATCGGCCCGGGGCGGTAAAGGGCGAGAGCGGCCACAATATCGTCGAAGCGGGTTGGTTCCATGCGTTTGAGCAGCTCCCGCATGCCACCGGAGTCGAGCTGGAACACACCGAGCGTATCCCCGCGGCTGAGCAGTTCGTAGGTGGCGTCATCGACCACCGACAGGCCTTCCAGGTCGAGGTCTTCGCCGCGGTTTGATTTGATGTTGTCCAGGCAGTCACCGATGACGGTGAGGTTGCGCAGACCCAGAAAGTCCATCTTCAGCAGGCCGATGGCCTCACAGGCGGGATAGGGCCAGCCGGTGATGATCGCCCCGTCGGCGGCGCGTTTCCACATCGGGATGTAGTCGAGCAGCGGAACAGAGGCCATGATCACGGCACAGGCGTGTACACCGGCCTGGCGGACCACCCCTTCCAGACCCAGTGCCGTGTCATAGATTTTTTTCACGTCCGGGTTGGTTTCGATGAGGTTTCTCACCTCAGCGGCTTCCCCGTAGCGGGCATGGTTGGGGTCAATGATGCCCGCCAGCGGAATGTCTTTGGCCATGATCGCCGGCGGCAGTGCTTTGGTGATCTGGTCGGCAATCTGGTAGCCGGGCTGGCCGAACTGCACCCGGGCGGAGTCTTTGAGGGCCTGTTTGGTTTTCACCGTGCCGAAGGTGATCACCTGGGCGACTTTGTCCTCTCCCCAGGTATCGGCGGCATAGCGGATCATCTCGCCCCGCCGGCGGTCGTCGAAGTCGATGTCGATATCGGGGGCCGACGGGCGTTCCGGGTTGAGGAAGCGCTCGAACAGCAGTCCGTGTTCCATCGGGTCGATGTTGGTGATCGTCAGGGCATAGGCGACCAGGGATCCGGCGGCTGAACCGCGGCCCGGCCCGACCCGGATACCGACTTCACGGGCGTGTTTGATCAGGTCGGCCACCACCAGGAAGTAGGAGGGGTAGCCCTTGTTGTCGATGACCTCGATTTCGTAGTCGGCCCGGTCAACATAGTCCTGCGGCACCTGCCCGCCGTTGAAGCGGGCGACAAGTCCCTCTTTGACCTGGTGGCGAAGCCATTCGGTGGGTGTGTAGCCGTCGGGCACATCGGCAATCGGCATGCGGTCTTTACCCGGGTCGACCCACACTTCGCTGTAGTCCTGGACGCGTTCGGCGATCAGAAGAGTGTTGTCGCAGCCGCCGGGGGCCAGATCATCCCAGATGGCCCGCATCTGTTCCGCGGTTTTGATGTAGTAGCCGGAGCCGTCGAAACGGAAACGGTCCTCGTCCTGCAGGGTTTTTCCGGTCTGCACACACAGCAGGGCTTCGTGGGCCTGCGCCTGGGATTCCAGAACGTAGTGGCAGTCGTTGGTCACCAGCGGCGGGATATTGAGCTTTTTGCCGATTTCCAGCAGTTCGGCGCGGACCCGGCGTTCAATGTCGATGCCGTGGTCCATCAGCTCCAGGAAATAGTTGTCTTTGCCGTAAATCTCCTGCCATTTCGCCGCCGCAGCCAAAGCCTCGTCGAATTGGCCCAGTCGCAGCCTGGTTTGCACATCACCGGAAGGGCAGCCGGTGGTGGCGATGATCCCGGTGGAGTTTTCGGCGATCAGTTCGGCATCCATGCGGGGCCATTTGCCCAGCTGCCCCTCGTAGGAAGCCATCGATGACAGGTAGAAAAGGTTTTTCAGCCCCGTGGCGTTTTCGGCCACCATCGTCTGGTGCAGGTAGGCGCCGGAGGCTGAGACGTCATCGGATTTCTGGGAGGGTTCACCCCAGCGGACACGCTGTTTGTTGAAGCGGGATTCCGGTGCCATGTAGGCCTCGATGCCGATGATCGGTTTGACCCCGGCTTTGGTCATCGCATGGTAGAACGCGTCGGCGCCGAACATGTTGCCGTGGTCGGTCATACCGACCGCGGGCATGCCCTGCCGCTGGCATTCCTCCGCCAGAAGGTCCACTTTCGCCATGCCGTCAAGCATCGAATACTCGGTGTGGTTGTGGATGTGGACGAAAGAAGAGCCGCTCATGGTGTCGCATCCTATCGCTTCGGCGGCGGTTTCCTCCACCCGTACACCCGCTGAGGAAACCTCGTTTTACCTGCATTTTTCAACTCTTTACCGGGGTAAACCGGATTCGGCTGCCCCCTGGGGCGGGTGTGCCTTCTACAGGTCTTTTGCCCCCTGCTGCGGGCTGTCGGCCGCCTCCCCCACCCACCCCGGCAAAAAGATGCTATTAAATAGTTTGGGTTCCATTGGCGCTTTGTGCACCACAAGGGCACGGGCACCATCAGCGCCGGCACGCGTTACTGCCGACGTTTTTCCCGGCCGGCGCCCGGCTGATCCGCGCGGAGATCGGGTAGGGTGATCATCCGTGATTTTCGGTATCGCCGCCTACCTTTTGTGGGGCTTGTTCCCCGCCTATTTCCCGCTGCTGCTTCCGGCCGCCCCGGCAGAGATTCTCGCCCACCGGATTATCTGGACCGGGGTGTTTATGGCCGTGGTGTGCACCGCCAACGGGACAATGAGCAAACTGTGGGGGTTGACCGCCAGAACCTGGCTGGGGCTGTCGATGGCGGGGGTGTTCATCGCGGCGAACTGGCTGATCTATGTCATTGCCGTCAACACCGGCCATGTCGCCGAAGCCGCCTTCGGCTATTTCATGAACCCGCTGGTGGCCGTGATGCTGGGGATGGTGTTTCTGAAAGAAAAGCTCCGCCCCGCCCAACTGGTGGCGGTCGGTATCGCGGTGGTGGCTGTGGTGACCATGATGGTCATCGACGGCAATGCCCCGTGGATCGGGCTGGGGCTGGCGTTTTCTTTCGCCTTCTACGGGCTGATCAAAAAGAAAGTCGATGTTCCGGCCGGGGTGTCGCTGGTGGCCGAAACCATGGTGATGGCGCCGCTGGCACTGGGATATCTTGTTGTTTTGCAGTCACAGGGCACCAACACATTTACCACCCATGGGCCGGTGCACACCATGCTGCTGGTGTCCACCGGGGTGGTCACCGCCATTCCGCTGCTGCTGTTCGGGCTGGGCGCGAAATCGATTCCGCTGTCAACCATCGGCATGCTGCAGTACATGACCCCCACCATCCAGATGCTGTGGGCGGTGGTGGTGATGAGTGAACAGCTCACCCAAGTGCGCTGGCTGGGTTTTGCCATTATCTGGATATCGGTGGCCATCTACATCGGGGATCTGCTCAACCAGCAGCGCATCACCCGCCGCCGGAGACAGCGCGGCACACACCCGACTGCCACCACGCCCGCCCGGTAGCGGACACACCACTGGGCCGGAAACGCCCAGGGCCGCTGCTTTTGTCCTGCTAGCGGCCGGTAACCACCGGCTGCACCCCAAACAGCCCCCAGGCCGCATCCGGGGGAAGCACCTCCACGGCGAGAATCTCCGGGGAGGAGGCGGCCAGCTCACGCAGCTTGGTGCCGGTGTCACGCACCACCGCGCCCCGGATCCAGAAGTCACTGGATGCGGGGGGTGCGCCAACGGTACCGGCCATCCGTTTCAGGGCACGGTCAAACACCACTGCCCGGTTGTCCGGTTCCACCGGCTCAGGCAGGGCAATCGGCGCAGCGGCATCAACAATCAGGGCATTGACCCGGCCGATCCCCACGGATTCGAACACCGGTCCGGCTGCCGCGGTGGGCAGCGGATCGGTGAATGTGACCAGTGCGAAAGCTTTTTCGTCGGCGGGCGCCCGGTCAAGTGACTGTCCCGCCCGTGTGAGATAGCTGTCCATGGACTCGGAGGTGTTCCTGCCCAAACTGTCACCGTTGTAGGGGGCGGGCCGACCGGCCTGCTCCTGGTAGGAGGCCCAGGCAACCAGTGCCACCAGCACAATAATGCTGATGATCGCGACGATTTTGCGGAGCTGCTCGAAATCGAAGCGGCTGGTGGTGTCCTCGGGTCGTGTGTGGGTCACGGTGTGCGGGAAATCCTTCGGCTATCGGGGGGGTGGACAGGGCCGGGTGCTGCCAGCGGACCGGCTGGCCCGGCTGAGGTCCGCACAACGACGGGGAAAAACGACACGGGCGGACCATCTTCCCACCGACAGACACAACAGCGTCCCGCCACAAATTGTATGGTGCCGGGATGCAAAACAGGTGACAGCCGCGCTGAAAATTACCTGAAATCTTCCTGCCGTATCCGCCGGCGGGACACCTGGCCCGCACCGCGGTTCCCGGTGGCGGGCACCGCGGCGCCGGACCGGTGACGTCGCTGCCGCCCGCCTACCCGGCGCGCAGCACGTCGAGGGCATGCTGCAGATCATCCGGGTAGGGGGAGGTGATGGTCATCTCCCGGCCGTCAGCCGGATGCTCGAAGGTGAGTGAAGTGGCGTGCAGCCACTGGCGGTCAAGCCCCAACCGCTTGTTCAGTTTCTCCTCCGAGCCGTACATCGGATCCCCGCAGCAGGGATGGTGCAGGGCGGAAAAATGCACCCTGATCTGGTGTGTTCTTCCTGTTTCCAGGTGCACTTCAACCAAGGTTGCTTCCCGGAAAGCCTCCAGGGTGTCGTAGTGGGTGACCGCATGTTTGCCGCCCTCCACCACCGCAAACCGCCAGCCGTGGCCGGGGTGGCGGCCGATGGGGGCGTCAATGGTGCCGGTGGTCGGGTCGGGATGTCCCTGTACCAGGGCATGGTAGGTTTTGGTGACCGTACGGTATTTGAAAGCTCTTTTCAGCACCGTGTAGCCGCGCTCACTGGCGGCGACCACCATCACCCCGGAAGTGCCGACATCCAGCCGCTGCACGATGCCTTTTCTTTCCGGCGGACCGGAGGTGGATATCCGGAATCCGGCCGCCGCCAACCCCTGGGTGACGGTGGGGCCGTCCCAGCCGACAGTCGGATGGGCGGCCACGCCGACAGGTTTGTCCACCGCGATCACATCGTCATCCGAGTAGAGAATCCCCATGCCTTCCACGGGTTCGGCAACCGGGGTCGGCGCATCGACTTCCGGCAGGGTGATCGACAAAAAATCGTTGTCGGCCAGTTTCGCTGATTTCCCGGCGGGCACTCCCCCGATGAGCACATCACCGGCTTCGGCCAGCTCGGCGGCTTTTGACCGGGAGATCCCCAACAGTTTCGCAAGCCCCGCATCAACCCGCATGCCGACCAGGCCGTCGGGGACGGGCAGTTGACGTAGCGGACGGTTCACAGCTGCCCCCTGTCTTTGGCCGACGGCCGGTTGGATTGCGCTTCCCGGTAGCCGTCGGCGGCCACCGCCACAATGAACACGAACACCCCGACGCTGATGAACGAGTCGGCGATGTTGAAAATCGCGAAATTGCCGACACTGATGAAATCGACGACGTGGCCGACGAAAAATCCGGGGGCGCGGAACAACCGGTCGCCCAGATTGCCCAGGGCACCGCCGGCCACGCAGGCCAGTCCCACCGCGGACAGCGGGTCGGTGATCCTGCGGGAGACAAAGCCGAGGATGCCGACCGCGAAAGCAATCTGGATGCAGGTGAACAGCCAGGTGAGGTTTTCCCCCATCGAAAACGCGGCCCCCGAGTTGAAGGTCAGCCGGAACCGGAACCAGTCGCCTATCAGCGGCACCACCTCCCCGGGGGCCATGGACTGAAGGATGAAGTGTTTACTCACCTGGTCGGCGACGGCCGCACACACCGCGATCGCGCACATCGGTGCCAGATAGTGTCGGTTGGTTGTCTCCACGGCCCCTATTGTGTCCGGTTGCCCCGCCGGTGGGCAATCCGGGTCCCGGCACACCACCGGCGGGGGTGGCAGCCGGGCCGCTGGCAGGGTGATTTGTGCTGCCGGTAGATTATCCACCATGACACGCCGCCAGCACGTCGAACGCCGTTTCATCCGTCCGCGTCTTGTGGCGGCGACCGCCGCCGTGGCCGTGACGGCCGGTCTTGCCGCCTGCGGCAGCGGCAGCCCGTCCGACGGTTCCGGGGAAAGCGCCGCCACGGCCGCCACGGTGGCGGCCAGCCCGCCGAAAACCACGGTGCTTGATCCGGGTTCGGCCCCGTCGACCCTGCTGGCTTTCTCCCCCACCGCGCAAGAGCAGAACCTGCTGGTCGAGGTCACCGCCGGTTTCTCGCAGAATGTGCTGCCCGCAGGCTCAGCCGGGACCGCTCCGCAGGCCCCGCAGTCCACCGACACCATGTGGCTGACTCTCGACGGCGGGCAGGTGCCCGTCGACGGCGAGGATGCGGCGGGGATTGCCGCGGGCAGCAGCGGCGACGGGCTGCCCGCCCCCGACCGGCGCACCGATTTCACCGTCACCGGCATCGACTACACCGACGGCACCGGCACGGATCCGGTCTCGGCGGTGGGGTTCGGATTCGGTTCCGACACTGACGCCACCGGCCGGGTCTACCGGTGGCGGTTAAGCGCCCCGGATAATGCCACCACCGGTGCCCGGGCACTGGTGGAAGCCAAATTGCTGGCACTGGCCGGTATTCCGGTGATTTTTCCCGACCAGCCGATCGGCCGCGGGGCGGTGTGGACCACCTCCGCACCGCTGCCCGGGGATACCTCCATGCTGCAGGAGGTCACCTACACTCTCATCGACATCGACCAGCCCGACGGCACCGACCACCCGGTTGTCACCCTGGCCTTGGAGATTGACCGGCATCCGGCGCTGCGGGACATCCCCTACGATTCCGGGGCGCGGGCCGCCGCATTGAGCGTGCTGTCGGCGACCACCACCACCCGTGGCCAGCTGCGTGTCGATCTGTCCCGGCCCCTTCCGGCCACCGGTGAGATCAGCCTGACCACCAGGGTGATCTACGGGGCATCCACCACCGGCGAGACCGACCGGGACACCGGCGCCGCCGCCGGGGAGGACCCAAAAGCGCCGGGGCGGCCTGCGGCGGCCGATACTTGGGTGGTGCAGGACACCACCTTCACCATCGGTTTCAATCCGCCTGACGCCCCCGGCCACTAGACACGGCCCCGCCGGTGATCGCACCGGGACACAACGACATCCCCGGCCCGGATGATTTTTTGCCACACCCCCCACCACGCACCACGCCACCCTGCCCCGGATATCCGGGGCAGGGTGGCGGGAGAAAAAAGAAAACGGCACTCAGTTCTGCGGCGCGGCAGGCTGCTGGTCGGCCGGAACGGCAGCCGGATCCACCGGCTGCTGCGGTTGACCCTCCGGCTGCCCGGCCGCCGGGTCGGGGGCCGCGGTATTGACCGGCGGGGCCGCCGGATCGTTGCTGCACATGTCCGGGATTTGCGACGGATCCAGTCCGGCGTTGCTGACCAGGGTGCAGGCCCAGGACTGGGCGAGCTTCCAGTGGCCGTCCTCGAAAACGAATTCCACGTCGGTGGCCGTCTGCGGTTCACGGTCCGGCAGGGTGGCTTTGACCACTGTCAAAACACTGGTCGGGCTGTAGCCTTTGAGCACCGGGGGAACAACCACGAAGTTGGCGCCTGATTCCTGCTTCGACTGGGCCATCACATCAAACAGATCGGGGGCTTTCTCGCCGCCCTGGACGGTGAGAATCCGCTCCTCCAGCGGGGCACTCGAATCGGTGGCCAGTGCCAGAACATCATTGAGTTCATCCGGCGTGGGCATCGGCACCGAAGCAGTCGCACTGGTGGAACCGGCGGCGGCTGTCGATTCAACAGCTGCCGGTGACGCGGCGGTGGTGGCGGTGGAGTCGGTCGAATCATCCTCGCCGCTGCAGGCGGCCAGTCCGAAAACCAAAACGCCGGCCAGGCAGGCCGCACCAATCTTGGTGGGGTGGGTCGAAAAGGTCACGGTGTGCAAAAACTCCTTGTGGTGTTTGATTTTTGTGCTTCCGCCGCAGACTGCCCCGGCCCACGGTCGTGATACCTGCCGCAGCCATGGCCGCGGACACCGCGGGCACGGGACCGGATGACACATCCGGGACATGAGTTTTTTCCTGGAAAAACCCACCGGTGGAAGACGGTTGAAGGCACCCGAGCGGCAAATGACCGGAAAAAGTCATCCGCCGGAGCCCGTTTATCGTGACGATCGTACACGCCCCGGCACACCCCGGCGCCATCCCCTGTCGGGGAACACGGCGGGAAGTTAGAAACCTCACACCACCCACCCCTGTCGTCACACACCATCCACCGCCAGGCCGCCCCCATCTGCACAGCCGCCTCCACCGCGGGCTGGCGGCGGGTGTTTTCCCGCCCGCTCGGCTCCACACCCCACCCATTGTCTTTTTCCGCCGTGCCGGTGACCGGGCCCGGGCGGCGGCTGTGGCAGTGTTGTGCCCATGAGCAAGACCACCGATGACATCCCCCAGGCCCACATTGCCGTGATCACCACCGGCGGCACCATAGCGTGCACCGCCGATGACACCGGCGCACTGATTCCGACGGTGTCGGGCACCGCACTGGTCGACAAGATCGCCGCCCGCTGCCCGTCGGTGCGGTTCACCGTCACCGAGATCGACCGGCTGGATTCCTCGGCCATGGGGTTCGCCGATATCGACACGGTGGTCGCCGCGGTACACGAGGCTTTATCCGATGACACGGTCACCGGGGTGATTGTCACCCACGGCACCGACTCGATGGAGGAAACAGCCGTCGCCATCGATGTTTTCCACTCCGATGACCGCCCGGTGGTGATCACCGGTGCCCAAAAACCCTTCAACCATCCGCAGGCCGACGGCATATTCAACCTGCTGGATGCGGTCAATATTGTCGCCGCCCCCACAGCACAGGGCATCGGCGCGCTGATCGTGTTCGGCCGCGCCGTCCTGCCGGCCCGCGGGGCGGTGAAATGGCACACCACCGACGAACTGGCTTTCGCCACCAACGCCCCGGAGGAACCGGCCCGGCCCGACCCGCTGCCCGTGGCCGAACTCGCCGGCGTCACCGTCGATGTTATTTGCGCCAGCCCCGGCGATGACGGTCATCTGGTGCAGGCCGCCATCGCCAACGGGGCGCAGGGCCTGGTTGTGGAGGCTTTGGGCGGCGGCAATGTGGGTCCCGGCATGGGAAGGGCGATCGCCGACGCCCTGCACGACGGAATTCCGGTGGTCATCACCACCCGGGTTCCCCGCGGCGAGGTGCACGGAAGCTACGGCGGGGCCGGCGGCGGGGCCACATTGAAAGCAGCGGGCGCCATAGGATCACGCTATCTGCGCGCCGGGCAGGCACGGGTGCTTCTGGCCGCGGCCATTGCCGCCGGGGTCCATCCCGCAACCTTGTTCTAGGGGAACCAAAACCCCGCAGCTTGCCCCACCCCGGGTCAGACGGTGGTTGTGGGCGCCACACCAGTGCGGCCGGTGGCAACGGGTCAGGGGTGACCGCTATCCGGGTGGGGTTTTTCCGGCTGCGCGACAAGCTCGCCCAGAGCATCCTCCACCCGGCGGCGCAGCTGATGGTCAAGACCGGCCCCCCGGTCAAGCGCCAGGCGCAGATTGTTGGTGGCTTGCTTCCTGGCGGCTTCACCCCGGCCCTTTGCCGCCATCGCCAATCCCAGATGGGCATTGACCCGGGACTGCAGATCCAGCAGAGTGCCGTTGGTGCCGCTGGCCGGATTATCGGGTGTTTCCGCGTCCTCGATGGTCTGCAGGGCGATATCGCGGCTCAACGAATTCAACACGGTGAGATGTTCTTTGCGCAGGCTTGTGGCGATTGTCAGCTCCCACAGAAAAGCCCGCAGCCGGGCGGCCAGGGCGATGGTCGAGCCGACACCGAAACACAATTCGGCGCAGCTGACAGCCTCCCCCACCACAGCGCCCACGCCGCGGCGGTCCCGCGGGGAAGAATCGATGATGATGTCCAGACAATGCCCGACGGTGTCTTCCCACACCTGCTGGGGATCCCCCGGCCCGGGGTCGGAGGGATCCGGTGCCACAACAATGGTTCCGGCATAGGGGGCCACGGCATCGTCGTTGTCGTCGAAGGGGTATCCCAGGTCAAACACCGCCAGCGCCGACTGCGCCGCGGACAGGGCTTCAGCGGACAGGCCCGCCGACAGCCGCAGCCGGGTGATGTCGGTCAACATGCCCAGCACCACCGGCGAGTAGTCGCCGCGTTCAAGACACCCCGCCACCAGGTGTTCCAGTTCAAGCAGGGCCACGGCAGGACCCATCACGTTTTCCAGGGCCAGCGCATGGTTCAGGGATGCCCGTAAGGCGGCCCGGTGATCCAGGCGGCCCGGGTAGCGGTTGATCAGCTGCACGATTTCCTGCCGCACGAACAACTCGTCTTCTGTGATGCCGAGCAGCTTGTAGACCTCGGCCTGGCGGTGCAGACAGGTGAGAAGATCAGCCGAATCGGTGGCCATCCGTCCAGCATGACCCACCGACCAGGTCATCAGCGCCATGGCCTCTATGGCCAGCGGCGAGGAGGCGTCAGTGGATGGGTCGTGTTCGGCCAGAGCCAGTGCCAACCGGCCGGCCAACTGCCACACCACCGGCTCGTCGGGGCCGAGGGCGTCCCGGGCCCGGTCGAACACCGTCCTGAGCGCACCAATCTCGGCGGTGGCCTGGGTGAAATCCAGACACCGCCCGGTACGCTTTCCGGCTAGTTCTCCCATTGGACGCAAGCTCTCAATTCTCGTGGCGACATGCAGGGAACAAGTGCTGAGCCCCACCAATGAGCATACCTTGCGGATCAGGAAACGAGCAGTTGACAACACCTGCCGGACATATCCCCGGCTGCGGACTCCCCGCATGAAGGGACCTGTCCGCTACTGAACAACACCTGTCAACTCTGCTGCCCCAACAGGACAGGTCACGGCCCCGCACTCCGGTACAGTGCACCACACCTGAAGCGTGCGGACAGCCCGGTTGGCCACCCCAGCGGCGGCTCCCCCGAAAGAAGGGATACCAGGGTGCCGTGCCAGCCCCACCGGCCGGACGACACCCACTCGACGGCGGGTGGCACCACAGGCATCCGGCCCCGCATGCCGCTTCCGGTCCCTCCGGCCATGTCCCGGCGCCCCGGGACGCCACCGGAGAACCTCGCCTGCGGCGCTGCCGAGGGCAGCAGCTTTTTCAGCTTTCGTCTGATTCATCCCGCCGCTCCAACCAGTCCTGCCAGGCCAGCGAATCGAGCGGATCGGCCAGCCGGAGTTTTTCATCATCATCAGCGAAGGATTTCACCGGACCGGGTCCTGTCGCCCGGGTTTCAAAACGCACCGAGACCACCCCATGCCCGATACCCTGAATCCAGCCGTGGCCGAACTCCGGATGGAAGACATCATCGGTGGCGCGGAAACGGCTCTCCGGCTTCTCCACCTCACCCCAATCACCGGCTTGCGACACTTCCGCGGCCGGTCGGGAGGATCTGACCCCGGTTTCCCAGTCCGAGACCTGCGAGACAGTGGTGCGCTGCCGGTCGAGTTCCGGAAAAAGCACATCCTGCCGGGGTGTTTCCAGCCCCGAATACGACACTCCCACCAGCCTGAGGGCACCGGTGTCGCTGGGGGGCCGGATCAGTTCCCGGGCCAGAGCGGCCAGCGTCTGTTCATCCCGGGTCGCATACGGCAGTGTCTGGGAGCGGGAGGTGATTTTGAAATCGGTGGTTTTGATTTTCACCGTCACCGTTCTGGCACCCCGGCCGTCAGCCTCCAGCCGCTGAAAAGCACCGTGGGCGGCGCGGTCGACGGCAGCAGTCACCTGTGCCAGGGTGGTCAAATCCCGCCCGAAGGTGTGTTCCTGGGAGATTTGTTTGGCCACCGCCTTCGGTGCGACCGGCCGGTCATCGGTACCGCGGGCCAGTTTCCACAACCCCACCCCGACGGTGGGGCCGAGTACCAGCCGCACTTCTTTTTCACTCAATGCCGCGAAATCGGCGATGGTTTCAATACCGAGCTGGGCCAGTTTTTTCTCCGCCACCGGACCGATGCCCCACAGTTTGCGCACCGGCAGCGGATCGAGCATCTGGTGCTGTTTTTCCACCGGAATGACGCAACAGCCCGCGGGTTTGGCCACCCCGGATCCGATTTTCGCGTACTGTTTGCCGCTTCCGGCCCCAATCGAGCTGGGCAGGCCGGTTTCTTCGGCGATCAGGGCGCGCAGGTGGTCCGCCCATGCCCTCACCTTGTCGGGGCTTGCCCCTTTGAGACATTCGGGTTCCATGAACGCTTCATCAATCGACAGCTGTTCGATGACCCCGGCTTCCCGGCGCACCAGCTGGAAGACCCGTTTACTGGCCGCGGAGTAGACGGCTTTGCGGGGATGGACCACCACAGCTTTGAACCCGATCAGCTGCCGCGCCTGATAGACGGGCATGGCCGAATGGACCCCGTATCCCCGGGCCTCGTAGGAGGCACCCGCCACCACCCCCCGGCCGGTGACACCCCCGACCAAAACGGGCCGTCCGGCCAGGGTGGGACGGGTCAGCTGCTCACAGGAGGCGAAAAACGCGTCCATGTCTATGTGCAGCACCCAGCGTCTCATAACCGGAAAAAGTACCACACGTGTTAACACAGGTGTTCGATCTGTGGGCGCACGGCCGCCCCTTGTCCCCCGGGTGTTCCGGACCACACCAGCAAGGAGGTAAGTTTTAACCCGTGAGTCCCCTACGCCCCCTTGTACCGGGTCTTGTGTTGTGCGCGGCAGGTGCAGCCATCACCCTCGTCGTGTCCGCGGCAATACAGCATGCCACCGGCCTGTCCCTCGAGCTGCTGGTAGCGGTGATACTGGGAATTATTGCCGGTAATCTTGTCCGGGTGCCACGGGCAGCCGACGCTGGCGTGCTGTTTACCTCGAAGAAGCTGCTGCGCGTGGGTGTGGGTCTTCTGGGATTGTCTGTTCCGGCGGCGGAAATCCTGGATCTGGGCTGGATGCCGCTTGTCACTGTTGGTCTGGTCGTCACCATCGGTCTTCTGGCGGCGATTCCCCTCGGGCGGGCTTTCGGACTGACCCGGGAGCAGTCCCTGCTCATCGGCGCCGGGTGTTCCATCTGCGGGGCAGCCGCCATTGCCGCGGTGGAAGGTATCACCACCAGGAAGCGGCAGCATGAATTCATTACCGCCATCGCGGTGATTGTCCTTCTGGGAACACTCATGATTGGCGCCGGTCCTTTGGCCGCGCATCTTCTCGGCTGGGACAATATTTCAACAGGCGTGTTTCTCGGGGCGTCAACCCACGAAGTCAGCCAGGCCGTGGCAGCCGGACAAGTGGCGGGAGCCGCAGTTTTGCCGATCGCCGTCACCGTGAAACTGGCGCGGGTGCTGTGCCTGGGCCCCATGATGGCGCTGCTGGCCGTTGCTGAACGCCGGCATGTGAAAAGCTCCGCCCGGCCCGGGGACCCCGATGTGGTGTTGCCGCCGTTGATACCGGTGTTCGTGATTGGATTCGTCAGCCTGGTGCTGGTGCGCACTTTTGTGGCCGTCCCGGAACCGGTCATCGATGCCACAAGCTGGATACGCACCCTGTTGTTCAGTGCGGCCATGTTTGCCCAGGGGCTGGGGGTGACGGCAGCCACGATCACCACCGCCGGGCACAAACCCTTTGCCTTCGGCGGGATCCTGACTTTGGTGGTCATCGCCATATCCGCCACCGGTGCTGTACTGGTCTAGCCGGACGTCCATGGCCCATCCCCGGGGAACAATGTCTCCGCCGACAGCCGGGGTCCACCCGTGGAATCCCGCGGAAAGATCACGGACTTTTTCCGAAAAAACTCCGGGGGTCAGCGCCGGCAGGCCCCGGCGAAACAATTGGTGGACGAACGCGGTTGTGGGACAGTCGGCGAAAAAAGACCACCGGTCGGCCTATGGCCACCGCGGAGCACAACATAGCTGGTTCAGTGCGTGCAACGGGGCGGTGCCGAACCGGATCCGGTTGCAGGCCGAAAGCCCGCCCCCCAAGATTGAACGGTCCCGCACAGCGACAAACCCCATCCTGTTGTGTCCCGCACCAGAGTTTTCGTGCTCTGAGGACAAAGCCCGCAAAACCACGCCCGCAAAGCAACCGGGAGGGTTCCATCCCGGTGACAGGGTATGAGAGGTCTTGGCGGGGGTGTGCTGCGCCTCGTTGCCGTGTCACGCCCCTTTGCAAAACAGCAAAAGCCGGTGCAGGGACGGGCGGTTTTCACCGGGTAAAAACAGCGTCCCCGCACCGGTGACGGGCGGAAATGAACTTCGGGCTACTCGTAGCGCAGGGCATCCAGCGGGTTGAGTTTGGCCGCCTTGTTGGCCGGTGAATAGCCGAAGAACAAGCCGATCAGCAGACTGAACAGCAGCGAGACAATAACCCCGGCGATCGGCGGGAACACCACCTTGCCGATCAGTTTCGCCCCCAGCATGCCGAACACCCCGCCCAACAGCACGCCGATGATACCGCCGATCAGGCAGACGATCATCGATTCGATGACGAACTGCAGCCGGATGTCTTTGCGGCGCGCCCCGAGTGCTTTTCGGATACCGATCTCCCGGGTGCGTTCGGTGACGGTGACCAACATAATGTTCATCACCCCGATGCCGCCGACCAGAAGGGAGATCCCGGCGATGGCCGACAAGCCGATCGAGATGGTGGAAAACACTCCCCGAATCTGTGCGATGTCGGCGGAAAAATCGGTGACTTTGACCTGGTAGTCCGGATTGGCCTCATACTGCCGGTCCATGTAGTCCTGGACCTGCTGGCCCAGGGTTTTGGTGTCGGTTCCCTTCCCGGGGCGGATGGAAATCGACTGGTAGTTGGTGTTGCCTGGTTGCAGGGTGTCTTTGGCGGTGTACGGGGCAGTAATCGACGAGCGGGAAAAATCACCGAACGACATGCTGTCCTTCTTTTCTTTTTCCACACCGATAATCGCAAACGACACCGATACATTCGAGCCGTCGGACTGTACCGACAGCTGCTGGCCGATCGCGGCTTGCGCGTCACCGTCGAACAGTTCGTCCACCAGTTTCTGGCTGACCACCCCCACCCGGGAGGCACTGTCCATGTCCGCTTTTTCCAAAGGACGCCCCACCGAGACCGTGATGTCATTGGCCCGCATGTAGTCCGGGCCGGCGAAACGGATCATCGCCGAGGTTTCCGGATCCAGTTTCAGCCCCGGGGTGGCGGTCACCGGGTAGCTGTTGTTGCCGGAAAACTGGATGGCGTCGATACGGTCGCCGAAATGCTTGCGGATTTCCTCGATCATCGCCGGGCTGATCGCATCCCGGTCGGGAACCGGGCTGTAGCTGTAGCTGCCGAACATATTGTCCTCGGCGGCTTTTTCCTTCTCATTCGGGTCGGGGCGGGCCTCCACGGCCACCTGCAGGTCATTGATGCCGGCGGTATTGAAATCACCGAAAATACGGGCCTGCAGCGACGCCCCCAGCGTCAGAATCGTCACCACCGAGGCGATACCGACGATCACGCCCAAAAGAGTCAGGAAACTGCGCAGCTTGTTCGCCCACAGGCTGGCCAACGCCAGGGATGTTGATTCGCTCCAGTTCATCTATCCCACCGCCTGGGAGGAGTCGACGAAACGGCCGTCGACCATGTGCATGGTTTTCTGGCATTCGTCGGCAAGGTCCGGGTTGTGGGTGATGAACACAATCGACACACCCTTGTTTTCGTGCAGGTCATGGAACATGTCCATGATCATCCGGCCGGTGGCTGAATCCAGTGCACCGGTCGGCTCATCGGCCAGCAGCAGGTTCGGGTGGTTGGCCAGCGCCCGGGCGACCGCCACCCGCTGTTTCTGGCCACCGGACAACTGATTGGGCTGGTGGTTCATCCGGTCGGCCATGCCGACCATCTCCAGCAGTTCCTCGGCGCGTTCCCGCCGCTGCTTTTTCGACACTCCGGCATACATCATCGGCATTTCGACGTTTTTCCTGGCGTTGATGCGCCCGATCAGGTTGAAGTTCTGGAACACGAAACCGATGTTCTGCGAGCGGTAGCGGGCCAGCTCATCATCGTCGACATCGAGCACATCAGTGCCCTGAAACAGGTAGCTTCCGGCATTCGGCCTGTCCAGCAGCCCGATGATGTTCATCAGTGTTGATTTACCGGAGCCCGACGCCCCGACGATCGCGGTGAAATCCCCCTCATCCATGACGAAGTCGACGCCGGGAATGACCACCAGTTCTTCGGGGGTGCCGGTATTGAAACTGCGGACAATACCGTGCATCTGCACCAGGTGGTTCCCCGCTGGTTGCCGCGACGACGGTGTGTCCGGCAGCACCGGGGCCCCGTCGGGGGACAGTGCGTGCTCTGACACGTCTACTCCCCTTCCTTTTCAACCTTGTTGCCCGCGGAATCGGAGTCTTCCTCGTCGCCGGTCCCGGATTGTGGACCGTCCCCGCCCGGCATGGGGCTGTCGTTGATGTCCACGCTCTGGCCGACCATGTCACGACGGCTGGACGCATTGCTGATGATCCGGTCACCGGATTTCAGATCCCCGCCCGTGACCGCCACCGAGAAGTCGTTTTCGGTGCCGACCTCGACCTTGACCCGCTCGATGACATTGTTGTCGCCGATACGCAGCACTTCCTTGGAGGTTGGCCCGTCAATGACCGCTCCGCGGGGCACCACCAGGGTGTTCTCGACTTTGTCGAGGGTGATCTCGGCCTTGGCTGAGCCACCGATCTTCAGCCCCTCGGTGTTGCCGGTGACGGTGATCTCAATCGGGAACATCGGCGGTTCGGCACTGGTTCCACCGGTTGACGGCCCCTTGGCGTCGGCGGCGGCAGCCTGCCCGATCTTTTCCGATACCGGGCTGATGAAGCTGACTTCACCGGTGAATTCCGCATCGCCGGTGGCACGGGTGGTAAAACGCACCGGGTTTCCGATCTTGAGCTTGGGCACTTCGTTTTCCCGCACCGATGTCTTGATCACCAGGGTCGAATCATCGGCGATGGTGACAACCGGCCCTTGGGCGGGTGCTCCTTCTTTGCCCGACACCACAGTCACCAGTCCCGGAAATGGTGCCCGAATCTCGTTGGAGTCAATGTCGTCGCGGAGTTTCTGCACCGAGGACTGTGCCTGGTTGCCCGCAGAATCGAGAGTGCGCTGCGCGTCGGCGACAGCATCGGCGGCCTGCTGCAGCTGCTGCTCGGACTGCAGTTTCGCCGCTTCCAGCGACACCGCGGCATCTGTTTTCGCCTCGAAGGCGCGAGCGACACCACGCTGGGCGTCCGCCAGCTCACGGTCAAGCTGACGCAAACCGAGTTCGAAGCTCTTTTGCTGGTCAGCCAGCGACTGGATGGAAGTATTCAACCCGCTGAGCGCTTCCACGCTGCCCAGGTGCGCGTTGACCTGCCCTTCATCGATTCCCAGGGGGGTCTGCTCGCGCTTGGCCTCAATGCCCTGTTCAAGTGCGGTGACTTTGGCTTCCAGGGCCTTTTTCTCGGCACCGTCGGCCTCGGCCATCTTTTCTTTCAGGCTGCCGATTTCAGCCCGGTCGGCCGCAATGTCGCGGGCGCGTTCGGCGGACTGGGCGATAGCGGTGACCGATCCGATTCCAGAGCGCACCACCGACAAAGAGGCGCTGAGCACCTGACTGCGGGACTGTTCCAGGGCCAGCTGCTGGGAACGCAGCTGCTCATTCAACCCGTCGCGGCGGTCGTTGAGTTTTTGTTCGTAGGCGCGCTGCGCATCATCGTAGGCCTGGTCGGCCTGGCGGACAGCAGCCTGCGCGCCATTGAGCGATCCATCCAAACCACGGTCAACCAGTTGCTTCTGGTCCCGGTAGGCCTGCTGGGCTTTTTCGACCGCGGATTGGGCGGACAGCACCGAATCGGCCTGCCGGGCAACCTGGTCGTTGAGTTCCTGGCGCAGATCCTTGACATCGACGGTGGCCAGCAGATCATTGCTGTTGACCCGCTGACCCACCTTGACCGCAATAGAGGAAATCGGGCCGGTCAATGTGGTGGTCAGCGATTCGGTTTTCGCCGCGTCCACCGTGCCGGACACCTGCAGGGTGGTTGAAATCTCGCCGATTTCAGCCACTGTGTAGTCGGAAGAAGCCAAGACGGAGTCATCTTCCTTGCCGCCGCGGAAAGCGAAGAATCCGGCGATCAGTGCAGCAATAACAATCACCGCCACCACGGCGGTGATAATCCACAGCTTCTTTTTGCGTTTTTTGCTCTTTTTGCTCTTTGGTGCCTTATTCGTCGTATCAGCGGCCACAGCTACAGTGCTCCTTGCAGTTTGTTCACCGGGGATGGCGATCTGGCCGGTGAAAAAGTGAATTCTGATGCGTGCAGAAAAGATTCACCGCCACCTGCTGTCGGTGGCCGGTGCATGTCCACTGGAAATAAAAAAACAGCGGACAGCCCTCACACTGTGAGGGCACCCACCACGGACGAGTCTAGACGATTGCGGGTAAGGACACCACCCCTTGCCTGTGAGACTGGCAGGTGAACCTCACACACACCCTGTGAGCTGGACTGATAGCCTAGCGCCGCCCGGCTGTGGGCAACCTCCGGCAGGACCGGATGACGCACTGTTTCCCACACCCTCCCCCACCCTGATGTGCCCCTGCAATTCCCTTGACCGGACACCGCATCTGTTGTTGGGTTTCATTGTTGTTAATGACTTCAGGTGGTGGTTGCCGGCGTCCACGCCCCGCCCCACACCCCGGGGCGCCGGTAGTTGCCCGGTTGTCCCCCACCCTGCGGCGGGCACGTAGGGTTGATGTTGGTGGCGGCCCCGCAGCCAGGAACCCGGCTGGTTTTTCAGCAGTGCTTTCCACCGGCTGCCGTGGCCCCGGCACTGCCGCCGCCCGGCAGCCGACCACAGCTGCGGTGGTGTGGACCAGCCGGCCGGTGCCGCCGGATACAGCAGAAATTTTTTGTGCCAGAAAGCGTAGACGAGATGTCGAGCACACCCTCCGGCGACGGTGGTTTCATTCCGTCGCAGACAACGGACGCAGATATTCCCGCTCTTTTTTCCGCGGTGCTCACCGGTGCGGACAGCGGACGGGTTGATCCGGCGTTTTTCGCCCTGGTCGATATGCTGGTCGGCCGGGTCGGTATCGGCGAGCAGCCCACCGCCGCCGCACTGGTGGCCGAGGCCCGGGCCGCCGATCACCCGAGGGCGCTCGACTGCGCCGGGGCCATGATCGAAGCCATGGGGTTTTTCACCGCCCCCACCATGGCTGACACGGTTCCGGACATTTTCGCCGACTGGCCTGATCTCAGCCCGGCCGCACCGGGGCACGACTGGCTGAAAGTGTGGCGGTTCCATGCGGCCGAAAACAATGCCGATACCTCCCACGACGACAGCCTGATTGAACTGTGCGCGGCAGAAGACGAGGTCATCGATCTTGTCCGCCACCGGACGGGCGACGGTGACGGCATTGTTCCGGTTCTCGCCTGGATTGTGCTGCGGGCCGACAGGGACGAGCACCTGTGCGCCGGGGTCCTTGCCGAACTGCTTGAGCATGAGGACACGTTTATCGGCCGCTATCTGGCGACTGTCTGTGATCTGCTGGTCTTGGCCGGCCCGGATCCGACTGCACAACCCTATTTGGGCGATGACTACTGTTCGCGGGCATCAACCACGGTGGGGGCGCGGTATCTGGACATGGCCGCCGAATGCAAGCAGGTGGGGCGGTTGTCGGCAGCGGAAACCCGGCTGCATGTCCAGGCCACCACACATCTGGAACACACCGATTCACTGGCGGCGTCCGGGGCGTGGATGCACCTGTCGCAGTGGGCCCGGGCGACAGGCAATGATCTGGTGGAGTTGAAAACCTGCTACCGGGCGGCGGAAACCCTCGGATCGGTGTCCTCGCCGAAGGAGAAAATCGCCGCCTGTGAGCGTTTCATCGCCCTGTGCGAGGAAAAAACCGGGCTGATGTCCCAACTGGTCACCGAGAATTTTTCCTGGAAAATCCATGACCTATCCTCGGCGACCTGCCGGCCGGGCAGCAGTGTCTCGAAAAGAATCGACGCCCTTTCCCGGTCGATGCCCCAACGCAGTCCTTTTACCTCCGGGACGATTCCGGAAAAAATGTTTCCGTCTCTGGCGCAGGCAGCTGACCCCGCTGTCGACACCAGCGGCACCATCGCGCCGCTCACGCTCGGGCACCTGAGGATGGTGGCGCAAACCATCTTCGACAACCACTTCAACGCCTGTATTTCTGCCGCGGTCACCTCGTCAATGTGGCAGAACAATCCCGACGACGATGCCCATGCCCTGGCCATGGACTATCTCGTGCGGGCTGAAAGAATGCTCACCCATCCGCTCAGCCCCACCGATGACGAGTGCTTCAGCCGGGCCACCATCACCCGGGCCCGCGCGGTGGTCAATGCCCGCTCCCGACGGTGGGGTGCGGCCGCGGATGAATTCTGGCGGTTTTTCTCCGAGGAATCGGCTGAACCGAAAACCAGTGTGCAGCATGTCACCGCCCTGCTGGAGATTATGCGCATCGTCAAAGAACACGATGAAGTGCCCCACTGGCGGGGGGTGCGCGCGGCCGCGGAACTTGCCGAAGTGATCAATCTGCTTCCCGAGGCCGCCAACTGTGACCCGTCCACACCGGAAAAGGAAGTCGTCGATCTGCTGGCTTTCTACGGCATCGACACCACCATCGACCACTTCGGCTGACACCGCCTCTTCCCCTCTCGGCGGCTCCCGCCCGGCACAGGCAGTGGTGTCGCACAAACACCGGTGGTGTCCCCACCGGCTCAGCGCGGGGCTCCGGGAGAGCAAAAACCACCCCGCCACCGGGGCGCGAGACAGGGTCTGTCTGCCCGGTGGCGGGGTGGTCGTGCGGGAAAAACGAAAGCCGCTAGGCAAGCTTCTCGACGGTGGCGGTGACATCACCGGCGACCGCGTGAACCTCACCGTCGAGGTCGTCGCAGGTCACCGTGAGGGTGCGTGCCAGCACTTCACCGGCGATCCGGTCCCGGTGGGTAGTGGCCCACTCCAGTTTGTCTTCCGGCACCGACACGGTGGCGGTGATCCTGTCGGACACCTCGAATCCCGAGGCCTTGCGGGCGTCCTGCAGGCCGCGGATGACATCGTTGGCCCAGCCTTCGGCTTCCAGCTCCTCGGTCAGTTTCAAATCCAGCACCACCAGTCCGCCGACACCTTCGACCTGGGCGGTCGAGTCCGGATCGGCGGCCTTGAGCCGTTCGGTGAACTCCCCGGGTTTCAGTTCAATGCCGTCGGCGATGACGGTGTCGCCGTCACGGGTGTAGTTGCCGGCTTTGACGGCCCTGATGACTTTCTGCACATCCCCGCCCAGCCGCGGGCCTGCCACACGGGCTTCAACGGCAACCTCGAAACGGCCCACCGAATCCACATCGTCGGTCAGACGTACCTGTTTGACGTTGATCTCGTCGGCGATGATGTCGGTGAACGGCTCCAGCTGCGCCGAATCCGGCAGCGCCACAGTCAGCGCATTCAACGGCAGGCGGTTGCGCAGCTTGTGGGACTTGCGCACCGAACTTGCCGCCGAGCACACCGCACGCACGGTGTCCATGGCATCCACCAGCCGGTCATCCTCGGGGAACGCTTCGGCTTCCGGCCAATCGGCCAGGTGGACCGAACGCTCACCGGTCAACGCCGAATGGATGACTTCCGTGATCATCGGCAGCAGCGGGGCGGCCACCTTGGTCAAGGTGACCAGCACCGTGTACAGGGTGTTGAACGCCTCGGGGTGTTTATCATCCCCGGCCCAGAAGCGGTCGCGGGAACGGCGCACATACCAGTTGGTCAACGCGTCACAGAACCAGCGCACCTCATCGCAGGCTTTGGCCACATTGGTGTCATCCAGAGCGACGGTCACATCGGCGACCAGACGGTGCAGTTTCGCCAGAATGTAGCGGTCAAGCACATGGGTGCTGGAGGTATCGAAGGTGGCCGGTTTCGACGAGTACAGCTGCAGGAAGGTGTAGGCGTTCCACATCGGCAGCAGCGCCTGGCGCACCCCTTCACGGATGCCCTGCTCGGTGACAATCAGGTTGCCGCCGCGCAGGATCGGCGAACTCATCAAAAACCAGCGCATCGCATCTGAGCCGTCACGGTCGAAGACCTCGTTGACGTTCGGGTAGTTGCCCTTCGACTTCGACATTTTCAGCCCGTCGTCGCCCAAGACAATGCCGTGGGCGACACACTTTTTGAAGGCCGGCTTGTCGAACAGTGCGGTCGACATCACGTGCAGGGTGTAGAACCAGCCGCGGGACTGGCCGGAGTATTCCACAATGAAGTCGGCCGGCCAGTGGGTTTCCACCCAATCGGTGTTTTCGAACGGGTAGTGCTTTTGGGCGAAACTCATGGACCCGGATTCGAACCAGCAGTCGAGGACTTCCGGCACCCGGCGCATCATCGATTTGCCTGTCGGATCATCCGGGTTGGGGCGCACCAGCTCGTCGATGTGCGGGCGGTGCAGGGACTTCGGTTTCTCGCCGAAATCGCGCTCGAGTTCTTCCAGGGAGCCGTAGACATCCACCCGCGGATACTCGTCGTTGTCGGAGACCCACACCGGAATCGGTGAACCCCAGTAGCGGTTGCGGGAGATATTCCAGTCGCGCGCACCTTCCAGCCACTTGCCGAACTGGCCGTCGCGAATGTGGTCGGGCATCCATTCGATCTCGTTGTGGTTCAGTTCCACCATGCGGTCGCGGAACTTGGTCACGGCCACAAACCAGCTGGGCAGCGCCATGTAGATCAGCGGTTCGCCGGAACGCCACGAATGCGGGTAGGAGTGCTCGATGGTCTGGTGGCGCAGCACCCGCTTTTTCGCCTTCAAATCCTTGATGATCGGTTTGTTGGCGTCGAAGACCAGCAGGCCTTCATAGTCGGGTACCTGGGAGGTGAATTTGCCGTCCATGTCAACCGGTATGACAACCTCGATGCCGTTGTGCTGGCAGACGGTCATGTCGTCTTCACCGAAAGCCGGGGCCTGGTGGACGATACCGGTACCGTCTTCGACGGTGACATAGTCGGCGCCGACGATCTGGAAGCCGTTGGTGACGGGGAAGAACTCGAAGATCGGCTGGTAGGTGAAACCGACCAGGTCGCTGCCGGTGAAGGTGGCCACGATCTCATGGTCCTCGCCCAGTTCCTTGGCGTAAGCCGGCACCCGGGCCTCGCCCATGAGCAGGATATCGCCGGCGAATTCCTCGATGCCCTTCTCCCCGACTTTGACCGCCACGTAAGACACATTCGGGTTCACCGCCAGTGCCGCGTTCGACGGCAGGGTCCACGGGGTGGTGGTCCAGGCGATGGCTTTCGCCTCTGCCAGCCACGGGTTGTCGGCCAGGGTTTGTTCCGCCCGGCTGCCAGGCAGCGTGCCGGTGATCGGCATGGTGACCGTCAGGGTGGGATCCTGGCGCATTTTGTAGGAGTCATCCAGGCGGGTTTCCTGGTTCGACAGCGGGGTGTGCTCGGCCCAGGAGTAGGGCAAAACCCTGAAGCCCTGGTAGATCAGGCCCTTGTCGTAGAGGGTTTTAAAGGCCCACATCACCGATTCCATGAAACCGGGGTCCATGGTTTTGTAGCCGCCCTCAAAATCGACCCAGCGGGCCTGGCGGGTGACGTAGTCCTCCCATTCGGAGGCGTACTTCAAAACAGAGGAGGCGCAGTAGTCGTTGAATTTCTCCAGGCCCATCGCCTCGACTTCGCCTTTGTCTTTGATGCCGAGTTGTTTTTCGGCTTCCAGTTCGGCGGGCAGGCCGTGGCAGTCCCAGCCGAAAACGCGGTCGACTTTTTTGCCGCGCATTGTCTGGTAGCGGGGGATGATGTCTTTGACGTAGCCGGTCAGCAGGTGGCCGTAGTGCGGCAGACCGTTGGCGAAGGGCGGGCCGTCATAGAAAACGTATTCGTCGCAGCCCTCGCGGTTGTCGATGGAAGCCCGGAACGTCTGGTCGTTTTTCCAGAATTCAAGGACCTGTCGCTCCATGTCGGGGAAACGGCTCGATCCCCCGGAGAGGTCTTTTTTGGGGTAGACACCGCCAACTGGTGCGTTCATGGGTGTTCTCAGCGTCGCTTTCTTTGTGATCGGACAATAAAGATGGGGGAAGTGGAAAAAAGATGGTGCCGGGACGCACACCCCACGGATTGTTTGAAAAAAACAATCCGGCCTGGGTCACGCGGTACCACCCGGCTTGGGTCAGGCCGGACATCCTGCGTCCGGCAGACCCCTCTTCATTGCGATCAGGAACGGTGACGGGTTCCACCCGGTCCGGTTCTACTGGGTTTTTTAAAAAAACCGTTCTTCCGGACTGGCTCCCCGGTGATTGCCGGATCATGGCCGTGTGAAAAAAGACAGTTGTGAAGTTGTTGTGTGGGGGCTCCGGTGTGGTGCCGCACCAACGATGGAGAGTATAGCGCACCGGTGCCGGCAACCGGCCGCGGGAACGCGGGGCGCCCGGTCGGCAGCGGTGGTGCCGGCTAGCCGCCGGCGGGATCATCCGGGCTGTCGGTACCGGCCGTGGGCGGCTGCGGGATGTGGTTGTCCCGGCTTTTGTTCCGGCAGTCCCACACAAACAGCACCAGTCCGCTGATGCTGACTGTCACCAGCAGCACAAAGGTGGTTGTCGCCGGGGCGATGACACTTGCCACCAGCAGCATGAATCCGGCGATGGCGCAGACAATGGCACCGATGAGCATGACAGGTGTGCGCCTTTCAGTATCGACAACAAGGAAAAAACCCGCCGCACCGGCAGTTGTCCGATCTTCTCGGGCCGGGACGGGGGCGGCGGTTGGTGGACAAAACAGCACAATGTGCACACGTCAAACCGCGCCGGCACGGATGAGTGCTTCCCCTTCAACCGGGGAGGAAGCTTTGTCCGTGCCGACGCGTGGCAGAGCAATTCGGATGCACCTAAGCCGGGGCCGGTGTCCTTGCTAGGAGTTCGACTGGGCCTCGTCTTCGATGTTGCCGCTGGACAGCTCGTTGAGCTTGTCTTCCAGGAAGGCACGCAGCCGGGTGCGGTATTCGCGTTCGAAGCTGCGCAGTTCCGCGATCCGGGTTTCCAGGGCCTGGTGCTGTTTCTGCACGGTGGCCATGATCTCGGTGTGCTTGCGCTCGGCGTCGGCCTGCAGGGCGTTGGCCTTGTCGGTGGCCTGCCGGACGGTCCGTTCGGCCTGCGCATCGGCTTCCGCGATCTTCGAGTGGGCTTCGTTGACGAAACGCTCGGCTTCCTCGTTGGCCTCGGTGAGCCTGCGGGCGGCCTTCTGGTTGGCTTCGCGCAGCATCTTGTCGGAGCGCTCGCGGGCCTCGGTCAGCTGTGTTTCCGACGTGGTCTTGGCCTCGGTGCGCATACGCTCGGCATCGCGGTGCGCCTCGGTGCGGAGCTGGGTGGCCTTGGCTTCGGCGTCGTCGATGGTTTTCTTGGCCGTGCTGCGGGCGTCGTCGACGAGTTTCTTGGCTTCTTCCTCGGCGTCGTTGGTCAGCCGTTCGGCCATCTGGTTGGCCAGATCCAGGACACGTGCCGCCTTCATGGTGGTGTCGGATTCGGTATCACCCGACGACTTGCCCGCAGAGGACTCGCCGGCCGCTTCGGCCCGCTTGGTGGCTTCGGCGGCTTCCTGGCGGGCCTGCTCGGCTTCCCGGTGGGCCTTCTCGGCACGCTGGTTGGCTTCGGCGAGTTGGCGTTCGTATTCGGCGGCCACCTCCTTGCGGGCAGCCTCAAGGTCCGCGGCAGAAGCACCCCCGGCGACACCGCCGCCGGTTTTCACCTGGTGGCGCAGAGTCTCGTTTTCCTCGCTCAGCTGCGCAATGGTGTCTTCAACCAGGTCGAGAAACTGGTCGACTTCGTCTTCGTTGTAACCGCGCTTCCCGATCGGCGGCTTGCTGAAAGCGACATTATGCACATCGGCTTGGGTCAGCGTCATGGAGGATCCCTTCGTGGTAAGTGCGGTCGGTCGACCTGTCATCAGTCCGCGGCTTTTGCCCCGCCAACCTGGGTAAAACCGGCGGACCCCTGGGGGCCGCCCGTTTTGTTGCAATGATGCCTTCGGGGTGAAAGTTACCGCTGCACCTTGAGGCAGACGCGACGAAAACGTTTTGCTGTTTATTTTACGACGTTATATGCCGACAGTGTAGCGGAACGGCGAAAGACCGTGGGGCAGCCCGTCGAGACGAACGGGGGTTATTCTACCCCGGCTTCCACCGATTTTCCCGCCCCGCCCCGCGTATCAGGGATTATCACCCGAAGCGGCGGGGACGTCGTCGCGCCCGGGTGCGCGTTTTTGTGTGGCCGCATCGGCGCACCCGATATGTTTGCCCACCCCACCCACCCGGGTGAGACGGCCAGGCGTGCAACCGCGTCGCCCATTCCCACCGCCGCCGCATCCGGTCCTTGGGGGGCGGGCGGGATGGTGCATGAACGACCGGCAGCCGGATGCTGCGGCAGGAAAAAGCACCCGTGCGCACGGTGTGCGCACGGGTGCCGTGAAACTTGTCGGCGGGACGGACCGCCGCCCTCAGCCCGGGAAGTACACGCCGATGGCCCAGGTTAGAAGCTGCAGCCCGAAAAACAGCACCAGAACGCTGACATCCAGGGCAATATTGCCCAGTTTCAGTGGCGGAATGACCCGCCTCAGGGCCCGCAGCGGCGGGTCAGTGAGCACAAACAGTGGCTCGGCGATAATGGAAAACCACCGCGGCGGCTGGAAGTTGCGGGAAAAAGACCCGATCATCTCGATGATGATCCGCGCAATAAGCACATAGACGTAAACCGAGATCGCGATCAGCAGGACAGCTTTCAAAATGGACACGCGACACACACTAGCCGAAAACCCCGGCGCCGCGCCCGTCCGTGACACCGCGCGGCGGCGTGCGCGACCGTCAGTGCGGGAACAAACCACTCCCGGCAGCCGGTGGCAGTTGCCGCTGCCACAGCCCTGGGCCGACGCTACCGGCGGCAACGGCGTGCAG
>NZ_JAFLEQ010000003.1:27055-87684 GCF_017307055.1 Corynebacterium mendelii | reverse complement strand
CGACCGGGCTGCTGTGACAGCTCACTGCAGCCGGTCGCGGGGTGTGAAGGTTTTTTAAATCATCCCCCGCCACACCGCCTGCCGCCCGCTGAACGGTCATATCCCGGCCGACGGGGGTGACCGGTGGGCGGCTACCGGTGGTGTGTCCGGTTGGTTGGGCGCAGGGCGTTAAAACTCGAGGGCGTCTTCGAGTTCGTAGGTTTCGATTTCCACGCCCTCCGGAATCAGTCCGAAGCTGGTGCGGGGAAGTTTCTGCATCCGGCCGCGCAGACCGTGGCACAGCCCGGCGGCGTAGTCGACGACCCGGCGGGCCTCATCGCGGGGCAGCTCGGAGAGCGTGAACACCACAATATTGCCGTCGCGGAAAGCTTCCCCGATGTGGCGGACAGTGGAAAAACCGCGGACATCAACCGGCACCACCGACGGCTGCGGGCTGCGGCGGGCGGGAGTGTAGTCGCTGTGGGCGGCATGGGTGGGCTGGTAGCCGTAGGAGCTGCGCTCCTCGTAGGCGTTGTCCTCGGCCATGTAGGAGTCATCGGCGGGCATGGTGCCGTCGAGGGCGAAAAACTGCTTGAACTTGCTTACTGCGCTGGAAGCCATGATGAACTACTTTGTTTTTCCGTTTCTTCGGGGGATAAGACGCCGGAGCAATCCTGTGGTGAAAACCTTCTTGCCGGACGTACCGTCTTCGATGCGCCGCGGCCACCGTCCTGCCGGGAACACTGCCGGTGGCGTCGGGGATTGGTCGTTGGGGACTAATTTAGTGGCCGGGTGCCCATGATCGCTGTACCGACACGCACAAGATCACTGCCGGCCGCCACCGCCTGTTCCATATCACCGGACATACCCGCCGACAGGATGAGGCGGCGGCCAACTGTTGCGGCCAGCCGGTCGGTCAGCCGGCGGGCGGTGGCGATGACGGTCCCGGGTTCCGCTGCCAGCGGCGGCATGCACATCACCCCGGCGAGCACCAGTGAGTCCAGCTCCCCGTCGATGACACCGGCCAGATCCGTCAGCCGGTCGGCGGTGACCCCGCCGCGGTGGGGGTCACCGTCGCAGGAATATTGGATCAGCACCTGCAATGGGTGATCCGCCGGGCGCTGCCCGCGCTCGATGGCCAAACCCACCCCCCGGTTGAGGGCGCGGGCGATTTTTTCCGAATCCACCGAGTGCACCCGGTGGGCCACCCGGGCGGCCGCGTGGGCTTTTTTCGTCTGGATCCGGCCGATGATGTCGATGCCGATCTCCGGGACCAGGTCATGTTTGGTTGCCGCTTCCTCCACCCGGTTCTCCCCCACCACCGTGGCCCCGAGGCCGAGCAGCATGCGCACATCCTCCGGGTGGTGGAATTTGGTCACCGGCACCAGCTCCACCTCGCCCGGGCTGCGCCCGGCGGCGGTTTCCGCGGCCCGCAGCCGCGAGACCACCCGGTTGTAGTTGGCTGACAGCTGCCGCAGCCGCTCGGGGGTTCCGGGGGCCTCGGGTGCCTCGGGGGTATGGGGCTGGTCCATGACAGGGCGCCTTTCTCTTTTTCTTCTTCCGCCCCCGGGCGTGCGGTGTTGTCCGTCTCAGGCGGCGGGTCTTGGGCGGCGGGAGGGGTGGCTGTTGTTTTTTTAACAAAATCCCGGCGACGCCGCCTGCCGCTCCTGCGGCGTGCCGGGCGTGCCGGGCTGGTGTCGGTGGCTATCTTGAGCCGATCCAGACCACACCGGCCTGGCGGCCGGTGGTGTGGGCGCGCCGGTAGCTGAAATAGTCCGTATCGCAGATGGTGCATCGGTCACTGATCTCGATGGTCTTGACGTCCAGCCGACTGAGCTGGTGATGCAGGCCCGCAGCCAGATCAAGGCCGGGCGCGCCGGTCGACGTCGGACGGGCTGATCCGGGCAGTTGCTGTTCCACCTGCAAGGCGGTGGCCTGATCAACCTCATAGCAGCAGCCGCGGGCCGACGGGCCGATAAACGCCGCTGTGGTGTCCGGCCGGGCACCGACAGCCGCCATGACCTGAAAGGTGGATTCCGCGATACCCGCGGCTGCGCCGCGGCGGCCCGCGTGGACGGCGGCGACAATACGGTGCGGCAGATCAACCATGATCAGCGGCACGCAGTCGGCGACCAGCACCCCCACCGGTATTCCCGTTCCACAGGCCACCAGGGCGTCGGTGGCGGGTGAAGTGGAGCCGATGGTGGCGGGCACCACCTCAACCGGTGGACCGGGAATGGTGGCGGGAATCCTGCCGATCACCCCGATGGTGCGGCCGTGGACCTGATCCATCCAGGTGACCGGATTGTTCTGGGCGGTGAACACATCGATCAGCCGCCGGTTGTGGTCCACCGCACCGGGATCATCGCCGACGTGGTGGGCCAGGTTCAGCCCCTGGTAGGGGCCTGTGGAGCTGCCGCCGGTGCGGGCGGTGAACAACACCCCGGCGACGGCCGGCTCCCCCACCCCGAGATAGGTGAGGGTGCCGGGAATCAGCGCCCGGTCAGATGGGTTGTTCCCGCTGTCGGCCATGTGTTGTCACTCTGCCTTGACAGACAATCGGTTACCTGCCGGAACTAGCGGAGGAAATCGGGGATGTCGAGATCATCGTCGTCATCGTCGTGGCGGCGGGACCCATCGAAGCTGCCGTGGGCGTAGCCCGGGCGCAGCCGGTCACGGTCACGGTCGCGGTCACGGCCCCGGACAGAGCTGTAGCTGTCCGGCCGGGCGGTGGGCGCCGGGTGGTCGGAATCATCGCGGTGCCGCTGGCCGGAAGGTTCACTGTCCCGGTCGCTGTCGGCGGCGGTGACTTTGCCGAACAGTCCCGATCCCGGGGCGGGGGCCGCCGCGCCGTCAGCGGCATGGTCGGTGTCTTTGTTCGCCTGGGCCTGAACTTTGTTGTTCGGGTCAAAGCCGGTGGCGATGACAGTCACCCGCACCTCGTCGCCGAGATTGGAATCAACCACGGCACCGAAGATGACGTTGGCGTCGACATTGACCCTCTTGGAGACCATGGCCGCGCCTTCGTTGACCTCGAACAGACCCATATCGGATCCGCCCGCGAAGCTGAGCAGCAAACCGGTGGCACCGTCGATGGTCGATTCCAGAAGCGGGGAATTGATGGCTTTTTCCACCGCGTCAGCCACCCGGTTGTCCCCGGAGGCTGTCCCCACACCCATCAGCGCGGAACCAGCTTCCGCCATCACGGAACGCACATCGGCGAAGTCGACGTTGATCAGGCCCGGGGTGACGATCAGGTCGGTGATCCCCTGCACACCGGAGTAGAGCACATCGTCGGCGCGGCGGAAAGCCTCCACCATGGTGATTGACTGATCGCCGAGTTCCAGCAGCCGGTCGTTGGGGATGACGATCAGCGTGTCACAGCAGTCCTGCAGGGTTTTGATGCCTTCCAGGGCCTGGCTCATGCGGCGTTTGCCCTCGAACATGAACGGCTTGGTGACCACACCGACAGTCAGGGCACCGGCCTTGTGGGCGATACCGGCGACCACCGGGGCAGCGCCGGTACCGGTGCCACCACCTTCCCCGGCTGTGACGAACACCATATCGGCGCCGCGCAGCGCCTCCTCGATGGCGTCTTTGGAATCCTCGGCCGATTTTTTACCGACCTCCGGGTCCGCGCCGGCGCCCAGGCCGCGGGTTTTTTCGTGCCCGATGTTCAGGCTGACATCGGCGTCGGTCATAAACAGTGCCTGTGAGTCGGTGTTGACGGCGATGAACTCCACGCCCTGCAGGCCGGCGTCAATCATGCGGTTGATGGCGTTGACACCGCCGCCGCCGACACCGACGACCTTAATGACGGCCATCTGCTGGTCACTGTCGATGCAGCTGCCGGAGTCCGGGAGCTCGTGATCGTTGGTCATAGCGAAAATTTGTCTTTCTTCAGCGGCTTGTACAGGTGGTGCACCCCGGGTTTGTTCCCTGTCCGGACCCGGGGGGCGAGGGGCATAAAGCGGGGGCGGGGATGTTTTTTCCGCGGCCTTTGGTGGAAAAAACTGCAAGGCCGGGAAAAACAGCGCCCGCCCGGCGCCACGGTTGTGCGGCCGGCATATAAAAATTCGGGGCCAGCGGTGTATCACCAATCATGCGGCATGAAGCAAACAAAACGGCGGACATTCGCGCGGCGTGTCGGCACCCTCAACCACAGGTTCAAGGTTTCTGACGTGGTCTTTTCCCGCCCCGCGACAGCCCGGCGCGGACCGTCTCAACAGCAGTGATCAACCCGCTGCTCCCCCGGCCGGGTGCGGGCTGGCCGGGGGCGGGGAGTCCGCGCCGGCGGGTGCCCCCGCCGGCGGTGGCGGGGCGGGGAATCCGCGGCGCCGGGTGTGGGGGATGTGTCTTAGTCGCGCACCGCCATCTGCGACGGGTCGGAGATATTGATCACTGTGCCTTCCTGGTCGACGGCAATACCCAGGGCCACGGCTTTGGCGGCGGCGTTGTCGGTGCTGCCCCAGACAATTGTTTTCCCGTCGGTGGTTGCAAGGGTGATGCTGAACCGGTCCGGGGCGTCAATGGAGGCGATACGCGGGCGCAGATGCTCCGGGACACGCTCGATCACCCCGGCGACGGCGGCAAGGACTTTCCCGTCCCCGTCAGGTGTTCCGGTCACCGGCACCAGGCCCGGCCCGGGTTCGGCGATGATGAACGGGACACCGTCCTGGTCGACCAGATGCGGGCCGTCGGGACGGTCAACAACCATCACCGGCACCCGCTCGGTGACCTCAACAATGATCGTCGACGGCAGCCGCCGTTTGACGGTGGCCTGTTTGATCCACGGCAGTCCGGCCACCGCCGCCGAAGCCGACTTCAGATCGGCGCGGGCGATATTGTCCCCGTCGGTGATACCGGTGGCGGTGCGGATCTCCGCGGCGGGGGTGTGCTGGTTGCCGGTGATCTGCCAGTCGGACACGGTCATTACCGGTGCCGCCCAAACGACACCGACGGCAACGGCCAGCACACCGGCCAGCAGCGCAAGGGTGAGGGTGATTTTCTTTTTCACGGTTTTCTTCCCGACGGGTGGTGCATTCTATGGTCGTTTGGCATAACCCTTTCCCCACGACCCCGCCCCCCGCCGGGTGGCGCGGAGCGGAAAAAAAGGGGCGGTGGCCTGCCGGGGCGGTCAGATCCCGCTGCGGCGGCTTAACGCGGTGATGATTTCCTCACCCAGCATGGTCACCGTACCCGCCCCGATGGTGAGAATCAGTGAGTTTTTCCCGGCAATGGCGGCCACTTCCTGCGGCACCCGGGAAAAATCGTCGACATAGTGCACGGGTTTGGTGACTTTGTCGGCGATGATCCGGCCGTCGACACCTTCCACGGGTGCTTCCCGGGCGGGGAATATATCGAGGACCACCACTTCGTCGGCCAGCGACAGCGCCGCGGCGAATTCGTGGGCGAAATTGATGGTGCGGGAGTAAAGATGCGGCTGGAACACGGCGATCAGCGGGCCGGGGCTGTCCCCGCGGTCAAGTTCCCCGCAGGCGCCGACCACGGCCGCGACCTCTGTGGGATGGTGGGCGTAGTCGTCGAAGACCCGGGTGCCGTCGTAGCGCCCGCCGGTGACCGTTCCTTTCAGCTCGAAGCGCCGCCGCACCCCGGTGAAACCGGAGATACCCTCAATCAGTTTGTCCGGGTCGGCCCCCACCTGGCAGCCGGCGGTGATTGCCGCGGCCGCATTGTGCACCATGTGGTCGCCGGGGATGGCCACCACCAGTTCCCTGCGCTGCCCGTCGGGCAGTGTCACCACCGCCCGGGAACGGAAATCGGTGTGGTCGATTGTTTCGATGACCACCGCCGCCTCAATCGACGGGTGGGCCGCGGCCGCCCGCCGGGTGCCGTAGCCGATGACCCGGATCCCGCGCCCGGCCGCCCGCAGCCCCACCTGTGCCGCCGCATCATCGTCCAGGCACACCACCAGCACCCCGTCGTCGGTGACGGTGTCGGCGAAGGAGTCGAACACTTCGCGGTATTTCTCCGGGGTTTTGAAATAATCCAGGTGGTCGGGTTCCACATTGGTGATCACCGCCACCGTCGGCCGGTAGCGCAGCAGGGAGGCATCCGATTCGTCGGCTTCGGCGACAAAGCAGTCCCCGGTGCCGTGGTGGGCGTTGGTGCCCGCTTTGTTCAACTGTCCGCCGATGGCGAACGACGGATCACATCCAGCGGTTTGCAGCGCCGCCACGGTCATCGACGTGGTGGAGGTTTTTCCGTGGGTTCCGGCGATGAGCACCTGGGTGTCATCGCGCATCAGCTCGGCGAGAAGATCACTGCGCCTGATCACCGGAATGTTGTTGTCCCTGGCGGCGGCGAGCTCCGGGTTGCTCTCGGGGATCGCCGCGAAGCTGGTCACCACCACGCTGGGGGCGTGACCGGCAAGGAAAAGATTGTCTTTGTCATGTCCGACGGCGACATGGGCGCCGGCGGAACGCAGCGCCAGAAGAATCCGGGAATCACGCATGTCCGATCCGGTTACGGTACTGCCCCGGGCCAGAAGAATCCGGGCCAGTCCGCTCATCCCGGAGCCGCCGATACCGACCATGTGCACCCGGGAAATGTCGTGTGTTGTCTCGCCTGTCACTTCGCTTGTCACTCCAGCAGTTGTCGTTGTTTTTTATCCGAAAAAAGTGTGTTGGCTTCCCGTAGTGTCCCCGCCCCCGGGGCAGGGCACCACAGACGTGCACCCGGCCGGGTGTCCTAGGACCTGCTGCCGGTGGCCACCATCCGGGCGATGTCCTCGGCGGCCGATCCCGCCGCACAGCCTCCGGCTGCCCTGGACATCGCCGCCAGACCGGCGGGATTACGCAGATGCCCGATGACGGTATCGGCCAGCACCCCGCCGTTCATGGAGGCATTGTCGATGATCTCCGCGGCACCGGCGGCAATAACCGCGGCCGCGTTTTGGGCCTGTTCCCCGTTGCCGTGCGGCAGCGGCACATACACCGCCGGTGTCGCCGAGGCGGTCACCTCCGCCACCGTCATCGCCCCGGAGCGGCACACCACCAGATCGGCTGCCGCATACGCCATGTCCATCCGGTCGATGAACGGCAGCGCCACCCAGCCGCCGATGGTGGCCGGGGCCGGGTTTTTCTTGCCGTAGGCGTGCAGAATCTGGAACCCGGCGTCCACCACCGCCGGGGCAGCGCCGGCCACCGCCTCGTTGAGTGTGGCCGCCCCCTGCGATCCACCGGTGACCAGCACCGTTTTTTTGTCCGGGTCGAGCCCGAACATCTCGATTGCCTCGCTGCGCCGGAGGGCCGCCGCGGGGCTGTCCGGCGGGACCGCCGACAGTTCAGGGCGCACCGGCATGCCGACGAACTGTCCTTTCAGCCCGCAGTCGGGGTAGGCGACCAGACCGGTTCCGCCCAGCCAGGTGCCCAACTTGTTGGCCAGACCGGCCCGGGCATTGGCTTCATGAACGAAAAACGGTGTGCGGGTCACCGCCGCCGCCAGATACGCCGGGGCCGCCACATAGCCGCCGAATCCGATGACCCGGTCCAGGTTGTTGTTTCTGATCACCCGCACTGTCTGGGCCACCGCCTTGACCACGCGGAAGGGAAGTTTGACCAGATCCATCGACAGTGTGCGGGGCACCGGCACCGGGTCGATCAGTTCAAGAACATGGCCGCGGGCGGGAACCAGATCGGTTTCCAGTCCCCGGGCGGTTCCCAGGCAGATGACCTGCGCGCCGAAATGACCGGTCAACGCATCGGCGACGGCCAGGGCCGGTTCAATATGCCCGGCGGTGCCGCCCCCGGCCACAAGAACCCGAATCTGTGTTGTGCGGTTGCTGGTGGACATGATGGTGGAAAAACCGGCCTTTCACAAAGACGTGTGGATAAATGGTGCAGGATCAACGCCGGGGCCCGGGGGCAACGGGACAGCCGACAACAGTGGACGAAGCCGCGGGTGCCACACCCGGCTCAGCTGGAGCGCCGGCCGCGGCCACGGTGCCCGGAACCACCGGCCGCCGCGCCGCCGGGATGTGCCCGCGAGGTGGTGGTTTCCCTGACCCGCCGCGGGGTGTCGGCTGCCGACCGGTTTTTCGTGGCCTGCCGGCGCTGGCGGGGTGTCGGCCCCAGGCTGCTGACTTTCTGCCGGGGCGACGAAGTGGTGTCTCCGCTGCGCCGCGGCGCCCCGGCGAGCGGCTCGGCGGTGCGTTCGCCGCGGCTGCGCCGGGCACGGCCCACCGGCGGGGCGGCCCACGGTTCGGGCAGCAGCAGGACACGGTCCAGCGCCGGGCGTCCACCCGACTGCATGGCGGCAATGGCTTCCGGTTCGTGGCGTGCACAGTTGGCCAACAGCCCCATCGCCCCGAGGGTGATCACCGTCGAGGATCCGCCGGAGGAAATCAACGGCAGCTGCAGACCGGTCACCGGCAGCAGACCAACCACATAGGCCATGTTGATGTAGGCCTGGCTGACCACCCCAAGGGTCAACGCCCCGGCCAGCAGGGCTTTGTAGCGGTCATTTTGCCGCAGCGCGCAGCGCAGCCCGAAGATGAGCAGCAGGGTGTAGACCACCGCCACCACCCCGGCGCCGACCAGCCCGGTTTCTTCCCCGATGATGGCGAAGATGAAGTCGTTCTGGGCTTCCGGCAGATAGAACCATTTCGCCCGGGACTGGCCGATGCCGACCCCGGTCACCCCGCCTTCGGCCAGGGAAAGATATCCCTGGTAGGACTGGAAGGCCGTGGAGCGGGTTTCCGAGAAGTTGCCCGACAACGCCTGCACGTAGACGGTCAGGCGATCCGAACGAAACCCCCCGGAGATGGTGTAGGCGGCCACCACGGCCACCACCATGCCCCCCAGACCGATGATCCACCGCCAGCCAATACCGGCCAGAAGCAGCACGAACACCACCATGGTGATGAACACCACCGCCATACCGACGTCTTTTTGGGCGATGATGAGCACAAACACCAGCAAGGAGGCGAAAGCGAAACGCAGATAGCGCTGCGCGGCGGAATGCTCATCCGGTTGTTTTTTCGCCAAATAGCTCGCCCCCCACACGGCGATGGCGATTTTCGCCACCTCCGAGGCCTGCAGCCGAAACGGCCCGAAAGTCAGCCACGACTGGGAGCCGACTTCCTGCCCGCCGATGCCTTTGACCAGGGTGGCAAGCAGCAGCGCCACGGCAATGAGCAGGAACGGAAGCGACATGCGCCGGATAAATCCCGGGCGCAGTTTCAGGCCGATCCACATCACCACCAGCCCCAGCCCCACCAGGGCGGCCTGTTTGAGGGCCAGGGACCACACGCTGCCCTGCGCCCCGGCGCGGGCGATGGTGGCCGCGGCCACCATCACCAAACCGAAGAAGGTCAAAAACATCACGCAGGTCAGGATCATGAAATAGTCGGTCAGCGGGCGCGACAGAATATCTCCGGCACGCTGGCCGGGTCCGCGTGATGTGGGCGGCGCGGGACGGGGACTGGGGGCGGTCCTGGTGGTCATGGGCTCCTCGGATGGCCTCTTCCGACGCAACACAATCTGCGACAGCTGTTAACGACTGTGACTGAAGCGGCGGAATTTACTTGTGCGTACCGCAAGTATAGGCACGCGCGTGGGCCGCGAAGAGATCGCCGCGCTGACCCATGCCCTCATACATGTCCAGACTTGCCGCCGCCGGGGCCAGCATGACCGTGTCACCGGCGCGGGCGTAGCCGATCGCGGCAGCAACGCACTGCCGCATCGCCTCATCCGGGTCGGTGGAATCAATCACCGTCACCGGCACATCGGGGGCCAGCCTGCCCAGGCAGTCGGCGATGATCATCCGGTCCACCCCCAGCAGCACCGCCGCGGTGATGTGGTGGGCGTGCGCTTTGACCAACGCATCGATGTCGGCGCCCTTGAGCTGGCCGCCGGCAATCCAGATAAACGGGTCGGCCCCGGCCATCGCCGCGTCGGCCGCATGCGGGTTGGTGGCTTTGGAGTTGTCGATGAAACGGATATCCCCCGTGTTGTCGACGACCTGCCCGCGGTGGGCGGAGACGGTGAAGGTGGCCAGTGCTTTTTTCACCGCTGCCGGCTCCACCCCCTGGCTGCGGGCCAGCGCAGCAGCGGCCAGGGCATCGAGCCGGCCTGCGGCACCGGCCGGGGAAATACCGTCGGCTGCGGCAAGCACCACCCCGTCGGGGTTGCCGTCACCGCCGCAGGCCCGGTCGAGCAGGTATCCGTCGTGGATTCCCAGTTCACCGTCGGTCGGTTCGTTGAGGGTGAATCCGATCAGCCGGGTTGACGCCAGCACCCCGTCGCTTTCGAGCTGTTTGACCTGCTCGGCCACGTGCGGGTCGTCGGCGCCGATCACCGCGACCGGGCCGGTCAGTGCCCGGGCTTTGGCTGCCGCATAGGCGGCGAAACTTCCGTGCCAGTCGAGATGGTCATCGGCCAGGTTCAGCAGTGCCCCGGCGTCGGGCCGGAACCGGCTGGTCCAGTGCAGCTGGAAGCTGGACAATTCGGCGACCAGGATGTCGATGCGGGTCGCCGCCGTCAGCGCATCGCCGACAGCGACCCCGATATTGCCGACCGCGGCGGCTTTTTTCCCGCCCGCAACCAGCATGGCCGCACACATGGCGGTGGTGGTTGTTTTCCCGTTGGTTCCGGTGATGACCACCCAGGTGTGGGGGGCACCGAATGCCCCCGCCATATCCAGCCGCCAGGCCAGTTCGATGTCACCGATGACCTCACAGCCGGCGTCGGCGGCAGCGGTGAGAAGCGCGGTGTCCGGCCGCCACCCGGGAGAGGTGACAACCAGCGCAAACTCGGCCAGACGCGTCATGGCGCAGGCCACAGAGATATCGGTCGCGCCGGTCAGCTCGTGCACTTTCTGCCGGGCGATCTCATTGTCGTCGGCCACCACGACCGGCACCCCCAGGTCGCAGAGCATGCGCACGCATCCGGCACCGGATACCCCGGCACCGGCAACCAGAACGGGACCCTGGATGTCGCATCCATCCGGAAGTGGCCGACGCTGGCCGGTGTCGCTGACAGTCACGAAAGGCTCTTTTCTTGCTGGGTGAAATAATCTGCCGGACCCGCGGCGGCCCGCTGTGGGTAAAAGATTACCCGCCCTGCTCCCGCACCGGAACCGGGGCACGGCGGGGCGGAGGGAAAAGCACGGCGGGCGGCACCCGGTGCGGCGCGGCGGCCGCCGGCTAGGACACGGTCAGCCATTCCGAGTAAAACAGCGCCAGTCCGGCAATACACGCCATGGCCGACAGCAGCCAGAAACGGATGACCACCGTCGTTTCCGCCCAGCCGCCATTTTCGAAGTGGTGGTGGAAGGGGGCCATGCGGAAAAACCGCTTGCGCCGGGTTTTGAACACCGCCACCTGGATGACCACCGAGGCGGCCTCGATGACAAACAGCGAACCGATGACGATCATCAACAGCTCGGTGCGCGAGCACACCGACACCCCGGCGATCAGCCCGCCGAGCGCCAGGGAGCCGGTATCGCCCATGAATATTTTCGCCGGGGCGCAGTTCCACCACAGAAATCCCAGGCAGGCGCCCAGTCCGGCGGCGCAGATAATCGCCAGTGACAGCGGGTCACGGACCTCGTAGCAGGCCGGACCGGTGTTGGTGGTGCAGGAGTTGCGGAACTGCCAGAAAGTCATCACCGTGTAGGTGCCCAGCACCATCGACACTGACCCGGCGGCCAGGCCGTCCAGTCCGTCGGTGAGGTTGACCGCATTGGTCCAGGCCGAGACCAGAATGTACATGAACAGCAAAAACAGCCCCATCCCGAGGATGCCGCCGCCCAGCGACAGGTCATAGATCGTGATGTCGCGGATAAAGCTCAGGTGCGCCGAACCGGGGGTGAGTCCGGCATGGTTTTTGAACTGCAGGATCCCCCAGGCGAAAATCAGGGCGGCGACCAGCTGGCCGACGAGTTTGCCGGTTTTGTTCAACCCCAGGTTCCGGCCCTTGGCCAGTTTGATGTAGTCGTCGGCAAACCCGAGCGCCCCCATCGCCAGGGTCAAAAACATCACCAGCATCCCGGAGGCGGTGAAACCGCCTTTCCCGGAGAACAGTCCCGCCAGGTTTCCCACCAGATAACCGGCGATGATTCCGGCGATGATCGCGATCCCGCCCATTGTCGGGGTGCCGCGTTTTCTCAAGTGACTGGCCGGGCCGTCGGAACGGATTTCCTGGCCCAGCCCTTCGGCGGAGAAACGCCGGATGAGTACCGGGGTGAAAAAGATGGCGACCAGGAAGCCGACCGCACCACTCAAGATGATCTGTGCCATGGGGTTTTAACTCACGCTCTTTCGATGTCCATGTGGGGTTAGCTTAACGGTTGCTTCCGCCGGCGCGGCCCGGGGGCTTACAGCACCCGGCGGCTGCGGTCCCGTTCGATCAGCAGTTCCGCGACTTCCCACAGGCGTTCCACTTGGGAGGCTTTGACCAGCACCACATCTCCTTTGGTCAGGTGCTGGTCGACGATGTTGGCTGCCGCGCCGGTCGACTGGGCCCGGTCGACGGCCAGGCCCAACTCACCGGCCCGGTTGGCCATCGCCCGGGTGGCGACATCGTTTCCGACAGCCACCACACGGTCGATGTGGTGCTCGGCGAGATAGTCGGCGATCGCCTCGTGCTGGGCCACCGCATCATCACCCAGCTCCCCCATCTGGCCGATGACCGCCCAGCTGGTGGCGTTGCCGCGGGCGGCCGCCATCGACGCCAACGCATCGATGCCCGCTTTCATCGAGTCGGGGTTGGCGTTGTAGGAATCGTTGATGATGGTCACCCGGTCACGCCGGGTGGTGACATCCATCCGGTTGGCCGATGCCGCCACATGCTCCGACAGTGCCGCAGCCACCTGCGCCACATCCATCCCGGCTTCCAGGCCGACAGCTGCCGCGGCCAGGGCATTGGGCACCTGGTGCGCGCCGAAAACCTTCAGCGACACCGGGGCGCTGTCGCCTGAGGCGTGGAGGACAAACCGTGCCCTGGACAATTCATCGAGTTCAATGCCGGTGGCGGTGACGTCAGCACCGGTGTCACGGGTGGAAAAGGTGATCACTGTGGCCCGGGTGCGCTGCGCCATGGCGGCCACCCGCGGATCATCGGCGTTGAGCACCGCCACACCGGTGGGCGGCAGGGCCTCCACCAGTTCCCCTTTGGCTTCGGCGATGGTGTCCACGCTTCCGAATTCACCCAGGTGCGCGGTACCGACGTTGAGAACCACCCCGATATCCGGTGGGGTGATCTCGGTCAGCTGCCGGATGTGGTCGACCCCGCGGGCTGACATTTCCGCCACCAGCCACCGGGTGCCGGCAGTGGCTTTCAGCGCCGTGTAGGGCAGCCCGATTTCATTGTTGAAGCTTCCCGGGGGAGCCACCACCGCCGCCGGATCATCACTTCCCGCCGCAGCTGTGAGCACGGTGGCGATCATGTCTTTGGTGGAGGTTTTTCCCGCCGACCCGGTGACCGCGGCAACCTTCATTCCTCCGGCGGCCAGCCGGTCAACGACACTGCGGGCCAGCAGCGACAGGGCTTTGACCACACTGACCCCGTCACCGCCGGGATCATTGTCGTAGATGTAGGCGTTGGTCATCGGTTTGTCGGTGTGCGGGACAATCACCCCCGGCACCCCGGTGTCGCGGGCACACAGCACCCCGGCGGCGCCGTTGCCGATGACTTCGGCGGCGAAATCATGGCCGTCCACCCGGGCACCGGGCAGGCAGATAAACAGCGATCCGGCGCCCACGGCACGGGAATCGAATTCCACTGTGCCGGCCACCGGGGTGTCCCCGTCGGTGTGCGGCGCAAGCTTCCCGCCGGTAATCTGCGCGATCTCAGCGAGAGTCATCTCGATCATGGGTGCTCCTGGAAAAAACCGATAACGGACAAACCGGTAAGACACACCAGCATGGTTGTCCCCGGGGCGAATTGTAGCCGCTTGCCCGCCGGGAAAAACACACTGCCGGATCCGGCGTGGCCGACGACGGGAAACGGCCGACCCCACCGGCCGTTTACCCGGCCACAGGGCCGTCGACGCCGTCGGGTGTGTCGCTCGCCGCAGCAGACAGGCGCCGCCGGATGCACCGCTCGAGCACTTCGCGGTCGTCGAAGGGATGGATTTCGCCGCCGATTTTCTGGCCGGTTTCGTGTCCTTTGCCGGCCACCACAATCGCGTCGCCTTCGTCGGCCCAGTCGACGGCCGCCTGAATGGCCTGCGCCCGGTCACCGATCTCCCGGTACTCGGCCACCCGGGTGATTTTGGTTTTCTTGCCTTTTTGTTTTTTGGCGGCGGCCTGTTTCTCCTTGGTGATCTCGGTGATCCCGGCAATGATCTGCGCCCGGATGGCCGCCGGATCCTCATCCCGCGGATTGTCATCGGTGACAATCACCAGATCGGCCCGTTGGCAGGCGTTTTTACCCATCAGGGGGCGCTTGCCGGTGTCCCGGTTTCCCCCGGCCCCGACAACCACCGCGGTGCGGCCGGTCCGCTGCTGGTTCAAGGTGTCCAACACCGCGGCCAGGGCGGCCGGTTTGTGGGCGTAGTCGACCACGGCGGTGAAATTCTGTCCCACGTCAATGGACTGCATGCGCCCGGGGACCACGGCATCTTTCATACCTGCGGCGGCAGTGGCCCCGTCAACACCGGCGGCCACCGCCAACGACAGCGCCAGCGCCGCGTTGGTGATGTTGAACTGGCCGGGCATGGAAATCGAGACCGGATACTTGCATCCGGCCAGGTGAACGGTGAAGTTTTTGTGCCCGTCGTCGCCGTCGGCGATATCGGTGACGGTGATCGTCGCCGGTGCGCCCTCCACCGACAGGGTGTCGGCGGACGGCCCCGCCACCACCGCCATCTTTTTGCCCCAGTCACCGTCGACACAGATGACCTGCCGGGCCGCCCTGACCGGTGAACCGGGGCGGAAGAAGGCGGCTTTCGCCTCGAAATACTCCTCCATTGTGTGGTGGAAGTCGAGATGGTCCTGGGAGAGGTTGGTAAACCCGCCGACAGCAAAACGGGTACCGTTGACCCGCCCGAGCACCAGCGCGTGGGAGGAGACCTCCATCACGACATGGGTGACCCCCTCATCGTTCATCTGCCGGTAGAGTTCCTGCAGAACCGGCGCCTCCGGGGTGGTCAGCTCCGTTTCCACGGCCTGCCCGTTGATCCGGGTGCCGTTGGTGCCGATCATGCCGACTTTGTACCCGGCCGATAGCAGCGACTGCTCGATCAGGTGCGCAACAGTGGTTTTACCGCTGGTGCCGGTCACCCCGATGACGGTCAGTTTCTCCGACGGGTGCCCGTAGACGTCGGCTGCGACTTCGCCCAGCACCGCCCGCACATCATCGACGACGATGATCGGCCGGATCTCGCCCGACTCCTGCAGTATTTTCTGCCCCTCAGGGTCGGTGAGGATCGCCGGACCGGCCGATTTCGCGGCGAACTGCGCGCCGTGCGCCCGGGTTCCGGGAACCGCGGCAAAAAGACCCAGTTTGCCGACCGACTGGGCGTTGATGCCGACGGAGTCGACACGCAATTTCTCGGCGTGCTCATGACTGCCGCCGATCAGTTTACCCCCGGAGATCCGGGTCAGGTTTGCAAGTGAACTGCCCATGGCGTTCCACCTTCACATCGGTTGTTGTTCAGCGCATGTCTTGTCACACACATGCTGCGGCAGCCTTTTTCCGCCGCCGGTCACATGGCCTGTCAGCCAACGATACGCCCCGCGGGAATGATTTTTTCCACTATGCGTGCGAAACCACAGGCAGATCATGCCCGCACGGAAAAAAGGCCACTCACCGCCGCTGCGCCGCGGCGTGCCGGGAAACTAACACCCTAACCGCCCGCCGGTGTCCCCCGCACACCGGGGCTCACCGCCAACGCACAGCCGCCGCCACAGCGGACTGCCCAACCCCGGTGCCCGGACTTTTTTGCCGCCTTACCGCGCAGCATCGCACTCCCCGGATCATCCGGTCGGCGCGGTGAAGGCCCCACCCGGGCTCCGCCGCGCCACAACGCAGCACAGCCCCTGTGCTTTTCACGGAAGGCACACCGGCGGGCATGGCGTGTGCCCGCCGGTTGCCGGAGCCGGCGGTGCCCGGGGCACGATTGTCGACGATTGTCAGGGAATATGCAGTGTCAGCTGCTCCGGGCCTTCCCGCGGCGGGGACAGTGCAACGTTGTAGTGGTTGAGCAGCCAGGCGGCGATGTCGTGGAACAGCGGGGCGGCGGACTGCCCTCCCTCCCCGTGGGGGCCGCGCTGCGGCTTATCCATCATGATGGCGATCACGAACCGCGGATCATCGGCCGGGGCGATGCCGGCGAACGTGATCCAGTACATCGAATTCGAGTAGCAGTTGCAGTTCGGGTCAACCTGTTGGGCGGTGCCGGTTTTACCGGCGATCTGGTAGCCGTCGACGGCTGCCGCCGGACCGGTGCCCCGGTTGATGCCGGTGGGATCATTTTGGGTGACCGCCTGGAAGATGGTGCGCACCGTCTGTGCGGTCTGCCCGGATACCACCCGGGTCTGCGGGGCGGGATCGGCGGGGATCACCGTCCCGTCGGGGGTGGTGATTTTTTCCACGATCCGCGGTTCTATGCGTACCCCGTCATTGGCGATGGCCTGGTAGACACCGGCCATCTGCAGCAGGGTCAACGACATGCCCTGGCCGATCGGCAGGTTGGCGAAGGTGCCGCCGGACCATTGGGAGCGGTCGGGAAGAAGACCCTGGGATTCACCGGGCAGTTCAATGTGGGTGGGTTGCCCGATGCCGAAACGGGTGAGCATGTCGGCGAATCGGTCCTCGCCGACCCGCTGGGCCAGAAGAAGTGTTCCCACGTTGGAGGATTTACCGAACACCCCGGTGGTGGTGTAGTTGACCAGCCCGTGGTTCCAGGCATCATGCACGGTCACCCCGGCCATGCGGATACTTCCCGGGACCTCCAGCACCTCGTCGGGGGTGGTTTTGCCGTCTTCGATGGCGGCTGCGGCGGTAATGATTTTCGCCACTGACCCGGGTTCGAAAGGATCGCTGATCGCCGGGTTGCCGAAGGATTTGCCCCGTTTGCGCTGCGCGATGATATCGCCGGTCGGATCGATGGTGCCGGTGTTGGCCATGGCCACGACTTTGGCTGTTTTCGCATCCAGCACCACCGCCGAGACATGCTCGGCACCGGAGTTGGCTTTGGCCTGCTCAATCTGCTGCTGGACGAAGGTCTGCACATCCAGGTCGATGGTCAAAGTCGCATCCGAGCCGTTGATCACCGGGATGCGGTCGCGCAGCGTACCGGGAATGGTCTGCCCGTCGGCGGACACTTCTTCGGTCACCGACCCATCAGAGCCGGACAGGGTTGAGTCAGCCCACGCCTCGTAGCCGAACTGGCCGTCACCGTCGGCGGAGGTTTTGCCGATGATGTTCTCCCCGATCGCGCCGTTGGGGTAGACGCGCACATCCTGCCGGTCGGCGGCAATGCCTTGGAATTGGGCGGCGATCGCCGCGGCAATATCCGGGTCGACATTGCGCACCAGCACCTCGTAGCCGGAGTCTTTGTTCAGTTTGTCCAGAATTTCCTCCGGATCAACATCCCGGGCCGACGCCCCGGAGCCGGCGATTTTCTCGCTGATGGTGTGGGCGATGGTTGAGAGGTACTCCTCGGGTGGCGGATTGACTTTCGGATTCCACGTATGCCGCTCGGCGGCTTCCGCCCGCAGCACATTGGGTGAGGTGGTCAACGACCGGGAGCGCATGGTGTAGGCCAGAACCCGGCCGTCGGTGTCCTCGATTGATCCGCGGCGGGCGAACTCATCGTAGACCCGGGTGCGCTGCTGCTGCGCCAGAGCGGCAAGCTCCGGGCCTTTCACCGTCTGCAGCCAGGCCAACCGGGAGACAAGCACCACCACAAAGACGACCGACAGGGCGACGATCGCCCGGGAGCGGGTTCCCAGCTTTCCGGATCCGGCCTGCCCGGACGGGCCGATGATACTGGTACCGGGGATACGGAAACGTCCCCGGTCACCGGCGTATTTTCCACCCGCCGACGGTGTCGGCCGGGTGGGTTTCGGTTCCCGCTTCGCCCGTCCGGCGCGCGAATAGTCCTTCGAGGCCGAAGACTCACCGCGGCGCCGTCGGCCACGGTAATGTCCGGTCACTGGCCGTTACCGCCCGCGCCCGCGGAGCGGATGTTCGGGCTGTAGGGGGCGACAGCGGGAATGGCGGCGGCACCGGGAGTGGCGTTACCGGGGATGGCCTGCAGATTATCAATCAAGGCGGCGGTCTCTTCGGGATCGGAAGTGGCGGGCAGCGGACGGACACGATTGCCGTTGACATCAATAATAGGGCGTGTTTTCGACGCGTCAGGTTGCCGCACCGTGACCGGTTGGTCATCGACGCCGACAGCAATGATGCCGGGCTGGTCGGCCACCACCATGCCCATGTCCGAGGCCCGCCGGGCCATGTCGGCGGCGGACCGGGCCGCCTCATGGTCGCGGTGGAGGGTTTCCAGCTGGTTGTCCAGCTGTGCGTCAAGCCCCTGCAGGTGGGCGATCTGATAGGACTGATGGGTGGTCACCCCCGCCAGGCTGAGGGTGCCGACGATCCCGCCGATGAGCACGCCGATGACCAACACCGTGAAACGGATGTAGCGCGGATCGGCTTTCGGCGCCACCACCCGGCGGCCCCTGATGGAGGTCACCTGCTTGGAACCGGTACGCCTGGGCAGCGGCTGATGGCCGGGAAGATAACCGGTGCCGCGTTTAAGCCCGGTGGGTGCCCCGGCGCCTCTGGTGGCCCGGGTGGGGCTGGTGGCGCGGGTGAGCGAAGCCTTCGGGCGGCTGGTCCGGGTCTGGGTGCTGGTCATGAACGTCGGCCTCACGGTGGGAATCGGTGCAACTGCTGGCGCGGTGGGAGGAAAAATTCTGTTGTTCGGGGGTAAAACACGTGTCGTGGCCGCTTTTCAACGAAGCCACGGCTTCCGGCGGCAAGCAACAACCGGTGCGGTGGAAAACGAGCGGCGGTGTCCACCTTGGCGTTTGCGGGCCGGAATGAAGTTGTGGTTGTCGTGCCGGGGACAGTCGGCTCGCCGTCACGTGTCGGGAAGTTTCTCAATGGCCCTCACCCGGGCGGGTTTCGCCCGCGGATTGGCCGCTATTTCTTTCTCGGTGGCGGTGTCCGCACCGCGGGTCAGCAGCCGGAATTCCGGGGCCAGGCCGGGCAGGTCGACCGGCAGTCCGGCCGGCTGCCGACTGGCGGTGGCCTGGCGGAACAGCTTTTTGACCAGACGATCCTCGTGGGACTGGTAGCTCATCACCACAATGCGGCCGCCGGGGGCGAGCATGTCCATTGCGGCGGGCAGCGCCCGGGCGATGCTGTCGAGTTCACTGTTGACCGCCACCCGCAGAGCCTGGAATGTGCGTTTGGCGGGATGCCCGCCGGTGCGCCGGGCCGGGGCGGGAATCGCCCGGTAGATGATCTCCACCAGAGTTTCGGTGTCCCGGATCGGCTCCTGTGTCCGCTGCTGGACAATCAGTGAGGCAATTTTCCCGGCGAAACGCTCATCCCCGTAATCTTTCAGGATTTTCGCGATTTCCCCGTGAGAGAACGTGTTAACGATATCGGCCGCGGTGAACTCCTGGGTGGTGTCCATGCGCATATCCAACGGGGCGTTGACCGCATAGGAAAACCCCCGTTCCGGCTGGTCCAGCTGCATGGAGGACACACCCAGATCAAACAGGAATGCACTCACTCCGCAGCTGTCGGCCAAGCGGACGGGTTCCGGGATATCGCCCCCGTCGGCGAGCAGCGCGGCAAGGCAGTCGCCGACTTCATCGAAGCGGGTGGCCACGCCGGTGAAGCGGGAACCGAAACCAGTGAGCCTGGCGCGTGCGGCATCCAGGGCGCGGGTATCCCGGTCGACCCCGATGAGTCTGGTTTCCGGGAAAACGGAGAGGAAGTGTTCACTGTGCCCCCCGGCCCCGAGGGTGCAGTCGACGATGACCGCTTTGTCGCCCCGCGATTCCACAGCCGGGCGGAGCAGCTCGGTGACGCGGTCCATCATCACCGGCTGATGGCCGAAGCGGCCGTGCTGGTCGGTGCCGGTTATTGTCACCCTCGCCCCCCTTTCGGTGTGAGAATCGTTCGGTTTTTTCTGTGCGGGAATTTTTCCCTTCCCGGCCACACCCGCCCCAACTGCCGCAGAAAGCATGTGAGCTGGGCAAATTCTTTTTCCGGGCGGTAAAAGATGTGCTGTGTTTGTCGTCCCGGAACACGAAATCCCACCGTGTGGCGGTGGGAACGTGCCGTGTGGGCGACCCCACCGTGTCGGTAAACCGTGGTCTTTTTACCGCTCCCGGCACCGGTTGGGCCCTGCCCGGCGGGAAACAGTTCTGATGTTGGGGAAGTACACCAGAAGCCGTTTGCCATCCGCCGGACAGAGTCCAAGCCGGTACCCGGTTGTCCAAGCCTTTGAAAAACACCGCGGCCGATCGGATGGAAGGGCCGAATAGTCGATTCAGTTGTTTTCTTCAGTCAACCCGCACTAGAGCAGGTCACCCAGAATGTCGTTTTCGGCGACGGAGAAAACTTCCTCCGTCTCCTGTTGGTAGTTGGCCCAGGACTGCGCATCCCAGATCTCCAGAAAATCCATGGAACCGATGACGACGCATTCTTTTGTCAGCCCCGCATAGTCGCGGTGCTGCGCCGATAAGGTGATCCGGCCTGAACCATCCGGACGCTGCTCATCGGCACTCGCTGCGAGATGCCGGATAAAAGCCCGCGCCTCAGCGTTGGTTCTCGACACTGCCGCCGCCTTCCGGGCGCGTTCGGTGAACACGTCTTTCGGGTAGACGGCCAGTGAATGATCCTGGCCTTTGGTGACCATGAGGCCTCCCGCGAGTTCATCGCGGAATTTGGCCGGCAGGGTCAGCCGTCCCTTGTCGTCGAGTTTCGGGGTGTAGGTACCGAGGAACAACTCCGGCACCTCCTTGTCCCGAATGCACGTCGATCGGTCGTTGTCGCTTATTCGGTTGTTCGTGGAGGTTGGGCCGACAAGTACCGGTGTGCCACATAGTCACTGGATACCTCTCGTCAACCGCTGCGCCCCACTTTACCCCACTTTCCCCCACAAAAACCATAAGCCACCCCGAACACCATTAATGTAATTTATATTTTCGCAGTTCAAAGCAGATAAACCACGGTGGGGCGCGACACGCCGACAATCCCCCTCACCAGTCACTGGCGTCTGTTTCCACACCATTTTCACCATGAGGCAAGCCGGCGGCGACATCTGCGGCGATCACCGCCGCCCACCTTTCACCGTCACCGGACACACGTCTTCTACCTGCTTTTTCACCTACTTTCCCCGGAGGGTTGAACCGGCCGCGGCAGGCCGGCGCCCCACCGTCATCCTCGCCAGGTGGGGGAAAGTGGGGCATCACAGTGGGACACAGTGGGGTGCCGGGTGGACTCCCCTCCCGGGCCGGGTTGCCGCCGACAGAAAAAGTGGAAAGGGGGCGCCGCAGAAAAAAGAAATGAAGACGGCCCCCGGGCGGGATGGACAGAATGTGTCCGCTCATCCCGGCCCCGGGGGCCTGAAAGTGCATATTCTTTTTTTACCTGCCCGCCGGCAAGACGCGGCTACCTAGTACTGCGGTCCGTCGAAGCGGCGGCGGAAGCTGTCTTCCATACGATCACCGAGGCCGCCGGCTTTCTTGTTTTTCCCGTCGGCACCGCCGGTGGATTCCCCGAACCCCCCGAGAGTCTTGCTGGGGGGAGTTGATGATGCCGGGGAGCTGTCGCTTCCCTTGAGCATCCAGATACCGGCGCCGAACATCACCAAAAAGCCCACCACACTCAGTGCGACGAACCAGATGTTGTTTTGGCTCAGGGCCACGCCACCGACAAGCATGCACAGACCGACAACAGCAACGGCAATGCCGCGCAAGCTGATGGACGGACGAGCGCCGGAGCTGACGAAACCGGATCCGAAATCCGGATCGTCGGCGATCAGTGCCTTTTCCATCTCTTCGAGCGCCTTTTGTTCGTGCTCGGATAAAGCCACGGTACCTCCCTGTGACTGCGAATGCGGTGGTCAGATATCACGGTGAACGATCACGCCGACTGGTGGACGGATGTTTTTGTTGCTCACCGTCATGTGCACATCCCCGCGGGTGAACGGGGGTGGCGGAGTGGTCCGACCGGGTCGCCCCAGTGTTCCATGCCACAGGTTGCGTCCGCCACTTACCGCCGAATGGGTCACACCCGCCGGAAAGCCACCGGTTGGCAACCTCTGTACACGTCCAACGTCCAGGGTATTCCAATTGTTCCCGGCGGTAGGGAAAACCGGGGCAAGGGGTGGGCCGGCAACCCTAGGCCGCCGCCGGCAGCCACGCGGCCTCACGCTCGACCTCGGTGATGAAAAGCTCGACCTGCGCCATCAGCTCCTCGGCCAGATCCCGGTCGACGGAGGCGAGTCCGGTGATCACTTTTTCGCGCACCGGCATCCAGCGGCTGAATTCCGCGGCCTGCCGCCGCCCCTCGGCATCCACCCGGGCCAATTTCTCCCAGGCGCAGCTCGGCTGCCGTCTTTTCAGGGCCACATCACTTGATGCAACCCGCGCCCCGGCGGTGCGCAGCCCGGCCCGGTAGGCGCTTTCGAAGGCATCATCAACATCCCCGGAACGCAACTGCCTGCGAGACAAAGCCAGCAGAGCGTTGGCTTTGGCGAGAAACTCGCCCCTGGCATCAAGCATTGCCGAGCGCACTGATGCTGTCCCTACCGTCATGGCCGCCGCCTTCCTTATCCTGCACCGGTTGTCGCCGATAGTCCCGGCGGACAATCCGCCGTTCGGGAAAAAATCGGAACCGGATGATTTTTCCCGGTTGATGCCCCAACTGTAGAAAACGCCCCCGAGAACAACTCCGCGCCCAGCATCCCAATTGTTCAAACATTCTTTCTACTAAACTTCACCCCTGTCCCGCCCCGGCGCCACCGCACCCCTCCCCCGCCTGCGGTGGCCGGCAACACACTCCCGACTATCCGCACATTTGCAGCCAGTTGGGCGTGGTTTGCTGTTCTACGTGTTGTATTCCATTCACCGGGTTACTCCGGCAACCTACCGCAGTCTTGTGCCGCGGCTTGTCGACATTTATCTGGCGGCCATGGAATACAACCCGGCCATCCGCCCGGCCCGCATTGCCGCCTGGCGGCTCATGGCCGATGAAGCGGGGTTTTGCTGCATGGTCGCCCGGTCCAACACCTCGGGACAACCGATTGGTCTGGCGTTCGGACGCCCCGGACGCCCCCACCACTGGTGGTGGCAGCAGGTCCGGCAGGGACTGGATGATGCCGTTGCACCACGTTGCGACCGCACTGTCCTCGACGACTATTTCGAAATCGCCGAAGTCCATGTGGCCCCCTCCTGGCAGGGCCACGGTATCGGCCGCAGGCTTGTCACGAACCTGCTCGATGGGGTTGACTGCCCCCGGGCGCTGCTGTCCACTCCGGAGGTCGACCGGGAAGCCAACCTGGCATTCGGCCTATACCGGTCGCTGGGTTTTTCCGATGTGCTGCGCAACTTCCACTTTCCCGGCGACCACCGCGCATTCGCGGTGCTGTGCCGCCAGCTGCCGCTTACGGCATCGGGAACACGCTGAAGCACCCCGGCCTGCCGGGGTTCAGTTGGGCGGGCGTTTAGCCGACCACGTCCGCAGCCGGAGCCGGAGCCAGCCCGAGATTGTGCAGCACCTCATGGACGGAGCGTTCCCGGTTCAGTGTCATAAAGTGCAGGCCGGGAACCCCTTCGGCAATGAGCCTTTCGGCAATCGAGGTCGATATCTCGATCCCCGCCTCCCTGACGGCGGCAGCGTTGGCCTTCTCATCCCCGCCGGCGGCGGCGGTGAGTTTATCCATGACATGGTCTGGCACATGGGCACCCGACAGCTCCACCTGGCGGGTGATCGACCGCAGGGAGGTCACCGGCATAATCCCGGGAATGATCGGTTTGGCGCCCTGCTCCGGGTCGGCCTCGACCAGCCGGTCGCGCAGCCGCAGATAGTACTCGGGGTCGAAAAACATCTGGGTGATTGAATAGTCGGCACCGGCCCGCAGTTTCGCCAGGGTCCACAAAGTGTCGTCGTCGACCGAGGCAGCACGGATGTGCCCTTCCGGAAACGAGGCGATACCGATTTCGAAATGGGAGGTTTCCGGAAGCCTGCGCACCAGTTTGATCAGGTCCAGGGCATAATTCAGCCCACCTTCGGTCGGCTGCCAGCGGCCCCGGGGATTACCCGGCGGATCACCCCTCAGGGCCAGCAGGTTGGTCAACCCCAGCCCGGCGTAAATCCACAAAATGTCCTCCAGCTCCTCGACCGTGTGATTGACCAGGGTCAGGTGCACCAGGGTCGGGATCGGGCGGCGGGCGAACTCGCGGGCAATACGGCTGGTGCGTCCCCGGGTTGAGCCACCGGCGCCGTAGGTCACCGACGCAAATGCCGCCCCCAGATCGTGGAAAGCATCGACGGCCTCCCACATCTGCTGTTCAGCAGCTTCCGTGCGCGGGGGCATGAATTCAACCGAGAACGGCACCCGTCCGGGGTGCGGACGGGCAATGGCTTCGGTGATGGGAAGCTGATTGATCGCTTGATGTTCGGGCGGTGCCATGAGCGTCATCATAGGCGGGCCATACCGGAGGTTTTCAAGACGAAAAACAAGAAAATGAACAAAGCGGTCTATTTTGCCTAGACGCACCCACCCCCTTTCCCCACCCCCGCTCCCGGCCCCGGATGGGCTGCCGGGCGACGGGTAAGGTTTCTGATGCACGTGCCCACCGGTGGCCGCGGCTGCGCCGTCGGCCGGTGGTGGGTCCGCTGACGATGAGACCCGCCCACCGATAGTTCAGGTACCCCGCCATGACTTCCCACCCCCTTGATCCGGCCACCGTCAAAGCCATGGTCGACGAGCATTTGGCCGGATTTTTCCGGTCCACACGCGCCGAGCTTGATCCGATTGATCCTTTTATCGCTGAACTGAATGCCGAGATCGAGGATTTTGTTCTCGGCGGGGGGAAACGGGTCCGCCCGTTGTTTGCCTGGGCCGGTTATGTCGGTGCCGTCACCTCCCCCGGCGCGGATCCGGCCGGGGCCGAGGAAGATCCGTCGGCGGTCATCGAGGCGGTCAGTGCCCTGGAGCTGATCCAGGCTTGTGCCCTGATTCACGACGACATCATTGACTTCTCCGACACCCGGCGCGGTTACCCGACCATGCACCGCCGCATCGAATCCGCCCACCGCGCGCGCGGCTGGTCCGGCGACGGGGAACGTTTCGGCACTTCAGTGGCGATTTTGGCCGGGGATCTGGCGCTGGCGTGGGCCGACGATATTCTCGCCCGCTCATCAATCAGTCCCGCCGCCCTGTCGCGGGCGTGGACGGCCTGGGCGCCGATGCGCTCCGAGGTCATCGCGGGACAGATTCTGGATATCTCCATTGAGGCGGCCCGCGATGAGCGTCCCGAGTCGGCGCGCAGGACGATCCTGCTCAAAACCGCCGCCTACACCATTGAGCGGCCGCTGCATTTCGGGGCGGCCATCGGCGGCGCCGATGACCGGCTGATCGCCGCCTACCGGCGTTTCGGACAATTGGTGGGCACCGCCTTCCAGTTGCGTGATGATCTGCTCGGGGTGTTCGGCGACCCGCAGGTCACCGGTAAACCGGCCGGTGATGATCTCCGGGAGGGAAAACGCACCGAGCTGCTGGCCCATGCGCTGGTGCACCTGGATGCCACCGACCCGGCGGCCGCCGCGCGGCTGCGCCGCGGTATCGGATCGGCCACCTCGGACGACGAGATCGCCGAACTATCCGGAATCATTGCCGCCACCCCGGCGGTGGCGGAAACCGAACAGGCCATCGCAGAGCTGACCCGCAGCGGAATCGAGGTGCTGTCCGCAGCCGAGCTGTCCCCCGCCGTCACCGGGGTGCTTGTTGATCTGGCGCATGCCGCCACCGACCGGCGGCACTGATCTTTTTTGCCCCGTCGACTGTTTTTTCCGCCCCCGGCCGCACCAGCTGCCGCACACGGTGCAAGCGCATTACCCCGGGTCGCAGGGTGTGTTTAAGATTGAGCAGTCCCCGCCCCCTGACAAACCCACGGTTTTTTGACACGAAAGCGACGGTGCACCAGCCATGCGCGTAGCCGGCCGAGAACTCCCCGCGGCATCGATTGTGGGGTTGTCAGCCACCGTGCTTTTGACCCTGTCGTCGTTCGGCGGGGGGGCGGTGCGGCAGCGGGGCGGACTGCTCGAAAAACTCGGGGCGGGTTTTCTCACCTACGGCCACGGGGCTGTGTTTTCCAATGTGGGCATGGCCGCAGGTCTGGTGGTGCTGCCCATGGCGTGGGTACTGCTCGGGGCGGAGGCTTTCCGGGCGCTGCGCACCGGCAGCCCGGTCGAGGTGGTCAACCGGGCGATGATCCGCACCATCGCGTTGTGGATCGCCCCGCTGATTCTTGCCGCACCGATGCTGTCGCGGGATGTCTATTCCTATCTCATCCAGGGCAAACTCATGGCAGAAGGCCTGGACCCCTATACGGTGGGGGCGGCCGCGGCACCGGGTCCGATCCTTCTGGAGGTCTCCCCCGACTGGCGGAACACCACCACCCCCTACGGCCCGGTGCATCTGTGGCTGGCCGAAGGTGTTGTCGGTATCACCGGCGACAGCATCACCGCCGGATGTCTGCTGTTGAAACTGATCAGCATTGCCGGCTACATCGCCATTGTGGCTTCTGTGGTGGGCATCGCCGGCCGCCTGGGGGGCAATACGGTGCTGGCTTTGTGGCTGGGTCCGGCCAACCCGGTGATGCTGCTGCATCTGGTGGCGGGCATGCACAACGAATCGGTGATGGTCGGGCTGGTCGGTATCGCGGTGTGGCTGGCACTGTGCCGGCGGTTCATCCCGGCGGCCCTTGTCATCGGACTTGCTGTCGCCATGAAAGCCACCGCTGTGATCGCCCTGCCGTTTATGGTGTGGATGTACGGCGCCCGGCTGACCAAAAGCGCCGCTGCGCGCGGCATCAGGAAAGCACAACAGCGGCGCGATCAAGAACTTGCCGACTGTGGGGTTGCATCCGACAATTCCCACGAACCGGCCCGGGCGATCAAACAACGCTACAAGCGGCGGAAGAAAGTACTGAAAAAACGCCAGGCGGGCCACCGGACTTCTCTTCCCGGTTTCCTTGCCGCCGGGGCCGTGATGACTGTGACCGCCGCCCTGCCGCTGACGCTGTGCGCCTGGGCTTCCGGCGCCGGGTGGGGGTGGCTGGGCCAGCTGTCCGGCAACACCAAAGTGGTCAACCCGCTGTCGCTTCCGACCGCGGCCGCCTCTGTTGTCACCCCGGTTGTCCAGATGGCGGGGTTTACGGTGGATTTCAATGATGTTGTGGCCGTCACCCGCCGGATCGGTGTTGTGCTGCTGCTGGTTGGCCTGATGTGGTGCTGGTGGTATTTCCGCCGCGGACTGCTGGCCAACACCCGCGGCATCACCGCCGCCTACCTGGTCGCGGTGACCTTGAACGCGGTGGCACTCCCCTGGTACTACGCATCAATTCTCGCGCTTGTGGGCACTGTCAGACCGGGACCGAAAACCCGCTGGTGGACCGTGTTTTTCTCGCTTGTTGTCGCCGTCAGTTTCTCCGGCTCGGGCAACCACCAGCTCTACAACCCGGTGTGGATGGTGCCCACCCTGCTGGCTGCCTGGGTGCTCACCGACTGGGTGACCCCGGTCATTGACGCGGGTTTGACGGGCCCGGATGAACCGGCCGCGGCCCACCCCGCCGCAGCCGGGGACGCAAGCCCGACGCTCCCGGCATAACGTTCGGCCACCAACACCGGGGAGCACACCCCGGTGACAAACAGCGGACAGACGACGGACCCGCCGGCCGCAGGGCCGGCGGGTCAACGGTCACGGGTGGGGTATGAATCAAGCAGGTGACAGCACGCGGCGGGGTGCCGGTGTGCTGTCGGCTACAGCGCCATGGCCTGCGCCCGGCGCATGACCTCCCGGGCCAGATGCCCGTGCAGGCAGTCAATGGGTCGGCCCGGCAGGGTGTCATCATTGTCAAACAGGTGCCGGATGATTTCCTCGTCGCTGTAGCCGCCGTCTTTGAGCAGCGCGGTGATACCGGGAACGAAGCGGTTCAGCCGTCCGTCGTCGTCGAGGTATCGGCCCGGGATGACCCGGCCCTCGGCTGATCTCAGGGCGATCAGTTTTCCGTCGCGCACCAGGTGCACGATTTTGCTGGCGGGCACGCCCATCATGTCGGCTGCTTTTTCCAGCGGGAGCATCGGCTCGTCGGGGCCGATGAGGGTTGCGGGGTCAAGATGTGAACTCACATGCCCCAGTTTATCGTGCCGGGTCCACCGCGGTGTCGGCGCGGACCGGAAAAAGCCGGGGTGTGTTGGCGCACGGGGTGTGCGATCGGCCATACTTGGTTCCATGGCTACCCTTCAACCGGGCGAGATTCTCGACGACAGATACCGGATCGACACCGTCATCGCGCGCGGCGGCATGTCGACGGTCTACCGCTGCATCGACATGCGGCTGGGCCGGACGGTCGCGGCGAAGGTTCTGCGCGATGAGTTCTCCCGCAACCCGGAGATCACCGGCCGGTTCAAACGGGAGGCACGCTCCATGGCGCAGCTGAACCACCCGAACCTGGTCAATGTCTACGACACCGGCTCCCAGGGCGAAACAGTCTTTTTGATCATGGAACTCATCGACGGCGGCACCCTGCGGGAACTGCTCAACGAACGCGGCCCCATGCCGCCGCATGCCGCGGTCTCCGTCATGAAATCAGTGTTGACCGGGTTGAATGTCGCCCACGAGGCGGGCCTGGTCCACCGGGACATTAAACCGGACAATATTCTGGTCACCACCGACGGCAGGGTGAAACTGGCCGATTTCGGGCTGGTGCGGGCCGCTGATGCGGCAGCTGAATCGGACGGCAAAATCCACGGCACCGTCAAATACCTCTCCCCCGAGCAGGTCACCGGTGAACCGGTGGGGCCGGAAGCCGATGTCTACCAGGCGGGTCTGGTCTTTTTCGAGATGCTCACCGGGGAAACCCCGTTTCACGGCGACACTGACCTCGATGTGGCCGAAGACCGGCTGCACCACAGTGTGCCCGCCCCGTCTTCCCGCATTGAAGGGGTGCCCGCGGCCATTGATCAGCTGGTCAAAATCGCCTGTGACCGCGACCGCTACTCCCGTTTCGAAAATGCCGCCGATTTTCTGACCACCCTGCAGCGCACGGCCAAGACACTGGAGCTTCCGGGCTTTACCGTCCCGGCGCCGAAAAAAGCCGCCGCCGCCCGGGCCGCATCCACCCCGCCGGGGGATCCGACAGCGGTGATGACCACCGCCGCACCCCTGACCCCGCCGCCGGGCATGCTGCTCGACGACGACGGTGCAGACTGCCCCACCGAGATCATTGCCCCCGGCCGGACGGACGACGAACCGGGCCGGGTCTATGACCGGCCCGCCCACGATCCGGATGAAACCAGCGTTATCGGTCTGGCCGATATCGGCGCCGACGACAGCGACGTGCCGGATGACACTGCACAAAAGCAGCTGCCCGCCGAACCGCAGCAGGCGGCCCGCATCCCGGAGAACATTCCGCCGCCGACCCGGCAGATCAACAACCGCTCGGGGGCGAAACTGTGGCTGTGGCTTGTTGTCGTGGCCGTCATGGTGGCGGCTATCGCCCTGGGCGGATGGTGGCTGGGATCCGGCCGCTACGGCGAAGTCCCGCAGGTCATTGGCATGTCGCAGGCGCAGGCCACCGAAGTTGTGCGTGACGCCGGATACGATGCGGCAGTCAACGAGGTGTGGGACAACCAGCACCCGGAAGGTGATGTGCTGGGCACTGCCCCGGCCGGCGGTGAACGCCTGCCCCACGGCCATGCGGTAGCTGTGATGGTCAGCAAAGGTCAGCCGACAGTACCTGAACCCCCGGCGGGCAGAAACCTGGAGGACTACGCCCAGGTGCTGGCCGACTATTCCCTGAACTGGACCAACGGTGAGGCCATCTTCAGCCGGGAAATCCCGGCCGGTGATGTGGTCAGCGTTGACCCGGAGCCGGGCACTTTGGTGGCGGCCGGTTCGAAAATCACCGTCCACCTGTCCAAAGGCCCCCGCCCGGAACTGGTTCCGATGATCCGCGGGATGTCAGAGCAGGACGCGGTGGAACGGCTCAAGCAGGCCACCTTCACTGTCGCCGCCGTGCGAGAAGAGTTCAACCCCGATATTCCCGGTGGCTCGGTGATCACCACCGAACCCGGACCGGGGGTCACCGCCCCGGCCGGATCCGATGTGACATTGGTGGTCTCCAACGCCATCGCCATGCCGGAGCTTGTGGGGCTGTCCCAGCAGCAGGCGGAAGACGAGCTGAGGGATTTGGGCATCACCGTTGACCGGGTGATGGTGTCAACCACCAGCGGCTCGGTCGAGCATGAAGTCCTAGATTCCACCCCGCAGCCCGGCCAGGCGCTCGACCCGCACAACAAAAAAGTCATGCTCATGGTCACCGATGAGCAACGGGTGCCGTCGGTGACCGGCATGACGGTCGCCGAAGCCAAAGAAGAACTGGAAAAAGCCCAGCTGTTCTGGGAAATCGAGACAGCCGCCGGCGATGAGGACACCGTCACGAAACAAAAACCGTCGGCCGGAGCATTGGCGCACGCCGCCGAGAAAGTCACCCTGACAACCACGAAAACAACAACCACGAAACGCGACTAGTTTTTCCTTTTCCCGCAGGCTGTGTCGATCGCGCACCGCCGCCCGATACCTGCCGCCGGTGTGGGGGACGTCCACCACGGCTCCCCACACCGGCGGCAGGGTTTGTGCTTTTTTTGCGTTGCCCGTCCCGGTGTGGGTGTCTTTTTCCGTCCCGTCGCCGGGGTTTTTCATCCGGCAGCGCCCGCGGCGGGGCCGGGGTTTATACACTGGTGTTTCATGGACACCGATGATCTCGTGCTCACCACCGCCGGGATGGCTGTCGTCGAGCTGGCCGGCCAGATTTCCCGGGACCAAGGCCGGGATGAACCGGACCTAGACACTGCTGCCCGGGTCATTCTCCAACCGGTGGCGGAGCTTTTTTTCGGCCCCCGCGCCAGGGTGTGCGACCCGGGGGATTGGCGGCGTTTCTCCCCCGCCACCCGCACCGGCGATATGGGATTGTTCTACGATTTTGTGCGCCGGCGTCTGGCCGGGTGCGGCGATGATCGGGCCGCGCGGCAGGATTTGTTCACTGTTGTTGTCGACCGTGTGGCCGCTGTCCTGCATGAGGATCCGGCAGTGGTCACCTTCACCCCTTCCTGTCTCGCCGACTGGATGATCCGTGCCACCGACACGCTGAGCCGGCGCCACTTCGGCCACGGTCTCGCCAGCCGTGGCATCGCCGTGGGTGACGCGTTTTCCGGGGCCGGGGTATTTCCCGGCAGGCTGATCGATTTTCTTCATACCGGGGATAACGAAGCTGTTGACCTCGCTCGCCTGGTGGCCAACGACATTGTGCCGCTGGCCCGGGATCTCACCGCCGCGGTGATCGCCGATGCCACCGGGCAGCTGCCGCCGCGGCGCCCGGCGTGCAACACGTTTACCTCCGGTGCACATGAGTTTTGGGGTGCCGCCTGTGACCTGCCGGTGAAAATACTTCTCGGCGCCCCTCCCCTGGGCGCGCCGCAGGGCGGTTTTTCACAACCCGCCGCCCACCACCCCGCGCCGGAAGTGGACAAGCGGATCACCGACACCTATGCCGCGGCGGCCGGTGGCAGTGATCCTGCCAGCCTCTACGACGATTCCGTGCGGGCGTTGCGGTGGGCCACTGACGCGGTGGGACAGACAGGTATTGTCGCCTTCCTGACCTCCAACAGCTGGTTGAGTTCACTGGCCGGACGGGGCATCCGAACAGTAGTCGAACAGGAATTCAGCGAGATCACGATCGTGAATCTGCGGGGAGACCGGGGCAAAGCCGGGCGGGCTGCCACAGCTGAAGGGGACAATATTGTGGGGGCCGAGATGGGCATCCACATTTTCCTCGGGGTGAAAAACCCTGCTGCGACCACCTGTGTCATCCGCTACGCGGAAACCCCCGAGGCCTTGTCGGCCAAAAGCAAGCTCGCCTATCTTGCCGACCATGACCTCGACAGCCTTGATACAGCCACCATCACCCCCGACAGCCGGGCGAACTGGCTGCCCCGGGACGCCGCCGATTTTTCCGGTTTTTTCCCGCTGGCCGCCGCCGGCGACGACACCGCCTTGGGGCTGCCTGCGGTATTTCTCAGCAGCAGCCAGGGGCTTGATACCGCCCGTGACCGGTGGTGCTGGAATTTCTCCCGGCGGGCGCTCATCCACAACGTCCAGTCCACCATCCGGATCTTCAACCAGGCGGTGGAGCTTTTCGACCCGGGTGAACTCACCCCCGGCCAGCGCCTGACGCGTGCGGAGGAATTTCTCCGCCGGCATCCGGAATTGACCGTTCGGGACAGTATCAGCTGGGACCGGTCGCTGCTGAGCCGGTTGGCGGAGGGGCAGCCGCTGCAGTTCGATCCGGCCAATATTCGCCGCGGCCTCTACCGGCCGACGTGCCGGCAGTGGGTGTATTTCGACCGGGGACTCAATGACATGCGCGGCCGACTGCCGGAGTTTTTCCCCACCGCCGCCAACGACAATCTTGGTTTTTTCACCACCGGCCCCTTCGACGACCGGAGCTTCGGGGTCTGTGCCGCCGACGGTATCGTCCACCGCCGGCTGTGGGAGTCACGCCCCGGGTATTTCTTCCCCCGCTGGCGCTGGCAGAAAGTGAGCCTGGAAGAAGAACTCGCCGCCGAAACAGACCCCGCGGCGGGCCCGGACTCACCGGCAGCCGCAGGCCAGGTGGTCGCGGGCTACAGGCGGGTCGACAATATCTCCGACGCGGTCGCCGAATACTATCGCCGCACCGTCGATCCGGCGGTGGGCAAGGACGATATTTTCTTCTATGTCTACGGCTGGCTGCACAACCCCCACTACAGGGAGCGCTACCGCCGCGAACTCAATGAATCACTGCCGCGTATCCCGGCACCGTCAGGTCCCGCACGATTTCGCGCCATCGCCGACCTGGGGCAAAAACTCATGGGCCTGCATCTGCGCTACGACCTTCTCAAGCCGTGGAACCTGTCGGTGTCGATGCACCCGGGCGGCAATGATTCAAAGTCGGGCTACGGGGTCATCGAGAACCTGTCGCATCCGGTCACCACCGAGCCTTCCACCGGTGGCCGGATCCCCGACCCCACAACCATCCGCATCACTGACGCGCTGAGCGTCGCCGGGATTCCCGAGTGCGCCGGGGACTTTCTGGTGGGCAGCCGGTCGCCGCTGCGCTGGCTGGTCCACGGGTGGGCCGTCACGCGGGACGAGACCGGCCGAATCATCAACGACCCCAACCGGGCGGAAGAAATCGACGGCAATCCCCGCGCCATGGTGACCATGATCGGCCAGTTGACCACCATGTCGGTGGTCTCCGCACAGCTGATCGACGAAGTGTTCGGCCCGGTTGCGCCCACCGGACGCTGACCGGCGGCGCCGGAATCCGTGCCGCGCAGATGATCGGGCCGGCGCCTGTCGGTGACAGGCGCCGGCCCGTGGCAAGGTGGTACCGGGTAAAGGACCGCGCAGCCGCTTAGTTCTTCTGGTTGCGCAGCATCTCCGCGACGAGGAAGGACAGCTCCAGCGACTGCTGGGTGTTCAACCGCGGGTCGCAGGCTGATTCGTAGCGGCCGGGAAGATCAACATCGGTGATGTCTTCGGCGCCGCCCAAACATTCGGTGACGTTTTCGCCGGTCAATTCGATGTGGATGCCGCCGGGGTGGGTGCCCAGTTCCCGGTGGACTTCGAAAAATCCCTGTACCTCGTCGATCACGTGGTCGAAGTGGCGGGTCTTGTAGCCGTTGGAGGACGTCTGGGTGTTGCCGTGCATCGGATCGGACTGCCAGATGACCCGGTGCCCGGATTTTTCGACTGCCTCAATAATGCCCGGCAGAACCCGCCGGATTTTGTCGTGCCCCATGCGGGCCACCAGGGTGAGCCTGCCGGGTTCAAAGTTCGGGTCGATGCGGTCGGCGTAGGCGACGGCTTGTTCCGGGGTGCAGCTGGGACCGATTTTCAGCCCCACCGGGTTGGCGATCATGGCCGCGAAGTTGACGTGGAAATCATCGATGCCCCGGGTGCGCTCACCGATCCACAGCTGGTGGGCCGACAGGTCGTAGAGTTCGGTGACCCCGTGCTCGTCTTCGGCCAGGCGCAGCATGGCGCGTTCGTAGTCGACCAGCAGAGCTTCGTGCGAACAGTAGATCGAGGCGCTGCGCAGCGAATGGTCATCCACCCCGCAGGCCTGCATGAAGTTCAGGCCGTTTTCAATCTCACTGGCCAAAGCCTGGTAGCGGGCACCGGCCGGTGAATTGGAGACGAACTCACGGTTCCACTCGTGCAGCCGGTGCAGGTCGGCGGTACCGGAATTGACCAGGGCACGCACCAGGTTCATCGCCGCTGAGCTGTTGGCGTAGGCGCGGATCATGCGGGCCGGATCATGTTTGCGGGAGGCCTCGGTTGCCTCCACCCCGTTGACAATGTCGCCGCGGTAGTTCGGCAAACCATTTTCATCCAGATCAGATGACCGTGGTTTCGCGTACTGCCCGGCGATACGGCTCATCTTCACCACCGGTGTCGAGGCACCGTAGGTGAGCACCACCGCCATCTGCAGCAGGGTTTTCACATTCGCCCGGATATGCGGCTCGGTGTTGGATTCGAAGGTTTCGGCGCAGTCGCCGCCCTGCAGAAGAAAAGCCTTGCCCAGGGCCACCTCGGCGAGCTGTTTCTTCAGGTTCCTGATTTCCGGCGCCACCACCACCGGCGGCACGGATTCAAGAACCTTACGCACCCCCAGGGCATAGTGGTTGTCCCAGGTGGGCTGCTGCTTGGCGTCGCGGGCCACGACGTCATCAAAGCGCTGCCGGATACCGTCGGGAAGCGGCGGCAGATCGGGCAGTTCGTCTACGGGGATGTCAATACTCCAACTCACCCGTTAATGTCTACCAGACCCGGTGGTGGCCGCGACAACAGTGGTGCTGGTTCACCGGCTGCGGGTGTGGCCGCACCAGCGGCCCAATCAACCGGAATTTCCTTCCCCGCACCGGCTGCGGGGTGGGCGTTGCCGGGGCACGGGTCCACCACTGCCCGCTGGCCACCGGCGGTATCTGCCACCCCCGAACGGGGAAGCGGCAGGGTGTGGTCTTTGCCCGGGATTCTAGCCTGGGGGTCATCCCCGTCAGGCGGGGCGGGCACACACAGCGCACGGTGTTTTTTAAAAAAACACCCCTACCGCCGCCGCAGCCGACGGGGAGGCAAGCCACCACCCGGCGCCGGGGCGTGCGGATGCCGCCCGCACCCGGCGCGGTATCCGCCCGACAAGGAGACCACTGGAAGTGAGGGTGACCACAGCCCGCCACGGAACCGCCACCCTGGTGACCTCGATCCACCGGGAGTGCTACCGCACGGCCCTGAAACACCGCGACGACCGCAGCTACTGGACCACCTGGTCCGCGCCGCTGGCCGGCGGGCCGCACGCCGACCGGCGATGGCCGGTGTTCGGGGTGTCGGGCAGTTTCCGCAAATCCGCGGTGGGACAGGACTGCCCGCTGGCCGGCGGCTGCTGCTATCTGCTGGGCGGCTCCCTGGTCACGGGTGCGGTCGCCGACCGGCATCTGTTGGTGGCCATCGGCTGCAATCCGAACACGGCGGGCCTTTTGCGCCGCGACGGCACCCTGTTCAGCGACACGGTGACCACTTCCCTGGTCGGGTGGGCCAGCAACAGCAACAATCCGCACGGCTTCACCGATTTCATGATGGGGTTCATGTGCCCGCTGCGGGGAATGAAGAAAACCAGACCGGAACAGTCCAATATTCCCCTGCTGCCCGGCGGCCGATGGATATCGGGGCTACGACCCGGGCTGCGTGACGCCACGGCCGTGCCCACCTACATCGATCCGGTGGAGCTGGACCGCACCCCGATCACCGACGAGATGCGCTGCACCATGCGGGTGCTGCTGAAAATTCTCGGTATTGCCGCCGCGCCCGCCGACTACGGCTACCGCCGGGCAACCGTGGTGCTCGGGTGCGGCGGAGTCGATCCGGACGACAGAAAGCTTCCCGCCCACCAGCGTCAGCTCGGCTCGGCGGGAATTGTGATGCTGCGCCGGTTGCTCGACACCGGCATCACGCAGGGGTACCCGTGGGCCGGACCGGCGGTGGAGGCGCTTTCCCACGCCCGGTGTTTCGGGGTGGGGAAACCCGTCACCGCCGCTGGCATCACCGCCCGCTACCCGATCTCTTTCGCCAGCCTGTCACCGCGGGGCATTGTGCTGCGCGATGCCCGCCACCCGGCCCCGCTGCTGCCGCTGGATGATTTCGCCGGCCTGACCGGCAGCTGAATGAATCCTTGGCACGGTGTCTTTTTTTCGTCACCATCTGTTCGAACCATCCCCGCCGGGCCGGGCGGGGAAAACACCACCTGCGGCTTTGTGATCCACCAGGGCGGTTCGGGCCGTGTGCTCGCCTAGCCTGTGACTGTTCCGGGCGCCGGTGTGCTGCGGGAACGGTTGACCAGTGCACCGCGTTTGTCCAGCGGGGCGACAGCGTGGATGGCGGCGAAACGCTCACGATTGTGGCGGGCGTCCACCAACGCGTCATGCTGCCCCTGGGGGGCGGCGGGAAGCTTCGGCCGACCGGCCATCTCCCAGTACTGTTTGATCTCCCGGGTAAAACGCGGCAGGTGCTGCGGCATGGATCCCATATCCCCGAACAGTTGGGCGTAGACGACATGGTCGTAGCAGCCGACCCAGGCCCACAGCTCCGGGCGCGAGCTGCGGCTGTGGCCTTCCAGCAGGAAAGCCGCCACCTCGTCACGGATCGTGGAACGCGGTTTCCAGCAGTCGCTGGCCGGACCGGGCAACTGGTTGAGCACATTGTCCCGCACCCAACTGTTGGCGGACCGGGGATTGAAATCCGTCGAGCAGGCGTAGTATTCGGCGCCCGTCTCGGAGACGATGCCGATGGACACCAGCTCCACAACGCTGCCGTCCTCGATGAATTCTGTGTCGTAGAAGAAACGCACGGGTCTGTATTGCACCAGCTTTATTCGTGGGGTGGTCCCCGGGGTCACCACCTCGCCGTCGGCGGGGTAAGGCTTATGTCGCATAAAACCCTATCCCATCCGGTGCTGCGGCCAGGCGGGGGTGGGATGACCCTATACTTTTGAGGCGTGAAATGTGCAGCAGACAATCAGCGTCGCACGATCAGTGTCCCCCCGCAGTGGCTGGCTGTCACCGGGGTGGTTTTCGGTTTGCTCTTCGTTGTCTTCCAGGTCTACAACCCCCTGGCCCTTGTTGACCGGACCGCTTCCCCCACCCATGATCTTTTCGCCGACACCGGCATCTACCGGGGTGGCGCACAGCTGCTGTTGGCCGGCGGCGACCTCTACGGGCACGTGTTCCACGGCCCCGACAACCAGACGCTGCCGTTTACCTACCCGCCTTTTGCGGCGGTGATGTTTGTCCCGATGGCCGGTGTGAGCATCCACACCGCAGCCCTTGTCACCAACACGCTCAGCGCGCTGATCGTGTGGTGTGTCACCGCGTATCTGTTGACCGCCTGCGGCAGCGTGCTTCCCGGGCAGCTGACCCGGGCCGGGGCGAGACGGTGGGCCTGCGTGATCTGGCCATTCGCCCTGACCTGCGATCCGGTGCTGGTGAATCTGAACTACGCGCAGATCAACATTATTTTGCTGGGCATGGTGATGCTGGATGTGTGCCGCACAGATGACCGGCGGCTGCTGCCGAGGGGAATCCTCACCGGCCTGGCCGCCGCCATCAAATTGACTCCCCTGGTGTTTTTCCTGTTTTTCGTCCTTGACCGGGATAAGACCGGCCTGCTGCGGGCGGCCGCCACCGCCGTGATTGCCACCGCAATCGGCTGGGCCGCCGCACCGGCGCAGGCGACAAACTATTTCGGCTCCGTGATGTGGAACATGGACACCCGGCTGCCGGTGGCCTCGGGAAGCAACGGCTCCGTGGCGGGAGTATTGGCCCGGGCCGGGCTGGATCACCCCGGCTGGTGGATCGCCGCGTGTGCCGTGGTGGTGCTGCTGACTGCGTGGGCTGTCTCCAGGCTGTTGGAGGCAGGTTCCCGGCCGGGCGCGGTGATCGTGTGCTCTTTCGTGGCGTTGGCCTGCAGCCCCGTCAGCTGGGTGCATCATTTCGTGTGGCTGCTGCCGCTGGTGGTACTGCTGGGAGCATCCCTGCGGTTCGGACCGGCCACCACCGGCGACACCGTGGCCGGGTGGGTGGCTTTTGTGGCCGCGGCCATCCCGCTGGTTGTTCCTGCCCACCGGCTCATTCCCGGTCTTCCCGCTCCCGGCGGGGGATACACCACGGTCGACCAGCTGCTGGGATCCATCCACGTCATGGCCATGGCAATCTGTGTGGTGGCGGTGATCACACGGCCGGGCATCTTAAGCCCGAAAGCCACCACCGGCCGCAGCTGGACTGTCACCGTGTAATCCACCACCCACCCGGCGGGTCCGCAGTCTCTCCCCCGGTGGCGTCACCGGGGATATCCACCAATACATACCGCACAACCCGGTCGCTGCCGCCGGTGATCGCCGCTGGGGTAATGAGGACACGGCGGCGCGGGGGACGACAGTGTTTTTCCAACTGTTTCCCGGGCGCTTGTGTGTGCTGCCCGCTAGGCGGGTTCGTCGGTCAAACGACGCAGATCAATATGCGCCGGATCGTGTTTGTCGGCATAAGCGCGGTCCTTGGTTTCCACACCCTGGTCGGGGTGCTCGGGAACCTTGGCCACAATGTTTTTCCGCGCCCGCCCGGCGCGCAGCTGATGCTCGACGCGTTCGGCGACCATGGTCAGGCCGTAGTTGATGATGATCATCACCACAGCAACCACCACCAGTGCCGGCAGGTAGTTGCGGTACACGGAGGCCGACTGCAACCCGGAGCGGACCACTTCGATGTAGCCGATCTGGTAGCCGAGTGCCGCGTCTTTGAGCGCGATGACCATCTGGGAGATCAGGGCCGGGAGCATGGCGGCCACCGCCTGCGGCAGGAGAATCGACCACATGGTCTGGCGGTGGGACAGGCCCAGCGCTTTGGCTGCTTCCACCTGTCCTTTGGGCAGCGACCGGATACCGGAGCGCAGCACCTCGGCGATCACCGATCCGTTGTACATGGTCAACCCGAACACCACCGCGGCAAACGCCAGCTGGGAGGAAGGCACCACATGGTAGACGGCGAACATCTGGTAGGCGAAAATCATCAGGATCAGCACCGGAATGGCCCGGAAAATTTCGATGACAACCGCACATATCCAGCTGACCGGTGTCACCGGTGACAATCTGCCCAACCCCAACAGTGTGCCGATGATCAGTGCCAGGGCGATGGACACAACGGCGGATTTCAGGGTGCCGACAAGCCCGGGTTTCAGATAGGTCGTCCACGTGGTGGGCGTGATGAAGGGGGTCCACATTTTACCCGCCAGCTGCCCGTTTCCGGCCAGGATGACCAGCACCCACGCGGATACGGAGAGGGCGAGCAGAATGGTCACGCCGGTCATGATCCGGTTGGTGCGCCGCCCTTTCGGCCCGGGGGCATCGTAGAGGACAGTTGCGCGTACAGAGGAACTCATCAGTTCTTCACCGCCATTTTCGTCGAGTAACGGCTGACGATGAGGCCCATCGGCAGGGTGAGAACCATGAATCCGGCCGCAAAGATTCCGAAGAGGACAAAACCCTGGGCGGCATGGTTTTCGATGGTGGATTTCATCAGCAGAGATGCCTCGGCCACACCGATCACGGAAGCGATGGTGGTGTTTTTCGTCAGGGCGATCAGGGTGTTGCCCAACGGCACAATGGCTGCCCTGAGCGCCTGGGGGAAAATAATGGAGCCGAAAACCTGGGGGAAACTCATTCCCAGGGAACGGGCCGCCTCCGCCTGCCCGAAATGGACGGTGTTGATGCCGGAGCGCAGGGACTCGGCAACGAACGCCGAGGTGTAGACCACAAATCCGAGGATTGCCAGGCGGATGTTGTTGGTCTCGATGAACGTGTCGTTTTCCGGGGCCAGTTTCAACCCGAGGTTGTTGTACAGGCCGATGGAACAGAACAACACGATCAGTGTCAGTGGGGTATTGCGCACGGTGTTGATGTAGAACACCGACAGTTTCCGCATCATCGACACCGGGGAGACACGCATGGCGGTCAACACGGTGCCGAGAGCGAAACTGCCCAGCGCAGAGGCCACGGTCAGTTTGATCGTGAGCCAGAAGGCCGGCCACAGGGCCGGGGACAGGTCCGTCCACATGTCGTGCATGACGGGATCACTCCTAGAAACATTGGGGCCGACCGGTGTAAAACGCAGCCGGCGCAACCGGTGCTGTCAACCGGTGCGGGTGGGGGACCTGCGGCGGTTGCCGGTCCGGGGGCGGGACGCGGCAGGTCATTGGCCACCGGCCGGATCGCCGGCACAGCCGGCGACAGCGGTCACACGCCGTCCGGGTGGCGGGGCACGGGCAGCTGCAGTGCGAAGCGCGGTGGAAAAAACAGCCGCTGCGCCTGAATAATTCGGGCGCAGTGCGCCGGGCGGTGGCGCCGGGTTGCCCTGGCCCACACCCGACCCCCAGATGGTCCCGGGTGGGCTACTTTTTCAGAAACGACAGGTCGCCCGGGGTGCCTTCTTCAACGACCTTCGCATCGGCGCCGAGGTTGTCGGCCATGATGGTGGCGAAGTCACCGGAGGAGTACATCTCGGTCAGGGCGGCGTTGACCGCGTCGGTGGCAGCCTGGTCGTCTTTTTTGACGCCGATGCCGTAGTACTCGTTGGTGAAGGGTTTGCCGTCGTCTTTGGTCATTTCCACGACGGTGAATTCGCCTTCGTACTGGGAGGCGTAGCCGTAGAGGATCGGCGCGTCAGTGGTGATGGCATCCACGCTGCCCTGGGACAGTGCTTCAACACAGGAGGCGTAGGTGTCGTATTCCTGCAGCTGAACACCGGGCAGGGCATCCTTGACCTTCTGCGCCGGAGTTGAGCCGGAGACCGAACACAGTTTTCCGCCCTTGTCGAGGTCTTTGAGGGATGTGATCTTGTCGTCGTTGTTGCGGATCAGCAGCGCCTGGTGGGTGATCAGGTAGGGGCCGGCGAAATTGACCGCCTCGGCGCGGGAGGAGTTGATCGAGTAAGTGGCGGCGATCATGTCGACCTCACCGTTTTTGATCATCGTTTCCCGCTGCGCGGAAGGCGATTCCTTCCATTCGATAGCCGGTGCATCCCAGCCGTTTTTCTCGGCGATCTCGTTGACCACGTAGGTGGCGACATCAACGTCGAGACCGGTCATGGACTTGTCGGGAGTGCGCAGTCCCAGACCGGGCTGGTCGAATTTGGTGCCGATGGTCACAGTGCCGGCCTCAATGTCGCCGAGCAGTCCGCCCCCGCCACCGCCGGCGGCTTCATCGGAAGCGCATGACGACAGGGTGATCGCAGCTGCGGCTGCTGCTGTGACGGCGAGCATGGTGGTGAAGTTCTTTTTCATGGTGGGGTCCTTAAAAAAATTGTGGGGTGTCTGTGCGCCGGGGGCGTCAACGGGGTGAAAAACCACCTGTTGATGTGGCCCCTGCACGGGATAACAATCGTCTGGTTTGGTCAGTGGCCCAGGATCTTGGAGAGGAAATCGCGGGCACGGTCGGACTGCGGGTTGGTAAAGAAGGTCTCCGGATCGGTGTCCTCGGGCACCGCCCCGTCAGCCATGAACAGCACCCGGTCGGCGGCCTTGCGGGCAAACCCCATCTCGTGGGTGACACAGACCATGGTCATGCCTTCGGCGGCCAGATCAGTCATGACGTCGAGGACTTCATTGACCATCTCCGGGTCGAGCGCCGAGGTCGGCTCATCGAAAAGCATGACTTTGGGATTCATGGCCAAAGCCCTGGCAATGGCCACCCGCTGCTGCTGGCCGCCGGACAACTGGGCCGGGTATTTGTCAGCCTGTTCGGCAATACCCACCCGTTCCAGAAGTTCCAGGGCCCGCCTGTCGACCTCAGCCTGCTTCAGCCCGCGGACCTTCATCGGCGCCAGGCTGACGTTGCGTCTGATGGTCAGATGGGGGAAAAGATTGAACGACTGGAAGCACATGCCGACATCGGCGCGGAGCTGAGCGAGTTTTTTGCCTTCTTCCGGCAAAAGCTCACCATCGATGTAGATTTCGCCGGATTCAATGGTTTCCAAGCGGTTGATGGTTCTGCACAGAGTGGACTTGCCGGAACCGGATGGTCCGAGCACAACAACATCCTGACCGCGGGGAACCTCAAGGTTGATGTCTTTGAGGGCGTGAAAATCGTCGAAGTACTTGTTGACGTTCCTAATCCGGATCATGGCCTGTGCTGCGTTATTCGCCATGGTGCCGCCATAAAGTAACCTGGGTTACACTTTCACCCTCCGGGGTGGGGGCGACACACGGTTCACGCCCGTGGGAACAGACATTACCCACCCCCGGGGGTGTGTCTATGTACCCCCGAACGCCATTAGGAATAGTCGCCTCAAAATAAATTTGCGGCCATGTAGGTCTTTCACTGATTGCCCGCTGCCCCATACAGGTGTACCAGAGCCTCTACACAGACTGCCGGAGCGGTATTCATGTGTTTTTCATTGTGTAACGCACTCTGCGGCGAGCACCCTGAATCCGCCGGAAAGTCCCCGCAGCACCCCCTGCAACAGCCGCCGGGGCACGACCGGAGCATCACCCACCACCACCCAATTGAGTCATACCTTTTAATATTTGTGCGGCCTGTATTTCCCGCCGCAGGGAACAACCCCCTGCCTGCCTTTTCCCTGTCCACGGGATATCCGGCGCCGGTGCGGTATGCGCATCACCGGGCGTGAAGACAATGCGGCAGGCGATGACAAAGCCCGCCACAGCCCCGGTGACGGTTGTCTCCCGGGATGGCGGGCGAAATCAAGGTGCGGTTTGTCCGTACCGCGGCGGCACAGACGGCTCAGCTGTGGCGGGGTTCGGTTCCCGGCGGGTAGCCGTTGCCCGCGGCCAGGGACTTTTTCACATCCGCGGCATAGGCGTCGACGAATTCCTGCCCGGAGATCGCCGCCAGCCGACGGGAGCATTCATCGGTGAGCGCCCGGGCTGATTCATAGCTGTCCGGATCAACCGGCAGCCCCTCCCCGTGAAGGAACTGCACCGGATCGATGGGTTCACCGATGGTCATGCCGACTGTGACCGGGCGCAGAATCCAACTGCCCACCGGATTGGCTTTCCGGGTGCCGAACATCGCCACCGGCACCAGCGGCGCGCCGGTGGCGATAGCCACACGGGCAGCACCGGTTTTGCCTTTGTACAGCCGCCCGTCGGGACTGCGGGTGCCTTCCGGGTAGATGGCCACGATTTCACCGTCGTTGACCAGCCGGGTGGCTGCTTCAATGGCCAGCTGCGCGGCATCGGGGTCGTTGCGGTCAACCGGCACCTGCCCGAGGACGGTGAAAAACCAGGCCTGGAAACGGCCGATCAGACCGGGGCTGGTGAAATACTCTTTTTTCGCCAGAAAGGTGATGCGGCGGGTGACCAGCAGCGGGAGGTAGAAGGAATCGAACACCGACAAATGGTTGCTGACCGCGATAGCCCCGCCGGTGGCGGGAACATTGTCCAGGCCTGCGGTTTTCGGCCGGTTCCAAATCCGCAGGAACGGGCCGATCAAAACATTTTTGAACAGCCAGTACCAGGTTTTTCTGTGCATGTGTCGGCTCCCGGCGGTCGGTGGGTTATATCGTCTAGCAAAACAGTGCACCACGCTGATGCGATCTCCGGCGGTGCGCAGGTTTCAGGCCCCCAGTTTACGCACCACCGCGGCCGGCAGGTGATGGTTTGCCCCGTTTTCAGGTTACGGTTTGTACACAGACGGCATTGCTCAAGCCATCAGGCCACGGGCCAGATCGGCTACCCCGATCATTCCGGCGTCCCCGCCCAGGCGGGTGGTTTCGATACGGGCCAGCGGGCGGTGCCCGGAGCCGGTCAGTTGCGCCGCATAGGCGTCCACCGCCCGGTCGTAGTAGAGGTCACTGGCAGCGGCCACTCCCCCGCCAATGACGATCAGCTCCGGATCGAGCACGTCGCCGACCAGGCTCAATCCACTGCCCAGCCATCCGGCGAAAGAGTCAAAGACCGCCAGGGCCACCGGGTCGCCGCGGCGGGCGCACTGCATGACCAGCCGTCCGGTGATCGTGTCCGAATCGGCGGCATGCCTGGTGGCCAGACAGGAATCCCCGACAGGGAATTCACCGGAGGCAATGATCTCTTTGGCGGTGGTCGCCAATGCCGTGCCCGAGCAGTAGCGTTCCAGGCAGCCGCGCTTGCCGCAGGGGCAGGGACGCCCCTCGGGAACAACGGTCACATGGCCGAATTCGGGTGCGGTGCCAAATGAACCGCGGTAGATGGTTCCGTTGATCATCAACGCCCCACCGATCCCGGTGCCGATGGCGAACAGGGTCCAGATTTTCGCTCCCTGGGCCGCGCCGAAACGGTATTCCCCCCAGGCCGCGGCATTCGCGTCGTGTTCCAGGCGCACCGGCAGGCCGAGCAAATCTTCCAGCCGGGTTTTCACTTCGACATTGCGCCACGGCAGGTGCGGCGCGAAACGGACCCGGTTGCAGGAGGGATCCAGGAAACCGGCAACCGCCAAACCGACGGCCCCGATGTTGTTGCGGCTGGCCAGCTTGTCGACGATCCGGGCGATCGCCCGGTCCATGGCTGTCAGCGAAGACGGGGTGGGAAGGTTTTCGGTGTCGATGACCGTGCCGTCGATGTCGACAACCGAACCCCGCAGGTTGGTTCCGCCGATATCGAAACCGACCGCCACCCGGCCGGTACCGCTGTGTGGACTGGCTGAATCTGTCACCGCTGCCCCTTCAAGAAGCAAAAAAGAAACTGTCGTCGTGCCCGGCCACCGGTTGCCGTGGGCAGGCGGAGGGACAGAACAATTTGGGGAAAACAAAAAACGTCCCCCCGACTATACCGGCACCTCCGGCGGCCGACCCAACCGACAATCACCGTGATCCGGCCCCGGACCAGATCACCGCCGGGTTTTCTGTGGGGCCAACAGTCACGGGGTTGAAAAACGGCGGGCTTTTCACATTCGCAGGAGTTCTTTCAGCCGCGCGCCCATCACATCCCAGGTCCAGGACGTTTCGACGTGCTCCCGGCCCGCGGCACCCATGTCCCGGGCTGTCTCCGGATCGGCCAGCAGCCGGTCCAAAGCCGCTGCAAGAGCCCGGGTGCTGCGGCCGTCAACGACCACACCGGTGGACTCCAGCACTGTTTCCGGTGCTCCGCCGGAATTCCCGGCGATGACAGGTATCCCACAGGCCTGGGCTTCCAGGTAGACGATGCCCAGGCCCTCAACGTCGAGTCCGCCCCATCTGGTACGGCAGGGAACCGCGGCGATGACAGCGGCAGCCAGAAGATCACGCATCTGCGGCAGATCCAGCCTGCCGGTAAACACCACCGGCCCGAAGGCCTGCCCGACACAGGCCGGTGCGGGCGGGAAATAGGTGGCCGCCAGCTTTTTCTGCCGCCGGGCATCCGGGCCTTCTCCGACAATGACGATCCGCATATCGGGGAACTTCCCCGCCAGGAGGTTCGCGGCCCGGATCAGCTGGTCCTGTCCCTTGCGCGGCACCAGGCGGGACACACACACCACCAGCCGGTCGGTGGGAGCAAAGCCGAAGCGTTTTTTTGTCCGCCGGATGTCGTCGTCGGTGGCGGGGCGGAAAAACCCGGTGTCCACCCCGGAGGGCAGATGCACGAAGTCGGGGCCGGAACCGGCCGACATCACGGGCTTGAGAATATTTTTGGTGTAGTCGGAAATGTAGGTCACCGTATCGCAGTGGGCGCCGATGCGCCGCAGGACAGCCCGTCCGGCGACGGATTTCGCCCACCCGGTTTCATGCCCGTGGGTGGAGGCGACAATGCTGCGGGCACCGGCCTGTGTCGCAGCCGGGGCCAGAAGCGCCAACGGGGCGGCCGCGGCAAACCACACCGTCGATATGTCATGGGAGACGACCAGATCCCGCATCATCCGCTTCACCCCGGCGGTGGGGAGGATCGGGTACTTCGGGATCCGCACCACCTCGTAGTCCAGGGTGCGGTCATAGTCGGTACAGGCGGCGCTGCCGGTCTGTGAGGACGCCAGCACCGTCACTTTTTCCGGCGGCAGTGTGGCGGCGAAATCCCGTACATAGGACTGGATGCCGCCCACGGCCGGCGGAAAATCGTTGGTGACGACTAGAACATGGCCCATGGCCGATTACCCTACCGGGTGCCGGGTGCAGGTCAGCGGTGACCGGGTCAGTAGCGGCGCGCTCCGTAGTAGGGCATGGATCCCAACGGAACCACCTGCAGCGGGATGCCGTAGTCGGAGGCGTGGATGACCATGCCGTTGCCGGCATAGAGGCCCACATGGGTGGCACCGGGGTAAAAACCAATCACATCACCGGGCTGCAGGTCTTTTTTCTCCACCGGGGTTCCGGCACGCATCTGCGCCTGGGAGGTGCGGGGCAGCCGCTTGCCGGTCTGCAAATAGGACCAGACCACCAGCCCGGAGCAGTCGAATTCGTCGGGGCCGGTGGCGCCCCAGACATAGGGCGCCCCCAGTTTCGTGAACGCGGCCTGCAGTGCTTTAAGCCCGTCGACGTTCTGGGATTGAAGTCCTTCGATGGAATAGTCCTGCGGATTCATCCGTGCCGCCCAGCGCATGCGCTGCTCAATACTGAGACTGTCGATGCGCTCGGTCACTTCCAGTTTCTGTTTGGCCAGCTGTTCGTTTTCCTTGACCAGCTGGTTGCGCCGGTGTGTCAGGGCACGTTCGGCGAAATCGGCTTCCGCTTTCTTGCGGGCAGCGGCATCCGACTTTTTGGCCGCTTCCCGGCTGGCCTGACCCAAATCCTGCACAGCGGATTTTGTGCGGGCCGACAACGAGGCCAGATACGCCGACCGGTCAATCGCCGACTGCGGGCCGTCGGCGCTCATCACCTCGGTAATCGGATCGGTTCCCGACTGCCGGTATTTCGCCTGCGCCAGTTTGCCCACCGTCTGCTTGGCGTGTTCTTCCCGGTCGCGGGCAATCATCGCAGCTTTACGGGCGGCGGCGGCCTGCCGCTGAAGGGACTCAATGGCGTCTTTCTGGCTGGCGATCTGCTCTTCCAGCCCCATGACTTCCTCGTTTTTCGCTTCCGCGTCACGGGAAATCTTTTCCAGCTGCGCGATCAGATCATCCATTTCGTCGGCCGCGGCCACCGGGGTGGGCACCCAGCCGCCGTGGGAATCCGGGGCATAGAGCGGATAAACCCCCACCGCACCAACAACAGCCACCGCCACCACGGTGCGCGCGACAACTGCACGTGTATCCGGAAGTCTCACCGGGACACCAGTCCTTTCGAAGACTTACACCCCACCGCACCACCGGTAACCGCACACCGATCCCGGAGCTTTTCCCCGGCAGCACCGGAGACAAAAGCACAGGCATCAGGCCGCGGCCCACAAGCACCGGGCGCAGGCGTAAGTGGCTTCACCACAATCGATCGACGGGGCGCCGGCTCCCAACCAGCCCCACCCGCCGTAAGACGAAAACGGAAACAATCGTCCACGCCAGTTATTTTATGACACTACGGTGCCGTATCGACACTGAGCCCCGGTTAAAAAGCGCTGCACAACCGACCACCACGGGTCGTTGTCCACACACGTGCCCCCGGTGGGGGTGCAACCGTTGTGGTACGCAACCGCTGACAGTCCCGGCCACTGACACCTGCCCGCGCGCCGGTGACCGCCACACAAGACATCCCCGGAAAAATGGGGCGTTGTTGACACAACTGCCGCATTTTTTTTCCGGGGATGGAAAAGCAGGTGGACGACGGCGCCGACTAGAAGCGCACCGCCGAATGGAAGGGCATGCGTGCCAGCGGGGTTTCGCTGAGCGGGGTGCCGTAGTCGACGGCGTTGATGACGGTGCCGTGTCCGGTGTAGATGCCGACATGGGAGGCACCGGCGTAGAAAGCGATGATGTCACCGGCCTGCAGGTCCTGGTAGGCAACCGGGATTCCCTGCGCAGCCTGGGCATACGAGGTGCGGGGAATGTGCTTGCCGACCTGTGCGTAGGCCCAGCTGGTCAACCCCGAGCAGTCGAAGGCGTTCGGGCCGGTGGCACCCCACTGGTAGGGGGCGCCGATTTTGGTGGCGGCGACATCGACAATGCGCTGCCCCTCGGCCGGAAGGTTGCGCACCGGGATTTCCGCGAAAGCGGAGTAGTTGGCATCCGAGGCCTGGCCGGCCAGGGAGGGAACCCACTCGGCGATACCGGGAACGGCACCGATGTTCGGCACGTTTTCCAGACCCTGGACCTCAAAACGGATGTCCGTGTTGGGAACCTGGACTTCGGCGGCCTGTGCGGCGGAAGCCAGTGCGGCGGAAGCCGACAGTGACAGAGCTGACACTGTAGCGGTGCGTTTTGCAACGTTGTTGCTCCGGCGGCTGTGTTTACCCACGGTAGAAAATCTCCAAATCGTCTGTGCCGAAAAAGGCGGTGCTGTAACATCGGCGCACCCCCTGCCGATGAACCGGCTGCCCGGAACTTTTCCGGACGGGATCTTTTTCGCGATGTTCGCCGCCGCACCCGTATTACGGCCGTGCCGTTTCCGGCCGACCCGGTGCGACTTCCACTTTTCAAGCGGCAGCACTTCCGGCGATCGTCATAGTTGAAGGCACACCAAACGCTGTGCCATTCGCAATGTCTCGATCAGGTTACGAAACCTTGGCGCCGTTGTCCATCGAACCGCCCCGGACACGACTGTAACCTTACCGTTATTTTTCCGCGATCGAGCGGTCACCTTCTCAGGAAACACCGCACCCCCTCCGTGCCGAACGATCCCGCCCGCACCCAAAACCTGCACGCTCACCTGCCACTTCACCACCCTAGCGACGCCCGCCGATAACGAACGCATCTCGGCTTGGTGACTACCGGGAAAACTCAGCGAACACCCAGGTGTGATACTGGACACAACTTGTCGATTGGGACGGTTTGGCGTCCCACTACCCGGCTCCAGGCGCACTGTCCGGCAAAAACTGCACGTTACTGCTGTGGAAAGCCGTGATGGGTGTGATTGAAGTGATTGGCGCCAGTCGGTGCCCAACACCGTGTTGTACCCGGCAGCGCCGGAGCGCTGCACCCCGCCCCGCCTGAGAGCCATTCCTTTATATATAAGAATCCTGATACAAAGCCCTTATTTTCGGTCGCACCCCACCCGCGCCATGGATTCACACAGTGCCCAGGGTCCCCGGGTCCGGTACGCGGCATGCGCAGTCGAACCCGCGACAGGACGGGAAACCACCACTGTCGTCCAAGGGCCACCAAGCACCAGAGACCACCACCCGGCCCCGGACGCTCCTGCACCCTGTCCTGCATTGGTCTATCCTGGCCGCATGCGTACCATTCGTAACACCACGCTCGCTCTTGCCACCACGGTCAGCCTGATAGGGGGTTCCGCCACCGTCGCCGTCGCCGATGAGGTCCCTGCCACCGCGGTCCGGGTCGCCGCCGAAAACACCGACACCCACAACGCCGCACCCCACGAGGATGAGGGAAGTGCCGGCGGCTATGAGAAGCCCCTTATTCTTGCCGGCGTATTCATTGTCTTAATCGGAGCCATCGTCACCATCGGCGACATGGTCAAAGAAGGCACCCTCGCCATTCCGGGCATCACCCCCGCCAGGTAGTTCCCGCCCGCGAGCCTCATCGTTTTATCCCACCCACGTTTGCGCGCCCCGCAACGTCGACCCGGAGACAACACTCCGGATCGGTTGCGGGGCGCTTGTGCTGCATGTCGTTTCAGACACTGCGGATCGGCCGTGGCCCGAATCGCGGCACACCCTTTATCCGGCGCACATCGACCAGCACCGGCCCCAGCGCCGCTGTCAGCGGCGCTGGGGCCGTGGGGACTTGGAGCAGGAGCCACTCCCCTGGCCCGGCCCGGTCAACGGCGCCTGACAGAGATGACAGGCCCCGGCGGTGTACCGGGTACCCGCGGTGCTTTCTGGCCCCCGGGTGTGCCCGCTTGCCTATGTCCGCCGGCTTGACGCCTCGGTGCCGCTGCTCGGTTGTTTTTTTCAGAACCCGCCATCAATGTTCCGCTTCGCCTGCCCCGTGGGTACCGCCGCTCACCGTGGCCGGGACGCCACAAAGCCCCGCTACCGTCTGCATCAGCAGAGGTGCGGGGCTTTGTGTGTTCGTGCAGTTGGTTTTTCGGACCCAAACTAAAGGGATCGTCGGGTCCCTCGAGGCTTCATCCCGGGCCTGGGGCCACCCACGGTGGCTGCGCGCCGACCGTGTCGGTGGTGGCCTTCGGCTGGTCCGGAACCGTCAGCGCTCTTTCGCGGCGTCCAGGGCCTTGTTGTGTTCCTGGAGTTCGCGGAGCATCCGAAGCTCTTCCTCGTGGTTTTCTTCTTCGATGCGGCGGGCCTGTTCGACAATGTCCGCCGGATCGGATTTCAGCCAGGCACCGCGGGCACCGTGGCCGGAGAAACCGAGCTCGTTCATCTGCTTCGGAACCTTGGCGCCGGCGTACTCCAGCGGAATCGGGTGGCCGTGCTCGTCCACCGGGCCGAGCGGTTGGTGGATTTCGAGGAAAGCACCCTCCGGGGTCTGGATGATATGCCCGGTTTCGACACCGTGTTCCAACACGTCGCGGTCGCTGCGCTGCAGGCCGAGACAGATCTTGTAGGTGATCCAGTAGGCGGCCGGCGGGACGATGATCAACCCGATACGACCCACCCAGGTCATGGCGTTGAGCGAGATGTCGAAGTGCATCGCAAACAGGTCGTTGCCACCGGAGAGGGTGAGCAGCGAGTAGAAGGCGAGTGCCATGACACCGAGGCTGGTGCGGACCGGAACGTCACGCGGGCGCTGCAGCAGGTTGTGGTGCTCGTCGTCGCCGGTCATCTTCTTCTCGATGAAGGGGTAGGCGAACAGCAGGACAACCACGATGCCGAGCATGATGGCGACCCAGAACACGGCCGGGATGGTGTAGTTGCCGAGGTAGAGCTCCCAGGCCGGCATGACACGGGCGGCACCGTCTGTCCACAGCATGTACATATCGGGCTGCGAACCGGCGGACACCTGGGCCGGGTTGTAGGGGCCGAGGTTCCAGATGGCGTTGATCTGGGTGACACCGGCAAACAGGGCCAGCATGCCCATGGTCAGGGCACCGAAGGCGATGGACTTGACGGCGAACACCGGCAGAATGCGGATACCGACAACATTGTTTTCGGTGCGTCCGGGACCGGGCCACTGGGTGTGCTTCTGGAACCACACCAACGCCAGGTGCATGGCGATCAGGGCGAGGATGATGCCCGGGATCAGCAGCACGTGCGCGATGTAGAAACGGTTGAGCATGATGTCCGACGGGAAGTCGCCGCCGAACATGGCCCAGTGCATCCAGGTGCCGATGATCGGCAGGGACAGGATGATCGCGGACATGATGCGGAGACCAACACCGGAGAGCAGGTCGTCCGGCAGGGAGTAACCGAAGAAACCTTCGGCGACACTCAGCAGCAGCAGGATGCAGCCGATGATCCAGTTGGCTTCACGCGGGCGGCGGAACGCACCGGTGAAGAAGATACGGACCATGTGGGCGATGATCGAGAAGGCGAACAGCAGGGCGGCCCAGTGGTGCATCTGCCTGATGAACAGGCCACCGCGGACCTCGAAGGAAAGGTCGAGGGCTGTCTTGTATGCGCGCGACATTTCCACACCGCGCAGCGGTGCGTAAGCGCCGTCGTAGATCACCTTGGTGATCGACGGGTCGAAGAACAGTGTCAAGTACACGCCGGTCAGAAGCAGCACCACAAAGCTGTAGAGCGCGATCTCGCCGAGCAGGAAGGACCAGTGGCTGGGGAACACCTTGTTGATGTTCGGCCGGACCAATCCCGCGACGTGCAGACGTGAGTCGAGGTTATTTCCTATTTTCGCGGCTTTGTTGCTCATGACTTACGCTCCCAGAAGGCCGGGCCAACCGGCTCGATGAAGTTTCCGGCGGCGATGAGGTAGCCCTCTTCGTCGACGGTGATCGGCAGCTGCGGCAGAGCGCGGGCAGCGGGGCCGAACATGGGCTTACAGAACTCGAGCACGTTGAACTGCGACTGGTGGCACGGGCACAGAATGCGGTTTTCCTGCGCCTCGTACAGCGATGTCGGACAACCGATGTGGGTGCAGATCTTCGAGTAGGCGTAGTAGTCGCCGTAGTGGAAGTCTTCCTGCCCCTTGCGCTCGATGACCTTGGCGGCGTCCGCGGAACGCAGCCTGATCAGCATCACGGCGTTGCGGGGGCCGTGAATGGAGTGCATGTGCTCTTCATAGACATCCGCATTCGGGTTGTACAGGTCGCCGTCGTTGACCATGTCCTCCGGCAACGGGAAGACGGTCTCCATACCGGCGGCGTCCAGATCGCCCGGGCGCATGCGCACCAGGCGGGAAATGCCCTGGGTGGTGAAGTGGCCGTGGTGTTCTTGGGCCATATTGCCGGTGTCGCGGCCGAGGTAAAGCTTGACGCCTTCCTCATGCAGGGTCCAACCCGAGGTCCACAGGGTGCCGTCACCCTGCACGCCGAGCTTACCGGCTTTCCACGGGTTTTTGATCATGCCGCCAAGCGGCAGAATGATCGACAGGCCGGCCAGGGCTGCGCCGGTGGCGGCCAGTCCCTTGATGACCTTGCGTCGGCCGATCATGGAGGTGTTCCAGGAATCGTCCAGCAGGGCCACCAGGGTGCGGCGGTCAACCTCGTCGGAGGGGCCGTCGTGGCGTTTCTGCACCGAAATTTCCTGCGGGATGAAACGCTTGACGTAGTTGACCATGCCGATACCGAGGAAAATGATCGACAAACCGATTGTCAGACCCAGCATCGGCGTGTAGAGGCTGTACATCCACAGACCCTCTTGGCCGAGGTACTTGTACTCCCAGGGCCAGAACAGGTAGACGAGGATGAAAGCCAGGGCCAGCACCACACCCAGGGTGAGGTAGATACCCACCATCACCGCGGCGCGTTTTTCGGCCGGATCATTCGGAATGGGGAAGCGCTCCTTGCGGAACGCCACCGTGACACCGTCAAGTTCGGTGCCCAGGCGCGCCAGCTCCTCGTTGCTCATCGCATCGAGTTCAGCGGTCGTGTACTTCTTTTTCTCGTCGTGGCTCATGACTTCGATCCAATCCACAGTGCGGCGGCGATCAGAATCGAGATGCCGACCAGCCACATGAACATGCCTTCAGTAACCGGGCCAATACCGCCCAGGCCGTAACCGCCGGGGTTAGGGGTGTACTGCGAGGACTTGATGAAGGCGATGATGTCCTTCTTCTCGTCCGGGGACAGCTGCCGGTCGGAGAACTTCGGCATGTTCTGCGGACCGGTGAGCATGGCCTGGTAAATCTCCTGCTCGTTGGCGGGAGCCAGCGGCGGAGCGAACTTACCGGAGGACAGCGCGCCGCCCTTACCGGTGAAGTTGTGGCAGGAGGCACAGTTCAGGCGGAACAAGTCGCCACCGCGGGCAACGTCAGCCGGATCAATGCCATCTGCTTCTGACCAGTTGGCGCCGCGGAGGTCCTCCATGGCCAAAACACCGTCTTTGTGACGGACCAGACCGGGACCGCCGCCGGCGGAGTTGATGTATGCGGCCAGAGCGAGCGTCTGCTGCTCGGTGTACCGCGGGGTCTTGCGGACAGCCTGTGCTTCGTTACGCAGCATCGGCATACGGCCGGAGTGCACCTGGAAGTACACGGCACCTTCGCCGACACCGATCAGTGAAGGACCGCGGTCTTTGACGCCCTGCAGGTTCTGCCCGTGGCAGGTCACGCAGGCGACGTCGTAGAGCTGCTTGCCTTCGGCGGCGAGGGCCGCCTGGCTCTGCTGAGCTGTCGCTTCTTGAACATCCGGTGTCAGAGCATTGGCCAGAAGGCCCGCGCCGGTGAGACCGAACGTGAGAGCGAGAGCACCACCAAGGGTGCGCTTCACCTTCTTGTTCCTTCTCACCTTGCGGGCGGCCTTCGCCTGCCCGGTCGTCTGTGGGTTGGTTTCCATCATTTCCCTTAAAACGTGGATCGGAAAATCGGGGTTTTGTCGCGTCAGAGTTCCGCCCCACCGCCTGCACCGCTGAGTGAAAACGGTGCCCCTACCGGCTGCGCTCCCCTGAATGTCAGGGAAACGGCTACCCGGCGGCGGATGAGACGTCTAGTGGAACATCTGCTTATGAAAGCCCCTGGGGCGTTATCGGATGAAGTAGATCGTGATGAACAGGCCGATCCAGACAAGGTCAACGAAGTGCCAGTAGTAGGACACCACCATTGCCGCTGTCGCCTGGGCGGGCGTGAACTTCGCGAACGTCACACGGAGCAGAACAATCACAAAGGCCAGAACGCCCGCGAGGACGTGGGCCGCGTGGAATCCGGTGGTGATGAAGAATGCCGACCCGTAAACGGAGTTCTGGATCGTCATGCCTTCGAGCACCAACTCGGTGTACTCACCGATCTGACCGCACAAAAACACCAGGCCCAGAAGGGCCGACAGTGCGTACCAGCGGCGGAGACCGAAGACGTCACCACGTTCTGCTGCGAAAACGCCGAACTGTGCTGTAAAGGAGCTCGAGATCAGAATGATCGTGAAGAAAAGGGCGTACGGAAAATTGAGATGATCCGCGCCATGCTCCCAGCTTCCTCCCTGGCCGTTCGCACGCGACACAAAGTACATCGCGAACAAACCAGCGAAGAACATTAACTCTTGAGACAGGAACACAACGGTTCCGACACTGACCATGTTCGGACGGTTCAGTGCCGCAACACGCTGTGGTGCTGCCATACCTGTGTTTCCAACTGCGCTCGTCACGTCTATCAGTATGGCGGCTCAAAGCACCTGAGTCATCTCAAGCCCCCCACACTTTTTTGATGTCCGTCTAAGGATTTGCGCGCCGAGGGCTGTGTCAGTTGCGCAAAAAAATTTTGAACTTTCTCGGAACTTTTTGCTCCCGCCAAACGACGGGCTGTTTCCGCTGGTCGCACACCCCGGCTCCTCCCCCCGCTGCCGGGGTGTGGAAAATAGCGCTTACCACCCCCGCCAAAAATGAACCTGACACCGGCGCGTCTCGGTTTTTCCATGAGAGTTATCTCACATTTTCCAAACCCCCCACAAGGGCAGTTTCCAACTTTAGTTTGACCCTATTTTTCAGGGGATTTTCCCCACCGGGACACTTTTCCCCTTACTCCGGCCGGGCCACCGAACCCGGTGCAGAACCCGCTCCCACAACCTCGCGACTGTGTCAGCTGACGCACACACCCTTCTCCCCTCCCCCACCCGGACACAACCGTTGCCCACTGCCGGTGATCTCCGCGAAATTGTCGTGTACAGGCAATCCGCGGGCGCAACGGGTGACAGCCTGAAATGACACGGTGGTGGCACAGCCCGGAGACTTCGCCGCAACCAGGCACCCCGCTCGGGGAGCAACGCCCAAGCCCGGCGGCCGGGTCGGCACCGCACTTTTCAGCACACGGGACTCCGGCTCCCGCACATCGCCCATTCGTCACATGTGACGGTTCCCGCTCCTTCCCGAATTTTTTGACACGCCCCTGACTCTCCCCCGATCAGGACCACCGGAACTCACACGTTGTGTCCGGGTCTGTAGGCATTTTCCACTCGACGGTATCCGTTTTGCCACTGTGGGAAATACTTCGCCGTTTCCACTACCCGGACAACAAGTGTGTGGTCTGTCCATCTGCCAAATGCGGGGTGACCGGCCCGCCGGGTCCGTGAAACAACCAGGGTGACCGTCGGTGAGAAAATCAAATCTCCCTGAGCGCCAGATGAAAGTCTTCTCATCGGCTTCGGTAGCTTTCGGAGACACTGAAATACACGACAACCCCGCACCTGTTGTCCGAGAAGGACAACAGTGCGGGGTTGTGTTCAGGAAGTGTGGCAGCTGGGGGCTGTTTTTCCGGGACGGTGTGTTGACCGCCCGAGCTTTCCGGCTGCGGCAGACGCTACATTCGCGGCCTAGTGCTTCTCGCGCGGAAGGCCGTACTGCAGGTTGAGCATGGTGCCGAAGAAGATCAGCATCACTGCACCCATAATCAGCAGCCAGTACATCATGAACGCGATGGCAATACCCATCAGGGCGATGGCCATCGACATGGCGAAGGGCCAGATGGATGACGGCCCGAAGAAACCGTAAAGACCGGCATTATCGGCGACCTCGGCCTCTTCCCAGTCCTGCGGAAGGATATCCATGCGACGCTCGGTCAGGTGGAAGTAGCTGCCGAGCATGGCAGTCAGTCCCATGGCAAGCACCAGGCCGGTGGTGCCGGCCCATTCAAGACCGTGAATGTAGCCCGCATCCTCAACGTAGATCGTTCCGATGATGTAGACGACCGTGCAGATGAACAGGAAGACTGTCAGACCATAAAAGATCTTGGCCGTAGATTTCATTGTGTTTTCCTTCCCTGCTTACTGTGCAGTCTTGTTCAGGTCGACCGTGTTGCCATCCGACTCGATGGAACGGGTGCCGGTGCGGTCGGTCAGGAACGGGGAGGTGGAGGTGGCGTAGGGGGCTTCGCCAATGAACTTCAGGGCTTCAGAGTTCGGAGCCTTCGGGTTCTCTGCGCGGTAGGTGATGTACTTTTCGAACTTTTCGGGGCTGACAGCTCGAACCTCGAAGTTCATCATGGCGTGGTAGGTACCGCACATCTCGGCGCAGCGGCCAACGAAAGCGCCTTCCCGCTCGATCTTGGTGATCTGGAAGCGACGCTGGGAGTGGTTGGCTTCCGGGTGCGGGTAGGCATCCCGCTTGAACAGGAACTCCGGAACCCAGAATGAGTGGTTGACGTCAGCCGAGGCGAGATCAAACTCGATGGCGGTGTCGGTCGGGACGACGAGAACCGGAACCTCTTCGGAGGTGCCGAGGGTCTCGATCTTGTCGAAGTGGAGGAAGGAGATGTCCGACTTCGACTTGCCGTGAATCGGGCCGTCCTCGATCAGGTCGCCTTCTTCGTGGGCGTACTTGGCCATCTTCGCGCGGTAGACCTCGTCGACGACCGACGCTTCGGCAGCTTTCTGGCGGTCCTCGTCGGTGCCGTCCCAGTAGCCCTTCTCGCTGTTGGTGACCGGAAGACCGAAGCCCTTGACCCAGCCGTAACCGAACTTCCAGTTCCACTGGTAGGCGGTGACGTCAACATGGACCTGCGGATCCTTGTCGAGGGCATCCACCCGGTCCTGTGTCTGCACTGTGAAGAAGAACAGAACCATCACGATGACAACCGGGACGGTGGTTAAGACCAATTCCAGCGGAATGTTGTACTGCAGCTGCTTCGGGATGGGATCTTTGCCCTGCTTGGCCGCCTTCTTGGCGGAGAAGAAGAAGATCGAGTAGATCATCAGGCCCCACATAATGATGCCGATGGTCCACGCTGCGACCCAGACCCATTCCCAGAAATTCTCCATGGCGTGGGCCTCAGGGGTGATGCCGTCGGGCCAGCCAAGCTGGAAAATAGCCCAGCCCGGACCCTTGACGTCACAACCGGTGAGCGTCAGGGCTGCGAGAGCCAGGCCACCGAGACCGGCGGCCTTGCGCTTGAAGCCCGTGAAAATGCGGTGTTGCACGTGTGTCTGCCTTCCTGTCCACACTTCATTAAGTTTCGTATGGTCTTCGGGTTTTCCTTGAATCATGACGCTACAGCACATAGCGGGTGAGCCAGCATGTTTTCGCGCCATAGATACGGGTGAACCCGCGGTCCCTGATAAACCAATGAGGATTTTATCTCATTGACATGCACGCGAACCAATGCGCAAGTTCCCCCGCATCTGCGATTTTCCGACATATCAACCATAGGTTTGCCCCCATGTGGGCGGATACTGCAGGGGCAACGACTCCGTCGGGTGATGCTTCCGGACCCGGTACCAGTTCACCCCCGCCCGAATCGGGGCAGTGTGCACGGTGTTTTCATGGGGCGCACAATAACGGAAAGTCCTATCACACGTGTCGGGGCGATAACTTTCAATTTCGGAGCCGCATCCAAAATGTGCGCTTTGCCACTTTTCGCTTCCCCGACCGCCCTTTTGGGGGGATGCGCCCCACCCCCGGCACATGCGGAAGCTGACGGCACGCTCCCCACCTGCTGTTTTAGCCGCTGTCGCGGAAAATCCGGGAATAGTTCCCGGATACGTCAGTCGTGGTGTGCCGCCCTGTCCGCAGCCGGGCAACGGCGGATCTGCTCACTGGTGACGGGGATGGTGTTTGGGCCTGCACCAAACGCCGGCGGGACGCCGCTGACCGATGCCCCGGGGAGCAGGCGGTAGGCTGACACTCCGTTGGTCAGCACACCGGTGCTGCACCAGTTAGCCCCTGACGTTTATTGTTGCCGACGGCTGAGGGCACCGCGGGATTGTGTGGCGCACCCACCTGTCTTGTTGTTGTCGTTGACAGCGAAGGTGGTGTTGCTTTTAACCACAACGCCCCGCGGTGCGGCCGGGAGGAAGGTTGTCCGAAAACCATGTGTGGTCTACTCGGAATGCTGTGTGCCCATGACGATGCACAGCGGTTTGTTCCCGCCATTGAACAGGCTCTGCCCTGTATGAGACACCGCGGTCCGGATGATTCGGGTACCTGGCACGACGAGACCGCCGTATTCGGTTTCAACCGCCTGTCGATCATTGATATCGCCCATTCCCACCAGCCGTTGAGCTGGGGGCCGGAAGGCCAGGCGGACCGTTACGTGATGACGTTCAACGGCGAGATCTACAACTATGTGGAGCTGCGGGAAGAACTCGAGGAACTCGGGTACCAGTTCACCACCACCGGTGACGGCGAGCCGATCATTGTCGGCTACCACCATTTCGGCGCCGCGATTGTTGAGAAGCTGCGCGGCATGTTTGCCGTGGCCATCTGGGACACCCGCGAGCGCCGGCTTTTCATGGCCCGCGACCGTTTCGGCATCAAACCGCTTTTTTACGCCACCACCCCGGACGGGACCGTGTTCGCCAGCGAGAAAAAGTCGATTCTTTCCATGGCCGAGACAATCGGGCTGGACAAAGAAATAGATGTCCGCGCCCTCGAGCACTACATTGACCTGCAGTATGTTCCGGAGCCGGAAACGTTGCACTGCGGTATCCGCCGTCTGGAGTCTGGCTGCACCGCCACGGTGCGTCCCGGCGGACAGCTGGAGATCACCCGCTACTTCGAGCCGAAGTTCGAAACCGTTCCGGTGCCGGTCGATGAGCAGCAGGATCTCTACGACCGGATCGCGGCGGCCATGGAGGATTCCGTGGCCAAGCACATGCGCGCCGATGTCACGGTCGGTTCCTTTTTGTCCGGTGGCATTGATTCGACGGCCATTGCCGCCCTGGCCAAACGCCACAACCCGAATCTGTTGACCTTCACCACCGGCTTTGAGCGGGAGGGCTATTCGGAGATCGATGTGGCAGCGGAATCGGCCGCAGCCATTGGTGCGGAACATATTGTCAAGGTCGTCTCCCCGGAGGAATACGCCGACGCGATTCCGAAGATTATGTGGTACCTGGATGATCCGGTGGCTGACCCGTCACTGGTCCCGCTGTACTTCGTGGCCGCCGAAGCCCGCAAACACGTCAAGGTGGTGTTGTCCGGGGAAGGCGCCGACGAATTGTTCGGCGGGTACACCATCTACCGGGAGCCGCTGAGTCTGGCCCCCTTCGAGAAAATCCCGTCCCCCCTGAAAAAGGGTCTGCGCCGCATCGGTGCCCTGCTGCCCGACGGGGTCAAGGGCAAGTCATTGATTGACCGGGGCACCATGCCGATGGAGGAGCGCTACTACGGCAATGCGCGTTCCTTCAATTTTGAGCAGCTTAAACGGGTGATGCCCGCCGCCCGGCCGGAGTGGAACCACACCGATGTCACCGCCCCCATCTACGCCAGGTCGCAGGAGATGGATCCGGTTGCCCGCATGCAGCATCTTGATTTGTTCACCTGGCTGCGCGGCGACATTCTGGTCAAGGCGGACAAAATCACCATGGCCAATTCGCTGGAGCTGCGGGTTCCCTTCCTCGACAAGGAAGTCTTCGCGGTCGCCGAGCATATTCCCTACAACGAGAAAATCGCCCACGGCACCACCAAGTACGCGCTGCGCAAAGCCATGGAACAGATTGTTCCGGCCCACGTCCTGCACCGGAAGAAGCTGGGGTTCCCGGTGCCGATGAAACACTGGCTCAAAGGCGACGAGCTGCACGGCTGGGCGCAGGACGTCATCCGTGATTCGCAAGCCGATGACCTGATCGACAAGAAAGCCTGCCTGGAGATGCTGGCCGAACACCGCCGCGGGGAAACAGATCATTCCCGCCGGTTGTGGACGGTGCTCACCTTCATGGTCTGGCACGGAATTTTCGTCGAACAGCGCATCGACCCCCGAATCGAGCAGCGCGACTACCCCGTGGAGTTGTAGCGCTATCCCGGCCCACCCGTCCCGGTGGAGCCGGAGG
>NZ_JAFLEQ010000003.1:0-27009 GCF_017307055.1 Corynebacterium mendelii | reverse complement strand
GCCCCAGACACTGACACTGCAGCGACAGCGGCGACCCGTGTGCCATGGGCAGGCTGTGCTGTTGCCTGTCGCGCACACGGGTCGCCGGGGTGTTTTTAATGGAGCGCGTGATTGCACGCAGCGAAAATAAGGCCTGGCCCCCGAGTATCAGTTGAAGGAATCGCCGCAGGCGCAGGAGCCGGTGGCGTTCGGGTTGTCGATGGTAAAGCCCTGGGATTCGATGGTGTCGGCGAAATCGATGCGGGCGCCAACCAGGTAGGGTTTGCTCATTTTGTCGACGGCCAGGCGCACCGAGTCGACGACGTCGAAGGTGTCGCCGTCGCGTTCCCGGTCGTCGAAATACAGCTGGTACCTCAGTCCGGCGCAGCCGCCCGGCTGCACGGCAATACGCAGATACAGATCATCGCGGCCTTCCTGGGCGAGCAGAGCTTTGGCTTTCGCAGCAGCGGCCTCGGTGAGAATGACACCGGTCTGGGTCTCAGGTGTTGTCATGGTTGACTGTTTTCTCCTGTTGAAACGTCTGTGTGCTGATCCGCCGCCGCCCGGGTACCTGCGGCGTCCGGGCCCCTCCGGGGCGGCCGCGGCACTGTTTTTCCGGCGCGGTGGCGCAGGGGTGCGTGCGGTCGGTGCGGATCGGTTGCCCGCCACCGCACCGTCGTGCGGTGGGGTGGCGTGTGGCACCAATCTACTACGTCTTGATCGGCGCGGTTGCCCGGCACCCACTTCAACAGTCCGGCCGGGGCGATTATTCCCCTGCCCTGCTTGGTGAGTTGTTGTCCTTTTTCCGGACCCCCGACGGCTGCCGGGGCGTGTCCCACACCGGTCACGGTGGTGGGGTTGTGGCGGAATCAGTCGGTGGTCACCTGTAGCCTATGGGGCGTGAAACTTCCCTGGAATAAAACGAGCGACGACAGCGAAGCAGCAGCCACCGGCACCGCCGACGGGTCCGGCACCGCGGGCACCGGCGATGACACCGGTCACCTGCCCAAAGGCTATACCCCGAAAAAGGGTCGCCCCACCCCGAGACGCAATGAGGTTGAGCGCGCCAAAGGTATCCGCCACGATCCTGTGGTGCCCGCGGAAACCCCGGCTGAAGCCCGGGCCCGCCGCAAGGCGCTGAAGGAATCGATGACCAAGCAGGAGTGGAAGCAGTACAAGCGCAAGCAGAAAGAGGAGCGCAAACGCGCCACCGACAAAGCCCGCAAGGCCATTGACCGCGGCGATGAGCGTTACCTGCTGGACAAAGACCGGGGTCCGGCGAAAGCATTTGTCCGGGACTGGGTTGACAGCAGGCGTTTTTACAATTCGCTGATGCTGCCGATTGCGGTGGTGCTGCTGATCTCGCTGATCATCGGCGGGAAGTTCCCGGCGATTTCGGCCTATCTGTCGATCTTCGGCATGATTTCGATCATTTTGTTCGCCATTGAGGGAATCTGGCTGGGACGCGCCGCCGCCAAAGCTGCTTTGGCCGCCCACCCGGAGTGCACCGATTCGAAACTCTCGCTTGGTTTTTACGCTTATTCCCGGGCCTCCCAGCCGCGGAAGCTCAGAACCCCGAAGCCGAAGGTGGGACTGGGCGGGAAACCGGAGAAATAGTCTCATCTCCCCCACCGGGTTCCGGCAGATGGCGCTGCGCCGTCGCGGGTGTGTACCGGTCCGACACTCCTGTGTGTCGGACCGGTTGTTTTTTTAAATGCACCCCGTATTGACGGCAGCACGGGATATCGGGTTGGGTGAAAACCATGCGCACACTTATTTTGGGCGGGGCACGCTCCGGCAAGTCCGCCCGCGCCGAATATCTGGCAGGCGGTATAGGACGGTTGCCGGTCACCTATGTGGCCACCGCCCGCCCGTGGCCGGGGGACGATGATTTCGCGGACCGGATTGCCGCCCACCGGAGGCGCCGCCCGGCAGAGTGGACCACCATCGACAACCGGGATGCGGTCGATGTTCTCACCACCCCTCCTGACGGAGTGGTGCTGGTCGATGACCTGGGAACCTGGCTGACTTTTGTGCTCGACCAGCACGATGCCTGGGACAAGCCGCGCGGCACGGTGTCCTCCCGCACCAGCGCACTGGTCAAGGCGGTGGCGGAGTATCCCGCCGACCCGGACCATCACCTGGTGCTGGTTTCCCCGGAGGTTGGTCTGTCGGTCATTCCCGAGCATGCATCGGCGCGGCTGTTCCGGGATGAACTGGGCCAGTTGAATGCGGGCGTGGCCGCCGCCTGCGACCGCGTGGAGCTGGTGGTGGCCGGCTGTCGGCTATCGTTGAAGGGGTAGCTTCCCCGCCGGCCGCCGGATAGGGATCATCCCCCGGCAGCCATGGGGTTCCGGTTTATTTGTTTTTCTCACCGCCAGCTGTTTTTCCTCCCCGTCGTCACCCGGCGGCACACCAAGGCCTTCCCGGCCGAAATGTTAGGACTTTTTTTGGATCCCGCTCAGCTTTATCCCCCGATTACCCCGCCGGATGAGAGGGTCTTGATCGCCGCCCGCCAGTACCAGGACCAGCTGACCAAACCCCAGGGATGTCTGGGGCGGCTGGAAGACATCGGCTGCTTTATCGCCGCTTGCCAGGGTGAGGTTCCACCCCGCAAGATCACCGACCCTTCGGTGGTTGTTTTCGCCGGTGACCACGGCATTGCCGGGGCCGCGCAGGGGGTGTCGCCTTTCCCGCAGTCGGTGTCATTGGCGGTGGCCGACAATATTGTCAACGGCACTGCCGGTATCGCCATCATGTCCCGGGCCGCCGGTGCCCGGGTGAGGGTGGCCGACATTTCCCTCGACCACGAGGCGGAAGGACCCTACCGCATCCGGCGTTCCTGCGGGTCGATCGACCGGGAGGACGCCATGACCGACGACGAGGTCGCCCGCGCAATAGAAATCGGCCAAAAACTGTGCGACGAGGAAGTCGACAAAGGCGCCGATCTTCTCATCGCCGGTGAGATCGGCATCGGCAACACCACCCCGTCGGCGGCCCTGGTTGGATGTCTGCTCAACAAGGAACCGGTGGCGGTGGTCGGCCGCGGCTCGGGTATCAATGACGAGGGGTGGAAGACAAAGACGGCCGCCGTGCGTGACGCGATGTTCCGCAGCCGGAACCACCGGGACAATATTGTCGAGCTTTTGCGCATGGTCACCGGCCCGGATATCACAGCCATGGCCGCTTTTTTGGCGCAGGCCGCGGTCAGGCGCACCCCGGTGATACTCGACGGGGTGATTACCGCGGCCGCCGCCCTGGCTGCCAACCGGCTGGCCCCGGGGGCACGCCACTGGTGGATCGCCGGGCACCGTTCAGCCGAACCCGCGCAGGGGTTTGCCCTGAAAGAACTTGATCTGGTGCCGTTGATCGATTTCCACATGCGGCTCGGTGAGGGAACCGGGGCGGTGGCGGCATTGCCGCTGGTGACCATGGCCGTCGACATTATGGTCGACATGCCCACCTTCGCCGAGTCCGGGGTGGCGCAGTCCACCCAGTAGCCGTCGCGACCACGCACGGTTGGCAGCCGGTGACCCCATCAGGCTAGGTTGGCCAGTAGGGGTCCGCGCACGGCACTTTTTGAAAAAAGGCTCCCGCATGCCGGAGCACCGTAGTTTCCACCCCCACTGTTTTATTCGTTTCCCCGACCTGTTACTGCCCGAGATGAAAGAGAGCTGCCCGATGTCAGGTAAAGGCGGGCCGACACGCCCCGACGACAACGACTTTGACGACACCGCCGGGGAGACCGCGGCCGAGACCACCGACCACCACGACAGTGCCGGCACCCGGCGCACCGGTGACGGCGACGCGGAACCCGATTTTCCGGATGTCGGCAATGAAACCTTTTCCGACCGGCCCCACTGGTTTGCCGAAGGACTGTCGACAATCCTGTCGTGGGTGACGATCATCCCGATCAGTACGATGCGCGATGAGTTCGACCGCACCAGCGGGCGGCGGGCGATGGCTTTTCTGCCCTTTGTCGGCATCATGCTCTCGGTGCTGACGTTCGTGGTGGCGGGCCTGGGCGCATGGCTGGCTTTTCCCGGTCTGCTGACCGCCATCCTGGTGGTGGCCCTGTGGGCGATTGTCACCCGCATGATGCATCTGGATGGCCTGGCTGATGTCGGTGACGCCCTGGGCAGCTACGGCAACCCGGAGAAAGCACGGGCCATTGTGGCCGATTCTTCCACCGGCGCACTGGGCATGGGTTTTTCCGCCATCGTGGTCGGCCTGCAGGTCGCGGCCATCCACGCCCTGCTCACCTATGGGGTTCCCGGTGTCGGGATGGCTTTGGTGGCCATGATTCCGGTGGCCGCCCGCATCGGCGGCATGGTGTGCGCCACACGCCCCTTCAGGCCTTTTTCGGCCACCAATTTCGGCGCCCTTCTCATCGGCACCATCCCGAAGCGGTGGGTCGGTTTCTGGGTGGTGGCGGCCATCGTCATCTACACGTTCCTGGTCGCCGGATCGCTGCCCTTGAACTTCGGTGACATGCTCTTCGTCGGCTACCCCGGCGGCACCGAATGGGCGCAGTGGATCATTGCCGCCCCCGGTATCGCCCTGCTGGTTACCGTGGCTGTCGCTTTTGTCTGGGCGGCCCGGCTGTCGCGCCGTTTCGGTGGTTTGAACGGCGACTGCATCGGCTGCACGGTGGAGATCTCCGCGGCGGTGAGCGCACTGGTGATGACCCTGGTCATCTACGCCGCCCCGCTGGTGCTGCCGGTGGCGGGCTACTGATTGCGCGGGGTGTTGTCCCCTGAAACCTTCTCCCCCGCCCCGGCGGTCGCCGCGGCGGGGACGCAATCCAGGCGCCACGGGCGCCGCCCCTGTTGTCTTTTCCGCGCAAGCGGAAAAAAGATCACCAGGCGGCGGCGCCCGTGCGTGGTTTTTCGGCCCGGTGGTTTTTTCCAGGCCCCTCCAGCCGGTCTAGGCGGCGGGAATCAGGGTGTACATCCAATTGTGGTCGTCACTGTGCGAGCCGCGCTGGATGCCGGTGAGGTGCTCGCGCAGCGCCATGGTCAGCGTGCCTGCACCGCCGTCGGCGATGGTGAAATCGCCCTCGCGGGATTTCACCGACCCCACCGGGGTGATCACCGCGGCCGTGCCGCAGGCGAACACTTCCAGCAGCGTTCCGTCTTCGGCCCGCTCCCGCCATTCAGCAGTGGTGATGCGGCGTTCAGCGGTCTCGTAGCCCATGTCTTCGGCCACCTTCAAAAGCGACCGGCGGGTGACACCGGGCAGCAGGGACCCGGACAGGGCGGGGGTGTGGACCACCGGTTTGTCCTTGCCTTCTTCGGCAAAGACAAACATCAGGTTCATGCCGCCCATTTCCTCGACATATTTGTGCTCGATGGCATCCAGCCACACCACCTGGTCGCAGCCTTTCTCCGCGGCCTGTGCCTGGGCCAGCAGCGAGGCGGCATAGTTGCCGGCGAATTTCGCGGCCCCCGTGCCACCGGGGCAGGCACGCACATAGTCCTCGCACAGCCACACGCTGACCGGGTTGACGCCCCTGGCGAAGTAAGCGCCCGCCGGGGAGGCGATGAGAAGGTAGGTGTAGGACAGTGACGGGTGCACGCCGAGGGAGTTTTCGCTGGCGATCATAAAGGGGCGCAGATACAGCGCTTCCTCCCCGCCGGCGGCCGGAACGAAACGCTGGTCAATGTCAACCAGCTGGCGCAGCGACTCGAGGAACAGCTCATCGGGCAGTTCCGCCATGGCCATGCGGTTGGCCGACTGGCGGAAGCGTTCCGCGTTGGCTTCCGGACGGAACGTGGCGATCGATCCGTCGGGCTGCCGGTAGGCTTTCAGGCCCTCGAAGATGGCCTGGCCGTAGTGCAGCACAGTGCAGGCCGGATCCAGGGTGATCGGATGGTAGGGCTCGACGCGGGCGTTGTGCCAGCCGTCTGTCTGGTTCCAGTCGATGAGAACCATGTGGTCGGTAAAGTGCTTGCCGAATCCGGGGTTCGCCAGAATCTCGGCGACTTTCTCATCCGGTGTCGGGTTGTCGGTGCGGGTGATAGTAAATTGCGTGGACATAAAAACCAACTGTAGTACCAACCGGCCCCGCGCACGCCCGGGGCCACCGCTGGGCCGGTCGCTGCCACAGCCACCCCCGACCGTCCCATACAGTGGGACACTGCGGGGTGGGTGCAGACCGGAGACCATCCGATGGCCTCCCACCGGTTCCGTTGGATGGATGCCCGGGGTGTGCGCCAGCCCACCGCAGCCACCGCCCGGGCGTCACCGGTGACGGTGTGGTGCGTATCGTGGGCGGGGACAGCCACGGGCGGGAGTCGCAGGCCCCGGTTGCTCTCCGACAGCCACCGGGCACATGGCCGAAACCACTGCCACCGCCGGCGGCTCCCCGCCCGACAGGGTTTGTCAACCACAACCGCACATCTTCATCACAAAGGACGGTAGTTTACCCGTGTCAGAGATCACATCAGTGCCGGTCACAGGCCATATCCCCCATGCCAGCTTCACCACCGAGATTCCGCAGGGCACCGACTGCCTGCTGGTGGCCTGTTTCACCGGTGAGGACGGACTCGAACTGGCGGGCACCGGGTTGTTCGACGATGAAGTCGACATCGAAATCTGGCGTCAGCTGGTCAATGTGGGTGCCACCGGCGCGAAAGAGGAATTGACTGTCGTGCCCGGATTGGAAGCCACCGGGGTGCCGACGGTGGCCGCCATCGGTTTGGGCGACAGCGATGATGTCGAGGAAGACACGCTGCGCCGCGCCGCCGGGGTCGCCGCCCGCGGTTTGAAAGGCTATGCCAGCGTGGCCACCACCATCGGCGCTTTCGGACTGGGTCCGGCGGTCGAGGGATTTGTCCTGGGCGGCTACCACTACCCCGGCTACCGGAAACAAGACGATTCGGCGACAGCGAAAAAACCGGTCGAGACAGTGGCGTTCATCCACACCGTCCAGGCCATCGCCGGGGAAACCGCCCCGGAGAAAAAACAGGCCAAAAAAGCCGAAAAAAAGGCCAAGGAAGTGTTTGTCCGGGCGCTGATCAACGCCGAACAGGTGTGTTTCGCCCGCGATCTGGTCAACACCCCGCCGCTGGATCTGTACCCGGCCTCCTATGCGGAAATCGCCAAAAAAGCCGCCAAAGCCGAGGGGCTGAAAGTGGAGGTTTTGGACTTCGAGGAGCTGAAAAAGAAAGGCTTCGGCGGCATTGTCGCCGTCGGCCAGGGTTCCTCCCGCAGCCCGCGGCTGGTGCGCATCAGCTACCAGCCGAAAAAAGCCACCACCACCGTCGCTCTGGTCGGCAAAGGCATCACCTTCGACACCGGCGGCATATCCCTCAAGCCGGGCGCCAATATGGATGCCATGACCAGTGACATGGCCGGTTCTGCCGCGGTGGTGGCCGCGGTGGTGGGTGCGGCCCGTTTGAAGCTGAACGTGGCGGTCACCGCCACGGTGCCGCTGGCCGAAAACATGCCCGGCGGCAGCGCCCAGCGACCCGGCGATGTGATCCGCCACTACGGCGGGGTGACCTCAGAGGTACTCAACACCGATGCGGAAGGCCGTCTGGTGCTCGCCGACGCGATTGCCCGGGCCTGCGAGGACAAGCCTGATTATCTGATTGAAACCGCCACCCTGACCGGCGCGCAGCTGGTCGCTTTGGGCACCCGCACCACCGGTGTGATGGGGTCGGATGATTTCCGTGACCGGGTTGCCGCCCACGGGCGCGCCGTCGGTGAAACAGCCTGGGCCATGCCGATTCCGGAAGAAGTGAAAAAGGATGTCTACTCCAGCGATATCGCCGATGTGCGCAATATCGCCAAGGCCCGCTGGGCCGGGATGCAGGCGGCCGGCGCCTACCTGGAAAAGTTCGTCGCCGACGGTGTCGAATGGACCCACCTGGATGTGGCGGGACCCGCCTACAACCAGGATTCCCCGTGGGGCTACAGCCCCAAACGCGCGACCGGCTGCCCGGTGCGCACCATTCTGGCCACCCTGGCCGATATCGCCGACAACGGCTGAACCGGCGGGTCCTTCTGTGAAAAACCCCGGCGGCCGGTCCGGGTGGTAACCGGCCACCGGGCCGCAGCTTGAAAAATATTCTTTCCCCCAACGCCCCGCCGGATCCGGCGGGGCGTTGGCTGTCCGCGCCCCGCACAGCGTGCCGATGCCCCACCAGGCCCCACAGCCGCAGTGGCCAGTGCCCACCACCGGACGCCGGGTTATGCAGTTTTCCCCGCTGGGCACACGGCTACGCCGTCACAACCGGTGCCGCCGACGATGGCATCGTGGACGTTGTCGTCGAGACAGCACGGAATTATTTTCTCCTGTCTGTCGGCCGGGCGGAGGCCACAAACACCACCCACCGGCTGCACAGTAACGCGCGGAACCTATGCAAGCAGCTCAACAACCCCTGGAATCCGCAAAGCCGGACCGCATAGCCCGGCCCACCCAAACAGAAAACACCGATCTATCGCGTGTGCTGCAGGCACCGGAATCCTGCCCGCCATCGGCGGGAAACTGCCGCCGGGTATGCACCCCTCATACCCACCCCGCCCGCTGACTGCCGTCCCCGGTGGGCCGGGGACGGGTGGACAACAGCGGCACACAGCACCCGCGGTGCGGGGGCCTTCCGGTGATGTCCAACGCGTGGTTCACACAGCCCCAGCCACCACCGGAAAACCCCATCCGGGGGTGGTGGGGGTGAAGTGCGCCCGCCTTATTCACTGCCCCCGTAGGGGTTTTTCCCCTCTTCGAAGCGGCGGCGGCGTTCCGCCGCTTCCGCCCGTTTGCGCAGGATCCGCTCCCGTTCAATGCGCTCGCGCATACGCTGCGGGTAGCCGGTTTCCTCCACGTCATAGATGGGGCAGGCCAGCTCAGCAGCCACAATGTCGATTCCTTTCGGCCCACCGATGGGACGGCGGATGAAATCACCGTTTTCATCGACGACAACGACACTCATCTCGTTGACGAGTGTCTCCGGTTCGACGAAAGCCTCCACGAAAGCTCTCCCCCGGGCCCAGTTGCGCAGGTCAAAAAGGTCATGGTCCCGGATCTTGCCACCCGGGCCACGCGGCGGGGCGAGGCCGTCTTTTTTCTTTCTGCCCTTGAGAAAATCAAACACGGGAAGTGATTCTATAAGGCCTAGGGGCACCGGTTGCCACCGCAACGACACATGCCGCCGGGCTAGACGGTAGTCTCAAATACTTGAGAGCCTTTTACGACACTTTTTCTTCTTTAGGAGTCAGACAACATGGCGCAATCCGTCGAGATGCCCGAATTGGGCGAATCCGTCACCGAGGGCACCATCACCCGGTGGTTGAAGCAGGTCGGTGACACCGTAGAAACCGACGAGCCGTTGCTCGAAGTCTCCACGGACAAAGTCGACACCGAAATTCCCTCCCCCGCGGCCGGCGTGATCCTGAAAATCATGTACGACGAGGATGACACCGTCGATGTGGGCGAAGTGATCTGTGAGATCGGTGAAGAAGACGAAGCCGGTGCAGCTGACTCGCCCGACGGCAGTGACGGTGATTCCGCCGACGAAGCCGACCAGCAGGAGCAGGACCCGCAGCCGTCGTCTGGCGGATCCGGGGAAACCACCGATGTGGAAATGCCGGAACTGGGCGAATCAGTCACCGAAGGCACCATTACCCGCTGGCTGAAATCCGTCGGCGACACCGTCGAGGTCGACGAGGCGCTGCTGGAGGTCTCCACCGACAAAGTCGACACCGAAGTCCCCTCCCCGGTGGCGGGCACCATCGTCGAGATACTCGCTGAAGAAGACGACACCGTCGACGTCGGCTCCGTGATCGTCCGCATCGGCGACCCGGACGCCCAACCCTCCTCCTCCGGCGACGACCAGCCGGAGAAAAAGGAAGAACCCGCCAAGGACGAGTCCGCCAAGGATGAGCCGAAGCAGGAAGAAGCTACCCCCACATCATCTGGCGGATCCGGGGAAACCACCGATGTGGAAATGCCGGAACTGGGCGAATCAGTCACCGAAGGCACCATTACCCGCTGGCTGAAATCCGTCGGCGACACCGTCGAGGTCGACGAGGCGCTGCTGGAGGTCTCCACCGACAAAGTCGACACCGAAGTCCCCTCCCCGGTGGCGGGCACCATCGTCGAGATACTCGCTGAAGAAGACGACACCGTCGACGTCGGCTCCGTGATCGTCCGCATCGGCGACCCGGACGCCGCGCCTTCATCCCCCTCCGGCGACGACCAGCCGGAAGAGGACAAGGAGGTTCCCTCCGAGGAAGCCATCAGGGAGTCCGAGTCCAAGGACGACAACGCCACTGTCGAACAGGCGAAAGAAGAAAAGCCGGCACAGCAGCCCAAGGAGGACTCCACGCCTGCGCCGAAGAAGAGTTCGTCCGGCTCTTCCGTGTATGTCACCCCGCTGGTGCGCAAACTGGCCGACAAGCACGGCGTTGATCTCGACACTGTCGAAGGCACCGGTATCGGTGGGCGTATCCGCAAGCAGGATGTGCTCGCCGCCGCTGAAGGTGGACAGGCCGCATCCGGTGATGCTTCTGCCGCTCAGCCCTCCGGCAAGTCCGCGTCCCGCGCATCGACCAAGCGGGTTGATCCGGAGAAGGCCAAACTGCGTGGCACCACCCAGAAGGTCAACCGTATCCGCGAGCTGACCGCGAAGAAGACCCTCGAGTCCCTGCACGGCGCAGCCCAGTTGACCCAGGTCCACGAAGTGGACATGACCGCGGTGGCCGAACTGCGCAAAGCCAACAAGCAGAAGTTCATCGACAAGCACGGGGTCAACCTCACCTACCTGCCGTTTTTCGCCAAGGCCATGGTCGAAGCCCTGGTGGCGCACCCCAATGTCAACGCCTCCTACAACGCGGAGACCAAGGAGATGACCTACCACGACAAGGTCAACCTGGGTATCGCCGTCGACACCGAAAACGGTCTGCTGTCCCCGGTCATCCACGACGCCCAGGACATGTCCCTGGTCGAGCTGGCCAAGGCGATTGTCGATATCGCCGAGCGCGCCCGCACCATGAAGCTCAAGCCGAATGATCTGTCCGGCGGCACCTTCACCATCACCAACATCGGCTCCGAAGGCGCACTGACCGACACCCCGATCCTGGTTCCGCCGCAGGCCGCCATGGTCGGTACGGGTGCGATCGTCAAACGCCCGGTCGTGATCACTGAAAACGGCAACGATGCCATCGCCATCCGCCAGATGGTGCTGCTGCCGATGACCTACGACCACCAGATCGTCGACGGCGCCGACGCCGGCCGGTTCATGACCACTGTCCGTGACCGTCTGGAAACCGCGGATTTCCTCGAGGATCTCGAACTCTAGGTTCCAACCGGTTGCACCGCTGACGCGACACCACCGCCCCGCCGGATCCCATCCGGCGGGGCGGTGCCGTCTTTCCGGCTCCCGGCGGGTTTCGTCCCTTTGCGGGTTTGGAAACACCCACGGCACCCAGCGGCGTCGTACCCTCCCCTGCCGGATGCGGGCACAGCTCGACGATAAGCCTCAGGGCGAACATGTCGGCGTGGCCGTTTTTCTCTGCCTCATCCTGTATACCCCCAACCAGTGACGCTTTGATAGTATCTAATTGTGTCCTGTGGGACGGGTACAGAAGTCGAGCACGTGCTTTTCGGCCCTGTTTTTCGGCCACGGCTTGTTCCCTGGCCATTTGGTCACATAATGCTTTTACTTAAGCTGAATAACTATGATTCGTCAGGGAAAGGATTACAATTAACTCCGTGATGATCGAACCCCCCACTCTCCCCAAGCGTTCCCGCCGTGCGGAAGAGATTATCGCTGTCGCACGGGAGCTGACCGAGGAAATCGGCTGGGAATCCCTGACTATGCGCATTCTGGCCGACCGTGTCGGTATCAAGGCACCGTCGCTGTACAAGCACACCGCCAACAAAGATGAACTTCGCGCACTGCTGACCATTGACTCGCTGCTCAATGTCGGCTACGCCATGTGGGCCACCGAACACGAGGACGGCAGCTACCGGCTGCGCGATCTGGTGATGACTTTCCGCCAGGCCGCCGTGTCCCACCCGGAGCTGTACCGGCTGGTGATGACCGGCTCGATTTCATGTGAAGCCCTGCAGAAAGGCCAGTGGCGCCAGCTGCTGGTGGAAACCTCCCAGTGGCTCAACGTTCCACTGTCCAGTATCGCCCCCAACCGCATGATCGCCTATGCGGTGTGGTCGTCGGCCTACGGTCTGGCGACATTGGAAACCAACCGCTCCCTCGATGACAGCGACGGGGAAGCCACCAAAGTGTGGAACACCCTCATCGACGTCTACGAGCCGCATTTCGAGGCCGCGCGCAAAGCCCGCGAAAACGACACGTCGCTGCACGCGGAAATCGACACCCTCCACTACCCCCTGGAGATCATCCCCCATCCGATGGAGGACACCGTCGGGGAGATATCCCCGCTGGACGGACTCGACTTCGACACTCCCGTGCCATTCCCGATGCCGGTGTTCTGACAGATCATCCGCCGGAAAAAGTTAAGCGCCCCGCCGGATTGCATGGGGTCCCCACCACAACCGCGGGCCTTGCCGCACCGGCTGTTGTCCCCGGCGATCGCACACCCGGCCAGTCCCCGCTCCGGCAGAGCCGGGGCGGTTGCTGTTTATCGGTGACGGCGCGGCTAGTCTTTGTCGGGTGAGCACCGCACCGCGCCAACCGTTTTTCCGCCCCGACCGCCCCATCCGCCGGGATTCGGAGCATAAGGTCACCCGTCGTTTTCTGGGCACAGTCGACTACCTGGATGCCTGGCGGATGCAGGCCGATTTGGCCGATCAACGTCACCGGGGGCATATCGGCGACACCTACCTGGTGCTGGAACACCCTTCGGTGTATACGGCGGGCAAAAGAACCCAGGACTCCGACCGGCCAACTGCCGGGCCGCAGTGCATCGATGTCGACCGTGGGGGCAGGATCACCTGGCACGGTCCCGGCCAGCTGGTGGTCTATCCGATTATTGCGTTGGCCGACCCGATCGATGTGGTCGACTATGTCCGCCGGGTGGAAGAAGCCCTGATCGTGGCGGTCCGCCGGGTCGGGTTGGCCGGGGCCGGACGCATCGACGGCCGGTCGGGGGTGTGGCTGAAAGCCGACGGGCAGTCCCGCCCGGACCGTAAAATCGCCGCCCTGGGGATCCGGGTCACCCATGGGGTGGCCATGCACGGGCTGGCATTGAACTGCACCAACACCCTCGAGTACTACAACTACATCGTGCCCTGCGGTATTGACGACGCGGCGGTGACAACCCTGTCACAGGAGCTGGGGCATCCGGTCACCTGTGAACAGATGGCCCCGCTGGTACTTGACGCCCTCGACGCCACACTGTCCGGCAGCATCACCGTGGCCGACCATACTCTGGGACACGCACCCGATCCCTGTGCCGGGCACCGGCGCGGGAGCCGCTGACATATCAGCGTGCCCAGACCCGCGCATGTGTATTAGACAGCCCGGCACAGCACCGTGCGGGGGCGGTGTCTGACTGCCATCGCCGGCGGGCACGGCCTCGCCGGGTTGAAGTGCCCGGGGGCTGTCACTGTAGGGTGGGGTCCGTGACTGCACCAGAAGGACGCCGACTGCTGCGCATCGAAGCGCGCAACAGCCAAACCCCCATCGAGAAAAAACCCCGGTGGATCCGGACGACCGCGAAAACCGGTCCCGAGTTCACGGACATGAAAAAACGTGTCTCCGGGGCGTCGCTGCACACAGTCTGCCAGGAAGCTGGCTGCCCGAACCTGCACGAGTGCTGGGAATCCAGGGAAGCCACGTTTTTGATCGGCGGGTCGATGTGTTCGCGCCGCTGCGACTTCTGCCAGATCGCCTCCGGGAAACCGGAGCCGCTGGACCGGGATGAACCCCGCCGCGTGGCAGAAAACATCCGCGAGATGGACCTCAACTACGCCACCATCACCGGGGTCACCCGCGATGACCTGGATGATGAGGGAGCCTGGCTGTATGCGGAAGTGGTGCGCAAAATCCACGAACTCAACCCGCATACCGGCGTGGAAAACCTCACCCCCGATTTCTCCGGGAAAAAAGACCTGCTGGACATTGTCTTCGAAGCCCGGCCGGAAGTGTTCGCGCACAATGTGGAGACCGTGCCACGGATTTTCAAGAAAATCCGTCCCGCCTTCCGCTATGACCGCTCCCTGGATGTCATCCGTGCCGCCCGCGACTACGGGCTGGTGACAAAGTCGAATCTGATCCTCGGCATGGGTGAAACCCCCAACGAGGTGGTCTCGGCGATGGAGGATCTGCACCAGGCCGGCTGCGATATTCTCACCATCACCCAGTACCTCCGGCCCGGCCCGCTCTACCATCCGATCGAACGGTGGGTGAAACCCGAGGAATTCGTCGACCATGCCACCGCAGCCACGGAGATGGGCTTCGCCGGTGTCATGTCCGGGCCGTTGGTGCGTTCCTCCTACCGGGCGGGCAGACTGTACGCCCAGGCCCTGGAGGCCCGCGGGGAGAAACTGCCGGACAATCTTTCCCACCTGGCGGAAACCACCAAGGGAACCACCGCCCAGGAAGCCTCCACACTGCTGGACAAATACGGCGCCTCCGAGGACACCCCGGTGACCAGTTTCGCCCGTAAAGCGCAGTAGCGGACGCCCGCCTCCCGGGCTTTCCCGGCAACCGGTGTGTTGCGCTTCATCGCCCGGCCGGAAGACAGCAACGGGGTGTGCAACCATAGCCGCCGCAGTCTCTGTCCGGGGCGGGGCACGAGGTGTTTGCCCCACCCCGCGGGAGCGGTTTTTCGGGGCGCGGCACAGCCTTCGGGATGGCGCATTGGGGTTGTGCGGCCGGTATTCGATATTGTTGGGGTTATGGCGACTATCGACAAGAAAGCCCTGAAGCAGCAGGAGAAGGAAGCCAAGCGCGCCAAGCGTGAGGCCACCAAACAGCGCTGGAAGCAGGTCTGGCAGGCGTTCCAGATGCAGCGCAAGGAAGACAAAGCGCTGCTACCGATTATGGCGGCGGCCTTTTTCGGCATCATCGCCGTGTTTGTGCTCTTCGGCTATCTGGTGTGGGGCGGCTGGACGATGGCCATCCCCGGTATTGCCTTCGGTTTGCTCGCGGCAATGTGGGTGTTTACCAAACGCCTGCAAAACACCGTCTACAAGCGGGCCGAGGGACAGGCTGGGGCGGCCGGGTGGGCGCTGCAGAACATGCGCTCCGGGGTGGGCATGGTGTGGAACACCAAAAACTCCGTTGCCGTGACCACCCACATGGATGCCGTCCACCGGGTGATCGGCAACTGCGGCATTGTCCTGGTCGGGGAAGGTTCCGAACACCGTGTCAGGCCGCTGATGGCCCAGCAGCGCAAGCGTTTCGCCCGGGTGGCCCCCACCACCCCGGTCTATGAACTGATGGCCGGTGACGGGGAAGACCAGATCCCGGTGAAGAAACTGCAGCGGGAACTGATGAAACTTCCCCGGGAGATGAAAAAGGACGAAACCTACAATCTCATCGCCCGTATTGAATCAATCGACAACACCCTGCCCGGCGGGCAGGCGGGTCTGCCGAAGGGGCCGATCCCCAAAGGCGCGAACCTGTCGGGCATGAACCGGCGGGCACGGCGCACCCAGGCCCGTCAAAAACGCGGCTAGGGCAAGTTAACACACCCCCTGTTGCACCGCGGCGCATGATCCGCCCCGCACCTTTCCCGCCGCACCCGGCTGCGGGACAGAGTCGGCGGCGCCCGCCGCGGTTTTTCACTGGTCGGCGATTTTTGCCGGCCACCACCTGCTAATCGTGACGTGGTGAAAAAACCAGACCATGACCATCAGTGTTTTTGATTTGATGCGGATCGGTGTCGGCCCGTCGTCATCCCACACCGTCGGCCCGATGATCGCCGGGCTGAACTTCGGCAGGCTGCTGCACGGCAAACTCCAGTCGATGCGCGGCGAGTGCCACCCGCAGGACCACGCTGTCACGGATCTGCCCAAAATTGCCGGGGCGGTGACCAGATCGACCGGTATCACCATCATTTTGTACGGTTCGCTGGCCGCCACCGGTGTCGGCCACGGAACATTGGCCGCCTGTCTGGCGGGCCTGGACGGTTTTGATCCCGCCACCCTCGACCCCGATGAGATGCAGGCCCGCATTGAGGTCATCCGGGCCACCAGAAGCGTCAACCTGGCCGGCGACGCCGGCTGCCCGGTTCCCTGCGGTTTCGAAGACATTATTTTGCGCCCCTTCGTCATCCGGACCATCCACACCAATGCGGTGACGTTTTCGGCTGTCCTTCCCGACGGGGAGGAATTCAAGGAAACCTATTATTCGATCGGCGGCGGATTCATCCGCACCAACGACGAGGTTGATACCTCCATCGGATTGCACGGGCCGTGGCTTTTTTCCTCCGGCCGCCAGCTGGTGGAACTGGCCGAAAAGCATGCGGTCAGCATCGCCGAGGTGCAGCGCCGCTGCGAGAAGTCACTGCTGGACGATGACGCGATCGATCAACGCCTCGACGCTCTGGCGGCCGCCATGGAGGCCTGCGCCCGCCGCGGGATCCGTTCCTCCGGGGTGTTGCCCGGTGGCCTGCAGGTGAAAAAGCGGGCCGGGGATTTCTACCGTTCCCTGCTCAAAGACGATCCCGGGATCACCGCCGAGTACGCCAATGACTGGGTGGATTTGGTGGCTTTGAGCGTCAACGAGGAAAACGCGGCCGGCGGACGGGTGGTCACCGCCCCCACCAACGGTGCGGCGGGCATTGTCCCGGCCGTCGGTTTCTACGCCCTCACATTCACCCCTGCGGGAAAACACGACCCGGTGGCGGCCCGGCGGCGCTATCTGCTGGCCTGCGGGGCGATTGGTTCGCTCTACAAGGAGCGGGCATCGATTTCCGGGGCCGAGGTCGGATGCCAGGGCGAGGTGGGTTCGGCCGCCTCCATGGCCGCCGCCGGTTTGGCTGAGGTGATGGGTGGCAGCCCGCGACAGGTGGCCAATGCCGCGGAAATCGCCATGGAGCATTCTTTGGGGCTGACCTGTGATCCGGTCGGTGGCCTGGTGCAGGTTCCCTGCATTGAACGCAATGCCATCAGCGCCTGCAAAGCCATCAACGCCGCCCGCATGGCGCTGCGCGGGGATGGCACCCACCGGGTCAGTCTCGACGAGGTGATAGAAACCATGCGGCAGACCGGCAAAGACATGTCCGACCGCTACAAGGAAACCTCCGGGGGAGGTTTGGCGACCACCGTGGCCCCGGTGGCCGTCAACGTTCCCGAGTGCTAGTGGGCTGGCTCGTTGCCCGGCGGGCACCCCTGTTTAAAATGATCTCCCATGACCGACCCGACTGCTTTTCCGACACGCGCCCGGCAGGTTCCGCCCGCGGTGTACCGGGGTGTGGTGATCGTCACCCTCATCGTTGCCGCGTACACGGTCTACGGGATAATCGACACCGTCATCGACGGCGTGCACCGTTTCAACGCCTACGGCTGGGCCTGGGAGGTGTTGGCCTGTCTGCTGGTGGCCGGATCGCTCTACATCACGTTCACCGTGGGCCGTACCCAGCGGGTGTCCCGGACTCTGCGGGATTCACTGTCCGGTCTGTTGATCGCCCAGGCGATTGTCATTTTCATCGCCGGTCAGGCCATCACCGCCGGTGTTGTCACCCTGGTCGTGGCAGCCGTGTTCTACGGGGTGCTGTCCTCCCCGATCAGGCTGTGGGTCGACGATCGCGTCGGCTACCGCCCACCGGCCGGCAGCGGCGATGGTGACCGCCCCCTGATCTAGCCGCGGCACTAGCCGAGGATCACCGCGGTGCGGGTCAACCGGTCGTGGATTCCGCGGCCATCGGAGTCGGTGATCACCGGCGGCAGCACCAGAAGTGTCAGTGCGGTGCGCACCACCGCCCGCCACAGACCGACCCGTTGATCGGGCTGGTCGACGCGGGCCACCCCCATTTTCATGATCGCCTGGCCGGGGGTGCGGGCAAACAGAACCACGGTGATCACCCCGATGACGAAATAGGCGACCATGGTGATCTCGTTGAACCGGCTGACCGCACCGTTGAAGGCGGCATCGGTCAACGACCGGTTGAAGAAATCACTGATGGCGAAACCACTGATGATCAGCGCCACCATCTGGGCGATCACCCAGTCGAGCAACAGTCCGCCGACCCGCCGCACAATACTGGCCAAACTGCCCGCACCGCGTTGCGGCAGCCCGATTTTCTCACCCGGCCACCGGGCCGGGCGGGTCGGGTCATCGTCACCTTCTCCGGCGAGCCGGGGGCCGTCAAGCCAACTGGAATCCCTGTCACGCATGGCACTAAATGTAGCCGGTGGCGGCCCCGCCCGCTTCCGGCGGGGCATACCGCCGCCGGTCGCCACCCCGTCGGCCCGCCACCGGGGTCAGCCGCCGCAACACCCCCGCAGCCGGGGTGGGGCAGCTTTTGGGATGTATTTGGCGTGTATTTATGGTCGGGCAATAGAAATTCGTCTAGATTGGGTGAAGGCCCGTGCACCGCGCGGCCGGTTCACTGGCGGTGTGATTTTTTCTTTCGTCTCACATTGCCTGCCCGCCGCGACGCCCCGGGAGCACGTTTCCCGGTGGTTGTAAGGCGTTGGCCGTGACCCACCACAACAAACAGAAAAAAAACAAACCCGGCCACGGCAGCCGGTTTCCCGCTGCCCACGACTGGAAAACACTGCAGAACAACACCCGTTGTTTTTCACCCGCAGGTTTTTCCACGCTCCCGGCCGCTAGGAGTCACCGTGTCATTGGAAAGCACCGAAGACGTCATCAAGTTCATCAAGGACAACGAGGTCGAGTTTGTCGACATCCGTTTCACCGACGTCCCCGGCATTGAGCAGCACTTCACCATTCCCGCGTCGATGTTCGACGAGGACGCCGTCGAGGAAGGCCTCGCCTTCGACGGTTCGTCGATCCGCGGCTTCACCACCATCGACGAATCCGACATGAACCTGCTGCCGGATCTGGCGACAGCGTGCATTGACCCGTTCCGTAAGGCGAAGACACTGAACATGAAGTTCTTCGTCCACGATCCGTTCACCCGTGAGGCGTTTTCCCGCGACCCCCGCAATGTCGCCCGCAAGGCCGAGGAATACCTGGCCTCCACCGGTATCGCCGACACCTGTTTTTTCGGTGCGGAAGCCGAGTTCTACATTTTCGACAAAGTCTCCTACGAAACCCAGGCGAATTCCGGTTTCTACCACCTGGATTCCATTGAGGGCTGGTGGAACCGCGGCGAGGAGGAAAACCTCGACGGTTCGCCGAACCTGGGCTACAAAAACCGCATGAAGGGCGGCTACTTCCCGGTCGCCCCCTACGACCACACCCAGGATCTGCGCGACGAGATGTGCCGCCACCTGGCCGCCTGCGGATTCGATCTGGAGCGCGCCCACCACGAGGTCGGCTCCGGCGGCCAGCAGGAAATCAACTACAAGTTCAACACCCTGCTGCATGCGGCCGATGATCTGCAGAGCTTCAAATACATCATCAAAAACACCGCTTTCCGCAACGGCAAGTCGGTGACCTTCATGCCCAAGCCGCTGGCCGGTGACAATGGTTCGGGTATGCACGCCCACCAGTCGCTGTGGAAAGACGGCAAGCCGCTGTTCCACGACGAGTCCGGCTACGCCGGCCTGTCGGATATCGCCCGCTACTACATTGGCGGCATTTTGCACCACGCCGGCGCGGTCCTGGCTTTCACCAATCCGACATTGAACTCCTACCACCGTCTGGTTCCCGGTTTCGAAGCCCCGATCAACCTGGTGTACTCGCAGCGCAACCGCTCTGCCGCAGTCCGCATCCCGATCACCGGTTCCAACCCGAAGGCCAAGCGCATTGAGTTCCGCGCACCCGACCCGTCGGGCAACCCCTACCTCGGTTTCGCCGCCATGATGCTGGCCGGTTTGGACGGTGTGAAAAACCGTATTGAACCCCACGCCCCGGTGGACAAGGACCTCTACGAGCTTCCCCCCGAGGAAGCCGCCTCGATTCCGCAGGCCCCGACCTCGCTGGAAGAATCACTGAAGGCACTGGGCGAGGACCACGACTTCCTCACCGAAGGTGACGTGTTCACCGAGGATCTCATCGACACCTACATCAAGTTCAAGTTCGACAACGAGATCGCCCCGGTCCGTCTGCGCCCCACCCCGCAGGAATTCGAAATGTACTACGACTGCTAGTCCGGTCCTTCGGCGGCGCGTCCCCCCCGGCGGCCGCCAAAATTCCTGGTCCACCGGCCCTTCCAGAACCTTTGACGGCGGTATCCCGTCCCCAAAGGCCTGACAGGGCCGGTGGTGGTTTCTTTGCCCGGCGCGGTGACGGTTCCTTGTTTCCCGCGGGTAGTTTTTTCTGCCCGCACCAGTCTTTCCCGCCGGGCGTGACACCACGTCCCATCCCGGTACTTTTTCCTGTCACAGTCCAGCCTGCTTGCCCGCACGGCCATTGCTCCCCCGTGCTGGGAAACGACCCACATCACCGCTACCCGTGTGGTTCACCCCGGTCGTCCGATGGTCAATGCGCCGGTGCGTGCCCTGTCGGCGGGCCTGGTGTGTTCACTGTGGAACAGGACCCTTCCCACCGGAAGCTGGTGGTGGAAGTCGATGGTGCTGGAGGTGAATGTCGGCGGTTTTTCGCCCCTGCTGTTCATCGCCGCGGATCTTCTGCCCGGCGGGGCCGCAATTGTCGCCAACACCGCTCCCCGGGTGGTGATGGCCCTGTCGCCGCTGCGGGGCCGCCGGGTTCATGCGGTTGAGGTTGCTGCCGGATGTATGGCTGTGACCGGGGTGGCGGCACTGGTGCCGCCATCCAGCGGCGCAACCGACGGCTGACCGGGGTTTACGTGACCGGTTTTTCCTCACCTGTGTCCTCCGGCGGCGATCACTGCCCGGCCCCGCAGGGTGGTTGCCGTATCGTGGTCGGTTGGGGCGTGCCGGACAATCCGCCCCCGTATGTCGCCGAGTTCGTTTTTTAAGGATGATGCTTCGACCATGACCAGCTTCCATGATCTTGCCGCCACCCGCCGGGCCAACCGGTCGTTTACCGGCGAACCGGTCGACGAGAAGGTGCTGGACCGGATTTGCGCCACCGCCCTGGAGGCGCCCAGCGCCTTCAACACCCAGATGCGGGATCTGGTGGTGGTGCGTGACGAGACCGTCAAAAAGGCCCTTGTCGCCGCCTCCGGGCAGCAGCAGTTCCTTGATGCGCCGGTGGTGTTGGTGGCTGTCGGTTTCACCGGTGCCCTGCCGCCGGATGCCGATGAGCTTTTTCCGCGGGCCAAGCAGGATTTCATCACCGGGTTTTACGCCCAGCGCAATAACCCGCACACCCTGCGTGAGCATGCCCTGCGCGGGGCGATGCTGCTGGCGTCGTTCGCCATGATGGCCGCCACCGAGGAAGGCCTGGCCACCTGTCCGACCACCGGCTGGGATGAACAGGGTGTCAAGCAGGCCATCGGTTTGGGCGACCGTGATGATGCGGTCATCGCTTTGCTGGTCACCGTCGGCCACAGCGACACTGTCCCGCCGCATCCGGGCCGCCAGGCCAACCGCCGCGTCGACGACAGCTACTGAGTCTCTGCTTTTTCCGTGTCTTCACACAGTACAGGCTGGTGGCAACCATGCGTATCGACAGTTTCACCTGGAGCAGAAAACCCGTCAACCAGGACGGTATGGCCACCGGTGAGCGGATATTCGCCGTCTGTGACGGGGTCACCCCGCTGGCCTCGGATGCGGCCGGCCCATCAGCGGTGGCCGACTATGCACACACCCTGGCCGATGCCCTGACCTCCTGCCCGGTGGGCAGCATCACCATGCAGGGGATGCGCGGCCACCTACAGCAGGCACTGGACCGGGCCAGCGCTGCCACCGGCGGCAGCGGTGCCCAGTCCACCATGGCGCTTGTCACCTGGGATGACTCGAAGCTGGGGGTGGCGGTGTGCGGGGATTCACCGGTGGTCATCGACCGTGCCGGACAGATCACGGTGCTGAGCGATCCGCTGTTTTCCACCGGATTCTGGGATCTTCCCGCAGCCGACAGGCGGCGGATATGCGCCGGATGCGGTGACATCACCGACCTCTACACCCGGCTGCATGAAGACAGTGTCAGCGAACGCGCCACCCGCAACCGGCCGGGTGGGCGCTGGATTGCCGCGTCCGGGGTCGATTCCCGTGCAGTGGCTGCCGTAGCCCGGGTTGTGGTGGTGCCGCTGGCGGGAATCGACCGGGTGGCGGCCATGAGCGACGGCATGCAGGTGCCGGTGGAGCATCTGTGCCTGGCCGGTTACGGCGATATTCTTTTTGCCTGCGGACACGGCAGCCTCGGCCGGCTGCACCAGCGGGCCGACAGCCTGGAGTTGGCTGATCCGCACAGACGCACCCACCCCCGCCCGTCACACCGTGACGATGCCACCATCATCATGGCGAGCATGGGCCCGCCGGCCCACTGACCCAGACTGCCCGCCTTGTTGGGCAGCCGCGACAAAAAGGACACCACCATGGCACAGACAATCATCTACGACTGTGATCCGGGACGCGACGACGCGATCGCCCTGATGCTGGCGGTCGGGGATCCGCGCCTCGATCTTGCGGCGGTCACCACCGTCGGCGGCAACCTGCCGCTTGCGGGGGCCACCGCCAACGCCCTGGATCTGCTGGCTGCGCTCGGCGCCGGTGACATACCGGTGTATGCGGGTGCCGGCAAACCCCTCGTTGCCGATCTGGTCACCGCCCCGGCCGTCCACGGGTGCGGCGGCCTGGACGGGGTGGACCACAACAGCGCCCTGGCCCCCTGCCCCGGTCACGCCGCCGCGGTGATCGCCCGGCGCATCATGGAATCGGATCCCGGCACAATCACACTGGTGGCCACCGGCCCGTTGACCAACCTCGCCCTGGCCGTTGAACTGGAACCGGCGATCGCCCACCGGGTCAACAACGTGGTCATCATGGGCGGCGGCTACCACACCGGCAACTGCACCCCGGTGGCGGAATTCAACATCCACACCGACCCGGAAGCAGCCGCCATGGTTTTCCGGGCCGACTGGCCGGTTGTCATGCTGGGACTGGATGTCACCCACCAGGCAACGGTGGATGACCGCACCCAGGCCATGCTGACCGCCGCGGGCACGTCGGCGGCGGTGTGCGCCGGAAAAATCATGTCCGCCTACCGGACCGCCTACCGGGGACAGTCGGCAATGCCGCATCCGCCCATCCATGATCTGTGCGCGGTGGCCTATGCGGCCGATCCGACACTGTTTGACAGTGTGCACGCCCCGGTGGCGGTGGAACTCACGGGCAGCCTCACCCGCGCCATGACGGTGGTCGATTTCCGGCCCACCGCCCCGGTCAACCACCGGCACACGGTGGTCACAGGAGTCGACAACAGCCGACTGTTCGCCACCCTGCGCGAGGCGCTGGGGCGGCTGCCCTAGGTCGGGAAAAGACACGCTACCGCACGAAACCGTGCCACCCCCGGCACAGGAGTGACAAAAACAACCGCCGGGCTCCTCCCCGCACCCCCAAGTGCAGCAGATTGGATAATTTGACGGCGTGCCAACACCGGTGACTAAAGTCATACCTGTGACCGATTCCCCCACCCGGGCTGAAACCCACCGCATCACCCCGGCAGCGCTGGTTGTCTGGCTGGCGGCACTGGCCATCTATGTGGTGGCAGTGACCGGCCGCACGTCGTTCGGTGTCGCTTCCGTCGGCGCCATGAGACACTTCACGGTCACGGCCTCCCAGGTGGCGGTGTTCACCGCCGTGCAGGTCGGCGTCTATGCCGCCGCGCAAATTCCCGCCGGAATCCTCATCGACAAATTCGGGCCGAAGAAAATGCTGCTGGTCGGGGCGGCGGTCATGGCTGTGGGTCAGGTGGTGCTGGGGATCACCGGCCACTACGGGGTGGCCGTCGGGGCGCGGGTGTTGATCGGTGCCGGGGACGCCACCGCCTTTTTGTCGGTCATGCGTCTTCTTCCGGCCTGGTTCCCACTGCAGAAAGCACCACTTTTCACCCAGCTGACCAGCGCTGTCGGCCAGTTGGGCCAGTTTTTGTCCGCCGTGCCCTTCGCCTGGTCGTTGAGCCGCTTCGGCTGGAGCATGTCGTTTGTGTCGTTGGGGGCGGTGGGCATTCTGGTGGCTGCCGCGGCAGCGTGTGTGCTGGCCGATGAGCCACCGCACGCGGCGCAGCCGGCCGACCCGGCTGCACGCACCCGCCCCAGCACAATCGCGCCGTTCCCGGCGTTTGTGCAGGCGGTGAAAAACCCGGTGTGCTGGACGGCGTTTTTCACCCACTTTTCCGGACTGTCCTTCCAGCTGGTGTTCACCCTGCTGTGGGGTATGCCGCTGATGGAGCTGGGCATGGGATTGTCCCCGCAGCAAATATCTTCTGTGCTGGTGGTCAATATGGTTGTCAATGTGGTCACCGGCCCGGTCATCGGTGTGGCCAGCGCCCGGCTGGGTGGCCGCCGGTGGATGCTGGTTGTGGCAGGCCCGGCAAGCACCGTGGTGTTGTGGCTGTGGTTTCTCTCCTCCACCGGACCCCGCGGCTTTGCCGCCCTGATGCTGGTCAATGTGGTTATGGCAACATTCGCGCCGGTGTCGAATCTGGGGTTTGACACGGTGCGGGAAAACGTCGACCGGCGGATTCTGGCGACCGCCACCGGGCTTGCCAACACCGGTGGTTTCACCGCCTCCATGATCGCCGCCCAGGTCATGGGTTATGTGCTCGACTATTCCTCGGCCGGATCAACCGGCTACCAGTGGGCCGATTTCCGTCTGGCCTACTATGCCGGTGCCGTGCTGTGGGCGGTGGGCATGACCGGCTACGGGCTGGCGCGCTTTAAAGCCCGGCACATCATCTCCGCCCCGCCCAAGGTTCACGCGGCCCACGGCACGGGCGGCGAGGCGCACTGACGCGGGAACAAAACGACATCGCGCCGCGACACGGGCGCCGCCGCCGTTGCCGATCCCCGCAGCTCACCAGGCGCCCGGGCAGCGGTCAACCGGATGGGTGCCCTACAGTGGTAAGCCCCGCCTGCCGTCCCATAGTTTTTCTTCACCGGGCGGCATGGCCGGGTATTCCCCCGAAGTTTTCTGTTTGAAAAAAAGGACCACTGACATGGACAACCTCTACACCGTTTCCGCAACTTCCACCGGCGGTGGCCGTGACGGCCACGTCGCCTCCAGCGACAACCAGATTGATTTTGATGTCCGCCCGCCGAAACAGCTGGGTGGCCAGGGTGGCGCCGCCAACCCGGAGTCGCTGTTTGCCGCGGCCTACGCCACCTGTTTCCACGGCGCCCTGAAACTGGTCGCTGGCGAAGCCTCAGCCACCACCGACGGCTCCACCGTCGAATGCGAGGTCACTCTCGGCAAGGATGACTCCGGTTTCGGTCTGGCCGCCGTGATTTCGGTCCACATCCCGGATATGCCGCTGGACAAGGCACAGCAGCTGGCCGACCGGGCCCACCAGGTGTGCCCCTACTCCAAGGCCACCCGCGGCAATATCGACGTCACCGTCACCGCCGTCGAAGGCTAGGGGTTTTTCACCCCCGCAACCGGTGACGGTTGGCGCAAAAGACACGAAACAACCGGCCCGCGCACGGTGTAGGCGGAGTTTTTGAAAACTCTGCCGGCACTGCTTGGACGGGCCGGTTGCCGCATTTTCCGTCTGCCACCCGTCCCGGCGGCAGCTGTCCCCCGGGACGGGGCGGCACATGCACCGGGCGCATCGTGGGCCGGGCACCAGGTCACTGACGACGGATCGCCGGGCTAGGTCTCATCCGGGGCGGATCCGGGAGCACCGTCGTCGCTGCCGGAATCGGTGGGGTTGTCCTGCCCGGGGTTCGGGTGCTGCTGGTCTTCCCGCAGTTTCCGGATACGGCGGACATCGTCCAAATCATCGACGCTGTCTTCGGCCCTGTCGGGCTCGGGTTCGCCCGGGGTAACGAATTCACCGTAGCTGTGGGACTGACGGGGCCTGCTGGCACTGCCGCCTGCGGGACGTGTGCCACGCGGACGACCACTCCCACCGACGTCACCGGCACCGGATGTGGCGGGGCCGAAGAATGTGTCCAGGGCCTGGCCTATCGCATCGGTGACTGACTGGCCCATGTGGCCGAAACGCTGCCCCAGGCTTTCGTCCGGATATCCCGGGTGTGCCGCGCCGCCGTCGCGTCTGCGCTGGGTGTCGCCGTCACCGCCGTCACGCTGTGCCGCATCCGCCGGGCCGCTGCTGCTGTCACCGGCACCACCACCTGTTCCGGCGTCCGGGGCCGGGGTGGCGCCACCGGGGGCGGTGTCTCCGGGGCGGGAAGAAAGGAAAGTGTCCAGATAACTGATGGCGTCACTGAGCCGGTCACGGTAGCGGTCGGCCGGCCCGCCGGCCGCCAGATCCTCGAGGAATCGTTTCATCCGCAGCACGTCCCCGATCGGGTAGCCACCGGTGGTCTGCTGCTGTTGCGGCCGGGTGGGGTGGGGCGCCCGGCTAGCCGCGGGATCAATCTCGACCGAGGCGGAAAGCTCACCGCCGTCGATATTCATCCCGGTGATTCTCGCCCCCGGGATCGAGCGGAGCGCATCGGTGAAAGCGGCCAGTTCCGGAAAATCGTAGCTGGTCAAATCGGCGTGAACTGTAAAGCGCATGACAGAAACATCCTGTGGGTTGTCGTGGGATTTTTCCCTGCTGCGGCCACCGTTTCGGCCACCACATCACGGGTTCACCGCCCAGCCTACGGATCAACCGCCCATCCAGCGGCATGCCCTCAGCGAACATCCCGGGTTACCTGCCGGGGCACAGCAGTTTGCGCCGGTGGCTAAAAAAGACAAACGGCACGTCCGCTGACGGGGCAAGCGGACGTGCCGGTGCGGCGGGAGCTGTCTTCCCGTGCTTGTGGAGTGGGCCACCCGGCTGCCGCCCGGGGCTGCGGGCACCGCTTCACCGGTGGTGGCCCGGTGTTTTTTCGCCTTGAACCGCAAGGCTTACAGCGCGTGGTCTGCTGTGTGGGTTCGTCCCAGGTCGGCGAAGACATTGAAGTTCATCACGAACGCGTCCCCGG
>NZ_JAFLEQ010000002.1 GCF_017307055.1 Corynebacterium mendelii | reverse complement strand
TCGTGTTGTGTGGGAACTGTATAGTGGACGTGAGCATCTTTATTTTTTCTTCCATCATGGGGGTGCGTGCTTTGTTGTGTGTGCTTTCGTGGTGTGTAGTTATTTTTGATTAGGGACTGTCTGCGCGCTTTGTTGTGTGTGGATGGTTTTTGTGTCTTGGTGTTTTGTTTGTTTTGTGTTCTGGTTTTTCAAGGGCGCATGGTGGATGCCTTGGCATGCTGAGCCGATGAAGGACGTGGGAGGCTGCGTTAAGCCTCGGGGAGTTGTCAACCGAGCGTTGATCCGAGGATGTCCGAATGGGGAAACCTGGCCACTGTTATGGGTGGTTACCCGCATCTGAATGAAATAGGGTGTGTGGGGGTTACGCGGGGAAGTGAAACATCTCAGTACCCGTAGGAGAAGAAAACAATTGTGATTCCGTTAGTAGTGGCGAGCGAACGCGGATGAGGCTAAACCGTGCATGTGTGATACCCGGCAGGGGTTGTGTGTGCGGTGTTGTGGGGTTTGGACGTATGTGTTCTGCCGGACATGTGCCATTGAACATGCTTGTTAGTGGAAGTGGTGTGGAAACGCCTGCCGTAGAGGGTGATAGTCCCGTACGTGAAAGCTTGTGTGTTGTGGTTGTTCTTGTCCCCGAGTAGCAGCGGGCTCGTGGAATCTGCTGTGAATCTGCCGGGACCACCCGGTAAGCCTGAATACTCAGTGTGACCGATAGCGGAATAGTACCGTGAGGGAATGGTGAAAAGTACCCCGGGAGGGGAGTGAAATAGTACCTGAAACCGTGTGCCTACAATCCGTCAGAGCTGCTTTGTGTGGTGATGGCGTGCCTTTTGAAGAATGAGCCTGCGAGTCAGCGGCGCGTCGCGAGGTTAACCGGTTTGTCGGGTAGCCGTAGCGAAAGCGAATCCTAACGAGGGTGTGTTAGTGGCGTGTCCTGGACCCGAAGCGGGGTGATCTACCCATGGCCAGTGTGAAGCAGAGGTAAGACTCTGTGGAGGCGCGAACCCACTTAGGTTGAAAACTGAGGGGATGAGTTGTGGGTAGGGGTGAAAGGCCAATCAAACTCCGTGATAGCTGGTTCTCCCCGAAATGCATTTAGGTGCAGCGCTGTGTTTT
>NZ_JAFLEQ010000018.1:55717-55966 GCF_017307055.1 Corynebacterium mendelii | reverse complement strand
AGCAGTAATGCTGTCAGGTGACCGGTACTAATACACCGACACCAAACACACCAACCCCCCCACACCCTGTGTGGGCAACAAAAAAAGGGGTTGGCAACGAGCAGAAAAACACCGTGTGAAAAACACGACACAAATTCACGTCCACTATACGGTATCCGTCACAACACCCCAGCAAAAATATGTGACACAGACTTGTCGGTGGCGATAGCGGTAGGGAAACGCCCGGCCCCATTCCGAACCCGGAAGCTA
>NZ_JAFLEQ010000018.1:50657-55687 GCF_017307055.1 Corynebacterium mendelii | reverse complement strand
CCCGACAACGGGCCGCCCAGGGTGCTTGTTCCTATTTCCGGCAGTTGGCCCACCAGTGTGTCTTCTTCTGCCGGGACAGCGGTACAGGCACTTTTTCTATCGGGGGCTATGTTCAACGCCGCCCGGTTTTGCGCGGGTTGGGAAGACAAAGGTTACCGGCGGCTGAGTAGTCTTGCGGTCACGATCCCCGGGGACATCCTCCCGGTGGGTTCCCGGTTGACGACATAAGGGCAGGAATTGTTGTGAGCATCATTATTGTTGAACCTGATCCAATCGCCCCAGTCAGCCGCTTTGGCACGTGGCTTGCCGAGTGGGGGGAGACACCGGTGTATCTGTCGATGCCGCAGGACGCTGACGCACTCACGGAGCTGGCCCGCGCGGTAGGAACCGGTACAGGCGGGGTGGACGGACTGGTGGTGTGCGGAGGCCGCATGAGTGCCCTGGCATGTGATGAGCATCCGTGGCTGGAGGATCTCGGCCGACTGCTGCGGGCGGTGATAGCCGAAGAGATTCCTGTGTTCGGTATGTGTCTGGGGCTGCAGATTCTGGCCCACACCTTCGGCGGAGAGGTCCGGGTCGGCGATGACACTGCCGGCCACGACGGGCCGTTGACAGTAACGCTCGAGCGCCCGGCACTAGCGGATCCGGTCTTCGGCGCACTTGCCCGGTTGGGAACAACCGTGACCGTCTACGAATCGCACAATGACCATGTATCGGTTGTTCCGGCGGGCGCGGTGGTGCTGGCGTCCTCCACCAACTGCCCGGTGGAGGCTTTGCGCTACGGCTCTGCGGTGGGCACCCAGTTTCACCCTGAAGCATCACCCGATGAGGCTGCGCGGTGGGCGGAATCGGAATACGGTCCCGGTGCAGCTGGACCCGCCCGCCGCGAGGCAGAGGAGGCAGATCCCGCCATCGCGGCTGTGGGGCGGGCGTTGTGCCGCGGTTTTTTTGATCAGGTGACTGCCCGGCGGAGCACCGGCTGACCGGGTCCTTGCCGATCGGGGAGGTCGCCCATGCCCGGTCGTTGCGGGGTGCCTAGTCGTTGACTATGGCGGCCAGCGGCGGGGTGGCGGCGGCCCGATGGGCGGGGAACGCCGCCGCAATAACACCGACGACCGCCGACGCTGCGATCATGGCGGCTACCGTATCCCAGGCAATGACAATGGTGTTGATGCCGTGGCTGGTCATAATCGACAGGAAGGCGTAGCCGACGGCCACCCCCACTACCGCCCCGTTGAGCGCACCGGTCACGGCGATGACCACACTTTCCAGATAGATCATGGTGCGTATTTGCCCCCGCCAGCCGCCGACCACCCGCAGCATGCCGATTTCCGTGCGGCGTTCAATCACGCTGAGCGCCAGCGTGTTGATGATCCCCAGAATCGCGGTGATCACCGCCAGTGCCAAAAGTCCGTAGAGCACCGCCAACAGTTGGTCCACTCCCGCCACCGACAGGTCACTGAACTGCTGTTTGGTCAGCACGCTGACCACCAGGTAGGGGGCGGCCGCTGTGTTCAGTTCCTCGCCGAAACGCGCGATGGAGGCCTCATCGCGGCGTACGGACGAGGCGAAAATATTCTGGATTCCGATGGTGGACTCCCCGATAATCGCCTGTGCGGTCCGCTGGGAGATCACCGCCTCCCCCAGGCCGCTGAACGGGTCGTAGACACCGAGGACCTCCACGGCGAATTCCTCGCCGTCCGGGGTGCCGACGGCAATCGTGTCGCCGGGTAACGTGTGTGTTTTCGCGGCGAGATCGGTGTCGATGATCACCCCGGCTTTGCCGGTCAGGTTGACTGACCCGGCCACGGGGTTGAGCTCCAGGCCGCTTCCGGCACCGGGGGTGAAGTCCAGATCGGCGACATCGGTGGAATTGGGTCTGCCGCCGGGGACACCACGGGTTTTCCCCGCCACTGTCAGGCTGGCGGTGCGCAGGACGGCAACCTGCCCGGCGTCGTCCAGCCGGGTGACGGCCTCCGCCAGGGGTTCGGGGACGGTCAGGGTGGAGCCTGTTGGCCCCTTGATCACGTAGTCGGCGGTGACGGTGTCGTCAATCATCCCGGAGACATTGGCTTTCATGGTTGCGCCCAGCATGCCGATGGTGGTGACCATGATCAGTCCCAGGGTCAGCGCAAAGGCGGTGGAGGCGGTTCTTTTCGGGAACCGGCGGCCGTTGGTGGCGGCCAGATGCCCCACCGCCCCGAAGGGGGCGCCGACGATTTTCCCGAGGAAAGCCACCACCGGAACCACCACCACCGGTCCCGCCAGCCACAGTCCACCGATCAGGGCCGCCGCCCCGGCGCCGATGAACCACACCCTGATCTCGGTCGTGCCGAGCGATTCGGTGACCGCTCCACCGGCCAACAGGGTGACACCGAAGGTGAACAGCCCGCAGGCGGCGATGAACCGGGTGCGGACATCGTCGTGTGTTTCGGTTCCGGCGCCGGCTATCGCCGCCACCGGCGCCACGGTGCCCGCCCGGCGGGCGGGCACGTAGCCGGCCAGGATGGTCAGCACTGTTCCCACCAGCATCGGAACGGCAACCGAAGTGGCCGACAGGGTCATCGCCGAGCGTGGCAGGCCGATCTGCAGGTGGTCCATACCGACACCAACGAGGCTGACCAGTCCCACACCACCGGCAACCCCGGCGGCGGAACCGATCAGCCCCACGGCCGCCGCTTCCCCGGTCACTGCCGCGGTGATCTGCGCCCGGGAGGCCCCGACCGCCCGCAGCAGGGCGAATTCGCGGGTGCGCTGGGCGACGATCATGGCGAAGGTGTTGCTGATCAGGAATGTTGCCACCAGCAGCGCGATCCCGGCGAAAGCCCACAGAAAGTAGCGGAGGAAACTCAGGGCCTGTTTCAGCTGTCCGGTGGTTTGGTCGGCAAGTGTTGCCCCCGGGATGACAAACGCCCCGGGCAGGGTCTTTTCGATCCCGGCGGTGGCTTCGGCGATGACGGTTCGGGCCTCGTCGCTGCCGCGCGGTATCCCGGGACCCGGTGCACCGTCGTTTTTCAGTCCTGTCAGGCTGATGGCCACCATCTGCACCCGGCCCCCGGCGGCGAACAAATCCAGGTAGGTGTCCTCGTCGAAACCGACGCCGATCCAGCCGCCGGTGTCGGCGGCCGACGAATAGGAGCCGGTGATGGTGGCCTGCCGGGTGAAAGTGGGGCCGACGACAACGACCCTGTCGCCGATGGCAAGGCCCGCCGTGTCCAGGGCGGTGGCGTTGATGATCACCTGGCCGGGCCCTGTGGGCCGATCGCCGGTGACATCCCGTGTCCCACCCAGCATCCCGCCGTCCGGGCCGACCGGCAGAGCCTGGGTGGGGGCACCGCCGGTGGGCAGGACACTCCCGTCGGGCCGGGCCACCACCACAGTTGCCGGATCCGCCAGCAGCGACACCTTCGACACGGCGGGATTGCCGCGCAGGGCGCGGGCCGTGTCGGCGGGAATGCCCGCTGTTCCCGGCCCGCCGGTGGCCGCAATATCCACATCGTCGAACATGGAGGAGACAATCGCGGTGAAGGAATCCTCCAGCTGGGCGGTAAACAGCGCCGAACCGGTCATGAAGGCGGTACCGATGACCACCGACAGCAGGGTGAGCACCAGCCGCAGTTTGTGGGCGATGATACTGCGCGCACCGATACGGACAAACAATCCGGCGCCGGTGGGCCGGGTGCTCATCGCACACCCATCCGGGACATGACCCGCGCCACTTTCTCGGCGGACGGATGGTCGATGTCGTCGGCAATACGCCCGTCGCTGAGCATCACCACCCGGTCGGCCCAGCCGGCGGTTGAGGGATCATGGGTGACAATGACCACCGTCTGCCCGAGATCATCGACGGCGCTGCGCAAAATACCCAGCACCTCGCGGGTGGCGTTGGAGTCCAGGTTACCGGTGGGTTCATCGCCGAAAATCAGCTCCGGGCGGGCAATTAAAGCCCGGGCCACCGCCACCCGCTGCTGCTGCCCGCCGGACAGCTCGGAGGGGCGGTGGTTGAGCCGGGAACCCAAACCCAGCCGGGAGACAATGTTGTCCAGCCACGCGGCATCGGGTTTCTTGCCCGCCAACGCCACCGGCAGGGTGATGTTTTCCCCGGCCGTCAATGTCGGCACCAGATTAAACGACTGGAACACAAACCCCAGCCGGTCCCGCCGCAGCGCGGTGAGCTGCTTGTCGGACAGGGTCGACAAATCGGTTTCACCGATCAGCGCGGAGCCGTGTGTCAGCGAATCCAGTCCCGCCATGCAGTGCATGAGGGTTGATTTGCCGGACCCTGACGGGCCCATGATCGCGGTGAACTGTTGCCGCCGGAATGTCACGTCAACATCGTCCAGGGCGGTGACCGCGGTTGAACCGGTGCCGTAGCGTTTGACCGCCCCCACCGCCCGCGCGGCGGCATCCGGGCACGTGGTTGGGTTCATCGGCGCGGCACACCACACTTTCCGGTCTTGTGGGACAGGCAAAAAGACAACACAGCAAAAAACGGGCCGCCGCAAAAACCGGGCGAGCGGTAACACCCCCACGCTACCTGCTGGGGGCAGCCGGGGAAAAACAGCCTTCCGCGCCCGCCGGGGGCGGGGTGATGGCCCCGCCGTGCGCCGGCTGCCGGCTACACCGTGCCCTGCAGGCTGAACCGCCGGGGGCCGCCGGTGACCGGATCGGTGAAGCTGATACCGGTGCAGGCCAACGCCAGCGGCGGGGCGGAGGTGTCATTGAGACGTGGCCGGTCAACGACCGGGTAGAGCGGATCGCCCAGAATCCCGTAGCCCAGATCGGCCAGATGTTTGCGCAGCTGGTGGGTTTTCCCGGTCCGCGGGCGCAGCCGGAAACGGTACAAGCCCACCGGTTGCGCCCCGCAGTCAACCGCGGGCGGGCCAAACAGCGCCACCGCCCGGCGGGCCTGGTCGTCGGTGAGCACGGTGACCGCATCAATGACCGTTACCGCATTGCAGGCGCCGTCCTCGACCTGCGCCTGCAGCTGGCCGTGGGTTTTTTTCAACCGGTTGCACACACGGTCCGGC
>NZ_JAFLEQ010000018.1:40841-50611 GCF_017307055.1 Corynebacterium mendelii | reverse complement strand
TATAGGTTTTATCCACCTTGGTGTCCGCGAACAGCTGCTGGTAGGCGCCGCGCTCCGCGGGATTGTTGGCGCAGACAACCAGCCCGCGGGTCAGCCTGTCGAGCCGGTGGACGGGCACCAGATCCATGTTGCCGGTGGCCCGGCGTGCCTGCACCACCACCGAACGGATAATATGCGCCCCTTTCGGCACGGTGGCCAGTCCGTGGGGTTTGTCGACCACCGTGAGATGCCGGTCGGAAAACACAATCGGCAACTCACAAACCGGCAGGTCACGGTCGACGGGGATGCGGTAGAAGAAAATATCCTCCCCGACGGTGACCGGATCATCCGGGGTGAGTATGCGGCCCTGCCGGGTGCGGACCTGGCCGCCGGAAAAACGCCTGTCCAGGGCGTGGTCGTCATCGTCGGGATGCCGGTGGCGCTGGCCCGCGATCACCGCCGCCAGATATTGTCCGGCGGTCAGGCCCGCGGCCTCGGCGGGCACCCTCACCCGGGAGGGGTTGACACCGTCTTTGATCGGCAGGGCTGGCACGCCTCGCCTGCGGCCGGGGGCGTGTACTACAGTTTCGCGCATGGACATCAACGCGATTATGGCCCCTGTCATCGATTTCTTCCAGCACGGTATCGGCCGCCTCATCGGCGCGATCCTCGAAGCGATCTACCAGCTGGCCTATCCGGCCAATGCGGAAGCCGCCCACAACACCCCCGCCACCGGGATGACCGACACCGCCCGCGGGGTGGTTCTGGATGTGACCGAAAACGCCCCCGCCGCAGCTGACAGCCGCTAGTTTTTCCCTTCACACCGGCCCTCTAGGGCAGGTGCAGATGCGGCCCGCCCCCGCAACCGGACAGTCGGGGCGCGGCACCAACCGCGCCACCTTGGCCCGCCCACCCGCCGGGCAGCTGGCGGCGGGCAGGCCGGGAAGACGACCGGGAAGAAAACCGGGAAGAAAACACTGATACTGCGCGGGGGTGGTGCGGCTGCACCCGCTCCCGGCAGACCGGGGGTGCCGGGAGCGGTCGGGGCGGGGGTTGCTGGCCCCACCTGCGGGTGGGCCGGGGGAGTAAAATTGGCGGGGAACCGCCCTGCGCCGTTGGCGCCGGTGTCCTTTTCCGGGGCGGACAGGATGACTGCCGCACCGGAAAAGCACACAACCACACCGGGTGTGCGGAAAATAGAACAACCGGACACTGTCCTCCCCCGGGGGAAGGTGACACACAATGTTGAAGGAGCCAGCACCCATGTCCACCACACCGACGATTGTTGTTGCCGTCGACGGCTCGCCGGCCGCGGACGCGGCCGTCCGCTGGGCGGCCAATGCCGCCGCCAAACGCGGCGAGCCACTGCGGCTGGCCGCCAGCTACACCATGCCGCAGTTTCTCTACGCCGAGGGCATGGTGCCGCCGCAGGAGTTGTTCGATGAACTCCAGGCGGAAACCATGGACCACATTGACCGGGCCCGGGATGTGGCCCTGCAGGTGGCCCCGGGGATCAAAATCGGCCACACCGTCGCCGAGGGTTCCCCCATCGACATGCTGCTGGAGCTGTCGAAGGATGTGACCATGATCGTGATGGGTTCCCGCGGCCTGGGCGGGCTGTCGGGAATGGTGATGGGGTCAGTGTCGGCCGCCGTGGTCTCCCACGCGCACTGCCCGGTGGTGGTTGTCCGGGAAGACAATGATTTAACCGACGCCAACAAATACGGCCCCGTCGTCGTCGGGGTCGACGGCTCCGGGGTGTCCCGCAAAGCCACCGAATACGCCTTCAAGGAAGCCTCCTCCCGTCACTGCCCCCTCATCGCCGTGCACACCTGGATGGATGTGCAGGTCCAGGCGTCGATCGCCGGGCTGTCCGGCGCCCAGGAACAGTGGTCGGCGGTGGAGAAACAGCAGCGGGAACTACTCGACGAGCGGCTGAAAGAGTTCACCTCCTCCTACCCGAAGGTCACGGTAGAGACCATCATCACCCGGGACCGGCCGGTACGCGCCCTGGTGGAAGCCGCCGACAACGCCCAGCTGCTGGTGGTCGGCTCCCACGGGCGCGGCGGATTCAAGGGGATGCTGCTCGGATCCACTTCCCGGGCGCTGCTGCAGTCGGCCCCCTGCCCGATGATGGTGGTCCGCCACGATTCAGCCCACTCACCCCACTAGCGCCATCTCTTTTCCACCCACCCCGCCACACCGGCCGCCCCCGCCGGGGCGGGGAAGAAAAGACAGTTATCCATCAGTGACCGATTCGTTACCCGGCCACCGGCCGGTAACGCGTAGTCTGGCACACACAACCGGCGGCGCACCCGGGCGGACCACCACACCGGTGGCCCCCGCACGGCACCGCCGGTGCAGCCAGGCTTTTGTGAAAAAAGCAACCACCACGAAAATAAAGGAGAACAAGAAACATCATGCTCGGACTGGGATTTCTCGGATGGATCATCATCGGCGGATTGGCCGGCTGGATCGGCTCGAAGATTCAGGGAACCGACGCCTCCATGGGCGTGGGGCTGAATATTGTTGTCGGTGTCGTCGGCGGTCTTATCGGCGGTTTCCTGCTGAAGCTGATCGGTGTTGATGTGGCCGGCGGCGGCCTGATCTTCAGCTTCCTCACCTGCCTTCTGGGTGCGGTTATTTTGCTGGCGGTCGTCAAAGCCGTGAAGAAATAACCCCCTTTTTTTCCGGCCGATATCCGGCCCGTCATTCCCGCCGCCCGCCCACCCGGGCGGCGGGGACACCACCCCGTGGGTGCCGCGGGGAGCGTTGTAACAGCGCCCCCGCCCACCCACGGGGTGGTGTCGTATCGGCGGGGGTTGTCGCCACAAACAATCCACCGCCGCAAGCGGCCACCGGATGCGTGCCGGGCCGTGTTCCCGCCGCCGGACGGGCGGGGGCGGTGCCCGGCCGGACAAGACTCCGCTGCGCCCAGGCAGACAGTCCGGTTTGTCCGCACCCGGTAATTGGGCTGTTGAGCTGGCACAACACCAGGGCGGCGGGCCGGTTTTGGCAATGGTTCCCGCGGGGGCGCCTACCGGGGTAAAATACCCACGGGTACCGGTGGCGGCTGTGGCAGACCAGGCCGCACCAGCCGGCAGGACCCGGACTGTAGTGCAGAAAAACACCGAACCTTCGGAAAGGAAGTGGGCACCATCGCCGCCGCGACCACACAATCTTCACGCAAGCGGGGATCCCGGCGCCGCAACCGGCCGTCACCGCGTGAACGGCTGCTGGCTTCGGCCACCCACCTGTTTTCCACCGAGGGCATCCGGGTGATCGGCATCGACCGGATTCTTAGGGAAGCCGACGTGGCGAAAGCCTCCCTGTATTCCCTGTTCGGCTCCAAGGACGCCCTGGTGATCGCCTATCTGCGCAAACTCGACGAGGATTGGCGAAACGAGTGGTACGAGCGCACCGAGTCGATGACGGATCCGCAGGAAAAAATCCTGGCGTTTTTCGACCAGTGCATCGACGCGCAACCGGAAGCCGACTACCGGGGATCCCATTTCCAAAACGCCGCCAACGAATACCCGAAACCGGAAACCGACACCGAACGCGGCATTGTTGACGCGGTGCGGGACCACCGCCGGTGGACCCTGGACACCCTGACAGAGCTGTTGACCGAACTCAACGGCTATCCGGGGCTGACCCAGGCGAAACAGATGCTGATCTTTGTGGACGGCGGTCTGGCCGGCTCCCGGCTGGAACGCTCCGTGGCGCCGCTTGTCACCGCCAAGGAACTGGCCACCGGCCTGCTGGGTGCCCCACCGGCCGACTACTGCATCTAGTGAGCGGCCCCGGCCCACTCCACAAGCCCGGTCCCCGGGCTAGCTCCCGGTGCCGCTGCCGCGCCCCGGGCCGCCGGTGCCGGCGGACAGGTCACCGGCACTGTCGGCGGACACCTCGGTATCACCCGCGTCACCGTCTTCCGCGGCGGGTTCGTCAGCAGTACCGTCGCTGTCGCCGTCGTCGTCGCTGTCGGCCGGCAGCCACATGGTCGGATAGACCGGCAGCCCGCCGAGCATCTCGTAGCCGTCGGTGGTGACATCTTTTTCCAGCGGATCCTCGTCACCGACGACCGCCTTCCGGTTGAGGACACGGCGCAGCTGCGCCTGTTCGGCGAAAATATCGTCGAGCAGTTCGCCCTTCCTGATCCTGTCGACGATCTGGTGGAAATGCTCCGGGGGATCGAAGTAGCCGTCGGGGAAATCACCCTCGTCGGTTAAGCCCCAGCGTTGTTTGATCTCCTCCGGGGGCCAGGGCAGGCCTTTGCGTTCCGCGTGCGTGCGGTGCGCTTTCAGCACCCGCAGTTTGCGGTTTTTTTCCTTGGTCAACGGTGCCCGCAGGGTTTTGATCTGCTTGGCCTGGAAGGCTTCCGGGTCAAGGTCGCGGGTGAGTTTCTGCTTGTCGCGTTTATTGTCCCGGTGCAGCTCGCCGGCCCGCCACGGGGTCAGCGCCATGCGCAGCCGGCGTCCGCGGCGGCGCCGCAGGAACGCTTTTTTGAGTGCGCGTTTGTTTTTGCTGCGCTGTTTGCCCTCCTCGCGCACCGCCCGGAAATCGTCGGTGAACGGCAGCTTTTTGTCCAGGTAGGTTTGCAGCACAATGTACTGCGTCATGGTCCACAGGTTGTTGACGAAGTAGTACAGGCACAGTGCCGCGGGCGCCGGGCCGTGCAGACCGAAGTTGATGATCATAAACGGCACCAGCACCACGAACACGGCCAGCATCCGGACCATGAACACCGACAGCTTCGACTCGTGGTCGAGCGTGGTGTAGGAGCGCCACACCGAATAGGCCATGTTGACGGTGGTGAACGTGGCGGCCAGAACAAGAAACGGCAGCACGAACCCGGCCACTTCGTCGTGGCTGGTCTGCAGATGGGCGAACTGTTCATCGCTCATCGACACATACGCCGGAACCGGCACCCCCATGATCCGGGTGGACAAAAACTGGCCGACATCATCGCCGGTGAGGAAACCGATCGGCTGGTGATTGGTGGTGTCCAGCCCGTCGGTGGGCCGGGCCATCAAAATCAGCACCCGGTACAGCCCGAGGAACGCCGGCAGTTGGATCAGCGCCGGGAAACAGCCCTTGGCGGTGGAGTAGTTGTGCTCTTTGTAGAGGGCTTTCTGGGCTTTCTGGAACTCGGCGTCGGCATCGGGGTCGACGGAAAAACGGCTGTTGTCGCGAAGCTCACGCAGCCGCGGCTGCAGATTGCTCATCACCCGGGTGTTGCGGTACTGCAGGTAGCTCAGGGGGGCAATCAGTCCGCGGACGGTGATGATCAGCCCGAAAATACTGCCCACCCAGGCGTGCGGGGCAGTCATGCCGAGCACCGAGTGCAGCAGAACAAACCACAGCTTCATCACCCCGGAGACGGGGACAATAAACATCTGCCAGATCATGCGGCGACTTTCGGTAGCAGGCGGTGGGGCGGCGGGGATACCCGCAGGAAAAACAACAACCGCGGGGCAGCTTTTTGCCGGGCGCGCGGCGGCTGCTGCCGCCACCGGCCGGATCGCCCACCGCCACGACAACAACAAGCGGATGAGATTTTACCTTTTCGCCCGGCTGCTGCGGCTTGTTGGGTGGCCGCCGGATACCGGCGACCGGCTAAAATGGTTTCCCATGACACATCGACGCGAGCAACAGGTGCCGGATTCACCGCCGCGCACCGACCCGCCGGCCAGGAAATTCAGTTTCGTTGAACTGCTCGGCGAACTGTTTGTCACCGTCGGGGCCGTGCTGCTGCTGTTCGGCTTCTATGAGGCGTTCTGGACCAATATCCAGGCCGGGCAGCAGCAAAACGAGGTGGAAAAGCAGCTGGAACAGACCTGGGACAGCGGCCGGGACACCAACCCCGAACCCGGGGAGCTGGAAAACAGGCGCCGATTCCACGCCCCGGAAGTCGGTGAGGCATTCGCCCGCATGTATGTGCCCGTCTTCGGCGCCGACTATGTCTTCGCGATTGTGGAAGGCACCCAGGATGATGATCTGCTCAAAGGGCCGGGCCGCTACGTCGATTCACAGATGCCCGGCCAGCCGGGTAACTTCGCCGTGGCTGGCCACCGGGTCGGGAAAGGCGCCCCCTTCAACGACCTGGGTAATCTTCGCGCCTGTGACCCGATCATCATCGAAACCCGCACCGACTGGGAAATCTACCGGGTGCTGCCGATCGATGTGGACGGCCAGGCGAAAGTCGATGCGGCCGCAGCCTGCCTGAGCCAGAAACAGGCCGAGGAACTTGTCGGCGGCAAATACGGTGATCTCACCGGCCGCCACATCACCTACCCGGGTGATATCGGGGTCACCTTCGCTGTGCCCCACAAACAGGACACCCCGACCGATGACGACGAGGCGCTGCTGACGTTGACCACCTGCCACCCGCAGTTTTCCAACAAACAGCGCATGATCATCCACGCGATGCTGGAACGCACCGAAAAGAAAGAAAACGGCCACAAGCCCACAGAGATGGAGCAGTCCTGATGTACTCGTTTTTCTGGCGACTCCTGCCCGGCCCGTGGCCGGTGAAGCTGATCATCACCCTCATTATCGCCGTCGCCGTGTTCTTCCTGCTCATGGAAGTCGTTTTTCCGTGGGTATCGGCGATGATGCCCTACAACGACGTGTCAGTGTAAGTGCCCGGCACCCCTGCCCCGGGCACTGTGGTGCCCACCCCGCCGGGGCGCGGGTCCTGCGGTGCCCGCCCACCCCGCCGGGGCGGGCGGCCCGGATGGGTGTCACAGATGCAGGTTCTCGATGACTTTTTCGGCGATGATCTGTGTTTTGATCGATTGCGCCTGGTTGGACAGCACCACCACGGCCACGGTGTCCTTGGCCACCGCATACACCGCGCCGTCGTCGCCGCCCTTGCGTCCGCCGGTCCAGCCGGCCGGTTCGTCGGTGGGGTTGGTGGTGTCCACCGGCGCCGCCCAGTCAACCACCGCCATGGCGTCCGCGGCTGTGTCCATGTGCCGGACAATCACCGTCAGCTGCGGGTCCTCGGGATAGGACCAAAACACACAGGCCACCGGGTCGAAACGATCGTCAACACCCATACCGGTGACCCGTTGCCCGTTGGCGTCGGCCACCCACTGGGTATCCAGGTACGGGCAGGGTGTCTGCGAGGCTTTGCCGTCGGGGATGACCGGCAGCTCATCGAAGGCCGGCCGGGCGGGATCACTGACGGTGGCCGGTGTCCCGGCGGGGGCGGTGGTGTCATCCGGTGCCTGACTGCTGCCGGTGGTGCTCACAACCGGGGGCTGGCCGCTGTCGGCGGTGGTGGTGTCGGCACACCCGAATAGGACAGACGGCATGGTGATGACAGACAGGGCAAGTAATCTACGGCGCATGGGTTCAAGCCTAGGAAACGACACCGCCCCACGCGACACGCACACCCCGCCGCCCACCGCCACCGGGGACATCAAGCCGCCGTCCACCAACAACACCGACCCGACCGAGGCGGCCAAAGCCATTGCCGAAGCCGCGGCGAAACGCCGTCAATCCGGAAGTGCCGCCGCCCCCGGCGCCTCGGCTATCAGGCAGGGCATCCATGTGCTGACCATCGGTCTTTTGGTGGTGGTTGTTTTTTCCGCGGCCCGCTCCGGGTGGCAGGAAGGGGCGGTGGCCACCGGCATGTCGGTGGCTTTCGGCCTGATCTATCTGGCCGGGGCCAACACCCACGAAACCCTGTCCCCGCTGAAAGGGCAGCTGTGGCTTTTCGCCCTGACCCTGGTGTGGGTGGCGATGATCCCGGTGGAACAAACCTCCCTGTACGTGGTGTTTCCCCTGTATTTCCTCTACCTGCGGGTGATGCCCGATATCCGGGGGGTGATCGCGGTGGTGGCGGCCACCCTGATCAGTATTTTCAGCCAGTGGCCGCATCTGACCGCCGGAACCATTCTGGGGCCGACGGTGGCCGCCCTGGTCACCATCGGCATCGACTACGCTTTCCGCACCCTGTGGAAGGTCTCCGCGGAGCGGGAGGAACTCATCGAAGAGCTGCTGCGCACCAGAAGCCAGCTCGCGGAGACCGAACGCTCCGCCGGTATGGCCGCCGAACGCCAGCGCATCGCCCACGAAATCCACGACACCCTGGCCCAGGGCCTCAGTTCCATCCAGATGCTGCTCTACGTCGCCGAACAGGAAGTCGGCAAACTGCAGCTGGCGGAGGAAAAAACGGAGCCGACACTCAAGAAAATCCGCCTGGCCCGCCAGGTGGCCGCCGACAACCTGCAGGAAGCCCGGGCCATGATCGCCGCCCTGCAGCCCGCGGCTTTGTCGACGACTTCCCTGGAAGGCGCCCTGCACCGGGCAGCCGATTCCATGGTGGACACCGAGACCACCATCACCGTCATCGGCAATGAACGCCAGCTGCCTATGCGCACCGAAGCCTCACTGCTGCGCATCGCCCAGGGGGCGATGGGCAATGTGGCCAAACACGCCGGGGCCAGCCAATGCCATGTCACGTTGTCCTATGAGGAAGACGAAATCAGACTCGATGTCGTCGATGACGGGCAGGGCTTTGATCCTTCCGCGGTGGCGGAACGCCCCGCCGGTCTGGGGCATATCGGTTTGGATGCCATGCGGCAGCGGGCGGCGGAACAAAACGGCACCCTGACCGTGGAATCAGCCCCCGGACAGGGCACCGCGGTCTCGATTGCAATACCCGTTGGCCGTGATGACATGGACAAACCAGGGCCCAAAGCCAGTAAACTGGCACGGGAGTAACCGTCACCTCTCCGGTGGCGCACCGAAAAGCCGTGGATTTTTCTTCCCGACAACCCGCCCGGCGCAGCATCCCCCGGACCCCGGGGGACAAGCCCCCGGGCGCGCCGGGATGAAATATCCGCCGCCGACAGCCCACAGCAGCTGGAAGACACCGTTGGCAGGGACACGAACCAGTGGCCTTGTGACTGATCTTTTTCAGCTGCCGGATGGTGCCTGCCGGGAGGATGGAAGAAATATTGCGCGGCCATGACGAAAAGCCCTACAGCGCGTGAGGAAAACACATGATCAAAGTTCTGCTTGCCGACGACCACGAAATCGTGCGGTTGGGGCTGCGCTCTGTTCTGGAGGAAGCCGACGACATCACTGTCGTGGGTGAAGTGTCCACAGCAGAACAAGCCATCGCCGCCGCCGCGCAGGGGGGTATCGATGTGATTCTCATGGATTTGCGTTTCGGCGCGGGCGACCAGGGGCAGAAAGTCCGCACCGGCGCCGATGCGACCGCGGAGATCAAAAAAACCGTCGCCAATCCGCCGAATGTTCTGGTGGTCACCAACTACGACACCGACGCCGAAATCATCGGCGCCATTGAAGCCGGTGCGGTGGGCTACATGCTCAAAGACGCCCCGCCCAGTGAACTGCTGGCTGCGGTGCGCTCAGCCGCCGAAGGCGATTCGGCACTGTCGCCGGTGGTGGCCAACCGGCTGATGACCCGGGTGCGCACCCCCAGAACCTCCCTGACGCCCCGGGAGCTGGAAGTGCTGAAACTGGTGGCCGGCGGATCATCGAACAGGGACATCGGAAAAAAACTGTTCCTGTCGGAAGCCACCGTCAAATCCCATCTGGTGCACATCTACGACAAGCTGGGGGTGCGCTCCCGCACCTCGGCGGTCGCCGCCGCCCGCGAACAGGGCGTGCTGTAGGGGATAAAAAAACCCAACCGCGCCACCGCTACACCGGCCCGGAGGGCACACCCGCACCCACTGCTGTTCCCGCCTCCTGAAAGCGTTGTTCTGAAAGCCGTTTTCCCCCAGTCTTGACCCGGCGTGAAAAAGGCA
>NZ_JAFLEQ010000018.1:10614-40811 GCF_017307055.1 Corynebacterium mendelii | reverse complement strand
CGGCCACAGATGATGGAAAAAGCAGTGTCCCCGCCCCCGGCCCCGCCGGGCGGGGGATAAGGCGGTGACACACAGTCGGCAGGATTGTTTTTTTTAAAAAAACCTGCGTGACGCGGCGGGGAGGGGGAGGGGGCGGTGGTGTGCGCTGTGTGGTCCACCGGCCCCGGGGTGTGCGGCGAGAAAAAACAGGTGGACCTTTTCATCCGCGCCCCGCGGGGAATCGGGTTTTAAGCGTGCGCCCCGTTGTAGGCGTCGATGATTTCCTGCGGAATACGCCCGCGCTCGGCGATGGTGTAGCCCTGGCCTTTCGCCCATTCACGGATCTTGCGGTTTAAGTCCGGATTTTTCGTGGTGCCCGAACGCTTCTTGCGCGATGATTCGGCTTTGCGTCCGGCGCTGATGAAAGGCTGGAATGCTTCCCGGACTTTAGCGGCATTGCTTTCCGACAGGTCCAGAACATAATCGGTGCCGTCGAGGGAAAAATGCACCACATTGAGCTTTTCCTCGTTCAGCGGGGTGTCATCCAAATCATCGAAGTACTGGGTGATGTTGCGGCGAGCCATGGGCATTCTCCTTTGAAAAAGGGATGTGATCCCTAATCTATTTGTTTTGCATCTTAAAAAAGGGCCGTCGTGTTTTCCATTCGGTCCGTTATGCGTCATGCTAGAGTCCGGCAGCCAAAAAAACAACTAGAGCGTGTTTAGTGGATAAAGCGCGGCGGTTCTTTTGAAAAAAGAGATTCAAAAACAGTTGTTTTCCGACCGCCAATGATTTTCCTTAAAAAAAATTCAACCGGCAGTTTTAAAAACCCGATAAACCCGTGAGAAAACAATGTCACCCGGCATGCCCGGTGGCGTGCCACGCCCGGCGGGGTGGGAGAAAAAGCGGGCACAGCGAAAAACCCGCCGGGTCCGTGTGCCTGCGGCATGTCTGCCCAGGGCACAAAAGAACGGATCCGTGCGGGTTTGCGGAAAAAGACAGGAAAAACACTCACCTGCCGCCCGGGCAGTGGCATATGGTCGTTGTTTTTTGTGCGCCCTGCCGGTGAGGTGTTTTTCTAGCGGAGGTTGTCTTTGTCCAGCCGGGAATGAATCTGGCCGGTGACATGGTCCAGATCGGAATTGATGGAATGGTGGATACGCTGCCGCTGGTCGTTGTCCATGTGCTCGGCATTGTCGGCGGCGGTGAATAAGGTGTCCAGCCGGTTGGTGATGTCTTTTTTCAGCCCCGCCGGCAAAGGCGCGTCATCAAGGCTGCGGCGCACCGCTTCGATACGGGCTTTGATCGGGGCCCCGAAGCCGGTGAAACGGGCCAAATCCGAAGAAGACACCCCGAAATTGCGTGCTTTCTTTTTCAGCAGCTGTTCCCGGCTCCAGGTGACCGCGCGGTAGATCAGCGGCAGAACAACCGGCGCCAGCAGGCGCGCCGCACCGGTGTAGCGTTTGACGTTTTTGGCGTTGAAACTGCCGGCTTTGAGCTGTTTGTAGGTTTGCTTGGCCATGCGCTTTTCGTGCTTTTGTTTGGCCTTGAGATTTTTCAACTGGGATTTCTCCATGTTCTTTTTCTCTTTGGCCAGAAGCCTGGAACGGCGCAGCGCCAGTTTCTTTTCTTCTTTCACCTCTGTTTTGGCGCGCTGTTTGGCGGCTTTGACTTGGGCCTTCGTGCGTGCGCGTGAGGAGCGGATCGTAGAAAAAATTCCCATGGGTTCACCCGGTGTGTTCGATTGGTCAGTGACGTGTTGTTCCTGCGGCGGCTGACAGTGCCGTCGCAGCGGTACCAGGTACCCACCTTACCGGTTGCCGCCCGCTAGGCTTGAAATCTTGTGGAAGCAATCAAACCGGCCACGGCGAAGGATTTGGTGGGCTGCCGGTACAAACTCCGGCAGCGCCGCCGCTTTCCCGATGTGGGGCCGACCAACCGGTCGCTCAGACGCAGCCAGCGCGCCGACGCGGCGTTGGCTGCGGTCCTGGCGATGCTTCCCCGGGCGGCGGCCATCGGCGATAAGGTTAAATTCACCCGTATCGATATCCCGCCGACCACCAGCCGGTCCGGTGACGATGAGTTGTTCGCCGCCGAGGCCATGACACTGGAGGCCCTGGCGCACGCCCCGACGCTGATCACCGGTGCGGTCCTGACACCGACAGTCGCCGGAACCGTGATGCGGGTCCACCCCGATGTGCTGGTGGCACAACCCGATGGCAGCTATTGTCCGGTGATCATCAGCCAGCACCGGGTGGCTGAACCCGCCAGGAAATCAACCCTCCCCGTGGTGGGGACTTCACGGCTGGGTCTGGCCACAGCCGTGACCGGCCACTACCGTCTGCGCCACCATCCCATCGACGGCTACCGGATAGCCCTGGCCGATCTGGGTCTGGCGGAGGTGGGGTTGTCCTCCGGGACGGCCGGATGCGTCGGCCAGGACCGCAGCCGGGTGTTTTTTGTCGATGCCTGCCACTACCACCGGCCACTGGCCAAGGCTGTGGCCCAGAAGGCGCAGCTGTCACCGCACCGGATCAAACAATGTGCCGGCTGCCGGTTCTGGTTCGACTGCGAAAAGCAGCTGAAAGACAGCGACGATATTTCGCTGTTCCTGCCGGGCGACAAGGCCAGGGCACTGAAAGACAAGGGGATTGACACTGTCAGCGCCCTGGCGGGTCTTTCCGGCCAGACCGCGGCGCTGGCCCGGGCCTACCAGGCCGGTATCCCGGTGGTGCGCAAAAAAACCTTCACCCCGCCGGTGCTTCACGATGTGGAACTGGATATCGACGTCGAATCATTTTTGGACCGGGGCGCCTACCTGTGGGGGGTGTTCGACGGGACGACCTACCACTCCTACACCACCTGGGACGGTTTGGGCGGGGATGCCGAAGCGGGGGCCTTCGCCGATTTTTTCCACCACATCCGCTCCACTGTGGCCGCCGCGCGGCAGGCGGGACAAACAGTGGCGGTGCACTGCTATGCGGCCGGCGGGGAAAACCATTGGCTTTTAAGCTGCGCCCGCCGTTTCGGCGGGTATGAAAGCCCCGGCGGCAATATCGCCCCGACCGAAAGGGAAGTCCGTGAGTTCATCTCCTCCGGGGTGTGGATCGACGTGTTTGCGACAGTGAAAAACAACCTGTTCGGCCCGTTCGGGCTGGGGCTGAAACATGTGGCACCGGTGGCCGGTTTCACCTGGCCCGATGACGACATCGACGGGGAGGTGTCCCTGCACTACTACCGGATTGCCCGCGGCTTTGTCACCGATGGTGAGGTCTGTGCCACCCGGGCACGGCAGATACTTCTCGACTACAACGAAGGCGATACCCGGGCCACCCGGGCGGTGCGCCACTGGCTGGCCGCCGGGGCGGCTGACACCCCGTCGATTACCGCCCTCTAGCACCGGATGCCCCGGCGGTTGCACCCCCACCCGCCGGGGGCCGGGTTGGCGCACACCTATCCCCGCCCGGTTCCCTTGCGTTTTCTGCGGTCGACCATCATCGCCACCGACAGCACCAGCAGGGCAGCCACCAGCAGCATCAGCCACACCACCAGCCCGGACCATCCGAAGCGGTGGAGCACACCACCGGACAACCAGCCCACCACGGATGAACCCATGTAGTAGCAGAACAAATAAACCGAGGATGCTTCCGCCCGGTCGTGGGTGGCCAACCGTCCGATCCATCCGGAGGCCGTGGAGTGGACGGCAAAAAACGCGGCGGTGAACACCAGGATGCCCGCCACCATCACCACCAGTGACGATGAGACAACCAGCCCCAAACCAACCAGTGACGCAACTGTCATGGCCACCAGGACGGTTCCCGGGCCGAAGCGGGCCACCAGAGCACCGGCTTTCGCCGACGACCAGGTTCCCGACAGGTACAGCAAAAAGATCGCCCCGACCAGGCCCTCTGACAGGCCGAACACATCGATCATGCGGAAACCGACGTAGTTGTACAGGGACACAAACGCCCCCATCGACAAAAAGCCGGTGATAAACAATGCTGCCAGCCGCGGGTTTTTCCAGTGCCCGGTCATGGCGTGGAACTCGTGGGAAAAACTCAGGCTTTTCGCCCGGAACTGTTTCTGCTGCGGCAGCAGCACCACCATGGCGATGGCAAAAAGACCGGCCACAGCAATATCGGCCCCCAACGCCCACCGCCAGGAGGCGATCTCGAGCACACCGGAGGGAATCAGACGGCCCAGCAATCCGCCGACGGAGTTTCCGGCGATATAGACACCCATCGCCCGGGACAGGTGATCGGGATGGATTTCCTCCGCCAGCCAGGTCATGGCGACAGCCGGAACACCGGCGATGGCCACCCCCTGGACCGCCCGCAGGGCAATGAGTATCTCCGCGGTGGGGGCGAAGGGGAGCAGCAGGCCGATCAGTACGGCAGCGACAGCGGAAATGGTCAGCACCCGGCCGCGGCCGAACCGTTCGGACAGGATCGACGCCGGGACAATGCATACAGCCATGGCTCCCGTTGTCGCCGAGACCGTCAAGGCCGCTGTGGTCGGGCTGATCCCCAACGAGTCCACCAGTGTCGGCAGCATGGACTGGGTGCAGTAGAGGGCGTTGAACGACGCCAGACCGGTGGCGAGCATCGCCACAACAGCGCGGGAATAGTCACGCTGGCCGCGCACCAGACCACCGGGAAGACCATCGCCGCCGACGGCATCGTCATCTGTGGTGCTTGTCATAACCACTATGGTGCACGCCTGTCAGCGATCGGTAAAATAGCAGATCAACGGCACCGGGGGGCGGGGGTAAGCCGAACCACCCACCGGCCCCGGGCGGCGGACACTGCACGACGGTGCTCACCGCGGGGGCAGTCCCCGGGACAATAAGCACGGCGACCCGCCCGCCACCGGATTATCCGGGCGGCGGGCGGGTCGGTGAAATAACTGTAAGGATCAGGGCGCTTCCCCCCAAAAAAGCCGGGGGCGGCAGCCGGTTTAGCTGGAAATAGCCGACGACAGCGAGAATGATCCTGTCGCGCTGGAGCTGCGGTCTTCTTCCTTGAATACCGAGCAGGCCTGTCCCGCTTTGACCACCGCGTCAACCTGTGCGCGCAGCTGTCGTTTCTGTTCCCTGGTCAACTCGCCGTAGGACTTGCCCAGTTTCTTCAAGATCGCATCCCGGTACTGGTCGGCGTAGTCCTTGGCGGTGATCTCTTCGGGGTTGTTGGCTTTAAAATCCGCGCTGAACTTGGTGCAGTCGAGGGTGTTTTCTTCCGCGGAGGCGACAGGCGCCACCAGGGATGTGGCGGTGACGGCTGTGGCGGCCGCAAGCAAAGCGAAACGTTTCATTGTGGTTCTCCTTGGGGACATCCCCGGCGTGGTGGCGGGGTGGTGGGCGGAATTGAAAGCCAACTCTACCAGTGGGATTTGTGCCGGGTCGGCGGGCCAAGAGGCCGGGTGAGGTGGATGAGCAATAAAAAAGACACCGCGCACAATGTGTGGGCGCGGTGTCCGGGAAAAGCTGTGCCGGTGATGCTACTGGGCGGCTGCGGCCAAACGCTCGGCGACGTCATCCCAGTTGAAGACGTTCCACACGGCGTCGACATAGTCGGCCTTGACGTTTTTGTACTGCAGGTAGAAGGCGTGCTCCCACATATCCAGCATGAGCAGCGGGGTCAGGTTGGCGGAGATATTGCCCTGCTGATCGTAGAGCTGCTCGATAACCAGGCGGCCGGCAATGTGGTCGTAGCCGAGCACGGCCCAACCGGAGCCCATCAGCCCCAAAGCTGCGGCAGAGAAGTGGGCCTTGAATTTCTCGAAGGAACCGAAGTCACGCTCGATGGCTGCCAGCAGTTCGCCTTCCGGCTTTCCGCCACCGTTGGGGGAGAGGTTCTGCCAGAAGATCGAGTGGTTGGTGTGTCCGCCCAGGTTGAACGCCAGGGTGCGCGACAGTGCAGCCACTTCGTCACCGATGGTGTCGTTGTCGCGGGCCTTTTCCAGGGCCGCCAGAGCAGCATTGGCACCCTTGACGTAGCCGGCATGGTGCTTGTCGTGGTGGATACGCATGATCTCGCCGGAGATATGCGGCTCAAGAGCGTCGTAGTCGTAGGGAAGATCGGGGAGTTCGTAGACGGCCATGGTAGTGGATGTCCTTTCGATTGATGATTGTTGATGGGGCACAACCGGCAACCTCTGTTTGTGTCAGAGATCACGCCGTGTGCCCAGTAACCGCCCACTATAGGGACAATTGAAGGAAAGAACTAAAAACCACGGAAATTGTTATAAAGCCGGTTGAGCGTATAGAAATGTTGGCTTAGACGTACTTTTTTCTACGGTGTGTGCGCCTGCGGTCCCTTTTTCTGTGCCCTGCCCCGGTCCACGGCGGTGGTGGCCCCGGTGCCTGCCCCGGACAGCCACCTGCCGGACCCGTTGGCGTTTGGTGCGGGAAATGAAAACGCGGCCGGTGGCGTTGACTGTTTTTAAAGAAACCGATTTCATTGCCGTCACCACGACAAGAAAGGACAGATCATGGGCTGGCTGTTCGGGAAAGAAACTCAAGCCGTAACGCACGACACTGCGCTGAAGGGCGGGCGGCACCCGGTGCTTGCCCATCCCCGCCCGCATGCTGTGTTGGGCACCCCCATCACCGGCCCGTGGGAGGAGCACCAGCGCTGTCTGATTGTGGCCATGGGCTGCTACTGGGGTGCGGAAAAACTTTTTTGGACCACCCCGGGTGTGGTGTCGACTTCCGTGGGCTTTGCCGGCGGATACACCCCGAATCCGACCTACCGGGAATCGTGCACCGGCCGAACCGGGCACACAGAGTGCGTCGAAGTCGTCTACGATCCGGCGGAAATCACCCTGGAAGAACTGGTGCGCATTGCGCTGGAAAACCATGACCCCACCCAGAAAAACCGGCAGGGAAACGATGTCGGGACCCAGTACCGGTCGGCGTTCTACACTGTCGGCGATGATGCCCGGCAGCAGGCGGAGACTGTGAAAACACTCGTCGACGCCTACGGCAAGGTCCTGGCCGGGCACGGTTTCGGGCCTGTGACCACCGAAATCATGCCGCTGGCGGATACACCTGCCGGAACCTACTACCGGGCGGAAGATGAACACCAGCAGTATCTGCACAAAAACCCGGGCGGATACTGCCCGCACCACGGAACCGGGATCGGCTGCGGTCCGGAGTAGAGCCGGTGCCGCAGGACAGAAGTCCCGAGAGCTTTTTTACCGGCTGTCTCACACCGGCAGATCGGCAAGACTGCGGATAAACGGCTCACCGGTTGTGTTGCCGGTCCGGCTGTACCGGGCAAGCCAGATGGCCTGCAGCCCCGCCCGCCGGGCGGCATGGACATCGTTGGCCAGATTGTCGCCGACCATCAGTGCCTCGGATGCGCGGCAGTCAAGATGGTCAAGGACATGCCGGTAGATGCCCGGATCCGGTTTGGCGCACCCGATCTCTGCGGAGCAGAACATCATCAGGTCGCCAGTGAAAAGACCGGTGCGTTCCAGTTTCATTTTCTGCAGGGCCAGTGCCCCGTTGGTCACAATCGCCACCCGCAGGCCCTTGTCCCTGACCCGGTTGAGTGCGTCAGCCGCATCAGGGAAAGCGGTCCACCGTGACCGGTAGAAGTCCAAAAAGTGGCCGAAGAGTTCATCGGCCCGGCCATCATCGATCCCCGGTGTACCGAAGAAATCCCTGATGCGCTCCCGGCGCTGCTGTGTGTGGGTGATCTCGCCATGTTCATAGCGGCGGAAATGAACCTCTTCCAGCCGCATCCACCTCGCCACGGGATCTTCTCCGCCGTGATCGGCGGGATCATGCCGCGCGTACTGCCGGATGAAGTCCCCGGCGGCGGCCACGGCCGCACAGTGGTGGTCGACCAGGGTTCCGTCAAGATCAAAGAGCACTGTGGTGCATGTCACGCAGACAGGATAACAAGTCAGCTCCGATCGGCCGGCATCGATGAAACAATCACTGAACCAACACAAAAATGTGGGATTGTGTCCGTTTTGGTGTGGGTGGGCATGTATCCGTGATTATTTTCGGTAGTGGTGCGCAGTAGTCCTGTCCTGCTGCCGCACGCATCCCCTGACCTGTTGTCCCGTCGGAAAACAGGAAATACATGGCCGCCGGGCTACCCCCGCGGCTTGCACACCGGCTCCCGGCCAACGCTTGCGCCGCCGTGCGGCAGTGAGCGGAAATGAGCGATTATTTGCCTTCCTGTGCCTGCTGCACTAGCGGAAACCACATAAACGGACATAATGGAGGTGTCGGTTTCAACGAGCCGGGAGAACACAGCAACGATCCCGGATGAAGGAAGGTCGGTTTTCTCATGAAGGTCAGTGCAGGCAACAAGATTGTGTTGATCGGTGCGGGTGACGTCGGGGTCGCCTACGCCTTCAGCCTCGTCAACCAGGGGTTCTGTGACCATCTCGCGATTATCGACATCGACGAGAAAAAACTCGAGGGCAATGTCATGGACCTCAACCACGGTGTGGTGTGGGCGCGTTCCCGCACCAAAGTCACCAAGGGCACCTACGCCGACTGCGAGGATGCGGCCATGGTTGTTCTGTGCGCCGGTGCCGCACAGAAGCCGGGGGAGACCCGCCTGCAGCTGGTTGACAAAAACATGCACATTCTCAAGGGAATCGTCGACCAGGTCATGGACAACGGTTTCGACGGTATTTTCCTGGTGGCCTCCAACCCGGTCGATATTCTCACCTACGCGGTATGGAAGTACTCCGGCCTGCCGGCGCACCGGGTGCTCGGTTCGGGCACTGTGCTGGACTCGGCCCGTTTCCGCTACATGCTCGGGGAACTCTACGAAGTGGCCCCGACCTCGGTGCACGCCTACATTATCGGCGAGCACGGTGACACCGAGCTTCCCGTGCTCTCCTCGGCCACCATCGCCGGTGTGTCGATGCGCAAGCAGCTGGAAAAAGATCCGGCACTGGAAGAAAAACTCGAGAACATTTTCGAGCAGACCAGGGATGCCGCCTACTCGATTATCGACGCCAAGGGATCAACCTCCTACGGCATCGGCATGGGGCTTGCCCGCATTACCCGCGCAATCATCCAGAACCAGGATGTGGCCCTGCCGATCTCGGCTCTGCTGCGCGGCGAATACGGCGAAGAAAACATCTACATCGGCACTCCCGCGATCGTCAACCGCAAGGGCATCCGCCGCGTGGTGGAGCTGGAGCTGACCGAGCACGAGCAGCAGCGCTTCAAGCACTCCGCCGACACTCTGCGGGAAGTCCAGGAGAAATTCTTCCCCGCCGAGTAGAACATCGTCAATGGTGCTCACTGTCCCGCTGATGAGCATTGTTCGTGCTGCGGGATAGACCTAACCACGTCGATAGCCCGGCCGCATGCATCAATGAGGCTGGTGGCCGGGCTTTGTCTGGATTAGGCGCTACTGTGGCAGCCGAAGATACGGCATTGCAGCGGCAAAAGCCCCGGCCAATGCAAGCAGGAGAGCGATGATGACGGGAATGGGGCTGGACAGTGGCGTGGAGCCGTTATCCGTGTCGCTTCTCCGGTCTGGTTGGGATGTCTTGGCAGGAGCTTGCTCATCCACTTTCACCAAAAGGACGCGGGTCACCGGGGAGTAGGTGTTGGTGTCATCCGGGGTGAATGTTGCTAACACTTGGTTGTCGCCCCGGACCAGGATCGTGTCCGGTTTATCCCAGCTCCACACCCCGCCGGGAGTTGCAGGAATTGCTACAGCGGACAGTTTTTCGCCTTCGCGTCCGGTCAGTGGGGCCACCGGTGCCGGATCAGCCGGAGGTGTCCGCAAGCGCCACGACAACTCTTTAGGAGCATCCGCAGTGAAATACGGGGCGGTACCGCCGACGGATATCGTGATGTCAGGATCGCTGACAGCGGTGAAATCCCCGTAGACGTGGATGAGGCTGTTCATTCTGCGCCCTGTCGCCTGGTCTTTGTCCGTGGCGTGGAAGGTTTCGTCCATCCGGTAGCTCAGTGGGACTGTGGTGGTATCTCCCGTGGATCGTGAGATGGCTGTCGCGGTGAGGTGAATCTGATCCGGGTCCGTGACTGCAGTTGTTGCAAGATACCCCAGGAGGACTCGGTGGGCGCTGTCTGTTGCGGCAAGCATTGGATCAGGCGCAGGGTAGAAGACTCCGGCATAGGTGCCGGCGGGTGCCTCGGGATCGATCGCGAAATTCTTGCCGTGAAGAAGAAGCAACTGCACGTGGTTGGCCAGTGCCGCAGCGAAGCTGTCCCAGCCACGGTTTCCCGCAGCAGCCCATCCCACATCCGCGGTGCTGGCCATTCTCGGGAAAAGAAGGAATTCCATGTCTCCGCGGTTTCGTGTTGTTTCTGCCCAGAGCGCTCCTTCTACACCCAGTATCCGGTCATCATCGACTTTGTAAAGCTTGCCCGGATCCCAGTCGAAATAGTGTTTTGTTCCACACGCTGGGGCGTCCCCGCACCGGCCGTAGACCGGGCCAACAATGTTTTCACCTTGCTGGGACACGACAGGTCGGGTTGGGAAGTAGACGTATTCTGCGGGGGAAGCCAGAAGCTTCAGGGTCGGTTCAACAGTGAGTGCCTTGGTTGCCACAGCATGTGCACGTGAACCCTGTGCCCATGGTTGGATAACAGCATGGGGCAGATGAATGTTCTTCCCGGCGGCATCACCCCAGTAGATGGGGGTCAGATTGTTGTTCTTGGCAATCTCATCAATCCGCCCCATGTAGTGTGCGTAGTCGGCGTCGCTGATGGAGTTGTTCTCATCACCACCGATGTGGAAAAAGTCGGGGGTGAGACCCATTTTCCGGGTCGTTGGAGTGTCGCTGAGTTCTGTGAGCTGGCTGATGACGGTTTTGTGGAAGGCGTACGTGGCCTCCAGGTCGGGATCCAGGGTGGTGAATTTTTCGGTGTAGTTCCCGTACTGTGGTGCTCTTCCTGTCTCGGGGTCGGGAGGTAAGTAGCTTTTCTCGCCATTGAGCGCTTCGATGGCGTGGAGCGCTGCGTTAGCGTGGCCCGGGCCATCAACCTCTGGGACCACACGGATACCGTGGCGCGCCGCATAGTCGACAATTCGCCGGTAATCGTTCTGGCTGTACCATCCGGCCCGCCCCACCTGGTCAGTGAAGCGGGTGAGTTTTTCGGCTGTGGCTCCGTTGCCGGAGTATTTGATCAGATCTGAAAAATTGATTCCGTGTTCTGTGTCTTGTCCGGTGATGTCGATGCGCCAGGCCTGATCATCGGTCAGATGCATGTGGAGCACGTTCATTTTCAACGACGACATTGAGTCGATCAGTGACTCAACTTCGTCAACAGGCCAGAAATTCCTCACCGGGTCGAGAAGAAGTCCCCGCCAGGCGAAACGCGGTTCATCGGTAATGTCCACCGGATTGGCCGAGATGGTTTGTTTGATTTCCACCGGTGCGGCCGCCGCCGGTCCGAAAAGGTGAAGAAGGCTCTGTACACCCCAAACCGCCCCGACAGGGCCACCGCCGACGATGCGGATGCTGCCGCTGTCGACTTTCAGGGTGTAGTTCTCTTCCGGGGAGCCACCTGTGGCGGGCGGTGCGGTGATGGTGATTCGGCAGTTTTTCCCACCGTGTTGTTCCACCGGGAAATCTCCCCGGGTACTTGTGCGCAGCGTTGCAGCAAGAAGCTGGGCTGCAGGGTCGCCCGACTCGTTCGACGAGATGCAATCGGTCGGTTTGAGTGTGAATGGTGAACCCGCAGCTGAACTGATGTGTGCCGGGGTGGGAATGATTGTGTGGTTGTCAAGGTCAGTGACGGGGTTGGCCAAGCCAACCGAGGGAACGGCAGCTACCGCTGCAGCACAGGAAAAAGCGGCAATGATGTGTCGCAGTCGCATGGAGCAGAAGGCCTTCCGGGAAAACTGTGGATGTTGGAAAAATACTGCATTGACAGTCACAATAGCCGCAGAAGTGATCAAAACCCGGTTGTTGGTGTGTGATGTCACCGAAATGCCGTGCACCGGTTATACCCCGGGGAAAGTGTCATCAACGTTGACGTGAAAGTTGCCACGCCGTCCGATTGATTCCGGTGGAATGAACCGGCCAAAAACTTCGGGTGAATTTATCGCCCGGAAGCCGTGTGATGGTGTCGCATCATCCATCCCCGGGTTTAGTGTGGTCGGTGAACCGGAAAGCAACCCGCACCGGAACACCGGACGGCACTAAGTGGGCCGTTACCGGCTAACACAGAAGAAACCGAGTTTTCGAGGAGTCCTGGGGATGGCCAGAAGCAGCATGACATGGCCGGATGACACCGTGGCCGGTCGTATCAGCGAAGGCACCAAAATCATCGGTCACCGCGGATCGGCGGGAACCTGCCCGGAAAACACCGAGCTGTCTTTCACCACGGCATTGCAGGCCGGGGCACATGCCATTGAATGCGATGTACGCTTGACCCGCTGCGGCACCCCGGTGGTTATCCACGATCCCACCATTGACCGGGTATCCGACGGCTGGGGACGGGTATCGAATCTGACCCTGGATGAACTGAGGGACTACAATTTCGGTACCCGGGACCATCCGCAGACAGTCATGACGCTGGATGAACTGCTCGATTTCATCGGTGACTGGCAGGGGCGGCGTCTGTTCGTCGAAACCAAACATCCGGGCCGCTTCGGCGGGCTGCTGGAGGAACGCGTCGCCGACGAACTGGCCCGCCACAAAATGATCAACAACGACAAAGTGGTTGTCATCTCTTTTTCGTCGGTGTCTCTGGCACGGATGAACCGTCTGGCACCGGGCAATCCACGGTTTTTCCTGCGCCGTGACTGGTATCCGAACAGTTTCCGGGTGCCTTTTTCTGTGGTCGGCCCCACCGGTGTCGGATTGTCCCTGGAAGCCGCCAGACGAAACCCGGTGTTGCTGCCGATGCTGCGCAAACCCCGCTACATGTGGACGTTCAAAAACATGCCCACCATGGAGTGGGCGGTGGCCCGGGGAATCGATTGGATCGCCACCGACTATCCCGGCAAAGCCGCCACCATTGACGGTGTTGCAAAGCTGTAGCGCCATCACCGCTTCTTCACGGATGCGCCGCGCCGGGGTGCGTATGCCACTGTGTCCAAGGGCGGCAGGTGGTCCGGCCGGTGAATGCGCTTTTCCCGGATCGTTTTTTAAACCACGGGTAATGTTATCGACCTTCAATGCGGGCAGGTATCTTTTAGGCATGGCCAAAAAGCGAAAGAACAAAGAACCACTTCCCGAGGGGATGAGCCGCCGTCAGGCCAAGCTCGCGGCCCGCGCAGCAGAGCGTGCGGCCCTTACCCCCGAAGCCCGTCCCTACGAGGGGCTTGCCATGGAAGCTGATCTTGTGGCACTGCAGGAATTCGTTCCCTCGGCAGTCGCGGAACTGAAAGTTGAAGGACTCGATGAGCCGGTGAACCTGTGCACCGTGTTGCCCGGTGCGGTAGCCGCACTGGTGCGGGCCGAGGCCCACGGTGCCGGACGGTATGTGGCCCTGCAGGTCCAGCACCGGACCCACAATCCGGGCAAAGACCTGGCTTTTGCCCTCAACTGGGTCAAAGACGCCGCCCCCGGTGCCACTCTCACCTCGACCGCCAGTGACGGCAGTCAGCCGAAAATCACCGACTTGATTGCCGCGGACCAGACCTTGTCCCCGGTGGAACACCAGGACTTCAACTGGTGGCTGCCGGAAAACGCCGATATCAACGCTCAGATCGACCAGGGTCTCAAGCGGGCCAACGACTCGATTGTTCCCTCCCACCATGTCGAAGCCGATGTCAATGGTGTGTGCTGGTGGGTCGATGCCGGCGATAAAGCCCATATCCGCTGGATCCGTACCGATGACGAGGACAAGCTGCTCACCGCCCTGGCCCGTATCGCGGCCAAGGGGGAACTCAACCTCGGGGAAGACACCAAATTCGCCGGTGTGTTCCGCACCCACGGCATCATTGTCCCGGTCTTCGACCTGGATCGCACCACACCGTGGGATTCCTACGGTGAGAAACTTGCCGCCCTGGACAAGGTGATCACCGAAGAAATCGGCAACGACGCGCAGCTGACAGCCGACGAGCGCAAACAGCTCGACAACATCAAGTCCCGGCAGGTGACCATCCGCTAGACCACCCCCGCCCCATCAGGGGCGTGTGCGTCCACCATGTGCTTAAAGCCCGGCCGCATCCACCAGGATGCGGCCGGGCTTTAAGAGTTATCGGCTTTGCGAATTCACCCGGTTACAGGCTGTATCCGGTCACCGGCTGCCCAGGCCCGCAAACAGGGCACCTGCCTGTTCATTGTCCCAGTAGACAACACTGCCGACATCGGTCATACCCATATCGGCGATCGGTACCGTTTCGGTGGCCACGCCACCACGCACGGCCCACACCAGCCGGGCCAGATTCCACACATGATCGTCCGCGCCGATCGTCAGCGACATCATGCCGCGTTTGATCAGCGGAAAGAACCTGAACGGGTTGAGAAGGGTTGCCGGGGAAGTGGCTGTGTCCAGCAGGGCGCTGAAAAACTCCCGCTGGTGTTCGACCCGGTCAAGATCCCCGCGGGGGAACGCCCGGGAGCGCACATACCCCAAAGCATCCGGCCCACCCAGTTTCTGGCAGCCCGCGGGAAGATCAATGTGGGCCAATGGATCGGCGATCGGCTGGTCAAGACACATCTCCACCCCGCCGATGGCATCGACAATGCCCGCGAAACCACCAAAACCGACCTCCGCGTAATGGTCGATGTGCAGCCCGGTGGCGCCCTCGACTGTCTGCACCAAAAGCTGCGGGCCACCGAAAGCAAAGGATGCGTTGATCTTGTTCATCCCGTAGCCGGGAATATCAACATAGGAGTCGCGCGGTATCGACAGCAGTGTGGGCTGCCCCCGGAGCGGAATATGGGCCAGCATGATGGTGTCTGTGCGGGAAGAACCCAAATCCCCGCCGGTACCCAGCTGCTGTTCCTGTTCCGCGGTCAATCCCTGCCGGGAATCGGAACCGACCAGCAGCCAGTTGGTGCCGGAGGTGGAGGCGATACGCTGCGGGGGAGTTGCCGCGACCCGTGGCAGTCTCGCATCCACATACAGCATGCCCGCCACGATCAGCGCAACAATCACCACCAGCGGCAGCACAATACCGCTGAAACAACCACAACCGCAGCCCCGGCGGCGGCGCGGCCTGCGCCGCCGGGTCGGCCGCGCCGACCCGGTCGGCGGGGCCGACGGTACCGGCGGCGGAACCGGTGCCTGCCGGTAGGCGGGTGGATATGCGCCGGGGTTTTGTCCGGCAGGGGGATAGCCGGGTGGCTGCTGGTGCTGCCGGTAGCCCGGCGGGTAAGGCTGGTTGCCCCGGTGGGGCATGCCGGGTGAAGGCTGCGCCGGGCGTGGTGGACCGGCGCGCCGGGAATCAAGGATTCTGGTCTGATCAGTCGGCCCGGTGGTTTCGGGGGAAGGTCTGTTGACTGTGGCGGACCTTTTTCTCACCGGGCGGCCGAAACGGTCGTAGATGATCTGTCCATGTCGGTCACGCGCCCAGATATCCGGATCATCGGATCCTGCATGCTGGTTGCTGCCGCCATCGGGTCCACGTGAATCCATGGGCTACATGATAGGTCAGCAGCCGGTGTTACAGCTTTTTCCTTTTTGCAGGTTGACCGATTCCCCCGTCCCGGTTTATCCCAGTCCCAGCCACCCCAGGTTGCCTTTGAGTGCTGCGTAGCCGAGGAACGCGACAGCATCGATGAGGAAATGGGCGATGACCAGTGGCCACAGTTTCCCGGTTTTCGCGTAGTAGGCGCCGAAGACAAGCCCCATGATGATATTGCCGATACCGGCGCTGAACCCCTGGTAGAGGTGGTAGCTTCCGCGCAGGACAGAGGCGGCAACCACAGCCCCGGCAGTCGGGCATTTCAGCTGCCGGAGTCTGGTGATAAACCAGGCGACCACCACCGTTTCCTCGGCGAAGGCATTGCCGAAAGAAAACAGCACAAGAACCGGATACTCGTAGAAACTTCTCGCCAAACCGGTGGGGGCGACAACCGTGCTCAAACCCAGCTGCACGGCGGCTGCATAAAACAACAGCCCCGGAAGACCGATCAGGGCCGCCAGGCCTGCCCCGCGCAGCACATCCCGGCTTGTGGGGCCGGGAGGCGATAGCTTGTCCCTGGCCAGCAGATACCAGCCCAACAGGCCCCAGCCGATGAGCACACCGGCTGAACACAGCTGCAGCGACAGATCCAGCCAGGAGACAGATGACTGCTGCGGATGGATGGTGACTTTCTGCTGGTTCAAAGCCACCGGCTGCAATGCCGCATTGATCAGCCGCAGGGCGGAACGGATACCCGAGGTACCGAAAGTAACCAGTAAAACGGTGGTGATTTCGAAAACAAGGAGTGTTTTCGCCCTGCCACTGGCTGCGGCCACATCAGAATCAGCGGGTGTTTTTGAGAAGAACAGACGTTGTTTCACCTTCATGGATGCACCTGCCGGGCGAGTCGGAGCAGTGTTTCCGTGCTCGCGTGCACGGCACCGAGATGGATACCGACAGGTTCCGGGCGGGTGCCGGTAAGCCAGGGGATGCTGATCGCTGCTCTGCCGGTCATGTTGAACAGGGTCGCCCACGGTGTCCAGCGGGTTTGTTCGGCAAAGTCGTCCGGGGGCGCAAGAGCTGAAAAATGCCCGATTGCCGGTGGATCACAGGCCAGCGTCGGCGAAAGAAGAATATCGAATGTCCACCTGTTTTCCACGGTTGCGGCGACATCCATGAACGTCTGTGCGGCGCGGGCACGATGGTCTGCTGTCATATCCAGCCCTTTGCGTGTCAGCCAGGCGACCAGCGGGCTGGAGGGTCCTGTGATCGTGCTGCATTTGCTTGCCAGAACATCACCGAAAGCGGCGAATGTTTCTTGCCCGTAGGGCCGATGGGCATCAACGATGGTGTGCCCCAGCCGTGCCAGATGGTCGGCAACCTCGCCGACAGCATCAATCATTACCTGGCTGACTGTGCCGTCACCGTGTATCGGGGTCGTTGTCACACCGACAGTCACGGGCTTGAACGGCTTTACTTTCCCGGGTGGATGCCCGGCTGATGTGTCAGTGTCGGCAAGTGCAATACCCGCGGCGTAGGCCGCATCGGCAACTGTGGCGGTGATAAACCCCTGCGCTGTGGGTGTGGCATCTGTGGTGTCATGCGCCGGTTTGAAACCGACAGTGCCGGTGGCGGCAGCCGGAACACGCAGTGACCCGCCACCGTCGGAGCCATGGGCCATACTGACCAGATGTCGGGCGACGGCTGCAGCAGCACCCCCGGAGGAACCACCCGGTGTGTGGCCGGGCCATAAAGGATTGTCCACTGCGGGCATGCCGACCGGTTCGGTGTAGGCGCTCATTCCCATCTCACTGGTCTGGGTTTTCCCGCACACCACGGCATCAGCTGCCACAATGGCGGCGGCTGTCCGATCGTTGTTGCGCGGGAAACATCTGCGGTACACAGCCCCGTAGGCCGAGGGTATTCCCGCCACATCGCTGAGATCTTTGACCGGTACCAAAAGCCCGAACAACCTTCCCGGGCGAAACGGCTGCATCGAGTGATCGCGCCTGTCAACCAGCATCCTGGCACGGGCCAGTGCCTTGTCGGCTTCAATATGGGCAAAACCGTGGTCACTGGCGGCAAGACCATGGGCCGTTTCCAGGAAAGCCTCAACACATTCGACAGGATCGCCGCTGCCGTCGACGAAAGCGGACACCTGGGCCGCCAGTGAACGGTGTGTTGTCGGTATGGTCACATCGACCAACCCTACCGGCCGATACAGTGGTGTCATGACCATGACCGTCGCCTACCTGGGTCCGCAGGGAACATTCACCGAACAAGCACTCATCGCGTTCGCCGACAGCGGTTTTTTCGGTGTTGCCTCCAACGACATAGAACCTTGTGCCGTCGACAGTCCCGCAGCAGGACTGGACGCAGTCAGAAACGGCAGGGCCACTTTTGCTGTGGTCGCGATCGAGAATTCCGTTGACGGGGCGGTCACACCGACCTTTGACGCACTGGCGGACAAAGGTGGTGTGCAAATCTTCGGGGAAACAGACATCACCATTGCTTTCACCATCATGGCCGGCAGGAAGATGTCTGCCTCGTCGATTACCAGTTTTGCCACCCATCCTGTGGCCCGGCAGCAGGTGGCCCGCTGGCTGTTGAAACATGCCCCGAAAGCCGACTACATTCCGGCTTCTTCCAACGCGGCGGCCGCGCGCATGGTCGCCGAGGGAAAAGTTGATGCGGCAGCAGCCCCGGCACGTGCAGCCGAACTGTTCGGGCTTGTTCCACTAGCCGACAATGTTGCCGATGTCGCCGGTGCCAGGACACGCTTTGTGGTTGTCGGAGCAACCGCCGCACCAGCGTCTCCCACCGGATCCGACAGAACAGCAGTGGTTTTCACCCTGCCCAACAAACCGGGTTCCCTGGTCCGGGCTTTAACGGAATTTTCCTCCAGGGGAGTGGATCTGACACGAATCGAATCCCGTCCCACCAGAACAGGACTGGGAACCTACCGTTTCCATGCCGATTTGGTGGGGCACATCAATGACCCGGTGGTCGGTGAAGCCCTCATGGCTTTGTATTCCCACTGCAGCCACATCGCGTTCCTCGGATCGTGGCCGGCGGCATCCGGCGATGCCCAAGAAGGGTTGCACACAGAAACCGGCGCCGTTCAGCCGGATGCGCCAACAGTGCCTGCCCCGCAGGTGGTACGGGAAAAACAGGACAAGGCCCGCCGGTGGCTTGAAGCCGCCAGAAAAGGCCGTGCCAGCTAGCCGGTGAACAACCGCACCGTGTGAAACAAACCGATGTATCCGCTGTCCGCTCTGCTTTTTGCACCCCTGCGAAGCCGATTTCTTGCAGTAGGGTGGCCAGTAACAGTTTCAGCCTCGACCGCGCAGCAAAGGTGTAAGAAAAAACGTGGGTTCAAGAATCATTCTTCTCAGGCACGGACAAACACCGTCGAATACGCAACGAAAACTCGACACCGCACTTCCTGGACGTCCCTTAACTGACGAGGGCAGAAAACAGGCCGAGATAGCAGGCAAAAATCTTGCCGCCCTGTGCGCGGCGGGCAACGGTGATCCCGGACGGCTGAAAGCAATGGTCAACTCGCAGGCGATGAGAGCGGTGCAAACCGCCGACCTTGCCGCCCAGGAATTTAACCGGGCAGCGGATCTTGTCGGAGATGAGCGTGTTGTGCCAGAAACCATCGAAGGCATCAAAGAGATTTCTGCCGGAGTCTACGAGGACCAGTCCTCTGCGGAGGCTTTCGACGTGTATTTGGAGCACTTCGGGAAAATGATGCGCAACGATCCCGCAGCACGGGTGCCCGGAGGCGAATCGACCGGGGAGTTCGTCACGCGCTACTACGGAGCAGTCAGCAGGCAAATCCGGGACAAACTAACCGCTTCCACCGGTCAAGCCCTCGATGGCGACCTGGTGGTGGTCAGTCACGGTGCTGCGATCAGGGTTTTCACCTGTTTATCCACCGGCACCGACCCGAATTTCCTGGTGGAGAATTACCTGGATAACTGCATGTTTTCCGTCATTGAGCCGCGTGGCGAGGAATTTGGGCGATGGACATTGCTGTCGTGGGCAACGCGTGACGGAGCGATGCTCGAGTGAGCATTTCCTGCGTGGCACCCCTAAACGGGGGCGAGCTTAGGGGGCGCGTGAAAAGGCGGTGGAGTACGGCACGCACTGCCACGGTTGTTTACCCCGATATAAGCAGCATTGCTGCTTATCAATGGTCTTTAAGGTTCCTGGCCTGTGGTGATGCAGACGGCTGAAACGCCGATGAATACGTGATCGGCGCACCCGGTATCTTAAAAAATAGTTGACGGGGAGTTGATATCCGTTGATTGGTCTGGCGTGTCGACCTGTAACAGGGGTGGGCCGCGTTGCGTATAAACAGATACTGCACAATGATGTTGCTAGCTTGTTACCACTAGCTGCGTACGCATTTTCCTAAGTTTTGAAAGGCTTGCACATGCGCTCCATCCGTCGCGCCGCCATCGCCGGCGCCACCGCCGCCACCCTGATTCTGGGCGCGGCCAATGTCGCTACCGCGAACGAGAACACCACCGACAAGGACTCCAACAAGTCCACTTCGTCGGTCAGCAAAGACCTGAAGTACATCGTCAATCCTCCGAAAGAGATGAAGAACGGCGAGAAGCGGGAAGGTGGGGCCAAGAACCTCTCTGCCCGCATCGGTAGCGTGCTTGAGGCTGACCAGCCCGCCAACGGTGCCCGTCTGTTCGGCAGCACCCAGGACTACAAGCAGGAGCCCAAGTGGGCGAAGGCTATGCTGGCTGTCACCTACATCGGTGCCATCGGGTCGATTCTGGGCCTCGTGGTCTTCCCGGCCTACAACTTCCTGCTTGCCAACGGCATGCTCCCCTGGTCCCCCCGCTAATCCGACGACCAACGACCCGAAAGAGATATACAATGCGTAAATTCCGCAACGCTGCTATCGCCGGTATGACTGCTGTTACGCTGGTCGCCGGCCTGAATACCGCTGCCTTTGCCGCTGAACCCACTGATTCTGATATGGCAAGCCAGTCCGACGTTATCAAGGACGGCAAGCCGGCTTCCGAGCGTGAATCGTTCAGTGAGAAAAAGCCCGACCCGAAAAAGTGCTCTGACTTGGGCTACACTCTCGACCTTGACAAGGTTGAGCTGGGTGACCGTGACCCGCACTGCGAGACCGATCTGCTCCAGGACGACGCCAAAGAGTTCAGCAGCAAGCCCACCAACTCCTCTGTGTGGGGCAAGCGCTACGACGCTACCCAAGACGCGTACGGCCGGGATCTCCTTGGCCAGGACAAGAACTTCGGCGACCAGCCTGTCTGGTCCCAGATTTGGTACGTTGTCACCATTCTCGGTGTCATTGGCACCGTCATTGGTATCGGCTACCTGCCGGTCATGAACCAGCTGAAGGCCATGGGCTACATCATCTAGTGATGATCATCTAGAGGTGGTTACCCTGTTCCCGCACGATTTTAGTTAAGGAACCGGAGAACCAGCATCTAGCAGATCGACGATCAAACCCCCGGTCGCTCTAAGTGAGTAACCGCAAAAGGTGGGTGCTCCACATATTTGGTGGGGCGCCCACCTTTTTATGTTTTCTACCCTCGTTTTCTCGGTAGCCCGAGGGATTTCTGGTTTGTGTAAATGGTGACTGATGATGAAACGATCACATGCGATAGTTGCAGCTGTTTCGGTGTTGTCTGTTCTCGCAGCAGGCCCTTTTGCGCTTTTGGCCGCGACATCAGGTAACGCAGTCCTGGCATGGATAGCTGTGTTTTTCTATCTTGTTGCTTTGTTGTGCGTGGTTGCCATCGCACCTTTTGTGGTTAAGTTTTTGCGTGGGTTAGCCCGGCGGGTGGGTACGGTTGAACGGGATATCGTGATGCTGACTAACACGATTGGTCGGGCTGCGCCGGTACTTCGTCGAATTGATGACAGGGGCAGAGCGCTGGTCTATGGGGGAGTGGGGGAGAACTCCTGTTCGCGACATGATCGCAGTGGACGGCTTGATATCGCCATCGTTGTCAGTTCGAAGGCGGAGGCCCGCGAGGCTATCGACCTTTTCAACAGCAGCTCAGAGCGCATGGGGAGATTGGTTCTCGTCCTTTCCCCACAGAAGATGGGCCGATGGGGAACGTGGATTGACGAGGATCTCGGAACCGGTGTGCATGTTGTTGCCGGTGAGCATCTTCTAGACGGCAGCGCCTCGACTGAATTGCTGTTTACCTCCGGCTTAGTCGCGTGCATCACCAGCTTCCAGGATTCGGCGGCACGTGTTTTTAGCCACGTTGTTAAAGTCGATGAGGTTATTGCCGCGCTAGAGCTGGAGTCGGTTCATGGTTGACAGCTCCGGCCCCGTTGTAGTTTCCACCCGACAAAGGCGCCCTCATTTGTTGATCGCTGGGGATGACCTGAAATTCATCGAACCCATGATCGGTTATCTTGAGCGGCATTTCGTCATTCGTTTCGATCACTGGACTGGTCCGGAAGGACATGACCGGGAGCATTCTCTGGAGCTTCTCAAGTGGGCGGACATCATCCACTGTGAGTGGATGCTGGGCAATGCAGTCTGGTATTCGTGGAACAAATCAGCGCACCAAAAATTGATTGTGCGTGTTCACTTGTTCGAGCTGTCCCGGGAATATGGCTTTCTTCCCAATCGTGATGCCATTGACAAGGTAATTGTTGTCTCGCGCCCGACATTTGAAAGAGCAGTGTCGACTTTCAGACTCCCCCGGGAAATTGTGCAGATTCTTCCCAATGCCATCGCCATGGACGGGTGGAAGTCGGACAAGCCGTATGACCAATCGAGGAGTTTCCGTATTGCCATGGTTGGTGCCGTCCCCTCCCGGAAAGGACTTCGCCGGGCGTTGCGGATTCTTAAAGTGCTGAAAGAGCACGATGAACGCTATTGTCTTGAGCTGTTTGGCCGACAGCCACACGATGTTGATTGGGTGTGGTCTAATCCGGAAGAACGCGACTACTTCAGTGACTGCACTAAAAAAATCAGTGAATGGGGATTGGAAGGATCAGTCAGGTGGCGTGGCTGGTCTGCTATGGATCAGCATTGGGGAAGCCTGGGATTTGTGCTTTCGTTGTCCGATGAGGAATCCTTCCATGTTGCTCCCGTGGAAGGTGCCGTTCATGGAGTGTTGCCGGTGATCTTGCCCTGGCCGGGTGCGCACTGGATCCATCCTGATTGCGTATTGGTTGACGATCCTGCTGCAGCCGTCGATTTTATCGTCGACCACCAGCAGCAAGATTCTCGTCAACAGGTGCTGGATGTAGCCTGTGATTTCTACAATAGATATGACGCAAGGCAAGTAGCGCAACGCTACACGCGGCTGGTGTCAAACTTGTAGAGGCGCATATGAATTCCTTCAAACACATCAGCGTGATCGTTCCGGCTAAAAATGCGGGGCGATCGATTGGCCGTGCGCTCGACTCGATCTTGAACCAGCCTCCGACTGTCCCCGTGGATATTTTCGTGGCGGTCGACAAAAGCAGTGACAACACTGAATCGGTGATCAGTGAATATGATGGAGTTCACCCCAATATTCATTTCGTAACAGGCGACTTCAAAAGCGCCGGCGCGGCACGCAACGCGGCATTGGACTGCTGTTCTTCTTTCCTCAACGGCGCAGGCGAGGACCGCGGATTCTGGCTTGGGTTCCTCGATGCTGATGATGCCTGGGGAGAGGATTATCTTTCGGGGATCACGGATTTTCTCGCTGCGGTGGACAATCCGAAGGAAATCCAGCTTCTGTCGGTTCAGCAAAAACGTGTTGACACCACCGGTGCCATCAACGACAATCATCCGCTGCGCTACCGGTTTTATGACGGTTCTCGTGTCGTAGATTTGAACCATGACCCGGCCGCGTTCACCTCCTGTGTCACCTCGACTCTGGTGCGAACTGGCCAGGCATTAAAACAGCGATTCCATCCGACTCTGCGCTGGAGCGAAGATGCGGATTTCGTCCATGAATACCTCAGGAAGAACGGCACAACAATAGGCTTGGTCGCCGGTGCAAGCTACCTGTACTCCTTCGGCGACAGAACTTCTGCGACACAATCTGCATGGAGTCAGGCTGCAAAATACACCCTTCCCTTCGACCAGGCATATTTCCGTTGGTGTGGTGCGCATTATCCGGGATACAGCGATGGTCAGCTGCCGCAGTGGGTCCAGTGGATGATCATGTACGAACTGCACTGGTATATGGAAGCAGACAGAAGAGTGGTTCATCCTGCCCGTCAACTTCCCGAATCTGTACGGCAAGCCTGTGGCCAGCGTCTAACAGCTTTGGCCCGCTGTCTGACCCCGGCTGTGGTCAAAGAATTTTCCGCCGTCCCCTGGTCCATGGACCGACGTTGTGCTGTTCTTGCACAAACCGTTGATGGCTTGGTCAGTCGGCAAATCGTTGTGTATAGGGAACGTTTAGGAGATGGGGAGCGCAAATGCACTTGGTTTACGTCCCCTAATGCGAAGCGGCAGATGGTTTTGGGAGGCACTGCATGCAACCCGAATTGGGATAAAGTTGTCCGGCATTCATTTTTCGGGGGATTGGCTGTCGATGAACACATCACCTGGAGAAAATCTCCTTTACCTGACTGGGCTGATTATGGTGGTGCTGTTGTTCAGGTCTCCAGATACAGGGGATTTTTGAAGCCACCAACCGAATTGGGGCAGCCGGTTATGGATGGATTCACCCGAACGCTCTACTCACAGCGTCCTGTCATTCGAATCCTTGGCAAGACGGCCAAGGCTGCCAGATTTCAGCTGGGGCGGGCGAAACGGAATATCCGAAAAACACCGGCGGTCCGAGTCCTCGAGAAGAAGGCCAAGAACTCGATTTCTTTCTTGCGGAGAACCGAAAGGACAAGGCCGCAACGATTATCCTGGTCTGGAGTCGATGGAAAACAGCTCTGGTTACTCTTGGACCGGCATTACACAGCTGGTGACAATGGGGAAGCTTTTGCCCACTGGCTTCTCCGTGAGCATGGAAACGACATTGATCTCCGGTTTGCCGTGGGACGTGACAGCGAAGCCTGGGGGCGATTGAACCGCGAAGGCTTCAGACTTCTGGACATCGCAGACACCTCTGCTTTCCAGCAGATTGTCACCGAAGCAGATGTACTGGCGGCATCTGACCTGTCTGTTCCTGAGCTGGTTGAGTGTTTTGTTAAAGGCAAAGTGAAAAGAGATGATCAGCTCATCGTATTTCTGCAGCATGGTGTTCTCAGAGCCGATCACAGTCGCTTGTTGAATCCGAAGCGAATCGATTTGATGGTGACATCGACCCCGGAAGAAACAGCGAGGATAGTAGCGGATGGCTCACCGTACGTTTTGACGAACCGGGAGGTAGTTATGACCGGTCTTCCGCGGCACGACCTGCTTGTTGAAAGGGCGCAGAAATCCGATCCCGAAATAATCGCGATTGCTCCGACCTGGATACCTGAGCTCCGTGATGAGATCGAGGAAATCCTGGATTCTTTTTCCGGCCATGAGAATTCTGATGAGTGCGTCGAAGCTCTCACACAGGCAGTTACAAGCTCACCGAAACTGGCACCGTGGATTCAGCTGTTCAATATTCTCGAAAATACTGACCATTTGAAGGGGCATGTAACGTTCGTTGTACACCCTGTCTACCCACTGGCAGTTGCAGATGTCCTGGACAGAATAGGGATAGAAACCGTTGCCGGTGTCGAGATCGCCGAGCTGCTGGCAAGGACAGCCGTCGCCGTCACTGACAAATCGTCAGCAGTTGGTGATGCTGCGTTAGTCGGAGCTTCACTTATTGTGTTGAAACCGGCCTGTCCAGCGGATGAAGAAGCAGCCTTACCGGGAGCCATCGTGGTGGAAAGTATCGACCAAGCTGTTGAGAAGATTGTGAACGCTGCTTTGAGGCGTAGAACCTTCGATGAGCGTTTCGGGCGCTACGATGGGCTTGCTTGCGAGCGGCTCTATGCGGCTATTATCGCTAGAACAGCAGGTAATTCTGCTAATTCTTAGGCCTATTTAAAGCTGGCTTCATATTTTTCTAGCAGAAAAGGATTTGGAACGAAAACGCGCTGCGGTGGTAACCACGACTTGTTCTAGCTCAGCCGCAAAGTCCAGGGCGTGCTGTTCTATCAGATCAAAACGGAATGCCACTGCGGGATGAGTCTGGGATAATCTGTCTTCTGTTATCTGGTGAAGGATTCTTCGATGTGCTGGCCAAACCACTGGTAGAGCGGGGCATGATAGTGGAAGGGGGCCAGTCCCCACTTGTGTGAAGCCTCTGCTTTGCAGAGTTCTTCTGGAGGGGTGATCACTTGTATCCCGGTGTGCTCATCGACTTGCTCGAGGTACCGGGAGAACAATATGTTTGCGTGAGTTGCTGTTGTATTGAAACTTGGCGGGGTCTGCTCTCCCTCAGCTGTTTCGTAAGCCCACATCGGATTGATCAAGCGGGTTTTGGGGGTGAAGCCGTGTTTATCCAGAAATTCGCTGAAGATATTGAGTTTTTTGCTCCACAACTGGAAGTGCTCATCGGTACCGAAAGGGATGTGCTGAATCGCCCCTGTCGGCATAAAATCGAAGTCCTCGCCGATTGGCATCTCGATTGACTTCGTAATAAAACGATCGTTGCCCATGTCATAGACGCCCAATCGTTCGTCGGTGAGATCCCACAAAAGCACGTCCATTTCCGTATATTCTGCCAAATCCCGGTACAAGCTACCTGCTGCATCTTCGACAAGTACACGGTAATTGAAACTGGGGGCTGGATCCTTAAGCCCAAGGGCTGAATACTCAACCATTGTGCCAGCGCTGATGAGGGACTGTCGGGCAATGTACTTGTGTACCTTCCAAGCTGGAGCCATAAACTCCGCGGTGTCCCTGGACACACAAGATCCGTAGATAGCTAGCTTTAAGTCTGTCATTAAGAGTTGTTTCTATTTTCGATTTTCTCGAGGTAGCCCCGCGTATCTTCTGGGAGCTCAGATAGGCGTTCCCTCATCATTTCGGCGGCTTCTTCGGGCTTGTCTTGAGCCAGATGCCAAGCCCACTGCCTGTATTCTCGGGCAAGCTCACGAGCTGGCCCATCGCCGATCATTACTCCATGATGGAGCCACACCGCACGGGTACACATTTTTTCAATTGTCTGTGCTGCGTGGGAGACCAGAAACATGGTGCCAGCATTTTCCCGCATGGTTTTCATCTTTACTTCAGAGCGCTTGACGAAAGCCGCATCGCCGGTGGACATTGCCTCGTCAATGAGGAGAATATCTGAGCGCGCTGCGGTCGCAATGGCAAATCGGAGGCGACCGGACATACCGGAAGAATAAGTGGCCATCGGTAAGTAAATGGAATCTCCAATGTCAATAAAATCGACAATTTCGGCGACGGCCTCGTCGAGTTGATCAGGGTGAATTCCGATTGCAAGACAACCCAACCTGATGTTCTGTAAACCTGACAGTGATGGCTCCAATGCCGCGGAAACGCCAAGCAGCATTGGTTGGCTGGAGGCTAGAATCTCACCGGTTTCTGGCGCCTCTAAACCGGCCATGGCTCTCATTAGTGTTGATTTTCCTGAGCCGTTGAGCCCCAGAACACCGATAGCCTCCCCGGTATGGGCGCTCAGGCTCACATGATGTAGCGCGCGGACGTTGACCTGAGGGATAAGGCCCATAGCTGCCTGGAGCTTAGCTGCCCGGGTCACATGGTTGGTGGAAGGAGTTTTGTAGACAACAGAGACGTCTGTGACCCGCAATGATTCCTGCGAATTGGAATATAGGACTTTGTTAGCCACGGGAGTATTTCACCTCTCTCGACCAAAAACACAGGAACCCAATGATGAAAGTTGACACCGCGATAACGGTCAGAAGAACCCATTGTCCCTGGGGCGGGTATTTTCCGTAGATTAAACAGCCTCGCATCATATCCAAAATGATGTAGCCAGGATTGGAATGCAGTATTTTTAGCCACATTGAATCGTGGATGAAGTGGTCAATATTGAAGAAGATACCGGAAGCGAAAAACCAAAAACGAATTGCGTAGTTGATCGGTATTTTAGCATCCGGGATAATATCAGAGAGCCAAGCTGAAAAGAAAGATAAACCGGCATCAAATATAATCATCAGCAGATAAACGAAAGGCGATAAAAGAACTGCCGGATGTAAGCCTGGCCCATTCGGGAAAAAAGCAACGACCAAGGCCGCGACTAAAATCTGCGGCACTGCATCTATGACTTGCCGGAGGCTAAAGGAAAGTACCAGCGCGGCGCGTGGGAATGAAAAAGCTTTGATAATGTTCTTTCGCGAGCGTATAAGACCGACTGCTCCCCCCACCGATTGGGAAATCATGCCGAAGAAAGTGATACCCACAAAGAGGTAGAGGACAAAATAGTCAATACCTCTGGACGTTTTTAATAGAAGCCCAAAGATAAGTCCGTACACCGCGGCGTCTAAAAGAGGACTGAGGATTAGCCAAACGTGGCCGAGAAGCATATTTCTTGTTTGAGAAAAAGCTTTCGCTCGAGATTCAGCAAGAATGAAATAGCGGCGCTGCCACAGCTGCCTTAAGTAGATGCGCAAAGGGGGGCGACCGATAACAGGTTTGAGCTCACCAGCTTCAGTAGCGCCCCTAGAGCTGGAACGGGAAGGGTTCTCGGATGCTCTGATCATAAGACCTCCATGTGTCCCAATTGTTCGTAAATTTCGGTAAGCGCGCGTGAGGATTGTTTCCAGATCCGCAGCTGTGCGAATGCTCTGCAGATCTGGCTGGTGGATTCTGATAGTGGTTCCACAGCCATCGTAGTCAGCCGATCGGACCAAACCGAATCATTGTCGGGTGGAAGAAGCCACTGCCGTTCGGTTGGGGGAGTGATCTCCCGTAATGCTGACAGATTGCTGGCAAGAACTGGCACGCCACAAGCAAGAGCAGGAATTGATTTCAAGGGTGTGATTGTTTGGGTGACCCGAGAATCGATCCGCGGAATGCAGAAGACATCGAAGCTCGCATACCAGGAGGGCGTTTCTTCGTACGGGACAGCTCCGGCAAAAGTGATGTGTTCATGAACCCGCAGTTGGTCAGCCATTTTTCTCAGGGAAGGCAGGGCGGAGCCGTCCCCAACAATAACTAGGTGGGCTGTCGGAACCTCTTCCAGAACACGGGGAAGTATCCGAACAAGTAAATCAATGCCTTCATACGCGACTACGGAACTCACCGTTCCGTAGATGAACCCGTCTGTCGGAAGGCTCAGGCTTTGGCGGGACGTGGCTTTGTCCCGGGGGTGGTTGATGAGGGTCTCTTCGACTCCGTTGGGTACGACGGCGACTTTCCGGTTGTCTACGCCTCTTTCAACCAGTTCTTTTTTTTGAACTTCAGACAGGACAATGACCGCATTGGCAGCCGTGGCAAGCTGGGTTTCGATTCTCCTCAAAGATTTGTATCGGCTGCTCGTCTCGCACCGAGGAATCAGAGAATCCGGAAACTGAGTCAGCCACGTGTCTTCGCGCTGTCCGCGCATTTCGTAAATCCACGGGAGTCCTGTTCGCCGGGCTGCTTCGAATGTTGCCAACCCGTGGACCCAGTCCGTTGTACAGTGCAGGACACCAGCATTATTGCGGCGGGCAAGCTCTACAATCCGGTCTGCCTCAAGACGAATCTTCTGCGATACTTTTGTCGGCATGATCCACGGCATGTTTCGCCGGTACATCACTCCGTTGAGACAAAACGCTTCGTTGGAGGCCAGCTTGCCGATGATCACCGGATATCCGGGGCGGGTCGATGCTGTGACATCTATGCCTTGTTGTGTCACTGCTTTGAGTAACTGGTGGGAGCGTTGAGCATAGCCCGCTGTTGATGATGGCAGGGAATTGGTTAGGGAGTAGATCACTCCAGTTGGTTTACTGCTGGGGATTGTCCCGGAGCTGCGAGGGAGAGCTGCGATGCGATCGATGCCATGGGTGATTGTTTCCCGTTCATCGGTGATATGTTGTCGTAGCCGTCCCTGGGCTAGCTCCAGCGCTGCTTCCCAGTCGCCAAGCCGCCACAGTTGCCGGGCTTTGCTTTGCCTGCGAAGCGGAGTGTCAGTGATATCGAGCGCCACGCAAAGCGCATCCCGGATTATTCCCGAGTTTCGTGTTGCCGAGAGCTTCTCTCGCGCATCCTGCGGGTTATCGGAGATAAAGTCGGCTAGCGCGCTGGCCACCGTTGATTTTCCCGGCAGGATGCATCCGGTAGTGCGGATTCCCCGGACTGCTGTGCTTCTGAGCCTTTTGGGCAGTCGCCGGGAGGCAAGCAGGGATGTGTGTAGCGGGTCCGTGAGAAACATGCCGATGGCAGCGGTTACAAGACAACAAAGCTGCCGGAACCTGAAAGCTGTGTGCGACATCAGGCTTTTTTCCTCACGGAATCAACTGTGGTAATCCATCGTTCGGTGAGATCTTCCAGGGTGGGGCCGCTCCGGAACCAGTCCTCCCCGCGACCGTCTACTTCAAGAAGTTGACGGTTGTGGAACAGCCTGAACCACAATGCACCGAGTTCTTCCGGATTCATGGGGGTTACGACGTGACCGATGCCCGATTCTTTGACGATGTCGGCGGCTTCACCGGCAACTGAAGCAGTGACATGTTTTTCCGCCCACATGATTTCGAAGAGCTTGGAGGGGATCGTGTACTCCATTGGGGTCCACGATTCCAGATGGACCAAGACGGTAT
>NZ_JAFLEQ010000018.1:0-10540 GCF_017307055.1 Corynebacterium mendelii | reverse complement strand
GCCAGTTTTTTCACTGGCTTAAGATGTACTCCGCCACCGACAATCCGCATGATCACGTCAGCGCCTTCGTCTCTGGCAAGCTGAAGAGCCTTGATGGCGTTTCTCAGCCCCTGGGCTCTGCCGACCGTGCCCGCGTACAGCACCCGGAGCGGCCCATCACCGCGAACCGGATACACATTGCAGTTTGGCACACCTCCGTTTGCTCTGTTCCTGACCGCAACGACATTGCGGCAGCCTTTTGTTTTCTCAAGTTCTGCAAGAGTTTTTGTGGTTGTGATTACAGCATCGGCGTGTTTGAGCACCCAATCGAGAACGCTGCCGCATGTGCCAAGGAAGCGGTGGAATAAATAAAGCTTCACCCGCCTGCCAAGTTTTGGTTCCCCCTGTGTTGGATCGCGCCACTGGTCCATGTAGTCAAGGATTTCGGGCCAGGCATCCCGTAATTCAACGGCAAACGGCAGCCGATTTGTCTTTGCGAGAGCAAATGCCACGACCGCAGAGGGCAGCGCCGGGACCGTGCATGCAATGACATCTATCGGGATACCTTGTTTTCTGGCTTTCCGAATAGCTTTCCGCGCAGTAAAAAACTCGGAAACCATGATCACAGCCTGATCTTTGACCCGGCTGACAATCGACTTGTCGTGTTCAATGAACCGCGCGCGGTAGACCGTAATTCCTCTGTCATCGGTTGTTATGCTGCCGGCCTGGTATTCCGGAGCATGTGAAATCAGCTTCCCACCGGGATAGTGGGGCGGCGGGGCAACAACACTCAAACCGTGTCCGGCGGAAACAATGTCACCACCGATCCAACGCCAACGACGCTGGACAACACCCTGTTCGGGTTCCCAGTACTGGGTGATAAGCAGAACATGCATACCTGCTGCACCTATCCGGTGGGATTATTCAGCCCACAGGCATCAACGAGACCACGACCTGCAAGCTGGTGCAGAGGCAGAGACATGAATTCTCGGTGGGCGACAGCGAGACAGATGACACCGTCGTGTGCCAGGGCATCGTCGAGATCACGTAGCTCAACGGCAGGAAGATCCCGCAACCGGGGTGGAAGGGCGCTTAAATTAGGATCGACGACGAGGATGTGGTCTACAGCAGTGCTACGAGCTAAAGCCTCGACAATTGTCACAGCGGGGGCTTCACGCACATCATCGACATCGGGTTTAAATGTCAGCCCCAACACGATGACTGTTGCCGTGCGGTGTTTGTCCAGTTCATCGAGGATGCGTTCTGTTACCCAGAACGGTTTCGAGTCGTTGACCTCGCGGGCGGTTTTTATCAGCCGGGAATTGCTTTCGTCGGCTGCAACAATAAACCAGGGATCCACGGCAATGCAGTGGCCACCGACTCCGACACCGGGCTTGAGGATATTGACGCGGGGATGCATATTGGCCAGGCGGATCAGTTCCCACACATTTGTTCCCAGGCCGTCACAGATCATCGACAACTCATTGGCGAACGCGATATTAACGTCACGAAAGGAATTTTCCGCCAATTTGCACAGCTCGGCGGTGGTGGCATCCGTCTGATAAATCTTGCCGGAGCAAAAACGGGAATACACTCCCATGGCTTTATCCGTGGCCTCGGGGGTTAATCCGCCGATAATACGGTTGTTTTCCCGGATTTCCTGCATAATTTTGCCTGGCAGAACACGCTCCGGAACATGGGCGAAAAGCACAGGCTTCGCGCTGCCCCCATCTAGATCGGGTCGACCGGCACGGATGCGTTCGCTGACCGATTGAACGGTTCCCGGAGGGATTGTGGATTCAATGATCACCAATTCACCGCCGGAAAGCTCCGGCATAATGGCGTCGACTGCAGCATTGACAGCAGTCAGGTCGGGGCTGTGGTCCGCCAGAGCAGGGGTGGGAACGGCGATAATGTAGATATCAGATGAGTCGACTTCGCCAGAGACAGACAACCGCCCACTGTCCACGGCTGTTTCAAGCATGGTTTGAAGATTCGGCTCATGAAAGGGTAGTTTTTTGGTTTTGACAGCGTCCACCGTACGGGGAGAGATGTCGACACCATGGACAGTGAAGCCGCTGTTGACGAGGACAACCGCTGTCGGCAGACCAATGTAGCCCAATCCGACCACGGTGATCGTCTCCTCGGCCGGTGATTGTGTTTCACTCATGCGGTCCTCTTGTCGAACATGGTGCGGATTGCCTCAATGCTGCGCACCGCAGCATCACCGGTACCGTAGGGGTGTGCGGCGTGAGCCATTGACGCGTATGCGCCGGGATCCGTTGCAAGCCGTGTGAAAGCCTCAACGATTGCATCGGTGTCAGTGCCTACCAGTGTTACGCAACCGGCATCAACGGCTTCCTGCCGTTCGGTGAATTTTCTCATGCACAGCACCGGGGTACCGAAAGCGGGGGATTCCTCCTGGACCCCACCGGAGTCACTGAGCACGATACGGGCAGCCTTTTGGGCAGCCAAGAATTCCGGGTACCCGAGAAAACCGGTGAGAACCACGGTTTTGTGCCGGTCGATGAGAGCTTCGAATGATCGTCTGAGATCTTCATTGCCGTGGACCGGAAGAAGAATCCGCCACTCGGGAAACTCGGCTGCGATATGGTCTAGGGCTTGAGCCACCTGAGGTAGTTGCGCCCAGTTCTCCCGGCGGTGGCAGGTGACCAGAAGAAAAGGACTGGCTGATTCAACAACTTCTTCAGCCCGCGGATCCTCGAAATGGACCGGGGTGTTTTCCAGCATGCTCAGTGCGTCAATGACCGTATTCCCGGTAACCGCAACCCGGCTTTCGGGAACCTTTTCCGCCAGCAGGCGGGTACGGGCCAGCTGGGTGGGGGCCAAATGCAAATCCGCCAGCTGGGTGACCAAGCGTCTGTTGGCTTCTTCCGGGAACGGATTACGCAGTTTATCTGTCCGCAGGCCGGCTTCGACATGGATGACCGGGAGACCGGTGTAAAAAGCCGCTTGCGCCCCGATGACAGTGGTGGCTGTATCACCCTGAACAACAACTGCATCCAGATCAAGTTTCCGGAGTGTGCTGCCGAGACTGCTGAACAGTTTCGCCGACAGATCTGTCAGATGCTGGTTTTTCTGGAAAACTGACAGGTGATAATCCGGTGTGAAACCGAAAGTGTTGTGGATAACATCCAGCATTTCACGGTGCTGACCAGTGCAGATCGTCACGGTCGAAAAGTCCGGGTCATCCTGCAGCTGTCTGATGATGGGCCACAGTTTGATGAATTCCGGGCGGGTGCCGTAGACGATGCCGAGGCGTTTTTTGACCATGGTCGACGGCCTCCTTCCGGAAATTGGGCTGGGCTGGGTGTCATGGGCGCGGAAGGTCCCTGATGGGCTTTTAGTTTACACGTATGCCCTTACATGTTTCTTTTAAGCAGTCCCTAATTTGTGGCTGCACTTTTGCGCTGTGTAACAAGAGCAAAGGCAGCTGCCAGGCAGGCGGTTGCTGTTGTAGCGGCGATGACGTAAACGATCATTCCCACCTGGTCCGGCCAACCCCACGGATCCGGTGAACCGGTGATGGAACGTGCGGCCCACAAGCCGGTCACTGTACCTGCGACAGCACCCAAAACCGCTGATGGTGCCGCCAGGAAGAGGGTCTCACCGGCAGTGATCGAATTGAGCCCGGTTGCTGTAACCCCGAGACTGGAGAGCAGGCGCCTGTCGCGTGCACGTTCCCGGACCGATAAGAAAACAGTGTTGAAGATACCGGTAGCCGCAATGATCAAAGCAACAAGTGTCATAAGTATTGCCATCGTGACCAACCGGTCGGCGGATTGTGCGACCTGGTTCCGGGCACTAAAACGTTCGCTGACGGATATCCGCTGTTCACTGTTGGCGGCAAGCGTGGTCACAGCATCAACCGTGGGATTGCTGGCATCACTGGTCGCCGACAGATCCGTGGCGATCAAAGCAACGGGGGTGGGCACAGGAGGGGCAGCCGCGGCCGGAATATTGTTGCGTTCCAACTGGCCTGCCCGCGCCCGGTCGAAAAGCTCTGGGGAGACAAGATCGACAGTCACCGGCTGCCAGACAACAGACACGTTAAGTTTCTGGTGCTCGAAGAAAGTGACTTCTGCGGTTGAGTCATCTTTGAGGTATTGGCGCAGTGGGGAAGCCAGGCCGAGAACAAGTTGACCGGGTTGTGGCCCCACCCCTTGGCCACCACGGATGAAGCGTGCGGTTTCCTCCTCCGGCAATGCCAGCGCGTTGGTTTGCAGGCCATCGGGTCCGGTAATGGTGGCTACCGGTGGTGCCACCACCCCAGTGACCCCGGGAGCAGTCCGCAGACGATCGATGAACTCGCCGGACAGCGGTTCATCCACACCACTGACCGTAATGTCTGTATCACCCTTGACTTCAGCAGAAGCCCGCAAATGATCGCAGACAACTTCCTGTCCGTAGACAACAGCGGAAATGAGTGCCGCCCCGGCAAAGACAATTGCCGCCAGTGCAGCAGAACGCTGAATCTGTCTGCCCACAAATGAAGCCGACAGATGCAATCCAACAAAGGGGGTACGAGCGAAAAGTCTCCCGCATGCTGACACAATCACCGGCACAAGAACGGCAGCCACGACGCACAATCCGAAAACCAGAACGACAGCAGCACCGACAACAGCCGCTACACCGCGGGAACCATGGAAATCACCTGCCGCTGTGGTCAACCACAATCCGGTTGCCGTCACCAGACCACCTGCAGCCAGCATGGCACCACCAACCAACGTTGATGTTCCTCCGGCTTCGTGCGCTGCCAGTGAATCAACAATGGGCTGCCGGGCGGCCATGACCGCGGGAACAACTGCTGCGGCACAGGTAACGGCTGCAGCCGCAACCGCCACAACGACTAATACGTCAGACGGTATCGCAGAAAGTGTCAGTGGCACATCCACACCCAGTGCCGAGGCGTGTCTGACAGCTGTCCCCGACAACCAGATGCCGACCGGCATACCGATCAGTGCACCGAGTCCGGCAAGAACGATTGCCTCACACACAACAGCCGACACCAGCTGCGGGGCAGAAGCACCGACCGAACGCAACAGTGCGAACTCCCGTCGTCTGGAACCGGTGACGACCGAAAAAGCGGAGAAAATGACCAGTAGGGCAGTGGCCGCAACCACCAGGACAAACACAGCCAACAAAACGAAATACCTGTCACGTTTCGACAGATAGCGGTCGGCCAACGAGGTGGAACGCTCGGAACCGGTGATAACCGTGGAGGCCAGTGAAGGATCAATACTTTCTGCAATGGAACGTGCAACATCTTGGGCGGAGGAGCTGCTGTCCACGGCAATTCTGATTTCACCCGAGTAGCCACCGGTATCCCACCGGGCCAGAACCCCCGGGACTGCGGCGACAACTTCCGTACCGGAGAACTGCTCCACACCGGACGGTTGAATATGCCCGACGACCGTCACCGGATCATCGTCTTCCATGCCGGGAGCTTTGACCTTCACCTGTGAACCCACCGGTTCATCCCCAGTGGTTGCGACCTCACCGGGGGCAGCCGGGAGCCGGCCTTTGGTTATGTCTCGCCACTGCAGGGGGCCGTCGGTAATCGATTGGGCGATAACCGGGCGGTACGCCGAACCGCCATTGGAAAGATATGCCGGTGTTGTTCTGTCGAATACCGCCGACAAGACACCTGGGACTGTGGTTACGGTTCCCACAGGATCAGGAAATTGCTCCGGAGTGCCGCGTACCCCGACAACCACACTGTCGTCCGGATACGTCACCGCAAACACATCGGATACTGATTGTTTGAGTGACTGGGTGATGGCGGCTGTAGCTACAGTTAGCGCAACCGCCGCGACAATGGCAAACAGAAGAGAAAGGTATCGCACTCCGCGGTGGCGGAGTTGTCCAAATGCAAGACGGATCACAGTGTGTCCCCCACTATGCGGCCATCTCTCACATTGATGAGAAAGTCCCCGCGCCGGGCTGCCTCGGGATCGTGGGTTACCACGGCAAGAGTCTGTCCGAATCCGTCGGTCACTTCGCGAAACAGATCGAGAACAGCAGCTGTGGTTGAACTGTCCAGATTTCCGGTCGGCTCATCGGCAAAGATAATGTCAGGTCGCGGAAGTAATGCCCTGGCAACAGCCACCCGTTGGCGCTGACCACCCGACAGCTGGTGAGGCAGATGCTTCAGCCTTCCCGCAATTCCCAACCGACCAGTCACTTCATCGAACCAGTCGCGCCCGATCTTTGTGTGGGCCAAACGCATGGGAAGCTTGATATTGTCTGCGACGCTGAGAACCGGAACCAGGTTGAATTCCTGGAAAATAACACCGATCCGGTTGCGCCTGAGTTTTGCACGGGCACCTTCGGATTGTTCGCTCAGTACTGTTGTTGAACCAGAACCGTGCAGCGCCACTCGCCCTGAATCAGGAACAGACAGCCCTGCCAAACAATGCAGAAGCGTTGTTTTCCCTGAACCCGACGGCCCCATCAGCGTTGTCCACCGACCCTTTGGCAAAGTCAGCGACACATCATCCAGAGCTTTTACAGCGGCATCGCCGCTGCCGAAAACCTTGGTGAGGTGTTGGGCGGTCATCACCGGTTCATGAGTGGTTTCCACGGACAAGGAATCTCCCAGCGTCTTCGACGAAAGTCGGGGTGCATGCCGGATGGAAAACCCGACGGAAACGTGCACCACGGCTTGCATGGCAATCAACCTGAACCTTACCGGTTGGTCGATCGGCGCTTTCGCCGTCCAGGCGTTGGGCCAGCCTTAAGACCGGCATCAACGGGACAAAGCCGGTCGATACCGCGGTGGCACTGAGCGACACCGACAGGTTGATTCAGAGTCGATATCCCCAAAAGTGCTCTCTTTCCAGGGGATTGGTGAGTTACACCTCTGCGACGACAGCTGCCAGGCGTCCGGCGACCTTATGGGCGGTGTCTTTGTCCGCTGCCTCAACCATGACACGGAACAATTCTTCTGTGCCGGAGGGGCGCAGGAGTACACGCCCGGTAGCGCCGAGTTCCGCTTCGGCTTTTGTCATGGCTTCCTTCACTGATTCCGATGACATGATTATCGACTTGTCGCGAACCGGCACATTGATGAGAATTTGCGGCAGGACAGTCATGGCTTTGGCGAGCTCTGCGATGGGTTTCCCGGTTTCGGCCATCCGGTTCATCAACATCAGACCTGTCAGCACTCCGTCGCCTGTGGTTCCGTGGTCGGAGATGATGATGTGCCCGGATTGCTCCCCACCCAGTGAGTATCCGCCGGCATTCATGTCGGCCAGCACGTATCTGTCTCCGACGGTCGTAGTACGTAGCGTGATACCTGCTTCCTCCATGGCGAGTTTCAACCCGAGATTGCTCATGACGGTGGCAACAAGAGTGTTCTTGCGCAGTTCACCGTTTGCTTTCATCCCCAGGGCAAGGATCGCCATGATCTGGTCGCCGTCGACTTCGTTGCCGTTGGCATCCACGGCAAGACACCGGTCAGCATCCCCGTCATGTGCCAGGCCGATATCGGCTCCATGCTCAACAACAGCAGCTTTGACCTGTTCTATGTGTGTGGATCCGCAACCTTCGTTGATGTTGTAGGCGTTGGGCTCATTGTGGATGGCTATAACTTCTGCGCCGGCCTGCTCGTAGGCGCGGGGTGCCACATCATATGCGGCGCCATTGGCGCAGTCCACCACAACTTTGATGCCTTTCAAACTTTGCGGGACAGCTCTTTGCAGATGGGCGAGATAACGCTCTTCAGCATCGTGGGCTTCTTCAATGACACGACCAATACCGTGGCCGGTGGGGCCGGTCGGTGGCAGAGTGTTCATGGCTGCCTCGATCTGGTCTTCGACCTCGTCGGGGAGTTTGCGTCCACCGGCCGAAAAGAACTTGATGCCGTTGTCGGGCATGGGATTGTGTGATGCAGAAATCACAACACCCATATCTGCGCCATAGTCGTCGGTCAAAAAAGCCACTCCCGGTGTCGGAATGACACCGACGCGAAGCACATCCACGCCCTTGCTGGCCATACCTGCAGCCAAAGCTGCGGCAAGCATCTCGCCGGATACACGCGGATCCCTTCCAATAACTGCGGTCGGCCGCCTCTTCGCTGTACCTTTGCCACCTGTCAAAACATGTGCGGCTGCGGCTCCCAGTGAGAGCGCCAGAGGAGCAGTTAGGGTTTTGTTTGCTTTTCCACGTACGCCATCGGTTCCGAATAAACGAGTCATGGAACCAATTATGCCAACCCCGGCCACCGGGGTTGATCCGCGGGCGATCAGCCGGATTGCTACTCAACCGAACAACGGTGTCGTTTCCGGTAGTTGTCGTTGAAAATCCTTGACATGAAACAATGGGGAGGAGAGCCTCCGAGTTCCTCCCTAGCCCCCATCCAGAAGGTTTCCGATGTTGATTACCCGCCACCGAATTGCTGTAGCCCTCAAACGTGTTCGCAGCGAAGGCCCTCCGGTAGTCAAAGAAATAATCGCACGGTTCGTGGCCGAAAGAGAGCAACCGCGGGCTCTCCGTAGAGCACTCAGGCCCCGGCGTTTCCGTCGCACCACCCGGGCCGGTGAATTCAAAGGCAAAGCTATGGTATCCCACCTCCTTCCATGGCGGCCGATCGTGAACCCGGCGCAGCAAAGGGACGTGCGTGTCGGGGTTATTCTCGACAGTTTCTCGGAACAGGCTTTTGCCCCAGAGTGGCACCAGGTTCTTCTCAAGCCCGGACAGTGGCGCGACCAGTTGGATGACCTTGACATGGTGTTCATCGAATCCGCGTGGCACGGCAACAATGATGCCTGGCAGTATGCTCTGACTCCGAAGCCGTGGGACAAGCTCAAAGAAATGGTGGCAGAAAGCCGCAGACGCGGGATCCCGACAGTGTTCTGGAACAAGGAAGACCCGGTACACTTCGAGGACTTCATCCAGACGGCAGCCTTGTTCGACCACGTATTCACCACAGACGTCAATAAAGTGGATGACTACAAAAAACACCTCGGACACGACAACGTTGGGGTCCTGGGCTTTGCCGCGCAGCCGGCCATCCACAGCCCTGTACGTCCGGAGTTTGGTCACGCCACCCGCGACATTGCCTTTGCCGGCATGTATTTCGCACATAAATACCCCGAGCGCCGGGAACAAATGAAACTGCTTTTGGGTGCTGCGTCCAAAGCAAGTGCCCGCCGGGAGATGGACACCGGACTAGAAATTTTCTCTCGCTTTCTTGGTCGCGACAAGCGCTACCAGTTCCCCAAACCCTTGTCGAAGCATGTGATCGGCAGTGTCGACTACCAGAAGATGCTCTCGGCATACAGGCTTTACAAAGTGTTTTTGAACGTCAACTCGGTGGTCGATTCACCATCTATGTGTGCCCGCAGAATATTCGAGCTTCTCGCGTGCGGTACCTCGGTAGTTACGACTCCCAGTCCTGCGGTGCGCGAGTTTTTCCCGGCAGAAGAACTCACCGTCGTCGATAACCCGGAAGATGCTGAAAACGCATTGCGGGCACTGGTCAAAAGCCCGGAGCTGCGTGACAGAATGAACCATCTGGCCGCCCGGCGTATCTGGGCTGAGCACACCTACGGTCACCGTGTGGATACTGTCCTGGAAGCGGTCGGCCTCGAAGCGAAGAAGCGTCACCACCCCAAGGTCTCCGTAATTTGCTCCACGATCCGAAAACAACAGATCGACCATGTCCTCAATATGGCTGCTGCCCAAGTCAATGTTGACCTGCAGCTGTGCATTCTCGCTCACGGCTTCCCTGCCGAAGGGATCAAAGACAAAGCGGAAAAGCTGGGTCTGGACGATGTAGTTGTTCTAGAAGGTGATTCGGGGGACTCACTGGGGCATTGCCTGAACAGACTGGTCGACGCCTCGGATGGCGAGGTGATTGCCAAATGGGACGACGACGATATCTACGGGCCACACTATCTGGAAGACCAGCTCAACGCCCTGATGTTCAGTGCCGCCGATGTCGTGGGCAAGCAGGCCCATTTCACGTGGCTTGAGCAACGAGGCCTCACTGCATTGACCTCACCCGAACGCGAACACAAATTCACCCATTTTGTCGCCGGACCAACGCTTGTCTTCCCTCGTGAAACCGCACAGAAACACAGGTTTCTAGATGTATCTACCGGTGAGGACACGGCTTTTTTACGTTCGGTGGTTGCCGCCGAGGGGCGAATCTATACGGCCGACAGGTTCAACTTCATCCGTATCCGGGGAGGGGAAGGGCATACATGGCGTCGACCTGACAATGAATTCCTAGCGAATTCTAGGGTAATTTCTTTTGATGATATAACAGTACATGTAATGGTTTAGAGATAGATTAAAATCTTAAGAATACTGCCAAAATTCCTAGTTGGTCGGAAATGAAATGGCTCTATGTTCTCAATAGGTCTTAGAGCCACTGCTGCACTCCGGACTACTAATGGAGAAGCTCTACGTGCTCTAAATTACGAAGAGCCGTAAAAAGTCGGCTCTACTTAGATAAGTGTGCATAGTCATGTTGTGTCCAGGTTTGGGGTCTGGGTGGCTGCCCCAACATGTAGTGTCCCCGGCTGTAGTGCGT
>NZ_JAFLEQ010000017.1:354432-397688 GCF_017307055.1 Corynebacterium mendelii | reverse complement strand
CGACGACGACGGTGACCAGTGTGGTTGAGGAGCCTGTTGCTGTGACGACGAGGTCGACGACGACGAAGCCTGTTCCCGTCGGTGGTCAAAGCGAATCGCTTAGTCAAAACACGTCTGTCGGGGAGAACACCAACATGGCTGCTGTTCCTTTTATTGGGGGAGGCGTGGTTGGCGTAGGTATCACGGTTGCTTCGCTGTGGTTTTTGCTGCTGAACAGTGGTCTTGATATTCCTCTGATGGCTTCTCCGACGTGGCTACCGTGGCTGCGTTGGGTTCCTTGGAGGTCCTGACAGAGCTGTTAGGGAGTTTTCCGGCGCCCCACTATGGCAATGATGCGCAGTAGCGGGGTGCCGGACTACATGAGCCTTCTATTTCGGTTAAAGGCAGGACTTCACGGGTCCCAGTTGTTGTGCAGTGGTACTTGGTTCTTTATTTGACTTTTCACAATTGAGGTTGTGAATCATTCGTGCTTTCCCAGTCCGGGATCTGAGTGTGCGCTCCTACGTATAGTTTCCCCGCGTGCTGTGCGCGCCGCCGAAAAGCGCCTTTGGTGTCCGAGATGAAAAACGTTCAAGCCGTCCATTCCGGCAACGCCAAAGGTACATGGTCAATACCAGTCAGGCCTGGGGCGGTTGCGTCATCTGATCCGGTGGGATCGGGCTGAACATCGGTTGCGCCGATATCTCCGGCGACAACACCGCACAAGTGCATTGCCACTCCAGTGATATCTGCACTCGATGTCTTAACTGCAGACAGCTTGGAAAGTTATGCGACCAATGTGATCCGGGAAACTCGAAGACCTCCTGGCATCTAACCGCTCGGTCACACTGGTGGTCACAGTACCCGTGGTACACCTTGAGGCAATGCCGGCTGCGACGCGAAAACCCGGAACACCACCACTTGATTTGTGTCCAGCCCAGGGCGAGCCTTCAACGACCGCTGTATCACCTGGGATTCGATACCGCTGGCCGCCAAACGCTCAAGTGGTTGTCGACCTGCATGATCTTTTGAACACTCGGTGACATGTTTTGTACAGGTAGACCCTGATGCGGCCAGTGTTGTTTCGGGTTGGTTTCTTGGATAGTTACGTGATTGTTTTCGTTCCTTAGCCGGTTTTGGCTGGGAGTCGGCATTTTGATTCACCGGTGGTTATGATCATGAAGGCTGTGGAGAAGGAGCCTTGTGGCCAGCAGTGAGAGATGTCTTGGGGCAAGTTTCTGTCGAAACTTGCCCCTTGGGTTCTATTAGTGGGACGCGTTTTGATTTGGTGTCCGGTTAGTTGCTCTTTTTGATGGAGGCGACCTCGTATCCCGGCTCACCATTCGGAGATGACAGTCTCTGGGAATTCACCGCGGTGAAGATCCTTTCGCCACCCACCTTGAGGAGTTGTCCAGCGGGTGGGATCCGAAACAAACTCCCGGAGGGTCAGTAATGCCCCGCCTGTAGGGGCCGCGGAGTCCCCGAGTGTTGCCTGTGCAATCATTGTTGAGTCGATGCGGTCGATCAGGCACTGCTCTGCCAGCTCTTTTTCAAGCAGGGGTTTCAGGTGCGGGTATAGAGGCCGGAAGCTTCCGCCGAGGACAACTGCTGGTACATCGACCAGGTTGATGTAGGTGGATAAAGCCCTCCCGAGGTGGTGTGCTGCAGAGATAAGTGCACGCCTGCTGTTTGGTTCCCCCCGGCGTAGGCCGGCAAGAAGTTGGGCGAGGGGAGTTCCCTCGGCAAAGCCTGCTGTTTGAGCAATGGCTGTTGGGCTTGCAAGTGTTTGCAGGCATCCTCTGCTTCCACACGTGCATTGTTTTCCGTTTTCAATGATTGGGATGTGGCCTATCTCCCCGGCCCATCCGCGGCGGCCAGTTTCGACCTTCCAATCGCGAACCAGGGCGGCACCAATGCCGTTGATGCCGCCCAGATATATGAAGTCCTTGAAATCAGGATCTGTCCTGCGGGCCTGGGCTTCTGCTTCGGCGGCAAGGGTCGTGGAATTGCAAAAGCGCATGAGGCCGCTTCCACCGGCAGCATCGAGCACATTGGCGAGATCAACATTGACCCACCCGTCTGTTGGGGCGGACAGCAGTCTTTTCTGGTCAGCGGAAAAAAGCCCCGAGATGCCACAGCGGATTCCGACAAGGTTCATCCCCGCGGCTTTGATTTGTCCAGTGAGAGTTTCAAGGCAGTCGCCCAAAATACGGGTGGTGTGGTGGGCATCTTCCGAAGCCGGGTGCTTGAGAACCTCAACAAGTGACTGGCCGGTCAGGTCAACACCCCGGGCACAAACAAAATTGCGGGTGATTTCGGCGCCGATGGCTACGTGGGTGCGGGGCGCAGGACTCACCAGAACAGCCGGGCGGCCGCCACTCGGAACGTTTGTGCCCAGTTCAGTGACGATTCCCTGCTCAACAAGCTGATCGATTACCCGGGAAACCGTGGAACGGTTCAGTCCCGTTTCAGAGACAATCTCTGCTCGTGTGATTGGCCGGGAGCTGGAGGTCACCACGCCTGCGATCAGGGACGCATTGTGGGAACGCAGTGATTCCTGTCTGTAGCCAGCTGCCGGTCGTTTGTTCATGGTCACACAATAAACCGTCTGGGCGGTGACTGACTCTGCCTTGACCCATTTTGTTGCAGTCTGCACGGTACTAGTTTTGTTTCGATGCTGAGGATGCTCGTTTCTCTGACTTTTTCGCGCATTTCGCGGAGAGGGATGCCCTTTATGGGGGTGCGTGGCTGAAATTATCGGGGGTAGATTCGTTGCGGATTTATGAAAGTGCTTGGATCGGCATCTTTCGCGGGTTATCTTATGTGCATAGTGCAACAAAGTAAGGAGTTCGGATGGTGAACCTGGTAGCGGGTGTTGATTCATCGACACAGTCCTGCAAGGTCATGATTCGTGACGCTGACAGCGGCGATCTGGTGCGGGCTGGTATCGCCCGGCACAGGGCCGGCACAGAGATCTCCGCCACGGTGTGGATGGATGCTTTCAATGCGGCTGTCCGTCAGGCCGGGGGGCTTGAAGACGTCAAGGCGCTTTCGGTGGCGGGGCAGCAGCACGGAATGGTCACAGTCGATGAAAGAGGTGACCTCGTGCGGGATGCGATGCTGTGGAATGACACGAAATCTGCCGGCGCCGCGGAGGATCTGATTGAGGAGCTTGGGGGTGGTGACTGCGCAGCCGGTAAAAGAGCCTGGGCTGATGCAATCGGCAGTGTGCCGGTTGCTTCACTGACCGTGACCAAATTGCGGTGGCTGGCCGACAATGAACCCGACCATGCTTCCCGTGTTGCCGCAGTGGCATTGCCGCATGACTGGTTGAGCTGGAAAATCTGCGGAAGCACGGATATTACCGATCTTTTCACGGACCGCTCGGAAGCCTCGGGTACGGGCTACTACGACTCGTCATCCAACAAGTACCGGCGTGATCTGACTGATCTTGCCATGAGGTGCGATACCTCGGGTTTGGTGCTTCCTGCTGTGAAGGATCCCGCAGCCCGGGCGGGCAGCGGGGTGCTCGACGGCAATGAGTTTATGGTTGGTCCCGGTTGTGGTGACAATGCGGGTGCCGCTTTGGGACTCGGTTTGAAAGAAGGCGAGGTGGCTGTATCCGTCGGGACATCCGGAGTGGTATCCCTCGTGACACGGAAACCCACCCATGACAGCACCGGTCTGGTAGCCGGGTTTGCTGATGCAGCCGGTGGTTTCCTGCCGCTGGCCTGCACACTCAATGCATCCCGGGTGTTGGACGCCTACGCAACAGCACTCAATGTGGGCCACGATGATTTCTCGGCTTTGGCACTGTCAGCTCCTCCCGGGGCTGAAGGACTGGTGTGTGTCCCGTATCTCGAGGGGGAGAGAACCCCCAATCTGCCGACCGCGACAGGATCGCTGCTCGGGGTGACAGTTTCCAACCTCACCCCGGAAAACATTGCCCGCGCCGCGGTTGAAGGAGTCCTGTGCGGATTGAACGCAGGAATTGATGCCGTGCGGGCACTGGGAGTGGCTGTGACATCAATCATTCTCGTCGGTGGCGGGGCACGCAGTGAAGCGCTGTGCCGCATAGCCCCGACGGTGCTTGGTCTGCCTGTCCGTGTGCCGGAACCCGGCGAATATGTGGCTGACGGTGCCGCGCGCCAAGCCGCTTGGGTGCTCAGCGGACAAACCAACCCGCCGGTGTGGCGTCCACGCCTGGTCAGTGAGTTCGACGGGACCCATGAACCGTTCATCACCGAGCGCTTCAACGAGGTCAATTCATTGCACATCGGAAGGAACCGGAAGTGACTTCTTCTAGCCCTGCAGCCTCCACCAAACAGGAGGCACGGAAAAAGCCCATGCGCGTGCCGCAAGAATTCGGCATTCTCTTCGTGGTCATTGTCGTCGGCATCATCATGTCGGTTCTTGCACCGGAATTCCGGACCCTCGACAACGCACGTGTTCTCTTACTCAACGGCACAGTCGTTCTTTTCCTGGCCCTCGGTCAGACTTTTTGCCTTCTGACCGCGGGCATTGACCTGTCCGTGGGATCGAATATCGCGCTCACCGGTGTGATAGCTGCCTTATCCATGTCCGCCGGTGTGCCCTGGTGGGGTGCGGCACTTATCGCCATTGCGGTTGGTATCGCTGTCGGCGCATTCAACGGTGCGGTGATCCACTACGGCAAGATGCCACCATTTATCGTCACTTTCGCGACATTCGGTATCTCCGCATCGATCCCGAAGATTCTGACAAATGCTGCATCCGTCACCATCACCGATCCCATGTTCGCCATCTTTGGTCGCGGTTCCCTCTTCGGTATCCCCTTCCCGGTGATTGGTGTCCTGATAGCGACTGCGATTTGTGCGTTCTTCCTGAAGCGGACGGTTCCCGGCGTCCACATCTACGCGGTCGGCGGAAATCCCGACACGGCACGACTCGGGGGTGTCAATGTCAGGAACACCATTTTCCTCGTCTACATCGTGTCGGGTATTTGTGCTGCCATGGCAGGAATCATCACCGCTTCCCGTCTGATGGTCGGTTACCCGACAGCCGGCGCCGGCACCGAACAGTTCTACTCCATTGCTGCAGCTGTTGTGGGTGGAGTGTCATTGTTCGGCGGAACGGGAAGCATCCTGGGTGCTTTCCTCGGTGCCCTGTTGATCGCCGAAGTATCCAACGGAATGAACGTGATCGGTGTATCCAGCTACTGGCAGCCACTGGTGATCGGGGCGATCATTCTGGTCGGTGTCCTGATCGACACGAACAGGAAAAACCTCAAACTGTCCTCGCTTTTCAAAAAAGCCCAGTCCCAGGAATCCGTTGAGTCTGCAGCGACGGGCGCAACGGCAGATGCCGTGGCTGCACCTGAAATACAGCCGACAGGTGACATGGACGGCCACCCCGGAAAACCGAAGCCGGGTTCGTCATAGGGAACCTGGGATGCCGGCGGGGATGGCCGACAGTAAATATCCGGCCAGACGAACCGGCATACCGGTGCCGCGGCAAACCAACTGAATATACGGGCAAGGCTGCACGTGCAGCACCCCGCAGGACTTGTTTCATTCCAATCATTTTGTTTCGCGATCCGAGGAGATCCACATGACCAACACATCAAGAAACGCACTCGTCACTACCGGAATCATCGGTCTCGGACTTGTTCTCGGGGCCTGCAGCGGAGCTGTTGATACCGGTACCTCATCGGAATCTGATTCTTCCGGCAGCGCATCCAAGCAAGCTGATGCTTCAGCGCTGCCCGAATCATGTTCATCCGACAATCCCAGTATCGCGGTGCTTCTTCCCAACCAGACCAACCCGTACTACGTTGCGATGAAAAAGGGATTCGAAGATGAAGCCAAAGCCAAGGGTTTCACCACCAACGTCCAGATCGCCAACGATGATGATGCGAACCAACTTGCTCAGGCGCAGGCTGCCCTCCAGTCGAAGCCCTGTGCCATGGCGCTCAATCCGGTGAACTCCGAACCGGCAGCTGCGATCGTCAAGGCGGCCAATGACGCCGGTGTCCCGGTGTTCACGGTCAACGTCGGTGTTTCCGAGAAAGCACTCAAAGCACAGAACGGACACATCGTCCAGTACCTTGGCGCCGACAACGTTGCCGGCGGGAAAACCATGGCGGAACAAATTCTCAAGGACATGGGCAAAGACACCGATCTCAAAGTCGGCCTCGTTACAGCTCCCGACCAGACGATCGTGGTCAGCCGCGATGACGGATTCAAAGAGGTTCTTTCCGAAAACCCGAACGCAGAGGTCACCGCTACCGTTGACGGCAAAGTCCAGTTGGACACTTCTCTCAACGTGGCATCCGCCATGCTGCAGGGCAACCCGGACATGAATGTGATCTTCACCTCCACCGGGCCGGCCACCCAGGGATCAATCGAAGCGGTGAAAGCATCAGGTCGCGACGTCAAGGTTTACGGCTTCTGCGCTTCTGAAATCACCCTCACCGATCTTTACCCGGGCTGTGTGGCCCAGGAACCAGAGGACTACGGCAAACGGGTTGTTGACCAGATTCGCAGCTACGCCGACGGTGAGGAAGTGGAAGCCGAAATCCTCCGGCCGCTGAAACTGTTCACCACCGGTGAAACACCGGCTCCCGGGGAGGTTGGCTAACACACAATGACCACGAACGAGCGTGAAGGCTACAAAGCCACCGGCATCACCAAGAGCTATTCCAATGTTCCTGTGCTCAAAGGCGTCGACCTGACAGTCCGCCCCGGTGAAATAGTCGGTCTGATCGGCCATAATGGCGCCGGCAAGTCGACTCTTCTCAAAGCCCTGTCAGGCGCGCACTCACAGGATTCCGGTGAACTGAGCATAGACGGAACAGCCGTTCATTTCAGTGGCCCCGGTGATGCCATAGAGAAAGGCGTTGCAACCGTCTACCAGGAGCTATCTCTGCTGACGAACCTGACAGTGGCGGAAAATGCTTTTCTTGGGCGCGAAATTCGTGGTCGTTTTGCAATGGACCGTTCGGCCATGCGGGCCAAGACCCAGGAGATGGTCGAACGGTTCAACCTCCCGGTTGATCCGGATACGCCGGTGGGCGTTTATCCGGTGGCGGTCCGGCAGCTGCTGGAAATCGCCATCGCCACCACCAAAAATGTCAGGTACCTGTTGCTCGACGAACCGACAACATCGTTGGAAGGTAAACAGGTCGATCGGCTTCTCGATTATCTGAAAGAACTGGCAGCGTCCGGAATCGGGATTTTGATCGTCGACCACAAACTGGATGAACTCTACCGTCTGGCCGACCGGATTGTTGCAATTGTCGACGGTCAAGTATGCCTCGACCGCCGGGTTGATGAACTCAACCATGACGATGTTGTGGAAGCAATCGTCGGACATGGGGCCGAAGAGCAAAAAGGTGAAACTGAAAGCTCTGCTGCCGATGATTCGCATGCTGTCGGCCTGGAGGTGAATCATCTGGCGGCACCCGGCTGCACTGATGTCTCCTTTACCGCCAGGAAGGGAGAGATTCTCGGGTTGTACGGCCTGGTAGGCGCCGGGCGCACGGAATGTTTGCGGGCTATCGCAGGTATCGACCCGGTAAACAGCGGGACGATCCTTCTCGAGGGGGTCGAAGTCAAACCGAAAAATCCCGCGCAAATGGCCAAGAAGGGAATCGTTTACGTCACAGAAGAGCGGAAAACCGATGGTATTGTTCCCGGCATGTCGGGACTCGACAATGTGGCGCTGCCGATTCTTGACCGTTTCCTCAGCTTCGGCTTTCTGCGGCGTAGAAAGCTTTATGAAGAGTGCCACCGTACTTTGGACTCGCTCGCTATCAGAGGCGATGTCACTGCACCGGTCGTGTCACTTTCAGGTGGCAATCAACAAAAGGTTCTTCTTGCCCGGGCTATCGCCCAGAACCCAACAGTTCTTCTCCTTGATGAACCGACCAAGGGCGTTGACATCGGTGTAAAGGCGCAAATCCACCGAATTCTCTCGGATATGGCCCATGAACACGGAATCACCCTTGTTATCGCCTCGTCCGAAGAAGAAGAAGTTTTGGCGGCGTCCGACCGAGTGGTTGTATTCAGCCAAGGCAAGACGATTTCAGAACCTATTCCGGCAGACCAGTTGGATGTGGCGGGGCTACGGGCGAAGGCATGGCAGCAGGGGCACCAGCTTTCAGCCTAAAACAGGAGGAAGTGGAACGGTAGCTTTCTGAGAACGTGTTCTGTCATGTTTTAGTGCGCCAAGTTGGCAAGTTTGTGTGAGCCAGGTTGCCAGGCTCTGTTAGTTCATGAGCGCGTGGCTCATTGATCAGACATCGTTTAAAGCCCTTCCAATCGGCACGATCCGGCTAAGGATTGCCGGGATGATTGCACCGGCGCCGAATACGATGTCCCATCTGAAAACCCAACGTCGTCGTGATCACTAGGGTGTGGTGCAAGTAGGCGTCATTGATGACCCGGAACAGCAGGTGGGTGCTGCCGGTATCGATGGAGCAGATGCCCCAGCTTGTTGATGGCCGGGATCTTAAGTCGTGCCGATGGCGCCAGCTGCCGGGCCACCCAGCCATGACATGCAAGGTTGTTACCAGTCCGGTGGTGGTGGACTTCGCCGTGATTCCCCGTCTGCATGCGGTATTGACCACGGGCTGTAGCCACGTGTGCTTTCCCGTATCCCACGGCAGCCCAACGCACTAAAATCTCGGGCGCGATCAACAAAGGCCAGCTGTGTCTCCTTGTGTTGAGGAGAACCGGCTGGAAGATGGTATTGAAACAGTCGTAGTCGGCGAAGATTCTCATCGCACCCGACAACTGACAGTTTTGTGCCTTAGTGATCAGGCGTATCAACACCCAAACAAAACCACGGTGTCAAGGTTCGACGCGGCTGAGCACAGCCACTGGAAGGTACTCAGATGTGGCGTAGCTTAACCGACGACTGAACACCTAGGGTTTGAGCAGCTCGCCGGCAGCCACGCAAGCATCAACAGCATCGCACAAGACCCGGGCACGTCCTGGTATACGGTCCACACCTCGTCGGCATCGACACGCAAAAAGACACCAGGGCCGCTTAGCATCGCGCCAACAACACCGGCGAAGACACCAAAAAGAGCTGAAAAACGTTACAACATCATTAGGGGACTTGTCCGAGACGTGACCGGGCACTGTCATGAACATCGTTTGTTGGCTTTTGTCGGGGCTGACGAAAGCTTTTCATATGCCGCTGGTTGCTTCCATGTGTGTGAAAGAAGCCAGATATTGCCCAGTATGTGTTTGACGTCACCCTAGGTCAGGGGGGTTTATGTGCTACACGTGTGGGGGTGTCTCTGTGTGGCTGGAAAAGCGGGGAAACGACTGCTCAAAATCGATTATTTACTCAGGATGTGGTGGGAACAGCTCCCCCCGGTCCTGGTTATTCATTTGGCAAAAATAGTAAAAAGCCAAAACTAATGGGTGTATTTGGCCTAGGTGGTGGATAAAAATATGGTTGGGCTGCAAGGCAGGGGTATCTCTATGCGGCATGGCGGTCTAGTATCGGGGCACAACATGATCTGCGGTACACAAAGCACTCCAATGTGTCCTGGATAACACCTTTGGCGTTGGCTGTTTTTGGGTCCGACTGTGGGGCCTCTGTGGATCATTGCACCCGCCCAACCCGAACCAAACGATTGTGGGGATCCGTGTCCGAATTATCCCGTTTTAAAAGCTCCGGTAAACGATTGTCCGCGGTTGGCTTGGCCATCGCCCTGGGGATCGCACCCCTTTCGGTTCCGCCTGTTGCCGCTGCACAAGAAACAACCACTTCTGGGGCAACTACCACCAACGCCCAGGCCATTGACCTGATGAAAAAACGCTGGGTCGAAGGAATCATCGGTTCATCCGGGCAGTATGACTCGGATGAAGCCAAAGCCCTTGTCAGCCGTATCAACAACAAGGGCAATTCGCTGTGGGAAACAATGGTCAAATCCGATGTCGCGGATCGCGAATACTTGCAGGTCGATGAAGGAGGGAAGTGGGCTGCTGATCTGTCGCGTTATTTCCGTGACGGTTTCGACGGTTTGCGTTTCATTGCTCAAGCCTGGGCGACGCCAGGTACTGACCTGTACGGGCGCGAAGATGTCAAAAAAGAACTGATCGCCGGCCTTGACCATATGGTGGACAAGGGATATGACGGTGAGCAAATGATCGGTAACTGGTGGCCCTGGCAGATCGGTGGTGCCCAACGTTTCACCGATATCCTGCTTCTTCTTGATTCTCAAGGCGCGCTCACCCAGCAGCAAATCGAACACTACACAGGCATTATCAACAAATATGATCCAACGCCGCAGAAGCAGCTCACACGGGGACCGAAGCAAGCCGACGGTACTGAAACATGGGGGCCGTTGACGTTCTCGGACAAAGAATCGGCTGGCGGCAACCGTCTGGACATTGCGGTGGTTGTTCTTGGAACAGGTTTGCTGCGCAACGACACCGATCGTGTGGCGATGGCTGTCAAGGGCATCGAACCGTTCATGCTCAACACTGACGGAAACGGGTTCCGTGATGACGGCTCCTACGTCGACCATGAATCATTTGCCTACACCGGTGGCTACGGTGAGTCACTGATCACGGCATTGTCCCGCATCCTGTCTGTCACCGCGGGCACTGACTATGCGGCCGGTGATGAGTATGCCACCAGCTTCGGACACTCACTGTCCTATGGGGTTTTGCCGAACATCTACCGTGGTATCGGAATCCCTGCACTGAAAGGGCGGGGACTGACCCGGAAAGTGGCATCCGGCCCGGATGCATGGTGCAACTCGGTGGTGTTCCGGCTCATTGATCTGGCGGATTCCATGCCGGAAAGTGACCGGAAGGAGATTCTGGCGGCCTCGAAATACTGGATCGAGAACAGCAAAGAATGCTTCAACCGCAAGGCTGGTTCCTTCACTGATCTCAATGCCATCAAAAAAGCTGTTGAACAGGGCGAAACACTCACCAGCCGTCCTGCTCAAGGGGCCTACATTTACCCGCAGATGGACCGATTCATAGACCGGGAAGAAAACCATGTTTTCAGCCTCGGTCTTTACTCCGACAGAATTTCATCCTATGAGGTCGGTGCCCACGAAAACATTCGTGGATGGCACTTCGCAGACGGCATGACCTACCTCTTCAACGGTGACTCCATGCAGTTCCTCGGGGACTATTGGCCGACTGTTGATCCGTACCGTCTGCCGGGCACCACAGTCGACACCAGGGCGCTGCCGGATGATGACTCCAGCTACCGGGAACGACCCGGCAAGAACATGGATGCCACAGGTGGGGTAGCCACAGACAACCTGTCCGCAATCAGCCAGTACATCGACAAGTCAGATTGGGTACTCAACGACAACACACCGAATGAGAAATCTGCGGATATGGATCTGCAGGCGACCAAGTCCTGGTTTGTGTTCCCCGACAGGATCATTGCCCTCGGCGCCGGTATCTCCGGCACGACTACAGGGAACAAGGACGCGGACGGTGCGGATGCCAGCATTGAGACTGTGGTTGACAACCGGATCATCGGGGATGGACTGTACAGCGTCACCGACGGAACCGGCACTGATCTTGGTGGCGGAAAAAATAGTTTAGACACAGTCATCTACCAGCCGAGCGGTGATGCCACACCGATCGCGTACCGGATGCTCGACGGCACACAAGCAAGCTTTAAACGCGTGGATCGCACCGGTGCCTGGAATGACATCAACCAGCGTGAAAAGCATATGGAGACCGTGTCCAACACCTTCGGTACCGTGACCATCGATCACGGTGCAGAAGCCAAAGACGCCTCCTACGCCTACTCGATTGAACCCGGGGCTACCGTAGAATCGCTGGCAAAGGAAAAAGATGCTGATCCGGTGAAGATCGTGTCCAATACCGCCGATGTTCAGTCGATTGAGACCACCGACGGCTCCAAGTTCGCCGCTAACGTGTTTGCGCCTGATGGGGCGAAACTGCCGCAGGGCTTCAAAGCCACAACCAGACTGTCGGTTGTTGCAGAGAAAACGGCTGCTGATTCCTACACGTTGACGATTTCCGACCCGAGCCAGAAACAGGATTACGTCACCATCGTCACGCCGGACAGCGTTCTCTGGGCCACCGGAGAAGGCGTCACTTACGACGCTGCCACCCATGAGCTAAAAGTCCCCACGGCCAACAAGAAAGGCTCGGCAGTCGCTGTTTCTCTTACCGTCAAACCGAAAGAGGAAGAGATTCCCTCCGATGGCGAAGAGACAACAGTACCCACCGATGATGGACAAAAATCTCCCGGAACCAGCGCGAGCGTGACCCAATCCTCTGATTCCGGAAAAACAAGTTCCGGCGGCAACCTTCCCGTCATTGCCGGTGGCGTATTTGGTGCTCTGGCACTACTGATCGGTGTCCTGTGGACCTTCCTGGGCCAGTTCCCCAATCTGATTCACCAGATGAGGTAGCCACTACGGGCAATCAGTTCGGCAACGAGTTTTGTAGTTTCAACTGAAGGCAACCCAACACCCCGGCAGACATCTTCTGCCGGGGTGTCACTGTGCACTCCGTTTTCCGGAAAGAGGGTGGTTCTTCTTTTTAACTCTGAGTATCTACATCTCCCGACGCAGGAGGGAGTTGGTAAATTCTTCGGGGCGATGGTGTGACCGAACTTTTTGTATATGCATTGAATTGGACTTCAGTGGTCCGGATCCCTGGTACTTGTTGAGGATGCTGGATAGTCGTCGTTGTACCTGACTACTAACTAGCAGTTCCGTCTATTTCGGCGCCGGATGGGGCATTGGTCTGAGTGCTGGATTCAGGTGGGGTATCTGAAGATGGCTGGCCTGTTGTCGCTCGTGGTGCAGCAGCCGCGTCTTTCAAAGAATTTGTGGTGTCATTTTTAATGGCGTCTAAGAGTTCATCAGCTGTCGCGATGATGTCTGCTTCTTCGATGTCTTCACGGCCATCGCGGACGCCGTAACGCTCGATGAGGAAACGCTCGCGGTAGTAGTAGCGGGCTCTTTCTGTGGCCGAGTGCAGCGTCCACATGTCCAAGCCGGCATTCACTGCAACATTGGCGACAGGGATGGCTTTGACCAATTGATGTTTTGCCAAATTCTGTCCCATAGCTTTGAACAGGGATTTAATCAATTTCGCAAAAATGTGTTTGTTGAGCTGGTCCCATTTCTTCTTCCGTGCCAGATCGAGCATCAATCGGTGCATAGCCGCCTCGTAGGCGATCTTTTCGCCGGCGGTTGTCCCGGTGATGACAGCGGTGGCGAACATCTGTTCTTCCGGAAGGCTCAGATCGTAACCGTAGTTGTAGGCGATTTTGGTGACCGCTGACGAAGAGTTTGCTATCAGAAGACTCAAGTCCGCACTAAGCGCTGCCAGCACAACACTGACACCGGGAACTGCCCCTACCACGGGAACCGCATTTCCGGCGGCGGCTAAAGCAAAACCGGCGCTGGTAGCGGCGCCTGCGGCAGCGCCCACCACGCCGGCCACCCCTTTGTGTCCCAGTCCCAACTGAGTTTTTGGCTCGTTGCTGACCAATTGTTCAAGACTGAGCTTTTCCCGGATGTCCGACAGTGTCTCCAGTTCCACCCCTGTTTTCTTGTGAAGACGGCGGACAACCTTTTTCTGGCTGGCAGTGGCCCGGCCAGCATCTTCCAGGGTGGTGATGAACCCAATTGCAGCCTTGTTGACGATCTTATTGAACTTGTCTAGCTCTTCGATTTCCTGGATAGCGGCGGCGGCGTGTTTCACCGGCTGCGGCACAGCGGCAGCGACTGCTTCTTTCGCCTTTCCGGCAGCGAAATCTGCAGCTTGTTTCCACCTGCGGTCCTTCCATTCCTGGATCGAATCCCACTGGGCTCGTTCATAAGCTGTCATGCAGTCAAAGCGCATCTCCATGACAGAAGAATAGCACCGTCAAAACAGCTGGTGAAGGCCCTTTCAGGAATATGCGGTAGTACATCTGGAAAGCAAGGAACGCAAGGAATTTTGGCTGGCTGGGGATGATCAACCGGCTATGGGATATCGATTGCGCCCAACCGCCGTCCATCGTGTGTGGGTGCGGACTGGATCATAAAAAAGGACCGCTACAAACCCTCAAATGGATTGCATGGTGGGGCCGGTGTATCAAGCAGCATCAGCACCCGCAGGTGTGAAACGGTGCCGGGGCTGTTGACGTGGTGGGCGAAGACCTTCGCGTCGCCTGTTTTTTCGATGAGATTGTGGAACGGTGGCACAAGATAGTCGGGGATGCGGCCAACCGGGACTGTGGTGCCGTTGTGGTTGGCGCAGACGAGCAAGGGTTGTCTCTGTTTTTCGTCTCTGACTTCAGGCAGCACGAACAGGCGGTCATGAGGTTTGATGCTCGTGAGAGTCCTCTCGTGCAGGCTGCGACCTACCCGCACCGGTGTTGTTTCAAGATGGATCTCTTCCTGGGGGATGCGGTCCACCCCGCTGAGCAGAAAATGTCCCCGCAGTCGGCCACGGTGTTCCACCGGTTGTTCCACCAGGAAAAACGGGCTGGTGAGTCTGCGGCCGGTGGAACGGATGATCTCATCGACGGCCGTGGCGGTGGAGGGATCAAGCCCCAGCTCCCGGATGGCCTCGTCGTAGTCCAGTTTCCCGCGGTGCATGGTGTGCTGTTTGATGAACGGGAAAAGCCCTGTCCCGTGGTAGGTGGCTCGGGTATTCGGAAACTGCCGCAGGCCCGTGAAACCAGGAATTGGATGAGTTGCCGCAGTGGCTGTGTAGTGCAGCTGCCACGAGTCTTCATCCGCTGCTACATGACCCACACACTGTGATCTGCCGGTGTCCGGGTTACGCCACACAAGAAGGAACCTGTGGGCGGGATCGGTCTTGTCCGTGTGGGGTGTGTCTGCAGTGTGGATCATGGGAGCAGTGGTCCTGGCGGCCAGACGGGCTGACGGTGGTGTGGCTGTTTTTCTTTTCCTGTGAAGGATTATGCTCCCGGCCGGATGGAGGGGTTGTTTTATCACCACCCCAGGCGGTGCAGCTCTTCATCGTCCAAGCCGAAATGGTGGCCGATCTCATGGCCGACGGTGGTGGCCACTTCCTCGATGAGTTCTTCTTCGGTGCGGCAGTAGTTTTTCAAGGCCTCTTTGTAAATGGTGATCGTTGACGGAAGACCGGTGTGGTTGGCGAGACGTTCCGGCAGTGCGGTTCCGTGGTAGAGACCGAGGATGGTGTTCGATTTCGGTGACCATTCCTCGATGAGGATGGCCACATTGTCCAGGCGGTCAATGAAGTGTTTCGGTATCCGGTCCAGGCCCATATCCACGAGTTCTTCGAAACGTTCGTCGCTGACGTCGATCATGGCTGCTCCTTGAGGGACGGGACAACAGATACCCGGGGTTGTGGTGGTCACTTATTTCAACGGCGTGCATGCACAGTGTTGTTCCCGGGTTCGCTGAACGCGAACCCGGGAACGGTCAAGCTTTTCTTTCAAAGCTGTTGTGCCCGGTTCTTTTTAAGAGCCCGTCCGAGGCGTGGGGGTTTGGTTTCCGTAAAGGATCGTTGTGTCAGCCACTGGCGGGAACTGAAGTGGCCGGGGGATTTGCGTGGGTGAAGCGCTGCCGGTTGTGTTTGTGTCCCCAACGTTTTTTCGGATGGTGTTTTAAGGGCCAAGGGGCAGCGGTGGTGGTGGCGGGTTCTCATTGTCAGCCAGCTCCGGTGCGGGTACTTGAGGCGCCGGCGCTTCCGGTGCCTCGGGTGCCGGCTGGTTGTCCTCTGCTGCATCTTCTGGCGGGGGATTGCGCAGCGGACGCCGGGGTGGCTGTGGTGGCGGGGGAGCACCGTTGATGGTGAATTCCCCTTTGGCTGATCCGTTGAGAGTTGCGAAGCCGTCCTCGCTGCTTTTGATCAGTGCGCATTTCGCGGTGTGGGAACCACCCTCCCAGCTGCGGGGCTGGATCACTGTCCAAAATGATTCGAGAGTCGAGTTGTACAGATTGTCATCCCCGCCGACATAATCCTGGGCGGCCTGCTGGCAGATCGGTTTGAGGTACTCGTCCTGCTCATCGACGGTGGGGGTGGTCTCCGGGAACTGCTGTTTCAGATCCACCACCTGGGTGATTTCCAGGGCATGGTCGGCTTGGCAGTCGACAATCTTGGTGGCATTGGCCCGGTCGACGGCAATGCACTGGCCGGGGTATGCCGCACGGGACTGATCCTGTTCCGCGGCTTTGCCTCTCGTCAACTGCGGAATGCCCTGATCATTGGGGGCCTGGACACCGCACAGCATGGTGCGGTCCCCGGCTTTCCAGAAAGCGGGCTGGGGAAGAATCGGGGCAATGATGTAGCGGCCGTTCGGATCCCAGGTGCCCTTCAGATAATCGATGGTCGGTTGCTTGCACAGCTGTTCCCTCAGCTGCGCCTGCCGGGTAATCGACGGGGGCTCCGCCTCGGGCCCGAACTCGCTGGCCGGGAAAGCCGCGAGATTTTCCCGGGACGACACTTCGAAACGGTGGTCTTTGGCACAGTCGGTTTTGTGGAAGTTGCTCACCGTTGCATCGGCACCGACATCCCAGGTCAAACAGTCACCCGGTTGGGCGTCGGAGAAAACCGGAATATTTTTGGTCGTCGGTGCCGCCAGCTCCACCGGGTGGCGGGGAGCGTTGTCAACCGGTGTCACCGACTCCTCGACAGCCCGGATACTGACATAGTCGTAGGCCCCGGTGGCTGCGGCGCCCACCAGGGCTGCGACCAGCGCCGTCACAACAGCTGGCTGTGACCGGAAAGTGTCGTTGATGTTGCCCATATCAACAGCCATCATGCCGCAGTGCACCCTGCACGATCAACACACCCGGCTTCCGCCGGCACCGGGTGTGGTCGGGCCATCGGAGTTGAGACAGATGTGCAGCTTTCAGGCTGTTGGGTGCAGGTGCCTGTCTGTCATGGGATGCAGTGGGGGTGAAAGATAAAAACGGGTAGCTGTGGTGCGGGGTCGTCGGGTTTTCACCGGCCGCCAGAAGGTAAGGTGTGGGGTGTGATTGACCTGAAAGCCTTGAGAGAAGACCCCGATACCGCCCGCCAGTCGCAGATCACCCGCGGCGAGGATCCGGGCCTGGTTGACCAGCTGCTTGACGCCGATGAGAAACGGCGCAGTTGCATTGCCGCGGCAGAGAACCTGAAAGCGGAGCAGAATGCGCTGACAAAAAAGATCGGCAAAGCAACCCCGGAGGAGAGGAAAGAACTTCTCAAGGGCACCAATGAGCTGAAAGAAAAGGTCAAACAAGCCGCCCGCGAGGCAGAGGAAGCTTCCGAAGAAGTCAACCGTCTGGCCTGGCGTATCGGCAATATTGTCGAGGGCGCCCCGGCAGGCGGCGAAGACGATTTTATTGTTGTGGAAGAAGTGGGCGAGAAGCCGTCTTTCGATTTCGAACCCAAAGACCACCTGGATCTGGGCGAGTCCCTCGGGCTGATCGACTGCGAGCGGGGCGCGAAAGTATCCGGTGCCCGGTTCTACTACTTAACCGGCAACGGCGCACTGCTGCAGCTGGCGATGCTGAATCTGGCGGCGAAAAAAGCCGTCGAACACGGTTTCACACTCATGGTTCCCCCGGTGCTGGTGCGCCCGGAAACCATGCAGGGCACAGGCTTTCTCGACGCGCACGCCGATGAGATCTACCACCTGGAAGAAGACGACCTGTACCTGGTCGGCACCTCCGAGGTGGCGCTGGCCGGCTACCACTCGGGCGAGATCATTGATCTGTCCGACGGTCCGCTGCGCTACGCCGGCTGGTCGAGCTGTTTCCGCCGGGAAGCAGGCTCCTACGGCAAAGACACCCGCGGTATTTTGCGGGTCCACCAGTTCGACAAAGTCGAGATGTTCACCTGGTGCAGGCCGGAAGACGCCCAAGACGAGCACCAGAAGCTGCTTGCCATGGAAAAAGACATGCTGGCCGCCTGCGGGCTTCCCTACCGGGTCATTGATGTCGCCGGTGGTGATCTGGGGTCGTCGGCTGCCCGTAAATTCGATACCGAGGCCTGGGTTCCGACCCAAAACACCTACCGGGAGTTGACGTCGACGTCCAACTGCACCACCTTCCAGGCCCGTCGGCTGAAAGTGCGCTACCGGGATGAGGATGGCCGCACCCGGGCGTGCGCGACACTGAACGGAACACTGGCCACCACCCGCTGGCTGGTCGCGATGTTGGAAAACCACCAAACCGCCGATGGTTCGGTGGCGGTGCCCGCGGCACTTCAGCCCTATGTCGGCACGGACATGCTGCGCCCGGCGCCGTAAGACTGTCCCGGCCCGGATGGCCTTGAAGGCCTGCAACAGCCACCACCGGGCTTGGGCTAGCTGCCCCGGCAGTCGACCGCACCCCATATCCGCCTTGTGTTTTTTCCACTACGAACCAGGAACCACCAGTGACACCTGCCAGCCGCGAAACCGATTTCACCGCCACCGGGGTCTTCCGTGTCCCCACCGGTTACACGGAAGTTCCCCCGCACCCGCGGGAATCACGTGAACGCTTCTACAAAGGTGTCGTTGCCCTGGCCCGCACCATGATGCGGGCACAGGCGACCACCATCACCGTGGAAGGCGTCGACAATATTCCCCTTCACGGCGGGGCGCTGCTGGCTGTCAACCACATCTCCTACCTGGACTTCATCTACGCCGGGACCGCGGGATACCTGCGGGGGCGCCGCCTGGTGCGGTTCATGGCGAAAAAAGAAATATTCTCCGTGCCGGTGGCAGGGTCGATGATGCGGGCGATGAAACACATCAGTGTCGACCGGGCCGCCGGGCGGGGATCCCTGGAAGAAGCCGTGGCCCGCGTTCGGTCGGGTCAGCTTGTCGGTATTTTCCCCGAATCGACGATCTCCCGGTCGTTTGACATCCGCGACGAGCTGAAAACCGGCTCCGCCCGCATTGCCCACCGCGCCGGGGCGCCACTGATTCCGGTGATCATGTTCGGCCAGCAGCGGCAGTGGACCAAAGACCGTCCGGTATCGATGGGGCGGACCCACACCCCGGTGCTGATCCGGATCGGTGAACCAATCCCCACCACCGGTGATGCGCAGGCCGATACCGAGCAGCTGAAAAAAACCATGGATGCCATGCTCGATGCCGCGGTTGAGCGCTATATCGAGCTGTTCGGTCCGTTCGCCGGCTCCCCGTGGTGGCTTCCGGAATCCCACGGCGGATCAGCCCCCACACCCGGGCAGGCGGAAGAGCTCTACACCACGGAAAAGCGTGAACGGGCAGAGAAAAAAGCCGACCGCCTGGAAAGAAAAATCGAACGCAAATCGATGTGGGCGATCCAGAAACTCACCCCGGCCGGCCACAGCCTCAAAGGGCGGGTCGTCGTTGCGCTCAAACGCATCAAAGCTTTCCTCACCCGCTCCTGACCACTGTCACAGGCGCACCCGCGGCAGGGACCGGACATGATCGCACCGATTGCCGGATGCCCGTTTGTTGTTGAAAAAAGCGGTGGCCGTGGCGTCATCTGCCTGGTCCACCCACCGGAAGGCCCCCATGAGTCTTGACTACCGTGACCGAACCATCAGGCTGGTGGCCAGCGATCTGGACGGCACATTTTTGAACCCGCAGGAAAAAGTCACCCCGCGGCTGAAAGAAGCCATCAACCGGATCATTGCCGCCGACTGCGGGTTTGTCATCGCCACCGGCCGGCCGCCCCGCTGGCTGGCCCCGGTGGTCGACCAGCTCGACTATGCCCCGTTGTGCATCTGTGCCAATGGTGCGATGGTCATTGATCCGAACCGGGATGAAATCACCGCCAGCCACCGGCTTGCCCCGGATGCTGCCGCCCACATTGTTGAGGTGGCCACCACCCTGTTCCACGGCCGGGGGACAACCGGATTTGCGGTGGAACGCGGCGGTGATGTCGGGCAAAGCCCTGCCGTGGACAGTTTTTTCATCAGCCCCGACTACACCCACATCTGGCAGCCGGAAGGCAAAGCCCCCGGCGAGACCGTCGCCCCGAATATTGTCGGCCTGGACGAGTTGACCAGCCAACCGGTGGTCAAACTGCTGGTGCGCAATGTCGATTTCACCAGCCGGGACATCTTCGATGCATTGGCGGCCCACATTCCCGCGGGGACCGCGCACATGACTTTTTCCATCCCCGACGGGCTGGTGGAAATAGCGGCCCCCGGGGTCACCAAACGGATGGGCCTGGAAGATGTGGCCCGCCAGCGCGGTATCACCCGGGGCAGCATTATCGCTTTCGGCGATATGCCCAACGACACCGAGATGCTGCAGTGGGCCGGAATCGGGGTGGCGATGGGCAACGCCGACGAGAAAGTCAAACTCATCGCCGATATCGTCTGTGCCGACAACGCCCACGACGGGGTGGCAGGCATCCTCGAAGAGATCCTCGGCCCCACCACCGGTCCCTGATTATTTCCCGCCGGGTTTGTGCTGAAAAAAGCTCACGCACTTCCCGGCCGGTGTCAGCCGGTGGTGCGGCTGTGTGTTGCAGGTGCTGTTGTTTCCCGGCTGCAGCCGGGCGGCGGATCCGGCTGCCCCGCAGGGCAACCCGCGGTGTGTGCAGCGGTAGGCGGGGCCACACAGGGCAAGCGCCACGCAGAAAAAAATCGGCGGGGCCGGGAGAAAAACATCCCCGCCGGTCACCGGAGTCCTTTTTGCTCTTTTCCGGTTTGTCTGCCGGGCATCCCAGGGAGATGATGATGCCTGCGGCAGCCCGGCCGGTGAGGGCAAAAACTGCGGTGAGGGGCTTGATGTGGGGGAGGAATTCGTGTCCCGGCCCCGCCGAAGCGGGAAAGTCGTTGCGGGGATGGCGGTGGGATGCGCACAGCGGGTTGGTCCACTGTGCGCCCCGCCGGATCACACGGGAATATGCGGCAAAGATGCGGCCGCTACTGCGAGGAGCCGACAAGCCGGTTGACGGTGTCGGCCTGATCAGTCTGCCCGGTCAATGCGGCAAGCACGTGTTCGACGGATAGCTGGTCACCGCCCGGCAGATGAACCTGGGTGGTTCCGGTTGTGCGGTCGAAGGTGATGAAACCGTTCTGGAAATCGGTGCGCAGGGTGGTGGCGTCAACCGCGTATTCCTCGTTGACCGGAAGGCCCAGCACAGTATCGAAACCGTGGGCCGCCCAGGCGTCACCGATCGCACCCCAGATTCCGTGGGTTCCGGCCTCCGGGGAGGAGACAATCAGACCGTGTTCGAAGGGCACATAGGTGATCTGTGAATTCAGGGCGCTGACCGGTGTGGCCGTGGTCGGCCCGCCGAGAACCTTGCCCAGTGCCGGGCCGACGGTGGCGTCGATGCGCTGCCAGGTGCGGGAGTATTTGGTGTCACCGCCCAGCGACAGCAGTTTGGTGACCATCACCGGAATATCCCTCACGGTTACCCCGCTGACCAGTTCGGCGTTGCCGACCTGTTGCAGCTCATCGGGCACCAGGCCGCGCGATACCGCCACCGTGGCACCAATGGCCAGCAGGGAACCGGCGACTTTCAGCACCGTCTGGGTGGACGGATCAGCCAGTTTCTGATCGACTTTCGACATCGTCGAGGAGCCGTCATTGTCATCCCAGCCGGCCAGTCCACCCAGGTAGCGTGACGCTGCCCCGGAAGGGTCGGTGCGCAGGGAATCCGTCAGACGTTTCGTCTCTGCCTTCTTGCGCTGTTCATCGCGGAATTTCTCCAGCGACCGTGACGCCTCGGCGTCGAAAGCACCGGCTTTGATCGCCTCATAGCGGGTCTGTGCCCCGCGGGTGATCGCCGGAATATCGCCGGCGACCTCTGTGGCGGGAAGACCGGTCACAGTAGAGGATGCGAACACATTCGGCAGGTTCACCGGTGTTCCCTCCGGGTATTTGTTGTTGCCCTCGGAAAAATGGGTGTCGGTGCCGCTGGGGCTGAAACCGGCGACATGCGCCCGCCAGCCGGCCAGTTCACCGGCGGCGGTCACCGCATTTTCTGACGGGGCGGTCGAAGAGAAATCACCCATGAGGGAAATACCCCAGGTGTTGGCGTTGAAGCCGGGGGTGTGCTGGCCCTGGACGGCTTTGTTCAACCCGCCGGCACGGCCCTCGAAGATACGGCCGAACTTGTCGATGAAGGCGTTGGATCCCACATCACACCAGCCCAACTGCCCGGTCTGGTACTTGTAGATCGACTTCAGCATCGCCGGAACCTGCTCCGGGCTGTAGTCGTTTGACCCGCCGGTCGACTGCACCGCGATCGCCGAGACTTTGTCGTTGAAGGTGGTGCACTCGGTTGATGCCTCCGGAATCCAGCCCTTGCGGGTGATGATCCGCGGAATGCCCTTCAGATCATCTTCGATACCGGCCAAATCCATCATCGGGGTGTCGGTGTCTTCGGCGGAAGCGAACACGGCGGTGACATCGACGGGTTTGATCAGATCGACCACACGCTCGATGCTGCTTCCGGTCAGGGCACGCGGCTGGGCCACAGACACGCCACGGGCAGGCTGCGGGGCGGTAAAGCCCAGCGGAATGGTGGCCACTGCTTCACCCACAGCGGGAACAGTGCTCACACCATTGGGATCAGTCACCGGCCCCTGTACAGCAGCAGGTGCGGGAACCGGTGCCGGAGCAGGTGCGGGAACCGGTGCCGGAGCCGGGACAGGTGCCGGAGCCGGGACAGCGGCTGCATCAACCGGTTGTTGCGCCGGTGGTGCATCCACGGGCTGCCCGTCACCTGCCACCGGCTGATCGGCGGGGCCGTGCTCTGCCGCGGGCTGGTCAGGCGCGGGAGCAGCAGGTGCGGGTGCCGGGACAGCTGCCGGTGCAGGTGCCGCTTCCACCGGTTGCGGTTGTTCCGGTGCAGTCTCACCCGCCTGTTCCGGGGCAGGCGCGGCAGCAGGTGCCGGTTGTTGTTCCGCCGGTGCCGGTGCCGGCGCCGCCGGTTGATCGACGGGCTGTTCCGGTACCGCAGGGGGCGCAGGCTGGTTGTCCGGGGCGTTGTCAATGGCCGGGACAGCGCTGTCAACAGCTTCCGGCGGCACAGGCCGGGTGTATTCGGCCGGGTGCTGCGGGCCGGGGGCCGCGGGCTGGTCTGCCGGCGGCTGCTGCGGATCAGTGGCCCCTGGGGGCAGCTCAATATCGACACCATTGGTCGATACCTGCACCTTGGTGGTCGGCTCCACGTAGATCATCTGCGTGCCGTTGATCCGGTCCGGCCGGTCGGGATCGGTGATCGGTGCAGCGGCAAACCAGTCGGTCCATGTGCCGTCCTCGCGCAGTGAACGGACCATCGCATCAATATCGCGGGGCCCTTTCCAGGTCAGGGCAAACATGTCGAAGGTGTCATCGCGGGTGAATTCCTTGACCACCCGTGCCCCGTCGCCGAGATCGCGCTGAATATCCGGATCCCCCACAAGCACGCTGAGACCCTCGGCGAAGTTCTGGGTGGCCAGTGCGACAGCCTGTTCCATGGGGGTGGCGGCTTCCGCCTCCCGCATCTCATGGCTGCCGGTGACCCCGACAATTGCTGTGGTCGCCAACGCGGCGGCGGTTACCCAAGCGGTGACCGGGCGCTTGAAGGCGCTGTGTTTTTTGCGTTGCTGCACGTTATCTCCCTGGTATGTGTGCTGCACGGTGCCGGTGGTCGATGGCGGCAACATCGAGCGCGGGAAAAGCTTCTGGGGGCGCTCTGCTGCCGCATCCCACCGGCATGGACTGCGTGGTGTTAGTGGTTGTCCTCTGCCGCACCACACCTGTGGTGTGGCGGACGGTGTGTAAAACCATCATAGGTATGGATGAGGCTTATGTTACTTGTGTTGTTTGTGTGAATTGATGAGGCTGACGGCGTGTCGCGAATGAAATATCGTCTCCCCCGCCCCCGGCGGTGGGCGACTGGCCGTCATCACCGCCGGATGGGCCACCGGCGGGCGGGCAGCTACTAGGGTGGGGGCCATGACTTGTGCACCCGGAAACCGCGCCCCCTATGACCTGATTGTTGTCGGAGCAGGTCTGTTCGGTCTGACCGTCGCTGAACGCGTCGCCAGCCAGCTGGGAAAGAAAGTGCTGATCATTGAGCGGCGCTCCCACGTGGGCGGCAACGCCTACTCGGAAACCGAACCCGAAACAGGCATCGAGGTCCACACATACGGGGCGCACCTGTTCCACACCTCAAATGAGAAGGTGTGGAGTTACGTCAACCAGTTCACGACGTTCACCGGCTACCAGCACCGGGTGTTCGCCATGCACGACGGGCAGGCCTACCAGTTCCCCATGGGGCTGGGGTTGATCGCCCAATTCTTCGGCAGGTACTACAGCCCCGATGAGGCGAGAAAGCTCATTGCCGAACAGGCCAGCGAAATCGACACCGATAAAGCGGAAAACCTCGAGGAAAAAGCGATCTCGTTGATCGGCAGGCCGCTGTATGAGGCATTCATCCGCGACTACACGGCCAAACAGTGGCAGACCGACCCGAGGGAACTGCCCGCCGGCAACATCACCCGCCTGCCGGTGCGCTACACCTTCAACAACCGGTATTTCAACGACACCTACGAGGGGCTTCCCACCGACGGCTATGCCGCATGGCTGGAAAAAATGGCCGACCATGACCTCATCGATGTGGTCACCGACACCGACTGGTTCGAGGTCAAAGACGATGTCCGGGCCGCCTCACCGAAAGCACCTGTTGTCTATACCGGGCCGCTGGACACATACTTCGGTTACTGTGCCGGGCGCCTGGGATGGCGCACCCTCGACTTTGAAACGGAAGTGCTCGATACCGGCGACTTCCAGGGAACACCGGTGATGAACTACAACGACGCCGATGTGCCCTACACCCGGATCCACGAATTCCGGCACTTCCACCCCGAACGCGGTGACACCTACCCGGATGACAAAACCGTCATCATGAAGGAATACTCGCGCTTCGCCGACGACGGTGACGAACCCTACTACCCGATCAACACCCCGGAAGACCGGGAAAAACTGCTCACCTACCGGAAGCTGGCACAAAAAGAACGCGAGAACAACAACGTCTTCTTCGGCGGGCGGCTGGGCACCTACCAGTACCTGGACATGCACATGGCCATCGCCAGCGCACTGACCCTGTTCGACAATCAACTCGCCGGGCTGCTGACCGGCCAACAGCCACAGCGCTAGGCGTGCGGAACCGGTTTGCTGCTGCTCACGCCGTATTACCTGTCCCAGTGCTTGTGGCGGGTCTTAGGGTCGCGATCAACTGTCCAATGTGTCGTTTCTGTCCCGTTTTGTTTCGAACATGACACTGTGGGGTGTGGCATCTTCAATGGGCGCAGTGCTTTTTTGAGCCTGCGTTTATGTTCTGCGAGAACAGGATAGAGGACTTTCTGGAATTGGCCGCCATCAGGGAGTTCAATGTTCAGGCACACCCGTGCGGTCCTGCATGAGAGGCTCTTTCTCGCAAACTCATGGTTTTGGCTGTTCTCACTCAGCGCAGTGCCCCCCAAAACCGCGAGGGAATGAAAGACTTTTGCGGCGATTGTGTCATGGAGATCGGCGGGGATGGACGCCTCGCGGTAGGTGTAGTCCTTTGCTTCGATCAGCCACAGCTCGTCACCGTGGATGGCAACAATATCGCAGGCCTTGCAGCAAAAATGGTTGTGCTGTCAGATGCCTTTGCTCCGGCCAGTCGTCGATTTTCGAAATGACCCATCCCGGTGGAAACGTGAAGATCAACCCCATCAGTCAGGAGTGTGTTCTTTTTGCTTATGCGAAATCCATTTCGAGATAACGCATGGCCTGATCGCTTTCTTCCTCGTGGGCGACGATCGATGCCGGCCCTTCGGGATCCGTTGTGGTGGTGACGCGAATCTTTCCGCTGGCGGGGCCGTCTTCCTGCTCTGACCGGTCGCGCTGCATGCTGATGTAAGTGGGAGTAATCGCTTTCCGGACTTGGCCGTCATTGAGAAGCATTTCGATTTCCCGCAGAAGGAACACACTGTGTGACGCGACGAATACCTGTGTGCCGCTTTCCGCAAGCCTGATGATCGCCTTGGCGGCAGCCCGCTGGGTTCTCGGGTTGAGGTTTGCTTCTGGTTCATCCCAGAACAAATAGCCGCCTTCCAACAGGACACCGTTGGAGACGAGCCTGATGATCATTACCAGTTTCCGGTAGCCTTCAGAGACCAGCGGGGCCTCAAGTTTCGCGGTTCTCGAACCGGAATTGGGAAGTCGGACGTAAAACCGCCCGTTTTCTTCCACAACATTCCCTTCAATTTCTTCGGAGATTGGTTCGAGGATGTTGTTTGCGGCAACGCTGCGCGGACCACGAAGAGCACTCATTCCGAGGTACACCGCTGTGTCCCGCCATGTCTCATCGAACGCGGTTTCCCGGGTTTCAAACAACGACACGAGGCCGGGGTAGAGAGAAAGAAGCTCCCTCGAGGGCAGGAACACAGCGTTGTCGGCAAGCTTCGTTTTGGGGAATGAGCCGATTTTCACCTCAGACCGGGCTGCTGAATTGAATGTGAAGGACAAAGGATCATCGAGTCCACCGAAGGCGACGGAAATCGATACTTTTCCTCTGCCTTGTACCCGACTTGCCAGTCGTCCCAGTTGTTCCGGCCGGAACACCCCGTTCAGCCTTGAGGCAACCGATGACCCGAGAGCAGTCTTGGTCAGCGTCGGATCGTGGCTCAGGGGTTCTGCTTGTGGCATACAGAAGTTTGAGCAGCAGTGATTTTCCGGTCGCATTCTCGCCCACGACAATGTTCAGCGAAGGACTTGTAGTGATACTCAGATTGGCGAACGGGCCGAAACCATCGACCTTCAGGGTTTCGATTGGGTACTGTGGCATATCCTCAACCTACTGCCTGCGATGGGAAGCAACCTTCACTATCGGGACCGGGGCGTCAACAGTGCCATCATCGCGGGGCCGACAAACAGGTAAACGAAAACCGAAGATGACCTCCAAAGTTGCCGGTTGCCAGTCGGCCGATGGATACAGACCGGTAGTCGGGGACTTGTCGGTTGGCTGATGATTCACCGCGGGAGAGCGCGCCGGAATAGGGGCCGCTGATGGCAGACGGGGACTGAGTGAGGAGATAGATGCTCCTTCAGCGCCGGGCACGTGGGCCTGGTTGTTCCAGCCGGTTCCAGCTGGACATCATCGGGTGGAAGACGAAAAACCCGGTAGTCGTAGCCCGGGTTTCACTGCTGAACGGTCAGCACTGGGCGACGGCTCTGTCATCAATGCGCCTGGAGTGGTTGCCTATCTGCTTGTCGGTGGCTGCACGTATATCTCATCCCTGCTGTTGTGTCGGCCGGTAATGATCTGCTGCCACCGGGGCCTGTATCCGCTCCCCGGAAGCACCCCGTTGCGTCATGCTGCTGCACCACGGGAAATAAACGCCGGCCCCACCGTTTTCCCTCTTGAAGGAGGAAGGAAACGGTGGGGCTGCAGCGTGTCTTGTATTTGCCCGGATCCGGATACGGCGTGGGGTGTAGACGTCTGGTCAGCCGGTCACAGTTTCGACGAAGAACCCGAACCGGAAAAGCCGTCCCGGGAGAAACTGCGGTCGGGCTGGACCGACTTTTCCAGGCGTTCCCGCCGCTGCCTGTTGGCGTGCTCTCGTTCCAACCGCCTGAACTCCCGCCAGGTCATGTAGCCGGTGTAGCCGTAGGCGGCATTGGGACTCCAACACTCGTCGTCCAGCCGCGGAAGCCGGAAAGCGACAGACTTGTCGTCCCGGCCGGCAGCGTCGGTTTCCGCCGTTTGTTTCACGGCTTTTCCGTAGTCGGCGACCAGTGTGCAGTACCGGTCGATGAAATCGGGTGCATCAGGAGTGCTCCGCAGGGCCGTAATGCGGTTGTCCAGTTCCGTGAACCGGTCGGCCACACCACGGTCACCGGCGGTGCGCGCGGCAGCTGGGGCATCCGCGTGCATGTCATCCAGCTGCGCGGTACGGACAGCCGTGTCTCCGCTCCCCAGCCCGGACAACAGCTCCAGATTGTCCTTCGCCCTGATCATCGTCAGGGAGGATGTCCGGATTTTCTCGATGGTGTCGGCGTGGTGGACAAGCTGTTGTTGATCTGCATCCTGACCCACCTGGCGGACCGTATCCACCAGTGGGCGGATAGCCGAAAATTCTTCCTTGACGGCTTCCCAGTCGCAGCGCACATCCAGGGTGGCCAGCTGGGGGCACAGTGATTCAAGGAGAACATCGCCGGCGGAAACCGCCGCCTCGGCCCGGTTGACGACCTCGATCAGATCCGCCAGGTGGTTGCGTGCCGTGGCCGCCTTTTTCTTCTCGTCCCGTTTGCCCATGACAACCCCGGCACCCAAAAGACCCACCAGGGCAACACCACACACCGCCAGCATCTTCATGTCGTCTTTGTTGGCGGCATCCTGCAGTTCCGCGACCTCGTCACCAACCTGTTCCGGGTCAGCGGCGGCTTTCGCCCCGGCCAGGAAAGCCGCGGCATAGTCAGGGGGCGTGGTTGCTCTGACGGTTTCTCTGATTGGTGTGTGGACACCCAATTCCCGTCCCGGCCAATCGAGTTTGAGGGCATCTTTCACATCAGCACCGGAGTAGGCGCCCACCGATCCCGGGTCAAGCCCGATGGCAAGAATAAGCGTTCCCGGGGCGAACCTGGTGCCGTCGCTGCTGAGCAGGCTCGGGTCGGTTGTCGTGGCATAGTTGAGGACCGCGTCGTTGAGGCTCGTGCCGTAGTCCTTGAACATCAGATACGCCACACGGGTGACTTCCGTCGGGAAATCGATGGCTTTCGTCTCTTTGTCCAGCCGGGCGATATCGGTGGGGCTGAGGTTGCCGGAGCTGTCAAAAACAGTGACCTCAGCACCGTCGGCCACGGATTCGGTGTTGCCGTCTGCCCGGCTGCCCGCATCCTGTCCCTGTGCCAGGACTAAAAGAGCCGGTTTCTTGCCGGCAGGTGCGGATGCGGAGGGGGCCGCTTTTGCGGGCAGGGCCAGTACCGCCAGCAGGAACAGGAAGATGGCGGCGGTAGCCGTCACAGCCGAAATACTTCTGCACGTTTGATTCCGCATACCCCCTATTGTATTTTTCAGGAAGGGAAAACACAGTGGCGCGGGCCACATGTGACGGATAAGTCACGTGCCGGGACTGATACGGGCCGCGGAGACCATGGCCGTGGATTCTTCTTTGAACAGGCAGTAGGAAGATGCAGCCCTGCCGGCGAACAGGTGCATCGTCTTGTTCCGCTGAGGACGACTTGGGGGGCGGGCAGCCATTGTGCTGTCCGGAAAGCCCCTGAAATTTCCTCTACGGCGTTTTGACGATGCAGTCCAGCGGCTGGCTAGCATTGTTGGTGAAGATTCTGTGCACGTAACTCAAGCTAAACGTCTCAAGGCCGGAATGTCATCAGAGGAGTCGTCCACTGGCTAGTTTCCGGGTCGGTGGCCGTGTTGACATTGGTTTGTTGTGGTTGGTCAGATGTGAATCAGAAATTTGTACTTGCCTAACACATCAATCCAGTATGGCTATGGGTGAAACGGTCGCAACAACTCCGGTGGGCAGCTTTACACGCCTTCATGAGATGTAACAAAGGGGGTAGTTTAGGGTGGTGTTGATATGGGGAAACTCGTTTTTCCTCAATGGACGGGGGGAATTGTTTGGCGGATGGTCTGCAAGAAACGGTAGGGTGGGGGCATAAACACAGCCCTCGTCTCATGCATCAGCAAGATCGTGCATGACGGGGCTGTTTTCTTTTGTCTCTGAAGCCTTGAGTTCCGGGTGGTTGTTATAACGTCCAAACTTAAGGGGTTGTCGTGTCAGGTGTTCGGGGTTGGTTGAGCGGGCCGATAGCCTTGCTGCATTCTATTCAGCGGTATCGGTGATTAGCGTGTGTCGTAAGATGGGGGTGGGCTATTCGGTGGCTTGGAATGTGGCGCGTGACCCAACTGCATGGTGGAACTGGGACAGTGGCATCGCGTCGAGAGTGGCTGCGGTGTGGGTGAGGTATCTCGTCTTGGCTAGCGGGTAAAACCTAGAAGGTTGGCCGCAGGTTTGATGGGGGTGAGTAAACTCTTGTCGACTTCACCAAGGAACTGAGGAAAACCAAAGGTCGTGCGGGGTGGTGCTGCTGTCTGGTTGGTTCGCTGCCTATCTGGTACAAAAACGGCAATTATTCTTGCAGGGCCAAAAACCAGTGAAACTCCTAAATTGCCCAATACTGACATTATTAGTTTGGTGTTGTATTCTTTCTTACTGTATTCCAACCCATCCCCGTTGCTGGGGTTAACAACAACACTCACACGGTTTTGTGAAAAGTCAGTAAAATCAATACAAATAACCTGTCGCAACGACCAATGGAGCCAATGGATTCGTTATGTACTCTAAGCCGCACCTATCCTTTGAGAAGCAGTTAGATTTACTTGCTAGTCGTGGGCTGCTGTACGACGATCGAGTTTTTTGTGTGACTGCTCTAAAGAGAATCGGTTACTACAGGTTATCGGCGTACTCGTATCCTTTTCGACTTTTATTGCCGCCGGAGCAGCGTGAGACTGAAACTAATTTCAGAAGCGAGAAGTTTAAACAGGGTGTTAAGTTTGAAACAGTCATCCAGCTTGCCGACTTTGATTCTAAGCTTAGGCGATTAATATTTGAGGCAATTGAGGAAATAGAAATTGTACTTTGCACTCGTGTGGCTTACATAGCGGGGCGTGTTGCTCCTTTTATGCATGAAAAACCAGCATCCTTGGATGCTGAAAGATGTCGCTCTAAGGTAACTCAAAATGGAAAAGAGATTACGCGCTGGAAGGCGTGGAAAAATAAATTTAAAACTTTAAAGGCTCAAGCAAGAAATGAAGACTATTACAAGCATTTTGAACAGAAATATGATGGGAAAATGCCCATCTGGGTCGCTATTGAATTTATTGACTTTGGCGGTATGGCGCGTCTTTTTAAAATTATGCCCACGAAGGTTCAGAGCGACGTGGCAAAACTTTTTAATGTTCGCTCTGGGGCAACGTTTAGCAAATGGCTTGTTGCTTTGAATTATCTTCGAAATAAAGTCGCTCACCATAATCGACTATGGAATCGAAAAATGACTTACAGCCTTCAAGTTCCAAATGTTAATGAGGTTACTAGCGAGCTTGAGCATTTGCGGTCGCGGGATTCTGACCTGAATTCTACTTATGACTATATTGCAGTAGTTGCTTATTTGATGTCCTCCATTTCCCCACAATCACACTGGAATCATGAAGTGTGTTCTCTGATGGAGTCGTTTCCTGTCTCCCCGCATGTTTCGCCTGAGAATGATATGGGATTTCCTCCAGGGTGGAGATTATTGAATCTCTGGAGTTAATTAGGAGAATGTACTGCGTCGGTACTCGTACTCGAAGCTTTTAGTCAATGATCTATCTCGAGCCAGCTAGTCGTCTGCCTTTAGTAATTGAAACTTGGGCATTCTACTTGAGCTGCTAAGTATGGGGATCAGTTGTTGGTGGCCTACAGCGCAGCTGGGAACATTGGCGTGCGCAAGGGAAACGTTGATGTCAATGCCGTTGGTTGCTTGATCGTGTTGGATTATATCTGCGGTGCGCGTGGCCAATACGCGGACATTGGCTCGTGGCTTTGCGCGGTAGGAGTGAATCCTGGGAAGACGTTGGTTAAGGGAATATGGGCCGTCTCACCAGCTCGACGATGAACCCCCGCCGGAGAACCCGCCCGAGGAATAGCCACTGGTCGTGCCCGAGGAAGAGGAGCTCGATTCCGCTTCGATACGGGCTTCGTGAGCCTCGTGGTTCCAGGTGGACATCGTCGAGTAGAACACGAAATCCCGGTAGCCGTAGCCCGGCCGCCACTGCCGGTCGGCAAGCCCCGGGCGGCGGTAGGACGACGGATCGTCTTTTTCCGCGCGGACCAGTTCCTCCATGTCGCGTGTCTTCGCCGCCTGCACCGCCGAGGCGTAGTCGGCCAGCACCGCACAGTAGCGGTCCATGAAATCCGGTGCCTCCGGGTCGCTGCGCAGTGCCAGCACTTTTCCGTCGATGTCCCGGAAGTGGTCGGCCATCTGGCTGTCGGTGGTGCTCATCGCCGCGGTGGTGACATCGTTGTGCAGGTCATTGACTTGCGCGATACGGGTGGCTGCGTCACCTTTTTCCAGGTTGAACAAAATATCGATGTTGTCTTTGGCCGCCATCATCTCTTCGGTGGCTTCATGGACGGTATCAATGTCGTCGCGTCGTTCGTAGAGGGCATCGGCATCCGATCGCGCGTTCAGCCCGTCGAGAGTGCCGACAATGTCGTGGGTGGCGGCAAACTTGTTTTTCACGGTCTCCCATTCACGGCGGATTTCGGCGGTGGCCAGCGGGGAGGACAGCTGCTGCGCACGGATGTCGATGCTGTCCAAATCCATGGCAACAGCCGCGTAGTTGCTGTTGACTTCCTTGATGTCGCCGCGCAATTGTTTGACCTTTTTATCCTTCCTCATCTTCCGGTCGATCCCGAAGATTCCGGCGAGTAAAGCGGCAAACCCGGCGATACCGCCGCCGATCAACCAGCCGCTGGGGCCGTCACCGCCGTCACTGCTGCGTGAGGACTCAGCCACCGCCTGCGGGTCGGCGGCGGCTTTTGCGCCGGCGAGAAATGCCAGGGCGAAGTTGGGGTCGCCGTCGGCCCGCAGCACATTTTTCATCGGGTTCTGGATTCCCAGTTCCCGGCCTTTCGCGTAGTAGTCGATGGCGGTGAGTACATCATCGCCGCCGTAGATGCCGACCCTGCGTGGATCCAGGCCGATGGCGATGATGAGGGTTCCGGGGGCGAATTTTTCCCGGTTGTCGCTGATGAGGCTCTGGTCGGTGGTTTCGACATGGGCGCGTACCGTGTCGTTGAGGTTGTCGTCGTTTGACCCAAACAGCAGATAGGTGACTTTTGTCACCTCAGCGGGAAAATCAATGTCGGCGGTCTGTGACTGCAGGGTTGAAATATCGTCGTCGCTGATCAGCCCCGTACGGTCGAAGACAACCACCGACAGCGAGGTGGCGGTGTGTGTGCCACCGGCTTGTGCCTGCACCATCGACCCCGCGGACAAGCCGGGCTGATCGGCCACAAACACAGGTGGGGTCATGGCCTGTTGCGCGGCGGCGGTACCAGGCAGCGCCAGGGTGATGAGCATGAAACATGCTGCTGCCGCACGGGCTGCGGCGGGGATGATCCTTCCGGATAGGTTCTCCATGCCCGGAGATTGTATGTGCGGGCACCGAATAATGCAGCAGGCTGATTGTGGCGGCGGTTTTTTTACCGCTGTGATCCCCGGCCGGCGATCACACCGGTTGCTGGGACAGGCCCCGCCGGTGGGGCAGGCATGACAAGGCCCCTGCCCGTCATGTGCCGCGGGCGGGGGCCGCTCCCGGTGCTACTGCAGCTTGTTTTACCAACTGGACGAGGATCCGCCGCCGGAGAACCCGCCCTTGGAGTAGCCGCGGGTGGTGCTGCCGGATGAGGAACGCCTTTCGGCTTCCCTCGCAAGCCGCTCGGCGCGAAGCTGCGCATCCCAGTCGCGCAACTGCTGGTAGTAGACGAAGTCCCGGTAGCCGTAGCCCGGCCGCCAGCTGCTGTCGTACAGACTCGGTGTGGTGCGGGTCGTCGAGGAGCGTTCCAGATCATGCAGCTGGCGTTTCGCCGACACATCGACCGCGGAAGAATAGTCGGCGAGAATCCCGCAGTAGTCATCCATGAAGTTCTCTCCGGTGGGATCATCCCGCAGGTCAAGCACCCGCCGGTCAATGGCGTTGAAATGCTCGGCCAGGGTATTTTCCCCGGCGGACATCGCGGCGGTGGTGATATCGCCGTGCAGTTCGTTGAGCTGGGAGATACGGGTGACCGCGTCGCCCCGTTCCAGGTTGAACAGGGTATCGATGTTCTTTTTGGCCCTGGTCATCTTGTCGGTGGCGTCCACCACCGACTCGATGGTCTCTTTGTTGCGGAAATAGGCGCGAAGACTCGAGTTCGGTTTCAACCCGTCCAATGTCGGCAGGGTCTCGTGCGCCGTGGCGAACTGCTTTTTCACCGTCTCCCACTGGCTGCGGATTTCGGCGGTGGCCAGCGGGGAGGACAGCTGCTGCGCACGGATGTCGATGCTGTCCAAATCCAGGGCGACTGCGGTGAAGTCCCGGCGGATGCGGGCGAGATCCCCGCGCAGTTTCCGGGCGTGTTTCCGGTCGGTGAAGAAACTGGACACAGTCATCCACACCAGTGCTCCTGCGGTGACCACAATGGCGATCGCCCACTCGAAGTGGCGGCGGAGGAAACCGGTTATTTTCCCGCCGGAGTCATGGGCCACCGCCTGCGGGTCGGCGGCGGCTTTTGCGCCGGCGAGAAATGCCAGGGCGAAATTGGGGTCGCCGTCGGCCCGCAGCACATTTTTCATCGGGTTCTGGATTCCCATCTCCCGGCCTTTCGCGTAGTAGTCGATGGCGGTGAGCACATCATCGCCGCCGTAGACGCCGACCCTGCGTGGATCCAGGCCGATGGCGATGATGAGGGTTCCGGGGGCGAATTTTTCCCGGTTGTCGCTGATGAGGCTCTGGTCGGTGGTTTCGACATGGGCGCGCACCGTGTCGTTGAGGTTGTCGTCGTTTGACCCAAACAGCAGATAGGCCACCCGGGTGACTTCCTGCGGGAAGTCGATTGTTGTCGTCTGCGATTCCATCAGCGCACTGTCATCGGCGCTGAGCCTGTCGGCAGTGTCGTAGACGGTGACCTCCACTGTGCCGGTGGCGGCAGGTGTGTTTTTGTCCGGCACTGTCCGGGTGTCGCTGTGCGCCACCGGCGACGGGGAGGACAGGGCTTCGGCTGCGGCAGTCACCGGCAGCGCCAGTGACACCAGCATCACCAGCGCCGCGGCAGCCGCGGCAGTGATCGGGGTCATCCTGCACGAAAAGTTCCACATACCCCCTATTGTATTTCTTCTTTGTCCGGGCAACAGTGTGTGACTGGCACATGTGACCGGTCAGTCACTCGGATGGTAGTGGCGAGGCGCCGGAAGCGGGCGGTGTTGTTCCCGCCGCGGCTTGGCGGATCACGCACCGGACGGGGCAACCGGTAGATTGGTGGGGACATACCCGGAAGGTTTTTCCACGGCCATGCGCCCTGTGGCACCCCCGGACACACGCCGACCGGGGCGAAAGCCCGGGTGGGGTCCAGGGTGGGTGGGAAAACCGTCAGCGACAAGATCGGAAAAAGGCGAAACAGTGCCGGATACGCAACAATGTGCTGTTGAAAAGCTGCAGCGGATCATTATGCCGCGGCGTGGTGAACCCCACGATGTGCGGACGCTTTATCTCTTGGAGACCCCCTCGCCGGTGGGGCGGGTCACCTGGGAAGACCGCACCTCACTGACTGTTCCCGGCGGCGGGGAAGTGTCGTTTGAAACCTATTTCAATGCTTTCCCCGCCTCCTACTGGCGGCGGTGGACCCAGCTGGAAGAAGTGGTGTTGCGCGTCGAGGTCGAAGGCACCCTGCGGGTGGATGTGTACCGCTCGAAAATCGACGGCTCACGCATCGGGGTTGACGGTGGGCTGGTCACCGACGGGGCGATTGAATTCACCGTCTCCCTGGCTCCCTTCGAAGACGGCGGCTGGATCTGGTTCGATGTCACCGCCGATGAGAAAGCAACCGTCACCTCGGCCGGGTGGTATGCCTCCCATGCGCCGAAACCGCAAGTTCTGCCCGACGGCACCACGATTGGCCCGGCTGAGCCGCGGGTAACAGTCGGTATCCCCACCTTCAACCGGCCGGCCGATGCGGTGGCCGCGTTGGAAGCGTTGGCCTCCGACGGGGAAGTGGATGCGGTCATTGATGCGGTCATCATGCCGGACCAGGGCCGCAAAAAAGTCGCCGACCAGCCCGGTTTCGCTGAAGCCTCGGCCCACTTCGGGAACCGTTTCCACTTGTTCAACCAGGGCAACCTGGGTGGCTCCGGCGGCTATTCGCGCATCATGTACGAAGCCCTGGGCGGGGTTGATGGGACGGGTCAAGCAGGTCAGGCGCAGTCGCCCTACATCCTCTTCATGGACGACGACATCGCCATTGAACCGGACAGTATCCTGCGTGCCCTGCAGGTCTCCCGGTACGCCACCTCCCCGATGCTGGTGGGCGGGCAAATGCTCAACCTGCAGGAACGCTCCCACCTGCATTCCATGGGGGAGGTCATCGACCGCGGCACATTCATGTGGACCTCGGCGCCGCATGTGCGCTACGACCATGATTTCTCGAAATTCCCCTTGAGCTACCAGGGCAAAAAAGACGACAAGCCGAAAGACCGCAACTCCAGGGATCTGCACCGCCGCATTGACGTCGACTACAACGGCTGGTGGATGTGCATGATTCCGCGGGTGGTCGCCGACACCATCGGCCAGCCACTGCCACTGTTCATCAAATGGGACGATGCCGAATACGGGCTGCGGGCAGGTCAAGCCGGTTTCCCCACCGCCACCTGGCCGGGGATCGCCATCTGGCACATGGCCTGGTCGGACAAAGACGACGCCATTGACTGGCAGGCCTATTTCCATCTGCGCAACCGGCTGGTGGTGGCGGCCCTAAACCACGACGGTGACATCAGGGGCATGATCACCTCGATGCGCAAAGCCACCCTGAAACACCTGCTGTGTCTCGAGTACTCGACAGTGGCGATCCAAAACGAAGCGATGCGCGATTTTCTTCTCGGCCCGGAGAACCTGTTCGGTGTCCTGGAATCCTCCCTGCCGAAGATCGCGGCGATGAGAAAGAACTATCCCGATGCGGTTGTTCTTCCCACCGCGGCTGATCTGCCGAAAGCCTCCGGCGCGCCGGGGGTTCCCACCAAAGATGTCGGCGGCCGGTTGGGGCCGGTGAAAAAAGCCGTGTGGCTGGCCAAGGGGCTGGCACACACCCTCGGCAAAGCCGATACCGCCCACCACGAGGTGCCGCAGGCCAACTTCGCGCCCATTGAGGCCCGCTGGTTTTCCCTGTCACGGGTTGACGGGGCCACAGTCACCACCGCCGACGGCCGGGGAGTGGTCTACCGCAAACGTGACCGCGAACAAGCAAAACAACTACTGCAACAATCATGGCGCCTGCAGGACGAGGTGGCCAGCCGGTTCGACGAGATGCGGCGGCGCTACCGCGCCGCGCATGCGGACCTGGTATCCAAAGAGTCCTGGAAGAAGGTCTTCGACAATGAGTAAACGCCCCGCCCACAGCAAAGACGACAAGACAGACACCGACAACACCCCCGGCTACCAGTCCTTCGAGACCTGCCCCGACTTCGACGCCGCCGACACAGCCGCCGGGCACACCGCCGGTGATCCTTTCGGCGAGTCGGAGATTCTGGTGCGCCTCCAGGACCGTCTCTACGACGTGCCCGGTGCCGTTCCCGCAGCCCGGGCGATGAGCCTGTTCGGCGAACACGCCCTCGGCTGGATCGGTGCCTGTGTTATCGGTGCGGCAATCGACAACAACCGCAAACAGTGCTGGATGGGCAGCGCCGGACTGGTTTTCGGCGCCCATGCCGCCAGCGTGGTCGTGAAAAGAGTCGTCCGCCGGCTGCGGCCGCACGATCAGCGCATCCGCATCGGGGTCACAACCCCGTCGAAGCTGTCGTTTCCCTCCAGCCACTCCACTTCCACCACCACCGCCCTGATCTGCATCAGTGTGCTGACCGGAAAGAAAAGTGTGCTGGCCGGCATTCCGGCGATGATGGTCTCCCGCATGCTGCTCGGCGTGCACTACCCCAGTGATGTGGCGGCCGGTGCGGCGCTGGGTGCGGCGGCTGCCGGAGTGGCCAAAGGCATGATCTGCCCGGCTGACTAGCGGCATGTTGAACAACCGGGGCAGGTGATGTGACGGCGTTTACCTGCGCCGTGGTGAATCCGCGGCCGTTGTCGGTTAGGCTGGCACGCTGGCCGCGTAGTCTATGTGGCAGATGACTGTCCTTTGCAGCCTGCTGTGCGCGGCTGCAGCAGACCCCGATTTTTGTGAAGGTACCCATGGCTTCGAGTGAGCAGGACTTTATCGGCAGCGAGCCCCACACCAGTGGGCTTGACGCAACCTCGAAACACCGCCCGCCGAAAAACCTTCCCGAAGCCATGGTCAAGGCGCTGCGGCCCAAACAGTGGGTGAAAAACGTTCTCGTGGTCGCCGCTCCCGCGGCCGCCGGGGGCGGTACTTTGGGCAAAGCCGAGACAATCGGTGATATTGCGGTTGCGTTCGTGGTGTTTTGTCTGGCGGCCAGCTCGATCTACCTGGTCAACGATGCCCGTGATGTGGAAGCCGACCGGGCGCATCCGACGAAACGGTTCCGGCCCATTGCCGCGGGCATGCTGCCGGTGGGGATGGCCTATGCGATGGCGGTGGCGCTGATTGTGCTGGCGGTCGGCGGGTCGCTCATGGCCACTTCTGGGATGAATCTGGCGGTGGTGGTGGCCGTCTACATCGGCTTGCAGCTGGGCTACTGCTTCGGGTGGAAACACCAGCCGGTGATTGATATCGCACTGGTGTCTTCCGGGTTCATGCTGCGGGCCATGGCCGGTGGCGTGGCCACCGGTATCGCCTTGTCGCAGTGGTTTTTGCTGGTGGCGGCGTTCGGGTCGCTGTTTATGGCTTCCGGGAAGCGCTATGCGGAGATTTTGCTGGCCAGAAGCTCGGGGGCGAAAATCCGCAAATCCCTGGAAGGCTACACCCCGACGTATCTGCGTTTCGTGTGGACGTTGTCGGCCACGGCCGTGGTGATGAGCTATGCGCTGTGGGGTTTTGATGTTTCCCACGCCCACGGTGCGGACGGCGGGGTGTGGTACCAGATTTCGATGGTGCCGTTTACGGTGGCGATTTTGCGGTACGCCGCCGATGTGGACCGCGGTGACGGCGGGGCGCCCGATGAGCTGGCGTTAACCGACAGGACCCTGCAGATTCTGGCCGTGGCCTGGGTGGTCTGCATTGTCATGGCCGTCTACGTCACCCCGCTGATCTGATCCGCCGGTCGTGGCCGGGTGGACCACCCGGGCAGGTGACAATGGCCTGAGTAAGCCGGGATGGGGTATTTTGTGCGGTAGCAGCCGCGGGGTCGGCCAAGCGGCTTGTCCGGCCGTGTCGGCAGCTGAATGTAACGCCGGGACCCCCGGTTGACTATGCCCCAAGTGACGGTTGTGTGGCTGGGTTATCCGGCCACCACCGAGTTTTTACGTCCCATGTCCAGTCGCGAATAGATCTCTTTTAAGGTTTCAGCCGATGAGTTTGCAGTCCACCATGACCACCGCAGGGAAAAAAGCCTGTGCTTTTGCCCTGGCCGCAGCCACCGCCGTGGGGTTCAGTCTCGCCGGCGCCGGTGCCGCCGATGCGGCCACCAACCGGGACTGGTTGCGTCCCGATGCCACCGGAACCTGTGACTGGGCGCCGGAAGGGCACTGGATTCAGCGCTGTGACGTCTATTCACCGGCCATGGAGCGCACTATTCCGGTTCTGGTGCAGCCCTCCCGGGCGGGCGGAAACGCCGGGCTGTACCTGCTTGACGGTATGCGGGCCGACGACAACCAGTCCGGCTGGGCGATGTTCACCGATGCCGGTGCCCTCTACGAGGACTCCAACATCAATGTGATCATGCCGATCGGCGGGGCCGGTTCCTTCTACACCGACTGGGACGCCCCGGCGACCTACCTGTCGAGCGAATCCTCCGAATCACCGTTGAGTTCCACCATCTCCGGATCGGTGGGGTCCTCCGCCCCGCACGCCCCGATCGTCTACAAGTGGGAAACCTTCCTCACCCGGGAGCTTCCCGGCTACCTGCAGCAGCACTTCGGGGTCGATCCGCACCGCAATTCCATTGCCGGTATTTCCATGGGCGGTACCGCCGCACTGAACCTGGCGGCCCGTCACCCCGACCAGTTCAAGCAGGCGTTGAGTTTCTCCGGGTACCTGACCACCACCGCGCCGGGCATGCAGACACTGATGCGGGCGGCTCTGCTGATGTCCGGCGGCTACAACGTCAACTCGATGTACGGCACAATCTTCAGCCCCCGCCGTTTCGAAAATGACCCCTACTGGAACATGGACGGCCTGCGCGGCACCGATGTCTACGTCTCCGCGGCCACCGGCTTCCCCGCCCCCTACGACCAGGGGCTGCCGCTGTTCAACAAGATGGTGGGCTTCGGGCTGGAGCAGATTGCCCGCAACAGCACTGTCGCCTGGGAGCTGAAAGCCCGGGCCATCGGGCTGAACCCCACCGTCGACTACATGCCGGCCGGGGTGCACAACTGGGGTATCTGGCAAGACGAACTGCACAAAACCAAAGGCCGGGTCCTGGACCGTTTCGACGCCCACTAGGCCCAACTGCAGCCACTGCAGCCACTGCAGGGCTTGTTGACACACCCTGGGGAGGGGTTCCGCCCGCTGCCGCACCACCACAGTGCGGCAGCGGGTTTTTCTCCGGCCTTCACCGGAAGGCGGGGCAGGTGCGGTTGTGCCCGGATCCGTGCGGCTTTGCCCGGGGCACGGCCGTGGTGGTTTGTGTCTTGCCCTCCCGCCCGGCCGCTCTTGTGCGCCGCGGGCGTGTCATCGAGCTGCCGGGCGGTGGGGAAAAGGGCCGGGCCAAAAGGCGGGGGGAAAAAGATTTCGCCCCTGCCGGGTGTGTCATCTGTCAAAAACCTAACCCTGAACCTAAACTTGAGACATCGCCTGTGGGCCGGTGTCTTTTTTCTTGGCCGCCACCCGCCGGTGGACAATCCACGGTTGTCGTGGCGTCCGGGCTGTAGCCGCGGTGCACCGCCGGGAAGATCCGTATCTTTCCGGTTGCTGTGTGCCCGGTGGAGATCCCGGGCGCACAGACGACCGGACATATTTTTCTTGTGCAGCACGACGCTTTGTGTTTCATGCCGGGGGAGGGGAACCCCCGGAAGAAACACCACTGCCCGGTGCCCTTTTTCCCGACGGAAAAAAGCGTGGCCGGGCCGCGGGCCCCCGCACCACGGCTGTGATCGGCCGTGCTGTTGGTGACGGCCGGGGTTTGTCTGTGGGCTGCCGGGAAAAACATTCTTCTGGGTTGGATTGTGTTCTCTACCGTGTCCATCACCGGGGCTTGACGGCCCGGGATGGTGGTATGGGGGGGGGACAATCACCTGCCCCGTTGCCGTATGTCCCTTTTCGTCTTTTCTTTCACCCCCAAGGACCGAGATACACCGATGCGCACCACCGCCACCACCGACCGCCGCCGCCCCCGCTACGCTGTTTTCGCCCTGCCGACGGCACTGGCTTTGACGATTGCGGTTCCGGTTGCCTACGGGCAGTTCGCCGGGGCTGATCCGGCTGCCGAACGGCCGGCCGGGCAGGCGGCCGAGCAGCCTGCCGAACAGCCGGCCCCGGCCCCCGCCCCGCAGGAGGCGGCCGGGCGTCCGGTCACCCCGGCCGGGGGCGATGCCACCGCCGGTCAGGCACCGGCCGGGCCGCGGGGCGCGGACCGGCCGGACCCGGCCGGACCGCCGCAGCCCGGCGGGCCGCGCAACGGCGGCGGCGATGATGCGCTGTCGTCCGGGCTGTCGTCGGTGCTGGGCAGTTCCTCGCCGCTGAACTACCTGGAAGAGGGCGAAGTCCCCAAGCGCACCCCGATCAAAACCGACTACCCCACCATTGAGGGCCTGCCCGAGGGCGTGTCGGTGGTGCGACAGGAATGGCTGTCCAGCCACCGGCTGGCACTGTTCATCAACTCACAGGCCATGCCGGGCGAACCGATTCAGGTGCAGCTGCTGTTGGCCCGCGACTGGTACTCCAACCCGACCCAGAAATTCCCCAGCGTGTGGATGCTGGACGGGATGCGGGCCACCGATGAGGAATCCGGCTGGACACTGCACACCAATATCGAGCAGTTCTACGCCGACAAAAACGTCAACGTGGTGCTGCCGGTCGGCGGTACCGCCTCCTTCTACACCGACTGGAACGAACCCGATAACGGCAGGCACTACATGTGGGAGTCGTTCCTTCTCAACGAGCTTCCCGCCGTGCTGGCCAACGGCTACCGGGCCAACGGCCAGCGGGCCATTGAGGGCCTGTCGATGGGTGGCACCGCCGCAATCAACCTGGCCGAGCACCGCCCGGACATGTTCAACTTCGTCGGCTCGTTTTCCGGCTACCTGGACACCACCTCGTCGGGGATGTTCATGGCCATTGACAGAGCCCTCAACGAGGAACACTTCCATGCGGCGAAAATGTGGGGTCCGGAAGGCACCCAGCGGTGGATCGACAATGATCCCAAGCTCGGTATCGAGGCGTTGAACGGCAAAACCGTCTACGTCTCCGCCGGTAACGGCCGCGACGACTACGGCCAGGACGGCTCGGTGGCGGAAGCCCCGGCCAACGAGGCCGGTAAGGGCCTGGAGATCATCGCCCGTATGACCAGCGAAACCTTCGCCAAGCGCGCGGAGAAAGTGCCGGGTGTGAACCTGGTGACCAAATTCCGTCCCTCCGGGGTGCACGCCTGGCCCTACTGGCAGTTCGAAATGGCCCAGGCCTGGCCCTATGTGGCTGATTCCCTGGGGCTTGCCGAAGACGACCGGGGATCGAACTGTTCGCCGATCGGGGCGATCGGGGAGCTGACCGCCTCCGGGGCGTGGGGACAGTGCGTCAACAACGAATACGATGTGCCGGGCGGGAAAGCCCAGGACTTCCGCGGCGGACAGGCCTTCTGGTCGCCGGGCACCGGGGCGCATGTGCTCATCGGCCGGATCGGTGCCCGCTACAACGAGATCGGCGGGCCGGGTTCCTTCCTCGGATTCCCCACCACCAATGAACTGACCACCCCCGACGGCCGGGGCCGGTTCGTCCACTTCGAACACGGTTCGATCTACTGGTCACCTGACACCGGCGCCTGGGAAATCCCGGCCGATATGTTCGGCGCCTGGGGTGATACCGGCTACGAAAAAGGTGCCCTGGGCTACCCGGTGGCGGAACCCCGCCAGCTCAACGGCTCCTGGATTCAGCAGTACCAGGGCGGCTATGTCATCCGCACCCCGCAGGAAGAGGTCTTCTGGTCCAGGGGGCTGATCGCCCGCAAGTACGGGGAGATGAAAGCCTCCGCCTCACCGCTGGGCGCACCCACCTCGAATGAGATTGTTATCGAAGGCGGTGCCCTGCAGAACTTCGAGCACGGCCACCTCTACTGGTCGCAGATGACCGAGGCGCACGCCGTGCCGGACGGCGCGATCTTCGACCACTGGGCCACCACCGGCTACGAAAAGGGTCCCCTCGGGTGGCCGACGGCCGACCAGGAGACCATTCCCGCCGGCGGTGTGGTGCAGCGTTTCGAACACGGCACCATCAGCCAGATCAACGGACAGATTGTCGAGGAAAGGTCATAACTACCGTGCACACCACACCAGCGACCATGACCCC
>NZ_JAFLEQ010000017.1:297289-354392 GCF_017307055.1 Corynebacterium mendelii | reverse complement strand
GCCACCGCGGCACTGGTGGCGTTGACCGGCTGCGGGGATTCGGCGACCACCACCGATGAGGCCACCGCAACCTCCATTGCGCCGCTGCCGCGGGAATCACTGTCGGCAACAGCCACCACCCCGGCAGGCGGTGATACGGATGAGTCTGTGCCTGCTGCGGCGAAAGTCAAAAAACCCGCCGACTACGGCATCGAGGACCAGGGGGCGAAAGAAATCACCGCCATCCCCACCTTCGAGTCCAGCCACACCGACAGTGACCGCACCTATCTGAAGGCACTGACCGGCGCCGGAATCACCGTCGACGATATTGAGGACCAGCTCATCGGCGCCGGGGTGGAGGTATGCCGCACCCGGGCCGCCGGCGAGCTGGATGTCACCCTGCCCGCGGTGGCGGGACAGCTGGTGGAACAGCAGCGCACCCGGCTCGGTGCGGAAGAAACCGCCAACGCGATCGCCTCAGCCGCGCAAGCCGCGTACTGTCGGACCCCATGAAAAAGATCCTCACTGTCCTTCTAGCGCTGATTGTTGTCGGCTTCATCGGCTTCGGTGTGCTCACCTGGCTGGGCGGCCGGGACACCGTCGACACCCCGCCGCCTGACGCGCAGCCCACCGGCCCGGTCCAACCCGACTGGTGCCCCGATGTGGAGGTCATTGCCGCCCCCGGCACCTGGGAATCCAGTGCCGTCGACGATCCGGTCAACCCGACCGCCAACCCGAATGCGCTGCTGCTCAATGTCACCCGGCCCCTGCAGGACCAGTACCCGGCGGACAAAGTCAAAGTGTGGACCCTGCCGTATACGGCCCAGTTCAAAAATGCCGGCTCGATGGATGAGATGAGCTACGACGATTCCCGCAATGAGGGCATCACCCGGCTGGATGAGGAGCTGAAAAAAACCCACGGCGACTGCCCCCTGACCGATTTCATCATGATCGGTTTTTCCCAGGGCGCGATCATTGTCGGCGATACCGCCAACCAGATCGGCACCGGTATCGGGGCGGTTGACGCGGAGCGGGTCCGTGGGGTGGCGCTGGTGGCCGACGGCCGCCGCGAAGCGGGCGTCGGCCAGTCGGTGGGCACCCCGGTGCCCGGAGTCGGCGCGGAGATATCGCTCAAACCCCTCAACGCGGCCGTCCAGCTGGTCATGCCCGGGGCCACCATGCGCGGGCCCCGTCCCGGCGGTTTCGGTGCTCTGGATGACCGGACAGTGGAAATCTGTGCCCCCGGCGACCATATCTGTGCCGCCCCCATCGATGTCACCGACGCCCTGGAGCGTGCCCGCAATTTGATCGACCACAATGGTGTGCACGCCCAATACGCCGGCAATATGGCGGTCTTCGGCACCGAAACAACACCCGAGTGGCTGGTGCGCTGGACCAACAACCTGATCAACCAGGCTCCGGCGGAACCTGCCGCCCCACCTGCTGGCACGGATCCGGCCGCCGGTTCCGGGACAGTGACCTCTGTTCCGCCGATACCGCAGGGCTGACAGGCGACCCGGATAACCCGATGGCCCGGGGAAGATGATTCTTCCCCGGGCTTGTGCGTGGTTGAACCAGCTGAACCAGCGGTGCATCCCCAGGCCGTCGTCGTATCCGGAGCCTGCCGGAGGGGAGCTGGGGAAAATAAAGGCGCCATGAAGCTATGGTTTGCGCACCGTGTGCGAGGATTTCCCGGTGGGGAAAACCACGTTGTCGTTCAGCGGGAAAAATGTGGGTTCCGTCAGCCATGCCGGTGTCGGCGTCAAGCCGTTGCCGGTGCTGTGCGGTGACAACAACACCGGCACAACCTTGTATCGCCCACATGCCCTGGTATCCGGTGAAAACGGCAACTGTGCCGCTACCCGGGCATCTGCCCAGAGAAAACAGTGTGGTGCAAGACAACCGGTTGCTGCAGGCTCCACGCGAAGCAGGCCCTTCCACCATCCCCGTGGCGCAGCACACCGACCTGGTGATGGGCAAAACCGGAATATCCGCCGGGCAGGCAACAGCAGCGCCGCCGAGGTTTTTTGGTTCGTCATCCGATCGTGGCCGCTGACACGGACAGCACACTCAATTCAGCGATGTCCGGCACCCGGTTGCCGGGCAGTGCCAGCGCAATGGGTCAGGGGATCGAATGTGGTATGCCCCGGGGGAGTCACCGTTGACCGGGACAGTGTCACCTATTTGTGTCCGTCACTTCTCGGCGTGGATGGTCGCGACAGGGAAAAACACTGCGCACAGACGTCGGGCATTGTCGGAAAAATTGCCCCGCAGGTTTTTTATCTCCAGGGTGTTCAGCGCAGCTTGTTCGGATGAATTCGTGTCAGTACCGCGGAAAGAACAAGTATCCGTCTTTTCCACCAAACCCTGACAACTGTGTTTTCCGCGTTCCCTTTCCGGGCGTGCGCGGCAGATGGCCGAAGATGCCGGACTTCCGCCGATGCCCGGCAGCGGGCTTTCAAGGGATACCCGCAGGCGGGGCCGGACAACATCTCCCGTGACAGCAACTCGGCCAGCTGCCGGTCACCTGTGTCGCCCATCGCCCGGCAGCACCCCGATGTGGTCAGTGACCTGGAGAACATCGTTGAAGGACAAGGTGTTGATCACGGACGAGGGGCCGATATACCGGCCCGCAGATTCCGCGATAGAGCTGCCGGTACGGCAAACATCATCGACGGCAAGGGCGTTGTGCGATCTGCTTTTCTTCATCACATGGGAAGCTGATGTGCCTTCGACAATCATTATCGATGAGCCGGAGCTGAATCTGCATCCCAGAAACCAGGTCAGGCTGGCACGGTATCTGGTGAAACTGGTCAACCTGGGGATGCGGGTGGTGATAACAACCCACAGCGACTACATCGTCAGGGAGCTGGGTATTGCGACGGTCAACCATGACCACGGTGTTGGCGGCCCGGATGGCACCGAACCGGTTGCTGCCGTGAACATGCTGGGGGAACAGCTGCAGATGGACATCCCGCGGATTAATCCGCAGGATGTCGGTGTCTACTACACGGCACGGGACAACGGGGATGCCGGTGGGATTACCGTCAAGCAGGCCGAAGACACCCGGCAGGAGGGGCGTGAGACCCTGTTTTTCGATGACGTGATCGCGGACCGGAACATCCGGTTGGACCACGCTTTTGGAAAAGGAGCCGCAGTGAGTGGTATCTCGGCCGGCCTTGGTTCTTTCCCGCAGGCCAGGCTGTGTGAAGACTGCGTCATGCACAACACCACTGGCCGTCTGCCTCCGGTTGAACGGCAGGACGGCGGTGCCGTGATCCCGGCTGCGCTGATGCCGACCGTTCCCGTCAGGCGCGCCGATTTTCCGTACCAGCACCTGGCGCAGTGGCATCTGCTTTGTCGTCTCTCCCACACCACTGTGCTGTGGGGCGGAGCATCCCGCTGCTGTTGTCCGGGGGTGTCATTTCAGCGGAAGACGGCGTTGAGTTCCCGCAGCTTGTGAACGGAAATATTGTTTCTCACCAACGATGAGGGGCGGGCCGGGGAGTCAGGGGATTCAGGGGTGGTCTCCCAGAAGGTCGGCCGCCACTTCTTGGCTGATGCACTGATATCGGCTCCCAGTCCGGCCAGCAGACAACCGGTCGACAGCGGCAACGGTTTCGAACCCCAGGCCAGCAGAATATGCTGCGGGCGGGCAAGCACCACCGCCCGGCGCAGCAGCCGAAGATGCCGGGCGGTTGTTTTCGCCGACGTCTCTGACTCAGTCAGCGACGGATCCACGTGCAGCAGAACAATGGTGGTGATTGACGTGTTGTTCTTCAGTTTCGCCAGCACCTGCTCAATCAGCTCCACGATCGCCGGATCATGCTCTCCGGCCGGGGAACCGGGCAGGGCGGTGATGACCACCAGGGTCTTTTTCCCCTTGATTTTCGTCTTTTTCGCCTTTGCCCCACCACCAATGCGCACCACCGTCACCAGCCGGTCGGTGGCTTCTGTGAGATTGTCCGTGGCCAGGTCCGGTGTCCCGGCCAGAATCTCCCACACGGTGGCGGTGACACCGTCGCAGGAAAACGAGGCGTCCTTGAGTTTGAGGGTGCGGGGAAGAGCACCCTGTCGCGGCAGCAGGTGTTCGGTGACTGCGCGGTGGTAGTCCCTGACGGTGATGGACATGGGTTCTCCCGGTGTGAAATAAGAGTCGAAACGTTGGTGTGTTCCCACCAATTCTACTGCATTGCGGCAGGTGGAACCCGTGGATTGCCGGTACCGGTTGCCACCGGTGTGTGGTTTCAGGTACCCGGCTGTGCGGTGTACCGGCTGCACGAATGGGGGCCAACCGGAGAAGTGGGGCGGCTGCGATCCCCGGATCGACAACCGCGCAGTCGGCAAAGACAGTACTTTTTGCCTGTCCGCCGGTTTACGATGAAATCCACGGCCGGTGCCGGGGTGTTTGTCCGCGCCCTTCGCGCACTGCGCCGTGCTGGTCCTTTTTTCCTCGGGCCACCACCTGCTGACAGATCCCCGGAGCCAACCCCGTGCCCATCCCGCGAGTAAGCCACACCGTGAAAATCAGTGTGCTCGTTGTGCTGTTTGTTCTCACCCCGGCGCTGACGATCACCTTCGGGCCGGCCGCTGTGCCGGCGCGGGAGGTGTTCGGGGTGATCGGGCACCATCTTTTCGGTGATGCGGTGCCTGTGGCCTGGGAGCCGATCACGGATGCGATTGTGTGGAAAACCCGCCTGCCGCGGATTGTCACCGGCCTGGCGGTCGGGGTGATTTTGGGGGTGTCCGGGGTGGTGATGCAGGCGGTGGTGAGAAACCCGCTGGCGGAACCCTATGTGCTGGGGGTCAGTTCCGGGGCGTCCACCGGGGCGGCACTGGCCATGATCACCTTCGGTATGACCAGTTCCTTTCTTGTCGGTTCGGTGGCTTTTGCCGGGGCGGTGGCGGCCACTGTCCTGGTCATTGCCATCGGCGGCGGATCCGGGTCGACGGCCCTGCAGCTGATTTTGGCCGGTCTGGCCGTCGGTTTCGGTTTCCAGTCGCTGACCAACATCATTGTTTTTTCCTCCGACAACCCGGAAACCGCCCGGGCGGTGCTGTTTTTCACTCTCGGCTCGCTGGGCCGGGCCGACTGGAATGATGCGGTGCTGGTCAGCGTGACAGCCCTGCTGCTGACGGTATTCGCATTTATTGCCGCCCCGGTTCTTGACGCGGTGGCCTCCGGGGATAAAACAGCGCAGACTGTGGGCGTCAATCCCGGGGCGGCCCGGCTGCTGCTTTTGGTTCCGGTGTCTGCCGCTGTGGCCGCGGCGGTGTCGGTGGCGGGCGGGATCGGTTTCATCGGTTTGGTGGTTCCCCACATGATTCGAAGCGCCATTGGCTACGGCCACCGGCTGCTGGTGCTGGGATCGGCTGTGACCGCGGCGCTGTTTCTGGTGTGGGCGGATGCGATCGCACGCGTTGTTTTTGCCCCCGCCGAGCTGCCCATCGGCGTGATGACCGGCCTGATCGGCGTACCGTTTCTGGTGGTGCTGGTCCGCCGACTTCCCGGGGCGGTGACCTAGCGGCGTACCGGCGGTGGCACCCCCGTCGATGGTGAGGTGCTTTGTCCACGTCGCCCAAACCAGACACAATTGAGCCATCAAGGTGTGCACGCGGTGCATGAGACAACCCGCATGTCACCGGTCCAAATCCAGCCCAACCCAGTTTTCAAGAAGAAAAGAGCCATCCATGAAACTCACCCGCAAACAACTGGCCCTGCCGGCCGCTGTCCTGTGTGCCCTGGGGTTGGTTGCCTCCGGCTGCTCCTCCACCAGGTCCTACACCACCCACAGCGCCAGCCAGCCCGGCGCCAGCCTGGCCGAGGTCGGAAAGACCATCCCCAACCCGGGGACGACCGGCACCGCGGATGAACCCACCAGCAGCGCGGCTGAACCGACCAGCGAGAAAGCCACCACCACCGCCGACAGCAAAGCCGATGCCGCTTTCCCGGTGACGGTGACAAGCTGCGACAAGGAGCTGACCTTCGACAAAGCCCCGGAAAATGTTGTCATTCTGGGTGTCTCGGGGGCTGCGGCGATGAAGGAACTGGGTGTTTTGGACCGGGTGAAATACCGTACCGGTGACATCCGTACCGGTGCTTTCGATGCCGCCACCCAGGCCCAGCTGGAAGCCATCCCCACCATTGCCGCCGACAAACTCGACACCGGCGGATCGAAGGTGTCGACGGAAGCTCTCCTGGCAGTCAACCCCGATCTGGTGGTCGGCTACGAAACCGGCGCCGACATGGATGCCCTGGACAAAGCCGGGGTCGCCTTCTACTCGCCGAATGCTTTCTGCCCCACCACATCCACCGGTAAAGCCAGCTTCGACCTGGTCGGCCGGGAGCTTGACACCTTCGGCAAAATCTTCGGTCTGTCGGACAAAGCCGCCGACACCGACGGTGTGCTCAAAGGCGAGGTCGCCACACTCGTCCCGCAGGGCGACGGCCTGAAAGCCGCGGCGCTGTACATCACCCCCGGGTCCACCACCTTCTACACCTACGGCAACTCCTCTATGGTGCAGCCGATCCTGGAAGTCAACGACCTGAACAACGTCTACGCCGACAACTCCAAGCGGGTTTTCGACGCGTCGATGGAAAGCCTGCTGGCGGAAAACCCCGACTGGATTGTGCTGCTGTCAGATGAAGGCACCGACAAAGAAACCATGGACACCTTCCTCGGTTTCCCCGGCGCAGAGGATCTGAAGGCCGTGGCCCAAAAGCGCGTCGTTGTTCTGCCCTTCGCCCTGACCGATCCGCCCAGCCCCCTGTCGGTCAAGGGTGCGGTCGAACTGAACAAAGCGATGATCCGGTCCGTTCAGTAACGACCCGTTGCCGGCGCCCCGAAAAATGCGCCACCACACCATAGAATCCCGGCGGGATGCACACCCGCCGGGTCCCTGCACGGCCACGCCCCCGGTATACCGCTCGCCGCAATCGCATGCGGCACCCGGGCGTGGCCGTGCCGTGGTTTTCGTGCCTTTTCTTTATTTTTCTTTGTTTTCCTTCTCTGCGCGGTCACCGAAGAGGTGGCGGCCGTATTTTTCAACCTTCTTTTTTTAAGGACCGACCGTGATTGAACTGGCTGGTGTCAGCGTTGTGCGTTCCGGAAACACCGTGATCGACGATGTGGCCGTGACCATCCCCGACAACGGTGTGGTGGGGCTGGTCGGGCCCAACGGCGCCGGGAAAACAACACTGCTGAACCTGATGTACCGGCACCTGTCGGCCAGCAGGGGGACCGTGGTTGTCGACGGCCGCGACATTGAATCGCTCACCCGCAGAACCATCGCCGCCACCTGCGCTGTGGTCGCCCAGGAAAAAGACACGGCCCTGCCGTTGACGGTGAAAGATTCCGTGGCCCTGGGCAGGCTGTCCGCCCGCAGCGTGTTCGGCTACGGCGACCACACCGACCGGAAGCTGGTGGCCGACGCCCTGGCCGAGGTGGGGCTGGACGCGCTGGGCGACCGGCTGACAACCCAGCTGTCCGGCGGGGAGCTGCAGCGGGTGCTCATCGCTCGGGCGATCGTGCAAAACGCCACCCATCTGCTGCTGGACGAACCCACCAACCACCTCGATATCAGCCACCAGTTCGAGCTGATGAACCTGGTGCGCGCCATGGGAACCACCACCGTGATGGTGCTGCACGATCTGAACCTGGCGGCCCGCTACTGCGACAGCATCGGACTGGTCGACGCCGGCCGACTGGTGGCTTTCGGCCCGCCGGATACGGTGCTCACCGAAGAGATCATCGGCCGGGTCTACCGGGTTGCCGTTACTGCGGTCACCGTCGGCGGGCGAAGACACCTGGTGTTTGATCCCATCCAACACGCTGCACACTGATGGAATGGCGGGCGCTGTTGCCGTCCGGCAGATAAATAGTCCGGCCGGCCACAACTTGCGAGCAGTCGTTGAAGGCGTGCTGACTGACTGCTGGTTCGGGATGTAGGCGCACCATCTGCGTTGCTTCCGCAAGCTGTTGTGTTCGGCAGGTGCCCGACTGAGGCAAGTTCAGTTTTTTGTTCACCCGGCAGAGTCATTGGCCAGCACCGACACATCCGTCCGTTGGACACAACAGCTTGAATGGTTTTGCTCAGGGAAACCTTCAGCGGCCATAGAATTTTTTGGCTGGGTATTTTTCGGGTTGGGGGATGGAAAAAGGGGGATGTGGCTGACTTCATCACAGTTTTTCCGGATCCGATCGTTGGCACAATCAGCGCCACACGGTTGTCAAGGTGGGCAGCATGGTCAGAAAGGTTCGCACCATCATGGGTAAACCGCCTACGGCCCACACCGAAAACGTAGGCGAAAAGCAGTACAGCTTGGGCTGGGAACGTATCGAAGCTGCGCGCGCATTGGCGGCACAGGGTCGGATGCTGGAAGAACTGGACCGTGAGCTTCTCTAGTGCTGACGATGCGGCAAGTGACCTGATTGACGGGGTACGGGTGCGGTGGATAGCTCCTGGACGTGCCGCCCGTGATGAAACAGCGTTTAGACACGCTCTTGCTGAAGGCCACCGGCTGCATGGTGCGGGTAGCCCTATGAAGGACAACCTGCTGATCGACGCTTACGAACGCGCCTACATGGTGGCCCAGGCTGTGGGTGCTGACGGTCGTGAACCAGAGATACCGCCTATGCGGGATCGTCTGACAATGGCCCGCCGTGTGCGCGGCTATGTCGTTAACGGCAAGCCCAGCCGCACTCAACGCACCGTAGAACGCCAAAGCAGCGCTGGACGTAAAGCACTAGCCACAATGGGCCGTAAAGGCGGGAAAAAGGCCGCACAGCGGCTAAAAACAGACCCCCAGGGCGAATACGCCCAACTCCAAAAAACACGCCTTGCCAAAGCCAACGAACGAAAAAAGCTGGAAGCACAAGGCGAAAAGCTAACCATTGCTGGCTGGTTCCTACGTGTTTACACGGAGACCGGCACGTGGCCGACGATTGCTACTGCGATGAATGAATACAACGTCTCGCGGGCGACCGTTAAGCGCGCACTTCAGGCCGCTAACATCACCCTCCCTAGAGGACGGAAGGCACAGCCAAAATAAATGGCTCAGACCGGAAGCGCTAATACGGTTCCCCCGATAGGGATAAGGCTTTTAGAACCTTCCCTTCTCGCCCCTCACCCCCTCCCCGCACCACACTCAGCCCTAGTCCCTCTCAGCTCTCGTGCGGGCAACCTGGCCCCCTGGGATGTGAAAAGCCCCCAGCGGTGTTGCTGGGGGCTTTTTTGGAGGGAGGGAGGGTTATTTGTCTGCGGTGGTTTTCTTGGTTGCGGTTTGCCGGGTGGTTTTCCTGGTGGTCTTGCTGGCTGGTGCGGGGGTTTTGGTGCTGGCCAAGATGGTGTCGATGGTGGCTTGCATCCGGGCTAGCTCGGCTTGGTGTCTTTCCTCGTCGCGTTGCCGTTCGGTTTCCAGCATTTCGGCTTTGGTCTCGCCGCGCTCCTGGACGCGGGTTATCTCGGTGGTCAGACGGGCGATTTCAGCGCGGGCGGTAGCCAACTCGTCCCGCAGCTCTTCCAACTCGTCGTTGGCTGCTGTGCGTTCATCCTCGGCCTGGCGGGCTGCTTCCTGGGCTTCTTCTACCCGCATGGCTTCACGCTCTGCCTGATCGGCGCGTGCCTCGGTACATGCTTGTTCGATCATGGCCCGCATGGTTGCCACGATCATGGCTTCTTGGTCGCTGGTGTCGGTGACCGGTCCTGCGGCTGCTGTCGCGTTTGCTGTTTCCCTCCACTGCTTGACGACCTCGGCGGCGATTCCGTTGTCGGTGCGCGCCATTTTCCGCACCTTTGCCACAGTCACCGCACCGGGGCCTTCCGTGTTGACCAGATGCGCGATAGCGGCGTTGAGTCGCTGGCGGGGGCTGTTGGTCATGGTCGGGGCGTAGCGGTCGGACATGAGGGGACTCCTAGGGAAAACAGGGCGGTAGGGGAATGTCAACTGTCATGTCATCAGAATTAAAATAAGGCGATAAGAACCGTATTGGTGTTTTGGTTGTGTGGGGGTGTTTTTGGGTGGTTGGTGCTGGCTGTCGTGTGGTGGCTGTCCCGGTCGTGGGGGTCGTACTAGAAACCACTGGTCAGCCCCCCGTGTCAGGTTGGCACACAGCCCTCTACCTGCGGTGACGGGCGGCTGTCTGTAGCCGGGTTTTCCGGGGAGCCTGTTTTCCCTGTTCGTCCCACTGTGGCAAGTTGGCAGTCATGCTCTGACCTGCGCCGATGGGGCGATTGCCGGCGGACGGCATTTAGCAAATGTGAAGCCCGTTTTGTGGGTGGGCGCGGCGGCTGCTTTCCCGGCCGCTGTGAGCAATAACGCCGGTCTGGGCTGACTGGCCGATGGGGGGCGAGAAAAGACAAATGAGTACCGCCGCCACAACGGCCATTACTTTTTGGGCGCTCACTTCAGCACCACCTTGGTGTAACCGGCAAGACTTGAAATATCTGGCTGAAAGAGCTGGTCTTCATCTGTTTTGCTCATGACCACAACCCATTCACCGTTTTTCCACACCATCGGTGTCCGGAACACTACGAATCCTCCACTCGGCAGAATGAGCGCTGTTTTAACAACGACAACCTCACCACCACAACTGGTGGCCTTCACTCCTGCCGCAACCGACTGGGGCAGCGGTGCTGGAAAAGCCGTGCGAGCACCCAAATTAACCATTCTGTTTATTCCCGGCGCATCCACATACTTCCGCTGATAATCAATGGAAAGTTCATCACTAAACGGCATTGCTCCAGAAACCGCATTAGCTGCTGCTACAGCTGCTCCGGCGACTGTTTTCGGATATCCGGCCGGCAGCGGTGCATCAAAATTCCCCGGCCCGTGTTGGTCGGTAATGAGCATCTGGCGACCGTGGATGTACTGCTGCTGACCGACGATTTCATCGGGCATGGTGCAGTCAAGTTCGTCGGGACTCTCGAAGTCACCGCGTTTGTCACCGTTGGGATTGACCGGCATATACAGCGGCCGACCAAGAACACCTGTTCCATATCCACCGGGCGCAAGTTTCGAGTCATCGAAAAGGTTGCGCTGGAAGTGCCGCTGCTCAAGATCAAATGAACCCTTATGTGGCTTCATGTTCTCAATCAGCAGGTCCGCTGGCCCCACTTCAGTAGTAGTGACTGCTGCCTGGTCGGCTGTTTCAGTGGTAGCGGTCACAGTCGCCTGGCCTGCTGTTTCTTGTTCTTGTGCTGGTTGTGGGTTGTCGTTGTCTTTGGAGCAACTGGCGACCAGGAGCGAAAGCAAGCAGAAGGAGGCAAGGGTCTTTTTGACCATCGGTTCAGTCTTTCTTGGGGGGTGCTTCTATCTTGAATACAAGTCTTTGACTGTGTGAATGTGGTCACATTGTCTTGTCTTGCATTGCACTGCTGGTCTTGTGGCTTTGGGGACGTGGGTGAGAGCCGATTGTCGCTGGGGCAATCGGCTGGGGCCATTGCGGGTCGGGTTTAAACGGCTTGTTTTTGCCGCTGGACCGGGTGTTGCCCGTGATAGTAGGTCATATCTTTGAGCATTCGGAATATGACGTTACAGCGTCTTCGTGCCAGGCACATGACAGCGGCGTTGTGGCGGGTGTGTTCGGCTCGTTTCGGGCACAAGTATTGGTGTGAACGCTCGTGGAATCTTCATGCTGCTGACAAGCCGATTGCCATAGGGCGTTCTTCAATTTTTTGTTTTCTACCCCTGTTCGGCCCGGAACTGTTGATTGGTGTTCCTGATTGTCTGTCCTGTGGGCACAGGCTTCGCGTATGAAGCCAGTTGGGCTGGTGTCCGGAAGTGGGATATGTCCCCGATGCACATCAGGATTGTTGCGGCTGTCTGGGGTCCGATTCCAGGCATGCTCAGCAGAATGTCGAACTGTGGTAGCTGACAGGCTAATGCCTCGACTTCACGGTGGACTGCTTTGCGTCGGCGGCTTTAGTTCCGGGATCTGGTGGGTGTTGATTGTGATGCCGGTGATCAGCTGTTTGGTGCCGGGCATGGCTATTTTTTGGGCTTTGACCGCGGCGATGATGCGCTCGATCAGGCTGCTGTGGCGGACAGCGCCGTGTGTCTTGGCGAAGGCTTTAAGGTGTTTGTGTCGCTCAAGTGTCCAGGCTGTGCGGGGGCTGGTAGTCGATTCATTTTTCGGGGGCAGCCGTTGTTTCTGGGGGCGTGTCCTGGCCGGGGCTTGAAGGGCTTGTAAGCGGATGTTTTCAAGCCGCCGGGGTTGTTCTAGGGCAATACCTGCAACCAGTAGGCCACACTGCAAACAGGCGTGTCCGCCACCGGTGGCTAATGTCACGGCGTCTCACAGCACATCCCGCGGCGTTACTGGCGCCGGCCGGCATCATCCCTTTTAGGGACTCATCAGGGACAGCAGTAACAATGAGCCATACTGGGCGCCAGTAACTCAACCCCCCAACAGGAAGGGCCGTTCAGAAAGCCTGAAACCCGCAGGCCCCCGCCCCGGGGCCAACACCCAACGTCATGGGCGGGAGTTGTGGGTGGTTTCCATGGGGTGTGGATGCCTTTGCGGCGATGCGGAAAAAACGACCGCCTGTGCCGGGGTGGGAGTGAAAACACCGGTGTATCGGGTCAGCTCAACGGGTGGATATGGTTTTGTATGTAATACAATTAAGGAATTTTGTTATAGCTTAGTAGCACCGCGGCGCGGGGCCGGTGTGCTCATCGGCGCCCTCATGCGGCCGGCGGCCGGTATAGCGTGGGATCTGCTTCCCGCGCTCTGGGTCAACCACCACCGGATCGAGCCGGCCCGTCGATTCCGGCCGCGGGGATGAGCGTTGTGCTTTTTGAATAATTCTCTGACTTCCGACAAGTAAAGGCGAGTGTGACCCTTCGATGGATACCAAGGCGATAGTTGCCCATTTCACCGGACCCGACGGCCAGCTGGCCATCCCCGAGCAGTTGACGATTCCCGCCATGGCGGAGATGCTGACCTCCATGGCGGTGGCCGCCGGGGCCGGCGACCAGACGGCAGTGACCGGGTGGGATTTTTCCTCCGACCCGGACGGGGTGCGTGACAGCTACACCCGGGTGCAGGCCAACCGGCGGATCAAGGCCATCGGTGCGCGCCTGCAGCAGGTGGCGCAGCCCGGCGACCGGGCCGCCATTTTGATGGGCAACTGCCCGCACTACGTTTTTTCCTTCCTGGGGGCCATGTATGCCGGGCTGATCCCGGTGCCGCTGTATGACCCGAATGAGCCGGGCCATCAGGCGCATCTGTCGGCGGTGGCCGGGGACTGTGAACCGTCGGTGATTTTGACCAACAACCGCTCCGCGGCGGCGGTGCGCCAGCGTTTCGCCGAGGTGCCCGCCGCCCGGCGTCCCCGCATCATCTCTGTCGAATCACTGCCGGACTCCCTGGCCGACAGCTGGCAAAGCCCCGACCAGACCGAGGCGGGCCGGGCCGTGCTGGAAGAGCTTGCCGCAGCCGGTGTCGCCCCGGTCGATTCCCCGGCGTTTTACCAGTACACCTCCGGCTCGACGAGAACCCCGGCGGGCGTGAGGCTGACCCACCGGTCGATCATCACCAATGCCCTGCAGATCTACAAGGCGGTGGAGTTCGTCGATCCCGCCCGCATGGTCATCTGGCTGCCGCTGCACCACGACATGGGTATTGTTCTCTCCGCCGTGTTCACCGTGCTGGGCCATCCGGTCGACATCATGTCCCCGACTGATTTCCTGCAGCGGCCCGGCCGCTGGATATCGCTGCTTGACCGGCGCCACGACAACGACCACGTCTACACCGCCTCGCCGAACTTCGCGCTGGAGCTTACCGCCCGCTACGGCCACCCGGCCGCCGGTGCGCACACCCCGGATCTGTCGGCGGTGGAAGGGCTGTTCATCGGCTCGGAAACCATCACCCCGCAGGCCCTGGACGCTTTCGAGGACACCTTTGTTCCCTTCGGTTTGAACAAGGGGCGGCTCAAGCCCGGCTACGGGCTGGCGGAAGCCACACTGCTTGTCACCGTCACCCAGCACGACGGTGGGGCGGCCATCCACCGGGTTGACCGGTCGGCGCTGGCTGACGGCCGCCTGGAGCCGGTGGGCCAGGACTGCGGGTCGGCGGTAAGTCTCATCTCCTGCGGCTCGGTGGTGGTTCCCCAGCAGCTGGTGATCGTTGACCCGGACACCAGACAGGAACTGCCCGACGGGCGCATCGGCGAGATGTGGGTGCACGGCGACAATGTGGCCGCAGGCTATCTGGACCGGGAAGATGACACCCGCGCCACCTTCCGCAACCGGCTTGCCGGGCGGCTGGATGACAATTCCCGCGCCGCCGGCGCCCCCGATGACGACCGGTGGATGGCCACCGGTGACCTGGCCGGATTCATCGACGGGGAGATCGTGATCACCGGGCGGATGAAGGAACTGATCGTCATTGCCGGGCGCAACCACTACCCGGCCGATATCGAATACACCGCCCAGCAGGCCACCGGCCATATTGCCGCCGGGGTCGTTGCCGCATTCGGCGTGCCGGGCGAGTCCGGTGAACAGCTGGTTGTTGTCGCCGAGCGTGACCCCGACAATGACAGTGCGGGCGATCGGGCGGCCGCCGCCGACATCCGGGCCGCGGTCACCGCCGGCCACGGTGTGGCCCCCGCCCGGGTGCTCATTGTGGATCCGGGGACGATCAAACGCTCCTCGTCGAACAAAATCGCCCGCCGGGTCAACCGTGCCGCCTACCTTGACGGGTACTTCACCGCCCCCTAGCCGGTTGGGCGGGCGGCAGCGGCGCGCCGGGTGGGCGCCCGCTGTAGCCAAGGGTAAGCTCTGTTGGCACACCGCTTGCCTCAGGTGACATTGTCACAGTCCGGGAAAAAATATCCCAACAGGGTTTTATCCCTTGTGCATCACAATTGCTGCTAGCATGGCGGCCATGGCCGCCGCAGCCCGCGGCACCCGGTGCCGCCACCACGGTGCCGGTGTGTGCGGCCTTGATTTCCACTATTTCCGGCGGCTGTCGGCCGCCGGAGCCAACCCCCTGGAGAACCATGAGTCTGACTGAGACCGTAGGACGTTTTTTCGCCCCCGACGGCACTATTGTGCTGCCGGACAATCTCACGCTGCCGGGGGTCTGTGAAGCCATCTACCAGGCGGATAAAGCCGCCGGCGGGGACAACCGTCAGGTGATCCGCTTCTGGGATTATTCGGCCAGCCGTGACGGGCAGGTCATCGACATTGACCGCGGCACGGTCAACCGGCGGATCAAAGCGGTGGCCGCCCGGCTGCAGCAGGTGGCCTCCATCGGGGAGAAAGCGGCCATTTTGATGGGCAACCACCCCGACTACATCTACGCTTTTTTGGGGGCGATGTACGCCGGGATGGTTCCGGTGCCCCTGTATGATCCGACCGAACCCGGGCATGCCGCCCATTTGGCTGCCGTGCTCGATGACTGCAGGCCACAGGTGGTGATGACCAACCAGCTGTCGGCTGCCGCGGTGCGGCGCACCTTCGCCTCGGTTCCGGCCGGCAAACGTCCCCGCATCCTGGCCGTGGATGCCCTGCCGGATTCGCTGGCTGATTCCTGGGTCAATCCGGCCGAGACCGACGCCGGACGGGCCGTGGCGCGCAACCTGGCGGAAGCCGGGAAAAAACCCAAGGACCAGCTGGCGTTTTTGCAGTACACCTCCGGCTCGACCCGGATGCCCGCCGGGGTGCTGCTCACCCACTCGTCGGTGATGACCAACGCCCTGCAAATCTATGTCGCGGCCCAGTTCAAAACCCCGCAGCGCATGGTCTCCTGGCTGCCGATGCACCACGACATGGGTATTGTGCTGGCGATCATGTTCACCATCTTCGGCATGCCGATGGATATTATGCGGCCCCGCGATTTCATCCAGCAGCCGAAGCGTTTCATCCGTCAGCTGGCCCGGCGGGCCGACAACGACTGGGCGTACACGGCCGTACCGAACTTCGCCCTGGGTCTGGCGGTGCGCTACGGGCTGCCCGACGACGGCGAAGAAATCGACCTGTCCAATGTCGACAACCTGATTTTGGGGGCCGAGCCGGTCATGCCGCGCTCCCTGGATGCTTTCGCCGAAGCGTTCGCCCCCTACGGATTCCACCGGCATGCGTTGCGCCCCAGCTTCGGGCAGACTGAAGCGTCGCTGCTGTTGACCACACCGCAAACGGAAAACCGGCCGATTATCGTCGCCGTCGACCGGGAGGCGCTGACCCGGGACGAAATCAAACGTGTCGACGGGGACGGCCCGCTCACCGCCCGCCTGGTCTCCTGCGGCCCGCCGATCCCGGACGAGAAAGTCATTATCGTCGATCCGGTCACCCGCAGGGAACTCGATGACGGACTGGTCGGTGAAATCTGGGGCTGGGGCAACAATGTCGCCGCCGGCTACTACAACCGCCCGGAGGACACGGAAGCGACGTTTTGCAACACCCTGGCGGGGAAACGGGCGCACGATTCCCGGGCGGCCGGTGTCCCCGATGATGCCGCATGGCTGTCGACCGGGGATTTGGGCTGCATTCTCGACGGGGAGCTGTTTTTGACCGGGCGGGTCAAAGAACTGATCGTCATCGCCGGGCGCAACCACTATCCGCTGGATATCGAATGGACCGCCACCCAGGCCACCGATCATCTGCGCCCGGCCTGCATGGCCGCGTTCGCCATTCCCGGCGACGATGTTGAACAGCTGGTTATTCTCGCCGAACGGGAGCCGGAGGCCGATCCTTCCGGTGATGCCGCGGCCATTGACGCGGTGCGTACGGCGGTCACTGAGGGGCACGGGATTTCACCGGCGGAGATTATCGTCTGCGAACCCGACACCATCGCCCGCTCATCGTCGGGCAAAATCGCCCGCCGCCTGGTGCGGCAGACATACCTGGCCGAACACTAGCCGCCCGCTGGGGTCCCGGGCAGTCGGAGATTTTGCCCGCCCGGCGGCCCCGGCTGCATAATGGTTCGGCACGCCCGGCCGGGCTGCGGCTGCACAAGTCACCGGCGCACCGTGCGGCCTGTAATAGGCGGACGGTGGCCAGCGATACAATTTGTATGGCCGCGGTTTCCGGCCATTTCGGCCTGCCCGCACCGCGCGGGCGGCGGTTTGTGTCACAGTGTGTAGAAGTTTTTTGCCCGACTAAGAAGAGAAGTGAACGTTCGAGATGGATGCACGCCCGGAGTCTTCGCCCATGACCGCAGCCAGAATCAGTGACTGGTTGATCGATTGGGTGGCCGCCACCACGGGCACCGAGGCATCCTCGGTCGACCCGGATGCCCCGATGCAGAATCTGGGGCTGTCCTCCCGGGATGTGGTGGTGTTGTCCGGGGAACTGGAAAACCTGCTCGGCATTACTCTCGACGCCACCGTCGCCTACGAACATCCGACCATCAACGCCCTGGCGGGCTTTGTCACCTCCCCGGCAGCCCGGGAGAAAAAACCCGGCTCCCGCCGAAAAGAGACGGCCCCTGTCACCGGTGGCGGCGACCACACCGGCCCCGGGGTGCACGATATCGCGGTTGTCGGCATCTCCGCCCGTTTCCCCGGCGGGGAAGATGTGGATTCCCTGTGGGATTTGCTGGTCGCCGGCCGGTCCGGGGTGGGGGAGCTTCCCATCGGCCGCTGGTCGGAATACATCAATGATGCGGTGATGGCCGGGAAAATGGCCGAAACCAACACCACCGGCGGATACCTGGCCGATATCGGTTCCTTCGACCCCGGTTTTTTCGGCCTGTCCCCGCTGGAGGCGGCCAATATGGATCCGCAGCAGCGCATTGTGCTGGAACTGGCCTGGGAAGCACTCGACCATGCCCGTATCCCGGCCAGTGATCTCAAAGGCACCAACGTCGGTGTGTTCATCGGCTCCACCAACAACGACTACGGCATGCTCATTGCCGCCGACCCCGCCGAAGCCCACCCCTATGCGCTGACCGGTACCGCAAGTTCGGTGATCGCCAACCGGGTCAGCTACTTTTTCGATTTCACCGGACCGAGTATTTCGGTGGATACGGCATGTTCGTCCTCCCTGGTGGCCATCCACCAGGCGGTCCGCGCCCTGCGGTCGGGGGATTGTGACGCCGCCCTGGCCGGCGGGGTGAATATTTTGGCCAGCCCGTTCATCTCCACGGCGTTCGGGGAGCTGGGGGTGATCAGCCCGACGGGTGCGATCCATGCGTTCTCCGACGATGCCGACGGTTTCGTCCGCGGTGACGGGGCCGGGCTGGTGGTGCTCAAACGGGTCGATGACGCCATTGCCGCCGGCGATAATATTCTGGCCGTCATCAAAGGCAGTGCCGTCAACTCCGACGGCCGCTCCAACGGGATCACCGCCCCGAAACCGGAGGCCCAGGTTGATGTGCTGCAGCGCGCCTACCGGGACGCGGGCGTGGATGCCGCCACCGTGGACTATGTGGAAGCACACGGCACCGGCACCCTGCTGGGGGACCCCATTGAGGCCACCGCCCTGGCGGAAGTGCTCGGCAAAGACCGCGACATCGCTTCCCCGCTGCTGTTGGGCAGTGCGAAAACAAACTTCGGCCACACCGAATCAGCCGCCGGTGCGGCTGGCCTGATCAAAGTGGTGCTGGCGATGGTCCACGGGGTGATTCCCCCGTCGCTGAACTACACCAGCCCCAACCGGCACATCGACTTTGATGCCGGGCATCTGGAAGTGGTGGAGGACCCGCGGGAATGGCCCGCCTACTCGGGTGTGCCCACCGCCGGTATCTCCGGGTTCGGTTTCGGCGGAACCAACGCCCACCTGGTGGTTACCGCATTCGACCAGGACACTTACGGCCCGGCCGCCGAACCTGTGCAGGCACAACTGGGCGATGGTGGACCGGTCCTGCTGCCGGTCTCCGGGCACCTGCCCTCCCGGCGCAAAGACACCGCAGGCCAGCTCGCCGGATGGCTGGAAGACAGAGCACAGGCCGGTACCGGTACTGATCTGGTGGCGCTGTCCCGGTCACTGGTGCGCAAAAACCACGGCCGTTCGGCTGCCATCGTTGAGGCCCACACCACCGAAGAAGCCGTCCAGCGGCTGAAATACGTTGCCGACGGCAAACGCGCCCAGGGCATCCACGTGCAGGATGCCCCATCCGCGCAGGGGCCGGTGTTCGTCTACTCCGGTTTCGGCTCCCAGCACCGCACAATGGCCAAAGATCTCATGCACACAAGTGCCCTGTTCGCGGACCGTCTGCGGGAGCTTGACGACATCATCGTCTTTGAATCCGGCTGGTCGCTGATCGACCTGATCGAGGATGATTCGAAAACCTACGACACGGAAACCGCCCAGGTGGCCATCACCGCCATCCAGATCGCCCTGACTGATCTGCTGGCTTCATTCGGTGCGAAGCCTGCAGCCGTGACCGCCATGTCGATGGGGGAGATCGCCGCAGCCTACGCCTGCGGCGGCCTGTCGGCCACTGACGCGATGCGGGTGGCCTGCGCCCGCTCCAGGCTCATGGGGGAGGGCGAGCAGTCCCTGCCCGAGGACCAGCTGGGGGCCATGGCCGTGGTGGAATTCTCCGTCGACGAGCTGGACCATTTCATCGACAACAACCCGGAGTTTTCCGGCATTGAACCGGCCGTCTACGCCGGCCCCGGCATGACCACTGTCGGTGGCCCCCGGGACGCGGTGATCACACTGGTCGAACTGCTGGAAAAAGAAGGCAAATTCTCCCGGCTGCTCAACGTCAAAGGCGCCGGGCACACCTCCGCGGTGGATCCGCTGCTGGGGGAACTGGCCGCGGAAACCTCCGATATCGACGCCCGGCCGATCACCATCCCGCTGTACTCGTCGGTGGATAAAGCCACCGTCTACCAGCCGGGCGAAGTGGTCCACGACAGTGACTACTGGACCCGCTGCACCAGGGGGCGGGTGTGGTTTTTGGATGCGGTGGAAAAAGTGTTCGCCGCAGGCCACGACATGCTGATCGAAATCTGCCCCAACCCGGTGGCGATCCTCGGGATGATGAACACCGCTTTTTCCGTCGGCAAGGGTGATGCGCAGCTGCTGTACACCCTCAAGCGGAAAGAAAACCCGGCGGAAAGCTTGAAAAACCTGCTGGCCAAAATGTGGGTGGCAGGTTACCCGGTGGACTTGCGCGGCATCGACGGTGACGGCGATATCACCGATGCCCCGATCAGCCCGTGGGTCAAACAGCGCTACTGGACCGCCGCCCGGCCTAGTTCCACGACCACCCCGCCGCTTCCGGGAAGAAGAGTCAGCCTGCCGGATGGCTCGGTGGCGTTTTCCACCCTGGCGGAGCTTGCCCCCAGCACCGCGGCGATCCTGGAAAAAGCCGCCGAAGCCGTCAACCCCAAGGCCACGGTCACCGCAGTCGAGGAGCACTCCACCCTGCCGGCCTCCGGAGAGATCACCACCATCGCGAAGAAAACCGTCGGTGGCACCACCATCGCCATGTACCGGGTGATGGGGGAGACCTTCACCCTGATCGCCGAAGCCTTCGCCGGGGTGATCCCGCAGGGGAAAGTGCTCGATCCGGGGCTGGAGAACAAAGGCACCCGCGCCAGCGAGGAAGAAACCGGTCTGCCGGAAGTTGAATCCCGGCTGTGGGAACCCGACTCCGGGGAAACCGTCGAGGAACGGCTGCGGGCGATTGTCAGTGAATCGATGGGCTACGACGTCGAGGATCTTCCCGGAGAACTGCCGCTGATCGATCTGGGCCTGGATTCCCTGATGGGCATGCGGATCAAAAACCGGGTGGAAAACGACTTCCAGATCCCGGCCCTGCAGGTGCAGGCCCTGCGCGACGCCTCGGTAGCCGATGTAGTCCGCATTGTTGAAGGCCTGGTCGCCAAACGCCTGGCAGGCGACGACACCGACGCCACTGACCCCGCAGCTGACAGCCCTGCACACACACCGTCGGATACACCGGCCACCGGTGACGTGGGCGGTGACACCCCGCAGGGGGTTGGTGTTGCCCCGCGGGATGCCTCCGAAAGGCTGGTGTTCGCCACCTGGGCCGCCATCACCGGTAAAGCCCCGGCAGGTATCACCTCGGCCGTGGAGACAATAGATGATGACACCGCCGCCGCGATCGCGACCCGCCTTACCGAGCGCTCCGGGGCAACGATCACGGCCGCCGATGTCCTGGCCGCGAACACCCTCGAGCCGTTGAGTGACATGGTCCGCGACTGCCTGGAAACAGAAGTCGACGGCAATATCCGGGTGCTCAGGGAACGCAAGGATGGTTCCACAAAACCCGCGGTGTTCATGTTCCACCCGGCCGGCGGATCCTCGGTTGTCTACCAGCCGCTCATGCGCCGTTTGCCCGAGGATGTTCCGGTCTACGGTGTCGAACGCCGCGAGGGAACACTGTCTGAGAGGGCCGAAGCCTACATCGACGAAATCCGCCAGTACGCCCACGGGCATGATGTGATCCTCGGCGGCTGGTCGTTCGGCGGGGCGCTGGCCTACGAGGTGGCCCACCAGCTGGTCGGCTCCGATATCAATGTTCCGCTGATCGCCCTGCTGGACACCGTTCAGCCTTCCGAGCCGATTCCGGACACCCCGGAAGAAACCAAGGCCCGGTGGGAGCGGTATGCGGCTTTCGCGAAAAAGACCTACAACCTGGATTTCCCCGTCCCCTACGAGCTGCTGGAATCAGCCGGGGAAGACGCGCTGCTGGATATGATGGGCACGTTCCTGGCCACCACCGATGCCAGCCAGCACGGCCTGTCGGCTGGTGTGCTCGAACACCAGCGGGCCAGTTTCGTCGACAACCGGATCCTCAACCACCTGGACATGACCCGCTGGGCGGATGTCGATATCCCGGTGATCCTGTTCCGTGCCGAACGCATGCACGACGGGGCCATTGAACTGGAACCCAACTACGCCCACATTGACCGGGATGGTGGCTGGGCCACGATCGTCAGGGATCTGTCCATCGTGCAGCTGCACGGCGATCACCTGGCCGTGGTCGACGAGCCGGAGATCGCCACCGTCGGCGCCCACCTGACCAAAGCCATCGACGAACTGGGCTAACTCCTCAGGCGGTGCCGCCAGGCGGTGCTGTCGCGCCCGGTTTTTTCCCGCACAACCCTGCCTTGCTGCCCGCAAACAGCGACGCAGGGTTGTGCCGGTTGTGGTAACCGGCACAGCAGAGCCGCTTGTTTTCCCCACCCAATCTGTGCGGTCTGCCGCAGAAAAGCAGAGGGTTTTTCCGCCATCCGCCCCGGGCGCAGCCGAGGGGCGTGCGATCACCGGCAGCCGTATGACATCCGGTGGTGCACCACAACCGCAGCGAAAAATTGATGGAACAGCCCAAGGGTGCCGTGAACTACCGCTGCGTGGGCGAAACCGGCCGCGCCGGTGACGCGGCCTGCAGGGCTGGTGGCTGTTGTGCGGTTACCGGGGTAATCGCACAACAGCCGTCGTGCCCAAGCTCGGTCACCGTGCCGATGGGGGCCACCAGCACTGGCTCTGAACGACGGGGATGGGAAAAAATCTCCCGCGCAGATCAATAGCGGCTATGCCCGGGAGAAAAAGGGTGCGGCTGCCGGTACCGATTGGTGCCGGTGCTTCTTTTCTTCCGGCTGGATATGCGCTGCCGGTGGCGCCATACCCGGTGCCGGTGTGCCACCTGCTGCGGGAAGAACAACACAAAGCCGGTGACCTATGTGCGCGGCTCCATGTCCGTCGGGGCCACGGTGGGCTGAACTGTCGAGCGGCATCCGGGCCGCCAAATGTTTATCCCGGATGTTGTCCCGGGGCCACGATCGTTGCTGCGGCAGCAGTAGCCGACCAGGTGGTATCTGGCCGGAAAGAGGTCCGCGAGGAATCGGCAGATCTGCGGTTTCACTGCCGACAATTCCATAGATAATATTAACTTTCTGCGGCTCCATTGCGTCGTCGGCGATTTTCCGGAATCGTCCGATTGTCTTATTGCCGTTTGTTTGTGTGCCGTCGCGTCCAAAACGTAACCGGCGGAAAACCACAGTTGTGGGCGCAGCAAGGACACCAAAGGCCAGGCAATGGGACACGTTGTCTTTTTTTATCTTTCCTGCAGAAAGTTGTTGCATGTTTTCTATAGATGTCCCGGCGGCCATGTCACAGCAGCGGTGGAACGCGCTTCGTGTGGTGTGTGCATTCCTCGCGATCGTCGCCGTCGTTGCCGGTGTCATGTCGGTGCCGCGTTCGTGGGCGGTATCACCGGAATCCCCCGGTGCCGCACAAGTGACGGTCAAAGGTGAGCATGATGAAGCAATCACCGTTGGTTTGACTCTTCAGTCAGCAGGTCTTGGCCCGGAACCCGAGAAAGGGGAGCCCTGCTTCATGCAAACCGGCAACGGTTACGCCGAGGACAACTCGGATACATCCACCACGGACGGTCGGGTGTGTGCTGGGGGACCGGTGACATATGTGCTCGCAGTTTCTTCGGAAACCGGCACTGACCCAGTCAGCGTCGATATCACGTTCTTTTGGGACAAGCGTGAGGCCAACAAGTCCATGGCTATTGCTGTCGCGCCTGCGAGTGAGTCTGGAAATGAGGTGCAGAAACTGGATGACAATAAATACCGGGTCACCATTCCCGGCACAAATAAAACGAATTCCCTCACCTTGTCGGCAAAGGTTCCGAAGGCGGGGACACACAATCATGCAGGCCAGTACCCGCTGGTAGGCGAGTACACGCTCGGCGCCAGGGTGCAGCCCGTGGACAGCGAGGGCAACGATCTTCCTCCGGACAACGGCAATGGAACTATCACTACCCGAACAATTAAAGTTCTCCGTTCTCAGCGTTTTGATTTGAGCACCTCGGGTCGTCATGTCGGCGATTTCGATGAAACCATTGATGGTGTGAAATACCGGCGTTTAACTGTCACACCGCAGGTCAACGCTGTTCAGCCCAATACAAAAAAATGGAACCACCAGGCTATTGGTGCCAACCAGTCAACCACGGTGCCCCCGCAAAAAATCCGGTTTACCCTGGATAAAAACAGTTTTCCGGAGAGTTTCCCGGAGGAAGATTTCTCCAAGGTGCTGGTGCAGTTCAACAACGAAGATCCAACCCCAGCCCCCCTTGATAGCGGTAGTCCCTACTTGGAAAGGAAGGGTGAAAGGAGTTTAAGCAGCAACTACTACAACACTCCACAAAATGTGGACTATACCTTCCTGGTCCCGGTGAAAAACCTTCCCAAGCAGCCTGTTGAACTTGCTGGTTTTTTCACTGTTGTTGACGATGAGGGCAACCCAACGAAGATCCGGGGATTTAACGGCCCCTCTGATTTTCCCGAGCTCGCGGACAACGCGCAGCTGGGGGGTAATGTCGTGGATCCGGGAACCGGACAAGACAAAGATTTTTCCACTGCTGATCAGGAAAGCGGTCTGATCAGCGGCACAAAAGAGAACAGGGTATCCGGTAATCAGGGTGGTTACCCCAACAACAACTGGGCCAAATTCGACGTCGATCTCACCGAATGGCAGTGCCCGGAGGGGGAAAACTGCGAGTACAGCAAAGAAGACGCCAATAGTAATTCCGTTATCCACGACGGCGACAAGACTTATCCCAGGGGTCAGGCGGCCGTGCGATTGCGGGCATACCCGCAAGATCTGCGGGATAATCCCCGGTTCTGTGTCGCGTGGAAACCCGGACACCAGCTGTTGTCGGGGGATGCCAAAATTCATTTGGGTGACTCTCCCAGCGGTGCTACCACGGTGTTGACCAGTGTTTTTCCCGGTGTCCGGATTTTTGCCACAAACCGGGACCTCTTAGGGGACGGCAACCGCCCAGATTGCTCCAATGAGAAAGGGGAGTTCGTTGCAATTTGGGATAGCGCGAACAACCTGGACAGGACCGGAAAAAACGGCATGGCTGATGTGTTCGGCCCCGGTACCGGATACGGGGACACCAGCGGCTTTCTGATCGAATTTCCCGGTGCTCTGGCGGATGTGGGATCACCTGTGACGTTGTCTTACTCAACCATGTATTACGATGCCACAACCATCGGTCCGGATCAGCCCACCACCAGCAACGGCAACTATTTCCTTACCACCAACTACTTCACCATGTCACAGGGCGGCGGTGAATTCGGTGACGTCAAACAGGCGCACATCGCCCAAGCCGTGAAACCGACAATCCACAACCAGGACAACAACACCAGTCCACGACCGGGCACAGTGTTGAAAACCACAGGGGCCGGTCGTCAACGGTACAACGTTGTCCAATCGTCTTTGATGAAAATCAACGGTTCCATCGCCCGGGCCATGAATACCAATCGGGTTGAAGACGGCCGCACTATTGCCAACCGCTTCAATTCCCGTTTGTACCTGTCGACCTGTTTACGGGTTGATGAAACTGAACTTCCGGCCGGTTATGTCTACCACCGGCCCGATGTGCTGGAAAATGACTACGATAAGTGCTCCTTGTCCAAGGAACACTACATTGAACGCACCTGGCTTTTGGGTGACAGGGAAAACACCACCGGTGATCCGTTGAATGATCCGGTGTTCCCGCGCAATTACTCTGAGAAGCACCCGGGGCAGGTCAACGGTGAGTTTTGGTTGAGGGACAGTGCGCCGGCGAAATTCGCTGCGCCGGTCTACACCCCGGAGTGGGCGTTGCCGACCCAGCGCTTCGACATGCTCGCCGACAACTTTGTCGACGGTGCAAGCCATATCAAAGATCCCACCGCAACCAAGGATGACGACCGGTACTATCCCAGAAATTACATCGACCCCCAGACCTACTATCCGGGAGCCGGGGCTTCGTGGCCGCTGTCGATCGAGGTTCCCTCGCTTTCTTTGTTGAGTGCGCAGAAAATCGCCTATCAAGACCAGATTCCCAAAAATCATGAATTCACCCATGTGGCCCAGATCATCAACACGACGGAGGGTGTTTACCCGAATTTTGAATTCATTGATGTTTTCCCCTACAGCGGCGACGGAAAACGCGGATCGGTTATTCACGGGGACTACTGGCTGACCGCGGTGCCATCGGCATCGAGCCCCGGACAGCCCCCCTTCGAGGTGTACTACACCACCGACAAACCATCGACGGTGTCTCAATGTCCCCCCGGGGCCCAAACCGAGGACGAGCGTGAATCCTGCCGCACCAACCAAAACAGTCGGGGAAAAATCGACAACGCTCCCAGTGACACGAACTGGCAGCTGCTCACCCCGGAAATTGTGCAGAATTACGCCGGAGTGAACAAGAGCAAGCGCATTACTGCGGTGTACATCAAGGGTACTGGTCTCAATGGCAACACCGGTGTGCAGGTGCAGTTCCCGTTTGCAACGTTCGGCAACCACAACGATGACACGTACGTCAATTCGATTGGTCCGGTCATCCTGCCCATTGCGGGCACCACTGCGGCCAGCCCGATTCCCGCTCCCGCCGCTGCTCGCACCAAAGTCATCGCCAACACGATTTCCGGTACCGTCTACGACGATGCCAATAGCAGCGCGGACAAAAACGACGGGGAAAACGGCTACCCGGGTGTGGAAGTTCAGCTGCTCGGCTACGACGAGGAAAGCGACAGCTACAGCGTTGCCCACACCGTCCACACCAACAGTTCGGGGCAGTACAGTTTCGAAAACCTGCTGGGCGGGAAGTTCAAAGTCAGAATCGCCAACCCCGACACCTCCCGGGTGGAAATCACCGAATCCGGTCGTTTCGTCACAAACCGGGGGACCGGTGAATCAGCCCCGATTGAGCTGCCGACAGCACAACGCAAAGTTGTTGAGAATCTCGACTTCGGTCTGTTCACCCCGGTCCCGAAGATCGCCGTCACCAAGACAGTCAATGGGAAAAAGGACGCCACCATTGCCACCGGCGCGCCGGGCGTGTTTGTGATAGTGGGCCGCAACACCGGTAATACCCCGTTGGCTGACGTATCGTTGGTCGACACTTGGGTGGACGGCAAAAAGCCGCTGGAATTGACCTGTGAGATCACCAACGGTGAAGGTAATCCCTATGAGGGCGAGGAAGTGGCCGCCAAAGGCAACGTGCTCGAGGGGACGGGTGTGTTGGCTGTGGGTGATTCCTTTACCTGCAAAGGCAGCTACAACGTCACCCAGGATGATGTTGATTCCCCTAGCCTGGAGACTCTGCCCAATAAAGCTGCTGCCACCGGCACCTACACCGGCCAGATCGGTACACGCACCGTTTCGGACGAAGCCACGGCCACCATCACTCCTTATCGGAGCGGCAGCATCGAGTTGAACAAAAACGTCGTCGGGAAAAAACCCATCTATGTTGCCGATGACGAAGTCAACTACACCTTCACTGTGACCAACACCGGGACAGTCACGCTTGACAACGTGGTGATCTCTGATCCGATGCTGGGCGAGAATAACCCCGTGACCTGCGATCAGACCACTCTTGCCCCTGAAGCATTCACGACATGTCACGCGGGGCCCTATGTGGTCACGGCTCAGGCGCAGCCGGTTGCCGAGGTGACCAACACCGCTGAGGTCAGCGCTGACCGCAGTGATGGGCGTGGCCACGTCAGTGATGATGCATCGGCGACCATTACCGTTGGTCAACCTGGTTTGGCGATCACCAAAACCTCGGATGCGGATGGACAGAAAAAGAGAAAGGGGGACAAGATCACCTGGACCATCACTGTCACCAACTCCGGTACCACCCCGGTGGAAGGTGTGACCGTCACCGATAAACACCTGGCCGACAAGGGTGTGGCACTGGACTGCGATCCATCTGGTTTAACCAGCCCTAGCGGGGTTACCCTGCAGCCCGGTTCCTACACGTGCACGGGGACGGAAACTGTCACCCAACAACAGCTGGACAGCGAAAAAAATATTGTCAATACAGCCAACGCAAAAGGCCGCTACGGTGAGTGGGCAGGAACCGCGACCGCTTCTGCCGAAGTGAAAGTCAGTGATAAAGCCGGCATCGCGGTCGAAAAAACCGTGCTCAACAAACAAGACGAGTACACCGTCGGTGAGCAACTGTTCTACCGTTTCGTTGTTGCCAACACCGGCGATGTGACGCTGAAAAAGATCTCACTGGATGACCGCATGCTCGCCACAGCGGGTGTTGCCATCACATGTGAGCAGCAGGATAAGCTGAAGTCGTTGGCCCCGGGCGAGTCGGTGACCTGTTTTTCCGGGGGATACACCATCACCAAAAAACAGGCCAGGTTGAAGCCCGGTGTGTTGGCCAACCATGTCGATGTGTCTTCGGTGACCCCGTCGAACAACACTCCTGTGACCGGAAGCGCTGAGGCGAGCGTGTCCACAGGTGTTCCGCATCTGAAGGTCAGCAAGAAAGCCCGGCGGGGACAAGAAATCACCGCCGCCGGTCAAACCGCGCTTTTTGATATCACTGTCACAAACAATGGTGGTGTTGACCTGGACAATGTGGTCATCACCGATCCGGTAGTCACCGACCATGGTGGTTCGCTGACCTGTCAGCGGGGAACTGTCACGGTCAATCCTGCCCGTGCCGGAGCATTGGCGAAAAACAAGCAGATCACCTGCGTGGCTTCCTATAAGGTGACCCAGGACGACATCGATGCGTTGGCGGCCCTGGATTCCACGGTCATTGATCGTGCATTCCGCAAGAACACACTGCCCAATACCGTCACCGTCGGTGCCACCTTCCATGGCACGCCCATCAAGGATGTCTCTGACAAGGCCAAGGTTCATGTGAAGGTGCCGGCATCGGTGGACATCATCAAACGGGTGCCGAAGCACAAGTCCATGTATGTGGCCGGCAATAAAGTCACCTACGCCTTTACGGTGCGCAACAACGGCAAGATCACGCTGACAGATGTCGCTGTCACCGACCCGATGGTGGGGAAGGTCACCTGCGAAAAAACCATCCTCGCACCGGGAGAGGTCACTGCCTGCCACGCCGATCCCGTCACCCTCACACAGGAGATGATCGCCAACGCAACCGAGGTGAACCGGCGGAAAGTTGTGCCCAACACTGCCGGGGTGACCGCCAGGGCCGGTGCGGCATCGGTTACAGACAGCGCGTCCAAAGACATCAATGTCGGCACCCCGGATCTGTCTGTGGCCATAACCGCCGACAAACCGGATACTCCCCGCGTCGCCGGTGACACGATTACCTGGACGATCAAGGTGACCAACACCGGTAACACCAAGGTCAACAATGTCCGTCTCTCCGATGAGATGGTCGGCGTGGGCACTGTGCTCACCTGCCCGGAGAAACTGCTGAACGGCACCCAGTCCATGACACCCGGGCAGACGATGACGTGTATCGTCACCACCACCGTGACCCAAGCGGATGTCGATGCCGACACTTCCATCGACAATACTGCCACGGTCACCGGTGGTTTCGGTGGCAAGAAACTGGCTGCCGATGCCCCGCAGCGGACCTCCACGGCTACTGTTGCGCTCCGCAGGGACACACGCGTGGCGATTGTCAAAACAATCGACGGAAAGGATCCTGCTGTCTACGAAAAGGGCGATACCGCCCACTTCAAGTTCCGGGTCACCAACACCGGCACCGTCACCCTCAACGATGTTGAGGTCATCGATGACCTGGAGGATGTGACGCTGAGCGGGTGCGGACCGAAATCCGTGGCCCCGGGTGACTCTTTCACCTGCTTCGGAACCTACGTCGTTAAAGAAGAAGATGCCCGGGGCGAGGGTAAAATCACCAACACCGCCCGGGCTGCCGGCATACCCGCCAACGACAGTGAGACGATCACCAGTGACGATTCCTCGGTGGATATGGTTGCAGGCACCCCGTCGTTGACGCTGGAGAAAACAGCCTTCCCAGCCGGTCCGCTCAATGCGCAAGACACCACCAGGTTCACCTTTACGGTGCGCAACACCGGAACCACAGTTGTCAAAAAGGTGCGGTTGAAAGACCCGTGGCTGAGAACCAGAACTGGCAGCGGTACCGAAGCAGGCGCAATTGAATGCCCGGAGGAATATGCGGGTTTGCTCAACGACGGCGGGGCCGAATTGCAGCCGGGTGATGAGGTGGTATGCCATGCGGATGTGACTGTTGGCCAAGACGATATTGACCATGGGGCCGACTTCGTCAATGAAGCCATCCTTTCGGGAAGCTTCAACGACCGGCAACTGGATCCGGTGAAATCCGAGGCAACCGTCACCATTAATGCTGACGCAAAAATCAGTTTCGCCAAAAGCGTGCTCAATGAGCAGACGCTGTATGCGCCCGGACAGACGGTTGACTACCAGCTGCAGCTGACAAACACCGGCACCCAAACACTCACAAACGTTACGGTTGCCGATGCCATGGCCAAAGGTCTGCACGGCAATGGCAGCGGCAGCTTGTCGTGCACGCACAACGACGAGAAAGAGAAAAAGGAAATTTCTTTCCCCCTGTCCAGCTTCCCTCCCGGTGACAGCTACACCTGCACCTATTCCATAGAGATTTCCGTGCAGCAAGGCCAGCGGGGCAGTATCGTCAACAAGGCTTCCGTCACCGCTGAAAAACCCGGTGATACGCCAGGCTCGCCGTCGATTAGCTCCACTTCCTCCACCACGGTCACGACCGGCGTACCCGATGTATCGGTTGAGAAAACCGTGTCCCCGGTAAAGGCGAAGCGGGGGGAGGCTCTCACCTGGAAAATCAAGGTGACAAACACCGGTACCACTCCGCTTACCTCCGTGTTGTTGGGTGATGAAGCCAGTGGTGCCCACAACACCGCTCCCCTCGATTGCGACCAATCGGCGTTTATCAGCACCGGCGATCCCGACTCCACGACCGCTGATCGATCTATTCGTGTGCTGCCCATTGGTGGAGTGATTACCTGCACCATGGTCTCGACAGTCACGCAAGCTGACCTGGATTCGGGCAAACCTGTAACCAACAATGCTTCCGTGATCGGCTCTTTCGGCACCGCCAAAACCAAAGAGAAAACAAGTACGGCCACGGTGGAGCTCGACAGGTCGGTGTCCGTGTCGCTGAACAAGGAGGTTGTCTCCGCCACCACGGCTGAGAACAACTCACTTGCCGAAGGCGAGTATGTTTTGGCCGGTGACACCGTCAACTACCGTTTCACGGTCACCAACACCGGCACGGTCAGTGTCACAGACATCAGCATCAACGATGACATGTCCTTCGGGACTGGGCCTGTGTGCAGTGAAAACTGTGATGGCCTGCTTGCTCCCGGAGCGAAGCGGGTCTTTACTGCCTCCCACACCGTCACCGAAGACGAAGCTGCGGCACCCGGTGGGTTTTTGGATAATACCGCCACGGCCCAAGCCACCCCGCCGTGGTCTGAGGAACCGGTATTTTCGGAGCAAAGTTCCGCGACTGTTGCTGTCGGGGTGCCGGCCATTGCCGTCGACAAAACAGTCGAAGGCCCCGGCACTGCTGGTGTCGGCGATGCCCTGAACTACACCATCACGGTGAAAAACACGGGCAATACTCCGTTAAAGGAGGTGACACTGTCCGACCCGATGTTCGCCGAGGGCGAGCTGACCTGTGACAATGACGCGATTGTGGGGGCGGGTGCCGCCTTCGGGGACGACGGTGGAGCCGATGCCATCACCTGCACCGGAACCCACGTGGTGACCCAGGAGGAAGTTGACTCGGGCAAGCCGATCGACAACACCGCCACCGCCACCGGGTCCTACCGCGGGAACAAGGTGGAAGATTCCTCCACCACCAGTTCGCCGGTCTCCACCAAGGCGGCCGTGGAGGTGGAAAAAACTGTCGCCAACCTGCAGCCTTTCTATCTGGTGGGCGATACTGTCCCCTACCGGGTACAGGTCACCAACACCGGTGAGGTGTCCCTGAAGGATTTCAGCCTTTTCGATTCGACGAACTCCGGCCGCGCCGTGACTCTTCGATGCCCGAAGCAGTCCCTCGGCTCCGGGGAGAGCATGGTGTGCCTCCCGCAGCCGGAGTTCACGGTGACCCAGGGTGATGCTGATTTCCTCGCCACCAGCACAGATGGCGGCCTGGTTGCCGAATTCGGCAGGTCACTGATCAACTCGGTGACGGTCAATGCTTCCCCGGTGACGGTCAATGCTTCCCCGGTGACCGGTGGTGTGGTGACAGGCGGCGACACAACCCCCATCACCGTGGGCACCCCGGGGTTGAGCATCTCGAAGAAAGCCCTGGACGGGGAGACAGCGAACAAAGCAGGGGACACGATCACGTGGCTGATTGAGGTCACCAACACCGGCTCCACCCCGGTGACGGGTGTGACCATCGCCGATCCCGAATTTGGCGCCACCCCGGAGGATGTGCGGGCTGCCGTCGACGAGGGGCGGATCACCTGCGGTGACAGCAACGCGGTGATCACCGGTGCCGGAATCACCGTGCCGGTCGGAGGCAGCATGACCTGCAGGCTGACCAGCACTGTCGACCAGGACATGGTCGATCGCCAACAGAAGATCATCAATACCGCGGCCGTGACCGGAACCTCCGGGACAAAAACACTCACCCCGCCGAGCGCATCGGCGGAAGTGCCGGTCAGTACCAGAGCCTCCCTGGTGTTGACCAAGAGTGTCGTGGACAACGATTCTTCCCGTATTTTCCGTCCCGGTGACACCGTCACCTACCGGTTCATTCTCCGCAACACCGGTGATGTCACCCTCACCAATCCCACCATCAACGATGAGATGGTGGCCGGTAGCACGTCATTGGATGCATGCAATGCGCCCTCCACTCTGGCTCCCGGTGGAGTGAGGACCTGTGATGTCGCATATGTGCTCACGGACAGGGATGTTCCTGCTGACGGTGGAACCTTGACCAACACTGCCGCAGCTGTGGCCACCGCGCCGACGGCACCGGAAGAAGGCAGCGACATTCCCGGTAGCCGGGAGATCAACTCCGGGGTGGACAGTGCCACCATCCCGGTGGGCCGTCCCGGACTGGCAGTGGACAAAACCGCCCGGATCATCGGCAAACAACCCGGTGACCGGCTGCAGGCAGGTAACACCGTCGCCTACACCTTCGTGGTGACAAACACCGGTTCCGTTCCGCTCAACCACGTCACACTGTCCGATCCGCTGCTCACAGACCGTCGCATCATCCCGACCTGTGATGACGTTGACGCAGCTGAAGTGTTTGGCCCCGGGGCCGAAGGCATTGATCTGAACCAAAACCAGGTGGTGCGCTGCCAGGCGCAGGTGGTGGCCACCCAAGCTGACATCGACGCCGGCGTCGACTTCGTCAACGAGGTCACCGTCCACGGCAACTCCTACGACACCCCGCTCGATCCGGCAACCAACCCGTCGATGACCTCGTCGACGGTGACGCCGGTCAGTGACCTCGCGGCGCTGAATCTTAAAAAAACCGTGGTTGATTTGAAGGACCTGTACGTCTCCGGGGAACAGTTCGGCTACCGTTTCACGCTCCGCAACACCGGTGACGTTTCCCTGCACGGCATCACCATCGACGACCCGTCGTTGGGTGACGCAGCCGACAACATCACCTGTTCGCTGCCCGTCGACCCGACTGCCCCGGCCCCCGGGGCGGGCACACCGGCCGCTGACACCGCTGAAGGCACCGGTGACACTGAACCGGCCCGGGTGGCACCACAGCAGCTGGTACTCGCCCCCGGCGACACGGCCGTGTGTTTGTCCCCGCAGGTCACCGTCACCGACGGGCAGGCTGCGGCCGGCCGGGTGGTCAACACCGCCCGCGCCGAAGGCACCCCGCCGGTCCGGGCGGACGCAACCACACCGGATCCGGTGGTCTCCAACGAGTCGACGGCTTCGGTGACCACGGGTGTGCCGTCGGTGACCATCACCAAAACCGCCGACACCGGTGACAGTGACAAACCCGGCCTCGGCGAAAAAATACGCTACAGCGTTCGGGTGCACAATGACGGAACCACCCCGCTGCACCGGCTGCGGGTGACCGACAGCATGTTCGGCGGCGACAATCCGTTGGACTGCGGCACCGTGGTCGGCGGTGCCCTCACCGACGAGGGCATGACACTGCCGGTCGACGGACAGTTCACCTGTACCGGCACCCACACCGTCACCCAGGACGATCTGGACCGGTCGGTCAGTCTGGTCAACACCGCCAGCGTGTCCGGATCCATCGGCGACAAAACCGCCACCGGGTCGTCAACGGTGGCCACCCCGATCAACGGCATCGAGTCACTTGAACTGGACAAGTTCCTGGTCTCTGAAGCACGCCACTACACCGAGGGTGAAACCATCACCTACGGGTTCAGGGTGCGCAACACCGGCAGCCGGACCCTGTTTGACATTGGTGTCACCGACCCGTTGACCGGTGCGGTCACCTGCCCGGAACAACCGTTGAAGCCCGGCCAGACCGTCGAGTGCAGCGCTGCGGAGCTGACCGTCACCCCTGAGCAGGCTTCCCGCGGGCAGCTGACCAACACCGCCACCGCCACCGGCGCCACCCTCAGCGGGGAGGAAGCCACCGGCACTTCTTCGGTGGAAACAGCCACCGGCTATCCGGGACTGTTCATCGGTAAAACCGCCGACACCGAAGGACCGGTGAACGCCGGCGATGTCATCGGTTGGACGATCACCGTGCGCAACAACGGAACCACCCCGTTGTCGAACGTGGTGGTCACCGACGCTGCGGCGGGGCTGGAGAATCTGTCGTGCTCGGATCAGGCGGCACTCAGCGGGACCGGTGCCGACCTGGTGACCGGCGGCACCATCACCTGCCGTGGCACCACCACCGTGACCCAGGAGCATCTGGACAAGCAAACCGCGATCGTCAACACCGCCTCGGCGGTGGGGCGTTTCAACGACATTGCGTTGAAGCAACTGACAGCCTCCGCGACGGTGCCCGTGGCCGCCCGTGCGGGTATCACCGTCACCAAGACAGTCGACGGCCACACAAACGGTCATGTTTACCGGGCAGGCGATGAGATCGTCTACCGTTTCACGGTCACCAACACCGGCACCGTGACCCTCGACGGGCTGACCGTCAACGATGGGCAGCTGGCCGAGTTGGGTACGACGGTTGACTGCCCGGACACCAGACTGGCCCCCGGCGGGTCGGTGGAATGTTTCTCCGGGCCGGTGACGGTGACCGCGCAGCAGGCCCGCTCCGGTGAAGTGATCAACACCGCCTCGGTGTCGGCCCTGACCCCGGCGGACCGCACCCCGGTGGTGTCCGATCCGTCAACCTCGACGGTCCCGGCGGCCGAGGGTGCCCTGGCGATCGACAAGGACGCCGACCGGGCCGCCGGGCTGGCAGCCGGTGACAGCGTGGTGTTCAGCCTGCGGGTGTCGAACACCTCACCGGTGGCCGTCGACCATGTGGTGGTTGCTGATCCGCTGATCACCGACGCCGGCGGCAGCATTGAATGCCCGGTGCTTCCGGGCCTGGTGACTGCCGACGGTGCCACGCTCGCCGCCGGCACCACGGTCGGTTGTGTGGCCCGCTACACCATCACCGACGCCGACCAGCAGGGACAGCCCGATCTGACGAATACGGCCACCGCCACCGGTTCGATCGACGGTGTCCCCGTCGGGCCGGTGACCGCGGACAAAACCGTCACCTTTGACCAGCGCCCGAGCATTTCGCTGACCAAGACGGTCGCGGATCCGGCCAAGGTGTATACCGAGGGCGACAAGGTGGTGTTCATCTACACGGTGACCAACAACGGCACCACCCCGCTGACCGGCATCTCCGTTGCCGACCCGTCGGTGGCGTCGGTCACCTGCGAAAAAACCGATCTGGCTGTCGGTGAAACCATGCAGTGCCGCTCTGCCGGGTACACGGTGACCGCCCGGGATGCCGCCCGCGGCAGCTTCGGCGGGCCGGCAACCAGCTACGGTTCCATCCCCGGCAGCATGCTGCCCGCAGTCACCGACCGCACCGTCGACAACCAGTCGACCCTGTCGTTGAAAGCGAAACAGCACCCCGTTCCCGCCCGGGAAGAGAACACCACCACCTCGTCGGCCGGTTGGCTCATCCCGCTGATCCCGGCGGCGGTGATCGGCGGAATTGCCCGGTTGCTGGCTCCCACGGAACCCGCCCCGCAGGCCCCGCCGACCACGGCACCTGAATCACCGCACGACCACGCCCCCGGGGACACGCCGCGCCTGCTGGCCGTCACCGGCGCCAACGTGCTGGTGGTTGTGCCGCTCAGCCTGCTGCTGATCGGTGCAGGTCTGGTGCTGCTGTTTGCCACCGGGCGCAAACGCCACCGCAACCGGTAGCCGGAAACACCGTCAGGCCCGGGTCGGGCCGTGTCCCCGGCGGCTGCCGGGGCACCGGGGGCGCGGCAAGCAACGAAGAATCGTCGTTGCTTGCCGCACCCCCGGTTTTTTCATGCCGTCAACCGGGGGGTGACCGGGCCTGATACGGCGTCCGTGGCGCCCACCGCATCCGGCAGGCAACCCTTAAACGGCGCGGGGGATAAGACCCGGGGGCTCTTCTTTTCCACGCATCCGGCCCCGGCGAAGCACCACAGAGCCGGGCACCGGGGGTGCAGTCCCGGTGGCTTCCTGTGCGACGGGTTTGTCCTTATGTTCCGCAAAACGTTGTGCAGGCGGGGCTGCCCGCAGGCGGCGGCATGCGGGTGGAGTCATGGCGGCAGCGTCGGTCGAAGGGGGCGGTGACGGCCGCAAGCGTTTCATTGAACAGGGCCATCTCCCCGTCGACGGCCTCAGCGATGGCGCGGTCGACGACATGGTTGCGGGGTATGTGCACCGGGTTGGTGCGCGACATCACCTCAGGATCGGGATCTGTGCGCAGCCACCGGTGAAGCCACCCGAGCAGTGGTGCGGCTGCCGAAGTGCCGGCGCCGGCGCCGCAAAACACCTCGGCCACCGCCCGGTGGATGGTGTCGGTGGCCCTGTTCCCGCCGTCCCCCGGGGCTGTGGCCGGGGACCGGCCGGTGCCGCGCCGGGAGTGCGCGGCCTGCGTCAGCAGGTCGAAAGCCCGGGTGTGGTCGGGGTGATGTGTCGCCAGCAGGCGCAGGAAATCGTGAACCAGCTGTTTGTTCCGGGTGTGGTCCGGGTCGGTGGGCGGGACTGCGGCAAGACCCAGTTTCCGGTGGAGCAGCCGATCGTGGCAGTCGAGTATCCGGTTGCCGAAACGGGCACGCTGCTCCATGGCGAACGAATGTGCCGGGCCGCCGATGGTGGGTCGGCCGTCAAAGACCAGGGGCAGCACACTGTCGATGAACCGGGCCATATTCCACTGCATGACCGCCGGCTGCTGGTCGAAACGGTAGCGTCCGGCAGTGTCAATGGAGCTGAATACCGCCGCCGGATCATGGTTGTCCAGAAAAGCACACGGCCCGTAGTCGATGGTGAAGCCGCCAACCGTGACGTTGTCGGTGTTGAGCACCCCGTGGACAAACCCGATCCCCATCCAGGAGGCCACCAGCCCGGCCTGCCGGTCACACACCGCCTCGATGAAACGGCGGTAGGTGTCGGGATGACCGCCGGTGGCGGCAGTGCTGCTGGTTGAATCTGTGGCCGCCGCTGACTGGTTGCCGGGGAGAAGATCAGAAAAATGCCGTTCGATGGCGAACTCCGCCAGGCGGCGCGTCAAGGTGCTGCCCGGGTCAGCCAGCTGGCGGGCGGCGGCGTACTGGAAAGAACCGACCCGCAGGTGGCTGGGTGCGGTCCGGACCAGCAGCCCTGCCCGCTGCGGGGTGTTCCGTACAACCTGCCAGCCGGGATCGATCACGGCGAGGGATCTGCTGGTGGGGATTCCCAGCCCGTGCATCGCCTCGCTGATGATGTATTCGCGCAGCATTGCCGCCAAGGGGGCCAGACCATCGCCGCCGCGGGAAAAAGCAGTCCGTCCACTGCCTTTGAGATGGAGGTCGATCACCTGCCCGGCGGGTGTCTCAATCTCCCCCAGCAGCACCGCCCGCCCGTCGCCGAGAAGAGGAACAAAATTTCCGAACTGGTGTCCCGCATAGGCCTGGGCGACGGGTTCGGCTCCTGCCGGAGGTTGGCGGCCCATAAGGAAATCAATTCCCCCCGCGCTGGACAACCAGTCAGGATCAAAGCCCAGCTCGGCGGCCAGCTGACGGTTGAACACAACCAGACGTGGTTGCCCACCTGCCGGTAGCGGCGGCTGGCAATCAGGTGACCAGGGTGTGCACATCTCGGGCAGGCGATCAGCGAACCAATGATGGACAACAGGGTGTGGTCTGGTAGTCAACGGCAACCTCAGGCTCAATCAGCACGGGCAAAAAGTCGGTGAAAAAAGATGCGGGGCCGGGCAGTTGGTGTCAGTGGCCATCATGCACGGAATCTTTTCCCCAACAGCCGGCTGCGTGTAGCGTACCGGAGCTTGGGTCAGCGAGCGGAGTGCGCAGCCTTGGGGGAGGAGTGCACCGGGTGCGCCCCGCTGCCTGCAGGTCCCGGCGGGAACACCACGGCAGTCAACTTCCGGTTCCCGTGTGCGGTGACGCGGCCGAGGGAACTTTCGGTTGAAAAGCAGGGGTTTCCCGCACTGGTGGGGTGACAGACCCGAATGTGTTCTGACCGGCGATCACCGGTAGTCTTGGGAGGAATGGTGCCGTTGCGCGTCAGCGGCTTTTTACAGTGGCTCGTGCACCTGTAGGGTGCTTGTGCCGTGTTATGTTCCTCATCGGCGCGACACAGGCGGCACTGTTCGTTGAATTTCTGCAATGACCGTTAGACAAGACAAGGCGAGGCGATAGACGTGGAGGGCACCACAGCCGAGAAGCTTGCTGATTTAAGGTCCCGGCTGGAAAAAGCCAAGGATCCGGGCAGCGAGCGGGCGCGCAAAAAGCGCGACGACGCGGGCCGGTCGACGCCCCGTCAGCGTATCGACGCGCTGCTTGATGCCGGTTCCTTCGTCGAGATCGGTGCCCTGGGCCGGACCCCCGATGAGCCTGATGCGCCCTACGGAGACGGTGTGGTCACCGGATACGGCCGTATCGAGGGCAGGCCGGTGGCCATCTACGCCCACGACAAAACCGTCTACGGCGGCAGTGTCGGTGTCACTTTCGGCAAAAAGGTCTGTGAGGTCATGGACATGGCCATCAAGATCGGCTGCCCCGTGATCGGTATCCAGGACTCCGGCGGTGCCCGCATCCAGGATGCGGTGACCTCGCTGGCCATGTATTCGGAGATCGCCCGCCGCCAGCTGCCGCTGTCGGGCAGAAGTCCGCAGATATCGATCATGCTCGGCAAATGCGCCGGCGGTGCCGTCTATGCCCCGGTCACCACCGATTTCGTGGTGGCTGTCGAAGACGCCGAAATGTATGTCACCGGCCCTGATGTCATCAAATCCGTCACCGGTGAATCCATCACTTCTTTCGAGCTGGGTGGCGCCCGCCAGCAAATGGCCAACGGCAACGTCCACCATGTCGCCGACAATGAGGAAGACGCCTTCGACTTCGTGCGCGACCTGCTCGATCAGCTGCCCACCAGCTGCTTCGAGGACGCACCCGTTTTCGACTGCGACGATGATGAACAAACCGAGCGGGATCTGGCGCTGGACAGCTTCATGCCGGATGACACCAACGCCGGCTACGACATGCACGACCTGCTCGAGCAGATCTTCGACGACGACTATTTTCTGGAACTGCAGGACGATTTCGCCCCGAACATCATCACCGGGTTCACCCGTATCGACGGAAAATCAGTCGGGGTCATCGCCAACCAGCCGATTCAGCTGGCCGGCTGCATCGACGCCGATGCCGCCGACAAAGCGGCCCGGTTCATCCGTATCTGTGATGCCTACAACATTCCGCTCGTCTTCGTCGTCGACACACCCGGTTACCTGCCCGGTGTCGACCAGGAAAAAGTCGGCCTGATCCACCGCGGTGCGAAGCTCGGGTTTTCCGTGGTGGAAGCCACGGTGCCGAAAGTGTCCCTGATCGTGCGCAAAGCCTACGGCGGGGCATACGCGGTCATGGGTTCGAAAAACCTCACCGGCGACATCAACCTTGCCTGGCCCACCGCCCAGGTCGCCGTCATGGGTTCAGCTGCCGCCGTGGTCATGCTCTACGGCAAGAAACTGGCGGAAATGCCGGAGGACCAGCAGCCGCGCATGAAAAAAGTGTTCATGGATTTCTACGATGAAAACATGACCAGCCCCTATGTGGCAGCTGAACGCGGCTACATTGACGCGATGATCCAGCCGCACGAAACCCGTGTCGCCCTGCGCCAGGCCCTGCGGCAGCTGGCCGACAAACACGTTGATCTCCCGGAGAAAAAACACACCATCATGCCGATGTAGCGGCAGAGCATGCGCTGGTTGGGGCGACAAAATGTGTGTATAACCCCCGTATGTTCTTCTGCCGAGAGTGTTGTTTTTCTCTTTAGGCTGCGATGAGTTCTTTTAGATTGGCTACCGCCACATCCGGTATGCTGCGACGTCTCAGCACTGGGAGATGCCACCGGGAGCATTGTCCGCGGTATGTCAGCTGCGGTCACCACCACGATGCGGACCAGTAGCCGATGGAATAGCACCTCCACGACCGGTCGGAACAATTTGATGGGGTGGTTGCACCCTCGGCATGGTGTCAGTACAGGGACTTTTCGTTGGGCAGGCAGATTGCTGCTCTTGGCATCCGACCGGGGAACAGAAACTAATGCAGGCAGGACCTGTCGACAGCTGTCTGGATGCTTTCTGATATTCCCGGCTGCTGGCTTGTGTAGACAATAGACGTTCAAAAAACACGGCAGCGCTTCGTTTCGGCTTTTCTCCAGTCTCGAAGGCGCTTGCTGTCGTAGTCGCTGATTATGAGGTTTTTGCTGTTGGTTGGCGGGGATTGGTGTGGCCCCGAATGGGGATAGTTGTTGATTTGGTATTCGGGAAACTGCTGGTGGGTGGGGTGGACCCTAAAAAATTAGGGGTGTGGTGGTGTGCTGGGCTGCATAGGCTCTGTGGGTAAGGGCTTCACCGGGGTTTGCCGGTGATTGCCGTCGCACCTATTTGTCGAGGAGTTTCCATGACGTCCCTGCCCCGTTCCCGCCGTGGGGTGTTGTCCCGCAAGACCCGCGTTGCTCTGGTCGCTGTGGTTGCATCGTTTGGTTTGGTGCTGCCTGCGGTAGCGCCTGCCGGAACACCGCTTGCCGTAGAAGCTTCTGCAGCGGAAAAAGTCAAGCAATTGGCTGTTGATGCAGGTTTTGATTTCTGGGTAGAACCCATTTCGATTTCGACTCATGACCGTTCCGGTAATTTTGATGTCAAAATAATAGATCACCTCAGTCTCGATCCCTTTGCTTCCCAGAGGGGGTACCCTGATCCGAAGTTCAGCGTGGAAACGCCTGCAGGCTGGGGTGATGCGATTTCAGTAAGAGAATATTATGGCCACTTTGGCTACTACAAGCTGCCAAGTGATGTGGCTGCTGGGTCGTACGCGATCCAGGTGACTGCAACATTGGATAGCGGCAGGAAGGTTACCCACACTGTTCCGGTTATTGTCTCGGATAAAGACAGTGATCCTGATTTCTCGGAATCTCCTGATACCGCGGCGTACACATGGCAAACAGACATCCGTGGCGCAGAAAGCCGGACGGCAGAGCTTTCGTGGAGTGGATTGAGGGCTGGGGCCACATCCGGGGCACGTGCAGTTCTTGGCCGAGGCGCCCCGTCGGGCGCTACGGTGAACTCGAAGACGGGAAGTGTTACTTACACGCTTCCCGAGGGGCAGGAGTTTGCTGACATTCCAGTGGATGTGACGTTTCAGGATGGGCGCAAAGACACTTTTATTGCACGGTTTACGCGTGCTTCGGCCGGGAATCAATACGTGGTGGAATGTGAAACATCAAAAGCAACGGCGGGAGTGCCTTCACATTCATTTCTTTCCTTCCATAGAGGATCGTCGAGCTCGGCTTTTCCTCCTTTCACTGTGAAGAGAGAACTCGATCAAAGCTCGGTGTCGGGTGGTGCCGTGTCATCCTTTGACGTAGAAGTTAGGGGGGAAAGTATTCCCTTGTATAGAGCTGTGCCTGATTCTGGTGCACGGTCGTTGTCATACGACGTAAAACTCACCTTCAATGACGGGAAGTCAAAAGTCGTACGATGCAAACATGACATCTTTTCCCAGGGTGAATTGATCGAGTTGGGCTGGGAAACGGCTTTCGGTCTTGTTCCCGGCCAGACGGCTGTATCCGAGGTGATCGTTGCTGGGCAGGCAAGTAATGTCTTAGGGGCGGATGTAATAGCAGACCTTCCCAAGCTGGTGGATCACTACGAGTTGGGTGATGATCAGCCACCTGCAAGTCTTGGAGTTGCGGAGTTGAATCCGGAAACTGGTGCGGTGACTTTTACGCCCTCGGAAAAGGCTACGGGGGAAATAGTTGTTCCGGTGAAGATTCACTTCAAGGATGGCTCTGTGAATGAAGATGCGATGGCCTTATTTCAGGTCGGTTCCATTGCAGAGTTCGTCGGACCACTTCGGCAAAGGAAAGAGGACTCAGATTTTTCCTTGGGGGATAATATCGTGCGCTTCTCCGAGTTTGATAGAGAATCGAATGAAGATGGGAGAGACAGTTTCTTTATTCCGGGAACGAAGGTGGAGCCGACTGGTGGCGATTGGTCCCTGCTGTCACCGAAGAGGATCAACAGTGTGAGCTGGAAACTGACTGTTCCCAGTGATGTTGCTGATGAAACGACGTACACCCTTGACGCGGTTGCGACTTTTCCTGATGGCTCAACCAAAAAAATCACACGTGTATATACAGTCAACCGAGACGGTGAACCAGATGTGAAGCGGTTCGATTCCATTGGATTTTCTTATGGGTTGGTTGATGTTGCCACCAACGAGAACACCGCAATCGCACAGGCCGGAATGTTGGGGGAACTCGTATCGTTCGAGCAGATTACCCGCATGTACCACTTTTCAAACTTTTACAAGTTCCGGATTACTGACACGAAGGGACATGATGTGTCGGTTGATGAGAAGACCGGTCGGGTGACCTTGAAGTTGAAGCCTTCGGATGCGAATTCGACGATCCGGATTCCGGTGGAGATAAGTATTCCGTGGTTGTCGGATGGGGAGTATGAGCCGTTTAGGACGGAGGCTGTTTTCAAGGTTGGTGAGGTGCCCGAGGATGCCGGTGGGGATGATGGGGATCCCGTGAAGAAGTCCGATGCTGAGACTTATACGGCTGTTGGCGGTAAGGCTACGGTGGTTGCCGGTAAAGAGGCGACTGCTGCGGTGATGGTTGAGGACCTGCCTGATGGCACTGTGTTTACTGTTGCTAAGGATTCGCCGGTCAGTGAGGGTGTGTTGGTTGACAAGTCCACTGGTGTGGTGACGTTCAAGCCTGCCGGGGATGTTGCTGCCGGTAAGTACACGGTGAAGGTGACGGTCACGTATCCGGATGGAAGCACTGATACCGCTGATGTGGTGTTTACCGTCGAAAAGCCTGATGCTGATGTGTATGAGGCTGTTGGTGGTGCTGCCAGTGTGGTGGCCGGGGAGACTTCGACGGCGACGGTTGCTGTTGCTGAGAAGCCGAAGGGGACAACGTTTACGTTGGCGGTTGATTCGCCGGTCAGTGAAGGTGTGTCGGTTGACAAGTCCACTGGTGTGGTGAGTTTCAAGCCGGGTAAGGATGTCGCTGCCGGTAAGTACACGGTGAAGGTGACGGTCACGTATCCGGATGGAAGCACTGATACCGCTGATGTGGTGTTTACCGTTGGTAAAGCGGCTGCTCCGAAGCCGGACGGGAAGAAGGACAATGAGTTCTACAAGCCGCAGCCGGCCGCGGGAGAGGCTACAAAGGTAGCCCGCGGCAGTGATGGGGCGGTAGCGATTGTGTTCGATGATCCTGCGACCGAGGAGATTGAATCCGTTCCGGCTGGCACTATGTTTGTGCTTGGTGATGATGCTCCTGAGGGGGCGGATGTTGATGCGGATACTGGTGCTGTGTCGTATAAGCCGGCTGATGGTCAGTTGGCTAAGACGGTGAGAGTTCCGGTGAAGGTCACGTATCCGGATGAGACGACAGCTGTGGTTGAGGTGCCGTTTGTGGTGACTGTTGATCTGGGTGTTCTGTTTGCTTCTGCGGAATCTGCGGGTTCTGTGACCACGGTCAAGCCTGTGTCGGATGTTCCGACGGGAACGGTGTTTGGTTTGGCGCCGGGTACCCCGAAGGGTGTTTCGGTTGATAGGGACACTGGTGTGGTGACGGTCAAGCATGTGGCTGGTTTGAAGGGTAAGACCATCGAGGTTGGTGTGGTGTTGACCAATGGTGAGCAGGAGGAGATCCGTCGGATCAGTGTGACTGTTCCTGCTGGTGGGACCAAGCCTGCGGATAAGGCGGAGCCGGGTGGTACCAAGTCTGGTGGCCAGTCGAAGGATGGTTCTTCCGGTGGTGCCGGGTCGGCGGTGATTGCGATCATTCCGATTTTGTTGGCGATCCTGGGTATTGGTGGTGCCGCTGTGATGGGGATGATTCCGGGTGTGCCGGCGATGAAGATGCCTGCGATGAAGTTCCCGGGCATGTAGAAAACCGGTTGGTTCCTTATTGATTCCGGCTGGATAATTGAATATGTGTGTGCTGCCGCCGGTGGCCTGTCGTTGGGCAGGCTGCCGGCGGCAGTGTCATGTGTGGTGCCGGTGGGGGATCAGCCTTCGACGGTGAAAAGATCAATCTCGCCGGTTGCGAGTTCACCGCTAAGGATCAGGTTTGTGGTGAAACCGGCGACATCGGCGCGGGAGACGGATTTATCTCCATTGGGTTCATCGTTGATGCTGGTGCGGACCATGTCGGTGGGGGCATCATCGGTGAGCCGGGCCGGTTTGATGATGGTCCATTCAAGGCCCGAATTCCGCAGGTCATCATCGGCTTCCCGCTTGGAATCCCAATATGCGGTGAACACTTCGTCGGTTCCGGCCGGGGTGATGTAGCCCGCGCCGAGGAAAGAAATTTGCACGAAGTGCCTGATGTCTTTGGCGATGGCTGCCTGCGCCGGCGGCAAAGACCACTACATCCGCATCCCCGTAGGCTTCCGCCAGCTCGGCCACGGAACAGGTTTCGATATCGGCCACCACCGGGATTCCGCCCCGGTCCCGGACATCATCGGCATGGTCGGGATTGCGGATGATGTTTCTGGTCGTGGCCCCGCTCAAGGAAGCGAGTTTGGTCATCTGCAGGGCGATTTGTCAGTGTCCGCCCACAACGGCAACAGTCAATTCACTGGTGTCGGCCATACCCGGAACAACGGCCCGGGTGGGGGTGTTCGTTCCACACAACACCCGCCGGACCTGTGCGGGCTGCGGAATATCAGCTGGCGGGTGCGGCGGGTGCGGGGTTAGGCGTCTCAGGCGATCGGATCGACGGCTTTTTTGTCCCAGATTTTCGCTCCGATGGCCCGGTAGCCCATCAGCAGTGCCCCGGAGACCGAGCCGGCGACAATCATGAACGACCAGTGGGGGACTGCACCGTGGCGGATACCCCAGATCGACAGGCCGAAGACAACCGACATCAGCCACACGAACACACCTGCGGGTGCCACCTTGTGCGGCAGCCAGCCGGTGAAGTGCATGGCCATCCAGCTGGCCAGAAGACCGGTGAGAAACGGCCAGGCGGTATCGACCCAGCCGATGAACGTGAACGGCAGGTCATTGCGGTGCGCGGCACGGGCCAGCAGGGCGAAAGCCAGGATGGAGGCCACGTCGCTGGAGAAAATGTACCAGTCGGAGCAGACCTTGACGTTTTTGTCTTTTGCGAGTGTGGTCACGGCGGACAGTCCTATTCTTGTGGGTAAAGACGGAAAAAAGTTGTGAAGCGGCAAAGCTGTCGCCATCAACCACCCTAGTCGCAGTTGCACCGCCGCCGGATCAATCCAAGGTGTGATGTTGCATCATCGTTTGGGTTTTACTACCCGGTGCCCGACCATCGCTGCTGATTTTTTGTCTCGAGGGCAGCGGAACCGGAATCAAAGCCAGTGCCGTGTGACATCGGCAGGGGAAGCCGGTGGATACTTCTCGGCAACACCGGTGTTACGGCGGGTCCCTTATATGGCGGGTGAGCACTGCCCTGCCGGTTTGACCACCACCGGCAATTGCATGGCGGGCTATGCTCCTCCAGCCAAGTCGGCCATGTTTCGGACGTGTGATTCGTTAACCCTGTTGCAAAGGAGGGAAGTGGGATGCTGACTCGACCCTTTTCAGCAATGCCAGACCGGCTCTGTTCCGGTCTGTGCTCTCGATGACAAGGACACCGATGTTTTTCCTCGAGGTGTTCGATTCTCAAGGCGACGAAACTCAAGGATTTCATGGTGAGCGCCTCAGCCACTGCTCGGGGGACCGCGTACAAAACCTCCTGTTCCTGAAGCCAGTTTTCACAGGCCGCGCTGCCGGGAGCAAGGGAGTCTGATTCAGGGTTGTCGAATGAAAATTGATACCGGTCGACTTCTTTCTGCCACGCTTTGCAGATGATGCCCTGATTGCCCGGATAATGTGGGCGCCCCTCTTTCTCGAATTCGGGATTGCCGGATATGCGGGCAATCGGTATGAATCGGCTGGAAGAGCTGTCATGGCAGTAAACGGAAATTCTTGTGTCCGGTCGACATGCACGGCGCCCGCTGTTCCTGTGCGAGATCGCGGAGATTGTCTTAGACCAGCTCGCGGGTATTGTCCTCGTATTTCCTCGCGATGTCCTGCGACTGCCCCACAGCTTTCTCGAGGGGCGACGAGCTTTTTGTTTTTCTTGGCGACCCCTATACCGCCTGCGATGAGACAGATGACCGATATGGCCAGAACCACCAGGCCAGAGCATTTTTGCTGATTTTTGCAAGCAGCAGGGATGGGAACCAGCGAGACAACGATCCCCGATAACGTGGGGATTCCCAGCAGATTTCAGCCCACCACTGGTCAAGGAAGGTCCCGATGCGGACTCCCGGACCGGGTTTTTCGGATCTGTGATGCGTGCGACTGTTGGCGCAGCCATGTGCTTGACCTAGGCGCAGGACAGCGTGTTGCCGACTCTTGTCAGAGCGTCTCTGGGATGTAGGGGGTTGGGGTTGACGAAAAATTTGCGGATGAAAAAGTCCGAGGTCTGCTCGGCTTCCTCGAGGTCTTCGGCATGAAATTCAAGCTCGATCCGGAGCCGTCCCGGAACATCAGTATCCGTGATGGAGGGGGTGAGTTCACGCATTTCTTCTTCGGCCGCGCAGCGCCCGCTGAACTCGTGGAGTACAGCTTGCGCGCTGTCCGGTGGGGTGACGCAGACAAATGTCATGAGGCGGAACTTTTCGAAGTGACACGTCTGCCTTATCTTTCTGTCCGGTGGGCTTGTGTGCGATGACTGTGGTCTACGCCATCGGGGTCATGGACAGGGATGTGCGGCGGGTGGCAGCTGTGGAAATAGGCGGTCCGGATCAGCGGGAAGGTTCCTCGGCGGCCAGTGTTTTCGCGTTGACTCCCCGGCGGGCAAACACCATGGCGTGCACGATCCAGCCGATCACCGTCACCCCCACCAGGCTCATCATCCGGTACACCAGCACAGTTCCCACCGCCCCGACCGCGGTCATGCCGACTGCCACCAGGGTGGCCGTCAGGGCGGCTTCCACCGGCCCCAGGCCACCGGGGGTCGCCTGTACGGTACCGGCGATTTTACTGCTCACATAGGCCAGTACCACGCCGGCGATGGTGGTGTGGTTGGTCTCGGCGTGCAGGGCGGGCAGCGCCCCGGTGACCGCACCGACGGCGGCAATCAGGGCGGCGATGTCAAGCGCCCAGTTCGCCAGTGACCAGGTGGCGGCGGTGGCGAATTTTCCTTTCGACAGCTCCACCGCATCCAGCTGGTGGATGTGCTCGAGGGCGCAGTCAAGACCGGCGGCCGGCTCCCGGCGAAGCAGCCGGTTGATTTTCGGGATGATGCGCCTGGCCCAGCGGGCCAACGCCCTGGGGTGGCTGGTCGCCCAATACACCAGGGCCGAGAGAAGACACATGATCGCCAGGGTGGGCACCAGTGACCAGATGGGGATCGAGGCCCCGAGAGTGAATGTGGCCGCCAGCCCCAAACACACCAGCCACATTGTCGACAGCGTCCCGGAGACCACGATCTGCCAGGAGCACAGCACCACCGACGCCCCCCAGCTGCGCATGGTGTTAAACGACAGCACCGTGGCCAGGGCCTGTCCGCCGGGAAAGGAAGTCGACCAGGCGTTGGCGGCGAACACCAGTTCCGTGGTGTGCCGGAGATTCGTGCGGGTTCCGCCGGCCGCCAGCAGCAGCCGCATCACCTCACCCATGGCAAACAGCGACAGGCACGACAGCAGCAGGGTGACAGCCACCCCGACCGGGTCGGCGGAGCGGACCTCCCCGAGGCCTTCTTTGATGAAATCGACTTTGGCGTGCAGTACGGCGGCAAGTACCGCCACAATCACCAGCGGGATCAGCCACCGCACCCATTTGTTAGCGAACAACCGGGACAGGGCGGAGGGTTTTTTCTTTTTCTTTCTCCCGCTGGGTTGGTTCACTGGTGGTTCTCCCGGCAGACGGCGGTCCCGGTGGAATCAACAGCCGACGGTGCTGTGACCGGGGTGGGCCGGGCCGGGGTGGTCGCGCCGTGGCCAAGGGCCGCGGAGGCTTTTTTCACCCACACCGGTGCCCACCAGTTGTCCTCCCGGAGCAGATGCATGACTGCGGGCACCAGCAGCATACGGATGACGGTGGCATCCAGCAGCAGGGCGGCGATCATGCCGAAGGCAATGTATTTCATCATCACGATCTGGCTGAAGCCGAAAGCCCCGCAGACCACGATCATGATGATGGCGGCGGCGGTGATGATCGACCCGGTGTGGGCGGTACCGTAGCGGATCGCCCGGTCGGTGGTCGCACCACGCTGGTTGGCCTCCACCATCCGGGAGACCAGAAACACCTCGTAGTCGGTTGACAGCCCGTAGACGATGCAGACAATCAGCACCAGCACCGGGCTCATCAGCGGGCCGGGGGTGAAGCCGAACAGATCCGATCCCAGCCCGTCGACGAACATCCAGGTCAACACTCCCAGTGTGGCACCCAGTCCGAGAATGGTCATGATGATCGCTTTGGCGGGCAGGATCATTGAGCCGAAAGTCAGCGACATCAACAGGAAGGTGGCCAGCAGAATATAGATCGCCATGGCCGGCAGGGTGTCAAACAGTGCCTCAATGGATTCGACCTCCAGCGCCGGGGTGCCGCCAATATAGACCTTCGCCTGGCCGGGAATGTTTATGGCGCGCAGCTGTTCGACGACGGCCGCATTGTCCTCCCGGTTGGTTATCCCGGCGGCCAGAACCGTGGTCTGGTCTTTGGTTTCGCTGGCGATTTTGAACCGGCCGGTCAGTCCCTGGACCTCATTGGCCTGGGAGTAGATGTCGGCCAGCTCTTCCGGGGTGGCATCGGTGACCACCAGCTTGACCGGGTCGGTGCGAAATTGCGGGAAGGCCTCGTCGAAATCGGCCTGTGCGGTGCGGGTGGCCTGTCCCGGCGGCAGATAGGTTTCGTTGATCCCGCCGAAGGTGATTCCCACCAGCGGCAGGGTCAGTGCCACCAGCCCGGCGACAAGAGCAACCGTGACGGCGGTGGCATTTTTCATGGCGAAGGTGGGAACCGCCCCGAAAAACCCTTTCTCCGGGTCTTTGTCGAAGTGGGTTTTGCGCAGCGTGAAACGGTCGATACCGGGGCCTAGAAGGCCAAACAGGCTGGGCAGGACGGTCAGTGACAGCACAGCGGCCAGGCCGACGGCACTGATGGCCCCGTAGGCGATGGATTTGAGGAAAGCCTGCGGGAACAAAAACAGCCCCGACAAAGCAACAATGACCATGCCGGCGGAAAACACCACGGTTTTTCCCGCCGTGGCGGTGGTGGTGGCCACCGCATCGTCGACGCGCACTCCTTTGGCCATCTCTTCCCGGAACCGGGAGACCATGAACAACCCGTAGTCGATGGCAAGCCCCAGGCCGAGCAGGGTGACCACCGACTGGGCGAACACATTGACCTGGGTGAAGGAAGCCAGGATGCTCAACACCCCAAGAGATCCGAGAATCGACAGCACGCCGACGATCAGGGGCATACCGGCGGCCACCACCGACCCGAACACGATCACCAGCAGCACGGCCACGGCGGGAAGCGCGTAAACCTCGGCGCGGTGGATGTCACCGGCCATGCCTTTGTCCAGGGCGTCAGCGATCGCGGTGGCGCCGGCGATGCGGACGGTGACTCCGCCGGGAAGTTCCGTCGGTTTGTGGGCGTTATCCGACAACGCGTCGATGGCCCGGAAATCCTTCAGGGTCTGCTCCCCGTCGCCTTTCAGGCCCACCGCGGCAAAAGCCAGGGTTTTGTCGTCGTTGATCAGATTGGGGTTCATCGCATCCGACCAGCTGGTGACATGGTCGATCTGCTCCGGGTGGCTGGCTTTGAGGATCTCCAGGTACGAGGCGATGGAGGTCCTCAGCCCACCGTCGGCGAGGGATGCTCCTTCGGGGGCGGAAAACAGCAGAATCACATCGCCGTTGTTGTCGCGGCCGAAGGTGGCCTGCTCAATGGCGGCGGCCCGGGTGGAGGAACTGGCCGGATCATCCCAGCCTTCCTGTGACAGCCGCTGGTCCAGCTGGGTTCCGGCCAACAGGTACAGCCCCATGATTAGTGCAATGAACACCAGCGGAACAGCACGCCGGTGGCGGAAAGCGAATCGACCCCAGGTGACAAACACGATGAGTTACCTTAAATTTCCTGACCCTTGTGACAGACATGGCGGTGGAACGGGCGTGGAACCCGCCCGGCCGCGCAACCGGCGGTTGAACGGCAGGCGGGACTGCTAGCGTTGGTTGGACGCCAGGCACGACAGCGGCCGGAACGGCGGCAGCCAGCCACCGTTTTCCGGCAGGTTTTCCAGCTTCAGGCGCGGCAGCGGGTAACGGAACACCCCGTCGATGTCTTCCAGATCAACGAATTCGATCGGCTCGGAGGTCACCGCCCAGGAGGCATGCTCCCGGAACCCGATGACGGTGGCGGGGATACCTTCGGCGACCAGTTCCTCCAGCGTCGACTGGAAGTTTTGGCCATCGGCACTGGCGACCACCACACTGTGCAGAACCCCGGCGTCATGGCGTGCTTTGATGTGGGCGAGCATATCCGGATCCACATCCGAGTCCTCGGAGACCTTCGGCTTGGCGAACACCGCGAAACCGACGTTGCGCAGCGCCTCCACCCAGGAACGCATGGAATCTTCACTGCCGCGGGCCACATTGGTGAACACGGTGGCTTCCGGGGCCACACTGTGTCCGGCGCGGGCGCCGGCAACCTGTGCCTGGCGCAACAGCCACAGGCCGACAGCATCGAAACGCGGCCGGTTGGCGGAATCGGGTTTACCGCCCAGAATCGAACCCAGCCCCATATCAATATTCGGGGCATCCCACACCAGCAGCAGAGTGTGCTTGCCGGGGGCATCCAGCGGGCTGTGCGGGTCGTGGGCGGCGTGGGGATCAATCTCGCCGTGGGGGGACATCTCGTGGGACATGATTCTCCAGGAGTCTAGAAGCGGTTATCTCATCGTGGGCGTGGAAAACAAAAACGGGACACCCGTTTTCGCGGGCACACGATCTGGCCGATGACGGGCATCGGCTGCCGGGAAACACCCCGGCAGACGATGGCACCGTCCGCCTTCCCCCAGGTTATCGGACGCAGACAGTGCCGGTCATCTTGACGGCCCTGTGTTTCCGGACACCGCAGCCGGGGTTTAGCCGCGTTTGCGCCACAGGTATTCGTGGATCGTGTGGTCGCGGCGCAGCCCCTTGCCCTCGAATTTGGTGATCAGCTGCCGGTCGGTCAACTGGGGGCAGTCGGACCAGGGGAAACCCATGTATTCCAGTGACGGCTCCACATCGACCAGCCCGTCGATCCACTCGGCGTAGCCGGCATGATCGGTGGCCACATGCAGCACCCCGCCTTTTTTCAGCCTGCTGGCAAACAGCCGCAGCGGGCCGGACTGGATGATGCGGCGCTTGTGGTGGCGGGCTTTGGGCCACGGGTCGGGGAAAAACACCCGGATGCCGGACAGGGATTCCGGTTCGATCATGCGGTTGAGTACCTCGATACCGTCACCGCGGACCATGCGGATATTGGGGATGTTTTCCCGCACCACCGTGCCCAAAAGTTTCGCCAGACCCGGTTTGTACAGTTCCACCGCAATGACATGGGTGCCGGTTTCCACCTGCGCCATCGCCGCGGTGGAGGTTCCCGTCCCGGAACCGATCTCGACGATGGTGGGCGCCGGGCCGCCGAACCAGTCGTCGATGTCGATGCGTTCATCCGCCAGCACCCGGCCCAGGCGGGGCCAATGCTCGGTGAACAGTGCTTCCTGGTTGTCGGTCAATGTGCCGCGGCGGAAAGACACCGCGCCCAGCCGCGGATAGTCCAATCCGTCAGCGAACTCTGATTGCAGGGGACGGCCCGCCGGCAGTTCACCGACGCCGTCACGGCCATGATCCGAGGTATGTTCCATGGCCAGCATTGTTCCAGAAAACGCGGGAAACCCCGCCCTGCGGGTGGCGCAGAGCACTCCGGCCACGTGTGAGGGCACCATTATTTTTGTCCATTTCTTCCCGGCCGACGAAAAAAAGAACCACCTCTGTCGGGGGTGGCCGGGGCCACCTGTGTCCGGGTGTGTCCGGTTCCACACTTCAACAACAAATTTGCACCCACCTGAGGGGGAGGCGAAGAAAGATCAGATTAATAACCGCCAAAAAGCAGGCGGGATTCCTGTCTCCGGCAGGTGGCGGGGGAGGGGCGTCTTGAAAGGGATGATGAAAAGCGGTGAAGGGGGTATTTATGACCGCGGATATGGGCGAAAATAGTTGTTTTTTGTCCTGAATCGGGCCGATTTTTGGCTTTCTCAGGGGCGGTGAATCGGGCGCGGGTATTACAGTTGGGGGAAGCAATACTGCACCGCACATTTTTGCGGTTGTTCCCGATCGACACGGAAATTGAGGTTCACCCATGAGGGATCTTCGTTCAACCACTCGCCTGGCCGCGGTGCTTGCGGCTGGCGCCCTGGCCACCACCGGACTGGTCGCCTGCTCGTCAGACGATGCCTCCGACGCCGCTTCCGACGCCACTTCGGCCGCCAAGGAAGCAGCGTCGTCCGCCGCGGAGGCGGCCACCTCCGCCGAGAAAACCACCGAGGCCAAGGACTCCGGAAGCGACGGTGCCGTTATTGAGTACTGGCATCGCCTGCCCGACAAGGACGGCATGATCACCGTCGCCGAGTCCGCTGAGGAGTGGAACAAAGAGCACCCGGACATGATGGTCAAGACCGTCAAGTTCGAAGGTGACGCCACCGCCTCCTACGACAAGATTTCCGCCGCCGTCAAAGCCGGTAACGCCCCCTGCCTGGCGCAGGCCTCCTACGACGGCATCCCGGCCATGCTGGTCCGCGGTGAACTGATGGATGTCACCGATCTGGCCGCCAAATACAAGGACAACTACGGTGCCGGCCCCTTCGGTCAGGTCACCCTGGGAGGCAAGACCTACGGCCTGCCGCAGGACACCGGCCCGCTGGTCTACTACTACGACAAGGCCGCCTTCGATGAGCTGGGCCTGAAGCCCCCGGCAACCTGGGACGAGTACTGGTCGAATGCCGAAAAGGCCCACGATGCCGGCAAGTACACCTCCGCCTTCTTCAAAGATGAGGCCGGCGACTGGTACGGCGCCGTCAACGCCTCCTACGGCGACCAGTGGTTCGGTGTCGACGGCGACGCCTGGAAGGTCGACGTCAACGGCCCGATGAGCCAGAAGATCGCCAAGGCCTGGCAGACCTCCATTGAGGCCGACACCACCCTGGTGGCCGACCGCTGGGGCGATCCCTCACCGACCGACACCGCCCTGAAGGACGGTACCCTGATCGGCTACATCGGCGCCGCCTGGGAGGCAGCGTTCAACCTGGATCCGCTGGGTGTTGACACAGCCGAGTGGCAGGTCGCCCAGATGCCCGACAACACCTCCGGCCCGTGGGGCGGTTCCGCCCTGGTCGTGCTGAAGGGCTGTGAAGCACCGGAAGCCGCCATGGAATACGCCAACTGGTACAACACCAACCTCAAGGCCATGGCCTCGCAGGGTCTGGTGCCCGCCGCCAAGGGCAAAGTCGAAACCCCGGAGGCCATCAAGGCCCTCTACGGTGGACAGGACGTGATGGCTGAGCTGACCAAGGCCGCCGACAACGCCAACCCGAACTGGCTGTTCAGCCCCACCTGGCCTGCCGTGAAGAAGACCCTGATCGACAATGCCGGTAAGGGCATGCCGCTGCCGAAGAACATTGACGCAGCCCAGGAACAGGCCGTCTCCTCCCTGGAAGGCCGTGGCCTGGCGGTCAAGCAGTAAAAAACACCGGCAGCTGGATAACACCAGCAGCCACCCGGACTGACCCGGCACCATCTCCCGGCGGGATGCCCACGCATCCCGCCGGGGGCCGCAGCCCGGACAACAATCACCTTCCTTCTCCTTCTACCCCCGAACTTTTCCGGCAACTGCCGCCCCGACGTTGCTGTCCCCTCACCGCACGGTGTCCCGGGAACACGTCCGCCGTCGGCTCTTGCCACCCGCCCGGACACCACCACCTGTCACCGCGGCGCCCAATCCGCCGCGGCCCATGAGTGTTTTCCACGTCCGGGATGATCCTCCGTGCACCCGTGGTGCCAGGACGCGATTGTCACGCCGGTTCCTTGTGACGATGTGAAAAAAACGACAAAGAACCGGGGCTTTGTGCTGTTGCGGTGTTTAAAAAGGGGCACCGACTGCGTCCTTCCGCCACCGGCGTCACCGCCTGACCGTCGGCTTGCGGACACCATCCACCGGCCGGTTTGCGGCAGGATGACCGGCGCAGCCCCGCTGCCGCCCCAGCCTTTCGGCGGGAACACCGGGTCCACGGACTGTTTCGAGAAAACACCACCAGACTTCTTCGACCCTGGGAAGGACAGCCGTGGCACAGACCACCACAGGCGCACCACCGGCGGCAGCCGCCGCCGCCACTAACGAAGCGTCCATACGCAAAAGAGCACGGCGCAAAGCCCTCTACGGCTGGGCTTTTCTAAGCCCCTTCGCCGTGCTGTTTCTCATTGTGTTCGTCGTCCCGATCTTCACCTCCGCCTACGAGGCATTTTTCCAGGTGAAGGCCGCCGGCGGGGGACTGTACGGCGGCGGTGAATCACAGCGGGTGTTCGTCGGCGCCGAGAACTTCATCAACGCCGCCACCGCCCCGAACTTCTGGCACGGCATGGGAAGGGTGTTCCTGTTCGGTATCGTCCAGATCCCGATCATGATCCTCATCGCCCTGGCCCTGGCGCTGGTGCTGGACAGTGTGGCGGCCAAACACCAGAAGATCTACCGGCTTTTGTACTTTTTGCCCTACGCCATTCCCGGCATCATCGCCGCGATCATCTGGATTTACCTCTACACCCCGGATGTTTCCCCGATCATGAAATTGCTGGGGATCAGCCCCGACATGTTCAGCCACAATGTGGTGCTGTGGTCGATGGCCAACGTGACCACCTGGACCTACACCGGCTACAACATGCTGATCTTCTACTCGGCTCTGCAGTCGGTGCCGCGGGAACTGTACGAAGCCGCCCGCATCGACGGCGCGACCGAATGGCAGCTGAACACGAAAATCAAAATCCCGATGCTGTCCTCGGCGGTGCTGCTGACGGTGCTGCTGTCGATCATCGGCACCATCCAGCTGTTCAACGAGCCGGCCATGTTCCAAAAGACCGCGTCTCTTCCGGCCGACTACATGCCGATGCTGATGGCCCTGGCCGTGAAAAACGAACAGGTCACCATCGGCGGTGTCTCGGGCGCGGGCCCCGCCGCAGCCCTGTCACTGGTGATGGCCGTCATCGCCGGTGTGATGGCTCTCGTCTACGCCATGATCCAGAGGAAGGTGGCGCCCAGCAATGACTAGCACAACCAAAAAGAACCGGAAAACCGCCACCCTGCCCGACGGGCGCACCTACGTTCCCTCGAAAGGCAATGTCGCCCACTCACTGAAACCCTCCCCGGTGGCGTCGGTGATCACCCGGATCGCCCTGGTGATCGTGGCCGTCTACTTCATGCTGCCGGTCTACTGGCTGGCGGTCTCGGCGACGAAATCCGACAACGGCCTGACTGCCTCCAACGGATTCTGGTTCGCCCCCGAAACCGTCGACGGGCGCAATGTCGGCGGTTTCCACCTGGCGGAAAACTACGCCGGGCTGATGGCCTACTCAGCATCCCACGGCCACTACTGGCGGTGGGTCGGCAACTCGGTGTTCTACTCGGTGGCCGCCGGTGTGATCGGCGTGCTGATCTCGGTGATGGCCGGCTACGCGCTGTCGAAATTCAAATTCAAAGGCTCCGGAGTTGTGCAGGGCGCGATCATGGCCGGGCTGCTCATGCCGGTGGCTCTGCTCAGCGTTCCCCTGTACCTGCTGTTCAGCCAGTTCGGACTGCTCAACAACCCGCTGGCCGTGATCATCCCGTCGGCGGTGTCCCCCTTCGGCGTGTTTTTGGCCCGGGTCTATGTTGAAGCCTCGGTACCCGATGAGCTTCTGGAAGCCGCCCGCATTGACGGGGCCGGCGAGTTCCGGATTTTCTTCACCATGGTGCTGCGGCTTTTGGCCCCGGCAATGGTGACGATCTTCCTGTTCATCTTCGTGGCCACCTGGAACAACTTCCTGCTGCCACTGATCATGATGACCGACGAATCACAGAAACCGGTCACCGTGGCCCTCTACGGCATGCTGGCCTACTTCGACCCCGACAAGGGGCAGGTGCTGCTGGGCGCATTGATGGCTATTTTGCCGGTGATCATCCTGTTCACCTTCCTGCAGCGCTTCTGGCAGTCCGGACTTGCCGCAGGCTCGGTCAAGGGATAGACGACCCAATCAACACCAGGCCGCACCATTTTTTAAAAAACCGGTCGGTTCAGCAGTGCCCCGGGGTGCCGTCAACGGCACTGCCGGGGCACAGCTTTGTCCCACCCCGCCCGCAACCGGTGTCCGGCCCGGATTTTTTACACAACAACACACCACTGACAATCACCCACCACACCCCGCGGCAGGGGCGCTACCGTGTCCGCTACCGGGGGATCGTTGAACAATGAAGGACGGGTTGCAACAGAGCATGAACGAGTTTTTGCACGACCGCATCGCCTACGGCGGTGACTGGAATCCGGAGCAGTGGGATGACCAGACCATCGCCCGCGATATTGAACTGATGACGCAGGCCGGGGTGAACCTGGTCACCGTGGCCGTGTTTTCCTGGGCCAAGCTGCAGCCGGATCCGGACACCTTCGACGCCGGATGGCTGACCG
>NZ_JAFLEQ010000017.1:238133-297231 GCF_017307055.1 Corynebacterium mendelii | reverse complement strand
TCCGCCGGTGTGGCTGGCCAGAAACAATCCGGAAACCCTGCCGGTCACCTCTTCCGGGGTGCGCCTGGGATTCGGCTCCAGGCAGCAGTACTGCCCGACCAGTGCGGTGTTCCGCAGCGCCTGCCGTGACCTGGTCACCGCCATGGCCACCCGCTTCGGCGGACACCCGGCGGTGAAAATGTGGCATATCTCCAACGAATACGGCTGCCACATCCACGAGTGTTTCTGCGACAGCTGCGCCGCCGCCTTCCGCCGGTGGCTGGCCGGGCGCTATAAAACCATCGGGGAACTCAACCGTGTGTGGGGTACAGCCTTCTGGTCGCAGAGCTACACCAGCTTCGACCAGATCACCCCGCCGGCCGATATGCCCACCTTCCACAATCCCGGGCAGCTGCACGACTGGAAACGGTTTAACTCCGACATGCTGCTGGAACTCTATAACGGGGAAAGGGAAATCCTTAACCGCCTGACCCCGGATATTCCGGTGACCACCAACTTCATGGGGCTGTTCCCGCACTGCGACTATTTCCGCTGGGCGCGCGATATCGATGTGGTCTCCGACGACTCCTACCCGGATCCGGCCAACCCGGCCTCCGCCGCCGAAGTCGCCTTCGAGGGGGATGTGATGAGGAGCCTGAAAAACAAGCCATTCATGCTGATGGAACAAACCCCCTCGGCAGTGCAGTGGCGCGGCGTGAATTCCCCGAAACGGCCCGGACAGCATGCCCTGTGGTCACTGCAGCGCATCGCCCACGGCGCCGACGCTATCCTGCACTTCCAGTGGCGGCAGTCGGTCCGGGGAGCCGAGACCTTCCACTCGGCGATGGTTCCCCACGCGGGCGAAGACTCCCGCATTTTTGAACAAACCTGCGCTTTGGGCCGCAGCCTGGCGCAACTGGACAGCGTCTGCGGCAGCGCCGTCACCAGCCGGGTGGCCATGCTGTTTTCCTGGGACAGTGAATGGGCGCGCTGCTGTGCCATCGGCCCGACCGAGCACCGTTTCGGTGAAGGCGCCCGCGCCTGGCACCGCACCCTGTTCGAACATGGTCACACCGTCGACTTCGTTGATCCGGCCAATCTGTCCGGCGCCGCCAACACCACCGGCCAGCCGATCAGTGACCTGACCGACTATGCGCTGATCATTGTTCCGGAATTGTTTGCGGCAGATAAAAATGTTGCCGAGCAGCTGGAAAAAGCCGCCGCCGGCGGGGCACAGATCATCGTCGCCGCCCCCAGCGGGGTTGTGGATTCAACCGGTCAAGCAAGCCAGCTCAACCTGGGCGGTGCCCTCGCTGAGCTTGCCGGGGTACGGGTTGTGGAGCACCTCACCGCCAGTGTGCCCCGCTGGGAAGGGGCCAGCAGCTTCGACCGGTTGTTTGCCGCACCCGATGAAAGCTGTGACCTGATCACCGGGGCGGTGACCGCCACCGGCGGCAGACAGTCAGTGGCGGTGACCGTATCTGACCGGGCGCTGGCCGACTCGCTGGAAAAATTCGGCCACAGTGGCCGGCAACTGGAACACGCGGGCAGAATCTGGGCGGAATCACTCGCCGGTGCCGGTGACATCGATGTGCTGTGCACCTATGCCGACACCGGCTCCGCGCTGGATATCGCCGGACAACCGGCCATCACCAGCAGACAGGTGGGCCGGGGATCGGTGATGTATGTGTCGGTGGACGCCAGAGCCGTTGTTCGTGCCGCCCTGGTTGACCGTGCCGCATCGATCGCGGGCATATCCACACCGACAATGACCATCGGCATCCCCGGGGTTGAGGCGATTGAACGCGGGGACAACCTCTTTGTGCTCAACCACAGTGACGACACCGTCACCATCGGTGACACCACCATGGACGAGCTCGGAGCCGATCCCCGGGCGCTGACCGTCGGCCCCCGGCAGGCGGTGGTTGTTCCGCTGAAGTAGGGCTTTTTACCAAAAAGCCGGCACCGTGAACACGTTCCGGTTCCATGATCGACTGCAACTCCCACCGTCCGGTGGCAGGCCTTGGGGCGAAGTGGCCTGTCCACCGGGCGGTGGTGTTTTTCCACACGCACCACACATCGGTTCGCTGCAGTGAGGGTGTGTGGTGATCCGTTGGCCGGTGGCGCTGTGGCGGGTGCTGGTTGCCGGTGGGTGGGGGTGGTGTAACAGACGTCTGTTATTTTCCGCGCCTGTGGCCTGCGCATTTTTCGACATGTCCTTTGTGGGGGAATTTTTCCGGGGGTGATGCGGCCGCCTTGGGGCGGGCTGGTGGCCTGGTCGGCGGGGTTGGAAATTGTGATGTGCATCAAACATGTGTTCGTGCAAGGAACCGTTCGCCCGTGTGTTCGGTCTAACTGTGTTGATGGCCTTGATGGGCCGGACAAATACAGGTGAAAAGACTTTTTTGGGACGGTGTTTGTGATGTCGAACATGAAGGCGAGTGTTGAGTCGTTTGTGGTGATGCCTGATGAGGAGATTTCCACGGCGTTGGATATTGCCATGCGGGCCAGTGAGCATTACATGGCACAGGCGATGATGGTTATCGGTGTGATGGCGACCCGCCGGTCGCATGAACGCTCCGGGTGTTCGTCGATGGTGGAGTATCTGGTGCAGGCTTTTGACAAAAGTGCCACCTGGGCGCGGGAATCGATTGCGATCGGCCGTTTTCTTCTTGAGCACGAGTTGGTGGCGGCCGAGTTTTTGGACGGTAAGTTCACCCGGAGTCATGTCACTGTGATGGTGCGCCACCCCGAGGCGATGAGTGATGCTGATTTCTGCACCACCGCGTCCCGTCTGCCTGTAGCCAGGTTTCGGGATGTGGTTGCCGGTTTGTGTCCGCCGAAGAAGAAAAAAGGGCGGCAGCATTTCGTGAAGGTCACCCGTATGCCTGATACCGGGGCAGTCGCGGTCCGCGCCCTGCTGGATCCGGTGTTGGGGATGAAGGTGCTGGCGTTGCTGAAAATGTCGGAGCTTCAGGCCGGCCAGTCAGCGAAAGTCATGGCCGATGTGGTCACCTGCGGGGATCTTGAGCAGGCTTTCAACCAGGCGGAACAACAACACGACACCGTGACCGATCTTCTGTCGGACCCGGCGGATAACGACGCAGTCGACCAAGCACTGGCCCAGCTGACCAACACAGCAGACGATCGCCTCCAAGGGGATACCAACTCCGGCACTGACACCGGTGACGACTGTGGCACCGACACCCGCACCGGCGATGGTGCAGATTCCGATGCTGGTGTGGTTGGTCGTTTGCGGACTCGGGTGGATCGTAATGGGAGGTTGTTGTCGTTGTTGTGTCGTCAGACGTTGCTGGCGTCGGTGAGGACGTGCAGGGTGTCGCGGTTTGGTTTGCCGTCCGCGGCGAATTCGTATGCGGCATTGTCGTTTTTGGTGGATACGGCGTTATCGGGGGGTGGCTGGTCGTCGTCTGTCAGGCGTGCCCCCGGGGTTCGTGTGGGTGTGACGGTGCGTGAGGGTGGTGCTGTGCAGGCGCATGGTTGTGAGATTAATCGCCCATCCTTGGAGCATTTGTTGCTCAATGGTGAGTTGGTGCCGTTGGTGGTGGATTCAACGGCGCCGGGCCGGATGTGGATGGGGCGTGGTGCGCGTATCGCAAACGATGACCAGATTGATGCGTTGATGCATTTTTATGGCGGGAAGTGCGCGATGCCGACGTGTGTGAACCGGAAATTCATCGAGATTCACCATGTGGGCAATTGGAGCCACGGCGGTAAGACCGATATTGAGAATCTGATTCCGTTGTGCAATTGGCATCATGCCGAGGTCACTGCGGGGCGGATGATGATTATCGTTCCGGAAGGCCATCCGGACAAGCTGGTGTTTCAGATGACCGGGCAGCATAGTTGGGTGGCCACGGACAGGTATTTGCCTGAAAAGTGCCACAAGCCGTTGTATGTGTGGGGCCGCACCATGCACGGGGAGATGGTCGAATCGGAGGTGCGGCCGGAGTTCGCCGCGCATGCGATGCCGCAGGTGCCGGTGGGAAGGAAGGTTCTTGTCGAGCAGGGGCTGTATCTGCCCGCCGCGTTGAGTGAGCCGCGGGAAAGGGCGATTATGGGTGCTGCCGTCAAACACGCGCTCGGTATCGACGGTGACACCGACTATGGGGAGCAGTGTCTGCCGGAAACAGGTGTCGCGGTGATGACGTTGGTGAAAGATTCCACCGGCTGTTTCCTCTATGACGTCGATATCGAGAAAGAATTCACCACCCCCGGCGGCGCGTTCTGCTACGAGGTGCTGCCGCCGAAAACCAGGTGCCTGATCTCGGCTGTCCGCAGACTCAGGCAGAAAAGAAACCAGCCCCGCACTACGGGTGTGCGGGTACCGCTGCGCGCGCACCTGCTCTACCGGGTACCCGCAGAAAAGAAAACACCCTGGTCCGGGCTGGTGTCGCTGGCTGCGGGCAGGGCGCAGGGCCGTGTCGATGCGACTGCCCGGCCGGTTATTCCGGAGACGACTGTGCTTGTTGACGGTATCGATAAAATCATCGCCTACGCCAACAACCCCGCACTTCCCGATAGCACCGGGCAGATATCCGGTATCTACACCACCGAGCAGCTGCTTGACGGCAGCTGGATTTCTGCCTGCGGCTACGCCTGTGACAGCGATGACGGTACCGCTATCGGTGTCGATGATCTCGACCCGGAACAAATGATGATGCCGGCACCGCCGTGTGACCCGGTCAATATTCTCATCGGCAGCCCGTGGCGTGTCCGGCCGATGAATGGCTACGCCCGCCATACCCGGGCGATAGCGCACGCGGTGCTGCCCGATCCGGATGTGACCGCGCGGATCGGTCGTTTCCCGCAGGCGATGGTCCCCAGCCGTATCTTCGCCCCCACTATCGCCCGTAACAGTGGTTTCGATACCGACGTCAGCTGGCGGCAGCTGATCCGGCTGGTCAAACTGGTCCGGTTGGCTGACACCATCGGCATGGTCACTCTCACCCGCCATAAAATCGAGCGCCTCACCCCTGAAGAACTCGATATCCCGGGGCTGACAGCCCACCTGTGTGACGTTTTGTGCCTGGAAATCATCGACCACACCGCGGTCCTGCTCGCCGGGGAACCGACACGCACCGAGCTGATCGAGAAACTCTCTTTCGCCGGCGACGTGTTCACCACGCATCCGCTCCACCTGATTGACCAGGCACTCCACGCCCGCGGACACGACGGCATTGCCGACCGACTCGCCGACACACTCGCCTACTACACCCAGCCGCAGCTCCCCGCCGGAAACAACACCGACGGCGACAACACCGACGGCGGCAACGGCGGTGACACGTCCGATGAGAGCGGCGACAAACCTAGCGGCACCGGCGACACCGTCGACAAGCCCGACGAGGGCGGCAACAACAACTAGCCGCACCGGCCGGTAACAGATGTCTGCTACCGGCCGGTGTTGTCATGTTCCCGCTGTCACGACAGCGGCGGACAAAAAGAAGTCAGTCCTCTGGTTTGCTATCGTCCAGGTCGTCGTCGGAGCCGGTGAAGTTGAGGAAGGCTTCCTCATCCGGCTTATCGGCCAGCTGGTTGCGCAGATAGGATTTCGCGGCCTGTTTCATGCCGATGTCGCGGCCGGCCCGTTCCGACAGGTACCAGCGGTGCTCCAGGATTTCGTGGAACAGCTGGGCGCGTTCGAGTTTGTGGGTCAGCTCCCGGGGGATCATTTCCACAGTCGGTTCATAGATCTCCATCATCCAGCGGCGCGCGAGTTCCTGGTTGGGTTCTTCATCGATACCTTTGGCGCTGGCCCAGGTGCGCATCGTGTCGAGGATCCGTTTCGCCTGTTTTTCGTGCACGTCCAGCCCGGTGAGGAACCTGACGCGGCGTTTGTTGTGCCCGGCGTCGACGACTTTCGGCTGGATGACGAAGGCTTCTTTGCCGGCGTCGTGCACCATGGTCATTTCGGCGACATCGAAGCCCAGATCTTCCAGCCGTTCGATCCGCCGTGCCAGCTTCCACCGCTCATCCATGGCGATGGTTTCCTCGCTGGTCAATTCATCCCACAGATTCTCGTACGAGCTGACTACCCGGGTGCCGATACCGACGACGTCGGCATCTTCGGGGATCAGTCCCGCGGCCTGCAGATCCATCAGTTCGCCGATGATGTTGACCCGGGCCAGTTCCAGGTCGTGCCCCCGCTGTCCGGCGGTCAGTTCCTCGTGGAGTTCACCTGTTTCCGCGTCCACCAGATAGGCGCTGAAACCTGCGGCATCCCGGCGAAACAGGGTGTTCGACAAAGAGACGTCCCCCCAGAAGAAGCCGAGCAGATGCAGTTTGACCAGCAGGACGGCCAGCGCGTCGATCAGACGGGTGGTGGTGGCTTCGTCGATTCCGGAGGAAAACAGCGCCCGGTAGGGCAGGGAGAAAGGAAGATGGTTGGTCACCAGGCAGGACAGGAGTTCCTCGCCGTGGATATTGGTGCGTTCGGTGATCACCGCCGCAGGGGTGACGCAGGGTGTTTTCAGCCGGACGAGTTTCTGCAGCATCCGGTATTCCCGCCACGCGATGGGGGCCGGGGTTTCCTTGATGGCCACCACAGAGCTTTTCAGCCGCACGAAGCGCACGGTGTGGCGGGAAATGCCGCGGGGAAGGGCGGCCAGGAAACGGGTGGGCCATTTTTCCAGTGGCCGGTCCCACGGCAGGGACATCAGCTCCGGGTCGGGGTTGGCGGCATTGATCTGCAAAGGCATGGGTGATCGGTTTTCGTCTTCGGGGGGATGTAGATCCACCGGTGGGGGAGAAGTATGCGGGAAGGGGCACCGCTGGGCGGCACACGGCGGGCCACCCGCGCGCACCCGGTGGGTGGTGCGTGGATGGCCCGTGTTCGTGTGTGTTTGTGTCGGGTTGTCCTGCTGTCGGCCGAGCTATGGCAGCGTCGGCCGACAGGGAGATTTAGGACGGCAGGCGCTTGCCGGTGGATGCCGAGAAGTGGTGCTGGTGCTCGGGGCGGACACGGACATGGATGATGTTGCCGCGGCCCGGTGAAGTGCGCGGGGGAACACGCACAATGATCTGGCTGGCTTCATCTTCGGCACCGGAGCCGAGCTTGGCGCCTTCCACACCGGCCAGCTGGCCGTAGACGAAAGCATCCGAGCCGAGTTCCTCGACCAGGTCGATTTTGACCGGAATGGAGACACCGGCCTGCTCGTCGACAACTTCGAGAGCTTCGGGGCGGAAACCGATGATGATTTTGCCCTGGTCTTCCGGGGTGACTGCGGCGAGCGTGTCACGGGACAGCTCCACACGGGCCGGGCCGAGGACGGCGTGGTTTCCTTCAATATCGAAGGTGCCCAGGTTCATGGCCGGGGAGCCGATGAAGCCGGCGACGAATTCGTTGGCCGGCTCGTCGTACATCTGCTGCGGGGTGCCGACCTGCTGCAGAATGCCGTCTTTGAGAACGGCAATCCGGTCGCCCATGGTCAACGCCTCTGTCTGGTCGTGGGTGACGTAGACGGTGGTTACCCCCAGCTTGCGCTGCAGGGAAGCAATCTGGGTACGGGTCTGCACACGCAGTTTCGCGTCCAGGTTCGACAGCGGCTCGTCCATGAGGAACACCTGGGGTTTACGCACAATGGCGCGGCCCATGGCCACACGCTGACGCTGACCACCGGACAGGGCCTTCGGCTTGCGGTCCAGGTAGGGGGTCAGATCCAGGATGGCGGCGGCTTCTTCAACCCGCTTGTTGATCTCGTCTTTCGGGGTGCCCGAAATCTTCAGGGCGAAGCCCATGTTGTCGCGCACGGTCATGTGCGGGTACAGGGCGTAGTTCTGGAAGACCATGGCGATGTCGCGGTCTTTGGGCTGCACGTCGGTGACATCGCGGTCACCGATGAGAATACGGCCGGTGTTGACGTCTTCCAGGCCTGCCAGCATGCGCAGCGAGGTGGACTTGCCGCAGCCCGACGGGCCGACCAGAACCAGGAATTCACCGTCCTCGATGTGCAGGTCGAGTTCGTCGACCGACGGTGTGGTGGCACCCGGGTAAATACGGGTTGCTTTGTCGAATGTGACAGTTGCCATGGGGTTATCTCCTCCACCGGCAGGTACGTGCCGGACGATCCGAGTGGAGTGGCAGGACGGCCGCCGCCGGATCCGGTAGCGGTACCGGGTGGCGGTGCAGGATGTCCTGGTCACTTATTGAATATTGTCCACCCGCACCCTGTGTGGGATCCGTCACTGGTGGCGGATGTATGCGGGCTGAGTTACATCATTGCACATTCCGGCGGCAAAGTCAGCGGGCTGGCGCGAAGAAGTGACACACAACATGCATCCTGCAATCACAAACAATCACCAGTTGGTTCATGATCGACCATTTTCGGCTGTTCCTCCGCCGCCAGCGGCCGGACAGCCGGGCGGCGGTGGGCGGAAAAACGGCCGATGTTTTTGTCAACCACCGCCTTTTTCGGGGGCGGTTGGGGTGCGTGTGCGCCACCCCTTTTTCATGTTCCAACGGGCGCTTGACCGGCTTTTTTCATGCTTGTGCAGCAGTGGTATTCCCCGCCGGTGCCCGCCGGCGGCTGCCGCATGCGGCGGTGAAGAAGGCAAAATTGGAAACCATGGGTCGAATTCACAACGATGAGGAAGGTACCGGTGGGGCAGCAGTGAACCACGCACAGCAGAAATCTTCAGGAAGGCTGACGCTTCCCATTCAATCCGGCATGGATGAGCGGGTGGGGCAGCTCATCGGGATGCTGGGGGCGGACTGGGTGCGCAATTCCGACGGCACCAGCCTGCCGGATACGGCCGCCCAGTGGGGTGCCCGCATCATGTCCACCTATTTCCCGGCCCGCGGCGACAACGAGTTCGCGCTGGCTCACCCGGATGAAACCACCCGCATGTTCCTGTCCTCGGCCACGGTGACCGCCATGGAGTCATCCCCGCTGGATATTGAGGTCGCCGCCGAGTACTACCACAAACAGATCGCCCCTGATCTGGGAGTGGATACGGAGCGTTTCTGGCAGGTGATGGACCGTTCCACCGGCTGCCCTTTGAAACGCTCCGACTGGCGGATTTCCACTGTCCCGCGTGATGCGGCCGACTGCGACGATGATTGGCCGGCCGATGATCCGCGCCGCGAGGTGGTGACCGTCACCATTGATTCGCCGGAGCGTTTCCACCTCTACAGCGTCAACTTCATGGCGAAACAGATGTGGGATTCCACCCAGATGTACAACTATCTCACCAACGGCTGGGAGGATGATCCGCAGCGGAAAAAAGAAATCCCCTACGATATCCGCTACCCGGCGACCCGGCAGTTTGCCCGGGAGCAGCTCACCCGGTGGCTGGAGGACAACCCGCAGGTTGATGTGGTGCGTTTCACCACGTTTTTCTACCACTTCCATCTGGTGTTCGGCGCGGACGGGAAAGAGAAGTTCGTCGACTGGTTCGGCTACGGGGCATCGGTGTCGCCGAAAGCCATCGACGCCTTCGAGGCCGAATACGGCTACCGCCTCGACCCGGAGGTGTTCGTCGACGAGGGCTACTACAACTCGCCATTTCGCCCGCCGCGCAAAAAATTCGTCGACTGGATGGATTTCACCAGCCGGTTCGTCGCCGAGCAGGCCAAACAGCTGGTTGATATCGTGCACGCCCACGGCCGGACGGCCATGATGTTTCTGGGCGACAACTGGATCGGCACCGAACCCTACGGTGACTATTTCGCCGGGATCGGATTGGACGCGGTGGTCGGTTCCGTCGGCAATGCCGCCACCTGCCGCATGATCAGCGATATCCCCCATGTCAGCATCCACGAGGGCAGGCTGCTGCCCTACTTTTTCCCCGACACTTTCCACCCCGGCGGGCAACCGGAAAAGGAAGCCTGGTCCTCCTGGCGGCAGGCCCGCCGGGCGATTGTGCGCTGCCCGCTGGACCGGATCGGCTGGGGCGGGTATCTCAAACTCGCCGATGAGGCTCCCGGTTTCACCGAAGTCATGCAGTCCATCGCCGGGCAATTCCGGGCCATCCACGACATCTCGCAGGAAGACAGGCCCGCCACCTGCGGGGTGAAGGTCGGGGTGCTCAACGCGTGGGGTGCCCGCCGCAGCTGGCAGACCCACATGGTTGCCCATGCTCTGCCCTACGAGCACACCACCGCCCATGTCGGGGTTGTTGAGGCCCTGGCCGGAATGGCGGTGGATGTGGAATTTGTGTCTTTCGCCGATATCGCGGACGGCGTCCCGGATGACATTGACGTGCTGATCAATGTGGGTGAGGCGGCCACCGCTTTTTCCGGCGGGGCGGCCTGGCGGCAGCCGGGTCTGGCGCAGGCGGTGCGTGATTTCATTGCCCGCGGAGGCGGGATCATCGGGGTGGGGGAGCCTGCGGCCTGCCCGGGTAACGGCCGGTTTTTCGAACTGGCCGATGTATTCGGCGTGGACCGGGAATGCGGCTGGTCACTGTCAACCGACCGCTATTTTTCTTTGCAGCCCCACTTCATCACCGGCGGCGGCATCCCCGGCCACGGCACCATCCCGGCGTTTGACCCGCAGGGCCGGCCGGGCCAGGTCACCGTGGTGCGCGACAGCGTGAAGGTGCATGCCGCCCATGGCCAGAGCATCGATATCGCCACCAACTGTTTCGGTGACGGGCGGGCGGTGTATTTCGCCGGACTGGGCTACAGCGCGGACAATGAGCGCCTGCTCTACCGGGCGATTATGTGGGCGGCCGGACGGGAAGACAGCTATGGCGAGCTTCCGGTGGCGCAGTGCCCGCAGGTCGATACCGCCTACTACCGGAAGGCGAACAAACTGCTGGTGTTCAACAACGGCGGCACGCCGGTGACCACCCGCCTGTCGTCGCTGGTTGCCGGGGAGATCACCCTGGACGCCGGGGAAAGCCGGTGGTTCGACATCGACTGAGCGGGCGCTCAGCGGTCGTGTGCGGCCATGACGATCACCAGGTTGGAGACCGCGAATTCCCGCAGGAGGGGAACCGCGGTCACCCACCACGCCCACCCCGGGTGGTAGCGGGGGAACAGCCCGACCAGCCGGTGGCCCGCGGCGGCACGTTTTTTCGCTTCGGCGATGCCGCGGGCGGCCGACACCGCAAACAGGCTGTGGCCGAAAACGTTCTTCGGCGGGTGGCCGTTGATTTTCTGGTAGCGCCGGCGGGCGTAGTCCCCGCCGATGTAGTGCGGCAGCAGTCCTGTCTCATGCCCGCCGAACGGCCCCAGCCACACGGTGTAGCTGACCACCACCAGCCCGCCGGGGCGGGTGACGCGCAGCATCTCGTCGAGCATCTGCCACGGCCGGTCGGTGTGTTCGACGACGTTGGAACTGACCGACACATCAAAGGTTGCGTCGGCAAACGGCAGGTCCTGCCCGGTGGCCCGCACATCGGCCGCCCCCGGCAGCCCGGCGGCGGTGATTTCCCTCTGGTCCGGTTCCACCGCCAGATAGCCGGCTCCGTAGGCGGCGAAGGCCTGCCGGAAATATCCCGGTCCACCGCCGACGTCGAGGATTGTTTTCCCCGCCAGCGGGCCGGTGCCGGTGTCGGCGCACAGGCGGGAAATCATCCCGGCGGTGTCCTCGGCCAGACTGCGGTAGAAGCGTTCCGGGTTGTTCTGCTCGTCGGGATAGGACCGCAGCAGGGCCAGCGACCGGGTCAGGGTGGCGGCGGCGCGGGTGAGCGGCAAAGCATCGGGCACGGTTGTCCACTGTAGGCGCCCGGCGGATCCGCCACTGTGGCCGGGCCGGATGTTCCCCCAAGAAAAACCTGGGAAAACGGTATGAAGTTGCTGGTCAAGATGGGTGTGGGGGTGTCCGGTTGCGGTCTTGTGGGATAGGGTGAAGGCCACCATGAAGATTTTGCTGCTGTGCTGGCGCGATACCGCCCATCCCCAGGCCGGTGGTTCCGAACGCTACCTGGAACATGTCGGCGGCTATCTGGCGCAACTCGGCCACGAGGTTTATCTGCGGACGGCCGCCAGCCGGGGGCATCCGGCCACACAGACCATCGACGGGGTGGTCCACCACCGTTACGGCGGGAAATTCACCGTCTATCCGCGGGCGTTCCTGGCGATGCTGGCCGGGCGGATGGGGCTTGGCCCCTACCGGCACACCGATGTGGTGGTCGACACCCAAAACGGCATCCCGTTTTTCGCGGTGTGGGCGATGGGGCAGCCGACGATTGTTCTCACCCACCACTGCCACCGGGAACAGTGGCCGGTGGCCGGGCGGGTGCTTGCGGCGGTCGGCTGGTTCATTGAATCGGTGCTCAGCCCCAGGGTGAACCGGCACTGCGACTATGTGACGGTGTCGGGTCCTTCCGCCGAGGAACTGGTGGCGCTGGGGGTGGATGCCCGCCGCATCCACATCATCAGAAACGGCGTCGACCCCATCCCGGAAGGCCTGCCGGTAACCCGCAAAGACGGCGCCTGCCGGCCGGTGCATCTGGTGTGCCTGTCACGTCTGGTGCCGCACAAACAGATTGAACACGCCATGGATGTGGTCGCCGCTTTGAGCGCGACCCGGCCGGTGGTGCTGGATGTCATCGGCTCCGGGTGGTGGGAGGAGAACCTGCACGCCTACGCCCGGCAGCTGGGGGTGGCCGACAATGTGGTCTTCCACGGGCAGGTTTCGGAGGAAGACAAACATGCCCTGCTGGCGGCGGCGGATCTGCACGTCATGCCGTCGCGGAAAGAAGGCTGGGGGCTGGCTGTCATTGAGGCGGCCTGCCACGGGCTGCCGACGGTGGGATACCGGTGTTCGGCGGGGCTGAATGATTCGGTGGTCGACGGGGTCACCGGGGTGCTGGTGGACTCCAAGGCCGAACTGATCGCCGAAATCTCCCGGCTGATTGATGATCCGGCGGCGGTCGACGCCCTGGGCGGGAAAGCCAAAGCCCGTGCCGCCGGGTATTCCTGGGTTGATACCGGCCGCCGGTTCGCCCAGCTGATTGACACGGTGGCAGCCCCGGCCAGCCGCCGGTAACACAGGCAGCGGCAAGACGGGCTAGCGCGGTTGGTGCCGCCGCCGGCGGCAGGCAACCACCAGTCCCGCCGGGACGGCAAGCCACAGGGCCGTCAGCAGCAGCGGGGCCACCGCTGCCGCGGGATGGGGCGCGCAGCCGGTGACACCCGTCGGGTGGGCGGTGCCCCCGGGGTCGATGACGGTGCCGATGCCCAGCCGGTCCAGGGTGGTGGTATCGCCGTCGGCCCAGGCCTGCCGTGCGGTGGCGTGGCGGGCAAGATGCGGGTCGGTGACCACCCCGTCGACCCGCAGCCCGGCGGCGGGAAACGCACCGGTGGTTTTCAGCAGCGGATCCACGGCCACCCCGCCCGCGGGGGTGGCGACCAGGTCACTGGGCCGGTCGATGATGCTGCTGCAGCGTGACAGGTTGATCCGGTCGGCGGCACCGGTATCCGGTGCCGTCAGGCTGGCTGTCACCGCCCCCGGGTCGACCGGCTGCAGCTGGCCCACAGCCTGCGGGGCGTCGGGCATCTGCAGGAAAATCAGGACCGCCGCCGCCCCCGGCGCCAGGCCCGCCACCGGCCACGGCAGCCGCACGGCGGCCAGCCCCGCGGCGTACGCCGGGAGGACAAGGGCCAGAAATTTCTGGCTGTCGCGCACAATCCCCAGCGCCGGGACCATGTCGATGGCCTGTGCCAGCTGCTGGCCCGCCACCACCGGCGCCACTGTGACAGCAATGCCCAGCCCCGCCAGGACGACAAGACGCCGCGGCACCCGGCCGAGCGCGGTGGCCGCGCACAGCGCCAGGGCGATACCGAAGACGGCGGCCCCCTGTTCCCGGGAGGCCGGGACTGCCGCGGCATTCCAGATTCCGCCCAAGCCGGCCAGTGTCGCGGCCAGCCCGACGCCGTGTTCGGCCCGCGGGGCGAAGGCGGCCACCCCCGCGGCCGCGCCGACAGTTGCCCGGCCACCGCCGCCAACCAGCACCGGCACCAGCCACGGCAGGGCGCACACCGCCGCGGTGGCCCCGGCCAGGAGGCGTCTGCCGCGGGCGCAGACAACCGCGGTGACGGCGGCGACCACCAGCCCCGGCGGTGTCAGGGAGGCGCCCCATATCCCGAGCGCCATCGGCAGCGGTGCACCGGCCAGGGCGCACCCGGCCACCAGCACCACACACCAGCAGGCCACCACATAAGACCACTGGCCCTGCAGCAGCCGTTCGACCACCAGCGGGTTGTAGACGGTGATCGCCATGGCCACCGTCGGGCGGAAAAAACCGTCGGCCCCGACATGCCGGGCCAGCACAAGCGCCCCGGCGCATCCGGCGGCGCAGCCGCACAGCAGAAACAGCCGGGCCACGATATCGGCGTCCACAAGATACGACAGCACAGCCAGCACACCGTCCTGCGGGACGGCCCGCGGCCAGGCGCCGGTGAAACCGAACATGTCGGGGGTCAACGCCAGGGTGTGCGGCACCGACATGTCGCGGTGGACAAAAATCCCGCGTCCGGCCACCGGCCACAGCACCAGCCCGGCCAGGATCACCGCACTGCAGCCGACAGCGGCCTGTCTGAACCTGTCCACGGCGGCTAGGACACTTTCGCGGAGCGGATCCGGCGGCGCAGCGCACCGGCCGACAGGTATCCGACAGCGGCCAGCGAGATGCCCGCCATAAGCCACACAATGTCGCGGAAACGGGTGGCGGCTGCCAGATCACGGTGGAAGTGGAGGGCGCGGTCGGCCGCATCATCACTGGTGGGTTTGTCGTAGCCCGCGGTCATCGACAAGGCGGTGCGCTGCCCGGCGGGGGCGAAAGTTTCCGGTTCCACCCGCCCGCCGGTGCCGAACGCCTGCACTGCCGCTTCCTGCCGGGTGCGGGCGAATTCGTCGCGGACTTTCACTGTTTCGTTGACAATGATCCCCGAATCCCGGTGGACCACCACCACCCGGTGGACAAACCGGTAGCGGCTCAGCTTCACCGGGGTGTCGGGGTCAAGGCCCTGCGCCCGCAGTTCAATTCCGGTGTAGGCCCGCCCGGCCGCCACTGTCAGGCGGCTGGGGTTTCCGGCCGGGTTGTCCGACAGGTTCACCGGCCCGGTCAACTGGTGGAAAGCATAGTTTTTCACCGTGTCGGCGGGCACCGGGTCGGCGTAGTCGATCGGGGTGGTGGTTCTGGTCAGCGGGTCGAAAAATTCCACGGAGCGCAGCGGTGTCACCGGCGGGAAGAAAAACGTCAGCCCGGTGCCGGGGGCCGGAAGGATACGGGGGGTGTCGTTGACGCCGACGACCGGCTGGTCGAAGCGGGCGGACACCGTCGTCCCGTCGGCGGGTCGGCCGTGGACCCGGTCGACGGTTTCGGTGACGGTGGTCGACCACAGGGGGATACCGCCCGCCCGGGCGCTGCCGCGGGCGGTAATCGCGACGTTTTTCCGCGACTGCGGGTCAGGGGCGGTGGTGATCACCCCGGTGGCTTCCACCGGAACCGCAGTCCGGGTGAAACAGCCCAGCCGCGCCGCCGGGCCGGCGCAGTCGGGCTGCCCGCCGTGCGGGCGGTCATCCAGCCACGCTGCCGAATCGAAGACCACTTCGGCCCGCCCGCTGAACCCGATGTCGACCCGGTTGTCCACCGCCGGGATCAGGTGCGCCTGGTTGAGTACCGCCGACTGGAAGGCGGTGGCGGCCACTGCACAAGCAACAGCGATAACCAGCAGGACAGCCGCCGCCGCCCGGTAGGGGCGTCGGCGGAGAAGATTTCTGGACATTGCGGGCCTGTGGGTGGGTCGGTGAAGAGAAAAATGGGGGGCGTCCGGCCGGGCGGGGACAACCACCACGCGGCCGGGAGGAGGGGGCGACAACAACCATATCCGGTGCCGGCCGGTCCCCAGCCGCCGCCCACCCGGCCGGCTATTGTGCTGCCGGTACCGGGCGTTGTCCCGTCATCAAGGATGAAACGCCGCGGGAACACACCCAATCTAGTTCACCCGGTTTGCATGCGCCTGAAAAACCGTGCCGCCGTTGCCGGTTTCCGCAGCCCGCGCCGGATCACCAGCAGGAAGACACCCCCAACCATGACCGTCCCCGCAGCCTGTCACGCGCCCCGTTTCAACCCGGCGCTGGAAGGTCTGCGGGCGGTGGCGGCACTGGGGGTGATGACCACCCATGTCGCCTTCCAGACCGGGGTGTCGCCGAGCGGCCATATCGGCGGGATCCTCAGCCGCCTCGATTTTTTTGTGCCCGTGTTTTTCACCCTGTCGGCGTTTGTGCTGTGGCGCCGCCACGGCACTGTCGCCGGGCTGCGCCGCACCCGGTGGGGGGTCTACGCCATCCGGCGGATTTTCCGTATTGTGCCCGCCTACCTGGTGGTTGTCGGCCTGGTGCTGGTGGCCCACCCGCCGGCCTTCGGGGTGCCGGCCGATGTGGCGGCCGCCACGGTGCTGATGGTGCAGATTTATCTTCCCCACGGCCTGGCGCCGGGGTTGACCCACCTGTGGTCACTGTCGGTGGAGGTGGCTTTCTATGCGCTGCTGCCCGTGCTGGCGGTGGTGCTGTCACCGGTGAAAAAAACCCGGGCACGGCTTGTGCTGCTGGTGGCGGTGGCGGTCGTCTCCTACGGGTGGGCGTGGATTCCGGCGGTGGCGGCAAGCCCCGCCGACGGGATCGCCAACCGGCAGATCTATCCGCCGGCGTTTGCCAGCTGGTTTGCCGTCGGCATGATCGCCGCCGAAATAGAGCCGCGGGCGGAGACATTCGCCGCGTATCTCATCCGCTGGCGGTGGGTGTGCTGGCTGGCGGCGGCCGGGGTGCTGTGGGTGGCCTCCCGGCCGTGGTTCGGCCCGGTCGGGCTGGTCCATCCCGATGCGCCGGAATTTGCCCGCCGGGTGGCCGCCGGAACAGTGTTTTCCGCCCTGGTGGTTGTGCCCGTGGCGCTGGCCCCGCGGCAGGGGATGCTGTCCGGTCCCGTGGGGCAGATGCTGGGCCGGTATTCCTACGGAATTTTCCTCATCCACCTGCCGGTGCTGGAACAGGTCATGGTTGTCATGGGGATCCCGGTGTTTTCCGGCCACACTGGTGTGGTGTGGATTGTCACCGCGGTGGTGACGGTTCTTGCCGCCGCCGCGCTTTACGTGCTGGTGGAACACCCGGCGCGGGTGCTGTCGGTGCGGCTTGTCGGGTCGAGCACGCAGGCGATGGCCACCAGGGCAGCCGCCACCACGAACGGGCGGTCGCCGGCGTAGCCCGCCGCAGGCCACGGGGCGTGCGCCAGCCACAGGGCGGCCAGGGCAAACGATATGCCCGCCAGTACCGGCTGGGGCAGCAGCCGGGTGAGGCTGACTGCCGCCACCGCGATACCGGCGACGACACCGGCCAGTCCGCCGATCAGCCACAGGGCGGTGGCTGACAGCGCCCCGGCGACAACGTCGTCGGCCACCCGCGGGCGGCGGCCGGGGGAGGGCGGCCATCCGGCCGGTGGTGTTCCCGCCCGGCGGTATCTGGTGGCCAGCGTCCCGGCGGCGGCCATGGTGACCAGCCACACCAGCCCACCGGCGGCAAGCCCGCCCCGGTAGAGGCGGTCGCCGCGGAAGGTGACGGTGACCCGGCCGGTGGTGTGCGGCGGGATGACCGCCCCGGCCAGTGCCCCGGCGATCATGGTCGGTGCCAGCGGTTGGTTGCCGCTGCCGGTGGAAAGGCCCACCGACAGCCCCGGGCGGGCGGCCCGCCCGGTTGAGACCACCTGCGGGTGGGCGGCCGCGGCCACCGAACCGTCGGCGCTCAGCGCCGCCGCGGGTGGGGCCGGCCGGCCGGTTGACAAAAGCAGCCAGCCGGGCGGGCCGGTGATGGTGTGGCGCCCGGGGGCCAGGTCGATGCTGTGCCCGCAGCCGTGGCCGGTGCCGTCAATATCAAACAGCACGGGTTTTTCAGCGGCGGCGACCGCTTGTGCCGCCAGCGCCGGTGACTGGTGGTCGCGGCACACAGCCGCATCCAGTGTCACGGTCAGCGCGGTGGACAGCACGACCGCCCGGTTGAGTGTTTTCTCCCCGCTGGTGAGGGTTTGCAGCAGAATGTGTGACACTTGCCCGCCGGTGGCATCAACGGTGATGGTGCGGCCAACCGGATGCCCGGCAACGGAAAGCTCCGCCAGGCCCGCCCGCCCGCCGCGGGGTGCCACCCGCACGGTGATCTCTTCCACCCCGTCTGCGGGGATGGGCAGTGCCGCGGTGCCGAAAGCCGCCAGCTCGACGGTGGTTGCGAAAGGCCTGCCGCCGGTGGCGGTGACGGTGGCGGTGACCGCCCCGGTGGCGGCTGTGAGCACCAGCTCGGGGTGGTCGAGCGGCCGGTCCGGGGTCAGTGCCACCCACGGGTTGTCATCGCCCGGCTGCGGGTACCAGGCTGACAGCACGTCGCCGTCGGTGAGCGCGGTGACCGATTCATGCTGCCGGGACCCGCCGAAAGATATGGGCGATGATGCCTGGGAGCTGGCGGTGACCGTGCCACCGGTCGTGTGTACCGTCACCGGCGGCAGCCGCGTGGGGTAGTCGGTGACCGGGTTGGTGACCCCGGACAGCCCGGTTTCCCCCTCGGCCAGCACCGCGGACGTGGCGTGCCGCAGGCGCCCGTAGTTGCGGTCGACAAGCTGCGGGGTGTCGGTGACAATACGCGGCCGGGCGGCCGGTGCGGCGGTCGTGTCGGTGTACAGTCCCGGCCCGGCCAGGGCGGCCACCAGCGGCATGATCTCCGGGGCGCCCTGGACTGCCGTGACATCCCCGGCGGCGGCGGTGGCCATGCCCGCCGACTCGTCGATGGTGACTACCGCCATACCATCCAGGTCAGTGACCGGGTAGCCGGCGGCTGACCACACCGCCAGCAGCCGGTCGGCGCGGCGCCGGTCGGCGGGATCGCTGAGATCCCGGCGTACCGCCACCAGGCCGATACCGAAGGTGGCCAGCGCATCCCCCATGGCCCGGCCGTCCAGACCGGGGGCTTCCAGCAGATGGGTCATCCCGTCCAGCAGGCGGATCGCGCCGGGTTCGGTCAGCGGGATCGCATCCCGCACCGCCCACGGCACATCCAGCAGCGGCTGCAACGGCTCATCATTGGTGTTGCCCCAGGTGAATCTGCCGAAACCCGACGGCGGGTAGATCAGGGTGCGGGTGGTGGCGCCGTGGGCGTTGATCCAGTCGGCCGTCCGGCCGATGTAGTCGGGTACTTTTCGCACAGCCCCGGCGGGCGCCAGCTGCCCGGTGACCACCGGGGCGGCGCCGGCGGCCACGGCAAGTGCCACCAGCCCGGCGGTGACCTGCGCCGGTGACGGGGACAACCACTCGGCCCGTGTCACCGGCACCGGGAAATAGGCGGCCAGCCCGGTGATGCCCACCGCCAGCGGCAGACGCACCAGCACATCGGCTTTGTGCAGGTTGCGCAGCGCCACCCCGGCGCCGTCGAGAAAGCCGGTGACCTGCCCGCCGAGCGGGCCGTGGGCGGCGCACAACACCACCACCCCCAGCCCGAACATCCACACCCAGATGCCGCGGTGGACAACAACCGGGGCCCGCCGTGCCCGGCCGGGGGCCGCCCACCAGCCGTGGCGGGTGGTCCCGGCCAGTCCCGCCAGCCCGCAGGCGGCGGCCAGCCCGGTGGCCAGCACATGGGTGGGGCTGGTGGCCTGGGCGGTGGCGGCGGGCCGGTGCCCGTCGGCGAACGGCACCCAGTGGGTGGTGCCGCGCAGCACCTCGACAGGGTTCAGCCAGCGGGTGGTCACCCGGGCTGATTCGATGAAATCGGTAAACGGCACCGCCCACCGGCCCATGACCAGCAGCGGAATAATCCACCACAGGCTGACCATGACCACCCCGGCACACCACCACAGCAGTGTTTTCACCGCGCCCGGCCGCCGCCCGGCAACCGCCGCGGCCAGCACCACCAGCGCCGGAAGCACGGCAAACAGGTTGGCGGTGGCATTGACCGCCCCCAGACAGCCGGCCGCCACCACCGAGCAGGCCACCGGGGCGGGCGGCCACCAGCGGCGGGCCGCGGGGCGGGAAACCGTCTCCAGCAGGGGGGTGACAATCCACGGGGCCAGCACCACCGGCCAGGCTTCGGAGGAAATCGCCCCCACGGTGGCGGTTATCCGGGGGCTGGCGGTGAAAAACACCGCCCCGGCGACACACCAGAACAGCCCCGCGGTCGTGGCCCGGCGCAGCAGCCGCAGCATACCGGAAAACCCCAGGCCAAGGATGATTGTCCACCACAGCCGCTGGGCGATCCAGTCGGGCAGCGGGTCCGCGAGAAGAAACAACAGCCCCTGCGGAAACAGATACCCGTAGGCCTGGTTTTGCAGCTGCCCCAACGTGAACACATCGGTGTAGGCGGTGGTGGCGCCGGCAAGGAAATGGGCGGGATTTGCCACCAGGTCGTGTTTGGTGTCGGCCACCGTCAACCCGGGGGCGCTGGCCAGTGCCGCGACAAGCGAGACAAGCCACCCCGCGATATGCACCGGCAGGTCACCGCCACGGCAGCGGGCGGCGGGCGGGTGGTGGCGGGCGGGCACACCGGCCAATCTAACCGCCCGGCGGGCTGGCGTGCCGGTCACCTGTCGGCGGCGGGGGCGCTGGCGGGGTGACCGTTGGCGATTTCGGCCCCGGCCACTGACTGCCGGGAACCGTATTCCGGACCGCCGAGCAGTGGATCGACCACCGTGCCGGTGGTGTGCTGGGGGGCAGGATCATCCCCGCCGCCCAGCGCCGCCACCCCGGCGATGGCCGCGATACCGACCACCATGCCGATCACCGATGCCGCCAGCGCCGGCCCGACGGTACGCCGGTTGAGGGAATCGGATTCAAAAGCCATGGTGTCTCCGGCGCGTCCTTCCATGTGTACGGGCTGGCGTGGGGCACACACGCCGGTGGGCCGGGTGCATCAGGGACCGGTGGTTAAAAAGGCACATGAAAAAACCGGGCGCCCCATGCTGTGCGGGCGGGTGCAAGAAAAGTGTAGCCGGTGGCCCGCCGGTTAAACCAACGCGAGCCTGGCGCAGCCGCCGGCGCCGCGGTGCGGGCCGGGTTAGCGGGGACGGGTGTTTTTCGGCGGGACAATCAACACCGGCAGCCCGGAATTGTGCAGCACGGTCTCTGAGGTCGACGACTGCAAAAAACCTTTCACCCCGCCGGTGGCCCGGGTGCCGGTGACAATGACATCGGCCCCCAGATCGAACGCGGCGTCAACAATGGCCGACCAGATGGAGGTGGTGGTTTCCACCAGATGCGCCCCGCAGTCGGCGCCGAGCTGTTTGATGATCTCCGCGCCCTCCCGGCAGGTGGCCATCGCCTCGGTGTAGGCCGGGTCCTCCGATGCGGCATCCTCGGTGAGATCCACCACCGCCACACCCGGCGCCCCGGCGGTTTTCATCGCCTGCCGGCTGATCGACTCATAGGCGGTGACCACCTCCAGCGATGACCCGGTAAACAGGGCCACCGCATATTCCAGACCACGGCGCGCTTCCTCCGACCCGTCGTAGGCGATCAGTACGGTGGTGGACTGTTGCATCAGTGCTCCTATGGGTGGGTGTACTTTTTAAAAACCGGTGGTCGATGACCCGGGGTGGTTCCGGTGGCTGCTGCGGCAGGCCGGGCGTGGCCCAAATCCTAGTGCACCACCGGCCGGGATGCCGGGCCGGGGGAGCACCCCGCTACAGTGGTGGGTCCCCGCTGGTGCCCACTGCTGTCCGTTGCTGTTTTTCCCGCACCGGACAAAACCCCGCGGCAGCGCGCACATGTCACCGTCCGGGGCAGCCGGGTGCATAATATGGTGCACCGCTTCCTCCGCGGCCGGAACAACCGGCGGCGCAGCCGGGTTCCACGTGTCCACGGTGTTGTTTGTTTGCCGGCTCTGGGAGCTGTCCCCAGTTTTTCTTTTTTGTCGATTGTGTGTTGGTTGGTGTCGTCGTTGTTGTCGCAAACTCCGTCCCGCGGTGCGTGCCCGCTGGGAGGCCGGTTACGTGCTGCCGCCCTGGTTGTGGCGGCCCTTGCCGCAGGCTGCGCCGAATCGCCGACCACCCCTCCGCCGCCCGCCGTCACCTCCGCCACCGTCCCGGGCACCACCGTCACACTCGGCGCCGGCGGGCGGGCGGGGGATACGGCACCCCCCGGACAGTCACCGACTTCCCCCACCCGGTCACCTGACCCGGCGGACACCCCGGCGCCGTCGACGGCCGGGCAGCCGTCGACGACCGCCCGCGGCGGGGATGCCGCGACAGCCGCCCGCATCGCCGGGGTCAACCCGCTGCCGCCCGGTTTTTCCGACTTTGTGGGATCCTCCGGGCTGGGGTCGACCGGCCCGCAGATCAGCCTGCCCGCCGACAGGCGGGCCAGAATCGCCTCCCTGATGATGGTCGGGGTGGCCAACTACGATGATGCGCTCTGGGCACTCAACCAGGGGGCGGGCGGCATTTTCATCGGCTCGTTCACCGATCCGGCGCTGCTGGTGGAACCGGGGCGTGACATCGCTGCCCTGCACCGGGCGGTCGGCCGCCCCTTCCAGGTGGCCATCGACGCCGAAGGCGGGCGGGTCTCCCGGCACCCGGGACTGGTCGGGCAGCTGCCCTCGGCGCGGGTGATGGCGCAAACCATGAGCCCGCAGCAGGTGGAGGCGGCCGCCTACGACCTGGGCGCGAAACTGCGCTCACTGGGGATCACCGTCGATTTCGCGCCGGTGGCCGATATTGACGGCGGCCCGGCCGGGCGGGTCATCGGCGACCGGAGTTTTTCCCCCGACCCCGTCACCGCCGGAATCTATGCCGCGGCGTTTTCCCGCGGGCTGGCTGCCGCCGGGGTGACCCCGGTGGTCAAACACTTCCCCGGCCACGGCCGGGCCGCCGGTGACAGTCACACCGGGCAGGTATTCACCCCGCCGGCCAAGGAACTGGCGGATGTGGATCTTGTCGCCTTCACCGAGCCGCTGCGGGTGGCTGCCACCGGGGCGATGATCGGCCACATGACGGTGCCGGGCTTGGGCGATGACGGGGTTCCCGCCACCTTCAACCCGGCGGTCTACCAGCTGCTGCGGGGCGGGGCCTACCGTGGCGGGGCGCCCTTTGACGGGGTGATCTACACCGATGACCTGTCGGGAATGAAAGCCATCAGCGACACCACGCCGCTGCCGGAGGCAGTGCTCAGATCCCTCACAGCCGGGGCCGATGTCGCCCTGTGGATCAGTACCCGCGGCCTGGTGGAGGCCATCGACCACGTCGACCGGGCCGTCGCCGAGGGACGCTACAGCGAACAAGCCCTCAACCGGGCGGCCGCCCGGGTTGCCGCGCAGCGGCGGTGACCATGCCATCCCCCAGCATGTCGGCGGCGGAGCAGGAAAAAGCACCACAGCCCGACAAAACCACCAACCACACCCCGGCCGGACAAGAGGGGGGCCATGTCACCGCCGCCGGGCGAGAGTCCAATAGGCTTGAGAAACTGTGACAGAACACGAACCGAACCAGCAGCCGCATCCCAGCCAGGGGGGAGCGATCACCTCCCGGGTGTGGGCCGCTGTCCTGCTGCTTTTTCTGCTGGCGTTTGCCGCCCTGTGGTCGACGACCTATCTGGCCACCCGCGGCCGGGTGCCCACCGGGGTGTCGGTGGCCGGGGTCGATATCTCCGGGATGACCACCGGCAACGCCCGCACCACCCTGCAGGAACAATTGGGCGAGCAGGTCATTGAACCTTTTGAGGTGCATGCCGGACCCCTGACCGCCACCGTTGACCCGCTGCAGGCCGGGCTGACCGCCAACTGGTTCGAAACGGTCAAAGGTGCCGGAGTATCGTCGGGAAACCCGTTCAGCCTGGCGGCCGGACTCTTCGGCAGCAGACACGTCAACCTGCCGGTGGCCAGTGACGTTGACGAGGAGAAACTCCAGGCTACTCTGGTGCAGCTGGAAAAACAGCTGTCCCGGCAGCCCGTCGACGGCTATGTCGACATTGAAAACGGGGAAGTCCGCATCACCGAATCCCAGACCGGCATCGGGGTGGACCCGGCCGAGCTGCACTACGCGATCACCGCCGACTGGCTTTCCCCTGGACCGGTGACCGTGGAACCGGTTGTCACCGATCCCGCCATCACCCAGGACGCAGTGGACGAAGCCGCGTCCCGGGCGCGCAGCGCCGTGTCGGCGAACCTGGTGGCCCAGGGCAAAGGTGGGCAGGGACTCATCCCCACCGACCGGATGGGGGAGATCGTCGTCTTCGAGCCGAAACAGCACCGCCTGGTGCCCGCCATCAACAACGAGCTGGTCACCGAACTTTTGGCGGAAGGCCTCGACCGCACCGCCCAGGAACCGGTGAATGCGAAAGTGAAATTCGTCGGCGGCACCCCGTCGGTGGTGCCCGCCCAGAAAGGCCGCACCGTCGACTGGGAGAAAACCCTCACAGACTTTCCCGACCGGCTGTTCGGTAAAAAACCGAAAACCTGGGACGCCGTTTACGAGGAAACCGACGCCGAGTTTTCCACCGAAGACGCCGAGAAACTCAGCTTCGACGACACCCTGGGGCAGGCCAGTGAACAGGGCGGCACCCATGCCTCCAGTGTCAATGCCAGGAAAATCGCCGAGATCGTCGACGGATCGGTGGTCAACCCCGGTGAACGTTTCAGTCTGGCGGCCACCGTCGGGCCGCGGGGACCGTCAGCCGGATTCATCGCCACCACCGACACCGACGATGATGCCGGCTACGGCACCTTCGCCACCGCCATGTACAAAGCGGCCCTGCTGGCCGGTATGACCGATTTCACCCGCAGCCCCCACGCCCACTACAACGACCTCTACGAAGCGGGACTGGATGCCACCGTCGCCCCCGGCAGAGGGGATCTGGCTTTCACCAACTCCGGGGACACCCCGGTGGTGATTCTGGCGCGCTCAACCGGATCCCGGGTGGTGGTGACCTTCAAGGGCGTGAAAACAGTTAAGGTGACCATCGACCCCGGTGAGATCACCGACAAAGTCACAGCCCCGACAACCACCAGCGACGATCCGGATTGTTCCCCGCGCCGCGGACGCGACGGATTCACCACCTCGTTTACCAGGAAGATTGAAAACCTGTCCGGCACCGTCATCAAGCGGGAAAAAGTCACCACCGTCTACCCGCCGTCCCCAGAGATCAGATGCGTGGAAAAACAGCAGCCCGACCGCCGGCCGGACGACGATGATCGCCCCCAGCGCCCGGGCAATGACACCGAACCCGGCCTGGCCGATGTTCTTGACGTCCTGACCGGCAACTAGCCGGTGCAGCGACAAAAACCACCACCCGCGCACCCACAGGCTCGCGGTGGTGGTTTTTCGGCCAACCCGGCAGATACGGCACAACCCCGGCACATATGATGTGCCGGGGTTGGACTGATTCGGTTACTGCTTCATGGTGCCGCGGCTTCGCCGCAGCGGGCTGATCCCGTAGGTGTCCACACCGGGGATTTGGCTGTGCCGTTGGGCGACCGTGTCGATCGCCCGCGCGAAAATATCCTGGGGAGCTATATCCATCGCCATGCAGATTTCGATGAACTCATCGACGGTGGGCGATTTTTCTCCCCGGAAATACTGGCTCAGCTGGCTCGTTGAAATCGCCGTCAGCTCAGCAATGCGGCGCTGACGCAGATTGCGCGCGGCAAGAGCGCTGCGCAGCTGCGCGGCGATCTCCAGCCCGTAAGTGTCGGGTTTGCGTCTCGGATGTCCAGCCATGCCTCATATTCTAGAGGAATAGTCGACTGAAAAAAGGGCGGGTGCAGAGGGCGGGGGAAATTGAAAAGCTCAGCGGAACAAAAGTAGTCCCTTTGCAGGTCTGTGTTCGCAGCTTATTTCTAATCGGCGAAAAGGCATAGTTGACCAGCGTGAACGTCAGTATTTGCGATGAGTATTTTATCTGATAATTTCCAAAAAGGTTATAAAGATCATTTAATTGGTTCTTTTTTTAGCGCCGGAAAAAAGATACTTTCTGGATCAAAAGAGCAAACATGATAACCCCCATTTTTTGTAATCTAATAATGAACGGTCTGTCATTTTTATCTGGCAGGACCCTCGGGGGCGCCGCACCCATGGGGGCGGCTGGGGCGGGCTGTGGCGCAATACGCCTGTTTAGCAGCCCTTATTTAGTGGCGGACGTCCGCAGTTGAAATCCTTGGTCGGTAGTTGGCCGGTTGACTGCACATCCGGACCGACGTGATCGGGTAGCAACGGACCTGCAATCCGGGGGATGTGCGGTGTTTGCCGGGCTGGCCAATGGCATCCGGGCCGGCGGTTCGGCGGGTCGGAAATGTTCCGGATGAATGATCATTGATCTGCTCGTGAAAATGTTTTATCTGCCGCAATGAGGTCGCCCGCTATTTTTTACCGCGGTCGCATATGGGGTGACGGGGCCGGAAAAAGACTGTGTTGACTGATCGGGCTGGCCTTAGTGAGGGAATTGGAGGTGGGGGTGGACGGGGGGTGTTTTTGGTGCGGGTGGAGGTGTGCGGCGGATCCCGGTGCGTCTTCGTCGCCCGGGGCAGCCTGTCGTTCCCTCTCGTCCGCCGGTCGGCCGGGTCGCTGATGGTGCCATTGTCTCCGGTCAGCGGTGGCAGGGATGGTGCTGGGGCATGCCGCGGGGGAGTGGGCGAGGGGAGCCTTGGCGCGGCATGGGCGGCAGGTGGTTGGGCCGGTCACGGGCACTGTTTGTTGTCGGAGCTCCCCCGCCCCGGCGGACTTGATGGGTATGCCTTGCAGTGATGATGTGATTATTGGTGGGGTCAGTGCGGCGGCCCGGCGGTAATCGCTGCCGGAGGGGCGACGGTCCGGGTGGTGTGTACACGCCCGGCAGGCCGCCCCGGTTATTTTCCTTTTTGCCGCACTTTTCCCGGGTGTGTGCGCCGTGTATGTCCCGCCGCCGGGTGCCCCCGTCGCTATTTCGGGGCCGGTTTCAGGGGTTGTTTTTGCCCACATTTTGCCCACATTTTTGCCCACAAGCGCCCACAAACGCCCACAAACGCCCACATTCCCACCCCCGGGGAAGGAATGACAAACCCCCGCTGACCTGCTAAAATGCTGGTCAGCGGGGGTGAATCAAAAAGAGTGGAGCCGATGACGGGAATCGAACCCGCGCTACCTGCTTGGGAAGCAGGAGTTCTGCCATTGAACTACATCGGCATGTGCCCGCAATGCGGTGTACCCGGTGATTATAGCACTGGTTTCGGGGGCTGGTTCAAACCGTCGTCTGGCCAGGGCGTTAGTCGGTGACAACAAGATTGGCGGTGTTGTCGATGATGTAGCGGCAGTTTTTCGCCTCACCGGTGCCGGTGGCCCGGCCCTGGAGCACACCGCCCAGTGCTTCGATGGTGTGTCTTCCCGGACGGTTTGTTTCGGCGCAGTCAATCGCCACCCGGGCACTGCCGTAGTGGCCCATGCGCAGCAGCGTCTCCCGCAAAATGACCCGGGTGTGGCCGTGGCCGCGGAGATCTTCGGTGGTGGTTACGGTGATAAAGCCCGGTCTGGATTCTTTGTCGCCCGGTGGGCCGGGGCGGCAGGACAACCGGGCGCAGAGGCGTGCCCCGGCCCATGCCACAAGGGTTTCTTCCGGTTGTCCGCCGGAGCGTCCCATCCCGACGGTGTGCCGGGCCACGGTGGTGAGATAGTCGGTGAATTCACCGTTGGTGGGGTCGGGAAGGCCGGTGCCGGCACCGCTGCCGGTGTGGCGGATGAACTCTGTCAGCTCGGTTTTATCGCGGCGGTGCGGGGGCCGCAGGATAATCTGCGGGACTCGCGGCATGGTGGCACTGGGTCTGGTCGGTATCCGGAAGCGGAGAATCTCCCGCCTGTGCACCGGGTCACTGATCCTGTCGAGCGGCTTGCCGCCGCAGGCGGTGATGGTGGCACGGCTGGCGGTGTTGGTACTGTCACAGGTCACCAGGGCATCGGGAACACCGGCCTGGTAGAGGCGTTGGACTGCCGTCCGGCACAGGACGGTGGCAATGCCGCGGCGCCGGAACTGCGGCAGAACCCCGTAGCCGATATGCCCGCCGTAGCGCCTGAGATAACCGTTCAAGGCGTAGCGGATGCTGACCGCCCCGGCAGCGGCACCGTCACGGGTGGCGATGAGCAGCTCCCCGCGGACCCGTGACGGGCGCAGGTTCAAGCCGGTGGCTTCTTCGCCGAGGACGCGCAGAAATTCCCGCGGATCATCCCCCGGGTTGAATCCGATGCTGAAATCATGGCCCGGGCCGGTGAAACAGGCGAGACTCGACAGATCTTCCATGCTTGGCGGGGCGAGACTGACGATCGGCACACTTACCGAGTCTAATCATGGTTCCCCGGCGGCAGGCGGTGTTGGTGCAGCAGGTGGGACCCGTGGGTGGATACACCACCGCCCGGCGGGGCGGTGGTGGTGTGCGGGAAAGCAACAACCGGATGCCTCATCGCCGGGCGGTGTGTGCAGCAGGGGTGTTGTCACAGTTTGATCGGCGGGTGCAGCCGCTTCATCGTCCAGGTGCGGTCACGCCAGGCACCCAGGGCGGTCAGGGAGATCGACAGGGCGATGACAATCAGCACCGCGATAATCGACTGGGGCAGCCGCTCGTCCAGGTTGCCGTAGATCAGCTGGCGGAACCCGTCGACGGAATAGGTCATGGGGTTGATCGGGTGCAGCCAGGTGAAAATTTTCGGTTCGGTTTCCGTCGGGTACAGCCCGCCCGACGACAGGATTTGCAGCATCAGCAAAGCCATGGCGGCGACTTTGCCGGGGCCGGGGCCGAGCAGCACGTTGAGGAACTGGTTGACGGCGGTGAACATGATCGACACCAGCACACAGAAAGCCCACAGGGCCACCGGGTAGCTGGCTTGCAGGCCCACTCCCCACAAGGTGACGGCCACAATGGCGGTGGCCTGGAAGGTGGCGATCAGCGCCCCGGGCAAAAACCCGTCGAGTGCGGCCCGCAGCGGGGCGACGCCGCTGGCCACCGCCCGGTTTTGCAGCGGCTGCAACAGCAGGAAGATGATCAGCCCGCCGATGAACATGGCCAGGGAGAAAAAGAAGGGGGCAAGACCGGCGCCGAAGGTGTTGTTGCCGGCTTCGTTGGTGTTGACCATGCGCACCGGACCGCCGAGAACCTCAGCGACCTGTTCGCGCTGCGCGGTGGTCCACTGCGGGGTCTGGCCGGCCCCGTCAGCCAGTTTCGTCGACAATTCATCGAGTCCGGCTTCCAGTTTCACCGACCCGTCGAGCAGCTCATCCAGGCCGACGGTCAGTTTCGCCCCGCCTTCGGCCAGCGGCTGGGTGCCCTCGGTTTTCAGGCGGCTGGCGCCGTCGGCCAACTGGTGGGCGCCGTCATTGAGTCTGTTCACCCCGTCGGTGAGCTGTCCCAGCTGGCCGGGAAGCTGTCCGGTTCCGGCATGCAGCTGGTCGAATCCGGAGCGGAAAGGGGCGTGGGGGTCGGCCAACTGGTAGGCCATCTGTCCGGTACCTGCGGCCAGTTCGTGGATTTTCGCCGTCAGCGGGGAATCGGGTCCCAGCGCCGACATGTCGACGGTACGGGCCGCCTGGTCAATCTGGTCGGCCAGCCGGTGGGCGTTCGGATCCGGCAGCGTCCGCAGCTGGGCGGCGATGCGGTGCAGATCACCGGAGACGCCGGCCTGTGCCGCACCGACCTGGTCGGTTTGGTTTTTCAGTTGCTGCACACCGTTGTTGATGGCGGTGGCACCATCAGCCAGCTGGTTGATTCCGCCGGCCAGCTGATCGACCCCGTGGGTCATCTGCGTGAGTTTGCCGGTGGCTTCGTCGACTTTGCTGGCCAGCTGCCTGGTGCCGTCGGCCAGCTGGCCGGCCCCCTGCTGCAGTTGCCCGACTTTGTCATCCAGGGTGGTTAAACCGTCGGAGAGTCTGGCGGCCCCGGCATCGGCGTCCACCAGGCCGTCACGCAGCCGCACCGAGCCGTCGTGCAGCTTGCCCGCCCCGTCGCTGGCTTTGGTCAGCCCGTCCCCGGCCGATTCAATGCCCACCAGAACTTTGTCGATGGCCTGGGTGCCGATCTCGTTGGAGATCACCGGCACCATGGTGCGCAGCACATTCTGCCCGATCAGGGTTGACAGGTAGCCGTTGGCGTCGTTGTAGATGGTTTCAATGACCGCTTTGTGCGGATTGTCGGTGGTGGGGGAGACCACGGCCGCGGAGAAATCCTCGGGAAGTTCGACGACGAAATAGTATTTGCCGTCCTTGACCCCGTCGAGGGCCTCCTGCTTGGAGACATAGTCGAAGTGGACTTCGGTGTTCTGTTTGAGTTTGTCCACCACGCCGTCCCCGGCGTTGAAGGGGGCGCCGTCAACGGTGGCGCCCTTATCAGAGTTGACGAAGGCGATGGGAAGCTTGTCGACCTCGCCGAAAGGATCCCAGAAAGCCCACAGGTACAGCGCCGAATACATCAGCGGAATCAGGCTGATCGCGATCAGTGCGATTCTGCCCAAAGTGGAGCGGTGGAACCGGCGCAGTTCCGTGCCCAGCGTCAGGCCGGCGATCATAGGTGAAGCTCCTTTGGCAGCAGTGCCGGATCGGGGTGCTCCCCGGGGTTGGCGGGAAGCAGGTGGCCGGCATCGGTGAACAGTTCGATCAGCGTGTAGTCGGGGACGAGGAATTCCGGCAGCGGGTTGACCGCGTTGACCACCACCGGAATCTCTTCGGCCAGGCGGGCCAGGATATTCATCAAAATCACCCGGTCGGTGAATTCGTGGACCTGCTCCAGATCATCCATCACCAGCATGCCGATCTCGTTGCCGTCGGCCGGCCGCAGCGCCAGGGCGATACGGATCAGATACCTGTCCAGGCCCGATATTTGGGAGACATAGGCGTCCAGGGGCGGCAGGTCCCGCTGCCCGTAGACCTTGGCGCACAGCGACTCGTAGTATTCCTGGTCGGCTTTTTTCACCCACTTGATCCACGGGGTGCCCCAGGCGCGGTGCTCGGTGACAATGGTGCGCAGCCGCACATCCCGGTCGATGAGGTCAATGTCATCGACCCCGGCGATGGCGACCCGCCGCCGGATCTGGCTGCGCCGGGTCATGCCCAGCACCGTCAATTCCCCGGTATTGGGCCGCATCCGCCCGGAGATCGTCAATGCCAGGGCGGTTCGGCCCGATCCGCCGCGGCCGGTGAGAATCGTCAGACCGGTGCCCGGGATGGTCACATCCAGTGGCCCGTAGACCGGTCCTTCATCACCTGTGACGGCGATGCCGCGGGCAATGACCGCCGGGGGGATATCGGGTTCTTCCTCCACGGCATGGGAGGTGGTGATCTGTTCTGCCGCGACCACCGCCCCGGCCGGTGAATCATGGTGGACCGTCTTCCCTCCGGCGGCATGATGATCCATCTCGTGGGCGTTGAGGGGGTGTTCATGGGCGCCGGGCGGGGCCGGATCAACGGCAGGGTGCTTCCCGCCGGTGTCACCGGTTGCCCGCGGGGCAGTGTCCCGGGGTGGTGTGTGATCGTTGTCGGACATCATTTCTTCCTGCAACCATGGTTGGTGCATGCAGCCTGCAGCGGAATGGTTGTCCCTTCCCCGGTATAGGGGCAGGGGTGTGGTCTTGTCTCCCACGGGTTGTCGGCTATGGACTGTCATGTGCGGAAAAAGCCGCGTGTGGGGTGGGTCGGTGGTGTGCGCTTTTTTCTCCTGTGTACCCGCTGCTGCGGGAGGATGACAGGACGCACCGGATTCCCCGCTGCCGGTGGCGGTTGAGTCGGGGATACGATGCACCAACCATAACCCAAGCGGAGGGTTAACTTCCACTTAAGGGTAAATCCGCACCACAGGGCAGGTGTTGCCCTGTTTTGGCGGGGGTCGGTGTGGGTGGTGTGCATACCGTGTTCCACGACGTTGGGCGCCTGCCGGTGGGGCAACCGGGTGGCTCCCGGGCGGTGAACTGCCACTACACTGGGGTGCTGTGCTGCTTAGTGACCGTGATATCCGCCGCAAAATCGGCGCCAAAGATCTTGTGATCGAACCCTTCGATGCCGAGCTGATTCAGCCCTCCAGCATTGATGTGCGCCTGGACTGCCTGTTTCGGGTGTTCAACAATTCCCGCTACACCCATATTGATCCGCGGGAAAAACAGGAGGAGCTGACCTCGCTGGTCGAGGTCGCCGACGGGGAGCCGTTTATCCTGCATCCGGGCGAATTCGTGCTGGGGGCGACGTTGGAATGCTTCACCCTGCCCGCCGATCTGGCCGGTCGGCTGGAGGGCAAATCATCGCTGGGCCGGCTGGGGCTTTTGACCCACTCCACCGCCGGTTTCATCGACCCCGGTTTCACCGGGCACATCACCCTGGAACTGTCGAATACGGCGAATCTGCCGATCGCGTTGTGGCCGGGGATGAAAGTCGGCCAGCTGGCGCTGTTTAAGATGACCTCCCCCGCCGAGGTGCCCTACGGTTCAGCGGCGCTGGGGTCGAAATACCAGGGCCAGCGCGGCCCCACCCCGTCGAAGGCCTACCTGAATTTCCGTTCCTGATAAAAGGACCGCGGCCTGCCTGCTCCCCCGGGGGGTTACCCGTTGGCTGTGACCTGTATTGCGGTGGCCCGATATTCGGTACTGTCAATGGATGACGGGTCGGGTTATTGACCGCCCCGTTCACTCCGGCAGGACCGATAACGGGCAGGAGACCTAGCATGTGCCGGCCGCACCGCAGACGACAGACCCTTGTGCTGCTCGGCGCCCTGGCGCTGGTGGCCACCGGCTGCGCCGGAAATAGCGGGCACGATGCACCGGATGGGGCCGCCAGCTCTTCTGCCGCGGCCGCCTATGTGCCCACCACCCCGGCCACTTCCCCGACCGGGGACACCACCGCCCCGGCGACACCGTCCGCACCGAAAAAAACCACCGCCGGCAGCAGCACTGCGGCAGCTGGGCCGGCGGTGACGGTGGCCTCCTGCGGGCCGGATGAAACAGCCGTGATTGCCGCGGTGTGGGCCAGGGCACTGGACAACAACGGGTTCACCGTCACCGATGCGGGGGTGATGAACAACCGCGAGGAATGCCTGGCGAAACTTGCCGCCGGCGAGATTTCGCTCATCCCCGACTACTCCTCCTCGCTGGCCCGCTATTTGAGCCGCACCCACGGCGATGAGCCGCTGCCGGACGGGGCCACCGGCAAACAGGCGATGGGCACGTTGAAAAAGAACCTGCCCGCCGGGCTTGCGCTGGGTAAACAGCTTCCCGCCCCGGTAGCCCCCGTATTCGCGGTCACCAAGCAATTCGCCCGCGCCCACCACCTGGAAACACTCGCTGACCTGAGAAAGCTCGACAGCTTCCTGCTGGCGGTCAACGCCTGCACGGCCGATGACAATATCGACATCGACGCGGTTGCCGCCCACTACGGCATCGACCCCGGTGCGGTGACAGTGGTTGCCGGATCTGAGTGCAACCCCACCGGCCCGGTGCAGATGATCAGCGAAGGCAAGGCCGATGTGGCGGAAATATTTACCACCACCCCGCCCCTGGATGATGCCGGCCGCCCGGTTGATCTGGTCTACCTGAAAGACCCGGACAAGCAGATCCCCACCGAGGGCATTGTGCCGGTGATGTACGGCAAAGCCATCAACGGGGACGCCCGGGGACTGCTGGCCACCCTGAACAAGTTCCTCGACACCGACACCCTGGTGGAACTCAACACCGCCACCGTCGGGGAGCAGGCGGTGCCGCTGGACGATATTGCCGTGGCATTTATCGCCCACCATCCCGTCGGTACCGGGCGCTGACGGGCCGGGGGCAAATATCCGGCCCCACCGTCGTGCGTCCCGCACGGCGCACCCCGCCCCCGGAAGGGGGAATGACAGTGGGGACACGTGCCGCGTCATACAATGTAGAACTGTTGAAAACAATTGTCATTGCCGGTGGGATGTGCGGGATGATGGCGGCTGACTGTGGTGCAAATCGGCCTAATACGGGAAATGGGCACATGTGCATCCGCAATATCGGGGGTGACGGTGGGGTTGTTGTGGGGTGTTGTGCATTCCGTTGGTGAAGCCCGCGTAAAAACAGGCCACCCGTGGGGGTGTCAGCTGCTGCTTTGCCGGGCCGACAGGACCATGCCAGAGGCTGGTTTCTTTTCCGCCACGCTGTGTTTACCCGCCGGTGCTTTATTGGCTCACGCGCGGGGCTGACACACCAGAAGCCCGCACCGCCGCCCGGTGGTCCTGCCGCTCCCGCGCATCCATTCCCGCTTCCCCGCTTCCCCGCTTCCCCGCGGCACCGCAGCACCAGCTGTTGTCCGGCAGTGCCCCCGCGCCCACGGTGGTGCCGCAGAAAAGAGTTGACGCTAAGTGTTTTCCCCGAAAAGACATCTGCCCCGCGAGGTGACGGCGCTTGTTGCCGCCGCGCTGATTGCCGGTACCCCGACCATCGCCGCCGCCGCCCCCGCCATCGACCCGGCCGATACCTCCCCGGTACTGAAATACAACGGACCCGCCACCTGCAAGACCCGCGACGGGCAGGGACATGTTGTTGCCCCCGGACCCGGTGCCTGCGCCCAGTACGGAACCGTCGGGGAACAGCGCAGCGACACCAAGGCCCGCAACGTTATTTTGGTGATCGGTGACGGCATGGGCCAGCAGGAAATCACCGCCGCCAGAAACTATCTCAAAGGCGCGGCCGGACGCTTCGAGGGGTTGGACAGCTTCACCGCCACCGGCGCCTACACCCATCACTCCATCAACCAGGACGGCTCGTTCAACTACGTCACCGACTCGGCTGCTTCTGCCACCGCCTGGTCGACCGGCACCAAAACCTACAACGGCGCCATCGGCGTCGACCTGCTCGGTAACCCGGTGATGACCCTTCTGGAGAAAGCCAAAAAAGCCGGGATGCGCACCGGCAATGTGACGACCTCCGAAATTCAGGACGCCACCCCGGCCGGTGCGGCAACCCATGCGCTGAACCGCAAATGCTACGGCCCGCAGGCAGAAGACAACGCCACAACCTGCCGGGGGGAAGCCTTCGACAAGCAGTACCGCGACAACGGTGGGCTGGGCAGCATCGAAGAACAGATGATTGACCTGCGCCCCGATGTCACCCTGGGCGGCGGGGCGAAGCACTTCCAGCAGGAAGTGAAATTCGACGGTGTGGCCACCACCGCCTTCACTGGCCCGGGGGCGAAGTGGACGGCCGGGAAAACCGTGCTCGACAACGCCAAAGACAATGGCTTCCAGGTGGTCACCACCGCCGACGAGCTGGCCAGGGTCGACAAAGCCGACCAGGAGCAGCCGCTTCTGGGGCTGTTCCACGACAAAAACATGACCACCCGTTTCGCCGATTTCCACGCCACCCCCGGAGGGGCGAAGGAAAAACCGGCGTCCTGTGAAAAACAGGACACCGGCACCGAACCCGAACTTGCCGCCATGGCTGAGAAAGCCATCGAGCTGCTCGACGACCCGGATGCCGACACAGGCTTTTTCCTGCAGGTCGAATCAGCCTCGATCGACAAACGGGCCCATGCCGCCGACGGCTGCGGCATGATCGGCGAGGTCGAGCGTTTGGACGAAACCGTTCAAGCCGCCCTCGACTTCGCCCGCCGGGACGGCAACACCCTGGTGATGGTCACCGCCGACCACGCCCATTCCACCGAAATCATCTACGACGGGGTGGATTCGGTGTCAGCCACCCAACATTTGGCAACAGGTGAGGGCAACGGCATGACACTGGCCTACGGCACCATCCCCGCCGACCAAGCCGGCGACACATCCCAGCAGCACAACGGCAGTCAGCTGCGGGTGGCCGCTTTCGGACCCGGCGCGGAAAACATCATCGGCCAGATCGACCAGACCGACATGTTCTTCGTCATGGCCAACGCCCTGGGGCTGAACGATCTGCCGCAGGTGGATCCTTCCCCGACGGCACAGCTGACCGCTTCGGCACGGGCGGTTGATGTCTCCGAAGACAAGCGGGCACAGCCCGCCGATGCCCTGTCGACCTGCTACAAAGTCGGCAACGCCGGGTTTGTGTCCGGGCCCGGTGACTGCGCCCAGTTCGGCAAAGACGGCCAGGGCCTGGATGATGCGAAAGCCAAAAACGTCATCATCTTCGTCGGCGACGGCATGGGGGATTCGGAAATCACGTCCGCCCGCGACTACCTCACAGGCGCCAACGGGCGGCTGACCGGTATCGACCAGCTGCCGTTTACCGGCTACTACACCACCTTCGCCCTGGATGAGAAGGTCGGCGGCCCGAACTACGTCACCGATTCCGCGGCCTCCGCCACCGGCTGGGCATCGGGAACGAAAACCTACAACGGCGGTGTGGGCATCACAGTCGACGGAACCCCAGTCCCGAACCTGATTGAACTGGCCAAAGCCAAGGGAATGAAAACCGGCAATGTGACGACGGCTGAAATCCAGGACGCCACCCCGGCGGTCATGGGGTCACACGCGCTGAACCGCAAGTGCTACGGCCCGGAGGAAGACAAAAACAAAAAGACCTGCCAGGGTGAGGCTTTCCGCGGCCAGTACCGGGAAAACGGTGGCCTGGGCTCGATCATGGAGCAGCTGATTGACACCCGCGCCGATGTCACCTTCGGTGGTGGCGCCAGCTACTTCGAGCAGATTGTGCAGGTCGACGGCGACTGGAACGGGCACCGCTGGACCAAAGGTGATTCGGTTCTCGACAACGCCAAAAACCAGGGATTTACCGTGGTCACCGATATCGACGGCATGAACGCGGTCGACAAAGCCGACCAGGACACCCCGGTGCTGGGGCTTTTCGCCGAGAAAAACATGCCCCGGCTGTTCGCCCCCTCGATTCCCACTCTGACCGGCGCGAAAGCACCGGCGGTAACCTGTGAGAAAAACCCCGAATTCACCGACTCGGTGCCGCCGCTGGCGGCCATGACCGCCAAAGCACTGGATCTTCTCGACAACGACAGGGGTTTTCTGCTGCAGGTCGAATCCGCCTCGATCGACAAAGCCGACCATGAGGCCGATGCCTGCGGGCAGATCGGTGAGGCCTGGCAGCTCGACCGGGCGATCGCCTACGCCAAACAGTGGGCGATCGACCACGGCGATGACACCCTGATCATCGTCACCGCCGACCACGCCCACACCTCCCAGGTGGTGGCCAACGGCAAACTCACCGCCGGACGGACCATCAACCTGGCCACCGCCGACGGGGACACGCTGACCATGAACTATGCGACAGCACCGTCCAACGACGACGAGAAAGCCCTGGGGTCGCAAACCCACACCGGCGCCCAGCTGCGGGTGGCCGCCTACGGTCCGGGCGCGGCCAATGTGGTCGGCCAGATCGACCAGACCGATGTCCACTACGTCATCGCCAACGCGCTGGGTCTCTACGACAATGATCCGGCCATCGACCTGTCACCGCAGTGGGGCAAAAAAGCCGCCGCCGCAGACACCGGCGGCAACCGGTTGCTGGTCGTCGGTATTCTCATCGCGGTGCTTGTGCTGGTCGGCCTGGTGGCTTTCCTGGCCACCCGGCGCCGCACCCGCACCGGGCACTAAGACACCACTGCCCCCGCCCGGGCGCCTGGCAGCAGGTGGCCCGGGCGGCACGTTAAGTTTCAACATCAACAACGGGCCCGCCGTTGTTGTGTCCGCCACTGTTTTTCCTTTCCCATCCCAGGAGCACACTGCCGCTATGACCGGCGCACACCACACCACCGACCCGCGGGGACAGGATCGTGTATCCGCCGCCACCCCACCGGAGGACCCGCACGGCGGGCACAGTCACGCCCACAGCCACAGTGGTGGCACGGCTCCCGGGCGCGCCGCCCAGCGCAGCGCCGCGGTGTGGCTGGTCTTTGCCACCATGGTTGGTGCGCTGGTGGCAACCGGCCGGGCGGGAAACTATGTGCGCGGCTTCTGGCTGCCGATTCTGGGGGTTGTCGCGCTGGCGGTCCTGGTGCTTTCCGCCGCTGTACTGTGGCGGGGCCGCGGGCAGTGGCGGCCCGTCGGTTCCCGGCTGTCGGTGATGTGGCTGCTGGTTGTTCCGGTCGCCTTGGTGAGCCTGTGCGCACCCTCCCCACTGGGGGCGGCAATGCTGTCGTCGACGACAACCGGCGGCGACAACCGGGTGGCGCGCACCGCCAGAGCGGCCAAAGCCAGCAGCGGCATCAGTTTCCCGGAGCTTAGCGACAGCGGGGTCAACGAGATGACCCTGGAAGAACTCTCCGACCGTTTCAACTTCGATGACCCGGCGAAACTGGAGGGAAAACAACTGTCGGTGATCGGGTTTATCTCCCACAAAAAAGTCACCGGTGTCGAGCCGGGCCGGGACAGTGACGCCGGCCCTGCCGGCGGGGCCGGCCAGATCATGCTCAACCGTTTCAAAATCTACTGCTGCGCCGCCGACGCGATCGCCTACACCGCGGTCCTCGACACCGAGGAGACCTTCGACGACGACACCTGGGTCACCGTCACCGGCACCATTGTTCCCGGACAATCAACCCCCACCCTTTCTCCGGCATCCATCGAACCGATCCACCAGCCGAAAGCGCCCTACCTGTCATGACCGTCACCCAACCGTTGTCACCGCCGACTGCCCCCGCCGCCGAGGCGGATACAGGCCACGGCAAAAAAATCATGCTGGCGCTGGCGGCCGCCGGTATCGCCCTGGTGGTCTACACCCAGTTCGCCACCGGTCCGGGCAGCTGGGACAATCCGGTTGCGCCGCTTCCGGCGAAAGTCAACTCGTGGGCGGCGATCACCATTGCGGTGGCCATCCAGTCCCTGCCTTTTCTGGTGCTCGGCGTGGTGGTCTCCGCTGTGATAAGTGCATTTCTTCCCGTCGGGCTGCTGCAGCGGATCACCCCGACAAACCAGTTCACCAGTGTGCCGGTGGCGGCCACCGCGGCGATCGGGCTGCCGGGCTGTGAATGCGCCTCCGTCCCGGTGGCGGCATCGTTTATGCGCGCCGGGGTGCCCAAAGCCGCGGCCCTGGTGTTCATGCTGGCGTCCCCGGCGGTGAACCCAGTGGTGATTGTGTCCACGGCGGTGGCCTTCTATGCCCTCCCGGAGATGGTGTGGGCGCGGTTTACCGCCAGTTTCCTGGCTGTGCTGCTGGCCGGATGGCTGTGGGTGGCGGCCGGCTGGGATCATCTCGTCGATGAACAGTCGAGCTGCCGCGACACCTGCTGCGGGGCGGGGGAGAACAACACCAGCCTCACCCGGCGGGAGCGGTGGCACATGTTCCAGGACACCGCGATAGAGGATCTCACCCGGGCGGGCGGGTTTTTGGTGCTGGGCGCCATGATCGCCGGGCTGATCAAAGTGGTGGTGCCGGTCACCTGGTTCATCCGCCTGGCCTCCACCCCGCTGGCCGCCATTGCGGTGATGGCCCTTTTCGCCATTGTGCTGTCGCTGTGCAGTGAAGCCGATGCTTTTGTCGCCGCCTCGTTTACCGCCGTCTCTCCCACCGCGCAGCTGGCTTTTCTGGTGGTCGGGCCGATGGTCGACATCAAACTGGTGGCCATGCAGTCCGGTCATTTCGGCTGGCGGTTTGTCACCCGGTTCGTTCCGTTGGTGCTGGTGTGCGCGCTCGGTGCCGCGGCAGTGGTCGGATTCCTTTTTTTCGGCCGGCTGTAAGGTGCGGTTTACCGGGGTGCGCCCGCCCGTTCAGCTTGTCCGGGTAAAGATGTGTGTATGAAACTGTCTGTGATCGGAATCGGGTACCTGGGTTTGACCCATGCGGTGTGCATGGCCAGTCTCGGGCACGACGTCATCGGGGTCGATGTGGACACCGCGAAAGTGGAGGCGGCCGCCGCAGGCCGGGTGCCGTTTTTCGAACCCGGCCTGGATGAGCTGCTGGCGCGCACGGTTGCTGCCGGGTCGATCCGTTTCACCACGGATTTCGCCGAAGCGGCGGCTTTCGCCGATGTGCATTTCATCTGTGTCGGCACCCCGCAGTCAGCCAACTCCCATGCCGCTGACACCGGCTATGTCACCGCCGCGGTGGAAAGCCTGGCCCGCCACTGCACCGGTGACCATGTCATCATGGGTAAATCCACCGTGCCGGTCGGCATGTCGAAACAGCTGGAGCGTGTGGCCCACGGCTTCGCCGGTGACACCGCCCGGTTCGCGGTCATCTGGAACCCGGAGTTTCTGCGGGAGGGCCACGCCGTCGACGACACTTTGCACCCGGACCGTATTGTCATCGGCATTGACGATAAGACCGCCCCCGACTCCAGCGCCGATGACCCGTTGTCGGCGGGCGCGCTTGTCCGGCGGGTGGAAGAAATCTATGCCACCCCCATCGGGGAGGGAACCCCGTTTCTGGTCTGCGACACCGCCACCGCGGAGCTGGTGAAAGTATCGGCGAACGCATTTTTGGCCACCAAGATTTCCTTCATCAACGCGGTGGCCGAAGTGTGTGAAACCGCCGGGGCGGATGTGGTGCGGCTGGCTGAGGCGCTGGGGATGGATGAGCGCATCGGCAACAAGTTTTTGGGCGCGGGACTGGGGTTCGGCGGCGGCTGCCTGCCCAAAGACATCCGGGCTTTTATGGCCCGGGCCGGGGAACTCGGGGCCAATGAGGCGTTGACTTTCCTGCGGGAGGTCGACACGATCAACCTGCGCCGCCGGGAGAAAATGGTGCAGCTGATCGGCCAGTGCCTGGGTGGCAGTGTGGCGAAGAAAAAGATCACGATTCTAGGCTGCGCCTTCAAACCGAACTCCGATGATGTGCGTGACTCGCCGGCCCTGGCTGTTGCCGGTGCCCTGTCGCTGATGGGCGCCGATGTCAGCGTCTTCGACCCGGCGGCGATGGGCGGGGCGAAAAAGCTCTACCCGACGCTGCGCTACGCCGCCGATATCACGGATGCGCTCAGCGGCGCCGATGCTGTCGGGGTGGCCACCGAATGGGCGCAGTTCATCGACCTTGACCCGCATGCCGCCGGCGAAGTGGTCCACCGCCGGATCATGGTCGACGGACGCAACTGCCTGGACACCGGTGCCTGGCGGGCCGCCGGCTGGCAGGTCAGCTGTCTGGGCCGCGGGAACCTCTAGCACGCCCACCACCCGGGCGGGCGGCGGTTAGCTGTGGCCGTGGCTGTGGTCGTGGCTGTCGCCGGGGCCGGTGACGGCGGTGAACGCCGCGATCAGGGTCGTGATCGGCACCGCCAGAGTCAGCGCCAGGGCGCCGACGGCGCTGCGCAGAATCTCGGTGGCCATAATGTCGCTGGTCAGCACCTGCCCCAAGGGCCTGTCCGCCGCCGAGAGCAGCAGCAGAAGCGGTATCGCGGCACCGGTGTAGCCCAGCACCAGGGTGTACATGATCGAGGCAATATGGTCGCGGCCCACCCGGATCGCCCCGGTGAAAAGCCGCAGCGGGGTGGCTTTCGGATCCAGGTGCGCCAACTCGTTGACCGTGGATGCCTGGGAGATCGTCACATCGTTGAGCACCCCGAGAGAACCGATGATGAAACCGGCCAGCATCAGCCCCTGCACGGTGACATCCGGCAGATACAGCTGGATGAGCAGATTGTCCTCACTGCCCAGGCCCCGCAGCCGGATACCCTCAATGCCGATGCGGGCCAGCCAGGTCGCCAGAAACAGGGCGATGAGAGTTCCCGCCAGGGCCGAAGAGGTTTTCCAGGTCACTCCGTGCACCAGGTACAAAGCCAGAAACAGCGCCGCTGAGCCGCACACAGTGGCCAGAATCAGCGGATCCCCGCCGCGCAGCAGCCCCGGCAGCAGCACGAAACCCACCACCGCCAGGGTGACCAGCAAACCGATGATGGAGCGGAAACCGACGAAACCACCGACCGCAACGACCGCCACCAGGGTCACAATCACCCACCAGGCCAGCGGCACGGTGCGCTGGTAGTCGAGGAAACTGTAGCCGTTGGTGCCGTCGCTGGTGGTGGTCAGCTGCAGGGTGATCGCATCACCCTGGGCAAGCGTGGGATCCCCCGGTGTGCCCGCCAGCAGCAGCATGGTGCGCCGACCCTCATCCGGCCCGGAGGTTATCTCGATAATCGCCTGGGTGCAGGTGTTGTCCGACGGCTGCACCGGGGTGGCGGGCGCGGAATCAAACACCCGGCCCACCGACGGTGAATTGCAGGGTCCGTCATCGGTGATGATCACCGTGCCGGCGGCAACCTGGTGGCTCATCGCCGAATTCTGTGTGAATTCGGGCCGGATGGTCGGCTCGGTGTCGCCCGGCCAGATCATGATGACACCGATGACGGTGACAATAAACGCCAGGGAAAGGAAACCGGCCAGTATTTTCCGCGGCAGGGTCACAATGTTCTCGCCGGGACGGGGGGCTGTTTTCTTCCCGTCCGGGCCGATACCGTGGGCTGCCAGATGGGCTGCGGCAGCCGCCTGCCTGCGGGCACTGTCCGGGGTGGCCGCATCTGCTGCCGCCGGTGGTGTCTGCGGGGCGGGGGTGTGCCGTGGGCCGCTGTCCGGCGGCCCCACAACAGCCCGGTCGCGTTGCGCCTGCGAGTTTCCGGCAATGGCGGGCAGATCAGCCCGTGTGATCCCGGTGGCTGTTATGTGGCGGGGGTCTGTGGGGGAAGCGACCGGCCGGGCGGGCTGAGTGCCGGCCGCCGGGGGCGGGGGGTCTTTTTTCCCGGCTGCTGGGCTGGCGGTTACCGCATCAGCCAGCTTGTCCGGAATGGTCAGTGGCCCGGTTGCAGGTCCCGGCGCACAGGGGAGGCTGTGCCCGTCACGCGCCCCGTCAACCGGCCGCAGGCCGTCTGCGGCCGGGCGTTTGGGCACTGGGGTGGAGCCGGTCGGCGGTGGTGTGTCTTCGTCGAGGAAGGGGACATGCGCCGGCGTCAATGGGCCGGGGGTGGCGGCGCTGTCCCGGAAACGGTTGTGCTGTGAACCCATGTGCGCGGTGGCCTTTCTTGTGCCTGTGGCAGAGATGCCGCAGCCCGGATGATCACCTGCCGGTGTATCCCATATTCTGCCATTGACGCCGGTATCCCGCCCGAAGATGACCCGGTAGGGCAGGCCCGCGGCCGCAGGTGCGCTGCTACCACTGGGTGTAGGCGGCTTCCTCCTCGGCGGTGATGATCGTGAACTTTCCCTGCTTTGGCGCCCCCATCGTCCACCTGCCGTCGGTGTAGACCACCGACAGTTCCACCGCCCGCCAATTCCCGCCGGCGGGGATGGCGTATCTGATTGTTGCCCTGTCGGGGCTGTAGTCGGTGACGGTGAACCCCCGGCTGGTGCCCAGGCTTTCCCCGGTGGGCCACTGGGTGCCGCCGGGAGTGGCCGCCATCTGGGTGGCCGTGGCCACCAGCTGCGGGTCGGTGATGTATTCCAGGACAGCGCGGGTGGCCGCTTCGCCGCCGCGGCCCACCGACTGGTAGATCGCCCACGCCGCCAGGGCCGCCCCGAGCGGGGTGCGGGCGAAACCGGTGGGCACCCCATTGTCGACGGCGGTGGGTCCGTCGGTGGCTGAGACCGCGATATCAAACGCCTGTGAGGTCGCGGTGGCCGGGCGCAGCCGCTGCCACTGCACCACCACCACAGAAGGGGTGTACCCGGCCTCAACCCCGTCCAGTGGGGTGGGCTGATCAGATGTGGTGACCTGCGGCAGCGGATCACCGCCCGGATTGTTCGGCTGCACCACCAGATGACCGACCGCATCCCGGTGGACCGTGGCAGCGGTACCCGGGGCAGGTGAGGTGTCCGGCGGGGTGGAAGACGGTGTCGCCGCCGCAGTGGTCGGGGTGGGGGTGCTGGTCTGTGCCAGCGGGGTGGGTGTGCCGGTGCTGGACCCGGCCGGCACCGGTGTCCCTGTTGCTGGATCCGGTTCACCGGTGGCGGTCGCCGCCGGAGTTGCGGCAGCTGGTGCACCGGTTGCCGCCGGATGGCCGGTGGCACCGGATTGGCGGGCGATATCGACACCCGGGCCGGGCGGGGCCGGTTGGGCGGTCCATTTCAAATACAGTCCGAAACACACCGCAACCACCACAATGATCACGATTGTCGGCCGGTTCGGCATGGTCAGACGGTGTCTGCGGGGCACAGCATCTCCTGGTCGGGGCAAAACCCACGGGAAGAAAAGGACGGATTGATCGGCAAAACAACAACGGGCGGGCGCATATGCACCTGCCCATATTGTGCCACCGGCGGGGGGGATTGACTGTGCCCGCTACAGCCCCCGCACCGTCATCGGCAGCGCCAGCCGGTTGGGTGCCCCGGCCAGCATGGTCAACCGGTGGGCGGTGGCGCTGACCTGGCGGGCCGGACAGCCCAGACGGTGGGCGATCGCCCGGTCGCTTAACCCCCGTCCCGCCAATTCGACGATGACGGCTTCCTCCACATCCAGCGGCACAGTCACCCGGGCCGGCCACCGGTGGGCGGCCAGATCCTCTAATTTCGGCGAGTCCGCGCGCCGGGTGGCAACAGCATTGTCCAGCCACCGGGCCACCACAGTGTCACCGTCTGCCGGATCCACCCGGTCCAGACCCGCATACCTGCCGTGTGCCCTGTGCCCACCCCCGTAGCCGGTGACCAGCATCCCACAGGCAACCGGAACCGACAGTTCGGCGAGCATCGCGGCCACAGACTCCCCGCCGAAACCGGTGGCCGTGTCCTCAACCAGCACAGCCGCCGGGGCGTGAAGCCCCAGGGCGGCGGCAAGCCCCACCGCATCGACCATGACCGCCCGCACCCGGGGCCGGTCACCGGTTGTCAACCACAGGGTTTCTATTTCTCTGGCCAGCAGACTCGCCCCGGCGCCCGGCACACAAAAAGCGGTGGGCACACCGGATGCACCAGTGTGTGCAGGCCCACCGGACAAGGACATCTCACCGACACTCCACCACAGAAAACCATTCCGTCAACCGTCACCGGCGCTGCGCAGCGGGGGAGAAAACACACCGGTGCACGGCAGCGGGATTTCGTTGAAAAATCTCAGCGGACCCGGTCGGCCAGGAAATTCCCCAGCCGGTCAATGCCTTCAGCCAGCTCGTTGGCCCGCGGCAGGAACACCACCCGGAAATGGTCGGGTTTGTCCCAGTTGAAGCCGGTTCCCTGCACCATGAGAATGTGCTCTTGGCGCAACAGATCCAGCATCAGCTTCGCATCATCATCGACGTCGTAGTAGTCCAAATCCAGCTTCGGGAAGGCGTACAGCGCACCCATCGGCTTGACACAGGACACGCCCGGGATCTCGTTGAGTTTCTTCCACGCGATTTCCCGCTGCTCGTAGATGCGGCCGGTTTTTGCCGTCAACTGGAAAATCGACTGCTTGCCGCCGAGCGCCGCCTGAATGGCATGCTGGGCCGGCACATTCGGGCACAACCGCATACCCGACAAAAGATTCACGCCGTCGACAAAACCCTTCGCCACCTTCTTCGGGCCGGTGACAATCATCCAGCCCGCCCGGTAGCCGCACACCCGGTACGCCTTCGACAGGCCGTTGAAGGTGACCACCACCAGGTCGGGGGCCAGGGCGGCCACCGAATGGTGCACCGCATCGTCGAAGAGAATCCGGTCATAGATTTCATCGGCGAAAATCAAAAGCTCGTGTTCCCGGGCGATCTGCACGATCTGCTTGAGAACATCCTTCGAATACACCGCACCGGTGGGGTTGTTCGGGTTGATGATGACAATCGCCCGGGTGTTGTCACTCACCTTGGCTTTGATGTCCTCGATATCCGGATTCCACTCGTTGTTCTCGTCGCAGCGGTAGTGCACCGCCTTGCCGCCGGCCAGGTTCGTCGAGGCGGTCCACAGCGGATAGTCCGGCATCGGGACCAGCACCTCATCGCCGGGGTTGAGCAGCGCCTGGGTGCACATGGAAATCAGTTCCGAGACACCGTTGCCCAGCCACACATCATCGACATCGATGTCGGGGAATCCCTCCACCAGTTCGTAGCGGGTGACAATCGCCCGCCGCGCCGAGAGGATGCCGCGGGAGGTGGAATAGCCCTGGGACGTGGGAAGCGCGGCAATCATGTCACGCATGATCACATCGGGGGCATCGAAACCGAACACAGCCGGGTTACCGGTGTTCAGCTTCAAAATCGAGTGGCCGTGGTATTCCAGCCGCTCGGCCTCCTGGGCGATCGGCCCACGAATTTCGTACTGCACATTGGAGAGATTTTCCGCCGTGGTGAAGGCGCGGCGCTTGCGCCGTTTCACTTCACCGGTCGCGGGATCGGTGTGGGTGGTGGTCACAATGGGGCCGTCACCGGGAATCTCACTGTCGGGTCGCTGGTCGTCGATCTTTTTCTTGGAGGCCATGCGGACCATTTTGCCACGTCACAGCCACCCGTGCCGGATCACCCACCAGATGGGACCGCACCCGCTGCGACCCCTTGCAGCCCTGGGACAGTGAAAGGACAGTTAGTCCCGTTTTCCCCAACAACCAGCTCTGGCCAGTCTGAACGAAAACACCGGCGGGAAGAAAGCACTCCATACCCACAGCTGCCCGGACCACCGCAGCGACGCAGCACCGGCTGCCAACCCCGCGTAAAACCGCATCTACTCCTTGTCGTTGGTGACAGGCTTCGCCGCCCCGGGCGGCCGGATTCCCCCGGGCTTTGCCGCACCGGGTGCTTTGGGGGCAGCTGGTCGTACAGACCCTGGTGCTGCAGGTTTTGCCGATCCTGGTGCTGCTGGTTTTGCGGATCCTGGGGCTTTGGGTTTGGCGGCGCCGGGTGCTTTTGGTGCAGCTGGTATGGGTGTGGCCGTACCGGGTGCTTTGGGTGTGGCGGGTCGTGCTGATCCTGGTGCTGCTGGTTTTGCTCCGCCGGGTGCTTGGGGCGTGATGTTTTTTGGTTTCGCCGCACCGGGTGCTTTGGGGGCAGCTGGTCGTACAGACCCTGGTGCTGCAGGTTTTGCTGATCCTGGTTCTGCTGGTTTTGCTCCGCCGGGTGCTTGGGGCGTGATGTTTTTTGGTTTCGCCGCACCGGGTGCTTTGGGGGCAGCTGGTCGTACAGACCCTGGTGCTGCAGGTTTTGCTGATCCTGGTGCTGCTGGTTTTGCGGATCCTGGTGCTTGGGGGACGGTTGGTCTGGGGGTTGCCGTACCGGGTGCTTTGGGTGTGGCGGCTCGTGCGGATCCCGGTGCTGCCGGTTTGGCGGCACCTGGTGCTTGGGGGACGGTTGGTCTGGGTGTTGCTGTACCTGGGGTAGCAGCGCCGGAGGGCTGGTTGTCTTTTGCCGGGGACGGCGTGACAGGCGTCTGTTGTTGCGGCTTTGTTTTTGTCTTTTCAGAGTCTGCCGTGGGAGGCAGGTGACGGACAGACGTCAGCCCAAGATCTGTCAGGCCGCGTGTCGGCGGTTCAAGAAACTGTTTGTCTCTGGGGGTGGGGAGTTTGCCGTCGACCAACACATTGTCGCGCAGCATCTGGGCGACATCTTTGACCACCGGTTGTTCGTCTGCGGGGGCGTCACTGACGGCTTTCACCCCGCCGGTGAGCATCACGTTGCAAAACGGGCAGCCGACCGCGATTTCTTCCGCCCCGGTGGCGACTGCTTCTTCCGCCCGGTTGTCGGCGATGCGGGTACCCAGTTTTTCTTCCATGAACATCCGGGCGCCGCCGGCACCACAGCAGAAACCCTGGTTTTTGTTGCGGTCCATCTCTTTTAAATCGGCGCCGGTGGCACCGATCAGTTCCCGCGGCGGGTCGAAGACTTTGTTGTGCCGTCCCAAAAAACACGGGTCGTGGTAGGTGACCGGCTTGCGGTTCTTGTCTGTCCGGGGGACCGGTGTCAACAGACCGTCGCGCACCAGCCTGTTCAGCAGCTGGGTGTGGTGGAACACGTCAAAGTGTCCGTCGAAATCGGGGTATTCGTTGCGCAGCGTGTTAAAGCAGTGCGGGCAGGTGGTGATGATTTTGCGCTGTCCTTTCGGCACCCCGTCAAAGGTGTCGTTGAGCAGTGCAATATTGTCCTCTGCCAGCATTTGGAACAGGAATTCGTTGCCCGCCCGGCGAGCTGGATCACCGGTACAACCCTCGGCTTTGCCCAGGACCGCGAATTTCACGCCCGCGGTGTGCAGAAGTTCCACCACAGCCACGGTGGTTTTGACAGCCTGGTCGTCGAAGGCGCCGGCGCAGCCGACCCAGAACAGGTATTCCAGGTCGCTGAAATCGGTGACGTCCTCGCCGAGAACCGGAACGTCGACACCGTTTTTCCTGGCTTTGCTGATCCAGTCTTCCCGGTCTTTGGCGTTGCGGCCCCACGGGTTTTTCTTGGTCTCTAAGTTCTTGAACATCCCGGTCAGTTCGCTGGGGAACTCGGATTCGATGAGAACCTCGAAGCGACGCAGGTTGGTGATGTGGTCGATGTGCTCGATGTCGACCGGGCATTGTTCGACACAGGCGCCGCAGTTGGTGCAGCTCCACAGCTCATCGGGGTCGATGATGGCTGATCGGCCGGTCATGCGCAGCACATCCAGCCCGGCGTGGGCATCGTCTTGTGTCCCTTCCAGGAGAGAAGGGTCGACAAGGTAAGAAGAGTTTTTGATCGCCGCGTCGCGGATGTCGATCATGAATTTTTTGGGGCTGAGCGGTTTGCCGGTGTTCCAGGCCGGACACATCTCCTGGCAGCGGCCGCATTCGGTGCAGGTGGCCGAGTCGAGCAGCATCTTCCAGGAAGCGTCGGGAAGATGGCCCACCCCGATGGTGTCGGTGTCGGGGTCGGCTGTGTCCAGGGTGATTGGTCTACCGGACGAGTACATGGGCTGCACCGGACCCAGGGCATTGCTTCCGTCGGGGTTTTTCTGCAGGAAGATGGTGAAAAACGCGAGGAACCGGTGCCAGGCCACACCCCAGGACAGTTGTTTGCCGACCACGAACAGCCACACCAGACCGGAGAGCAGTTTCATCAGGGCGAAGCAGCTGACCATGATGGCCGAGGCGGGCAGCAGTGTGGCCACATGCATGGTGACAAAATCGGTCCACGGGTTCGGCGTATGGTCGGGGTAGGTGGCGATTTTCCCGGCTTTGACCAGGATCATGCCGGCACCTTCAACAAAGACCACGGCTTCGACGAAGCGGGCGGCCAGCTGGTTGGAGCCGTAGAAACGGCTCAGTCTTTCTTTTACCCGGCTGTTCAGTCGCACCAGAACCAAAAACATGATGCCCAGCACGGTCCCGAGTCCCAGGATTTCGTCGAGCAGGTGGTAGATCGGCCAGTGGCTGACCACCGGCCAGCCGCCGTGCGGGTTGAAGGTCTGGATGTAGGCCTCGAACCAGAGGATGAAACCCACCAGGAACCCGACCATGACGAACCAGTGGGCGATGGCCACCGCCGGTTTGCGGGCCATCTCCGAATGGAAGACAACCTCTTTGACCAGGGTGGCGAGGCGGGTGAACGGGCGGTTGAATCTACCGGGAAGTGGTGTTCCTGAGGTGATGAATTTCCACAGACCCCGGGCCCCGCGGAGGAAAAACAGCCATGCCGGAACCGACAGCACAACCCCGGTGATCCCGAGGATCATCGTCACGGTTGCGGTGGTGGAATCAACGTCTGGCATGGGGGTTTCAGCGGGCCTTGTGATCGACTTCGGATGGTGTGCTGCAACTGTGGGGCACAAAGTGCCGCATGTCGTTTCCGGTGGCAGCGGGGCGGGTGTGTCCCACTTACTGTAGAAGCCGGATGGGCTGCGGGAAAACCGTCGGGTTGGGCAGGCGGACTCCGGCCACCACCGAAGAAGGCGCGGTGTCGCGTTACGCAATTAAAGTGGGGGGTATGGATAATCCGATTGTTAACAACATCCCACTGGTGGTTTCGGCCACACAGGGCGAAGCCCGCCACTTGGACACTGATCTTCCGGTGGTGGTCACCGGTGTGGGCACACTGGCGGCCACTCTGACGTTGACTGAACTGATTGTTGATGCTGCCTCCCGGGGGATTGCCCCGTCCTGTCTGATCAATCTGGGTACCGCCGGGGCACTGAAAGAGGGGGTCTCCGGGTTTTTCGAGGTCTCCTGGGTCTACAAGCACGATTTCAACGACGATGTGCTGGAAGCCATCGACGGTAAACCGATGCTCAACGACCTGGTGCTGGCCACCACCGGGGTGCTGCCGGAGGCGGTGCTGGCCACCGGTGACAGTTTCGTCGCCGATTCAGCCACCAAAAACCGTCTCGCACAGAAAGCCTCCCTGGTGGAGATGGAGGGCTACGCGGTCGCCTATGTCGGCTACCGGTTCGGTATTCCGGTCACCCTGATCAAACAGACCAGCGATATGGCCGACGAGAAAGCCGTGGCCGAGTGGGCGGATGCGGTGCCGGGTTCGTCACGGAGTCTGGGCCAGGCACTGAAAACCTACCTTGAGAAAGGGACCGTGGTTGTGCCCCCGTATCCGGCCCGCCGGGAGTTCCGCTGACCGGGGGCCACCCCGGAATGTGTGGCTTCAAGGAAAAGACTGGTCCGGTTGCCGCCTGATCTGTCACACTTTTGGTGGCGGCCGTCGGCCAATCCGGTCGTCCCGGCCGGAAGAAGACGGCGCCACCGGTTCGGCTGATGTGGTTGTGCCCGGTTGTATTTTAAAAAGCACGCTATGAGAACTGTTCGGTAAGGAGGACGCGCCGTGAACCTGCCTGGTGCGCATACTGTGGTGGCCGCAGTGCTGCTGGTGGTGGCAGTGATCACCGGTGTTGTGGCCATGGGGCACAAAGAGCCGCCGACCCAACCATCCCCCGGCGGTGCCGCCGCGGCCGCTGCAACAGACACACTTGCTTCCTCGGCGGTGCGTGTCACCGATCCGGATGAGATGGCTGCTGTTGTTGCCGCCGGTCTGGTGGGGATCACCCATCCCGGCCAGATACTTCGACCCGCCGGTCCGCCCGGTGGAAAGGTGTCCGCCGAGGCCATCGGCCTGGATATCAACGACGGCTGCAACACTGGCCACGGCACGGTGTCGGTGACTGGAAAAGCAACCTTGAAAACCGACGGGTTCGCGGTCACCAGAATGGCCTGCCCGGGGGCTTCGGGCGCTGCGTCCATGGCCTTCCATACCGTGGTGGCTGACGGGGCCGGCCTGTGGCTGGATGGCACCACCTACTGGATATCCCGGGACGGGGCGGCACTGCAGTTTGCACCCTTGAACGGGAAATAACACTAACTTTTCCTTCTTTCGCCTGGCCTACCCGGTGGCCCCACGCCGCCGGGGTGCCGGTGAAACATACCGGGGGATTGGCGTTGCACGAAGACATCCCTTGATGTCACGGGAACAATTCCCGGCGCCGTGATCACTGTTGGCTGCCGGGTGCTGGTGGAAGACCGGGTGGGCATCATCTGGTCAACACCATCGACCGGTCGGTGGCAGTGTCTGTCGACCGTGTCGCCGCCACCGGGCAGTCGCCGCACTACCAGTTTGGGTGCGTGTCAGATACGGCTGCGCCGTGCCCGCAGCACCTGTCGTCATCACGAAATGGGGGCTGGTGGAACTGGGCCACATGTCATCGACCCGGGCCACCTGTGGGTCCACCCACACGCGCGGGTTGCGGGATTTCCTTGCTGAAGGCCACGTTGCTGTCAATGCCAGTGCCACCACGATCTCTCTGGCCAACAGCTGCCACGGCTTCGCATTCACCATCAGCAGCCGCTGGAACCCCGCAGCACCACCACCCCCAAAAAATATCCTCTTCAAGGGATGGTTCGGTAAATATGCACGCTATCGGCTCGCGTAATAACAGACGTCTGTTATCCCACCCCCGAAAAACGGTGATCCGCGGCCCGCTTGAGGCAGTACTGCTCCACCGCATCCGGTACGGATTAACCGGTGCCGGAAACCTCACTGTGACGAGCTGTTCGGGAAAGAACCAGGAGCATGGAAAAACCGGCCGACCCGCTGGGCGGGTCGACCGGAGTGGTTGTTTTAGACAGGGGCCGCGTCAGTGACTGTCGGCACGGGAGTTGCTGCTGCCGGATTCCCCGTCCCCGTCACCGTCCTCGTCGTCGCTGTCTTGCTGATGGTTGCCGGCGGGCATGAGGGAGGAAAACCTGTCGCGGACTTTCATCAGGCCTTCGGAGGGATTGAAGGTGCTTGAGCCCTGGGCGGTGACGATCTCAATGTCATCGACGGTGATTTCACCGGTGCGCAGGGAGACCAGTTCCGCGTGGTAGCGCAGCCACACAGCCAGCGTGGCGGCGCAGGGGACTGCTAGGAAGGCGCCCACAATGCCGAACAGGGTGCCGCCGACTGTCACCGACAGCAGCACAATAGCCGGGTGCAGGTTCATCGCCTTCGACTGCAGCATCGGGGAGAAGACATTGCCTTCCAGCTGCTGGACCACCAGGATCAGGATCAACACGAAAATGGCTGTGGTCACACCGTTGGAGACCAGGGCGACCAGCACCGAGAGCACACCGGCCGACACCGCGCCGACAATCGGGATGAACCCACCGAAGAAGGTGATCACCGCCAGCACGAAGGCCAGGGGAACGCCCATGAGCATCAGGCCGGCACCGATGCACACGGCATCGAGCAAACCGACCGCAGCCTGGGCGCGGATGTAGCCGGACAGGGTGTTCCAGGTGCGGGTGAGTACCTCAGTCAAATGCCAGCCGACGTTGTTGCCCGCGTTTTTGCGCACCCACGGCAGGAATTTGTGGCCGTCTTTGAGGAAGAAGAATGTCAGCACCAGCATCAGTGCGGTTGTCACCGCGACAGATGATGCGGTCGACAGGCCCGCGGCCACACCGGTGGCGATATTGGCGGCCTGTTCCTGCAGTTTGACGGCCGCATCCTGGGCCACCGCATTGATCTGGTCGGCGTTGATGTTCAACGGACCGTTTTCGATCCACTGCTGCAGCCGGTCAACACCTTCCAGCGCCTGCTTGTACAGCAGTGTCGACTGGTCGGCCACCCGCGGTGCCATGGCCCCGAAAATGCCGCCCAAAATACCGAAACCGCTGATCAGCACGATCACCACGGCCAGGGTGGCCGGCACCTTGTGGTCGCGCAGCCAGCGCACCGGCGGCCAAAACACAGTGGAGACCAAAATAGCCAGCAGCACGGGCAGCAGCCCGGTCCACAGTTTGTCCAGAATGTTCCAGACCATAAATGCCGCGAAACCGATCACAATCAGCCGCAGCGCCCAGCCGGCGACCCACCGGCCGTCCCGGCCGATAATCAGACCCCGGTCAATGGGCTGATCCGCGGTGACACTGATGGTTGGTGCGGCAGGGGAGGCACCTTCAACAGCATCGGTTAAGGGACTGGACATCGTGCCCTCGGGGGCACGGTCAGCGCCGTTTTCAGCCTTGTTCTCGCTCATAAATGTCCAATCATTCCACAGTGATGCTTATTCAGGTCAACAGAGCAGCTACAGGGCATAAAATGCCCTGGTTCACCGGTGAGGTCAACACCCGGTGAATGTGAGTTTTGTCACCGGTGTTGCCCGGTTGGTTGACGGCGGGTGATGCTGCTGCTGGGCTGTCGACTGTTTCGGCAAGGCACACCTGTGCCCACCGGTTACACTCTGTGGTGGCACACCGTCCCGGCAGCCCTGCCGCCGGCGACAGTTCCACCAGCCACCGACACCTAAGGCATCACCGATGATGAAACGCACATTAACCACCCTGGCAGCATCCGTGGCACTGGCAGTATCGTGCGCAGTTCCCGCCCAGGCCGCCGGTATCGCGGCCACACAGTCCTGGACCCACGGCGCCGACGGCGTGACTTCCTTCGTCAACAGCCAGGACTGCACCTTTATGACGAAGCACTCGACCCTGATGGGCTTTGTCCCGGGGGTGTCCTACGAGAAGGCGAAAATAGTCCTCACCGGCAGCACCTTCGTGCGCGGCTACATGTCCGACCGCATCGACCAGGGTGCCGGTGACTGGGCGAAGGCGATCCCCGACGATGTGCGGGCACGGCTTATCGATCTCTCGATTGCCGGAACCCTGAAAAAAGCCGCCGAATGCGACCTGGTCATCGACCCGGACCATCAAGCCGACAAAGACTACAACCGGCAGATCGCGGACGGTAACGCCGCCTACGGTGAGGTCACCGTCACCGGTGTGCTGTCGGAAACACCCGGCCTGCTGTCCAGCCTGATGGGATCGTCCGGATCATCTGAATCCTGATCCCGCCGTCTGTTCGCGGTCCGGGAAAAACCGCGGTTGTTTGCTTGATCCACTTTCCCCGTCCCTGTAAGGAGACCCACACTCATGAAGAAGAAAACCGCTGCCATCACCGCCTGCATCGCGGTGGCCGCATCCTGTTTCGCCCCCGCCCAGGCCGCCGGTTTCGCGGCCAAAGAGTCCTGGACCCGCGGTGCCGAAGGCGTCAACAAGTTCATCGACAGCCAGGACTGCACATTCATGCGCGGGCATGCCCCGATGATGGGCTATGTTCCCGGCAGCACCTTCGAGCAGGCGAAAGCCGCCGTCAACGCCAATCCGATCATCGATGAGTACATGTCCCGCCGCATCGACCAGGGCGCTGGAACCCGGGCAAAAATGGTGCCGCCGGCAGTCCGGCAGGACCTCATTGAACTCGGTATCGCCGGAACCCTGAAGAAAGTTGCCGACTGCAACCTCATTGCCGACCCGGACAACACCGCCGACAAGGAATACGACGCGGCACTGGCCAAGGGCAACGCCGCCCACACCACCATCGATCCGGCTGGTGTGGTCGCTGAGATCCCCTTTGTCATCCAGTCGTTTTCTTCCTGATTGACGAACGCGCAGGCGGGCGACGGCCACGGTTGTGTCGCCCGGTGATCGGTTCCATCAGCCGCCGGTGGGGTGCACGCCCCGCCGACGGTGCTGTCTGCCGGGGGGCAAAAAGATTTCACCCCGGCAGCAGCTTTTGCACACAGGATTACAGTGTGTGGCAGCGAACCGGGTTGACTCACGCTGTTCTACGCCGGGTCGTATCCACCGCAAATCACCTCCCAGCAGAGAAGGAAAGCCCATGAAATTGAAGAAGTTTGCAGCCGCAGGTGCCACTGCCGTACTGCTTGTCACCGGCAGTGCCGGAGTTGCAGGGGCCATCGACATCTACGAAGCAGCCAAGGGTCCCATTGAACAGCAGATCGATTCGATGTTCCCGAACAAGTGTGAAAAGGGACAAATCGAGAAGGTTCTCAAAGACAGGTTCAACGCGGAGGCCACGATTGAAGGCTTGGATTTCACGGCCGCCGTCACACTGTTGGAAAACAACAAGCCAATCAAGGCGGCGTTCAACAACGTGCTGGATGAAGTCATCACTGAGACAACACCTGTGACGCCGAGCATCGTCGATGCCGGTACTCGCGACAGGCTCTACGGGCTGGCGATTCGTAAAATCGCCGCCAAGTCTGTGGCCTGTGGCGCCCTGACCGAAAAGAACGAGGGGGACGCCGACAAAGCCCTCAAGGAATTCGACAGGAAGAGCAGCCAAGAGTCCGAGGACACCGGAATCACCAAGATCCTGAGTTCCCTGTTCGACGGATTTTCCTCGAGCCTGTCCGGCAACAAATAAGTCTGCCTGCATCCCGTGTGACTGGCCCGGTGGCGCACAGCGTCACCGGGCGTCGTCTTTTATCGGGGGCAACCTGCCGGCACCCTGAATTCCGCACCTATGGATAGTGGGGTGATTGTGTTTCTGAACACTGTTCACACAGCGTGTGATCGACTAAACTTCACCGTGAGCCGCACTGGGTGCGCATGATCGCGCCGGTACCGTCTGTGGCCTTGAAGAAGTGGAGGAGTATCCGTGTCCGCAGTATCTACCAGGCGCATCAAGCGTGCGGGATCATTGGTTGCCGCACTCATGCTGGCGGGAACCAGTCTCGTTGTCGCGCCGGGGGCGCAGGCGCAGGGCCAGCGGGAAAAGCAGACCTGGCAGGACTACCGCGACGATCACATCGCCAAGTACACAAACCCCGACGAGAAAACATGTTTCGCGATGCGTCCGATGGCGTTCAGGCGTGAACCCAGGGATGTTGATCCGAAGTGCTACCTGGTGCAGACCACCGAGGAAAGAGTGCGTAAATACGTCTTTGCGCAAGACACCTTTGACCCGGGCAACAGTGTCGATTACGGCGGTGGTGACGTGGCGAAAATCAAGGAACAGATTCGCCGGGAGGTCACCGATGCTTTTATTGCCGGTGCTGACCAGTGCCACTTCTTCGTCGGGAAAAAGCCGATCAAGACCTCCTTTGATGAGCAGTTGCCCCACGCCTGCGACGGTTACCTCAACAAGTCCCGGCCAGCGCCTGATCCTTCCCCTTCCGGAAACCGGGGCCTGCTGGCCAGCTTCTTCGGATCGTCCGGGCTGTCGGGGTAGTTCCCGCCACCGGTGCGGTGGCCGGGCTGGCACCGTGCAAAGACTTGATACGGGCCGACTCAATCTGACGGGAATGGGTCGACCCGTTTGTCATGTCCGACTGTGATCGGACAGTGTGTCCGCCTGCTGCGGACGGTGGGTCAGGGGCTGGTGCGCCGTGCCGTGTGGTGGGTGTTTCTGCCCGCTACCCCGTCTGTCGGTGGGAAAACTGTTCTGCCCCGGTGGTGTGGGGCGGCGTGAAAAAGCTTTCTGAACAGGGGGTTTGTAGATAGTGATGCAGCTCACAGTAAAAAGTTGAGTCCATGTGGAACAAGTCTGGGGTTTGCCCCGTTGTGCAGTGTGACAGACATTGAGTGGAACACACTCAAGGCGACTGGTAGATTGTCCGGCGTACCTTTTGTCGAGGGGCCGGGGATGATAACCGGTCGACTAAAAGCAAAGATTTCACAAGGAGAATTCACATCATGGGACGAGCAGTAGGAATTGACCTCGGCACAACGAACTCGGTTGTTGCCGTCCTCGAGGGTGGCGAGCCCACCGTTATCGCCAACGCCGAGGGTTCCCGCACCACCCCGTCCGTCGTCGCCTTCGCCAAGAACGGTGAAGTACTCGTCGGACAGTCCGCCAAGAACCAGGCGGTCACCAACGTCGACCGGACCATCCGCTCCGTCAAGCGCCACATGGGTTCTGACTGGACCGTCGGGATCGACGAGAAGAAATACACCCCGCAGGAAATCTCTTCCCGCACCCTGATGAAGCTGAAGCGTGACGCCGAGGCCTACCTGGGGGAGGATGTCACCGACGCGGTGATCACCGTTCCAGCCTACTTCGAGGACGCCCAGCGTCAGGCCACCAAGGAAGCCGGCCAGATCGCGGGCCTGAACGTGCTGCGCATCGTCAACGAGCCGACCGCCGCTGCTTTGGCCTACGGCCTGGAAAAGGGTGACAAGGAACAGACCATTCTGGTCTTCGACCTGGGTGGCGGTACGTTCGACGTCTCCCTGCTGGAAATCGGCGACGGTGTCGTCGAAGTGGTGGCCACCTCCGGCGACAACGAGCTCGGCGGCGACGACTGGGATCAGCGGGTGGTTGACTGGCTGGTCGAGAAATTCAAGTCGCAGCACTCCATCGACCTGACCAAGGACAAGATGGCCCTGCAGCGGCTGCGCGAAGCCGCGGAGAAAGCCAAGATTGAGCTGTCGAGCTCCCAGCAGGCCTCGATCAACCTGCCCTACATCACCGTCGACTCCGAGAAGAACCCGCTGTTCCTCGACGAGACGTTGACCCGCACCGAATTTCAGCGCATCACCTCCGATCTGCTGGAGCGCTGCAAGAAGCCGTTCAACCAGGTCATCCGCGACGCCGACATGTCGATCGGGGAAGTTGACCACGTGGTGCTGGTCGGTGGTTCCACCCGTATGCCGGCAGTGCAGGAACTGGTCAAGGAACTCACCGGTGGCCGCGAGCCCAACAAGGGCGTCAACCCCGATGAGGTTGTGGCCGTCGGTGCCGCCCTGCAGGCCGGTGTGCTGCGCGGCGAGGTCAAAGACGTCCTGCTGCTGGATGTCACCCCGCTGTCGCTGGGTATTGAAACCAAAGGTGGCGTGATGACCAAGCTGATTGAGCGCAACACCACCATTCCGACCAAGCGTTCGGAGACCTTCACCACCGCTGAGGACAACCAGCCGTCGGTGCAGATCCAGGTCTTCCAGGGTGAGCGTGAAATGGCCTCGATGAACAAGAAGCTGGGTTCCTTCGAACTCGGTGGCATCGCCCCGGCCCCGCGCGGTATCCCGCAGATCGAGGTCACCTTCGACATCGACGCCAACGGTATCGTCCACGTCACCGCCAAGGACAAGGGCACCGGCAAGGAAAACACCATCAAGATCCAGGATGGTTCGGGCCTGTCCCAGGAAGAGATCGACCGGATGATCAAGGACGCCGAAGCCCACGCCGACGAGGACAAGAAGCGTCGCGAGGAGCAGGAAGTCCGTAACTCGGCCGAGTCCATGGCCTACCAGACCCGCAAGTTCCTCGAGGACAACTCCGACAAGGTGGCCGAGGATCTGAAGACCAAGGTCGAACAGGCCGCCACCAAGGTCGATGAGGCTCTCAAGGGCGATGACATCGACGCCATCAAGGACGCCGTCGATGAACTGTCCAAGCAGTCCCAGGAGATGGGCAAGGCCATCTACGAGGCGGAAGCCGCCAAGGGTTCCACCGAGGCCGGTGCCGCCGCGGGCGAGGAAGCCGACCCCAATGTGGTCGATGCCGAAGTAGTCGACGACGAAGAGGAAAAGAAGTAGACAATGTCGAACCCCGAATCGAAGCCGGAAACCCCCGGCGCCGGGACTGACCAACCGGTCAACCCGGAACAGGAACAACCGGACACGGCCGACCTCGACGCGGGTAACGACACCCCGGATGCGGCGGAAGCCGACGCTTCCGCCGCCGGGGACAACGGTGACAGCGCAGGTGAGGAAGAATCATCGAATCCCACGGTGGAAGATCAGCTTGCCGAACGTACCGAGGATCTGCAGCGGGTAACCGCCGAATACGCCAACTTCCGCAGGCGCACCGCCCGGGAACGTGACGCGTTGGTGGCCCACGCCAAATCCTCGGTGGTCACCGAATTCCTGCCCGTCATGGATGATCTGGACTTGGTCGACCAGCACGGTGATCTCACCGGGCCGCTCAAAGCGGTCCACGACAAAATCACCGGCACTTTCGGCAAGCTGGGCGTGACACGCTTCGGTGACCCGGGCGACGGTTTCGACCCGGAGATCCACGAAGCAGTCCAGGACATCTCCTCCGGCGACGACAAAGTCATCGGTACGGTGCTGCGTCCGGGATACATGTTCGGCGACAGGCTGGTGCGCACCGCGATGGTGATCATCGCCGATGCCGACAGCCCCGCCGAATAACAGGCGGCTGAAGAAAAAACAACAGCCGCACACACCCACGACCGGACTGTGGCGGCGGCAGCCGACG
>NZ_JAFLEQ010000017.1:187515-238079 GCF_017307055.1 Corynebacterium mendelii | reverse complement strand
GGATATTCCGGCGAAGGCGGTGACAACACAACCAATCACACACCATCATCGATCCCGGAAAGGGGGATGAGGCCCGTGACTTCGCGGGAATGGGCGGACAAAGACTATTACGCGGATCTGGGGGTCTCCTCCTCCGCAAGCGCCCAAGAAATCAAGAAGGCCTACCGGAAAATCGCCCGGGAAAACCACCCGGATGCCAAACCCGGCGACAAAGCCGCCGAGGAGAGGTTCAAAAAAGCGGCCGAAGCCTACGATGTGCTCGGCGATGACGACGAACGCAAACAGTACGACGAACTGAAGGCCATGCTCAAAGCGGGCGGTGGATTCCGCGGCTTCGGCGCCGGAAAAGGAGGCCCGGGCTTCCCGGGCGGGTTTCGGCAGCAGACGCAGGACTTCACCATCTCGGACCTCTTCGGCGGACAGGGAGAAACTGGATTCAGTACAGATGGCTTTGCTGGGGATTTCCTCGGTGGCCTTTTCAACCGCGGCGGCGGTTATCGCCGCACAGCTACGCCGTCGCGGGGGGCGAATGTAGAAACCCAGGTCACCATCGACTTCGCCGAAGCGGTCCTGGGAACCACCATCACCCTGGATTTGACCAAGAAAGTCCGCTGCGCCGACTGCAGCGGAACCGGGTCCGCCTCCGGCAAACAGCAAACCTGCCCGGACTGCCACGGGGAAGGGGTGGTGCGCGACGAACGCGGCCACTTCGGTATGGCGGCCCCCTGCGCCCGCTGCAACGGCACCGGTACCGCGGTGACCGATCCCTGCTCCACGTGCCGTGGCTCCGGCCGGACAACGGAAACGAAAACAGTGACCGTGCGGGTTCCCGCCGGTATCGAGGACGGCAAAAAACTGCGGGTCCCCGGGGAAGGTGAAGCGGGTCCCAACGGTAAACCGGCGGGGGATTTGATGGTCACCGTCAAAGTCCGCGACGACAGTGTGTTCACCCGCGACGGCGACAACCTGGCGGTGACCTACCCGGTGTCGTTTTCCGAGCTGGTGCTCGGCGGGACGATTACCGTCCCCACCCTGGAAAAGCCCGTCAAATTGCGGATCAGCCCCGGGACCCCGGACGGCCGCACACTGCGGGTGCCCGGACGCGGTGTCCCGCACCGCGACGGCACCAAAGGTGACCTGCTGGTCAGCCTGGCGGTGACGGTGCCGAAGGATTTGAATGCCGAAGCCTCATCGGCGCTGCGCACCTATGCGCAGGCGGAAAAAGACTCCGGTTTCGATCCCCGGGAAGGCTGGGCGGGCAACGGCCGCTGACCATCCGGCCCGGAGATTAAAAAAACACCCGGTGGGCCGTTTTCTCAACGACATTAGGAGGTGACGCAACAGATGCCTGACCGTCGACACAGCCACGATGACGACATCCAGGGGGAGGTGTTCGTGATCTCGGTGGCGGCAGAACTGGCCGGCATGCACGCCCAGACGCTCCGCACCTACGACAGGCTGGGACTGGTCACCCCCCGGCGTACCCGCGGCGGGGGACGGCGCTACTCCCGGCGCGATATCGACATGCTGCGCACAATCCAGTCACTGTCCCAGGATGAGGGGGTCAACCTGGCCGGGATCAAGGAAATACTGTCCCTGACGCGTCAAAACGAGAAACTGCGCCGCGACAACGAGGCGCTGCTGCGGGAAAACGCCCTGCTCCGGGCGAAACTCGATAATCACGGCGGCACCGGGGAGCTGGTGCATGTGCCCCGTTCAACGGCAGTGGTGATGTGGGAGCCGCGGCGCCGCCGCGACTCCGACTAGGTGTGCCGCCCCACCGTGCCATCCCTCCCACCCCGGGCGGTGGGCGGGACTAGCCCCCGGTGGTGAGAGCCGACAGATTCCGCAGGAAAACCGGGTCGGTGAAATAGTCGCTGTGCCCGCCGACACCGACGTGGACGGTAATCCCGCTATCGAATTCTGTGGGGTCTTTGCCCAGTATTTCTCCCGTCAGATCATCCGCCGCGGCAATCGGGTCACCGACATTGATCGCCGCCCAGAGAGCTGTTCCGTCCGTTGCTGGCCTTGTGGTGGGGCGGAGATGAAGATCAGCCAGATCCCCGGTGCCGATGCCCGGGGAACCCAGCAGAAACATCCGGTCACACCACAGCCCGCCGGGCAGTTGGGCGGCGCTGGCGGCGGTAAACGAGCCGTAGGAATGCCCGACTATCCCCAGCCGCTGCCGGTGGCCACGGATCACCGCCCGGTCGTGCAGGCTTTGCTGAAACCGCTGCAGACTGCGCGCCCCCTTGCGGCCGTTGACGGGGCTGACGGCCCCGGCGATGGTGTCCGGTGCCCGGTAACCCAGCCAGGCAATGGTGGCCGCCCCGCTGGCCCGGTGCATACCGCGCGCCCGGTGCAGGATCCCGCCCCAGGTTTCCGGCTGGGAGGAATGCACCCCGCTGACCAAAGTGACAGCCGCCGGGGCGGTATCAAGATCACCGAAGCAGGCCACCAGATGGCCGTCCCCGGCTTGCAGAAGACGCATATCCGGGTACTGCCGCGCCAACTCGTGGACTAAGGGGCCGACAGCCCGGTTGCCCAGCACCCGGGCGTGAATGTCATCGAGACTCAACCGGTGGCTGTGCGCAAGCTCCGGGGTGGCCGACGGTGGGGGATCCGATCGTGTGCGCCAGTCGCGCGCCAGATCGATGCGGTCAATCGCCCGGGCGGTCTGCCGGTCGAGTTCATCGCGCAGGAAAGAAATCTCTTCCAGCTCCCGCCGGATACCGGCGCGCAGCCCCGGCGGGCATCCGGCGGTGACCGCCAGCTGCCGCACGGCGTGTTCATGACCGTCAAGAAGCGAGTTTTTCTCCGCCGCCTTGTACAGCACTCCGGCGCCGCACCGGGCCCCGGCGGCCACGGTGAGCAACTGGTCATTGAGTCTTTCGGCATGATGCCGGGCGGCCGATACGGCCAGCCCCCGGCTGCGGCGGGTGGCGCTCTGCCAGGCGCTGCGGTTGGTGGCGTGGCCCCGGCGCAGCCGGTCGGACACGTCGACCAGGATCCCGGCGGTGGAAAGAAGGTCCGTCAGCCCCGCGCCGTGGCCGCTCACAGTGCCCGCAACCGGTCGGCCATCCGGTCATCAATGGACCGGACGGTATCGATGAAACCTGCCCAGGCGCGGACATGGTGATCCATCAGATCACCGGCCCGCCGGGTGTGCGTGCCCAACCGGCCGGTGAAATCGGCCAACGCCCGCCGGGTGTGCGGGCCACCGGCCGGGGGGAGGGGACACAGGTCGGGAACCCCCACCGCCGCAAGAGCGGTGCTGTCACAAGGGTGCACCGACATCGTGCCGGTGACAGGGTGCGGGGAAGAAGATGCTGGCATGGTGGTGCACAATCCTTCACATTTTTTTTAAAACAACACAGACGGTGAGCCGGATGTGGCCGGTTCCTTGGTGTCTAGGACTGGCCGGGGATGCCCGCCGGTTCCATTTCTTCCGCCGCCAACGGGGGTGGCCCGGGTGCGGGCCGGGCGTCGGCCGGGGCCACTATCATCGGTGGGCATGAAAGTGTCAGTGGAACAATTCACCAGCGGACCCGTGGTCGGGGACAATCTGGCGGTCATGGTCGCCCGCATCGGGGAGGCGGCGGCAGCAGGTGCTGACCTGGTGGTGTTTCCCGAAGCAGCGATGAAAGCCTTCAACTCCGGAAGGCTCGATGAGGTGGCTGAACCCCTTGACGGGCCTTTCGCCACCGCGCTGGCTGCCGCGGCCGCAACCCACGGTGTGGTGGTGGTCGCCGGAATGTTCACCCCGGCCGATGTCGTGGAGCGGGAAGGAAAAACCATCCGCCGCATCCACAACACGGCGTTGGTCACCGGCGGCGGCATCCACACCGGATACAACAAAATCCACTGCTACGACGCTTTCGGTTTCCGGGAATCGGACACCGTCAAACCCGGCGGCAGTCTGGTGGCCGTGGATGTCAACGGAACACGGGTGGGTCTGGCGATCTGCTACGACCTGCGTTTCCCGGAACAGTTCATCGCCTACGCCCGCGAGGAGGGGGTGCGGGTGATGGTGGTTCCCACCTCGTTTTCCGACGGGCCGGGAAAACTGGAGCAGTGGCGGCTGATCACCCGCGCCCGGGCATTGGACAGCACCTGCTGGCTGGTGGCCGCAGGCCAGGCCCGGCCCGGTGGCGCCGACAAAGCGGGCACCGACGACGGGCCGACCGGCCTGGGGTTTTCCGCTGTCATTGATCCGACCGGCCGGCCGGTGGCTGAAGCCGGCTACGGCCCGCAGCGCCTTATCGCCGACATCGACGACACCGTGGTGGATTCGGTGCGCCGGGCGCTGCCGGTCCTGGGCGCCGACCGGCAGCTGTAGCCGGTGGTTCGCGGCTAGGCGACCGGATCGTGGCGGATGATGTTTTCCGGGGTTCCGCCGCAGGTCAAAAGCAGTGCGGTGGTGGTGATCATGTCGGGGGAACCGGCCAGGAGGATATCGCGGTCCTCCCAGGTGCCGTAGGAGGCCACCACCTCGCCGATCACTCCGGTCTGCTGCACGTGCAGGCCCCGCGGGGCGGAACAGAAATCGGTGGGTTCGACCCAAAAGTCGTCCTTCGGATTCAACGTGACCGGGGTAACGGACAGCCACGGGCAGCCGGCGGCCAGCTGCCACAGGAAATTCAGGTCATACAATTCGCCGGGATAGTCGGCGCCGAAAAACAGGTGCACCCGCCTGTCGCCGTTGTTGAAGCGGGCCAGGTGCAGCAGGTTCGCCCGCATGGGGGCCAAACCGGTGGAATGGGCGACCATGAGGATATCCCGTGTGTCGCCGCTGCCTGGGTCACTGACGGTCAGTGATCCGTGCGGGCTGCCCACTAGCAGTGTGTCGCCGACGGAAGCTGACAGCAGTGTCTCCGAGGTGGAGCCGGCCCCGGTGGATTTGATGTGGAATTCAATCCCGCCGGTCTCATCGCACGGCATCGCCGGGCTGTAGTAGCGCCACACGCCCCTGATCAGCGGGGAGCTGATCGCCATGTACTGGCCGGGATTCCACTGCCACGGCCGGTCGAGCTGGGCGCGCACGACACCGATCCTGTTGCAGCGTCTTTCGGTCTCGACGATGGTGGCGGTGGCGTAGGGGGCACAACCGTCGGCCTGCTCCATTTCGGCGGACGCCCGGGCCACCAGACCGGCGGTGAGGATGGCTTTCTGCGCATTGGAGACCATGGTGTGCGGGATGCCGCGGCACAGCCGCGGAATGGTTTTCGCCGCCGCCCGGGCAATGGTGTCGTAGTGCTCCGGGGCAATGCCCAGCCGCCGCTGTTCCCGCCCCGCATCCGCCATGATCATGGTGGTTCGTTTCGTGATCACCCCATCGGCCGGGGTGACCGCCAGAATCCAGATCAGCATGCGCGGCAGATCGGCGAAAATATGCTCCGGGGCCTGCGGCAGAAGGACCCGGTCTTCGGGATGTTTTTTGATGAAATCCCTGGCGACAGACACACGCACCTGGTCGGAGTATGCGGCAACGCGGGCGGCCACCAGTCCGAGAGTGCGTGAAGTCATGCCCTCATTATGCCGCACGTGCCGGGATGGAAAAACGGCTCCGGCGGTGTGTGCACCGGGTACCGCACACTATTGGGCTTTTCCCGGTGAGTTCACAGCCGCCGTGCCCCACAGCTGTCAGCACCTGCTCAGGCAGTTCTTGTGTGCACCCCATCCGCCGGGACGGCGGAAGGAGCTGTCCCCGGTTTTGGGGGAGGGAACAGGTCATGGCACACAAACGCACCCGCCGCGCGGCAGGCGCGGCGGGTGCGGTGTGGCGGGGCAAGCCGTTGGCCCGCTTTTCCGGTGCGGGAGGCCAGTTCACCGATCAGTAGTAGTGGCCGTGGCGGTAGTCCCAGGACAGGAAAATCTCGGACATGTTGGCCATGATCTTGTCGCAGTCCAGGCCGGCCCGGATCAGGATCGGGCAGGGGGTGACCTCGCGCTGGCCGTTCTGCTGCGGCACCAGGGTGCCGTCGGCGGTGACCATGGAGACCATCACACCCTGCTCTTTGCGGGTGTCCTCGGTCTCATTGGGCTGGATGGAGGTGACGTAGTCGTCCGCGGAGACAATGAAATCAGCCTCGTTTTCGATGCGGTCGCCGATATTGGCGACTTTGCCGCGGTTGCCGACGCCCGAGGGGTTGGCGGAGGAAGCGAAGGTGAGTTTTCCTTCTTCCCACCGTTTGGCGACAATCTGCTCGGCCGGGCGGCCGAAACGGATGACGAAACAGGAGGTGTTGCGGCCGTCGCGGGCCAGCTCCCGCACCGTGTCATCGGGCATGGTGTCGACGGCTTCCTTCTTCCACGGCAAAATGCAGCCGAGCAGAATATCCTGGTCCCAGTGCTGCTGGTAGAACTCGACGATCTCGTCGTTGACTTCGGCCAGGGCGGTCAGCTGGTCGATGCCGGAACACAGCACCACCGCAGGCTTGTTGCGCTTGCGCTGTTTGGCGTCGAATTTGCGCTCCAGGCCTTCGCCGTCACCGGCCATGAGGATGTAGCCGACTTTGGTGGCGCAGACAATCAGTCCGCCGGGGGTGTTGATGGCCTCCAGGGCCTCCGGGATGATCTCGCCGGTCCAGTGGGCGCGCGGGGTGGTGGACATGTGGGTGCCTGCCTTCGTGTTCGGGTGCATGATGGTGCGCGGTGGCCGGGGCACGCCCCGACCACAGCAATGGTTTCACTATATGGAACTTTATTCCTAATATATGGGACAGTTTCCGGGGGTGCAAATACGGGCGGCCGCGGGCGCCGATTCCCGCCCGGTGGAGGGGCTGTCCATAATGAACTGACCGGGGATGACCGGCATGGTCGGTCCCGCACTGTCCGTATTTTTTAAAAAACCGCGGCCGTGGTCCCCGGGCACTGTGTGTGTCGGCGCATGCGACCGGCGGTTTTTCGAAAGGCTATGAATGCACCAGCAGCTCACCCGCGGCCGCGGTAAGGACCGGGCCAATTTGAAGTGGTACCGCGAGGCCGCCCCGGAGCTGGTCAAATACCAGGTCATTTTGAAAATTGTGCAGGTGGCCGTTATCTTCCCCGGGTTTTCGGCGATGCTGGTGCCGGTGCTGGCCGCCCGCGGTATTCCGGTGCTGACCAACGACAATGCCACTAAGCTGCTGTTTTCTGTGTGGGGGCCGGTGGTGGTTGTCGGTGGACTGCTGCTGCTGATGGTCACGGTGCTGCTGGAGATCGGCGGGTTTATGACGGTGGCCGCCATTGAACTGAACGGGCGCAGGGAAGCCCCCTTTGTGAAGGTGGCCACCTACTGCCTGTCGGTGCTGCCGCGGATTGCCGGACCTGGTCTGGTGGCGGTGGCGGCTTTCGCGGTGCTGGTGCTGCCGCTGGTGCACAATCTGCTGCAGCTGAGCATTTTCACCGGGGTGCGCATTCCGAATTTCATAATGGAGGTCATCAACGGCAGCACCCTGTATTCGTCGATCTACCTGTTTGTGCTGGCCGCCGCCTGGGCGGCGGCCACCCTGCTGATCTTCTGGTTCCACGGAATCATTCTGCTGGGCTGGACGCCGGGGCCCGCGGCCCGGCTGTCGGTGCGGATGGTCACCGGCAACTTTCCGGCGATTATTCTGCGGGCCGTGACCGTGCACCTGATCATTGCCGCCGCGGTGGCCGCCCTGTCGGTGATCCCCTGGCTGGTGGTCGGCCTGGGGCTGGTGGTCGGCCACGGGTCCGCCGGGCTGGGGGTGGGGCTGACTTTTCTCGGGCTGCTCATGGTCAACATCATCACCGGTGTGGCGGGCTTTTTGTTCGCCCCGTTCGAAATCTGTTTTTTGACCGCCCTGTTCTACCGCTTTCTGCCCGCGGGGCTGGCGGTGGCGCGCCCCTGCGTGGTGGGAACGGCCGGGCCGGTGCCGGATCTGGCGCCCAAACGCACCCCGGCCCCGATCGACCGGTTGTTCGACAACAAACGCCCCATCGCGGTGGCGGTGATCGGTGTCATTGCCGCCGGATCCGTCTACTGGACCACGGCCGGGCACGTTCTGTCGGAAGCCCCCGATATTGCGGTGATCGCCCACCGTGGCGGCAGTGGGGATCAGGTGGTGGAAAACACCGCCGGGGCCATTGAACAGGCCCTCCGCCAGGGGGTTGACTATGTGGAAGTCGATGTCCAGCGCACCGCGGACGGCCACTACATCATCAACCACGACGCGACGTTTTCCCGCCTGGCCGGTCTGGGTTCCTCGGCCCAGGAGATGACGATGGACCAGATTGCGCAGCTTAAGCTTTATCCGGCCGATCCCGCCGCCCCGGCGGCTACAGTGCTCACCGTTGACGGGCTGCTTGATCTCGTCGACGGGCGCACCGGTCTTTTCCTCGAACTCAAAGGGGCAAGCGCGGATACCCGGATGGCCGATGATCTCTACCGGATGGTCGCCGAGCGCGGAATCGTTGACCGGGTGGTGTTTTTCTGTCTGAAATCCGGTGTGGTCGCCTACATCGACGAGACATACCCGGACGCGGAGACCGCGTTCGGCTATTTCCTGTCCGGGTCGAACAAGGCCGCGCTTCCCGGCGACTGGGCCGCGATCGAGGAAGACAACCTCTCCTACGACGGGCTGACCAAGCTGCACAAGTCCGGCAAAAAAGTGGCGGTGTGGACGGTCAATACCGAGGCGTCGATGAAAAAATTCGTCAACTGGCCGGTCGATGCGGTCATCACCGACCATGTGCCGCAGTGGAACCGGATTGCCGCCGACCGTGCCTCCCAGAATCCGGCCCGGGTGCTGGTCGGCGAGTACTTCCACGGCTGATTCTTTTTTCCGTGCGTGGTGGGTGCTCCCCGTTGGGGCATTGCGGCAGGTGGTGGGCGCGGCGGGGATTTTTCACCCACCCACCAGGGTTGAGTCTGCTCGACTAAGGGGTGGGGAAGCAAAAAATTTTGACCTGAGTGGAACAGACTCAACTTGTTTGACGTTGTTGATGGTGAAACGAAAAAACGCAGGAAAACCCAGGGTCCGGCAGATCACTGCCGGTGACCTTGCGGCCTGCACGAAGCAGAAAGAAGACGATTGACCATGGCACAGTTTGCGCCAACAACGAAAACATCCGAAGCCCTGCAGGCCGCCCTGGCGCAGGCCTCATCCCTGGGTAACCCGGAGATCAAAGCCGGCCATCTGCTGGTGGCGGTCCTCGACCAGGCTGATTCCATTGCTGTTCCGGTCCTTCAGGCCACCGGCTGCGACCCGCAGCAGCTTCTTGCAAGCGCCCGGTCTGTGGTGTCCGGCTACCCGACGGCCTCCGGGGCGAATATGGGCAAAGCGCAGTTTGACCGCAATGCGCTCAATATTTTGAACTCCGCCCAGGAGGTCGCCGGTGAACTGGGCGACGAGTACGTCTCCACCGAGGTGCTGCTGGCGGCGATCGCCCGGTCGGATACCGATGCCGGCAAGGTTCTCCACGACGCGGGCGCCACCTATGAGGCGGTGACAGCCGCCTTCACATCGGTGCGGGGAAATAAGAAAGTGACCACCGAGGATCCGGAAGGCCAGTTTCAGGCCCTGGAGAAATACTCCACCGATCTGACCAGTCGCGCCCGGGAGGGGAAATTGGATCCGGTCATCGGCCGGGACCAGGAAATCCGCCGGGTGGTGCAGGTTTTGTCGCGCCGGACGAAAAACAATCCGGTGCTCATCGGTGAACCCGGGGTCGGTAAAACCGCCATTGTCGAGGGCCTGGCACGGCGTATCGTCGCCGGGGATGTGCCCGAGTCGCTGAAGGGGAAAACCCTCATCAGCCTGGATTTGGGTTCCATGGTCGCCGGGGCGAAATACCGCGGCGAATTTGAAGAGCGCCTGAAAGCCGTCCTGGATGAGATCAAGGAAGCCGACGGGCAGATCATCACCTTCATCGATGAGCTGCACACCATTGTCGGCGCCGGGGCGACCGGCGAGTCGGCGATGGATGCCGGCAACATGATCAAACCACTGCTGGCCCGGGGTGAGCTGCGGCTGGTCGGTGCCACCACGCTGGACGAGTACCGCAAATACATCGAAAAAGATGCCGCCCTGGAGCGCCGTTTCCAGCAGGTGTTTGTCGGCGAGCCGTCGGTGGAGGATTCGGTGGGTATTTTGCGCGGGCTGAAGGAACGCTACGAAGTGCACCACGGTGTGCGCATCACCGACTCCGCGCTGGTGGCTGCGGCCACCCTGTCCGACCGCTACATCACCAGCAGGTTTTTGCCCGACAAGGCCATTGACCTGGTCGATGAGGCGGCCAGCCGGCTGCGCATGGAGATCGATTCCTCCCCGCAGGAGATCGACAACCTGGAACGGATTGTCCGCCGCCTGGAGATCGAGGAAGTGGCCCTGGACAAGGAAACCGATGCCGCCTCCCGTGAGCGGTTGGTGAAATTGCGCCAGGAGTTGGCCGATGAGCGGGAAAAACTCGGCGAACTCAAGGCCCGCTGGAGCAACGAGAAAGCCGCCATCGACAAAGTGCGCGGCGCGAAAGAGGAACTGGAGAAACTGCGCGGCGAGTCGGAAATCGCCGAACGTGACGGCGACTACGCGACAGTCGCGGAGCTGCGCTACGGCCGTATCCCGGAGCTTGAAAAACAGGTCGCCGAAGCAGAGGCCACCGTGGCCGGCGGGCAGGCGGGTGCCATGCTCACCGAGGAAGTCACCCCCGACACCATCGCCGAGGTCGTGTCTTCCTGGACCGGGATTCCGGCAGGCAAGATGATGCAGGGTGAAACCGAGAAGCTGCTGTCGATGGAGCAGGTTCTCACTCGCCGGGTGGTCGGCCAGAATGAGGCGGTTGAGGCTGTCTCCGACGCGGTGCGGCGCTCCCGGGCGGGGGTGGCTGACCCCGACCGGCCGACCGGATCGTTCCTGTTTCTCGGACCCACCGGTGTCGGTAAAACGGAACTGGCGAAATCGTTGGCCGAGTTCCTTTTCGACGATGAGCGTGCCATGGTGCGCATCGACATGTCCGAGTACGGGGAGAAACACTCCGTGGCCCGGCTGGTGGGTGCTCCCCCCGGATATGTCGGCTATGACGCCGGCGGCCAGTTGACCGAGGCGGTGCGCCGCCGCCCCTACACGGTGGTGCTGTTCGACGAGGTGGAAAAAGCCCACCCGGATGTCTTCGATGTGCTGCTGCAGGTCCTGGATGAGGGAAGGCTGACCGACGGGCAGGGCCGGACGGTTGATTTCCGCAACACAATTCTGATTCTCACCTCCAACCTGGGGGCCGGCGGTGACCGGGAACAGATGATGGATGCGGTGCGCGCGACCTTCAAACCCGAATTCGTCAACCGGCTCGATGATGTGGTCGTCTTCGATGCGCTCACCCGCGAGCAGCTGGCGGGCATCGTCGATATCCAGATCCGTCAGCTTGCCGCCCGCCTGTCGGCCCGGCGGTTGACACTGACCGTCGACGACAAGGCGCGGGCGTGGCTGGCCGACCGCGGCTACGATCCGGCCTACGGCGCCCGGCCGCTGCGCCGGCTCATCCAGCAGGCCATCGGCGATCAGCTGGCCAAAAACCTGTTGGCCGGAACCATCACCGACGGTTGTGCGGTGGCGGTTGGGGTGGCCGCCGACGGCGACAGCCTGGAGGTCACCCGGGCGGCCGGGCAGCCGGAATAGACCGCCCCGTCACCGGGAAAGGATCGCCTTTTCGCCCCCACCCCCGCGTCACCGGCCCGTGCCGGCGGGTGACGCGGGGGTGTTGTGGTGCGGCGGGACGCGATGGCCGGGCGCTGTGGTCACCATCGTTATTTCCGCCCCGCCTGGCCGTCACCCCGCTGCAGCAGCGTGGCGATGGCCCGGCAACGTCAATATTGTGGTGCCCATGAGCCTAACCATCAGTGTTGACGAGCTTGCGGAGACAATCCGCAGCGGTGGGAAAACCACCATCCTGGCATGCATCTGGCATCCGGGTGCCGGAATGAGCTATTCGATGTACCGGGGCGCGCATATTCCGACCGCCCTGCACTGCGATCCGGCGTACCAGCTGGCGATGGCCCCCAGTGCCAGGGACGGCCGTAACCCGCTGCCCAGCTACCCGGTGCTGGACAGAGCCTTTAACGACTGGGGTCTGAACAGAGACCACAAAGTGGTGGTCTACGACGACAACAAAGGCCTGCTGGCCGCCCGCGCCTGGTGGATTCTCACCTGGGCGGGGGTGGCGGATGTCTCCATTGTCGAAGGCGGCTCCCGTGCCTGGGTGAAAGCCGGCTACGAACAGGTCGGCGGTCCGGGCAATCTGGCCCGCGACTGCACCATCCGCCCCAACCCGGGGCAGCTGCCGACCGTCGATATGGACTACATGCGCCGGGTGCCCGATGATGTGCTGGTCATCGACACCCGGGAGAACAACCGCTACATCGGCCGCAAAGAACGCCTGGATCTGAAAGCCGGCCACATTCCGGGGGCGGTGAACCTGCCGCTGGAATCGTTGATGACAGACGACGGTTTCTTCCTCCCGGAAGACGACATCCGGGCCGCGTTCGATGCCGTCGGTGTGACTGACCCGACGAAAGTGGTGGTCTATTCCGGATCCGGGCTGCATTCGGCGGCTGCCATCTTCGCCATGCACCATGTGGGTCTGCCCGGTGCCGCCCAGTATGTCGGCGGCTGGTCCCAGTGGAGCGCCACCCCGGACAATCCGGTCCAGCGCGGAATCTAGCCCCCGCCGGCTGATTGTGCGCCCACTGTGCGGTGGGCGTTACTAGACTGTGGACGGTGATGGATCCTTATCTGCTTCTCGGACTGGCCGCAGCATCCCTTGGCGGGGCCGCGGCTCTTATCGCCGTGGCCAAAAAACAGGATGCCACCGCCTCCGGGGAGCTGGATTTGGGCGGGGAGATTACCGACGTTCATCCCCCGGCAGATCCCGCTGCCGGATCCGGCCGGGAAGAAGACACCGGCACAGACACCACCCCCGCCACAGGCGGCCCATCCCCGGCTGCACTCCCGTCGGCCGCTGCCGCACCAGCCGGGGACACCGGCAGTGACCCCGGACAACCCTCCGGTGACACTGGCAGTGACACCGATGCTGACAGTGCCCGTGGCAGCGACGGTGGGCGGCCCGCCGGGGGGCAGACACACGACAGACACAGCACGCTGCTCAACAGGCTGCCCGGCGCGGCGCGCCGGGAGCGGCGGCGTTTCGCCGCGGTTCACGGCTTCGACTACGTCAAACACGATGACTATCTGGCCGGGGAATTCGATTTCCCGGATGTGCCGGTGGATATGCGGGCACGGGACGCGGTCAGTGGTATCAGCCACGGCAAGGAAATCCATCTGGCCGATTTCGGGGGGCACACCGTGCTGGCGGTGCGGCGCAGCGCGGCGTCGCCGGTGGTGGTGCGGTTCGTGCGCACCGATTCCCACCCGGATGCCGAACAGCCGGTGACGGTGGCCAGCGCCGGTGGGTTCACCGCCTGGGCCGCTGAACCCGGCCCGGCGGCCACGTTCGTTGATGTGCGGGTGCGTTCTGCGCTGGCGGCCCTGGCCCCGGCGATCACCGAAATTGTGGTTGCCGGACAGTGGGTGGCGGCACTGGTGGGGCGGCAGGATGCGGAAACCACCGCCGCCGCGGCCATCGCCCCGCTGGGGTTGATCGCTGATGCGGCCCTGGTGCTGCCGCCGTTCACCCCCGCCGGGGTCGCCGAACCGGCGGACTGCGACCCCACCCGCCCGGCGCTGCTGACCCCGCAGTCGGCGGCCCGGTCCACCGGTGCTCTTCCCGCCCCGCCGGGTCTTGCCGCCGCCGCGCGGGATACAACGGACATCCCCGATGCGGAGATCATCGACGAGGCTTCCGACGAGGCGCCTGACGGTGCCGGGCCGCGGACCATCCGCCGCGGTGGTGGGCCGGTCACCGGCACAGACGAGGGTTGTGACCACACGGAACCGGACGGTGACGATGCCGGGGTGGGCCACCGGACAAGCCCGCACCGTTTGGCCGGCCCGGAGGGCCTGGAAGTGGATTTGCCGACCCGCTCTGTGGGGCAGCGCCACGGCAGCATGGATCTGCATGTCATCGGCGGTGATCTGATCGAACCGATTGCCGATGGCACGACCCGGCCGCCGGCGGCCACCCGCCCGCGGGTGGCCCGCCGCGGCGGGCGGCCCAGCATTTTCACCGACGCATCCGGTACCGCCCCGGCGGAGGCATCCGACGGCACCGACGCTACCGGTGACGGTGACACCACCCAGCCACCGCCGGATGCGGCACACAGATGACCCGCCCGGTGTGCACCACGTAATCTGGATGACCGTGGGTCGGATACGACCATCCGCTGGATTGGCGCCGGGGACAAAAAGCCCGTGCCTTTTTGGCGGCAACATCGATGAGCAAGAGGTAACAGACGGTGGGCAACAGCAACCATTGTGATGCGGACGCGAAACAACAACTCGCCCGGCTGGTCAGCGAACTGGCGGTGGTGCACGGCAAGGTGACTTTGTCGTCGGGCGCGCAGGCCGACTACTACGTTGATCTTCGCCGGGCCACCCTGCACCACCGGGCCTCCCGCCTGATCGGGCAGCTGATGCGGGAGCTGACCGCGGATCTGGACTACCAGGCCGTCGGCGGACTGACTCTGGGCGCGGATCCGGTGGCCACCGCCATCATGCATGCCCCGGGGCGGGACATCGACGCTTTCGTGGTGCGCAAAGAACAGAAAAAACACGGGATGCAGCGCCGTATCGAAGGTCCCGACATCAAGGGCAAAAAAGTCCTCGTCGTCGAAGACACCACCACCACCGGCACCAGCCCTTTGACCGCGGTGAAAGCCGTCCGGGAAGCAGGCGCGGAAGTGGTGGCCGTGGCCACCGTCTGCGACCGGGCCACCGGTGCCGACCACATTATCGGCGCCGAAGGGATCGACTACCGGTTCATCCTCTCCCTGGAGGATCTGGGTCTTGCCTGACACGCCACCGCCCGGGCCCGGGCCCACTGAATGGAACCCGCACAAAATCGGTGTCGGCCCCTGGGATGAACAGCACCCCGGTCGTGCCCGCCCGACAGGACCCGAGTGGGATCCCCAGCTGCTGGACGAAGGCGACCGCCGCAACGTGGTCGACGCCTACCGGTACATGACCCGGGAGGCGATCACCGCCGACATCGACACCCGGCGGCATCCGCTGCACATCGCGATCGAGAATTTCGACAACGACTCCAACATCGGCACCGTGGTGCGCACCGCCAACGCCTTCGCCGTCGATACCGTCCACATTGTGGGCCGGAAACGGTGGAACCGCCGCGGGGCGATGGTCACCGACCGCTACCAGCATCTGCTGCACCACGACTCGGTGGCGGCACTGGCCGGGTGGTGCGCCGGGCGGGATCTTCCGGTGGTGGCCATCGACAACACCCCCGGCTGTGTGCCGCTGGAAACCGTCGAGCTTCCCCGCCGCTGCCTGCTGCTGTTCGGCCAGGAAGGACCCGGTGTCACCGAACAGGGCCAGCAGGCCGCGGTGATGACCTGTTCGATCGCCCAGTTCGGATCCACCCGGTCCATCAACGCCGGGGTGGCCGCCGGGATCGCCATGCACACCTGGATCAGACAGCACGCTGATCTCAGCCGGGCCTGGTGACTTACCCCGCCTGGGCTGCGGGGCCGCTAGGATGGTCAGTCAGCGTCACCGCAAAAAGAATCCGGGTTTTGATCTACTGTGCATGAAAAATGGGCGCACCGCGCCGACCTCGCCGAAGCCGCCATCAATGAGCGGCACGCCACCAGGTTGTGGGGGCTGCCCGGAACCAACCTGGCGGTGGTCGCCTGGCCGCCCGGCATCCGGCAGAAAGTGTTCTACCGGTGGCACTACTGGTGGCAGGCCCACTACCTGGACTGTCTGATTGATGCGGCCAGCCGCCGGCCCACCCCGGCCCGGCTGGTCAGAATCAAACGCACCGCCCGGGCCATCCGCATCCGCAATATCCGCCGGCTGTGCACCAATGCCTACCACGACGACCGGGCGTGGCTGGCGCTGTCGCTGGGCAGAATCAACCAGCTGCCGAAAATATCGGCCCCGGGGGCGGTGCGCGCCCTGCGGGTGTCGGTGACAGACGGTATTGATCCGCTCCGCGGGGTGATCCCGTGGAAAAAGGACGGCCATTTTTTCAACGTTCCCACCAACGGCCCCGCGGCGATCATGTGCGCCCGCGGCGGCCAGCTGGCGACCGCCGCGACACTGGTGGACTGGGTCTTCGACCATCTCATCGACGACCGGGGCCTGGTGATGGACGGGATGCGCTGTGAGATGGCCGGCGAGGAAATCGTGGCCGATATCCACCCCTACTGCCAGGGAGTGATGATCGGCGCCTGCGTGGAACTGGTCAACGGTTTCCGGGCGCAGGCAGGCCTTGCCCCCGACGCCGGACTGGACACAATCGACGACAAAGACCTGGTCGACACGATCACGAAATACACCACCCTGTGCCACAACCTGGTGCATGCCGTGGCCCGCGACATGGCCACCCCGGCCGGGGTGATTGATGCGCCCACCAACGGCGGTGACGGCGGACTGTTCAAAGGCATCCTCATGCGGTATCTCGCCGAGGTGGCCGTGTCCCTTCCGCGGGATACCCGCAGGAACCGGGCGGCACGAAAGATCGCCGCCCGGCTGGTGGAAAAATCGGCCGAAAGCGTGTGGAACAACCGCCTGGAAATCGACGGCCTGCCGATTTTCGCCGCCGACTGGACCAGGGATGCCCGCCTGCCCCGCAACACCGGGGTGGTCGGCCATTCCGTCGGCGGGGCGGTATCCGGCTCGACGATCGCCGAAAGGGATCTGTCCGTGCAACTGTCGGGCTGGATGGCCATTGAAGCCGCCGCCGCAGTCGCAGCCGCCGGCATGAACAGCTGACACCCCTAAAGCCGGCACAGACCGGTTGCTGCCACCACCGGTGTGTTGTTGCCCTACCCGGCGGTCACCGCCTGCGGGGCGGGCCGCCGTTGTATCGGGGGTGGGGCCGCGGTGGACGGACAAGCAAGCGGGACGGGGCGCTGATAAAGCATTGGTGAGGCCGACTACCGGTTGCGGGTGTGGACCATCCGGCGGGCCAGCCGCAGCCGCAGCCGGTTGGTGTTGCTCACCGCCAGAGCCGTCACCGCCAACCCCGCGAGAACAATCACCACCGCCAGGGCGATTTTCAGCGGCAGTTTTTCGTCCGTCAATCCCTGGTCGCGCAGAATCGCCCACATCGGCCAGGCGGCAAGAATCCCCAGAACAAAACCGGTGACGGTGGCAACGGTGACCGAACCCATCACCGCCAACCAGGTCACCGAAAGCTGGTAGCGCGGCGGGGCGCCGAGTTTCATCAGGGCCACCGACTGGTCGGCCCGCTGGTAGCAATCATCCAGTTGCGTCAGATAGACGGTGACAGCCGCCAGAATGAAACTGAAGGCGATGGCGACAAGCGCACCCCGGGCGATGTCCTGCTGGGTCAGTTGCGAGAAGCTTTCGGTGTCTTCATCCATTGCCGACACCGTGATCGGCATGAGGGTCGTGTACCCGGCAATCAGCGACAAAAACAGCAGGCCCGAAGCATAACCCCAGGTCTGCCGGGGATCAGCCTGGATCCGTCGCCCCACCCACAGCGGCACCGGGCCTCCGACCCGGGCCAGTATCCGCCCGAAAAGCTGCATGAACCAGGGGCCGACCAGGGTGGCCGCAAAAATCACCAGAACAATCACCACCGCCGTACTGAGTGCCATCCGCCCGGTGAAACTGCCCGGGGCGGCATCCTTGCCGACGATCTGCTGAAAGCCGATGAAACCGGCGACACACAGCACAAACAGGATCGGCCGCCACCAGCGGACCGGTCCCGACAGCTGTTTTTTCGACACCGCCAAAGGCGTGATGATCAGCTGGGCCAGACCCAGCCACGTGGCGGCAAAAGCCACCAGACCGGTGATGGTCACCGTGGCCGCATACAGCCACACCGGCATGACGAGATCGCTCAGGCCGACCGGCTGCGCAAGAAAACTGAGCCTCATCCACAGCGGGATGCAGGCCGCGTACAGGACAGTTCCGGCCACTGTGGCCAGCACCACCTGGACGGCGGTGTCGACAAGTGACAGGGCCACGATCTGCCGGGAGGACAACCCCACCAGCCGCAGGACCGCCAGCCTGTTCTGGCGTGCGCGGGTTCCTGCCGTGGCGGCTGCGACAGCCAGCGATGTTATTGCCGGAACAAGCAGCGCACAGGCTATCCCGGCCATGGTCGCGTATCCCAGTCCCACCACCGAAAAAGTGGGATCCTTGGCCACGATCGCCCCGTAGAGGCCCCGCGGATTTTTCCACCGGTCGTAGAACATGTAGGTGCCCGCCGCCAGTGTCAGGGCGATGAAAGTGCACACAGCCAGCCCGCCGCAGGTCGCGGCATAGACGGTGCGTTCACCGGTCGACGATCGGGCCCGTGCTGTGGCGAACAGCCCCGATATTTCAACGAGATTGGTCATTTTTCTCCCATCCCTCCCGCGGCCGGATCCAGCGGTTTGTCCGAGTGCACCATGCCGTCACGGATTTCAACCAGACGGTTCAACCAGCCGGCCACCGTCGGATCATGGGTGACCACGATCAGTGTCGAGTTGTTCATCCGCGCCACGGAGGTCAACAGCTGCATGGTTTCCTGCCCGGTCGCCTGGTCCAGGGCGCCTGTCGGTTCATCGGCGAAAATGACCGCCGGTTGCGGGGCCAGGGCACGGGCGATGGCCACCCGCTGCATTTGTCCGCCGGACAGCTGGCCGGGGAACTTGTGCCCGTGGCCGGCCAGCCCCAGCTGCTGGAATACCGTGGCGGCCGAATCCATGGCCGGGCGTCTTTTCGTTCCCCTGAGCAGCAGCGGCAGGGCAGCGTTTTCCAGAGCCGTCAGCTCGGGGATGAGCTGGTTGTCCTGGAAGACGAAACCGCAGGTGGAAAGCCGCAGCGCAGAGCGGGTGGAATCGGAGGCGCCACTGATGGGGTGACCGGCCAGCTCCACCTGCCCGGCGGTGGGGGTGATGATGCCGCTCAAAATATTGAGCAGGGTCGATTTCCCGGAGCCGGACGGGCCCATCACAGCGACCAGTTCACCGGCGGAAAACGTCAGGTTGATGTTGGTGAGCACTTCCTTGCAGGAAGCGAAACTGTGGCACACCCCGCTCGCCCGGATCAACGGTTGGGGGCCGGTGGTTTGATAGTTGTCCATGACCTCCATCCAACAACGCAAACGGTGCGGCCACGACAGTGTCGGCAACCGACCTGTGGTAGTGCCAGCACCACCGTCAGTGGGCGACGCGGCACGCAGAGCACACAGGCCACACTGCTCACGCCCGGCGGGCAGGAGACGACGAAAGGTCACCGGTACCGCACAACCGTGAGACAACGACAGGAAGCCGGTGGGAGACTCCGTGGGGTGGAACACCCGGTGTGCGGTACCGGTGTCATCCATCAAACAGCGGATATACGGTGCACCACGACAGTGCCGGCAACCGATCTGTGGTAGTGCCAGCACCACCTTTTTTGAAGTCGTGTGCCACCTGCGCCCGCGCCGACGCATGATGGTGGTGCAACAACAACCGGCTGCGCAACACCGGTGTGGATGAGCCAAATCGACGAACAGGGGTGAAACAAGCGCCGATGGTGTGGTGGAAACGCGAGAACAACCGGCCCGCTCACCGGCAGCGCCAGCTGGCGGAGCTGGTCGAGTCCCGGCGGATTATTGTCCGGGCTTTCGAGATCGAACGCCGCCGCATCGAACGGGACCTGCACGACGGAACCCAACAGCATCTGGTGTGTGCGCTGATGAAGCTCGGCGAGGCGAAACTGCATCTTGCCGAAGGCGGCTGCGACAATTCTTTTCTCACTGACCTGCTTGACGGGGCCTACCGGGATTTGTCCGACGGCCTGGCGTGTCTGCGGGAAACCGTCCGGGGAATTCACCCGCACATTCTTACCGACCGGGGTTTGGTTCCCGCCCTGGAGGATATGGCTGAACGTTTCGGCGCCGAGTGCGTTGTCCGCTGCCCGCAGCCGCTGCCGGAGCTTGCCGAAGGAGTGCTGGCCGCAGGCTACTTCTTTACTGCCGAGGCAGTGGCCAATGCCGCGAAATATGCCCCGGGATCACCGGTGAGCATTGTGGTGACGGCGGGAAAGGATCTGCGCATATCGGTCAACGATCTCGGCCCGGGCGGTGTGGTTGTCACAGACGGCCATGGCCTGTGGGGCATGAAGGAACGGCTGGCCACGTTCGGCGGCAGTTTGGAGATCATTTCCCCGCCGGGTGGACCCACCCAGCTGACCGCCACCATCCCGCTGCTTCTGCGCCCCGGGGAAAGCGGATTGTGTTTCTCCCCGGCCCCGGGAAGCTGATCGGCCGGCACAGCAAAAATCTTCCCCCAATTCCCGAAAGAACCCATGAATACCACGCACCGACCCACCACACCGCGCATTGTCATTGCCGATGATTCGGCGTTGCTGCGTGAAGGCATGGCCGGCCTGTTGACCCGGCGGAACATGGAGGTCATCGCCACCGCCGCCAGTGCCACCGAACTGGAGCAGCTGGTGGAAAAGCTCCATGGCCAGAACAAAGCGCCCGATCTGGTGATTGCTGATGTGCGCATGCCCCCGACCATGACCGATGACGGATTGCGGGCCGCGGTGAAACTGCGCAGCACCATTGCGGGCATGGGGGTGCTGATCGTCAGCCAGTATGTTGCGCCCGCCTATGCGCGGACGCTGCTTGAATCGTCGGGTACCGGTGGACTGGGGTATCTGCTCAAAGACCGGGTGTCGGATGTGGTGGATTTCCTGCGCACCATTGACGTTGTGGTCTCCGGGGGTGTGGTTGTCGACACAGAGGTCACAGGTGCCCTGGTCCACGCCAAGCGGACCGGCTTGAGTGAGCTGACAGCCCGGGAACGCGAGGTTCTGGGGCTGATGGCACAGGGGATGGCCAACCAGGAGATTGCCGGGGAACTGGTGGTGTCAGCGGCGGCCGTGGCCAAACACGTGTCCAATATTTTCTCGAAGCTGCATCTTGAACCCGGTACCGACAACAGGAGGGTCCGGGCGATTTTGACCTATCTCACCGACGAAGGCCTTTCCGGGCGCTGACGACTTTCAGTCGCGGCATCGGCAGAGGGAGAACATGGTGAGCCGGTGCCGGAAAACGCGATTGCCACCGGCACGGGCGCCGGGCGCGGTAGCGTGCACCAGCCACGGCGGTGCCTGCAGCCTGCGGCAGGAAAGAAACCGGCCACCCGTTCATTCCCGGGGGCCGGCGGTGTTTTTTCTTGGAAAGCTCCGGCGGCAGTATCAGGCGGGTTTTGTGTTTTTCCCGCTGCGGGTTTTCTGGACCGCACCCCAGATACCCGGGGTGATCGACAGGAACACAATGAACAGGAAGATTGCCTCAATGTGGTCGCGGATGAAGGCGAACTGCCCCAACCAGGCGCCCAGCAGCACCAGGCCCGCACCCCACACAATCGCGCCGACAATGTTGAAGATGGTGAAGCGGGCGAGTTTCATGCCCGACATACCGGCCACAATCGAGGCGAAGGTCCGCACAATCGGCACGAAGCGGCAGATAATCACCGTGATGGGGCCGTGTTTGACGAAAAAAGCGTGGGACTGTTCCAGCCAGGCTTTTTTGAAGAACCGGGAATCCTCCCTGGCGGAGAGAACCTCCCCGAACTTGTGCCCGATGAAATAGCCGACCTGCCCGCCCAGGGTGCCGGCAACCGGTACCAGCAGGGCCAGCAGCCACAGCGGGGCGAAAGGATCCGGTTGGCTGGCCAGCATGCCGCCGGTAAACAGCAGCGAGTCGCCGGGCAGTACCGGAAACAGCACACCGGATTCGATGAAAACAATGAGCAGAATGCCGCCCAGAATGAAATCACCGAAGGGGCCGGAGCCGGACAGAAGGTACATCGGGTCCAGCCACTGTGGGCCGGCCACCACCATGCTCTGCCCGGATGCATGGGAGAAAATCTCTTGGATCACGCGCACAAGGGTATACGCCGCACAGGCACCGCACGGCCAGGGGTGGTCACCGCGCCGCCGCTGCGGGACGACATGCCGACGGGCCGGAACACGGGGCGGGTGGGGGCATGGACCGGAAAAACCGCAATCGTGAGTAATGTCACCTTCTGTTTGTGTGGTTTTTGTGTGACCAGCTCGGGGCAGGTATTGGGGCTTTTTCCGGGGGTTCGGGGATGAAATTCGGACAGAAAACAACATCATCAACGCATAAACGGACATTGCCCGGCGGGCAAGATGAATACACTGGAAGACATGCGCCCGCCCCCGCACGCGGAGTGGGCGGAAACACATTTTCCACATTCGCTTGATGCCGAACCCAAAAAGGAGAACGGTCACACAATGCCCATCGCAACCCCTGAGGTATACGCCGAGATGCTTGATCGCGCCAAGGAGAAGGGCTTCGCCTTCCCCGCGATCAACTGCACTTCCTCCGAGACGATCAACGCTGCCCTGAAGGGCTTTGCCGAAGCCGAGTCCGACGGCATCATCCAGTTCTCGACCGGTGGCGCCGAGTTCGGTTCCGGTCTGGCCGTGAAAAACATGGTCAAGGGTGCCTGCGCCCTGGCGGCTTTCGCCCACGAGGCAGCCAAGAACTACCCGATCAATGTGGCCCTGCACACCGACCACTGCCAGAAGGAAAAGCTGGACACCTACGTCCGCCCGCTGATCGCGATCTCCCAGGAGCGTGTCGACCGCGGCGAGATGCCGCTGTTCCAGTCCCACATGTGGGACGGCTCGGCCATCCCGATCGACGAGAACCTGGTGATCGCCCAGGAACTGCTGGAAAAGGCCCGCAAAGCCAACATCATTCTCGAGTTCGAGATCGGTGTTGTCGGTGGTGAGGAAGACGGTGTCAAGGCCAAGGCCGGCGCCCAGCTCTACACCTCCGTCGAAGACTTCGAAAAGACCATTGACGCTGTCGGATCGGGTGAAAACGGCCGCTACCTGCTGGCCGCCACCTTCGGCAACGTCCACGGCGTCTACAAGCCGGGCAACGTCAAGCTCCGCCCGGAGGTTCTGCTGGAAGGCCAGAAGGCCGCTGCCAAGAAGCTGGGCCTGGACGAGGGTGCACAGCCCTTCGACTTCGTCTTCCACGGCGGCTCCGGCTCCGAGAAGGAAAAGATCGAGGAAGCCCTGCGCTACGGTGTCATCAAGATGAACGTCGACACCGACACCCAGTACGCTTTCTCCCGCCCGGTTGTCGGCCACATGTTTGAAAACTACGACGGTGTGCTCAAGATCGACGGCGAAGTCGGCAACAAGAAGGTCTACGACCCGCGGTCCTACATGAAGAAGGCCGAGCAGGGCATGAGCGAACGCGTCATCGAAACCTGCACCGACCTGCACTCTGTCGGCACCACGCTGAACAAGTAAATCGTTGTTTTTCCGCCCGGGGTGCGTGAGCATCCGTCACGGGCAGATGGTCTTTTCCCGCTGAGTGTTGTGCGGCTTTTCACCGGGCCGGTCACGCCACCCGGGGGATGAGACCTCCCGCACCGCCGGTTCCGCCGAGCAGCCCCGATGAAGGTTGCCGGCGGGCCCCGGCGGTGTTTTTCTTCCCCCTTTTCACGTCCACCGGGACCGGGCAAGGCAAACACCCCGGTTTTTGCCGTTGCGTGGCGGGCAGTCGCCGACGGGGGTGGCTGATAACCCGGTGGGCGCATATGTGTGTGCGCCGCGACGATGGTGATGGTTTCCACGACAAAGAAAAGAGTCCGACGATGGCTGTGACTGCGACAACAACCCCCGGCGGTGCGGTGGTCAGGCGTATCCGCCGCTTCAACTCGGAGGGCCTGGCACGGGTGAAAAACTCCTGGGTGCCGATCCTGCAGGGATCCCTGGCCGCCGGGGTGTCGTGGTATGTGGCCATGCAGTGGTTCGGCCACCACAATGTGTTTTTCGCCCCCATGGCCGCGATCATCATCATCGGTTTGTCCGGCGGTGACCGGCTGCGGCGGGCCATTGATCTGAATGTGGGGGTCACCCTCGGCGTCGGACTGGGGGATCTGCTGGTCACCACCTTCGGCGGCGGGATCTGGCAGATGGGGGTGATTGTGGCCATTGCCATGGTCACCGCCATCTACTGCGATAAATCACAGCTGGTGTTCACCCAGGCCGGTATCGGTGTGGTGCTCATCGCCACGATTTTTCCGCCCGGTACCTCCGGCGGGGTGGACCGGATGCTGGATTCGTTTATCGGCGGGACCACAGCCATCGTCATTTTGGCCCTGGTGCCGGATTCACCGCTGAAAGGCGGCCGCAAAGAGATAGCCGCCATTTTGGGTATTGCCTCGAATGTCCTGGCGGAGGTCACCGTCGCCCTGGACAAAGGCGATGCCGCGCGTATCCGGGCCGCCCTTGCCACCGCCCGCGGCACCCAGGCCAACATCAACAATCTGATCGCGCACGCCAAAGCCGGCAGGGAAGCCGCGGCCATCTCCCCGCTGCACTGGAAAAACCGCCGCCGGGTGAAATCGTTGATGAGGATTTTGAACCCGGTGGACAACGCCATGCGCAATACCCGGGTGCTGGCGCGGCGCGCCCAGGTCATCGCCGAAGACCACGATGAGGTATCGGCCGAACAGATCGCCATCATGGGTGAGCTGGCCGAGGTGATGGCCCGGCTCAGCCAGCTCTACGGCACCAACGATTCGATCCAGGAATCCGATGAGATTCCCCGCCTGACCCGGAAACTGCGTCAGCTGGGCGCCCGGGCGGGCGGCGATGTGGCCGACGGCCGGGTGCTGTCGGCGGTGATGGTGCTCGGCCAGTCACGCTCCCTGATCGTTGATCTTCTGCAAATCTGCGGGTTGAGCCGCAACTCGTCGAAAGCGGTGCTGGCCCCGACATCCACCCACCCGGAACAACCCCCGGAGCTGCACTCCTGAAAGGTGCTCACAGGCTCGCCAGCACCATCGACGTCACGATCAGATTGTTGACGGCGTGCATGATGAAAGACGGCCAGATCGATCTGCCGGTTCTGGCCAGAACACCCAGCACCAGGCCGAGGAAAAACGCGAAAACGATCACCTGCGGCACCACGTGGACCAGGCCGAAGACCGCCGCCTGCAGCACGATGGCGATCACCGGCCCGGCCACCGGGCCGGTGACGGGAAATAGCGTCTGCTCGATTCTGGCCATCAGCAAACGGCGGAACAGTATTTCCTCCACCGCCGGTCCGGCGACAACCACGCTAAGGATCAGCGGGATGTACCAGACCGGTACCGTCCGGTGGAACAGTTCCGCCGAGGCTTCCTCCGCCGGCTCCAGGTGGAGCAGCAGGCCCGCCACAACTGCGGTGGCGGTGCTGGTGGTGATCAGGGCGGCGGGAACAATCCACAGCAGATGCCACCACGGCCAGGCCGGTTTCACCCACCCCAGATCAGCCGCCGACCATCTGCCGGGCAGCACGGTGGCTGACAGCCCAATGATGGTGGCCAGGACGAAGGGAACAAGGAAAAAGATTTCGGAGGCCGACGAATCGAAGACCACCCGGCCGATCACCAGGCCCGCCACCAGCATCACCAGTGGCAGCACCACCAGCATGGCAACCGCCAGCCCCATCCTCATCCAGCTGACAGGCCGGGAAAAAGTCGGTGTGGCATGGGCCGGGGCTGCCACCTGTTGCAGTGGCCGGGACGTACTGCCCCGGACAGTGTGTGCTGCCGCGGGGGCGGTGGGTCCGGGTGCAGGGGCGTCCATAAACGGTGCCGTCCACCCGCGTGCGCTGTCGGGTTTATCCGGTCGCCCGGTGGGTTCGTTCATATCTCCCAGGCTAGGTCAGGATTGCCCACGCACAAGCTGCAGATCACGCAGATGCCGGTAGAAAGTGGCGCGTTCGACCGGCCGGGGGCGGGTAACCCCATCGACGGTGACCGCCAGATTCAGCCCGCCGGCCTGCAGGGCGCGGCCGGTGGAAAGGGTATCCGGATCCACTGTCCCGGTGGGTGTGTTCCTGCCGCGGCCCAACAGCCCGGCAAGCTTTCCGGCCAGACCACCGGTGGGGGCCGGCGGCGTCAACGGGGTGTCCATGACAACAGCCGCCAGGCCGGGCTGGTCTTTCATGGGCACCAGTTTCGCCCCGTAGAATCCGCGGGCCGGTTTTTTCTTTCCCGCCCGGTGGTCAAGCAGCACATGGTCGTCGACAATGATCTCGCCGGTGACCTCCCCGCCGGAAAAGTCGGTGACGGTGGCATGCCCGAACACCATCTGTGCGCTGTCGTCGCGGATCAGCGGAACCGGGCTGACCGGGCCGGATATTGCCATCTCGACCGCCTGCTGCCGGTCGGTGGGGATGCCGTAGTTGGTGGCGGCCGGACTGTCCGCGGATGACGGCACATAGGCCAGGTCCACCCACAGGTTGTCGGTGCGCATCAGCTTTGTGGCCACCGCGGCAAAGCCGGCATCATCGCCGCTGATGACAACCCGCAGCCGGGGGCCGGAAAACTCCTGCGCCACCGGTTGCCCGGGCGGGGTGAGATCAGGCTGTTTCTGCAGCTGCTCGAGGCCCGGCCCCAGATCATCCGGGGTGTGGGCGGCAATGAAGTCCATCAGCGCTGCGAAATCCTTCCGGCCCGGACGGGCGGGGAGAACAATTGTTTCCCCTGCGCTGACGGCCGGCACAACCGTTTGCGGGCCCTCACCCAAACACACTGCAAGCATCACCATGGCAGACCAGTCTATAAGGCATGGCGGGCAGCCGGGCTGCCGGTTGACCGGGGTGGTTTTTCGGCGCTGCCGCTGAGGGCGTGACCGGAGCGGCCAGGCCAGGCGGTAGACTTGGAGGCCGTGTGACCGGGCTTGGACTCATCCGCGGGATGACGGCTAAGCCCGCGTGGGGCCTGGCGGCCCCATACGACAAGTATTTCTTCCTTTTTAAAAAACCAACCGTGAAAGTGACCGGTGGAAAACCATGGCGGTAATCGTCGTAGTCGGTGCCCAGTGGGGCGATGAAGGCAAAGGTAAAGCGACAGATATTCTCGGCGGGAAAGTCGATTACGTCGTCAAACCCAACGGCGGCAACAACGCCGGCCACACGGTGGTTGTCGGCGGTGAGAAATACGAACTGAAGCTTCTTCCCGCCGGTGTGCTCAGCGAAAACGCCACCCCGGTGCTGGGCAATGGTGTGGTGGTCAACCTGCAGGCCCTGTTCGAGGAAATCGACGGCCTGGAAGCCCGCGGCGCCAACGCCTCCCGGTTGAAGATTTCCGCCAACGCCCATGTGGTGGCCCCCTACCACCAGGTACTTGACCGGGTGCAGGAGCGTTTCCTCGGCAAACGCGCCATCGGCACCACCGGCCGCGGTATCGGCCCGACGTATGCGGACAAAGTCTCCCGCGTCGGCATCCGGATGCAGGATATTTTCGACGAGTCGATTCTGCGCCAGAAAGTCGAATCGGCCCTGGCGGTGAAAAACCAGATTCTGGTCAAAATGTACAACCGCAAAGCCATCGACCCGAACGAGATCGTCGACTACTTCCTGTCCTACGCCGACCGACTGGAACCGATGGTCATCGAAGCGGAACTGGAACTGAACAAAGCCCTGGCCGAGGGGAAATCGGTGCTCATGGAAGGCGGTCAGGCCACCATGCTCGACGTGGACCACGGCACCTACCCGTTTGTCACTTCCTCCAACCCGACCGCCGGCGGCGCCTGCGTGGGCTCCGGTATCGGCCCGACGAAGATCACCAGCTCCCTGGGCATCATCAAGGCCTACACCACCCGTGTCGGTGCCGGCCCCTTCCCGACCGAGCTGTTCGACAAGTGGGGTGAATTCCTGCAGACCACCGGCGGTGAGGTTGGGGTCAATACCGGGCGTAAACGCCGCTGCGGCTGGTACGACTCGGTTGTGGCCCGCTACGCCTCACGGGTCAACGGATTCACCGACCTGTTTGTCACCAAGCTGGATGTGCTCACCGGTATCGGTGAAATTCCGATCTGTGTCGCCTACGACGTCGACGGCAAACGCTTCGACGAGATGCCGGTCAACCAGTCGGACTTCCACCACGCAACACCGATCTACGAAACAATGCCCGCCTGGGACGAAGACATCACCGGCTGCACCAGCTTCGATGAACTGCCCGCAAAAGCCCGGGACTACATCCACCGCCTGGAAGAGCTGTCCGACTGCCGGGTCTCCTACATCGGTGTCGGCCCGAAGCGCACCCAGACCATCGAAATCCACGATGTGATGGCCAGCTAGGCGCAGCCGACAACGGCAGAACAAAAACTACACCCCCAAGTCATGACCTCCCCGGTGATAACGGCGAGGTCACGGGCAGGCCGCTAACCTGCGGCACAGCCATGATCAGCGGCACCACACCCAGTGGTGCCGCTGATCTGCTTCTGGCACTGGCATATCGCTTATGGCACAATGCCCGCGGGCCCGGTAGTAGTTGTTCTCGCCTGTTTTTTAAGGCGCTGCCGTCGGCTGGGATACCCGCCCGTCCGCGGTGGGTGCCGAAGCCGGTGGGTTGTGGCAAACAACAGGCACCGGAGCCGCTATTTTGATCCCCCAACAACCAACAGGAAAGATTTTTTCAATGCGTACCCTCAATGATCTCGGATTATTCATCCTCCGCCTGGGAATCGGCGTCATTATGATCGTCCACGGCTGGGACAAGCTGTTTGTCAAAGGCCCGACGGGTGTGGCCGGTTTCTTCGGCAGCCTGGATATGCCGCAGCCGGAGCTTTTCGCCTGGATCGCCACCCTGACTGAGCTGTTCGGCGGCCTGGCCCTGGTTATCGGCCTGCTGACCCGCCTGGCCTCGCTGGGTATCGGCCTGGTCATCGGCGGTGCCATCTACTACGTGCACGCGGCCAACGGTTTCTTCAACACCGACGGCGGCTACGAGTACCAGCTGCTGCTGTGCGCGGCCTCCGCCGCCCTGCTGTTCACCGGTGCCGGCCGCTGGTCCCTGGACCAGATGCTGTTCGGCCGCAACAAGAAGGACACCACGGTTGACTCCTCCTCCACCACGGTGACCTACTCCACGCAGCCGCAGGCGCAGACCACCGACATTCCCGCTACTCCGACCCAGTAGCAGCGCGGATACGGCTGCCGGAACAACCCTTGCGTGAAATCTTAAAGGGGCGACGACAGCTTTTCCGGCAATCAGCCGTGCCCGGCGGGACATCCCCGCCGGGCACGGCTTTTTCCTTGGGGGTACGGGGTGTTGCCGGGGGAGGGAAAGATTTTTTCCATAAAAAACAGCCGCACCCGGCGGATGCGGCTCCATCGGGTGCGGCCCGGAGTCCAAACAACCCGGTGAGGTGAAAAAAAGGGGAGGATCGCCCCCAGAAAAAAGGCGGCCCGCCGGAGCTTCTTCCATCGCGGAAGGGGCGATGGCCGGAAAAGACCCCGGCGGATCCGCAGCAGTCGTCCGTGACGACGCTGGGGCGCCGGAAGGAAAAGCGCCTCGCGTACGGACAACCGCAGTACATGACGATCCTCCCCGTGGTCCATAAAAGAGTGTTTGCCGGGCAGGCGCAAATCCTGCAACCTCAACAGGGGATTTAGTTTCACCCCCTAACCGTAAGCCGGTGCCGGATTATCCGGCACGATCCGCCCCGGGCAGCGCCTGGGTTTTTTGACGTGCGAATGTTTTCTACCTGCTGGGAGGCGTCTGGCGGGGTGTGTGCGCGGGATTGATGGGGCATGGATGCGGCTGGCTTTTTGCCCGTCCGGCCACCGGGGCCCCGGCCGGTGAAAAATAATACTTAAAAGTTGCTGTGTCTGTGGGGGGCGCCGAACCGTGTGCGCCGGTGGGGGTCCGGCAGGTGGGGCAGGGGCAGCTGTTGTGCGCTGCCCGGCCCGCAGGTGCCGGGGCTAGAATTTTTGTGGACAACCCCGGATGGGCAGCTGCTGTTGAACGGGCAGATGGCCCGGCCGGTGAAAAACAACGAGGAAGGATGACGTTATGCGACGACGTATGGTCGCGGCTGCCATTGCTGCCGGTGCCCTGTGTGCCGGAGCCGGCCAGGCAGCCGCCTACCCGATGCACTATGATCCGGCGGCTGACTACGCGCACATGAACTGTGTCCTGCTGGAGCGCGCCTACACCGAGGCACCGTATTTCCGGATGGACCGCCACGACGCCTATGCATGGATGCAGCAGACCCCCGGGTGGGAGATGCTGAAAGACAATGAGCGCGAGCAGTCGCTGCAGGGCCTGGGGGTGATGTACGACAACTACGAACGCTGCTGGATCGTGCAAAAATACCGGCCGCTGCCGCTGCGGCCGGTCAATCCTGTGCAGATGATTCTCACGGCCATGGGGTCATCGCACTGAGAGAGGGGGACAGCTGCCGGGTCACCCGGGCCGGACGGGGTGCTGCCCGGGGCGGGGACAGCCTGCACCGCTTTGAGCCGGATGCTGTAGTCCCGCGGGTGGCGCTGGTCTGCCGGTGACCGTGCCGGCATGCCGGGGGCGGTGTGCCGGTTACTGTCCCCGGGATATGCCGCAGCGGCCCGGTACCGTTGGTTTGACCTGTGGCTGCCGGGGCGAAGTCAGCTGCGTTCGACGGGTTTTTCCGCCGACCAGGGGAACACGATCCAGTCGTCGGTGCGGTTCCAGATGTAGTCCGGGTCAACCACCGACCGCGATTTCGCGTACAGCACGGCGCTGCGCACATCACCGGCACCGGCTTTTTTCAGAATCTCCAGCACCAGGGCGAGAGTGCGGCCCGAATCAGCCACATCGTCGACGACCAGCAGCTTTTTGTCGGAGATTTCCGACATGTCCAGCATGGGGGCCAGCAGCACCGGATCGGGCAGTGTTTCCTCGACATCGGTGTAGAACTCGACGTTCATGGTGTCGGCCAATTTCACCCCCATGGCGTAGCTCAACGCGCCGGCGGGAACCAGCCCGCCGCGGGCAACGGCGATGATGATTTCCGGCTCGAAATCGGAGTCGACAATCGTCTGCGCCAGCTCACGGGTCGCGGAACCGAACCTGTCCCAGGTGAGCACTTCTTTTTTCTCGAGATCGCTGGAGTCTGCATGGTAGGCCATGGATGCAAGTCTACTTGTCCGGCGGTTGTCCGGTGGGCGTCTGTGCCGGAAAAACAGTCGTGGTGGAAAGCCATCTGCTTTCCCCGATGCTGTATCCATCACAGCCTGCAGCGGCTACAGTGGTGGTTGATGCCGGTGAACCTGGTGACCCGGCCACAATTGTCCCGGAAGAAAATATCCGCCCGCGTCACCGGTGCCACTGTTTCCGGCGCGGGCGGCACATGCTTGTTTTGAAAGGTCGGCCTCACGCATGACCGCCACAGTGTTTCGTTCAGCCGCGTTTCGTTCAGCCGCCGCGGTATGTCTGGTAGCCGGTGTGATCTCGGCGTGCGCCACCGAAGAGCAGAAGCAGGCCACCGCCGCCGCCACTGAATTCGTGGCCGCCTACACCGGTGACTGGACGGTTCCCGGTTCCTGTTTCGGCACTGACGGGGATGTGACCATCCACCTGGGGCCAACCGACAACACTGACTTGTACGAGGCGTTGACGGACGCCTACGACAACCGGGTGCCGGACAAATCCTATCTGGAATGGGTCACCCCGATCGGGATCAGTGCCGACGGCCTCGACTTCCACACCACCGGAACGATTTTGAAAAGCGCCGGTGAGGTGTCGCCGGACAAGGAAGCCACCACCTATGACGGTGCCGCCGTGATGGGGGTCAAGCCCGCCGACCCCGGCGATCCGGACAACACCCAGGTGGTGCAGATTCCGTTCATCGCCACCAACCCGGCCACCGGGGAGAACGGTTTCGTCAACTTCATCGGCTTCAAATCACAGGGCAATCTGCTGGCCTCCTGCCAGATGCGGCCGCAGTGCGATGCGGAAGTCATGAGCCAGGTGTATGTGACCCTGATGGGGGCCAAGACCCGGGGTGATATTGAACGGCTCGCCGAATCCTCCGGTCATCTTCCCGATCTGATCCGCTGTGGCACCGAACAACCCACCGAACTGGTCCGCCAGAGCGGATAGACTGTGTTTCCGCGGTATCCCGCCACGCCGACGGGTACCACGGTGCGGGGAAACATCCCCCGCGTGAGCCGTCTTTTTCCACCCGATTTTCCCGACATTCCAGGAGTTGTTTTCCGCAGCCATGTTCACACCGACCGTCTATGCCAGCCCGGGCAGTGACAATGCCATCTCCGTGATGATTCTGGGTTCCGGGGAACTGGGCAAGGAACTGGCCATCGCCTTCCAGCGGCTCGGGGTGGAGGTGCATGCCGTCGACAGCTATCCCGGCGCCCCGGCCCTGCAGGTGGCTTTGACCGCCCATGTCATTGACATGACTGACCCGCAGCAGCTGCGGCTTCTGGTCGAAGATGTCCGGCCGACCTTCATTGTCCCCGAGATCGAGGCCCTGGCCACGGATGAGCTGGTGCGCATTGAACAGGACGGGCTGGCCACAGTGGTGCCCACCGCCCGGGCGACGAAACTGACCATGGACCGGGAGGGGATCCGCCGCCTGGCGGCCGAACAACTGGGTCTTCCCACCAGCCCCTACCGGTTTGCCGCCGACAAAGTGGCTTTCGACCGGGCTGTCGCCGAGATCGGTTTCCCCTGTGTGGTCAAGCCGGTGATGAGTTCATCGGGTAAAGGGCAGTCGGTGGTCCGGGATGCCGGGGATATCGACGGGGCCTGGAACTATGCGCAAAAAGGCGGCCGGGCCGGTGCCGGGGCGGTCATTGTCGAGGGGTTTGTCGACTTCGACTACGAGATCACCCTGTTGACGGTGCGTTCAATTGACCCGGCCACCGGCAAACCCGCCACCTGGTTTTGCGAACCGATCGGCCACCGGCAGGAGATGGGCGACTACGTCGAGTCCTGGCAGCCGATGGCCATGAGCGAGTCCGCCCTGGAATCAGCCCGCTCGATTGCCGCCCGGATTACCGGGGCGCTGGGTGGACGGGGCATCTTCGGGGTGGAGCTTTTCGTCAAAGGCGACGAGGTATTTTTCAGTGAGGTCTCCCCCCGGCCGCATGACACCGGCATGGTGACCATGGCCAGCCAGCGGCTTTCCGAATTCGATCTGCATGCCCGCGCCATTTTGGGTTTGCCGGTGGATGTGACCTTAATCAGTCCCGGGGCGTCGGCGGTCATCCATGCCGGGCAGGAAAACTATGATCCGCTGTTTACCGGCGTCGACAAGGCGATGGCGGTGCCGGAATCAACGCTCCGGCTGTTCGGGAAACCGGATTGCACCCCGCGGCGCCGGATGGGTGTTGCTTTGGCCACAGCCGAAACAACCGACCAGGCCCGCCAACGGGCGGTGCAGGCCGCCTCCTGCGTGGTGCCGGCGCAATAGCGCATCCGGGGCATACCCGGGGGAGAGGGGAAAACGCCGCCCCGCCCCGTGTGTTCCCTATTTCTGTGACCGGTGTTGTCTACTGTGACCTGCGGTGTTGTTTGGCTATCTTTCAAACCGGCGGTGGCGGGGGTATATTGCCTTCCACATCCACGGCACCTGCCCCGGGACACGACACGGATTGTTGGTCCCCGCACCGTGGATCCCCTCCCGGTTGAGCGGGTTCGGCGCCGGTGCCGCTGCCCTACACGTGTGATGCCGGGTTTTTTAAGTCGACCCCGTCCACCCGGAAAGGGCCGGACGAGAAAGGCGAAAGAACAATATGAATGCGAATCATTTACCGGACTACGGGCCGGAAGAACCAGCGGGTGATTTCTACCGCGGACCACAGCCCCCCGCATCGTCGCTGCCGCCCGGCGTGGTGCAGTCAGACGGCTCACTGAAGGTGTTCGCCACGATCGGCACGGGATTTTCACAGCTGTTCGCCCGCTTCCTGCCGTGGTTTTTGCTCGGCCTGCTCGGTTTCGCCGGGGTGATGGTCATCGGCGTGGGTGCGGCTGTGCTGATGTTCTTCACCGTTTTCGACACCATTGATCCGGCGACTTTGAGTCCGGATGCGGACGTGCAGATGCCGCTGGGGGTCATGGTCGCCATTGCGGTGCTCTCGGTTGTGTTTTCCGCCGTGTTGACCACCGCCGCCTACAACGGTGCCCTGCAGGTCGCGGAGAACCGCCGCATCAGCTTCGGTGATTTCTTCCGCTTCAAACACGGCTTCGGCATTCCGTTTCTGGTCACCGCCGTGGTGGCCCTGCCCTCGACGGTGTCGGTGGTCTTCCAGTCCACCGATCCCACCGGCAACGATGCTCTGCTGTTCGGTGGCCTGTACCTGCTGGTGATGCTGGTGCTTCTTGTCGCCTCCCCGCTCTACCAGCTGGCGCCCTTCTACGCTTTGGACCACGGCTGCGGGATCGGTGAATCCTTCGTCCGCTGCTTCGCGGACGGATCCCGCAACTACCTGCCGCTTCTGGGACTGTCAGTGCTGGTGGCGGTCATGGTCACAATCAGCGTGTTCACCATTGTCGGTGCCCTGATTCTGCTGCCGTTCAGCGGTATCGCCTACGCCCTGGCCTACCGGCAGATCAGCCACGGGGTTCACGTCACCCTGTAGCAAAAACAGCCCAGCGTGCACCAACACCCCTACGGCCGGCCCCTGTCACAGGGGCCGGCCGTGTGTGCTGTGGGGTGAAAACCCGCACAAGCCCGGCTTATGGCTCGGGCGATGGGGCGATCAGCTGGGCTGGCCCACCGGTCCCGCGGGCCGGACCATCGGCAGATGATCCATGCCATCCCAGTCGAAGATCTCGCCGCAGCGGACGAAACCGAACCGGCCGTAGTAGTCTTCCAGCGGCACCTGGGCGGTGATGACAATGTCGCGCTCCGGATCCTGCTCATGGGCAAGCCGCAGAGTCTGGCGGAGGATTTCCGCCCCGAGACCTGATCCGCGCACCGACTGTGCGGTGCACACCCGGCCCAGCTGCCACAAGTCACCGTCATGGGGCAGGTCCACGCTGCCCAGGCACTTGTGGGCGAAACCGGCCGCGGTGTCGGGGAACAGGCGGGCGGTACCGACCGGTTCACGCCCGGCCGGTCCTTCGAATGCCTGCACATGGAAGGTGGTGGGCAGGGCGTCAATGTCATCAATTTCCGCGTAGGCGCAGTGCTGCTCGTGGACGAAGACATCGACCCGCAGTTTGTAGAGCCGGTGCACCTCCAGGGCAGACAGGTCCGCGAGTGAGGATACTGAGAAATAGTTGTTCATGGACGGTTACCCAACCACACCAGAGGGCCTGGCACCAACTGGACGCCCGCGCCGCGCCCGCGGTGTGGTGCATGTCCGCACGCTTTATCCGGGTGTCCTACCATGGCCGGGAACACCAGCCGCGGCATGCGGCGGATGAGGGTGAGGATAGTTTTTCCCGAATGTTTGAAGGAGCGTGTTTTCATGGCCGCCGAATCCCATGCCACCAGCACCCCGGTGATCTACCAGGTCTATCCGCGCAGTTTCCGGGACACCACCGGCAACGGCTCGGGTGATATCAGGGGGATCACCAGCGCCCTCGACTGGATCGCCTCTCTGGGGGTTGACGGTATCTGGCTGTCGCCGTGTTTTTCCTCCCCGCAGTGCGACGGCGGCTACGACGTCACCGACTACCGGATGATCGATCCGATGTACGGCACGCTGGCCGACATGGAGGAACTGATCGCCGCCTGCCACGACAGGGGTTTGCGGATCTATCTGGATCTGGTGCCCAACCATACTTCCGCCGCCCACGAGAAATTCGTGCAGGCACTGAAACAAGGACCCGGATCACCGGCGCGGGAGTGGTACTGGTTCCGCGACATCGATCCCGCCAACCCGGACACCCCGCCGAATAACTGGGAATCGATTTTCGGCGGTTCCGCGTGGACGAAAGTCGCCGACCGCCCTGATGCGGCGGGCAACCCGTGGGCCGGTGACACCCAGTGGTATCTGCACCTGTTTGATCCCGGCCAGCCGGATCTGAACTGGAACAACGACGAAGTGAAACGGGAATTCCTCGACGTGCTGCGCTTCTGGTTCGACAAAGGGGTCGACGGTTTCCGCATCGATGTCGCCGGCGGGCTGGTCAAAGAAGAGGGTTTGCCGGATATGGCCGACGGCTCCGGGATGATCGAATCGATCAAATCCGACAGTGACCCGCGTTTCGACAATGACGGCGTCCATGAGATCTACCGCAGCTGGCGTGAATTCGCCGACTCGTGTGCGGCGAAAAAAGACCTGGTCGGGGAGCTGTGGGTGGATGATCCGGCACGCCGCCACCCCTACATCAGCGACGACGAACTCGATTCCGCTTTCGCATTCGATCTGCTTCTCAGCCCCTGGACGAAAAAAGATCTGCTCGAAGTCGTTGACCGCCATGCCGGGGACAGGGTGCCGCCGGCGCTGCGCACCCGCACCGCGTGGGCGCTGTCGAACCATGACACCGTCCGCCATGTCAGCCGTTTCGGCCTGAATCCGAAAAACTCGGTGCCCAACGGTATCGGCCCCGATGATCCGCAGCCCGACCACGACCGCGGACTGGTGTGGGCGAAAGCAGCCACGTTGTTCATGCTGGCCCTTCCCGGCTCGGCCTACCTCTACCAGGGGGAGGAACTGGGGCTTTTCGACCACACCACCATGGATCCCGCTGACCGGCTGGATCCGACATTTGTGCGCAGCGGCAAAACACAGCTGGGCCGCGACGGCTGCCGGGCACCGCTGCCGTGGAAGAAAAACGGTGCCTCTTTCGGGTTCAGCCCCACCGGCACCGCCGACGGTGGTGCACCCGCCGCACCGTGGCTGCCGCAGCCGGACGGCTACGGTGATATCGCCGCCGACTGTCAGGATGGGGATCCGTCATCGACAGTCAATTTCTACCGGGCCGCGATCGGGATGCGGAAACAACTGGATTTGGGGGCGGGCAGCTTCACCCCGGTTGAGTCCCCCGCCGGGGTCCTCGTCTTCGACAGCCATCCCCCGGCCGGGGAGACAGTGCGGATCATCCACGCCATCGACGATGACTACCCGGTACCCGACTGCTGGCGGGTGGTGATGTCATCGGCGTGGCCCGGTGGGGTGGCACCGTCCGGCGGTACTCCCGACCGGGTGGTGGAACCGGGCACCACCGTCTGGTGTGTGGCCGGGTGACTGTGCGGGATACGCGACACCGCAGCCCCGGTCAGCTGACCCGGTCCCCGGCTTCCGGTTGTCCGCCGGGGACGTAGCCTTGATGGCGGATGATACCGCACAAGCCCGGTCGTTCCCCACGAACCGAACGCACAATCTGCCAACACAAGAAAACGGAGACGACGATGGTGACAAAAAGCGAACTCGCCCGGATGATCGACCACACCCTGCTCACACCGGAGGCCACGCCCGCCGATGTGGACGCCCTGGTCAAACAAGCCGCCGAACTGGGCACCTATTCGGTGTGTGTCTCCCCCAACCGGCTTCCCGTCGCCACCCCGGAGGGGATGGTTGTGGCCACCGTGGTCGGTTTTCCCTCCGGCGCGGTGAAAAAAGAAATCAAAGCCGCCGAAGCCGCCCGGGCTGTGGAAGACGGGGCGCAGGAGATCGACATGGTCATCGATGTCTCTTTGGCGGTGCGCCACCGCTTCGGGGAACTGGAAGAAGAAATAGCCGCTGTCCGCGCCGCCTGCCCGGCACCGGTTGTCGTCAAAGTGATCCTGGAAACCGCCTGCCTGGATGATCAAGCCATCACCGGTGCCTGCCTGGCGGCGGAACAAGCGGGGGCCGATTTTGTGAAAACCTCCACCGGATTCCATCCGGCGGGCGGTGCCAGCGTGCACGCTGTCGAACTGATGAGCAAAACCGTCGGCGGGCGGCTGGGAATCAAAGCCTCCGGCGGTATCCGCAGCACCGAAACAGCCCTGGCCATGGTGCGCGCCGGGGCCACCCGCCTGGGGCTGTCCTCGTCGGCGACAGTCCTGGAAGGACTGGACGACTGACCGGGGTGCGCCCTGAAAAACACCACGCAGTTTTTTCAGTACCGAAAAAAACACGCAGCCCCCGGTTGACGCCGTCACCCCGCAACCACGACGGCGGATAAGGACATACGCGATGATCACTGATCCCCACTGTGACGATGTGGTGGCACGGGCCACCGACTGGGCCGAGCACGACCCGGATGACGACAGCGCCCGATTCGTCAAAGACCTGGTGGACACAGCACACGACGATCCGGCCGCCCGGGGGATGCTGGAGCAGATGTTTTCCGGGCCGTTGACCTTCGGTACCGCTGGTCTGCGGGGCGAAGTCGGTCCGGGGGAGCACCGCATGAACCGGGCGACAGTGATCAAAGCCACCAAAGGCCTGGTCGATTGGTTGACTGCCCGTGTTGCCAACCCGGTGGTGGTCATCGGCTGCGATGCCCGCCACGGCAGCCACGCATTCGCCCATGATGCCGCGGCTGTGGTGGCGGCAGCCGGTGGCACAGCGATACTGCTGGAAGAGCAACTGCCCACCCCGGTGACCGCTTTCGCCGTCCGGTACCTCAACGCCGACGCCGGGGTGATGGTGACCGCCTCCCACAATCCGCCGGCAGACAACGGCTACAAGGTGTATCTCGGCGGGCGGATCGCCACCGGCGACGGGCGGGGCGTGCAGCTGATCAGCCCGGCCGACAAAGAAATCCAGCGGGCCATCGCCGCGGCCGGTCCCGCCGATGCGATTGAACGCGACTACTCATCGGTCACGCGCGCCGATGTGCTGGAAGCCTATCTGGCGCGGGCGGGAACACTGGGTGAACAAGGCCCGGACAAGGAAGCCAAAAACAATCTGCGCCTTGTGCTCACCCCCATGCACGGTGTGGGGGGCCGTACCGCTGTTGCCGCCCTGGCCCGGGCCGGATACCACGATGTGCACCTGGTGGGTGCCCAGGCCTATCCCGACCCGGATTTTCCGACCGTGTCGTTTCCCAACCCGGAAGAACCGGGGGCTTTGGATTTGGCGGTCGCTGCCGCGGAAAAAGTTGCGGCCGATGTGATCATCGCCCTGGACCCGGATGCCGACCGGTGCGCGGTGGCCATCCCGGTGCCCGACGCACACACCGGTGACACCGCCTGGACACAGTTGAGCGGCGATGAAACCGGTGCCCTGCTGGGCGACTGGGTGCTCAGCCACACCACCGGCGGCGGCTGCGCGAGTTCGCTTGTCTCCTCGCGGTGGCTGGCCGCGATTGCCAAAGGACACGGCCGCGGCCACACCCAGACACTCACCGGCTTCAAATGGATCGCCCGCAGCCCCGGCATTGTGTTCGGCTACGAAGAAGCCATCGGTTTTTGCTGCGACCCCGAATTCGTCCGCGACAAAGACGGCGTGTGCACCGCGGTCACGGTAGCCAACTATGCGGCAACCCTGAAACAGCGGGGTGCCGGTCTTGTCGACGAACTCAACCGGCTGCGCGACGACTACGGTTTCTACCAGACCCGTCCGCTGACCTTCCGGGTGACGGACCTGTCGCTGATCGACCGAACATTGGACAGGCTGCTGGACAATCCGCCCACCCGGTTGGCGGGATCACAGGTTGTGCACACACACGATCTGTCCACCGGCTACAACGGCCTGCCGCCGACCACCGGATTGGTGCTGTTCACAGCTGACAATGACCGGGTGATCATCCGGCCGTCGGGCACCGAACCGAAACTCAAATGCTACCTGGAGGTGGTCATCGGCAATGATCAACCCCGGCCGGGCGCTGCCGCACAGCGCAGGCTGGAGCGCATCGCCGGTGATCTCACAGCCGCCATCGGTCTTGGGCACTGAGCCGCGGGAGCAGTTTTCATCCCCCACCGCCGGGACCTGTGCGCGCCGGGTATGGGGGAAAGTTTAAAGAAAAGAACTACCGGGTGGCGGTGACTGTCGCAGTGGCCGGTTCGGTCACCACGGCCACGGTGCTGGTGGCGGTCTGCGGGGATTGCGTGACAACGGCCACTGACGATGTTTCCGTGGTCACGGATACGACGGTGGTGGTTGCCGGCTGCGGATCGTTTTCGTCGTCGCCGGACATGCACGACACGACAATCAGCAGCAGCACCGCGATGAAGAAGATGCCGCAGCCGATGACGATTTTGCGGCCCTTGTCGGCGGTTTGTTTGGCGGTTTGTTTGATCTGGTTGACAGCATCATCGGCGGGGGACATGGCAAGCTCCTGGGGGAAATCAGGGGGAAGGGGAGTCGAAGGTGCACCCGTGGCCGGACCACCGGCGCCCGGTGTGGTGCGTCGTCGGCGGAAAAACTGGTGCCGCCGCCAACCGTTGCCGCATGTGCGGCAGGTGTGTCAGGCAATAGTAGATGCGGTCGGGCCGCAGACAGCAATCCGGGCCGGTGCCCGGCCGGGTAGGGGATCCCCCCGCCGCAGGCGGGGTTGTTGGAATGGGCAGGTGGAAAAACTGTGGGGGAGGAAATTCTGTACCGCAGCGTGGTGGATGCGGCGGCCGGAAAACAAAAGCACCGGCAGCCGTTGTCCGGTCGGGCTTTCAGGGCAAGACGGTGCCTGCCGGTGATGGGGCGGGTGGTTTTTTCAGGCGCCGGCCAGCGGCAGGGCGAGTTCCATCATCCGGGTGAAAGAGGTCCGGCGCTTCTCGGGACTGGTTTTCTCACCGGTGACAAGGTTGTCGGAGACGGTGAACACCCCCAGCGCATCCACGCCGGCGTGGGCGGCCACCGCGTACAGGCCGGCGGTTTCCATCTCGACGGCCAGCACACCCATCCCCGCCCAACGGTCGATGGCTGTCCGGTCGGCGCCGTAGAACACATCGGAACTCAAGACATTGCCGAAGCGGGGCGTGACGCCCTGCTGTTTTGCCTGGCTGTGGAAGGCGTCCAGCAGGCGGAAAGACGCGGTTGGGGCGAAGGTGCCGGGCAGGTTGTACTGGGCGAGAAAATTGGAGTCCGTGGAGGCGGCCTGGGCGACCACAATGTCGTAGAGGTCGAGGTCTTTGCGCATGGAGCCGCAGGATCCGATGCGGATCAGGTTGGTGCAGCCGAACACGTGGATCAACTCCCAGGAGTACAGGGAGATCGACGGAATGCCCATGCCGGTGCCCATGACGGAGACTTCCCTGCCCCGGTAGGTGCCGGTGAAACCGAGGGCGTTGCGCACACTGTTGAATTGGACGGCATCGTCGAGATATGTCTCGGCGACGAATTTCGCCCGCAGCGGATCCCCGGGAAGAAGAATGGTGTCGGCGATCGGGGCACCGTTCGGGACGATGTGCGGGGTGGACTTGTCTGGCACGGGATTCTCCTTGCGGGGCGTGCACCGGGGGGTGCCGTGATGTTTTTTGCTGTTGCCCATTTCATTGTGACACGCACCGTGACACCCGGGAATGCGGTGTGCGGCAGATGTTGTTTTCCCGCCGGTGGTGGTTTCCCGCTCCCGCCCGGGTGATGGAGAACTATGCCGGCCAACAGGCCTACCGGATGCGTTTCGACTGGGGGATTCAAGGGGCTTCGGCAATGAATGCGGATGTGAGGCGGGGCGGTGATGTGTTGAGTTTCACCACCGCCGTCACGGTTGCCGGTGACCGGGAAATGACGGTCTATCCCTGCCGGTGACGCGATGAGCGGGCGGCTTACGCTGGCAGGGCAGTACAAGACGGTACCGGTGACAGATCGGGCCGATGGTTACACGGGAACCGGGCCTGCGGCGATCCCACTGTCACCGGCGGGGCTTGTGGCATGTGACCCGGTGGCGGGACAGCGGCGGGCTGCGCTGTGCCCTGGAAGACCAGCTGGGTGCCGGTGCTGGCCAACGGGGCGTTCAGGCCGCCGGACCCATCCGGTGACGGCTGTCGCGGCCCAGGTGACCGCGGATAATGCGGATAATGTCGCGGGAATTGTCCCGCATCATCATGTGGCTGGCTTGAATGGGAATGAAATACACTTCCGATCCCGGGTTTCTTTCCGCCAGGCTGCGGGCGTGCCGGCGCAGTTTCCGCTGCCAGCGGCCCAGGGTCAGGCCGAAGAAGTTGGCCCATCCCCGGCAGGCTCCGACCACATCGGTGGGGACGTTCAAAGGCAGCGCCCGGTCAATGTGCGCCAGTTCCTCGGCCCACAGGTTGTATCCGCGAAGCTCCCGCAGCATCCCATCGATGAAGTCTTTTGTCTGCGCCAGCGGAACCATGATGTGGGCGTCATTGCCGTGGCGGCGGTCCGGCCGGTGCAGCTGGTAGGCGTGGGCGAACACTTTCCGGGCGGCATCGATGTCCAAACCCAGGCGCTCTATTTTCTCCACCACCCCAGGGGTGCGGGTTTTCCGCCACAGGTTCCTGATGGTGTCCAGATCCCCTTCGGTGGCCGGTTCGTAGGATCCGTCCAGCAGCGTCAACCGGGTGGTTTTCGCCGGATGGCTCAATGCGAAAGCCTCACCGATGAAACCGGCCATGGAATGGCCCACAATATGTGCTTCGTCCACCCCGCAGGCATCCATCACCTGGTGCAAAACATCGACTTCGGCCAGCAGACTGCCCGGCGGCAGCCCGTCGGTGGCAGTTGACAGTCCGGCACCGATCCGGTCGAAAACCACCACATGGTGGTCGGTGGACAGTGCCTGTGCCACTTCCTGCCAGTCGAACCACGGCACCGACAGCCCGGAGAGCAGAAACACCGCCGGATTGCCCGGTGTGCCGTAGTCGACGACATGCACCTGGGCGGCGAACGACCGCCCCTCCGGGGTGGTGCTGTCCGCCGGCAGGCTGTGGTCTTCGTCGCAGCTGGTTGAGGGGGCGGTAAAAAACAGGTCGGGGGTGTAGGTGACGGGAATATGGCGACCGATGTCGATGGACCCGTCGTCCGGGGTGGCGGCCAACTGTTTCTCCTGGAAGGCGCGCGGGGGCGAAGGTGTTACGGGGTGAAAAAAAGGGGCGGGGCCGGCGCGCATGCAGCCGGTGCCACCACTATTTTTACCCCTGGTGCGCCGCGGGCGGATCATCGGGGATGGCCGCAGCCCCGGATGCCAGCCAGCCGGTGACGGCCAGTACCCACCAGAGACTGTTGGCCACCAGGGACAACCGTTGGACGATACCGACCAGCGGCCAGCCGCCGAAAAAGAAACTGCCGGTGCAGTACAGGCAGGCCAGGGCGAAAAACACGGCCACGATGAGCATCGGCACCCGGTACATGCGGCCGGGAAAACCACCTGCTGCGGGTTCTGTGCCCGTCCCGTGCAGGCGGCTGCCCGCCGGCAGCAGTGACTTGTCCGGGACGGCTTGTGCCGTACCGGTGGCTTTCCCGACCAGGACAAACTGCATGACAGCCACCACCGCCATGGCGGCCACCGCCACCGTGCCAACAGTGCCGGAGGTGAATTCGTGCACGTAGTGCGCCACAGTCAGGCACTCGGGGGAATCCAATGCCGCCGCCGAGGTGGTCATGTACGGGCACGGCATGGGAAAAGACGCATCAAACAGGGTGGCCACCGCGAACACCGCCGACAGTGCAACAAAGATGATGCGTGCCACAGCAAGCGGCCGGGAGGTGGCCCTGGTGCAGGCCAGGTGCATTCTGGTGCCCAGCACCACCACCCCCACCAGCAGCATGGCGGTGAAAAGATCACCCAGCCGGAACACCCACGACAACCGCCACACCGGCGAGCCGTATTCGCTGGCCAGGGAAGTGGTCAGCGGTAATTCCGGTACCAGCGGGCCGAGGATCCATGAGTTGTAGCTCACGGCTGCCGCGACCGCCATTGCCACGAGTGCTGTCCGGGCGGTGCTTCCGGGCTGCTGTGGACCGGAGGTGGAATCAACCGTCATGGTGTGTGTCTCTTTCTCGTGTCCGGCAGCAATCCCCGCGCCGGGTGACGGTGGGGAAGATCAGGTGGCGGGTTTGACGTAGGGGAAGGCAATGATGGAGCGGATGTCGGTGCCGCACAGCAGCATCACCATGCGGTCAACCCCCATGCCCATGCCGCCGGTGGGGACCAGGCCCAGTTCCAGTGAGCGGAGGAAATCAACATCCAGGCTCATCGCCTCCGGATCGCCGGCCGCTGCGGCCAACGATTGGGCGACAAAGCGTTCCCGCTGGTCACGCGGATCAGTCAGTTCCGTGTAGGCGGTGCCCAGTTCCATGCCGAAGGCCACCAGATCCCAGCGTTCGGCAAGCCGCGGATCTGTCCGGTGTGTGCGGGTCAGGGGGCAGCCCTCGGCCGGGAAATCGGTGTAGAAGGTGGGGAAACCGGTAGCGCCTTCCACCAGTTCCTCGTAGAGTTCATTGACCAGTCCGGCCACGGTGGCTGACGGCGGGATTTCTATGCCGTGGTCGCGGCAGATGGCGGCAATGTCGGTCAGGTCCATATCCAGATCGATGGTGCGGCCGGTTGCGGCACTGACCGCGTCGAGCACACTGACCACCGGCCAGTCGCCGGAAATATCGACTTGCACCAGCGGGTTTTTCGACTGCGTGAAGACCTTGCGGAGATTCGGTGGCACTTCGGCCGGATCAACGGTGTATTCCAGCGGCCGGGCAAACGGCAGCGGATCGGCGGCGAAACGCTCCACTTTGGCTTTGTCCTGCCAGGCGACTTCCCGCCCGTGGATGGTGGCGGCGGCCTGGGTGATCAGTTGCTTGGTCAGCTGCCGCATGGTGGTGTAGTCGCCGCCCGCCCGGTAGGCCTCCAAAGAGGTGAATTCCGGGTTGTGGGTGGCGTCGACACCTTCGTTGCGAAACGACCGGCCGATCTCGAAGATGGCCCCCATACCGCCGACGGCCAGCCGTTTCAGATACAGCTCGGGGGCGATCCGCAGGGTGACTTCGGCATCGTAGGCGTTTAAATGGGTGATAAACGGCCGGGCGTTGGCCCCGCCTTTGACCGCGTGCAGGATCGGGGTTTCCACCTCCAGGTAGCCTGCCCCGGTCAACTGGTGACGCAGGGCGGTCACCGCCCGGGAACGCATACGCACCAGCTGAAGCTGCCGCGGCTGGTTGATCAGTGTCATGGTGCGGTCACGGGCTTGGGATGCACCTTCGAAGCGGGTGCGGGGAACGGCCACCGGCCGCAGGGTTTTCGCCAGCATCCGCCAATCGGTGGCGAACACCGTCAACTCCCCGTGGTCGCTGCGCCCCAGGTGGCCGGTGATGCTGACCGCGTCACCGGTGTCGAGTTTTTTCAGCAGCCGGAAATGCCGGGTCGATGATTGATCGGCGGCCATCTGAATACTGTCGTAGCCGTCGAAAAGATCGGCGAATACCAGCCCGCCGTGATCCCTGACCGCCGATATCCGGCCGTGGAAGGTCACCGCATCGGACGGGCCATCTCCGTCTGCTGCACCGGCTGCCGGGGTGGCGGGCTGCGGTCCGGTGTTGGCTTTTTTCCCTCCGACAAGCTCCGCAATGGTCAGGGTGTGCTCCCCGGTGCGGGCGTACGGGTAAGGATCCATGCCGGCGGCGGCGAGTTCACCGGCCCGACGGATACGGATTTTTTCCTGTTCACCAAGTTTCGGCCCGACGGAGGCAGCCGATATTTTCTGTTTGTCGTAGATTTCCCGGACGGCTGCGGCGTGGGCCGGATCATCCATGAAGTCCGGCCGGTTGAACCTGTGATCCAGCCAGGCGGGAAGAAATCCCTCCAGCTGGCCGGCGGCCACCAGGGTGGAGGTCAACCGGGCTGAGTCGGGGAAGACGATGTAGCGGGGTTTCCAGTCCGGGCGGTAGCGGGCATTGGCTTCCAGCAGGCTTTCCAGCTGCCAGAAGTGGCTGGCGGTCTGCATGACCCGGCGTAGCGCGCGGGAAAACCAGCGGGCGTCGACGGCTTCACCTTCCACGAAGACGTTGCGGAACATCGCGAAGTTCAGCGACACCGATTCAATGCCGCGGTCACGGCAGTCATCGATCAACGCCAAAACCATGGCCTCGATGGTGCCGTTGACACACCCCGGGTTACGCCGCATCAGGTTCAGCGACAGGCCCTTCGGGGTGAAGGGCACAAAGGTCAACAGCCCGTGCAGCTGACCGTCGGCGCTGTAGGCGGTCACCACCATCTGGTTGAAGTCCAGCGGATCCAGCGGCCGGTCCAGGGCCATGGAAAAGCCGCGTTCGTCACCGACCCGGAATTTTTCCGCCGCCTGCCGCAGGGCGGTGATCTCTCCGGCCGACAGGGTTTCCAGGCGCCTGCAGGTGATGGTGATGCCGGCTTTCGCCACCCGTTTCCGGGCTGCGGCAAGAGGTTTCATCGCCGGATCGGACAGACTGAACCGGCTGATGTCAATGACTGCCTCATCACCCATCAGCCGTGCTTTGAAACCGGCGGACCGCCAGGCACGGGCGCCTTTCTCACTGCAGGATAAGGCCGCGGGAACCAGCCCCAGGGAATAGACGTGTTTCAACCAGGCGTGGATGGCCGCGGACCAGTGTGCGGGATCACCGACCGGGTCGCCGCCGGCCATTGCCACACCGGCTGACACCGAATAGCTGATGCAGGCCTTCGACGATGGGGCGAACACCATCCGCCGGTCGGTTGAGGTGGCGAAATAGCTCAGCGAATCACTGGGGTAGCGGGCAAGCAATTCATGCAGCTGCAAATCTTCCAGCGCGGTGCGTGCCGGGGGACGCTGTGCCCGCAGAAACACCGTCATACCCCACAGGTAGGCCGCACCGGACAGCAGCGCCAGAATCACCGTCAGCCACACCGGTCCACCGTGCGGCAGCCCGGTGTCCCCGATGACGGTTTCCCAGCCGACTGCTTTGATCACCCAGGTGAAACGGTGCTGGACGGTAAACAACCGGTTGGGCACCAGTTCCACGGCCAGGAAACCAATCAGGATGACCACCAGCTGGCTGCCGATCAGTGCCAGCACCCCCAGCCCGGCGGCCCGGGCGGAGATCGGCGACGGGAAAGCACTCCTGGCCCACAGCATCAGACCGATGATGACCAGGGCGGCCACCACATTGACCGTCCACGAGAACGGCCAGAACACGTCATCGCCCAAAATGTCGAACACCTGGTTGGTGGCGGTACCGATCAGTATCAGCAGCTGCACTGTCACCATCAGCCACACCACCAGGCGTTTGCGGCGGAAAGCGGCACTGGCGAAGACCATCATGATGCCGGCAATGAACAGTGACGGCCCGTGGATCACGTTGATCAGGGTCAGGCCGTAGCCCACCACATCAAGAATCAGCGGCTCGTTGAAACGGAACAGAAATTCCAGCAGCGACCAGAATGCGGCGAACAGCGACATCCAGCCGATCAGTCCGGCGACCCGGTCTTTGGCCAGATCTTTGGCGATCGTCCGGTCGGGGGGAGTGACCCGTTGGCTCACTGCATGTCCTTTCGTCTGCCGCATTCTTTGTGCGGTCGGCGCCACACCACCCGGGCACAGCGGCAGTGGTTGTCTGCGGCTGCGGGTGGTACGGCAGTCAATCGTATAACGCCCGTCGCTGCCCGCCCGGCGGGAAAGCCCGGGGGACAAGGCTGCAGCAGCGAAAAAGCCGACCCGGGGCCGGTAACGCCACCGGTGTGGTGTCGGTCACTGGCGGTGCTGGTTCCTGCTGTCCGCCGGCGGGGCCGGGAGAGAAACATCCGGGCCCGGGTCCCGGTGGCGGGGGAAAGGGGATTATCCGATCAGTTGTCCTTTTTGCTCCGGGAGCAGAAACGTTGCCCCGGCCGCAAGGAAGAAAGCGGCGGCGAAGACACCGAAGGTCAGTCCCGCCCCGCCGGCGGCCATGAACACCGGCACCAGCAGCGGGGTGATGATTGAGGCTATGCGTCCGACACCGGCGGCTGAGCCTGTTCCGGTGCCGCGTACCCGGGTGGGAAACAGCTCCGGGCTGATCGCGTACAGGGCACCCCAGGCGCCCAGGTTGAAAAACGACAGCGCACACCCGGCGATGATGATGGTGCTGACGCTTCCCGCCAGGCCGTAGAAACCGGCGGCGGCGGCAGAGCCGACCAGGAACACCGCCAGGGTGGTGCGCCTGCCCCACACCTCAATCAGCCAGGCGGCGCAGAAATAGCCGGGCAGCTGCGCCAGGGTCATGATCAAGGTGAATTCGAAGGATTTGAACAGGGTGAACCCCTGCGAGGTGAGGATCGACGGAATCCAGATGAACGCCCCGTAGTAGGCGAAGTTGATGCAGAACCACACCACCCACAGCCCGATGGTGCGCCGCCTGAGATCAGCGCCGAACAGCCCGCCGCGGGCGGGGGCGGCCTGTTTGGTCACCGCGCTTTCGGTGTAGCCGGACGGGTGGAACACCCTTGGTAAAACGGTCACCTTCGGGGAAGCCTCGAATTCGGCGACAACGGCATCGGCCTGCCGTGTTTTGCCTTTCGATTCAAGAAAACGCACCGATTCCGGGGCGTGCAGGCGCACCACAATCGCCCACACGGCCGGTACCGCACCCAACGCCAGCGCCCAGCGCCAGCCGTTGTCGGAACCGGCGACCACGAAATAGCCGATAAGGGCCGCGGCCAGCCAACCGACAGCCCAGAAGGCCTCCAAAATGACAACCAGTCGTCCCCGTATTTTGGTCGGGGCGAATTCACTGACCAACGTGGAGGCGACGGGCAGCTCTGCGCCCAGCCCCAACCCGACCAGAAAACGCAGGACGAGCAGCATGCCGATACCGCCGACCAGGGCCGTGGCACCGGTGGCCGCACCGTAGATGACAAGGGTGAGAGCGAACACAGTGCGGCGGCCGATCCTGTCGGCCAGCAGGCCGCCGGCGGTCGCGCCGATGGCCATGCCGACAAAACCGATGGAGACAATCCAGGATTTCTGTTCGGCGGAAATACCCCAGTGGGTGCCCAATGCGGCGATGACGAAAGCAATCAGGCCGACATCCATGGCATCGAGCGCCCAACCGATACCGGAGGCGCCGAGTAGTTTGCCGTGTTTTCTGGTGAAATCAAGCTCCGCCAACCGGGCTGAACGGGTCAGCCGGGCGGGAGTGCGGGTGGTGGTCATGAGGGGGATCCTTGATGGGGGGAATGAAAAAACGGATGGAAAAACTGCGGTGACGATGACCTGCCGGCAATGCCGGCCGCGGGGCCGGTGCGACCGGCTAGTCGTGCGGGGTGGCGGCATCCGGGGAGTAAGCCAGGGAATCGTCGTAGCGGTACAGCTTCGGCGGGCGGTAGGGGGTGTTTTCCAGGCGCCTGCCGGTATCAATGACTGCGCCGCGGGCCAGGGTCTGACGGTTGAAGTTGGCCGGATTGAGTTTTTCCCCCAGCACCGCCTCGTGGACCGCCCGCAGCTGCGCGAGAGTGAACTCGGCGGGAAGAAACGAGTGGGCGATGCGGGTGTAGGGGATTTTCCGGCGCAGCCGCTGCAGCGCATAGGAGAAAATCACCGAATGGTCGAAAGCCAGCGGCATGGCGGTGACTTCATCAACGGGAAACCACTGCACCCCGTCGACCGGGGCGCCGATTTCCGGCACCGCGGCCCAGTAGACCACCGACACCACATGCCCCTGGCCTGCTGAGCGTGTCGGTGAACCGAAGGCGTAGAGCTGCTCCAGATAGCGCGGGGTGAAACCGGTGGCATGGTCCATCACCGCCACTGCTGTGGCGGCCAGATCCTTGCCCGGTTCCAGTGGCCCGCCGGGCAGCGCCCACCGGTGGAAAAACGGTTCCCGGTTGCGCCGCACCAGCGGGGTGACCAGTTCACCGTCATGGACCGCGAAAATCAGGGTGGACACAGCCAGCTCCACCTGCCCGTAAAAGTTGGACGGCATGGCCGGCGAACCTCCTTTTAGTCATTAATACTAAAAGGCAGGATACAGTGCTGCCCGGCCAAACTCAACGCCCGTGAAGTTACCGGCCCGTCCGCCGGGCGGGAACGGCCGGGCACCAACGGGGCGGACGCAGGGGGTATCCGGCGCAGCCGCTTTTTTCCGCCCCGTTAGTCTTTTCGGGCGCGTTCATCGTTGGTGCCGCCCGGGTGGCCTGGAGGGGTCACCCGGGGGCTGTCACCGAAAAGACGGTGAAAGATGGTGTGGTCACAACGCCACCGGGGCGGCAGTGGGGGGGCGGCGGGCATTGCTGGCCGCAGCCGGGGGTGGCATACGGCGGGAAGGGCAAGCGGGGGTGCTAGTGCGGCAGGCCGAGCCGGTTGAGCAGCATGCCCACAAGCCCCAGGGCCACAATGCCCCCGAGCAGTTTGCCCAGCCCGATGCCGAAGGATTTCGCCGCCCCACCCAGGGTTGACGAGTTGGTTTCCTGGTTGGAGGACCCGAGTGTCGATGACAGCTCGCCCAGGTCTTGTTTCACACTGTCGTTGCCGTTGTCGGCGTCCTGGGTATCGGCTGCCAGCGTGGCCGTGACCGGCGGGCTGTCCGGGGTGGCGGCAACAGCGAGCCCACTGCCCACAGTGGCGCTGACAGTGACGGCGGCGAGAATGGTTCGAATTCGGCGGTGGGTGATCATGATCGTGGTGGACACAGCCTTTCTGGTGCTTTGTCTTGTGCGGTGATGCCGGCAGGCGGGGCGGGAGAAACAACCGGCCGATCCCGCCCGGGGCCACGGCAGTGCATTATTGACCGACGAGTCTAGACGGTTGCCCGCCCACACAGCGCCCCGTTGGTGCTGCGGGCATGCCTGTCGACAGGTTTGCCCGCCCCGTCTTTGCCGGGGACCATCCGGTGCGGCACCATCGCATGCGGCAGGCGGTGAACGGATACGGCAAAGCCTTTCCGGTCCT
>NZ_JAFLEQ010000017.1:130145-187461 GCF_017307055.1 Corynebacterium mendelii | reverse complement strand
TGCGCACGGCGGATCAGACAGTTGTGCTTGATATGCCGTTCTGCCGGGCCGGCGGCATCCCCGCCGATGGGAGCACTACCCCCCCTCAAATATCCCCGACCACGGACGGGGTGAAAAAAGAGCAGGTCAGGGTTTCAAGAAATAACAGACGTCTGTTGCGTCACCCCCGAAAAACTGTGGCCGGTACCCACCGCGACAGGGCAGCGCCACCACAGCCGGGACGGTGCAACGGATACGGCACCAGGCCCTTGGATCTGGTGGGGGATCGCCGCCCAGGGGCCTGGGGTGTGGGGTCGGCCGCTGCGGGAATCTTTTTTCCACACGTTTCCCTTCCGCCGTTGCTGCCGGGAACTATCCGCGGCGGGTGGAGCGGGCAATGAAAAAACCGGCCCCCGCCCGGTATGTGGTGGCGCAGGCCGGTCGATGGCGGGGGCAGGGGAGGGCGGATTGTCTGTGCCCTCCCGGTTTTCGCCCGCCGGTGCCGTTAGCCGGCGGTGGTGTCGTGGTCGCCGTCTTTGTAGCGGGCATGGGCGACCATGTCGTCCCATTCGACGATCTTGTGGCGTTCGCGGCCTTCTTTTTCGCCGAGGGCTTTTTCGGCCGCATCCAGGCGGTGCCAGCCGGCCCAGGAAGTGAAATCGATGTTCTTTTCGCGCAAAAAGTCGATGATGGCGTCCTGCTCCGGGTGCTCGGCAGGGGTCAGCGCGCCGGAGGTCCAGTCGCCGATGAGCATCTCGGTGGTTTCCTTGGCATCGGATTTGGTGTTGCCGATCAGCCCCACCGGGCCGCGCTTGATCCAGCCGGTGCAGTACAGGCCGGCAATCGGGGCGCCGGTGTCCGGATCCAGCACATGGCCGCCGTCGTTGGGGATCACATTGCGGGTGCTGTCGAAGGGCACGCCGTCAATGGGATCGGACTTGTAGCCGACCGCCCGGTAGACCGCCTGGACCGGCCATTCGGTGAACTTGCCGGTGCCGGTGACCTGGCCGGTGCCGGTGAGTTCCTGGCGTTCGGTTTTAAGACCGGTCACATGGCCGTCCTCGCCGAGGATTTCCACCGGGGATTCAAGGAAGTGGATGTAGAGCTTGTGCGGGGCGTCGGTGCGGTCGGCCATGGCGTAGCCTTCCAGCACCTGACAGACCAGATCCGTGGTCTTGGAATTTCTGCGGGCCTTTTCGCCGGCCTCGTCGTAGATGATGTCTTCCGGGTCGACAATGACCTCGATGGTCGGTGAGTGGGAGAGCTCTTTCAGCTCCAGGGGGGTGAACTTCGCCTGTGCCGGGCCGCGGCGGCCGAAGACGTGCACTTCCGTGGCCTGATTTTTCTTCAGGCTGGCGTAGACATTGTCCGGGATTTCGGTCACATGCAGTTCGTCCCCGGTTTTCGCCAGCACCCGGGCGATATCCAGGGCCACGTTACCGACACCGATGACCGCGACTTTCTCGGCCGACAAATCCCAGTCCCGCTGGAAATTGGGGTTGCCGTCGTAGAAGCCGACGAATTCACCGGCACCGCGGTGCTCGGGAAGATCGGCGCCGGGGATATCCAGATCCCGGTCGCCGTAGGCGCCGGTGGAAAACACGATCGCGTCGTAGAACGGCGCCAGTTCCTCCACGGTGACATCCCGGCCGACAGCCACATTGCCGATGAAACGCAGCTCCGGTTTTTCCATCACCTTGTGCAGGCTCATCACAATGCCCTTGATGCGCGGATGGTCCGGGGCCACCCCGTAACGGATCAGCCCGAAGGGGGCGGGCATCATCTCGAACAGATCAATGGCCACATCCTGGCCGGATTTCATCAGCAGATCGGAGGCGTAAATACCGGCGGGGCCGGAACCGACAACAGCGACGCGTAAAGGACGGGACATGGTTTTGTTCAACAACTTCCTGACAAGGTGGCCTTCGGGGCGGGCGGGCACGGGTGCCGGCCCGCGGGCCGGCGGCCACGGTGGGTTTTCTTCTTTATCGGTAACAGTGGCGGGCGCAGGGTGGTGAAACAACCACGGTGCACCCGCCCACACACTGTAGCCGGTGGGTGCGGTCAACCGGGTGGGGGTCCGGTGACCGGGGCACTGTCCCCGCTACCCCGGGTGGGTGGATCACCGGTTGCCGGGGCCCGGGCTGCCCCGGTTGCGGTGTCTGCGGGACAGTGGTGCCGACCGCCCATCCGGTGCGGGAAGTGACAGTGCGCCACCGCTGATCCAACCCCGCGCCGGGGTGGCGGATGCACGGCACATGCAGCGGTAACGGGACCTGCCGCGGGCCGGGTGGGGTGCCGGCGATACGGGGGGCGGTCTGTGTTCAGTCCGTCAGCCCGGTAGGCTTATGGCATGTTTCACACCGGCCCGCGGGCTATGTCCGCGGCCACGTGTGCTTCCAGCCGTGGCCGGTGGCCCGGCCGCTGCTTTTCCCGCGGGTAAGTTGTTCACGGGACCCGGGTGTGTGCCGCCCCGGTCGTGTGCGCCGCGGGGGACACACACAAGCCGCATACATTCGTTTTTACCGAGAGGACTCATTTTCGTGACCGACAAAGCCAGTAAATCCGTGCTGATTTCCACCGTGGGCCAGGCCCCCGGTGCGGTGGATTACACCGATATCGCGACTGCTCTCGGGCTTGCCTGCAAACCGGTGGTCACCGGCGAACCCGAACTGGCCGCCGTGGTGGGCAGCGAGCCGCTGGCTGACGGTCCCGCCCTGCTGATCGGTACCGGCAACACCGAATTCGATGCCAAAGCCGCCGCCACCCTGGGGGTTGCTCTGCTGCTGGTGTCCGACCATGCGGGACTGCATGTGGATATGGCCGCCGTCCAGGCCACCGCCTACGGGGCGGTGGTGGCGGGCCAGCTGGTCGGTGACGAGATTGATGCCCGGCATCTCAAAGAAGCCGTCGACCACTGCAGCGGTGTTGCGCCGGTCATGGGCCCGGAGGCTTTTGAGCACTGGCTGATCGGCAAAGCCAGGGAGAAGAAAACCCGCATCGTGCTGCCCGAGGGCGACGATGACCGGATCCTCGAGGCCGCCGATATTCTGCTGAAAAAAGATGTCTGCGATCTGATTATTCTCGGTGACCCGGAGACCATGACCGCCCGCGCGGCACAGCTGGGGCTGGATATTACGAAAGCGACCCTGGACGACCCGGCCAAATCAGCGCATGCGGACGATTTCGCGGAAACCTTTGCCGAACTGCGCAAAAACAAGGGCGTCACCCTTGAGCAGGCCCGCGACACGATGCAGGACATCTCCTATTTCGCGACGATGATGATCTACAAGGGCCTGGCCGACGGCATGGTCTCCGGTGCCGCGCACACCACCGCCCACACCATCAAGCCGTCGTTCCAGATCATCAAAACCAAGCCCGGTGTGTCGACGGTGTCGTCGATTTTCCTCATGGTGCTGCCCGGCAAACTGTGGGCCTTCGGCGACTGTGCCGTCAACCCCAACCCGACAGCGGAGCAGCTCGGCGAGATTGCCGCCGTGTCCGCTGAGACCGCAGCCCAGTTCGGTATCGATCCGAAGGTGGCGCTGTTGAGCTACTCGACCGGCACCTCCGGGCACGGCCCCGATGTTGACCGTGCGGCACAGGCGGTTGACAGGGCACGCGAGATCAACCCCGACCTGGTGGTTGACGGCCCGCTGCAGTTTGATGCGGCCGTCGATGAGGGCGTGGCGGCAAAGAAGATGCCGGAATCTGATGTGGCCGGTCACGCCACCGTCCTGATCTTCCCTGACCTGGAAGCCGGCAACATCACCTACAAAGCCGTGCAGCGGACCTCCGGGGCGCTGGCTGTCGGCCCGATTCTGCAGGGGCTGAAAAAACCGGTCAACGATCTTTCCCGCGGCGCGACCGTCCCCGACATCGTCAACACCGTGGCCATCACCGCCATTCAGGCGCAGGGCGAGTAGCACCCGCCGGCCGAGACTTCACCCGCAGCTTTTTTGACAACGACAACGAAACAGGCACCACCCATGGCACTTGCACTGGTCTTAAACTCCGGATCCTCCTCCATCAAATTCCAGCTGGTGGATCCGAAAAAACACGCCACCGACGAACCTTTCGCCGTCGGCCTGGTCGAACAGATCGGGGAGGAGGAAGGCACCGTCACCCTGACCTATGACGGTGAAAAACACCAGGTCCATGCCCCGATTCCCGACCACATGGTCGGCCTGGACATGGCCTTCAAACTGATGCACGACAAAGGCTGCGGTCCAGAAGACCTGGACATCACCGCAGTCGGCCACCGGGTGGTGCACGGCGGTATTTTGTTCTCCCAGCCGGAGATCATCACCGATGAAATCCTCGGCATGGTCAAAGACCTCATTCCGCTGGCCCCGCTGCACAACCCGGCCAATATTTCCGGTATCGAAGTCGCCCGCCAGATGCTGCCCGATGTGCCGCATGTGGCCGTGTTCGACACCGGTTTCTTCCACTCCATGCCCCCGGCCGCGGCCCTGTACGCCATCAACGCCGAAGTGGCGGCCACCCACGGTATCCGCCGCTACGGTTTCCACGGCACCAGCCACGAGTATGTCTCCCAGCATGTCCCGGAGATGCTCGGCAAACCGGCCGAAATGGTTAACCAGATCACCCTTCACCTGGGCAATGGTGCCTCGGCGACCGCCATCCGCGGCGGCAAAGCGGTCGACACCTCCATGGGCATGACCCCGCTGGCCGGTCTTGCCATGGGGACCCGCTCCGGTGACATCGATCCCGGTATCGTCTTCCACCTGCACCGCTCGGCCGGTATGTCCATCGACCAGATCGACCATCTGCTCAACCGGGATTCCGGTGTCAAAGGTATCTCCGGGGTCAATGATTTCCGGCAGCTGTCGAAACTGATCGAGGAAGACGACCAGGACGCCTGGCTGGCCTACAACGTCTACATTCACCAGCTGCGCCGCTACATCGGCTCCTACATGTTCGCCCTCGGCCGGGTGGATGCGATCACCTTCACCGCCGGTGTCGGGGAAAACGCCGCCAATGTCCGCGAGGACGCCCTGGCCGATCTGGAGTACTACGGCATCAAGATCGACAAAGACAAAAACAACCGCCGTGACAAGGGCGCACGGGAAATCTCCACCGACGACTCGCAGGTGAAGGTGTTTGTGATCCCCACCAACGAGGAACTGGCGATCGCCCGCTACGCGGTCACACTCGCCGCCGCCAACTCCTGACGCACCCGCTGGAGGAGAAAGAAAAACATATCTTCTGTTCCCCGGCCGCCACCTGGCTGCGTGCCGCCCGCACGCAGCCGGTGGCGGCTTTTTTTACAGGCTGTATGTGTCTTGCCCCGCGCCTTGTCGTGGTGCCATCCCGCCGCAGCCAGTAGGGTGTGACACACAATGCACCAGGGATCATGGGACAACCTGCGGCGCACCGGTGCCGGATAAAACACAGGGGAAGGAAAAGGTGGTGGCAATGGGTTTTTCACCCACACCGGCGCGTCCGCGCCGCGCGGGGGCGCTCGTGGCGGCAGGACTGCTGCTGGCACAGCTGGCTGCGCCACCAGCGGCGGCAAGCCCGGAGTCGGTGGCCGGCCGGGTCGGGCCGCTAACTGACCACGCGTTGGCCGGGGCTGTCGACGGGGCCGCCGAATCGGGGCTGCTGGGGGCCACGGCGCCGATTCCCGATCTGGGTCAGGCGGGAATGCTTGTCGGCATCATCAGTGATCTTCCGCCGGTCTTTGTCCGGGTTGTGGCGATGGCTTTTCCCGGCCCCCGGATGATCACCGCCGTGGAGACGACCCCTTTTGAAGGCGGCACCCGTTATCTGATCACTCCCGCCGCCACGGTTGCCGGACTGCCTGCCGCAGCGCGTTTCGCCGCCTGGGCGCAGGCGCTGGATATGGGGGTGCCCGACACCCCGAGCCTGCGGCACCAGTTCTACTGCCATTTCGATGCCCGGGGATTGATCGGCAACAAAAAGACCTGGAATATCGAATCCACCCGCCCCGACCGCGGTATGGAGGGCTTCTACCGTCACTGGTGCAACTAGCACACACCCCCTTCACCGCAGTGCGGCCCGTCACCGGCCCGCCCCCGGCAGGTGGTGTCCGCCCTGACGGGCGGCTCTACCATGGACACCATGGAGACAGGCAGCCTGAAAGAAACGGCGCAGGGCGCACTCGAGCAACTGACCGGCAGCAGTGACGCCAGATTCCGTCCCGGCCAGTACGAGGCCATTGAAGCGCTGGTGCACGGGCACAAAAGGGTGCTTGTTGTCCAGCGCACCGGCTGGGGTAAATCGGCGGTCTATTTTGTGGCCGCCTCACTGATCCGGATGGGGTTGTCGACCCCCGCGGCCGACGGTTCCCGGCGCACCGGGCCGACACTGATCATCAGCCCGCTGCTGTCGCTGATGCGCGACCAGGTGCAGGCCGCGGAACGTGCGGGGGTGACGGCGGTGACCATCAACTCGTCGAATGCGCAGGATTTCGACAGCATCCGGCAACAAATCGCCGACGACTGGGTCGATGTGGTGCTCATCAGCCCGGAGCGCCTGAGCAATCCGCGTTTCAAGCAGGAAGTGCTCGATGATCTGGTCTCCCGCATCGGGTTGATCGTGGTCGATGAGGCGCACTGCATCAGCGACTGGGGACATGATTTCCGCCCCGACTACCGGCGAATCTCCAGCCTGCTGTCCGCCCTTCCGGACGATCTTCCGGTACTGGCGACCACCGCAACAGCCAATACCCGCGTCACCGACGATGTGGCCGCCCAATTGGGCCGGGACACCCTGGTGCTGCGCGGCCCGCTGTCGCGGCAATCATTGCGCCTGGGGGTGGAAAAAACCATGCCCGCCGACAAACGGCTCGGCTGGCTGGCCGCCCACCTGAATGATTTCACCGGCTCCGGGATCATCTACTGTCTGACCGTCTCCGCGGCCACCGACACAGCCCGCTACCTGTCCAGCTGCGGCTACAACACCCGTGCCTACACCGGTGGAACCGACCCCGACGACCGCCGGCAGATGGAACAGGCATTGAAAAACAACGAGGTCAAAGCACTGGTTGCGACCTCGGCGCTGGGGATGGGCTTTGACAAGCCGGATTTGGGTTTCGTCGTCCACCTGGGCGCACCATCCAGTGCAGTGGCCTACTACCAGCAGGTCGGCCGCGCGGGACGGGCCACCGACACCGCTGATGTTCTGCTTCTTCCCGGCAGGGAAGACGAACGGATCTGGCACTATTTCGCCACGGCCTCCATGCCGGACGAAGACGATGCGCAGGCGATCCTGACTGCCCTGAAAGCCACGGAAGCCACCGGCAGCCCGCTGTCGGTTCCCGCCCTGGAACCACTGGTGACCGTCAAACGCTCCCGCCTGCAGCTGATGCTGAAAACACTGCAGGTCGACGGGGCGGTGGAGAAAGTCCGCGGCGGCTGGATCTCCACCGGCCGGCCCTGGAGCTATGACGCCGAGCGCTACGCCACGGTCGCGCAAGCCAGGAAAGACGAAGCCGATGCGATGCTCGCCTACCAGGACACAAACGGCTGCCGGATGAAGTTTCTGGCCCGCCAGCTCGACGATGACACCGCCGGTGACTGCGGCCGCTGCGACAACTGTGCCGGGCGCTGGTGGGATGAGACAATCCCCGACGACCAGACGGCCCGGGCCGCCACCGCCATTGGCGGGGTGGGGCTGCCGATTGAGCCGCGGAAAATGTGGCCCAGCGGGTTGCAAAGCATCGGCATTGATCTGGCCGGAAAAATCCCCGACAGTGACCGGGCCGCCGAAGGCCGGGCGGTGGCCCGCTTCACCGACTTGGGTGCCGGGCAAACAATCCGCGATTTCCTCGACCCCGCCCAGCCGGACCAGCCGGTTCCCACCGCTATCGCCAACCTGTGCATCAAGGTGATGGCCGACTGGTCGGCAACCTGGCCGCAGCGGCCGGAAACAGTGGTCACCATCGGCGGCACCGCCCGCCCGATCACCGTCGACAGTGTGGGCCGGGGGTTGGCGGCAGTGGGCAAACTGTCTTTCGCCGGTGAGCTTGAACGCATCCGGGATACCGGGCCGGAAGAAGTCAACAGCGCCTACCGGGTGAAAAACCTCTCCGGGGCATTCCGCGCCGATGACAGCCTGGCCGCAGCCATCCGCGGTCGGGTGGTGCTGCTGGTGGCCGCGACCACCGCAAGCGGCTGGGAACTGACTGTGGCGGCACAGGTTCTGCGCCGCGCCGGGGCGGCGGCAGTCATGCCGCTGTGCCTCGGGGTGAAACGCTAGGAAGAAAAACCACACCCGCCACGGGCACCGGAGGTGGGGCGGGGAAAACACCACCGAAGAAATCCCGGGTCCGGTGAACAGGAGATGGAAAGTGGAGAGCACTTTCCCTGTCACCGGACCCGGGATGGTGGCCGGGACAGCCGCGAAAGGACGATCTTGTGGGGGAGGTTCCTTTCTTTTTTCCGATTCCAATAATGAAGTGAAAAATACGGCTGCCCCGGCACGTTCCGCGGCTGTGGTGGCCCCCTCGCCCGTCACAGCCGAAGCCCGTGGAAAAAACACTGTGGAATTGTTCTTCTCCGGCCCCGGCGGATGGCCGCACGCCACAGGATCCCCCAGTGGCACGCCCACCCGATGGTGGCCAGTTATCGAACACCAGATAATCGCGAGATTAAAAAAAAGGAGTTCGATTATTGCCGTGCCACCACACTGTCCCCACCACCGCGCCCACGGATGGCTGCCCGTGGCCGGTTGCGGGGGATCAGGGATGCGCCCATCATTCACCGACTGGCCGTGGTGAGCGGTGTTTGCCCCCACAAGCCGCCTGACTGGCATTATCGAGCGGATTTGAGGCTGACCTTCCCGCTTCCCCGGCCGATGTTTCAGGCGGTGCATTTGGGTTGGTGTCCCGTCCCCTGTGCCGGTGGCACGGTGACCAAACTAGCGGCCGGACACCTTGTTTGGGAACGAAACTAAAATGTGAGAAAGCTGCACAGACTACGGTGGTGTATTCGAACACCGCGCGGCAGGCAGGGGGCTATTACTGCGAAAACACAAGTCTGTAACTCCGAAAGGGGGTAGCTGAGAGGAGCCTGAACGGGGGTGGGGTATGTGCCCTAAGTAAAGGGGGTAAAGTATTATGTGGTGTGACCAATTCCGGGGTGCTGCGGTCCTGTCGCGGCCGTGCCGGCACCATGGTTCGCCCGGTTTTTTCAAGCACCGGGGTTTCCGGCGGGTGTGGGCTGCCGCCTTGTCGAGTTGGCGGCGAGGGTGACTGCGGCGACAAGTCCCAGGGCCAGAAATGCCGTGCACACCGCAAGCGCCCACCCGGTGGCACCGGCGTAGCCGGTGCTGAGCGCGTCAATGAGTCTGCCGGTTTGTTCTTCCGCCATGCCGGGAAACGTGTGCCCGCTGCGCAGCAGCGTAAGGGCACCGCCGGCCGACTGCTCCACGGCACGGGTGACCGGTGTGAGGTGGTCCGGATCAAACCCCGCCTGTTCCAGGCCGCCGGCAAGGCTGTCGGGCAGATGTGCCTGCAGCGCCGCTCCGGAAACCGCGGCACCAACAGCCGAGCCGATCTGCCGGATGGTCGACTGGGTGGCCGACCCTTGCCCGGAAGCGGCCTTCGGAACATCGCTGAGCACGGTCGATGTCAACTGTGCCGAGGCCAGTCCCAGGCCAAGACCATAGATGACCAGCAGTGCACTGATCAGCCAGAGGCTGCCGGATAAACCGATGGTCAACGCCAGGACCACACATCCGGTGACCTCCAGGGCCAGCCCGATGACCACCACCACCGGGGCGGAGGTTCTGGCTGCCAGGTGCCGGGCCGAGGCCCCGGAGAAAAACGCCCCCAGCGCCATGGCGGCCAGCACCCAACCGGACTGCATCACCGACAGGCCGGCAGAGCCGACGAGAAACAGCGGCAGCAGGAACACAATGCCGAATTCGCCGACAGCCACCGCGAAAGCCGCGATATTTCCCCAGGTGAAGGTGGGGATGGTGAACAGTTCCAGCTCCAGGATCGCATCACGCCGGTTGTTTTTCCGGTGGATCTCCCAGGCGATGAACAGTGCCAGCGCCCCGGCCCCGATCACCAGCGCCAGGCCCGCCGCAGAGACCTCCGCCTGCTCCGGCCAGCTGTGGCCGAGGAAACTGAGCGGCTGGATCGGCGTCCACCACCCGATTGCCGGTCCCTCGATAATGCCGAAGACCAGCGCGCCGAAACCGATGGCCGACAACAGTGTGCCGTCGACATCGATTCCCCGCCGGTTATTCGATCCCCGGGTGGGGCAGACCCACACCACCGCACCGACCAGAACCACCGCGGCCAGGGGAAGGTTCACCCAGAAAATCCACCGCCAGCCAAACGATGAGGTCAACCAGCCGCCCAACAGCGGGCCGACGGCGGCCGCACCGGACATCACCGCCCCCCACACCCCGAAAGCCGCAGCCCGGTCGCCGCCGCGGAATGTGGCGTTGACCGTCGACAGGGTGGCGGGCAGGATCATCGCCCCGCCGACACCCTGCACCACGCGGGCGGATACGAGGTGCTCCACCCCGGATGATCTGGCTGCCAGAACGGAGCCGGCAGCAAAAACAACGATTCCGGCAAGGAAAAACCCGCGGCGTCCGTAGCGGTCGGCCAACCGGCCCATGGTCAGGAGAAGGGCCGCGAAAACCACCGAATACAGGGCATTGACCCATTGGGCGTCGGTGATCGACAGCGACATCTCCGCCATGATCGTCGGCAGGGCCACTCCGACGATGGTGCCGTCGATGACGATCATTGCCAGCCCCAGGGCCAGCACAACCAGCCCGTACCAGCGGGTGGCCGGGCTCTGCCCGGCAGCGGCGGTGGACGAATCTGAAGCCGTGCGGGGACTGCGGGTGCGGGTGATTGCGGGTGACATGGCGGTCACGCTCTCCTTGGGTGATGTGCGGGAAAGGTGGGGAAAGAAAAATCTCCCGCCGGTTCAGGCGCACCGGCCGTTTTCAACGGGGACAACAGCGTTGCGCCACACTCAAGAGTAGGAGTTGAACTGGGAAAACAACATAAACGGAAACGTTGATTTCTATCGTCGTCGAAGTGTTTGTGTCGGTGGCAGCCGAAAGTTTCATCTCCCCCGTGCTGGCGGGGACACGCCGCCCGTTGGGGTGTATGTGTTTTGCCCGTGATCGCCGCAGCCGCCCCCGCCTGCCGTGTGGGAGTGTTTTTTCGGGGCGGGTGGTTTCCGGGACAGTGCCCCGGGTGACGGCGGGGGAGGCTGGAGGTGTGTTAGAACCAGGTGGCGGGGCGGACCGAATTGGCCATATCCACCAGCGCGTAGCGGTGGCGGGGGAAGGGCGCATTGCGGGCCAGGGCGCGCAGCGCATCGGCCAAACCCAACCGCAGGCCCCGCTGGGTGAAGGGGAAGCCGAACAGATCATTGACGCTGGCGGCGGCATCCAGATTGGTGGCCCGCAGCCAGTTCAGTCCGGCGACAATAACCGCGATTTTGATCTGCAGCAGGCGGGGTTCGTTGGTCGGTATTTCCTCCAGGCGGCGGGCCGCCCGCCGGATTCTGGATTCGCTCAGACTGATCGGCGGCCCGGTGACCAGATGCACGATGGTGGTCAGTTTCGCCATCCGGTGGTGCCGGGAGGCCTGCGGGACTTTGTCGAGCGCCTGGACGGCCAGTTCCACCTGTTTTTCGGCCATCAGCTGCCGGGACAGCCCGAATGCCGACGATACGGTGGTCGGGTTGGTCGCCCACACCAAACCGTAGAGCCGCAGTGAATGAAACCGCAGGGCAATCGGGTCATCGGTTAAGTGGGTCCAGCGTTCCCCCAGGATTTCCTGGGTGCGGGCGTCGATGCCGTCGAGGGTGGTGCCCGGCTTGTTCGATGCCCGGGTGTTGGCTTCACCCAACAGGGCGGTGTCTTTCATGCCCAGCTGCTGCAGCCGCAGCTCATCGACGGCGGCCAGTGCCAGTTTCGGGGCCGCCTCCCCGGGAAGAATGTTGAGCACATTGTTGAAATGGTTCTGGCAGGCGGAGAAATCCTCCAGCAGAAGGCTGGTCACCCCCGAATACCACTGGTGGCGCCAGTCGCTGCCGAGGGTGGGTTCCAGCGATTTCAGCCAGGTTTTTGCTTCCGCGGTAAAACCCAGATCCAGCAGGGCGCGCACCACGCCCAGCGGGATTTCGGCACTGGTGGCGTATTCCTCGGAATGCATCGCCTCCCGCATGGTTTCCAGGGCCTCGGACGGCTCCGCGTAGGAGGAACCCGACAGCAGTGAGGCGCCCACATCGGTGCGGTCGATCAGGGGCACCGGCAGCGCCGCCACCACCTCGGGTGAGGTGATTTTCACCTGGCGTTCAATACCGTCGATCAGCTGGTCGGTGCGGAAGACCTTGTGTTTGGTGCCGTAGGTTGTGCGCTGCGGGGAAAACAGGGAATGCTGGGCGGGAAACTGTTTTCCGTCACGGACGGCCAGTACTTCCCGCAGCACCCCGTACAGCTGGGTGGTCAGCTCCCGGATATCGCGGAAACGCAAATCCGGATCCGGGTTGGTGGCGCGCAGCAGCAGCCGGTAGAAACTCAGATGCTCCCGCAGCAGCGGCATCTCGGTTGGCAGCGGCAGGCCCGGCTTGTACACCCCGTCTTCGACCGGCATCGGCACTGTCAGTACCGCCAGTGTCCGGCCGATGGAATAGATGTCGCTGGCAACCGATGGGCCCATGGTGGCTATTTCGGGTGCCTGGAACCCCTTGGTGCCGTAGATGTGCCCGAAAGCCCCGATGCCGGAGACCGCCCCCAGATCAATGAGTTTGACCTGGTCTTCGCTGACAATGATGTTGTCGGGTTTGAAATCGTTGTAGACCACCCCGCGGGCGTGCAGGTAGTCGATGGCGGGCAGCACTTCCAGCAGATAGCCGATGGCGAGAGTGACATCCAGCACATTGTCGGGTTGCCGGCGGCGGCGGTCTTTCAGCGACGGGCCTCCGACATATTCCATGACGATGAACTCGGCCTCGAGTTTCGGGTCGTCGATGAAGTTGAAGATTTTCACGATCCCCGGATGGGTGATGTCGGCCAGAAATTCCCGTTCGGCTTCGGCGATCGCCCGGGAGTGTTTCGAATCCCCGGTCAGCATGCCTTTGAGAACCACCCACCGGCCGGAGACATTGCGGTCTTTGGCCAGGTAAATCCAGCCCATGCCGCCGTGGGCGATGACCCCCGCAACCTCGTACTGGCCGGCAATGACATCGCCTTTGTGCAGGGTTGGTGGGCTGACCCCTTTATCGATGGCGCCTTGCGGATCAATGACCGCGGCCACCGGATCGGAGAGTTGGATAAACGGCAGCTGCACCATGCCGTCGGCGATGAAACGCCCCTCCCGGCCGCCGGTGCGGCGGGATTTGAAGGTGGTCAGCGCCTCCCGCCGGGAGCGTTCCCCGGCATCCTGTTCCGGCCCCGCCGCCGGGTCGGTGGCCACCAGGGCGGCTGTTCCCGCCAGCCCGTCGTCGCGCAAATCCTCCAGATTGTCCAGCAGCGCCCGGATGTCGGTGGCCCCGGTGTCGTCATCGTCGTCGAAGGGGTTAAACGGCACGGCCTCGGTGTGGATGTCCTCGCTCACCGCCGGTCACCTCCTGTGGGTTGGGTCTTACCTGGGGCGGGGTGACGGTAGTTCAGCGGCGGCGGGCCGACGGTCTGCTGGTAGGGGGCCAGCCACCGGTTGAACATCTGCCACCAGGTGCCGTCGCTGCGGATCCGTTCAATGGTGGAGTTGACCTGCATGATCACACCGACGGTGTCCACCAGCCTGGTGGGTGGGGCCACCGCGACCGCATAGTAGCCGTCCGCCAGGGTGGGGCCGGTGATTTTGGTATAGGGGTCCTGGGCGGCGATACCTGACAGCACGGTGTCATCGGTCATCACCGCATCGGCCTGCGCCTGCTGCAGCGCCACCAGACAGTCCGCCCAGTTTTTCACTTTCAGAATCCGCGAATTGTAGGCCACCGCCCGGGCCAGCTGCAGGGAGGTCGAGCCTTCGGCCACACACACTGTTTTCCCCGTGAGATCGTCAATGGTGGTGATGTGGTTTTTCTCCACCGACAGCAGCCGGGTGCGGGCCATGAAATAGGGGGTGGAAAAAAGCACTTCCTGCTCCCGCTGCGGGGTGACGGTCATGGTGCGCACCACAATATCGACCCGCCCCTCTTTCAGGGCGGCCACCCGGTCGGTGGAATCGACGAAACGGAACTCGATGTGGCCGGGTTCGCCGAAAATATCCTCCGCGATGGCTTCGGCCACATCGATTTCGAAACCGGCCAGCTGCCCGGTGGAGGGATCACGGAAACTGAGCAGATGCTGCGACTGGTCCACCCCGACGATCAACCGTCCGCGGGCGAAAATGTGCGGCACCCGCTCGGCCGGGCTGCGCCCGTCCAGCGCCGCCGAGCCGCTGCCCGGGCCCAAGGCCTCGGGCATGGGGGAGGGGTGCCCGCTGGCCGGTTCAAAATGCGCGCCGGGCGGCAGCGGCACCGATCCGGTGGCTGCCGGGGCGGTCCATTGCGGCAGCGGATCGGTGCCGGTGGCCCGGTGGCAGCCGCAGGCGGAGGCCGCAAGCGCCAGCGCGCACACTGCCGCGGCCAGGCGGCGGGCAGCGGCCGGGGGGAAGCGGTGGTCCATCACAGATACTCCTGCAACCGGCGCCGCATGCCCAAGGCCACGGCGATCATCGCCAGCAGTGACAGCACCATCACCACCGCCGACAGCAGCCGGGTGGCCGCCAGCCCGGTGTTCAGGTGCGCCCGCATCACGGTGCGGGCGTGGGTGATCAGGCCCGCCAGGTTGGCGTCCAGGCTGTCGAAGGCGTCCACCGCCGAAGGCACGGGTTGGGGTGGTGTTTGTGCCGGTGACGGTGTCTCGGTGTGTGTCCGGTCGGCTGCGGGCGGCTCGCCGGTACCCAGGGCAATGGCGGAGGCCCGGTCGAATTCGCCGTTTTTTTCCGCCGCGGTGAATAAGTCGTGGGCGGTGCGCCACCGGGCGACATCGTTTTTGGCCCGCTGGATTTCTTCCCTCAACTGGTGGTTGTCGGCTGCCGCCTGGCGGCTGTACTGGTCCAGCGCATTGTTGATCAGGGTGGTCGCGTCGGTGAATTCGCGTTCCGCGTTGTTTGTTTTCTGCCGCCGCACCAGGGCCAGGGTTTCGGCGGTGCGGGTCTGCTGGGCGACAATGCGGGCCTCTGTCAGGGAGGCCAACGGGGTGGCGGCCTCCTCGAAGCTGCGGGTGCCGGAATACCACATGGCGAAACTCGCCCCGCAGGTCCACATCAGGGCCACCAGCATCACCACGGTGGCGGCCACAAAACCCTTGTTCAGCCGCCGCCGGGTGCGCCACCACAACCAGATTTGGGCGGCCACAAGCATCAGCAGGGCAGCCACCAGCCCGGAGATCGGCACCCACTGCGGGCGGGTGAGTATGTCCTGCTGACGGGTCACCTGTGCCGATGTGTGGTCGAACAGTTGTGCCGCGGCCGGCAAAATGGTGTCCCGCATCACATGGGATGCTTCGGCAAGATACGCCGACCCGACGGGGTTTCCGGCCCGGTTGTTCGCCCGGGCGGTTTCCACCAGCCCGGCATAGACGGGCAGCTCCTGCTGCACCGTGACAATGATGCCGATGGCTTGTTCATCGCCGCCGGAAATACCGGCCGCGGCCTCAGTGGCCGACAGGGTGGCCCGCTGAATGGCCTGCATGTAGCGCTCCCGGGTGGCGGCATCCTCAATACCGGCCTGGGCGAACCCGGTGGTGGCGGTGGTGTCGGCCATCGACAGGGAGGTGTAGAGATTGTGGGCGGCAAAAGCCACCGGCTCCGTGTTGGTGATCAGCTGCGTGAGTTTGTCCTGCCGGGTCGCCGAGGACTGTGACAGGGAAAAACCGGCCGCCCCGATGGCCACGATCAACACCAATGTGATCAGGGTCATCACCCCCGGGGACGTGGCCGCAAACGTCACCATCCGCCGGGTGTAGGCCAGCGGCTGGGCGAAGGTTTCTTTGGCCACCGCCCACGCCGGGTGGCGGCCCGCCACCTGCCGTGGCTGGCGGTGGCCGTCCAGCCACCGGTCGTCGCCGACGTTTTTTCCGGCCGCTGCCGCCCCAGGCGGCGGCCCGGGATTGTCCCCGCCGCGTGTGCTCGCCCCTGTGCCGGTCATTGCCCCAGAATACCGCAGCAGACACCGGCTTCAACCGGCCGGCACGCCCGGCTGGTGCCGGCGCCCACCCGCCCGGCCCACCGGTTGAGCTGCTGTGGCAGACTTTCGTGGTGGGAGTGGTTTTTGCCTCCTGTGCGGTGGAAAAACGGGTGTCTTCAAAGAGGTGGGCTGTGACAGGTGGCGGCAACGGCTGGTCGGCCGGACCCGACGGAACCAGGCGCTGGGGGCGTTTCGGCGCCGCCGGGCTGCTGCTGGTGGCCGACCCGGATGACGGCGACACCGCGGCGACCGTGCTGCTGCAGCATCGGGCGGCCTGGACCGCTGACGGTGATACCTGGGGGATTCCCGGCGGGGCGCTGGAAGAAAACGAAAACGCGGTGGAGGCCGCGCTGCGGGAAACAGAGGAAGAAACCGGGATATCCCCGGCAGATGTCTCGGTGCACCGGGCGGTGACCACCGCAGGTCCCTTCCCGAAAGACCCCCACCGCCCGGAGCTGGCCGGCGGGTGGACCTACACCGTGGTGTTGGCCACCTGCCCCGGCCGCTTGGATGTGGTGTGCAACAACGAATCAACCGCCCTGGAGTGGGTGGAAATCGAGGATGTGGCCGGAAAAAATCTGCTGCCCGCTTTCGCCGACAGCTGGCCGCGGTTGAAAGCACTCATCGGATACGACCCCTCCACCGGCGGCCGGTAGTCAAACTCCCGGAAAAAAGGGGGCATCCCGCGGGCACCGTGGTGGTGGACGGTACAGGTGTGCCAGACTGTGGGCATGATTGAAGTGACCGGTTTAACCAAGCGCTTCGGTGATGTCACTGCCGTGGACGATCTGACATTTACTGTCCGTCCCGGCAAAGTCACCGGGTTCCTCGGGCCCAATGGTGCAGGCAAATCCACCACCATGCGGATGATCCTCGGGCTGGACAGGCCCACCCGGGGGCAGGCCACCGTCAACGGCAAGCCCTACACCACCCTGAAAAACCCGCTGACCACTGTGGGGAGCCTGCTGGACGCCAATTCGCGCCACCCCAACAGGTCGGCGCGCAACCGCCTGAAATGGATTGCCCAATCCAACGGCATTGCCGTCAAAAGAGTCGACGAGGTGCTCCACCTGGTGGGCTTGACTGAGGTGGGCAAGAAAAAAGCCGGCGGGTTTTCCCTCGGCATGGGCCAGCGCCTGGGACTGGCCGCAGCCCTGTTGGGGGATCCGGAAATCCTGATCCTCGACGAACCGGTCAACGGCCTGGATCCGGAGGGCATCGTCTGGGTGCGCACCCTGCTGAAAACACTGGCGGCCGAGGGCCGGACGGTGTTCGTCTCCTCCCACCTGCTCAGCGAGATGGCGCACACCGCCGACCATCTGATTGTCATCGGCCGCGGCAAACTGATCGCCGACGCGCCGGTGAACGAATTCATCAAACATTCGGCGAAATCGTCGGCGCATGTGCGCACCCCGGAGCCGCTGGCACTGACCGAGGCCTTGAACGGGCAGAACATCAGCTTCACCGCCGAGAAAGACCCGGAGGGCCGGGAGGTGTTCGTCATCCCCGGTGCCACCACCGACCGTATCGGCCAGCTGGCCCACACCAACAGCATTCCGCTGGCTGAACTGACCGAACACACCGCTTCCCTGGAGCAGGCGTTTATGGAATCGACCGGCGATAAAGCCCAGTACCAGGCGGCGTTCACCGGCATGAAGGACATGCCCGCAGTCGAGGAGGACAAGCAGTGATGCTCAACCAGATCAAAGCCGAGTGGACGAAACTGGTCACCACCAAAGCCGTGTGGTGGACCACCTTCATTTTCCTGCTGCTGTCGATCGGCATGTCGGCGATCGCCGCCCTGTCGGCGAAACTGGGTGCCCGGGATGCCGGTGTGGATGCCGGTTTCCTCACCCCGGACATGGCGCTCAACGGGCTGTTCGCCCTGGGGCTGCCGGTGTTGATGATTCAGGCCGCCATGGTGTTCACCAGTGAATACCGGCACAATATTGCGTCGATGACTTTTTCCGCCAACCCGCACCGCACGCAGGTGATTGTGGCGAAATGGCTGCTCTACGGGGTCATTGCCACGGTGCTGACCTTTGTTGCGGTCATCGGCGCCTACTGGGTCGGCATCCAGATCGCCAGCGGTGCGGCGGATTCGTCGATGGTGTTCAGCTTCTCCGACGACACCGCCCGGCGGCTGATGTGGGTCTACCCGCTGTATGCCTTCACCCTGGTGACTTTGACCATTGGGGTGGCGCTGCTGATCCGGCAGACCGCCGGGGTGGTCTCTTTGATGCTGATCTGGTTCATCGCCCTGGAAGCGGTGATCGGCATGCTGTGGACCCTGGGCGAAAAAGTGGTGCGGTTTTTACCCTTCACCAACTTCAACGCCTTTATGCGGGAAACCGATGTCGCGGGTTCCCCGTTGAGCTGGCAGCAGTCACTGTGGCTGTATCTGGCATGGGTGGCCGCCATCTTCATCATCGGCACCGTGGTGGCCAACCGCCGCGACGTGTAAGGCGCGAAAAAGCCACCGCAGGCCCGAAACCTGCGAGAAAACCCCGTCCCGCCCCGCTTGTGTTGTCCCTTGAAAAATCGGCACAAGCCTGGCTCGGCGGGGTTTTTGCTGTGGATGCCCCATGCCTGCGGCGGGATCCCCCGGTGATTGACGCGGCAGCGGGGAACACCCGGTGGCGTGTGCTGGAGGTGGCCGGTGCTGCATCCCCCAGCCGATTGTGGGCCGACCGTAAACAACAGTCCGCGGCACGCCAATCCGGTGAGTCAGCTGCCCGGTGCCGGGCAGCCTGCGCACACAATCTCCACCACCGAAAAAACAACGACGAACCGTTTTCCCCTTCGGCGGGGGATGATCGAGCCGTGACGTGGGCACCGGCGCCCGGGGTTGTGATCGTGGCGGACAGATGCCTTCCGCACACGCGGCGAGACTGCCGGGAAACTCCCCGCATACACACTGCTGCCCCGTTGCTTGGTATCAAGCAACGGGGCAGCGGACAGCGGCAGAGAGTTTCCTAGTCAGTGCTCGGGTGGGAGCAAACTAGAGCGGAGAGACTACTTGGGGCTCGGAAGTCCGGGGATGGCGGGAAGAGCCATGCCGGGGATCATGCCCTGGGAGACCACGAAACCGAGACCACCGAGAATGGCCGCGATCACAGCGATGATCGCGAAGATTCCGCCACCCTTGGACGAGCTGTCCTGGTCGTTGCTCTTGTTGTCGGGGTTGCTGGAATTGATGCTGATCTTGGGGCTGGACGAAGGCTGCGCACCGTTCTCGGTATCCTTGCCGTCCTTGTTGTCCTGTCCGTTTGTGGTGGAGGAGCCGGGGACGGTCGAGGAGTTTTTCCCGTCATCGTTGGCGGACGCGGGCTTGTTGTAGCTCAGCTTGAACAGCACGTCTTCCTGGAGGTCCCGGTCGCGGGAGGGCTTGGAGGTGACGAACACATTGCCCTTGCCGTCGGTGGACAGCTGGTTGAGGTAGGCGGTCTGGGCATCATCTTCTTCCAGTTTGCGGGTGGCCTTGATCTTCATCGTGTCGGGATCAATGATGTTCACACTCGCGCCGACCCGGTTCATGGACCAGATGACATCGTTTTCCGCGTCGTAGAGCACATCCACCGGGGAGGCGCCGGTGCGGATCGGGTCGCTGACCTTGTTGTTGTCGTTCAGGTCGACGACTTTCACCCACGACGGGGACTGGGTGGCAACCCACAGTCTGTTCCGCTTGGTGTCCAGGGCGAGGCCGGCACCACGGTCGCCGGGAGCATCGGGGTTGTTCAGCTCAATCTCGGTGATGTCGTCGTGGTTTTTAAGATTAACAACAGCGACCATCTTGCCGGCGAAGTCGACGGTGTAGAGCTTTCCGTCGTTGATCAGCATGTGAAGCGCGCCTTTGGGCATGGACGGAATACTGATCGTGTCTTTTTCTTCCAGTGTCTTCGCGTCGTAGAGCTTGATGGTGTCCTTGCCCTCTGTCGCTTCGCTGCGCGAGGTAACGTCACTGACGTAGACGGTGTCGCCGTCGATCGCGATACCGAACGGGTGGCTCAAGCCGTGGTTGTTGTCATCGAAATGTTTGACAACGTTGCCATCAAAATCGAAGACCGTGACGGACGCACCCAGGGTACGGGTGGTCCACACGTGTTCGTTCTTCTCATCGACGGCGATACCGAAGACTCTGTCATTCCTGTTGGTGACGAGCTCGCCGGTCTCCTTGTCCTTCACCTGCTTGGCAGGTTCGTAGGCTTCTTTCAGAGCGAGATCGCTCGGGTCGTAGGCCATCAGCTCGGACAAGCCACCATTGAAATCGGCGCGGGTGACAAACAGCGTGTTCTTGGAGGCGGAGTAAGCGGACTGGTACAGGCCGGGGGCAGTGCGAACCGCCTTCTCGACCTTGATCATGTCTTTGTTGAGGTCCTGCTCGTTGACCGTCACGCCGTAGCGGCGGTTGACCACCGAGAACTTCTCACCGGTGTAGGTGTTTTCAACGATGATGCCGAAGGGCGCATCCAGCGGTGCGTTATCGGCGACGAGAATGTTGGCAACGGTGACCTCTCCGGAGTCATTGACGATGAAATCGCCCTCGACGGGATTGTCTTCAATCTTGACACTGTCGTCGATGACACCGGCGTAGATGACCTTCAGGCCCGGTGTCAGTCGGGATGCGTGCAGGTCGACTGTGGTGCCCTGGGCAACGCCCTCGATGTCGGTGTTGGCGCGCTTGGCGGTCAGCCGACCCTTGGGGAACGGTGTGACGGTCGTGCTGGCGGCGGTGACCGTGAAATCGACTGTCACGCTCACGGGGGCATCGCCCCCGCCAAGAATATTGAATAAGTGATCGCCTTCTGCAATGGTTCTCGGCAGGCGGATTTTCAGCTCGGCTTCGCCGTTTTCACCGGGAAGATTCTTTTCCTCGGTGATGACGCCGAATATTTGGTCACTGCGTGTCATGATCTTGCTGAAGGAGGTTCCCGTGGTGTCCTCGGGAACTGACACGTCCCCGCCATCAATCTTCACGACCAGCCGACGGTTTTGCTCGCCCTCGAATTTTGTGCGGTCGGCGAAACCGCTGAGTTTCAGGGTGACCAGCGAGCCGGGAACAATGTTACGGTCCTGGTCTTTGAGGGTCACCGTGTTGGGGGTGGGGGTGCTTTCAGTGCTTCCGGTACCACTCGGGGCCGCCAGGGCTGCCGGTGCAGCCAGAACGGTGCCGGTGGTGATCATGGAAAAAGCTGCCACCGCGGCGATGGTGCGGCGGCCGATGGTGCGGGGTGAAACAGACAAAAGAAAACTCCTGTGCGTGAATTCCGGAAAAGGCCTCAGTCAACAAGGTTAGGCAGGCCTTTTATGTGCACGGCCTAAAGTAATCATCTGTATTACTTTAAGCAACCAGCATGTGTGGAAAGTGGTCAAGCGCACAGTATTCTTGTGTTATCGCCTGGGACACACTGATGTGGCCGACAGGGCGGGGTGTTCGAGGTGCCGGTGGCGGGGAGGGGGGTGAAACTGCTGCGCACTGTGGTTTTTCGGACGGTGGCGGAGGTGCTGGCCGGGTGCCCGTTGGCGGGGTGTGCGCTACGGAAAAAAGGGGTCAATAGTGTCGCTGCCGGAGCTTGATGGGCCGCTGCAACAGAAAAAGATACCTTAGCCAACACTTAGATAATGGCGGCAATGATGGGGGTGGACGGTTATTTCCGGCGGTGGTTCCCGGGGTTTGTGCGTGGGTTTTTCCGGTAATGGCCTGCCGCTACTGCAGGGCGCTGGTCAGCCTCATGGCGTTGTCGAGGTACTTCGACATCATTGTCCGCTGTGACCATTCTTCGGAGCTGAGTATTCTGCTGCGGGCGCAGTAGGTGTGGGTCAGATCGTGGAGCTGGTCGATCAGGCTGCCTTCGGCGACAAACAATGACACTTCGTAGTTGAGGCCGAAAGACCGCATGTCCATATTCGACGAGCCGACCACTGCGGCCCGGGTGCTGCCATCCGGATCGACCAGCAGATACTTCGTGTGCAGCACCATCGGCTTGGGGTAGAGGTGAATGATCACGCCGGCCTCCAGCAGCGCCCGGTAGTAGGAGGCCTGGGCGTGCCCGACCATGAACTGGTCGGATTCCTCGCACACCAGCAGGTGGACCTCCACCCCGCGGTAGCAGGCCGCGGTGACGGCCTGCATGAGGGATTCATCGGGGATGAAATAGGGCGAGCACATGATGATCTGGTGTTGTGCCTGGTGAATGAGGGCGACGAACATTTTCAGGTTCGGATCCCCCTGATACCCGGGTCCGGACGGCACCAGTTGGACCAGGTTGCGTTCTTTGTCCGGGTTGTCGTCGTCGTTGTAGGGCCGGGCGGCGATGGCGAGTTTCTCGCCGGTTTCCAGATACCAGTCGATGGCGAACAGCTGCTCCATCGACGCCAGCACAGAGCCGGACAGTTCCACCAGCACATCAACCCATTCCCGGCCGATTCTGACATTGCCCGCCGACAGGTAGCTGGGGTCGATGAGGTTCTGGGAGCCGATGAAACCGATCTGGCCGTCGACAATGAGCATTTTGCGGTGGTTGCGCAAATCCGGCCGCCGGAAACGCCAGCGCCACGGCGCCAGCGGCTGGGTGAGGTGCCACTGCACGCCAATGGCATCCAAACGCTGGCCCAGCTGCCGGTAGCCCGGGTATTTCCAGCTGCCCACCTGGTCGAAAAGCACCTTGACATCCACCCCACGGTCGACGGCGCGCTCCAGTGCCCGGAAAAACGGGTCGGTGACCGTGTCCCAGGCCAGAATGTAGAACTCGACATAGACGTAGCTGTCGGCCCCGTCGATAATCCGCGCCATCCGGGCGATGGCTTTGCGGCTATCGGGCAAAATGGCATCCACCCCGGCCCAGCCCGCCGGGACACCGGTCAGATGCCTGTTGAGGCGGACGATGGTGTCAATGGTGGGGGCCAGAGCGGCATCGGGGGGAAGATCCGGCATGTGTTTTTGTGGGTCACCGATGACTTGGGCGGCGGCAACCTGGTTGTCGTGGCGCCGGTCGTTGATCAGTTTCGACCCCATGAGCAGATACAGCGGCAGGCCGATGACCGGAACGAACAAAATAGCCAGCAGCCACGCTGAGGAGGAGCCGGGTTTCTGCCCGCCGGGCACAATTCCGATCGCCAGGATTTTGATGATGTATTCCAGCGCCAGTAGCGCCAGCTGCCACCATTCCATGTGCGCCAGGGCCTCAATGCTGTCCAACATGGTGCCAGCCCCCTTTCCGGGTTCAACAAACAAACGGCCATCCCGCCCGCCCGGCCCGCCCGTGGGGGCGGTGGGTGGGAAAACACCAGTCTAGCCCCTGTTTATCACGTCACGTCATAATCCACGATGACCGGGGCGTGGTCGGAGGTTGCCTTCCGGCCGCGTTCGTCAGTGTCGATGACACAGCCGGTGGCCAGGCGGGCCAGTGCCGGGGTGGCCCACTGGAAATCGATGCGCATGCCTTCCCCGGCGAAAAACCGTCCCTGCTGGTAGTCCCAGTAGGTGTAGGCGCCCGGGGTGAAACGGCGGGTGGTTTCCACAAGTCCCACGCGGCCTTCCAGGGCGGCGAAAAAAGCCCGCTCCGGCTCGGTGACATGGGTTTTACCGCGGAAAAACTCCCGGTCCCACACATCATCATCGGTGGGGGCGACATTGAAGTCGCCGACATAGACGCTCCGGGTGTCCGGTGCGGCAGCAAGCTCGGCGCGGGCATGCCCTGCCAGCGCATCCAAAAACCGCAGCTTGTAGTCGTAGTGCGGATCGCCGATCGCCCGGCCGTTGGGAACATACAGGCTCCACACCCGGATCCCGCCGCACACCGCCCCGATGGCCCGGGCCTCGAGGGTTTGCTCGGCCTGCTGGTCCTTGGCGAAACCCGGCTGGTTGTTCAAACAGGTGGCCACATCATCCAGCCCCACCCGGGAGGCGATCGCCACCCCGTTCCACTGGGAGAAACCGGTGTGGGCCGTCTGATAGCCGCAGTCGGTGAACACTTCCCGCGGGAAGTTCTCGTCGGTGCATTTGGTTTCCTGCATGGCCAGCACATCAATGTCATGGCGGGTGAGGAAATCGACGATCAACTCCTGGCGGGCGCGGGCCGAATTGACGTTCCAGGTGGCAATACGCATGGCCCCCACACTATCGGATGGGGCCGGTCTGATCCGGCGGCGAAGACGGCCGGGCGCCCGGGATGGTGTGCAGGGCACAGAAATGGCGGTGGTGCTCGAGAAAACCGAGTTTGCTGTACAGCCCGATACCGGCGGTGTTGCTGGCGATGACCTGCAGATACGTGGACTGGGCCCGGTGCTGTGCACCCCAGGCGAGCATCACCGTGCCCAGCAGGGTGCCCAGGCCGCGGCGGCGGTGGCCGGCTGCGACCTCCACCGCGGAATACCCCAGCCAGCAGCGCCCGTCAGCCGACTCGGTGACCGTGCCGCGGGTAATGGCCACCGTCTGTTTGGTGGCGGTGTCGATCAGTCTGCCAAACCCCATGGTTCCGTCGATTTCGCCGCGCAGGAACTCCAGGGCTTTCGCCGGCAGCGGGCGGCCGCGGAAATGGTACAGCCCCAGCCAGTCGTCATCCGGCTGCTCGTCGATGGTGAAAGTGATGCCCGCCGGGGGTTCCGGCCAGTCGGTGGCGCCGTCCATGCCGCGGGTCATGACAATAATGTCCGGTCCGGTGACCCAGCCCGGGGTGGAGGCAACCAGCCGGGCGGCCGGGGCGCCGATACGCTCCGGGATGAGAAGCCGCACCGGAAGGTTGTGGCGGGAGTAGAACTCGGTGATCTCCCGGATCGGTACCGGTGACAGCCCGGCCGACCGTCCCAGTGGCACCGCCGAATTCGACCGTTCGGTGATCCCGTCGCCGGCCCGCATCAGCCATTGGCCGGCCCAGGTGTGCTCGATCCCGGGAAACGCTTTCGCGGTGGCGGTTTCCACGGCCCTGATATCGGAATTTCTGACTGTCCGGGGGGCCAGGACCTTGATCACCTCGACAAGCTGCCGGGGGATGGTCACTGCCGGTGCATCCGATCTGATTCCCCCGACTGACTGGGGGCGGATGACCAGCGGGTCGAGCGATTCCACATGGCCGATGACATCGGTCAGATGCCCGGGGGTGCCGGGCAGGTGCCGCCGGACAATGACCCTGTCGCCGATGCGGGGGGTGGCCCGGCCGGCGGTTCCGGCGGGAAGGGGATGGGGGCTTGGCACAGATGACACCGATACTTGGTGGGGGGAAGGGACATGAGGGGTGGCGCACCCCGTGTGGCTAGTCGTTGTCGCTGCCGTGCGCCGGGCGCAGCGCATCCGGGATGGCTGTCGGCCCATCAGCCGGCGCGCTATCCGGCCCGCTGTCATCGTCGTCGTGGCCGAAAGGATCCTCGTCGACTCCCGGCATCCACGATTGCGGCGGCCCGTCATGCCAGCCGTTGGCTTTGATGGCTTTTTTCGCCGCCCGCTTGTGCCGGCCGATGAGGGTGTCGGTGTAGATGATGCCGTCCAAATGCCCGGTCTCGTGCTGCAGGCAGCGGGCGAAAAGACCGTAGCCCTCAATCGAAATCTCGTTGCCGTGCTCATCCAGACCGGTCACCCTCGCCCAGTCGGCCCGGCCGGTGGGGAAAGTTTCGCCGGGAACCGACAGGCAGCCCTCATCGTCGTCGCCGTTGTCCCGCGGCATGGTCTGCGGGATTTCAGAGGTCTCAAGGACAGGGTTGATCACACATCCCCGCCGGTAGGGGCCACCCTGGGCGGTGATGTCGGCCTCCGATTTCGTGGTACCGTCCGGGCCCTCGACATCCGGGCAGTCATAGACGAACAGTCTTTTGCCCACCCCGATCTGGTTGGCGGCCAAACCCACACCGTGGGCGAGATCCATGGTCTCGTACATGTCGGCGATCAGCTCGGCGAGTTCTTCCGGGCTTTCGGTGACAGGTTCGGTCGGGTTGTGCAACACCGGGTTGCCGTGGATAACGATGGGTCGAACAGTCATGCCGTCAATCCTATGCAACGGCGTGCCCGAAGCGATGAACCAGTGCCCCGGTGTGGTGGTCTGTCCGCCGCCCCGCGCTACCATCGGCGGTGATCATGACAACCGACGACACCACGCCCAGCCCGCAGTCTTGTGTGCCACCGGCCACCGGCGGTTTAACCCCGGTGGAGCGGTCCATTCTCGATTTCGCCGCGGCCACAGCCACCACCGCCCCCTCGCGCCGGGATGAGATGATCATCGACGAGCTGGATATGTCGCCGTGGCGCTACTACCAGAAACTCAATCTGCTCATCGATCATCCGGCGGCGGTGAAGGACTATCCGGGCCTGATCACCCGCCTGGCCCGCCTGCGCGATACCACCCGGCCCTAACACTTTCCCCCGTCCAGAACACGTCGGGGAACTCCCCGAACAGGAGCGTCTGGTCCACCGGCGCCCGGGGCCGGCGGCGTGGCTTGGACCCGCTGCCGGGGTGGTCGGATAGGATTTGCCACCGTGCGAGACAGATCCGAACATCCTGATCAATCCCCTGCTGACGGCGAAGCCGACGACTTCTACCTGCAGGGTTACCTGGCCCGGAAGCCCCAGCCGTCTGCCGGTGCCCCTGATGGGGCGGCAGCCCCGGCGGCAGGTGCCGCCGGCGGGGCGGTGGCACCTGCCGCCGCCGGGGCAGGTGGCGGCACCCCAAAACAGAAACCACCCCTGCGTGGACTGGCGATGATTCTTCTTGCCGTCGCGGTGATTCTGCTGGCCTGGGCGCTCTACCAGTTCCTGCGCGGCCAGGATGACAGCCCGGCCGGAGTGACCGGCACCACCGCCGTCACCACCGCCCCGGCGGCCACCACCGCCACCCCGGCCACCNCCACCACCGCCACCCCGGCCACCGCCCAGCCCGGTGACCCGGCACCGGCACCGGCGCCGGGCAGTGCTGCCGCACCCGGCGACCCGGCGGCACCTGCGCCGGATCCGGCCGGGGCGGAAGCCGCTCCCGGCGCCCCGGCACCTGCCCCTGCGCCGGCCCCCGGTGCTCCTCCGGCACCTGCCCCTGCCCCCGGTGCTCCTCCGGCACCTGCGCCGGTGGATCCGGCGGCGGTGAAACAGCTTCCGGTGGCGGTGATGAACAACTCCACCGTCAACGGACTGGCCGCCGCCACCGCCGATGATCTGCGCGGCAAGGGCTGGACCATCGGTGAGGTCGGGAACCTGCCCGGCTACGCCTTCGACCGGACCACGGTGCTGTTCACCCCCGGCAATCCCGTCGAAGAGCAGGCCGCCCGTGACCTGGCGGCCACCCTGGGCGGCATCGCCGCTGCACGGGAAGGCGACAACCCCGGTATGCCGCCGGGAGTGGTGGTCGCCCTGGTGGCGCGATGACACCGCCACCGGGTCCGGAATCTGCACCGTGACCTGACAAGAGATGGTGTTTTCGCGGAGTTGTTTGTCCCCGCCCGCCAGCGGGCGGGGACGACCCGGCAGTGGGCGGGGGAGCGCAAGTACCAGCCGGGGGAGCGGAAGAGAAAAAGTCTGACTTTTTCTGCGGCGCTCGCCTAATATGGGGGCACTCCGCGGTGACGGGAAGCCGGTGCAAGCAATCCGGCGCGGTACTCGCCACTGTGATAGGCGGATGGACGTGTGCGCCGGGCGTTGAAACGCCGGTCACTGGCAGGCGACGACATACTGTTTCCCGCCGGGAAGGCGCGGTCCGAGAAGAGCAACACCTTGTTGGCCCGGCTGCAGCGGGCTTTTTCCACACGGTGGGAAAACGCCCGCCCCGCCGGGGGAAGCTGGTGAGCGGCCGGTGAAGACAAAGACAATCATCGCCCGCACTACCCGATCGGTGGCCAGCTGTTTTTTCATCTTTCTTCGGGCCGGGGCGCACAGTGTCCACACTGCACCGGACCCACCGGGACCCACCCTGTGCGTCACCGTACGGCACGGTGTGTCCCATCCGGGTCCCGGTGCGGCACCCGCCTTCCGCCAGGAGACCGGCCGCGGAGATGACAGTTTTACTCACCCCCAACGAGATTTTTGGACGGTAATCCCCGATGACCATCACCAATAAACGTGCGGCCGTCGCCGTGGCCGCCGCTTTGTCACTGCTGGTGTCCGCCTGCGGCAAAGAAGACGACACCACCGCCACCCCGGCGACCGACACGACCACCACCACACAGGTTTCATCCACCGGGACCACCACCCCGGGGCAAGAAACCACCACCGAAGAATCCGGTTCCGCGGAACCGACCACCACCATGGTGGCCGCCGGCTACCCGGTGACGGTGAAAAACTGCGGTGTCACAGTCGAAGTGAAGGAAAAACCCACCCATGTGGTCACCCTGAACCAGGGCGCGACTGAACTGGTGCTGGCGTTGGGGGCCGCCGACCAGATGGCGGGGACCGCCTACCTGGACGATGAGATCGACCCGTCGGTCAAAGACGCCTACGACACGATCCCGGTGCTGTCGGACAAATACCCCTCGCAGGAGAAATTCCTGTCGGTGAAACCGGATCTGGCCCTCGCCTCCTACAACTCGGCGTTCGGCGAGAAGGGGGTCGGGTCGCGTGAAGAGCTGGCCGCACTCGGCATCAACACCTATGTCGACGGTTTCGCCTGCCAGGACAAGTCACAGCGGGCCACAGTCAGCTGGGATTCCATCTACGGTGAGGTCAGCCAGGTCGGCCGTCTGCTGGGGCGCGACGACCAGGCGGCCACGATCGTTGCCCGGGGCACCAACACACTGGCCGAGATTGAACAGGCCCGGCCCGCGGAAGGAAAAACCATCTTCTGGTACGACTCCGGCGGACGGGAAGAATCCAAAGCGCCCTTCGTCGGCGGTAACGCCGGCGGCCCGGCACTGATCATGGAGGCTGTCGGGGCGACAAATATTTTCTCCGGTATTGACGGCGGCTGGGGTGACGGCTCCTGGGAGACTGTGCTGCAGGCCAACCCGGACTACATCGTTCTGGCCGACGCCTCCTGGGATACGGCGGAGGAAAAAAAGGAATTCCTCACCAGCAATGCGCTGACCAAAGATTTGGACGCTGTGCAAAACGGCCGCTTCATCGTGGTGCCCTTCGCTGAATCAACCCCGGGTGTGCACCTGGTTGACGGTGCCGCCAAGGTTGCCGACGGCGTGAAGAAATAACGGCACGGTGGTTGCTGCTGTGCGGCGCCTGTGGCCGGTGGTGTTGTCCGCCGGCCTGACGGTGCTTCTGTTGGTTGGGGTGGTCGTCGGTGTCAACGCCGGGGCCGCCGATCTGTCGGCCCGCACCGTGTTCACCACCATTGCCTCGGCGGTCGGGTGGGCCGACAAACCCGATATCCTCACCTACCACATTGTTGTCGACATGCGGCTTCCCCGGGTGATCGGGGCGATTGCCACCGGCTGCGGGCTGGCCGTGTGTGGTGCTGTGCTGCAGTCACTGACCGGTAACCCGCTGGCCGACCCTTATATTCTGGGTATTTCCGGCGGGGCGCTGCTGGGGGCGGTGGCGGTGATTGCCGCCGGTGTGTCGATCGGTGGTTTCCTCGGTTTCGGGGCGGTGACGGTGGCCGCTTTCGCCGGTGGGGCGCTGGCCCTGCTGTTGGTGTTCGCACTGTCGGTCACCCGCACCGGCACGTTGGACGGTGGGCGGATGATTCTTGCCGGCGTCGCCATCGGCCAGTTGACCGGTGCCCTCAGTGCGGCAGTGGTCTATTTCGCCGACCGTGACGCCGCCCGCCGGGTGCAGAGCTGGACATTGGGGTCATTGGCCGGAACCCGCTGGGAATCAGTGCCGGTGACCGTGTGCGTGGTGCTGCTGCTGTGCGTGGTGGTGATGGCCCGCGCCCGGTTTCTTGACGCTTTCGCCTTCGGTGATGATGCCGCGGCAACGTTGGGCATCAATGTCACCGCGTTGCGGTGGATGCTCTACAGCGTGGTGTCGCTGGCCACCGCCGCCCTGGTCGCCCAAGCCGGGCTGATCGGTTTTGTCGGACTGGTGGTTCCCCACATTGTGCGTCTTCTGGTCGGACCCGCCCACGCGGTTGTGCTGCCGGTGACCATGCTGCTGGGGGCGACACTGATGCTGTGGACCGATATTGTCTGCCGCGGGATCGTCCCCGACCGGGAACTGCCCCTGGGCCTTGCGACCGCGATCATTGGTGTGCCGGTGTTTGTGTGGGTGCTGCACCGGGAAAGGAGCAGATGAGATGACCGCTGAGCCTGCACCGGGGATCGGTGTCACCGTGGACCATCTGGTTTTCCGGGCTGGTGCCGTCACGATTATCGACGATGTCTGCCTGACGGTTGCCCCCGGCTCGTTGACCGGGCTGATCGGCCCGAACGGCTCCGGGAAATCAACACTGCTGAAACTGATCCTGGGGCTTGCGGCGCCTGCTGCCGGAAGTGTCACCATCGGTGGCAAAGACCTGCGGCGGTGGAGCCGCCGGGAGCTGGCGCGGACTGTCGCGGTCCTGGCGCAGCATTCGACCGCGTCGACGGACATGACCGCCAGCCAGGTGGTCAACCTGGGGCGAATTCCCCACCAGTCCGGGTGGGCCCTGCCCTCCTCAAGTGACCGGGACATGGCACAGCAGCTGCTCGACGAGGTGGGGGTGGGCCATCTTGCCGACCGGCACTGGTCGCTGCTGTCGGGTGGGGAAAGACAGAAAGTCCAGCTGGCACGCGCGTTGGCGCAAAAGCCGCGGGCACTGGTGCTCGACGAACCCACCAACCACCTGGATCCGGCCGCCGCCTGGGATTTGATGGAGCAGGTCGCGGCGAAAAAACTCACCACCATTGCCGCCATCCACGACCTGGATATCGCCGCCCGGTTCTGTGACCGGCTGGTGGTGTTGAGCCGCGGAACAGTGGTGGCGCACGGCAGCCCGCGGGAAGTACTGACCACCGATATGCTGGCGGAGGTCTATGGCCTGAAAGCCGACATCGGGGTGCATCCGGTCGATGGTGGGCCGCTGGTCATCCACACCGGAGTCAGCCCGCTGGCCGGCCAAAGATAGACCGGAGGGTACATTTTATCTAGACCAGCTAAAATGATTCCACAATGTCCGCCGGCCCACCGGTGGCGAACAGCCTTCAACCAGAAACCGCAGCATAAGCCCATGAACCTTGAATTCAACCGCTCCGAAAAGCCCACAGTCGGTATCGAGTGGGAGCTTGCGCTGGCTGATCCCACCACAAAAGACCTGACGCCGAAAGCCCCGGAACTGATCGAGATCATCCACCGGGACCACCCCGACCGGCAGATCGAACGGGAATTTCTGCAAAACACCGTCGAACTGGTCACCGGCATCCACACCACTGTGCCGGAGGCGGTCGGCGATCTGGGCGAAGGCCTGTCACAGATCCAGGCCGCGGCCAAAGAGCTTGATGTGCTGCCGTGGTCGGCCGGATCCCACCCGTTCGCCGACTGGCGAACCCAACCGGTCAGCCGGAAAGCCCCCTACGAAGAAATCCTGGAACGCACCCAGTTCTGGGGGCGGCAAATGTTGATCTGGGGCTTGCACGTTCACGTCGGGATCTCCCACGAGGACAAAGTCTGGCCGATCATCAACGCCCTGATGACCAACTACCCGCATCTGCTCAGTATTTCCTGCTCCTCACCGGGGTGGAACGGATGGGATACAGGCTATGCCTCCCACCGGACCATGCTCTACCAGCAGCTGCCCACCGCCGGGATACCCTACGGTTTCAACAACTGGTCCCAGTGGTCGGATTATGTGGCGCAACAGTCCAAATCCGGGGTGATCTCGCACACCGGGGCCATGCACTTTGATATCCGCCCCGCCCGCAAGTGGGGAACCATCGAAATCCGGGTCTCCGACGCACCGAGCAACCTGAAAGAACTTGCAGCCATTGCCGCCCTGACCCATTGTTTGGTGGTCTACTACGACCGGAAACTGGAAGACGGCCAGTCGCTGCCCAGCCTGCAGCCGTGGCACAACCTGGAAAACAAATGGCGGGCCTGCCGCTACGGCATGGACGCGGAGATCATCACTTCCCGTGACACCGATGAGGCCTTCGTCAAAGATGACCTGCGCCGGTGGATGGAACTGTTGGCTCCTGTCGCCCGGCAGCTTCACTGCGACAACCAGCTGGCCTACATTGACAAAATCATCGACGGTGGCGCCGCCTACCAGCGGCAGCGTGCCGTCTACAAAGAAACCGGCACATGGGCCGATGTCGTTGATCTGACCTGCCGGGAAACAGCTGCCGGACAGCCCCTGTTTTAGGGCGGCTGCACAACAGGTGCCACCGCCCGCCCGGGGGGGGGCGGTGGCCGGGATCTTAAAAAAGCGGGAAGACTACCGGTGTGTGTTCTTGCGTGAATGCACCAGCAGGACAACCAGCATGACCGGTCCCGCGATCATCTCCAGGGCAGTGCCCACCGACGGGGCGGCGCCGAGATCGGCATTGGTGTAAAAGCCTGTCAGCAAGGTGAAATCCCACACAAAGTGGTACAGCATCAGCGGCCAAATCGCCCCCAGTTCCAGGGCGATGACAGCGTAGGTGATGCCGCCGACAAAAACCGTGGTCATCTGCACCAGTACTGATTCAACCGGCAGACCGCCGAGAATATTGACCACATGGAAGACGGAGAAAAACGCCGAGGAAATGATGATCGCCCGGATGCGCCCGGCGGTTTCCAGATAGGCGGGAAGCATGATCCCGCGGAAGATTATTTCCTCTGACACACCCACCAGAAAAGTGGTGGCCAGCATGAACAGCAGGAGTTTCTGGCTGCGGCCATCGAATGCGGCAGTGGTGAAAAACTGCCACAGCATCCACAGTGCATTCGCGCCGAGAAGTGCCGCGGCAACAACCAGCCACCGTGACCGCGGCGTCGACCGCAAACGGGTCAGCGAGCCGCGGAAAAACCGCAACCACACAAACACCGCCAGGCAGGTCATGGGGACCTCGAACCAGAACAGTGTGGCGGTCATGTCGTTGGAGGTGTAGGAGGAACCGGCCACATGTTTGATGACGAACATGGCCATGCCCATGATCGCGAAGTAGGCGGCAAAAGCCAGCAGGGCGATACGTTTCCGCTGGGCGGCGCTGCGGGGCTGCGCAGGCAGTACTTTTTCGGTCATGGCGTATAAGGCTATACCAGCCGATGTGGTGTCCGCTTCTTCGCGGCAGCCGACACCCCTATTCTGTCCATAGTTTTAGACAAAAATAGTGTCCGGGTCGTTGGATCCTTGTGCACGGGACTTAAGCTTCGATGCACTTTTCTTCAGATGCTCAATGACATCCGGGACTGAAGAGCCGGGATGCGGGAAGTACGTGTTCCCGGGGTGGCACTCCAGGCGATCTTTCGCTTCGGGCCACGTGTCGTAGGGGAATGTATCGGCCAGAATCTTCGGATTTTTCTCATCCCACCAGTCCAAGCTGGAGCGTGTGTCTCTGGAGACCTTGTGGACTCGATACTGATTCAGCAGGTTTCCTCTCATGTGCAATAAGCCACACCTCAAAACAAGTGGATGAGACAATCAAGGTGAATTGGTGTTTTTTGGTCGAGTTCTTTTTGCACAATGAGATTGCTCTTTCAATCTCTGCTCTGGGAGTATCATCCAGATCCACCACAATGAAAACCTGATCGAAGTCGTCTCGTTTGGCCAGCTTCAGAGCTTTTTGGGTGAGTTTGACCGGATCTAATCCATCCGACTGCACTTTTGCTCCCGACGCATGGTAAAGCGCGATGAGAGACTTGAAATATCGGTGCTCGGTTTCGATTCCCTGGCAAAGCACAAGTGTTGTGGAGCGCTCATTCTGTTTTTTTACGGACTCGTTTTCCCACTTTCATTCCCTCAGTTTTCGGCACTGCCATTTAGAAGTATGGACCTGAGTTTGCGGATCTTGGCCGGTGACAGGGGACGGGGGACCGGGAGTGCGGCATACCGGCCGGACAGATACCGGTGAAGCGGGTTGTGGTTGCTGCGGACACTGAAATCATCGAGACACACCAACGTGGACTCTGCCTTGTCTTTTTCCACGAACCACAGTCCATCGCGGGGGATGGGGGCTATTGACCGGGTATCAAGCAGCAGCAGAACCTGGGAGGTGAAAATCAGCTGGGCACCTCGGTCGTTGATGGTTGGATCAAGGAACAGGCTGATGGCGTACTGGACCAGTGAGGAGTGCAGGCTACCGCCCAGTTCATCAACCACGGCAACACCGCCGGTGGCCAATGTGCTCAGCAGGGGAACAATGACATTCAACCACTCCAGTGTGCCGGCCGATTCAGCTGCTTCCGGTAACTCAAACTCGGATTCTCCGGCGTCGTGGGTGAAACGCAGAGATCGGGCAACCAGTGTGGTGTCTGTTTTCGTCTCGCTGCCGGTCAGCAATTCCTCGGGAACCTCCTCACCGTCGAGGATTCGGCGCGCGATTTCGTTGACTTTTTGGATGGCTTCCGCCAGGCCCGGTGGTGCTTCCCTTTCGTCAACCTTGACGCCCGTGATACCCGTGTCGGCGGATTGGAGCAGTTCTGTACCCAGAACCAACCATTCCGGGACGCTGAGCTTGTCCAGGAGGTCATGGTGGTATCGGGCACGTCTTTGATGTGCCTCGGGGGTCTGATCACCAAGATCAAGCGTTGTCACGTCCTGCCAGAACTCGACTGCGGCATAGTAGGGGCCGCGTGTTTTCACGGTGCCCCACGCCGAGAAAACGAGAACCCACGGTTTGAGCATTTCACTGATGCCACGTGCTGCGGCAGCCGGAATTTTGGCGGACCGGCCGAAAGTGATTTCGTCTCTTTCCCGGTGGAAAACCACTCGCCATGCGCTGGTTTCCGATGCTTCGAGTGATTCCTCGACAACACCGTTGTTGTCCAAAATGAGTATCCAACGGTAGCGAACCTTGTTCCGGGTGTATTCCACCTCGAATCGGGTGTCTGATTCCGCGTGCAGGACATGGGGGTTTCGCAGCGGAAAAACGAACATCGAGTCCCGCAGTGATTCCGCCACTGCCCCGGTGATGAGTCCGAGGGGACGGATCAGATTGGATTTACCGGATGCGTTGGGGCCGAAGATGCCGGCTATCCGGGAGGTGACATCAACCCAATCGTTGTTTTTGGGGTGGAGGGTGGTGAAACTGCGTTGTTGAAGATCGAGTGTCGTCTCGTCAGCGAAGCTCGCGAAGTTGGTGACGGTGAAGGCGAGGAGCATGACCTAAATCTAGGTCGTGTGGCGCAAAAAATGCACAAAAAGTGCAAATACTGCACTAATGTCGTTGAATTACGAATATGTGGTTTTCCCTTTGTCAGTGGACAAGTTATTGGTGTTGTGCTGCCGGGTGGGGCACCGGCACAGCAGCAGCGAGGTGGAAAAACGGAAGTTGCCGCCGCAAAAAACACCGGGCAGTGGGAAATAACTGCCCGGTGTTTTTCTGTCCACCCCGGGAAACGAAGCGGCTGGCGTGCTGGATCAGTGGGTGCCTTCGGCGATTTCTTCGATCAGTTTGGCGTTGAAGGCGGGAAGATCTGCCGGTGTCCTAGATGACACCAGTCCCTGATCGACGTGGCACTGCTCATCAACCCAGGTGGCGCCGGCATTGATCAGATCGGTTTTGATCGACGGGTAGGAGGTGATGACCCGGTCTTTCAGTACCCCGGCGTCGGTGAGAATCCAGCCGCCGTGGCAGATGACACCGGTGGGTTTTCCTGCCTCGACCATGGCGCGCACGAACCCAACAGCGTTTCTGTCCATGCGGATTGTGTCGGAGTTGGCGGTGCCGCCGGGCAGGATCAGGGCGTCGTAGTCACCGGCTGCGGCTTCCGCTGTGGTCTTGTCGACGGTGACGGCATGTCCCTTCTTGCCGGTGATCTCCCCGGTTTCTGTGGAGATGATGTGCACTGTGGCTCCGGCATCGGTGACAGCGCTGACTGGTTCTGTCAGTTCCGAGTCCTCGAATCCGTGGGTGGCGATGACGGCGACGGTTTTTCCGGACAAGTTTTCCATTGGTGGTTCTCCTCGGTTGTTCTTGTCGGGGTCGGTGACGGTTGCCGACCATAGAAGATGCACAGGGTGTGTGCAGATACCACTGGTCATGGGGCTGCAGGACCGGTAGGTCGCGGTCTGTGCCGTTGTTTTCTGGCCTTTGACGCTGATCGGTTTGTGCGGGAATACCGGGGGCCCACTTTTGTTCTACTTGTCGGCGGTGTCGTCCCGGGAGAGGGCTTTTTTGTCGTAGAGCCGCTCTTTGCGGGCGATCCGGCCGACCCGTTGGGCGATCACCGGTGCAGTGATCAGGGTGAAAGCGATGATCAGCAGCAGCACCCCGATATCGCCTTTTTCCTCCGGGCCGGAGTCTGTGAGTCCCACGATCCGCATAATGGCGCCGGTGACGGTGAGTATCAGGCCGAGAGTCTGCGGCTTGGCAACCGCGTGCATGCGGGAGACAGTGTCGCGGAAGCGGGCAAGGCCTATGGAAGAAGACAGGGCCAGCAGCGCCCCGCAGACAATCAGTACCGCGGAGAGCGCGTCAAAGACAGGGGAGCTCATGGTTCGTTGTCCTGCTTTCGGAACCTGGTGACCGCCACTGTGGAGATGAATCCCAAAAGAGCGACCACGATCATCGAGTTCGACACGGTGGTATCCAGTGTGTAGCAGATGTATGTGGCCAGGGCGCACTGCACAATGGCCACCATGCCGTCCATGCTGACCAGCCTGTCCAGGGAATTGGGGCCGACCAGAAGACGCCAGAAGCTGATGAGAAACGCCGCGCCGAACATGGCTGCGGCCACCAGCATCGTCGCGTTGTAGATCTCCGGGGTCATGGGGTCCCCTTTCGTTTCCGGCTGCGCTGCGGCGGGGTTTCGAAGATGGTGATCAGTTGTTTTTCCAATTTCTCGATCCGCCCGACGGCCCGGTCGATGGCTTTCGGGGATGAGCCGTCCAACAGATGCAGTGTCAGACTCCGGTCGGCCACCGAGAGATCAGTGACTGTGCCGCCCGGCTGCAGATTCAGCATGGTCACCGCCAGGGAGAAAATCAGGTCGTCGCGCACCCGCATCGGCACCACCACAAACGCGGCCGGCGGCTGTGGGGAGGGGCGTACGGCGATGGCGGCGACATGGATGGAACTGGTGATCATGTCGGCGGCGAATTCGGCCAGCAGTGCCATTAGGGGGATGATCCGGACGGTGATGCCGTCCACCGGCATGGCCGGAAGCGGCAGCAGCATGGTCACCGCCAGCGACAACATAAGGCCCGCGGCCACATTGCCGATGGTCAGTTGACCGACCAGCAGCACCCACATGGCGGCCAGAATGATAATGCTCACCGGGCGGAAGCGGCGTTTGATTCCCTGTATCACCGGCTTTCCACCTCCTGTGTGCCGGCAGCGTTTCGCCCTGCCGGGGAAGGTTGTTTGTCCACCGGCGGCTGGTCGGTGCGGTCGGCGGCGGGTTCTGTTTGCGTGACGGTGGTGGTGGCTGCCCCGGTTTCGGTGGTGGTGGCGGTTTCGGTGACAGTGTGCTTGGGCTGGTCTGTTTTCACCGGTATCGCAGCATCGCCGTCGCCGCGGTTTTCCCGGTCATCGGGACGCTGGTCGGGTTTGGAATCCGGGGAAAGCAACCCGGTGGTGTCTGTGGTGCGACCCGGGGCAATGTATCCCGGACCCAGCACCGCCGAACGGTAGTTCGTGACATCCTGGACCGATTCGGCGGAGCGGCCCGTCACCTGGGAGATGGGGCCGGCCAACAGCGTCACCGACAGGGAGGCGACCACCAGGATGGCGGTGGGGGCGACCATACCCAGGGGAATTGTGCCGACGTCTTTTCTTTCCTCGATGGAGATTTCTTTCCCGGAGCCGGTCAACAGCCCGCCGTGGGCGATGGCCGTCTGCCCGTCGGGGGCATCCTTGCGGTCGCGCCAGAATGCCTTCTGCCACACCATGGTCATGGTGTAGAGGGTCAGAAGAGAAGTCACGACCGCGCCGATGACCAGCATCCAGGCGAAAAATCCGCCGTGGGCGGCCGCGGCCTGCAGCAGGATGATTTTGCCCAGGAACCCGGAAAACGGTGGTATGCCGCCCAGGTTCAACGCCGGGATGAGATACAGCACAGCCAGCACGGGGGAAAGATAGGCCAGGGATCCGAGCCTGCGCAGGGAGGAGGATCCGGCCTGCCGTTCAATAAGCCCCACCACCAGGAACAGGGCGGTTTGCACCAGAATGTGGTGCACGGTGTAGAAAATGGCGCCCGACAGGCCTGCCGCAGATCCCAATGAGACCCCCATGACCATGTAGCCGACGTGGCTGACCAGGGTGAAAGACAGCAGACGTTTGATGTCGTTTTGGGCCATGGCGCCCAAAATGCCCACCAGCATGGTCAAAAGGGCCGCCCACATCAAAACGGTATCGAGCCGGCCGTCGGTGAACACCACGGAACGCACCCGGATGATCGAGTAGACGCCGACTTTGGTCAACAGGCCGGCGAACACGGCTGTCACCAGTGCCGGTGCCGTGGGGTAGGAGTCGGGAAGCCACGAATACAGCGGGAACACGGCGGCTTTGATGCCGAAGGCGACCAGCAGCACGGCGAAAATAGCGGTGCGGGTACCTTCCGGGACAGTTTCCATGCGCACCGAAATCTGGGCCATGTTCATGGTGCCGACAGCCGCATACACCAGGCCCAGTCCAATGACGAAGATCAGGGAGCTGAGCATGGAGACCATTACATAGCTCACCCCGGCACGCACCCGGGCGGGCGAAGCCCCGATGGTCAACAGAACATAGCTTGCCACCAGCAGCACTTCGAAGCCGACGTAGAGGTGGAACAGGTCCCCGGACAAAAACGCCATGTTCACGCCCATGGAAAGCAGCAGGTAGGCCGGTAAAAACACGACAATCGGCTGGTCGGTGGTGCCGTCGCGCACACCCTGGCCGATGGCGTACCACATCACTGTGGTGAGCACGAGCGAGGACACCGCCAGCATGAGGGTGGACAGCCGGTCGGCGACCAGGGTGATGCCCACGGGTGCGTCCCAGCCGCCGATCTGCACGGTGGTGATGCCCGCCAGATCGGTCAGGAACACCATGGTGGTGGTGATGACGATTACCGCCAGCAACGTGATCGCGGCGATGACGCGGCCGATTTTCGGGTGCCGGGAAAACAGCAGGCACAGTGCCGCGCCGGCGGCGGGAAGAATCACCGGCAGGGCGATCAGGTAGGGCAGGATCGCGGAGGCCATCGCCACGGTCATGGGGTGTCCTCCTTGACGGGTGCCTCGAAAGATTCCGGCCCGAAGTCGTCGCCGCGGTCGGTGATCCGCCCGGTGTCCGGGTCGTCGGAGGCGTCATGGTCGGGGGCTGCCGACGCGGTGGTCGGCCGGGCCGCGACCTCTTTGTCTTCCGCGTCGTCGGAGATCACATCGGCGGTGCGGTAGCGGTACTGGCGGAAAGCAAGCGCGAGAATAAACGCCGTCATCGCCATGGAGATCACGATCGCGGTCAAAATCATCGCCTGGGCCAGCGGGTCGGCGTCGACTTCGGTCAGCGTGGTGTCCCGCCCGGCGATCGGTGGTGCACCGGCCCCGCCGCCGGCGGTGAGAAGCAAAAGATTCGCCCCGTTGCCGGCGATGAGAAGTCCCATGAGCATCTTGGTCATGGCGCGTTCCAGCAGCAGATAGACGCCGCAGCCGATCAGCACCCCGGCGGTGAGAAGAAGAACGAAATTGGCGACCATTACCTCTCACCTCCCGGGCGGGGCGACGAAGTTGGTGTGCTGCCGGTGATATCGGCTGCCGAGGTAGATCCGGTGACCGCAACAGATCCCCCGGCCAGGCCCGGTGAGCCGCCGGTTGTGTCGGCGGCAGGTGTGGCGCCTGCAGCGTCGCGGGGTTGTTTGTTTTCTTTCTGTTTCTGTGCCCGGGCCAGGCGTTGGGCGCGTTTGCGGGCACGCTGTTTGCGGGTTTCCTCGTCCCGGTCGAGCTGGGCGCCCAACGAGCCGAGGATATGCATCACCAGGCCGACCACGATCAGATACACCCCGGCGTCAAGAATCACCCCGGAAACAATGTGGATGTCACCGACCAGTGGAATATGCATCTCCCACAACGTTGAGGTCAACGGTGGGCTGGCGGCAACAAGCGGCACCACCGCCACAGACGCGGCGGTGACCAGGCCTGCGCCAAGAAGCTTCGACGGGTCGACCGGAAGGGTCTGGTCGAGTTCCTCCCGGCCGCCGGCCAGGTAGCGCAGAGTCAGCGCCAGGGAGGCGACCAGCCCGCCGGCGAAACCACCGCCGGGGGCGTTGTGCCCGGAGAAAAAGAAGTACAGGCTCAGCATGAGCATGGCGGCAAACAGCAGCCTGGTGGCCACCTGCACCATGAGGGTGCGGTTGATGACTTTGTCGTTGTCGTTGGCGGTGGCCAACCAGCCGGCCTCAAAGGTCGACAGGGTGGGCCGCCTGGACCGGCGGGTGAAAGTGCGGGTCCGGTAGACCAGGGACGACACCCCCACGGCAACGATCACCAGCACCGATATTTCACCGAAAGTATCGAAGGCGCGGATATCGACCAGCAGCACGTTGACGGCGTTGCGCCCGTGGCCGATATCTTCGGCCAGCCGCGGAATCCGGGCGCTGATCGGCTGGGTGGAGCGGGCGTTCATGGCAAACGCCCCCAACACGGTGACGCTCATGCCCACAGCCACCGCCAGCCAGGCTTTCAGCCGCGGATCGGCGGTTGTGCCCCGCGGGGCGATGGTGTGGGCGGGAAGTTTCCGCAGCACCAGCACAAACACCACCACTGAGATCGTTTCCACCAACAGTTGCGTCAACGCCAGATCCGGGGCGCCGTGCAGGGCGAAAATCACCGCCACACCCCAGCCGGTCACCCCGACCAGGATCAGCGCCGACAGCCGGTTGGACAACTGGGTGGCCGCCACCGCGGCGATCATGACCACCACGCACACCAGTGCCTGCACCGGTGAATCCCACAGTTCCATGCGGATGTCGGTGCGCTGGCCGGTCAGCAGCGCCGCCATCGGCAGGGCCACCAGGGTGATCAAAATGACGGCCTCGTTGATCGGCAGTGAACCACGCTGGGTGGTGGCGGTCAGCTTCAGTGAAATCCACCGCAGCACATCGATGACCCGGTCGTAGGCGACCGAGGCCGATCCCAGCGCCGGGCGGGAAAAAAACAGGTTTGACACCAGCCGCCGCTGCCAGAACACCAGCGCACCGGCGGTGATCGCGACCGCCGACAGTGCGAGTGCGGGGCTGAAGCCGTGCCACAATCCGAGATGGGTTCCGCCCAACTGCTGCCCGGCGGTGTCGGCCACCGGCCACACCGACGATGTGTAGGAGGAAATGGCGGCATCGACTGCCGTCGGCCAGAAACCGAACCACAGCCCGATCAGGCCGACCACCGTCGGCGGCAGCCACAGCGGCATGGGAACGGCATGCATCTTCTCAACTGCCGGGCTGAAGAAATTCGGCTTGTCCTGGAAGGCCGGTTTCACCGAAAACGCCCCGTGGAGGAAATACAGCGAATACGCCATGGTCAGTGCCGATCCCGCCACCACCCCCACCAGGGTGAGAATCCCCGGCATGCCGGTGAGCAGTTTTTCGTGCAGCAACGTCTCCAGTACCGCTTCTTTGGCGATGAAGCCGATCAGCGGTGGAATACCCGCCATGGAGGCGGCCGCCAGCACCGCCAGAAACGCCAGCGCCGGATGTTTGCGGCCCAGGCCGGACAATTCGTCCAGATTACGGGTGCCGGTGGTGTGGTCGATCAGCCCCACCACCATGAACAGGCAGGATTTGAACAGCGCGTGGGCCACCACCACCGCCAGGCCCGCGGTCATCGCCGCTTTCGACCCGATACCGACAATCGCGGTCATAAACCCCAGCTGGCTGACCGTGCCGTAGGCCAGCACCAGTTTCAGGTCTTTCTGCTTCAGTGCCATCCATCCGGACATGCACATTGTGAACAGTCCGAAGGGAATGACCACCAGATGCCAGGTCGGTACGGCGGAAAACTCCGGCGCGAGCCGGGCCACCAGGTAGATGCCGGCTTTGACCATCGCCGCCGAATGCAGGTAAGCCGACACCGGGGTCGGCGCTGCCATGGCCCCGGGCAGCCAGAAGTGGGCGGGCGCGATCGCCGACTTGGTCAATGCCCCCGCCAACAGGCACACCACAGCTATTGTCGCCCCGGGGGAGCGGGCGATATTCGATGAGGGATCGGTCAGCGCGGACAGGGTCCACACATTGGCGTCGATACCCAAAATCACAATGCCGACCAGCATCGCCAGGCCACCGGCGACGGTGACCATCAGCGCCTGGTTGGCGGCCCGCCGCGATGAGGCCCGCTCCCCGTAGTAGCCGACCAGCAGAAACGACAGTACCGAGGTGATTTCCCAGAAGATGTACATCACCAGCAGCGAGTCACTGATCACCAGGCCGTACATGGCCGCCGCGAACCCGGTCAGCTGCCCGCCGAAGACAGCCAGGCGCTTGGGGTTGGTGTCGAAATAACCCCAGCAGTTGATCAGAACCAGGGCGCCGACCCCCGCAATGATCAACGAAAACAGTGCCGACAGCCCGTCCATGCGGAAATCGAGTTCCAGGTGGGCCTGCGGCATCCACGCAAATGATGCCGTGGGCGGCGGGGACTCGCGGCCGAAACGCCCGTGCACCAGGCCCTGCACGATCCACAAGAAACCGGCCGCGGGAACCATCGCCACCAGGGCGAACGCCCATCTGCCCAGCAGTCTGATCAGCACCGGGGCGACAAGCGCTGCGGCGAATAGGGCGGCAAGCCAGATCAGCATGCTTGTGTCAGCTCCTCGCGGCAGGGGTGGCAGATGGTGGCGGTACCGGGGAGTTTACCGGCAAACCTCTGCTTCCACTCACCGGTTGGCGGCATAACCGTAGTCCGCTGCTGGTTTCACCGGAAGGCGTGCCTGCCGCACAGTGGTGCTTCCCAGATACACGGGCCGGTACGGGGTATCCCACCGGCCCACGGGTCAGATCACACCGCAGCACGGCGGTGAGCAGGACCGGAATCACCGTGGCTGTCACCGGCATGTCGGCGGCAGCCGGAAGGGCGTGGGGCATCCTGTCGCGGCCCCGGTACCAGGGACAGCCGCCGAGCGAGATTCGGCCAGCGACAGTGTGACATGAACCCGCTGCTGCCGGGTGGTTGATCACCGCGCCCGGACAGGCGAAACGTGGCGCACCAAAGGAGCAGAGCATGCCTGAACACAGCCACCTACCCCAGAAATAGTCGCCGCCTGGCTCGCGACAGACGACAACCGTGCTACAAAAGTCGCACAGCAGCTTGGATGGAAAATCCACACCCACAACCAGATTCAAGAAGAACCACATACCCCGCAAGGAGCCGTTGACCCATGACCCGCTACGCCCCCGTTATCAAACGGGATCACGGACGAATGCTCTACCGTGACCACAAGCCTTATTTCGCACCCGACAGTCTCGACGATCTGACAGGCCCCGCGCAAGGAATCTTCATCCTTCCCCATTCAGTCCGTTGGCAAAACGAAAAGGTACGCACCTTTGATGTGACAGTGGACGTGGAACGGCGTTGCGCCTACCGTGACCTGATCTCCGAAGGCACCGACGAACAGCAGTGCGAGTTCATCAACAAAGAACTACTGATCCAGGACTTCCCACACATCTTCCTGGCGGAGAGAGCCTACAAACTCTGGAAAGACTCATTTCCGGAACTGGCACAAGATGGGTAGCAGTATCCGACAACGGCAACGCCAACCCGGCCCACCTTAAGTCTTCCAGCCTGCTCCGGTAACGGCTTCGCCCCGGCCCGCACAGGACGCGGCAGGGTGCATCCGCCCCGGGGCACCACGGTCGATGGCAGCCACTTCACGCGTTGCCGGTTGGCGGGGACTGCGGTTGCCGGTCCCCGGGTGGCAAAGCAGTGAACTGGCCTGTCGCGTTGGCAGTACCGGCTTTTCTGCCTATTGCCGCTATGCGTAGAGGCGCTGTGCTGCCGCACTCATCGCCGCTGCCGTGGAATTGTCGCGGTCAGGACCCAATCCCATGACCCACACAGTGCGTCTGCCGGAGGTGACCTTCAGGAAAGTGGCGGTGGCCTCAAAGACGGTGAACTGGTGGAAAGACAGGATTTCAACACCGCGGCCCATATCGGCCAACCAGTGGGTAACCGCCTGTGCGGGGCCGGTGCCGGTGAACTCCCGGTAGGAGTGCAGCGGGCCGCGGGCACCCCGGGTGGTGATTTTCGCCGAGAAACGCCACATGCCGGCCCGCAGCTGTTCACTGTGCATGTCGGAGATCGTTGTCGATGCGGTCGGCGCGTAGGTGGAGACGAATTCCCGCCAATCCATGCCGACTGATTCCTCCCGCAACTGCTTCGGCAACCGGATGCCGTAGTGCAGATAGAACGGATCGTCGGTTTTGTTCTGTTCCCGGTCGTCGCTGCGGAACCGCTTCGGGGAGGTGAACGTGCCCGGCATGTAGCCGACCGTGTCGGAGATCTCCCGCCACATGCGGGTGTAGTCGCCGTTGTGGTCGAAACCGATCTCCCAGAAATCGGCGCTGGTGCCGGTGGGATTGAACGTGCGGGTGGTTGTGATGCTGGCGGTGGTTTCCATGATTTCTGCAGGTCCTTTGCTTGACCGTCTCGCCCGGGAGGATACGGGCGGGGTGGTGTGATGTGTTTTGCGTATGAAGGACCGACGCTGGGAGTTGGAAACCGTGACGGAAAATGTCTCGGGTGCTCGCGTGGAAGCCGGTGGCGGCTGGTGCGGGTGCCCGTCCACCTGTGGGCCCGGCAAAAAAGGGCCTGCAATCAGGTGGGAAGACTATCTCTGTGGTTGTCCGACTGGCTGGGTTGATAACGACTACTTCCCCGTGTGGAGGGGTCAGTCCGTTCATCAGCCTCCACAGGGGTATGTAGCCTGCGCTACTCGCGCTAGCGTTAGTAGCGCTGCTCGTCGGATCATCTGCGTCATGGGTCACATCCTAGGGTGATCTGGGCCACCAAAACAAGGGTCAACGAAAAGTGAATGTTGGTCGGGGGTGGCCCGAAGGGGGCAGGCGGGTGAGGTGGCGGGTCCCGTATCGCGGGATTGTGGTGGCCAGGTGATTTGTCGCCAAACTGTGGTCATTTATCGGCTGTTCCACCCGGTGGGATTTGCTGTTGTGTCGCGGGGGTGATGGATCTGTGGTGCGGGAGGCAGACAGCGGCCACGGGAAGCATGGTCATGCTCTCCCGCGGCCGCTGTGGCTGGTTGTTGTCTTTTTTGTGCGCCCTACTGCTTGAAGGTGCGGGCATACCGCATGAGGAACAGGGTTTCCGCCACCGCGATGCGCTTGATTTCCTCCGGGTCAACGGATTCGTTGGCCGAGTGGATCGCGCAGGTGGGTTCTTCCACCCCGTAGAGGGCGATGACCGCGCCGGGCACCAGTTCCTGCAGTTTGATCGTCAGCGGAATCGATCCGCCGGAGCCGGTGTAGACGGTGTCTTTTCCGCCGAAGGCATCGGAGATGGATTTTTTCAGTGTCTCCATGACGGGGCCGGTGGTGTCGGCTTTGAAAGGCTGGTTGATGTCGGAGAGCGTCACGGAAATGTGCGCGCCCCACGGCACATGGTTTTCCAGGTGTGCCTTCAATTTCTCCGCGACATCGTGGGCATCCTGGCCCGCCGGCACCCGCAGGTTCAGTTTCGCTGTGGCTGTCGCCGGAACCGCGTTGACGGCGTCTTTGACCGGGGTGGAGTCAAAGCCGATGCAGGTCACTGCCGGTCGTGCCCACACCTGGTCGGCCGGTGAATCGTTCTCGCCGCCCATGATCTCCACCCCGTCAAGCATCCCGGCATCTTTTCTGAAGGTCTCCGGGTCATAGGGGGCGCCATCCCAGGTGCCGGTGCAGTCCACCCCGTCAATGGTGATGGCTCCTGTTTCTTTGTCGCGCAGCGAATCAAGGGTGCGCATCAACGCTGCCACCGCATCGGGGGCGGCGCCGCCGAAAGAACCCGAATGCATCGGGCTTGCCAGGGTTTTCACCGTCACCTCCGCCAGTGCCCCGCCGCGCAGGGAAGTGGTCAGGGTGGGAACGCCGGTGGCCACCCCGCCGGTGTCGACAATCATGATCGCGTCGGCCTGCACCAGATCGGGCCGGTCCTCGATCAGCCGGTCGAGGCCTTCGCCGCCTTTTTCCTCACTGCCTTCGATGACAAGAGTCAGTCCCAGGCCGGTGTCGCCCAATTCTTTCAGTGCCTTCAGGGCGGCCAGGTGGGCGACCACATTGCCCTTGCAGTCGGCGGATCCCCGGCCGTACCAGCGGCCTTCTTTCTCGGTCAGTGTCCACGGGTCGGTGTCCCAGGCTGTGGGGTCGGGAACCGGGACCACATCGTAGTGGCAGTAGAGAACAACGGTCGGCAGATCGGCTGTCGGTTTTCTTTTGGCCACAATGGCCACCGAGCCGTCTGTGGTATCAAAGCTCTGGATGTCAAAGCCCATCCCCAGTTCGGTGATGGCGCGGGTCAGCCAGTCGACGGCCTGCGCCCGGTCGTCGGCATGGTCGGGGTCGCCGTGCACGGTATTAAGTCCCACCAGTGCCGCCAGGTTGGTTCTGATTTCGTCCGCCTGGGCGGCGATGGCGCCGGTGGCCGCCTGGGTGGCCGGGCAGGATGCGGTGGAGTCGTTGTCGGTGGTGGTAGTCATGTCACCCCAGTGTAGCCGCCGTCGGCCGACGTTCACCCGTGGCGAACTATCTTGCACTTGCATGGGTGGACTGCTAAAAAAGCAGTTAGCACTTGGATGCGTCGAGTGCCGGTTTTTCTTCCGGCACGCACCAGGGAAACTGCGGGGAACCGTTGTCGTCCACACCCGGCCACACCGCTGTGACATGCTCCATTGTCCCGGAGCCGTGACAGTGAGACCGGGTGGGCTTTAGGCACCAGAGGTTTCAAGCCGTCGCGGGCGTCCGCAGGACAGCAGCAGGTGGCCGCACGCCATCTGTATGCGGGTTTGTTTTTCAAGCACCCCCGCTGCCAGCTGTTTTCTTCCCTGTCCCGGCGTGAGCCCAAGTGGAACAAAAGACAACAAACGTCTCTTTCCGATTTCAAGGAGCAAGTAAAAGACATGGCAAAGATGATCGCCTTCGACGAAGAAGCGCGCCGCGGCCTGGAAAAGGGCCTCAACACGCTTGCTGACGCCGTGAAGGTCACACTCGGCCCCAAGGGCCGCAACGTCGTGCTCGAGAAGTCCTGGGGTGCACCGACCATCACCAATGACGGTGTGTCCATCGCCCGCGAGATCGAGCTCGAGGACCCCTACGAAAAGATCGGCGCCGAGCTGGTCAAGGAAGTAGCCAAAAAGACCGACGATGTTGCCGGTGACGGCACCACCACCGCTACTGTTCTGGCCCAGGCCCTGGTCCGTGAAGGCCTGCGCAACGTGGCCGCCGGCTCGAACCCGATGGGTATCAAGCGCGGCATCGAAAAGGCTGTCGCCAAGGTCACCGACGAGCTGCTGAAAACCGCCAAAGACATTGAGACCGAGGAAGAAATCGCCGCTACCGCAGGCATTTCCGCGGCCGATCCGGCCATCGGCAAAAAGATTGCCGAAGCCATGTACGCCGTCGGCGGCGGCAAGCTGAACAAAGAGTCGGTTATCACCGTCGAGGAATCCAACACCTTCGGTGTGGACCTCGAGGTCACCGAGGGTATGCGCTTTGACAAGGGCTACATCTCCGGCTACTTCGCCACCGACATGGAGCGCCTGGAAGCCGTCCTGGAAGACCCCTACATCCTGCTGGTGTCCTCCAAGATCGGCAACATCAAGGACCTGCTGCCGCTTTTGGAAAAGGTCATGCAGACCGGCAAGCCGCTGCTGATCATCGCCGAGGATGTTGAGGGCGAAGCCCTGTCCACCCTGGTTGTGAACAAGATCCGCGGCACCTTCAAGTCCGTGGCCGTCAAGGCCCCCGGCTTCGGTGACCGCCGCAAGGCACAGCTGCAGGACATGGCCATCCTGACCGGCGGCCAGGTTATCTCCGAAGAAGTCGGCCTGTCGCTGGAAACCGCCGACATCCCGCTGCTGGGCCGCGCCCGCAAGGTTGTTGTCACCAAGGATGACACCACCATTGTCGAGGGTGCCGGTTCCGCCGAGCAGATCGAAGGCCGTGTCAACCAGATCCGCGCCGAGATCGAAAACTCCGATTCCGAGTACGACCGTGAGAAGCTGCAGGAACGTCTGGCCAAGCTGGCCGGCGGTGTGGCCGTGATCAAGGTCGGTGCCGCCACCGAGGTGGAGCTGAAAGAACGCAAGCACCGCATCGAGGATGCCGTCCGCAACGCCAAAGCCGCTGTGGAAGAGGGCATTGTCGCCGGCGGTGGCGTGGCCCTGCTGCAGGCCGCCCATGTGCTTGACGAGATGGATGTCACCGGCGATGAAGCAACCGGCGTGAAAATCGTCCGCTTCGCCCTGGCTTCCCCGCTCAAGCAGATCGCCTTCAACGCCGGTCTCGAACCCGGTGTGGTTGCCGACAAGGTCGCTTCGCTCAAGGCCGGTGAAGGCCTCAACGCCGCCACCGGTGAGTACGTTGACCTGATGGCCGCCGGCATCAATGACCCGGTCAAGGTCACCCGCTCCGCACTGCAGAATGCCGCCTCCATTGCGGCTCTGTTCCTGACCACCGAGGCAGTTGTGGCCGACAAGCCGCAGCCCGCCGGCCAGGGCGGCATGCCCGACCCGGATGCCATGGGCGGCATGGGCGGATTCTGATCCCACGCCCCGGCTGAACCAGCAACAGCCACAACGTGAATAAAACAACCTGCGGCCCACCGGCCGGCGGGGATGGACGGCCACCACGGTGACCGCCTCCCGCCGCCGGTGGGCCGCGGTGTGTCAGCACAGGCCGGACGCTGCCCCGGGCAACGCGGTTCGTCTGTGGCGCGTGTGTCCGCACCAACCAACCGGCCGCCGGGGTGGGGCAGCACTTGTCAGCCAACGCACAGAGCGTTCTTCTGCTGGGCGGCCGGCACGGTCAACAGCAGGGCCATCACCCCCGGCAAAGATCCCCCACAGCGGACACTGTGACAAACATGCTGGCCTAAAGCTTGTGAAATAACAGACGTCTGTTGCATCACCCCCGAATCCCGGTGCCGGTAGCCGCTGCGACAGCACTGCACCGCGGCCCGCTTCCGGTGGCGGTTGACCGGGGAGCGACCCACCGGCGGCGAACACACCCTGACGCCCGTGGAATGCCCTGCGCACGTGACGCCGACACAAGCTGGGGCCATCCCGTCGGCGGTGTGCGGGAAATCGGGCTGCCGCCGGCAGCGGTGACGGTCAGTTATCCCATGTCATACAGGGGCTGGGGGCCATGGCGGCGACCTGTGACTGATCGCTGGCCGGTAGCCATGCGGGCACACAGTAGCCGGGGATCTCCGGCAATCCCCACCGGTTGTCGGTGACCGTGACCGAATATTCCCTCTCTTTGACCAGTGTCCTGGTCGCGTCAAGGGAAAACTCGGTGATGCTGAAATCCGGCAGTGTTCCGCTGTACTGCAGTTCCACCACCCCCGTGTGCCCCGGCTGCGGGATCATCGCCGAGGCCTGGAAACTACCGACATCACCCATGCCCGCCAGGATCAGCCCTGTGGCGGTGTCAATGGTGTCTGCGGTTGAGGTCCCCAGCACCACGGTGGCGTAGGGAACCTCATTCCAGTTGCTGTCGGTGTCGTAGACGCCGATGCGGACCATCATGTCCAGCAGACCGTCGCCGTCAACATCGGCCAGCGCGTACTCGTACTCACCGTTGCGGACCAGCGGCTGATCGTCCGGCGGGGTAAAAGGGATCGAGGTTGGATTGCCCAGAAGCGATTCGTAGAGCTGCCGCAGGTTATTGCCGTCGGTGGCGGTCGTGGGCGCGACGCCGGTCTTCCGGGCGGCTGTTGCGGGGGCGTGTGGGCTGCCGGCTCCGGCGGACGGTGCCGGGGCGGGCGAGCCCGTGCCGTGGGCGGGTGCCGGTGCCGTGGCTGTGACGGTGACAACCGTGGGCTGCGGATCGGGACCTGTGCCCGGCAGGCCGCAGGCGGCCAATGCGGTGGCGCAGGCTGCAATGAACGGCAAAGACAACAGCACTCGGCGGGTCATGGTGGTGGCTTTCCTGGAAAAACGACACGGCTCACGGTGGCCGCGTGCCCGGAACATCACAGACCACCTCCGGGAGGTCATGCAACCGGCGGGCAGGGCCTTGAAAAAAGGGGGAAGGGGTATACCGTCCCCTGGTGGCAGGCTACCCCCGCCGCCACCGGGCGGGTAGTGCCCGTGGGGTGGTGTGTACCTGAAATCACACCGTTACCGGGTTGCGGGCACCAGGCGGGGGCGGGTGAAAAAAGCATCTGCTGCGGCACACCTGCCGGGTGGGCGGGCCGTGTGCGGGATGGCCGGGAACGTTGACGGAGCCGCCGGTTGGTGGCGGCTTTCTTTCAGTTCTCGCAGCCCCCGGTGGTCATGGAATCCACCAGTGAGGTGTCGGCGACACTGTGCCAGGCAGGCAGGCAATAACCGCCGGGGGTGGGCAGAGTCCACGGGCCGGAGGTGTCGATGGTGTCGGTGTAGTCGCGCTCTTTGACCACCACGCCGTCGCCGTCGACGGAATAGATGTTGTTGGTGGTCTCGGTACCGACCGATTGCCAGAAAGCCTCCGCGATACCTGTCTGGCCGCCGGTCGGCATGAGGGTGCCGGCCCGGAAACCACCGGCGCTGGCCGCCCCGTCGAGGGTCACACCCTTGGCCACCACAATATTTCCCGGTGTCGAGCGGCTGAGGACAAAGGTGACATAGCCCACTGTCGGCCATCCGGGGCCGGTTTCCTCCATCGCGATATTGAGCATCATGTCCGGCTTTCCGTCACCGTCGACATCGGCCAGGGTGTAGCGGTAGTCACCGGTGGGATTGATCGGCCTGTCGGACGGGTTGGTGAAAGGTACCAGCCGCGGATTGGCCAGAATTGCCCGATAGACCTCGGCCAGCGGGGCGTCGGCGCGCCCATCCGGTGCCGTGTCCCGGCTGTGGCTGCCGCCGTCTTTTTTCACGGTGGTGGTCACTGTCACCGGTGCCGGGGACTCTGCCGTGCCCGCTGCGGAGGATCTGGTGGACGTCACCGTCACCACAACTTCTTCCGGCTGGTCGTCGCCGCCGAACAGGCTGCACCCGGACACTAATCCGGCGGTGGCGGCAACACAGGTGGCATAGGCGAATAGTCGGCGGGGCATGGCGGGTCTTTCGGTTGTGCGGGATGGACGCTGCGGGGCAGCAACGGGGATGGGGGAAGAACAGTCTGCTTCCCCCAGGAAGGATACCGCTGCCGCCGCTGGCGCGGGGGCGGCAGCGGCGGCAGCCGTCAGCGGCCGTCGGCTCCCGGCTATGGTGATATGCGCCATAGTTTCTGGGTGAATGTGCCCGTCGGCGCAACCTGTGTGGCTGACACTGTGCTGCTGGGTATACAGTCTGGTTCCGTTACCAGTTGAGTTTTGTTCCCGGCATCGACGACGGGACCCGACCCGGGGGGTTGTTCCACAGCCATGCACACCACGCTCGCGGAGATCTTTGTCTCTGAATTGTTCGGGACCCTGATCCTGCTGCTCATCGGTATCGGGGTGGTCGCCAACGAGCTGCTGCCCGGCACCAAGGGCAGGGGGACCGGCTGGATGCTCATCGGCTGGGGCTGGGGGTTCGCGGTGTTCACCGGTGTGCTGGTGGCCTTCAAATCCGGGGCGCACCTCAACCCGGCGGTGACAATCGGTATCGCCGTATCGGGTGCGCCGGAATATGTTCCCGGTATCCCGGTGGATACGGCATCGACCGCCACCTATCTGTCGGCCCAGGCAATCGGTGCCGCAGCCGGGGCGCTGGTGGCCTGGTTGGCCTACAAGCCGCACTACGATCTTGCCGACTCGCCGCGCGATATTTTGATGACCTTTTGCACCGACCCTGATGTGCGGCGCACCCCGTGGAACTTTTTCTCCGAGGCACTCAACACGTTCGTGCTGGTTGTCGTGGTGCTGTCGGTCGGCCCCGCCGGGCAGGCCTCCGGTCTGGTCAAAGTGGATCTGGGCCTTCTCGGCGCGTTGGGGGTGGCGCTGCTGGTCACCGGCATTGTGCTCGGCCTGGGGGGAACCACCGGCTGTTCGATCAACCCCACCCGTGATCTGATGCCCCGTCTGGTGCACGCTGTGCTGCCCATCGCGAACAAGGGATCATCGCGCTGGGACTACGCCTGGGTTCCGGTCATTGGCCCTGTTGTCGGCGGAATTCTGGCCGGCCTTGTCGCCCCGATGCTGTTTTAGCCTTTGTCCCGTTGCCGGTGCCTGGTGGATGCCGCCGCCGGTGCCACCGGCTACCATAGCCGACACATGTGACTGACCACACGCCGGTGTATCCCGGCGCCACACCACCACGACCCGGCGGGATTTGGTTTTTGAAAATGACACCACGTACACGGATATTGCTGCGCCTGCCAGCATCACTGGCAGCTGCAGGGGCCCTGGTGACTGCGGTGGCGTGCGCCCAGTCGCAGCCCACCGCCGGTGTGGTGACCACCGGCACCAGCCACACCACCACGACAAGTTCCGGGGCATCCGCCACCGGCAGACCGCCGGCGCGTGCAGAAGTGTCCCCGTCCGGGACCACGACCACGGAAAACAGCCGGGAAGATGGACGGCACACACCTTCGTCCAGTGCCGGTTCACCGGCCGAAAGCCCGGATCAACCGGCCCATTCCGCACCGCCGGACACCGGCGATGACACACCTGTCCATCTGGGGGATCCCTCAGGGCTGGCGCTGCTGAAACAAGCCCCCGAATGGATTGTCGGCACCTGGCATTCACCAGGCCACACCGTCACCGTCAATCCCGACGGATCAGGCACCCTGTCGGTTGATGCCACCGCTGACGGAAAAACCATCGACCTGGCTTTCCAGCTCAACAGCGTCGACGGCACCCGGCGGCTTGGCACAGCTGTCGCCCAGATCATGTCCGTCGGCCCGCGAAACACCTACCGGGGCCTGTCGCTCAATTCGAAAGTCACATTCACCTTCACCGACAGTGTGGTCACCGATTCCCTGACCGAGAACACCCGCGCCCGCTGACAGCGGCGGCACAGCAAACAACCGCCTACGCTATCCGGACCGGGTCGGTGGGGTATCGGCGGCAACCACAGCCACAATCGCCGCGACGGCGGTGGCCAGATCACCGATGGTCGCCGGGGCGCGCAGCCTGCCGGGATCGCTGTGCGGGTGCGCAGGTCCGCGGGGAGCCTGACCGTCCGGTCGGCTGCCGGAACCTGCACCTGGGATATCCCGGTTGTCCTGCCGCAGGGCGGGAAGATGGATAAACGCCGCCGGAACCCCGAATTCGGGAAGCAGATAGGCCAGGGTGTTGCACACGAAACTTCCCGCATCCGTTGACACAACCGCTTTCAGGCCGGCATCACCGACTGCCTGCACCAGGGGATCGGCGGGAAAGGTCAATTCCCGGCTGCCGGGGGCGGAAGGGGAAGCGTCGATGGTCATTTTCCGCGGTTTGTCGCCGCTGTTGTCGGCGATCCGGGCGTGCATCTGATTGATTCCGCGGGTTTCGACATTGATGTAGCGGCGCCGGGTGTCCTCGCCGAAACCGACAATGGCATCCGGCTGGTGCCGGGAGACCGCTTCAGCCAGTGCCCTGGTGCCGGCGGCGAAAGCAACCGGCAGCACCTCCACGGCGATCTCTGCGCCATCGATCGGGGATGAGCGCAGCCGGGCGCAGAATTCGCCCAGCGCCTGTTCGGAGGCATTGACGGGACTGCCGCCAAACGGTTCGAAGCAGGTCAGAAGAATCTTTTTCACACCTTTCAGCGTAGCTGCCTCTGTTTCCGGAACCCTGCAGTATGCGCTCATGCCTCCTGCGGTCACCGGAGCAGGAGATGACTTGCCGGAGCGGAAAAAACGGTGGAACGGAAAAAACCAGTGTTTTCCGTTCCACCGTCAGCAGGGTGGTGTTGCAGCAAGCCGGAATGCCGGTTTTTATTTTCCGGTATCCCTGGACAACCGTGAATATCAGTCGCCGAGCTGCTTGTGGATGGCGCTTCTTATGTCCTCCTCGCTGCCGTTGAGCAGGATGGTGCGCAGGTCACTTTTGACCAGGCCCCGGGCTAGTTTTGCCAGAAGCTTCAAGTGGGTGTTGCCCCCACTGTCCGGAGTGAGCATTCCGACTGCGACACGTACCGGTTTATCTCCGGTCCAAGACACCGGCTCCGGGGTGCGGACCACCACAATCACAGGGTGGTTCACTGCAGCATTTTTCGTGTGTGGAATAGCGATCAGGTCGGTTTGGGCCGTGGTGATCTGTGTTTCACGTTCCACCATTCCTGCCATAATCGCATCAGCCGAGGTAATGTGGCCGCCCAGGGCCGCTAATTGGCTGATTTCACGGAGCACTGAGTCTCTGTCCGCGGCTGTGATTGTGGTGTCGACAATCAACGGAACATCACCGGAATCGGCACTGGGCTGGGCAGCGGTCTGGAGGACTGCTGATGGGGACTCAGTTTTCCGGTGCTGGCCACCGTTGTCCGGACGGTTGGGTGTGGCGGATGCTGCGCTGCCGACAGCGACGGGGGCGGGTGTGCCGGAGTGTGTACGGGATGGTGAGGGCTGGGCTGTTTTTTCACCCTGAAGCCTGTGCATCCTCCGGGTCATGTATGCGCCGTAGAGCAGTCCTCCCACCAGTGCACCGATGAAGATTGCGGCAACCCATCCGAACGGGTTCTCGATAATCGGCAGAACCAGGAAGCCGCCGTGTGGGGCGGGGGAACCACAGTGCCACAGCAGGGACAGAATCGCACCAATCGACGAGGAAAGCATCAGGATCGGAAGGACCACGAGAGGGTTCTTGGCGGCGAAGGGAATGGCGCCCTCGGTGATGTGGGTTGCGCCGAGAATGTAGTTGACCCAACCTGCGCGGCGTTCACCGGGTTCGAAGGATCGCGGGAAAATGGTGCACGCGATAGCAATGACAATCGGCGGAACCATGCAGGCTGCGGACACTGCGGCCATGAATTGGTAGTTGCCGTCGGCCAACAGTGCAACACCGGTGACGTAGGCGGCCTTGTTCACCGGTCCACCCATGTCGAAGGCACACATACAACCGAGAATGATGCCCAGAACAATCGGGTTGGCATCCTGGAATCCCGACAGGAAATCCTGCATGCTCGTCGAAATTGCCGCCATCGGCTGCGAGATGACCACCGTAATCAGGCCGAATATGGCGGCTCCGAGGACCGGGAACAGGAAGATGGCTTTCAGACCGTTAAGAGACTTGGGCATCCACTCGAGGGCTTTGGCCAAGGCAATCATGCCAAAACCGGACAGGAAACCGGTCACTATTCCCCCGAGGAAACCGGTGCCGTTTTGCATAGCGATCATGCCAGTGATGAAACCGATGACAAGGCCCGGACGTTTCGCGATTGATTCCGCGATGTAGGCCGACAGTACTGGCACCATCAGTCCCAGGCCTGCACCACCGATCGTTTTCAATGAAGCGGCCAGTGCGTTGTATTGCTCGCTTTCCGGATCGGCGGAGTAGATGCCCCACAGAAACGACATGGCTATCAGGACGCCGCCACCGACAACGAACGGCAGCATGTTGGAAACACCGTTCATGAGGTGCTTGTAGATCGCCCGGCCGACTTTCTTGCCGCCCGTGGCAGTTCCGTCGTCGTTGGTGGCGAACATGTCATGGTCCATGGCATCAGTGTCGTCATCCGCAGTGGACGTGATACCTTCTTTTGCTCGCGCCAGCACCTTGTCGATGAGGGCATCAGGGTCGTGGATCGCCTGGGATACTCCCACGTCGACCAAGGGTTTACCGGCGAAACGCTCAGCCTGGACATCCTTGTCGGCAGCGACGATCACACCCGTGGCGCGTCTGATGTCTTCACGCGTCAGGCCGTTTTCAACACCGACTTGACCGTGAGTTTCGACTTTGATGGCGATGCCGCGTTTGGTGGCCGCTTGAATCAGGGCCTCTTCAGCCATGAAGGTGTGCGCAACACCTGTTGGGCAGCCGGTGGCTGCGATAATGAATGGTTCAGACATTTGTGTCATGGGTCCTTTCGGGCCGGCCCACAGGCAATAGGGTGCTGCAGGCGGGGGAGGGGTTGAGGCTGTCCCCGGTGCGGGCGGTCTAACACGGGAACGTGGTTGTGTGTGTGGGATTTTCGGGTGGAGTGGAATCCATGTTGATGCGGCGGCAGGCTTTCAGGCCGCTGCGGGATCGGACAACATTCGTTCAGGATCTGAGAGTTCACTGACGCTGATGCGATCTGTGAATGTGTCGTTGACGTTGAAAAGAGTGGTGGAACATGCCACTGCTGACGATCCCCACAGGGCAGCGGCAAACAGGGCATCCGAGTCCAGGGTTCCGGTGGACAGAAAGCCGGCGAGCATTCCGTCACCGGCTCCGACAGCGTTGGCAAACGGAATGTCATGGCTGACCGCCACCAGTGCGGAATCGGCCGTGATAAGCATGGAACCGTCGACGCCAAGGGAAGCCAACACATTTTTGGCCCCCATGTCTATGGCCCGCCGTGCTGCTTGCTCAACATCGCCGACGCTGCGCAGATCCATGCCGGTCAGCCATGCGAGTTCCTGACAGTTGGGTTTGATGAGATCAGGTTGGGCAGCGAGGGCTTCCGATAGAGACCCGTTGGAACTGTCGACCACAACGCGGATGTCTGGATTGGAAGCCCTGGCTGAACGGGCAAGCTGGGCGTACAGATCGTTGGGGGATCCCTGCGGCAATGAGCCGCAGAAAGCGATGGTGCGGGCAGTTGACGCTGCGTCTTTGACAGCGTCAGCCAGAGCGGTGAGCTCCGCCTCGGAAAGGTGTGTACCGGGTTGGTTGATTTTTGTGGATTGTCCGGGGGTGATCAGGGAAACGTTCGTCCTGGTTTCACCTTCGATCTCGACCAGACGGTACGGCAGCTCGCCGCGATCGAATTCCTGCTTGAAATAGGGGATGGCCAGTCCGCCAACAGGCGCAACGGCTTCGGTGCGAACTCCTGCCCGATGGAGGGCCCAAGCGACGTTGACACCTTTACCGCTGGCTTCCTTCCTTGATTCTTCAATGATGTTCACGCCGCCGAGAGCGAATTCCCCGACA
>NZ_JAFLEQ010000017.1:70443-130088 GCF_017307055.1 Corynebacterium mendelii | reverse complement strand
GGCGGTGGGTTGTCCAGTCAACCTGGCCTCCTCGGTTGGTAACCCAACAATAAAATTGGGTTTATCTTCGTTTGTCACTAAGCCTGCCACCTGAACGCAATAAAAACAATAGAAAACCAAATAAAGCCAAGCTGTGGCATTGTGCGTTGGACTCTCCGTGGGCACTTCTTCACAGTTCAGCGGCGAAAAAGCTGGCCTATCACGGTGCGTTGTAGTGAAGTGTCAGGGTCGCGTAACCGGATGATTCGCAACTACATTGGGGCGTATGAATGCACAGGTAACTGACCATGCGCACGGACCGTGCAACCCGCACCAGCCTGCGGCGGTTTTGTTCGATATGGACGGAACCCTCATTGATTCGGAGTCTCTCTGGCTTGATGCAGAAATCGATCTCGCTCGGGAGTACGGGGTTGATTGGACGGAAGAGGACACCGCTCGGGTGTTCGGTATCCCGCTTCTTCAGGCCACCGCGGCCATGATCAGCAAAGGCATGCCAGGGACTCCGAAAGAATTGGCTGATACTCTCGTCGACCGGGTTGGCGCATCACTGGAACACCACTGTCCTTGGCTGCCGGGAGCTAAAAAGCTTCTGGCCGAGTTGGAGGGCGCTGATGTCCCGTGTGCCTTGGTCTCATCTTCGTTTCGGCCGTTGGTCGACATTACGATCAGTGCGGCAACCAGTCCTTTTGCAGCATCAGTCGCAGGTGATGAGACCGACCGGTGTAAACCAGCACCAGATCCCTATTTGGCTGCAGCCGAGAAAGTCGGGGCGGATATCCGGCGCTGTGTGGTTGTCGAAGATTCGTCGGGCGGTATGACAGCAGGTCTGGAGTCTGGCGCAGCCGTGCTATTGGTCGGGGGACGATCAGGCGAGCTTGAGAAACAGGCACGTGCCAGATATCCGCAAGCTAGGGTGTGTTCGGTTGATGGCCTGGACAATGTCACATCGGAAATGCTGTCTGCACTGGTCGTATCCGGGTCCGAGCGCACACCGTAGTTGGGTTGCGGGAGGCTGCGGAAGTCGACAGGTCCGGGGTCTAGACCAGAACAATCTCTGGACCTGCGGCACGAATCATTTCACACTGCTTGGCGGTGGTGCCGGAATCGGTGATGACTATGTCGATGTCACGAAGCTCGGCGTGGCGGATGCCGCGCACAAGACCGAACTTAGAGTGGTCGGTCAACAGAATGCGCGTCTCCGCGGTAGCGAGCATTCGGCGTTTGACTGCTGCTTCCTCAGGATTGGGTGTTGTTAGTCCCCGGGCGGCGGACAGGCCATTCGTACCGAGGAACACAACGTCAACATTAATTTCGTCGAGCATCCTGCAAATGCGTTCCCCGACGGCGGCAACAGTTGTGCGGCGTAGTGTTCCCCCCAGCAAATCCACTTCCACCCCCGGCACCTTGAGCAGGCTGAAAGCAACCGGCACAGAGTTCGAATAGAACCGCAAGTGTGTGTCAGGACCGATTGCATCCGCTAGCGCCTGGGTGGTTGTTCCTGCATCGAGCAGGACACTTCCGGAACTCGGCAAATAGTCCAGTGCTGCCTTGGCTATTCGGGTTTTCTCCTCCGACATCGCGGTTCTGGAGCTGAGGTCTGGCTCAAAATTGAGTTTTTCTACTGGAACCGCACCACCATGGATGCGCCTTAACCTCCCCTGTGACTCAAGGGCGGTCAAATCCTTGCGGACTGTTTCTGTTGTCACCCCAAGGCGGTCAGCAGCGAGTGCTACTTCGATGCGCCCTTCTGCTGCAAGTGTTCGTAGAAGCTCTGCTCGACGTTCAGTCGGATATTTGGCCTGTGTCATGTCAACCGCTGTCAGTGGTGTGGGGTGGATTGGTGCGCGTGTGGCCAGTACCGGAATTCACCTGCCTGATGACGGTCGCCTGCAAGGCCGATCAGAAATACTGTGGTTGCTACTCCGGCTAGAAAGCCCCGATGCGGCAGTCCCGTCGCTGCCCTTCCAGATTACTCTGTCAGATCGGACAGTACCTTTCCACTGTTTTTCCGTAGACGAAACCAGCAATTGGTGGACACACGGCCGCGTAGCCACTGAACAGGCAGCGGGGAGACTAGCATTGGCCCGATGAACTGTGGCTAAATGCGAACAGCCACGTCTATCAATTAGATCGAACGCGACAAACGGAAACGAAAGCTATGCCTGGCTATCAAGCGGGAAAACTATCACTGCACACAAAAGGTGACTCCTTGGCACAGACGACTCGTGCGCTGAGGAAAACCGGGCGTCCTGTGGTGCTTGTTCCGGTGCAATTGCCTCTCCATGAAGCTCATATCGAATTGATTTGCGCTGCACGGAGCCTGCCGAGGGCGGTGGTCGTAGCGGCAGTGATTGATGAACAAACTCTTATGGGGAATGGCGCCGACAAAATGACGGTTGCCGTCATCGCTGACCAGGATCGCGCCCGATTGGAGCAAGCAGGGTGTGAGCTAGTCTACGTTCCCTCGATGGATGAACTTTTCCCCTCGGGATTTCGCACTACTGTGACTGCTGGTGAATTGGGGGCGTGTCTGGAAGGTGCCGTGCAACCGGGATACTTCGATAAATATCTCACCGCTGTCGCCAAGCTCATCAACCAGTCACATTGTTCCGACGTTGTCATCGGTGAGAAAAAATACCAACATTTGTTACTCGTTCAACAGATGGTTACTGACCTATCGTGGGAAATAACTGTGCATTCCGTTCCGGTTATTCGAAGGCGTGATGGGGTGGCCGTTTCGCGGGCGGAAAAGCAGCTGTCTCCCGAACAACGTGAAACCGCTATTGCGCTTTCCGCCGCACTGACTGCCGGTGCCCATGCCGGGCCGCAGGGACCGGAGAAGGTGAAAGAAACCGCGCAGATGGTCCTTGAATCGGTACCCGGCATCGACATCGACTACCTGGAGATCACCGACTGCTGGCTCAACCCGATCACCGCAGTCACCGGTGATCACACCGAGGCGCGGCTGATTGCGGCGGTGAGAATAGGGGATACCCGGCTGGTCGACAATGTGGGCGTGATCTGTGAGGACCTGACGGCCCGGCAGGAAAAAGAGATCGTCCAGGCGGCCTTGAATGCTGCAGGGTTGGACAGTGAGTTGTCCGAGCAGGAATACCGGGAACTGAAAAGCCTCAAACGTAAAGTCGACGAAATCCGCTCCGCCCGACACCACCGTGACAGCGACACAGACAACAGGTGAGCTGTCTTAGAAAAAAATGAGAAACCCTGGTTTCTCGCGTAAAAACAAGTCACATTCGCCCCACTAGTCACACAAGCATTCACGAGCAACGCTTATTGTCAATAGTTTTCGCGTCCTGCTGCCGTCTTAACCTATATGTGACCATGGGAAATTGTGCTTTGATCTGTGTTTACATGTCTTGACGTGCAACTTTTAGACATGTGTCAATTTTGGGGTCTCAGTTGGGTAACCTGAAACCACCCCCCAATGGGGGAGGGTAAAAAATTTTTTTCCGGCCCCGTCGGGATAGTTGTGCAGATATCGGAATGGCAGTCCGGGGTGTTACTGGGGAGGTTGAAAAGGCCACCCAACTTAAGCTTGAAAATGGTGCCGGAGCGGCCCTGATCGATCGTTAAGTTGTGAAAATCCCAGTTGAGATGCTTTTTAATTGGCTGTGACCGTGCGGGTGATATCTATCACAAAACCTATCTTCCGGGCGGGGTTCTCAGTTGCGGCCGCCGTTGTTCAGGCTTGACGGGGGCGATGCTCAGAATTATGTTGGTCCCTGACGTCCTGAGGGGCGTCAGCAACTGGAAACCTTCACCAGCTCCAGAGCTGGTACCTCTCAAGGAGAACTCATATGGATCTCGATGTCATCAAAGAGCAGCTCGGCAACTTCAAGGATTTTGTCGAAAGCATGTCCGGTCTGCTGAAGACCCTCCCCGCCTCCCTGCAGAACCTTGCCGGCCTCTTCGAGGGCGACATCAAGCCTTTCGGCGACACCGCTGATTACGAGGCGTCCAAGAAGGTATTCGACGAGAATTACGCTGCGGCTGTCGCTAAGAAGGCCAAGTAGTCGAACACGACTCGCGGGTTGATTTTTGAATCAGCCCACCAATGATCACCACACATCTTTCCAGCGGCTTGATCATAAGAGCCGTGATCCTCTAGGAGAAATCACATGTACGATTTTGTTGTTACCGTCACCAGCTTCTCTGTCGACGGCCCGCTGCCGAACATCTTCGACTTCCTGGCACCGTTCGCCAGCCTGGCCGGCAACGTCCAGAAACTGATCGGTCTGCTGCCCGCTATGTAGTGCGGCTTTTTTCGACCCTGTGATCTAGGGTCAAGACTGCAACCCCGACCTTTTGGTCGGGGTTAATGTCATTTCGGGGAAGGGGAAGAAAATTGAATGCGAAACGTTTTGAATTCGGCGCGAACACGGCAATTGCGGACTAATCTTGAGTTATGGCTGACACACACGACGACGAGCTTCCGGTCATCAACCTCGCCGCCACTGAAGGGTATGTGGTCGACGATTCCGATGACGATGACCCGGTTCTGATCAAACCGAACGGTGAACCTGTTCAGACGTGGCGGGAAAATTACCCCTACGACGAACGGATGACCCGCAAGGAATACGAGCACATCAAACGTGCCCTCCAGATCGAATTGCTGAAGTGGCAGAACTGGACCAAAGACACCGGCCAACGGCACATCATCTTGTTCGAGGGGCGCGACGCCGCCGGTAAGGGCGGTACGATCAAGCGTTTCAACGAGCACCTCAATCCCCGTGGCGCCAGGACTGTGGCACTGGAAAAGCCCTCCCCGCGGGAGTCGACGTCCTGGTACTTCCAGCGCTACATCCAGCATTTTCCGGCAGCCGGCGAGATCGTGTTTTTCGACCGGTCCTGGTACAACCGCTCCGGTGTGGAACGGGTGATGGGTTTTTGCACCGAATCACAGCACGCCGAATTCCTGCGTGAAGTGCCGATGCTGGAGAACATGATCATGGGGTCGGGTATCTCGTTGACCAAGTTCTGGTTCTCGGTCACCCAGAAAGAGCAGCGCACCAGGTTCGCCATCCGCCAGGTCGATCCGGTCCGCCAATGGAAGCTGTCGCCGATGGACCTGGCTTCCCTGGACAAGTGGGACGACTACACCCGCGCCAAGGAAGAACAGTTCCGCTACACCGACACCGACGAATCCCCCTGGATCACCATCAAATCCAACGACAAAAAACGCGCCCGCATCAATGCCATGCGGTTTGTGCTCTCCAAGTTCGAATACACCGGCAAAGACCACTCGATTGTCGGTGAACCCGATCCGAAGATCGTGCTCCGCGGCCGGGATCAGATCGGCGACTAAGATATCGGCCCCGCCCTGTGACCTTGGGTTGCGCCCGCCCGCCGTTCCCGGGCGGGCGCATACGACGGTGGGGCGGCTAGCGGGAAAAACACAACGAAACCCCGTGTTATCCCCGCCATCCGGACGGTGCGGTGTCAGCCGCATGTACCGCCCGGGTGGCGGGGATTGTGTGTCTTCGGCAGGATGTGGACGCATCGCTGTCTCGGGGGTAATGGCAGCCGGGTGCTGTGGGCGCTACATGTCGTGGCGCGCCCGCATCTGTCCCTATATAAGGTTGGTTCAGGGTAGTCTTGATGAGAGGTCGGACACAGTCGCGGTGTTGCAACCAGCGGTTTTGAAAATTATGACGCGATGTAGTTTTCTGTCAAACAGTCCGTGAGTATGATTGATTCACGGGCGAGAGATTATCTTGAGCAGGCTATATCCGCTGGTAGACGCCTTTTATGAACGACTGCAAAAAATACGGTCGTCGCCGGCGGATCGCCGTGAAGTCGCCGCAGGATTGCGGTGGCGGCCATGGCCGAGCCTGCTGACATTTTTTAAGGAAGCACAGCTATGACTATTGACGACGGGCAGGGCTACGTACCCCCGGTTTCCGGCAGCCCGGAGAATCCGGCCATGCGCATGGTTCCGGTCCCTTTGTCCACCGGCCCCGACAGCGGGGAGGAACACACCCAGCCGCCGGGCCGCCGGCGGATTCTTGACGCCGCCAGGGAACTGTTCCCGCGGCGCGGCTACGCCGGCACCACGTTGCGGGCGATTGCGGCGAAAGCGGAAGTGGATGTGGCGTTGATCTCCCACCACTTCGGCGGCAAAAAGGGCCTCTACGAGGAAGCCACCGCGTTGATGATCAACCCGCAGGAGGTGGCCGACCAGTTGTCCGGTGTGCCGCTCGACCAGCTTGGCACCACTATTGTGCGGGTGCTGGCGGCCAACTGGGAACGCACCGAAGGCTATGCCATGGTGGCCCGCTTCAAAACCCTGCTCATCGAGGACCCGGACGGGCTGCGCACCGCGGTCTACCAGTTGATCTGGGACGGGGTGGATGAGCGTCTGCGGGCTGAAGGCATCGACCAGGTGGATCTGCGGGTCGCCATTGCCGCCGGCCATTTGATGGGGCTGGGTATTGCCCGCACAGTGCTGGGGTATCCGGGGATTTCCCGCATGAGCGTCGGGGAAATCACCGCCATCTACGGGCCTGTCGTCCAGCAGGCTTTGACCGGGCCGTTGACCACGGACCGGTAACAGCGGCCACCCCACCCGGGCCAGGCCATCCCACCCCGGGTTGCGGGCCATATCACCGGCGCGCCCACCGCCCGGGGCTGTGGTCTGTGCGGGGTGTGTGCCGGTGGGGGAGCAGGTTGTCCGGGCGGCTATTTCTGCGGTTCGATCGGGTTGCCGCGCCAGCGGGTGCGGTCGGGGACATGGTCGCCGCGCATGACCAGTGATGCCGGGTGGATGACGGTGTCTGTGCCCAGGGTGGAGGCGGGAAGCATGACCGACTGGCTTGCCAGGGTGGCGCCGTCACCGATGGTGACCCGGTCAAGAGTCATCACCCGGTCCTGGAACAGGTGGGTTTGCACCACGCAGCCCGGGCCCACACTGGCGCCGTCACCGATGGTGACCAGGTCGGCTTCCGGCAGCCAGTAGGAGTCGATCCAGGCGCCCCGGCCGATGGTGGCCCCCAGGACGCGCAGAAACATGTTCAATGATCCGGTCCCCAGGTTGGGCACGGAAAACCACGGGGCGGCCACAGTTTCGACGAAGGTGTCCTGCAGCTCGTTGCGCCACACAAACGACGACCACAGCGGGTGGTCACCGGCGCTGATCCGGCCGACACACACCCATTTGACCGTCACGGTGATCACCGCCGCGGCAAGACCGGCCAGCATCAGCACCGGCCCGCCCGCCAGCCAGGCCAGCACAAGGCCCTGCAGCGGTGACGCGGCGTGGTGGACAATGGCCTGCAGGACGGCCACCACGGCTGCCGCCAGGGTGAAAGAGGTCACCGGGGCGAAAAGCCGGAGGGTTTCGACGGCTCCGCGCCTGGCTTTCAACCCGGCTGTCGGGGAGTAGGTCTGTGACTGGTCGTCACAGCAGGCGGCGGTGCGGCGCAGCCGCTCCGGCGGGGAACCCCACCAGTTGGAGCCGGATTTCGTTTTTTTCGGCACCGCCGACAGCACGGCCACCAGCGAATTTTTCGACAGTTTCCTCCCCGGCCCGGCCAGCCCGGAATTTCCCAGGAAGCTTCGTTTGCCGATGCGGGCACGGTCGGTGGTCAGCCAGCCGCCGCCCAGCTCGTAGCCGCCGATGGTGGTGTCGTCGGCCAAAAAAGCACCGTCTTTGATTTCCGTCAGCTTCGGGATCATGACCGCGGTCGATATTTCGACGTCCGTGCCGATCGTGGCACCCAGTGTTTTGAACCACCAGGGGGTCAGCTGGGCTGCGTAGAGGGCGAATAGGTGGGTGCGGGCGGCATCCAGCAGCCGTTCGGTCATCCACAACGCCACCCCCTGGCGGGAACGCACCGGATGCACGCCCGCGGTAATCCAGCCTGCCGCCAGCCGGATCAGGATTGTCACCTGCAGCATGTAGACGGCGAACGCGGCGGCGGTGCCGCACACCACGGCCGGAATCATGGCGAGAATGATATCTGCTGTGCCGCGGGGTGGGCCGGCGGTGAAAAACCCGCCCAGCCACAGGGCGGTGACCGCCCCGGCGGCCAGGGCCACCACCGGCAGCAGGGAGACCACCAGTCCGGCGGCAGCGTACGCGGCCACCCACTGGGGTGCGCGGGGCGGGGTGGTGTCGGGGAAGCGGTGTTTGGGGCGGCCGACTTTGCGGGCCGGCGAGCCCGCCCAGCGGGAAGAGGCCTTGATTTTTTTGGTGGCTGTCACCGCCGAACCGGATTCCACGTGGGCGTTTTTGCCGACCACCGTATTCGGGTAGAGCACACTGCGGGCGCCGATGCGGGCACCGTCTTTGATGGTGATGGTCCCGACATGGACGGTGTCGCCGTCAATCCAGATGCCGGACAGATCGCAGTCCGGTTCCACTGAGGCGTAGTCGCCCAGCTGCAGCATGCCGGTGACCGGCGGCAGGGAATGCAGGGTGGCGCCGGTGCCGATCCGCGCCCCCAAGGCCCGGGCATAGGTTTGCACCCAGGCGGCCCCGGCGATGCCCTGGGCGCCGACCGCATCGGTGATCCGCTGCGCCGCCCACAGCCGTAGATGCACCGCACCGCCGCGCGGGTAGTCCCCGGCGGTGATCCCGGCGGTGATCAGCCGGGCGCACAGCGCCCCGACAGGCAGGCGGCCCAGTGGGGTGGCGAAGACAACAAACATCACGGCCACCACCGGCCAGGGGATATCCACCGCCCAGTCGAGACCGAAAAAGTGGCCTATCGTATTGCCCACCGCCAGCCAGGCGATCCAGGTGGCGGCCTGGATGATCATCACCGGTATCTGGATCACGGCCTGGGCAAGCCGTGTGCCCGCCGGTACCGGGGCCACCTGTGACCGGACCTGCGAGGGGGCCGCGGCGGATCCGGAGGCCAACTGCGCGGCAAGATCGATGCCGTTGGCCTCCGCGATGTCGGTGATCCTGTCGGCCAGGGCCCCCAGCCGCGGGTGGTCGTAGAGATCCCGCACACTGACGGTGGGCACGGTGCCGCGGATACGGGCCACCAGCCCGGCCGCGGCAAGGGAAGTGCCGCCCAAAGAGAAAAAATCGGCGTGGTCGCTATCGACACTGACCGCCAGGGTCTCCACCCACAGTTCCGCCAGCCAGGCGGCCACCGGACCCAGCCCCGTGGCGGTGACATCGGCGCCGGGCAGCGGCCAGGGGAGGGATTTTTTGTCCACTTTCCCCGATGAGGTGACCGGCAGATCCTCCATGACATGGATACGCGGGACCAGCGCCCGGGGCATGGTGGCCGCAAGACGTTCGGTGGCGGCAGTGTGGTCGAAGCCTTGTGCGGTATCCACGAGACTGAGATAGGCGACCAGGACTTTATCCGCCGCGGCGGTGGTGCGCACCACCACGGCCGCTGATTTGACGTTGTCCAGCGCCCCCACATTGGCGTTGATTTCCCCCAGTTCAATGCGGCGTCCCCCGATTTTGACCTGGTCGTCGATCCGGCCGACGAAATACAGGCCGTCTTCTTCCAGCCGCACATGGTCACCGGAGCGGTAGGCGCGCCGCCAGCCCAGCTGCGGGGCGGGGGCGAATTTTTCGGCGTCTTTGTCCGCATCCAGGTAGCGGGCAAGACCCACCCCGCCGATGACCAGTTCACCGGTCTGCCCGATACCGACCGGCATACCGTCGCCATCGACGACCACCGTATCCCAGCCATCCAGCGGAACACCGATGGAGACCTCCCGTCCGGGTTCCAGCGGCGCCAGGGTGGAGACAACAGTGGCTTCCGTCGGCCCGTAGGTGTTCCACACCTCCCGGTCGTCGGTGGCCAGCCGTTCGACCAGTTCCGCCGGGCATGCCTCCCCGCCGAAAATCAGCAGCCGCACACTGTCGAGCGCTTCCGCCGGCCACATGCCCGCCAGGGTCGGCACCGTGGAGACCACCGTCACCGACTGCCTGATCAGCCACGGGCCCAGATCCATTCCGGAGCGCACCAGCCGCCGGGGGGCGGGCACCAGACAGGCCCCGTGGCCAAACGCCAGCCATATCTCCTCGCAGGAAGCATCGAAACCCACCGACAGCCCGGCCAGCACCCGGTCTTCCGGGCCGAGTGGCCCGCCGGGGGAGGAAACGAGAAAATGCCTGGCTTCGGCATCGACGAACGCCGCCGCCGAGCGGTGGGTCACCGCCACCCCCTTGGGCAGGCCGGTGGAGCCGGAGGTGAAAATAATCCACGCATCATCATCCGGGCCGGGCGGCCCGCACCGGCGGTCATCATTGACCGGGTGTGCCCGGCCACCGTCGCCGTGCAGGCGGCTGCGGACGGTATCGGTGACAGTGATCCCGTCGTCGGTGATCACCGCCGCCACATCCGCCTGGCTGAAGACCAGCTCGACGCGCTCATCCGGGTCGTCGGCATCCACCGGCACATAGGCGCACCCGGCGTGCAGCACCGTCACAATCGCGATGTAGAGATCATTGCGGCCCGATGTCAGCCGCACCCCGACCCGGTCGCCGCGCCGCAGCCCCGCCTCGGCCAGCCGGTCGACACCGACGGCAATAATGCGGTCCAGTTCCCGGTAGGTGACCACCCGCCCGTCATCAAGCGCCGCCGCATCCGGGTGCCGTGCCACCGATTCGGCGAACACATCCACCAGGGTGCGCGGGGCGGGCGCCTGATCGGACAGCAGAAACTGCGGCGGCACCCCGGCCGGTGGGCCGGGTACCTGGGCGGGGGTGGATTCGGTCACGGTCACTCACTCGCAAAAGGTGAAAAGACAGCAGGGGCAATGAAAGCTGGGGGAAACCGGCACCCGCGATCGGCGCCCCGGCGGGGGCCGGGGGTGCGCCCCGCGGCAGGCGCGGTGCCGGAACAAAAGTATATCCAGCAGCCATGCCCCGGGATGCCGCCCCCAGCAGCGAAAACAAGGTCGTAGTCGAATCGACACCGTCGCTTTACCGCCGTACAACCCCACCGTTTCCCGGTGTTCATGTTGTGCCCGCCCCGGGTGGCGCGGGCCGCCGCCGCCCGGAGCGGATGCGGGCGGGGGAAAACAAGCGTGCGGGAGAAAAACACCACCGCCGGTCTCCTGCCCGACCGGGCAGCCGGCGGCGGGAGGGCGCCACCCTCCGGGCATGCTGCAGGGGGCAGACACCGGCCGGCCTAATGCGGCGGGCGGGAGTGCCGCGGGAATCAGCCGGCTATCGCCCGGGGTGCGCGCCTAGTCCTCTTCGGCGGCGATAATGGCTTTGGCCAGTTTGCGCAGGTGCTTGAGCTGCTTGGAGGTTGATTCATCCAGCGCCCGGTCCTCGGCGGCGCTGACCAGAGAGGCAAGTTCCTTTTGCGCCTGGCGGCCTTTTTTGGTGGCGGTGACAATCTGGCGGCGGCGGTCTTTTTTGTCCCGCTGCCGTTTGACCCATTTGCGGTCTTCCAGGCAGTCAAGAAGCCGCACCATATCAGAGGCGTCGATGGCCAGCAGATCGCACAACGCCGACTGGGATCCGGTGGCTTCGGCCACCAGACAGGTCAGCACCCAAAATTCCCGCAGCGTGGTGTCCCGGCCATCCAATGTGGCCTCCACTTCGTCGCGGGTCCGCCGCCGCAGCCTTTCCAGCTGGAATGACGGTGACTGCAACAGCTCTGTGGGGATTCCCTCATTCGTCGGCATACCCACCGATCATAGTGGCTGCCGGTGGTCGGCACGGCGGGTTTGTCCCACAAGTCCGGGCGGGCGGCGCCTGCGCCCGCAGGTGGACAGTCAGCTCATCGGCAGCCCGGCGGCCGCCCAGGCGCTGGTGCCGCCGTCAACATTTGTCGCCTCAACCCCCACCGACTGTTCCAGCCACTGGCAGGCCCGGGCCGACCGGCCGCCCGACTGGCAGATGATGTAGACGGTCTCATCCTGGTTGAATTCCCGCCAGCGGGCGGGAACATCGCCCAGTGGCACATTGACTGCCCCGGCGGCATGCCCGGCGGCGAATTCCTCCGGCTCACGGACATCGATGAGCTGGGCGTCGGCGGGAACCTGTGCGGGAGTGATCTGCTGCATGGTGAAAAGTCTTTCCTTATGTACAAAAACTTAGGGGTTTTTTGCCGGGGTATCCCACCGCCTGTGGGGTGGCGCGGGAGCAACACACCCGGTGGTGCACATCCTAGGCCGCGGGACGCGGCCGTCACCGCCGGGGATACGCCCGGCGGGGGGCGGGATCAGGCCCCCGCCCGGCCGGTGCCGTTGCCACCGCTGTCGCCGTTGTCGCCGTTGTCGTCGTCCCCGTCGTCCCGGACGCGGCCGGTATCCCGGCCTCGACCGGTGCCACCGGCGGTACCGGGGCCGCCGGTCGTGCCCGCCACGGGGGTGCTCGACTCGGTGGCGGCGGATGCGCTGTCACGCGGGTGGTCCGGTGCTGTCCCGGCTGCCTGGTCCGCCGGTTCCTCCGGCTGGTCGGCGGTGTCGTCCGGGAGTGCGGGACGGGGGGAGGCAGGATCGGGTGATGCGGCGGCAGGTGGGGTCCTGCTGCCGTTGACCGGCTGGTGGGGGCCGATCTTTTTGAAATGGTCGAGCCAGCGGGCGAGACTGGAATCCCGGCGCGGGTGGCGGTGGTGCGGCCCGTCGGTGCCGGTGTCTTTTCCGGGGGGTGCCCCCTCTGCGGCGGGCCGGTCTGCGGGGGCCTGCTGTGTGCCCGGGCCGTCCCCCGCCGGGGTGGGGGCTGCCGCGGCCGGGGCTGTGCCGGTGGCTGCTTCGACCTCGGCGCGCAGGGATGTGATTTCCCGGCGCAGGGCAATGATCTCCAGCATGAGGTTTTGCTGCAGATCATCGGAGGAATTGTGGTCCTCGACCTGCTGCACCAGCCAGGCGGCCACCGTCGCGGTGACGATACCGGCGACGGCAATACCGCCGATCATGAGGAAAATGCCGATACCGCGGCCGAACTGGGTCACCGGGGTGATATCGCCGTAGCCGACGGTGGTCACCGTCACCACCGACCACCACAGGGCGTCACCGAAGGAGGTGATGTGGGAATCGGGCTGGCCGTATTCGGCGTCATACATCGACAACGCGGCGACCAGAATCATCAGCAGTGACGCCGCACCGGTGTAGATGGCCACCGTGATGCGCTGGTTTTTCGCCGAGAACCGCTGCATGAGGAACAAAATCGGCACGATGCGCAAAATCCGCAGCGGCCGAAACCACGGCAGCGCCACAATCAGCAGCTCATGGAGATGGGTGAGAAACCATTTGCCCCGCGGATTGGCCAGGATCAGCCGCACCACATAGTCGATGACGAAAATAATCCAGGTCACCCACATGCCGATTTCGGCGATCTGGGTGCCGAAAGCATCGGTTTTCCCCAGGGCCGCGCCGGTGAACAGGATCAGAAACACCACCGAGACCACCAGCATCGGGCCTTCCACCGATGCTTCCCATTTCCGCTGCGGGGGCGCGTCGTCGGGAACATCCGGGTAGAACAAAACCTCGTACGCGTAGCGTGCCCGGGCGAAAAAACCGGCCAGGGACTGCGGTATCGGCGACCGTGTGCTGCGGGGGTGTGTCGTCGGCATGGTTCCAAGTGTGCCACGGTGGGGGCACCGTGCCCGGCCCGGTCCCCTCACCGCCGCCGGTGGGGGGGAGGGGTGAAAAAACCGCCGCCGGTGCACGGAACCACCGGCGGCGGGAAATACTTCGGGGGCTGCGGGACTATTTGCCGAAGCGTTCGACGGCCTCGGAGAAAATCTTTTCCGCGGCGGCTTTATCGCCCCAGCCGGTGCCGTGGACTTCCTTGCCCGGCTCCAGATCCTTGTAGTGGACGAAGAAGTGCTCGATTTCGTTGCGCACATCCTGCGGCACATCGTCGATGTCCCGGTAGCCGTCGAAACGCACATCGTCGAGCACACAGATCAGCTTGTCATCGCCGCCGGCTTCATCGGTCATGTTGAACACGCCGACCACCCGGGCATCGACCACGCAGCCGGGAAAGACCGGCTCCGGCATGATCACCAGGGCGTCCAGCGGGTCGCCGTCCTCGCCGAGGGTGTTGTCGATGAAACCGTAGTCGGTGGGGTAGGCCATCGGGGTGAACAGGTAGCGGTCCAGTTTCACGCGGCCGGTTTCGTGGTCGACCTCGTACTTGTTGCGGGACCCCTTGGGGATTTCAATGGTGACTTCAAGGCTCATCGCAGTATCTCCCCGCCACCGGCCACAGGCGGCGGGGATGTCCTTTCTTGGTTGTGTCAGGAATAAAACGCACCCGCACCCCGGCGGTGGCACGACAAAATCAACCCGGCGGGCGGATGCGTCAACGGTCGACACCAGTCTAGGCCGACCCCGGCCGGCCGCGGTCGGCAAGGGGCCGCGGCGGGGCGTGACCGGCCGCGGCAGAGTATAAAGTGGTGTCGGCGGCGACCCGCCGCAGTGCGCTGCGCGCCGGGTTGCCTTTCGTGCTTTTTCACCTCTTGTCGTCTTGTTGTCTGTTGTTGTTTGCGAGTTTAAGGAGCGGGTCCGTGGCGAAAGCCGGATTTGTCGCCACTGCCGGTGTGGTGGCGGTGGCTGTTGCCGCCACCGCAGGCTACGCCGGGGTGAAAGCCGCCGCCGTCCCGGAGCTGGTGCATGATCCGGCGGTGGAGGTGGCCACACCGGCCGCCCTGGTGGCCCCGGCCACCGGCCTGCCGGCCGCCGACGATGTGGCCCGTATGACGGCGGAACTCGACCGGCTGGCCACCAGCGACGGTGCCGGGCAGCTCAGCGGGGCGGTGGTGGCCGTTGACTCGGGGCAGATGGTGTGGTCGCACGGCGGCCAGCCGCTGCGCCCGGCCAGTGTGACCAAACTGCTCACCGGGGCGGCCGCTTTGCGGGTGCTCGGCCCCGACCACCGGGTGGACACCACTGTTGTTGCCGGTGACAGGCCGGACACGGTGGTCATGGTCGCCGGCGGGGATGTCATGCTCGATCAGGCGCGCCTGGATGACCTGGCCGCACAGGTCATTGCCGCCCGCGGCCAGGGCACGGTCACCCGGGTGCTGGTGGATACCGGGGTGTGGTCGGACAACGATTTCGCTTCCGGCTGGCATGCCGAGGATGTGCCCGGCGGGTACATCGCCCCCATGCAGCCGGTGATGGTCCACGGCGGCCGGATCGGCGGCGACAGCGGGGATCTTCCCCGCTCAGCCGCCCCGGCCCTGGATGCGGCAGCCGCCCTGGCCACCCGCCTGGGGGCCGGGGACACCGGTTTCGGCGGCAGCCCGGAGCAGGCGGAGGTGCTGGCCCGGGTGCACTCGGCGCCGCTTGTCGAGCGTTTGGGCGCGATCATGCAGCATTCGGACAATGTGATGGCTGAGGCGCTCGGCCGGGAAATCGCGGTGGCCCGCGGTGTGCAACGCCCCGACAGCGCGGCCGCGGCCCGGGCCGTCATTGATGTGCTGGCCGGTATGGGCGTCGACACCACCGGGGTGGTGCTGGCCGATACCTGCGGGCTGTCCGACGACAACCGCATCCCCCCGGCGACACTGACCGGGGTGCTGGTCCAGGCGGTGGAATCCCCGCCACTCACCCCGCTTGTGGGCACCCTGCCGATCAGCAATGCCACCGGAACCCTGGCCGGACGCTACGCCGACACCCCGGCGAAAGGATTCGTGCGGGCCAAAACCGGCACCCTGCTCGAGACCTCCGCTCTGGCGGGAACAGTGACCTCCCGCGGGGGTGTGGTCTATGTGTTCGCCCTTCTGTCCAACGGCACCCCACCATTTGCCGCCCGCCCGGTCCTGGACCGGATGGCCGCCGCCGTGCAGGGCTGAAAAAACACAAGGATCATCCGCCATGCCCGCCACCATCGGTGACATCCCCATCCCGGAACCCAGCCCCCACTTCCTGGCGCTGCGGCACGCCCTGCGGCGGGCCTGTCCGGACGGCGGGCTGGCGGTGGGATGCTCCGGGGGGCCGGATTCCCTGGCGCTGGTGGCTGCCGCGGTCGCCGAAACCCCGCAGGTGCATGCCCTGATCATCGACCACGGGCTGCAGCAGGACCACGCGGCGGTGGCGGCCACGGCCGCCGCCACCGCCCGCCGCCTGGGGGCGGAAGCCGAGATCATCCCGGTGACGGTCCCCGCCGCGGCGGTGGCGCGCGGCGGGGTGGAGGCTGCGGCACGTGCCGTGCGGCTTGACGCCTTGACAGCCCGGGCAGCAGCGTTGGGGCTGGATGTGGGCTTGGCGCACACCCAGGATGATCTGGCCGAAAACCAGCTGATCAGCAGTCTGCGGGGGCAGCCGAACAGTATGCGGCCGGTCAGTGTGCGCGGCCCGGTGGTGGTGCGGCGGCCATTTCTCGGGGTGCGCCGTGCCGACACCACCGGGGCGATGAAAGAACTCGGCGTTGACTACTGGGACGACCCGATGAACAGTGACCCGTCTTTTCTGCGGGTGGCCATCCGCCGGCAGATCATCCCGCAGCTGGCGGCGGTGATCGGCGGGGATCCGGTGGCGGCTTTGGCCCGGGCGGCGGCAATCGGCGCCGACAACGCCGGATTTGTCGCCGCCGCCGCCGAGAAACAACTCGCCGAACTCACCGACACCGACGGGCGGCTGTCGGTGACGCTGGCCTGCCGCCCCGAACCGCTGCGGCGGGCGGTGATCGCCGCCTGGCTGACCGGCCACGCGGTGGCGGTGAGCGCGAAGAAACTCGCCGCCATCGACTATCTGCTCACCGACTGGCACGGCCAGGGACCGGTGGCCGTCGGCAAAGCCGGTGCCGGCCGCCGGTTGGTTGTCACGCGCAAAGGTGGCAAGCTGGCAGTTGCCGCAGGCGGTCCATCCCTGCCCGCCGCGCCCGCCCCGGGCGGGCGCCGGCAGCTGCCGGACAGACCACCGACCCCGCATCCCCCGTTGAACACCACCGTCACGAAAGACCAGCCACGCGATGATGACCACCCCCCCAGCCCGCCCGGTACCAGCCAACGCCTACGGCGATGATGTGGAACGGGTTTTAGTCACCGAGGACGAACTGCACACCCGGATCCAGCAGATGGCCGACAAAGTCTCGGCGAAATTCGGCGACGAAGACGACGACATCATTCTCATCGGGGTGCTCAAAGGGGCGGTGTTTTTCATCACCGATTTCGCCCGCGCCCTGACGATTCCCTCCCAGATGGAGTTTATGGCCGTATCCTCCTACGGCAACCAGACCTCCTCCTCCGGGGTGGTGCGGATTCTCAAAGATCTCGACCGGGACATCACCGGCCGCAACGTCATCATCGTCGAAGACATCATCGACTCCGGGCTGACGCTGTCGTGGCTGATCAAAAACCTAAAAAACCGCGGCCCGAAATCGCTGGGGGTGGTGGCGCTGCTGCGCAAACCCGACGCGGTGAAAACGAAACTCGACCTGGAACTGCAGGATCTGGGATTCGACCTGCCCAACGAATTCGTCGTCGGCTACGGACTCGATTTCGCCGAACGCTACCGGGACCTGCCCTTCGTCGGGGTGCTGCGCCCGAGCGTCTACCGGTAAACCCGACCCCGGCCGGCGGGGCTGGTTTCGGTGATACCGCGGCCGGTAGCTACTGTTAGAGACCTGAAAAAGTCGGCGCTACTGGGCCGGGCCGCGGTCTGCGGCCCGCGCCAGTGCCCCGTGCACCCGACACCACGACCGACAGAAAGGCGGCCGGCACCCCGACTCATCCCCCGTGCCACCAGTTCACCACCCCCACGGTTGCAGCACAACCGTTGCGCCGGTGGGGCGGCACCCCGGGTTGTGGAGCGGCTGGTTTTTAAAGGATGGACAACAAAAAGATTCTGAGGTACGGCCTCATTGCCGCCGTGGCGCTGATCGCCCTGTACGTGATGACCATCGTCACCGATGACACGCGCGGCTACCGGACGGTCGACACCTCGATTGCGGTGGCCCAGCTGGCTGACGGCAACGTGAAAAAAGCCCGCATCGACGACCGGGAACAGACGCTGAATCTGCAGCTGACCAAGGCCATCAAGGTCGAGGACAAAGAGGGTGTGGACAAAATCACCACCCAGTATCCGGCGCGGACCTCCCCGAAGATTTTCGAGCTGGTGGAGAAAGCCGAACCGGAATCGTTCACCACCAAGGTCACCAAGGATTCCTTCCTCGGTTCGATGCTGATGATGATGCTGCCGATGCTGCTCATCTTCGGGTTGATCATGTTCGCGTTTTCCCGGATGCAGGGCGGCGGCATGGGCATGTTCGGTTTCGGCGGCTCGAAAGCCAAGGAACTCAACAAAGACATGCCCACCAACACCTTCGCCGATGTGGCCGGGTGTGAGGAAGCCGTCGACGAACTGCACGAAATCAAAGACTTCCTGGAAGACCCGTCACGGTATGAGGAACTGGGGGCGAAAATTCCGCGCGGCGTGCTGCTCTACGGGCCACCCGGAACCGGTAAAACACTGCTCGCCCGGGCCGTGGCCGGGGAAGCGGGGGTGCCGTTCTATTCGATCTCCGGATCCGATTTCGTGGAAATGTTTGTCGGTGTCGGTGCCTCCAGGGTGCGGGATCTGTTCAAGCAGGCCAAAGAAAACAGCCCCTGCATCATCTTCGTCGACGAAATCGATGCCGTCGGCCGACAGCGCGGCTCCGGCATGGGCGGCGGACACGATGAGCGGGAACAAACCCTCAACCAGCTGCTGGTGGAAATGGACGGTTTCGGTGACCGGGAAGGCGTCATTTTGATGGCCGCCACCAACCGGCCCGATATTTTGGATCCGGCGCTTTTGCGCCCGGGGCGTTTCGACCGGCAGATCCCTGTGACCAACCCGGATCTCGTCGGCCGGGAACAAATCCTCACCGTGCACGCCGACGGCAAACCGTTGGCCCCGGATGTGGATTTGAAGGCGCTGGCCAAACGCACCGCCGGGATGTCCGGTGCCGATCTGGCCAACGTGCTCAACGAAGCCGCCCTTCTCACCGCCCGCATCGGCGGCAATGTGATCACCGCCGATGCCCTGGAAGAAGCCACCGACCGGGTGGTCGGCGGCCCGCGGAGATCCTCGCGGATCATCTCCGAGCACGAGAAAAAAGTCACCGCCTACCACGAGGGCGGCCACACGCTGGCTGCCTGGGGGATGGAAGACATCGACCGGGTGCACAAGGTCACTATTTTGGCCCGCGGCAAAACCGGCGGGCACGCCATGACCGCCGGCGACGATGACAAAGGCACCTACACCCGGGCGGAGCTTTTTGCCCGGCTGGTCTTTGCCATGGGTGGGCGTGCGGCGGAAGAACTGGTCTTCGGCCAGCCGACCACCGGGGCGTCCGCCGATATTGAGCACGCCACCAAAATCGCCCGCGCCATGGTCACCGAATACGGCATGTCCCCGGCGGTGGGAACCGTCAAATACGGTGAAGAACAGGGCGATCCGTTTGCCGGCTACGGCGGCGCCGGGGGCAGCCTCGACTATTCGCCGAAGGTGGCCGCCACCATCGACGAAGAAGTGGAATATCTGCTGGCCAAAGCCCACCGGCAGGCCTACAGCATTTTGTCCGACAACCGGCAGTACCTGGACCGGTTGGCGGAGAAACTGCTGGAAAAGGAAACCCTGCGCAGGCCCGACCTGGAGGCGTTGTTCGGGGATCTCCCGCGGCGGGCATCCGGGGAAGTCTTCCCCGGGGAAGACGCCGACTTCCCCCGCCAGCCGGGCTTTGAACCGGTGAAAACACCGGCCGAGATCGCCAAGGAAAAAGGTGTCCAACCGCCGAAACGGTTCTCCATTCTGGAGGCGTCGAAAGCAGCCCGCGCGCGGCGGGAAAAACAGCTCGCCGTCTCCCCGGCGGAGTCGTCTTCCGCTGCCGGTGACAGCTCCGGCGGCGGGCCGGGGGCGAAAACCTACAGCCACTCGCCGGTCTACGGTGGGGCCACCCCGCCGCCGCCGGACTGGGAAGTCCCCGGATGGCAGGAAACTCCCGCACCGCAGCGGGGCGACACACCGCATCCCGGACACCGGTCCTACCCGGCGGACGGTGCCGGCAGCGCCCATGACCGTCCCACACCGCCGGAGAGTGAACTCATTGGTTTCCGGCTGCCGGACAACGAGCGCCCCGACCACCCCGAAGAGGACGGCTGGGGGCAGGCCGAGTACCGCAGCCAGTTCGATGACCTGCCGGACGGGGATGACTGCCCGGCCACCGGTGACAGTGACGGCACCGCCGGCGGGCACGCCGAACAAGTGGATCCGCACACCGGCAGTGACCGTTTCGGTGACGCCGACGGTCCGGAACACACCCCCCGGCCCGGCACCCCGGGGCAGGGCGATGACCCGTGGAGGTCGAAGTGACCGGGGTGGATATGCCGCGGGCGGAAGCCGCGGTGAAACAACTGCTGCTGGCCATCGGCGAGGATCCGGAGCGTGAAGGCCTGAAAGACACCCCGGCCCGGGTGGCCCGGGCGTGCGCGGAAATATTCGCCGGCCTGCACACCGACCCGGCCGGGGAGCTGTCGACCGTGTTCAACGAGGACCACCAGGAGATTGTGCTGGTGCGTGATATCCCGGTGTATTCGGTGTGCGAACACCACCTGGTGCCCTTTTTCGGCACCGCCCACATCGGCTACATTCCCAACCACACCGGCACCGTCACCGGCCTGTCGAAACTGGCGCGGCTGGCCGACATGTACGCCAAACGCCCCCAGGTGCAGGAACGGCTCACCCGGCAGATCGCCGACGCCATCGTCGACCGGCTCGACCCACAGGCGGTGATCGTGGTCCTCGAGTGCGAGCATCTGTGCATGTCGATGCGGGGCATCCGGAAACCGGGGGCGGTGACAACCACCTCCGCGGTGCGCGGCGGATTCAAGAAAAATGCCGCCTCCCGGGCGGAAGTGCTCTCTTTGATCGGAATGAAAAGGTAGAAACCCCACTGATGGCTGCCCCGCATTCACCCACCACCGCCTTCCCGCCGGTGAGTCTTCCCGGTATTCCCGCCGCCGCCACCACGCAGGTGATGGGCATTGTCAATGTCACCGACGATTCTTTTTCCGACGGTGGACGCTACATCGACCATGACCGGGCCATCGCCCACGGCACAGAGCTGGCCGCCGCCGGTGCGGCCATTGTGGATGTGGGCGGTGAATCCACCCGCCCCGGGGCAACAAGAGTCACCGAACACCAGGAACTGGACCGGGTGATACCGGTGGTGGAGCAGCTGTCGGCGGCCGGTATCGCCGTGTCGGTGGACACCATGCGGGCCGAAGTCGCCCGGCAGGCGGCCGCCGCCGGGGCGGTGTTGATCAACGATGTCTCCGGGGGGTTGGCCGACAATGACATGTACGCCGCCATCGCCGACGCAGGTATCGCCTGCTGTCTGATGCACTGGAAAACCGACCGTTTCGGTGACGCCGCAGGCTTGGCCGGGCACCATCCGGACACCATTGTCGACGAGGTGCGCGCCCACCTGGACCGGTTGGCCGGGCGGGCGGCCGCCGCCGGGGTGGGCGAGCATTTGATCACCGTCGACCCGGGGCTGGGTTTCGCCAAAACCCCGGCCGACAACTGGGCGCTGATCCGCGGGCTGGACACGATCATGGCCGACGGCCGGCCGGTTCTGGTCGGTGCCAGCCGCAAACGCTTTCTGCAGCAGGTCCGTTCAGCCCGCCGGGGGCAGGTGACGCCGGTGGATGCCGACGGGGCGACTGTTGCGCTGACTGCCCTGGTCGCGGCGAAAAAAGTGTGGGCGGTGCGCACCCACGAAGTGGCCGCCAACGTCGACGCCTGTCAGGTGGCGGCACTGGTCTCCGGCAGGGCAGGTGGTAGCGATGGCTGACCGTATTGAGATCACCGGCCTCCATTTCACCGCCTGCCACGGGGTGCTGGAAGAGGAAAAAACCACCCCGCAGCCCTTCGTGGTCGATATCCGGCTGTGGCTGGACTGCGCGCCGGCCGCCGCCACCGATGATATTGCCGCCACCGTCAGCTACGCCGATGTTGCCGGGATTGCGGAAAAAATAGTGTCCGCCCAACCGGTCAACCTGATCGAAACCGTGGCCGCCCGCATCGCCGATGATGTGCTGGCCACCTACCAGATGCTGCATGCCGTGGAGGTTACGGTGCACAAACCCCAGGCCCCGCTGCCGCAGCGTTTCGACGATGTGGCGGTGGTGGCCCGACGCTCCCGGCCACGGCGCGGCCCGGGCCGGGCGGGGGAGTGAGACCATGCGGGATATCTGCGGCCGACTACGGGCGGAAAGGGGGGCACCCTGATGCGTGCGGTGATCTCCATCGGGTCGAACATGAACGACCGGTTAGCCCTGATGACCGGTGTCTACCGGCATTTTTACCACGATCTTGTGGCAGTCTCCTCGATGTGGGCCACCCCGCCGTGGGGTGGGGTGGAACAGGACGAATACCTCAACGCGATCCTTGTCGTCGACACCTCCCTGACCCCGCTGCAGCTGCTGCGGGAAGGCCAGGCGCTGGAGGATGCGGCGGAAAGGAAACGCACCATCCGCTGGGGGCCACGCACCCTTGACGTCGATATCGTGCAGTGCACAACACCCGACGGTGACAGCGGACAGGAAGAGATCCTCTCCGACGATCCGGTGCTCACCCTGCCGCACCCGTGGGCCACTTCCCGGGCTTTTGTCCTCCTGCCGTGGCTGGAAGCCGAACCGGATGCACAGCTGCTGGGCCGGACGGTGAGGGAATGGGTCAAAGAACTCGACCCGGCCGATATCGGCCAGCTGCGGGCGGTGGCGAGTTTTCCGCCGCGGGAAACAAGCCGGTAAAAAACAAGTCAATACAACACATGCCCTTTTCAGCTGCGGCATCCCGGGCAAAAAGCGGATGCCACGGCAGGGGACAACACACGATCAGGCTGGCGTGGCGCCAGTGGAGAAAGGACGCACCGGTGACGAAGACCGCAACAGCGAACCTGGTGTTCGCCGGTTGTTTCTGCGCGGCCGCCGCTTTCATTCTGGTGCGCCGCTTCTACGGATCCCTGCCGCCCGCCGCGGTCGGGGCCTCGGTCACGCTGTGGGCGCTGGGGCTGGTGTGCTTTGTCATGGGGCGGAAAATCCGCGGCATGATCGACGACCGCAAAGTCGGCATGGACCGCAGCCAGATCAGCCCCACCCAGGTGGCCCAGTGGCTGGTGGTCGGCCGGGCCTCAGCCTGGACCGGGGCGATTGTGGGTGGCGCCTATCTGGGGGTCACCGCCTGGCTGGCCATGAAGCTGCCGGTCCTGGACGCGGCGGCCGATGATTTTCCCGGCGCCCTGGCCAGCCTGGCCGGTGGGCTGGTGCTCAGCGTGGCCGGAGTGTATCTGGAACGCTCCTGCCAGGCCCCGCCCCCACCCGCCGCACAGGCCGCCGAACAAGCCTAGGCGCCCCGGATTTTTTGGTGCTGAGCAGGCCATTGTGATCCCCTCCCGGCCTGGTGCGTGGGGTAGGCGGGGCCGGTGGTACCGATGTGACTTGCAGCCTGAATGGGTACATACAGGACACGATCGCGTAACATTGTGGGGTAAAAGGCCAGTCGAATTTTTTTACCCGGACAGATTGGAAGCCATGAGTGACACCGTGCCGCAGGGTACTGAAGCCGAACTCGAGGAAAACGAGTCCCAAGCAACCGACCGCGGACAAATCGTCCTGACGGTTTTGGTGATCCTCGCCCTCGGCGCGTCGATCGCCATGCTGTTCACCGATTCCGCCGCCGTGATGAAAGTCGCGGCGTTGGCGGCATTGTGGGCATCGTTTCTCGGGGTATTCCTAGTCTCCCGGTACCGCAGGCAATGGGCGCATGAAAAATCCCGCGCCACCGAAATGTCGCGCACCCATGCCGCGGAGCTTGCCCACGAGCAGGAACTGCACCGTGAGCAGGAGCTGCTCATGGAGCAAAACTACGCCGATGCGCTGCGCGACCAGCAGGACCGGGCCCTGGCGGAGATCTCCGCGCAGCTGGCGGAGATGCGCGCCGTCCTGGAAGCACTCACCGGCGGTGACTGGACCTATGATCCCCCCACCCTGCATGTCGAGGCCCGCCGACGCGGTGAATTGACCGGCACCGACTGGCCGGACGCCGATATGGTGGCGACCTACACCGCCGGACCCGACCATGCTGAGCAGGCCGATAAACGCCGCAAAGAACTGGAAAAGCAGCGCCGCGACCAGGAACGCAGCGCCGCCGATTCCTCCGGTGCCAGCGACGCGGCCAAAAAAGCCGAAGCCATCAAACGGCAGCGGGCCGAAGCCGATGCCCAGGCCAAACGCAAAGCCGAGGAAGCCCGCAAAAAGGCCAACGAAGAAGCAACCAAAAAAGCTGAGGAACTCCGCCGCCGCAAGCAGCAGGAACAGCAGCAAGCCCCGGCGAACGAAGAAACAAGCGCCGCCGACAAGGCCCGCGAACTGCAGGAACAGCAGCGCAAAGCCGACGAGCAGCGGCGCAGCAAGCAGATCGAGGACGCCAAACGCAAAGCCGAGCAGGAAGCCAGGCGCAAAGCCGAGCAGGCCCGCCAGCGTGCCCTGGAAGAAGCCAAGCGCAAGGCCGAGGAAGCCAAACGCAAGGCCGCGGAAGAGGCCCGTAAGAAGGCTGAAGAGGAAAAGCGCAAGGCTGAGGAGGAAGCGCGGAAGAAGGCCGAGGAAGAGCGCCGGCGCCGCATGGAAGAAGCCAAACGCAAGGCAGAGGAAGAGGCCCGTAAGAAGGCTGAAGAGGAAAAACGCAAGGCCGAGGAAGCCAAGCGTAAAGCCGAAGAGGAAGCCCGGAAGAAGGCCGAGGAAGAAGCCAGGCGCAAAGCCGAGGAAGAGCGCCAGCGCCGCATAGAAGAAGCTAAACGCAAGGCTGAGGAAGAGGCCCGTAAGAAGGCTGAAGAGGAAAAACGCAAGGCTGAGGAAGCCAAGCGTAAAGCCGAAGAGGAAGCCCGGAAGAAGGCCGAGGAAGAGCGTCAACGCCGCATAGAGGAAGCAAAGCGCAAGGCTGAGGAGGCCCGCCGCAAGGCTGAAGAGGAAGCCCGCCGCAAGGCCGAGGAAGAAGCCAAACGCAAGGCCGAGGAAGAGGCTCGCAAGAAGGCTGAAGAGGAAAAACGCAAGGCTGAGGAAGCCAAGCGTAAAGCCGAAGAGGAAGCCCGGAAGAAGGCCGAGGAAGAAGCCCGTCGCCGCGCCGAGGAAGAGGCTCGCAAGAAGGCTGAAGAGGAAAAGCGCAAGGCTGAGGAGGAAGCGCGGAAGAAGGCCGAGGAAGAGGCCCGCCGCCGCGCCGAGGAAGAGGCCCGCCGCAAGGCCGAGGAAGAGGCCCGTAAGAAGGCTGAAGAGGAAAAACGCAAGGCTGAGGAAGCCCGCCGCAAAGCGGAAGAGGAAGCACGCCGCCGCGCGATGGAAGCTGCCCGGCAGCGGGCCGAAGAGGAAGCCCGCCGCCGCGCCGAGGAAGAAGCCCGTAAAAAGGCTGAGGAAGAAGCCCGCAGGAAGGCTGCTGAAGAGCAGGCCCGCCGCCGGGAGGCCGAGCGGATCGCCGCGGAAAACGACGAGCATGCCGCCCGGGCGCGTAAGGGCCGTATCGCCATGACCGCCACCGGACCGCTGGTATTCGACGACAACTCTGAGGCCGCCCGCCGTAACCGCCCGCACCGTCATTCCCGCGACGAACAGGAACCGGACCGTTCGGTGTTCTCGGTACAGGAGGTCAACGCCACCTACCGTGACGACGGCACCCCGCGCCGGCACCGCCGTGACACCCGCGGCGGCGGATCCTTTGACACCGGTTCCTTTGCGTCGGTGCGCTGGGACGAAGGCGGCACCGCCGCCACCGGTGACACCAGCCCCGCCGGCCACCGTCGTGAGGAACGCCCCGACACCCCCCAGGCTGCCGCACCCGAACCGGAGGTTATCGATGAGGCCGACTTCGGGATCATCGACCGGGCCCGCCGGGCCGATGGCGCCGATGATGTGAGTGTGGCCGATCTGCTGCGCCTGTCGCGGGAGAAAAGGAAGAAAAATTCCTGATCATTCAACCCCGGCACTGCATGCTGGAATCGTGACCGACAGCCCGTCAGGAGAAATCCTGGCGGGCCGTCTGGTTCAGGCAGGGCATGTGGTCACCGGTATCACCCGTATCCCGCCGTCCCCGGTCCCCGGCGGCAGTTCCGGCAGCCCGGATGAGACTGTACTGGCAAGTGAACTGCTCCTGATTGATCTGCACCGGGACAATCTGCTGGCCTTTGCCGGCCATTTCACCCCGGCGGCGTCCAACCGCATCATCATCCACACCTGTGCCTCGGTCGGGGTGGCTCCGCTGGCCGCGGCCGGTGACCAGCGCATCATTGCCGCCGCCACTCCGCTGGCGGTACTTGACGCCGCCCACCCGGATAATCTTGACGGATGTTTCTGGGCTGTCACCGCCCACGGGCTGCGCAATAAAGCGGTGACGGAAGTATTCATCGAGGATCTTCAGGGCCGGGTACTCGATGTCCCGGACAGCATGCGCCCCGGGCTGGCCGCCGCCCTGGCGCAGGCAACCGGACACACCGCCACAGTGATCAGTGATGCAGTCAACCAATTGACTTCTGCTGTGGGGGAGCGGGAATTCGCGGTCGCGGCTTTGCGCCATCTGCTGGCCCAAACCGTGCAGGCCGGGTTGGAGCCACCGGCGGCCCGCCGCCAACACAACCAGCAGCCCGCCTGCGGCTACACCGCGGGACTGGGGGACCCGGATGAGGCTGCCCTGGCCCATGCGGCAGTGACTGATCCCTCAGCTGCCGAGGCGTTCATGCATCTGATCCGCCGCACGGCGCAAACAACCGGTGCGCTGGATGTGGAACTGTGGACCCACACCGCCGGCAGCTGACCGCGGCGGTCCCGCCGCGGCCCGGCGGGACCTGTCCGTGCTGTGCTGCATGAAGGTGGACTAGTCTTGTGGCCGTGAGTCAAGCAAAAAACACCCCGGTCCCCGACAACGACGACGACAATGCCCCCGAGCAGATCCGCATCCGCAAAGACAAGCGGGCCAAACTCATCGAGCAGGGCATGGATCCCTACCCGGTGCAGGTGGAGCGCACCCATTCCCTGAAACAGGTGCGCGAGGCCTACACCGTGGTCGCCGAAGGGGACACGGCCACCCCGCGCGACGGTGTCACCGTATTGGGTGTCGGCGAGGAAACCGACGATGTGGTCTCGGTCGCCGGCCGCGTTATTTTCGTCCGCAACACCGGCAAACTGTGTTTTGCCACCCTGCAGGACGGCGACGGCACCCAGCTGCAGGCCATGCTGTCGCTTCGGGAAGTCGGCGATGACGCGCTCGCCCTGTGGAAGTCCGATGTGGACCTGGGCGATATTGTCTCTGTCACCGGCCGGGTTATCTCCTCCAAGAGGGGTGAGCTGTCGGTGATGGCCACCAGGTGGCAGATGGCCTCCAAGGCGATCCGGCCGCTGCCGGTGGCCCACAAGGAGATGAGCGAGGACACCCGCATCAGGCACCGCTACACCGACCTGATTATGCGGGAACAGGCCCGCGCCAACGCCATGACCCGCATCAAAGTGATGCGTGCCCTGCGCCACCACCTGGAAGGCGAAGGCTTCGTCGAGGTTGAAACCCCGATGCTGCAGACCCTGCACGGCGGCGCCGCGGCCCGGCCGTTTGTCACCCACTCCAATGCTTTGGATATCGACCTCTACCTGCGTATCGCCCCCGAGCTGTATCTGAAAAGGTGCGTGGTCGGCGGTATCGACCGGGTCTTCGAGGTCAACCGCAACTTCCGCAACGAAGGCGTGGATTCCTCCCACTCGCCGGAATTCGCCATGCTGGAGACCTACCAGGCGTGGGGCACCTACGACGACGGCGCGGAAACCATCAAAAACCTCATCCAGGCCGTGGCGGTGGAAGTCTTCGGCTCCACCACCGTCACCCTGGCCGACGGCAGCCAGTACGACCTCGGCGGGGACAAGTGGACAACCATCGAAATGTATCCCTCGCTCAACGAGGCGCTGCAGCGCAAATTCCCCGGCCAGCCGGAAGTCACCATTGATTCCACCGTTGAGGAGCTCCAAGCCATCGCCGATGTCATCGGCCTATCGGTTCCCGAACACGGCGGCTGGGGCCACGGCAAACTGGTGGAGGAAATCTGGGAGGTCTTGTGCGAAGACCAGCTGGAAGGCCCGATTTTCGTGCGTGACTTCCCCGTGGAGACCTCCCCGCTGACCCGCCAGCACCGCTCCAAACCAGGCGTGACCGAAAAATGGGACCTCTATGTCCGCGGTTTTGAACTGGCCACCGGCTACTCGGAGCTGGTTGACCCGGTTATCCAGCGGGAACGTTTCGTCGACCAGGCCCGCCTGGCCGCCAACGGCGATGACGAAGCCATGGTGCTCGACGAGGACTTCCTCACCGCCATGGAACAGGGCATGCCGCCCACCGCCGGCTGCGGCATGGGTATCGACCGCCTGCTGATGGCCCTGACCGGCCTGGGTATCCGGGAAACCGTGCTGTTCCCGATTGTCAAACCCGAAGCAAAACAGTAGAAGGTCAAACAACCACCGGCAGCCGATGAGGTTGCCCGCCACGGCCCGCGTCAGGCTGTGCCCCGGTGTCACCACCGGGCACATCCTGGCGCGGGCCGCAGTCGTGTCACGGCAAGAAAAAACCGTCCCCGTCGGCGGCTGCCGTGGACCGGGCAGTCTCAACCGGGCGGGGAGAACAAGCGGGAGGCGCATGCCACCGTGTTGCGCCGGTTGACCGGCCCACGCGGTAGGAGCGGGCGGCGCCGCAGCTGTGTGCGTAAAACGGCTGGGGAGTAAAGGGGCAAGGCACACAATGCGTGTAAAAATTTCCGCGATGAAAACCGCTCGCACACGCTAAAACAGCGCCCTTTCATCCCCGCCCGGAAACACCGGCGCCAGACAGCTGTGGCATCGTGCGCCGGGAAAGCATGGTTGGTTTCCCGGCGGGTTGGCCGGAGGGATCACCCCACACTTGCGGGGTGGACGAACCTGGCTGTTTGCCCCCTGCCGCGCAGCGATAAGACTGCGCGTTCGATCATTGCCATGAATCCGGCGAGAACAAAGAAAAACACGTAGACCAGGACAATATTGCGGATCGTCGCACCCCAGCCGATGGTGGGCACATCAACAATGCTGTAGGGGTAAAACCCGCCGGTGACCTCACCGCGGTAGAGCATCCACGCCGTCCAGGTCACCGGGATCACCAGACACCAGGCGACGGTTTTGAACGTCACGTCGCACCTGCCGCGGGCCGGGATCGACACAAGCCACACAAGCGGTACCGCAAACGGAAGCACCGTGTGCATCGTCGGGGAGGTAATTGTCCACACCCCGTGGTACGGGTCGTGGGTGAGCACGAAGTTGTAGACAATGCCGGTCACCGCGATCATGGTGACCGCATTGATCCGCAGGACCGCCGAAAAACGGCTTCGTGCCAGCACAATCAGCCCGAACAGGATCGCGGCCAGAGTCGACCAGATCGTGAAGTAGGAGTAGTAGGCGAGAAGCTTTTCGCCGGCGGTGGAAAACTCCGGCCAATCGGAGAAAGGCTCCTGTGCGGTCGCCCAGGACGCCACCGTCAAAACGATGGCCGCCAGGGCGCTGACAGCAAGGCTGATGCGTGTGATGACAATGTGCTGCACGCCATCACGATACCGGCGCTTGAGCTGGAACTGTCCCCGGCACCCCCGCCGGTAAAAACGGCTGTTCGGGCTGCACAGCAGATGTGAACAGTCCCTTGACCGGATGCTGGAAGGGGGTGCAGCCCGCCGGGGATGCTCCCGCCGGGTTGGGGGACAACCACGTCTGTGCCTGCTGCCGCGGGGCTGCGGCCGGTGTGAACCCCAGGTGATGACCTGCTGTTCGCTTAAGGCGTACAGTGCGTAATTCATACCGGGAAATATGCGTTGAGCAGGAAAAACAATTATTTTTTGTGGGGGTGGGTGTGTCTTGTCCACAGGCTGCCTGCGCCAAGCGGGCAGGCAATATCGGGCCGCCGCGTTAGAGTGGACCCACTTACTGAGAATGATCTTTGCGTGTGAAGGGAATGGCTAATGTTCGAGAGGTTCACCGACCGGGCCCGCCGCGTCATCGTGCTGGCGCAGGAAGAGGCCCGGCTTTTAAACCACAACTACATCGGTACCGAGCACATTTTGCTCGGCCTCATCCACGAGGGTGAGGGAGTTGCCGCCAAGGCACTTGAGTCGATGGGTATTTCCCTGGATGCGGTGCGCCAGGAGGTCGAGGAAATCATCGGCCACGGCTCGCAGCCGCACACCGGCCATATCCCGTTTACCCCCCGCGCCAAGAAGGTTCTTGAACTGTCGCTGCGCGAGGGTCTGCAGATGGGCCACCGCTACATCGGCACCGAATTCCTGCTGCTCGGCCTGGTCCGTGAGGGCGAAGGCGTGGCAGCCCAGGTGCTGGTGAAACTGGGGGCGGATCTTCCCTCCGTGCGCCAGCAGGTCATCAAACTGCTGTCCGGTTACGACAACAACCAGTCCGGCTCCCCGGAAATGCCGGCCGGTCCGGAAACCGCCGGAGCCGGTGCCGCCCCCGGCGGCCGCCCGCAGGGTGGTCCCGGTGAGCGCTCCAATTCACTGGTTCTCGACCAGTTCGGCCGGAACCTCACGCTGGCGGCCAAGGAAGGCAAACTGGATCCGGTTGTCGGCCGTGAAAAAGAGATCGAACGCATTATGCAGGTGCTTTCCCGGCGCACCAAGAACAACCCGGTGCTCATCGGTGAACCCGGTGTCGGTAAAACCGCCGTCGTCGAGGGCCTGGCGCTGGATATCGTCAACGGCAAAGTCCCGGAGACACTCAAAGACAAGCAGCTGTACTCGCTGGATCTGGGTTCCCTGGTGGCCGGTTCCCGCTACCGCGGTGATTTCGAGGAACGCCTGAAAAAGGTGCTGAAAGAAATCAACCAGCGCGGTGACATCATCCTGTTCATCGACGAGATCCACACCCTGGTCGGTGCCGGTGCCGCGGAAGGCGCCATTGACGCAGCCAGCCTGCTGAAGCCGAAACTGGCCCGCGGTGAACTGCAGACCATCGGTGCCACCACCCTCGACGAGTACCGCAAGCACATCGAAAAGGACGCCGCCCTGGAGCGTCGTTTCCAGCCGGTGCAGGTGCCCGAGCCCTCCGTCGAGATGACCATCGACATTCTCAAAGGTCTGCGGGACCGCTACGAGGCCCACCACCGGGTCTCCATCACCGATGGTGCGCTGGCTGCTGCCGCCAACCTGTCGGACCGCTACATCAACGACCGGTTCCTGCCCGACAAGGCCGTCGACTTAATCGACGAGGCCGGTGCCCGCATGCGCATCAAGCGGATGACCGCGCCGGAGGGCTTGAGGGAAATCGACGAGCGCATCAACGATGTGCGGCGGGAAAAAGAAGCCGCCATCGACAACCAGGACTTCGAGAAAGCTGCGGGCCTGCGGGACAAAGAACGCAAACTTTCCGAGGAACGCGCCGAGAGGGAAAAGCAGTGGCGTTCCGGTGACCTGGAGGAAATCGCCGAGGTCGGCGAGGAGCAGATCGCCGAAGTGCTGGGCACCTGGACCGGTATCCCGGTGTTCAAACTCACCGAGGAGGAATCCTCCCGCCTGCTGCGCATGGAAGACGAACTCCACAAGCGCATCATCGGCCAGGACGATGCGGTCAAAGCCGTGTCCAAGGCGATCAGGCGTACCCGTGCGGGCCTGAAGGATCCGAAGCGGCCCTCCGGTTCGTTTATCTTCGCCGGTCCCTCCGGTGTCGGTAAAACAGAGCTGTCGAAGGCTTTGGCCGAGTTCCTGTTCGGCGAGGAAGATGCCCTCATCTCCATCGACATGGGTGAATTCCACGACCGGTTCACCGCTTCGCGCCTGTTCGGCTCACCCCCCGGCTACGTCGGCTACGAAGAGGGCGGGCAGCTGACCGAGAAGGTCCGCCGCAAGCCGTTTTCGGTGGTGCTGTTCGACGAGATCGAAAAAGCCCACAAAGAGATCTACAACTCGCTGCTGCAGGTGCTGGAAGAAGGCCGCCTCACCGACGGCCAGGGACGCATCGTCGACTTCAAGAACACGGTGCTGATTTTCACCTCGAACCTCGGCACGCAGGACATCTCCAAGGCCGTGGGTCTCGGTTTCTCCGGCCAGACCGGCATGGATGAGGACGACCAGTACGACCGGATGAAGCAGAAGGTCAACGACCAGCTGAAAAAGCACTTCCGTCCGGAGTTCCTCAACCGTATCGATGACATCGTGGTCTTCCACCAGCTGACCCGCGACCAGATCGTCGAGATGGTCGACCTTTTGATGCACCGCATCGAAAAGGCCCTGGCGCAAAAAGACATGGGGATCGAACTGACCGACCAGGCCCGTCAGTTGCTGGCCAAACGCGGTTTCGACCAGGTGCTCGGCGCCCGGCCGCTGCGCCGCACCATCCAGCGCGAGATCGAGGATGTGTTGTCCGAGAAGATTCTCTTCGGCGAACTGGGTGCCGGCGAGATCGTCACCGTCGGTGTCGACAACTGGGACGGCACGGGCAAGGGCAAGGACGCGGAGTTCACCTTCACCCCGCGGCCGAAGCCGCTGCCGGAGGACAAGTTCGAGGACTACTCCGACGACACCCGTGAAGCGATCAAGGATGTCGCCGATGCGGCAGGTGACAACGAGGTTCCGGAGACCGAGACCGCCTTTCTGATCGAGGAAAGTGACGCCGCGGACTCCGACAAGAGCTAGCTTGTTGCCGCCGGTGGCATGCTGTGTCACCGGCGGATGGGGGCACATATTCCCGGCGGGATCCGGGTGGGCCAGGTCGCTGCGCCCCACCCGGGTCCCGCCGGTTTTTTCACCTGCTGCCAAACCGGTGGGACCAATCTCACGCCGGCAATTTTCACCGCCCCGAAAACACCTGTCCGCCGGGTGGTGAAAAGCACTGTTTTTCTGCGTTAACGGGCGTTGCCGGGGTGGTGTTGACTGCAGGGCTGCCGCGCCGGTGAATACGCCCGGTGCTTTTATTTGATGTGAAACCGTGTTGCCTGACGGTGGTGTGGCGGGATTAAAATGGCCACGCCCGCCTGACGGTTCCATCGACGGGTGTTCATTCCCGGCGGTTGTTTCCCCGTCCGGGCGACGACCGCAGATTAGGAAGGTGGCCGGTTAAGCAGTGTCCGGTCAAAAAGACGCGAGCCGCAAACCCCCCGAGGATCTCAAGTGGACCCAGGAGGCGAAAGTCCAGCATGAACTGGGAGTTGAAGCGGAAGCGGTGATCCGTTTGGGCACCATGCTCATGGAGTCCGGGACCGCCGGCTACCGGGTGATGCGCGGCATGAAACGTGCCGCCCGGGCGCTCGGCTTCGACGGCCTGGATCCGATTGTCGGGGTCAATACGATCACCTGCACCTTCCGGGAGGGGGAGCATTTCCGCACCGTGGTGTCGGTGCGGCAGAACCCGGCTGTCAATGCTTCCCGTATCGAGGCGCTGGAAAACCTCACCCACAGACTGCACCACCGCATCAGTGTCGACGACCTCAACGAGGCACTCGACTACATCGATGCCAATGTCAACCAGCGCTGGAGTAGAACCTCGGTGGTGCTGGCCTCGGGTTTCGCCTGTGGGGCGTTCGCGGTGCTCAACCACTACCCGTGGGCTGAAATCCCGGTGGTTGCCATTGCCGCCGCATTCGGTCAGTATGTGCGCACCGTGTTCGGCCGCAGGCATTTCAACCAGCTGGGCACCGTGGCGGTGGCCGGTGCCGCATCGGCGCTGATGTACTACGCGGTGACGATGCTCATTGTCACCCTGAACCTCACCGACCGGGATCCTTCCAGCTTTGCCGCCGGGTATGTGGCCGCCGCCCTGTTCCTCATTCCCGGTTTCCCGCTGTTTTCCTCCCTGCTGGATTTGTCCCGCTTCGACATTGACGCCGGGGTGGCCCGGTTGACGTATGCCCTGTCGGTGATTTTGACCGCCACGATTTCGGTGGGCATGGTCTCTGCCGTGACCGGGTTGAACCCGCTGCCGGCAGCCCCCGGGCCGCCGGATGCCGGCTGGTACATTGCCGCCGCCGGGGCGACATTTGTCGGTGTGGCGGGCTTTTCGGTGCTGTTCAATTCCTCCCGCAGGATGGTGTTGACCGCGGCCTGTGTTGCCGTGGTCGGCAATATGGTGCGCCTGGTGATGGTGGGGCATGATGTTTCCGTCCAGTACGGCGGTTTCGTCGCCGGCCTGATTATCGGCCTGATTGCCGCGGTGGTGGCCAACACCGCCCGCATCCCGCGGATTACGGTCACAGTCCCGGCCTCAGTGATCATGATTCCCGGGGTGGCGATGTACCGCTCGATGTACTACCTCAACACCCGCAATATGGATCAGGCCATCGGCAATGCGGCAACAGCCTGCCTGGTGGTGGTGTTCATTGCCGCGGGTCTGGCCGCCGCCCGCATGCTCACCGACCGGAACTGGACCTTCGGCCGGGTGATTGACTTTTCCAAACCGCTCGACCCGGTCGATGATCTGCCGCAGCCGACGGTGGTGAAAACCGCGGCCAAAAAGATCGGGGAGGTCGCCAAACCGACGAACCTGCTCACCCGGCTGCCGCACACCGACACCACGACCCTGCGCGGCAGGCTGCTCCGCGACAAAGACCACGGCCGTTTTCCCGCCGAGCCGACAGATCCCGGTGCCTTGCCGCGCCGCGACCGCGGCGGAGAAGTGTTTCCCGACTAGCGGTGGCACCCGCCACCACAGCCGGTTGTGTGCTACTGCTGCGGCAGCCGGTAGCGTCCGCCACCGGTGTGTTCGGCCAGCCCGTCGCTGATGAGACTGTCCAGGCACCGCCGGAGCTGGATGCCATCCGGCCACAGGCGCGATATCTCTTCGTCGGTGATGCTGGCGGTACCCCCGCGCAGCGCCGCCATGATTTTTCCGCGCACCTGCCGGTCGGTGCCGGTGAATTTCTGCACCCGTTTTTTCGCCGCCACAAGCTCGCCCGCATCCGGTTCCGGTTGACCGGCCGCAACCCAGGCGCATACTGCGGCAACCGGGCAGCTGCCGCACTGCGGCGCGGCAGCGGTACACACCAGGGCCCCCAGTTCCATCAAAGCCACAGACACCACCGGTCCGGTATCCGGATCATCGGGCAGTAGGGCCGCGGCATCAGCCAGATCGGATTTTTTCGCGTTGCCGGCCAGCGGCCGGGCTTTGACCAGTCGGGCGATGACCCGCCGGACATTGGTGTCAACCACCGGCACATTGTGCCCGTGGGCGAAACAGGCCACCGCCCGGGCGGTGTAGTCGCCGATACCGGGAAGAGCCAGCAGCTGGTCAAGATCCTCCGGCACCCGGTTGGCGTGGTCGGCGGCTATTGTCTCGGCGGCGCTTTTCAGCCTCAGCGCCCGCCGCGGGTATCCCAGGTTTCCCCACGCGGTAATCACCTCCGCCGGTGTCGCAGCCGCCAGATCGGTGGGAGTGGGCCAGCGGCGCATCCAGTCGCGCCAGGCGGGTTCCACCCGGGCAACCGGTGTCTGCTGGCTCATGACCTCACTGACCAGCACACCCCAGGGGCTGGTGGAAGCGGTGCGCCAGGCAAGCTGCCGCCGGTGCATCCGGTACCAGCGGCACAGCACATCAGCCAGATATGCCGGATCAACCGGTGGGGGTGTGCGGGTGCTGGTGCTGGTGCTGGGGACGGTCATGGTGATGCGGATTGTAGCCGGTTGCGGCCCGCGGGGGATGATAAGCGCCAGATGACACCCGCCGGTGCCGGGGCGGGCAGCGGCAGCCGATGGGTGAGGTGCAGGTCGAAGCAGTCGGGCGGATGGTATTCGACCAGTATCACACCGGGTTTACGCCCCGTCGCCTGAACGGGGGAGTCATAATGGTCCCGGAAGGCACCGCGTGTCCTTTCACGCCCCGGGGCGTGGGGATTGTGTTTACCGTGATGGTGTCCTTCCCAGCCCACCCGCGAAAGAAAGCCCACCGATATGGCCCGGACAATCACCACCGACCGCCCGCAGACCCCCTCCGCCGCCTGGCGGGCGCTGAAAGACGGCAACCGGCGTTTCATGGATTTCAAAACCGAAAGACCCAACCAGGACCGGCGCAGGCGCCTGGAATTGACGTTGGGGCAGTCGCCGATTGCCGCGGTGCTGGCGTGTTCTGATTCCCGCGCCCCGGTGGAGATGATCTTCGACCAGGGGCTGGGGGATTTGTTTGTGGTGCGCACCGCCGGGGAAATCATCGACATGGCGGTGCTGGGTTCTTTGGAATACGCGGTGGAATCACTGCATGTGCCGCTGGTGGTGGTGATGGGCCATGAATCCTGCGGCGCGGTGCAGGCCACCGTGGACGCCATTGACGGCAAAGGCATTCCCAACGGCTACCAGCGCGTCCTGATCGAAAAAGTATCGCCGTCGATTATGGAGGCCCGGGCGGCCGGAACCGGCACGATCGCCGAAATGGAGGAACGCCATGTCGGTGAAACCGTCGACCAGGTGCTGTCCCGGTCGCCGGAAATCAAAGCCCGGGTCACTGCGGGCATGTGCGGCCTGGTGGGGGTGCGCTACCGGCTCAGCGACGGGTTGGCCGACCCGCTGGTGGAGGTCGGTTTCCGGGAATCCGACTGGGAGGAAGCCTTCCCCGACGGGGCGTGAGTGAAAAAACCCGGCCCGCCCCGGCCGGTGCAGAACCGCCGCCGTGGGACACGCCGGGGTGCGCCTATCGCACGTTCGGCTGTGACCCCGCCTTAAAGTAACAGGTTATGGAGTCGCGTCAGAGTCACGGTCGTCCGGATCCCGCCCGCCCCGGCGGGGCCCCCGGCCACCGCCCGCTGCCGAGGAAAATCTACATCCGCCGCCGGGTGGCGGCACTGGTGGTCCTGATCGCCGTGGTCGCGGTGATCATCTGGATCATGACGCTGTTCGGCGGGGCCACAACCGGCGACAGCCAGCAGTCCGGCGCCGTGGAGACCACAACCACCCAGGCCAGCGGCACGGGGGCGTCCACCACTTCCGTAACGCCGTCGGATCAACCCACCCAGGGGGTGACCACCGCGCCGCCGGCCGAAACCGGCGAGCAGACCATGGCGCCGACCACCACTGTGGTGCGGGAAGCCCCGGTGAAAAACACCTGCCAGCTGGACGATCTGGTGGTCACCGCCACCACCGACAAGTCTACCTACAGTCCCGGTGAAATGCCGAAGTTCTATATGACGGTCAGCAATCCGACCACGGCGGACTGTGTCATCGACCTGAACGACAATATTTTGCGCTTCGAGGTCTATGATCTGGCAACCAACCGCCGGGTGTGGGCCGATGTGGACTGCAATTCCTCTGAGGGAACCGGTACCCAGACGTTCCCGGCGGGCAAGGAAACCTACTACGAGGCGGTGTGGTCACGCACCGAATCAGCCCCCGGCGCATGTGAACTCCGCCCGGAAGCCGCCCCCGGTGGTTTCTACCTGCACGCGCTGATCGGCAGCAATCATTCCGACGCGAAAACCTTCAACCTGGCCCCGCCGGCTGATTTGAGCCGCTGATCACTCCCGCCGTGGATGGGGGGACAACCGGGCTGCCGGGTAAAAAACACTGCCCCGCCGACACGGTGCTGTGGGCCGGGGTCCCGGAAAAAACTAGCGTGTGGCGTCGCCGAAAACACCGGCCACAGCCTCTGCCAGGCTGGCGACCCCCCGGACGGTCATGGTGGCCGGAACAGCGGTATCCGACAGGCCGGCCTGCGGCACCAGAGCGCGGGTGAAACCCAGCCGGGCGGCTTCTTTCAGCCGTCGCCCCAGATCAGGGACCCGCCGGATTTCACCGGCCAACCCCAGTTCACCGACAGCCACTGTGCCCGGCGCGATCACCCGGCTGGTCTGGGCTGACACCACAGCCAGGGCGATGGCCAGATCGGCGGCCGGTTCGGTGACTTTCATTCCGCCCACCGTGGCCACATACACATCCTGGTTGGAGGTGCCGGTCACTTTCGCCCGGGCCTGCAGTACAGCCAGAATCATCGGCACCCGGGTGGGGTCCAGGCCGGTGACGGCCCGCCGCGGATTGGTCTGGCGGGGGGATTCGACAACCAGGGCCTGCACTTCGGCCAGCAGGGGGCGCAGCCCGTCGACGGCCACCGTGACCGCCGCCCCGTCGGGGGTGGTGTCCCGGTGGGACAAAAACAGTCCCGACGGGTCGGGGACTTCCCGGATACCGCCGTCGGTCTGTTCGAAACAGCCGACCTCATCGGTGGCGCCGAAACGGTTTTTGATTCCCCGGAGCATCCGCAGCGAGGAGTGTTTGTCGCCCTCGAAACCGAGGACCGCATCCACCAGGTGCTCCAGCACCCGGGGGCCTGCCACAGCGCCGTCTTTGGTGACGTGGCCGACCAGCAGAATCGGGATTCCGGTGGATTTGGCCAAACTGGTCAACCCTGCGGTCACCGCCCGGGATTGGGCGACCCCACCGGCTGTTCCCTCCACCCCCGGGGCGCGCACCGTCTGCACCGAGTCGACGATCACCAGTGACGGTTTGAGTGTGTCGACATGGCCGAAGATGACCTCCAGATCGGATTCGGCGGCCAGATAGCAGGTGTCGGCGATGGTGCCGGTGCGTTCGGCCCGCAGGCGCACCTGGCCGACGGATTCCTCGGCTGTCACATACAACGCGGTTCTGGTCGCCCCACCCCGGGTGGAGGTGGTGGGCTGTTTCGCCCACCGGGAGGCAACCTCCAGCAGCAGGGTGGATTTACCCACCCCGGGTTCCCCGGCCAGCAGCACCACCGAGCCGGGAACAATGCCGCCGCCCAGCACCCGGTCCAGCTCACCGATCCCGGTGGTGGTGCGCACCGCGGCCCCGGGATCGATATCGGTCAACGGCAGTGCCGGACTGGAGGGCGCCAGGGTGGCAATCGCCGGGGCTGTGCCGGGGGAGGCCACAGCCTGCTCACTCATGGTTCCCCACGAGCCGCATTCGGGGCAGCGGCCCAGCCACTTGGGTGTGGAGTAGCCGCACTCGGAACAGCTGTGCATTACCCGGGGTCTTTTCGCCATGGTGATAAACATAGTCCGGGGGTGCGAGACGGCCTTTCCGGATACCTGCGCCACCCCACCGCGCCGTCTGCCGGGCACGGCGGTCACCCACCCGGCCGGTGACTGTCGGCACCCTGTTGAAGACACGACAAAGACCCCGCAGCCTGCGGGGTGCACGGTGGGGGCCACCGTGCCCGGCTGGGGGTCGTTGTGCCATGAGTGCGAGAAAAACTCACCCGACCCTGCCACCGGGTCCGGCCGGTGGGGCAGGGACAATTGTCACGGGGTTTTTACGGCCGCCACGCACCAATCAATCAACCGTGGCGGGACAGCCCCGGGCCTTTAGTGGCCTTCCTTGCTGTCGGCGTGGTCACCTTTGTAGTTGCGGTCGACCTTGCCGGCTTTCAGGACCGGCTCGGCGACAGCGGCAGTAACGGCCACGGTGGTGCCGTCACCGAAGTCGAACTGCACCGGAACACTGCCGCCGACCGGGAAACCGGTGTTTTTCAGATTGGCGGTGGTGTAGTACATGCAGGAGTTCTCCGGCACCTGCAGGTTGTCTTCCTGCATCAGGGTGTCGGCCACCAGCAGACAGTTGCGGGCAAGCTCGGGGGAATCGCCGAGTGTGACTTTCTGGCCGTCCACGGTCACCGACTTCAGGGTGTAGGTCTTCATGTCGGTGTCGTTGTTGATGGCGGTGAATTTCAGGTCAGCCATCGGATCGTCATCACTGACAACAACGGTGACGTCGCGGACGCCGACTTTACCGTTGTCTGTGTCAGCTGAGGCGCCGTTGACGGCGGCAACCTGGTGGGCGGTCTGGGACACCTGGCCGGCGCTGCAGGCACCTAAGGTCAGCGCGGCTGCTACTGCGGTCACCGCGACAGCACCGGGCCGTGCGACGGACTTGAGGGTCATCACTTGTTCGTCCTCCATCTGAAGACTTGGGGTCGGGTGGATCAGCTTCTGGGAAACACCTTAGTATTCGGGTGGGGCCGCTCCCAGTTTCAGACCACTTCACAGGGGTGGTCCGGGGGCATACTTTTGCAAGCGTTATCTGTCGCCCGGGAACCGTGTGGCCAGTTTAACCGACGCTGTGGGGGCTTGTGGCCGCTTTCGGGCACGCGGCAGCGTCCCGAAACGTGATCAATCCCACGTTATCCACCCCGGCGGGGACGGCGGCACCGGGGTGCCGGGCAACGGGATCTCTGCGCCCGGAGCGAACCCGTACAGGGCAGGGGGATGATCCCGGCCGAAAAAACGGGGGCAAGAACATCTGCTGTCTTTTCTGTCTGTCCCGCCGGTTCCGGGATATGGCCCGGGGCGTGCCGGCCGCGGTGGTCCGAAACCCCGGGCCACTTACCGGTCAGCGGCCCGAAATACGCTGGTTGCCGGCATGATAGAATGGCCGACCGTATCCCCGTCCGGTACACGGTTGCCGGGCTGTATGGTGCAGTCGGCTGACGCAGCCGGGAAACAACACCTGTGCACCAGGTAAAAGAAGTCTTGAGTTTTTAACGACAAGCTTGTTGACAAAGCTGGCAGGAGAATCAAACGCATGGAGTTCAAGGTTGGCGACACCGTCGTCTACCCGCACCACGGCGCCGCCGTCATTGAGGGCATGGAAAAAAGGAAAGTCGGTGACGAGGAACTCGACTTTCTCGTCCTGCAAATCCACCAGTCCGATCTGACGGTGAAAGTGCCGGCCAAAAACGCCGAACTCGTCGGTGTGCGTGACGTTGTCGGCGAGGAAGGTTTGCGCCGCGTGTTCGGTGTCCTGCGGGAAACCGATGTCGAGGAAGCAGGCAACTGGTCCCGGCGCTACAAAGCCAACCAGGAGCGGCTGGCCTCGGGGGATGTCAACAAGGTGGCGGAAGTCGTCCGTGACCTGTGGCGCCGCGACCAGGACCGGGGACTGTCCGCCGGTGAAAAACGCATGCTCAACAAAGCCCGTCAGATTCTGGTCGGGGAACTTGCCCTGGCTGAAGCAGTCGACGAAAACACCGCCCGGGAGATACTCGCGGAGCTTGATGCCGTCATTGAGCGCCAGGGTTCGACCGGGCCGGCGGAGAAGAAAACCGCCGCCCCCAACAAAGACATCGACCTGGATGATCTCGACGACGATGACGATGACGACATCGATCTCGACGACATCGACGACGATGACGACGATTAACGCCCGTCCCCGCCGCGCCCACCGGTGCGGCGGTGCCGGTTGCCGGTTGAAAGACCCCGCAGTTTTTTCAACCCGGTTTTTCTTTCTTTTTGTCCACCCAGCCCACGGCCCCGGCCGAGTTTTCACGGAACGGAAGAAACACTCAAGGTGACAACCCCCGCCCCCGTTGACCCGACCCCGGCTGCCCGCCGGAGTGTCACCGGTGTGGTGGCCGCAGCCGGCAAGGGCACCAGACTGGGGGCGACAGTTCCCAAAGCATTTGTTCCGTTGAACGGAAAAACCCTGCTGGAACGGTCGGTGACCGGCATGGTCACCTCCGGGGTGGTCGACGAGATCATTGTCACCGTCTCCGACCAGATGTTCGGCTACGCCGAAAAACTGGCCGCCGGCTGCGGGCTGTTCGAGCTGGATATCCCGGTGCGGCTGGTGGTGGGGGGAGCCGAACGGGCTGATTCGGTTTGGCGCGCCCTGGAGGCCATCGACCACGCCGACGGGGTGGTGCTGATCCATGATGCGGCACGCGCCCTGACCCCTCCGGGGATGATTGCCCGGGTGGCCGGTGCTGTCCTGGAAGGCGCCCCGGCGGTCATCCCGGTGGTGCCGGTGGCCGACACCATCAAAGAAGTCGACGGCCGCACCGTCACCGGGACCCCGGTCAGGGCCAATCTCCGGGCCGTGCAAACCCCGCAGGGCTTTGACCTGGCGGCCCTCCGGCAGGCCAACGCCGACTATTTCGCCTCCGACACACCTTTTGAAGCCACCGATGACGCATCGCTGATGGAATGGCACGGGCACACCGTCACCACCGTCAACGGCGATCCGATGGCGATGAAGGTCACCACCCCCATGGACTTTCTGCTCGCCTGCCAGCTGACCGAGCAGGCCGAAAAAACCGTTTTCGAGGTACCCGGTGACTGATCAACCCAGCAACAGTGCCCTTCTGCCGCGTATCGGCCAGGGTTTCGACGCCCACCAGATTGAGAAGGGAAAACCATGCCACATCGCCTGCCTGGAATTTCCCGGCGATGACGGCTGTGAGGGGCACTCCGACGGCGATGTGGTCGCCCACGCCATTGTCGATGCACTGCTGGCGGCCGCGGGCCTGGGGGATTTGGGATCTTTTTGCGGGGTGGGGCGCAAAGAATACGAGGGTGCTTCCGGTCTCCGTCTTGTCGGCGAATGCGTGGCACTGCTGGCAGACCACGGTTTCGCTGTCGGCAATGTCTCGGTGCAGTTGATCGCCAACACCCCGAAGATGGGTCCGCGCCGGGACCAGGCCGAAAAGATCATCGGCCGGGCACTCAACGCCCCGGTCAATATCGCGGCCACCACCACAGACGGCATGGGCTTTACCGGCGAGGGGACAGGCCGTGCCGCCATCGCCACGGCGCTGGTCTACCGGGGGAACTGACAGCGGGCCGCCCCGCAGCGCCTTCCCTGCCGGGGGACTGTCGGCCGCGCCCGCAGGCTCCGTGGTTGTGGTGCGGCTGCCGTGCATGCGCACGCCCTTCGTACCGGGACAGGGGTGCGGTGGTGCCGCGCCGGGGTGGGGGAGCCGGGGAGGGTGGAAAAACCGCCGCTTTTTACCCGGCGGTGCCCAGTGACGGGCGCCGGGGCTGTTAGATTGGGGATCGTGACTTTGCGCATATACGACACATACAACCGTGAGATCCGTGACTTTTCACCGGTGACCCCCGGCCGGGCAACCGTCTACCTGTGCGGCGCGACCGTGCAGTCGGTGCCGCATATCGGTCATCTTCGCAGCGGTGTCGCCTTCGACATTCTCCGCAACTGGCTGGAGCATGAAGGCTTCGATGTGTGGTTTGTCCGCAATGTCACCGACATCGACGACAAGATCATCACCAAAGCCCGGGACAACGGCCGCCCCTGGTGGGAGTGGGCCGCCACCCACGAGCGGGCCTTCAACTGGGCCTACGACAAGCTCGGCGTGACCCCGCCGTCACTGGAGCCGCATGCCACCGGCCACATCACCGAGATGATCACCTACATGGAAAAGATCATCGACGCCGGCCACGGCTATGCCGCTGACGGCAATGTGTACTGCTCCCCGGCGTCGATCGACGGCTACGGAAAACTGTCGGGGCAGAAACTCGACGAGATGGACCAGGGGGAATCCGCTGGCACCGGTAAACGGGATCCCCGTGATTTCACCATGTGGAAGGCCGCCAAAGAAGGTGAGCCGTCCTGGCCCACCCCGTGGGGTGAGGGCCGCCCCGGCTGGCATCTGGAATGCTCGGCGATGGCGACGAAATACCTGGGCGGCACCTTCGATATTCACGGCGGCGGCCTTGATCTGAAATTTCCGCACCACGAAAACGAGATCGCCCAGGCCCATGCCGCCGGCGATGGTTTCGCCAACTACTGGATGCACAACGGCTGGGTGACCATGGCCGGGGAGAAAATGTCGAAATCCCTGGGCAATGTGCTGGCGGTGGAAAACCTGCTCGGTCTGGTGCGTCCCGTGGAGCTGCGCTACTACCTGGGCAGCGCCCACTACCGGTCGATGCTCGAATACTCCGAAGCCACCCTGCTGGATGCCGCCCAGGCGTTCCGCCGGGTGGAAAGCTTCGTCAAGCATTTCCCCGACCAGGCCCCGACACAGGTCACCGACGTGTTCGCCGCTGCCATGGATGATGACCTGGCGGTGCCGAAAGCCCTGGCCGAAATCCACAACACGGTCCGCCGCGGCAACAGCCTGCTGGCCGGCAACGACACCGCAGCGGCACAGGAAGTGGCCGGTCAAGTCCGCGCCATGATGGCGATCCTCGGGGTGGATCCGCTTGATGGGCATTGGGCGAAAGAGGACACCGGGGTGCCGGTGGCCGCCACCAAAGCCCTTGACACCCTGATTTCCGCGGAGCTTGAGCGCCGTGCCACCGCCCGGGCGGACAAAGACTGGGCCACCGCTGACGCGGTGCGTGACCGCCTGGCCGCTGCCGGCATTGAGGTCACCGACACCGCCGACGGCCCGCAGTGGTCGTTGAAACAGGACCGCTGACAGGCTTTGCGCGGAAGCTGTTTTTCTTCCCCCACCGCCCGGTGCCCGCGGGGGACAGGCGCCAGTGCCGGTCCTGCGGGGGTGTTTTTCCCGGTTGTGCAACACATGCGCCGCGGGTGGGGAAAAGACGGGATATGCCCGTCATTGGTGTAATCTTCACCTCTGCCGGGTACAACCGCCCGCCATGGACCGTCCCGCTGACCGGGGCGGGGCTTTTTCCCGCGGGGTTCCCGCATGTTCTTTTCACACTTTTCCCACCGCCGGGTGGCTTGTCATCCGGCCGTGGTTTTTTACACGGAGGTCTTCGACGGTTATGGCCGGAAACTCGAAACGCCAGGGCGCCATGCGCAAAACCAACAAGAAGGGCTCCCAGAAAGGAAGCGGTGGGCAGGTGCGCCGCGGCCTGCGGGGCAAAGGCCCCACGCCGAAAGCCGAGGACCGGGTCTACCATGCGGCGCACAAACGCAAAATTGAGCGGGAACGCAGACAACAGGGCCGTCACGACAAATCCGATTCTTCCGAGCTGGTGGTCGGGCGTAACCCGGTGCTGGAATGCCTGAAAGCGAAAGTCCCGGCCGAACAGCTGGTGGTGGTGGCCGGCACTTCCTCCGACGACCGGCTCACCCAGTCGGTGCAGCTTGCCCGGCACCGCGGGATCGCGATCCTGGAGGTGCAGAAACATGAGATGGACCATCTCACCGGCAACAGCATGCACCAGGGCATCGGCATCAAAATCCCGCCGTACACCTACGCCGATGTCGACGAGCTGATCGACCAGATCAAAAACACCGGGGAACCGGGCCTGGTGGTGTGCCTGGACAACATCACAGATCCCCGCAACCTGGGGGCGGTCATCCGTTCCGTGGCGGCTTTCGGCGGCCACGGGGTGGTCATCCCCGAGCGCCGCAGTGCTTCGGTGACGGCGGTGGCCTGGCGGACATCGGCCGGTACGGCCGCCCGTCTGCCGGTTGCCCGCGCGGTCAATATGACCAGAACAGTGAAGAAATTCCAGAAAGCCGGCTACCAGGTCGTCGGTTTGGCCGCCGGCGGTGAGCACACCCTGGACACCTACGACGGCACCGGCCCGACGGTGGTGGTTGTCGGCAGCGAGGGCAAGGGGATCTCCCGTCTGGTCAGTGAAAACTGCGACCAGCTGGTGTCGGTGCCGATGACCGACTGGGTGGAATCCCTCAACGCCTCCGTGGCGGCCGGTGTGGTGCTGGGGGAGTTCGCCCGGCAGCGCCGCGCCGTCACCCGCGGCTAGCGGCCCACCTTTCCCGGCCCTGTCCCGCCTGGCCCCGTGCCGGGCAACCAGGTCAGCCTATTGCGCACGGCCTGATCGTTAATCTTTCACAAAAACCCCAAGTAGACAACGTTTTTGTGGGCGGTGTAGCGTGACAGTCACCCACCGGCGGGGCCGGGGGAAACAAGATCTGCTTTCCTCTGCTGCTCCCCGGTTTCTGGTAGAAAAGCGGTGTCGGCGGTGGGCCGTCGGCACGCGGACGACAACAACGTGGGGTTGTGGGCAATGAGGGTCAAAGGTTTTCTCCGGCGGCTGATGGCCGCCACGGTATCGGCTGCAACAGCGGCCAGTTTGTTGTCTCCCGCGGTTGCGGCCGCCGATGAAGCCCCGCCGGCCGTGTCGGCCCCGGTTCCGGTTGAGGCCCCGCTGCTGCCGCCTGCTGCGGGGACGGTGAACGAATGCCCGGCCGCGGTGATGCTTCTGGCCCGCGGATCCGGTCAGCTGCGTCTGGAGCCTGCACGGCTTGCCAACGGGACGGAAGTCAACGGTTGGGAGGGCGAGACCCTCCGGCCGCTGCTGGAGCGGATCGACACCACCGATATCCGGGTGCATCCGCTGGCCTACGACCAGTATTCGGCCAACCCTTTTTGGACCGAACCCTATCAGGCGGGCGTGCGGCGCTCGGCTGTGGAAGGCGCCCTGGGGGCGATACGGGAAGCCGTCAGCTACGAGGACGCCACCGGCTGCCGTCCCGACTACATTGTCGTCGGCTACTCGCAGGGTGCGATGGCCATGGAAATGGCCGAACGGATCCTGGCGCTGTCGGGCAGGCTGACAGGCAGTGTCTATATCGGGGATCCGTGGCTGGATCCTTTCGACCCGGCACTGGTGGGGACCCCGACCGGTGGGAAGGGCATGCTGTTTCGCACCGGCCCGCTGTTTGCCTCCACATCGCTGCGGCTGTCGCCCGATGTGGTCGAATACTGCGAATTCGGTGACCCGGTCTGTGACAACACCCGGTCGTTTATCGACCAGGTGTCCCTCGGCGGCGCGACACCGCATCTGAGCTATTTCATCCGGGAACGTGACGCTGACCGGCTGGCCAACGAGGACTATGTTGTCGAGCGCATCAACCGCATGACCGAAGCCTCCCGGCAGCGCAAACGGCAGAAAACCAATGCCGCCGCCGTCACCCCGCTGACCTGGCGGATGATGGTGGCGGCCACCCCCGGCGAAATCAACCGGCTGTGGATCACAGCCCTGTTCAACCAGGCTCTGGCTGACGGGGTGCATGCCGCCGACCAGCGGCTGCGCCTGGTGGGCGGGGCACTGCCCGACGGTGGGCGGACAGTTCCCGCCACCACCTATGGGGTGGTGGGCGGTACCACAGCTGTGACCCTGATGAGCCTGGCCAATGCTTTCGTCGACGGCGGTGTCCCGGCGCTGGCGCAGGCCCTGTCGTCGGCTCCGGGCGGGTTGTCGTCCGGGGTCAATGCCCTGTGGGCGCTGTCATCGGCGACGGTATCGAGTCCGACATCGGTGTTTTACGGCACCAACCTGTCGAGTTGGGCGAGTTCGGACACCTTTTTGCTGACCACCCTGTCGGTCCAGGGGTCGGTGGCTTTGTCCACCGGGTCGCTGTAGGGGAAAGAGCAACGCTGGCCGCCGCCGGGTCCGTCGGGTGACGGACCGGGGTGGTAGTTTCTGCTGTATGGCGGGAAAGAAAACGGGTGCAACCCTGGGCAGTATCGCGGCGGAACTGGGGGTGTCGAAAACCACGGTGTCCAACGCCTACAACCATCCCGACCGGCTGTCGAAACCGCTGCGGGACCTGATTTTCGCCACCGCCGCCGACCACGGCTACCCCGGCCCGCATCCCACCGCCAGAAGTCTGAAAACCCGCCGCACCGGTGCGGTGGGGGTGCTGTTGACCGAACATCTGACCTACGCCTTCGAGGACCTGGCGTCGGTGAGTTTCCTGGCCGGGATGGCGGAAGCCCTGGCCGGGCCGAAAACCCCCATGCTGCTGCTTCCCGTCGGCCCGGATCCCAGTGTGGAAAAAGCCGCCGCGGCACGCCTGGTCAACTCCTGCGCGGTCGACGGGTTCGTGGTGTATTCGGTGGCCGCCGATGATCCCTATCTGGCGGCGGTGCGCTCCCATGACACACCGGTGGTCATCTGTGACCAGCCGGCCGATGATCCGCAGGCGGCTTTTGTCGGTATCGATGACCGGTTGGCCATCGCCCCGGCCGCCCGGGCGCTTTTGGAGGCCGGGCACACCAGTATCGGGATTTTGACCATCCGTTTGGACCGGCAGAAAAACGACGGCCCGGTCAGCCCGCAGCGTCTGGCGGGCGCCGGTCACCATGTGCAGCGCTCACGGGTCACCGGTGCCCTGGAGGTATTTGCCCGGGCGGGAATCGACCCGGGGACTGTGCCGGTGATCGAACGGCACATCAACGACGCCGCCAACTGCCGGGATGCGGCCGCGGAAATGCTGCACAACCATCCGCGGATCACCGCGGTACTGTGCACCACCGACTCGATGGCCCTGGGGGTGATCGACTATGCGCAGGCCCACGGCATCCGCGTGCCCGAGGATTTGTCGGTGACCGGTTTCGACGGCATTATCACCGCCCTGCACCGGGATGTGACCACGGTGATCCAGCCGACCAAAGACAAAGGCCGCGCCACCGGTGAGGTATTGATGACCCTTCTGTCCCCGCCGCCCGGCGGGGCGGTCAAAGCGGAAAAAACCATTCTGCCGACCGTGTTCCGGCCGGGATCAACGGTGGCCGCCCCACGGCCGGGGCGGCTGCGCTAGGACACAAAGACCCGGTAGCGGTGCCACCGGCGGGGCGGGGGCCGGTGGTTTAAAACACCCCGCCCCACGGATTGCCGTCGCTGCGGAAGGGATTGGCTGACCCTGGCATGCCCGGGGTTTTCAGGGTTGCCAGCGTGTGGTTCAAAAGCCTGCCCCCCGCCCTGGGCTGGAGCTGGGGTGCCGCCGGTTGGTCCGGCCGGTGGCTTATCGACAGTCCGCCGCCGGTGGACGGTTCCACCATCCAGTGTCCGGCGGCCCCCGGCAGCGCCCGGGCTATCACCGACGGGACCGTCGGCTGCGTGGAGGCGACGATGATCTGCGCCGGTTCCAGCCCGTCCACCTGACATCTGGCGGTGAAAATCAGTGACGACATTAGCTCCGGGGGAAGCTCCGCGTCGGAGAAATCACACAGCACCAGCCCCCCGCCCAGCAGCCGGGCGGCAGCCACCGCGGCGGTGATAAACAGCCAGGAACAGATGTTGCCGGTGTCGGTGGCGCTGCCGATGACCAGGTCGGGGGCGTTGATGTGGGCGACCCGCATTTTTTTGATCAGATCCTGCAGATCGGCATGGCTGATGCTGCCCGGGTTGATGTCGGTGGTCACCCGGCCGGCCAGGCAGTCATCGATGAAGCGGGCCGGGCGCCGCAGCGCCGGGGAGGCCAGATGCTCGTCGATGGTCACCGATTCCACTGTCGGATCCAACGATTTCAGCACCGTCGGCAGTGATGACAGTGATCCGGGGTTTGTCACCATGCTGTCGAGCAGAACCGACCATTCGCGGTTTTGCCGGCCGCGCTCACGATGGAAGGGGGTGGGGACCCGGACGATGGCGTCGGCCAGCCAGGACAGGGCCGTATCGAAACTGGTGCCGCGGTCGTGGGCGCGCCAGGCCGAGACCGCCAGGGTCCACGGGGTGAGCATCTCCGTGATGATGCGGGTCGCCGCGAAATTGACACCGGAATCGGTGTGGAAAAACATTTTGTCCGCGGTGCGGGTGTACAGCGGCAGCCACCGGTCCTCGTCGCGCACGCGCAGCGATTCTTTGCGCACCCCCTCCCGGGAGAGGGTGAGCTGGAAGTCGTAGCGGTAGCCGTCACTGACCCAGAAAATCCGCATCGTCGTCGGCTCGTCGACATGGTAGGGGTGCGGGTGAAACAGCTTTTTGGTCAGTGCCGGGTCGTCGGCTGACCCGGCCACCGCCGCCGACAGCCCCGCCAGGCAGGAGAAAATATCGGTTTTCCCGGCCATCGTTTCCCCGCTGACCGTTCCCGCCCCGTAGATGACCGAGGACCATCTCCGGTCGGCGGGCCAGGGGGCCGTGAATTCGGGATGGCGCATGTCGAGTGCCGCTTCGGCAACGACCGAGCGGTAATTGGACACGGAGAACTTCACCAGCACGCCCACCAGTATAAAGGCCCGGGCGACAACCACACGCCGGTAGCGGCGGCCATCCGGTGGGGCAGCAGTGTTTACCTGCGGTTGTTTTCCCCGTCACCGGGACAATCCGCCCCGGACCCGGGTGCCCCCGGCTGTGGAGCATCCGGCACTGACGGGGGTGAAAAAACGCCCCGTCAACCACCCGGGCCGATTGCAGCCACGGTCACAATGCTGTGTGTGCCGCACGCCGGTCGGCCAGCAGGGTAAGAAACACCCCGACTTCGTCGACATCGGCGACCCGCGCTGTGGCGGCCGTTGCTCCGGGGCCGACTTTCACCCCCAGATCAGTTTCGGTGAGGACAGCGAAACCGGCTTCGTCGGTGGTGTCGTCGCCGAGGAACACCACCCGGTCGGCGCCGGTGGCCGTGCGCTGCCGGGTGATCCAGTCACCTTTGGTGATGCTGCTTGCCGACAGCTCCACAATGCAGCTGCCGACAGTGGTGTGGATGCCGTCCATGGCGGCACCGGTGTCGACTGCCCGGGACATCAGCGTCTGTGCCACAGCGGTGTCGGTGACTTTCCGAACGTGCAGACACGCCTGGAAGGGTTTGCGTTCCACGAAACATCCCGCAACCCCCGCGGCCAGGTGCTCCAGGGCTTCGGCGGCCCGGTGCACACGATCTCGCTGCTCCGCGGTGACCGGACTGTCGATGCTGGTGGTTTCCGCGCCGTGGCTTCCCGCCAGGACAATCGCCGGGGAAAAATCAGTGACGGTGGACAGGGTGGCCAGATCCCGCCCGCTGAGCACGGCGACGGTGGTACCGGCCAGCCGGGCGAGTTTTTCCAGGGCGGCCACCGACAGCATGTTCGGTTGCGGGGAAAAGGTGTTGCCGGTCAACGGGGCGATGGTGCCGTCGAAATCACTGACGACCAAAAGGCGGCCGCATTCGGCCAACTGCTGCGGGAGGGACACCATGTGGGTGAGTCTAGTCGCCCGCGGCCCCTATCCGCCCGGGGCGACCAACCGCAGGGCGTTGCGGGTGAGAGCGTCTTCCGGCTGGGCATCCGGTCCGGGCGCCGGTGTGAGCAGCAGCGCCCTGCTGCCGTCACGGGTGAGCAGATACTGCCCGGAAGAGAAAAACCCGGCGATCCGGTCATGGAAAAAACGTGCCGCCCCCGTACAGTCGACCGGCTGAAACACCGGGTCGGTGACCGACACGACAAACCGTTGGGGCTGGTCGGCGGAGGTATCCTTGCGCAGTGTTGTGGCGGCCCGGAACTGCCCGCAGCCGGTGTTGCCGACCATGCCCTGCCCGTCGAAGACCAGCAGTGCTTTCCCGGCGGTGTCGTCGGGAAGCTGCGGGGGATTGTCCAGCTCGGTGTAGACGCCGGTGATCTGCCAGGTGGTGTCTGTCACCGGCAGGGCCGCCTGGCCCCCGCCGCAGCCGGCGGCTGCCACCAGGCCTGCCGCAGCTGCGGCCACGGCCGTCGCCCGGCGGAAAAATTGCTGGTTTTTCACAGGCTCGTGCCTTTCGGGGATAAAAGACAGGACAAAAATTTTTGTGCCCACCACGTCACGTCGCAGTTCCGGACGGTCTCGGCCATGGCGTGCATGCGGGCTGCCGCGGCATCCGGGTGAGCGGTCATCTCGGCGGCGGCCGCGGCCATGGCCCGGGGCAGGTCTTCCGGGGCATGGGGGTTGATCAGATGGGCCTGGGTGAGTTCCCGGGCGGCACCGGTGAACTCACTGAGCACCAGCGCCCCGCTGCCGTCGGTGTGGCAGGCCACAAATTCCTTGGCCACCAGGTTCATGCCGTCTTTGAAAGCATTGACCACCATCACGTCGGTGGCCCGGTACAGCTGGTAGAGCTTCTCGGCGGGCAGGGTGCCGTGCAGATAGTGCACCACCGGATGGCCGATGGTGCCGAAACGCCCGTTGATCCGGCCGACTGCCTGCTCCACTTCCCGCCGGGTGGCCCGGTAGTGTTCCAGCCGCTCCCGGGAAGGGGTGGCAACCTGCACGAACACGGTGTGTTCGGGGTCGAGTTCCGCGCTGTCGAGCAGCTGCTCGAAGGCCTGCAGCCGCTGCAGGATGCCTTTGGTGTAGTCCATCCGGTCCACGCCCGTGATCACCAGCCGCGGATCGCCCAACTGGCGGCGCAGGCTCTCCGGGTCGGTGGCGGCAGCCTGCTCCACCACTGTGGCGGTGTCGATGGAAATCGGGAATGCGCCCACCGCGCTGGTGTGGCCGTCCGTGCCCGTCACCGAGGCGGTGGCGGCAAAACAGGAGGGTGTTCCGGCAACCCGTGCGGCCGGGAAGGTCCGTTGCACGGTGGCCAGGAAGTTTTTCGCGCAGTCCACCAGATGGAAACCGATCAGGTCGGCCTGCAGCAGGCCGGACAGTATTTCTTCCCGCCACGGAAGCTGGCTGAACAAATCCGGGGACGGGAAAGGGATGTGGCAGAAAAAACCGCAGCGGATATCCGGCCGGAGTTTTTTGAGCATTCCCGGCACCAGCTGCAGCTGGTAGTCCTGCACCCACACGGTGGCGCCGGGGGCGGCCACGGCCGCGGTGTGGTGCGCGTAGCGCCGGTTGACCTTCCGGTAGCGGGAAAACCACTGCGGGTTGTAGACCGGTTCGACGATCCGGTCGTGGTAGAGCGGCCACAAGGTGGCATTGGACATGCCCTCGTAAAACAGGCGGTAGTCGTCCTCGTCGAGCTGGACCTGCACCACCGACAGCCCGTCACAGGGGCCCAGCGCAACGGGCGGGTCCTGCGGGTCGCCGGCGATCTGGCCGTTCCAGCCGACCCAGTGGCCGTGATGGGTTTTCAGCACCGGGCGCAGCGCGGTCACCAGCCCACCGGGACTGGGGCTGGCGGTGATGCCGCCGTCGGCTGTCCGGGTGATGTCCACGGGCAGCCGGTTGGCGGTGACAACGAAATCTGCCGGGTGCGGGTGAGAAAGCCTGGATGCCACGGGGATCGGGTAACAGTCGGTGTCGGGGGAGGGGTGCTACGACTTCTTGGTGGTCTTTTTCGCGGCGGTCTTTTTCGTTGTTTTCTTCGCCGTGGTTTTCTTGGTGGTTTTCTTCGCCGCTTTTTTGGTGGTCTTTTTCGCGGCTGTTTTCTTCGTTGTTTTCTTCGCCGTGGACTTTTTGGTCGTCTTCTTGGTGGCCTTCTTGGCGGCGGCTTTCTTCGTCGCCTTGCGTCCCCGCTTTGATTTTTCCGCGGCAGCCTGGGCTTCCGCATGCTCGGTGGCGAGCTTTTTGTAGTCCAGCTCTTCCGGGGCGACTCCCAGCATGCTCATCAGCGTGGCGGCATCGAAGAAGTCCTCGGCATAGGTGGCGACCACCCGGCGGGCGGCGGCCGCGGTATCCGAGTTGATCGAGTGGAGGGACTCTGCGTTGGGGGTGCGGGTTTCTGTGACCTTCGGTGGCACGAATCCTCCTGGGATGGTGGCTGGAAAACGAATCGGTGCCGGGGATTTCTCCTCCGGGCTTTCCCGCCGGGAGCGGCGGGCGGCGGGCACCCTATGATGTGCCGGCAGTGCAACCACTCTACCTTACCGGTTTCAGGCGCGGTCGCTGCATACCCGGCGGGCTGCCGGGGATTGTCAGTAGCTGCCGTGGTGGTAGTCGGTGCGCCCGGCGATATCGGTGCGGCGGTTGGAATCGGTGAACAGGCTTCTGCGGCCGTGGACCAGATGGCGGTACCAGTCGGCGGGGCGGGGGCGGCGGATTTTCCGGGCGATCCATTCCCCCAGCACCACCCCGGCGGCCAGCGCGGATCCGATGGCCAGGGCCAGCGCCAGGTTGGCGAAACCGAGCAGCATCTGATCGTGCAGTACCGCATACATGCCCCGGTAGATCGCCAGCCCGGGCAGCAGCGGCGTGATTCCGGCGACGGCGGTAATCAGCGGGGGAATCAAAAACCTGCGGGCCAGCAAACCACCGGCCAGGCCGATGATTGTCGCCGCGGCCCCCAGCCCGGCGACCGGGCCGACATCCATCGGCAGGCACACGAAATAGTAGAAGCCGCTTCCCGCCGCTGCCGTTAAACCGGCCACCAGCACCGATGACCAGTCCGCGTAGAGGGCCACAGCGAAACCGGCCGAAGCTATCGCCCCGGAGATCACCTTCACCCCGGGGGATGCCACCGGGCCTGCGGCCGCGGTTTCCAACGGCGGCAGTGATATATCCAGTGCCCCGGCCAGCTGAATACCCAGACCGACCCCGGCAATAATGCCGCCGGTGAGCAAAATCGTGTCGAAAAACCGTGCTGAAGCGGTCACCGGCGCGCCGGTGATTCCGTCCTGCAGCGACTGCACCAGAGTCAGGCCGGCCAGCATGGCCACAATGCCGGAAGCCACAATCTGGCTGGGGGTGATCTCATAGTCGTTGATCAACGCCCACTGGTAGGTCAGGGCAGCGGGCACGGTGGCCACCACACCGCCGAAAATGTTTTTGAAAAAGTCCGGCAGCCCCTGTTTGCCGAGAATGGTGAACCCGTGCATGATCACCACCGCCGACAGCGTGGAGATCACCGTCACCACCAGGTTGCCGCCCAGCAGCACGGCAACGGCACCGGTCATCACGGCCCAACCGGCCAGCGATGTCAGATACCCGTAGGGCGGCGGGGCGGCCATGATCGTATCCAGCCGGGCTTCCGCCTGGGAGGGGGTGGTTTGCCCCATGCGGATCGACCGGATCAGCTTGTCGACTTCCTGCAGCTTGGAAAAATCCAGCGACAGTTTGCCCACCACCCGGAAAATACTGATCGGATGGTCCCGGAAATCACCGACGTGGGTGAACACGGTGATGGTGTTGAACGTGATGTCAACATGGCAGTAGTGCAGGCCATAGGCGGAGGCCACGGTGTGGATTTGTGCCTTGGCGTCGGTGTTGCCGGTTCCGGCGGACAGCAGAATATCGCCGATGCGGGCAGCCAGGTCCATAATGCCCGACACCTGGCGGGGATCGGTCAAATCCACCGGGGCCAGCGGGGAGGGCGGCGGGGCTGCTGTTGCCGCATCAATGGTCGACAGGCGGCCGCGGCGGGACAGCAACTGCGTCAACTGTGCCGCAGCACCGGATAGACGGCGCACGGGGACCTCCGGGAAAGATGAAACTGGTTGGATTCGGCGGGAGGCGGCATCAGGGGCGCACAACCGGGCCTGTGGTGCACTTGGCGGATTACCGCCGGTCACCCCAGGAACAATCGTCCGGCCGGTGTCCCCGGCCGCCGGCCACATAGTACCGCTTCACCGGCAGGGTGCCCAGGTGGAAAAACACTCCCGGTGATCCTCCCAGCGCACAGCCCCGGCGATCGTGCCGTGAGGGCGGTGGGCCGGCTGCCGGCGGAGCCTGGACAGTAAAAACCCGGGGCAACCCCGGGTGGTGGCAACGGTGGGCGGCGGTGTCTTTGTTTCCCGCGGTTTTGGCCCCTGGTCTGTGGTTTTCGTGTTTGACGGACAAGTGTTGTAGCATCCTTTGATACGTGCCCGCCGCGCGGGGAACCGGTCCGGATAACTGTAACCGGCCCCTACGTCGTGGTCCGCTTGAAATGGCGGTGCGAAGTGGCATGGGTGCTGGAGTGGCGCAATCGGTAGCGCACCTGTCTTGTAAACAGGTGGTTGTGAGTTCGAGTCTCATCTCCAGCTCACAATAGACCCCCCACCTGGAATTCCAGGTGGGGGGCATTTTTTTGGGCGGGGCCGGGACAACGGGGTGATGGGCGGCCATCGGCCCGCCACGGATGTGCCCGCGGCGGGAAATTCATCCCGCCGCGCTGACCGGTCCGGTCATCACACCTGTTCGTCGGGGGTGCGGGCCCATTCCACCAGGTGGTCGATGAGGTGGCGGCGGCGGGCTTTTTCCGCCGGGGTGGTCGGGGTGTTGGCGTTGTGGATCCACAGCCCGTCGGCGGCCAGTCGTGCGGCGAAGGCGTTGCTGCCCCGGCCGTCATCATCCGGCGGCGGCGGGGACCAGCGGGCTTCCACCGCATCCCAGGATGCCGACATATTCGGGGTGGTGATGGCGTGGACGGTCACAATCAGTTCCGCGGGGGTTGATTTTTCGGCCATCGACCGGATGAATGCTTCGGTTCTGGTGTCCCGGTCGACTTCATCTGCTGTGCCCCCGGCAAGGTGCTCCATCTCCTGTTCCCAGTCGGCGGCGAGTTTTTCGTGTATCCCCTCATGCAGCGCCACCATGGTGGGGAAGTGGTAGAGCAGCCCGCCTTTGGAGACCCCTGCTTTGGCGGCCACCGCATCCATGGTCACCGCCGCCATTCCCCCCTCGGTGATGATGTCAATGGCGGCGGCGATGATCTGGTCTTTTTTACTGGGGCGCATCAGCTATCACGTTCGGTTGTCCGGTTGCTGCCGGTTGGCTTGGTTCGGTTTGGTGCCATTGTTGCACGCAACGGCGGAAACAGCCGGTTCAAAACCACTGCCAGCACCGCTGCGGTGGCGGCGGCGATGAACAAAACCCACTGTGCCGCGGCATCGTAGGCGTGGCCGGCGGCCTGGGATACGGCACCATCGGCGTGGTTGAGTGCCCCGATCACATCGGTGGCGTGGCCGTCGGGTGCACCGAGCCGGTAGCCGACCTCCATCAAGGTGCCGAAGGTGGTGATCGCCAGCAGGAAACCGACCTCGTAGGCCACTTCCTCCAGCGATCCGACAGTCCCGGCCGAGTGTTTCGGAACGGTGGTGATCACCGCCGCGTTCGATGAAGCCTGGGCGGTGCCCAGCCCAAGACCCGCAATCATCAGGCCCGTAACGAAAGCCGTCATGTGCACGTCACCGTCGCTGAACGCCGTCGCGGAGACAACGATTCCGGCTGTGGTGACCGTCAACCCGGCGGTGACCACCGCCCGCACCCCGAAGCGGGGCATGACCTGTCCGCCGATGAGGGTGCCGGGGATCGCCGAGACCGCTACCGCGGTGGTGACCAGCCCGGCCTGAAGGGCGGTGAAACCGCCGACCAGCTGAAAACGCTGGGTGGTGACAAATTCCAGGCCGCCGGGAATGATCATGGTCAACAGGGCGGTCGCCAATCCCGCCAGCAGCACCGGGTGGCGCAGCGCCGCCGGATCGGCGATCCGGGTGGCCGGATGGCGTTGCCTGCGCTTCAACAGCATGACGGCACCGGCGGTGGCTGCCACGGCCCCGGCAGCCGTCATCCAGGCCGCGGTCGGGGAAGTGCCACCGGCGCCGGTGGTGGTGTGGGCGACAGCTTCGAACGCCAGCACCAGGGAACCGACGGCCACCATCAGCAGCACCGAGTTGACCACACTGAAGCGGCGTCCCGGTTGCGCCACGTTGGCCGGGCCCACCGCTTTCAGTGCCAGTGCCACCAGGGCGATCAGCGGAAGCTGCGCGGCAAACAGCAGATGCCAGTCGAGATATTCGAGCAGGGCGCCGCCGATGATCGGGCCGAGTGCCACAGAAGCCAGAAACACCGCATTCCAGATGCCGACCGCGCGGCTTAGCTCCCGGTGGTCGGTGAAGGTGACTTTCAGCAGGGCCAGTGTGGCGGGCATCAAACAGGCGGCACCCAGTCCCAGCACGGCCCGGCCGGTGATGAGAACCGCCGGGCCGGGGGCCACCGTCGAGATGGTGCAGCCGACGGCAAAAACCGCCAGCCCGAGGGCGAACAGGCGGCGGTGGCCGATGCGGTCACCCAGGGAACCGGCGCCGATGAGCATGCCGGCCAGCACCAGTGAATAGCTGTTGATGATCCACAGTGACTGGCCGCCGGTGGCCGGCAGGGTGGCCCGGATGGTGGGCAGGGCGGTCAGCAGCACCGAATTGTTCAAACCGATCAGAAACAGTGCCGCCGACAGCACGGCCAGAAATAGCCAGCGGGTGCGGTATTCCCGGGTGGTCCGGTGGAAAGCCGTGGAAGCCATTGCTGTCAGCTCTTTCGTGTCGTCGTCCGTGCGGGAAACCGTTACTGTAACGGCTGGACGGTATAAAAACAAACCGGGTGGACGGTAAAGTTACCGGGGGTGGGGTTGGCGGGTGTGTGGCGGGTCAACGGCCTGCCGGGCGACTGGGTGCCGTATGCCGGATGCGGTGTGGAGTTGACGGTGACTGATTGTCCACCGGCTTTTTCGTTGTCTGGCACATCACACGCAAGGCAGTGTTTATCCAGGTTGGATGCCGGTGAAAGACAACCTGCGGCAATCTGTGTCCGGTGGGTGCGCCCGTCCGGACGGCACGGTGACGGGGAATTTGTTTGACTGGGACGGGAAAGAAAACACCACCTAAAAAACGGCAACCGTTTATCTGTCAAGGAGAGTGACCGTGGCCGACAATTTCGCCCACCAGATCGTCAAAGCACTGGAAGCCCAGGGGGTCACACGCATCTACGGGCTGACCGGCGACAGTCTCAACCCGATCGTTGATGCTGTGTCTGATTCATCCATTCAGTGGGTGCATGTGCGCAATGAAGAGGCCGCCGCTTTCGCCGCGGAAGCCGACTCCCTGGCCACCGGGGAGTTGGCGGTGTGCGCCGGTTCCTGCGGCCCGGGGAACCTGCACCTGATCCAGGGGCTCTACGACGCGCACCGCAACCGGGCGAAGGTGCTGGCGATCGCCTCCCACATCCCGAGCGTGCAGATTGGCTCGAACTTTTTCCAGGAAACCCATCCCACCCATGTGTTCAAGGAATGCTCCGGCTACTGTGAGCTGGCCAATTCCGCCGAACAGGGGGCGGTGATCCTGCACCACGCCATCCAGTCGACGATGGCCGGACAAGGCGTGTCAGTGCTGGTCATCCCGGGTGATGTTTCCACCCAGGATGCGTCCAACAACCACTATCTCGAATCGCGGATCGCGGTGAACCGGCCGGTTGTCTACCCCCATGACAGGGATGCCGCCCGGCTGGTGGAAGCGATCAACAATGCTTCTTCGGTGGCCCTGTTTTGTGGTGTGGGCTGCAAAGACGCCCGGGAACAGGTGCTGGCGCTGGCAGAGAAAATCAAAGCGCCCGTCGGCCACGCCCTGGGCGGGAAAATGTTCATCCAGCACGACAACCCCTTCGATGTCGGCATGTCGGGGCTGTTGGGCTACGGCGCCTGCTTTGATGCCTGCAATGACGCCGACCTGCTGATCATGCTGGGCACCGATTTCCCGTACAACAATTTCCTGCCCGACAACAATGTCGCCCAGGTCGATATCGACGGGGCGGCGATAGGTCGGCGCACCAAGGTGAAATATCCGGTGGTCGGTGATGTGGCCGCCACCATCGACACCATCCTGCCGCACGTGGAAGAGAAAACCGACCGCAGTTTCCTGGACAGGATGCTGCGGGCGCACGAGAAAAACCTGCGGCACGTCATCGAGGCCTACACGAAAAACATCGACCACCACACCCCGATCCATCCCGAGTACGCGGCCCGCATCATCGACGAGGAAGCCGCACACGATGCGATCTTTACCGCCGATACCGGCATGTGCAACGTCTGGTCGGCCCGCTACATCAACAACGACACCGGCAACCGGCAGCTGATCGGTTCCTTCCGCCACGGAACCATGGCCAATGCCCTGCCGCAGGCCATCGGCGCCCAGCTGGCCCACCCGGACCGGCAGGTGATTTCTTTGTGCGGTGACGGCGGGCTGTCGATGCTGCTCGGGGAGCTGCTGACCGTGAAACTGCATGATCTGCCGGTGAAAATGTTCGTGTTCAACAACAGCTCGCTGGGCATGGTGAAACTGGAGATGCTGGTTGAGGGCATCCCCGAATCGGAAACCGACCACGAGCATGTCTCCTACGCCGATATTGCCGCGGCGGCGGGAATCACAGCCATCGAAATAAGGGATCCGAAAAAACTCCGGGAAGGCATTGCCGCGGCGCTGGCTGAACCCGGCCCGGTGCTGGTGGACATGGTCACCGACCCCAATGCCCTGTCGATTCCGCCGGATATCACCTTCAGCCAGATTCAGGGCTTCACCAAAGCCGCCGCCCGCACGGTGCTGGAAGGCGGCGTCGGCAAAATGTATGACCTGGCCAAATCCAATCTGCGCAATATCCCCCGCCCGTAGCGCAGACGCCGATAGGGGCGCCGATGCTTTCGGCGGCCCGCCACC
>NZ_JAFLEQ010000017.1:41294-70433 GCF_017307055.1 Corynebacterium mendelii | reverse complement strand
GCTGCCGGTGCAGCGGTTGTGCCGTGGTGCCTTATTTTTTTTAAGGGCCGTGTCTTTTTTTTCTAAAACGGCTGCTTGTCGGCCGGGCAGACGGTGCCGTCGGCGGGAAGGGACAGATCGACAAGATAGTCGGTGGCCACCGACAGTGCGCAGGCCGATTTGTCGATGCCGGTGTGCCCGAAGGAGTCGACCGTCACAAGTACCGCCCCGGGGATTGCTGCTGCCACAGCTTCTGCCTGGTCCAGCCCGGTGGCGTTGTCGTGGGTGTTGCCCACCACCAGCGGGCCGGTGGCGGTTGCGGTGTCGAAAGGCCCGCGGTAGGCGTCGGGGTCGGTGCCCGGCCACCGGGCGCACAGAGAGGAATTCCACAGCCACACCCCGGTGAAGGGATTGGCGAGCGCTTCCGGGCTGTTGCTGTAGTCCACCCAGGCCTGATAGCTGTCCGGGTTGCGGGCATCGGCGCACATGGGTGCCTGCTGGGTGAAGGTGTCCCACCACACGGCGTCATCGGGTTGGCTGCGGGTGGCCGGGACAATCCGCCGCCCGTCAGCGGTGTGCTCCGGGGCGGACTGCGGCTGGGGGGCATCATCGGATGCCGCGGGTGCGGCTGCCGGTGCGGTGGGGGACTGCCAGCCACCGGTGTCGCCGGTGGCCGGCGGCGGGGGCGCCACGTAGCTTTCGCCTTCGATGACCTGCCGGTAGGTGTCGTGAATCATGTCGATGAGGGCCTGCGCATCATCCGGGTCGTACTGCAGGGCAACCGCCGAAAACACCAGTGATGTCAGGCTGACGGTATCCAGCCCCGCCTGCACCGGGCCGTGGCGCAGGGCATCGGTTGTCTGCTGCCATTCCCGCCGGATGGTTGTCGCATGCCGGCATCTGTCCGGGCCCGCTGTCTCACAGGCATCCAACAGCGCCAGCAGTGACTGGTGGGCGGCCTTTGCGGTTCCGGTGCGCACACTGACCGGAATGGTGGGGTCATCGCCGCCCGAGGTCCATGCCACCGGATCGACCACCCCGTCCAGAATCATTGCCCGGGTGGTGTCGGGAAACAGTGACCGGTAGGTGGCGCCGACCACCGTGCCGTAGGACAAACCGACGAAATTGAGTTCATCCAGGCCCAGTGCCCGGCGAACCAGATCCATGTCGCGGGCCACATTGGCGGTGGAGACATGGTTGATGATCGGGACACCCGAGGTCGCGCAGGCGGCATTTTCGTATTTGTTGTTGTCGATCCACACCTTGATTTCATCGTCGGTCGACGGGGCCTGGTCGATGTAGTCCGGTGGGGTGGCCGTCGACCAGCAGCGGGCCTGCGAGGAGATGCCGACCCCCCGCGGGTCGACAGCCACCAGATCAAACCGGTCGGTGATCTGCGGACCCAGTACTTCCCTGAACCGGGTGAGATGGCCGATCGCCGATTCACCGGGGCCGCCGGGATTGACGAAGATGGCGCCGCGGCGGGAATCCGGGTCGGCGGCATCAATGACCGCGACATCAATGGCGATGGCATCACCGTCCGGATCCCGGTAGTCCAGGGGAACCGCGGCGGTGCCGCAGCGTCCGTCATCAACACTGCTGCAGGGGTGGAAATCGATGACCGGTACCGGCGGCGGGGAGGTACCGTCATCCGGCCACACCGGCTTTCCGTCCGGGGCCGAGCCACCGGTGTCACCGCCCGCGGCGGTTGGTGCTGTGTTGCTGACGGTTGCAACGGCACCGCCGGTGGAACCGGCCGGGGAATTCCCGCCGCTGGAGCAGGCTGCGGTACCGAATACCAGCACGGTTGCAACGGCAGCGGCTGTCACGGTGAAAGGACGCTTGGAAAAGTTCACCGCTTCAACCTACCGCGGGCAACCGGCATCCAGGGTTTTGCCCGAAGGTTCACAGTATCTTGGCAGGTTCGCTCCAGCGGATGTGAAACCGGTGGGGCCACACTGGTGTGCGCGGACAACAGATTGGGAAACTGGGGTCCTCTCCGTGGTGCGCACCGGGTGCCGGATTCCTCCTTCCGACGGCATACCGGTGACATGGGGAACACAATCCGCGGGCGGCCGCGGCGCAGTGATGACACTGCAACCGCACATGACAGGCCGCCCGCGGATTGTTCCGTGTCGTCCCGGGCACCGCGGCGCCGCACAACGGTCCTTGACAGCCAACTGCCAGCATCCGGGCAGCGTTCCCGCAGGGCGTTTTGCCATACTCTGGAGTGGAATGCGGGTGGTTTTTCTGCCCGCGCACAACAGACATCCCCGTCGAAAGGTCCGGTGGCAACCATGCCCAGCGCAGCGGTGAAAGTTCTCGTCGTCGACGATGAACCGAACATTGTGGAGCTTTTGAAAGTGTCCCTGGAATTCCAGGGCTTCCAGGTGGCCACCGCATCATCGGGTGCCCGGGCGCTGGAAGTGGCCGCCGAGTTTGACCCGGATGCCTTCATTTTGGATGTGATGATGCCCGGTATGGACGGTTTCGAGCTGCTCGGCCGGCTGCGGGCTAAGGGCCTGGATGCGCCGGTGCTCTATTTGACGGCCAAAGACGCGGTGGAGCACCGCATCCACGGCCTGACCATCGGCGCCGATGATTACGTGACCAAGCCGTTTTCACTGGAGGAAGTGATCACCCGGCTGCGGGTGATTCTGCGGCGGGGAGCGCATCCGGGTGACGGCCGCGGCAGTGATGCGGTCCTGGAGTACGCGGATGTGACCCTCAACGACGACACCCATGAGGTGACCAAAGCCGGGCGCGTGGTCGACTTGTCGCCGACGGAATTCAATCTGTTGCGCTACCTGATGGAAAACGCCGAGGTGGTGCTGTCGAAGGCGAAAATTCTGGACAATGTCTGGCACTACGATTTCGGCGGTGACGGCAATGTGGTGGAAAGCTACATCTCCTACCTGCGGCGCAAAATCGACAATGAGCAGCCGCATCTGATCCATACCGTGCGCGGTGTGGGCTATGTGCTGCGGATGCCCCGGTCCGCCACCTAAAAACAATCCGTCGAGTGCTGTTTTTCTCCCAGGAGTGCACCAGCTGTGAACAACACGCCACATGTGGACCGGCACCTTTCCGGCGCACCCGGTGACGGGGCCGCCGACGGGGATGCGCACACCATCGATCCCCCCGCGGCCGACACCCCGCCGCCCGCGCCGGGCGCCGGGGCCTGTCGGCCACGCCCGCGCACCCGGCGCGGCCGGCGGCTGGCGGCGGGCCGCCGGCTGAAGGCGATTCCGCTGCGGGTGACACTGCTGGTGATCGTGCTGGTCATCAGCGCCGTCGGGTTGACGGTCAGTGCCGCGGCGGTGGGAACACTCATGCGGGACTACTCCTATGCGCAGATCGACCGGCAGCTCACCGAGGCCATGGGGTCGTGGGCGGGAAGGAACCTGCCGCGGCCCAACCCCAATGTGGCCCGCCCGCCGAGTGATTTCTATGTGCAGAAAATCTACGGTGACGGCACGTCACTGGTGTTCAACGACCACGATTCAGCCCCCGATATCCGGGCGATCACGGTTGCTGACACCCCGGTGACCGTGGCAGCGGTGCACGCCAGTGGCGACCAGTCGGATTGGCGGGCCATTGTCTCCAAGCAGGGGCCGGTGGTCACGGTGGTGGCGGTGTCGCTGAAATCCAGCCACCGGCTGCTGGTGTGGCTGACGTTGCTGCAGCTTCTCATCGGACTGGTGGTGCTGTTGGTTTTGGGTTTCATCAGCTGGTTTGTCATCAAACGTGCTCTGCGGCCGTTGTGCGAGGTGGAACAAACCGCGGTGGCCATTGCCGGCGGTGATCTGGACCGCCGGGTTCCCTCCTGGCCCGCCAACACAGAGGTCGGCCACCTGGCCCAGTCGCTGAACATTATGCTCGGCAGGCTGCAGGATTCGATCACCACCGCCCGGGACAAGGAGGAACAGATGCGCAGATTCGTCGGGGATGCCTCCCACGAGCTGCGCACACCCTTGACCAGTGTGCGGGGATTCGCCGAGCTCTACCGCTCCGGGGCAACCACCGACGCGGACTATGTGCTGGGCAGAGTCGAGGGCGAGTCACAGCGGATGAGCCTGCTGGTTGAGGATCTGCTGGCGTTGACCCGGGCGGAAGGATCCCCGATGGAGATCACCGACTGTGATCCGTGCCAGATTGCCCGCACAGTTGTGTCCTCGCTGAAAGCCGCCCACCCGGAGCGGATCCTCAGGCTGCATATTGACGGTGACGGTGATGGTGACGGCGAGCGGATACCGGACATGGCCGCTGATGCCGCCCGCATCAACCAGGTGCTGACCAATCTGGTCAACAATGCGCTGGTCCATGCCGGTCCCGCGGCGGAAGTGGAGGTGACGGTCTCGGCGTCGCAGGGCGATGTGGTGTTCACCGTCGCCGACAACGGGTGCGGGATGGGGCAGGCCGATGTCGACCACATTTTTGAGCGTTTCTACCGGGTTGACACCTCCCGGTCGCGGGACCATCATCCCGCCGGTTCCGGCTCCGGGCTGGGGCTGGCGATCGCCCGCTCCCTGGTGCTGGCCCACAAAGGATCGATCAGGGTCGACAGCCGGCTGGGGGAGGGGACCGTGTTCACCGTCACCATTCCCGGGGCAGCCGCGCACGGCACCGGGGTGCAGAACAACCGGTAGCGGTTTTTTCCCGCGCGGGTTTTTCCGCAGCGGGTTTTTTCCGGCCGTCCGGCAGGTAGCATCGGCAGCATGCGCCGCGCCGCGGCCGGCCCGGCGGAGGAAGAAAACACATGACAGGGACAGGGATTATTCCCGGGCGGGAGCAACAATGAAGGGACTGCTCGATCTTGACGGGCGGCTGTTGAAGCTGGTGTCTTTTTTGGCCGATACCGTTGTCATCACCGTGCTTGTGGTGCTGTCTTTTCTTCCCGTGGTCACCGGCGGGGCGGGGGTGTGCGCGGCCCAGCAGCTGTTCCACCGCCGCCGGCACGGTGCGGCCATCAGCCCGGTGGATGATTTTTTCACGCTGGCCGCAAAAGCCTTCCCCGCAACGGTGCCGGCCTGGCTGGTGGCCGTCACCGTCACCGCCGCCACGGGGGCCGTAGTGACGGTTCTCGCCGCCGGCAGCCCCACCGCGCTGTCGGTGGCGCTGCGCGCCCTGATGATTGTCATCTGGATGGTGGTGGCCGCCTGGGTGGGCTGGTATCTGCTTGCCGCCGGATACACCACCGCCCGGCGGCCGGAGGTGCTGGCGCGCCGGGCTGTGGGGCTGAGCATGGTGTTTCTTCCCCACACCGCCGCGGCGGTTGCGGTGGCCGCCATTCCGCTGCTGGTGGCCGCGGTGGATCAGGGGCTGGCGGCCAATCTCGCCGGTTTCTATCTGATCATGGGGGTGGGGCTGACAATTAGCCTGCAGATGCGCATCGTGGACCGTCCGGTCACGGCGCTGGGCCGGGCCTAGGGCCGCACCGGGCGGGGCACGATCGGTTTTTCCGCGGCGGCGGCATCGGCCAGGGCCTGCGACACTTCGTCGGCCAGGGTGGTCAACCAGGCGTGGCTGACCCCGTGCACGGTGCGCAGCTCACCGACGAGTGAGCGGCTGCGGGGCACAATCGTGTCGGCGTCGCTGACAATCGATATCAGCCTCACCCCGGCGGGGATGGTGGCCGACAGTTCGGATTCGCACATCAGCTGTGTCAGGGAGGGGCCGACCAGCACATTGACGGCGGTGCGCAGCAGCGGGTTCATTGTCACCGGCTGGCCTTTGAAACATCCGCCCAACCCGACGATGGTGCGGATCCGCCCGGTAAACTGCGGCAGATGGGCCAGCCTCAGGGCCATCAGCCCGCCCAGGGAATGGCCCACCACATCGATGCGCTGGCGGGGTTCAAGCAGCTTGTCCAGCTGGGTGACGATATCGAGCAGGCACACCTCCAGCGGGTCTGTTCCCCGGTGGCCGTATTCGATGCCGATGCTGCGGCGGCCGTCGTTGTTCAACCGCCGGGCAATGGGGAGGAAATTACCCGGCGAGGACACCGTGCCGTGCAGCAGCACCACCGGAATATCATTGGGGCGGCGCGCGACGGGTTCGGGCAGTGTCCCCCGCCGGGGAATCAACCGTGCCAGCGTGACACCCATGATCGTTCCACTCGCCGCCTTCCCGCTGTTGCTGCTGCCGGGTTGTCAGGTTTTCGGCAGGCTAGACCCAGTCCTGCCAGACGGCGTCTTTGTCCGCCTGTTTTTTCGCCTTCTTCGCTTTCTTTTCCTGTTTGCGCGCCGCTTTGCGGGTCCCGGCATTCCCGTCGGTGGTGCCGGGGGCGTCCGCAGTCTCGGGCGGCGGGAGGTAGCGGCGGTCAACCCCGGCGAGGCCGGTGAGCAGAACCGGCGGCCGGTGGTTGTCCCCGGCGCCGCCTGCGCCGCAGTCCCGGCAGGCGACCTGTTCGAGAACATCCCGCACAATCCGGTGCACCTGCCGGTCGCGGACCAGATCCCCGTGGCTGGCCGGGTACAGCGGGAAAATGTCCTGTACATAGAAATTGGTCACCGCCGGGCTGTCGCCGCCGCCCGGCGGGGACAGGAAACACGACGACGGCGGGCGGATGGTGGCATCGGTTTTGGTGGCCACGCAGGTATAGCCCACCCCGGCAAGAACCTCCTCCGGGTGGTTGAGCTGCTCCAGAAACCGGCTGCCGCGCAGCTGCTGCCGGCCGGCGGCGCCGAAATAGAAGTCCATGGCATGTTCGGCGAAAGCACTGGAGGTATCGCCTGTCACCAGCCCGGAGAGCATGCCGCCCAACGAGGTCCCGTGGTTGGGGGAACCCAGACACACCAGGTGGTGGACCTTGTCCCGTCCGCCGAGGTTTTTCATGTACCAGCGGGCCACCAGCCCGCCCTGCGAGTGGGCCACGATCACGCATGCCGTGCAGCCGGTGGCATGCAGCACCTGGTCGATGTAGGCGGCCACCTGGGAGGCCGAATCCTCGATGGCGCGGGTTGCCCGCCGGCCGTATTCGGGGGTGAACACAACCCAGCCGGCGGTGCGCAGAAACCGCACCAGCGCGGCCAAATCCCCGGCGGTGGTGGCGGAGCCGTGCAGCAGCACCACCGGCCACCGTTTGTCACCGACCGGCCGGGCACGCCAGTCATCTTCGACATGGCCGCGGTCACGCAGCCGCGACAAACTGGTGGACATCGGCCCGCCGGTGGCCGGCTGGCCGGGTACGGGTGTGTCATGGCTGGACACGGTCACTATCTCCCCGGGATTCGTGGTGGCGGTCAAACGGTTGGACAAGGTGGCGGCGTGGGGTGCCCGGACAAAGCGGGGCGGGTGTGGCTGCCCCGCCGCGGCAGGCAGCGCTAGGCCAGCGGGTAGCCGTCCTCGCCGGTGCCCAGCACCCGGCGCAGCCCGGCGGCGGCCCGGCGCATTTTCTCTTCGTCCACCCGGTCGGGGGCGATGGCGTTGGCGAAGTTGTAGTCGGCCATGGAGTTGGCGGGGAAGCAGTGGATGTGGGTGTGGGGCACATCGAAACCGGCGATAATGTGCGCCGCGCGCTGCGAACCGAAGACCTCGATGATGGCCTGCCCGATGGTCTGCGCCACCTGGTTCAGGTGCGCCCAGGTGGCCGGATCCAGATCCGTCCACTTGTCGACCTGGGCGACCGGGACAATCAGGGTGTGGCCGTAAGCCACCGGGGCGATATCGAGGAAAGCGACACAGGTTTCGTCCCGCCAGACAAAGGTGCCGGGGATCTCGCCGTTGATGATTTTCGTGAAAATGGTCTCCATGCGGCCCCAGGGTAGTGCCGTCGGCCGGGTGTGTGCAGCACCGCCCGCTCCACCACCCGGCGGTGGGGCGGGTGAAAAAAAGGGGGCGGTTTGTTCCCCGGGCCGGTAGCCTTGGCGTTTATGCGCGTACTTTTGATCGGATCCGGAGCCAGGGAGCATGCCCTGGCACAAGCACTCACCAACGACCCGCAGGTCACCGATATTCACGTCACCCCCGGCAACCCCGGCATGGCGGGGATAGCCACTGTGCACACACAGCTGGCCGGGCAACCGCTGGCGGTGGATGACCCGCGGCAGATGGCTGACCTGGCGGCCGCCGTCGGCGCCGACCTGGTGGTCATCGGCCCCGAACAGCCGCTGGTGGCCGGTGTCGCCGATGTGCTGCGGGAGCAGGGTTTCGCCGTGTTCGGCCCGAACAAACAGGCGGCGATGATCGAAGGGTCGAAACTGTTCGCCAAAGACGTCATGCAGGCCGCGGGGGTGGCAACCGCCGGGGTGGACACACTGACCCCGGAAACCATCGGCACCGATCTTGACGGTGTCCTTGACCGTATGGGCCCGGTGTGGGTGGTCAAAGACGACGGCCTGGCCGGGGGCAAGGGCGTGGTGGTCACCGATGACCGTGACGCGGCGGCCGCCCACGCCCGGGCCGTTGCCGCCGCCGGGCATGACGTGCTGTTTGAAACCTTCCTCGACGGGCCGGAGGTGTCGCTGTTTTGTCTGGTCGACGGCACCGACGTGGTGCCGCTTCTCCCCGCCCAGGACCACAAGCGCGCCCACGACGGCGACAACGGGCCCAACACCGGCGGCATGGGCGCCTACTGTCCGCTGCCGTGGCTTCCCGACGGCGCGGTCGACTACATCGTCGACCATGTGGTCACCCCGGTCGCCGAAGAAATGGCCGCCCGCGGCTGCGCCTACTCCGGGCTGCTGTACGCCGGTCTGGCTTGGGGGAGCAAGGGCCCGGCCGTCGTGGAATTCAACTGCCGTTTCGGCGACCCGGAAACACAGGCGGTGCTGGCTCTGCTGCGCACCCCGCTGGGCGGGCTGCTCAAGGCGGTGGCCGACGGCCGGCTGGCCGAGCATCCGCCACTGGTGTGGGAAGACGGCTTCGCATGCACGGTGGTGCTGGCCGCGGAAGGCTATCCGGCACAACCGGTCACCGGCGGGGTGATCACCGGCTGCGGGCAGACGCAACCCGGCACTGTGCTGCACGCCGGAACCGCCACCGACGACCAGGGCCGGCTGGTCGCGGCCGGCGGACGGGTGCTCAACGTCATCGGTAAAGGAGCCAGCCTCCAGGCCGCCCGCGACCACGCCTACGGGGTGCTCAAGACCATCAGCCTGCCCGGTGGTTTCTACCGCAGCGATATCGCCCGCACCGATATCGACCGCACCGTCCGCCTGCCCGACTGAGGCGGCGGCCCGCCGGCCGCCCGCCCCCCACCGGTGCGGGTGGCCGGCGCGGCAACTCACTAAGCTTGCACAGCGTGAACAACAAGGCCACGCACAACGTACGCGGTGTGTTCCCGCGCCGTGACGGCGCCGTGCAGCCGAAACCGGCCCAGCTGGTGGCGGGGGCGTTTTTCGCCATGATCGTCATCGGCACCGTGGTGCTGGCGCTGCCGGTGTCCCGGCCCGCCGGCGACGGCGGCGCGGATCTTGTCACCGCCGTGTTCACCGCGACCTCGGCAACATGTTTGACCGGGCTGATTGTGGTGGACACCGCCACCTACTGGTCCCATTTCGGCCAGTTCGTCATTATGGCGCTCATCCAGCTCGGGGGGCTGGGGATCATCACCCTGTCGACGTTGGCGTCCTGGATCATCGCCGGGCGGATCGGGGTGAAATCCAGGCTCAACACCGCCGCCGAAGGCCGCGGCGGGGTGCATTTGGGGGATGTGAAAACCCTCCTGGTCGCCACATTGAGCTTCACCATGTTCATTGAGGCGGTCATCGGTTTCCTGCTGGTGTGGCGTTTCCACTACGGCTACGGCTACGACTGGCCGGCCGCGATCTGGGAGGGGGTGTTCCACTCCATCTCGGCCTTCAACAACGCAGGTTTCTCCCTGCGCAGCGACAGCCTGGTGCCCTATGCGGGGGATGTGGGGATGCTGGCGCCGATCTCCGCGGCGATTGTGGTCGGCGGCCTGGGGTACCCGGTGCTGCTGGAGCTGTCGCTGCGGGTGCGGCGGCGCACCCAGAACATCAAACATCTGCCGCAGCTGTCACTGACCGCCCGTTTCACCCTCATCGGCACCGTGGTGCTGCTGGTGGTCGGGTTTGTGGGTTTCGCCGTGATGGAGTGGAACGGCGCCCTGGCCGGCCAGAGCACCCCGGTGAAAATACTCAGCGCCGCCTTCCAGTCGGTGACCACCCGCACCGCCGGGTTCAACACCGTCGACTTCGGCCAGATGCACCCGACCAGCCTGCTGCTGACCGATGTGCTGATGATCATCGGCGGCGGCTCGGGCGGAACGGCCGGCGGGATGAAAATCACCACCATCGCCGTACTGGTGGCGGTGCTGGTGGCTGAAATCCGGTCCGACGAATCAGTGTTTGTTTCCGGCCGCCGCATCCAAAACCGGGTGGTGCGCCAGGCGATGGCGGTGACCACCATGGCGCTGGTGCTGGTGGGGGCCGCGATCGCCGCCCTGATGCTCATCGCCCCCTACATCCCGACCTCGCAGCTGGCTTTCGAGGCGATCTCCGCACTGGCCACCGTGGGGCTGTCGACCGGGATTACCTCCATTTTGCCCACCAGTGCGAAACTGATCATCACCCTTCTCATGTACGCCGGACGCATCGGCCCGATTACCATGGTGGCCGCCCTGGCCGCCCGCCAGCAGTCCCGGCTGTATTCCTTCCCCGTGGAAAGGCCCCTCATTGGTTAAGCTCATCAAAAAATCACCCACCCCCATGGTGGTGATCCTCGGTTTGGGCCGTTTCGGCATGGCGCTCGGCGAGGAACTCGTGGCCAGCGGCGTGGAAGTGCTGGGGGTCGATGAACGCGAGGATGTCGTCAAACTCGCCGCCCCGCTGCTGACCCATGTCTCCATCGCCGACACCACCAACGCCGATGCGCTGCGGCAGCTGTCGGTGCACGAAGCCTCCCGGGTGGTCATCGGTATCGGCTCGAATATGGGCGCCAGCCTGCTGACCGCCTCCACCGTGCTGGATTTGGGGGTGCCGAATGTGTGGGCGAAAGCCGACAACGTCAACCACGCGAAAATCCTCTCCCAGATCGGGGTGCACCATGTCATCCGCCCCGACCGCGACACCGGGCGCCGCATCGCCCACGTGATCACCGGCCGGGTGGAGGAATACGCCGAATTCGACCGCGATTTCGCGATGGTGAAAGTCGCCCCGCCGGTCAGCATGCTCGGCCGCCCCATCGAGGAAGCCCCCGGCAACGTCAGCATTGTGGCCATCCGCCCGGCGGAAGGAAGCTTCCGTATCCCGCAGCCGGGCACCATCATCCACTCCGGGGACCTGGTCATCGCCGCCGGATCCGTAGCCGAACTGGAGAAATTCGGCTCCGCCGAATAGCGGCCGGATGATCGTCCGCCCACCCAGCCGACCACCGTGACCCCGCCCCCGCCCGCCACCGCACCCGCCGCCGGTTTATCTGACCGTGTGCTGGCACAGCTGGTGGCCGACCACACCACCGGCCGGCCGATTGTGTGGGGCGCCGGGGCAGCGACCGCCGGATACCGGGCCGGGGATCCGGTCACCGTGGCTGCGGCCCGCGGTATTGTTCCCCGGGCCGAAAAACACCGGCGGCTGAAAACCGGCCGCACCAAACAATCGGCGGAAGTGTTCACCCCCCGGTGGGTGGTCAACCGGCAGCTCGACCTGGTTGACAAGCAGTGGGCGCAGACAGCGGCGGCACACCACGGCCGGGACAGGGCGGAGTCCTATCTTCACGCCCACTGGGTGGAAATCACCTGCGGCGAAGGCCCCTACCTGGTCGGGCGCAGTGACGCGGTCACCGGTGACGCGGTCCCCGTGGAACAGCGGGCGGGCATCCTGGACCGGAAACTGAGGCTTGTCGCGAGTGTGCCGCACACCCCCGCGGAGTTTTTCCGGCTGGTCTGCACCGCCGTGTCGACCTGCCACGGATTCGACATCAACGGCGACAGCCTGCTGCTGGCCCGGGTCAACATGCTTGCCGGCGCCGCCGAATGGATCGACCATGTGCTCGGCACCGCCCCCACCGAAGATCAGCTGGTGACCTTGGCCGGAATGATCTCCCGCAACCTGGTGCAGACAAATGTGCTGGACAATCCCGGCTGGCGGCCCACCGACCGGCGGGGCAAGCCGGTGGCCGTGGCGGCGGTGGTCGGCAACCCGCCGTACCAGAAAGCCGACAACGATTCCGGAAAAGGCAGCGCCCAGCCGCTCTACCAGCGTTTCTTCTCCTGGGCGCAGGAGAACCTCCGCCCGCAGATCATCAGCCTGATCACCCCGTCGGTGTGGTTCGCCGGCGGGAAAGGACTCGACGGTTTCCGCACCCACATGACCACCACCCCGCATCTGGTCTGTCTCACCCACGTCACCACCTCCGGGGAGGTGTTCGGGGAAGTGAACCTGCGCGGCGGGGTGAGCTGGTTTGTCTGCGACCTCACCCACGACAACCGGGGCAGGGGGGTGGACACCACCATCATCAGCCACGGCCGGGTGGTCACCAGTGGGACGGTGGCCAACCCCGGCCTGCTGCCCGGCCTGTTTATCGCCGATCATCTCGCCGCAGACCTGGTCGACCGGCTGCTGCGCGCCGGGGCGATCACCGCCGACGGGGCGGGAAGTTTCGCCGACCTGGTTTCTGTGCGCAACCCCTTCGGGCTGGCCACCACCTTCACCCGGGGCAGGCACTTCAGCCCCACCGCAAACGGGCTGGCCGATCCGGTGCGCATCATCGCCAGCCACGGGCACAGCGGCTGGGCCGAACGCCGCACCGTCACCCGCCACCCCGGGTGGATCGACCGGTGGAAAGTACTGACCCCGTTCGCCAACAATGTGGGCACCTCTTTGGCCGACGACAACATCAACACCCTGCTGGCCGCCCCCGGTAGCGCCGCCACGGAAACCTATCTGGTCATCGGGGCCGGACTCGACGCGGATGAAACGATGTGCGGCAACATCAGGAAATATCTGGCCACCCGCTTCGTGCGTTTTTTGGTCTCGGCGGCCAAAGCCAACCACAACGGCACCCGCAAAACCTACCGGCTGGTACCCCTCCAGGACTTCCGCCCGGACAGCCTGATCGACTGGCGCACCAGCGTCGACGGCATCGACCGGCAGCTGGCCGACGTGTATTGCCTCACCGGAAAAGAACGCGACCACATCAACCGGATGATCAAACCGTGTCAGTACGAGCGGGCGACGGCGGGTGGGTCCGGGACAGCAGTGTCCACCCCGCCCACGATGCCGCCACGCCGAAGACGATGAAGACCCCGGAAATACCCCGGGCGGTGGCATAGATACCGAGCGTGGCGATCACCGGGGTGACCACCGACAGCCCCACCGGCTGGGCCAGGCTCTGGGCGGCGGTGAACAGCGAAAAAGCCCGGCCCCGCACATCCTCGCCGACATTGTCGGTGACCAGCACCATCACCATCGGGGCCAGCAGACCGCCCCCGATACCGGCGGTGAGATTTCCGGCGAGCAGCAGCGGCGTGGAAGAAAGCCCGCCCAGGAACACAAACGCCAGCCCGAACAACCCCATGCACACCAGCCACACAAGCCTGTGGGACACAGATGACCACACGGTGGCCGCCACCGACCCGGCCAGGAACCCGACCGCGTACATGCTCAACACCACCCCCAGCGACAGGGGGGAGGACACCTGTGCGAAATGCGCCGGGATCAGCACCATCAGAAAGGGGACAACCAGCGCCGAGGACACGAACTGGGTGACAACCAGCAGCTTGATCACCGGTATCCGCCACACCGACTGCCACGCCCGCACATCGCCGCGAATCCCCGCCCAGGACCCGGGGACCGCAGCCATGTCGGTCCGGGCCGCGCACTCATGTGCCGGGTCGTTTTCTTTGCGGGGAAGTTTCAACGCGGCCGTCACACCCGCGGCAGCAAGAGAAGTCGCGCAGGTAATCCACAACGCCCCGGTGGTGGTTCCCGCCGCCAGCAGCAGCCCACCCGCGGCGGGCCCGACCAGCAGCGCCACCCCGGCGGCGGTCTGCAGCCCGCCACTGATCTTTCCCACATCCATGCCGGTGGCACGGGCGCAATCACCGGCCAGCGCCTGCCTGGCGGCAGTACCGGGAATATCACCGACAGCACCGTAGATGCCGATAACCACAAACCAGGTCACCGTCAGCCCCAGCCAGTGGTCGACGGCGATCAGCCACAGCAGGCTGGAGGCGCTGACCACATCGGATATCCAGCAGATGCGCTGGCGTCCGAAGCGGTCGATGACACTGCCGCCGATAAACGAGACCACCAGCTGGAAAGCGGCGATGATACCGGCGACCGTGGCCGCCACGGCGGGGGAGCCGGTGCGGTCGAGCACCAGCCACACCCACACCACCGCCGCAATGGAATTACCCGCGGCAGACAGAAAAGCGGAAGCGAAATACAGTGCCAGGGTGGTGGCCGGGCGTTGCCCGGTGCAGGCAGTCACGATTGCTGTCCTTTCTTGTTCTCATCGGTCAGGCGGTGGTGGTGCCGCTCTATTTTCTCCGCCAGATACCGCCAGCCGGGGGAATACAGCGACTCCGCGGCGTGTTCCAGCCCGGGGGAGAACCGGAACCCGTCATCGATGAGATGCACCCCGTATCTTCTGAGAATATCCATTTGGGCGGTGGCGAGCTTTTCGGCGATGTCGTCGAGGCGGGCATCGCCCGGTGGCGCATCCCACAGGTGGGAGGCCTCGGCAATCAGATACCGGTACTGGCCCTGCTCGTCGTCTTCGCGTATCAGAACCGTCAGCAAATCCATGCACTCCTGCGGGGCAATCGCGTAGGCGATCGACCAGGTGGTGCGGGTGATCTCGCAGACGGTGTCACGCATGCCGCACCGTTTCCACGTCTCCAGCAGCCCGGCAATGGTTTCCGGCAGATCAATGTCGGCCGGGCGCGTCAGGGAAGCCAGATTCGCCTCATGCTGCGCAATGGCCAGGCGTTCGTTGCGCAGTCTGTGGGTCACCAGTGTTTTGGCCCGGGTGAAATCCGCCTCGGAAATCTCCTCCGCCTCCGCCGGGTAGAGCTGGACGATCTCCGACAAAGTGAAACCGGAGTCCACCAGCCGCCTGATGCGGGTCAGCCGCACCGCATCCCCGGCCCGGTAGCGGCGCACACCCGTCGGGGAGCGTTCCGGCTCCGGCAGCAGACCAATGTCGTGGTAGTGCCTGATGGTGCGGGCGGTCACCCCGGCGAAAGCGGCCAATTCACCAATCTGGAAATTGCTCATGAGATGAAACCTAGGTGGTGCCGTTGCGGCAGGTGCAAGTACCGGGGTTAAAAAAACCACACCAAAACGGGTGCTTGTGCCGGCTCCGGTAGCCGGTTGCCTCCCGCCCCGTGGGGAAAAAATTCCCGGCAGACGGGGCCTTTGTTGTGGGATAATGGCGGACGTGTCGAACGAGAAACCGATAGCCAATGTCCTTGCCGACAGGTACGCCTCGAAAGAGCTGGTGAACCTGTGGCGCCCCGAAGCCAAAATCATCATGGAACGCCAGCTGTGGATCGCCGTGATGAAAGCGCAGCGCTCACTGGGGATTGATGTGCCCCAGGACGCCATCGACGCCTATGAGCGGGTCATCGATGAAGTCGATACCGAATCGATTGCCGCCCGGGAGCGCATCACCCGCCACGATGTGAAAGCCCGCATCGAGGAATTCAACGCCCTGGCCGGCCACGAGCACATCCACAAAGGCATGACCAGCCGTGACCTGACCGAAAACGTCGAGCAGCTGCAGATGAAAGCCTCGTTGGAGCTGATCCGCAACAAAGCCGTGGCCGTGGTCCGGCAGCTGGCCGACAAAGCCGTGCAGTACGAGGATCTGGTGATGGCGGGCCGTTCGCACAATGTGGCCGCGCAGGCGACCACCCTGGGCAAGCGTTTCGCCACCGCCGCCGACGAGATGCTGGTGGCCATCGAACGCACCAGCGAGATCATTGACCGTTACCCGCTGCGCGGCATCAAAGGCCCGATGGGCACCGCCCAGGACATGCTTGATCTGGTCGGCGGCGATGAGCACAAACTCGCCAGCCTGGAAACCAGCATCGCCGACCATCTGGGCTTCAGCCGTATTTTCGATTCCGTCGGGCAGGTCTACCCCCGCTCCCTGGACTACGATGTGCTCTCCGCTCTGGTGCAGCTGGGTGCCGGTCCCAGCAGTTTCGCCCACACCATCCGGCTGATGGCCGGAAATGAGATCGTCACCGAAGGCTTCAAGGAAGGCCAGGTCGGCTCGTCGGCGATGCCGCACAAGATGAACGCCCGCTCCTGTGAGAGGGTGTGCGGATTCGAGGTGATCCTGCGCGGCTTTGCCTCCATGGCCGCGGATGTGGCCGGCCAGCAGTGGAATGAGGGTGATGTGTTCTGCTCGGTGGTCAGAAGGGTCGCCCTGCCGGATGCTTTCTTCGCCATTGACGGCATGTTCGAAACCTTTTTGACGGTACTCAACGAGTTCGGGGCTTTCCCCGCCATGATCGACCGGGAGCTGGAACGCTACCTGCCTTTCCTGGCCACCACCCGTATTTTGATGGCGGCGGTCCGCAAGGGGGTGGGCCGGGAAACCGCCCACGAAGTGATCAAGGAAAATGCGGTTGGCATGGCGCTGGACATGCGGCAAAACGGTGCCGAGCAAAACCTCATTGAACGCCTGGCCGATGATGGGCGGCTGCCGTTGGATGCCGCGGAACTTCAGCAGGCGCTGCGCGACCGGGCGGCATTTACCGGTGCTGCCGCAAGCCAGGTGGCGCGGGTGGCCCGCCGGGTGGCCGATGTGGTCAACAACTACCCGGATGCCGCCGACTACCGGCCGGGGGAGATTGTCTGACCGGCCCGGTTTTTGTCCTCCCCCGGTAAGGAAACGGCAACTTCCGGACCCGGGCGGGATGGAACCTTCGGATGTATTTTTCGCCGGCGGCTTTCCCACCCGCCCGGCCACCGGTGTGCGCCGATACGATTGGCGCCTGTGTAGATGCACCCTGTGCCGGAACAGAAGGTGGGTGCACCGCCCAGTGAGAGTCCCCGACCAGTGGAGCAGCCATGCCTGAGGTTTTCAGCGGAATGCCCATCGCGGTGGTGTTCGTCGTGTTTTTCCTGGGGGCTTTCGTGCGCGGGCACCTGATCTATTCGTTGACGAAATACGGCACTGAACTGGCGGTGGACCGTGCCCGGCCGCGGGGGCCGGTGATGGCGAAAACACTGGCCTGGCTGGATTCGTCGGCGGCGGATTCCGGTATCCGCATCATCCGCCGTTTCGGGCTGGTGGCAGTCCCGGCCGCCTATCTGACCGTCGGTATCCAGACGGTGATCATGGGCGCCGCCGGGGTGGTGGGCATTCCCCGCTGGCAGTTCGCCCTGGCCCAGATTCCCGGCTGTCTTGCCTGGGCTGCGATCTACACCACTGTCGGCTGGGCCGCCTGGGAGGCGGTCTTTATCCGGGCGGCCGGCAACTGGTGGGCGGTGGCTGCGCTGGTGGCTGCGGCCGGCGCGATGGGATGGTGGCTCAGGCGCCGCATGACCGGCCACACCGGCTAGCCCGGCGGCATCCCGGTCACAGCGGCCGGGGGCCGCCGCCGACTGTGCCGGGAACCCGGTGGGTGGTCAGCGGCGGGGGCCGATCTGGGGTGCAGGCGGAAAACCCGGCACCGGCAGCTGCGGGGGGTGGGCCAGAAATTCCGGCAGATGGCTGATGATCCACGGCCCGCGGGCGGCAACGATGGCAATGGCCACACCGATGACCACAATCCAGGCGTCGGCCCCGATTTCAGAGGACGTGCCCTGGTGGAGCTGGACGTTTTTCAGCGGCTCGAAAATAGCGGTGTCCCCCGGTCCGGATGAGCCCCGCACAGTGGCGATATCGGGAAGATAGGTATCCGGCACCGCCCCGGCCGTGCTGGTCGGCGCGGCGGTGATGCCGGCCTCGGCAAACAGGTCGGCGCACCTGGCGGCCGCCGCGGCGTAGTCGTCGGCCACCCGGGAAAAATCGGTCCGGTCCAGCTGCCGGATACCGGATTGGGGATCCGGCCGGGTGGAGTTGATCACCGACAGCAGCCGCGGGGACGCATTGTTTGTGAACTCGGCGTAACCATCGTTGAAAGCGCGCACCCGGGCTGCGAGATCCCCGGCGGCAACAGCGGCGGCAAAGCCCTCCCGGTCATCCCTGACGGCCGCCGCCTGCCCCGGGGTGAGCGGCTGGACCGGGTTAAACGCTTTGTTGTTGGCGATCATCTGCGGGAAAGCCAGCTGCCATTCGCCGTATTTGTAGCCGGCATCATGCATGGTCTGGTCGATGCGGGTATAGATTTCGATGATCTCTTTCACGGCCTGCCGGTCATTGCCGCCGGTGTCGATGAGCCGCTGGTTCAAGGCGTCGGCGCGGTCGAAGTCGGCGAACGCCGCGGGCACATCGGCGCGGATATTGCTTCGCAGCTCGGTGAAAAACTCGCCCACCGTCCCGGCGAAGGCACCCAACTGCGCCAACTCCGGGGTGTCATCGATGATGCAGGTGCCGCCGGCAATGCGTGCTGTGGCGGCGGACGCCGGAACCACTCCGGTGGTCATCACGGCCACGGCGGTGGCTGCCGAAACAAGGGATACTGACAAACGGGACACGGGTCCTCCAGGGGGTGGGGCGACAAAGGCGGCCGGTCACACCGGGTGGTGGTGGAAGGGAAAACCCCACCGGCCGGCGTGGCCGGGGATCACGGCCGGCACTGGTCCGGCTGGGGCCACCAGCCTATCCGGTCATGATCCAGCCGCATCCGACCTTTGGGTGCGGCACTGGATCTATCGTAGGGGCACCTGCCCGGTGTTTCACACGCCCGTGGCCGGATGCCCCGAAAGCGCGGCTGCACCGGCGGGCACGGCCGGTCCGGGCGGTGGCGGCGGGCTATTAGTGTGGACCGGGTGAACCCCACCGCCGCGGCGCCAACGGCCCGGACGGTGGGGCCGCAGACCGAAGACAACCGACCCACCCCAGGTTCATCCCGTGCCACACGCCCCCAGCCCCACCCCGTTGACCACCCCGGCTTGCCTGCGGAGCCGGTTGACCGACCGGATCACCGGTGTCAAACGCTCCCTGGTGATCTGGTGGCGCGGCGGGCTGCGCAGTGCTTCCGCGGTGCCGGTGACTGCTGCCGCAGTGCTGTGTGTGTGGCTGATGCGTGTTATCTACCGCTTCGATGGTGACCGCATGCAGCGGTATCTCGGGGCCGGTGAGATGCTGTGGTCCGATCCGCTGCGGCTGGTCAGCTCCGGGCTGTCGACGGCCACCACCGGCTCGGCGGTGGTGGTGACGGTGGGGCTTGTCACAGTCGGCCTGGCCGCGGAGAAAACCATCGGCTCCGCCCGTTTCGCCGCCTGGGCGGTGGGGCTGCAGGTGACCGCCACGGCCCTGGCATGGCTGGTGATCAGTCTGCTGGTGGCCGCCGGCGGCTACTGGGGCACGTCGCTGAAAGACCAGGTGGTGCTCACCCCGTCGGGGTGGCTGGTCGGGGTCGCCGCCTACGCCAGCGCCTGGATGCCCACCCTGTGGCGGCGCCGGGTCCGGGTGGTGGTGGTCACCACCGCCGTGACCCTGCTGCTGTTTTCCGGGCAGGCCGCCGACTTCCCGCGGATCATTGCGGCGCTGACGGGGCTGGGGATCGGCCAGTGGCGCCGCTTCGGCACCGTCACCCCGACACCGGCCTCCGTGCGGGAGAAAAGAGTGCTGGTCGCGGCAAGCCTGCTGGTGGTGAGTTTGAGCCCCTATCTGGCCGGGCTGAACCCGCATGCGGCCGCCCCCCTGTCCCGGGTGGGGATCGTCACCTTCCATCCGGCGATTGAATCGCTGGGCACCACCGGGGTGTGTGCCACCGACCCGGGCGGGCTGGCCTGCGCCCAGATCACCGCCGCCCTCCAGTCGGCCGGGGTGGGGGCCTTCGCCCTCAACCAGCTGTCGGTGATCATCATGCTGGTCATCGGCACCGGGCTGGTGCGCGGGCGGCGGCTGGCCTGGCTGGCCGCCCTGGTGGTGATGGCCACCACCGGTCTGGTCAATTCCTGGGAGATGCGTCTGGTTGCCGACGACTATGTCAGCTCCGGGGAAGGCTGGTGGCTGACGGCGCTGAACTCCCCGGACAGCGGCACCATCAACACCGCCATGTTCCTCGCCGATACCGTCGGTGTGTGCTGCCCGTGGATCGCCGCGGTGGTGGTGCTGGTGGTGACCAGGAGAAACTTCTCCATTCCCGCTTCCGCCGGAACCCTGGGGGTGCTGGCCCGGCGGGCCGTGCTGTCGGCGGTGGTCTCCGGGGCGCTGTGGATCGGCGGGGCACTGGTGTTGTCCGGCGGATTCCACCCGCAGGCCACCGTGGGCCGGATCATCGCCGCCTGGCCGCTGCGCTACCTGCCGCCGTTTATCGGCGACTATCTGGCCCATCCGCTGGTGCCGGTGGATGAATCGACACTGAACCTGTCGGTGTGGACCGGGGTGGTGTTTTGGGGCGGGATTCTTCTCAGCCTGTGGCGGGCGTTTATCGCTGTCCCCGATCCTGATGCCGGGCGCAGCAGGGCGGCGGCCGCCGCTGTTCTCGCCGACGGCGACGGTGATCATCTGGCACGCATGACGCTGTGGAAAGACAACTGCTACTGGTTCGATGAACCCACCGGCGCCTATGTCGCCTACCGGGTGCACCGGGCGGTGGCGGTGACCCTCGGGGAACCGGTGCTGCCCGCTGCCGCCATCGATGCGGCGGTGGCCGCGGCAGGTGGTGACGGCGGGGAGACACAACGGGAGGAGATCACCGTGCGGCTGCGCCGGGAGGTGGCCGCCCGTTTCGAGCGCTTCGTTTCCCTGAAAGGACTGCGCATCGCCTGGTATGCGGTGCGGGACAGTTTCGCCCGGGCCTGCCGGGCCGACGGCTGGCGCAGCGTGGTTGTCGCCGAGGAAGCGGTGGTTGCCACCAGCCTGGCGGATTTCCGGGGAAAAAAATTCCAGGATGTGCGCACCGCCCGCAACCGGGCGAAAAAAGAGGGCATCCACGTCGAATGGATCCGCTGGCAGTCCGCCGGGCCGGCACTGACCGACAAAATCATCAGTCTGTCCGAGGACTGGGTGGCCGACAAAGCCCTCCCGGAGATGGGATTTACCCTCGGCGGCATCGACGAACTCAAAGACAGCGACATCGAATTGGCGGTCGCCGTCGACGACAACGGCCGGGTCCACGGGGTAACCAGCTGGTTGCCGGTTATCACGGGCGGCCAGGTCACCGGTGTCATCCTCGACTTCATGCGGCGGGACACCGGCGGATTCCGCCCGGTGGTTGAATTCCTCATCGCCGAAGCCCTGGTGCGGGCGGCGGACAAGGGCATGCCCTGGATATCGCTGTCGGCCGCGCCGCTGGCGCACACCGGGCAGCCCGACGACCGGCTGGGGGAATTTCTGGACAAAGTCGGTGCTTCCATGGAGCCGCTGTACGGCTTCCGGTCGCTGGCGTTTTTCAAAAAGAAATTCCATCCCGACCATGTGCCGTGGCTGCTGCTCTACCGCGATGAACTGGCGCTGCCCGCCATCGGCATGGCCATCGCCCAGTGTTATCTCCCCCAGGTGGGTGCCGGTCAGCTGCTGCGCGCGGCGAAGGTCATGGCAGGAGACCACGCGCGGGGCTAAACTTCGTGGCTATGCGCGCTGAACTGTCCGACTACACCCATCTCACCGCCGGCAAAGTCCGCGAAATCTACGAAGTCGACGACTCCACCCTGCTGATGGTGGCCTCCGACAGGATTTCGGCCTACGACTATGTCCTGGACACCGAAATCCCCGACAAAGGGCGGGTCCTGACGGCCATGAGCTGCTGGTACTTCGACAATCTCGACTTTCCCAACCACCTGGCCGGCGGCCCCGACGACCAGCGCATCCCGGAAGATGTGCTCGGCCGTGCCCTGGTGACGAAAAAACTGAAAATGCTTCCCTTCGAATGCGTCGCCCGCGGATACCTCACCGGCTCAGGGCTGAAGGAATACCGCGAGACCGGCACCGTCTGCGGTATTGAACTGCCTGAGGGGTTGACCGAATCGTCCCGCCTGCCGGAGCCCATTTTCACCCCGGCCACCAAAGCCGATCTGGGCGACCACGACGAAAACGTCGCCTTCGAGCAGGTGGTGGAAAAACTCGGCGAACAACGGGCCGAAGAACTCAAACAAGCCACCCTCGACCTCTACACCCAGGCCGCGGAACTCGCGCTGGCCCACGGACTGATTCTGGCCGACACCAAATTCGAGTTCGGTCTCGACGACGCCGGGCATCTGGTGCTCGCCGACGAGGTGCTCACCCCCGATTCCTCCCGCTACTGGCCGCTGAAGGACTACAAGGAAGGCGTCGCCCAGCCCAGCTTCGACAAACAGTATGTCCGCGACTGGTTGACCAGCCCGAAATCCGGGTGGAGCAAAGACTCCGGCGCCACCCCGCCGCCGCTGCCCGGCTCGGTGATCGAAGCCACCAGGCAGCGCTACATCGAGGCCTACGAAATCGTCTCCGGCGACAAATTCGGCGACTGGATCGGCACCTGCGTGTAAAAAACCGCGCCCACGGAATATCCCCCGGCCGGCGACCGCCCGCCACAGCCCCACCCCCGGTAACTGAACGGATACCGGGGGTGGGTTTTTCCATCCTGCATCCCGCCACAGCCGCACCCCCGGTAGGCTGGGGATACTGACCCGACCCACCACCACAGGGCGGTCGTTGCCGACGCCGGGGAGGAATCCAGTCACTGTGTCCACGTCCAGAAAAAACACGGCACCCGCCTACATCCACGGCCGGGACCGTACCGCCTGGAGCACCTACACCGACCGGACCGCAGCCCGCTGCGCCGGATATCTGCTCGGGCACCTCACAGAAGGTATGACGGTGCTGGATGTCGGCTGCGGAGAAGGAACAATCACCTGCGATATCGCCGAGATCGTCGGCCCCGGCAATGTCACCGCCACCGACATCTCCCCGGTGGCGCTGGACTGTGCCCGGCAGACCGCGCAGCAGCGCGGCCTGGAGGAGATCACATTCACCCCGGCGCAGGGCACCAGGCTCAAAGCGGTCGGGAAGACAAGCTTCGATGTGGTCCACGCCCACCAGGTTCTGCAGCATGCCAGCGACCCGGTAAGTCTGCTCACCGACATGATCGATCATGCGCGGCAGCTGGTGGCGGTGCGGGAAGCCGACTACCGCTGCATGCAGTGGTATCCCGAATACCCCGGCATGGACCTGTGGCGGAGCACCTATCTTGCGGCCGCCACCGGATGCGGCGGACACCCCGATGCCGGACGGCGGCTGCGTTTCTGGGCGGAACGGGCGGTGACAAACACCGCTGTGGACCGTGGCATCGATATAACGGTGACTACATCGAACTGGCACTGGGCCGATGCCGAGTCCTGCCGCAGCTTCGGCAAAGCGCAGGCCACACGCTGCCAGACCGGCTGGAAAGAAGCCTTCACCGCCGCCGGCGCGGGAGAAGAAGACCTCAAAGAGATGGCCCACGGCTGGAAGAAATGGTCGAAAAAATCCGGTGCCTTCTTCCTCATGCCGCACACCGAGGTGCTGCTGACGATCCGCTGATCCTTCCTGCCCGCCCACCGGTTGCAGGCGGATACCGGCACGGGGATAAGACACCACCCGGGGAGATGAAAACAGACACTGCCCCGGCCCGCAGACTATCCGCGGGCCGGGGCAGCAGTGGTTGAGTGGGGCAAAAAACCTAGAAACCGAAGACCGCTTTCGCGATGGTCAGGGTGGTGATGGTGATCAGCACCAGGGCCATCGTATTGAGCCAGATACCGGATTTGACCATGTCGTTCATGCGGACGTAGCCGGAACCGTAGGCGATGGCGTTCGGCGGGGTGGCCACCGGCAGCATGAAGGCGCTGGTGGCGGCCAGAGCCACCGGGATCGTCAGAATCATCTGGTCGTATCCCAGGCCCACCGCGATACCGCCGACCACCGGCAGGAAGGTCGCGGCGGTCGCCGTATTCGAGGTGAACTCGGTCAGCACCAGCACGATCGCGGCAATCACCAGAACAATGATGACGATCGGCATACCCTCCAAGACGGTGACCTGCTGGCCGATCCACTCCGACAGCCCGGTGGTGGAGAACTGGCTCGACAGCGCCAGGCCGCCGCCGAACAGCAGCAGAACACCCCAGGGCAGCTCGAGGGCGGTGTGCCAGTCAAGCAGCGGGGTGCCTTTCTTCCAGTCGGCGGGAATGATGAACAGCACAATGCCGACGACCATGGCGATCACCGACGAGGAGAAGTGGGTGCCGATGAAGGTGCCCTTGAACAGGATCGGGACGAAGATCCAGGAGAACGCGGCCAGGAAGAAAATGATGGCCACCAGTTTCTCGCCGGTGGACATCGGCCCCATGGCTTTCAGCTCATCCCGCATCACTTTGCGGCCGCCGGGAACATTGTCGACTTCCGGCTTGTAGAGGACTTTCACCAGCAGCAGCCAGCAGGTCAGCATCAGCAGGAGCGACAGCGGCACACCGACGAGCATCCACTGGCCGAAGTTGATCGGGTGCCCCTGGTCGGACATGTAGCCGGCCAGCAGGGTGTTCGGCGGGGTGCCGATCAGGGTGCCCAGCGAGCCGATGGACGCGGAGTAGGCGATACCCAGCATCAGAGCGATACCGAAGTTCGTTTTCGGGGCTTCGTCGTCGTCTTTGAGATCCTCAATCGCCTCTTTGTCACCGTCGGCGGCCAGCTGTTTGTTGATCAGGGTGAGGACCGAGACGCCGATCGGCAGCATCATCACGGCGGTGGCGGTGTTGGACACCCACATCGACAGAAAACCCGTCGCGATCATGAAGCCGAGGACAATCATCGAGGACTTCGTGCCCATGGCGCGCACAATGTAGAGCGAAATGCGGCGGTGCAGATTCCACCGCTGCATCGCCAGCGCCAGCATGAAGCCGCCCATGAACAAAAAGATCACGTCAGAGGTGTAGCTGCCGGAAAACTCCTTGATTTTCGCCACCCCGAAAGCGGGGAACAAAATCAGCGGCAGCAGCGAGGTCACCGGAATCGGGATCGCCTCACTCATCCAGAACGCACCCATCAGCACCGCGATGGCGGCCACCGAACGCATCTCGTGGGTGGCCGAATCCGGCATGAGGAAATAGACCAGCGGCGCGGCGATGATGCCGATCAGGAAACCGATGCGCTGGCGGCGGATTTCACCCGGTTCCAGGGCTTCGGCCAGCTGCCCGGGGGAATGCTCGCGGGAGGCGTCAGTGGGTAGATCGTGGTGTTCGAAGGGGTCGACATCCCCGTGGGATTTCGCCGACAAATAAGGGTGCGCCACGATCTCTTCGTGGTCGGCGATCTCCGTGTAGTCGGTGTGACGCCTGTTGTTTTTGTCCATCAGAAGCCTTTTCTGTTGTGGCCGGTTCACGTGTCAGACAGTGAAAGATGCGCTGAAACCTTGCAAACACTTCACCCGGCGGTGGCCGGTGAAATGACGCGGGCCTCCGCCGGGATGCGGCATCGTCCACGGCCCGGATTGCCCCGAACCGGATGTTTCGTTTGTAAGTTAAGCCTCTCTCAGGAATGAAGTTAACACGGAAGAATGGATCGTGGACCCGTTTTCACGGGGGGAGTGTGCAAAAAGCCGCTGCCGTTGTATTTTCTGAGTCTGCGGGCGGTCGCCGGGGGGTTGAACCAGTGGGCGGGGCGGTGTTGTTTGTGCCCGTAAACGGTATGATTCGGGCATTTTTTACGGTTCTGCCGCCGCCCGGCCGGGCGGGACGCGGGGTGCGGGGCACGTGGCGGGAAAATGGCTCGGATGTAAGCTATCCCGCACTTACGGGGGTAACGCAGATATGCTGTCTTTGTCCGTGCCCGCGGTCCTGCTTCCGGGCCTAGCTGAGATGATCCTGTGCTGCGGGAAACCGCGGCCAGCTGCCCGGCGCTTCCCGCGGCAGGCATACAATCAGGTGCCATGTCCGACAATGCAGCAACCCGCCCGACCGCCCCCACCGGCCCGGTTCCGCCGGTGGCCCCGAAACACCCGACAGTCCGCAGGTTCCACGGCAATGATTTTTCCGACGACTACGAGTGGATGAGGGATAAAACCAGCCGGGAAACCCTCGATTATCTGGAGGCGGAAAACGCCTACACCGACAGTGTCACCGCACCGCTGGAGGGGCTGCGGGAAGCCATTGTCGAGGAGATGAAAACCCGGGTGAAACAAACCGACATGTCGGTGCCCGTCCGCATGGGGGGCCACTGGTACTACGCCCGCACCCGGGAGGGATCCAGCTACCCGCTGTCGTGCCGGCTGGCGGTCACCCCGGGAGCTGATGCGTGGACGCCGCCGGTGATCAGCGATGATGAGTCTCCCGCCGGTGAGCAGGTGCTGCTGGACCAGAATGTGCTGGCCGAAGGGGAGGAATTCTTCCAGATCGGCTGCATGTCGGTGACGACCTCCGGGGATTATCTGGCCTACTCCACCGACACCACCGGTGATGAACGTTTCACCATGCATTTCAAGGATCTGCGCAGCGGTGACCTGCTGGCCGACGAGCTGACAGGCCTGTTCTACGGCGGCGGCTGGGTCGGCGAGGACTACTTTTTCTACGTCAAATGTGACCAGGCGTGGCGGCCCTACAGTGTGTGGCGCCACCGCATGGGTACCCCGCAGGAGCGGGATGTGTGCGTGTTCACCGAAGCGGACGAGAAGTTCTGGGTCGATGTCTCCACCACCCGCAGCGAGAAATACATTGTCATCGAAGTCGGATCGAAACTGACCGGGGAAGCCCACATTCTCGAGGCCGACAATCCCACCGGCCAGTTCCGCTGCGTCATGGAAAGAACCCCCGGGGTCGACTATTCGGTCGACCATGCGGTGGTCAGGGGCGACGACCGGCTGGTGGTGGTGCACAACGCCAACGGGGTCAACTACGAAGTCGCCGAAGGCCCGGTCGACGGGTTCACCTCCATCGAGGAGCTTTCGGTGCTGGTGCCCCACGATGACACGGTGCGCATTGAGGGAGTCGACTGCTTCCGTGACCACCTCACCCTGGGCTACCGCAAAGACGCCATCGGCCGGATCGCCACCATGAACCTTGATCCGGAAACCGGCTACACCGAATTTTCCGAAATCCCCTTCGATGAAGAGCTCTACACCGCGGGTTCCGGCGGCAACCCGGAATGGGATGCGCCGGTGATCCGGCTCGGCTACACCTCCTGGATCACCCCGAACCAGGTGTGGGACTACCGGCCCGCCACAGGGGAGAAAACACTTCTCAAACAGCAGGAGGTCGGCGGCGGATACAACCCGGACGACTATATCGCCGAACGCATGTGGGCCACCGCCACCGATGGCACCAGGATTCCGGTGTCGGTGATCCGCAGAAAAGACGTCACCCTCGATACCCCCCGCCCGGTGATCCTCTACGGCTACGGCTCCTACGAGGCCAGCAACGATCCCGGTTTTTCGGTGATGGGTCTGTCGGCTCTCAACCGTGGCGTTGTCAGTGTGCAGGCGCATGTGCGCGGCGGCGGTGAGATGGGCCGGGCATGGTACGACGCCGGGAAGATGCTGAGCAAAACCAACACCTTCGACGACTTTATTGCCGTCGCCGATTTCCTGATCGAACAGGGCATCACCACCCCGGAGCTGTTGGCCGCCGAAGGGGCCTCGGCCGGTGGGCTGCTCATGGGGGCGGTGGCCAACCGCGGCGGCGACAGGTTCACGGCCATTGCCGCGATCGTGCCCTTCGTCGACCCGCTGACCTCCATGCTCATGCCGGAGCTGCCGCTGACAGTGACCGAATGGGAGGAATGGGGCGACCCGCTGCATGACACAACCGTCTACGACTACATGCGTTCCTATTCCCCGTATGAAAACGTCACCGCCAAGCACTACCCGGATATTCTCGCCGTAACCAACATCAACGACACCCGGGTGCTGTATGTGGAACCGGCGAAATGGATCGCCAAACTGCGGGCCACCGCCACCGGGGGACAGTTCCTGCTCAAAGTCCGCATGGCCGGCGGCCACGGCGGGGTGTCGGGGCGCTACGACAAATGGAGGGAAAGCGCTTTCGCCGCCGCCTGGCTGATCAACAAAGTCACCGGAAAAACCAGCTGAGACACAACACCCCGGTGCGCCCCAGGGCGCCCCGGGGCGTTTTTTTCTGCGGGATCACCGGCGGAAGGGATTAGGCTGGCATGTCATGGAGCATCAACTGCCTGAATCCATCTACGACATCACCGTCACGGACATTGACGGTGAGCAGCTCGACATCGCCGACTGGGAAGGGCACGTGATCTATTTTGTGCTCACCACCACCAGCGGCGAGGAAGTCCGGCAACTCAACGATCTGCAGGATATCTTCGACGAATTCATGATGCGCGGCTTTTTCGTTGTCGCCATCCCCACCCGCCACTTCGGCGGGGAGCCGCAGGACGCGGAAGAGATCGCCGAGATCATGCGCGAGGACCATGACGTCAGCTTCCCCATCCTGGCTCCCACCGAGACCACCGGTGACACCTGCAGCAGTCTGGTCCGGTGGCTGACCGACCAGGCCACCGTGCTGGCGCAGCACAGCCCCTCGCTGGCATTTCCCGGTCCGGTGAGACAACCGTTTGAAAAATTCATCATCGGCGACGACGGGCGGCTGCTGGCACGGTTTTCCGGCCACACCGAACCCGACCACGACAGCCTGCTCGAACTGGTCGAATCCCACCTGCCGGTTCAGTAGCCCGGGGGCGCGACCGCGCCGGGTGGTGCCCCGGCACCAGATGTGTGCCGCACCACCTGCGCGTTACATCATCTCTTTTTCACTGTCGTTTCCGGCTGTCGTCCCCGGCAACCGGCAGAGTCCTGTTGCTGCAGCATGCCGGTGGTAGAGGACCGATCCCGCCGGTGGGGGCGGCAGCACCAGCGGCGGTGGGCTGCGGTCGCCCGGTGGTGCCGCCACTGCGGATTGTCCGGTGTGCCGGGGACGGGTTGTGATCTCAACGGCGCCCGGGCGGCCGGGTTGGTGGGTAAGCTGTGACACGAATGCGGCGTGTGCGTGTGCGCCGCAGCGCAACCCGTAGGTTTTAACTCTCAGAAGGAAAATAGGGGAACACACCGTGGCCCGAGTAATAGTCAATGTGATGCCGAAAAAGGAAATCCTCGACCCGCAGGGGCAGGCCGTCCACCGGGCGCTGGGCCGGATCGGCATTGACGGC
>NZ_JAFLEQ010000017.1:2237-41242 GCF_017307055.1 Corynebacterium mendelii | reverse complement strand
CCGATGCCGAACTCGAGAAAATGGCCTCCACGCTGTTGGCCAACACCGTCATCGAGGAATTCGAAATCATCCGCGAGGAGAACGCCCAGTGAGCGCCCGGATCGGAGTTGTCACTTTCCCCGGAACACTCGACGATGTCGATGCCGCCCGCGCCGTCAGGCTCGGCGGGGCGGAGGCTGTCAGCCTGTGGCATGCCGACACTGATCTCAAAGACGTCGACGCAGTGATCATTCCCGGCGGGTTTTCCTACGGCGACTATCTGCGCAGCGGCGCGATCTCCGCGCTGGCGCCGGTGATGACCAGTGTCATCGACAAAGCCAACCAGGGGATGCCGGTGTTGGGTATCTGCAACGGATTCCAGATTCTCACCGAAGCGGGCCTTCTGCCCGGTGCCCTGACCCGCAACCAGGGCCTGCACTTCCACTGCGTGGACACTTACCTCACCGTCGAAAACACCGACACCGCCTGGACCAGTGCGTTTGAAAAAGGGCAGAAGATTTTCATTCCCGCCAAGCACGGCGAGGGCCGTTTCCAGGCTGACAAATTCACCCTGGAGATGCTGGAGGAAGAACGCCGGGTGGTGTTCCGCTACACCGACAACTTCAACGGCTCGATGGGCGATATTGCCGGTGTGACCAGTAAAAACCGACGGGTCGTGGGGTTGATGCCGCATCCGGAGCATGCGGTCGAGGACTTGACCGGCCCCTCCACCGACGGGCTGGGGCTGATTGCCTCGGCCATCGACTCGATCGTCACCGCCTGATGACGGTCACCGGCGCGACCACGGCGGGGCCGGGTCGGCCGGTGACTCCTAAAAAACCGCGTGTCCCGCATTTTTTCGACACACATTCACGCCAACACAGGACGAACATAAAACCGTGACCGAGCATCACACAAGCTTCAACGACACCGTCGACGCGGCCACCGCCAACCCCGACGACGAGCAGCCCTACGCCTCTTTGGGCCTGAAAGACGACGAGTACGCCCGCATCAAAGAGATTCTGGGACGGCGGCCCACCGACGCGGAGCTGGCCATGTACTCGGTCATGTGGTCCGAGCACTGCTCCTACAAATCCTCCAAAGTGCACCTGCGCTACTTCGGGGAAACCACCACCGAGGAGATGAACTCCAAGATTTTGGCCGGTATCGGCGAAAACGCCGGTGTGGTCGATGTCGGTGACGGCTGGGCGGTGACCTTCCGCGTCGAATCCCACAACCACCCCTCCTATGTGGAACCGCACCAGGGTGCGGCCACCGGTGTCGGCGGTATTGTCCGCGACATTATGGCCATGGGGGCGCGCCCGATTGCAGTGATGGACCAGCTGCGCTTCGGGCCCGCGAAGGCGCCGGATACCCAGCGGGTGCTGCCCGGGGTGATTGACGGTGTCGGCGGCTACGGCAACTGCCTGGGGCTTCCCAATATCGGCGGTGAAACCGTCTTCGACGACTGCTACGCCGGAAACCCGCTGGTCAACGCGCTGTGCGTGGGTAAGCTGAAAAAAGAGGACCTGAAGCTGGCTTTTGCTTCGGGCCTGGGCAACAAAGTGATGCTGTTTGGCGCCCGGACCGGCCTGGACGGTATCGGCGGGGTGTCGGTACTGGCGTCGGATACCTTCGAGGAAGGCGCGGAACGCAAGCTTCCCGCCGTCCAGGTCGGCGACCCCTTCGCGGAGAAAGTACTCATCGAATGCTGCCTGGATCTGTACCGGGCGGGCGTGGTTGTCGGCATCCAGGATCTGGGTGGTGCGGGTTTGAGCTGCGCCACCAGTGAGCTGGCCGCGGCCGGTGACGGCGGGATGAAAGTCAACCTGGATATGGTGCCGCTGCGGGCGGACAACATGACCGCGGCCGAGATTTTGTCCTCCGAATCACAGGAACGCATGTGTGCGGTCGTCAAACCCGAGGATGTCGATAAGTTCCGTGCCATCTGCCGGCACTGGGATGTCACCTGCGCCGAGATCGGTGAGGTCACCGACGATGATCATCTGGTGATCGTCCACCGCGGGGAAACGGTTGTTGACGCCCCCGCGCACACCATCGCCCACCAGGGGCCGGTCTATGAGCGCCCGTTCACCCGCCCGGACTGGCAATCGGATATCCAGCAGCAGGCGCCGATCGATATCCCCACTGATGTGGACGATATCCGGGAGGCCATCATGACCATGACCGCCTCCCCGGCACTGTGCTCCCGGGCGTTTATCACCGAACAGTACGACCGCTATGTGCGCGGCAATACCGTTCTGGCGAAAAACGCCGACGCGGGCATGCTGCGCATCGACGAGAAATCCCGCCGCGGGGTGGCGGTCAGCGCCGACTGCTCCGGCCGCTACACCAAACTCGATCCCGCAACCGGTGCCCGCCTGGCGTTGGCGGAAGCTTTCCGCAATGTGGCTGTCACCGGTGCCAGGCCGGTGGCGGTGACCAACTGCCTGAACTTCGGTTCCCCGGAAGACCCGTTTGTCATGTGGCAGTTCCGGGAGGCCGTCCACGGTCTGGCCGACGGCTGCCGTGAACTGGGTATTCCGGTCTCCGGGGGCAATGTGAGCTTCTACAACCAGACCGGGCAGGAAGCCATCCACCCCACCCCGCTGGTCGGTGTGCTCGGCGTGATTGACGATGTGGCCGACCGGATCGGCACCACCATCGGCCTGGTCGAGGAAGAAGAACAGCTGCTGCTTTTGGGCACCACCCTGGACGAGTGGGGCGGATCCATCTGGCAGCAGGTCAGCGGCGACGGGGAACTGTCCGGTATGCCGCCGCAGATTGATCTGGCCAACGAACAGAAACTGGCCGATTTCTTCACCAGCCAAACCTCCCCCGGCCAGCGCACCATCATCACCGCCGCCCATGACCTGTCCGAGGGTGGTCTGGCGCAGGCCATCATCGAGATGGCCGTCACCGGCGGCAACGGGGCAATGACCGGGGTGAGTGTGGACACCAGCAGAGTTCACCCCGACATGTTCACCGCGCTGTACTCCGAATCGGCTTCCCGTGCGGTGGTGGCCTGCCTGCCGTCGGCGGCGTCCGCGGTCGAGGAACTGGCGCAGTCCTGCGGCGTGCCCTGTGTGCGTATCGGGCACACCGGTATCACCGGCAGCGCCGCGAAACTGCGGATCACCGGACGCGACGACAAGGAGATCACCATTGCGGTGGCCGACCTGAAAAAGGCCTGGGAATCCACCCTTCCCGATATCTTCGGCCACGCGGTCGGCGCGAACTCGGTGGTTGAATAGCCGCCCGCAACCGGCACAGCCCAACGGGCAGCGGCCCGGTTGTTCACACGGAACACCCATGCTTACGGCACGGGACTGCCTGGCCCCGGCCGGTCACCCCGCCGGGGCCAGACCCCGGAAGGGGGTGGCTGTTTTTTCGACGATGCAACCAGCGGCCCCGGGGAAGATGGGTGAGAATTCATGCAGCGGACAAAAGCGGTGGCGGTGGCCGGTGCGGTGGTTGTTGTGGCGCTGGCCTGCGGCATGGCCATCGGGGCGGTGGTCACCCGCACCTGGATCAACCTGCGTGATGTGTGCGTGGTGTGGGCCAGCACCGGCGGGCGCAACCCGGACAATGATTCGTGGCGCTGCCGCTACCGCGGCATCGACCCGGCGATGACCCCGCCGGCCGCGGTCGACGCCGGTCCGCCGCTCGGCCTGCCGGTGGCCGGGGCCGTCAACCAGGGCAGCAACATCCTGGTGCTGCGCTCCCCGGACATCGACAACGACGACTACGCTGCGGCCAGCAGCTGCACCGTCGGCTACGTTGATGCCGCCGCCCACCGGCTGTGGTTTGCCGGTCACTGCCTGAAACAGCATGAACCGCAACCGGCCGATGCCCCGGCCCGGGTGTATGTTCCGGGCACCGACCCCAAACCGCTGTATATCGGTGACGGGGTGGGTTTCGGCAGCAGCGGCGGGGCGGATGTGGCATATGTCACGGTCGATCCGCAGATGCTCGGCAGCAATATCTTCACCGGCGACACCCTCGGTGACTGGCGGGACGCCGGGGTACCCTCCCGGGTGGAGCACAACAACCTGTGCGTGTGGTCGCGCAAACAACAGCAGTCGGTGTGCGTGAAACTGGCCGATGTGAAAGTCACCGGCCGGATCACCGGCGATGCCGGCCCGGCACCGGTGGCTATCGACGGGGCTTTCGAACTCAACGGCTATATCCCGGCCGGTGACCGGCGGGTGACGGTGGGCGGTGATTCCGGCGGCCCGGTGTGGATACAGGATCCGTCCGGCGGGCGCACCATGATCGGGATTTTGGACACCGGCAGCGTGCTGGAAACACAAAGCAACCGCGTCTTCACCGGGATCGGGGCCTCCGGGCTGAAACCGTTTATCGGCCGTCAGGCCGGGGGACCGGAACAAACCTTTGCCACCATGCCCTTCCAGGGCTTTTCCTGGCCGGTGCGCTGCCGCCAGCTGGTCTACGGGGCAGCCTGCACCAACGAACTGTTCGGCCAGTCAAACCCCGGCAAGTAGCCGCCGCGGGCGGCTAGCGGGCATCGCGCCCGGCGCGGCGGCGGGCCACGGTCTGTGCGGCGGTGGGGTCCTGCCGGGTGATCGCCACCACCGTCCACACAACCCACAGGGCGAAACCGATAAACGGCAGCAGCACGGTGGCGGAAAACACCGCCATGCTGCGCCACGGGTCGCCGTGGCGTTTCTGGGTGATGATCACCGCCACCGCCACGGTCAGCACCCACAGGCAGCTGACGGCGATCATCGGCGGGGAAAAGGAAAAAAGCGCGGGGTCGGCGGCTGGTTCGCTCAGTGGTTGCACGCTGCCAGACTAGCCGTATCCGGCAGTGACCGGCACAGGCCGCCACCACCGGGCCCGCCGGGTGCGTCCGGCGGGTGTCCCCGGCCGGATTGGGGTACTGGAGAAGGTGACAGGCCGACGGGTGTGTGCGGCGGTGTAGCCTGGGGTCTCGCACAGCGCCGGTGGCCGGGCCGGAGGCGTGGCCGCCGGCGGGGAAACACACAAAGAAGGCGTGTGCCATGGGCCGAACCACCGGAGTTGATGCCGCTCCCACCGATATTGTTGCGGTGACCCGTTGTGTCGCCGACCGGGGGCGGCGGCCGGTCATGCGTGGATTCATGCATCTGGCTGCCGCGGTGGCGGCCCTGGTCCAGGCCGGGGTGATGGTCACCTATGCCGCGGTCACCGGCACCGCTGCCGCGGTGCTCGGGGCGGTGGTCTATTCGGCCGGGCTGATCGGACTGTTCGGGGTGTCGGCGTTCTACCATCTCTACCCCTTCTCCCGGCCGGGTTCCGTGCGGGTGTGGCAGCGCCTGGACCATTCGATGATTGCGGTTTTTACCGCCTGCACCTACACCCCGGTGTGTCTGTTGGCGCTGCCGCCCGGACATGCCGCGTGGCTGCTTCCCGTCGCCTGGGGTGCGGCGGTGGCCGCGGTGGTGATGAATGTGGTCTGGATCGGCCATCCGCCGCTGGTCGATGTCATTGTCTATGCCGGGTTGGGCTGGCTGATTGTGCCGCTGGCCGGGGTGTTGTGGCACACCAGCGGGGCGGCGGTGGTGTGGCTTTTGGTGGCCGGGGGCATTGTCTACACGGTGGGGTCACTGGCCTACGGCTTCCACTGGCCGGGGAGAAAGAGCCGGGTATTCGGCTACCACGAATGGTTCCACGCCGCCACGGTGGTGGCGGCGGTGATCCACCTGGTGGCCGTGTGGATGATCGTGGTGGAGGCGGGCTGACACGGCCGGCTACAGCATCTGTGAGGCACGGCGGGTGGTCAACGGCTGCGGGGCGTATTCCGCGCGGAGCTTGCGCAGCGTGGCGGAATGCTCGGCCAGGCGGATGTCTTCCTCGGTGCGGGGGGTGAACTGCCGGGCGGGCACACTGTGGCCGTCGACATCAATGCCGATGAACGTGACCGCCGCATGGATCGCGGTCGGCAGGTTGTCGCGTCCCGTGAGCGGGGAACCGGCCCGGACGTGGATGCTGACCTGCATCGACCGGGTGTCGGTGCGCATCAGCCGGGAATCGACCTCGATCAGGTCCCCGATGTGGATCGGCCGGTAGAACCTGATTCCCCCGGCATAGACGGCCACGGTGCGCTGTCCGGCCCACTCCATGGTGCAGGCCGTGCCTGATTCGATGATCCATTCCATGGCGGTGCCGCCGTGCACATTGCCGCCCCAGTTGACATCGTTGGGACTGGCCAGGAAACGGGTCACCAGCCGCGGCGCATCCGAGGGCCCGTCATAGGTTTGTTCGGCCATCTCTTTTTCAATGGCCTGCCGAAGCCCGATGCGCGCCCGCGCAGTCGAGTGCAGATAGCGCTCTTCCTCGGTGTTGGGGGTGTAGGTTTCAACCGGCACCGGCTTACCGGTGTCCTCGTCTTTGGCGACGAAAATCACCAGACAGTCACACGCCCGGGTAAACACCCCTTCCCGGGGATCGGCCGAGAGCACCTCGTTGACGATGTGCATCGACGACCGTCCGGTCAACGCGATACGGGAGCGGACCTCCACGATATGGCCCACCGGAATCGGGCGGGTGAAATGGATGTGCCCGACATAGGCGGTGACACAGTAGCGGCCCGACCAGCCGGTGGCGCAGGCGTAGGCGGCTTTGTCGATCCATTCCAGCACCCGCCCGCCGTCGACGCCGAAAGCACCGGCGGTCAACACATCGGTGGGGGCGGCCATGAAACGCAGGGTCTGGCGGCTGTTTTTCAGGGGCATGGCAGAAAGCAACATCCAATCGGTTTTCAAAAACACTGACGTTTTCGCGGCATGCAGCCACCTGCCCGCACCGTGCCCGGTGGTGCATGCCGGGGGCGCCGGGGAAGTGGTGACGAGCGGCGGAAGGTGAAAAAACAGGGTAGCACCACCGGTGCGGCACCGCGGCCAGCCGATGCCGGCCCCGCAGGCCCGGGCGGGGCGGGTAGATTGGGTGTCCATGCCGAAGACAACCGTTGATGCCGCCACGATGCGGGCTTGTTTGCGTGAAGTTCGTGCGTGGGCGGCCGATCCGACAGCCCAACCCGAGCCCCCGCGCGCCCGCATTGCCGCCGCCGTCCGGCAGTCGGTGCGAATCCTGGCCCAGGAAAACCCGGGCAAATCAGTGGAGCTGCGGGTGCCGCCGTTTGTGGCCGTGCAACTGATCGACGGGCCCGCCCACACCCGCGGCACCCCGCCGAACGTGGTGGAAACCACGCCGTTGGTGTGGCTGCGGCTGGCCCTGGGGCTGGACGCGCCCGACACCCTCGTCGACAACCCCCGGGTGACGCTGTCGGGAAACCGCGCCGGGAAACTGGCCCAGCTTCTTCCGGTTGCCACCCATCTTGACTGCTAGCCCGCGAAACCGGTATCCGGCGGGGCATGCCCGACAAGCCGGTGCAGCGGAAAAAATTCCGCCGCGGACGGGGGAGACCGGCCCGTTGTTTCATGTCAGCTCCCGCGTCCGGCTACCATAAACTCGTGGCTGACAACACACCCAACCGACACCAACCCACCGGAGTGCCTTCCGGGGACACACAGCACAGCGATCCCTATCGCTTCGACGACAAGGGGGACACCAGCCCCCGCGAGGAATGCGGGGTGTTCGGTGTGTGGGCACCGGGCGAGGATGTCGCGAAACTGACCTACTACGGCCTGTACGCCCTGCAGCACCGCGGCCAGGAGGCCGCCGGTATTGCCGTCGGTGACGGCGACCAGATTGTGGTGTTCAAGGATCTGGGGCTGGTCAGCCAGATTTTCGACGAACAATCCCTCAACGCCCTCAAAGGGGATCTGGCCATCGGCCACACCCGCTACTCCACGGCCGGCGGGGCCTGCTGGAACAATGCGCAGCCGATGTTCCGCATGGCCCCCGACGGCACCGATGTGGCGCTGGGCCACAACGGTAACCTGGTCAACTATCTTGAGCTGCTCGACCAGGCCCACGAGGCCGGACTGGTCGACAAAAACCAGGCCCCGTCGGACTCGGATGTGCTGTGTGCGCTGTTGGCCCACGGCATCGGGGAAGGCACCAGCCTGGAAGAATCCGCGAAAAAACTGCTTCCCCACGTCAAGGGGGCTTTCTGTCTGACGTTCACCGACGGCACAACACTCTATGCCGCCCGGGATCCGCACGGGGTCAGGCCGCTGTCGCTGGGGCGGCTGGAACGCGGCTGGGTGGTGGCCAGCGAAACCGCGGCCCTGGACATTGTCGGCGCGTCGTTTGTCCGGGAAATCGAACCCGGTGAACTGGTGGCCATCGACGGCTCCGGGGTGAGAAGCGAAACCTTCGGTGACACCGTCCACAAGGGCTGCGTTTTCGAATACGTCTACCTGGCCCGCCCCGACAGCGTGATCCGGCAGCGGGCGGTCAACGCCACCCGCGTCGAGATCGGCCGTCTGCTGGCCAAACAGTATCCGGCCGACGGTGACATGGTGATTCCGGTTCCCGACTCCGGCACCCCGTCGGCGGTCGGCTACGCGCAGGGATCCGGGATTCCCTTCGGCCAGGGGCTGGTGAAAAACGCCTACGTGGGCCGGACTTTCATCCAGCCGTCACAGACCATCCGGCAGCTGGGCATCCGGCTGAAACTCAATCCACTGCGGGAAGTCATCGCCGGCAAACGCCTGATCGTCGTCGATGACTCCCTGGTGCGCGGCAACACCCAACGTGCCCTGATCCGCATGCTGCGGGAAGCGGGTGCGGCGGAGGTGCATGTGCGCATCGCCTCCCCGCCGGTGAAATGGCCCTGCTTCTACGGCATCGACTTCGCCACCCCGGGGGAGCTTCTGGCCAACTGCGTCGGGGAAACCAGGGAAGAAGCCATGGTGGAGGCGGTCTGTACCGCCATCGGCGCGGACTCGCTGGGATATGTCTCCATCGACAATATGGTCAAAGCCACCAAACAGTCCCGCGACCAGCTGTGCTGCGCCTGCTTCGACGGCAAATACCCGCTGGGTCTTCCCGAGGGAAACCCCAACACCGACCTGGTGCGCAAACTGCAGTCCGGCAGCTGACCGGGCGGTGCCGGACACGCCCGGGGCGCAAAAACCCCGCTGTCCGCCGTCGCGTCCCGCCGCCCGGCCCCGCCGGGGCGATTGTTTCTTTATCATTGAAAAAGACGGCCGTGTCCCGGTTTCCCACCCGGCGGGCGGCCCACCTTGTCCCACGATCCGTTGTTACTGGAATACACACACGAAAGCACGGCCACGAAATATGAGTGAGTCCGAGACCCCCACCTCCTATGCTGCCGCCGGAGTCGACATCGAAGCCGGCGACAAAGCAGTCGAATTGATCGCCCCCCTGGCCAAAAAAGCCACCCGGCCGGAAGTCACCGGCGGGATCGGCGGTTTTGCCGGACTGTTCAAACTCGGCAAATACACCAAACCGCTGTTGGCCGCAGGCTCTGACGGTGTGGGCACGAAACTTGCTGTGGCCCAGGCCATGGACATCCACCACACCATCGGCATCGACCTGGTGGCCATGTGCGTCGACGATCTGGTGGTCTGTGGCGCGGAGCCGCTGTTTTTGCAGGACTACATCGCCATCGGCAAGGTTTACCCGGAGAAAGTCGCCACCATTGTCTCCGGTATCGCCGAGGGCTGTGTGCAGGCCGGGTGCGCCCTTTTGGGCGGGGAGACCGCCGAGCATCCCGGGGTGATGGACGCAGACCACTACGATGTGTCGGCCACGGCGGTCGGCGTGGTGGAAGAAGACGAACTTCTCGGCCCCGACCGGGTGCGGGACGGCGACGTGGTCATCGGCATGGCCTCGTCGGGTCTGCACTCCAACGGCTATTCACTGGCCCGCCACGTGCTGCTGGACAAAGCCGGGCTGAAACTCGACGGCCACCTGGAGGAACTGGGCCGCTCCCTGGGCGAAGAGCTGCTGGAACCCACCCGCATCTACACCAAAGACTGCCTGGCGCTGGCCAGTGAATGCGATGTGCGCACCTTCTGCCACGTCACCGGCGGGGGCCTGGCCGGAAACCTGGCCCGGGTCATCCCCGACGGGCTGACCGCCCACCTGGACCGCCGTCCGATTGCCCCGCAGCAGATTTTCCGCACCATCCAGGATTTGGGCAAAGTGCCGCGGGAAGAGATGGAGAAAACCTTCAACATGGGTGTGGGCATGGTCGCTGTGGTGGCGTCCGCCGACGCCGACCGGGCGATGGCCATGCTCACGGCCCGCCACGTCACCAGCTTCGTGCTCGGTGAAGTGGCCACCGCCGCCGACGGCTCGACCGCGAAAGTTGACCTGACCGGCGAGTACACCATCTGACCAGGCAGGATTGATCACACCACCCTTTGGGTGGCGGCGTCCCGCCGCGGTGCATCCCACCGCGGTGGGACGTTTCTTTTGCGGCCGGTGACAGCCGTGTCGGGCACGCCAAAAACCACCGGTGGGATCATCAGCGTATCCGTGCCGGTGGTTTGCGTGTGCTGGAAGCGGAAAATAACAGCGACCGGGCGGGTGGCCCGGGCGGGTGGGGCCGGGGTCAGCGGTCCTCCGGGGCGTCCCAGTCCTGCCAGTCGGTGTAGTCGTCCTGGCTGTCCCGGTGATCGTCACCGCCCTTGTCACCTTTGAGTTCCCGCTGCAGCGAATCCAGGTCCATGTCCGGGATGTCGTACTTCAACTTGCGAGCAACCTTGGCTTGCTTTGCCTTTGCGCGGCCGCGACCCATGGTCTGACCCCCTTGGGTGTTCGGTTGGAAGGACCACTGATGGTGGACTCCCATGACGTATCTGAGTGAGTATTCCTGTTAGACAGGATAGCGGGTCGGGGTAAGAAATACCGCAACCACCCTCTCAGCTGGGTTGATAGGGCAATGCCGGGGGTGATTGGGGCGGTTGGTTCCACCGGTGGTGTTTTTCCGGGCGGACAGCGTTTCGTACCACCCACGGGGGTGGGGGTCATCCCTGCCGGGGGCGGCGGAGCTGCCGCTCAGGTGGCGTCGGTGCCCTTCAGTTTCGCGATCGCCACCCGTCCCGGGCGGGGTGCGTCATCCCCCGGTACCGAATCGGTGTCGACGGTGATCGGCTGGCCGTCGGCGTGAAGCCCGCCAGAGGACAGGGCACTGCGTTTGATCACCGCCAGCCCGATCGGGCCGAGATCACAGTCGTGGACGACAGTTCCCAACCGTCCGACACTGCGGCGGCCGGCCACGATCGACTCGCCGGGGGCGGGAAGATCAGGGGCGGAACCATCCAGGTGCACCAGGGCCAGCACCTTCGGGGAGCGGCCCAGGTTGTGCACCCGCGAGACGGTTTCCTGGCCGCGGTAGCAGCCTTTGTCCAGATGGACGAAACCGGGATGGTCGGCGGTGCCGATCCAGTGCCACACCTCGTGCGGGATCGAGGCGGGGGTCAAATCAAGGGGCGGATAGGCATCGAGTGCCTTGACTCTTTCGGCGGTGAAAGCCATCAGCCCCGCCGGGGTGAACCCCCCGCCGGAAAGGGTCGTGAATGCCGCGGCCAGGCTCTCCCGGCGGACTATGACGTCGGTGCGTTGGGGACCCAGCCAGTCGATGGGGATGCGGGCAATCTCCCCGTCGAGGGTCTGCGGCAGGCGGTGGCCCGAACCCATGACCGTCAGCACGGCGTGGGTGGTGGGGGTGACAGTGACCTGCGACCAAAAACGCATCGACTCGATGTAGGCGACAAGGGACTCGGCCTGGTCGGCGGTGGTGATCATGGTCAGGGTGGTGCCGGCGAGCGCAATCCGCGCTGAGTGCAGCACATGGCCCTGCGCGTTGAGGTTGAGCATCCCGGCGGCGTACCCGTCGGGGGCGCCGTCGAGTTTCTGGCTGAACAGCCGGTTGCACAAATCGAGCGCATCGGCACCGGATATCTCGACAACCGACAGGTGCGACCGGTCGGTGACGGTGGCGCCGCCCCGGGAAAGACACATCTGTTCTTCCAACGGGCCGCCGTAATGCCAGGCGACAGTGTCACTGCCCGCCTCTTCCGGCCGCAGTCCCGCGGGGCTGCCGGAATCCGGGGGCAACGCCCCGGCAAGGTCAAGAATCGGTGACGCCGCGTCACCGGGACTGTGGCGGGGGAGGGAAGCGTTCGGATTTTTCGGCTGTGAACTCACAACAGCCGATGGTAGCGCCTCCGGCGCGGCATAATTGGATCCATGACCGAACCCGCGCCCGCCCCCGTGATTGTCATCGTTGACCCGCTCGGCGGGTCCTGCCGCAGCCAGAACCCGAATCTCCCGCACGTCTTTTTCGACGATGCCGCCGTCACCCGTGGCGACGGGATATTTGAAACCCTGCTGGTAGATAACGGTGTCCCGGTCAACATCAACCGGCATCTGCAGCGTTTCGCCTCCTCTGCCGCGCAGCTTGAGCTGTCTGAACCCGATCCCCACATCTGGCGGGAAGCCAGCGCGGTGGCACTGGCGGAATGGAAAAAACAATCCGCCGCCAGTGCGGTGATGACCTGGACACTCACCCGCGGGCGGGCCTCAACCGGCCGGGAATCAGCGTGGGTGACCGTCTCCCCGATACCGCGGCAGACCCTCACCGAACGTCAGCAGGGGGTGGCGGTGATCACCGGGGTGAGGGGATACGAGACCACCGTCGACACTGATGTGCCGTGGGCTGTGGTGTCGGCCAAACAGCTCGCCTACGCGGCCAACATGTCCGCCAGACGCTATGCCCGTGCCCACGGCGCCGACGACGTGATTTTCCTGTCGGCTGACGGGCATGTTCTGGAAGCCACCACCTCCACGGTGATCGCCGTCACCGGTGAGGTGATCACCACGCCTGCGCCGCAGCCGGGGATTTTACCCGGCACCACCCAACAGGCACTGTTCGCCCATGCCGGGAAACAGGGCTACACCTGCCGCTACGGCAGGTTGACGGTCAAAGATCTCAAAAAAGCCGACTCGGTGTGGCTGGTCTCGTCGGTCAGGCTGGGCGCCAGGGTGACAGCCATTGACGGCAAAAAACGCCCCGAGCCGAAAAACGCGGCAACAATCGCCCGCCTGATATCCGCGGCGCTGGCGGCCGATACCGACGGGGCCGCTGCACTGGCCGGGATGGACGGCGACCGTTTGGACAAACCGGTCACCAGCAGCGCCGGGCTGACATCACGGCAGGCGGCAGGCGGCGGCACGAATACCACGCACGGCGGGCAGTCACCGGACAAGACGACAACAGCCAAGAAGAAATCCCGCAAAAAGAAAAAGAAGTGACCGTGCCTGCCGGGAAGGAAAAGCCCGCCGGGCACACCCTTCTTCCCGCCGGTGACAAAACACAACACTCCCTCCCCCGAAAAAAGGACACGCAGTCACATACGGGGGAGGGAGTGTTTTTTCAAAAAAGACCGTGAAAAAAACCGGTGTCGGCCACCCGGTGGCTGTTAGCCGACGACCCGTTTCAGCTGGGCGGACATCCGCGGGTGGAGGGCACCGTCGACGGCACGTTCTTCCACCCAGCCCAGGTCGTTGTTGGGCAGCAGCCCGTAGAGCCGTTTCCCGGGCCCCAGGCTCGCCGGGCCGGTGGCGGTGACAGTGGTCAGCGCTGATTCCAGCTGCCAGGAGCGTTCGCTGCGCGGCTCGCCGTAATAGATTTCGACGACCCCGGCGGCGTGGGTGATGATCATCTCGATTTCGTCTTTGTCGCTGATGCGCAGGAAACCGGTTTCCCGCTGGTCGGGGCCTGCCGGGTTGCCCTGATCATCGAGTTTCCAGGTCACCGACTCGTAGGAGATGTAGTTTTCGCCGTCGTGGGCGAAAATCAGCCGCTGGCCGAAGCTGTATTGGCCGTCCTCGGCGGTATCGGCCTGGCCTTCGCCGCGCCACACACCGATCAGGGGAAGAAGCGCCAGCAGACCATCGTGCAGATTCGGTCCCTGCCGCAGATTCGCGGTGTTGTCGGCAATCGGCAGATCGCCCAGCACCGGAATATTTTTCCCGGCGGTGTTTTTCGACTGCTCCGCCGCCAGGTTGACGGCATCATTGCCCGACAGTGACGGCGGCTGCCCGGCGGCCGCGTGGGTATCGGTCGGGGTGTCGGCCGGTGCGCGTCCACCATCCTGCGGGTCGGGGGTGTTGTCCTTGTTGGAAGCCATACACAAAATACTAACCGCCCACCATCTGCCGGGGCGGACCCGGGAGCAGCCGCCAGCGGGCGGGCAGGACTAGCCCGTTGCGGGGATCCCCGGGCGCGGTGACAGATTGTCGTGGTTGAGCCGCACATTGTCGGTGGCCGACTGGATGAGAATCGACCCGCCGGTGCACTGGATGGAACTGGCCCGGCCACCAATGGGCAGATCCGCCGAATCACTCGACCAGGTGAACGCGTTCAGCGCCTGCTGCTGTACGGCCGGACCAACCTGTGGTGAGGAACGGATTTCCAGCGGGGTGATGCTGACCACCCCCGCGGTGATGCGCAGTTTCACCAGCACCGAAAATCTGTCGTCCACCCCCGGCGGGGTGCCGGTCAACAGCGCCTCGGTCTGCGGCTCACCCATCGGTGAGATATCCACCGGGTTGGAAATCTGCAGATCATCCATACCCAGCTGCGCCCCCAGGGAAGTGCCGTCCAGGCGCATCGAATGCACCAGGTATTTCGCTGTCGCGCCCTGCCAGTCGCCGCCGAGTACCTGCTGCGGGGTCACGGTGATGCCGGTGGCGTCGGTGCGCAGTGTGACAAGGCCAAAATCGGGGACGTCGACATCACCCATGTCAATGGCCACGGTGGGCACTGTCCCGGTGGCAAGGGCCAGCAGGTACGGGGTGCCCCCCACCCACACCCGGGGTTCCCCCGCCGTGGTGTTGTCCTGCCGGATGGTCGAGGAAATGGTTTTTTCCACCCGGGCGGCGGCAACCGTGTCGGCGATCCACGCACCCAGCACACACACGGCAAGAACAATCACTGCCCATCGGCCGGTTCGTCGTTTTCCCACCTCTATAGATCTACAGGATCCCGGCCGGGTCACTAGCCTGGTGGGCATGACCGACACCGACAACACCGACGACGCCACCACCACCGAGACCATCATGGAGCTGATTGAGAAGGCCGCCGCCGTGGACGGGATCCCGCCTGTGAGCGAGCACTTCCTGCGCGGACTGGCCGACAGCAGTTTCGGCCACCACCATCTGCTGGCACTGGCTGGCAGCGACGGCACAGTAACGGTGTGCGACAGCGACGCCGCCGGCCATCCGGCAACACTGGCGGGTGTGGCAGCCATTCACGGCAACCAGTGCGAAATGGTGGTTGACCCGGCAAAGCGGCGCCGCGGCATCGGGGCGGCGCTGGCGCGCCGGGCGCGCCGGGCCGGGGCCACCGATTTCTGGGCCCACGGTGATCTGCCCGCGGCCCAGGCCGCCGCCACCGCCTGGTCGGGTACCCCTGTCAGGCAACTGCTGGTGATGGAGATCACCGGGGAGGAACTCCACACGGCCGCCAGCGCGGCGCTCCCGCCCGGTGTGCTCCTGGGCAGCCTCGACAATCCGGGGGTTGACCTGGATTCCGCCGCGGTCCGCAGCCAGTGGCTCGAGGTCAACAACCAGGCGTTCAGCTGGCATCCCGAGCAGGGCGGGTGGGATGCCGCCCGGCTGGAGGAAGCCACCGCCACCGACTGGTTCGACCCGGCCGGGGTGCTGTTTGTCTGGGACACCACCGGCCTTGATCCGGTGCTTGCCGGATTCCACTGGACGAAAAAACATCCCGACGGCACCGGCGAAATATATGTCGTCGGCCTGGCCGACCGCTACCGGGGCACCGGCTTGGGTGGCGCGCTGATCAGCTGCGGACTGTCCTATCTGGCGGCGGAAACCAACCGGGTGATCCTGTATGTCGAAGCCGACAACAAAGCCGCTGTGGCCGCCTACCGGCGACTGGGTTTTGATGTCTGCCAACGCCACGTCGTCTACCGGCTGGGCTGACAGCCCTCCTGGTGGGGCGGAAAGACAGCGCACCATCGCCCGCACCGCGCCCGTGGTGGCGCGCCAGCGTGTCCGGCAGATGGATCCGGTAACTTCCGGGTGAACACCGGGTTGCACATGATGTCCGGCAGTTGACGGCGTGGCCCGGCTGTCCGCCCGGGTGGGGGCCAACAGAGGGAAAATACCCCCGTATGGGGGTGGCTGGGGAAGAGTTCCCCTGTGCCGGCGCATCCCCGCCGCGCTGGTGTGCCCCGGTTGACGGGGCTGGTTTTGCCCCTTGCCGGGGTGCCGGCCGGGCCACGGTCTGTGCCGGGGTGTGGTGCCGGGGGCCGGTATTTGTACAGCGTGCGGGCCGGCGGGGCGGCCGGGAAGGCCGGTTAGGGTGGCCTGTGGGGCAGATGTTGGGGACTGTCCAACGATGTGGATCCGCCCAGAGTGGGTGACCGCCCGCCGGACACGGTTGGTCATCGTCTGTTCACCTTCAGGTGGGGTAGCGGTCATGTGGGGCTTTTACGTTTGCGTGTCGTAGCCGGATCAGGTGTGCCACCGCATGCCGTGCCCGGCCGGTATCGAGCATGATCACCACAACTTTTTTCCGTGACGTTTGAAAGAGGAATACCCATCGTGACCACCCGTTCCACCAAAGCCGCCCTGGTGAGCCTCATCGCCTGCACCTCCCTGGTACTGGGGGCCTGCTCCGAGCAGTCCGACAGTGCCGCTCCCGCCGGCGGCTCCGAATCCGCCGGCGACATGGACCTGTCCGGCGCCACCGGCAAGCTGACCGCCGAAGGCGCCACCTCCCAGCAGAAGGCCATGGAGTACTTCCGCACCAAGTACGGTGCCGCTGTCTCGGGCTCCTCCTTCGACTACACCGCCACCGGTTCCGGTTCCGGCCAGAAGCAGTTCATCAACGGCACCGTCGACTTCGGCGGCTCGGACTCCCCGCTGTCGGATGAGCAGGCCGAGAAAGCCAAGCAGCGCTGCGGCGGCAACGACGCCTGGCACCTGCCGCTGGTCATCGGCCCGGTGGCTGTGGCCTACAAGATCGACGGTGTCGACAACCTGAACCTGTCCCCGGATGTGCTGGCCCAGATTTTCGGCGGCAAGATCGCCAAGTGGAATGATCCGGCGATCGCCGCCCTCAACGACGGCGCCACCCTGCCCGACTCCGACATCAAGGTCATCTACCGCTCCGAGGAATCCGGCACCTCCGACAACTTCCAGAAGTTCCTCAAGGCCGCCGCCCCCGACAACTGGTCCACCACCGGCAAGTCCTTCCCGACCGCCACCGGTTCCGGCGCCAACGGCTCCAAGGGTGTGATCACCGAGGTGTCGGCCACCGAAGGCTCCATCACCTACGTGGAGGCCGGTTTCGCCAAAGGCGTTGACGGTGTGGGGGTTGCCAGCCTCGACTTCGGCGACGGCCCGGTCGAACTCAACGCCGACAACGTCGGTGTCGCCCTGGACCACCTGAAGTACAAGGGCGAGGGCCACAACATGATCGTTGACGCCAACGCTTTGTTCTCCATGAAGGAAAAGGGCGCCTACCCGCTGGTGCTGACCACCTACGAAATCGTCTGCTCGGCCGGCTACCAGGACGACAACACCACCAACATGGTCAAGGACTTCCTCAAGGTCGCCCTGGCCAACCAGGATTCCGAGCTGGAAAACAAGGGCTACATCCCGGTCAAGGGTGCCTACAAAGAGAAGCTGGAAGCAGCTGTCGACGCCATCAAGTAGGCCATCGCCTCGACGCGACGGGCACACCAGTGCCCACCGCCGCCCCTGATGTCACCGGCACCGGGAAGGGTTGTTCCACCCGGTGCCGGCGGCGGGCCCGGCCGCCCGGCGATGACCACGGTGACATGACACGACACCACCGGCCGCACTGTTTTTGTGGCATCCCCACCGCCGTGGCAGGTGGGGGAGCGGGCAGCAGATGCACCCGTCCACGACGCTTTTGACACAAGAGACAAACCCGGAAGGGCAGTCGGCCTGCAACGACTGCGGCTTCCGCCGCGGCGGCAGATGACACCGTGTGTTCCACGGCTCGGCCGCTGCCCCCGGATACACCAAGCCTTAAAAGAGCAACAACCATGACCAATTCCGTTTCGGCTCAGAAAAAGGGCCAGGCAACGGTGGATCCCGCTGCCGGGGCAGCCGGTGCGGCCGCACCCGCTGCCCCGGGCGGTCCGCGCGTCCGTCTCACCGACGGCGGCAACCACCGGCGCAATGATTCCATCTTTTCGTTTTTGACCACCGGCTCCGCCGTCACCATCACGGTGCTCATCGGCCTGATCGGTCTGTTTCTGCTGTGGCGGGCCGTTCCCGCCCTGCTCAACAACGCCGACGGTCTGTGGGGCTTTTTCACCTACTCCGGCGACTGGGACACCTCCGATGTCACGGCGATGAAGTTCGGTATCCCGAACCTGTTTTTCGCCACCGTGCTGGTCTCCCTGATCGCCCTGGCCCTGGCCATGCCGATCGCGTTGGGCGTGGCGATCTTCCTGTCCAGCTACTGCCCGGCCAAAGCGGTCCGCCCGCTGGGTTTTCTGGTCGACCTGCTGGCGGCGGTTCCCTCCATCGTCTACGGCCTGTGGGGCATGACGGTTCTCGGTCCCGCGCTGTCCGGCCTGTACACCTGGATCAACGCCCACTTCGCCTGGATTCCGCTGTTTGCCACCTACGCCAATTCGCCCAGCTTCGCCACGTCCCGCAACCTGGCCACCGGCGGCATTGTGCTGGCGGTGATGATTCTTCCCGTCATCGCCGCCACCGCCCGTGAGGTGTTCGTGCAAACCCCGAAGGGCCACATCGAATCGGCCCTGGCCCTGGGGGCCACCCGGTGGGAGGTCGTCCGCATGACGGTGCTTCCCTTCGGTACCTCCGGCTTCATCTCCGGCTCGATGCTGGGGCTGGGACGCGCCCTGGGTGAAACCATGGCCCTGTACCTGGTTGTCTCCTCGGCACCGGAATTCCGCTGGTCGATCTTCGACGGCGGCACCACGTTTGCCACCGCGATCGCCAACGCGGCCCCCGAATTCAACAACAATCTCAAAGCCGGCGCCTACATTGCCGCGGGCCTGGTGCTGTTCGTCCTGACGTTCATCGTCAACGCGACCGCGCGCTCCGTTATCGCGAGGAGGAACAAATAAATGACCACCGCAACAGTGACCGCCAAAGCCGCGGCCCGCAATCTGGGCAACACAACCTTCACCCCGCCGTCGGGCAGGCGCAAAGTCTCCAACTACATCGCCTACGGCCTGGTCTACGCCGCCATTGCCATCGCTTTGATCCCGTTGGGCTGGGTGCTGTTCGAACTTGTCCACCGCGGTATCGGACAGGTGATCTCCGCCGAATGGTGGGGAAAATCGCAGCTGGGTGTGACCAGTGACATGGCCGCCGGAGGTGCCGTCCACGCCATGATCGGCACTTTCGTGCAGGTGACGATCTGTGCCGTGCTGTCCATCCCGATCGGTGTGTTTACCGCCATCTACCTTGTTGAATACGGCAACAACGGCCGCCTGGCACAGGTCACCACCTTCATGGTCGACATTCTGTCCGGTGTGCCGTCGATTGTGGCCGCCCTGTTCGTCTACTCCATGTGGATTGTGCTGTTCGGTTTCGAACGCTCCGGTATGGCCGTGGCCCTGGCCCTGGTGCTGCTGATGATCCCGGTGGTGGTGCGCACCACCGAGGAGATGCTGCGCATCGTGCCCCAGGATTTGCGCGAAGCCGCCTACGCCCTGGGTGTTCCGAAGTGGAAAACGATCATCAAAATCGTGCTGCCCACCGCCTGGTCGGGCATTGTCACCGGCATCATGATCGCGATCGCCCGCGTGATGGGTGAATCCGCCCCGGTGCTGATCCTGGTCGGCTCCTCGGCATCGATCAACTGGTCGCCGCTGTCGGGCAACCAGTCCTCGCTGCCGCTGATGATGCTCGACATGTACCGCGCCGACTTCCAGGGTCCGGCGGTGGACAAGATGTGGGGTGCGGCCCTGACCCTGGTGCTGCTGATCGCCATCCTGACCATCGGTGCCCGCATCCTGTCGGTTCGGGTCACCGGCAAGCAGAAGTAGCACCACCGCCCCCGCCGCCACCCGGGTCCGCCGGCATTCCCGCCGCCCGGTGGCGGGCGGGAGAGAAAAACCTGAAGCCGCACCACGGTCTCGGCCCCGTTGACACAAAAAAACACTTAAAGGAAAACAATCACCATGGCCAAGCGTTTGGACATCAACAACGTCAATATCTACTACGGCGACTTCCACGCCGTGCAGGACGTGTCTCTGGCAGTCCCGCCGTGTGCGGTCACCGCGTTCATCGGACCGTCCGGCTGCGGCAAGTCCACGGTTTTGCGGACCCTCAACCGCATGCACGAAGTCACCCCCGGCGCCCGGGTGGAAGGCGAGATCCTTCTCGACGGCGACAACATTTACGGCAAAAACGTCGACCCGGTTGCCGTGCGCACCACCATCGGCATGGTCTTCCAGAAGCCGAACCCCTTCCCGACAATGTCGATCGAGGAAAACGTCACCGCGGGGCTGCGCCTGCAGGGCGTGAACAACAAAGCGAAACTGAAGGAAGTCGCCGAAAAATCACTGCGCGGCGCCAACCTGTGGGAAGAGGTCAAAGACCGTCTCGACCGTCCCGGCGGTGGCCTGTCCGGCGGCCAGCAGCAGCGTCTGTGCATCGCCCGTGCGATTGCGGTGGAACCCGATGTGCTGCTGATGGACGAACCCTGCTCCGCATTGGACCCGATCTCCACCCTGGCGGTGGAAGATTTGATCAGTGAACTGAAGGAAGAATTCACCATCGTCATCGTCACCCACAACATGCAGCAGGCTGCACGTGTGTCCGACCAGACGGCGTTTTTCTCCCTGGAAGCCACCGGCAAACCGGGCCGCCTGGTCGAAATCGGGCCGACGACCAGGATTTTCGAAAATCCCTCCGAGAAAGAAACCGAAGACTACATCTCCGGCCGTTTCGGATAAACACCCCGCTTCACCACCCGGCCCACACCTGCCGGGATGCCGGTCCCCGGGCGAAGACACCCGTGCCGCGCGCCGCAGGCCCACCAGTGTGCACCCCGGGGTGTGCCCAAGCGAAAAAGCGCCTGCGCCCGACAGAAAGCCCACCCGGGTACACCCACCGGTGGGCCGGGCGCAGCGGCGTTGTCTTTTCACCAAGCCCCGCCCGGTTCCTCGTCTCTTGCCCGGGCGGTTGAAGCGGACACCGGTTGGTCATGGCCGGTTGCCCGCGACTGTCACCGGCAACCCGGTCCCGTCCACGTGTCACACCACACGACCCGCCCACACCCGCAGCAGGGATGATTGTCCCGCCGCAGCCGTGGCGGCGGGTTCGGACGGGATCGGGTTGTCCGTGTCGTGGGGGCAGCGGGTTTTTAAAAACACCCCCAACCACCCCCGGTGGGACTGGCTGCTTGAAGCGTTACCTGCGGAAATGTATCTGTGCTAATTATTCTGGCACACAATGTGGTGTCGCGGATGTTGCCGGCCGGTGGGTGGGCGTAGGGTTTAACAGTCCCGCGCAGCCTATTGCATGCATGTCAGCGTGCAGTGCGCGGGGCTTTTGTGTCAACCCTTCCAGATAAAACCCAAGGAGAAGCTGTGCTCGAAGGCTTCAAGAAGTTCATTATGCGCGGCAACGTCATCGACCTGGCCGTGGCCGTGGTCATTGGCGCCGCGTTCAGCCCCATCGTCAAAGCGCTGACCGACGAAGTGATCTATCCGCTCATCGGTGCGATTTTCGGCAAACCCAATTTCGATGAACTGTGGGTTCCGGTGCTCAATGGCGCTGAAATCCGTCCGTTCACCGTGGTGACCGCGGTCCTGAACTTCCTCATCATCGCCGCCGCCCTGTACTTCATGGTGGTGCTGCCCATGAACAAGGTCAACGCCAAGCTGGCCAAGCCGGAAGATGTTCCCGATGAGGTCAAGGATCCGCAGCTTATTGTGCTGGAAGAGATCCTCGGCACCCTCAAAAACAACGACGCCCCGGCCACCGGCCAACCCGGCGGTCACAGGGTGTAGCCGACCGCTGTGCCCGGCCTGATGAAGCCCACCGGAGAATTGTTTTCCCGGTGGGCTTTTCCTGTGCGGCGGGTGCGCCGGTGACACCGGTGCCGGGCGGTCGGCGGCGGGGGCTTTAAGGCCTGGAGGCGGAGCGTTCCAGCTCGGCGAAGCGGCGCTGCATTTCCGCCTCGCGTTCTTCTTCCTCCCGCTTGGCCAGATACTCGTCCGGTTTCATGCCGGTGGACAAATAGACGATGCGGCTGGCCACATTGACCGTGTGGTCGGCGTAGCGTTCGTAGTAGCGCGACAGCATGGACACATCGACCGCCTCGGTGGTGGAATGCTCCCACTCGCGCTGGGTGAGAAGCACAAACAGGTGCTCCTGGATATCGTCGACGGCGTCGTCGTCGGCGCCGAAGACCATGGCCACATCGACATCCTCGGGGTGGATGAGCAGATCGCGCAGCTTCTCCGTCATCGCTGTCACCACCCGGTACAGTTCCCGGAAATAGCCTTCCAACGGTTCCGGTACCGCGGAGGCGGGATGCCTGCGGCGGGCGGTGGAGGCGACATGTTTGGCCAGTGCGGCCATCCGGGAGATGTCCTCGACAATGTAGATCGAGGAGACGACCTGCCGCAGATCCCTGGCCAGCGGGCCTTCCAGGGCCAAAAGCTGCACCGCACGTTCCTCGCAGCGCACTTTGACCTCTTTGAGATCATCGCCCAGCGACAGGGCCTCCTCGGCGGCGGTGAGATTGCGCTCCAGCAGGGCTTCGGACGCTTTGACCATGATGACCTGCACCATGTCGCACATGATGATCAGGTCGTGGGAAAAAGTGTCCAGGTGTTCCCTGTAGGAAGTACGCATGTCAACGAATATAGGGGACAAGTCCCGCCCGGTGAACTGAGGAGGCTGCCGCGGGCCGGCACCGGTCTTTCCGCAGTCGCGGACTGCTTGGCGCCGGTCCAATGTCTGGCCGTTTTTCCCAGTTCACCGGCGCCCCCCGCTGACAGGCCCAGCTGGCCGTTACTTTGATGTAACCGTTTTGCCGGACCCGGTTCACCAAATCTGTGAGGTGAGACTCAATTAACCGGCAGTGAGCTTTTCGTCACGGACGTGGAGCCGTCGGGGGTCGCGGCGCCATTGCGGCGGGGATGCCGACGGTGTGGCTTGATCTGCCCACCCCGGCCCACCGCGGCGGGCCGGGGTGTTACCCGCCGGAGTTGTCGATGTCGGCGCCCACCGGCACCGTGTCGTCGTAGGGGTCATCGAGCCATCCGTCGGGCAGGGTGACTTTCTTCGGCCGCCCCTGCCTGCCGCGGGGACTGTCCGGTTCACAGGCCACTTCCCGGGAATCGGCGAAGGGGGCCAGTTTGGCTTTCAGATCCGCCAGACTTTCCACCCGGGCTAGCGCGGAACGGACCTCCCCGCCGACGGGGAAACCACGGAAATACCAGCCCATGTGTTTGCGGATGTCCCGGGCGGCTTTGTCCTCGCCGTCGTGGGCGACAAGAAGCTCCATGTGGCGGATAACGATCTCGGTGACCCGCCCCAGTGTCGGCTCGGGCGGAACCGGTTTGCCGGACAGTTCGGCGGCCAGTTCGGTAAAAAGCCAGGGCCGGCCCAGACATCCCCGGCCGATGACCACCCCGTCACAGCCGGTGGTCTCCATCATCTTGCGTGCGTCACCGGCCGCGAAAATATCGCCGTTACCCAGTACCGGAATTCCGGTATGGGCCAGATGCCGTTTCAGCCGGGCGATCTCATTCCAGTCGGCCTGCCCGGAATAGCGTTGCGCGGCCGTGCGCCCGTGCAACGCCACCGCGGCGGCCCCTTCCTCCACCGCGATGCGTCCCGCATCCAGGTGGGTGTGATGCTCGGCGTCGATGCCCACCCGCATTTTCACCGTCACCGGAATGCCGGTTCCTGACGTGGCTTTAACGGCTGCGGCCACAATCTGGCCGAACAGTTTCCGCTTGTAGGGCAGGGCTGATCCGCCGCCGCGGCGGGTGACCTTCGGCACCGGGCAGCCGAAGTTCATGTCGATGTGGTCGGCCATGTCCTGGTCGACGATCATTTTCGCCGCTTCATAGGTGTAGTGCGGATCCGTGGTGTACAGCTGCAGACTGCGCGGATTCTCCTCCGCCGCAAAAGTGGTCATGTGCAGGGTCTTGGGGTTTTTCTCCACCAGGGCGCGGGCGGTGACCATCTCGCAGACGTACAAACCGGCCACGGTGTCGCAGGCCTCGCGCTCAAGCTGCCTGCACAGGGTGCGGAAAGCCACATTGGTCACACCGGCCATCGGGGCCAGAACCACCGGGGAGCCGAGGGCCAACCGGCCAATGGACAGGGGCGGGGGTGCAGGGCATTGTTCCACGGCCATAAAGTCTGGCAGGACACCCCGCATACGGGCAACACCGCCCCGGCCGCCCATGATCCGGGGGTGGACGGTGGATGGGTGAAAACAACCTTTGTTCCACCCCGTCCCGCCCGGGTGGATCAGCCACCGGGGCCGGGCCCCGCCCGTGCACCGGGCCGTGTCCGGGCGGGGCATCCATCCGGCGGGGGAGGGGCGCAGCTGCCTGCTGCGGCCGGTTTTGCCAGCTGAAAAGTCCGTCGGCGCCAAAGGTAACCCCTGTGGGGGTGGTGGATGCTGAAAAGCCGCCACGGATACCCCGGTTGCCCTATTGTGGGGGGCGCAGCGTGTTCGCCCCAAAGTTGCCCCGGTCACACGGGACTGCACGGTGGACACCCATACACAACGAAACAAAAACAACAACGGTCGTGCCGGACCGCAAGCAGCGGGGCGGGGGTTTTTCCGCGAGGAAACAAACCATCCTCCCCGCATCCGGGTGCCGTCCCCTCCGGGGCCGGCATCCCGGCTACCCGCCACCGGCGGGGATGCGCTTGACCGGCCGCACGGGAGAATCAGTCACCTGCCGGTGGCCGCCGGATTGTCCGGCGGCCCGCCGCTTGTGCCCCGTCCGGCCGGTTTTTTCTCCCACCGGATCAACAGATATCCGCGGGGAATACACCGGCACACCCGCCCCTACAGGAGGAATCACATGTCCGATCGGATCGCCAACGCGAAGCTCCGCGGCAAAATCATGACGGCCGACGAAGCCGCCGAATTCGTCAACCACGGTGACAAGGTCGGCATCTCCGGCTTCACCGGTGCCGGCTACCCGAAGGTCCTGCCCGGCGCCATTGCGGAGAAAGCCAAGGCCGCCCACGCCAAGGGCGACGAGTTCATGATCGACCTGTTCACCGGTGCTTCCACCGCCGATGACTGCGACGGAACGCTGGCCGAAGCCGACGCCATCCGCTTCCGCACCCCCTACCAGTCGGATCCGATCCTGCGCAGCAAGATCAACGACGGCACCACCTACTACGCCGACTACCACCTGTCGGAGTCCGGCATGTACGTCTCCGAAGGGTTCTTCGGCCAGATGAATGTCGCCATCGTTGAGGCTGTCCGCATCACCGAAGAAGGCCACATTGTGCCCTCCTCCTCGATCGGCAACAACGTCGAATACCTCGACGAGGCCGAAAAGATCATCATCGAGGTCAACTCCTGGCAGTCCGAGAACCTGGAGGGCATGGCCGATGTTTACCGTGTCGGCAAGCTGCCCAACCGCAAGCCGATCCCGATCACCGATCCGGGCCAGCGCATCGGCACCACCTACATCGACATTGACGTCGACAAGGTTGTCGCCGTGGTGGAAACCAACCACCCCGACCGCAACGCCCCCTTCAAGCCGGTCGACGATGTCTCCAAGAAGATCGCCGCCAACTTCCTCGACTTCCTCGAGGGCGAGGTCCGCGCGGGCCGGCTGTCCTACGACAAATACATCATGCAGTCCGGTGTCGGTAACGTCCCGAACGCCGTGATGAGCGGCCTGCTGGACTCGAAGTTCGAAAACATCAAGGCCTACACCGAAGTCATCCAGGACGGCATGGTCGACCTGATCGACTCCGGCAAGATGACCGTGGCCTCGGCGACCTCCTTCTCGCTCAGCCCCGAATACGCCAACAAGATGAACGCCGAGGCCTCCAAATACGCCAAGACGATCATCCTGCGCCCGCAGCAGGTCTCCAACCACCCGGAGGTTGTCCGCCGTATCGGCCTGATCGCGACCAACGGCATGGTCGAATGCGACATCTACGGCAACGTCAACTCCACCAACGTCATGGGGTCCCGCATGATGAACGGTGTCGGCGGTTCCGCGGACTTCACCCGCAACGCCCACATCTCCTCGTTCATCACCCAGTCCGAGGCCAAGGGCGGCGACATCTCCGCGATCGTGCCGTTCGTTTCGCATGTTGACCACACCGAGCAGGACGTCAAGGTCATCATCACCGAGTACGGCTACGCCGACCTGCGGGGCCTGGCCCCGCGCCAGCGCGCCAGGAAGATCATTGAGCTGTCCCACCCGGACTACCGCCCGATCCTCGAGGACTACTACGACCGCGCCCTGCACTACGCCAAGGAAAACAAGGTCATGCAGACCCCGCACCTGCTGGAAGAGGCTTTGAGCTTCCACCAGCGTTTCGTGTCCACCGGCTCGATGAAGAAGTAAACCCGCCGGGCGTACCCACGGCGGCAGCCGGGTACACCGCATAACCGTTTCGCCCCGCCTGCGCCTGTCGCGCACCGCGGGGCGCAACGTATTTCCAGCCACCCGGACACCGGTTCCTGACCAGCGGGAAACACAGGTTTTCCGGGCATGATCCACACACAGGGGTCCTCTGGTTTTGTGCATCAGCCAACGATCTCTATACTGTGTGAAGGACAGCGCGAACCGAACGGTTGCACCACAACCTTCGCCGCACTGATCCCGTGGGCCTTTAGCTCAGTTGGTAGAGCTACGGACTTTTAATCCGCAGGTCGTGGGTTCGAGCCCCACAGGGCCCACAAACCCATAATTCCCCCGGTCGCCACCGACCGGGGGAATTTTTTTGTTTTCCTGCCCCCACCGGGTCCCGGCGGCAAGGTACATCAGCCCCGGCAGGCGGTTATCGCCCCCAGGTAGCGTCAGTGGCCGGTTGCCGGGGCCGGTGGCAGGGGTGGGGTGCCGGAAGCTGTTTCAGGCACGTGTGGGAGCTGGTATACAAGGACACGCACCTGTTTTGTTCTTTCCCCATGAAAGGCAGGGCCGCAGAGGCCATGTACCAGATCTTCATGTCACTCACCTTTGTCGCGGCGGCCGGAATGTTCGGCTGGATTGCCGCGGCCAGTGCCAAGGGGACACTCCAGCGCAACAGATTTGTCGGCTACCGCACCCGGCTGACCCAGCACTCCGACGCCGCCTGGGCCGCCGCGCACAAAGCCAGCGTCGATTATTCCTGGGCCGCGGCATTTCTCAGCGCTGTGATCGCGGCCGGTATGGCCATCACCTCGATCGAAACCGGAACCATTATCTGCCTGGTCGGGTGCCTGCTGCTGACCATCGTCGTGCTCCGTGGTGCCTGGATCGCCAACCGGGCTGCGGCCGAGGTAGCCGGGGAATAAGACCCCGCAGCCGGCACCCATCGACGACTGTCCTGTCAGGGCAGTATCTCCACCCGCTGTGACCTGGCGATTTGTGTTGTGTCGTTGTTGTGGGATATATTTTCGTAGCCCGCAAGGGTACAAGCTCCCATCGTCTAGGGGCCTAGGACTCCGCCCTTTCACGGCGGCAACACGGGTTCGAATCCCGTTGGGAGTACAGCTGAAACACCGCCTGACCGACAAGGTCAGGCGGTGTTTTTGTGTCTGCGGAAAGGCCTGGAAAATGCCCGCCACGATTTCCCACGATATCCGGCTGGTGTTGTTGTCCGTGCCGCCGGTGGCACCACAGACCCCGGTACGCAAGCAGCCGGGTCTCCGGCATGTCCGAACACGTGCCCGGCAGCGTTGCCGCCGACTGGGGTACCGTGCCAAAGACCAACCGCGGCAACCGGGGGAACCGGGCGCGAATCCGCCACACCGCTGTCGGCACCCTATCCCCGGTCCGGCCGGGCCAGCCGGCCGGAACGGGGAGCCTTTTTACGATGATCCACACCTTTTGGTGGCATCCATCCGTGGCTGAACGGTCCTTCACCCCGGGCGCGGCTAACCGGTGACTGCCTGTCCTTGTCCTGCCCCGGCGCTGTATCCGCCCGGGCATCTGCGGAGGCTGCCCGCCGCTGCGTGCAACCAACGGGCCACAGCAGCCCATCCCACCGGAAAGGACTGTGAAAACTACTGGTAGAAGCAGGATTTGGCCGATGAGTCCCACAGCCTGTAAAGTCACTAGCGTTCAACGGCAGGCGCCGCCTGCCCGAGACACATTCTGGCCCTGTGGCGCAGTTGGTTAGCGCGCCGCCCTGTCACGGCGGAGGTCGCGGGTTCAAGTCCCGTCAGGGTCGCAGCAAACATCCCGGGTGAAACACACAGTTTCACCCGGGATATTGCTATTTCATGCATGGACTGATCAGATCAGGGGAAAACAAGCCCGATACGGCAAAAAGCGTCCGTGGCCGCGTGTCACCGCCTGCCGGGTTGTCGTCCAGTGTCGTCGACAATCCGGAACGTGCAGCGCGAACAGCCCCCGGATATGGTTTGTTCCCTTTCCAGATGCACTCCCGGGACACGGTCGATGAGAATGTAGTCCAGATTGCACAGGGCGGGCAACGCCTCATCGACGTGGTTTTTTTCCGCCATCTTCTGCAGGCCGCAGCGGTGAAAATCGAAGCCGACGACTGTGCGTCCGTCAGGACCTGCGACAGCCGGGTTGTCGGTCATCTCGAAGACGAAGGTGTCGTCATGGTCGTCGGCATGCTCCTGGGACCAGCGGGCACCGGCGGCAAGCTTGGCATAGTATGCCTGCGGGTCCATGCGTTTCAGCGGCACGATCCGGTTGACGATGAAGGAAAAATCAAAACTGCGGGCCACCAGTTTTGTGAACCGCCCCGGCGACAGGGCAAGCGTCGGATCTGACAGACCCACGATGTAGAAAGCCAGGAAAACCGCGCCGCTTTCGACGTTGTGGGCCATGATGTCGCCGTCGGCCACCGGCTGCATTGATTCGATCATCCGCCGGTACTGGCCCGCGGCCAGCTTCCGGTGGCGGGCTGCCTGATCCCGGCCGTTGGTTTCGGCGAGCGCTTTGTACATCCAACGACCCATGAGCAGGAAACTGATCCGGTGCTTCAGGCGGTACCGCATACTGTCCACTCTAGTGCCGCGGCCGACTCTCCGGTGCGGTGTGACGTGTGCCGGGGCTGTCCCGGTGCCCGGCGATGAGGGTGGCACCGGGGACAACGCACTGGTGGCCAGTACCCTTCGGGTACCCCCGGAAAGCGCGTGTGACCTTACGGTTTGTGGCCTGATTGGCCTGTATTGTAAGCTTTCACCTCGTTGACCTCACACACTGAGTGTGGATCAACCGCAATGCCAAAAGCATTTGGCCCTGTGGCGCAGTTGGTTAGCGCGCCGCCCTGTCACGGCGGAGGTCGCGGGTTCAAGTCCCGTCAGGGTCGCAGGGAAACCCCTGTCACAGTAGACACATACTGTGCCACGAGTTCTTCCCGGCCAGATAGCTCAGTCGGTAGAGCGTCCGCCTGAAAAGTGGAAGGTCCCCAGTTCGATCCTGGGTCTGGCCACAGCACACACCGCCCGGCAGCCTGACAAGGCCGCCGGGCGGTGTTTTTGTCTGCGCGCCCGTGTGTGCCCCGGGGCGGCTCCTTTATGGGGCACGCCCTCCCCGTCAATCAGCCCCGGCAGGCGGTAGGTGCTATCAACAGGGCATGATGGGGTGTATGAGTATTCGCCGCAGTGCAGTATCCCTTCTTGTCGCGGCAGCCGTATCGATGGTTGCCGTGCCCGCCCAGGCCGCTGATTTCCGGGGCATTCCCTTCGGATCGTCGGGGGAGAGTTTCTCCCCGACGCAGCTGTCCCAGGTCGACCATCTTGATCTTGACGGCTACCAGGGCACCTGGCACCAGGTGGCGGTGATCCCGCAGCTGTTCAACCTGCAGTGCCAGCGTGACACCACCGCCACCTACACCCTGCTCGACCCGCAGCTGGTCGGGGTGAAAAACCGGTGCACGACCTTCACCGGCCGACGCTCCGGGGTGGACGGTGCCGCCCGGGTGACCGATCCGGCCACCGGCGCCTCCCTGCGGGTGGCTTTCGACAATATTCCCTTCCAGAACATCGACGGCCCCACCAACTACCGGGTGACCTGGATGAGCGAGAATAAGGATGTGGCCATTATCGGCAGCCCCAACCGCTCCAACGGCTATGTGCTCTCCCGCAGCAGGGCGTTGAGTGGGGACTCCTGGGCGACGGTGAAAAAGATCATCACCGACCGGGGCTGGAACACCTGCCAGTTTGTCACCACCCCGGTCACCGGCGGATACGGCGCGGTCACCCCGCTGTGCCTGAAAAAGTAGGGGGACCAGCCGCAGGTGCGGGCCGGTGATCTTTTCTTCCCGCGCCTTATCTCCCGCCCGCCGTCTGCATAGGTCGCGGGAGTCGTCCCTGCGCTGCGGGATAACTCCCGGGCGGGAACAGTTCGAACCGGAAAGGACATGCACCATGCCGCAGACCAACCACACCATCACCCACGACAGCGACCATCACCGCTATCTCCTTGCCGTCGACGGTCAGCAGGCCGGTGTCGCCGAATACCGGGACCTGCAGCCCCGGCTGAGGGAATTTTTCCACACCGTCATCGATCCCGCCCACCGGGGTAAAGGCCTGTCACACCCCCTGATTGAAGCCGCGCTGGCGGATGCGGTTGACTCCGGGTACCGGATTGTTCCCAGCTGCAGTGCCGTGGAGCATTTCATCTCGAAGAACCCGGAGTATGCCGATCACGTTGCAGGTCGGCCGTGACACCACGGTAACGCTTGTTTTCACCGGCAGAAGAAAAACACCACCGCTGCTCCCGCAGGAGCGGCGGTGGTGTCGTGGCTGAACACGGTTGTGGCTGACCCGGCCCGTGGACGGACCCGGGTGTTTTTACCTCAGCTGTACAAACCGGTGTCGTCGGCGGGGCGCCTCCGGGCGATGTAGGCGTCCGGGTCGACGAGTTTTTTGCACTCGTCGGTGCTGCGGGGCCGGTTGACCGCCGGGATGCCGACGGCGATGTGGTTGCAGGGCACATCTTTGGTCACCACGGCGTTGGCGCCGATGGCCGAACCGCAGCCGATGGTGATGGGGCCGAGCACCTTCGCACCGGCGCCGACGGTGACATTGTCTTCCAGGGTGGGGTGGCGTTTGGTCTGGGTGAGCACCTGCCCGCCGAGAGTCACCCCGTGGTAGAGCATCACCCCGTCGCCGATTTCGGTGGTTTCACCGATGACCACACCCATGCCGTGGTCGATGAAAAAACGACGCCCGATGGTGGCACCGGGATGGATTTCAATTCCGGTGAGAAAACGGGTGATCTGTGCGAGTACCCGGGCTGGACCCTTCAGTCCGCGACACCACAGAACATGGGCCACCCGGTGTGACCAGATGGCGTGCAGCCCCGAATACACCAGGGCATTTTCCAGGTCACCGCGGGCGGCGGGATCGTGTTCCTTGGCGTTTTTCAGGTCTTCGCGCAGCATCGCGAACAAAGAGAACATGCGCTAAAGCGTATCAACAGCCCACCGCCCGGGACGATTCGCTGCCGGGCATGCGGCCAGGGCGACCGGACAAGACCACCGAAGCCCACCGGTGGCGCGGGCCGGGGCACGTCGGTTAGTTGCGGATGTCGTCGTAGAGCACGGTGGAGACGTAGCGCTCACCGTAGTCGCAGACGATGGTGACGATCGTCTTGCCTTTGTTCTCCGGTTTTTTGGCCAGCTCCAGGGCGGCGTGGACATTGGCGCCGGAGGAAATGCCGCCCAGGATGGCTTCGGTGTTGCCGAGTTTGCGGGAAGTGGCGATCGCGTCATCGTTGGCGACGGTGAGCACATTGGTCAAGATCGCCCGGTCAAGGTTTCCGGGAACGAAGTTGGCACCCAGTCCCTGGATTTTGTGCGGGCCGGCTTTGCCGGTGGTCAGCAGTGCCGACTCAGCAGGCTCCACGGCATAGATTTCGACGTCGTCTTTTTTCTCCCTGAGGTATTTGCCCACCCCGGAGACCGTTCCGCCGGTGCCGACACCGGCCACGAAAATATCGACCTTGCCGTCGGTGTCCTCCCAAATCTCCGGGCCGGTGGTGGCGTAGTGGAATTCGGGGTTGGCCGGGTTGGCGAACTGGTTGGCCGAGACCGCCCCTTCGCGCTGTTTGAGAATCTCATTGGCTTTGTCGACCGCACCCTGCATGCCGGCCGCACCCGGGGTGAGAATGATTTCCGCGCCGTAGGCCCGCAGCATCACCCGGCGTTCCATCGACATTGTCTCCGGCATGGTCAACACGACGTTGTAGCCGCGGGCGGTAGCGACCATGGTCAGGGCGATACCGGTGTTGCCGGAGGTGGCCTCCACAATCGTGCCACCCGGCTTGAGCTGCCCGGATTTTTCGGCGGCATCGATAATGGCCAGGCCGATGCGGTCTTTGACCGAGTTGGCGGGGTTGAAGGATTCCAGTTTGACCAGCACGTCGGCCTCCAGGCCTTCGGTCAAACGGTTAAGCCGCACCAGGGGGGTGCCGCCGATGGTGTCGGTAATCGAATTGTGGATGCGTCCCATGGGGAAAGCCTCTTTTTCTGTCGGGGGAAGTGGTACTGGCCGACCGCCACCTTCGCGGCGGACGGCGCCACGGGGCAGCGTACCACAGATGTGAACCGACACCTAGACTAATCTGTCTATTCGGGGCCTTTTTCCGGCGCCCTGACAGGGGGTCGGGCGGGTGGTTCAATCGGTCGGCGGTGGGGGTGGAATGCGTTGTCGGTGACCGATTGGCATCCGGGACCACGCCCATGTAAGGGTGGGGTTAGTGTGTCAAAAAGTGTGTTTTTCCTCACCGTGTCGCGAATATGGAGCCGTGTCTGAGAGTTGTTAAGGTTTGCCTGGCTTGTGGTGTTGAGCTTGACGAATGGGCTTTTTCCGGGTGTTTTGGCGGTACTGGGGGCGGGGTGGGAAGGAAATAATTTTCATTGCCGTTAAGCAAAAGTTCAGAAAAGTCCGGTGGTCTGGTAGTCTCGGCCGCGCGTTGATTCACAGTGAACTGTTCACCGGTTTTCCGGTGCTGATCCACCCCTTGATCCGGGGTGGGGATGGCCATCGGTCCGGTGGGGGGTGCGCTGTGTGCGGTGTGGTGCCGCAACCGCCTGTTGAGGAGAAAACGACCACCGCAGTGCTGACCGCGGCGTGACGGGCCGGACGCCTGTTTTTCGGTGATGCCCACCGGGACATGGCGACGGTGACACGACCGGTTGGGCCGGGTGTGGCCGGCAAGTGGGAGAGGGTGTGACCGGGTCAACGGGGACGGGACTGCCCCTGTTTCCCGCTGACCCGGGTGTGGCGCACGCCTGTCATACGCACCATGGTGTTTTTCCTGCACCCCATCCGTTCAACCGGAACCCAGCGCGGGTTGCGGTGTGCCCGACGGATGTGGCCCTGCCTACATTGTCGAAAGAAGAGTTTTCTCCATGCATATCGCCGAGGGCTTTTTGCCCGTGACCCACTGCATCGCCTGGGGTGCGGTGTCCGCCCCGTTCGTGATCCACGGCGCGATGGCCGTGCGCAAATCAATCCGAAACAACCCCGAGTCCACGCTGCTTCTGGGGGCGGCCGGGGCGTTTAGTTTCGTGCTCAGCGCCCTGAAAATCCCGTCGGTGACCGGGTCGTGTTCCCACCCGACGGGCACCGGTTTGGGGGCGGTGCTGTTCAAACCACCGGTGATGGCGTTCATGGGTTCGATTGTGCTGGTTTTCCAGGCGCTGCTGCTGGCCCACGGCGGGATCACCACTCTGGGCGCCAATATTTTCTCCATGGCCATCGCCGGGCCGTGGGTGGGATGGATGTGCTGGCTGGCCGTGCGCAAAGCCGGCGGCAGCCACTCGGCGGCGATTTTCTGCGCCGCGTTTTTCTCTGATCTGGTGACCTATATTGTGGCCGCTTTCGAACTGGCGCTGGCCCACCACGCCTCCGGGTTCGGTACCGCTTTCGCCACCTTCCTCGGCCTGTACGCCCCCACCCAGGTGCCGCTGGCGATTGTGGAGTCGATTGTCACGGTGCTCATTTTCCGTGCCCTGGTCCAGGTTGCCCCGAAGGAGCTGGCCGGTCTCGGGGTGCTCGGCGGGTCGAAAGACCCGGCCGGGACACCCCGCGCCCAGGTCAATGCCTAACACCACCACCACTCACAGAAAAGACAGATCTCTGCCATGAGCACCACTTCCTCCACCACCACCCGCCGGTCGACCGGAACCACGATCGGCCTGATTGTTCTGGCCGCGTTCATCGCCGCCTTCCCCATGTTCTTCAACTTCGGTGACCCGGACTCCGAGGAACAGTTCACCGGTACCGATGACGGTGCCGAATCCATTGTCGAACAAGTCAACCCCGACTATGTCCCGTGGGCCGAACCCCTGGTCGGCGAACTCCCCGGGGAAATCGAATCCGGCCTGTTTGCCCTGCAGGCGGGACTCGGGGCGGGACTGGTTGGCTTCGCCCTGGGCAACTACCGGGGACGCAGCAAAGCCGAGAAACAACTCACCGCCGGTGCATCAACGGCCACCACCGCCACCGGTGGCGCCAACCGTGACTGACCGGCAGCGGGCATAGATTGTGAACCCTCTGGAACAAGCCGCGGCCACCAGCAGGCTGGCCCGGGTCAACGTGGGACAGAAAGCCCTGTTGTTTCTCGGGCTGCTGCTGTTGGCGGTCTCCCTTCCGCCGTGGCCCGCCCTGCCGATGATTGCTGTGGTGATCATCGCCTCGGCCATCTACGCCCGGGTGCCGTGGCGGCTCTACCTCGGCCTGGTCGGCGCCCCCACCTCTTTTCTTCTTCCCGGCATGGTGCCGCTTATCTGGTCGATTGGCGCTGACGGGATATCGCTCATCGACGGCGGCACATCGGATGCGGCCCGGGTGTTGTGCCGCTGTGTGACCGCCATGTCGGCGACCATGCTGTTTGCCGTGACCACCCCGATGTCGGAGCAGCTGGCCTGGCTGGCACGGATCGGGGTTCCCGACTGGGCGGTGCAGATCACCATGCTCACCTACCGGATGATCGGCACCCTGATCGATACCGCCCGCACCATGTACCACGCCCAGGCCCAGCGGCTGGGATACAGCAACTGGCGGTGCTGGATATCCTCTCTGGCGGGGCAGGCCAGCTCACTGTTTGTGGTGGCTTTCACCCGGGCGCGCACACTGCAGGAAGGCATGGAGCTGCGGGCCGATATCTCTGCCGCGGCCACCGGAACAACCCTGCACACGGTGCGCCAGGCCAACGCCCGGGCCACCGCCCTGATTGTGCTCGTGCTGCTGGCGGTCACCGCTGTCAGCCTCAGCGGGATGATTCCCGCCCCCAAATTGTGAGCGCGGGCGCTTTGCGCGCAGGAAAAACCGGCCCCGAAAACCGGTGTGGCACACAAGCCGCCGCTTTCCACGCCGCCGGGCCGATACCGGAAAAAGCAGGGGGCGCGACAGTGGACAACAACACCGCAGCCACCGGTGGTGACAACACCGGCGGCAGGAAAAAGATTTCTTGAAAACCCCCATCTCCTCCACCCACCAACCGGACAAGACATACACACGAACATGGACACCCACGACCCGCTCATCGCCGCCTGCGGCGTTGACTTTTTCCACCACAAGGATGCCCCCATCCTCACCGATGTCAGTCTCGGCATCGCAGCGGGCGACACCATCGCCCTGCTCGGCGCCAACGGTTCCGGTAAATCCACCCTGTTCCGGTTGCTGGCCGGGGTGTGGCAACCCACCGCCGGGCATATAGAACTGCGGGGCAGCCCCTACCGCTACACCCGCGCCGGGAGGGATGCCGTCCGCCGCAGCGTGCAGCTGGTGCTGCAGGAACCAGACGACCAGATTTTCGCCATCTCGGTGCAGGCCGATGTCGCCTACGGGCCGACCAACCAGGGTCTGGACAAGGCGGAAATACGTGCCCGCACCACCCGGGCGATGATCGATGCGGAGATCACCGACCTGGCTGACAACGTCCCCCATCAGCTGTCCTACGGGCAGCGCAAAAGGGTGGCGCTGGCCGGGGCGTTGGCGATGCAGCCGGCGGTGCTGCTGCTTGATGAACCCACCGCCGGTCTTGACCCGGCCGGGGGACGGCAGCTGAAAAAAACACTTCAACGGTTGTCATCCGGTGGAACGGCAGTGGTGGTCTCCACCCACGATGTGAATCTGGCGTGGGAGGTGTCCACCCGGGCGGCCGTCATCGTCGACGGCAGGCTGATGTTGGGTCCCACCGGCGATATTCTCACCGACACCGAGCTGCTGCGCCGCGCCCGGCTGGAAGTGCCGTGGGCACCGTTTGTCTCCCAAGCGGTGGGAAAAACCATTACCACCCCGCAGGATCTTCTCTGACCACCCCGGGTCTGCGGGAGGGGGCAACCGGCCCCCGGTATGCGTGAATCCCGGTACAACCGCGTTGCCGGTAGAGGGGTCAAAAAAAGCCCCCGCCGGAGGGGCAATGAGCTGCCCGGGGCAAGGGGAAAACGCGGACGAACTGTCAGCGGATGCGGACACCACTGCCGCACACACCCGGGAACCGGCGCGCAACCGGACAGCAGCCACACCACCGTGACCCGGCATATCCGCTTCGAACAAACCAGACGAAGAAAGAGCCGACGGGCCACTGCCGGGTTCGGATCCGCCACAGCTGATCGGCAGTGACTGCGCCACGGGATGAGGAGAGAGGTTGATCTGAGGAGAAAATCCCGCAGCAGCAGCAACGGCCGGCCAGGACGGCAACGAATCGGCAGTCAGGCACCGGACACACCCACCAAGGGGTGCCCCGGGCCGGGGTGTGGAGTTGTCGTTGACTCTGCCGCAGCCAGTCCCCGGGCATGCACGAACAGCGCCTGACAGTGCCAGTGGAGGAAAACGTGACGTGTATGAGCCACAGTTACCGAGCAAAAACCACGGACAGCAAAAACCGCCCGTGTGCCACCTTCAACCTCAACCAGGCCGGCAACAGGGCGGAAAAATTCGGGGATTTCGGGTGCGCTGGACACAAAAGACCAGCGCATAACACATGGTCGGCGTTTTTCTCATCCGGGGTGCCGCCCGGGCGAGACATGCGGCCAACCACAGTCAATGTCCACAAAAACCCGGGTATCCACGCCCGGTCCATGGGCCTGTGAGGAAGAAAACAGCGCGGAAACATGCGCGCTTTCCTTCCGGTGTCAGGCACAACTGGCAGGTATCGGACTTGTGGTGTCGGGCGCTTGCGCGCCCGCACCCTTACCGTTGCGGGACAGTTCCGGGGTCTCACCGGATTCCCTCTTGCGCCCCCACCCGTGAAACCGGACCAACGAACGACTGCTAGTGGACGGACAACCGGGAAAGGGACCAGATGCGATGACCATGTTACGCCGCCGGCCCGCGGCAGCAAAGCACCCCCTCCCGCCCGCCGGGGGCGATGATTCGGGTGCGGGCCGGTGTCCCCGGTGGCTGTTGTGTGGGCGACAGGTGGAGTGCCCGCGGTTTTGCGCCGATCCGCAGCCCGCCCGGGAGACGTGATTTCAATCTCGTTGATCCAGCCGCAGCCACTCGCATGTGGGGGTGGCAGCGGGGGGAGTGTGCGGAAAGTGTGTGCTTTGTTGTGTGGGATTACAGCTTCCGCTTAGACGATGTTCAGGCTAATCGGTGCCGGCGGGGTGGGGCAGTGGGGTGATTGACCGGCAGGGGGCATACGGTGCCCGGCTGTCGTGGTGAACTGCCCCAATGTATTCAACGCGGGATGATGGGGTGCGCCGTCGTGGTGGGTGGACCCCCGAAACTGCTCCCGTAATCAGGAGAATGGGGGGTAGGTGACGTACCCCCGGGGTTGACATCCGGGGGGTATTTTTTTGTTGGCGAAAATACCCCCGGGATGGGCTGTGTGCCACCGTGCATGTGGGAGAAATTCATCGGTAACCGCTAGATCACCCCCAACTTTGCGGTTATACTGCCCTCCGTAACGTATCAGTGAGTGCCCGGTGGGTGTACCTGGTCGGGTGGATCAAAAAAAGGTGAGGTAAGTGGACTCCCAACGCATGAAGGATGACGACGACGCCATCCGTGAGGCGCTGTCGTCTCTGAAGACCGCGACTGGCATCCCGGTGACCATGTTCGCCAGCGTGATGAATGACAACCGCCTGAAAATCAGCGCCTGGGTGGGGCTGAGGACCCCCGCCCTGCAGAACCTGATCATCGACTCCGGTTGCGGTGTCGGCGGGCGGGTGGTCACCACCCGGCGGCCGGTCGGTGTCTCCGACTATGCCCGCGCCAATGTCATCAGCCACGAATACGATTCCGCCATCCAGGACGAGGGACTGTTCTCGATTGTCGGTGTGCCGGTGATCGTGCACCGCGAAATCCGCGGCGTGCTCTATGTCGGCGTCCACTCGGCGGTCCGCCTCGGCGACAAGGTCATTGAGGAAGTGACGATGACCGCCCGCACTCTGGAGCAGGATCTCGCCATCAACTCGGCGATGCGCCGCAATGACGGGGTGCGCGGGGCCGGCGGGAAAGCCGGGCGCATCATGAACGGCGCCGAATGGGAACAAATCCGGTCCACCCACTCGAAGCTGCGCATGCTGGCCAACAAAGTCGAAGATGATGCGCTGCGCCAGGAACTCGAGGACCTGTGCGACCAGATGGTCACCCCGGTCAGGGTGAAGCAGACCACCAAACTGTCCGCCCGCGAACTCGATGTGCTCGCCTGCGTGGCGCTTGGCCACACCAATGTCGAAGCCGCCGAAGAAATGGGAATCGGCGCTGAGACAGTCAAGTCCTACCTGCGCAGTGTCATGCGCAAACTGGGCGCCCACACCCGCTACGAGGCAGTCAATGCGGCCCGCCGCATCGGCGCGTTGCCCTGACCGCACCCGATACGTGAGACAACCACGCACCGCCACCGTTTTTCACCCCGCGGGTCACCACCCCGGGCACACCCCGGCGGATCCACCCGGTGCCTGACGGTGCCACCGACAAGTACCCACCGCCCTGTCGC
>NZ_JAFLEQ010000017.1:0-2178 GCF_017307055.1 Corynebacterium mendelii | reverse complement strand
CGGGCGACAGGGCGGTGGGTGTTCTCGTGTGCGCTGGAAAAAACCTGCGGAAGCAGGGGTGGAACCAGTACCTGCGGGGCAGTGCCCCGGTTAGTTGTCGGTGTCGGAATGATCGGCTGCGCCGGGCCGGGGCCTGCCGGAGCCGGGCACCCAGGTGATGTCATTGCCGTCATTGACCACCCGGCCGAGGATGAACAACAGGTCGGACAACCGGTTCAAATATTTCGCCGGAAGAATTGAGGTGGTCTCCGGGTGGGCGTGGTAGGCCTGCCAGGCGGAACGCTCCGCGCGGCGGCACACCACCCGGGCGAGATTGATGTGCGCCCCGGCCGGTGTTCCACCGGGAAGGATGAAGGAATCAAGATTGCCGAGACGGTCGTTGAACCTGTCGCAGTCGGTTTCCAGACCGTCGATATAGGACTGCTCGACCCGCAGCGGCGGATACTTCGGATTCTCCTCGATCGGGGTGGCCAGATCGGCGCCGGCGTCAAACAGCTCGTTTTGGATCCGGGACAGCACCTCCCGGACTTCGTCGGTTATTCCCCCGCCGGCCAGCGCCACACCCAACACACAGTTGGTTTCCTCGCAGTCGGCGTAAGCCTTCAAACGCGGATCATTTTTGCTGACCCGCTGAAAATTCGACAGACCGGTTTCCCCGGCGTCGCCCGTGCGCGTGTAAATCTTCGTCAAATGAACAGCCATGTCCCCAACCTACCGTTGCGGCCGCCACGGCACGCCGCTCCCAACCCCCCGGTACTGCGGCGGCAGGTAGGATCATGCAGTGTGAAGGAACGTTTTCAGGTCCACGGAGGCGCCCGCCTGACGGGTGCCGTCAAAGTCAGCGGCGCGAAAAACAGTGTGCTCAAACTTATGGCCGCAGCCCTGCTGGCCGAAGGCACCACCACACTGACCAACTGCCCGGAAATCCTTGATGTGCCCCTCATGCGGGAAGTCCTGGTGGGACTGGGCTGCGAGGTCATTGTCGACGGCACCGATGTCATGGTCACCGTGCCGAGGCACCTGACACCGGACGCCGATTTCGAGGCGGTCCGCCAGTTCCGGGCCAGTGTGTGTGTCCTCGGGCCACTGACCGCCCGCTGTGGACGGGCCACCGTGGCACTGCCCGGCGGCGACGCCATCGGTTCGCGTCCGCTGGACATGCACCAGTCGGGGCTGGAAAAACTCGGCTGCACCACCCGCATCGAACACGGATGTGTCGTCACCGAAGTCGATCACCTCACCGGCGCCGACATTGCCCTGGATTTCCCCAGCGTGGGAGCGACCGAAAACATTCTCACCGCGGCAGTGTTGGCCGACGGAATCACCGTGCTGGACAATGCCGCCCGGGAACCCGAAATCGTTGACCTGTGCAACCTTCTCAACTCCATGGGGGCCAAGATCGACGGTGCCGGTTCAAACACCATCACCATTACCGGCGTCACCGAACTGCATCCGGCCACCCACGAAGTCGTCGGTGACAGGATCGTCGCCGGAACCTGGGCGTATGCGGCGGCGATGACCCAGGGTGATGTGACAGTCGGCGGGATCAGCCCGAAACACCTGCACCTGCCGCTGGAAAAACTCAAAGTCGCGGGCGCCGAAGTGGAAACCTACGAACAGGGCTTCCGGGTGAAAATGAACCACCGCCCCCAGGCCGTGGACTACCAGACTCTTCCCTATCCGGGATTCCCCACCGATCTGCAGCCGATGGCCATCGGCCTGGCCGCCGTCAGTGACGGGCTGTCGATGATCACCGAGAACGTCTTCGAATCCCGCTTCCGCTTCGTCGATGAGATGCAGCGGTTGGGGGCCGATGCCTCGGTGGACGGCCACCATGTCGCCATCCGGGGAAAGAAAGAACTCTCATCCACCAAGGTCTGGTCATCGGATATCCGGGCCGGCGCCGGGCTGGTCATGGCGGCACTAGCCGCCGATGGGATCAGTGAAATCCACGATGTTTTCCACATTGACCGTGGATATCCCCATTTTGTCGAGCAACTCAACGCGCTTGGCGCCCGGGTCGAACGCATCGAGGACTGAACAAACCGGCAACAGGCAAACCAACCGGCCGGAGTGGATGAAAAAAACGGTTCACGGCGCAGTGATGTTTGTGGCTGTGTGCTGGGGATTTGTGTGTGTGTTGGTTGGTGTGTATGTTTATTCAAGTCAGCGCGACCG
>NZ_JAFLEQ010000016.1:425120-458441 GCF_017307055.1 Corynebacterium mendelii | reverse complement strand
ACCCGGTCTGTGGGATCCCTGTTGTTCGGTTTCGGCAGCGGTGGCGGTCAGTGGTACTGCGGCGGTGGCTGCGCCGAGTATTACGGCTGCCAGCCCGGCCGCTGTTTTCCGGGCGATTCCCGCCCAGCGTGAGGTAGTCATTGTTAATTGTTCCTGATCTTTAAAAAAGTGCGGATGCGTTAATGGTGGATGGCACTGACAGCTTCTTTCGGGTCAGGACGAATCGGCGGCAGGATGCGGCAGGAAACAATGGGATTTTGCCCCTGGCAGTGGGGGCAGTGGCGGTGGTGGCTCATCGGCTGTCCACCCCGCTGGTTGTGGCCGTGCCCGCGGTGGCAGCCTGGTTGGTGCTGTTGGTGCGGACGAGTTTTTCTCTGACGGGTCCGGTGGGGCCGAACACCCACACGAGCATGAACAGCACCGCCAGCACAAGCACAATGGCAGCACCGGTGGGAACATCCAGCGACCAGGCCAGATAGATGCCGAAAAAGGAGCCGACGGCACCGATTGCCGGAGACATCACCAGCATGGCGGCAACAGAGTTCGACAGCAGCCGGGCGGTGGCTGCCGGGGTCACCAGCAGGGCCAGCACCAAAATGTTGCCGACGGTGGCGACACTGATGACCACGGCGGCGGCGACACACACGTAGAGCACTGTGTCGATGAGGGTGACTTTCAGCCCCAAAGCCTGGGCTGATTCGCGGTCCAGGCTGACGGTGACGATTTTGTGGTGCAGTCCGATGGTGACCACCGCCACCGCCAGACCGACCAGGCCCACTGCGGCAATATCGCTGTTGGTCACGCCCGTGATCGATCCGAACAGAAAGGAACTCAGCGACGCGGTGTAGCCGTTGACCCGGCTGATGATCACCAGGCCTGCTGCGAAAGCCGCCGCCATCAAAATACCGATCAAGGAATCTTCCTTGACTCTTCCGGTGGCGGCGAACAGAGCCACCGCAATGGCCACACCGATACCGGCTACTGCCCCACCCAACAGGTAGGACCCCTGGAAGACGAAGGCCACCGCAATTCCGGGAAACACGGCGTGGGCGACAGCATCACCGATAAAAGCCATGCCGCGCAACACCACGTGTACGCCGACCAGCCCGCACACGATGGATGACAGGGCGGCCACCAGGACTGCTTTCGGCAGGAATGCCAGCGCCGGGTTGGTCAGATCGTTAAGAAAATCGGCAAATGTCAGCATCCCAGACTCCTTGTGGTGTTCCCGGACGCGTGACGGCCAGTTGCCCCTGTGGCAACTACTCCTGCGGTGCGCAGCAGATGGTGGTCGGGGCCGATACCGAAGGTGTCCATCCAAATCTCGGGGTACATCAGTTCGGCGGGCCTGGCATGTGCCCGCAGGCTGCGGTTAATCAGTACCAGCCGGTCACAGATATCGGTGGCACCGCCAATATCGTGGGTGGTCATCACCACGGTGGTGCCGTGTTCGGCCAGCGACCGGCAGGTTAAAAGCAGTTCGTGTTCGCCGGGCATGTCCAGGCCGGTACAGGGTTCATCAAGCAGCAGCACCGACGGGTTTTTCGCCAGAGCCCGGGCCAGCAGCACCCGCTGGCGCTGCCCGCCGGACAACTGCCCGATCGGCCGGTTGGCCAGGTGGCTGATACCGACTTTGTCCAGGGCTGTCCCCACTGCCGCCCAGTCGCCTTTACCGGCGAACAATCTCCAGCCCATCCCACCGGTGCGCCCGGTGAATACGGCTGTGGCCACATCGATCGGATAGTTCCAGTCGATGTTGTGGCGCTGCGGCACATAGCCGATACGGGCCGCGCGTTTCGCACCCACCGCCCCGTCGACCGCTACTTTCCCGGTCACCGGGGTGGTGCCGATAATGCTGCGCAACAGCGTGGTTTTCCCGGCTCCGTTGGGGCCCAGAATGCCGGTGAAGCTTCCCCGTTTTATGGTCAGGTTGATGTTGTCGAGGACTTTCCTGTGGCCGAGCACCACATGAAGGCCTGTGACCGTGATTGCCGGCGGCACCTGTTGCCTAGGGGATGTGCCGGGAGTGTGCGGTTGACTCATCAGCTCTCCTGCCCCCCTGTCTGATTGAGTCCTGCCCGGCGGTTGATTTTCGCCCGGATGGCCAGTGCCCCGCCGACAAGCACCCCGGCAAGCAGCAGCATGACAACACCCAAAGCAATGAGCATGCCACGGTTGTTGCCGCCGTCGGCCACGTCCTGGGCGACAGGTTCTGTGGTGGCGGCGGGCTGGCTGGGGGTGTCCGCGGCCGCACTGTCCTCGGTTGTGGCCGCAGGCTGGTCGGGGTTGTCCGTCTTTGTCTCGGCTGGTGTGTCGGTGGTGGTTTCTTCTTGGGCCTCAGATCCGGCGGTGTCTGCGGCAGAACCGGTGACGGCGTCTGTGGCGGTGCGGGCGCTGGTGTCTTTGGCTGCGCTGATATCCGCGTCACCGACGGCAAAGGTGATCGTCGAGCGCGCTGAGGTTGCGTCCCCTGCGGGGGTTTCACCGGTTGCGGTCACCACCATGGTGTGGATGCCGGGTTCGGTGAACACCCAGTTCAGGTGGGAGTGGGTGTGCATTTCAACGAAAATGCTGGCGGTGTCACCGTCAAGGGTGGAAAACAGTTTCTGCGGGCCGCCGAAACCGCCGGACTGCACAAACATCGACACTTCCCCGTCACCGCTGTGGGGGCCGAAGGTGAAGGTCATGCCGCGGACGAACTGTTCTGTCACCGTCGGCGACTGGGTGGACCAGCCCAGCCAGGGAACCCCGGCTATCTGGTTTTGCGGCACCGCCCAAACCTGCTGTCCCGGCTTCGCACCGGTGAAGGCGTAGTCGTTGCCGGCCTCGGGGATGGTCTGCAGGGCACTGTCACCCAACACAAACACCGCGTCACTGAAATGCCGCCACACCGGCGGGGTGACGGTGTCGTCGCGGAAAAGCAGTTGTAGGTCTCCGTCGACAATCAGCGGGCCGATGTCAATGTGCCCGGAGTCAATGACCACCGGGTTTCCTTCCGGCACCACTTTCTCGTCGGCGGAGACGGTCTGTTTGAGAGCCGGATCCCCAGCGTCTTGCGCCTGGGCCGGGGCACCACCTGCCACAGCGGCAACCATCATCGCCGCGGTGGCAACCGCAGCCACCACAAAGCGGCGGGTGAACAGGCGGATGGGGGAAATGTGTGTCACAGGGGTGCGCTCCTGGTGGATCGGAATCGGAATCATGGTCGGCGGGAAAAAACTGCCGCCCGGATTGGTGGGAATGCTGCAGGTCATGGTGTGCCCCCTGTCGGAACCGGTGAGGAGGGGGTGCCACCCAAACAGTCGGCCAGTGAATCGGCGTTGGCTTTCATCATCGCGGTGTAGGTGCGAACCGTATCGTCGAAAGTGTCGCCCCAAATGGGGCACACCCTGATTCCGCGTGCCCCGGCCGCGGCCACCAGGTCTTTGGCCCGGTTGGTGAAGTTCGGTTCCAGAAACACCGCCGGAACCTTCAGCTGGTCGAGGGTGGCGGCCAGGGCCGCCAGATCCCGCGGGCTGGGTTCGACCGACGGGTTCGGGGTGACAAAGCCGGCGATTTTCATCCCGTAGGCTTTGCCCAGGTAGCCGTAGGCATCATGGGTGGTGACCAGATGTTTTCTGTTGGCCGGAATGGTGTCTATGGTGCGGCGGACATAGGCGTCGGTCTCTGCCAGCTCATTGATGTAGCGCCGGGTATTGTCGGCATAGATCGATGCCCCGGCAGGATCGGCAGCCACCAGCTCATCGCGGATGTGTTCGGCGAAAGCGGCCACATTGTCCACTGACTGCCACACATGCGGGTCGATCTCCCCGTGAACGTGTTTGCCGATGACAGCCTGCCGCAGCATGTAGGCTTCCGTGCCCGGCCGTCCCACCGCCCGGTAGCGGGCATCAGCGGGAACCAGCTGCAGTGTCGACGGGGGAACCGCAATCACCGTGGCATTGGTTTCCGAGGTGAAGTCACTGGTGCAGCCGTTGCCATCGTCATGTCCGCTATGATCGTGGCCCTCATGGTCTTGACCGTCGTGATCGTGGTCGCGGCCCTCATGGCCATCTCCGTCATGGTCGTGGTCATGATCATGGTCGTGGTCGTGTTTGCAGGAGCTGTCGTCGGCGTCGCCCCGGATGGTGAATCCGCCGTCCAGGGACACGGCAATGTCCTGGTGCCCGGAATCGACGACCCGCGGGGTGGCCTGTCCCGGTGCCGGTGCTGCTGCGGCGAAAGCCTCCGACGGGTCGACACCGACGGCGAAGATGATCTCTGTGTGCCCCAGGTCTTTTGTGGCGCCGGACCGGGTGTGGTCGACCAGGCGGGCTGAAAGCCCCAGCCGGTAGACACCTGGTTCGGTGAACATCCAGCTCATGTGGGTGTGGGCGTGGGTGGGAAGTACCAGGGTGTCGTTTCTTTCATCCAATCCGTCACCACTGGCGAAAAACACTTCCGGATCACCGAAGGTGCCGGTGACGAAAGCCGACGCCGTGCCCGGGCCGTCCAGACCGGTGGCGGTGACCTCCACTGTTGCTGAGGAATCGGCTCCGCTGTCGGTGGCTTTGCCGGTCACCCGCATGCCCAGCCACACGGTGTCCAGGGACAAATCCTCCACCAGTGGGATCAGTTCCGCCCCGTAGCCGCCGGAGGTTTCCGCCAGCTGCACATGCCGGATACCGGGGCGCAGGTTGGCATCCACCGTCCTGATCAGTGACTGTTGTTCCAATAGCAGGTTGGTGCTGAAGGCGATATCGGCGTTGGCGATGCTGCGCACACTGCGCAGGGTCGGCTCATAGGTGTGGGGGTCGGCGTTGTAGGGCACCAGCGGGGTGACCCGGGCGCGGTCACCGGCGATATTGGAGGCGATGTCAGCCAGGATCGCGGTGGTGGTCACCACATCCACGGTCTGGTCGGCCGCGGCCGGGCCACCGGAGGAGCATCCGGTGGCCGCCGCCGTCGCCGCGACCGCCAGCACAGCTGTGGCGCACCGCCGGCCGCCCCGGCCGGCGGGACGACTAGAGGTCACGGACCCGGCTCCCGCCCATCAGCGCAAGGCCCAGGCTCAGGCATGCCACCGCCACAAACAGTACGGCTGCGACAAGCGGATCAATACCGGTGTTGGCCATCACTGCCCCGCCCCGGCGGCCGGGCTCCGTTGCCGTGGATGCCGCGGCCGCCGGGCCGGCAGTGGTGTCGTCTGCTGCGCCGCCGGTCTCGGCCACCCGGGTCCCGGTCTGCGGATCACAGGGCTGGCCGGCGGCATCAACGTAGCTGGCATCGGTGTTCGTGGCGGTGGTCACCGTGGCCCCCAGATCAAAGTGCCCGGAGTTCACCCCGTCGCCCTCACCGACGGTGAAGGTCAAGGTGGTGGGTTTTTCCAGGACCGTGCCGCTGTGGGTGCGGGCGGTTTGGGTGATCGTCACGGTGTAGGTTCCGGGGGTATCGAAGATCCAGTTCGGGTGGACGTGGGTGTTGCGGGCAATGACCACCTGTCCGGACGGCCGTCCCGGGGCGGCGGAAAACCACCGGTCGCCGACCACCTGCCCGAAGTTGCCGGAGGTAAAGACCTCCATTCGGCCGGGGCCGGTGAAACCGGTCAACCGCCAGGTGACCTCACCGGTGGTGGCGGCCAAAAGATCATCGTTCATGGTGTTCGCGCCCAGCCACGGCACCTCGTCGACCTGGGTGGCACCGATCATGTGGACCTCGGTTCCCGCCGCAATGGCACCCACCGGCACAGTGGTGGTCGCGGTTGCTTTCGGCCCCAGGTGGAAGACCAGGCTTTCCGGGTCGACCATCCGGGCCGGCGCGGTGCGGTCATCACGGATCACCGGGGTGAGCACCTGCCCGCTGACGGTGTGTTCGACCAGGGTGCACTGCCCGGCGGCGGTCCCGGCCCGGGGCGTGTCGTCCACGGCGGCACCGGGTGTGTCGGCCTGGCTGCGGCGCGGTGTGCGATCACCTGCGGGTGCGGGATCACTGGCGGTGTATCCGCTGCCGGAGGAGCCGAACCCGGAGGAACCGGATGCGGCGCCGGCCGGGCGTTTCGCGGTGGGTTCATCCCGCCTGACCGGGGTATTGAGCCACGGGTCATCCAGCGGGTTGAAGTAGGGTTTGCTGGGCGTTGCCGTGGTGGTGGAGCTTGCTGTGGCCGAATCCTTCTTTCCCCCGTCGGTGTCGGTTCCGGCCGTGGCGGTGGGCGCCGCGGCCTCGGATGACGGGTCGGTGCCGGTACCGCTGCCGGTGCCGCTGCCGTCACCGTTGCCTTCGACGATCCAGGTGTAGGTTCCCGTGTTCGAGGTCTTTCCCCCGCCGGTGGCATGGACCTCCATGGTGTAGGTGCCGGGTTCGGTGAACAGCCAGTAGGCGTGGACGTGGGCCGGATTGGCCTGGTGCCGCACCGATCCGGAGCGCACCTGGAAACCGTCCTTTAAAAGGGGAACCAAACCGGTGCTGAAACCGTCGGCCTGGGTGGCCAGGTAAATGCTTCCCGGACCCTCAACCCTGTCGAAGACGATGTCGATGGCGCCGAACCCCGCGGACTGGACACCCAGGGTATCGAAACCGGGCCACAGCAGGCCGGGCTTTTGGGTCAGCGGCAGCAGCCAGCCGGTCTCCCCGAAAGTGGAGAAGGGACCCTCCAGGCTTGTTTTGGCCTCCTCACGGACAACCAGCTGAACATCTTCCGGCTGCCGCAGCACATTATGCCCGGTGATGTCTTCTTTGACGGTGAGAACCAGATTGCCCTTCTCATCAGCCACCACATTGATGAAATCGGTGTGCCCGTCCGCGAGATCCACCGCCCGGGCAACGGTGGCCGACAGGACCATGCCGATGGCCGCCAACACGGTGACGGCGAAAACCGCAACAGTGCGGCGTGCATGGCGGAGGAAAGTTGGTGACACGATCGTCTCCCGGAAAATCGGGCGGCGGGCAGCCGCGGAAAGTTAATTGAAATCCGTTTCCATAAGTTAATGGCAATGGTTCCGGTTTTCAACTCTCCGGGAAAAGACACAGCACACGGCGCCGCGGGGCAGCAAAAAACCCGGCCGAAGCCGGGTCGGGGCGCCGATGGCGCCCCCGTTGGCGTGTCCCGGCACCCTGTGTGCGCACCGGCGGCTGCGGCTGCCCCGGAAGGCGGACGGTCCACCTGCCGGGGCAGCCGGTGGTGTGGGGGGCTTTGTCGACCCTTGCCGGACTAGTCGTCGAAGATGTCGGCGGTCGGCCCGGTGCGCCGGGCGCTGCGGCGGCTGTCGGGAATATCCAGCCCTGCACCGGTGTCCTCGGGGGCGCGTCCGGTGATTTTCAGCCGAATGGAAAACACAACCACCACAACCATCGCACCGAACAGCAGCATGCCCGTCAGTGCCATGATCATCCAGGTGGGCCACAGCCCGGTGATGTGGTTTTTCGCCCACACCCCGAATACCGGCGAGTAGCCGAATGCCAGCCCCACCACAGTGCCCGCCCCGGCGGACGGTTTCCACCACCAGGTTGCCGCCGCCACCAGCACCGTGACGGCCACCAGCAGCACGCCGAACTGCCAGGCGGACGGGGCGGTGGCGTGGGTGCCCATCAAGGCCAGCCACACCCCCGCCCCGGTGGCGGCGCCGGCACAGAGACCGCACACAAATCGCAGAACAAGACCGGCCGACCGTTTGTCGGCGCTCGGAGTGGAAGTCACAGCGGATTCATCCCGCCTTTCTGGTTGATGGTGATAACGGCACCGGTTGATGCCCCGGCCGGTAATTCCCGCCGGCGGTGGCGGACCGGCACCGTCCTCGCTGCCAGACGACAGCGCCGGCGGTGACGGGCGAATACCGTCTTCGCCCGCGGAATCCCTCTGCCGCGGGTGGGTGCCCCACCCGCCGGACAGGCCGGGGGCGGGCACATGCAGGGCGGATGGTGGGGCGGGGTTTTTTACGCCACGGCCGCAAACCACCACAGGGCGGCCGCCGCGGCAGAACCGAGGAGGAAAAACAGCCACGATGAGGCCAGGGGGCGGGTGGCCCAGCCGCGGGAGAAATCGGCGCTGATCCGGCCCGGACCGGTGAATTGGACAGTCACGGCGAGGGCCACCAGCATCAGGGCCAGCCACACCGAATCATCCCAGGCAAGCGGGGATGCGGCCGTCCCCGCGGCGGTGATGGTCTCCAGGGCGCTGAAACTGGTGACCACCACGGCACCGGCGGCGGCCACCGGGCTGATCAGCCCGAGCAGCAAAAACACTCCCACCGCCAGTTCCACGGAGGTCAGGCCAATAGCCAGGGCACCGGGCCAGGCATAGCCCGCCAGGGCGGTTTCGCGTGCCTGCAGCCCACCGGCGCCATCCAGATCAAACAGCACCGACAGCGCCTGGAAGACCAGCAAAGCGGCGAAGACGACCCGCAGCACGAACAGACCGAAATCGATGGTGCCGCGTTTGCCGACCGGGGCCGGGGCCTGCGCCGCCTGGGCCTGCCCGGCCGGATCATATCCCGGCGGCATGGCCTGCCCGGCCGGATCATATCCCGGCGGCACCGACTGCAGGGCCGGATCATAGGTCACCGCCGGGGCGGGGGCCTGCTCCCCCGCCTGGGCGGATCCCACGGCGGGAATCGCCGTGGTGGCCTCGGTATCGGCGGGGGGCACCGCACCGGTGGCCGGGGCGACAGGGCCGTTTGCCGGGGTTTGGTTGCCCGGCGCGGCGAACACGGCGGTCGGTGCGTCGCTGTTGTCCGCCGCCGGTTCAATACGCTGCGGCTCGGCCCGCCCGGCGCGCCGGTACAGATCATCGGCCGCCGTCGCCGGGGCCGTGTCCGGGGTGGGCTGCGGCGGGGTGCCGGGCATCCCGTCGGGGGTTACCGGCCGGGAATCCGCGGGCCGGTAGGTGGGGATGTCGTCCCCGGGCTGTGCCCGGTCGGGTCCGTTGCTGCTGGAAGCGGATGTGTCGTTCATGTCCCCAACAGTAGGGAAAAACCGTCTGTTGTGGGGTGGCCCGCGCCGGTGGGGGTTTGAAAAATCCGCCCCGCAACCCGCGGCGGGGTTGCTCCCGCCGCCGGGGTGTCCGCTGTCACCGGCTGCCGGGGCCGGGCCGGGCGGGGGCGGGTGTTACTGCGGGCAGGTGTCCAGTTGTCTGGCCAGCGCGTCGTGTTCGGCTTGGGTGACCCACAGCCGGTAGCGGTCTTTGACCACGATTTGTCTGATGGCGTAGGCGCAGCGGAAGGGTTTGTTCGGTGGCAGCCAGGTGGCGGCGTCGCCGTCGCGTTTGGCCATATTGGCCGCACCGTCGACGGCCAGCAGGTTGTCGGGGTCGTTGGCGAAGTTGCGGCGGGTGTCCCCGTCCAGCTGTTGGGCGCCTTTCTGCCACGCGTCCGACAAGGCGACAACGTGGTCGATGTGCACTTTCGCCGAGGTGTGCTGTCCGCGCCGGAAGCTGATGGTTCGCCCGGTGTAGGGCCCGTCAAGGACTCCGCTTTGCACCACGCACCCGCGGGTGCCCGGTTTGGCGGACACGGCGGCAAGGTCTCGTCGCAGTATGTCGTTTCGGGTGTCGCAGCCGTTGTGGCCGAATTCGACGGTGACGTCATCGCTCCAGCGCTGCCCGAATTCCCGCCGGCTGTAGCCGGTTGCCGGGGCCCGGCCTTTCACCGCCAGTCCGGCCAGGCGTTCCCGGGCCGTGGCAGGCGCGGCGATGAGCCGGTAGCGGGGTGTGGCCGCCGGTGTCCCGCCGCCGGCTGCTGTGGGGTGGGTGGTGTGGGTGGTGGCCGGCTGGGCGGCCGGACGGGTGCCGGTGGCGGCATCGGCCAGATCCTCGAGTATCTGGGGCACCGCGGTGTCGGTGACGGTGACGGTGGTGGCGGCCACGGTGGCTGTCCCGGTGGCCGGTGGTGCCGGTGGGCCGGCGCATCCGGCGGCCACCAGGGTGCCGATGATGGCGCCGGCCACCGCCACAGGTGCGCTCCACCGGCGGGGCGGACACCGTCGTGGGGTTTGTTGTGGCAGCTGCCCCGGGGTGGACGGCCCCTGGGGGCCATTGTCTGCTGTGCCGTGCCCGACTGTGTGCGCGTGTGTCACCGGCTGACCGGATCCAGGGTGGCGGCGGCGGCCCGGGTGACTGCCTCGGTCAGTTGTGTCAGAAGCGGTGATTCCAGCCGCCAGTGCTGCCAGTGGAGGGCGACTGTTTCCACCCGGTCGTCCAGGACAACCAGCTGCCCGGAGGACACCAGCTGCCGTGACTGCTGGTCGGGGACCAGTCCCCAGCCCAGGCCGACGCGGACGGCTTCGAGGAATCCTTCCGATGACGGCACCTGGCTGATGCGCCGGTTGCGGGGCGGTGTGTCGAGCCGTCCTTTCAGGTCACCGTCCTGGATTTTGTCTTTCGGCCCGTAGCGCAGGGCCGGCATGGCCGCCCAGTCGATGCTGCCGTCAGCCCGGGTGTAGTGGGCGGCCAGGGCCGGTGAGGCACAGGCCCGGTAGGTCATCACCCCCAGTTCGGTGGTTTCGCATCCCGACACCGGGGTGTGTTCCCGGGTAACGGCACCGACACAGTCGCCGCGGCGCAGCAGCGCCACCGAGTGGGCTTCGTCTTCAATGTGCAGTCTGAGACACGCCCCGTCCCACCCGGCGACTTCGGCCATGACGGCGGGAAACCAGGTGGCCAGGGAATCGGCGTTGATGGCCACCGACAACGGAACCCGGGCCAGCCGGCCGGTCAGTTGGGCGTCGGTTTCGGCCTGCAGAAGCCGCATGCGGCGGGCCGCCTGGGCCAGCACCTCCCCCGCCTCGGTGGCGGTCACCGGCTGCATGCGGCGCACCAGAACCCGGCCTGTTGACTGTTCGAGTGCCTTGATCCGCTGGCTGACAGCCGAGGGGGTCACAGCCAGCTGGTCGGCGGCGGCGTCGAACGAGCCCTCGTCAACAACAGCGAGCAGGGTTTCCAGATGCACGGGATTCACGGGCTGATTCTATAACGGCTGCCGGCGCTTCCGCCGTTCTGTTCCGCCCCGCCCGGCACCCGGCTGTCGGGCGCCGGGCGCCGCACGGGCGGCGCCGGGAGCCACCGCAGACACTGCGGCCGATCCCCCTTCCCCCCGTCCCGACCCCCTGGCACATCCGTGTGAGCACGGCCTAAGTTCGTGGCCCACCGGCACCGTCAACACCACTGCACTCTGCGTGGACAAAAACTTTGACCTGGCCGGTTAAGCGTTGCTTACGCCTGGAAACACGGCGTTATTTTCTTTTAATGACATGCGGGTGTTTGATCATGGGCATGAACATTGTCGTACACGGGCTGGCCGTCGGTTTATCACTGATCATCGCCATCGGACCGCAGAATGCCCTGCTGCTCAAGCAGGGCATCAAACGCACCGGAGTCACCGCCGTGGTTCTGGTGTGCCTGATCAGCGACATTATTCTCATTCTCGGCGGCACCGCCGGGGTGGGCGTGCTCATCGACAAAGCCCCGATTGTGCTGTCGATCCTCAAGTGGGCGGGTGTGGCCTACCTCAGCTACTTTGCCTTCACCTGTTTCCGTGACGCGTTCACACGCTCCTCCGCCGCAGTGGTCGAGCAGCAGGATCCGGCGCCCGGAAACCCGCAGCGGCACCCCGGCACCGCGGGCACCCACAACGGCCCGCCCGCGTCCGGCACTGCCGTGGCCACCGCCGTCCGCGATAAGGCACCGGCGACAGCACACTGGAAACAACCGGTCCTGGCGGCAGTGGTGATGACCTGGTTGAACCCCGGCACCTACGTCGATGTGGTGGTCATGCTCGGCGGTATGGCCAACCAGTACGGCGAATCGGGGCGCTGGTTGTTTGCCACGGGCGCCATCGCCGCCTCCACCATCTGGTTTCCCAGTATCGGCTACGGTGCCGCGGCACTGGCCAAGCCGTTGTCGAATCCGACGGTCAACAAGTGGGTCAATGTCGGCATCGGTGTCACCATGGTGTTGATTGCCGCCCGTTTGATCCTGCACTGACCATCACACACCACAACCCCCGGGCCGCGTGACCGCATGACACGGTCGGCGCGGACCCGGGGGTTATTTTCGGTGGCGGGATTGATCAGAAAAAACCGTTGGCGCCACTGCGGTGCGCCTCGTCGTCGTCCTCCCGGATTTTCGACTTGGTGGCACCGGCCCACAGGTTGATCCCCGCATCGCGGGCGACCTCGTCAATGGCGGCGAGTTCCTTGCCCGTGAACTCCAGGTTGTCGACGGCATCGAGGTTGGCGTCGAGCTGTTCGACCGAGGATGCCCCCACCACCGCGGAGACGACAGTCTGGTTGCCGTAGTCGCCCTGCTGGCGCAGCACCCACGACAGGGCCATCTGGGCCAGTGTCTGGCCGCGTTCCTGGGCGATGTCGTTGAGCCGCGAAACCATCTTCAGATTCGACTGGCTGAGCATGTCATCCGACAGCGACTTGTGGGCGGCGGCCCGGGAATCAGCCGGAACACCATGGAGATAGCGGTCGGTGAGCAGCCCCTGGGCCAGCGGGGAAAACGCCACCACACCACAGCCGGCATCAGCTGCCGACGCCAGCAGACTGTCGCCGTCTTCCCCGGGTTCCTCAACCCACCGGTTGACGATCGAGTAGCTGGTCTGGTTGACAATAAGCGGGCAGCCTTCCTCCGCCATGAATTCACAGGCCTCGGCGGTCAGCTCCGGGCCGTAGGAGGAAATGCCGACATAGAGCGCTTTGCCCGAGGCGACAATGTCGCGCAGCGCGTACATGGTTTCTTCCAGCGGCGTCTCCGGGTCGGGGCGGTGGTGGTAGAACACATCGACATAGTCCAGGCCCATGCGCTCCAGCGACTGGTCGAGGGAACTGACCAGGTATTTGCGGGAGCCGCCGAAACCGTAGGGGCCGGGCCAGCCCCGCCAGCCCGCTTTGGTGGCGATGACCATCTCGTCGCGGTGCCCGGCGAAATCCTCGGTGAGGATGCGGCCGAAGTTTTTTTCCGCGGAGCCGGGCGGCGGACCGTAGTTGTTGGCCAGGTCGAAATGCGTCACCCCGCGGTCGAAGGCGCGGCGGATGATCGCCCGCTGGTTGTCCAGCGGTTTGTCCCAGCCGAAGTTGTGCCACAGGCCCAGCGAAATCACCGGAAGCTTCAGGCCGGAATGGCCGAGCTGCCGGTAGACCATATGGTCGTAGCGGTCATCGGAGGGGGTGAACGTATCCGGTTCCGGTGCTGTGAAGGTCATGGGATCCATCTTGCACCAAAAAACCGGCCCGTGGAAGAGCCACGGACCGGTTTTCACCGCTTGGGACAGCGTGCCCTGTGCCGGGCGCGGCGGGACAACGTTGCCGCACCGCCGTCAACGATCAGCAGCTACTGCAGATTGCGGCCCCCGGAGTGGTTCTGTTCCTGTTCCCGGATGTATTCATCCATTTTCTCGTCGAAGGCGTCAGCCAGTTCCCCATCCTCGACAACCGAGTTGTGCAGGTGCTGCTTGAGCCGTTTTTCGTGGGCGGGACTGAAATCACGCCGCGGGTTCAATTTGAGCAGCAGCAGTTTGCGAATCTTTTTGCGGCGCCGCGTTTCCTTGCGGATTTCCTTGATGTCTTTCGCCCAGGCGACCAGCAGGATCACGAACAAAACAAAACCGATGTAGCCGAGTACCGGGTAGACGTAGCTGACCAGATTTTTGAAACCGATGAAGCTGACGACAAAGCCGACCAGGCAGCTGGCAACGAACGTCGGGTAGAAGGCCTTGTCCGATTTTTTGGCGGTCAGGCGTTTGGCCAGCGAATAGAACATACCGATGGCGGTGTTGAAGATCATGGCGAAAATCGCGATGGACATCACGTATCCGAGCCAGGGATGGACTTCCTGCACGATCTTCAGCATCGGCAACGCCGAATCGTAGACATCCGGCACATTGAGGAACAAACATACGGCGCTGATGACAAGCATCAAACCGAAGATGAGGCCGCCCAGCAGGCCACCCAACCCGGCCGAGCGCGGGTTGAGGTAGTAGCCGCCGATAACAATCGACATGCTGACCACCAGGATGAACGTCAGGCCACCGTAGTTGATGGCCGCGATAAACGCGGTCGGCAGGGTGGACTTGACCTGGCCGGCATAGGCGTTGAGGGTCTCCACCGGGTAATGGTTGGTGGCCAGGGAATACAGGAATGTCAACAGCACCAGGACAATGATCAGCGGGGTGGTGAACGCAATCGCGTTGGACACCTTGTCCACGTCAAATTTGCCGACGAAAAGCACAATAGCCAGCAGCAGCAGGGTGCCCCAGATATTCGGGATACCGAAAGCCTGGTTGAGGTTGGCGCCACCACCGGCGAACATGACGAACCCGATGGAAAACACGGTCACAATCACCGCCCAGTCGAGGGCTTTCGCCAACAGCGGGTGGGTGACCTCGTCAAGCACGGCGGTATGTTCGTTGGCCTGGTAGTAGGAGCCGAGCTGCAGCACGATCATTCCGCCGAGGGCCAACAGCACAGCCACGAACACGGCGCTCCACAGTCCGGCGGTACCGAAGTGGACGAAAAACTGCATCACCTCCTGCCCGGAGGCGAAGCCCGCGCCGACGGACAGGCCGACGAAAGCCATGGCAATGGACAAGACACGTTTGGTCATGGGTTTGGGAATTCAACTCCTGTATTTTGGCTCGCATCCGCGAAAACGGCAGGCTTGATGGGCGGATTTCTCCCACGGGAAAAACCCGCCCACCAGTCATGGCTGCGGCGTGTTGTTTTTCAAAAAAGCCGCAACCGCGAGAATGCATGGTGTTCAGAAAAAAGCAACGGCGTGCACGCCGGCACTGCCGCCTGTGCCCCGGTTGGGGTCACCACAGCCGGGGCATACGGCCACCGGCGCCGGGAAGCAGCAGACAGCAGGAACCATATCCGCTGCCTGTGGCCCACCGGGAAATCCAACAGCCGTCCAGTATAGTGCCGGCCGCCGGGATTTCCAGTTGGAAAGCCGCGGCTGCCACAACAGCTTCGGGCTGATTCAAATCCCCGGTTTTTCCGCACTCCGGCTCTCCAGAACACCCACTGCCGGGGGCGGCCATCACCGCCCCGCCACAAGCTCGGCAGCAGCCGGGAAAAACGGGACCATGCCCGTGCCCTACCGGCCCCGGAAGGCACACGTGCCCCGCCACGGCCCGTTGCAGGAGAAAAAAACCACCCCGGCACCCGCAGATGAAAGCGGATGGCAGGGGTGGTGCACCGTGGGCTGCCCTGTCCCACCGGGGTGTGTGACCACCACCGGCTACAGGGCAGCGGGTGTGGGCTAGTTGAGGTTGCGGCCCTCGGAAGACTGCTCTTCTTCTTCAGCGAGCATCTCGGCGACCTTTTCTTCGACGGTCCCTTCCAGCTCGGCGTTATCGATGTTGGACCGTCCGATATGCGCCTGCATACGGCGCTCCTGCGCCGGGCTGAAGCTGCGGCGGGGATGCAGCTTGATCATCATCAGGTCACGGATCTTCTTCCGGCGGCGGGATTCCTTGCGGATTTCGCCGATATCCTTGATCCAGTTCCAGGCCAGGACAACCGACAGCACCACACCGACATAGCCGAGCAGCGGGTAGACGTAGGTGACCAGGTTACGGAAACCGAAGAAGGAGATCACGAAGCCGAGCAGAACCACGGCCACGAAGGTCGGGTAGAACGCTTTGTCGGGCTTCTTGCTCGTCAGGCGCTTGGCCAGCGAGTAGAACATACCGATCGCGGAGTTGAAGATCATGCCGTAGATGGCGATCGACATGACGTAGCCGAGGAACGGGGTCATGTCCTGGACGATCTGCAGCATCGGCAGCGGGGAGGTGTAGACCTCGTCGATCTTCAGGAAAAGGGCGACGGTCGACATGATCAGCATCAGGCCGAAGGTGGTGCCGCCGAGCAGCCCGCCCAGACCGGCAGCCCGCGGGTTGAGGTAGTAGCCGCCGATGACAATCGACATACTCAGCACAACGATGAGGTTGAAGCCGGCGTAGTTGATGGTACCGATAAACGCGTTGGGCAGGGTGGTTTTGACGTTCTCGGCGGCAATCTCCAGCTGTTCGGTGGGTGTGTCGTGGGTGAAGATCACGTAGATGAACGCGATGAAAAGCATCACGATGATCAACGGGGTGGTCACCGCGATGGCGTTGGACACCTTGTCGATATCCAGTCGGCCGATCAACAGCACCAGCACCAGCAGAATCAGGGAACCCCAGTTGTTGTGGATGCCGAAAGCCTGGTTGAGGTTGGCGCCGCCACCGGCGAACATCACGAAACCGATGGAGAAGATAGTCAGCATCACCGACCAGTCGAGAACCTTGGCGAGCACCGGATGGGCAACCTCGTCAAGGACGGCAGTGTGCTCATTGGCCTGGTAGTAGGAACCGAGCTGCAGAATCACCATGCCACCGATCGCCATGAAAATGGCGACGAACACGGCACCCCAGATACCGGCGGTACCGAAGTGGACGAAAAACTGCATCACCTCCTGCCCTGAGGCGAAGCCCGCGCCGACGGCGAGGCCGACGAAAGCCATAGCGATAGATATGACACGTTTGGTCATGGGGGGAAAGTCAACTCCTGGGTTGTCGGAAAAATCGTGTCCCGGCCACCTGGAGCCGGTCTTTGCGGTCGTTCACACCCCATCCACCCGGGCAGTACCCCGGCATAATTGCCAGAAGGTCCGCGGGGACGGAGAGAAAACAACAAAGACCGGCGGTGGGCCTTGGAAGGATGAAGGCTCCAGCGGTTACGGCGGAAAACACATGGTATTCCCGCCGCCGGGTCGGCAGCCTGCTTATGAACTAATGTCCAGCCTGAATGCGTGGGGAAAACACGCAAACAAAACTCGGGGGAACCGTCCCAGCCACGCCATTGCGTCGCTGTGCGGCTCAACCCCTGGGTGGCGCCTTGCATCCATGGTACCGGCCACAGCTGGTGCAACCCCCACCGACACCGCCACCAAAAACAAGGTCCAGCCTTTTGACTTGACTCAAACTTCCGTTCGCCAAACTCCGCCAAAGGATGCACAGACCCCCGCACCACCGCAATATGGGTGGTAAACCCGCAGGACAGCCCTATTGGATACGCTCACCCTCAGAGAAAAAGTGATATTTAACACACCTGACGTTTTTCGGCCACCCCCTGCCAACAGCAGCAACCTTGCCAACGCACCGCACGCCCCAGTAGACAACACGCACAACAATCGGAAACACGGCGCGGAAAAACCACCTCCACCCGCGGCCATTGCCACATAAAAACAGCCACTGGCGCAAACAACCTAAGATTTCCTTAAAATCGACATTTACCCTGCACAAAAGGCTTTAAATTACATGTATGGAAGATAAAAACGACAATTGTCGATTACCCGACAATAAGGGGTATTTCAGGCGGGGTTAAGCGGTGTTGGCATTAGACTCCAAACCACTCTTTGCTCCATCTTGTTCCCTAGGAATTACTATGCGCTTGAATTCCCCTGAATCAGTTGGCCTCGCCTTCACGGCCGGAGTAGCCGCCGCTTTCGGCGCCGTCTCCCCCGCTTCTGCATACAGCATGCAACCGACGTTGCCGAGTTCACCAGAGATTGCTGCCGCCATCCGATTTGCCGCCTCATCATCCAGCGACTGGAATTCCGAAGAATCTATTACCGCTGTCGACACAGTTCAGCGCTTCCTGTCGTTGAAAAAAATGGATGACCTCTCGGTCGGTGACCAGAAGTATTTCCTGGTCACCTATGCCAAAGCACCGGTATCGGTATGGGAAATCAACTGCGCAAACTACAGTCCCGTCACCCAACCATGCACTGCTATCGAAAAGAAACTTGAATACGGTTGGGCCGCACTTCCAAATTCAGCACAACGCGACGTGAGAAACTGGGTTGGCGAGGCAACACTTGATACCGCATTGACACGTCTTTCTCTCGAGGCCAGGGAAGCCAAAATCGCGGCTGCGAAAGCAGCTGTCAAAAACGGTCGGACATCCGGGGCAAACGGCTCCCCGTCGCCGACCGGTGATGGCAAACAAGCGGCGACCGGGGTATTGACCATGGGGACGCTTGCCGCCGACACCGTTGGCGAGGTGGCGAAAAGCAGCTCGCCGAATCAGGCCAACGGCGACGACGGCTCCCCGGTGTCGTCGGGTTCCATGCCGATCGCCCTGGGTGCGATTTTGATTCTCATCGCTTCTGCCACTGCGGCGATTGCCGCCAATCCGTATTTGCTGTACTACCCGCCGGAATAGATCGTCTTTACGGGCACATGGCCGTCGTGCGCGGCAGATGTCCGGGAAGAGAAAAACCATCGCCAGCCCCCGGTATCACGGGGGCTGGCGATGATCATTTCGAGCAGTTGCCGGGTCTTTAGCGGCACTTTTCCGCGATGAGCTTGTTCACCAGCGCGGGATCGGCTTTACCGCGGGTGGCTTTCATCACCGCGCCGACAATGGCGCCGCCGGCTTTTTTGTTGCCGCCCTTGATCTTTTCGACAATGTCGGGGTTGGCGGCCAGGGCCTCGTCGACGGCTTTTTCGATTGCCCCGTCGTCGCGGACCACTTCCAGGCCACGGTTTTTGACGACCTCGTCGACATCGCCTTCGCCTTCGAGGACGCCGTCAACGGCTTTGCGGGCCAGTTTGTTGGTCAGTTTGCCTTCGTTGATCAGGGCCACCACCCGGGCGACCTGCGCCGGGGTGATCTCGAGGGCGGCTAGCTCCACACCCTTTTCGTTGGCTTTCTGGGTCAGGTACGACACCCACCAGCTGCGGGCCTCCGAGGGGGTGGTGCCGGCTTCGACGGTGTCGATGATCAGATCCAGTGCCCCGGCATTGACCAGGTCGCGCATCTCTTCATCGGAGAGTTTCCACTCTTTCTGGATGCGTTCTTTGCGCACCCACGGCAGCTCCGGGAGGGTGGCCCGGATTTCTTCCACCCATTCCCGCGGTGCGATCACCGGCGGCAGATCGGGATCGTTGAAGTAGCGGTAGTCTTCCGCGGTTTCCTTGATGCGCCCGGCCGTGGTGGAGCCGTCGGTTTCCTGGTAGTGGCGGGTTTCCTGGCGGATGGTCCCACCGTCGGTGATCACCTGCGCCTGGCGCATCATCTCAAAGCGGACAGCCTGTTCGACAGAGCGCACCGAGTTGATGTTCTTCGTCTCGGTGCGGGTGCCGAATTCTTTCTGGCCAATGGGGCGCAGCGACAGGTTGGAGTCACAGCGCATCGATCCCTGGTCCATACGCGCATCGGAGACACCCAAAGCCACCACGAGTTCCCGCAGGGCGGCCACATAGCAGCGGGCGACCTCCGGCGCCCGGGCACCTGCCCCCTCAATGGGTTTGGTGACGATTTCGATCAGCGGGACACCGGCCCGGTTGCAGTCGACCAGCGAGCTGGTGGCCCCCTGAAGACGACCGGTGGCACCACCCAGGTGGGTCAGTTTGCCGGTGTCTTCCTCCATGTGGGCGCGTTCAATTTCAACGCGGTAAATCTCGCCGTCATCAAGCACCACATCCAGGTAGCCGTCGTGGGCGATCGGCTCGTCGTACTGGGAAATCTGGTAGTTCTTCGGCTGATCCGGGTAGAAGTAGTTCTTCCGGGCAAAGCGCGAGGATTCGGCGATCTCGCAGTTCAGTGCCAGCCCGATCTTGATGGCCCATTCCACGCCTTTGGCGTTGACCACCGGCAACGCGCCGGGAAGCCCCAGTGAGACCGGGTCGACGTGGCTGTTGGGTTCCGCGCCGAAAAAGGCCGATGATGCGGAAAACATCTTCGTTTCGGTGGCCAGTTCCACGTGCACCTCCAGCCCCATCACGGGATCGAAGCGCTCGAGAACCTCTTCAAAGTCCATCAGATCATAGGAGACTGTCATGGCTGACAGTTTATCGCCCTGCGCCCGACAGTGGTGCCACCGGCTCACCCGGTGACTGCCACGGCCACCATTCCAGAGACCAGCACCACCACCAGGACTGCGTTGACAAGCCCCACCGCCGCCACCCCGGCGGCCGCGATCCCCGGTTTCCCGGCGGCGGTGCGCCCCAGCCAGTAGCCGGCAAGAGCCCCTGCAGCGTTGAAAATCACATCGTCGATATCGGTGTAGCCCAGGGCGAAGACAAACTGCACAAGTTCAATGACAATACTTGCCAGTCCGGCTGCCACCGCGACGGCCGCATAGGGGTGAAACCGCCCGGGTCCGGCTGTCAGCTGCCTTATCCTGCCTCCGGCACCTGTGCACAAGACAACCAGCACCGCAACAAACACCGGGGCGGCAAACAGCGCAATATTGCCCACCGCATTGATCCACGGCGAATACCAGTGGGTGGGGGAGAAAAATTCGGCGAAGGGAACCAACCGGATCTGGCGCACCGACTGGTTGGCTGTTTTCCACAGGCCACCGATAAACAGCTGGCTTTTCGCCATGGTCAATGCCAGGGTGCAGACAAGTTGACACGCCAACACCCAGCCAAGCGCCAGCGGATGCACCATAAGGCCCCGGTGTGCAGGCCCCTTCCCACCAGGGCTGCCGACCGGTTCGACCAGCAGCCCGCAGGCGCACGCCGTGGCACGGATCCACCCATAAAGCTTGGAAACGGTGTTGTCCGGCCGCATGCTCATGCCGGCCAAACTACCAGTGGGGCGCACCCGGTGACAGGTGGCAAGGCCCAGGCCTAAACCTGTCCGGGTGCCACCGGGCGGCCGGGCAGGAAGGACGCGGGGATTTTGAAAAAACAGGCTGTGCCCGACCGATGGTCTACTGGCGGCGCAAGTATTCCAGTTGGTGGAGAAGATCGACCATTTGCAGCCGTTTTTCCGCCAGCGCCAGTCTCATTTCCACAGGGGCGCAACCCTCAGCGGATCCGGGGTCACAGTTGGCGCTGCGCTTCGGCCGGGAATTGATGGTGTTGCGCACCGAGTTGCGCGCCCAGGCGGCGCGTGCCAGTTTTTCCACCGGCTTCCGGAGTTTCCACTCACAGTCGTCGTGCCGGTGTGGAGCCGCCGAAGTGTAGTCGGGGAGCGGGAAATCACCCAGGAATTCCCTGACCACGGCGTCAATATCGGAGGGTTCAGCAAATCTGTTGCCGGGGCTGACGGTAGCCCTGTTCCGGTCGGCGGGCGTTGCGGAACGCTTGGTTCTGGTGGGCGGACAGATAGCAGTCGTTGAACTCCTCCAGGCGCCGTTAGAAGTCCATTGTGTGGTTGAGAAAAAAGACTCTTCCCGCAACCCAGTCCACAGGGACGAGCGCCCACTCCATGACAGGCTCCCCGCAATCAGTGTGTGCCACCGCCCGTATCCCGGTCACGCCGCAGACCGCGGCCGACCCGTAACCGGGCGTGCCGGATGACCGTGACTAATCCTGTACCGGCCCGCAACCGGGAGGTGGTGCGGTGGAAGGAAAAACACCTGCACATCCGGGTGAAACAGTGCCGGGCGATACGTTATGTGGTTCTCACGGGCAGGTCCCGGCCTGCCCCAGGGGTAACCGCGGGTATCTTCTTCCCCCTTGTGACCGGACGGTGGTGGCACTCATCCGACCGTGGGAGGGGTGGAAACCACCACTGGTGGAAATGGTCAGGCCCCGGTTTTGCGGAAGGCGATGCCGTCGACCCCGTCGGTTAAGTAGATGATGTTGTTGTTGGCCAGATACATGATGGTTTGGCCGGAAAACACCTTCCAGAATTCGTCATCGACCGGGGAATCACAGCCCCGCTCGTCCCGCCGGGCATTGCCCAGCACGATCGCACCCTGGTTGGTGACCACCAGTTGCGCACTGTAGGGGTTGCAGCCGTCGGAACCGGTGACCGGAAGAGTGCCGGTGGCTGTCGGCTCGGGGGCGGTGACAATGGTGACTTTCTTGCTGGAGACCGCTGTCAGGGTTCCCTGCATCAGGTTTTTGATGCGGTTTTGGTCGGCGATGCGCTGCGCCCCCTGCGGCAGCGGTGACTGCACGTGGCCGGTGAAATCCCCGAAGGAGGAAAACGAGGCACCGGCGGGAAGGGCGGTGTCGATGGTTGTGGACATACCGGAGGAAAAAGCTGTCGCCGCCGCCAGAAAAGCGACAAGGGGATTGGCCATGGCCATAGGGGGTGCACCTCATGAATTGTGGATAACACCGCCGCGCAGCAGCAGTGTGATCGGACGTGTAGAGCTAAAACTTACCAGCACCACCATCGGCTGTGCGTCGGCCACGACACGCCGGGGTGGAACCGGAAAAAAGCGCGCACCCGGACCCTGCGGGGCTTGTGAGGACAACACCAACCGGATGGTTGAGTGCTGCTGCCCCGGGGTGCGGATGCGCGTGGACGTGGGTGAACGTGGAAACGTTGTGTGCCGGTTCGCAAAAAAACGAAGGGCGGTCAACGGCCCCGGTCAGCCGAACAGGGCGCGGGCGGTGCGGTAGCGGCCCTCGGGCACGACTTTCAGGCTGCCGACGGCTTCCTGCAGCGGAATGAGTTTGATGTGTTCGCCGTGCAGCGCCACCGTGGTTCCGAACTCACCCTGGTGGCAGGCACGGGCGGCATGCACACCGTAGCGGGTGGCCAGCACCCGGTCGTAGGCGGTGGGGGTGCCGCCGCGCTGAATGTGGCCCAGTGTGGTGGTGCGGACGTCATGGCCGAGACGGTTTTTGATCTCGTCGCCGATCTGCTGGCCGATGCCGGTGAAAATCTCGTGGCCGAACTGGTCCAGTCCGCCGGACTGCAGTTCCATGGTGCCGGGTTTGGGGGAGGCACCTTCGGCGACGACGATAATGCCGTACTTTTCACCCATCTGGAAGCGGCGTTCCATGGCCTTGCAGATTTCGGCGATGTCGAAGGGCTGCTCGGGGATGACAATGTAGTGGGCGCCGCCGGCCATACCGGCGTGCAGCGCGATCCAGCCGACGTGCCGACCCATGACCTCGACGATCATCACCCGGTTGTGGGATTCGGCGGTGGTGTGCAGCCGGTCGATGGCATCGGTGGCAACAGAGACGGCCGTGTCGAAACCGAAGGTGTAGTCGGTGCCGTTGACGTCGTTGTCAATGGTTTTCGGCACACCGACGACCGGAATACCGTTGTCCGACAGCCATTTCGCGCCTTTGAGGGTGCCTTCGCCGCCGATCGGGATCAGGGCGTCGACGCCGGCGTCAGCCAGATTGGCTTTGATGGTCTCCAGGCCCGCCTTGAACTTGTCCGGGTGCAGGCGGCCGGTACCCAAAATGGTGCCGCCGCGCAGCAGAATCCGGTCAATGGATTCATCGTCGTAGAGCTGCACGCGGCGGTCCTCCATCAGGCCCACCCAGCCGTCCTGGTAGCCGACAACAGTGGAACCGTAATCGGAGCTCGCGGTGCGGACGATGCCGCGGATGACAGCGTTGAGGCCGGGGCAGTCGCCGCCGGAAGTCAAAGTCGCAATACGCATGCCCCCGATCCTAGCCGAAACTAAAAATATTTTTGTTTGCGCCCGGTTTTTCCGCGGGTTTTGGGATTATTCCCTCCCGATCGGACAAAAAACGGACCCAACCCCACACAGCCTCCCCTTGATCCGGAAACCCGTTCTACGCTGGACGGACGTCACCTGCACAAGCTCCCGCATCTCACCCCCGCCGCAGATGTTGCGGGTGGATGAATGTGTCGCAGCCACCGGATGAAGACCGGGACTTCTTTTCAAAAAGCTGGACAGTGAACCTGCCGCCGGGACGGTTGTATCCGCCGCCCGGGGCGGGTTCTCCCGGCCGCCGGTGGTCCGCCGCCGCGCGCGGTGGGTCACTGCTGCTGGTACTGCGGCGGCACTTCCTTGAAAAACGACACGGCGACAAGCCCCCCGGCCAGCACCACGGCAATGATGATCACCGAGTTGCCCATGGCCGTCGATATGGTGTGGCGGGCCGCCTCGATCTGCATGATCGCGCCGACGGCGGCGGCCCCGAGCACACTGCCGACCTGCCGGGTGGTGTTGTAGACCCCGGAGGCGGCACCGATGGCTGTCGGCTGGACATCCCTCATGGAGGTCGCGGCATTGGGTGACCAGATAAACCCGTGCCCGACACCCATCAGGCAGATGGCGGGGAAAATCCACCACAGCCCCACCCCGTCGCGCATCACCGCCGCAAGCCAGGCCACCCCGACGGTCATGGCCGCAAAACCGCCCACCGAGAGCACTTTCGGGTGCAGTCTGTCGGAGAGCCTGCCGGCAAACGGGGCCAGCACCCCGGAGATCACCGCCATCGGCACCAGACAGAAACCGGCTTTCTCCGCACTCAACCCCAGGCCCTGCTGCAGGTGGATCATGATCGGCAGGGTGACTGCCCCGACGGTGAAGCCCATGGTGAAAATCGACACCGTGCCGACGGTGAAGTTGTGGTTGGAAAAAAGACTCGGCGGAACCAGCGCATCGTCGCCGCGCCGTTCCTGTGTTTTCTGCATCCGGACAAACACCCCGCACAGCACCAGCCCGCAGCACAAGGTGGCGATGATCCAGCCGTTCCAGCCGATCTTCGGCCCGTCCTGCAGGGCGAACACCACCCCGGCGACAGCCAGAATCGACACAATCACGCTGCCAAGCCCCATCCGCCGGGCGGTGCGCGGCATGTCGGGGACGAATTTCATCACCATCACCACGCACACAATCCCGATGGGCACATTGATGAAAAACACCCACTGCCAGCCGATGGTGCCGACAATCAGACCCCCCAGCAGGGGGCCGACGAGGGTGGCCAGGCCACCGACCGATCCCCAGATCCCCATGGCCGCACCCCGTTTGTCACGGGGAAAAATCCGGTTGATCACACTCATCGACTGCGGCCCCAGTAACGCCGCCCCCAGTCCCTGCACGGCGCGGGCGGCAATCAGCGACCCGGCAGTGGGCGCCAAGCCGCAGGCCAGGGAGGAGACAGTGAACACACTGACCCCGACGACAAAGACGCGGCGCTGCCCGAAACGGTCGCCCATACGCCCGGTCACCAGCAAAGGGACCGCGAAAAAAAGCAGGTAGATACTGGTCACCCAGACAACCTGGTTGAGGGTGGCGTTCAGCCCCTCCTGAAAATCCGGGGTGGCCACCGCCACCACCGTCTGGTCGAGCAGGATCATGAAAAATCCGATGCACAAGCTCGCCAGAGCCAGCCACGCCTGTTTGATGGGCACATCGACCACGGCCCCGGATGGCGGGCGCCCGCTGGATGTGGTTGATGCTTGTTGTCGCAAGGCCATGCCTGAAAGCCTACAACCCGCCCCGGATAACAATTCAACAACCAATATTTTGCCGGTTTCCGGCCCCGGCCAGCAAGCCGGACGGTGCTAGACTCGCCCGGTATGGCGAACCCGCTCATTGACCCGGAGTTAACCTTGAACGGACGATTCGTCGACCTTGTGCCCCTCTCGCGCAGTCACGCACCGGCTCTTGCCGTGGCCGTCGATGATGGCGGACTCTACCGGCAGTGGTGGACCTCAACCCCGGATCCGCGGCACATGGCCGCCGATATCCGGCAGAAACTGGCCCGCGGGGCAACCGGCGAAATGGTGGCTTTCGCCATTATCGACACAGCAACGTCCACCCCGTGCGGGGTCACCGCTTTCTACGCCATCGACCCGACGGTGCCGCGGGTGTCCATCGGCTACACCTGGCTGCGCAAATCACTGTGGGGCGGGCCGATCAACCCGGAGATGAAATACCTCATGATGGCCCACGCTTTTGAGCGGGCGGGCTGCAAAGCGGTGGAAATACGAACCAAAAAGACCAACCGGCACAGCCGCGGGGCGATCGAGAAACTCGGCTTGAGCCTGGACGGGATCATCAGAAACACTGTCCGGCTGCGCAACGGCCGGATTGATGACTCTTACGTCTACACCGCCACCGACCAGCAGTGGCCGGGAATCAAAGCCGGGCTGGACAGGCGACTGGCCGGTTTCACCGCCGGGTAAACCACCACCGGCTGCGGCCCGGGCTTTACCGGGATACGCCGGTGAGATATTCCCGGCCGGCAACCGACTCGGGAAGCGACAGCTGCGGGGTGACCGACGAGTCGGGGACCAGGTCGAGCTGCTGAAGCGCGTGGCGGACATATTCGGCACCGTCAACAGCCAGTGGCCCGGTGGTCATCATCGCATAGGGCACATTAATGAACCGGTGGTGTTGCACCGCCGGTAAATCCCTGGTCAACGGGTTGGATTCCAGTTGGGCGATTTTCTCGTCCAGGCTTTGGCCCGGGTAGTCGACGAAAATAAAGGCGTCGGGTCGGGTCTCGGCGATTTTCTCCCAGCCGACAGCCACCCAGGAATCCTCGATTTCGCCGGTGGCGTTATCCGCTCCCGCCCTGTCGATGATCGCGTTGGGGGCACCGTAGTTGCCGGTGGTAAACACTGTCTCCGAGACGGAATCGATGACGAACACCACCGGTGGTGTGTCCGGTTTCGGCGCCCGGTCCAGTGCCGCCAGACGTTCATCGATATCGGCGATGGTGTCCTCCGCCTGAGTGCTGTCGCCCAGGATGCTGCCCCAGTTGACCAGGTCCTGTTTCACGCTGACAAACGGGTCAATGATCCCCTGGGGGGATGAGGGATCCAAGCGGCAGGTCTCGGTGAGGATATAGGTGGCAATCCCACGGTCATCGAGAGTTTTCGGGGTGATTTTATTGGCTTTTGACAGCCCGTAGTTCCATCCGCCGACGAAAATGTCCGGCTGCTGGGCCACGATCTGATCCAGCGACGGATGCCCGGGTGAGACCTGTGGCATCCGGTCAATGGTGGCGGCGCCGTATTTCGCCTGCAGAACAGGGATGTCCCGCTGCACCGACGAGACCGCGGCAATGGAATCGGCTCCCCCGGCCGAGAGCACCGTGGCCAGGATATTGCCCTCGTTGACAAACAGTTTGCCGTGGCTGTCGAATTCCACCGGAATCCCGCAGTTGGTGACGGTCACCGCTGCCCCGTCGCTGTCCGCGGCCGTGGCAGATGTGGCGTGGTCAGCCGGGCTGGCGGTGGTGCTGCCGGTGGTGCTGTCGTCGGCAGTGGATGTGCAACCGGCTGCAATCAGGCCTGCGGTGAGCAGGACAACGGTGGAACGGGTCAAACGGGTCATGAAACCAGGTCTTCCTTGTTAACGTGGGTGTGGTCACAGATCACGTGGCGCTCGGCGGGCACCATGGTGGCACAGCTGCTGGCGCACCTGTGCCCGGTGTTGTGATGTCCCCGTGGGTCCCACCTGTCACTGTGCAACGATGTTACCCGGCGCGGTCGTATCAGTGCGGCATGCTCTCTCACCTGCTGCAAAACCCCGTATGCCAGTCTGTAGCGTGCAACCTGGACATTGTCGGCGACGGGACCGCTGGTTAGTTGTCTTCGACCTCCGGCGGGGTTTCCGTGACACTGATCAACAACCCCAGTGGATCATCGGGGTTGTGTTCCAGATTGAATCCGTAGACCGCGTGCTCGGGAACCCCTTCAACGTCCCTAAAAAAATCCGGTCCCCGGAAAATGGCCGGCGGGTCAAGCGGGACGGGAGAAATACCGCCGACAGGCTTGTCGGCTTCCGGATCAACCACCGGCACCGTGCGGTAAAGCTGCCAGGCGACCTTAGTATCGGTGTCACCGCCCAGCAGCAGCCACTCGCCCGGTGACACGTCACCGGGGTTGACCACCCGGGCCGGTCCAGCCGCTTCCAGGCGGTGCTTGACTCTGGGCCAGCATTCAGCCCAACAGACAAACCCGGAACACAGCAGGACCACGGCACACAGGAAACTCTTCATCCGCTGGCCTTTGGCCCGCAGGCACTGGATCAGCAACACCACGGCAAGCAGATAAAAAGCAGATTTCGCCGATTGCCCGAGCACCCACTGCACCGGCAGCGGCGCGGAATGAAAAATCTCTCTGACAGTGCCCGACAGTGGGTCGGACAATGTCTCCTTCCAGTACACTCCTTCGGCTTCTTTGATGAACCAGCGCACGTGCAGCAGTCCCAGAAGTGGTGCGGCCGTCACCATCAAAACGGTGACTGTACTGAAAGCGACAACCATCCTTTCGTACACCGTGGCCCCGCAACCGGCCTGTAGGAAACCCTCGAAAACGAGGTACATACCGACAACAAACGCTCCCCCACCCAGCGCTATACAGGCCAGCGGATACCAGTCCGGGTGCCCCAGATATGGAGTAATCAGCCAGTTGTTGACCAGTTGCATCTCAACGAAGCGGGAAATCGAGGCCGATCCGGTACTGATCCCGACAAACCGGACCGGATCAACCGCCCAAAACGACATCAGTCCGGCCAGGGCGGCCACAACGGCAAGCACCGGCCGACCGTAGCGCGACCAGGTGCGCCGGGCCGACACCAGTGCCACGGCCGCCAGCATGATGGGCACCATGCCGCAGAAAAACGCCACGGTTTCAGCCGGAATAAGTGAACCGATGGCCCCCGGCCGCTCAAGCGAGTCGAAGGACGAACCGAAACCGGTGGGAACTCTGGCCGCTGCAGCCACCAGGGACAAACCCAGGGCCATAGCGGTCATTTCCTTGAGGCTGGTGTCCGGGAAAAAACCGGGTTGCTTGGAAAACCATGTCTCCCATGGCAGTTTTCCCGCCTTGACACCAGCCGACTGAAAAGCCGTGGAAGAAGCTGGTTTCCGGCCCACCGCTGGCCTGGGCTTGGTGCCCGGGGTGGCGGTTCGTGGCGGGATGGACTCGAGTGTCTCATCCAACAGCTCGCTGGGGTCACGCCATATCCGGGTATTTCCTTGATGTGTCTGTGGATGAATGTTCCGCTTCGCTGCGGCGACACCAAAAAGCTGACGAATCTCGGCGGAGACTTCCACCTGATAGCTCTCCGCAACCTGGCTCAAAACGGTGAACCATTGCTTTGGACCGGGACGTTTTGGCGCATCCCCATTCCCATGCAGCCCCGCAAAAGCGGTAGCAAACAGTTGTTTGATTCCCCGCTCACGAAGCAGTTGCGGCTCGTCTTTTGGCCACGTGTATCCGGTTGCGTCCCCGCCGACCCACAGCCCCTTTCTGCGGCGATCCGGCGACGATGGATAGTTGTCATCCGCGCCTGTCCACACCCCGAAGTCGAAGGGACGCACATCAGTGACAAGCATGAACAAAAGGATCGCCATCACATACCAGTCACTGTTTTTCTCCCTTTCCCTGGCCGGGGTCCACCGGTTTTTCGGGTCATCCCACTTGTCCGGAAACTCCGGACAGGGACCTGTGTAGGCGGCCGGCAGATTCTCCGGGGCGGCAAAATCAGCGGTGACACCACCACAGCGGTAGTCTCCCCATTGCGCCGAGTCAAGATCAACAAACACAACCGAAAAATCATTTCTTACCAGTACATTTGCCGGTGTCAGATCACCGATGACCAGCCCGTTGCGCTGCGCCAATTCAACAGCTGCGATAAGATTCACCGCGACCTTGAGGCGACTGATTGCGTCTTTGTCGTGGTCGAGGAAATCTGTGAAAGATCGGCACCAGTCAGGATCATGGTAGAGAAGGGTCACGCCCATGAAGTTTTCTTCGCCGTCTTCAACCACGGCCTTCGGCCATGCCAGATAGCTGTGGCCACGGATTTTGCGTTCCTCAGGCCGATTGGCGACCATGGCCCGGAGTTTTCGTTCACGTCTTCCGCCCGGGTCGGTCCCGGGAGGGAAAATTTTTGCGACCTCATTGAGGCGGTCGGGTTCAACGACCCGGTAGATCGTCGCTTCTCCCCCAACTCCCACCTGCCCCTGCAGAATGATGGCGGTTTGCTTGCCGGCTCCATCCCGCCGGGTGAATGAGAAGCTCTCGTTTTGGTCATTGTCATCCACGGTGGTCTCCTCTGTTACCGGTTGTCCAGCCCGACGGGTCCGGGTTCACTGCCATAGCCAGGGTGGTGTCGTCGCCGAGTTGATCCGCCCACTGTTGAAGTTGTTTGTGCAACCAATCCTCGCTTGTGCGTGCGCGACAATCCCGGGACAGCTGGGTGACAAGCGGGATATTCACCCTGCCTGTTGACGGATGGGTGAGCTTTCCCCGCAAACCGTCGGTTGAGAGAAAAATCTCTGTAAGCCCTTCCAGCACGGTGACTCTGATGGCGGCCTCACCTGCGCCGGGAAGCGCATCTGTCATGGTGGGTATGTCGTAGACCGGCGCCGGGTCGATCCATGCGTACCTCCCGTCCGAAGTGTCCCCCGTGTCATAGTTGCCGACCACCAAACCGTCACCGACCTGGGCTGTAACCCCCGAGTTTCCGGAGACCATCGCCAGCCCGAGAGTTGTCGACAGGCGCGAAGGGTCCAGGTTCTCGTATGCCGCAAAGTCCCGGATTGCCCAGCAGGTTTCCCGGACAGCCGCCCGGGCCACCGCGGCAAACCGGTGCGGATCCTCGGCCAGCTCCTTTTCCCGGGTGCACAATGCCCCGGCAAGAAAACGCGAGGCAGCCTCAACTGCCAGCGCAGATCCGGTCGATGACAAATCCGCCGACCCGACTCCGTCGGCGATCACCATGAACACAGCTCCACCAGGGGTGGCGCAGCATCGTCCGGCATCATCACAGCCATGGCCGGAACGCCGGTGCCTGAGACCGGTGATCTGGGCATATCCTCCGATCCAGCCTGCCGGTGGGTCCTGATTCATCTACCGTGCTCCCCGGGAAACCTGAGTGAAACCGGCCAGTGGGACATACCCGCCCCGCTGCCCAATGATGCGGGTCTCGGGCTGCAGCATCTCGGGAGCATTGTGGTTGTAGACCGTGGTTTGGGTGATGGTGTAGAGCAGTTGGTCGAACAGAGCACCGAAATCAAATTGTGTGATGTCGGTGACCTTGTTTCTCACGCTCAAACGGGCAAGATATTCCCGGTCCGCTTTTTTCCCGACCGCCACCGGGTAGATTCGGCCGCCGGATTTTTTCTCATTTCCGACGGCCAATTCCACTGCTTCATTGGCCAGGGGGCAGAGGGCATCGATATTTCCCTCTCCATCGGTGGGTCCCCCGTCAGAGACAATGACGATCCACTGGCCGCGAACCGCACGACCATGGTCATTCAACTCTTTTTTGCGGCGCGCCACCTCTTCCAGGGCCGCACGGATCCCCGCGCTGAAGTTGGTGATGCCTTTAGCCTGCAATGGCTTGTGTTGAATCCCCGCTACAGGCTGCAGTTTGTGCACGAGGGTGGCTCTGGTGGAAAACGTCACCACCCCCACCTCGACGAGATCCGTCAAATTCGGGTCGCCACTCATGTTTCCGCAGAACTTGGCGAAACCATTGTTGAGCAGGTCAATGGGCTGTTTCCCCTTTTCCCCCCATCCCATGGACTCGGACACATCCAAAACAAGCATGCACAAAAGCTTCGGATCGTTGGACATGATCTTTTTCTCCTTGATGGCAGCTGCCACGCCGCGCAGGGAATTGCACGGGTGTTGAATCCAGTGTGCCTGCATCCACGGCGCCGTGTAAACAGCTGGCCGCCATCCCGCAGGAAGCAATCTCCCCCCGGTGTGGCGTTCAGCCCGCCGCAGACCGGGTCAAAAGTAGAAAATATACCGCCACACAGGCTTTTCGAAAGCTCCCGCAGGCGCAGCGGGGCGGAACAAACCAACCCGGCCCCTTGATGAACACCATCCGCTTCTCCCCCAGTTCAGGGCAAGGCCAGCCACACAGAAGTTTCCCTTTTCCGGCTTTTCTCCGCTCCGGCGAGCTGCGTGGGAATCACCTTAAACGGGTTTGCTTTGTCCGGGGACGGGGCAAAAAGGGGAAAGAAAAAGGGATCACCATACCAGCTGGTGCCGACGGCGCAAGCACAGTCACCGCCACAGACGCACATCCCGCGCCGGCGCCAAAAATAAGACAACACCTGTGTACCGGACGTCGGTCATGCTCCGGCCGGTTCCGCATGCCGGTGGCACTCAAACCGGCGCATAAAAACAGCTCACGCCGGGGCAGGCCCCCGTGGTGGTGGTGTCCACTTCCAGGGGCCGGCCCCGGCGCTTGAGCTGTCGGGTCCGGATATCTTCCGGGCTAGCCTCGCCCGGCTTCGAAGGCCGCACCGACCGAGTACAGGCGGTCGTCGGCAAACGCCGGGGCCATGATCTGCAGGCCGACGGGAAGGTTGGTGTCTTCGGCAAGGCCCGCGGGAAGCGACATGCCGCACACACCGGCCAGGTTCAGCGGCAGGGTGCACAGGTCGAAGTTGTACATGGCCAGCGGATCGTCGACTTTTTCACCCAGTTTGAACGCGGTGGTCGGGGTGGTGGGGCTGACCAGCACGTCGCAGGTTTCGTAGGCTGCGGCGAAATCCTGTGCGATCAGGGTGCGCACCCTTTGCGCCTGCAGGTAGTAGGCGTCGTAGTAGCCGACCGACAGCGCATAGGTGCCGAGGATGATGCGGCGTTTGACCTCTGGCCCGAAGCCTTTGGCCCGGGAGATCGCCATGACTTCTTCCGCCGAGTGGTGTCCGTCGTCGCCGTCGCGCAGACCGTAGCGCATACCGTCGAAACGGGCCAGGTTACTTGAGACTTCGCAGGGAAGAATCAGGTAGTAGGCGGCCAGCGCGTCATCGAAGTGGGGGCAGTCGACCTCGACGACTTCGGCTCCCTGGTCGGTCAGTTGTTTCACCGCGGCGTGGAAGTTGTCGAGCACACCTTTCTGGTAGCCGTCGCGGTCGAATTGTTTGACCACACCGACCCTCACGCCCTTTAAGTTGCCGTCGGCACCTTTTTTCGCTGCGGCCACCACATCAGGCACCGGCTTGTCGACGCTGGTGGCATCATAGCTGTCGTGCCCGGCAATGACCTGGTGCAGCAGGGCGGTGTCAAGCACCGTGCGGGCGGTGGGTCCACCCTGGTCCAGTGATGAGGCGCAGGCGACCAGCCCGTAGCGGGAGACTGTGCCGTAGGTGGGTTTGACACCGACGGTGGCGGTCAGCGCGGCCGGCTGGCGGATGGAACCACCGGTGTCGGTGCCGATACCGATCGGGGCTTCGCCGGAGGCGATCGCCGCCGAGGATCCGCCGCCGGAACCACCGGCTGTGCGGGTGGTGTCCCACGGGTTTTTCGTCGGGCCGTAAGCGGAGTTCTCGGTGGAAGAACCCATGGCGAATTCGTCCATGTTGGTTTTGCCCAGAATCGGGATACCGGCTTGGCGGATCCGCTTGGTGACCGTCGCATCATAGGGGCTGAGGTAGCCTTCGAGCATTTTCGACCCGCAGGTGGTCGGCATATCGGTGGTGGTGAACACATCTTTCAGTGCCAGTGGCACACCGGCCAGTGCGGAGGCCGGTTTCTCGCCGGCGTCAAGGGCCTTGTCGACTGCTTCCGCGGCAGCGAGTGCCCGGTCTTCGGCCACGTGCAAAAAGGCGTGCAGTTGACCGTCGACCTCGGCGATCCGGTCCAGATGCGCCCGGGTGACCTCGGTGGAGGAGATTTCGCGGGAATGGATTTTCTCCG
>NZ_JAFLEQ010000016.1:404689-425066 GCF_017307055.1 Corynebacterium mendelii | reverse complement strand
TGTTGAAAGTCATGGTGTTTCGTTCGTCCTGAATGTGTCGGTCAATCGGTTGGTGGTGAATGGTTGCCGCCCCGCCGGACACGTCCGGTTGCCTGCAGCGCTTGTGGCTGCAGCAGCTGGCCGGGCCTGCGGCAGACGACGGTTTATTCGTTGCCTTCGTTCAGGATGCGGGGCACCTTGAAACGCTGCTGGGCCTGGGCCGGGGCCTGGTCCAAGGCCTGGTCCGGGGTGAGCATGTGGCCGACCACATCGGGACGCATGGTCGTTTCAATCGAATGCGGGTGACTCATCGGCACCACCCCGTCGGCGTCGACACTGCGCACCGCCGACACATTGTCGATGATCCCGTCAATCTGGCCGGCGAACTCGTCGAGTTCGGCGTCGGTGAGCGCCAGGCGGGCAAGGGTTGCGAGGTGCTTGACCTCGTCGCGCGAAATCTCTGACACGGTGAAACTGGCTTCCTTGTGTGTTGGTGGCGCACCGCGGCGGTCACAGCTGTACCGGCCGCAGGCCCGCGCCGGTCGGCCGGCGGGGTGCGCCCCTTTTTTTAGTTGAAGAAAATGTCTCCCCCAAGACTAACGCACCCGCGCCTCGGTGGCGGTGACGGGACGGCCGAAACTGTGGCCCCGGCGCCCCGGCCGGGGTCTCCGGATACATGGGGCCCCGGCGCGCTGGGGTATCGGGTTGCCCCACCTGCCGGCACTATTGGTTACAGTCGACGTAGTAACGCCACGGGCGCCGGTTGTCCCTTATGCTCGCCGCCGCCTCAATTACCTGCACGAATTACCTGCAAGGATCAGTGAACAAACATGTCGTACCTCATCCGTGTGGTTCTCCCGGACACCCCGGGGTCACTCGGCCAGCTCGCCGAGTCCCTGGGGCTGGTTGACGCCGATATCCGGTCGGTGGATGTCGTCCACGTTTTCGACGACGGCACGGCCATGGACGATATTGTGCTGTCGCTTCCGCAGGGGGCGCTGCCGGATACGATCATCACCGCCGCCCAGCAGGTGGAGGGTGTCTACATCGATTCGCTGCGGCCGTTTTCCGGGACCGTGGACCGGCGCGGCCAGATTGAGATGCTGGCCACTGTTGCCCGGCACCGCCGCAATATCGCGGGGGCGATGAATGAGCTGGTGCAGGTGATCCCGAAGTCGATGACCTCCGGGTGGGGCATTGTGCTCGATACCGGAGGAGAGACCACCCGGGTGGCGGCGTCAACGGCCGCCCCGGAAGATGACGGCAGCACCCCGTCGATCATGATTGATTCGGCCCGGGTGCTTGATCCCGATACCGAGGACTGGATTCCGCAGCGGTGGACGCTTCTTGATTCGACTCTGGCCGCCACCCCCATCACCGGCACTTCCCTGGTGCTGGTGGTCGGCCGTCCCGGCGGGCCCGGTTTCCTGGCCAGTGAGGTCGGTCATCTGCGCTGCCTGGGAGAGATCATCGGCGCGATTTTGACCTGACTCTCACCCCGCCGGATATCTGCCCGGTGGTTTTCCTCCCTCCGTGGGGTGACAGGCCCATCCCCGTCCCACCGGCGGCCGGTGGCATCCCGCATGCCACCGGCCGCGGGTTGTTACCCAAGTGCCCCGGGGCCTTTGTCCAACAGGAGGACGAACTGGTTTTCGTCGAGAATGGGCACGCCGAGTTGTTCGGCTTTGGTTGCCTTTGACCCGGCGTTGGTGCCGGCCACCACATAGTCGGTTTTTTTCGACACCGATCCGGCTGCTTTCCCGCCGCGGCTGATAATGGCCTCTTTGACGCTGTCGCGGGTGAAACCCTCCAGCGAACCGGTGGCCACAATGGTCAGCCCGTCCAGGGTTTGTTCGGCGCGTTCGGCCGGGTTGTCCTCCATGACAACACCTGCCCGCCGCCAGGCGTCGATGATGCGGGTGTGCCAGTCGATGGTGAACCATTGTTTGATCGAGGCCGCAATGACCGGGCCCACGCCGTCGGTGGCGGCCAGGTCCTGTTCGCTGGCGGCCGCGATGTTGTCGACCGAATGCCATCTGGCGGCCAGCGCCCGGGCGGCAGTTGGTCCGACATGCCTGATCGACAGCGCGGCGATGACCCGCCACAGATCTTTGTGTTTGGCCTGTTCCAGGTTGGCCAGCAGCCCGGTGCCGGCGGCGGTGAGTTTTCCTGCCGCGTCGGTGTAGACGGCGGAGGTGCGCAATTTCTTTTCCGTCAGGGTGAAAAGATCGGCTTCATCGCCAATGATTCCGCGGCGGATGAGATCGTCGGCGCCTTTGTCCCCCAGGTCCTCGATGTCGAAGACGCCGCGCCCGGCGATGTAGCTGAGCCGGGAGACCAGCTGGCCCGGGCAGTGGCGGGTGTTGGGGCAGCGGTAGTCGACATCGTCTTTTTTGGCCGGTTTGAGCCGGGTGCCGCATTCCGGGCACAGCTGCGGGAAGATGAAGGCCCGCTCGCTTCCGTCGCGGATATCGGCCCGCGGCCCCAGTATTTCGGGGATCACTTCCCCGGCTTTGCGCACCGTGACCTCATCGCCGATGAGCACGCCCTTGCGTTTGACTTCCGACTGGTTGTGCAGGGTGGCCATCTGCACCACCGATCCTGCGACTTTCACCGGCCGCATGACCGCGAAAGGAGTGACACGCCCGGTGCGCCCCACCCCGGTCCAGATGTCCTCCAACCGGGTGTTGACCTCTTCCGGCGGGTATTTGTAGGCGATCGCCCAGCGCGGTGCCCGGGAAGTCGCGCCGAGGGCTTTTTGTTCGGCCAGGTCGTCGACTTTGATGACCACCCCGTCCATTTCGTGCACCGCATCGTGGCGGTGGTCGGCCCACCAGGCCACTTTGTCCAGGACCTGCTCCGCCGACTGCACGGCCTCGGTGTAGGGGGAAACGGGCAGCCCCCAGGCCGCCAGTGCCCGGTAGGCCTCGTACTGGCTGGCGGGTGAGAATCCGACGCTGGCGCCGATGCCGTGGCAGATCATTTTCAGCCGCCGTTTTTTCACCTCTTCCGGGTTTTTCATCCGCAACGACCCGGCCGCCGCGTTGCGGGGGTTGGCGAACGGGGCCGCACCCTCGGCGATGCGGCGGGTGTTGACGGCCGGGAAGTCAGCCACCCGAATAAACACTTCCCCGCGGACCTCAACCACATCGGGCACCGGAAACTCGTCACTGGCGGTCAACTGGTGGGGAATCGATTCGATCACCCGCGCATTGGCGGTGACATCTTCCCCGATACGGCCGTCGCCGCGGGTGGCGGCCCGCCACAGGCGGCCGTCTTTGTAGATCACGTCAATGGACAGGCCGTCGATTTTCAGCTCCGTCAAATATGTCGCGGCCGGGGTGCGGGCCAGCCACCCTTCCAGCTCGGCGGGGGAAAAGACATTGTCCAACGACAGCATGCGCTCCAGGTGCTCGACATTGTCGAAGGTGGAGCTGTCCGGCACCGGGGCGCCGACCTGCCGGGTGGGACTGTCCTCCACCGCCAGCTGCGGATGGTCTTTTTCCAGCTGTTCCAGCTCGCGGAACAAAGCATCAAAATCGGCGTCGGGGATTTCCGGCTGGGCGTTGTAGTAGGCCTGCCGGTGGTGGCGGACCTGATCGGCAAGTTCCTGCCACCGGGCTGTCAGCCGGTGCCCGTCAGACCCGTGGTCAGGGGTTGCTGCTGGTGTGTTGTCGGTCTTGGCGTTGTCCACCCCGCCCACAATACAATCCGCACATCTTCCCGCCGGATCCTGCGCAACAACCAGGGGGTTGAGCGGTGTCCGGGCCATCCGGGCACGACCGGCCCCGGGCGGGGAGGTTGCAGCGGGGTGTCCCCTTTCTCGGGGCGGGCAGCTACATTTGGAGTCCATGAGCCACTTCGATCCCTCCGCCATGCTTTCCTTCGACCTGGAGACCACTTCCGCGAATCCTCTTGACGCACGTATCGTCACCTCCGCCCTGGTGACCATCAAGGGCCGGGAGGTCACCCCGGAAGAGCTGCTGGCCGACCCCGGAGTGGAAATCCCGGAGGAAGCGGCCGCCATCCACGGCATCACCACCGACTACGCCCGGCAGCACGGCAAAGACCACGACGAGGTGCTGAAATACACCGTGGACGCCATCCGGGCGGCCTGGGATGAGGGGCTGACACTGGTGGTGTTCAACGCGGCCTACGATTTGACGGTGCTGCGCAAACTCACCGGTGATTTCGTGGTGACCGGCCCGGTATTTGATCCGCTGGTCGTCGACCGGCAGCTGGACCGCTTCCGCAAGGGACCGCGGAATTTGACGGCCATGTGCCAGCACTACAATGTGCGCCTGGACAACGCCCACGAGGCGACCTCCGATGCGTTGGCCGCGGCACGGATCGCCTGGCGCCTGTCACAGCTGTACCCGGAGGAACTGGTGCGCACCGATGTTGATGAGCTGATGGTCAACCAGGCGGTGTGGCACAAAGACCACGCCGAGAAGCTGGCGCAGTACTTTGCCTCCAAGGGCCGGCCCACCGACGGCATCGACACCGGCTGGCCGCTGCACAGCCGGGTCTAGGTCCGCCCGCCGCGGGTGCGGCCGAGGCTTTTACAGATCGCCTGCATCTTTGGCCAGGATCCCGGCCAGCGCGGCAACAATGGACAGGCTGCGGGCCACCTCGGTCAGCGGCCTGCCCAGGGTGGGGTCGGTGTCGAACACATCGATCTGGCGGGCAAGCACCAGCGGGTCGACCGCCAGTTCATCGACCAGGCGGGCCAGCCTGATCGCCCGGTCGCGGGCGCTGGGCCCGTCCGGATGCCCGGTCCCCACCGCCAACCGGTGCCCACCCGAGAGCGCCTGGCCCATACCGTCCAGCTGGCTGGTGCCGCGGATGTGGCTGATATCGATCATGGTGACTGCGGGACGGGTTTTGCCCGCCACCGACCACACCGGCGGGTAGGCCGCCTGGTTGATGATGACACCGCCGACATGCGGCAGTGAGACGATCTCTTCGACAAACCGGCCGAGCTGGTCGCCCACCTCGGCCTCGGGGCGGGGATCGATGACATCGAAGTCGCTGGTTCCTGACAGCTTCCCGGCGATCACCCGGGCCAGCAACGGTTCGTTGAGCTGCACTGTCACCGGGCAGTCGAAGCGCCGCGCCAGCGCGCCAACATGCTCCGCCAGCCCGTGGACAAGCCCACCCACCAGATCGGCGGTGGCTGACCGGTCGGTCATCACCCGGTGCCCGGACGGGGTTTCCACCGCCGCCGCCAGACTCACCGGCCCGGCCAGCTGTGTTTTGACCTGCGGCAGCCGGCTGCCCCAGGTGGCTTCACAGGCATCAAGGTCCCGGGCGAAAAGATCGGCGGCCCGCCGGGCGGCGATACCGGGGCGGGGTGACAGCTGCCAGGCGCGCGGCCCGATATCGAAGCCCATCCCCTCACACACCGCCAGACTGCGCGCCACCCCATCGGCGATGGCGCCGCGTTCGGGAAGCAGTGCACAGGCGGGAAAATCGCCGGTCTCCCCTTCAATGACGGTAGCGGCCGCAACCATATCGCTGCCCGGCATCACCCCGGAACAAAACGCCCGCGGGGCCTCCGGGGATGCCTCCCCGGCGAATCCTTCCCCCGGCACGGGGCGGTCATCATCCGGGCCGGACACGGACATATCGGCGGTCACAGTTGTTGTCTCCTGTTGTTTGTTCTCTGTCACGCAGGGCGGGTGTCCCCCGCGTGCACTGCCTTAAAAAAAGCCGTCCACGCCCCCACCACCGGCTGTGGCGGGCAGGGGGTGCAAAGCCACCCGGTCAGTCGGTGGCGCGGGCGGTGGCGGTGATGGTGCCCGAGCCGAGCACAATATCGCCGCCGGTGTCCTGTGTGAGATACAGCACCGCCGCCTGGCCCGGCGCCACTCCCGCAAGCGGGCTGGCCAGATCAAGCACCAGGCTGTCGTTGTCCCAGTCGACGCTGGCGCGGGCTGCGGCGATCCCGCCGTGGGCGCGCACCTGCACCTCACAGTCGAAGGTGCCGTCCATGGCCGGGTGCAGTTTTTTCAACCGGTCGGCGTAGATGGTGGTGATACTCAAATGTTCCCGCGGCCCGACGGTCACCGTGGCGTTGCCGGCATTGATGCCGGTGACATAGCGCGGCTTGCCGTCGGCGGCGGGACGGCGCAGATCAAGGCCCTTGCGCTGGCCGATGGTGTAGCCGTAGATGTCGTCGGTGTCTTTGAGTTTCTCGCCGCTCTCGTCGAGAACCGCGCCGGGCCGGAGACCGATGTTGCGGCCCAAAAACGCCCGGGTGTTGCCGTCGGGGATGAAACAGATGTCGTAGGAGTCGGGTTTTTTCGCCACCGAGAAACCGTGGGCGGCGGCTTCTTTGCGGATATCCGGTTTGACGGTGTCGCCGACCGGGAACATGCAGCGGGAAATCTCTTCCTCGGTGAGCACCCCCAGCACATAGGACTGGTCTTTTTTCGGATCCACCGCCCGGCGCAGATACCCGTCACCGCCGTCGGCTTTATGCGTCAGCCGGGCGTAGTGGCCGGTGGCCACCGCATCAAAGCCCAAGGCCACCCCGCGCTGCAAAAGAGCGCGGAACTTGATTTTCTCGTTGCACCTCAAACACGGGTTGGGGGTTTCCCCGACCTGGTAGGAGGACAGGAAATCGTCGATGACTTCCTCTTTGAACCTGTCGGAGAAATCCCACACGTAAAACGGGATCCCCAACTTGTCGCACACCCGGCGGGCATCGGCGGAGTCTTCCAGCGAACAGCAGCCGCGGGAGGATTCACGCACGCTTTGGGGATCCTTCGACAGCGCCAGGTGGATACCGGTGACCTCATGGCCGGCCGCCACGGCCCGGGCTGCGGCAACCGCTGAATCAACCCCACCGCTCATGGCCGCGAGCACTCGCATACCAACCAGTCCTTTCCTCAGCTTGATCGGCTTTTCATCCATCCACCGCCCGGCCCGGGAATCCGGCAGCCGATCCCGCCGGTTGTCCACCTGCCGCCAACGGTGCGCGGCCACGGTTTTTTTCCGTCCCCGTCGCCCGGATCATCACCGCCGGCAGGTCCGGGGCACACACTCACCCCGGGCGAGTGTGCACCCTGCCAGATGGCGGCAGGTGAATCAAGTCTACGGCCGGCACCCGGGAAGACAGTGCCCCAGGCCGCATGAAGCGGCACCGGCCGCCCGCCGGGCCATCACCTTTTCTCCCCCGCCGCCTGCTCGTGTGCGCTGCTACAGGGAGCATTCGGTGGATACCCCGCCGCGCGGCACAGCAGAGGTCACCGGTGCCAGCGCGCCGTCGACGGTGACGGTGTCAGCCCCGGACGGGCAGGCCCCGGAGCGGGTGTCGATGGCGGTCAACTCAATGGTGCCGTCGGGGCCGGGGTGGGCCACCACCGCTGTGCGTCCGGTGTAGGTGACAGATGATTCCAGCGGGTTGACCGTCAGCCCGGTCGGGGTAGCCGTGTGGGTGACACTGCCGCCGGTAAACGACCATGTTTCAAGTTGTCCGTCGCCGTGCAGCACATGCAGCTGCCCGCGGTCGACCATGCCGCTGCCGATTCCGCGGCCCCCCTGGGCCGGATCATTGACCGTGTACGGCGGGATGGGGCTGGTGGCTGCCGTGGCTTTCTCCCCGGTGCCGGTGGTGGTCACCGCCACAGCCCCGCCGTCGGAGCTGAGGCTCATCACGGCCACGGCCCCGGTGGCGCAGTCGATACGGCCGAAGACCGGCTCCGGGATCGCCGGGGTGGTGCCGAGCACCGTTGCGGTGTCACCTGTGTGCGTGGTGACAATCCACGGCAGGTTGCCGGCGCTGTCAGCTGTGGCGTCACCATCCGGCTCCAGCCAGGCGATCGCCCCGTCATCGCATTGGGTGAGCGCCACCGGTGAGGTGTCCATGACCTGCAGGAAAGGACTGCGGGCCGCACCGACACTGACAATGGTGGTGCCGTCGGGGTGCTCGCCGTCGCCGGTGTTGAGCACAATCGCGGTGCTGTCACCGTTATCCGAGGTCGTCGCCCCGATCATGGTGTTGGCGGGGACGTCAATTTTTTGTGTCTGTGCCAGATTCCCATCAAACAGATACACCCCGTCGGCGCCGGCGGCGGCAAAACCCGCCGCGGTTTTGACGACCTTGAAATAGTTGGTGGCGGGGATTGTCACCGGCTTGACCCCTTCCCCGCCGCCGGGCCCTGCCACCCCGATCGTGGCGGTGCCGTCCGGATTGTCTGCCCCGGAGAAATACACGTACTGGTTCGGGTGGGACGCCGCATCAAAATCAATGGCCGGGGCCGTGGTGGATGTGCCGGCGGCAGCCGATCCGGTGGCGGAGGAAACGGTGCTTGCTGACGGCGCGGGCGCGGCGGACTCTGGTTCACCGGCCGCGCAGCCGCCCAGGATGGCCGCCACCACCATCCCTGCGACAGCGGTTGTTGTCTGGTGTCGGGTCGTTGCTGCCATGGGTCCGGTCACGGGTTCCTTCCGGGGTGCAGGTGGTGTGGGGGCGCGGTGGTGCCCCGGGTGCCATCCTAGGAAACCCCGGGCCCGGAATGCACCCTCCGCCGCACCGGCACCACGATGGTGGTGCGCGGTTTAGGCCATACCGGCCAGGCGGGCACGCTCAACTACCTGCGGCAGGACTTTCTCGACGGCCTCGATCCCGGCCAGGGTGGTGGTGTGCCCGAAAGTAAAACGCACTGTTCCGCGGGCGGTTGTCTCCTCCACCCCCATGGCCAGCAGCACATCACTGGCCCGGTTGACCCCGGCATGGCAGGCCGACCCGGTGGAGCATTCGATGCCTTCCCGGTCAAGCAGCATGATCAGGCTGTCGCCTTCGGCACCGGGAAAAGACACCGACAGATGTCCGGCCAGCGCCTGCGGGGTATCTTCCCCGGGGATCCACGGGGTGTGGATGACCGCACGGTCGATGGTGGCGGTGATAAACCGCGCCAGCCGGTCGCGCAAACCCTTCAGACGCTGTTCTTCCCGTTCCATCTCGTCGACGGCTTCGGCCAGGGCGGCGGCGGTGGCGGCTGCTGCCGCCACATCCTGGGTGCCGGGCCGTAAGCCCCGCTCCTGGCCACCGCCGGTGATCGGTGCCACCGGTGCCGGGGACCGCCTGGCCAGAAGTATCCCCGCACCACGGGGCCCGCCGAATTTGTGGGCGCTGGCGGCAAGTGTGGTGGCCGGCACCTCATCGAAGCGCACCGGAATTTTGCCCAGCGCCTGGGTGGCATCCACATGCACCGGGTTTCCGGCTTTAGCCGCGGTGTGGACCACACGATCAATTGGTTGGATGGTGCCGGTTTCATTGTTCGCCCACATGCAGCTGACCAGGGCCGCCGGGGACGATACCGCCGCCAGGCAATCGCTTGTGCAGGTCACGGCCCCGAAGCGGTCGACCGGCAGCAGAATCTGCCGGGCGCCGCCGTGGGTGACAAGCGCCCCGACGGTTTCTTTCACCGCCGGGTGTTCCACCGGGGAGCACACAATCGTGCGGTTGTCCGGGTTGGCGGTGACCGAGTGCCGGTACAGGCCGCGCACCGCGATATTGTCTGCCTCGGTTCCCCCGGAGGTGAAAATCACCTCCACCGGGTCGCAGCCGACAATCCCGGCGATCTGTTCCCGGGCGCCGTCGAGCACGGCCCTGGCTTTGCGCCCGGAGGCGTACTGCCCGCCGGGGTTGAGCAGATCCAGGTTGTCCACCAGCACTTTACGGGCGCTCCCGCGCAGCTGCGTGGTGGCCGCATGGTCAAAATAGTGGCGTGCACTCGCGTGGGTGTCCATGATGTGGTTTGCCGTGCTTTCCGCTGGGGTGGGTGGTGGTGTTTTCTCGGGCGGGTTGTGCGGTGGTTTCCGGGTACGCCGTGGATGTCCCGGCATCAGTCCCGTTGTCCGCCGGGGCGGCCGCTTTTTTTGGTGGAAAAACCGCACCCCGGCAGCTGGTGGCCGCCGGGGTGGGGTGGAAGAACAACAACGCCGGGTCCCGCCGCAGCCGCATCAGCCAGCCGGGTGCGGCGGCAGGTCGGGAAAACGGGGTGCTATTTGCCGGTGCGGCGGGTGATTTCCGCGGTGAGTTTCGGGGCGATCTCCGCCAGATCACCGACCACCCCGAAGTCGGCGATATCAAACAGCGGGGCATCCTCGTCGTTGTTGACGCAGACAATGGTCCGGGCCGTCTGCATGCCGGCCTTGTGCTGGATGGCGCCGGAAATACCGAAACCAATGTAGAGCTCCGGGGAGCAGGTCACACCGGTCTGGCCGATCTGGTAGGCCGCACCGTAGTAGTCCTCGTCGACGGCGTCGCGGGTGCAGCCCACCGCCCCGCCGAGGCTGTCGGCCAAAGGCTCCAGCAGGGTTTCGAACCCTTCCCGGGAACCGACACCACGGCCCCCGGCCACCACTGTTTTCGCCTGCGCCAGATCGGGCCGGGCCTGCTGGATGGCCGGGGTGAAGGAGGCGACGGTGACATCTTTGTCACCGGCCTGCGGCATCGCCAGCTCAACAATGTCACCGGCGGCGGGCACCGGCTGGGCGTCCACCGCGCCGGGGCGCAGCGTGTAGACGGGACTGTCGCCGCCGACGGCGGCCGAAACCTGGTAGGTATCGCCCAACACCGACAAATTGGCGGTGCGGTCGGCGTTGATGCCCACCACATCGCACAACACGCCGCTGGCCACCCGGGCGGCGACCCGGCCGGCGATCTCGTTGCCGGTGGCGCCTGCGGCCACCACCACCGGACCCGGGTTGTCGGCGGCCAGGATCGATAAGGCATCAACCTCCGGCAGCACCACCCGGGAGGCGGCGTCAGCGGATTCCGCGGCCACAATTGTCACCGCCCCCAGGGCCGCCAGCTCATCTGCCATACCGGCTGCTGTTCCCGGACTACCGGTGACAACCGCCCACACATCCCCCAGCGGGGCGGCGGCGGTGATCAGTTCGGCGGTGACGCCGTCAATGCGGCCCGCCTGGTGCTGCACCAGAACATAAGTGTTGGTCATGATGGTTTACTCAGCTTCTTTATCTCGCGCGTGATGGGCAAAAGTGTGTGCACTTGGGGCGGAAACGACCACCGGGCGTGCCGCCGTGTCGGGTGGGCCGGGCCGGGACGACCCCGGGCCTGCCCCACGGCTAGATCAGTTTCTGTTTTTCGAGGAAGTCGGCGATTTTTTCGGCCGCATCCCCGGTGTCGCGGATGATCTCGCCGCGGGTGCGTTCCGGGCGTTCGGTGGCGGCGGTGACAACCGTGGCGGCATTGTCCAGGCCGACGGTGGCGGCATCGATGCCGCAGTCGGCGGCCGACAGCACGGTGATGGTGGCTTTCTTGGCGGCCATGATTCCCTTGAAGTTGGGAAAGCGCGCTTTCCCGGACTGCTCTGTCACGGAGATCACCGCGGGCAGCGGGGCGGAGACCTCCCAGGAGCCTTCCGCGGTGGTGCGGGTACCGCTGACCGTGCCGCCTTTAACTTCCACCCGGTCCAGATTGGTGCAGGCGGGAACACCGCGGTATTCGCCGAGCACCCCGGCCAGGGCACCCATTTTGCCGTCCGAGGACGCATTGCCGGCCACCACCAGATCCACCGGGGCACCCAGTGCATCAATGGCATTGGTGATCGCCCAGGCCGTGCCCAGAAGATCGGAACCGGCAAGGACCGGGTCGGTGACCAGGACTGCCTGATCAGCACCCATGGCAATGGCTTTGCGCAGCGCGGCATCGGCGCGCTCGGTACCGACCGACAGGGCGGTGATTGTCCACCCGGCTTCCGGGTCGGCTTCCCGGATACGCAGCGCCTGTTCCATCGCGTGCTCGTTGATTTCGTCGATCACCTCGTCCACGCCGTCGCGGTCGAGGGTGTAGTCGTCCTCCAGCCGCCGCGGCGACCAGGAATCGGGAACGTGCTTGACCAGCACCACCATCGTGGGCATAGCGTGATACGCCTTTCCGCCACCCGGTTCACGCCCATGCGGGGCCGGGAAGCCTTCGTGTAAACAAACGGACGGACAACCGGGGCAACAACACTGCCCCGGCACCGTGCCATCCGGTGGGTTGTCATGACAATGCGAAAAAATAATCCGTGGCGCGGCGGCGGCCGGATTCCACCGGCCCCGGCAGGAGGCCGCAGCCGCCGGCCGGCGCGGCCGGTCAGCCACGCGGCCCCCCAGTCTAGCCGGTAGCCGAAAACAGTGTTTCACCCGGCATGACCGGCACACGCGCCAGGCGACACAGAAGGAAAAACGGTGCCCGCGCCCCGCCGCGGGCTGGACCGTGGGTGACAGCCCGCCACCGGTGCTATCCGTATATCCGGCCCGGCCGGCCCGGGCCGGGTCAGCCGGTGGTGCGCGGATGGCAGATAAAGGCGGTGCCGGTGCGGCCGATCCGGGTGATCACCAGTGCGAAGGGCCGGGAGCCTTTCAGTTTGAATCCCGCCCGCAGCCGGTCGGGGTTGACATCCACGCCGCGCACCAGGATTTCCACCTGCCCGCAGCCGAAGGCTTTGAGCGCCCTGCCCGCTTTTTTGATCGGCACCTGTTCGATGATCTCGAAACCTGTGGTGCCTTCCGGCAGACGGTCGCCGGTTACGTGGGCGATCCGCGGATCAAGCATGGACAGCCCGTGGGCGGCGGCGTAGTGGCGCACCAGCCCGGCGCGGACCACGGCCCCATCCGGGTCGATGATGAAACGCCGGGGGGCGGTGACAATATCGGCGTCCGCGATCTCACCGGCGGCGTCGGTGATGGTGTCCACCTGCACCCGACCGGTGGTGCTGCCGGGTACCCGCCGGATGAGGGTGGCCGTACGGCGGGCGCCAAGACCCAGTCCGCTGCTTGCCAGCAGTACTTCTTTGACATGCCCGTCCACCGAGGTGACCTCCACCGGCCCGTCGTGGAAACTGTAGTCAAGCCCCGGCGCGCATTTGACCATGAAACCGGTGGCCCCGGCGTAGGTCTCCATGAGCCGGCCCAGCGGCGGGAGCAGCTTGTCCGGATCGGTGATCCGGCCGGTGCTGTTGCGCCGCGCCGGGTCGGCGATGACCACCTCGGTGTTGCCGGGGTGAAACGCCGGGGCGAGGGCGTCGGCGACAGCCACCGGCAGGCCGGTGTTGGCCCGGGCCATCGCCACCCGGGAGATGTCGAGATCAAATCCTGTGGCGGCCAGTCCCGCCCGCGCCAGGTGGTCAAGCTCCGTTCCGATCGAGCAGGTCACATCCACCACCCGGGCGCCCCGGCCGAGGACGCCGGCCACCCGCCGTGCCCGGTGGGCGGCCACCAGCGGGTCCGTCGCCTGCTGGGCGGCGTCCCGGTCGGTGATCCAGTGCGGCGGGATTTTCCCGGCGGCTTTCGCCCGGGCGGCCACCACCTCCAGCCCAGCCCGGCCGTACTCCCCCAGCAGCTGCGCTGCCCGGGCGGCGTCACTGACTGCGGTCGCGGGTGTCAGCTCCACCGCGGCGGACAGCTCGGCCAGCTGGGCCGGATGGTCACGGATCCAGGACACTTCGGCGGGTGTGAGCATGGGGTGGTGGTGTCTTTCCCGGCAGGTGGTTGATCCCGTGGCGGCGGGCCGTGGACAGGCCTGATGCGGCACACGGGGTGCATGAACAGTGTTGTGGTCGACGCTTGTTGGACCACACTCACGCCCGGTGGCTGCCGCCGCGGCGGGTGCGCCGGGCGAAAAAGCGGCCGTCAATCCGGTCGACGGTGATCGGCTGGTGGAAGGCCCTGGTCAGGTTGGCGCTGGTGATGACATCATCGAGCAGACCCAAAGCCACGACTTCACCTTCGTCGAGGAGCAGGGCGTGGGTGAATCCGGCGGGTATTTCTTCCACGTGGTGGGTGATCATCACCGTGGCCGGGGCGTCCGGATCCATGGCCAGCTCCCCGAGGTAGGTCACCAGATCCTCGCGTCCGCCCAAATCCAGCCCGGCACCGGGTTCATCAAGCAGCAGCAGCTCCGGGTTGGTCATCAGCGCCCGGGCGATGAGCACCCGTTTGCGTTCCCCCTCCGACAGGGTTCCCCAGGTCCGGTCGCGCAGATGCAGGGCGCCCATCTGTTCCAGGATCTCGTAGGCGCGGTCGTAGTCGACCCCACTGTAGTCTTCCCGCCAGCGGCCCAAAATGGCGTACCCGGCGCTGATGACCAGGTCGCCGACTTTCTCGTGGTCGGGGATGCGGTGGCCCAGGGCGGAAGAACTCATGCCGATCAGGGCGCGTAAATCCCGCATGTCGGTTTTGCCGATTTTCTCGCCCATGACCACCAGCTGACCGGTGGTGGGGAATTCCTCCGCGCCGGCCATGCGGATCAGGGTGGTTTTCCCGGCCCCGTTCGGGCCGATGATCACCCAGCGTTCATCCAGCTCCACCTGCCAGGTGACCGGGCCGAGAAGAACCCGGCCGTCGCGGGCGTAGGTGACGTCCCTGAAATCGAGCAGAACATCCGGGTCGAAGAACTCATCATTGGTGTCGGGGTGGTTCACATCCCCCATCATGGCAAATACGGGGGCGGAAAACAGGCAGCAACACACGGCAAGCGCCCCCGGCGGCAGGGCACACCCGTGTGCGACACCACCGGGCCCGCGCACGGCCACCGTGTGGGGGTCGATGACGGCCACCGGCGAAACGCCGCGTGAAAAACATCTCACCGCACCGGCTTTCCAGGCATAGTGTTCGGTGTGCCGGTGTGGCAGGGACGCATCTGCTGCCCAAAGCCCGCAAAGCCGGTTAGGCTGGATGACGGGATATTCATCCCCGCCCCACCGGGCGTGAGCACCGGCCAACCACCCGCCGGGCAGACCGTGGCAACGGTGACACCGGTGCGGAAAAAACAAAAAAGACCGATCCCCCGCCGCCCCCGGCCGGCCCGGCGCCCCGGCGCAGCCGCCCCACAGGCTCAGGCGGGGGGTGGGAGAAATAGTTTTTTTAAGGACATTCAAGGCGCAACGACGGTATCGCAGCCGTGTGACAACGAAAGAAGAAGTGGACCAAGTGGAACAGACAGTGACCGGACGTCTCGGGATCGACGATGTACGCCCGCGGGTATCCTGCGGGGCTTTTCCCGCCAAAGCCGTGGTCGGTGAGGTGGTGCCCGTTTTCGCCGTTGCCTGGCGGGAGGGCCACGACGCGTTGTCGGCGACGCTGAATGTCAAAGGCCCCGACGAGTCGGAGGCGTTTGCCAAAAGGGTCAAACTCCCCATGCGCGCCAACCCGATGGATCCCGACCAGGTCAATGCGGTCTTCGTCCCGGACGCGCCGGGGTCGTGGTGGTTCCGCATTGATGTCTGGTCCGATCCGGTGGAAACCTGGCGGCGGGCGGTGACCGCGAAAATCGATGCCGGCCAGTCCCCGGACGAGTTGGCCAATGACATGGAAACCGGCGCCCGGCTGTTTGAACGCGCCGCCAGGGGGCGGGTGAAAGACAAAAAGAAGATTCTTCTCGGCGTCGCCGAGTCGCTGCGCGGCAGCGGGGATCTGCGGCAGCGGGTGGCCCCGGCGTTTGATCCGGCGGTGGAAAAACTGCTCGCCGACAAGCCGCTGCGGGATCTGCTCACCCGCGGCAAAACCATGCGGGTGCATGTCATGCGCCGCAAGGCCCTGGTCTCCAGCTGGTACGAACTGTTTCCCCGCTCCACCGGTGGTGTCGACGAGTCCGGCCAGCCGGTCCACGGCACGTTTGCAACAACCGAAAAAGCCCTGGAGCGGGTCGCCCGGATGGGTTTTGACACCGTCTACTTCCCGCCGATCCACCCCATCGGTGAGATCAACCGGAAAGGCAAAAACAACTCCCTCGACCCCACCCCGGAGGATGTCGGATCCCCGTGGGCGATCGGGTCGAAAGACGGCGGCCATAAAGCGGTGCACCCGAAACTGGGCACCCTCGACGACTTCGACCGTCTGGTGAAAAAAGCAGAGTCCCTGGGGTTGGAGGTGGCCCTCGACCTGGCGCTGCAGTGCGCCCCGGATCACCCGTGGGCGGCATCCCACCCCGACTGGTTTACCGTCCTTCCCGACGGCACCATCGCCTACGCGGAAAACCCGCCGAAAAAATACCAGGACATCTATCCGCTGAACTTCGACAACGACACCGAGGGCCTCTACAACGAGATCTATGACACGGTGATGTTCTGGATCAGCCACGGCATCACCACCTTCCGGGTGGATAACCCGCACACCAAGCCGGTCAACTTCTGGGAGTGGCTGATCCACAAGGTCCACGACACCCACCCGGAGGTGATTTTCCTGGCGGAGGCCTTCACCCGCCAGGCACGCCTGTACGGTTTGGCGAAAGCCGGGTTCACCCAGTCCTACACCTACTTCACCTGGCAGACCACCAGCAAGGATATCACCCACTTCGCCGAGGAGATCGCCAACCGGGCCGATCTTTTCCGCCCCAACGTCTTTGTCAACACCCCCGATATCCTGCACGCTTCCCTGCAGTACGGCGGACGCAGCATGTTCGCCATCCGGGCGGCGATGGCCGCGACCATGTCGCCGCTGTGGGGTGTCTACTCCGGTTTCGAGCTCTACGAGCACGAGGCGGTCGCACCGGGCAGCGAGGAATACCTCGACAGCGAGAAATACCAGCTGAAATACCGCGACTTCGACAAAGCCGACGCCGACGGGGATTCGCTGGAGCTGTTTATCACCACCCTGAACCGGATCCGCAAAGACAACCCGGCGCTGCAGCAGCTGCGGGAGATCACCTTCCACGACACCGACTCCGACCAGATCATCGCGTACTCGAAAACCGATGCCGTCACCGGCAACGCGGTACTGGTGGTGGTCAACCTGGATTCCTTCAACGCCCGGGAAACCACGGTGCACCTGAACATGGAACGCATCGGCAGAAAACCCGGCGAGACCTTCCAGGTCCACGACGAGCTGACCGGCCAGAGCTACACCTGGTCCGAACACAACTACGTCCGCCTGGAGCCGTGGCACAATGTGGCCCACATTCTCCGGCTTCCCACCATCGACGAGAAAGACCGCGAAGCCATCGCCTGGCGGCGGGTCGACACCTACCACGACTGACCACCGGGACCATGGTCTCCCCCGCCGCCGGGACACCCGGTTGTTCCCGGCGGCGGGATCCGTGTTTTCCCTTTCTGCGACAAGACCCGAAACTTTTTGTTCATGCGTGAGCAACGCACAGCCCCCCATTTCCTACCGCCACCACCGGCCACCGGCCCTCTTCGGGTCGTCACCGGCCACCATTTCAAAGGACAGCAGCCCATGACCATTGACACTTGCCCCGACCGTCTGCGGGTGGACGCTCATGACCTGGAGTTGATCCGGATCTGCCGCCACCACAATCCGCACGGTGTTTTCGGCTGGCACCGTATCGGCGAAGCCAGCGACGACCCTTATCTGGCGGTGGTCAGGACCCGGCAGATCGGGGCGGAAAAAGTCGTGCTGCGCATGGACGGTGTCGGCGAGATCGAGATGGTCAACACCGGCGACGACATTTTCGTCGCGGGACTTGAAAACGCCGACCCGCACGCCTACCGGCTGGAGGTCACCTGGCCGGGGGGTTTCACCACCGACCTGGCCGACGCCTACAACTTCCTGCCCACCCTGGGCGATATGGATCTGTACCTGATCGGTGAGGGCCGCCACGAACACCTGTGGGAAGTGCTCGGCAGCCATGTGCGCCGCTACGACTCGACCATGGGTGATGTCGACGGGGTGTCCTTTGCCGTGTGGGCGCCCAACGCCAAAGGTGTCGCCGTCATCGGCGACTTCAACGGCTGGAACTGCACCCAGCATCCGATGCGGTCGCTGGGGTCGTCGGGGGTGTGGGAAATCTTCATCCCCGGGGTGAAAAAGGGTGCCACCTACAAATACGCCATCCACACCCCCGATGCCCGCCGCGACAAAGCCGACCCGATGGCCCGGCGCGCCGAAACCCCGCCGGCCACCGGCTCGATTGTCTGCGAATCCTCTTTCACCTGGTCCGATGACGAGTGGATGGACACACGCCGCACCACCGACTGGCAAAAGAAGCCGATGAGTGTCTACGAGGTGCACCTGGGCAGCTGGAATCTCGGCGAGGACTACCGGGATCTGGCCAAAGACCTGGTCGACTACGTCAAGGAAATGGGCTACACGCACGTGGAGTTCATGCCCGTTGCCGAGCATCCCTTCGGCGGCTCCTGGGGCTACCAGGTTTCCGGGTACTATGCGCCGTCGTCACGCTGGGGAACCCCCGACGGGCTGCGCTATCTCATCGACCAGTTCCACCGCAACGGTATCGGTGTGCTGGTCGACTGGGTGCCCGCCCACTTCCCGAAAGACGACTGGGCGCTGGCCCGTTTCGACGGCCCGGCTCTCTACGAGCACCCGGACTGGCGGCGCGGGGAACAAACCGACTGGGGCACCTACGTCTTCGACTTCGGCCGGCGGGAAGTGAAAAACTTCCTGGTCGCCAACGCCTTGTACTGGTGCGAGGAATTCCACGTCGACGGCCTGCGGGTCGACGCGGTGGCCAGCATGCTGTACCTGGATTACTCGAAAAAAGACGGCGAATGGCTGCCCAACCAGTACGGCGGGCGGGAACACCTGGAGGCCGTGCAGTTTTTGCAGGAGATGAACGCCACCGTACACAGGACCTTCCCCGGGGTGCTCACCGTCGCCGAGGAATCCACCTCCTGGCCGGGGGTGACAGCCCCCACCGACCACAACGGTCTGGGTTTTTCCATGAAATGGAACATGGGCTGGATGAACGACACCCTGTCCTACTTCAAAGAAGACCCCATCAACCGGTCCTGGCACCACGGGGAGATCACTTTCTCCATGGTCTACGCCTATTCGGAAAAATTCATTCTGCCGATCTCCCACGACGAGGTCGTGCACGGCAAAGGCTCACTGTGGACCCGCATGCCGGGCGACGCCTGGAACAAAGCGGCCGGGGTGAGAAGCCTGTTCGGCTACATGTGGGCGCATCCCGGAAAGCAGTTGCTCTTCCAGGGCCAGGAATTCGCCCAGAAACAGGAATGGGGCGAATCCCGCTCCCTGGACTGGGGTGACAAGGAAGGCTGGGAAGGCGAATACCACCGTGGGGTGACGGAACTGGTGAAAAAACTCAACGCCGTTTACGCCGCGACCCCGGCGCTTTACACCCTCGACGACAAGCCGGAAGGTTTCAGCTGGGTCAAATGCGACGACGCGCAGGGCAATGTGCTGGCGTTTATCCGGCACGGGTCCGACGGTGACAAACTGCTGTGCGTGTGCAACTTCGGCGGTATGACCCACAAAGGCTACAACCTCGGCATGCCGGAGGCCGGCACATGGGAGCTGGTGCTCAACACCGACGCCAAAGAATTCGAGGGCGCCGGAAACGAGCTCGCCGAGACTGTGTCCACCATCACCTACCCGTGGGACAACCAGGACCATTCGATCTCCATCGACATCCCGGCGATGAGCGTCCAGTGGTATCTCAAACAGGCCTAGCCCCCGCCCGGCCGCCTGCACCGGATAACAACCGGAAAAAAGGCGCGGGGCCTCCCGGCCGGTGATCCGATCCGCCCCGGGTGCAGTGACGACCACATGCACCCGGTGGCGGATTTTTTCTTGCTTTCCCACCGTCACCGTTGCCCCGCGTGCCGTCTCCTCCCCCGCCCAGCGGCTATCCGCCATCACCACTGCACCCGAAAGATGCGGCCCCGGCGTGGGGTGGCAGTGGGGGGGTGCTTCTATCTTGAATACAAGTCTTTGACTGTGTGAATGTGGTCACATTGTCTTGTCTTGCATTGTACTGCTGGTCTTGTGGCTTTGGGGACGTGGGTGGGAGCCGATTGTCGCTGGGGCAATCGGCTGGGGGCGTTGCGGGTCGGGTTTAAACGGCTTGTTTTTGCCGCTGGGCCGGGCGTTGCTCGTGATAGTAGGTCATATCTTTGAGCATTCGGAATATGACGTTTCAGCGTCTTCGTGCCAGGCACATGACAGCGGCGTTGTGGCGGGTGTGTTCGGCTCGTTTCGGGCACAAGTATTGGTGTGAACGCTCGTGGAATCTTCATGCTGCTGACAAGCCGATTGCCATAGGGCGTTCTTTAATTTTTTGTTTTCTACCCCTGTTCGGCCCGGAACTGTTGATTGATGTTCCTGATTGTCTGTCCTGCGGGCACAGGCTTCGCGTATGAAGCCTGTTGGGCTGGTGTCCGGAAAGTGCGATATGTCCCCGATGCAGATGAAGGATTGTTGCGGCTGTCTGGGGTCCGATTCCAGGCATGCTCAGCAGAATGTCGAACTGTGGTAGCTGACAGGCTAATGCCTCGACTTCACGGTGGACTGCCTCGCGTCGGCGGCTTTAGTTCCAGGATCTGGTGGGCGTTGATTGTGATGCCGATGATCAGCTGTTTGGTACCGGGCATGGCTATTTTTTGGGCTTTGACCGCGGCGATGATGCGCTCGATCAGGCTGCTGTAGCGTACAGCGC
>NZ_JAFLEQ010000016.1:399485-404632 GCF_017307055.1 Corynebacterium mendelii | reverse complement strand
CACTGGTGGTCGATGAATTTCCAGTACCCATTTTTTCTGCAGGTTCGTCTTGGCCGGGACCTGTTCCAGCTTGCGGATAGCACGACAGTAGGCTGGCGCGTATCTGGTTGATGTGGCCGGTAGCAGTGTCTGCTTGAGATCCTCGTCAATGCCGTCAAGGTATGTGAAGAGGCCGTGGACAGTTCATTTTCCCGGTCGGTGGGAAGAAGTAGCTTAAGGCCGCACGCGGCTGGTATCAGCAATGATGTGAGGGGTCGCGTTTGTCGTTTTTCGCGTTTTTCTTTGTAGGTTTTTGCCATGCGCCGCGCCAGCCCCGGTAGATATGCGGTGTCCAGATCTAGCGTGTTTGGCCGTGACAGAAGCCAGTTTGCCGATGTTATTGGGTTGACGGGCAGTGACTAGTACTTTTCCCCACTGCGTGGGCTTTACGTGACCATGGACATCAGTGCGTCGGTGGTGTTGACCGGTACGGCTTTGATCTTTTTTCCCTCGGAATCCAGTGCATCAGATGTAATGCTTGGTTTTGCCTACATCGACGCGCGTGAAGACGTCCATTGTCGGACATGTGAGTCTGAAAGGGATTGAAAGTGGATGTTTTCAAGCCGCTGGGTTGTCTACGGCGATGCAGAACTGGCAACCACATTACAAACAGAAGTGTCCGTGACCGGTGGCGAATGTCATGGCATCTCACAGCACATCCTGCACGCCACTGGTGCCCGGTCGCATCACCCCGTAGGACTCATCTGGGACAGGGCAAGAATTAGCCATACCAGGCTCCAGTAACTCAACCCTTCAACAGAAGGGCCATCTACAAGCTTAAAACTCGGAGGCCCCCGTTCTCGGGATAGTCTTCAACGTAATGGGCGAAAAAACCTAGAGCCTGCCGAATATTCCGGACAACCAGCCGCCGACAACGGCACCGACAAGGGTCAGCACGCCGAGGATGGCCACCACCACGCTGCCGGTGGATTCATTTTTCCCCGGCGCTGAGGTGGTGTCATCGGCGGGCTGGCCGGTGGCGCTGTCGCCGTTATCGGGGTTGTCGGTCAGCTGATCATCACAAAAGGGCGGGGCGTCCATGACCAGTGTGATCGTTTTGATGATGATTCCCGGATCATAGGTGCTCGTGGCCTTCGGGTTGACCAGCTTGATCTCTGATTGTCCCTCACGTTTGATATCGTCCGGGCCGGCGGGTGCCCGGTTCATGGTGGCCAGGGTGGTGCGGCCGATTCCCGCGCCCAGGGGAGCGCCTTTGCCGAAGGGCACGCCAGTGACTTCGGCGGTGTTTTGACCGGTGAAGTGGATTTGGTTCAGCACCCACTCGGAGTCGCCGCGGACAGTGGCCGGAAGAATAATCCCGGACAGCTCGTACCAGGGTTTGGTTTCACCGTTGTTGGCGTTGTGCCATACCACCGTGCTGTCCACGGTGCGGGGCGGAAGCTGCGGCACAAAAGTGTCGTTGTTGGCGCGCCCGGGTTCCACAAGCTCGCCCGGGGGTGCGGCGGTACCCGGTTCCCCGTTGAGGACATAGGTGATCGCCGCGGAGCCTTCAACCTTCTGTGCACCGTCAATCGGAAGGCAGGTGCCGGTGCCGGCGGTGTTGTCTGCCGCCAGTGCTGCTGCGGGACCGGCAATCGGGGCAGCCAGCAGTGCGGCACCACCGAGCACAGCGGCCACTGTCTGCAGGGGCTTCCTGCCGGAAAAGGAAAAATGGTCACTGGGGTTCTCCTCGTGTGAACAAGCGGTGGCAGTCAAGGGCGGTGACCGGGTGATCCCGGCACGTGGGCGCATCGGTGAAAGCGGCAGGCGCCGCAGCCCTGTCGACCGGTCCGGTGTGAGTTGAGCCTACCGCAGTAAGGCCCACCTGGACACACAATGTGCAGCAACATCTGACAGGGGCGATTAGCCCACCCCCATCTGTTTTCCCGGTGGAAGAAGATAGTGCCGCAGCGTGGGCCACGGCCGGCGGACCATGCGCTACCGCGGGTTTTTCAGCCGTCCCCCACGGGCCACCCACCGGGTGGTTCCGGCTGCGGGGAATCAAACAAAAACCCGCGCCCGGTCGCCCATCATGGTGGACGACCGGGCGCGGGCCGGGTGGGTTGGGGTTGTGGTCTTCCTAGAGAACCATCGCCGCCACCCATCCGGCGAGAAGCAGCGGGATGTTGTAGTGGATGAAGGTGGGGATCACCGAGTCCCGGATGTGGTCGTGCTGACCGTCGGCGTTCAGCCCCGAGGTCGGCCCCAGTGTGGAGTCGGAGGCGGGGGATCCGGCGTCCCCCAGCGCACCGGCGGTACCGATGATCGATACCGTGGCCAGCGGGGAAAAGCCCAGGGCGGCACACAGCGGGACGTAGATGGCGGTAATGATCGGCAGGGTGGAAAACGACGAGCCGATACCCATGGTGACAATCAGGCCGACGACCAAAATGGCGAAGGCGGCCGCTGCTTTGTTGCCCTGGAACAGGTCCGCGGCTCCCTGCACCAGGTCCGGGATGGCGCCGGTTTCACTCATCACCGAGGCAAAGCCCTGGGCGGTGATCATGATGAAACCGATCAGGGCCATCATGCGCATACCGGCGCTGAACACATCGTCGGCTTCATTCCATTTGACCGCACCGCTGGCCATGAACAGTGCCAGACCGGTAATCGCACCGACCAGCAGTGGATCGGCGTCGGAGCCGGTGTTGGTCAAATACAGCTGGATGGCGAAACACAGCACGATGGCGATGATCGAGACGATCATCTTGTATTTCGTGACGGTGACTTCCTTGTCGTCGGCCTGGATGGTCAGCGGCCTGTTGTCGTATTCGCGGGGTTTGCGGTAGGAGATGAACACCGCGACCAGAAGGCCGATGACCATGCCGACCGCCGGAATCCACATCGCCGACATCACGTGGATGCCGGTGGTGTCCATCCCGGCTTCCCTGATGTTGCCCATCAGGATGTCTTCGAGGAAGATTTTGCCGAAGCCGACCGGCAGGAACATGTAGGTGGTGACCAAACCGAAGGTGAGCACACAGGCAATCAGCCGCCGGTCCAGCTTCAGGGTGTTCATCACCTGCAGCAGCGGCGGGATGAGCAGCGGGATGAAGGCGATGTGGACCGGGATGAGGTTCTGGCTCATCACGGCCATGGCCAGGGTTCCGCCGATCAGGCCGAACTCGGTGGCCTTGACGGCTGTTGCACTGCCGTCACCGGATTGTTTCCCGATTCTTCTCACCAGCCAGTCGGCCAGCATTTTCGGAAGCCCCGAATTGGCGACCGCCATGGCGAAAGCACCCAGCAGGGCGTAGGACAGCGCAATCTTCGCGCCCCCTCCCAGCCCATCCTGGAAGGCGAGCATGGTGCCTGTCAGGCCCAACCCCCCCAGCATTCCGCCAACGATCCCGCCGAGAAGGAGGGCCAGCACCACGTGGACACGCAGTACTGCAAGGACGAGGACGACCAGTACGGCCACAGCTACAGCATTCACGACACTAAAGCTTAAGCCATGGGAAGAAATGTCTGAAAACCAGGTTCCGGTTTGTCCGGCACATGGCGCTGTCCGCACGGTCAGGAACAGGGTTCCCGGACGGCCGAAGCAGTCCGGTGACTGACCGCACGCCACCGGCGCACCCGCTTACGGGCGCTGCCGCCCCCCTGCCCGTCCGGGCACCGCCAATAGGGGATTGTGGCTTGTCAGGGGCCGAAAAACACTGTCCCGGACCCGGGGCTAGTACAAGGCGCTGGCCATCCGGGAGCGGGCGGCAATGACCCGCGGGTCGGTGGCCTCAAACAGGTCGAACAATTCCACCAGGCGGATCCGGAGTGTGTTTTTGTCCTCACCGGCGCTTGTCACCATCACGTCGAGCAAACGGGTGAAGGCTGCCTCGGCGTGACCGGCCGCGATTTCGGCATCAGCTGCAGCCAGTGCTTTATCCACATCAGTCGGGTCGGCATCCGCGGCGGCAACCGCATCACCGCCCCCGGCTGTGGCCAACCGTTTGCTGAACCGTGCCGCGTCGCGGGCTTTGCGGGCGTCCCGGTTGGCCGGCTCCTGGGCCAGCACATCGTCGTAGATGCCGATCGCATCATCGAAACGGCCCTCGTCCAGCGCTTGTTCCGCGGCCACGAAACGCGGATCAGAGGGCTGGTCATTGTCTGCTGCACCGTCGGCGGCGGACTCGGGAAGGCCCTCCAGTTTGCCCTCACAGGCCCGGACAATGGCATCAATCCAACCGGGCAGTTGTTCGGCGGGCTGTTCCCCTTCGAAGGAGGTGAGCGGTTGTCCCCCGGCCAACGCCAGCACGGTGGGCAGTCCCTGCACCCCGAGCATCTGCGCCAGCTCCGGGGTGGTGTCGGCGTCGATGTAGGCGAACACCCACTTCAGTTTGCCCTTGGCGGCCAGGTCGCTGAAGGCGGCCCGCATATTCTCAGAGCCCGGGGAGCGCCCGGTACCGACCTGGACGACCACCGGAACCTGGGTGGAGCGGGTGATCACTTCCTGTTCGATATTGTCCCGGGTGACCACAACTGTCGGGGCGACACCGGCCCCGCCGCCGTTTGCGGCGCTGCCGGCTTTGGCTTCGGCCTGTTTTTTCAGGCCCTCAAGGTCGATGGCGCTGTTGCTGAAACGCTCCGGGGTGGTCACAACTGATCCCTGTCTTTCTTTCGCTTTGTCTACGGTTGGTGGTCAGTGCAGTGTGGTCGATCGGCGCGGCGGGCCGTGGGTTCCGGCGCGTCACGCCCCGGTACACAGGTCAACGCGCACGGTGGGGTGGATGTTCCTGGCCCGGACAATCCTCCCCCGGGTCCTGGCGCCGGGTGTGGGTGGTCTCCGGCCGCTAATCGGGTTGCCCGATCCGCCGGTTGACCGCATCAACTTTGGCCTTGAGCTGGCCGGTGTAGCCGGGACGGATATCGGCTTTGAGAACCACAGACACCCGCGGGCTGTGGGCGGTGACGGCTTCGGTCGCTTTTTTGACCACATCCATCACCTCATCCCACTCGCCCTCGATGAGGGTGAACATGGCGTTGGTTTCATTCGGCAGCCCGGAGTCGCGGACCACCCGCACCGCTTCGGCGACCGCATCGGCCATCTCGGCGGTGGCGGTGGGGGTTTCGGTGGGTGCTACTGAAAATGCGACAATCACGTCCCCCACCCT
>NZ_JAFLEQ010000016.1:364607-399439 GCF_017307055.1 Corynebacterium mendelii | reverse complement strand
GGGCAGGTGCGTGTGATTGTGTTTGTTTTCACGCGCCTCAGCTGTGTTTTCCGGCGGCCGGCGCCATGGTGCGGCGCTACACTGGGGAGCATGAGCCACAACATTTCCGATATCGACATCCCCCACGAGTACGTCATCTGTCTCGACCATGTGGGCATTGCCGTGCCGAACCTTGACGACGCCCTCGAGTTCTACCGCGCAAACTTCGGTTGGGTGTGCCTGCACCGGGAAACCAACGAAGAGCAGGGCGTGGAAGAAGCCATGGTGGGGCCGAAAAACCTCGGTGCCACCGACGGCCAGATCCAGCTGCTGGCACCGCTGGACGAGTCGTCGACAATCGCAAAATTCATCGACAAAAAAGGCCCCGGCCTGCAGCAGATGTGCCTGCGCACCAATAATCTGGATGCCCTCTCCGAGCATCTGCGCGCCCAGGGCACCCGGCTGCTCTACCCGGAGGCCAAAATCGGCACCGGCGGGGCACGCATCAACTTCTGCCACCCGAAAGATGCCGGCGGGGTGCTGCTGGAGCTGACCGAACCGCCTGCCAAGTAACCACCGCTGTTGCGGCCGGACACCGGGCCACCTGTGCCGGGTGGCAGGGTCACGGCCGCCTACGGCGCAAAACCCGGTGCCCCGGACTGTAGTCACACAGTCCGGGGCACCGGGATTGTTGTTTTCTGAAGGTTTTACCGCGGCATGTGATCGCCGGGGCGGGTGCGGGAGCCTAGATTTTGCGGCCGCGTTTGGGGTCGTTGCTCGGCCCGTCATGCTGCACCGGGTGCTTGAGAACCCGGGTGCGGGAAGGCTTGTCCGGTTTTTCCTGCACCGCGTAGAGCACCCCGTAGGCCACGGTCAAAGCGGCGGGCACAAGAAACAACGGGTTGACCACAAAACTGCCGCTGCCGTCGGCCATGATAAATGACAGGGCCAGCCCGAATATCACGACAATCGCCAAAAACCGCAGAATGGCCAGGCAGCGTTCCGGGTTACCGATTCCCAAAGCTTTCATGGTGTGTTTTTCTTCCTTCGTGGCATCCGACAAGCAACGGGGGTGAACTGATCGTTCAGTTATCCCTGCACGATACACCCCGGCGGGCACGGTGGCAGGATCCGGGCACAACCGGGCACGGGCTGCCGCCGGCCGGGGGGCGTGACCGGTCAGGTGATCATCTGCCCGTCGGCCAACCGGTGGTAGAGCGTCGATGATTCCATAAGTTCCCGGTGGGTGCCGCGGGCGCGCACCCGGCCGCGGTCCATGACCACAATCTGGTCGGCACCGGTGACGGTGGCCAGCCGGTGGGCGACAATGACCACTGTGGCTCCCCGGGCCGATTCCGCGATGGCGGCCTGGATCAGCTGCTCATTGTCGGTGTCGACGGCACTGGTCGGTTCATCGAGCAGCAGCACCGGCTTCGGTAGCAGCAACGCCCGGGCCAGTGCCAGCCGTTGGCGTTCCCCGCCGGATAAGCTGATCCCCCGGTCCCCCAGCACCGTATCCAATCCGCCGGTGCTGGCGAAGCGGTGGAAAAGATTGACTTTGTCCAGCACTTCCCGGCAGCGCCGGTCATCGGCGTCCGGATCCGCCAGGTGCAGATTGTCCCGCACGGTTCCGGCAATCACCGGCGCATCCTGGCCCACCCAGCTGATCCGCTGCCGGTGGGCGCTGCGGCTGACGTGGTCAATGGGTTCACCGGCAAACAGGATCTCCCCCTCATCGGGTGTGTAGAACTTCTCCAGCAGACTCAGCACCGTCGATTTCCCGGCCCCGGAGGGACCCACCAACGCTGTGGTTGTTCCGGCGGGCATGTCAATGCTGACCCGGTCGATCACCGCCACCCGGCGCGCGGCGCCGCTGGTGCCGCTGTCCTCCTCCCCGTCGGGTGCTGTGGTGTCTGCGACGGTGTAGGAGAAACTGACATTGTCCAGGGTGATCCGTGGCGGGGCGGATGACACTGCTGCCGGGTCCTTGCTGTGGGAGGGGTGGGCGGCGGGCTGGCCGGGGTGGCGTTGATCGGCGGCGTCGAGTTCTTTCTCGGTCGGTTCGTTTGTGATCTCCCCGATGCGCTCCAGGGCGGCCAGGGACTGGCGGATGGTGATCACCGCGGTAACCATCTGGCCCAGCGGCATGGCCACCATAAACAGCAGCAGCACGAAGCTGACCAGATCACCGACACTCATCTTTCCGGCGGCGACCCGCATGCCGCCGAACCCCAGGACCGTCAAAAACGCCACCTGCATCGCAAGTGAGGACACCGGCCGCAGCAGGGCGCTGATCCGGGCAATGGTTCTGCCCTGGTTGAAGGCTTCGGTGATGGTGGTGTTGAGATCCTCTTCCACTCTTTTGCCGCTTCCGGTGGCCAGCACTGTCCGGTAGGCGCCGAGAGTTCGGTCCAGATTGGCCCCCAGCTCGCCCACGGCCACCCGGGAGCGGGTGGTGGCCTGCTGGATTGCCCGGGAGGAGTAGACCACCAGGCCCACCGCCACGGCCACCACAGCCAGGACAACCCCCAGCATCAGCGGATCGATCAATGCCATGACCACGGTGGCCCCGGCGAAGGTGACCACACCGGCTACCGCCTGCACCATCCCGCCGTTGAGCGACTGGGCGATCAGGGTGGTGTCGGCCGTGACCCGGCTGATGACATCGCCTGTTCTGGTGCGGTCGTAGAAAGCCACCGGCAGCTGCAGCATGCGGTGGATGCTGTCGCGTCTGACCCCTGCCACGGCTTTTTCACCGGTGACGGTGAGAAGATAGGTTTTCCCCGCATTGACCACCCCTGCGGCCAGCACCAGCACCACCAGCAACCACACCAGGGTGTGCGTTGGTGCACCGCCGGAAAACCCGTCGACGATCCGCCGCACCACAATCGGCTGCGCCAGCGACAATCCCGCGGCGACAAGGCTGAGGACCAGGGCCACCGCAAGAGCGGTCTTATGGCCGGACAGAACCCGGCCGAGCATCCTCCACCCGCTGACGGCGGTGCCGCGGGTGGAGCGGGTGGGGTGATCGGTGGCAGCGGCGGTGGCGGTGTCGGTGTCCATATCCCCTACAACGCGCCACCGGCCGCATTTGCTTCCCGCAGGCCGGACAAATCAGCCGAAAGGCCTAGTCCCCCGGTTGCCCGTGGGTGCTGTTTGTCCCCCTACCGGCGCTGCCAGCATCCGCTGTGCCAGTGGCGGCGGTCCTCGACCCGGTGGCCGTGTTCTTTCGGCCAGGCGACAATGTGGGCCACACCGGGCGGGATGTTCTGGTTGCAGCCGGGGCACACATAGTATTTGGCCGCAGCCGATGAACCTATCCGGCGGACCAGGAATATCTCACCGTTGGACCAGGAGGGGCCGGGTTGTTCCCGGGTGCCGAAATAGACCGCCCCATCGCCGGGCAGCGGCCGTGGCAGAGCAGATGAGGGGGCCGATCCCGGGTGCCTGCGGCCGTGGCGTCGTGGATGATTTCGTCTGGGCATGTCAGCTCCGCGGTCCGGGGGGAAAGCCACCGGTTGTCGCCGGTGCCCCGCCCGGGGTGGTTGTGTTTTTTAAAAAAGCACCAAATCGTCGGTTTTCTTGCCCCGCAACTCATCGTAGTTGAGCACCACGCAGCGGATCCCGCGGTCCTCGGCGAGAACCCTGGCCTGCGGTTTGATTTGCTGGGCGGCGAAAATCCCTTCCACCGGGGCGATGGCGGAATCCCGGTTGAGCAGCTCAAGATAGCGCGAGAGCTGTTCCACACCGTCGATCTCCCCGCGGCGTTTGATCTCCACGGCCACGGTGGTGCCGTCGGCGTCGCGGCACAAAATATCCACCGGGCCGATCGGGGTGGGGTATTCGCGGCGGATCAGCCGCCATCCTTTGCCCAGGGTGTCGATCTGTTTGGCCAGAAGCTCCTGCAGATGGGCTTCCACCCCGTCTTTTTCCAGCCCCGGATCCTCACCCAGCGGCCGGGAGATATCGCTGTAAATCTCCTCGATGGTAATCGTCAGCGTTTCTTTCTTGGAGTTGCTGACCACCCACACCAGCGGGTTGTCACTGCTGATGGAGTCGCTGTCGATGCTCCGGGTGTCCATGACAGTCGAATCGACGGCCTCCGGACTCACGGCATCTGACTGCCCCGACTGACTGTTCTCGCCGGCGGTGGCGTCGTTGCCGTTCGCCGCACCGGCGGTTTCGGTGATGGTTTCGGCAATGGTGCACGGTGGGGTCATCCAGTTCAACGGCTTGTAGGCCCGGTCGTCGGCGTGGATTGACACGCTGCCGTCGGCTTTGATCATCACAAGCCGGTCGGCCATGGGCAGATGGGCGGTCAAACGACCGTCGTAGTTGACAGAACACCGGGCCAGAACAAGACGCATGGTTTAACAGGGTAACCGGTTGCCCCCGCCTCCGGCACCACAGCCCCGCCGAGTCGGTGGCTGCCACAGGTCACTGTCCGGGCAGACAATGGATCCCCGGGAAAACCCGGGTGCGCACAACCGGGGAAACAGGCGGAAAGTGGGGTCTTTTCTACGGGGTGCGTCCCAGCCGCATTTTGCCGGTCATCTTCGCGATCGGCTCATCATTGACCATGCTGCGCCGTTTCGAGGGCGCTGATTCCAGCCAGGAGGTCAGTGCGGTTTCACCGCGGAAGGTCATGGCCACCTCATAGGAGCGCTCCCCCACCGACACCGTCAGAACCCGCATGGTGGGATCGATGAACCCTTTTTCTTTGTCGGTCAGCTCCCGGCGGGAGGAGACAACAATATCGCCGCGCCCGACTTTGTTGTCGGGACGCGGCGAGAGGGAACGCAGTTTGTAGTACTTCAGGCAGCGGTCGTTGTAGCGCACCACACCATGACGCCAGCCGTGCAGGCCTTTGGCGGGAAGACGGCGCACGGCCACCAGGTTACCCACGGAGCGCAGCTTGATCATCCGGTAGGCAACAAGCAACACCAGGGTCGCCACTATCACAGTGACAATCCACAGGATTGCGGAATGGTCAGTACCCATCGTGCCTCACGCTCTCTCCGCGGCAGGAACACCGTCTCTCGCCGCGCCGGTTGCTGTCGGACAAGTGACCCGGAACAATCATGGTGACTGTGGGGTTTGCTGCCGGATTGTCCTGGTCATCCAGCCGCCGGCATGATTATTGCCTTGATTTTTTCTCCATCCCCCTCACCGCGCTGTGCTTGCGGGCGCAATTTCCTGCCACCTGCGGTGCGGGGGTGTTTTTTTAAGATCTTACCGACGACGAAACCACTGATGACAACACCTTTTCCACGGGGGTGACCAGCACCCGGTGTTCATCCCCGTCACAGGCTGACGCACGGGTGTCGACGACTTGGGGGAAAACACCGTCACAGGGTGTTTTTTATTATCCGAAAATCCTTCTAGCTGTTGTGTTTTCACCACCTGCAGCACGAAGGGGGAAGGTGGGCGGACGACAACCGTCCTTTCCGGGAGTGGCTTGTCCCGCCCCCGCCACCACCGCCTGCGGGGGTGGCACGAATCCCGGAACAGGTAACCCGATCGGTGTGGCCGCGTGCGGTGCGGGCGCACACGGCCCCAGACAGCACCCGGGGTTGTGCTGCTGTGCCGTGGAAGGCAATAACAACACTCCCCCCGCCGGCACACTGTGTGCCGACGGGGGGGAGTTGGGAGAAGGTATTCGGTTGTGTGTCACAGGTTCGTCGCGTGTACGCGGCGAGTTGTAGTCCAGGTGGGCTAGATCGGATTCGATGCCCGCTGCTGGGCTTTGAGCAGACCCTGGTTACGGCGGGCAACTTCCTCGTCCGCGTCCTTCGAGCCGGCTTCCGCCTCAGCGGCATTGACCTCGGTCGACCAAACGGCATCATCGGCCAGAATGGTGATCTTCTTCTTGCTCACCGACAGGAACCCGCCGTTGACCGCGGCAACCAATTTCTCGCCTTCGGCGGGAGTGATGGTCACAACGCAATCCTCGACCAGCTGGCCGAGCATCGGCTGGTGGCCGGGGTACACGCCGATCTCACCTTCGGTGGTCTGGGCCGTGACAAGCTTCGCTTGGCCTGACCAGAGCGAACGCTCGACGGCAACCAGTTCAGCGGCGATTTCAGCCATGGGGTGTTCCTGTCTTATTTCTTGTTGGACATCTTCTCGTAGGCCTTTTCGACATCGTCGAGGCCGCCGAGACCGTTGAAGGCCTGCTCCGGGTAGTGGTCGAACTCGCCGTCACAGATCTTTTCGAAAGCGTCGATGGTGTCTTCCAGCGGCACGTAGGAGCCGGGGATACCGGTGAACTTCTCCGCGACGAAGAAGTTCTGGCCGAGGAAGCGCTCCAGACGACGGGCGCGCTGCACGGTGATCTTGTCTTCCTCGGACAATTCGTCCATACCGAGGATGGCGATGATGTCCTGCAGTTCCTTGTTCTTCTGCAGAATGTGGATCACGCGCTGGGCGACCTCGTAGTGGCGCTCACCGACGATCGACGGCTCCAGAATGCGGGAGGTCGAGGTCAGCGGGTTCACGGCGGGGTAGATACCCTTCGAGGCGATCGCACGGTCGAGCTCGGTGGTGGCATCCAGGTGGGCGAAGGTGGTCGCCGGAGCCGGGTCGGTGTAGTCGTCGGCGGGCACGTAGACGGCCTGCAGCGAGGTAATCGACCGGCCCTTGGTGGAGGTGATCCGCTCCTGGAGAACACCCATCTCGTCAGCCAGGGTGGGCTGGTAGCCCACGGCCGAAGGCATACGGCCCAGCAGGGTCGAGACCTCGGAACCGGCCTGGGTGAAACGGAAGATGTTGTCGATGAACAGCAGCACGTCCTGGTGCTGCACGTCACGGAAGTACTCCGCCATGGTCAGACCCGACAGGGCGACGCGCATACGCACTCCCGGCGGCTCGTCCATCTGGCCGAACACCAGGGCGGTATCCTGCAGCACGCCCATCTCCTCCATCTCGAGGAAGAGGTCGGTGCCCTCACGGGTACGCTCACCGACGCCGGCGAACACCGAGGTACCGGAGAACTCACGCGCGATACGGGTGATCATCTCCTGGATGAGCACGGTCTTGCCGACACCGGCGCCGCCGAACAGGCCGATCTTGCCGCCCTTAACGTACGGGGTGAGAAGGTCGATGACCTTGATGCCTGTTTCCAGGATCTCGGTTTTACCTTCCAACTGGTCGAACGGCGGCGGGTCACGGTGGATGCCCCACTGTTCGCCGTCACGGCCCAGGCCCGGCTCGTCCAGGCAGTCGCCCAGGGCGTTGAACACGTGGCCTTTGACCACATCGCCGACCGGGACGGAAATCGGCTTGCCGGTGTCGGTGACCTCGGCGCCGCGGATCAAACCGTCGGTCGGGGCCATGGACACGGCACGGACGATGTTGTCGCCTAAGTGCTGGGCGGTTTCAAGGGTAATGGTTTTCGCCACAGCCTCGAGAGCGATCTCGGTGGTCAGGGCGTTGAACAGGGCCGGAAGCTCGCCGCGCGGGAATTCCACGTCGACGACCGGACCGATGACACGCACGACACGGCCGGTGGAGCCGGTCCGCTGCGTCTCGGGCTCTGAAAGAGCAGTAGTCATAATCTAGTCACTTTCTCCGCTTTCGGCGAGCGCTCCCGCGCCACCGACGATCTCTGTGATTTCCTGGGTGATCTGTGCCTGACGGGCCTGGTTGGCCACACGCGACAGGTCTTTGACGAGTTCGGTTGCGTTGTCCGTCGCCGACTTCATGGCGTTGCGGCGTGAGGCTGACTCACTGGCCGCAGCTTCCAGAAGCATGGCGAACAGGCCGCGGGAGACATACTGCGGAAGCAGCGCCTCAAGCAATTTGTCCGCATCCGGCTCAAACTCGTAGTCCGACTGCAGTTCGCCGTCGGGCTGGTCGAGCAGGTCCCCGCCGGTGTCGATCTCGTCGATCTCGACGATCGGTTCGATCGGCAGCAGCTGGTGCGCCCGGGCGGTCTGGCTGAGCATGGATTCGAACTCGCTGTAGACCACATGCAACTGGTCGAAGCCCTGGACGGGCTGGCCCTCCTCGCCGTTGACGCCCTCGCGCCATTTGACGGTGCCGGCGGAACCGGCCTCGAAAGCCTCGATCAGGTGGCGGCGCATCTGGTGGGTGGCTTTCCAGCCCGGGTCCTGTGAGAACCCGGTCCAGGAACCGGCGACCGGCTCACCGCGGAAGCGGTAGTAGCCGACACCTTTCTGCCCCGCCACGTACAGGACCACGTCGTAGCCCTTGTCCTCGAGCATGTTGCGCAGCTCTACGGTCTTTTTGAAGACGTTGTAGTTGTAGCCGCCACACATACCGCGGTCCGAGCTGACGACCAGAATGGCGGCGCGGTTGCCGCCCTCCCGCTCGCGCAGCATCGGGTGGTCGAGCTGGGTGGCCGAAGCCAGACGTTCGATCACATCATGGATCTCGTGGGCGTAGGGCTGTGATGCCTCCACCCGGCCCTGGGCTTTGGTGATGCGCGAAGTTGCGATCAGCTCCTGGGCCTTGGTGATTTTCTTCGTCGAGTTCACCGACTTGATGCGGCTTCTCAGTTCGCGAAGGTTAGCCATTGACCGTTACGCCTCCTTTCTTTCAATCCTTTTGGTCTCGGTCATGGGCGCCAGGTCCTATTTCTTGGTGGACTTGCGCTGAACCGTGATCTGGGATTTCTTGAGATCCTTTTCCTTCAGCGGATCGACTGCCTGCTCCTTGATGACCGGAGTGCCGTCGGTGGTCTGGAAGTTGCGCGAGAACTTCTCGGTCTCGGCCACCAGGGTTTCCTTCGACTCGTCGGAGAAGGCCTGGCCGCCGCCAATCTGGTCGTAGACCCCCTTGGCTGCATCATGCAGGTAGTCGTGGAGTTCAGCCTCGAAGCGGCGGACATCCTCGACGGGAACGTTGTCGAAGTGCCCTTCCGATGCGAGCCAGATCGAGACCATCTGGTCTTCCACGGCCATGGGGTTGTTTTCCTTCTGCTTGAGCAGCTCGACCAGACGCTGGCCGCGCTCCAGCTGAGCCTTGGAGGCGGCGTCGAGGTCGGATGCGAAAGCGGCGAAGGCTTCCAGATCGCGGTAGGCCGCGAGATCCAGACGCAGGGAGCCGGAGACTTTCTTCATGCCCTTGGTCTGGGCGGCACCACCGACACGGGAGACCGACACACCGACGTTGATGGCCGGGCGGACACCCTGGTTGAACAGGTCGGACTCGAGGAAGACCTGACCGTCGGTAATCGAGATCACGTTGGTCGGAATGAACGCCGAGACGTCATTGGCCTTGGTTTCAATGATCGGCAGAGCGGTCATGGAACCGGCACCCATGTCGTCGGAGAGCTTCGCGGCACGTTCCAGCAGACGGGAGTGCAGGTAGAAGACGTCACCGGGGTAGGCTTCACGGCCCGGGGGACGGCGCAGCAGCAGCGAGATCGCACGGTAGGCCTCGGCCTGCTTGGTCAGATCATCGTAAATGACCAGCACATGCTTGCCCTGGTACATCCAGTGCTGTCCCAGCGCCGCACCGGCGAACGGTGCCAGCCACTTAAAGCCGGCGGAATCGGATGCCGGGGCGGCCACGATGGTGGTGTATTCCAGTGCGCCGTGGTCTTCCAGGGTCTTGCGGATGGCCGCAATGGTCGACCCCTTCTGGCCGATGGCGACGTAGATGCAGCGCACCTGTTTGGTCGGATCACCGGATTCCCAGTTGGCTTTCTGGTTGAGGATGGTATCCAGACAAACCGCGGTTTTACCGGTCTTGCGGTCACCAATGATCAGCTGTCGCTGACCACGGCCGATCGGCGTCATCGCGTCGATGGCCTTGATGCCGGTCTGCAGCGGCTCGTGCACCGGTTTACGCTGCAGCACGTCGGGCGCCTGCAGCTCCAGGACACGGTCCTCTTCTTTGTCGATTTCTCCCAGGCCGTCGATCGGCGCGCCCAGGGGGTCGATCACGCGGCCGAGGAATGCATCCCCGACCGGGATGGAAAGGACCTCACCGGTCCTTTTCACTTCGTCGCCCTCTTTGAGTGTCTCGTAGTTACCCAAAACCACCACACCGATTTTGTCGGTGTCGAGGTTCTGCGCGACGCCGATGACGCCGCCCGGGAACTCAAGCAGCTCATTCGCCATGGTGGACGGGAGGCCCGAAACCTGGGCGATACCGTCCGCCGCGGAAATAACCACGCCGACCTCCTCACGGGAGGCCTCCGGGGAGTAGCTCGAGGTGTAGTTCGCTATCGCGCTACGGATCTCATCGGAGGAGATCGTCAGCTCCGCCATGTTCTTCCTGCTCTCGGTTATAGTCTTCCAGCAAATTTATTGTCTTGTGTCTTTATGTTCGTGCCAGTCGTGCCGGCCGGGTGCGCCCTTGAAAAAACGTTGTCTCGAAAAACGGGCACCGGCGCCGCCGCGTGCTGGTGTTTCCCTTACCTCCCGCCGCGGTGTGTCTCCCCCACACCCCGGCGGGCGGTCACACCCGCCGGGGCGGCACGGTCACGTGCCGGGAGATCGTGGCTGTGTGGTTTTTTCCCGCCCTTCCCGCCGGGAAAACCGGAAGGGTCGGGCAGACCACAGAAAGGGAAAATGCCAGCTTTTTCAGTTGTAGGCAACAAGGCCGGGTGCTTTTTCCGCCGTCCCTGTCACACCGGGTGCGGATGTTGTGGTTGCCACAAACACCGTCGCGGTGGTGTGCGCCGGGCCGGCGGCGGGTGCATCAGGCCATCGCGGCTTTGAGGCGTTCGAGTTTTCCGGCTGTGGAGCCGTCGATCACCTCGGAGCCGACCCGGATGGTCATGCCGCCGAGAAGGCTGGTGTCAGTCTCGGTGTGGATGACCATCTCGCCGCCGTAGATGCGGCCCAGTTTCGTCTCGAGTGCCTGCCGCTGGTCGGCGGTCAGGGGCGCTGCGCTTGTCACCCGCGCGACCCGCTTGCCGCGGGTGGCGGCGGCGAGTTCGCTCAACGAGGAGATGTCCTCGATGGGGCCGTGCTCCCGGCGGGCAACCGCCTGGAGTGCCAGCGCTTCGGTGTACGGCGTGACTTTGCCGTACAGCACCGAGGCGAGAAGGGACCGTTTCGCGGTAGCGGGTGCGGTGCGGTCGACCAGCAGCTGGGTCAGCTGCGGTTCACGTTCCAGGATGCGCGCCAACCCGAACAGCTCTTGTTCAACCTGTTCGAGTTTCCCGTCGAGCTGCGCCGCCTTCAACATGGCGCGGCGTCCGAGCTCAACGAGTCCGGCGCGCTGCTCCTTCGGTGTCGACCAGACATCCTCGGCTGCGGTGACGAGCACATCAAGTGTGATCTCACCGACCTTGCCGCCGAAGACGTCCCGCGCGAGCTGCGCACGCTGCCCGCCGGTCGTCGATGCCTCGGCGACCGCCACGCGCAGCGCACGGTCGGAGTCGAGCACCTCGACGCAGTCGAACAGTTCGGTGCCGGTTTTCGCGGCGTCGGCAACCGAGTCCGCACGTCCCAGAAGGGAGTCCAGATGGTCGACGCACCGTGCCAGGGCACTGCGGCTTGCTGCGTGCATGTCGCTCACTTTCCGGCCGGGGCCACGTTGTCGAGATCGTTGAGGAACCGGTCGATGGTGCCGCCGCGCTTGACGTTGTCATCGAGCTGGTCACCGAGCAGACGCTCAGCCAGTTCGATGGAGTTGGCGCCCATCTCCTTGCGGAGATCAGCGACAACGCGTTCACGTTCGGCACGCAGCTGCTTTTCACCGACGGCAATAATGCGGTTTTGTTCCTCAGTCGCCTGGATTTTCGCGTCCTCGACGATCTGCTTGCCTTTCACACGCGCATCCTCACGGATTTGCGCGGCTTCGGCACGGGCCTCGGCCAGCTGACCGTTGTACTTCTCGAGTGCGGCCTTGGCTTCTTCCTGTGCGGCTTCCGCCCGCGCAATCGAGCCTTTGATGGACTCTTCGCGCTGGTCAAGCACCTCGTTGTATTTCGGAAGCACAAGCTTCCAGAACAACAAAATGACGACGACCGTGCAGACCGCGGACCAGACCATGTCGTAAGGCATGGGCAGCAGAGGAGCGTTGCCGTGCTCCAGAGGAAGCTTGGCGGCGCCTTCGGCTGCTTCAGCCAATAAGGTAGTGACCTCAGTCATCTAGTCCTCAGCTTTCGTTGGTTGCTTGATAGAAATGGAGATTCCATGTTCCTCGTCGGCAATCGCGGAGCAGACGGCGGTGACACCACCGGCCCGCTGTCCCGCTGATTGCGCGGACTAGAACAGGAAGCCGGCAACCAGGCCCAGCAGGGCGAGGGCCTCAACGAAGGCGATACCGAGGAACATGACCGTACGCAGCTGGCCGGCCATCTCGGGCTGGCGGGCCATGCCCTCCAGGGTCTTGCCGACCAGGATGCCGATACCGATACCGGGGCCGATGGCGGCGAGGCCGTAGCCGATGGCACCGAAACCGGAGTACGAAACGGCTTCAGCGGCCTGAGCAAGGATCAGAGAGTTCATTGGAATGTCGTTCCCTTTCTAGCTGCCCGGATCCGGATGTCGGGGGGCGCGGTGGGCGGGTGATGCATGATCGGTCCGCGGCACCGTCTCCCCCGGGTTCATCGGAATAAGGTTGGGTGTATTCCGGCCCGGGCGTTTAAGTGGTGGTGGGGTTTATTCAGTTGACCGTGACCGTGACCGCCGGCCGCGGGCAAACCCGCGGCCTGTCGTTGGGTCAGTGTTCGTCGGCGTGGAGGGACAGCTCGATGTACACCGCGCTCAGCAGAGCGAAGATGTAGGCCTGCAGGAAAATAACCAGCAGCTCGAACAGGGTGAAAGCGGTTGCCGCGACCAGTGTGAAGCCACCCAGTACCGTCCATGCGTTGAGCTGCCACACAAAGAAGTTGGTGGCGGCAAACAGCAGAACGAGGATGAGGTGGCCCGCAAGCATGTTGGCCATGAGACGGATGGTCAGGGTGACCGGCCTCAGAACGAACGTCGAGAAAAACTCGATGACGATGACCAACGGGTACAGAAGGATCGGCAGGCCGGGAATGACCACCGACGCCTTCATGAAACGGAAGAATCCGTGCTTTTTCGCGCCTGCGTAGATGAACACCACGTAGGACAGGATGGCAAGTGTCAGTGGCATGCCCACGCGCGCGTTCGGCGAAACGTTCAGCATCGGGATGACCGATGGCAGGTTACCGACCAGCACCAGAAAGAAGATGGTGGCGATCACCGGCATGAACCGGCGCGCCTCCTTTTTTCCAAGGATTTCTTCCGCGATGTGGATGCGCACGAAGTCGATGCACAATTCACCGACGTTTTGCAGCCCCTTCGGAACGATCTGCGGTTTCCTCATCGCGAAGATGAAGAACAGCACCAGCAGGATCGTCATGAGGATGCGGACGAACATCAGACGGTCAATGGCGAAAATGCCGTCGGCGAACTGGCTGAAAAACAGGTTGACGTGATCACCGGTTGAGCAGTGATACGACTCTGCGCCAGCAGGCTCGTGGCATACGTACCCCGGGAAAAATTCGTGGTCCAGATTCGGGGAATGGAATTCGCCCTTCATGGACAGTGTTAAAACGCTCAGCGTTCTCTCCCGTGTTTCGGGCCGCGTCCCGGCTGTCCTCCCGGCGGTCCACCGGCCTGATGTGCCCTCCCCCTTCGATTCACGGCTGGAGGCAATCGGCGAAAAGCCAATCCCTGTGTCGAAACCAACCGTGGTCTCAGGTGGCGCGGGCAGGTGCCGGCGGGTCCTCCTGGTGGACCGGTTCGCGGTGCGATGGACGTCTGAATACTTGTTCTGCCCGGTGCGCAACTCCGTCGCACGTCATCGCACCGGTCAGCGACCCCGGCAGATGCCGCACCTGTTCCCGGGCCGTGACCGGCCGAAGGGAAAACAGTGCGTCACCCGTGTTATCCCGGGAAAACAGCGTGGCCGGACCAGACATCCGGAACACGCCTTCCCAGGCGAGGTCCATAAAGAGACTATCAGGACCCCCCGGGGATTGTCCGGCAACATCGGCGATGACTTTCCCGTGCTGTCGGCGCCTGCCCGACTTACCCCCGTGAGCTGGACGTATCAGGTTCCTGTAACGCTAATCACATACGCTCACCAACGGGCTGACGGGGGTGACGTTCTCCCCCAATTTCCGCAAGGTTACTGCAGCGCAAACCGTGCCAGTCGACCCCGAAAACGTTCATTTCCCCCTTTTTTCTACCCCCGACATAACTTACCCCCGTCACACAGCCACCGGACCCGCGGCGTGCACGCTTGCATGGGGTGCCGGGTGGCTGGTGTCCGGGCGCGGCCGCGGGGCACCACACCCCCGCGGGACCGGACCACGGCGGGGTTGCCGTTACTTTCCGACGTAGACGGTGCGGGTTGTCAGCACGGCCCGGGTTTCCGCGGCCAGCATCACCACCAGAACCACACAGACGGTGGCAAACAGTGCCGGGCGGGAATAGAAGTCCAGTGGCCGCAGGGTGGCCATCACCGCCACCAGCACCAGCAGTTTGATCAGCCAGCCGCCCAACACAACCGCACCGGTGACCGCCGCGGTTTTTCCCGCGGTGGCCAACGTCAACAGCACGGTGACCAGAATGAACACCCCGCCGATCAGGCTGCCCAGGCCTGCCCCCCACGCCCCGGGGATCCCGTCGGCGGCATACCATCCGATACAGGAGAGCACGGCCACGGCCGCCAGCCCGATGGCGCCGGATCGGGTGGCTTTTTTCAGCGGCAGTGTCTGGTCGTCGTAGGAACTGGTGCCGGTGTTTGTCGCAGGTGTCATCACAGCCACACATACTATCGGCACCCCGGCCGGGCGGGCGGGCGGGCCGGTCAGCGGCGGCGCGGCTGACTGCGTCGGCTTTTCCCCCGGCTTCCCGCACGGGAGGCGGCGGCCCGGTTTTTCCCGGTGCGAAACAGCACCGGCCCAATGGTGACGACGGTGGCCATGAACACGGCAACGACAAACAGCGCCACATAGGGTTTGCGCGGGATAATGGTGTAGAACACCGCCCCGATTCCAAACAGCGCCACCCAGGTGTAGATGACCAGCACCACCCGGCGGTGGGTGTGCCCGATCGCCAGAAGCCGGTGGTGCAGGTGCATGGCATCGGCTTTGAACGGCGACTGGCCTTTCAGGGTGCGTCTGATCACTGCGGCCACCAGGTCGATCAGCGGCACCGACAGGGCGGCGAAGACCACCAGGATCGGCGCCAGCATGGTCAGGGTGTCGGCCGGGCCGTAGAGCGACTGGTTGATTTTCCCGGTCAACGACGTCGCGGCGGCCGCCAGCACCAGCCCCAGCAGCATGGATCCGGAATCGCCCATGAATATCCGGGACGGGGAAAAGTTGTGGGGCAGAAAACCGGCGCAGATTCCCACCAGGGCCGCGGCAATGATCGCCGGCGGGTACCCGGAGACTGTTCCCCCCTGGTCGTGCAGCACAATCAGGGCCAGAAGAAGAATCGACAGCCCGGCGATCCCGCCGATACCGGCGGCCAGGCCGTCGAGTCCGTCGACGAAGTTCATGGCGTTGATCAGCATGACGGTGATCAACGCGGTGACCACGGTGGAGGTGAACTGGTCGAGAATGAAGGTGGTCCCGCCCCCGCCGGGCCAGTAGAGGATCGTCCAGGTCAGCCCCAGTCCGCTCATGACCACCGCGGCCAGCATCTGGCCGATGAGTTTGGTCACCGCATCCAAATCCCACAGATCGTCGATGATGCCGACGACGACGATAATGAATCCGGCCCACACCACCGCATCCATCTCCGGGGTGACGGGTCTGAATCCGCGGGTCAGGGCGGGCAACTGGTCGGCCAGATACACCGCGGCCAGAAATCCGGAGAACATGGCCACCCCACCCAGCCGCGGGCGCGGCAGGGTGTGCACATCGCGGCTGCGCGGCTGGTCGATCCACCCGGAACGCACCACCGCCCAGCGGATCACACCGGTGGACAGATAGGTGACCGACAGGGCAACGAGCAGCACCATGCCCAATTCCCGCAGCGGCACACCGGCGGCGCCGGTTCCCATGTCAGTTCATCCCCGCCAGTGTGGTGCCCAGCACTTCGGCGATACGCGATGCCGGCACCGCCCCTTCCCGCAGCACCGCCGGCACCGGCCCGGAGACATCGACAATCGTGGAGGGTTCCCCGACCGGGCAGGCTCCGCCGTCAAGATAGACCGCGGCTGACTCGCCCAGCTGATCCATGGCCTGGGCTGCGGTGGTGGCCGGGGGTTGGCCGGAAATATTGGCGCTGGACACGGCCATCGGCCCGGTGGCGCGCAAAAGCTCGATGGCCACCGGGTGCAGCGGCATGCGCAGCATCACAGTGCCTGCGGTATTGCCCAGATTCCACGGCAGGCTGGGGGCCTGCGGGACGACGATCGACACTCCCCCGGGCCAGAACGCCTCCACCAGCAGCCGGGTGGGGCGGGAGTATTCGCGCACCAGACCACGGATGGTGTCCCAGCTGCCGACCAGCACCGGTACCGGCATGTCGGGGCCGCGGTGTTTGGCCGCCAGAAGCTTGCCCACCGCCTCATTGTTGAACGCATCACAGCCCAGCCCGTAGAGGGTGTCGGTCGGCATGACCACCAGCCGCCCGTCGGCGACCGCTTCTTCGGCGGCTTTCAGGCCGAGTGCGCGTTTATCCTGGTCGTGGCAGGGGTACAGGGCGCTCACGGGCTTGGTGTCCTTTCAACGACAGTGTTCTCGGTGGTCCACCTTTATCCCCGCTGCGGGCCGGTTTTTTCAACAACACCGGGTGCCGCACGCCCACGGGGCAACAACAGGGCGCGAAAAGGTGGGGGCGTCTACAGCTTACCCGCCGTGACGAAGCGGTCCCGTCCGGCCATATCGTGGTGCTGGGCAATGCGGGTAAATGATCCCTCGGCGGCCAGGACCGCGGCCACCGCGGCACCGGTGGTGTCGTCGTGCTCGATGGCTGTGACCCCACCGGAGCGCAAAAGCTTCGCGATCACCCCGGCCATGGGGGTGATCACAGCCATGCCGTCATCGCCGGCGAACACCGCCTGATGCGGGTCGGCGGCCACCTCCGGGTCGACCGGGGTGGTTTCCGGCACATAGGGCGGATTGGAGACCACACAGTCAACCTTCCCGGCAAGCCCGGCCAGCGGCCCGTCCGCACCGGTGACTATGGATGGATCGGTGGCATCGGCGCGCACCAGTGTCACCGAGGGGCAAATCGCGGCAATGTTTTTTTCCGCCCACTTCGCGGCCCGTTCGTCGATTTCGACGGCATAGACCCTCGCTGACGGGCACATCACCGCAACCGACAAAGCCACCACGGCGCTGCCGGTACACAAATCGACCACCACCGGATGCTTCGCGGTGCACCGGGACACAGCGTCTGCCGCCCACCCGGAGACAAGATCGGTTTCCGGCCGGGGCACAAACACCCCCGGGCCGACAGCCACATCGAAGTATCTGGTGGCGGCGCGACCTGTGATGTGCTGCAGCGGGATGCGCTGTGCCCGTGTGTCCACCAGTGCGCCGTAGTGCGCCGGGGCGGGATCGTGGTGGCTGAAAAACAGCTCACCGGGTTCAATCCCCAGGGCGTGGGCCATCAGCAGGCGGGCATCGACCGCCGGTGAGGGGCAGCCTGCCGCGGCCAGCCGGGCGGTGGCCTCGCGCACGGCCCGGTCGACGGTGGGGCCGGTGGATAAAGTCATGGGATCTCTGCCGTTTCTTGGGGATGGTCGGGTGGGGACTGTGGGCCGTCACTGTGCCCGCTGCCCCGCCGGGAGGAGGGGTCCGGCTGCGTGGTGGTCACTCCACTGCGGGAATGGGGCCATAACACGCCACCCCGCCAACAATCAAGGTTTTTGCCTTGACATTGACGGGGTGGCGGATGCTTTTGCCGGGGGTTTGCGCCCCGGTTGGCGGGAAGGTTACTCGGCTTCCAGCCGGGATTTGCGCTCGGCTGTCTGCAGCGCGGTGAACAGATCCTCCAGGCCACCGTTGAGCACCGTGTCAAGGTTGTTGGCCTTGTAGTTGATGCGGTGGTCGGAGATCCGGTTTTCCGGCCAGTTGTAGGTGCGGATGCGCTCCGAACGGTCCATGGTGCGGATCTGCGCGGCGCGTCCTTCCGCGGCCTCCTGGTCGGCCTGCTCCTCGGCCATCTGCTGCAGACGCGCCGCCAGCACCTGCATGGCTCGTGCCCGGTTCTGGATTTGGGAGCGTTCCTTCTGGCAGGTGACAACCACCCCGGTCGGCAGGTGGGTGATCCGCACCGCCGAGTCGGTGGTGTTGACTCCCTGGCCGCCCTTGCCGGAGGACCGGTAGACATCCACCCGGATGTCCTTGTCGTCGATTTCCACCGCTTCGACTTCATCCGGCTCCGGGTAGACCAGAACACCTGCGGCCGAGGTCTGGATGCGTCCCTGGGATTCGGTGACCGGCACCCGCTGCACGCGGTGGACGCCGCCTTCGAATTTGAACACGCTCCAGGCGCCGTCTCGGGAGGGGTTTTTCGCGCGAATCGACATGGTCATGTCTTTCACGCCACCCAAATCCGATTCCGACAGTCCCAGGATTTCGGTGACGAAGCCGTGTTTGTCGGCGTAGCGCTGGTACATGCGTGCCAGCTCCCCGGCGAACAGGGCGGCTTCTTCCCCGCCGGCCCCGGATTTGATCTCCATGACGACATCGTCGGCGTCGTGCGGATCGCGGGGGGCCAGAAGATCAGCCAGTTCCTCTTCCAGTTCGATGCGCCGTTTGTCGAGTTTCTCGGCTTCGGCGGCAAACTCCGGGTCTTCCCGGCCCATTTCTTTCGCGGCGGCGAGATCGTCTTCCGTGGCTTCCAGTTCGGTGTGCACCTTGATGATCGGCTGCAGCTGCGAGTAGCGTTTGCCCACTTTGCGGGCGCGCGCCTGGTCGTTGTGCAGTTCCGGATCGGCAAGCTGGGCTTCCAGGCCCTGGTATTCGGAGAGAATGTCGTCGACCGCTGATACCTGGTCAGACATGTGTTAGGAGTACTCCTCCTCTGTTTCGACCGCCGCCATTGTCGACGAGGAGGCGATCTGCGTGAGGAATTCACCGTTGGAACGGGTCTTCTTCAGCTGTTTGATGAGCAGATCAATGGCCTGCTGGTTGTCCAGCGCGGACAGAATACGGCGCAGCTTGTGCATGACGCGGGCCTCTTCGGCCGGCAGCAGCAGATCATCTTTGCGGGTACCCGACGGGTTGACGTCGACAGCCGGGAACACGCGGCGCTCGGAGATTTTGCGGTCCAGTTTCAGCTCGGCGTTGCCGGTGCCCTTGAACTCCTCGAAGATCACCGTGTCACCGGCCGACCCGGTCTCCACCATGGCGGTGGCGATGATGGTCAGTGAACCACCGTTTTCGATGTTGCGGGCGGCACCTAAGAAACGCTTCGGCGGGTAGAGGGCGTTGGAGTCGACACCACCGGAGAGGATCCGGCCCGAGGCGGGTGAGCTGTTGTTGTAGGCGCGGCCCAGGCGGGTGATCGAATCGAGCAGCACCACCACGTCCTGGCCCTGTTCGACCAGCCTCTTGGCCCGTTCGATGGCCAGTTCCGCGACAGCTGTGTGCTCGTTCGGCGGGCGGTCGAAGGTAGAGGCGATCACTTCGCCGCGCACGCTGCGCTGCATGTCGGTGACCTCTTCGGGCCGCTCGTCGACCAGCACCACCATCAGGTAGCACTCGGGGTTGTTGGTGGCGATGGCGTTGGCGATGTTCTGCAGGATCGTCGTCTTGCCGGCTTTCGGCGGGGAGACGATCAGGGCGCGCTGGCCTTTGCCGATCGGCATGATCAGGTCGATGACACGGGTGGTGAGGATCTTCGGATCGGTTTCCAGGCGCAGCCGCTGGTTGGGGTAGAGCGGGGTGAGCTTGGAAAACTCCGGGCGCTTGGCCGCTTCGTCGGGCTGTGTGCCGTTGATGGTGTCGACCCGCACCAGCGAATTGTATTTTCCGCGGTTGCGGCCGGTGCCGTGGGTGGGCAGCGGCTGGCCTTCACGCGGTGCTTTGACCTGGCCGGTGACAGCATCGCCGGCCCGCAGACCGGTTTTTTTGATCAGCTGGTTGGGGATGAACACATCAGAGCCACCCGCGTGGTAGCCGGTGGTGCGCAAAAACGCGACGTTGCCGTCGATGATGTCGACAATGCCGCCGACCGCCTGCAACACGTCGTCGTCGCGGATTTCCAGCGGATTGCTGTTGTTGTTGCCGCCGTCCCGGCCGCGGCGCTGCCGGTCGCGGCGCCCGCGCCGGCCCCGGCGGCCGTTGCCGTCGTCATTGTTGTTGCCCGAATTGCTGTTGCCGGAATTGTTGTTTCCGCCGCCGTTGCTGCCGCGGCGGTTTTTCGTCTGGTTGCGCTGGCGGTTGCGGCGTGCCCGGCGGGCCGCCGAGCGTGACTCGTAGCGGGTGTGGCCGTCGTCGTCGGTGTCCCCGTTGTCCTGGTTGCCGCTGTCGTTGTTGTTTCCGCGGTTTTTGCCCTGGTCGGAGTCATCGCCGCGGTTGCGCCGGTTGCTGTTGCCGTCAGCGTCGCCGCGGTCGTTTTTGCCCCGTCCCCGGCGGTTGGAGCCGGAATCGTTGTCGCCGCGGTCGTTTTTGCCGCGTCCCCGGCGGTTGGGGGTGTTTTCGGCGTCGTTGTCGCCGTCCTCGCCGCGGTTGTCGTTGTCGCCGCGGCCGTTGCCTGCCCGCGACTGGCCGGACGCCTGGTCGCTGTCACCGCGCGAGGAGGAACCGCGCCGCCGCCCGGAGCCTTTCCGGGAGGTGTTTTTCTCGGTCGGCTCGGTGCTGTCGGAATTGCGTGTGTCTGCCCCGTCCTGGTGCTCGGGGGTGATGGCACCGCCGGTGGCCACCCTTCTGCGGGTGCGGCGGGGCGCGGAATCACCGGCGGCAGGACCGGCGATGATCATGTCGATCAGTTCGCTTTTCCGCTTCCCGGAGATTCCCCGGATACCTTTTTCCTGCGCCATCTTGCGCAGCTCGGGGATGCGCAGTTTGGCCAGGTCTTGCTGGTTGGCGTTGGTCACTGATGTCCTTTCATCGCGTCACCGTGGCGGTCACGGCCCGGATCGGTGGGTGCACAAAGTTATGCGTCGGCCAAGCACCCGGGGCACGGTCTCAGTTCGGTCAAGTCCATGCGCCTTATTGGCCTGGTGTGTGTTGTCCCCGGCGCTTGTGGTGTGGCGCCGGGTTGTCACCCACCGGTGGTGGCCCACCGGCTCCCGGCAAGCGGCCCATGTCCCTCCCGCGACCGGCCCGGGGGCTGGTGCAGGTCAGGGGGTTGTCTTTCCCTCAATTTTTTCAAGGGGAACAACCCCGCGACCGCGCGGCACCGTCGGCCGGTTTGTTGCAGCCGGTGGTGCGCGGGGATGGACCGCGGACGGATTTTTGCGTTGAAAAATTCGTGTCGGTTGGTGGTTGTGTGTCACACGGCGAACCACTGAAGGGTGGTGAGCCGCCGCACAGGCCCGGCGGGTATCCGGCAGGTGCCGCTGCACCCTGCGCACACGGTCATTGTGGGATGGGGGGCGGACCACAGGTCAGCACCCCACCGCGTGTGGTGCGGGGGGAACAAATGACATGCCGGGTAACTACCGGACAGTTGGTTGTTGATCCACCGGTGGTGCACGGGGCGGCACGAAATGGTGTTCCGGCGCCGGTGTGCGGCCAAGGGCGGAGCCTGGGTGACGGCCCCGAAAGAAAACGAATCGGTCTCTTCCGGTGACTGCGCAGCACCCCAGCACCATCGGTGGCCGACCCGGGATCGTCCCGGGAAAGAGCAACAGGTGGTTGTGCCGGTTGTCCGCGAATGACAAAAACCGCGGACACACACGTCGTTTGAAGGGGTGGGCGCCTTTTCATGCTCCGGGAAAAACCGGGCTTTTCGGGGCGTCGTGGTGGATTCATCCGGCACCGTGGGCGGCGTCGGCATGCTGCGGGCACACGGTCGACCGCATCCAGTGCGGTGTTTTCCGTATCCCCTTGCCCGGCACACAGAGTGTGCCTGCCGCCGCCGGACCCGGTGATGGTTGAGAAAAACCGGGTGGGCGCCGTATCCGCAACAAAGTTTAGCGCACCAGCACCCGGCCACGCCAACAGGACCGGTTTCGGCGGGTCGCAGCAGACGGAAACCAGGCCGTGACCTCAGGGCTGTGGTGGACCGGGTGCGCGCGGGACAAACCTGCCCCCCGCCCTTGTCCCGCCTTGTTTTCCCGGCCGGTTCACCTCATGTCACCGGCCGGGCCGGTGATCCCGCAGCGGCGGCAGCGGTTGCACGCCGTCGGCCCGGAAAGCCCGGGCGGCACAGCCCAGGGCCTGCGACAGGTTGCCGCAGCAGGCCGGAAGCAGTGCGGGCTGACCCGGCCCGTTGGCGGTGAGTACTTTCACCTTGTCTTTGAGCGGGCCGAAAAACGCGTCGCCCGCAAGGCACAGGCCGCCGCCGATAACAAAGGGCAGCGGGCCGACAAGGGCAACGGCATTGCCGATTGCCGAGGCCAGCACATCCAGGCCCTCGTCGATGATGCGCGCCGCGGTGGCGTTGCCGGCAGCCGCCAGGTCGAAGACTTCTTTCGCCCCGGATCCTGCCGGACAGGCGACCGGATCAGCCCGGTGCATCCGGTTGGCCATGCCGGCTGCCGAACACACCTGTTCGGCGATGGTCATCCCACCGGGATTGTCCGGATCGGGGATGGGAAGCTGGCCGACTTCCCCGGTCCACGGGTGGGGACCCAGTGGCGTGCCGTTGAGGAGGGTCACCAGATAAATGCCTGTGCCAACGGCAATATAGAACCCGTCTTTGACCCCGTCAGCCCCCAGCTCACCCCAGGTGTATTCGCCGATCGCCCCGCTTTTCACATCATGGCCGACCACCACCGGCCGGCCGGTGAGTTCCCGGACTTTCTGCGCCACCGGCAGATTCTCCCACCCGAGGTTGACCGACCACACCCCGATACCGTTGTCCTCGTCGACGATGCCGGGCACACACACCCCGACAGTGTCGGTCAGCTCACCGGGGGCGACACCACTGATCTGCCCCGCCTCCACCAGTCCGGTCAGCTCCTCAATCGAAGCGGCGATCTGGTCGATGACGGCCTGCGGGTCATTCTGCGGGGTGGGCCGCTGCGCCCGGTGGGCCACCTGCCCGTCCAGGGTGACCACCGCGGTTTTGATGGCGGTTCCCCCGACATCGACCGCCACTGCTGCGCGGGGGGTTGTGCTGCTGGTGGGGGACATGGCGGACACCTTTCCGGGTAACGGTCTGTGTTGACAGGCAAGCAAACATGCACGGCTGCCGCACCACGGCACATCACGGCATGTTTGTGGCCGGAAAGCCATTCTAGTCGGATCCCCCACCCCACCGGCAGGGATCTGACAGGGCTTTTTTAAACGCCGTTACCCCACATGCCGTGCCGGGCGCCCCACGCCGCGGCACCCATCCGGTGGTGCACCTGGGATGCCCCGGCCCTGTTTGGGTGGTCTACCATGGACTCCCATGGAATCCACCATGCCGGATATTCCGCTCAATGTCGCCCGGATCCTCGACTACGGCCGGACTGTGCACGGTTCGACGACAGTGACCAGTTATTCCCGCGGCGAATTGGACACCACCACCTTCGCCGAGATCGGCGCCCGCGCGGCGGCGTTGGCGCATGCGCTCCACGACGTCATCGGCGCCCGGGACGACGACCGGGTGGCGACCCTGATGTTCAACTGCACCGAACAGCTGGAGACAATGTTTGCCACCATGTGTTCGGGGCTGGTGTTTGTGCCGTTGAACAAGCAGCTGATGGATGACCAGATCATCCACATCATCAACCATTCCGGCTCCCGGGTGCTTGTCGCCGACCCGAAACTTGCCCCGATTCTGCTGCGGGTGGTCCCCCACTGCCCGCAGGTGCACACGGTGATCGTCACCGGGTTCAGTGTCGGTGGCACCGGGCTTTCCGACACCCTGCCGGCGGTGGACATCCTCGCCTACGAGCAGCTGCTGGATGGGCAATCCACCAGCTATGACTGGCCGGTGATCGCCGAGACCGAGGCCGCTTCGATCTGCTATTCCACCGGCACCACCGGCGCGCCGAAGGGCGTGGCCTATTCCCACCGGTCGATCTACCTGCATGCCCTGGGGCTGCGCACCACCGATTCCTTCGCCGTCAGCCACGGGCAGAAGTTTTTGTGCTGTGTGCCGATCTACCATGTCTTGAGCTGGGGGGTTCCGGTGGCGGCGTTCATGTGCGGCGCGCCCCTGGTCTTCCCCGGATCCGATGTGTCCCCGCAGGGACTTGCCCGCATCATCAAAGACACCCATCCCCGGGTGGCCAACGGGGTGCCCACCCTGTGGATTTCACTGATGGTCCATTATCTGGAGCATCCCCCGGAGCGGATGAGCCTGCAGGAGATTTTCGTCGGCGGCTCCCCCGCCCCGCCGATCCTGATCAAAATGTGGGAGGAACACTACGGTGTGGACGTCATCCACATCTGGGGGATGACAGAGACCTCCCCCATCGGCACCGTTGCCCGGCCGCCCTCCGGGGCGGGCGGCGAGACCCGCTGGTCCTACCGCATCAGCCAGGGGCGTTTCCCGGCTTCAATGCAGTACCGGGTGGTCTCCGACGGTGAAGAGGTCACCGGAACCGACCGCAACCAGGGGGAAATCCAGGTCCGCGGCAACTGGGTGACGGCCTCCTACTGGCATCCGGACACCCAGGAGGAAGGCGGGGCCGCCCACCGTTTCCGCGGGGCGGATGTCGACGATGCGGAAGAAAAGTTCACCGACGACGGGTGGCTGAAAACTGGCGATGTCGGTTCAGTCTCGCGGGATGGCTTTTTGACCATCGAGGACCGCAAACGCGATGTCATCCGCTCCGGGGGCGAATGGATTTATTCGGTGCCGCTGGAAAACCTCGTCATGGAGCACCCCGATGTTGTTGAGGCTGCCGTCATCGGCTACCCGGACGACAAATGGGGGGAGCGCCCCCTGGCGGTGACGGTGGTTCTTCCCGGCGTCGCCACCACCGAAGAAACGGCGGCCCGGCTTCGCGACCATCTGAAAAACCGCAGCCTGCCCGGCTGGATGCTGCCGGAATACTGGACTTTTGTCGACCGGATCGACAAAACCTCGGTCGATAAATTCGACAAAAAAGACTTGCGCCAGCACCTCAGGGACGGCGAATTCGACATCATCAAACTCAAAGGACCCGGCGAACGCTGACCGGGAGATCCGCGCGGCACCAGCCCGGCCTGTTCCGGCCGGTACCACGCCCATGAGCCGACCACCCCGGACCACCCTCAACGGTAGCCGGTGGGAGCAGCACGCAGGTTCCCCACCCAAGTTACGGGCATCCCACCGGACGGCGGCGGGCTGACCGCGTCACGGATGCCCCACCGCCATGACCGGCACCCCGACACAGATGGGATTCGTGGGAGCCGCCACGGTGCCGCACGGGAGAACACACCTGTTCCCATCCGGTGTTATTTCGTAATAATATTGGGGTGGGCGCAGGCCGGTGGGGCGACGATTTCCGCACCCCGCTTCCCCGCCCGAACCCGTAAAACTCAACAGTGCAGCTTCACACCCGCCGTCAGCACCTATCCCACCGGACGTGTCGTGGACCGGGGCCTGGCCGATGACGTGACGGTGATCACCCCTGCGGGGGCTGCGGGCTTGTCGACTGCATCGATGACCCGCGTCACCGCGAGGGAACTGATCTGTGCCAGCGGCCAAGCCACTGAACTGATCGCCAGTGGTGCGCCGATGACCGCACCGTGGTCGCCGAAGCCGAAAATTTGCACCTGGCCGGGAACCCCGATCTCCCGTTCGGCGCATGCCGACAGGTATCCCGCAGCCAGAAAATCGTTGGCGCAAAACACCATGTCCTGTTCCCGGCTGCCGGACAGCCGCCGGTTGGCCGCGGCGTAGCCCCCGTCGGCCAACCAGTTGGCCGCCGTGATTGTCTCCGCCGCGGGAAACCGGTCGAAAAACGCGTCGGCCCGGTTTCCGTGGTCGCCGGGGCCGGTGACAAACACAGCCGTAGCGCTGCCCCCGGTGTCGATCCCGCGCAGCATCTCGGCGACACCGGCGGTGTCATCGCAACCGACGGTAACAACCCCTCCCAGGTTATCGGGTGGTCTGGTTGTCGCCAGCCATGCGACGGGAATATCGGCGGCGTCAAACAACGCCCCCAGGGGCACCAGGTGGTCACGCGCTTCAACAACCAGTCCCGCAATCTCCACCGTCGACAGGATCTCGCGCAGCATACCGGCAGGATCATCCGCCTCCGGGGGCACCATCACCGGCAGGATGAAGTATCCCCGATCGCGGGCGGTCTCCACCGCGGCCAGCAGCACTTCGTTGTAGACCGGCAGACGCAGCGAGTCGGGCAGTCGACCGGTGACCAGGGCCACCACTTTCGAGGACTGGTAGCGAAACGATCTCGCCGAGGCCCGTGGAATATAGCCCAGGGCATCAGCCGCTTTGCGAACCTTGTCCGCGGTCGCCGGGGAAAAACCCAGTTCCTCGGCCCTGCCGTTCATCACATGGGACACAGTGGCTAGCGACACCCCCGCCAACTGGGCGACATCGCGTCGTGTTGCTCTGGCCACCAGTGGGCCTCCTTTTCCCCGCAGCGGCACGCTTCGGTGTTCCTCGGCGACAGCTGTCGCAGCAGTGTCCGGCGCCACCGGACAACCGGGTCGCGGCGGACCCGCTGACCGGGGCATCCCCCAGCTTAATGGTGGGGTGGTCGCCAGCGGAGGAAACCACGGCGGACTTTTTTCCGGGATTTTCTCCCGCACACAATTCCATACCCTGTTCCGGCGGTCTTGCAACCGCCCACCATACCCACGCCAAGGAGTGTTTTGCGTATGCCGGACACAGCGCCACGCCCGAATTTTCTGGTTGTGCTCACCGATGACCAAGGTCCGTGGGCGATGCCCCACATAACTGCCGAATTGGTGATGCCCACCATCGCCAATCTGGTGGACACCGGATCCACCTTCGACAATTTCTACTGCGCTTCCCCGGTGTGTTCCCCGGCCCGGGCATCACTGCTCACCGGCCGCATGCCGTCGGCCCACGGGGTGCATGACTGGCTGGTCGGCGAACGCCACCCCGACGCCACCGAGGACAATTTTCTCGGCGGCCTGTTCAACCTGCCGGAAACCCTCCACCACAACGGCTACACCTGCGCCATGTCCGGCAAGTGGCATATCGGCACCTCCCGCTGGCCGGCCCCCGGTTTCGACTACTGGTACGCCCACCGGTTGGGTGGCGGCCCCTACTACAACGCCCCGGTGTGGGACCGCGACGGACACAAGGTCGAAGAGCCGCGCTATTTCACCGATGCGGTCACCGACGAGGCTGAGCGTTTCCTCGATCTCCAGGCGCAGCAGCACCACGCCACCGACGCCGCCGCCGGACAGGCGCAGCCGTTTTATCTGCAGGTCAACTTCACCGCCCCCCACGATCCCTGGATCAACAACCATCCGCAAGAGCTTTACGATCTCTACGACGGATGCACATTCGATTCCATTGACCGCCCCCGGCCGCACCCATGGACGAAGGTCTACAACGATTTTGACAAGGCCTTCGCCGATCCGCTGCCGTATCTGACCGGCTACGCCGCCGCTTTAAGCGGTGTTGACCGTTCGGTGGGACGGCTGCTGGACAAACTCGACGAGCACGGCTTCGCCGACAACACCGTGGTGGTATTCATGTCCGACAACGGTTTTTCCTGCGGCCAACACGGCATCTGGGGCAAAGGCAACGGAACCTGGCCGCTGAACTTTTTCGAAAACTCCGTGCGCGTGCCGTTTGCTGTGCGCCTGCCCGGGCAGAAAACAGCCCGCCGGATCACCGACCATGTCTCTGCTACCAGCTTCTTCCCCACCGTCTGTGAGCTGGCGGGAATCACCCCTCCGGACGATCCGCTGCGGGCCGGTGAATCGATCGCAGGTCTCATCGACGGCTCCCGCCCGGGGGATGGCTCTGATTCCGTGGTCGTATATGACGAATACGGCGGCGGCCGCATGATCCGCGACAACCGTTTCAAATTCATCGACCGCTCCGGCGGGCAGCCACGGGAACTCTATGATCTCATCGACGACCCGGACGAGCAGATAAACCTCGTTGACGATCCCGGCTACCAGCGCACCGTGGCAGCATTGGCTGATGGCCTCAACGACTGGTTCACCAGGCATGAGACCGCCTGTGACCGTGCTTTTGACCGCGCTGTAATGGGCCGCGGACAAATTCACCCGCCGCGCAAAGCTCTGCCGGATGACAAAACCTATGTCACCGATGCCGTCTGCCACGACGGCACCCGCGCCTAACACCACCCACACCAATCCCCCGGGGCCGCCATGACCGACACGGCGGCCCCGAGCTTTTTGCCGCAACCGTAAAAACAGTCACTCCCCTTTTTGGCCTTACACCGCGGTGCACGGACCAAGGCCCCAACAACAGACAACAAGACACCGTGGCAACCGGCAGTGGTTGACTGCCCGGTGCCACGGTGTCCGCCCCAGCCGGCTGCTGCCGGCTGGGCGACAACCACACAAGGGTGTGGTCTGGCTACTTGTCCTGCCCGCCGGGAACCTGGCCGGAGGCCTCCTCAAGCGACGCATTGGAGTTGCCCATCCACGGGTTGAACAGCACCAGCACGAACATCAGCAGATAGGTGATGACGAAGGGGAACAGTGCCCGCATGCTGTGTTGTGCCAGCCACACCGGAACAAGGGCCGCCGAGGTCGCGGAGATCACCCGCGCCAGTGACTGGGTGAAGCCGTTGCCGAAACCACGCAGCTCTGTCGGGTAGGACTCAACGGTCCAGATCAGGCACAACAGTCCGGGTCCAATCCAGGTGGCGAAGGTCCACACCACAAAGGAGACGAACAGCACCGTGTGGTTGTCATCGCCCCACATCGCCAGGCTGAAGGCCGCACAAGCCAGCACGAAGGTGGAACTCATGCCCAGCACCCGCTTGTTGATCTTGTCGATCAGAGTCGATCCCAACAGCAGTGCGACCAGGGCCACAATGTAGGCGGCCAGGGTGATCTCCAGGTTGTATTTCACCTCGATGCCGGCGCGCTGGAAAATGATCGGCCCCAACAGCGACACCACCGGCCCGCCGAAGGTGTTGCCCATGAAAAACAGGGTGGTGGCGATAATGCGTTTGCGGGTTTCCGGCTGCAGCAGCTTTTTGTATTCCCGCTTGGTTTTCACGCCTTCCTGTTCGCTGGCGCTGCGCACCTCCGCGTACTCGCGGTCCAGGCCGAGGACCTGAAGAATCTGCTCGGCTTCTTTGACCCGGCCGACCTGCATCAGCCAGCGGGGGGACTCGGGCAAAAACTGCCGCCCGTAGAGCACCAGGGCCGCCGGTACCGCAGCGAACAGGAACAGTCCCCGCCAGATCCAGTCCTGGTGGGAGGCGGGAACCACTTCCTGCAGCACCAGGGCCAACACGATCGAGAAAATCGATCCCAACACCAAAGAGGTGTTCAGCAACGCGCCGACCACCCGCCCGCGCCGCTGTTTCGGGGCGATTTCGGCCAGATACGCCGCCGAGGTCGACAAGTCCATGCCGACGGCCAGGCCGATCAAAAAGCGCATCACATAGATCATCCACACCTGGGTGATGAAGGCGGCCAGCACCGCGGTGATGATGAAAATCCACAGGTTAACCGCGAAGACCTTTTTTCGCCCGATGCGGTCGGCGATGTCACCGAAGAAGATCAGTCCGACGGCGGTGCCGATAAATGAGATCGCCAGCAATCCGCCGGTGGCTGATGCACTCAGACCGAAGTGCGGCTTGAGGAACACCATCGCCACGCCGATGACCACCAGGTCATAGCCGTCGATGAACTCACCCATCGCGATCAGCGGGGCCGCCCATTTCTTGACGAACTCGCGGCGGTGCGGTTGAAGATAGGCGGCCTGTGTGCCGCCGGCTGTCGTCGCTGCCATAGCTGCGTCCTCCCAGGGGGTAAAACGGGATCGTCCCGGACAGGAAAACACCTGTTGATGTATGTTCAACCAAAATTTATCACGCGATAATAGCCTTCGACTCCCCCTCACACGGTGAGATTCAGCACCTTTTACGGTTCACAGCCCCCCGGGAAAAACACCCCCATATCCGGCACCGGATACCCCTTGCACCCCGCCGGCAAAAACACATGTCCGCGCCTTCCTTCCCGGTAAATATGCGAACGCCTGTATCCGGGTGCACCACAAAAGGGTCAACCGGTCTTGCTGTGACACGCCTTCATGCTGCCTGAGATCTTCCCCGTAAAAGGCCACACCCCCCACACCGCGGAAAGCCACGTGGGCCGCCGCACCGCCGGGAACAACCCATCCTGTACCACCCCGACACCAGCGGCTGCTTGCCCCCCGGGACCATTCCACCTGTGCCCCGCACTGACCGCGATCGCCGTCACTTTTCGCCATCCGGCCGCTGCCAAGGTATTTGCGGCTCCCACCACCGGCGGATAACCCGGCGAGACTGCACCAGCTACGCCACAGGCAAAAGTTAACTGTAGAATCATCGTGGTCTCCTCCCATTACACATCAACCGCGAAAGATCAAGGTGCAATGGGTGTTTCGATCAAGGCAGGCAGAGCACTAGCGGCGGCGGTAGGCGCGGCAGCTATGGTGTTCGGCCTGCCACAAGCCGCAGCGGCCCCGCAGCCAGGTGCCGATGAGCCGCCGATTACGCAGCTGATCGACGAAGCAGGCGCATTGGACTGCCATGTGGCTGTTTTCCGGGAATACCCGACTTTTGTCTGGGACGGTGATCCCGCACACCGCAACTGGGCATGGGGAAACCATGGCGAGATGACCCGGGATCTTGCCGCCCGCGGTTATGCGCAGCAAGAGATCGACCTCTATATCGCGGCTGTTGACCGCAGGCTCAACGAATGCCACATGTTCGACTCAGTCTCTGATGCGATCGGCGCCACCGAGATCTGGTACCGGTATTTCGGCGGGGCTGTCGGCGGCCCGGACTGCCGCTGGGTGCCCTGTCACCGGATGATCGGGGCACGGTCAGCGGTCAGCCGGCCGCTGGGCGATACGGTGCGTAACCTGCGCCCCGCCTTGTCCGGGTCGACAGGCTCCTAGTACGGCTGCACTTGCCCCGGGTAGCCTGGAATACCGCAAGCCGGTACCCCGGCTAAAGGACACCAAAAACCGAAAGGGCGGTTATGGCGGATACACGCAGTATCATCCCCGGACTCGATGTCATCGTTTTGGCGGAGGGACCGCGAACCAACGATGGCGTGCCGTTGTCGGCAGTCACCGTCGATGGTGAGCCGTTGATCAACCTGACACTCGCCGAGATCGCCATGACCACGGGGCTGCAGCAGGTCACAGTCGTCACCGCCGGTGGGATCGCTTTGTCCCCCGGCACCCAGATCACCGCCGACCCCGGCGATGGCGGGGGTCCGGTCAGCGCGATTGCAGCAGGCGTGAGAACACTGTGGCACCAAGCTGCCTCGGCTACCGCAGTGGTGCGTGGATGGGCGCCGGATACTGGCCAGCTGCTTAGCGATTTGTGGGCTGAATTGGATGACGGTGTCGATGTGGCGGTCGCTGTCGATGACGACGGCAACCGGGTACCGCTGGCGGCGGTGTGGACAACGGTCTCGCTGTGGAAGGTATTCGAATTCATGTCGGGCGTCCCCGACCCGGATCCCGGCTGTCTGTTCGATGGACTCACCGTCGCTTGCATCGACGGCAATGGCCTGACCGGCTCCTACGAAACAGAACAGGCGTTGGCTGCTCTCGGAGAAATCGGCCGGGCCTAGAAGCACGCCTTTCCGGCAAAGACGTGGTCGACACCATGCTGTGCGCTGCTTGTGGGAAATAACCACCCGGGTTCCATTCCCCTTAACAACACCACTGGCCCGCCCGGATCGTGGATTCCACGGTCCCGGCGGGCCAGTGTGTGCGGTTTTAGCAACAGTCGATCGCGCAGCTTGACCGGTCACCGCGTATGTGATGACCGAATCAAGCGGGCAGACAAACTACTTCTTGTCTTCCGGAACGTAGAGCCGGATGTTGTCGACGGTTGCCGAACCAGTGTAGTAGTTGATGTGCGGCAGGCCGATGATGAAGTTGTCCGGGTAGGCCGAGTCGGAAGGCCACATTTCCTTCTCGAACTCGCCGTGCGGCCCCTTGAACTTCAGGGTGTTGTTGAAACGGCCGTCGTACTCTTCGGGGGTCTGGTTGTAGTGCCAGATCGCCCGACCGTCATTGTTGATGAACGGGCGGAAGAAGCGGTAGGTGCGCTGACCGACATAACGGAAATTACCGGTCATCTCCTGGACGTAGCCCTTGTCGGTGCGCTCGATGGCGAACTTGTAGGTCTCGTTCGGCATGACATGCGGCTGAATCTCGGCGGCAGAGACAATAGTCTGCAGCTGGTTATCGTGATTGCGCTCGTCACCGTGGAAGATACCGCAGGGGGTGGGCATGACGAACTCGTTGTAGGCGAAGGAGGGATCGCGCCACACCGAACCGTCGAAGAAGATCTCATTGATGCCGTGGCCGTTGGTGTCGGCGTAGGGCTTCAATTTGCCGTTGGACGGGTCGCAGCCCCAGTAGGCCTTGGCCCAACCACCATTGACCGAGTAGATGTCCATGCCGACCTTGCGGTGGGAGTGGATGAAGATGTTGTTGTGCGGTGCCGGGTGGGCGTGGTCGACGATCTCCATCAGATAGAAGCCGTTTTCGGCCTTGATATCGCCGAAGGGCTTGGCACAGGGATCGGGCTGCTCGGCGCCGTTTTGGTCATAGCCCGGCGTCGGGTAGGACCCGTCTTTGTTCTGGCGCAGCCTGACCCACGGGAAGTTGGTCATGCACTCGGTCTTCGACGGGTAGCCGTTGATCTTGCCGTCGTAGTTCCACTCGCCGTTAATGTCCTTGCCACCGAAGTCGAGGGTTTTCAGTTCATACTCGACGCGGTACTGGCTGGGCAGCGGATTGGTGGAGGTGATGATCAGGCCGTTGTCCCACGGCACATCCATCTTGGCTTCACCGTTTTTGACTTGCAGGGTCGGAACACCGTCCGGCTTGCCGGTCTTCTCGCGGGAGCGGGCGGCCATCTCCACGGTCAGCCAGCCGTCCTCGCCGAAGGGCACGGACTTGCGCAGCAGCTGGAAGCTGTCGAGGGCACGCTGGAAGTATTCGCCACCCTGGATCTTGAAGTATTTGCCACCGTCGGAGAACTCATCAACGTAGTAGCGGTTGCCGGGCCCGAATTTCTGGACCTCCCAGTCCACCTTGCTGTCGTTGATACCTTTGTCGAAGGTTTCTTCGCGCACCAGACGCCAGCCATCGCGGACCGGCCCTGGGGTGATTTCCACCGGAGGCGGAGTGTCGCCGTTTTTCTTGTTTCCGGAAATCCCACCGGGCAGGAAGGTGCTGCCCTGGGCACCGGGGCTGTCATCGTAGAAGGTTTCCGACGACATCGACGAGCCGGCCACCGCGTTGAACAGGTCGGCAAGTGCAGATGAACCAAAGAAGGAGGACGCGTTGGCTGCCGGGGCAAGCGGAACAACCAATGCAGCGCAGGCCACAGTGACGGCCGTCTTCTTTAAGGAACGTGCTCTCATGTGAAAGACTCCTTGGATTGTGGTTTCACCCGCCGCTGTTAACCGGCGCAAGTTGTCGCCACCGTCTGTGGTGGCTACCGGGGACGGGTGAGGGAATGGGAAAATCTGGGGGGAGAACTTCCGCCTTGTCCAGTCACCGGCGGGGTTGAAAGCCCTGCGGGCGAACCCCGCCGCCCATCTGCTGACCGGCATGGCCGCGACTGTCTGAAAAGAAAACCAAACAACGCGGGAATGCCGGTTACCGGGGGATCAGAATGGGAGGGTTCCGGCGGAAAAGTCGTGGGAGACACACAAACGGCGGGATGACAAGGGAAAGGGAAGAAAACACGTCCCCGCCGTCTGTATGTGGGTGTTATGTCATCCGCCACAGCAGTCGTGCTGCGGCGGGATGTTTTCTGTGTCCCGCCCCTGCCCCGGGTTCGACCGCTGGTGGGACCCGGGACAGGATGGCAGGAGCGGCCGGGTTAGTTCAGGTAGAAAATGCGGTCTTTGTTTTCGGCCATGTGCTTGGCGTTCCATTCGGCGCCACCGTCCAAGTTGGCGGCCAGGAACACCGGTGCCGAGAAGCCCTTTTCGAGCAGTTTCTCGATGATGGCGGCGGACATGCTGTGCAGCATGGCGGTGGAGGTGACACCGGAAGCCGGGGTGAACTTCTGCGGGATGCCTTCCAGGGAGAGCACCGCGTCACCGGGATCGACTTTGTTGTCGAGAACGACATCGGCGTGGTCGAGCAGCTTGGTGCCGTCCGGGACCCGGGAATCAACGGCGCTGGTGTATTTCATGCTGGTCAAAGCCACCACGAACACACCGGCGGCCTTGGCGGCGCGGGCCAGTTCCACCGGGACGGCGTTGCGGCCGGACACCGAGACGTCGATGAGCACGTCGCCTTCCTTCAGCGGGCTGTTGTTGAACAGCACCTCGCCGTAGCCGGGCATCTGCTCCATCTGCGAGCCGAGGGTGGTCGGGCGGGTGGTCAGGGCTTCGATGCCGGGTCCGTAGAGCGGGTTGATCAGCATCAGGCCACCGGCGCGGTAGACAATGTCTTGTACCGGCAGCGACGAGTGGGAGGCACCGAAGGCGAAGATACGGCCGCCGGCAATGACTTTGTCGGCGATGGTGTCGGCTGCCTTTTCAATCTTGGGCAGTTCTTCTTCGCGGATCTTGCCCAGAAGGGCGGTGATTTCATCGAAGTAGGTGTTGAGCAGTTCAGACATGGGGTGTATTTCTCCTTGAAAGATTGTGTGCAGTCAGGTGGTGGGGCCTGCCGCGGTGCACACCGCGGATGATCGCCCCCATCCCCCCGGGCGGT
>NZ_JAFLEQ010000016.1:348886-364599 GCF_017307055.1 Corynebacterium mendelii | reverse complement strand
GCAGCTGCCGCCGGGATGATGTAGCCGGGGTTGTGGTGGCTTTTTAGACGCCGAACAGTTTGCCGATGGCGTCGAAGATGATGGCCGGGGCGATGACGTCCGGGCCGGAGAAGCCCAGGTCCTTGGCACCCAGGGCAACCAGGTCACCGAAGATTTCGAACTGGAAGGCGTAGGCAATGAGAATCCAGCCGACAAAGCCCCAGATGAAGGCACCCAGCCAGGCGGCTTTCCGGCCACCGGTGGAGTTGGCGAAGATGGCTGCAGTACCGCAGGCGAAGAAGGCGACGATGATCGAGGGGATCGGCACCGGCCAGCCGAGGGCCACACAGACACCCATACCGGCGAACTCACCGATCAGACCGGCGATCAGACCGATCAGCAGGGCGTTGGGGGCGAAGGGGAAGATGATCGGCACGTCAAGGGCCGGGATGGCGTTCGGGATGATCTTGCGGGAGATACCCTCGAAGGCGGGGACGATCTCACCGATCAACATGCGGACACCGTAGAGGATGACGAGCATGCCGGCGGTGAACTGCAGGGCGGCGATGAAAGCGAAGACGACCCACTGCTGGCCACCGGTGACCTCGGATTCGACGTAGGCGGCACCGCGGGTGGCGATTGCGCCGATGGCGGCCACGATGGACACAATGGTCATGACGATGGTGGTGGACACGGCAACGTCACGGAAGAAGGACAGACGGTCCGGCAGCTGCTTGCTTTCGGTGGAGTCTTCCTTGTCACCGAAGACCAGGCCGATGGCACCGGCCAGAGCGGACAGCAGCACCGTACCGTGGGCCATACCGACATCATTGTTGCCGGTGATCCGCCGCATGAACGGCTGGGCAATGGCCGGGGAGATGGTCATCCAGGCGCCGGAGCAGATGGAGGCCAAGGCGATGACGGTCCAGTAGTTCAGGCCGAAGGACCAGAACAGGATGGCCCAGGAACCGGTGGTGATCCAGATCCAGTGGCCGGTCAGGTAAACGTAGTGCAGCGGGGTGAACCGCGCCAGCAGCAGGTGGAAGATGAAGCCGAACAGCATGGTCAGGCCCATGGCGGTACCGATCTGCTCGACCGGGCCGGTCTGGGTTGAGGCCATGACCAGTTCGTCGTAGGCGACGAAGGTGGTGACTTTGCCTTCCATGGCCGCGTTGACCATGTCCTGGATCGGGGACAGGCCGCCGACCACCGCACCGGCACCGGCGGCGACAATCAGCATCGACAGGATGGTTTTGACGGTACCGGTGACCACATCACCGGCGGGTTTTTTCTGCGCGACCAGACCGAGCAAAGCGATCAGGCCGACGATGATGGCGGGCTGCTGGAACAGCTGCACCATAAAATCAAGGAACGGGTTCATAGCGGGGTTCTCTCCCAGGGAACAGTAGTTCAGGAAATGTTGTGCTTGTCGTACGCGGAAGTTTTTTTCATCTGTCCGCACACCTGACGTATCCACCTCCGGGACCGCGGTTTTCCTGGGAAAACACTGGGAACCGGACTGTATCAGGTAAAAATTTTTTGCCCCTCCCCGCCCGTGGGGGTCGGCACGCCGACGCTGTCGGACTTTGGGGGCATGATCACCGCCGGGGCGCCTGCGCCCTGTTCCTGCCGGGCGCTGGTGGTGTGTTCACAGCACCCGGCAGAGGAGACGGAGATCCGGGGATGGTCAGCGGTTAGCTGTTTTTGGCGTTGTATTCGTCGATGGCCGCCCACACCTTGGTCTTGACCTCGTTTTTATCGATCAGATTGTCGATGAGCACCACGATCGAGGGCGAATCCTGGACGTTTTTGGCCATCCCGGAGGTGGTGACCACAATGTCGGAGGGCTGGGATTTGAAGGAGCCGAGGTCAACCGGCTGAACCTTGGCCTGCACGTTGGGATCTTCGTCGACCATGTTGCGGATCTGGTTGGCGAGCATCATTGAGGAGCCGAGGCCCATACCGCAGACGGTTGCGATTTCAATCATGGTGGGTGTTCCTTTCGGGGACAACAGGTGATGTGGTGGATTACGGGAAGCACACAACCCCGCCCATCAGGCAGGATCCCGTAACCCCAAGACTAGCTAGGACTCGAACAGCGCGGCGAGTTCTTCGTCGGTTTCCGCATTGCGGATCGCTTCGATCAACTCAGCGTCGCTGAGGGCATTGGCCAGCGACTGGATCATTTCCATGTGGGCCTTCTTCTCGCCGGCGGCGAAAGAGACCAGCACATCGACCGGATCATTTTTTTCGTGGCCGAACTCGACCGGAGTCGACAAGGTCACGACAGCGCAACCGCGGCGGTTGACACCGGCACCCGATTTCGCGTGTGGCATGGCAAGACCGGGCATCAACACCATGTAGGGGCCGAATTCGCCCACGGCATCGATCATCGCCTGCGCGTAGTCGGAAGTGGCGATGCCTTCTTTCTCGTAAAGCGAACCGACGATGCGGATCGCTTCCTTAAAGTCGGCGGCTTCCCGCTTGGCGGCGACAGCGTCGGGTTTGAAGTTCATGGGTGCTTCTTCTCTTCCTCACGGTGTGCGGCGCGCCCGGGGCACAGCCATCCGGGTGCGCTTTGGCTTGTCCCACATCACGCTAATGATTGTTTTTGATTCATGCAACCCCAGACGGTCAAAATAAATCTGTGTGCCCAATCACATTGACAAAACCAGAAAAGAAAAACCACACCTAAAATATCTCCTTTCCGCAGGCAGTCGGGGGGTTAAGAAGCCACCTTGCAAAACATCACCCACGTGCCCAACAAGCTGCTTTTTTGAGAAAGTTTTAAAAACGGGGGCAGTTTCACCCCCGTTTATGCCCACCCTCTAGACACAATTAGATGGCGGTCGTACCGGATGTCCCTATGTGGCCAAGAAAAGATTTTTCTTAGCACCTCTTGCCTTTAAACCAATCATGTGCAATCATTCGAAGTGTCGGCCTGGCGGCCGATCCCGGTAGATATATTCCAAATCACCTGCTTAGCCGGAACCAACTCCCCCGGCAGCAATCGCGCATAAACGCTCACGGGTCTTGTGCCCGGGCGCTGATGCGCCCCGCCTACTCCCGAAAGGACCACACTGTGAGCCAGAATCTCGGCCCCCACATGGAAGAAGAACTCCTCAGCCAACCCGACAGCTGGCAGAAAGCGGTGGACATGGTCGCAGACCGCGACTGCCTGCCCAAGCCCGGCGAGAAGGTGGCTGTTGTCGGCTGCGGCACCTCCTGGTTCATGGCACAGGCCTACGCCGCGATGCGCGAAACCGCCGGCGAAGGTGTCACCGACGCCTACACCGCCACCGAAGCCCGGTTGGGCGGTGACCGTGACTACGACACCCTGATGGTGATCACCCGCTCCGGCACCACCTCCGAGATCATCGATCTGCTCGAGCAGAACAAGCAGATGCGGTCGATTGCTCTGCTGGGCGATGTCAACACCAAGGTCGCCGAACTGGCCGACCATGTCGTCAACCTGTCGTTCGCCGATGAAAAGTCGGTCGTGCAGACCCGTTTCGCCACCACTGCCCTGATGTTCCTGCGCGCCTCGCTGGCCCCGAAAGAAGAGATCGACAAGGCCATCGCCGATGCCCGCACGGTCATCGATGCTGATGTCGAGGACTTTTTGATCGACGCCGAGCAGTACTCCTTCCTCGGCACCGACTGGCGTCTGGGGCTGGCCACCGAAGCCGCCCTGAAGATGCGTGAATCCTGCCAGGCATGGACCGAGTCCTACTCGTCGATGGAATACCGCCACGGGCCGATCGCCATCGCCTCGAAGGGTCGGATCACCTGGGCCTTCGGCCCGGTTCCGGAAGGTCTCGAAGACCAGGTCAACAACACCGGCGCCACCTTCATCTCCTCCGGACTCGATCCCTTCGCCGATCTGGTGAAAGTCCACCGGGTCGCCCTGGCCACCGCCCGTAAACGCGGTCTGGATCCCGATCACCCGCGTAACCTCACCCGCTCGGTGATCCTGAAGTAGCAGGCTCCCCGGCCACCGATTGCCCCGGTACCCGCATCGTTGACGCGGCTACCGGGCTGATCGGGGCCGCACATGCCCGGCTGCTGTCCGGTTCCTTTTTGAAAAAGACGGCTCAGCCGCAGACCCAACCGTCGCAGCCGCGCACTTTCTTCCACGTTTTATTCTCGCCCGCACCCACCCGTAAAGGCTTTCCCCCACCATGCCCACATCCAAGCCCGCAGTTATTGCCGTCACGCCGAATCCGGCCCTCGATGTCACCATCACCGTCGATGAACTGGTGGATGAGGCCACCCACCGCATTGATCGGGCGCAGCGTCGCCTGGGCGGCAAAGGTGTCAATGTGGCCGCCGTTGCCGCCGCACAAGGCTATGACGCCCTGATGTTCGGCCCGATGGCCAAAACCTCCCTGGAGGCGGTCAACCAGTGGGGCAACCCGCTGCCGGGCAATGCCCTGGCCCGTTTCACCCCCACCCCGGTTCCGCTGCGGGAAACCTGGGCGATCCACCGGACACACGACGATGCGACCGTCATTATCAATGAGCGTGGCGGCCAGCACCCGGACGGAGTCTGGGAGGCGATGGCTGATTCCCTGCGGGAAACACTGGCCAACCGGCCCGGATCAGTGGTCACCATTTCCGGCTCCTGGCCGCCGGGGACCGGCACCGACCATCTCACCCTGCTGGTTGAGACGGCCCAGCAAGCGGGGGCATCCGGCATTATCGTCGACTGCGCCGGCGACAACCTCATCGAGGCCTGTGCCATGGGAGCGATCGTCAAACCGAATGCCGCCGAGATCACCGAAACCACCGGCTGCACCGATCCGCTGGAGGGCGCCCGGCAGTTGGTGGATGAAGGTGCCCGGCTGGTGGTCTGTTCGATGGGTCCTGACGGCCTGGTGGCAGTCGACGGCACCACGGTGATCACCGCGAAACTTCCCCAGCCGCTCAAAGGCAATCCCACCGGTGCCGGCGACTCACTGGTCGCCGCCATGGCCACCGCGCTGCTGGATGATCTGGACACCACCGACATGCTCATCCGCGGGGTTGCCTGGTCGGCGGCCGCGGTCCTGGTGCCCTACGCCGGGGCCATCGACGATTCCTGGCCGCAGCTTGAACAGCAGGTTGTCATCGGCCCCGACAACTCCTGAGATATCTGTCCGACCATCTTTTCCCACCCGGCCCGGCGGGTTCCCCGCCGTCGGCCGGGGTGGACACCACCGCATTCTGCCCACACCAGTGCCGGGTAACAACACCCGGACGAAGTAATTGTTTAAGGATCCCCACCATGCCCCGTACCTGCACCACCAAAATCGTCACCGACGCCGCCGCCAAAGGCATCGGCGCCGCCGCCATGAACGTCATCCACCTGGAGACCGCCGAAGCCCTGGTCCAGGCTGCCGAACGCTCCGGCAAACCGGTGATTTTGCAGATGAGCCACAACTGCGTGCGCTACCACGCCGATGATCTGGATCCGATCGGCAAAGCCATGATCGCCCTGGCCGACGCCTCGCCCGCCACCGTCGCCGTGCACCTGGACCACTGCGAATCAGTCGAACTCGCCAAGCACGCCATCGATTTGGGCTTCAACTCGGTGATGTACGACGGTTCCACCCTGCCGACGGAGGAAAACATCGCCAACACCGCCGATGTGGTGGCCTACGCCCACGCCCGCGGTGCGACAGTGGAAGCCGAACTCGGGGAGATCGGCGGCAAAACCGCCCACACCCCGGGAGTTCGCACCAATCCGGATGAAGCCCGCCAGTTCGTCGCCGATACCGGCGTGGATCTGCTGGCGGTGGCTGTCGGCAGCGAACACGCCATGAAGTCCCGGACCGCCAGCCTGGACATCGATCTGATCAAGGAACTCAAAGAGGCCGCCGGTGTTCCGCTGGTGCTGCACGGCTCATCCGGTGTTCCGGACGAGGAAATCCGCCGCGGCATCAGGGCCGGGATGACCAAGATCAATGTCTCGACCCACCTGAACGGCTTTTTCACCCGGGCGATCCGCGAATACCTGGACGCCAACCCGGATGTCACCGACTCCCGCAAATACATCGCGGCCGGCCGTGAGGCCCTGTCCGCTGAGGCTGAGCGCCTGATCGGCGTGTTCACCGATCTCGACTAGGCGTGACCGCGGCGGGGGTTCGTTCCCCCGCCCGCACGTGTGCCCCGTACCACCTGTCGCCGGCCGGCGACAGGTGGCCCGGTGCAGCAGATCTTTTGTCATCTGGGTTAAGCTTTCTGTCCGTACGGCTTTGCCCGCTTTTGGAATACCCATATTGCCCACCGATCAATTTTCTTTTCTTTTTTCTGCCGCAGTGCCTGTCGCTTCCCCGGTTGTCCCCGGCAGCGGACAACAACCGGGGCAGGGCCCGGCGGCAGCACGCCGCACCCGGCCGGATGGTATGCCCGGCGCGGGGCACGCGGTGTTGTCGGCCGTGTTTTTGCGATTGAACCTTGTGACCGGGCAGACCGCGGAGGTGTGTGACTGTGCTGCGCAGTGAACGTTTGACCAGAATTCTTGAGATGGTGGCCGATAAAGGCTCGGTGACCGTCGATGAGATCATCGGCACCCTGGAGGTGTCCCCGGCCACGGCCCGCCGTGATCTCGATGCCCTGGCCGGGCGGGGTCTGTTGCACCGTACCCGTGGCGGTGCCCGCTCGACGGTGGTGGCCTTCGATATGCCGGTGCACAAAAAACGCGGCCAGCAGCTGGAGGAGAAAACCGCCATTGCCGCCTACTGTGTGTCGATGCTGGAACCCGGGTGCGTGGTGGGCATGTCCGGCGGGTCGACTGTCGGGGCGATCGCCAGCGCCATCAGTGACTGGGCGACCAGCCGTGCGGGCGGCGAGACAGTCGGCAACCAGCCTTTCGTCACGATCGTCACCAATGCCGTCGACATCGCCTACATGCTGGCCGGCTCCCCGGCGATCAAGGTGGTGCTCATCGGCGGGGTTCTCAACGGCTCCTCCTACGAACTCACCGGCCCGGTGGGGGTGAACAATCTGGCCGGTTTCAGCCTCGACTACGCCTTCATCGGCGCCAATGGCATCGATGCCAACGGCCCCGGTACCGTCGACGAGTTTGAGGCCCAGACCAACCAGACCATGGCCTCGCGCGCCACCCGGCCGGTCATTGTCGCCGATTCCTCGAAATTCGGGCGGCGTTCTTTTTCCTCTCTCGGCGGGCCGGAGGCGGCCAACACCATTGTCACCGACCCGGGAGTCGATCCGGCATGGGTGAACAGGCTGACCCAGGCCGGCTACACCATTGTCACCACCGATTCACAGACCACCTAGCGGTGTCTGCCGCAGGTCACCCGGCCACCCCGGGTGTGATGCTGGGGCTTTTTCACCGGTACTGACGTGTTTTCCAGGCGGTGTCGGTTAAAACCCCGCGCGGTGCACGCCCGGTGGGTGCACAATAGAGCGCGGAGGATCGTTGTTCGTTTTGTTCACCATCTTTCCTTCCTCGCCGGCGGGCCGGCTGCCTGCCGGGCAGGCTGCCGGACGGCAGCGAGATAATGCCACCTTTTTGTCCACGAGTTGTTAAGGTTCGGTTTTCATTCCCATGAGTTCACTTGTCATCCACTCCGCGACCATCTACGACGGAACCATCGGCGGGGTGACCCGCAACGGGTGTGTGCGCGCCGAAGGCGGCCGCATCACACATCTCGGACAGTTCGACGACTACACCTTGTGGCCCGACGCCGATGAAATCATTGACGCCCACGGCGCCCCGGTGTGCCCCGGCTACATCGACATCCACCATCACGGCGGCGGCGGACTCGCCTTCGACGACGGCGCCAAGGCCGTAGAGCATGTCATCGCCAAACACCGCGCCCACGGCACCACCCGTTGTGTGGCAAGCTTCGTCACCGATGACCTGCCACTGATGGAACAACGCATCAGCGAAGTGGCCGAACTGGTCAAAGCCAATCCGCATCTTCTGGGCATCCACCCGGAAGGACCGTTTTTGGATGCCGGGCACAAAGGCGCGCACCCGGAGGACAAACTCATCGATCCCGCCCCGGAGGCGATCAAACGGATCATCGACGCGGGGAAGGGCACCCTGGTGCAGATGACACTTGCCCCGGAGAAAAACCACGCCATGGAGGCGATCAAGCTTCTTTCCGGCCACGGGGTGAAGGCCTCCGTGGGACACACCTCCTGTGATTATGAGACCGCCCAGCAGGCCTTCGACAACGGCGCAACCATTCTCACCCACTGCTTCAACGGCATGAACGGCATCCACCACCGCGCCCCCGGCCCGGTGATTGCCGCGCTGCGCGATGAGCGGGTATGGCTGGAGATCATCAATGACACCATTCACGTCCACCCCGATGTCATTGCCTCGCTGTTCGCCGAAGCCCCGGAACGGGTGGTGCTGATCACCGACGCGATGAGCGCCACCTGCAACCCGGACGGTGAATACATGCTCGGTTCGCTGGAAGTGGTGGTCAAAGACGGTGTGGCCACCCTCAAGGGCGGAACCTCCCTGGCCGGCTCCACCCTGACCATGGACAGGGCAGTGGCCAACACCATCACCAAAGTCGGGGTCGCCCCCGATGTGGCGGTCGCCGCCGCCACCAGCCATCCGGCCACAGCCATCAGCATGGACGACAAATTCGGCCGGATCGGTGTCGGCTACCCCGATGATCTGCTGGTACTCGACCCGGTCACGTTCATGCCGACGATGATCTACACCGACGGCGAAAAGACTGAACCCGCCACGATTTAACTGCCCCGTTCTGCTGGACCTTACCGGCCCGGCCGCACCCCCACACCGGGCTGCGGCCGGGCCGTTTTTCCAGGTGGACATCCCACCAACACAGTGTCAGCCGGCCGGTCACCCGTGTGTCCGCCACTGCAGCCGGTCCACAACCGTGGCCGTGGCTTTCACCATGGTGCGCGGTATTCACACGCGCCCGGCGCCGCGCAAAACCCCGGCGGTGAAACGTCCCGCAGGTTCGGGCATGCAGCGACACCATGAAGAAGACACCCGATCCCGCCCCTGCCGGGGGCTAGATTATTCCGGTTGCACCACCACGGTCCAGTATCCCCCGGGCCGCAGGGGACGTTCATTGTCTTTTTGTCCGCCCGATTCCCGCCGCGCGAATTCCACAATCGTGTTCGTTCCGCGCTACCACCGCCCGGTTATCCCGCCGAACCGGCACACCGTGTAGCGCGGTCTTCTTGTACGGGCAGCCGGGTCAGCACGCTCACCCTTCGACGGTGACCTCCACCGGCCCTGCAATGTCCAATTCATGGACGGTGATACCGCGGTCGCGGGCTTCGTTAAGAATCTGCTCATCCACCGGCTCGGTCGACAGCACCATCGCGGTGGGACCCGCACCGGACAGGTAAGCCGGGTAACCGAGATTGCGCAGCCGGTTGACCCATTCGGCTGTCACCGGCAAAACATCGGCCCGGTAAGGCTGGTGCAGGCGGTCACGGGTGCCTTCCCACAAAAGCTCCGGATGGGATTGCAGGGCCACCAGCATCACCGCGCAGCGGGACACATTGAAGCGGGCATCCAGGTGTTTGACGCTGGTCGGCAGTACTTTGCGCACCGCCTGGGTGGAAGCGCGGAAATCCGGCACCAGGGCGGTGGATTTGATGCGGGGATCGCAGCTGACTTTCACCGCCCGGTACTGCGGCTGCGTGCCATCGACGGGAATCTCTGTCCAGCCGACAATCGCCCCGCCGAGCACGGAAGCCGCGGCATTGTCGGGGTGCCCCTCGAATTCACTGGCCAACTGCACCATGTCATCGTCGGTGAGTTTGTTGCCCGACAACCCGTTGGCGGCGGCCACACCGGCGACAGCCGCCGACGCCGACGAACCCAGGCCCCGGGACTGCGGAATCCGGTTGTGGCAGGTGACTTTCAGCCCGGGGGCGGCGCATCCTGCTTTGTCCAGTCCGGCTTTGACTGCCCGAACCACCAGGTGGGTGTCATCCAGCGGAACCTCGCCTTCCCCCTGCCCGGAAACAATCACTTCCAGTCCGGAAGCGGTGATCTCCACATCGACATCGTCGTAGAGACTCACGGCAATGCCCAGGGTGTCGAATCCGGGGCCCAGGTTCGCTGATGAGGCGGGAACCTTGACATGTGCTTTCCGTCCGACAGGCAGGGTCTCGGTCATGGGGTGATGGTCCTTTCCGGATGCACCCGATCATCGATCGGGTGGTGGCAACATAAGGGGCGCACAGGCCCGCCGGTTGTTTTTTTACTCGCCTTCCAGCCGCAGCACCGAGTTGACGGCAGTAACGGCCTCAAGGTTTTTCAGCGCCTCAACAGTGGCCGCCAGGTCGGCTTCGCGGGCGGTGTGGGTGACCACGATCAGGCGCGCTGAATCATCGGATTCTTCCTGGCGGACTGTCCGCAGTGACACACCCTTGTCGGAGAATACCTTCGACACCTCGGCCAGCACGCCCACCCGGTCATGGACCTCCATGTCAACGTGGTAGCGGGTGCTGATCTCCCCGAAATCGGCGATCGGCAGATTGGCGTAGGTCGACTCCCCCGGGGCGCGGCCACCGTGGACTTTGTTGCGGGCCGCGCCCACCAGATCACCGAGCACGGCAGAGGCCGTCGGTGCGCCACCGGCACCGTTGCCGTAAAACATCAGCCGGCCGGCGGCCTCGGCCTCAACGAAGACGGCATTGAAGGATTTCGACACGCTGGCCAACGGGTGGCTGCGCGGAACCAGTGTGGGGTGAACCCTGGCGGAGACTTTCTCGGTCCCGTCCGGGGCGGTGATCCGTTCACAGCAGGCCAACAGCTTGATGGTGTAGCCGGCCTGTTTGGCGGCCTCCACATCATCGGCGGTCACTTTCGAGATGCCCTCACAGTAGACATCGTCGAAGCTGACTCTGGTGTGGAACGCCAGGGACGCCAAAATGGCGGCTTTGCTGGCCGCGTCATGGCCTTCCACATCCGCTGTCGGATCGGCTTCGGCGTAGCCCAGTTCCATGGCTTTTTTGAGCATGGTGTCGTAGTCGGCACCGGTGGTGTCCATGGCGTCGAGAATGAAGTTGGTGGTGCCGTTGACAATGCCCATCACCTGTTCGACCTGGTCACCGGCCAGTGACCGGCGCAGCGGACCGACCACCGGGATCGCGGCGGCGACAGCCGCCTCGAAGTAGAGGTCGACACCTGCTTTGTCGGCGGCTTCGGCCAACTCCTGCGAATGGGCCGCCACCAGTGCTTTGTTGGCGGTCACCACGGATTTACCGGCGTTAAGCGCCTTGAGAATCAGTTTCCGCGGGTAGTCGATACCGCCGATGACCTCAACCACAATATCGACGTCGTCACGCTCGATCAGGGCTTCCGCGTCGGTGGTCAAAAGCTCCGCGGGCACATCATCTTTGTGCTTGTCGGGGTTGCCGACAGCAACCCCTTTCACGACGATCCGACCACCGATGCGGTGTGCCAGATCATCGCCGTTGTCCCCGATAAACCTCAAAACCTGCTTGCCGACGGTGCCATGACCCAAAAGTGCAACCCCAACATCTGAGCCGACTCCTTTGCCTTGTACGAGCGTTGATGCGAAAGACATGGTTAAAATCTAGAACCTTTCATAGGGGCTACGACGAACACCGGATGGCAGAGAGTTCACAACGGAGAAACAATTCCCCGATCTCACCGGAAACCAAAGACCAGTCTCAGCCCGGCAACATAAACAACCATCATAGACATCCCCGTCCACAAAACCCCCGGCCGACTCGCATCATCCACGATGCGCGCACAATTCACGCACCACGGAGAAGCATCCTGCCCCTTGTGGGAATGTGACTAATTTCTCACCCAAAATGAAACAAACCTTTCCCCTTCATCCAGCCGGACATGACCGGCCCGTTCTTCCCCTCAAAACACTTCATAGACACCCCTTTCACCCACCCCACTTTTAAAAAATTAATGCTAACGGCCCGCAGTATTACTTTCTTTAGTTACCATTACAACAGCGCAACGGTTTCCTGAGCTTTCGCTGAATCGGCGTGCTCACCGGACCCGCGTCGGAGAAAAGCAGTCATCGCCAATCTTCCCTCACTACCCATTCCCCACTCCCAGGAGTTCAAATGAAGCTTCCGAACCGTCTTTCCAAGGGCATAGTCGCCGCTGGCACCGCACTCGCGCTGACCACCGGGTCCGTCGTCGCCGCACCTGTTGCCGCCGCTGATTCCTCTGATCTTGCTGTTGTCGGCTCGACCAGCGCCAGCAGCATCATTGTTTCGGCCCTCGGCTCCGTCATCTCAGGCATCGTGCTGATTTCGGTCTTCAACCTGCTGGTCCTCAACGGCCAGATCAAGGGTTCCACCATCAAGCTGCCGATCCCGATCCCCCAGTAAAACTGGATGGTTCGCACACCCCGGTGTCCCTGACAGTTCGGAAGCTGTGTGCGCACCACCCCACGGGCAACATGTTGCCAGTTAAAGCCGACCCCACTCGTTGGCTCAACACGTTGTAGCCCGCAATTCTGTTTTCTGCGGTGACTGTCCCACAGTCAGCGGGTTCGGAATTGCTTTCAGGCATTTCATTGCCCCCATTACAAGCACCAATCGCCCGCTTGTTGCGCGCTTCAGAGCCGTCGACCCGAATCAATAACCTGATGCGGTGATTTCACAAGCGGTCCGAAAAAACAATGGAAGGTTCTCCCATCATGAACAAGATCAAGAAGAGCGTCGTCGCCCTGACCTGCGCTGTCTCCCTGGCTGCCGGTACTGCTGTTGCTCCGGCCGCCCCCGTCGAACCCGCCGCACCGGTCCAGGCTGTCGCTGTCGCCGACGGTGACGGATCCGCCGCATACGGCGCATTCTTCGGACTGCTTCTCGTCTTCGGCACCCTCTCCGCCATCAGCTACGGCATTCGGAGCGGCATCCAGTCCGGCATCCACGACGGTATCTCCCGTGGGCTGACCGGTGGAATCGAAAACTCCGTCCAGTCGATGATCATGAACGCCATGGCCCCGCAGCAGTAAAGCGCGACTTACCTGCTGGAGCGGGTAATTGCGCTGGTTTGAAACCCCGCTTCACTCATGGAGCGGGGTTTTTGCTGTTCGGGGATCGCGCGCACGCCCGGGCAGATATCGGGTCACGGTGCACAGTGAATGTTTCAATGCGGCTGTGCCCCGCCGGGGCGGCTTGCTGCGTTTGCGGTTGCAGCATCGTGGCCACAAATGTCGAACATCGGTATGCTCTTTTTGTGCCTCAGACACCAATCGATGGGGACGATTCGAAGTTCCAGTCAGATTGCGCCACGTGATCGATCCTCCGGGAGCCATTGGTGCCCCGGCTTGCTGTGATCTCCCCCGGCATGGTTGTCACGGTAACGGTACGGGTGGTGGTGGCGTATACAGAAGTACGCCACGGGAGCGCGGACGCCCCACGGGCACGATCACCACGGCAACAACCGTGGTTTTCCCTGCACATTCGCATCAGTTTTCAACATTCCAGGAGTACATCAATGACCTCTTCCCGCTTCACCAAAGCCCTCATCTCCAGCGCTGTTGCCGCCTCCCTGATTGCCGGCACCGGCGTTGCCGCCGCCGAAGACAACGAAAAAGGTGGCAAAACCGAGGCTGTCGTCACCCTGGAGCGCGACGGCTCCTCCGGCTTCGACTTCAACTCCTCCGGCACCGGCCCGAAGGGCAAGGCCCACAACGCCAAGGTTGATTCCTCCAAGGGCAACTTCACCTCCTCCAACGCCACCGGTGACCAGGCCAAGCAGGAGCAGCAGAACAACAACACCACCACCAAATCCGAAAGCTCCTCGGACAACCCGACTGTCAAGGCCGTCATGATCATCGCCGGTGTTCTCGCGGTCTTCGCCGCCGGTTACACGATTGCCGTCCAGCACTCGCTGCTGCCCCGCTAAACAACAGTTTGCGGCCCGGTCACAGTTGCCGGTGACACATCTGTCCGGGTGAGGGAGCCTTATGGGTTCCCCCGCCCCAGCAACAGCTCAGCGGCACCGCCGCCGGGAAGATTGACGTCAGCCACGTTGTGTGGAGGGCGTTCGTTCTTCCGGTTGCGGTGCCGCCTGTCATTTCTTTCGCGGTCTTTTTCACCCCGGCAGCAGGCCACGTCTGCTGCCGGGGCACTGCAGGCGGTTACATCATGTCGAGCGCCAGCACATCCTCGATTGTTTCCCGGCGCACCATCAACTCCGCTTTCCCGTCTTTGACGCTGACCACCGCCGGACGCATGATCATGTTGTAGCGGGAGCTCATGGCGAAGCAGTAGGCGCCGGTACCGGGTACCGCGATCAGATCACCGGTTCCGATATCGTCGGGCCAGGCGGCGTCACTGATCAAAATGTCACCGGATTCGCAGTGGGAACCCACCAGCCGGGTATCGACGGATTCACCGTCGGTGAGCCGGCCGGCCACCCGGGCCTCGTAGTCGGCCGAGTACAGGGCGGGCCTGATGTTGTCGGACATTCCGCCGTCGATGGCAATGTAGCGGCGGGTGTGCTCGGCGGAGGTATGGACGTCTTTGACTGTTCCCACCGTGTACAGCGTCACGGTCGACGGACCTGCGATCGCGCGGCCCGGCTCGACCAGAATCTGCGGGCGGTCAAGCCCCAGCTCCGCTGATTTCTCGGCCACCTCTTTGATCAGGTTTCCGGCGACTGTGGCCACATCGAGGGGTTTTTGCGCCGCGGTGTAGGCGATACCGTAGCCACCACCCAAATCCAGCAGGGTGATTTTTGCCGCGTCGGCCCCGGAGACGGAATCCTTCAATTTCCGCATCAGCGTCAAAAGCCGTTCCGCCGCCAGCGAGAACCCCTGGGCGTCGAAGACCTGCGAGCCGACATGGCAGTGCAGGCCCACCAGGTCCAGATTGGGTGCTTTCACCGCATCCAGGCAGGCCTGCTCGGCGGAACCCGAGGCCAGGGAGAAACCGAATTTCTGGTCCTCGTGGCTGGTGGCGATGAATTCGTGGGTGTGGGCCTCGATACCGGGTTTGACCCGCACCATCACCTCAACGGTGGCGTCTTCGGCGGCGGCAATCGCGTTGAGGCGATCGATTTCCTGCGGGCAGTCCAGCACCACGTGGCCGACTCCCTCGGTCACGCACAGACGCATGAACTCTTCTTTTTTGTTGTTGCCGTGGGCGGTGATGCGTTCGGCGGGAAAACCGGCGGCCAGTGCCACCTGCAGCTCGCCGAGGCTCGCCACATCCAGGGCCAGGCCCTCATCGGCCACCCAGCGGGCGATCCGGCGGGAAAGAAAAGCTTTCGAGGCATAGTGCACGTTGCCCGGACCGCCGAAAGCGTCGGCCATCTGCCGGCAGCGGCTGCGGAAGTCGTTTTCATCGACCACGAACACCGGGGTGCCGAATTCGGCCGCTATCTCCGGCAGGGGTACTCCCCCGATGGAGATCACCCCTTCCTCGTCGCGGGTGGCTGTGGTGGGCCACACGTGGGCGGGAAGGCCGTTGAATTCTTCGGCCACACTCGGCCTGCGGCGCTGGTTTTTCCGGTGGAAGGCACGCTTTTCAACACTGTCGAAATCACCGGCTTCCATTCCGGTGTTGGCGCGGTATTCCAGCGAGTTGAATTTCGAGGGTGCCACAGCTGTGCCCGTCTCTTTCCGTGTCGGTGACAGATAATCCGGCCGGGAATATCAAAAAGGCATGGGGTCCTGGCACGCCCGCCCGGCTGCACCAGCCTACCGGCCACGGTGCGGCGGGGCGTACACCGGCAAAACCTTCGGGCTTTCACGGCAGGTGATTTTCCACGGGGTGTG
>NZ_JAFLEQ010000016.1:323832-348848 GCF_017307055.1 Corynebacterium mendelii | reverse complement strand
GCTACATGCGCTCGGGGGCGGTGACACCGATCAGCCGCAGCGCATTGGCCAGCACCTGACGGGTGGCCATGGCCAGGGCGAAGCGGGTGGTGTGGACTGCTGCGGCGTCCTCGCCCTGTTTCGGCAGAATCTGGCAGACGTCGTAGAAGCGGTGGAAGGTTCCGGCCAGTTCTTCGGCGTACCGGGCGATCCGGTGGGGTTCACGCAGATCGGAGGCGGCTTTGACGACGGCCGGGAATTCACCCAGGGTGCGGATCAGATCACCTTCCTTGTCATGGGTGGCAAGGGAGAAGTCGGCTCCGTCGGCGGTGATACCTGTCTGGGCTGCTTTGCGGGCCAGCGAGCACAATCTGGCGTGGGCGTACTGGACGTAGAAGACCGGGTTGTCGTTGGATTTCTTGGTCCACAGGTCCATGTCGATGTCCAGTGACTGGTCAACGGACGAGCGGATCAGCGCGTAGCGGGCGGCATCGATGCCGATGGCTTCCACCAGATCATCGAGGGTGACAACGGTGCCCGCCCGCTTGGACATTTTCTTCACTTCGCCGTCACGGACCAGATTGACCATCTGGCCGATCATGACCTCCACCTGGTCGGGATCATGGCCGAGTGCCGCGGCGGCGGCCTTCAGGCGGGCGATGTAGCCGTGGTGGTCGGCGCCGAGCATGTAGATGCACAGGGTGTGGCCGCGACCGAATTTATCGACCACATAGGCGATATCACCGGCAATGTAGGCGGCGTTGCCGTCGGATTTGATGACCACCCGGTCTTTGTCGTCGCCGTAGTCGGTGGATTTCAGCCACCAGGCGCCGTCTTTTTCGTACAGTTTTCCGTTGTTTTTCAAATCCGCCACGGCTTTGTCGACCGCCCCGGATTCAAACAGCGAGTTCTCGTGGAAGAAGACATCGAAGTCGGTGCCGAACTCGTGCAGTGTTTCTTTGATGTGGGCGAACATCATCGAGGTGCCGGCGGCCCGGAAGGCCTCGGCCATCTCGGCATCATCCAGCTCCATCACCCCGGGGTTGTCGGCGACGATGCTCTGCGCGATATCGGTGATGTATTCCCCGCCGTAGCCGTCTTCCGGGGTGGGTTGCCCCTTGGCCGCGGCCAGCAGTGAATTGACGAACCGGTCGATCTGGGTGCCGTGGTCGTTGAAGTAGTACTCGCGGGTGACCGCAGCCCCCCGGAAGGACAAAATCCTGCCCAGGGAATCACCTACCGCGGCCCAGCGGGTTCCCCCCAGGTGCACCGGACCGGTGGGGTTGGCGGAGACGAACTCCAGGTTGATTTTCTCCCCGGCCAGTTCCTCGGAGGATCCGAACATCTCCCCCAGCTCCAGTACCTGGCCTGCAATGGCCCCCTGGGCGGCCGCGGCGAGCCGGATATTGATGAAACCGGGTCCGGCGATCTCCGCGACATCAATGGCGTCATCCGCGGCCAGCCTGTCGGCCAGACCTTGTGCGAATGCCCGCGGGTTGGTGCCCAGTTTCTTCGCCGAGACCAGCGCAATGTTGGTGGCGTAGTCACCGTGCTCGGGATTTCGGGGACGCTCGACGGTGATCTGCTCCGGCAGGGCGGACGCATCAAGGTCCATCGACCGGGCGGTATCGGCGGCAAGTCGGCTGATAAGTGCGGAAAGATCAGTTGGAGTCACGGGTATGGATGGTAGCACCCGCTGGTTGGGGCACCGTGGGATCACGGCCGTGGCCTTTTCGCGGCCGAACCCGGCACCCGGCGGGTGCCCCCGCCAGCCGGGCGCCGCCGGCGGCCTTTACCCAGCGTGACGATAGTCAGAGCCAATGACATTATGTTAGCCGCGACACACAGCCTCCTGTAATGCGGTTTAAAGAACACCTTTAGTCTAGGATTTAGGTGCTCCCGATCCGGTCGGGACGGCAGTGCAGGGACGCCGGCAATCGTTGACCCCGCTGCCGGGACCGGCTCACGGACCGGGAAGCCACGCGCGTAATCCACGTCCGTTCCCGGAGCATCACCCACCCCGGGACCTGTCGTGTATCCCGCGCCCGTGACGGGTTTGTCTGGTCCACCGCCACCACTGCCCGGGGCTTGTCCCCGAAAAAGGCACCTGGCCGCCGACTTGTCCCACACCCCGCACGGTCGCTTTGTCCGACCACGCGAACGATTGCCGGGCGGTTTTTTGTTGAAAAAACCGCTACCGGCGGTTGTTCGTCCAGCTTGACAACCTTCTCCGAGGAGTTTCCCCGTGACCGACTTCACCGCTGTGACCGACGCGGTCAATGGCAGCCTGGGCCTATCGGCTCTGGTGGCCACGATCCCGTTGCTCACATTCTTCATCTGTTTGATCGGCCTGAAAATGCGGGCCCACTGGTCAGCGCTGACAGCGCTGATCGCCGCCCTGCTGGTGGGTATCGCCGGCTTCCACATGCCGGTGGCCATGGCCCTGTCGTCGGCGGTGCGCGGTGGTGTGTTCGGCCTGTTCCCGATCGCCTGGGTCATCGTCATGGCGATCTGGTTCTACGAGGTGACCGTTGTCTCCGGAAGGTTCGAGGATCTGCGCCGGTTCTTCGACCGTCTCGGCAACGGTGACGTCCGCATCCAGGCCATTTTGATCGCCTTCTGTTTCGGTGGCCTGCTGGAAGCCCTGGCCGGCTTCGGCGCCCCGGTGGCCATCACCGCCACCATGATCATGGCCCTGGGCATCAAACCGCTGCGGGCCGCTGTCGTGGTGCTGCTGGCCAACACCGCCCCCGTTGCCTTCGGCGCGGTGGCCATCCCGATCACCACCGCCGGTGCCGTCGGTGGCCGCACGGTCGAACAGACCGAAAACATTGCCGCCATTGTCGGCCACCAGGCCCCGCTTCTGGCCTTCTTCGTCCCCTGCATCCTGCTGTTTATCATTGACGGCGTCAAGGGTCTCAAAGATGCCTGGGTTCCGGCCGTCATCATCGGCTTCGCCTTCGGTATCGCCCAGTGGATGACCTCGAACTTCTTCGTCTACCAGATCACCGACATCGTCGCCTGCATCGTCTCCCTCGGTGTGGCCATCGCTTTCCTGCAGGTCTGGAAGCCCCGCGGCGTCAACGAGATGCGCGCCCGCCTGGAACTGCCCGCTTTCACGCAGGCCGAGAAGCTTCCCGGCCGCCGCATCTGGATGGCGCTGATGCCCTACGCGGTTGTCACCGTCATTTTCGGTATCGCCAACCTGGTTTCCCCGGTCAAGGACGCTCTGGCCGCCGCCAGCATCAAGGTCTCCTGGCCGCTGCTGGAAGGCCACCTGCTCAAGCCCGACGGTTCCGAGATCAACTCCGCGTACACGTTTGCCTGGCTGTCCAACCCCGGCACCATGCTTTTGCTCTCCGGCCTGATTGTGGCCGCCGCCTACGGTGCCTTCAATGATGGTGGCCGCTACCGCATCACCATGGGCCAGGCTGTCGCCGAAATCGGCAAGTGCATGTACCGCATGCGCTGGGCGGCCCTGACCATCGGCCTGGTGCTGGCACTGGCCTACGTGATGAACTTCTCCGGCCAGACGGTGGCTCTGGGCGAATGGATCGCCTCGCTCGGCCCCGTCTACGCTTTCCTCGCCCCCACCCTGGGCTGGATCGGCACCGCCGTGACCGGTTCGGATACCTCGGCCAACGCCCTGTTCGCGAAGCTGCAGGTCACCGCCGCCAACTCTGCCGGCATCAACCCGGATCTCATGCTGGCCGGCAATACCACCGGTGGTGTGGTGGGCAAGATGGTTTCCCCGCAGTCGCTGGCCATTGCCGCCACTGCCGTCGGCATGGAAGGCAAAGAATCCGAAATCTTCAAGGCCGTCTTCCCCTGGACGATCGCCATGCTGTTCGTTGTCTGCTGCCTGATCTTCCTGCAGACCAACGTGCTGTCGTTCATGGTGCCGTTCATTCCCTAGAACAGCGCTTGTTTCCCACCAGCGATCCACCACCGCCCGCCCCGGCCCCGCCGGGTGCGGGCGGTGGTCTTTTCCATATCGCCCCGCCCCGCCGCCACCGGGTGCTGTCCCGCCGACCGGATATCCCGCCCCGACAGCCCGGTATCCGGCCGGTCGGTGGTTTTCCCACCCCGGGCACAGGGTGCCGGACACAGCGGTCAGTCATACTTGACCCATGGCACAACCCAGCCCCCGCCATCATCGTCGCGACCCCACCGAAAGCGCGGAGGCCATCATCCCCGCCGCCCTGCCACAGGCTCCGCCCGGGGCGGGCCGCACCGCCCGGGCACAGGCCGGGCGGTGGTTTTCTTTCTGGTCGGCCGCAGCCCCCGGATCCCGGCCCCAGGCCCCGGGCCACCCGGCGCCCACACCGTGGCAGCCGGAACCGGGGGATCAAAGACCGGTGGTGATCCTGGACGCCAATATGCTCTGCAGCAGAACCTGCGGCGACTGGTTGCACCGGCTGGCCGGCGCCATCGGCCCGCGGCTGCGGGTGATCACCACCTATCCGATTGCCCTTGAAACCGGGCGGGTGCTTGCCGCCCGGGACAAACAACGCGCGGCCCACCCGCTGTCCCCCGCCGGGCACGCGGCGGTTGTGGGCTGTTTTGTCACCGTCATCGAGCAGCCGGCCGTCGGTGACGACGACGGGTTCACCGGCCGGGACCCGGGTGACCGGCATATCCACCAGGCTGCGGCGGCAACCGGTGCCCGGTTGATCGTCAGTTTCAACAAACCCTCCGATTTCGCCGTCGCCCCCACCGGCTACACGGTGATGAGCCCGGACCACTTTCTGACCACCTGCAGCAGAATCGATGACGCGGTGTTCGCCAGCGCCTGCCGGGCAGAAATCGCCGCGGCCGGCGGGGAGGGAAAAACAACAGTCATCACCCGGCTCCGGGCGGCGCGCCTGCCGCGGTTGGCCCGCCGTGTCGCCTGCTGGACAGACACTGTGTAGCCGCTGTCCATCCCCGGCGGGCCGGTCGGTGACACAGAGAAAGAATGCACCCCAGTGGAACCTGTCACACATGGCGGGACGCGACATCAGCCACGCGTCGGAAAATGATGATTTCCACCCCCTGCGCCACCCCCTGGCGGGGGTGGGTTGCCCCACCGTCCTGCGCAGCAGCATACGGGGGTGCCGAGCGCCGTGCACCGCAGGGGCACCTACCGCCGGGAAGGTAAGGCTTACAGACCTCGTGAACTGGTCTTTAGCGGACTAAAGTCGGGGGAAACACAATCCTGGATGCCCGCGCCGGAGATTCCGGCGGCACCTGTCATATGACGCTTTGGTCAGCCCAGCCTAACCAGCCCTGCCGCCGCGGGGTGCGGGACGGACGGGTCCGGTGCCCGTGGCAGCCACCCCCTTTTTAAAGAAGCTTCAGTATAGGAGCACGCATGAGAGTCGCCCTCTTTTCCACCTGCATCGGGGACGCCTTGTTCCCGGACGTGGCCAAGGCCACCGCAGTGATCATCTCCCGGCTGGGACACGAGGTGGTGTTCCCCAAGCAGCAGACCTGTTGCGGTCAGATGCACGTCAATACCGGATACCAGCGGGAAGCGGTCCCGCAGATCGAAAACTACGTCGACGCTTTCTCCGATCCGTCGATCGACTGCGTGGTCGCGCCATCGGGTTCCTGCGCCGGCGCGGTCCGTGAGCAGCATGTGCACGTCGCCTCCCGCTACGGAACCCCGGCGCTGGTGGACGGAGCGAAAACCACCGCGAAAAAGACCTACGATCTCACCGAATTCCTCATCGACGTCTGCGGTGTCGACCAGCTGGGTGCGTTCTTCCCCCACCGGGTGACCTACCACTCGACCTGCCACTCGCTGCGTTTCCTCAAAGTCGGCGACCGCCCTCTGCGGCTGTTGCGCAATGTCGAATCCATTGATCTGGTGGAGCTGCCGCACGCCGACGAATGCTGCGGTTTCGGCGGCACCTTCTCGGTGAAAAACGCGGAAACATCAGCGGCGATGGTCACCGACAAAACCCGCAACGTCAAATCCACCGAAGCCGAGTATGTCACCGCCGGTGACGCCTCCTGCCTGATGAACATCGGTGGCGCCCTGTCGCGCCAGCACTCCGGTGTCCGGGCGATTCACATGGCCGAGATTCTCGCTTCCACCAAACAACACCCCTGGTCCCCGACCGAGGCCGTCTACCCCAAGGAGGTCATGCTGTGACCACGATGCTCGGCAAACCGACCATGCCGCCCAGGGCACCCAAGGGTGTCGGACACCTGCGCGGAGACAAAACATTCCAGCAAAACGCCCACACCGAGCTCTACAACGCCACCCAGCGGCGCAACCTGCACAAAGCCACCCACACCATCCGTGACAAGCGGAAAGCCGTCATCGAGGAGATCGACGACTGGGAGGATCTGCGGGTAGCGGGTTCCGGCATCAAACGCGATGTGATGGCCCGCATGCCCGAGCTGCTCGAGCAGTTCGAGCAATCGGTCACCGCCCGCGGCGGCCACGTGCACTGGGCGCGCGACGCCAAAGAAGCAGGCGAGATCGTCACCAAACTGGTGCAGGACACCGGTGAAACCCATGTGGTGAAAATCAAGTCGATGGCGACGATGGAAATCGGCCTGAACGACCAGTTGAAGCAAGCCGGGATCTCGGCACGGGAAACAGACCTGGCGGAGTTGATCGTGCAGCTGGGACATGACACCCCGTCGCACATTCTGGTTCCCGCCATCCACCGCAACCGGGCCGAAATCCGGGACATCTTCATCAAGGAGATGCCCCACACCGATGACAGCCTGTCCAGCGAACCGGCTGAACTGGCGGAAGCCTCCCGGTCGTTTTTGCGCCAGCAGTTCATGGTCGCCAAAACCGCGATCTCCGGCGCGAACTTCGGGGTGGCGGAAACCGGTACGGTGGCCATCGTCGAATCCGAGGGCAACGGCCGGATGTGCCTGACCCTGCCGGAAACACTGATCTCGGTGATGGGTATCGAGAAACTGCTGCCCACCTTCGAAGACCTGGAAGTGTTCCTGCAGCTGCTGCCCCGGTCGTCCACCGGTGAGCGGATGAACCCCTACACCTCCCTGTGGTCGGGTGTCACCGAAGGCGACGGCCCGGAAAACTACCACATTGTGCTCATCGACAACGGCCGCACCGCGGCCCTGGCCAACGAGATCGGCCGCGAGGCACTCAAATGCATCCGCTGCTCGGCATGTCTGAATGTCTGCCCGGTCTATGAACGCGCCGGCGGGCACGCCTACGGCTCCACCTACCCGGGGCCGATCGGCGCGATCCTCACGCCCCAGCTGACCGGCATCGATTCCGCCCACGACCCGAACGCCTCACTGCCCTACGCCTCCTCGCTGTGCGGGGCCTGCTACGAGGCCTGCCCGGTGCGCATCGACATCCCCAGCGCCCTGCTGGAGCTGCGCCACCAAAAGATCGAGGCCCACAAACCGAAGATCGAGGGTGTGCTCATGGGTGCGGTGGGACTGGCCTTCGGCAACTGGCGGCTGTGGAATGCGGCAACCTCACTGGTGTTCGCCGGCCGGATGTTGGGTGGCTTCAACCACAAGATCACCCACCTGCCGAGCTTTTTGGCCGGCTGGACCGACATGCGCGATACAGCTGTGCCGCCGAAGAAGTCCTTCCGCCAGTGGTTCGACACCGACGGCGCCCAGGACCTCCTGGCACAGGCCCGCCGGGAAGGCATTCCCGGCCACACCCGGCCCGACCCGTCGACCGCGGTGGTCAAAGACGCCGAACACCTAAATGACGGCCCAACCCCGGAAAACGGCTCGAAAGGGGCGGATACGAAATGATCACCGAGACTGAGCAGAAAGCCCGCGACAGGCGCAACCAGCAGGCGAAAAAAGAAATCCTCAACCGGATCGCCAACGCCCACAAACTGGCCAACACCCCGGAAGGGGCCTACGAGGTCACCCGCAGCTACCACAAGGTCCACTCCTTCGGCTGGGAGGAACTCAAAGAGATCCTCATTGACCGGCTGCTGGACTACAAGGCCATTGTCGAGCAGTGCAAAGAAGACGAGCTGGCGGACACCGTCGGCCGGATTCTCAATGAGCGCGGGGCGAAAGACATCCGCTACGCCGAAGGACTGGATCCTTCCCTGTTCGATTCCTTCGACGGCTCAGCCACCCCGGATGACCGGTCAAGCGATCCGCGGTTGTTGAACGAGGTTGATGCCGTGGTCACCGATTCGACGGTCAGCAGCGCCCAGACAGGCACCATTTGTCTGGAGTCGAAGCCTTCCGACGGTCGGCGGGCGCTGACCCTGGTCCCGGACTGCCATGTGTGCATTGTCCGCAAGGACTCGGTTGTCTACGGGGTTCCGGAAATGATCGCCCGGCTGGACCGGGTCCGCCCGATCACCATGATCTCCGGGCCGTCAGCGACCTCGGATATCGAGCTCAACCGGGTCGAGGGTGTCCACGGACCCCGCACCCTGATCGTTGTTATCGCCGACTAGGGCCTGCCAGGCGACACCCCCATCCTGTTGTTGCCGACAAAAGGCGGCGGGTGTTGCTGCACCAGCCCCGGCCCGTCCGGCCACCGGCCCCGGTACGTATTCACTGCGTACCGGGGCCGGTTTTTTTCGTCTCGGCCGGGCTGCCCCGATGACGGCAGCAGTCCGTTATTCCCCCATGTGTTCGATTGAATCTTTCCTCGGCCAGCTGCACAAACACCCGGTCAACCCCGCACCCGCCACCCCCGCGGGACACCGCCGCATCCACCCCATTCGATAATGTGTTCGTACACGCACGGTTGATGTTTCCGGCACCAACGGATCAACCGGGACGACAACTTCAGCGCCATTCCACAGGGGTGCGGCCGCCCACGGCCGCAGGAAGGCGGGAAGGTTAAAGCCACTGCCGCCCTCTGCTGGCGGCACAGGGCAGACAACTTCACACAGGCTCACGCAGATACCGGCCGGATCGCCACCGTTTTTTTGTTTTCCGCAGGCGTTGCGGTCCGCTGCCGGTCAACACCGGATTGTTTCATTGCCCCCACGATTGTGAGATTCCCCTGCCATGTCCCCCATCACCACGATCACCACCCCACCGCTATCCACCCTGCTGGAACTGGCCCCCGACCACATGGATATCTTCCTTGAGGCCGCCGGCGGCAACCGGCGGTTGGCCGCGGAGCTGTTTTCCTGGGACCGCCGCGCCGCGGCCAGTGTGCAACACACCTGCGGGATCATCGAGATCATTGTGCGCAGCCGCATCGATTCCGTGCTGACGGCCTGGGCAGTCGACCGCACCGGGAACCTGTCGGCCGACTGGATGACACGCGGGGACCTTCCCGCGGCCGTCACCGCCGAATTAAAGGGCGCTTTCAGGCGTGCCGGGCTGTCGGGCGGCTCTGCTGTCAGCCACCGGGATGTCATCGCCCACTGCAGTTTCGGGTTCTGGCGGATGTTCACCCAGCAGCGTTTCCACCACCGGCTGTGGCTGCCCGCAGCCCACCGGGCTTTTCCGGCCGGGGCCGCGGATCTGGCCCGCAGGCGCCAAGACGTCAACCACGCGTTGGGTTCCCTGCAGCGGCTGCGCAATGACGCCGCCCACCTGACCCCGCTATTTGACCGGGACTTGGCGGCCGAATTCCGTCACGCCCACCGGCTGGCACGCTGGATCAGCCCGGCGGCCGCGGCCGTGGTGGAGACAACCTCCACGCTGACAGCAGTGCACAACGCCCTGCCTTTGACTGATACCCGGCGCGCCGCCTGAGCATGGTCATCCCCGGCACACACCCCACCACACGGTTTCTCCCGGCGCCGCCGCATCAGGCTCCGGCCCGTTCACGTACAACCCCGGCGACATAGTCGGCGTCTTTGTCCCCGCGGCCCGACAGCTTGGCGATGACCAATCCGTCGGAGCCGAGCTGGTGGGCAACAGTGATCGTGTGGGTGACCGCGTACCCGGATTCCAGGGCCGGATTAAGGCCTTTGGTGCTGCACAAGGTCGCAAACGCATCCGGTGTCTGCCCGCATGTGACCGTGGAGTAGGTGACCCGTCCGAGGTCTTTGGAAAACGCATGCTGCGGGCCATCCCCCGGATAGCCCAGCCCGGAGGCAATCGACTGCACGGGGGCCGGTTCGCCCGAGGGGGTGCGGATGGGCAGTGTTGTCCATCCCCTGCAAACCCCTGCTGTTCCGGTGGCCATGGTGGCCGGGTTTGTCCAGACCACGGCCTGCCGGTTCCACCCCGTGTTGCCCGGCACCGGTGGCGGCGATGAGTTTTTTCTTCCCCCATGCGTTTGGCCGGCAGCGCCTGTCCCAGGCAGTGGTTGATTTTGTGGGCGCCGGTATGGTTCGCATCCTCCCGTGTGAGATAGCTTGTCGCCCCACCGGCAAACCGGGTTGCCCCACACCCGGGGGTGGGGCCGGCACGGCCGTGTCCGCCTCCCCGGGACCCGGCGGCCGCTGCCCCGGAAACCGGTGGGCGGACAGCGGGAAAACCGGCCCCGGACACCCGGTTAAATGGGCATTCGGTCAAAGCGGCCGGGTGGTGGTAACATCACTGTTCGTTGTCGTCGACACCGCCGTTTGGCCGGTGGATGCACGGCAGATGCCTCCGTAGCTCAGTGGATAGAGCATCGGTTTCCGGTACCGAAGGTCGCACGTTCGAATCGTGTCGGGGGCACACAGCAAAACAATCAGCCGGTTGACTGGTGCTTCAAGCATCTGGTCAACCGGCTGATTGCTGTTACTGGCTTTCAGCACCGGCCGCAGCGGGTGCCCACGCGGGATGGACTCTCACTTATCCCTCCGGCATCAATACCCAGGCGGCGAGATAAAACAGGACCTGCGGCCCGGGCAGCATGAGCGAGGCGATCATCAGCAGCCGGATCAGCGTGGAGTTGAGATTGTAGGTTTCGGCGATACCGCCGCACACGCCGGCAATGTAGCGGTCGGTCACAGAACGGTGCAGACGCTTGTTGAGGGGATTGTCGGGGTTCACGGTGTTTTCTCCTTTGTGGGGGTGGCGTCGTGGTGTTGTTTTTTCGGTGCACACTGCCTGCCGCAGCCTGCTGCCGGTGCACCCGGGGTGGGAGGGCCACCGGCCCGGGGTGGGTTGTCCGGGCCGGTGCCGTCCGTCATGAACTTGTCTACGATTCCCATTGTGGTCCGGATTCCGCTGACCGGCATCGGGGAGTCACCCTGAACAATCCCCTGATTTTCCCGCCCCCGCTCCCCTAGGGGTGGGGTTTGTGCAGGCCGGCTCTTTTTAATCTGTGGCCGGGATTTTCATCTCGTCGATGTGGCGGACATCGGCGTCGGTGAGATACATGTAGCGGGACGCCTCGCAGGTGAACACGAACACCTGGGTGGTCTCCCCCACGGCATCGAGCAGACCGTTGACGGCCTGGGTGCGCTGCTGGTCGGAAAAACCGAGGGCGTCGTCGATGAACACCGGCATGGCCGTCCCGCCGCGGCCAACCAATTCGGCGATCGCGAAACGGTTGATCAGGGCCAGTTGTTCTTTCGCCCCACCGGACAGCACCCCGACATCAAGTGATTGCCCGCTGCTCAGGCTGCGTTTGTCGATGGCCAGGGTCTCCGGGTCAACGGTGATGGTGGTGCCGCGGCCGAACACGGTGGCGGCCAGGGTTTCCAGGGCCGTGGTGTAGGGCTTGAGATAGCTTGCCCGGGCCGCGGAAAAGTGCGCATTCAGGGTGTCAAACAGCAGGCAGGCGGCATCCCGGCGGCGCATGATGCCCGCCTGTTCGATTTCCAGGGCGCGTTTGGCCTGCACCGCCCGGTCGAGTTTCTCGGTGGTGCCGTCCAGGGATTCCAGTGCACCCAGTGCCCGTGCCCGGTCTTTTTCCGCCCGGCTGAGAGCCTGGGCATTGGCGGCCACCGCGGCCGTGGCCTGGGTGAGTTGTTTTCCGGCTGCCTCGGCATCGGGTCGGCTGCCGTCATCTGCCAGTTGCCCGAAGGCGGCTGTGGCTTTGGCCAGGACGGCCTGGGCGTCGGTGAGCCGGTCGTCGAGTTCTTCCCGGCTTGCCAGTGCCGCCAGGGCTTTGTCGGCCCGGGCCAGGGTGTTGACGGCCGCGACATGTTCGGCTTCTTTTGTGGTCAGCTCCATCGCCTGGCCGTCGGAGCGCAGACGTTCCAGTTCCCGGCGGATGGTCTCGATGGTGTCTTCGGCCTCATCCAGCTTCTCGCCGGCCCGGCGCTGCCTGTCGGCCAGTTCGTCACTGTCCATGCCGCGGTAGAAATCCGGGCACTCCGGATCATCCCGGGGACTGTCCTTGCCGGTGTCGTCGGCGGTGTCGGTGAGGTGGTCATATTCCCTTCGCAGGGCGGCTTCATCACGGCCCGCCAGGATGGTGGCGAATTGTTGTTCGGCCCGGGCCAGCTCCTGGGCGGTGGCCCGGTGGCTTGCGGCTTTCTGTGTGACTTCATCGATGTCCCCGGCCCCGCAGGAGTCAAGGAATTCGCGCAACTCTTCTTCGGCCCGCCGCAGTCTGTCCCGCGCACCGTCATCGCTGTGCCCGGGTACCACGGTGGCGGTGACATCACCGATGACAGCCGTGATCGTGTCGGTGACTGTGCGGCTGACCGCATCCCGGTCAACGGTGATCTCTTCGCCGTCGATGGAGACGGTGGTCGGGGTGGCGGCGGTGAAATCAATCCGCGGACTGACTGCGTCAACCAGGTAGCGGGCTTTGTCCACTTCCGTTTTCAACAGCAGGCCGCGGCGTTCCACTTCCCCGGTGACCGGATTGGCTTCCAGGGACTTTGTCAGCGTGCCGATCATGGTCAGCTGCTCATCGAGCCGGGTGATCACCCCGTGCAGTTCCGCCCGGCGTCGGGTGCGGGCCTCCCGTGCCGCGGCTTCGGTGATGGCGGCCACAATAGCGCGCTGGCGCTGTTTATCGGCGGTGGCTTTTTTCTCTTGGGCCGCCAGTTCCTCCCGCTGCCGCTGCTCGGCGACGGCTTTGTCCCGCAGCCCCGGCAGTATCGCATCCAGTGCCGTGAGTTCTTCCCGTGCCTGCTCGACTTCGGCGGTGCGGGCACGATGGTCGGCGATGTCTTTGCCGGCCCGGGTAACCGCTTCCTCGGCCAAGGTGACTTTTTCTTTCGCCGCAGCCAGCTTGTCGCGGCGTTCGACCGCAGCGGTGTGGCGTTTTTTCGCCTCAACCCGCTTCGCCTCCAGTTCATCGGCCCGGCCGGCGGCTTTGTCGATGGCAAGTCCGGCGGCGTCCAGGGCTTGTCTGGTGGCCTCGAAATCAGCGACTTTCGCCCGGCAGGTAGTGATCGTCGCCTCCGCGTCGGCGATGGCGGCCGCCAGTGTCTTCAGCTCTTTGGTGTCCTCGCGTTTTTTCGCGGTGACGTATTTCAGCATTTCTTTTTCGGCGGCATCCACCAGTGACTGGTCGGCCCCGGTCATCTCTGCCCCGCCGGCATTGGACAGCACCGTGGTCAGGGTGGAGATGCTGGCGGCCTGCACATCATTGGTCAGCTCCCCCTGGCCGACGAATAGGGCCGCCAGCAGGTTGTCATCGATGTGGTCGCGTTTCAAATCCCGGAAACGGCTCAACGCCCGGTCACCTGTCAGTGTCGGTTCGGACGGGTCGGCAAACTCCAGCGTCATCGATCCGGCCGACCCGGCGGCGAATTCCTCGGTGACGGTGAAACGGGTGTCACCGAAGGTCATCTCCGCCGTGATCCACGGATGCCGGGAGGCGTCCCCGTCAGGGTGGAAGGCGGTGATGTACTGCTTGCGGGAGTTCCATTTCTCGGCGGCCAGCAGCAGACCGAAAGCTTCCATGACGGTGGATTTACCGTGTTCGTTGGGTCCTGACACCACCACCACGCCGGTGGTGTCGAGGTCGTCGAGCAGAAGATGGTCCACCGATTTGAAGTTTTTGATTTCCAGTCTGTGCAGTTTCATGCTGCGGCGGCCTTTCCACCGGAGGGTCATGTCTGTCAGAGGCGGCCCGGGGGCCGTACCCGTACACACACCCGCAGCCGGTCAGGTGTTTGAAAAATGGGGGAAGAAGAAAAACAGTGAAGAAAAGATGACGGGCGGCGGGTCCCGGCCGGGGACCTGCGCCGGGGTTTTCTCAAAAGCGCTGGCGACTGAGCCGGAAAAACAGGTTCAGTGCGTCGGTGGCCGTCTGGTCGTTGGCGGCGGCTTTGTCCACCAGCTCGCCGACGGCGTCTTTGGCCCACCCGGTCAATCCGAGTTCCGACAGCTCTTCCGCAGCGGGGGCGAGCATGAGTCGGTGTCTGGATTTGCTCGGGTACAACACGGCAAACACCCCGGCCAACTCGTCGAGTTCTTCTTCGAGATGTTTCATCGTCGCCGCCGACACCGCTCCGGTCAAAGCGTATTTGATCAGGGTTTCGTCCTTGTTGGGGTAGGCCCTGAGTTTGTCGAGAAACACCTCGACATCCTCGTCGCCGGCAATGTCGCGTTCGTGGAAATCCATCACCCAGTCGCTGGTGGGAATCTCCTCCACCGTCACCTCGGCCCGGCCGGGATTGTCGGCGCTGGCATTATCGGGGACGGTGATGGTGACCACCACACAGCGCCCGGAGTTGTTTTCCCCGCCGCCGGTGGACAACCAGTGGTAGTCGGTGGGCACCGGCGCCCCGGAATACCACACCCTCCCCATCGGGTCGGTGGCTTTGGCCGAGTGGGTGTCGCCCAGGGCGACATAGTCGACGATCCGTTTGTCCGCCAGCTCGTCCAGATGCCCGGTATCGATGGTGAAACGGTGGTCGGCACTGTCATAGGCGGTGGTCTGCCCGTGCCCGACGGCAATGCGGATACCACCGGTGGGGGTCAGATCCTTGAGTGCTCTGGCCACCGGGTCTTTCACCGCGGTTTTGCCGTACACCGGGGCAGCAACCAGTTCGACGTTGTCGGCCACCTCACGCGGCTCGGTGTCATCGAGCAGGTGCACATGATCCAACCCGGTTCCGGCCCGGTAAGGATGGACCGAATCCAGCGGATCATGGTTGCCGGGAAGCAGATACACCGGGCAGCTGATCCCGGCCAGTTGTTCTTTGACCTGCGCCAAAATCCGCCGGGAGGGATCGGCGGTTTCGAAGATATCGCCGGCCACCACCATGAAATCGCAGCCGTGGCTGCGGGCTATCTCACCCATCCGGCCAATGGCGGCCATCTGCTCGTGGGTGTAGCGCTCCTGGACGCTCGGCCCGGAGGCCGCGAAATAGGCGCGGGTCGCACCCAGCTGCCAGTCGGAGGTGTGCAGAAACTTCGTCGTCGCCATGACACCATGGAAGCACTCCACCCCGGGATGCACACAGCCAACTGTTCGATAAAAGCCCGCCGGTTTTCCGCACCTTCCTGCATATTCACCATGTTCGACAACGCCCCCGGACAGGGGAATCACCGTCGGGGCAGGCGCATGCGTTCCCCGGCGCACAGCCTGCGGGGAAAGCCCATCCGGCTGCCGCTTGGAGCGGCCGACCGTACGGTGCCGTCATTTCACCGGGTAGAGCCCCTGCTTCCGCAACGGGTCAAACGGCTCGTTGGTGCGGCCGGTATCCACTCTGACCGGCAGGCACTGCCACAGCAGCGACAGCTCGGCGATGGTCTCGTTGACCTGCTCCATGGAATGGTGCCCGGACTGCACAATCATGGTCAGGGCATCCCGGCGGCGCTCCAGATCAAGATGCTTCTGGATGTCGTCGACATTGAAATCGGCCAGCGCCTCGAAATCGAAGGGATTTTTCAGCCGCTGTTGCCGCGGCAGCTCAGGCAGCGGGGCCGGCGGATCGGTGTTGAACGGCCGGTAGACTTCCGTTTCCTGCAGCTGGGAGCGGCGGTCGATAAACTCCACCGCCCCACCGAGTTCCGCCACCGACGCCATGGACAGATTGCGCAGGTTGTACAAACAGTCCGCTTCCCGGTTGCACCGTTTGCCCAGCTCCGCCAGCACCGCAACAACGTGTTTGCACACTGTCTGCAAATCGGGGCAGCTGCAGACAGGCTGCAGCTGGTTCATCTCGTCGGGACGGAACAGAAACGTCCAGCTGTCCTCGGCGCTCGGGGAGCCGATCCGGTCGCCGGCGACAATCGTGTGCGCCCGGGCGGCCAGTTCCTCTGGTTGTCTGTGGGGAAGTTCCAGCCGCACCTGGAACGGGTCCACCTGGGTGCCGTGAACCAGGGCCTCCACAGTGGTGCCGTTGATGAAAATCCCGTCGACCCGGCGGTCGTCCCGGTATTTCATGCCGCGGGAGAAACGACCCCCATCGGTCAGAAGGGAGGCGCAACACTCCAGGTAGCTGAGGATGCTCGCCGCTTTTTCCGGGGTTTGCGTACGCTCCGCGGCGTTGCGCCTGCGGCGCCGCGGGGAGTGACCGTCATCAAACAGCTTGGCCATGGCGGTGCGCTTGCGCCGGTTCATCCGTGCCTCATGTGCGGCGGCATTGAGGTAGGAGACGGTGGCGATCTGCTGATCGTCTGCTTCCCTGTCGCCCGGGACCCCAGCGGACCCGGTTGTTTCAACCGGGTGAAGGTCCGGGGTGTTGTCCTCGGTGGTCACTGCTCCTCCATTTCCTTGTGCCCGGATCCGCCGCGCAGGGTCACCAGTTCGCGGAGATCCTCGTTGCTGAGTGCGGCCAGCTGCGCACCACGGGATTTGACCGTGGCATCGGCAATCATGGTTTTCGCATCCAGCAGCAGATCAACCCGTTCTTCCATTGTGCCCGTGCACATCATGGCAAACACGTCGACCTTGTCTGTCTGGCCGATCCGGTGCGCCCGGTCGGTGGCCTGGTTTTCCACCGCCGGATTCCACCAGCGGTCCATGTGCACCACCACACTGGCCTTGGTCAGGGTCACACCGGTACCACCGGCTTTGATGGAGATCACCATGGCCGGCGGGCCCTGTTCGGACTGGAACTGCTCGACCATGGTGCTGCGCTGCGCCGGCGACAGACTTCCATGGTAGAAGGGCACCGGGGAGCCGAATTGCCCGCCCAAAAACTCGGCGATCATCTCACCGAAGGCCACGAATCTGGTGAACACCAGCATCCGCCGCTTCTGGTCCCGGCACAGGGTGACGATGTCCTGCAGTGCCTCGAACTTGCCGGAACGGAATGCGCCCCTGTTTTTCAGCCCCGAACCGTCACGCAGATACATCGCGGGATGATTGCACACCTGCTGCAGCTCGGTGAGGAAGGCGAAGATCAGGGTGCTGCGGGCCTGGGCCGGTACTCCCCCGTCAAGCAGACTGGTGTATTTCTCGCACACATGCTCGTACAGGGCGGCCTGTTCACCGGTCAGCGACACCTTGACTTTGCGCACGACTTTCTCACCCAGCCCCAAATCCAGCTCGTTTTTCTCCCGCCGGAGAATGAAGGGACCGGTCAGACGCTGCAGCAGCGAGGCTTCATCACAGTTGGGATCCCGCGAGACCGGATTGGCGATGGATGTGCGGAACGTATCCTTGTCCCCCAGGTAGCCGGGAACGATCAGTTCCATCACCGACCACAAATCCATGACCGAGTTCTCCACCGGGGTACCGGTGACGGCAATGGTGTGCCGGCGCTGCACCCGGTTGACCGCCCGCCAGGCACCGGTCTTCGGGTTTTTCACGTTCTGCGCCTCATCGACGACGAGACGTTCGAAAAACACCTGCGACAGGCTGCCACTGTCGTGGCGCAGCGTCGCATAGCTGATGATGGTGAAATCGTGGCGGGCGACAATTTCCGCCAGCTCCCGTCCCTTCGGCCGGTTCGGCCCGCGCTGGACGTGCACCGTGTAGTCGGGCAGGAATTTTCCGATTTCATTGCGCCAGGTGTCCACCACCGCAGCCGGGGCCACCACCAGGGTGGGCTGGCGCAGGGTGTGCCGGCCGGGGGCCAGACCGGTGTCCGCATCCACCCCGCCGGGGACGAGTTGCCCGGTTGCCGTGGCTGACGGCGGCAGACGGAAAACATCCGACAAATGCGCGGCCGTCATCTCGGCGGCTGTGCTGTAGGCCCTGAACCGTACCCCGTTTTCCGGTGGTGCCATTCCCGGCGGCAGGAACCGGCCGTATTTCTCCATTTCACCCACATCGGGAATCTGCCAGTTCAACGGAGCAACAGTTCCGGCGAAGCGTTGCGCATCCGCCCGGGCATCGGCCGCGGTCAGGGTGAGAACCTGCAGGGTTTTCCCCAGCCCCATGTCGTCGGCCAGGATGACGCCCATCCCGCGGTCACTCATCCACTGCATCCAGGCGACCCCGTCACTTTGGTAGTCGCGCAGGTCAGCCTGGACGTCCTCGAGCGGGTCGAGGATATCAAGCTGTTCGGTCTGGATTCCGGTGCCGCCGAGAATCCGGGAGATGTCGTCGGTGTCGAAGTCGACGCTGATATTGGACCACACGGCATCATCCCCACCGGAGGTGAGCTGCTGCATCCGGGCGATGCTGAGCGTGTTGTCGCCGCGGAGCGACTTCAACGCCAACGAGATGTCCAGGGAGTTCTGGTCGTCGGCCGACGCCCGGCCCAACTGTTCTTTGTGGGATTCCCGCCAGGTACGTGCCAGGGCGGCCCGGGCGGCCCGCAGACTGCGTTGATCCAGGCACACCCAGCCTTCGCGCAGCTGGACCACCGAACCGGTGGCGGTGATCAGCTGCTTCATCTCTTCTTCGGAGATCTCACGGCCGCCGACAGCCATCCGCCAGTTGAAGTTGACCAGCGAATTGGCGTCGAGAATTCCCTTCGGGGAGCAGCTGGAGGATACTTCGGCACGGATCTGCACCATCGACTTCGTCCAGATCGACGGAACCATGACATGAAAGCCGGCCCCACCCAGGCGCTGCACATCCCCGTCGAGGAACTCCGACAGTTCCTGCAGGGTCAGGTGCATTTCATAGGGATGCTGCCGGTGCTGGATTGCCTGCCCCAGCCCGAGTTTCTGTTGCTCGGATTCGGCGAACACCAACCGGCCGTCGTCTTCGAGCTGCCCGAGCAGATGGCCGTGCTCACCCCGCCCCAGCACCGGGGCCAGGCTGATGATCTCTGCCAAATCCTCGGCGATCTGTTCCCGCTGTGTGGAAGTGAAATGCCCCGGCACCACTTCTTTCAGTGCCGGATCATCACCGACCCTGGCTTTCAGAGACACCCTCACCACCGGGCCGACCAGATCCTCGAGCTCTTCCAGCGGCCTCGGGGTACTGGTGACGGTTGTGTTCCCGCTGGTCCAGGTCTCGGCCAGCTGCATGGTGCCCCGGTCGTCGAGACGCGGAAAAACCGAGGCGTAGAAATCAGCGTGGGCGGCTTGCGCCGCCGGCCACCGGCCGGCCCCCTGAATCAGCGCCAGCGCCGCCGGCGCCCCGGTCGAACAGGTGCCCAGATCAGCCAGCTCATCGCGCATGGTTTCCTCCTCAACGCACCGGGCGTAGAAGGAGCCGACATTGTTGCTCACACCGGTGGTGTTGAACACCGGCGGATGCGGATTGTCCTCATCAACGACAATCACCAGTTCCACGGGTTCGGCATGGTGGCGGTCAAACCAGTCGGGCAGTTTGTGCACCATGGATTCTTTGCTGCGCGGCAGAGGTTTTCCGGTAACCAGTGAGGCCGTCAACGGTTGCAGGGCTTTTTCTTTCAGCCCCTGCAACCCCAGAATCCTTTTCGCCACCGCATCCGCCAACTGGGAGACGCATTCCTCGTCGGGTATCCGCATCCCGTGGGGTGCCGCATCAATCATGGAGCCGTAAAACCCGGTGAAGTCCCGGTCCCAGACAACACGGAACACCGCCATGGTCTGCCCGTCGGAGACCAACGGCGCGATGGATACGGCGCCGGAGCGGACCCGCTGTTCAATCCCCTGGTGAAGGTGGGCCAGCCACCGCAGGTCATCGCCGATGGTCTCCCGCTGGGCGCGGGTGGCCAGAAGATCGCCACGGACGTAATCGGCCACCACCGACAGCAGCTTATCCGCCCCGAACGGGGTCAAAGCCGCACCGGTGACGCGGGCCTCGACAATGGTGGAATTCTGTGCCACAGTCACCGGGATATTCCGCCGGAAGCTGCGGTGCGCCAAAAACTCGTGGATCCGGTGGGGAAGAACGTTATCGTCCAGTTCGGCAAGCCCCAGGGACCGGCCGTCACCGTCACTGATCCACACGACCAGTCCCTCGCGGCGGTCGTAACGTGCATTTATCGTGTAATCAATCATGACCCGATTATCTTCCCCTGCCCCGAGAGCATCATCGAAACGACGGTCACCAGCGCAAACCCGGCTGAAACGGCACATTAAACCATAGCGTGACCCACCCGGTTTCCACCGCCGTATTCAGCTTTCTCAGAATTCTCCTATCCCCGCGGCACACCGGCACCGTCCCCGCCGGCCCCGCCGGTATCGTCTCCCCGCCGGACGATGACCCTGCGCACAGCCTCACAGGATCCGGTTTACCACCGCGGCATGCCCCGGGTCACCCGCCGGTTCCGGCCACATGTTACTGTTCGCACTCAACGCCACCCCTTGCGGTTCATTCAGCTTGGTCTCAGGCGGTGGGTCCGTGGCAATCCGGCCGGAAGCGCCGGACCCGCGGCACCAGCGGCAAGGCCCGGTCCGTTCCGACCGGTTTTTTTCGGTCACCGGGACAAGCCACAGGCGGTGCCTCAAGGACACCGATTACGGCACCCGCCCCGCAAGCCCTCACGGTCGGCATGTCCGATGGCTCGGCCGGGTTGGACGCCTGAAGGCGCCGGGTACGTCCGGTGCCGCCGAAACCGTTGCATCCGGTGGCAGAGAAGTTTTTCACTATCCCTTTTTTCCGTGTCCCCGACGAGTGGAAGGTTCGTGTTCTAAAAAACACATCATGAGCGAACACACATGGTTTATTCTCGCCATCATCATCTATATGGGGGCGATGCTCGCCATCGGCTACTGGTCCTACCGGCAGACCGATGAATACGACGACTACATGCTCGCCGGCCGTAACCTCAATCCGTTTGTCGCCGCCCTGTCGGCCGGCGCCTCGGATATGTCCGGTTGGCTTTTGATGGGTCTTCCGGGAGCGTTGTTTGTCTCCGGTATGTCCCAGCTGTGGATCGCCATCGGCCTGTTGATCGGCTGCTGGGCGAACTGGTTCTGGGTCGCCCCGCGACTGCGCTCCTATTCGGAGGTCGCCGACAATTCGATCACCATCCCCTCTTTCGTGGAAAACCGCGTCGACGACACCTCCCGGGTGCTGCGGATTGTTTCCTCGATCGTGATTTTGGTGTTCTTCACTTTCTACGTCTCCTCCGGCATGGTGGCCGGCGGCAAATACTTCGAGGCCACGTTCGACGCCGGCTACCTCGACGGCATGCTGATCATTGCCGCGGTCACCGTCGCCTACACCTTCATCGGCGGCTTCTTGGCTGTCTCCTACACCGATGCGGTGCAGGGGTCGATCATGTTCGCCGCCCTGATTCTGGTGCCGGTCATTGCTTTGTTCTCCATGGACAACCCGGCCGATATCTGGACCTGGTCGACCGCCCACCCGTACGGCCCCTACGGTGCGGAAGGAAACCCGGACTATTTCTCGATGGTCAAGGGCGTCAGCATCCTGGCGATCATCTCGAATTTGGCTTGGGGCCTGGGCTACTTCGGCCAGCCGCACATCATTGTCCGCTTCATGGCCATCCGCGGCCCCAGGGAATGCCGCTCCGGACGCCGGGTCGGTATCTTCTGGATGCTGCTGTGCATTGTCGGCGCCACCTTCGTCGCCATTATCGGCACCGCTTTCTTCGGCCAGGATCCCTCCATTGCGATCACCGACCGCGACTCCTACGAGACGATTTTCCTGGATATGGCCCGGATTTTGTTCCACCCGCTGTTCGCCGGTCTGGTGCTCACCGCCGTGCTGGCGGCGATCATGTCCACGATTTCCTCCCAGCTTCTGGTCACCTCGTCGGCGCTGGTGGAAGACCTCTACAAGATCGTGGTGAAAAAGAAGCCCTCCAGCCAGGTACTGATCAACCTCTCCCGTACCGCCGTGGTGGCTGTGGCCGTATTTGCCGCGGTACTGGCCGCCAACCCCAATGATTCGATTCTGGACCTGGTCGGGTTTGCCTGGGCCGGTTTCGGTTCCGCCTTCGGCCCGCTGGTCATCGCCTCGCTGTACTGGCGCAGGCTCAATGCCCCGGGAGCCATTGCCGGCATGGTCACCGGTGCCGTGGTCAGCTTTGTCTGGGGCCAGGTCGATGCCCTGTCGTCGACCCTGTACGAGATTGTCCCCGGGTTCATTGCCTCGGCACTGATGATCTGGATCGTCTCTTCTGTCACCGCCAAGCCGAACAAAACCACCACGGACGAATTCGATGAGGCGGTCCGCCTGGTCGAAGTCTCCAAGCAGAAGCCGGAGATGGCGATGACAACCGTCCACAAGAAGATGAAGCGCGGCGAAGTGAACTAGTTCCCGCACCATCTGACTGCCACACTGACGGCACACTTGTCCGTGTGGCCGGGGCAGACTGACCGTCACCGGCGGTCGGTCCGCCCCGCTTTTCGTGTATTTCCTCCCCCGTGCCAGCCGTGGTGGTCAACCGGATGGAACCGCGCACCACCAAAGACAGTCACACCAGGTGTGAATGATGATCACGTCCGTCGGCCGCACAGCCGCCACCAGGTATCCCCGACCGGCGACGCCATAAGCCCCGGCAGAAACTCCCGTTCCCCCCGCTGCGGCAGCCGTCACCAGTTCGACCACGCCCGCCCGCGGGGCGTTGCCGTGTGGTGGATCGACATTCTGGTTATTGTCACCGCCGGATATCTTTTGTGGTGGGTGCTGCCGGTGCTCACCGGCTCCCCGCCCGCCGATCAGGCCCCGCGGCTTTATGACACGATCTCTTCTGTCCGGGTTGTCCCGCAGCGGGCCACAGTCATCGGATACGAGCGCTCCCTGTTCGGCCACAGCTGGGCCACCTCCCCTGCCACTGGTCCCGGCTGCACCACCCGGGAGCGGGAGCTTGTCCGGCAGATGAACGGCACCCGGCTGGGCACCGGCTGCAGGCCACAGCCCGGAACTGTTGTCGGCCCCTACACCGGTACCGTCATCGGCGGGGACAATCCGGTGGAACTGGACCACATCTATCCGCTGTCGGCGGCCTGGGACATGGGGGCTTATTCCTGGGACAGCGCCACCAGGCACCGCTTCGCCAATGATCCGGCCAATCTGGTGGTGGTGCAGAAAAAAGCCAACCGGGACAAATCGGATTCCCTTCCCGGTGAATGGATGCCACCGCAGCGGGCCCACCGGTGCTGGTATGCCCGCCGGGTGGCGGCGGTGGCCGCCGCCTACGACCTTCCGTTGACCACCACAGACATCCGGGTGATGGTCACCTGGTGTCCCACGGATTGGATTGGGCTTGTTTTTCTGCGATGATGGTGGCTCATGCGCGCAGACGGACACCCATCCGCCTGCGCTTATCCACACCAGCCCCAGTCGGGGCCACGGCTGTCGTCGGCACAAAACCCAACCGGCGCACCGCCTGTCCCGGCACAGCCTGTCACAGAAAGCAGACGGTGAGATTTACCCGTGAACCAGCTCTTCCTTTTCCTGCACATTTTCGCCGCGATCGCTCTTTTGGGGCCGGTAACGGTGGCGACCTCCGGGTTTGCCCCGAAAGCCAAAGCCGCCCACAACGGTGACGCCGTCGCCAAAGGATCGGTGGCCATGCTCTACCGGATCTCCCACATGTACGGACTGCTGTCGCTTCTGGTGCCGCTGCTCGGTATCGGGGTGATGATCGCCACCGGCGCCTACTGGCGTGACGGCCGGTTCCACGTCTCGATTCTTTTGTCGGTGATCGCCTGGGCGGTGCTGATTTTCCTCATTCTCCCCCGCCAGCGGGCCATTGCCGCCAATCTCGGTGTGCTGCCGGATGCCGACGACAAGGACCGGGACAAAGCCGCCGGGGTCAACTGGGACAAAGACCCGAAGATGGTGTCGATGTTCAGCGGTATTTTCGCCCTGCTGTGGGTTGTTATTTTCATTCTGATGGTCATCTGACCCGAACCCGACTGCACCACTCCGGGGCACAAGCCGACCGACGGTGACTCGTGTCCCACCCCGACCCCACCGGGGACAGGAGCAGAAAATATTTTTTCTTGCCCTCCTCTCCCCCGGTGGGGTCGATTTGTTTGCCCCGTGGCAGCCGCCCGAAACCATGCCGATGGGAGATCACACCCGGTTGTCGTCTTGCCCCACCGGCATGCTGCACCCGGCACCGGTCACGTCGCGGTCTGCGGGAAAATGTGTGGCCAGGCCTTCAGAGATGGTGTCGCCTGCAACGTGGAGTCCCGCCAGCATGTGACTTCCGCCGCATTCCCCAAACCAGCAGACGGCCGGCTGTCCAGACGGCACACTGGATGACACTCCGCTCCCAGAAGCCGTGCTGTGTGCCGTATGCCGCACAACCACCGGGGCCGCCCCACATCACGGCAACATCAAAGGAGATTAAAACAGGACACCGTAATTCGGGATTTGACCGCACAGTTGCTTCGTGGAATGGACACCACTGACCGGCTCATCCATGGTGATGGCTTATGTGCGCCCCGGGTATGTCTGCCTGCCGGGCTACCGCCGGAAATGCGGAACGACCCGCCTTGACCAGGCGGGTCGTTTCTTATGGTGTTGTCTTATCCGACAGACGCGGCTGCCACAGCAGTGAGGTTGCTGCTACCGCAGCATTGTGCTCTGTCGGCCACAAGGGCTGCGGATTCTGCAAGCCGGGGCGTTGCATCAGCCCCGGTATCCCGGATCCGGCACATGCGTCACCTTCACCCGCCAACACCCGCGGCGCAAATATACGCACCGCGCGGACACCCGCATGCGGCCCTGCGGCAGCATGCGGGTGCGCTGTGACTAGTCGCGCCAGGAGCGCTTCTTGAATCCCCCGCGGCTGCCGCCGCGGTCATCACGTTCGCCGCGGAAACCGCCGCGTCCGCCACGGTCATCACGGTCACGGTTGTTCCAACCGCCGCGGCCACCACGGTCGCCGCCACGATCGTCGCGGTCACCGCGGTCACGGCGCTTCCAGCCGCCGTCCCGGCCGCCACGGTCGCCGCCGCGTCCGCCGCGGTCATCACGGCCGCCGCGGAATCCACCGCGGCCACCG
>NZ_JAFLEQ010000016.1:283851-323797 GCF_017307055.1 Corynebacterium mendelii | reverse complement strand
CGCCGCCGTGGCCGCGGCCGCGGTCGCGGCCGAATTCACGGTCGTTGATGTCGGCGTCGGGGGCGTGTTCGATCTCGATCAGTTGACCGGAGATACGGGTGTCGGCCAGACGGTCCAGCACAGCTTTGTCCATGTCTTTGGGAAGCTCCACCAGGGAGTGGTCGCCGTTGATGGTTATGCGTCCGAAGTCTTTGTTGGTCAGGCCACCTTCATTGGCCAGGGCACCGACAATCGCACCCGGCCCCACGCCCTGTCGTTTACCGACCCGGATGCGGTAGACACTCAAATCGTCACGGTCGGCGAAACGGTCCTGCCCGCCGCGTCCGCCACGGTCCCGGCCACCGCGGTCGCGGTCACGGCCACCACGGTCAAAGTCACGGCCACCACGGTCACGGTCACGACCACCGCGGTCACGGTCACGGTCCCGGCGGGGTTCTTCTTTGAGGAAGAAATCACCGTCGGTCTGTGACTGGACAGCCAAAGCTGCGGCAATATCTTCCAGCGGGGTGTCATGCTCCGCCTCGTAGGCTTTGACCAGTTTCCTAAACAGCGGCACCCGCGGATCTTCGAGAGCCTCGGTGATCTGGTCCTTGAACTTCTCGGTCCGTGACTCGTTGACCTCGTCGATGGTGGGAAGTTCCATCTCCTCCAGGGTGGCTTTGGTGACCCGCTCAATCGAGCGGAGCATCCGGCGCTCACGCGGGGTGACGAACAAAATCGCCTCACCGGTGCGTCCCGCGCGGCCGGTACGGCCGATACGGTGCACATAGGATTCGGTGTCGTTGGGGATATCGAAGTTGAACACGTGACTGATACGGTCAACATCCAGGCCACGGGCCGCAACATCGGTGGCGACAAGAATATCGAGACGACCGTCCTTGAGGGAATCAACGGTGCGTTCACGCTGGTTCTGGGCGATATCGCCGTTGATCGCCGCTGCCGAAAATCCCCTGGCGCGCAGTTTTTCAGCGACTTCTTCGGTCTCGTGGCGGGTGCGCACGAACACGATCATGCCGTCGATTTCAGTGACCTCGAGAATACGGGTCAGCGCATCAAGCTTGTTGCGGTGCGCCACGTACAGGTAGCGCTGCTTGATGTTGGTGGCGGTTCTGGTGGTGGACTTGACCGTGATTTCCTTCGGATTGGTCAGATAGTTCTGGGCAATCCGGCGGATACCGTTGGGCATCGTCGCCGAGAACAAAGCAACCTGCTTGTCCTCCGGGGTGTCTTCCAGGATGCGTTCGACGTCTTCCTGGAAACCCATGTTGAGCATTTCGTCGGCTTCGTCAAGCACCATGAAACGCAGGCCCGAGATATCCAGCGAGCCTTTCTTCAAATGGTCGATCACCCGGCCCGGGGTACCGACAATGATCTGGGCACCACGGCGCAGACCGGACAGCTGCACACCGTAGGCCTGGCCGCCGTAGATGGGAAGAACAGAGATACGTCCCAGATGGTCGGCAAACGACTGGAAGGAATCAGCGACCTGCAGGGCCAGCTCACGGGTGGGGGCGAGGATCAGTGCCTGCGGGGCTTTGACTGACCGGTCGATACCGGCCAGGATCGGCAGGGCGAAGGCCGCGGTTTTACCGGTGCCTGTCTGGGCTAGGCCAACAACGTCGCGCCCTTCCATCAGATGGGGAATGGTGGCTGCCTGAATGGCGGAGGGCTGTTCGTAGCCGACCTTTTTCACGGCTTCCAAAACGGCGTCCGGCAGGCCCAGGCCCTCGAAGCCGTGCGGTTCGTCGTTGTCTTTGCCGGAATCATCCGACTCGTTTTTGGTTTCGGAGTTATCCGAAGAACCGGTATCGGCGGCGGCGCTGTCATCCTGTTGACCGTCCGCATCCGTCGTATCATCGGCTGCTGTCTTGTCTTGCGCAGCAGCAGGGTTCTTGCTGTCGCCGGTGTCGGTGACTTCCGCTTCACCCTGCGCCTGTTCAGCAACAGGTGCTTCTTCGGCAACCGGTGTTTGTTCAACAACCGGAGCGTCTTCGGTGGATTCTGCCTCGTCGGCGGTTTCACGAGCGGCCTCTTCGGCCGACTGCCCGGTAGAAGATGCTGTCTCCCCGGCGGTGTCAGCAGCAGCGGACTCCCCCAAGCCATCTGCCTGCGCCGGATTCTGGTCGGATTCTTCGACCGTTTTCCCCTGCTCACTGCCGGACTGATTGTCGACATCGGCATTGAGCACGTCGGCGAGAGTCAAAATCTCGTCGTCTGCTCCGTGGCTGCTGCTGGTTCCCTGTTCATTGTTGGCGTTCATAAAAACGCCTCCCTATCTATGTAAAAATCCCGTACACCGCAGCGCATCGTGTCACGCTGCACCCATACCGGGTGTGTTCCTGTGGCTTCGGGCAATGCTTGCCCAGCCTTTAATTTTGTGTGGCCGCAAGCCACCGGTTGCCACCGGTTGCGGACGTGCCGTTGTTCTGGCGGAATAAATGAACGTCGTGGTAGAAGAATCCCCATACGTGATCCCTGACGCTTCCGCGCGCCGCGCTTTTTCTCATGTCCGCGGCGCCCTGTCCCCGGTTTATCCAATAATTCCGGGCCCATGTATGTGCGACCTCATGATTTGTTTTGTCGCGCCATTCGTAGTGACAGCTTTTCTTGCTATTCAATTGTGGGCAGGCCTTCCTGCCAGGGCAAAAGCCACCAGAATTAGGCCTGTTTTTCCTATTCGTCGTCGCTGACCACCACGCTTGTGTGCACAGCACATCAAACCGCAGCGGTGTCTGCGAGTAAGAAAAGGAGATGTCCTTATAAAAAAGCCACAGCACAATCGTGCCTGGCACTGTCAGTCGCGTTTTGGCTAAAGGCGAGGCAGAGGGTTAAAAACCCAGCGTATACGCCCTAGCGCCAGGAGCTAGCCAGAAAAAACATAGCTAGCAGCTGGTAACAACTACAGTTCGGTGGTGAAACGCCCAGGTGGAATAACAACAGCCACCAATTCCGCGGGATGGACCATAGAGCTTTTCTCTACTGGCCAACCGGCAGAACACGGGCGCTATCACGCAGCACACTGGTCATCTTTTTAAGGACTGCATAATCCTAGCGTGCCTAGACGATAAAAAACAATGTTTTCACCACTTATCGGCGCGGCGGCCAGCTGGGCCACCTGGAGTGTTTTACCCCTCTAGGGTTCCTAGACCAAAACCTGCCGAAAGAAATACATAGCTGCCGAGAGAGAGAAAAAAATCAACTCCTCCCGACCATCGACGCAGGTGAGACTGGTGCCGCCACTCCCACCTGACGACACGAGCTAAACGAACTAGTCGATAAAGTGCCCTGATTGCGCCGCATCAATAGTGCCGTGCGTCGGGAAAAATAAGCGACATAACTCTTTCGCTCCACCAGCACCTTCATCCCCAGCTACGGTTTCGATTGTTTTAACGCAACGAAAGACCGCACATCGACCGGTCGTCATGACACCGCTTTTTACCGCGAGAACCCCACCCACCACGGCACCCCATCACACCCACCGCCTTTTAGTAGCAGAGATGATTTTCCTGTTAGATATCGACTCCTGCGCCACGGTTTACTCATCGACACCCCCATCACCGAATTGAACTATGTTCAAGGGTGGATCACCTGGACTATTCCGGTTGCCCTGCCGTAGCTTTCCCTAGCGGCGGAATTGTATGTGCAGCCGACGGGAACTGCTAGAGTGAGCTATGGCTTCCCGGCTGCACCCGTGCGATAGGGGTTGCCCCTGACTCATGGGGCGCTGGCCAATGCTGTTTGTCAACCACCCAGGAAGTGGTACCCATGATTTTCGACGAGAAAACAGACCACCACTTGTATGAACGCGTGTCCGAGGTCGGGACCACCGATCTGGCGAGTTTCACCCGGGTGTCGTTTTATCCTCTGCCGATGATTTACCGCTCTTTCGGGCATATCGGCTCCGCACCGCTTGGCGAGGATTCAGTTGAGGTGCTGCCACCGTGCAGCTGGACGGAAAGACTCAGACAGGCCGGTCTTGCCGAGCCGTCGTCCGACACGACCGGCGGGGAGAAGTTTCTGCTTGACAGGGCGCACCGGTTTTTGCATGTCGACGATGAGGTGCGTGCCCAGCGCTATCTGCGCATCGCCAATCCGCTGGGTCCTTTCGTCCAGGACATGGATGCCCCGCATCTGACCGCGGCCCGGATGCTTGTGGGACTGTTGACGATCGACTGTCCCTGCCCGCAGCCGTCCGCCGGGGTCAACCCGATCGGACCGGTGGGCGATACCTCACTGGCGGACGCCCTGTATGCCATTCGCCGCTACCCGGCGTTTTACCAGGAACTCAAACAGCTTCTGGCCGCCTCCACACGCACCCACCGACACCACTTCGCTGCGTTGCCCCGGGAATTGGGTGCATCGATGCTGCGCTACCACGCGACATACCAGCCGATTGAGCTCTACTGTGCACTGTCGGGCGCCCCGCTCGATGAGATGGTGGCCATTAGCAACAAAAAACAGGAACCGGTGTATTTCGACTCCGAGCGGATACTGCTGGGCATGGCGAACCTGCAGATGAACCGGGCCACCGACGAGCAGGGGCGGAAATTGCGTTACACCCGGGCGATCACCCCCCGGATGATGGCCTGGTACCCACCGGTCCCGGGTGCGGATCCGGTGATCGCTGACTATGTTGCCCGGCACAGGGATCTCGGCATCCGGCTGGTGGCTGCGGTCCGGCCGCCGAATCTGTCGAGCAACGGGTTCATGCTGCTGGGCCCCATTTCAGTGAAATCGGTGGTCACCACCGACGACGAGCGCCCCGAATACACCTTCACCCTGGACAAATCGATGCCGACAGATTTGGTCTCCGACTGGCTGAGCTGCGGCTGCTGACTCTCCCGCGACAGAAAATACGCCGCGGACAAAAGCCCGGGCCGGGCCATCAATGGCGGCCCGGCGGATGTGTGATCGGCGGCAAATCCCGGTGGTCTCCCCCGCCGCCGGACCGCCTGCCGCCGGTGTAGCCTCGATGCCACGCACAGTCTGTGTGTTTTTCATTCCCCCGGTCGCTTTTCCACCGCCGAGGTGACGGCGGGACAGGCCGGTATGCCCGGGGGAGACCACCACAAGATCCCGAATCAACACCATGCCACGGACACACCACTCTCAGGCCCCCGCCTGCCCCCAGCGCCAGGCCGCCGCTCGGGCCAGGATCGCCCGTCTTGTCGCCGAGAAAAAGCTTGATGTGCTGCGGGATTTCGTGTTGCGGACAGCCACCCTGGTCGAGGATATCTACCTGGACAACCCGTCCGGGCCGGTTGTCGCCGATGATCTGTCGACCTGGCCGGACTGCTGGACGGTGTGGCGGGCCCGGGCGGGGCTGCTGGGGGAAAACATCGTATCCGGTGATGGGGAGCTGGCGTTTTTACTCGGCAGAATCCGGCGGTTCATCCACGTCAGTGATGTTTTCCGCGCGAAGGCCTACACCGATATCGCCCGCAGCGGGGCACGGCTGGATGAGCTGCCCGCCGTGCACCGCAGTCTGGCGGTGATGTTTCTGGCCCAGCTGTTCGGACCCGATATGTCCGGCCCACAGCCCACAGGCTGGCCGGGGGATCCTGACCGGGCGTTGGCGATGGTGGCCCGCCACCGGCTGGTCGCCGAGGAGCTGGAGCAGCTTTTTGCCGTGACCACCCGCCGCCACCACCTGGGTGGGGTGGTGGCTGTCAGTGATGATCCGGGATGTTTCGGCGGGGTGCTGCGGCTGCACGCCGACTACAGTGCCCGGGAGCTGGTGGCCGCGGCCGATCCCGCCATTTTTGGGGATCATCCGGTGCCGGTCACCGGTGACGGGGACTACGTTTTTGCCGAGCGCAACCAGATTCTTCTTCTGGCCACCGTCACCCAGGGCGCCGGTGTTGTGGCCACCGCCAACCGGGAGACCTATGCGCTGTCCCCGCGGCTTGTGAACTGGTGTTCCAGTCCCGGTTTGTCCGCCGCCGACCCGGCTGCCGGGGCCTATATCGACCAGGCCGAGCGTGGCACACAGATTGTCATCGCGGTGCGCAAAACCGGCCCGCATGTCACCCGCACCCAGCAGTACTGCGTGCTGGGCCGGGCGCACTATACCGGCCACACCGGAAGCTGCCCGGTGAACTTCCGGCTCGCGCTGGAGCACATGCTGCCCACCGACCTGTGCCGCCAGTGGCTGGCCTGCGGCGGCTGCTGACAGCCACCGGCCAATCAGGGGTGCATGCCACCGCGTGTGATCGTCACTGCCGTGCCCTGGCCTGCGGGCACCCGCCTGGCGGCGCAGGGAGCACCACCACCCGGGATTTTTGGTGCACAGAAGTTTTTCTGTGGTGTCAGTTTTTCGGCCCGTGGCCGGGAAGATGGGGTGGTTCGGCCACCGCCCCGGCACAGGGGCCGTTGGTGGTGTGCCGGGCACCCCGGCGCCACCACCGCCGGGACGCGGCGGCAGGGCCGGCCCCACCGGTGGTGTCAGCGTCCGGCAGTGTTTCCCGGCCGTGGACGATCCACACCACAGCCGCCAGCAGGGAAACCACGCCACTGATGCCGAAACCCGCGGCGTAGCCGAACCGGTCGGCCAGGGCACCGACAACCACCGGGCCTGCGATCGCCCCGAAGTCCTGGCACATCTGGAACCGTGCCAGCACCGTCCCGCCGGAGCGTTTGTTGCCGATCACATCGGCGATGGTGGCCTGGTGGGCGGGCACAAAAAGACCCGCCCCGGCACCGGCACCGACACTGACAATCAGCAGGCCCGCCGGTGAATCAGTCAGCCCGATGGCCGCGGTAAACACGGCATTGACCACCAACCCGGCCACCACCAGTGGCTTGCGCCCGATCCGGTCGGCCAACCTGCCGGAAACCTGCAGGGCCGCGGCATTACCGACCGCGAACGCCGCCAGGGCGATACCGGCGACAGCCCCGCCGCGGTGGAAAGCGTGGGCGGCAAACAGCGGCAGCAACGCAATGCGCACCCCCAGGTTCGCCCACCCGTTGGCGAAGCCGCCCACCAGGGCCGCCCGGTAGGCGCTGTCGGACAGAGCCTGCCGGAAGGTCATCGGGGGATCAGTGTTGGTGTGCTCGTAGGTGTAGATGGTCGCCGGGTTGAGTTTTTTCCACACCACACCCGCCGCCAGGTACAGTGCCGCCGCATAGATGGCGAACGGCGGACGCATACCCAGCACCGACAAGGCGGCACCGATGACCGGACCGATGATCGAGCCGACAAGAAAAGCCGTCGCATAGGTGCTGGTCGCCCGGCCCCTGATCGACGGCGGGGCGATACGCACAATAAGCCCCATCGCCGAGACGGTGAACATCGTCGAACCGATGCCGGCGATCCCGCGCAGCAGCAGAATCTGCCAGTAGGTCTGGGCCACAGCCACCAGCCCGGTGGCGGTGGCCACGGTGACCAGACCGGTGATGTAGACCTTCCGTGAACCCAGCCGGTCCACCAGGCGGCCCGACTGCGGGGCGAACAGCAGCCGGGACAGCGCGAACACACTGACCACGAATCCCGCAGCAGCCATCGACACATCAAAACTGCGGGCAAACTGCGGGATGATCGGGGCAATCAGACCGAAGCCCACGGCAATGATGAACGCCGCCGCCACCAGCACCCGGATTTCGGCCGGAATCGTCTCTGCGGCGGGCCGGGCTGTCCCCGGCCGACGGATTCGGCCCCCACCCCCGTCGGTGGAACGCCGGTTGTTTTTTCCTCCACTGCTCACCTCACGCACCCTAGCCGCGGCGGGCCGCCGCGCGCACACCGGGTTGCCGTGCAGCCAACAAACCGGCCGCATGGGCGTGCGGTGGATGCACCGTCACCGACATAGCGGGCACGGCAAAAAATAATGAAGACATGTGTTCGATTTTTGCCGGGGTGATCCCGCGGGCAGCCGCTAGGGTCAGGCCCCATGAAAAAGACCGCACCGATGATCCCGTGCCCCACCCGCCACCGGGCCGCCGGCGGCACTGCCCGGATGGAACACACCATCCGGCGCGCCGGCGGCCTGGCGGCGGCGAAACTGCATTCGCTTGCCGCCCATCCCCGCTCCCTGGCCCGTGACACACCCGGGTGGCGGCCACCGTCGACCACGCTTCCGGCCACCACCGTCAGCCCCGCCCTGACAATCACCATCACCCGGTACCGCACCGGCGGGTTTGTGCGCCGCACCGTGCGGGAGATGACCGGACGCATCCCGGCCTATCTCATTGTCGCCACCATCACCGGCACACAGGGGCAACCGGTCGACCGGCGGATAGCGGATGCCTGGATGACCACTGTGACAGGGCACAACGCCCCGTCGACGGTGCATGAAATCATGGGGCGGACCGACCCGACCTACTGTTATCTGGTCGACGCGGATTTTTCCCCCGTCGCCTCCCCCGCGGAGCTTTTCACCGCCCCGCCGCAGGCGGCATGATCTGCTGTCAGTCCCCCAGCCCCAGAAGGTGGGCCAGCACATCCTGCGGGATGCCGGAATACTGGGCGGGGGAATCACTGGCAACGAGTTCCTGTTCCCACCCGGCCGCATGGGAGGCGATGAACGGCAGCACTTTCATCAGCCGGTCGAAATTGGTGTAGCTGCCCAGGGACAAAAAAGTGCCCTCCCCCAGGCCGGTTCCGGCCCCGGTGAGGTCATCGAAAATGTTTTGCCTGATCACCGCCAGCCGCTCATCGTGGCTGCCGGTGTCCATGGCATCGTCGATATCCGCGAGAGCTTCGGTGAGCTGCTGCGGGCAGACCACCATAGCCACCTCAGCCACCGACACCCCGTCGGCGTCGCGGGTGATCTCGACCATGATCTGGGAGCTGTCGCCCACCGGCGCGTAGGCCACCGGGATACCGGTGTCGGTGCCGGTGAAATCCAGTTCACTGATCCGCCCCAGCGGATCGTCGATCAACTGGTCGATAAATTCCATGGCGTCGGCGGTCTCCAGGAAACCGACGATCGCGTCGACGGCGGCGGACACCGAAAACACCACCGCCAACAGTTTCGGCGGCAGATCATCGTCGCCGTCGTCGGTCAGGCAGTGCAGCCTGATATTCGCCGCCGGCAGCACCTCATTGTCGACGGTGATCCGTAAATCCAGGTTCCCGGACACCGGGATGTGCATCACTGCTTCAGTGATGCGCTGCTCAATGTTGTGCTCGTCCAGAACGCTGGCGAGATCCTCGAAAAAACTCACAAGTTCTAACCTTGACCTTACGGTGGATGGATGGGAAACCGGCCCGCCCACGAACCCACGGCAGGGCGGGCAAGCGGTCGCGGTGTGTTCATTGGTGCCTTCACTGCCCCGCGCCCCCACTGTAGGCGGCACGGGCAGCCGGTGGGGCGTGCAAGCCGCAGGCGGTTAAAAAAACAATCACCCCCCTTCCGCCCCGGGGCGCGGGCACGGCGGGACCCGCCCCTTTTTTTACGCCCGCAACGGCACAGTATCCGCCCTACGGCTCCATCGAGCTGACGTAGGCGAGAAGATCACGGTCTTTCTCCGCCGGGGTCTTTTTCGGGCAGCTGACGCATTTGTCCGACGACGGGTTGTGGTAGATCATGCAGCAGGAGTTGCGTCTGATCGCGGTATGCACATCCGGCGAGTCCACCCCCTTCTCGGCGGCGGCGGTGTCGGTTGCCCGGATCACCCCGTCACAGACGTCGATAAACCGCGGCGGCGGCAGGACAACCGATCCGCCCACACCGTCGGCCAGGCCGCGGTTGAGTTCCAGGCCCACATGCACCCCCCGGTAAGGGTCGAAAGCATGGTTTCCGGCGGCAGCCGCCGCCCCGCTCAATCCGTCACCGACAATCGCCCACAATGGCCCGGGCCGCAGCCCGGCATGCTCGCACAGGCACTCCACCAGCGGCCCCAGACTTGCGGCCAGCTCCCGGCCGGCCCGGTGCCACACGGCGGGATCATCACCGTCGGCACCGTCGTCGACCCGGGGAGTGAAACCCATCCAGTAGTAGGGCTGCTCCGCCTGGCCGGATCCGCTGCTGGTGTGGCGGACAAAAAGCTGCCCGCAGCCGATGTCGAGGCTGGCCGCGGCGCTGTATTCCACCATGGCGTCCACGGCGGGCACCACCAGGGAGTTTATGGCCGAAAACCACCACACCTGGGCTTCGAAACGCCGGTTTCCCATGGGGAAGCGGGCCGCGGCAGCTGCCAGACAGGCATCGATTGTCCCCGGCCGGGCAAGCTCACCGACGGTAAGCACCGCACTGTCCGGTCCGGGGACCAGACAGGGTTCAAGCCAGCCGTAGTCGCCGATAACGTGCCTGAACACCGGGTGCAGTTGAAAAGTCACGGCGCGTGTGTCCTCATCAGTCGGAAAAATCAGATCCCGCCCGCGGGTGTGCCGCGGGCGCGGCCCGCCCCGCCGCCGATGGGGGCGGTGTGGCCCACCACCCACCATAGGGCACTGCCCGCGCCACGCACCGACGACAGTGCCGCTGGGCGCGCAGCGTGTAGAGTTGATAGGCTGTCACCCCGCATAGCCGCCGCATACCCGCGGTATGTGCGGCGAAACAACGTATTTTTCGTCCGCGAACACAAGAAAGCGTCTGCACCGTCACCCATGGATATTTTCTCCCGTCTGCCCTCTGCCATCAGTGACCGTTTCGACCGCGACGGCGCACGAGACGACAAGCGCACCAGCACCCCCGACCCGGATGCGGGGGCCGGCAGCGACAGCGGCACACACCCCAGTGATGAGGGCCTGTCGGCTTTCGCCCGGGTCAGCCGCACCGTCAGCATTGCCGGTGAAGTGGTCAAAGACAAAGTCACCGACGTGTTGTCCACCGGCGAGGCAACCCCCGGGCTGTGGGACGGCGCGGCAGCCGACCGCCGCGACAAGCTCGATGACTCGGTGCAGGGCGCGATCCGTGAGGCTTTGGGCGCCAACCACCGGGAGTTGACCGACAACGCCGGTTTCGTCGGCCGGATTTTGATCAACGCGCTCGACAAAGCAGCCGGCATGCAGTCATCGACGGTGACCGGCTACGTCGACTGGGTGCGGGCGAAACACCCCGACGACACCCCGGAGCAGCTGCAGAAACGGCTCACCGACTATTTCCGTTTGATCGCCTCGTCCTCCGGCGGGGCGGCCGGTCTCGCCGCCGCGGTCCCCGGCGTTGGGCTGGCCATCGGCACTGCCGCCATCGGCGCGGAATCAGTGCTGTTTTTGGAGGCCGCCACCCTCTACACCCTGGCGTCCGCCTATCTGCGGGGGGCCGATATCTCCGACCCGGAGCGCCGCCGCGCCCTGATACTGCTGATAGTGCTCGGCTCCCGGGGAACAGCTGTCGTCGATGCTTTCGTCGGGGACCTGTCGGCCGACGGCTCCACGGGTTCCGCAACCTCGGCGGTGACGGCGATCAGCAAACTGGCTCCGGCGAAACTGAACGAACTGAACTCCCGCCTGACCCGCACGGCGGGCAAAACAATCGCGAAAAAAATCCTTCCCGCCTCACTGGGCAAACTGGTGCCCTTCGGCATCGGTGCCGTCATCGGCTGGTCGACATCGCGTTCCCTGGCCGGGAAAGTCGCCGAGCACGCCACCTCGTCCCTCGGCCCGCTGCCGGAGGCTTTTTCCACCCCCGCCCCGGACACTGTGCCCGACACCCCGCAGGTGGTCAGTGACCTGCAGGCCAAAGCCCGCACCACCGCCGTCACCGACGACGCCGATGACGGCACCGACAGCAACGCGTAGAAAAGCGGGGCTTGCTCTTCCCCGCGAAACGGCGGCCGGCGCCCCCGCGCGGCGGCGTGAACGCACCAGGGCATTTTTTCACAAGGAAGTGACAGCACCATAGCCACGGCAGCTCCCACCGGCACCGCCCCGCAGTCCCGGGGCCTGTCGACGCTGGCCAGCCTCCGGCAGTTGAACCGGATGGTGCTGGCCACCCCGGTCCAGGCCGGGTTGGCCGGGCTGGCCACCGTGGTGACCACGGTGTTGACCACCCTTATTCCGCTGGTGACCAGGGATGCGGTGAATCTGGCTGTCGGCCAGGCCGATTCCTCCCCGGCGACACGGGTGTTTTTCTGGATGGACCCGCTGCCGGCGGTGGTCACCTGCCTGATCACGGTGGCTGTGTGCCGCTTCGGTTTTTCTTTCCTCCGCCGGTATATGGCCGGACGGCTGTCCCTTGACGCCCAGCACCGGCTGCGCCTGTCACTGCTGGCATCACTGCAGCGCCTGGACGGACCGGGCATGGATACGCTGCGCGCCGGGCAAGTGGTCAGCCGGTCGATCTCGGATGTGACAACTGTCCAGGGTCTCATCGCGATTTTGCCGTTGACCACGGAAAACCTGCTCACCCTCCTGGTGACTGTGGCGGTGATGTTTTATCTGTCGCCGCCGTTGGCGCTGGTGGCCGTCGCGTTCCTGCCGCTGGTGGTCATCGCCGCCGGGGCGCGGGGCCGCAGCCTGTTTGCCGCCAACTGGTCGGCGCAGCAGAAAGGCGCCGATGTGGCCACCCGGGTGGAGGAAACGGTCACCGGGGTGCGGGTGGTCAAAGCCTTCGCCCAGGAGCGCACCGAGGTAGCCCGGGTCGAACAACTCGCCCGGGAGCTGTTCGCCGAGAAAATGCGGGCCGCCACCATCACCGCCCGCATCCAGCCGCTGGTCACCCACATTCCCGATGTGGCACAGGTGGCCAATGTGGCTGTCGGCGGCTATCTGGCTTTGAGCGGCAGCATCACCATCGGCACCTTCGTCGCCTTCACCGCCTACCTCTCGACCCTGACACTGGTCACCCGCATGGTGGCGGCAACCATGGTGCGCATCCAGTCGGGCCTGTCATCGGTGTCCCGGGTCAGTGAAGTCACCGCGTTGACCCCCAGCCTGCCGCAGCCGGAGCACCCGGCCGATATCCCCGCCGGTCCGCTGGGCCTGGAGATCAACAATGTCACCTTCACCGACCGGGGACACCGCATAGTGGACGGGCTCGATTTTTCCGCCGAAGCGCAAACCACCACCGTGCTGGTCGGCCCGACCGGGGCCGGGAAAACCATGCTGTGCGCACTTGCGGCCCGTTTCTACGATCCCGATTCGGGAAGCCTGGCGCTGCGGGGAACACACTCACGGGTCGGCTACAGGCAGCTCGGTTGCGACAAGGTCAGACAGGCCGTGTGCGTGTGCCCGGATGAGGCATTCATCTATTCGGCCAGTGTGCGCGACAACATCGACATGGGCCGCGGACTGGAGGAGGACACCATCCGGTGGGCGGCACACATCGCCTGCGCCGACGAATTCATCGCCGGGCTGGACGGCGGGTTGGATGCCACTGTGGGGGAAAAAGGACTGTCACTGTCCGGCGGGCAGCGCCAGCGTCTGGCCCTGGCCCGGGCGATTGCCGGGAAACCGGCGGTGCTGGTGCTCGATGATGCGACCTCCGCCATTGACGCGGTCACGGAAAAAACCATCCACACCCGCATCACGACCGAACTGGCGCACACCACCATCATCGCCGTGGCCCACCGGCACAGCACCGTTGAGCTGGCCGACACCATTGTGCTGGTTGACGCCGGTCACGTGGTGGCCACCGGAAGCCTTGACGAGATGGCCGGGGTGGAGGCCTTCACCACCCTCATGGACGACGATTTCGGCCGCGGGCACCACACCGGTGTCCCCGCCGCCGTGCCGCCGGCCGCCCCGGCCGGCGGGCACGATATCGCGGCGCTGTTTCCGCCGGTGGCCCACACTGATCCGGCAGCCCGGTTTTCCGCCGGGGCACGGCGCGCGGCAGTGACCCGCACCGGCGGCATGGGCGCGCACAAACCACCGGGAAGTTCCGCGGTCCCGGCCACCCGGGAACTGCTGCAACGGGTGGCCCGTCTGCCCGCGGCCACCGAAACCCCCGGTATCGATGTCACCGACGACATCCGGGACCGGGGTGTGTTTTCCTTCCCGCGGCTGGTGTGGTCGGTGCGCGGCCTGCTGGCCCTGGCGCTGCTGCTGCTGGTGGCGGGGGTTGCCGGGGATTTGGCGTTCCCCTGGCTGGTCGGGCACGCCATCGATGAGGGTGTGGTGGCCGGCCACCCCCGGGCGATCATGGTCGCCGCCGCCGCCGGTGCCGTGGTGGTGGTCATCGCCACGGTGATCGACATGCTCAGGCAGATCGTGATCAGCCGGGCCGGCGAGCGGGTGCTCTACCGGTTGCGGGTGCGCTGTTTCGCGCATCTGCAGAACCTGGATCTGCCCTTCTACGAAACCACCCGTGCCGGGGCAATCATGACCCGGATGACCACCGACATTGATGCCCTGAACTCGTTTATCAGCACCGGCCTGGTGCAGACGGTGGTGGCGGTGGCCACCGTCGGCGGCGTGGCGGTGATGATGGGCACCACCTCGGCGGCCTTGACCGGTGTGGCTTTCGCCGCCATCCCGGTGGTGGTGGCCGCCAGTTGGGTGTTTACCCGGATATCCCGCCGCACCTACACCGCGGCCCGCGGTGCCATCACCGCCGTCAACTCCACCTTCCAGGAGTCGGTGGCGGCTCTTCGCACCACCCAGATGCACGGCATGCAACAGCAGGTAGCCGCCGATTTCGCGGCCGAAGCCGACCGCTACCGGCGTTTGCGGATCACCGGCCAGGCGGCGGTGGCACTGTATTTCCCGGGCATTATCGCCATCGGTGAGATCACCCAGGCGATCGTGGTCGGCCTGGGGGCGGGGCTTGTCACCGACGGCCGCATCAGTGCCGGTGTGCTGGTGGCTTTCCTGCTGCTGATGGGAAAACTGTTCGGCCCGGTGCGCCAGCTGGCGCAAATCTACGACAGCTACCGGCAGGCCGCCGTCGGTATCGGCAGGATAGGTGATCTGCTGGCCACCACACCGGCGGTGGCGTGCCTCGGGGGCCACACCACCCCGGATACCACCGACCCTGATGGGGCCGCACGCCGGACCCAAGCCCTGGCGGCAGGTGAGATCGTCTTCGATGATGTTGTTTTCTCCTACCCCACCGCCCCCACGGCCCCGGCGGCAGAGAGCCAACGGCCCGCCCGCGGCACCACCCCGCCGGGCCGGTCCGGCACGCCGGTGCTCAAACACATCAATCTTTCGGTGCCGTCCGGGCAGTCGGTGGCCCTGGTCGGGGCCACCGGTTCCGGTAAATCCACCATCGTCAAACTGCTCGGCTCCTACTACCGCCCGGATTCCGGTGCCATCCGGGCCGGGGGATGTGACATCGCCACCCTCGATTCGGCGGACTGGCGGGCGGCGGTGGGAACCGTACCGCAGGAAGCGCACCTGTTCGCCGGAACCATCGCCTCCAATATCGCCTACGGCAAACCCGGTGCCACAAAGCAGGAGATCATTGCTGCCGCGGCCAGGGTCGGTGCCCTGGATGTCATTGCCGCCATCCCGGGATGCTTCAACGCCGAGGTCGGGGAAGGCGGCAAAGGCCTGGCCTCCGGGCAGCGGCAGCTGGTGGCCCTGGCCCGCGCCGAACTGATTGAACCGAAGCTGATGATCTACGACGAGGCGACAGCCACCCTGGATCCGGCGACGGAAAAAATCATGCTCGCCGCCTCGGCGCGGATCACCGAGGGCCGGACCTCGTTCATTGTCGCCCACCGGCTGGCCACCGCCGCCCGCGCCGGAAGAATCCTGGTCATCGACGACGGCCGGATCATCGAGGACGGCACCCACGACAGTCTCGTCAACGCGGGCGGGGCCTATGCCCGTCTGGTCAACGCCCACACAACCGACCCGCGGGTAGAGCGCTGAAAAAACCGCCCGGCGGCTTTTCCGCCCGCACCGCCGGTTACGGTCGGCTCCCACCCCGGGACGGGGGCGGCGCACCGGCGCCGGGGACACTTCAGGGGCGTGGGCCGGTGCCCCACAGCCGCGCGTGAACACACCCGTAGCCTGGGTGCCACTGACCGTTTCGGGGTGGCCTTCGGGTGTGGCCGGACCCGGTGACTGTGTGAAATGCCGCGCCGGGGCCACAGACCTGTCCCACATCACAGTCGCGGTATATCAGGGCAGGTCACATGGCCCCTGCCACGGTCACTCCCACCGCTTTCAACCGTCGGCCGGGCGGGTGCGGCCACCGGCCTGACCGATGTCCGGCGCCGACGCGCCGAAACAGTTATTCTGGGGGGAGTGGCGTGATATGACCGACAGGCGGAGACGGTGTTTTTTCACACATCATCCGCGCCCGGCATGTGACGCCCCTGACGGTGCGTGCACGGCATACCCTGCCGTCACCCCGACAGCCGGGGATGACACACAGTCCCGGTCAATAAAAAGGCGCACCCACAAATTTTTCACGCACAGAAACGAGGCGAGCACCTGCCGTGAGCAACGACAGTACTTTCGGCCAGAACACGTGGCTGGTGGACCAGATGTTCCAGCAGTACACCGACGACCCCTCTTCCGTTGACCGGGAGTGGCGGGATTATTTCGACGGCAACGGGAAACCCGACACCGCCGGTGATGGTGTATCCGGTTCCGGCCAGAAACAATCGTCGTCCGGCAGCGCGGCCACGTCCCGGGCCGCGTCCACCCCCACCGGCCCGGACAAAGGCCTGGGCATCGAACACGACACCCCCCGAAGCAGTGGAAAAACAGCCGAAAAAGCCCACCACACAGGGGCTGCCGACGGTATCCACGAAAACGCCAACACCCGCCACAAGAATGCTTCCGCAGCCGACAAAGGCCGCGGCAAAGCCCCCGATCCGCAGGTGAAACCAGCCCGGAAGAAAGCCCCCTCCCCGATGGATAAGGCGGCGGCGGCCTCCCTTCCGGAAGCCGGGAAAACCCCGCTGACCGGGATTGCCAAAGCGATCGCGAAAAACATGGACATCTCCCTCGAGGTCCCCACCGCGACCTCGGTGCGCGATATGCCGGCCAGGCTGATGTTCGAAAACCGGTCCATGGTCAACGACCAGCTGGCCCGTACCCGGGGCGGAAAGATTTCTTTCACCCACATCATCGGCTACGCGATGGTCAAAGCGGTCATGGCGCACCCGGACATGAACAACGCCTACGACATTGTCGACGGCAAACCCACCCTGGTGGTTCCCGAGCACATCAACCTGGGCCTGGCCATTGACCTGCCGCAAAAAGACGGCGCCCGCGCCCTGGTGGTTGCCGCGATCCGCGAATGCGAGAACAAAAGCTTCGTCGACTTCGTCGACGCCTACGAAGACATCGTCAACCGGGGCCGCAACGGCAAACTGACCGGCAAAGACTTCGCCGGTGTGACCATTACGCTGACCAACCCGGGCGGCATCGGCACCCGGCATTCGGTGCCCCGGCTCACCAAGGGCCAGGGCGCGATCATCGGTGTCGGCTCCATGGACTACCCGGCGGAATTCGCCGGCGCCTCCGAGGACCGGCTGGCCGAACTGGGTGTCGGCAAACTGGTGACGATTACCTCCACCTACGACCACCGGGTGATCCAGGGTGCCGAATCCGGTGAATTCCTGCGCACCATGTCGCGTCTGCTGGTCGATGACGCTTTCTGGGACGACATTTTCACCGACATGCACGTCCCATACACCCCGATGCGCTGGACCCAGGATCTGCCCAACACGGGGGTGGACAAAAACACCCGCGTCATGCAGCTGATCGAGGCCTACCGTTCCCGCGGCCACCTGATTGCCGATACCAACCCGCTGCACTGGCAGCAGCCCGGTATGCCGGTTCCCGACCACCGGGATCTGGACATCGAATCGCACGGGCTGACGCTGTGGGACTTGGACCGTACCTTCCACGTCGGCGGGTTCGCCGGCCGGGAAACCATGACCCTGCGCGAAGTGCTGTCGACCCTCCGTCGCGCCTACACCCTGAAAGTGGGCAGCGAATACACCCACATTCTGGACCGGGATGAGCGCACCTGGCTGCAGGACCGGCTGGAAGCGGGCATCGACAAGCCCACCAATGCCGAGCAGAAATACATTCTGCAGAAACTCAACGCCGCCGAGGCTTTCGAGAACTTCCTGCAGACCAAATACGTCGGCCAGAAGCGTTTCTCCCTCGAGGGCGCGGAATCACTCATCCCGCTGATGGATGCGGCCATCGACACCGCCGCAGGCCAGGGACTGGACGAAGTGGTCATCGCCATGCCGCACCGGGGTCGGCTCAATGTGCTGGCCAATATCGTCGGCAAGCCGCTGCACACCCTGTTCAACGAGTTCGAGGGCAATATCGACCCCGCCCAGGCCGGCGGCTCGGGGGATGTGAAATACCACCTGGGTGCCGAAGGCCAGCATCTGCAGATGTTCGGCGACGGCGAGATCAAGATCACCCTGACGGCCAACCCCTCCCACCTGGAGGCGGTCAACCCCGTCATGGAAGGTATCGCCCGCGCCAAGCAGGACATTCTCGACAAAGGCGAGGACGGGTTCACCGTCGTCCCGATGCTGTTGCACGGTGATGCGGCTTTCGCGGGACTGGGTATCGTCCCGGAGACCATCAACCTGGCGCAGCTGCGCGGCTACACCGTCGGCGGCACCATCCACATTGTGGTCAACAACCAGATCGGTTTCACCACCACCCCGGATTCGGGACGCTCCTCCCACTACGCCACCGACATCGCCAAGGCCTACGGCTGCCCGGTCTTCCACGTCAACGGCGATGACCCGGAGGCTGTGGTGTGGGTTGGCCGCATGGCCACCGAATACCGCCGCCGCTTCGGCAAGGATGTCTTCATCGACCTGGTCTGCTACCGCAAGCGCGGCCACAACGAAGCCGACGACCCGTCGATGACGCAGCCGCAGATGTACGACATCATCGACAACAAGGATTCCACCCGCGAGAAGTACTGCGCCGACCTGGTTGGCCGCGGCGAGCTGTCCGAGGCTGACGCCGACGCTGTGGCACGTGACTTCCACGACCAGATGGAAACCGTGTTCAACGAGGTGAAAAAGGCCGAGAAACAGTCCGCCAAAGCGCAGGAGGGCATCCAGATCGCCCAACCGCTGCCGCATGGGATGGATACCTCCATCACCCGCGAGGAACTCGTCGAGATCGGCGAGGCCTACGGGCACCTGCCGGAAGGGTTCAATATCCACCCGCGTGTCAAGCCGGTGGCCGACAAACGCGCCAAAGCAGTGCGTGACGGCGGCATCGACTGGGGCTTCGGTGAACTGATCGCTTTCGGATCTCTGGCCAACTCCGGAAAACTCGTGCGCCTGGCCGGCGAGGATTCCCGCCGCGGCACATTCACCCAGCGCCATGCGGTCCTGATCGACCACGAAACCTCCGCCGAATTCAACCCGCTGGATGAACTGGCCCGCGAAAAAGGCGACGGCAAGTTCCTGGTCTACAACTCGGCTTTGACCGAATACGCCGGCATGGGCTTCGAATACGGCTACTCGGTCGGAAACCTGGATGCGGTTGTTGCCTGGGAGGCACAGTTCGGTGACTTCGCCAACGGCGCCCAGACCATCATCGACGAGTACCTGTGCTCCGGCGAGGCGAAGTGGGGCCAGCTGACCAAAGTCATTTTGCTGCTGCCCCACGGCTACGAGGGCATGGGGCCGGACCACTCCTCGGCGCGTATCGAACGCTACCTGCAGCTGTGTGCCGAAGGCTCGATGACCGTGGCACACCCGTCAACACCGGCCAACCACTTCCACCTGCTGCGCCGTCATGCGCTGGGGGATCTGAAACGCCCGCTGGTGGTGTTCACCCCGAAGTCAATGCTGCGCAACAAGGATGCGGTCTCCTCGGTGGAGGACTTCACCAAGGTCACCAAGTTCCAGTCGGTGATCAACGATCCCCGCCTGGTTGACCGGGACGGCAACAGGACCGGCGACTGCGACAAGGTCACCACCATCCTGCTGACCTCCGGCAAGCTCTACTACGAGCTGGAAAAGCGCCGCCAAAAAGACGGCCGCGAGGATGTGGCGATCATCCGCCAGGAGATGCTGCACCCGATCCCGCACAACCGGCTACAGGAAGCCTTCGACTGCTTCCCCAACGCCACAGAGGTGCGCTGGTGCCAGGAAGAACCCGCCAACCAGGGGGCATGGCCCTTCCTGGCGGTCCACTTCCGGGAAGTGCTGCCCGATATGCCGCCGCTGAAGCGGGTGTCCAGGCGCGCCCAGTCCTCGACTGCCACCGGTGTGGCCAAGGTCCACCAGTTCGAGCAGAAGAAACTCATCGACGAGGCTTTCGCCGACTAGTTCAGCGCGGACAACCGCACGTGACAAACCGCCACCCCGACCGGACCGCCACCGGCCGGGGTGGCGGTTTATTTCCTCTCCCCCGCCGCCGATCCGCTTTTTCACCGGGTGTCATGCCCGCCTGCCGCCGCCGGTGGTCCTGGACCGGTGGCGGCAATTGTTCAACCGCCCCCGGGCTGGGCCTGTGGCCGCCGCCGGGTCCCGGCTACAAATCGTTGTCGGCCATGTAGCCGGTGACGGCGAAGCCCACCGAGCCTTCCCGGCGGGCTTTTTTCACCAGCTCCTCGATATCCGCGGTGGTGATGGTGCCGCCGACTTTGTTCAGAATCAGTCTGTCGCCCCGGTCGAGCATCGGTTTGCGGTAGACGGGAACAATGTGCTGCGGCAGCGGCGGACCGTCATAGTCGTCGCAGCCGATCGCATTCGACGGATCAGAGGCCAGCATGTTGCCCGGCAGGGACCCCACCATGGCCTGGTAGACCTTTTCCCGCCAGTCACCGGAGTTTTTCAGCTCCCCCTGCGTCGCACCGGTGGTGGCGGCCACCCACTCGGTGGACAGGCGCTGCGCCTGCACCGGGTTGAGCTGGTTGAGCAGTTCCCCGGTGCAGCCGACAATCAGGTCACCGGATAGCTCGTTGAGCCGGTGCAGCCGGTGGTGGTCCACCGGCACGGTCTCCATGGACAGGTACGCCCCGTGGCCGGCATTGTTGAGCGCCCGCTGATAGATTTCGCCGAGGATGCGCTGTTCCTCGGAATTGGCGTTGACCGATATCCTGATCGGCCGGAAATCGGAATCCAACGGATCAGGTCCCGGTTCCTCGGCGCAGCCGGCCACCGTGCCGCAGGCCACCGTTGCCGCAGCGGCAAGCAGTGTGGCGCGGACAACGCTTCTACGAGACTCCACTGGCTTGGTGGTCCTTTCCTGCCGGTACCGGTCACCGAAGACAAGGCGGCATGCGCCCCGGGGACCGGTGGGGGGTGACCCGTTGGTGTGTTCTCCCCCAGTTTAGCGGTGATCGCACCGTCCGCTCCGCCGCGCACCAATCCCGGGCACACCCCGCGGCTGGTTGGCACCATGCGGGGGCAGCGGTGAACAACTGTGCCACACCATCACCGCGTGTTTTCCCGGGGCGGTTTTTATCCTCGGCCCCCAGACCGTATGTTGGTTGTTGTTTTTTCCGGCCCGCCCGTCGCCCGGAGTAGCGTTTTTCCCCCGAGAAAGTGTTGTTTGATACCGTGAGCGCCCCGAAAGATCTCCGCCGCACCCCGCCCGCCCGCGACCAGATACCCGACACCCTGGAAGAAGCGGTGGAGCGGTGTTCTGTCTACGACGGCGACGGGAAACTGGTGGAGGGGGATTTCTCCCACGATGAAGCACTGGCGCATGTGCGCTCGACGGGAAGCGGCTGGGTGTGGCTGGGGCTTTTGGAACCGTCACAGGACCAGATGATGGATATCGCCCGCGCCTACGATGTCCACGAACTCATCGCCGAGGACGCGGTCACCGCCCACCAGCGGCCCAAGGTTGAACGCTACGACAACCAGCTGTTTTTCGTGGTCCGCAGCATCTCCTACCGGGACCACGAGACCGTCCACGACACCAAGGAGATCATCGAAACCGGTGAGGTGCAGATGATCATCGGCCCCGATTTCATCATCACCATCCGGCACGGCAAACCGTCGACGATCAGGGCCATCCGCCAGGTGATGAAAAACGCCCCGGAACAGTGCCTGCTCGGCCCGCCGGTCATCGCCTGGATGATCGCCGACAACCTGGTCGACGAATATCTGCGCATCGCCGCCGAGCTGCAAAGCGACGTCGACGAACTCGAAGACGATGTCTTTGACCCGGAGCAGGCGTTCGCCATCGAACAGATCTACACCCTGAAACGGGAGATCCTGGAGATGCGCCATTCGATTGATCCGCTGGCGCAGGCGATGCGGTCGCTGATTGAGTCGCACCGGGATATCTTCTCCAAACCGCTGCGCTCCTACTTCCGTGACGTCCTCGACCACGAGCTGATTGCCGTGGATATGGTCGCTTCCCTCGACGAACGGCTGACCGCGCTCATCGACGCCGGCGTGGCGATGATTTCCATCCAGCAAAACGAGGACATGCGCAAAATCTCCGCGCTGGTCGGGATGGTCGCCCCGCCGACGATGATTGCCGGCATCTACGGGATGAACTTCGAGAACATGCCGGAGCTTGCCACCCACTACGGCTATTTCATCACCCTGGCGGTGATGGCGGTGTGCGTGCTGACGATGTACGTGTTCATGCGCCGGGCCAAATGGCTCTAGGGAAACACCACCCACCCGCTGCACCGGTTGTTCAACAAAACCGCACGGCCTGTTTTTCCACCGGCACGAAAGGAAACGGCAGCTACCGGCGGTTGTGGCGGTGGCGGCTGATCAGATCCCGTGCCCGGCGGGCTGAGTCGGGGGCGCAGATCACGTCGTAGCGGTTGGCGATGATTTCCGTGGTGGTGGCGAAATCCCTGGTGCCTCGGCTCATGGCGTAGGGCACACCGGCGGTGACCAGTCCGAAAACCACGCCCATGGCCAAACCGGCGACCAGCGGGGCGACCAGTTCGGTTTGGAACATGCTGATCAACAGCCCGATGAACAGGCCCATCCACGCCCCCGAAAGTGCCCCCCGGCCCAGGACTTTGCCCCAGCTGAGACGGCCGACGACTTTTTCGACCTCCATCAGATCCACCCCGATAATCGAGATGTCCTTAACCGGGAAGTCCCCGTCGTCGCTGAGCATGTCCACCGCCGCCTGGGCCTCGGCGTAGCTGGTAAACGATCCCACCGGCCATCCTGCGGGCATGGCTTTGACCGGTGCCGGGCTCTGTTTGCCGGGCACCCGGCCGGGTGCTGCACCACCGTCCGGTGCTGCACCGTTTTGTTCTTCCCGGTCACGCCACCCGCCGCCGGCCGGGGCTTTCGGTGGGCGGGAAGAGTTGTTTTTGTTCCTGCCGCCCAAAAGCCCGGGCCTGTTCCACACCCGGTCATCGCCGGGGTTACCGATCCCGCGCGACGATTCCCGGCGGGCGGCCGACGACCGGTTGCCCACCGGCTGGGTGGTACGCGGCCGGTCGGCGCCAGCCGGCCGGTCGGCGGGGTCTGCGTCGTCTGCTTGCCCAGCGGACTTTCCGTCGTGCTGGTGCCGGTCGTCGCTGTCACCGCTGTCGTCGACGAAGCCGTAGTGGAAACCGATCGCCGGGGGGTTGGTGGTCTCGGGGGTGTCAGGCTGTGACTGGCCCTGCTGCGGTGTGTCTCGGTGGCCGGAATTGTCATCGCGGGGGGTGGTCATGGCCATCACTTCTTCTGCTCGTTGGCGGGTGGAGGATTCTTTGTGGCAAAACGACACTGACCGTGCGGGCTTTCCGGCTGCGGCCGCACCCTGACCGTCTTTTTCTGCAGCTGCTGAGCGAAAAAACGCGGGGTGGGACAGGCAGTGGACCCGCACAGGGTTTTCGTCGGTCCTTATAACCCAACGTACCGGCCACCCGGTTATGTTCCCGCACCCGGCTTGTGTTGCCGTCTCCCGCACGTCGGCCCTCTTAGCCGCGGGCCACACCGGCGGCTGTGCGGCGGACGGGAAAGCAAATGGGGGCGCCGGCGGGTGAACCGGTAGACTTGGCCGCTATGAGCGCTATCACCCGTGTGTATGCCGGACGCCTTGCAGGCATGGTTGTCCGCGGCCCCGACGCCGACGCGATCGGCCGTGTCAGGGATGTGGTTGTCACCGTCCGCCAGACCGGGTCGGTCTCCCGGGCTTTGGGCCTGGTGGTGGAGATGGTGGGAAGCAAACGCATCTTTTTGCCCATGCTGCGTATCGCCGCGATCGAGCCGCAGGACATCACGCTGGTGACCGGATCGATTTCGATGCGGGGCTATTCCTCCCGCATCGGTGAGCTGACGATCATGGGTGATCTGATCGGCTCGAAGGTGCATGTCGACGATCCGGAGCACCCGGAGTTGAAGGGCCGGGCGCTGGAGATCGCCGACATTGAACTGGAACGCACCCGCACCCGCGACTGGGTGATCTCCCGGGTGGCGGTGTTTACCGAGAAACCCAAATTCGGGCGCCGTCCGAAGCTGGAGATTGTGCCGTGGAATGATGTGCACGGCATCGGTGCCGGCGGTGTCGGCCAGTCGAATGCCACCGCCGAGATGATCGCCGAATTCGAGGACATGCGCCCGGCGGATGTGGCGCTGAAAATGTATGAGCTTCCCGCCCACCAGCGCGAACAAATCGCCCAGGAACTCGACGATGAACGCCTGGCCGACATTATGCAGGAGCTGAGCGAAGAAAAGCAGGCCCAGCTTCTGGAGGCCTTCGATATCGAACGCGCCGCCGACGTGCTCGAGGAGATGGATCCGGATGATGCGGCCGACCTTTTGGGCGAGCTGCCCGATGAAAAAGCCGATGTGCTGCTGGAGCTGATGGATCCGGAGGAATCAGCACCGGTTCGGCGCCTGATGAACTTCTCCGACAACACCGTCGGCGCCCTGATGACCCCGGAGCCGCTGGTGACCACCCCGCAGACCACCGTCGCCGAGGCTCTGGCCATGGCCCGGGATCCCGATCTTCCGACTTCCCTGTCGTCGATGGTGTTTGTGGTGCGGCCGCCGACGGCCACCCCCACCGGCAAGTACTTGGGCTGCGTGCACCTGCAGCGGCTGCTGCGGGAACCACCGTCCTCACTGGTCGGCGGGGTGCTGGATCCTGATCTTCCGGCTCTTTTGGCCGATGATGACCAGGAAACAGCCGCCCGGTTTTTCGCCACCTACAACCTGGTGTGCGGGCCGGTGCTCGACGAGGACAAGCATCTTTTGGGCGCGGTGGCCGTCGATGACCTGCTCGACCACATGCTGCCCGAGGGCTGGCGCGACAAGGACCTGCGCACCGACGACGACACCCGGCAACCGCTGTTTCGCTGACCCCTGAAAAACCGCTCCCCGGTCCCTGCCGGGCCGGTTGCCCGGTGGCGGCAGGCTTTTTCTATTCTTTTTTCTGACCCCTCATTTCTTTTCCGGCACCGACAAGGAAGGTCCCCATGGCCGAAAACAAACGCAGCGACCTTGACACCCCCCTTGCCGGTCAGCGACGCAAACTACTGAAAATCGACGGCGACTCCGTCGGCGCCATGGCCGAGAAAGTCGCCCGGTTTTTCGGCACCGGTGAATACCTGTTCTGGCAGACGGTGTTTGTGGCCATGTGGATCGCACTCAACGCCGTCGCCTGGGCGGGCCGCTGGGATCCGTACCCGTTCATTTTGCTCAACCTGGCGTTTTCCACCCAGGCCGCCTATGCCGCACCCCTGATCCTTCTGGCCCAGAACCGGCAGGAAGACCGGGACCGGGTGTCGTTGGCCGAGGACCGGCGGCGCAGTGAACAAACCAAAGCCGACACCGAGTTTCTGGCCCGGGAACTGGCCAGTGTCAGGCTGGCTGTCGGCGAGGGGGTCACCCGTGACTATCTGCGCCACGAGCTGGAGGATCTCACCGAACTGATTGAGCGCCTGGAATCGAAGATCGACGACGAGTGGGCGTCCCGCCGCCGGGAAGCCCAGGGCGCCGACAGCAACCGGCATCTGGAAAAACCCCGCCACGGCGCCGACCACGACGACGACTGACAACCGGTGGCTGACTGCCCAGTCGGCGCATACCGGATGCCGCCCCGGTCGCGGCTCGTCTTCGGTTCCCCGGGTGCTGCCGGGTAGACTTGCGCGCGTGAGCGAGAAGATTACCGAAAGCAAAGTCAACGAGGCGCTGGCCCGGGTCGAGGACCCGGAGATCGGCCGGCCCCTGACGGAACTGGGCATGATCAAATCAGTGTCCATCACCGGCGATGATGTCGCAGTCGAAATCTATCTCACGATTGCCGGCTGCCCGATGAAAACCACCCTGGTGAAAAACACCGAGGAAGTGCTCAAAGAAATCCCCGGGATCGGTGAAGTCACCGTCACCACCGATGTGTTCACCGACGAGCAGCGCCGGGAGTTGAAGAGCAAACTCCGCGGCCCCGGCGGCCATGACGGGGTGGTGCCTTTCACCAAACCCGGCAACACCACCCGGGTGTATGCGGTGGCCTCCGGCAAAGGCGGGGTCGGCAAATCGTCGATGACCGTCAACCTGGCGGCGGCATTGGCGAAAAAGGGATTGAGTGTCGGGGTGCTCGACGCCGACATCTACGGCCACTCGGTGCCGAAAATGCTCGGTTCCGGTGAAGCCCCCCACCAGGTCGACGAGATGATCATGCCGCCGGTGGCCCACGGAGTGAAGATGATCTCCATCGGGCATTTCGTGGAAGGCAACTCCCCTGTCATCTGGCGCGGACCGATGCTGCACCGGGCGATCAACCAGTTTTTGTGCGACGTGTTCTGGGGCGATCTGGATGTGCTGCTGCTTGATCTTCCCCCCGGCACCGGCGATGTGGCCATCACTGTGGCCCAGCTGGTGCCCAATGCGGAGCTGCTGATTGTCACCACCCCGCAGGCCGCTGCCGCAGAGGTCGCCGAACGTGCGGGCTCGATCTGCCAGCAGACCAACCAGAAAATCGCCGGTGTCATCGAGAACATGGGCGCGATGGTCATGCCCGACGGCCAGGTGGTCGATGTTTTCGGCGCCGGTGGCGGACAGTCGGTGGCCGACCGGTTGTCGATTCTCACCGGTGTGGAAATTCCGCTTTTGGGTGAGGTTCCGCTGGATCCTGCATTGCGGGCCGGCGGGGATGTCGGGGTACCACTGGTGATCAGCCACCCGGAGTCGCCTGCGGCGGAAGAGATCGGCAAAATCGCCGACAAACTGGTGGTCCGCGACAAAGATGATTCCCTGGCAGGAAAGTCACTGAACCTCGGGGTGACCAACCCTTAAAAAAACACGCCACGGACCACACCACCGGCCGACAAACACCACAGCCCCCGGATGACAATTCTTTTTCCGGCGGGCTGTTGTTGTTTTTCTCTCTCCCCTGCCCCTTCCCCCGGCGCGCCGGCACAGACTGCTTCCAGTCGGAGTCGGGGTCGATTTTTATTCCAATTCCAACCCCACTTTGTCTCCTTTGAACCGGAAATGAGCCACCATGCCGGCACACCGTGAATCCACCCCTTACTTCTGCTGCGAACCTGCCCGCGGCCGACCGGCAGGTGCTGCTGGACCAGTACCTGGTGGATGGATTACGCACCGATTGGGAAAAACTGCACGCAATTGTGGCCGGGGCCGGTGAGCGGGAAAGAGCGCAGCTTGCACGCTGCTTGGCTCCCCTTCTTGAGTCGACCGACAAGAAGGATCTGTCAGCAGCTGATTTGTATCTGCTGGGCGGGTTGGGAAGCTTCGGCGAAGTGCTCGGTTATCTCTCCATGTTTTCCCCAAGCCCGGCAAGCTCTTTGACGCGCACGCCACAGGTGGTCCTCATCTGCAGCCACTGCGGACCCGGGCTTTCCTGGCGGCGGTATGCACCCGTGATACCCACCTGATAGAGCAACTGGCCACCTTCGTGCTGATTCCGTTCAATGTGCTGGTTGAGCTGCCGCAGATCGATGATCTGGACGCCACCCCGGCGTATCTGCGGGCTTTTATCCTGGCAATGGGGGATAATTTGATCGCCGACGGCACACCCGACCAACCCCAAAGCCCGCAGATGGCTGTGGATCGCCTGCTGTCGCGTAGGCGGTTTACCGCCACCGATCTTCCCGCTACCTTCCGGGTGGAGGAGATGGGCAACTGCCGCGAGGCGCTTTACATCTTCGCCTCCCACTGGAAGCCTGTTTTAGCCCTGTTGGGCAAAACTGATCCCGCTCTTCGCCAGCGCCTGCTGGGTGCCAGCGTGGAAGGTCTGCTGCGGGACTTTAAGGCCATAAAATGCCAGTGGTCCAGGAAAGCGCATCTGGCTCTCAGCCCGGACATCATCGATATCATGAACCGCTTCGACCGTTATCTGGCGGTTGTTGCCGCCACCCCGTCAGCATCGGTGGGGATGGCGCTGGATTTGCTGGCAAAGGTGGTCGGGGAACTCGACCAGCTGCAGTGCGAGCGCTTGATTGAGGTGGGTTCGGCGGTACTTGTCCGGCAGGAAAAAAGCTTCTCAAAGCGCAGCTGCTGCTTGCCGGGATTGCAGACCGCTATCCCGTACTGCTTCCGGCAATACAGCAGCAGGTGTCACCGGTTGTCGATGATCTTCCCCTTCAGCTGCGCGCCATCGCAGTCAACCACAAGCTGGCCGGCGGAAACCCCGGCAGAGTCACCGCCAGCCCCCAATCCCCTGTTTATTCAACTACCGGGCCGTCAACCACCGCCTCTTGGGTGGGTATGCTGCCGCCGCCCACAGCCAGCATGCCAAAAGAAAAGGTGCAAACGCTTGCACCAGTGGATGGTGCCGGCGGGGAAGAGCTGATTATCCAGCAGATTATGGCGCACAACTGCAGTGGGGAGAATTTGCTGCAGCTTTTGATCCACTGGGCCTGTCACGGGGTGGGCGTCCCCGTACCGGGTGTCACCGCCCGGGCGGAAAAAATCGTGGCCGCACCCAGGTTGGCGGATATCGCTGATCTGCGGACGGCGATCTGCTCGAAAATTCTGCCCGGCCACAAACCCATCCGCACCCTGATGCATTCCACCTGGAACCGGCAGAGAAACAACTACAGCCTTGAGCCGCAGCGCGGGGAGTCGGTGTACGGGATCCTCATCGACCAGATTTTCTGGCTCGGCAAAGGCGAGGCAGGCAACAAACGCCTGATTGACACCCCGCTTGCCCACCAACCATTCGCCTGGCGCAAAGAGCAGGTGACGTTGCACATCCGCTATGAGACCACCACCCTTCCGCTGTGGCGCATCAACGGACAAGACACCGGTGGCTCCAGGGTCACACCAGCCCGGAAACTGCTCGATTTCAGCCACGCCGACCAGTACGGGACACTTGTCAAAAAAACTTGCCGACCAGATGGCTGACTGGCACACGGTCATGGAATGGCTGGCCTGGATTGTCCAGTACAACCCGGATATTCTTGCCGCCCACGCCCACCCGCTACTGGCTGCGGCCACCGAGTCGGCCCCCCTCAACGGCACCGGTGCGGTGTTGGCTGGTTTGGCCGGATCCCGGTATCTACCGGAACGGCCCACTTACTCGGCACTGGGTCTTGCCGCAGGTGCCAAAGATCCGGTGCAGCGTATTGCGGCGGCAGAAACCATGGCTGCTCTGGCGGATCGGAATCGTGTCGATCCGGTGCTGTTGTCTTGTGAGCTTTCCAGCCTGCTTGAAGGCGGCAATATCACAGCTTCCCGGGTGGCCGATACGATCCGGCAGGCAGCCGAGATTTCCCCGGTGACGGGCCTTCGCATGCTGCAGGTTCTGCTGGGACTGCTGGACCAACTGCACGATATTCCCACCCCGCACCCCTGGTGGAAACCCTGTGGCGATTAACCGAATCCTACGGGGTGGCAGTGAAGTTGCCCGAGAGCCTTGCCCCTCACACCGCCGGCACCGGTGTGCTGGCAGCCAACCTGCAGGCCATAGCTGCCCGGGAGCACCGGCCCACCGGGCTTTTCACCGCCGCCGTCGGGGGTCTCTTGAACTTCTTCCGCAACTGACAAGACGACAATGGCCGGGGATTTGCCGGGTGCTATTCTCACCGCCACATGCACGAAGGAGGTGCCGCCCATGAGATTCGAGCCGGATGACAAGGAACTGGGCCGGATTGTCCAACCGGCAGTGGAGGAATGCGCCGATAGCTTGAACCGGGAGTTTCAAACACTTTACCGCTGCTGGCAGGGTCAGCCACAGGAGCGCATCAAAGAGGCCATCCGGGAGGTATTCACCCGACACGGCGGCACCGTCAGTGAAAAGGAACTCACCGACTACGCCCGGCTGATCAGCGACGGCACAAACATCCGTTTTCTCCCCTGACACGCTTGTCACCGCTGCCCACCGGGAGGTTATTGGCCAACACCGCGGCCTGGTCGACGATGATCAACTGCACGTTCGGGCACAGATGATCAGTCAAAGCACCCCTTTCAAGGTTCACCGCCGAAGCCGGTGAATAGAAAACTTTTTCGGTAGCACATTTCACCTGATACCGGGGTTGTTGCCTAGAGTTGAAGCAAGCCCGCTTCCCAGAGCCGTTTTCTCCCCGAAGGACAACCAGTGTTCAACCGTTTGAAAAAAGCCTTCTCCTCCGCCATCCAGGCCCCTGCCCCGGATAAGGATGACGAACCTGGAAACAAGCGGGCCGAACAAACGGTCCCGGCCACGGGCGGCAACGATGACCGGCAACCGGAAGATGATGTGTCCACCGACTGCATCATCGACTATTTTTCCCGGGTACTGCGCCGGGGCGATTTGGGTGCCGTCACCTACAGCGGTTCCGACTACATCACGGTTTCACCGGAATGCCTGGCCGCAGCCCAGATACCACAGGACAAAGCCGACAAACTGTTTGCAGCCCACGCCGCAGCCAACCACAAGCCCAAGTTCACCCCGCCGGAAACCCTGTCGGTGGCGATCTCGCCGGTCACGGCCGTCAGCGGCAAAAAAAAGACCGGGATTTTGACTCTGGCCGCCGAACTGTGGAGAGACGGCACCATCGAGGCCGCCTGGGTTTTCGGCAGCAACCCCTGGATTCCGGCCGCAAACCTCCTGTCCCCGGGTATCACCCCCGAGAACATCACCGTCGGCACCATGGACAGTTTCTTCCGGGCTTTCGACCCCACCGACACTCCCGCCAGGGCTGTCACCAACCATCTTGAGTTGTGCCACGACTTCTTTGAGCGGGTGGCGGGAAAATCCGTCGGCGAATTCGCCGCCGAACACACCGGCACCACCGGAATGCGCATTGTCGCCGACAAATGCTACGTCCGGGTCTACGACCGCATCAGGGCCGTCGACGAGCTGCTGCAAACCTACGAGTTTCTTGCCCAGCAGGATAAGAAACCACCGTTGTTTGAAACCATGGCCGTAGGTTTCACCGGAAAGCGCACCCACACCGACGCCCTCGGGACAAGCCTCCACCAGTTGGCTGCAGAATCCTGCGGCTCGATGTCCCGCAACTATTGTTTGACTGATTCCCAGCGCACAGCGGTCCACGGTTTTCTGGCTTCCGGATCCGGCGAGGTAACAGCGGTGACCGGTCCTCCCGGTACCGGCAAAACCACCATGCTGCAGTCGGTGGTGGCCAATCTTTTGACCCGCCACGCACTGACCGGTAAACGCCCACCGGTGATTGTGGGTACTTCCACCAACAATCAGGCGGTCACCAACATCATCTCTTCCTTCAGCTCGGTCGCGGCCGATAATCCGGGCCCGTGGGAGACCCGGTGGCTGCCGGCCAAACCCGCACCAGACTCCCCCGGCCCCTTGCAGCCGCTGAAGTCGCTGGCCGTTTACTGCCCCTCGAAAGCGAAACTCGACCGGGCGGAAAAACAGTATCTGGTGGAAACTCCCGGACGCCAGAAAACCTATGCCGACTACACCGCCCCCGACTACCTGGAAAAGGCGGAAGACTATTTCGTCAGCCGATTCACCGAAGCCACCGGCACACACCGGCCCCAACTGAGCATCAGGGAGGTAAAAAACATCATCCACGGGCATCTGGTTGAGATCGACCGGGTGCGGTGCACACTCATCGACACCATGGCCGAATCCGGGCCGGGACCCAAATTTTCCCTTGCCTGCGCCGGACTCGACCGGCTGCCCATGGTCGGCGACTGCACCGACCTCACACAGATTGCCGACTGCACCAGCCTTACTGAACTGGACCGGGTACTCGACACCACTCTCCGCTACGCCGAATTCTGGTTGGCGGCGCACTACTGGGAGGCCACCTGGCTGGAAGAGAAAGACCGCTTCTTCGACAAAAACGAACGCTTCAAAACAACCGGCCCCTTCAACGACACCTACTGGTCACAGGCACCCTGTTTGACCCCGTGTTTCGTGATGACTGTCTACCAGCTGCCGAAATATTTCCACGTCTACACCGACACGCACCATCCGCGGTCTTTCGACCTCAACCGCATTGATCTACTGATCGTCGATGAAGCGGGACAGGTTGGTGCACCGTTGGGGCTTCCGGCGTTCGCACTGGCCGACAGAGCCCTGGTTGTCGGCGATGAGAAACAGCTCTCCCCCATCTGGACTCTCACCGAAACCACCGACTGTGAGATCGCCCGGAAAAGCGGCATCAGCGACAGCGCCTGGCAGAACAACCTGAAAAAACGGGGACTGACCGCATCCAATCCGTCAAACCTGATGCGGGTGGCAAGCCATGCCGGCCGGTGGTGCCACGGCACAGCCCAGGCGACAACACAACCGGGGCTGCTTCTCCTGGAGCATTTCCGCTGCCACCCGGACATTATCGGCTTCAGCAACAAGCTGCTCTACGACGGTCTGCTCAAGCCCAGCCGGCCGAAAGAATCATTCAGGTTGACCGACCAGGGTTTGGAAAAACACATCCAGTTCATTACCCTGCCGGCATCAAAGGACACCCGGCTCGGCAACTCCCGGTACAACACCGCCGAAGCCCGGGCAGTAGCCGACTGGATTGTCGACAACTACGCGCACCTGCATGCGATGTACCACCCCGGTGAACCTGTGGCGGCAGATGAACTGATTGCGGTTGTGACACCGTTCAAACCGCAGGTCGACAAGATCAGAAAAGCGATTTCAAAGGCGGTGGACGATGCCCCGGACGAGAAAAACCTGCCCGCTGATCTTGCCACCGCCATCACCGTGGGAACCGCCCACGCACTGCAGGGCGCGGAACGGCCGGTGGTGGTGTTTTCCCCGGTCTACGGCGAAAACAGCGCCCAGTCCGGATTCATCGATGACCATCCCCAGCTGATGAATGTGGCTGTTTCCAGGGCCAGGGACCTGTTTGTGGTCATTGGCGCACCCGTGCGGTGGAACCGGGGACCGGTGTTTTCGGTGTTGGCCCGTCACGCGGAAAAAACCCGGGACGTCTTCCCCCACTGCACCCCCGCACCCGGTGTTTCAACCCAACCGGAGACGTCTTCGCCGGGCGCACCTGAGCCGCCGATATCGGCCACAGGTCTTCTGCGCCGGTGGCAGGCGATGAATATTCTTCACGACAATGACACCCTGTCGACTGCTGCGGAACTCAACCAGCGGCTCAGCGCCGCAGGTGTTCTGCAGGGTGGGGCCGGACACTGGTCACCAACCCCTCTGGCCGAGTACCTGGGTGCCGAATTACAGCCCCTTAAAAGACCGGGACAACAACCGGTCAACTATGTGCTCTACAACGAGCAACTGCAGGAAATCCTCACCGGGATGTACCTCGACGGAAAACTTGCGGATACAACCAACCCTTGAAAGAAGCACTGTTGCTTTCCCTCACGGCATCTTCTCTTTGCCCGGGCAACACGCCAGCAGCGTTAGACCAGCCACTCAAGCCCCCATCTCTGTGTGACTGCGGCACATCCAGCTGACGGTATGTGGTCCAGCCCGGGTTTTTAACGATCCGGAACCCCGCCACAGCCAGACGGCTTGATGCCGGCTCCAGCTTGCTTGATGCAGGTTGTCTTAGCATTATTGTGTTCACTGCCACGGGGACACAAGGGATGACCACCTGCTCACCAGGATCAGGGGCCACACCACCGGCGACGATGACGGACAGTGTGAGCTGGTTTCGACGATGGGTGTCAGCTGATGTGAAACGGCATGCCGTTCGCCACGTATGTTGCCCTTGATCCCGGCTGCTGCTGTTGTCGCATGACACCACCGCAATGGGAGCGTTTCGCCCCGCACGGCCCGGCGGGGTGCCCTTGGTGCAACGCTGAGCTGCCCCGTCAAACGAGAAAAGACAGCAGCACAAACCCGGGTGGCCCCCTGTCGGGGAAGGTTTAGGTGGTGCAGTGGTATCCGGCCGCAACCGGGCACCGGATGCTTTTTCACCCGTCAGTTGGGTCACCGGCGGCTGCCGCACGTTTTTCAGCTTCGGCGAGAATATTGTCGGCCATGGCGGGAAATACGAATCCGTGGGCGGGATAGATTGACCACCAGTAGACCAGGCCCGCCAAACCGTGCGGAAAGAATATGGCGCGGTGCCGGTAGCGGCAGCCGGTGCCGTTGTCGTCCCGGTCGAGGACTTTAAATTCCAGCCAGGCGTCCCCGCTGACCCGCATATCAGCCCGCAGCAGCAGTGTCCGGGGGCGGTCGATCTTTTCGACTGTCCACCAGTCCAGGCAATCCCCCACCCGCAGGTTCGTCGGCGAACGTCTGCCCCGGATCAAACCGGGACCGGTGGCCAGTACATCGATCCAGCCGCGGATTTTCCACAGCAGTGGCACCGAATACCAGCCGTTGGCGCCGCCGATGGACTCAATGACCTCAAACAGCTGCTCTTTACTGGCGGTGGTGGTGCGGATGCGGGTATCGACGAAGTACTTTTTTCCGGCCCAATCAGGATCGCCCGGCAAGGGCCTGGCGGGCGCATAGTCGGTGTCAGCGTAGTCATCGGTGAAGCGGGTCTCCACTTGGTCGAGTTCCACCTCGTCAAGTGCCAGGGCAATTGCTTCGCGGTAACTGGTCAGTCCGCCTTCCGGGCGGGCTATCACTTCGTCGATGTCGCGTTCAGTGACCACCGCGTCAACCGAGAGGGATTTAATCAGTGGCTTGGCCGTGGCACCGGGTACCGGTGTGACCACGCCCACCCAACGGGACGCCAGGGCTGGGGTGAACACCGGAAGCGGGATCATGATTCTTCTCCGCAGGCCCGCAACCTCTGCGTAGGTGTTCATCATGCCGCCGTAGGTCAAGTCCTCTTCCCCGCCGATATCCCACGTCCGCGAGATGGGAAACTCTGCGGTGGCCGCCTGCACAAGATAGTGCAGGGCATCGCCGATGGCGATCGGGGTGACTTTGTTGCGCACGAATTTCGGGGTGACCATCACCGGCAGACGGTCGGTTAAGTGGCGGATCATCTCAAAGGAAATCGAACCGGAGCCGACCACAATCCCAGCCTGGAAGACAATGCTCAAAAGACCTGACTCAAGAAACACCCGTCCCACACCCTCCCGGGAGGCCATGTGGTCACTGTGCCGGTCCGGATCCTGCAGGCCGGACAAATAAATGAGCCGCTGCACACCGGAAGTTCGGGCCTGCTCCACCAAATTGTTCGCACACCGCAGTTCCAGTTCCCGAAACTTTTTGTCATCCCCCATCGAATGGACCAGGTAGTAGACCACATCAATGCCGTCACAAACCCCTGCCAGCGAATCCGGATCCGACAGATCGCCGACGAAAACCTCCACATCCTCTGCCCAGCCAAGATCAGCCAAACGAGCGGGATTGCGCACCAGCACCCGGACGCGGTGGCCCCGGGCTACCAGCAACGGGGCCAGACGGCCCCCCACATATCCGGTAGCACCTGTCAGCAGAACGGTTGGTTGGCTGGTGTCGGTAGCAGTCATATTTCCCACTGTACGGAACAAACCACCACTACATCCGGCAGTCGGCCGCACCGGTGTATGGTGCTGCCCCTCTTCCACAGGCCTCCAGCAAACGTGCTATCCGCAGTCCCAGTTGAAAATGCAGTTGGCGAAATCCAGATCGGCGAGCTGCTGTGGCCGGGCAAAGAAACCGCCCACTCCCAGATCACCCCACATCATCTCGTAGCCGGGACCGTTGACAGTCTCGATCTGCAACAGCAGCTCGGTGTAGTCATCCAGTGGGTCCTCGAAGCGGGGATCTTCCTGGGTAAAAGAGCCGTATCCGCCGATCTGGCATTGCTCCTGGCCCCAGAATTTTTCGTTGGCCGCGTCGAAAAGCTCTTCGTCAATGTCGTTGAGCTCCCAGAGATTGTCGAGAGGACAGTCGGGGAAGAACTCATTCCACTTTTCGGTAAACACTGCATCAAAGCGGAAGTCGGTGACCCGGATGCTCTGCTTGCCCGGGGTGAAGACCATTGCCAGTGGGGCGCCTTCAAAGATCGGGGTATACAACTCCCCGTCATCGGCCTTCTGCGGCCGGTAGATGGCGGACAGTTCCTCGGCGCTGAGATGGTCGGTGATCTCAGGATGGTAGATGACCCGTTTTCCCGCGTCAGAGAGGATGTCCTCGAAATCCATTCCCATCACATCATCTGAGCCGTCAATCCAGAACTGCATGATTCCGGTGTCCGGGTAGATATTGTTGGCCGGCAGTTCCGCGCAGTTGATCTGCGCCAGCATGTACATCTGACCGCCAGCTTCCGTGCACGGAATACTGCACTCGCGCGGCAGATAGAACAATCCGCCGAAGTTGCTGCCGGTGCGTTCCAGTACCGCCCCGGGCTGCGGGGTGATGGTGATGATGTCGACTGCTGTTTCTGCCGCGAGATGATCGAAAAACTGCTTGACGCGGTCTTTGCCGGGGACTGCCGGTTGGTTCATGGCTTGAAATTACATTCTTTCTTTGTCGTATTTTCCGGCCACATCCATCGGATTGCCGGGGCTGGGTTTGCTGTCGGACTATCCGTAGGACGGGATTTCCCCGTCGAAGGTGAACTGCCCTGCATTGTTTTTCACCCAGGCACGCTGCTTTTCCTCCCGGTCGGCCAGTAGCTCGTCGCTGTAGAAGCGGCTGTCCAGCTCTTCGAGCAGCCCGTGGGCATCCGTCTCCCGCAGTTGCTGCAGACGCTGTCGGCGGGCTTTCCTGTCTTTGGCAGGCTCACCGCCGTACCAGGTACCGACCGCGTCGAGAATGTCCACTGTGTCCCGGTCGCCGATGGCGGTGAAACCTGCATATGCATCGGCCCACACCATGCCGGTGGAGTTGCCGAGGAACTGGTCGAAGCCGCCATTGCACACCTCGGATTCCATCCAGTTCATCGCGAACAACATCCGCTGGAAGACAGTGAATTCCGCCAGTGAACGTTCGTAGAGGGCACCATCGGCATAAAAATTGCCTGTGAAGTGCATCGGCTCCATCACCTCCCACAAATCCCCGTCAGTGGCGCTGCGCCGTACGTCAACGGCGGTGAGGGTGATGCGTCTGGTGGTGTGCTCCATATCCGGATGCTAGCAAGCAATACTGCTGCAGCTCCACGGGTAAAGCCGCAGCCACCCCTTCACAGGCAACGTCTGCACCACCAGCCGGATACTCTTAGTCCCCGCCCTCCGCGGCTCCGGTTGTCAGCAAGTACTCCGGCACCACATTCATGAACTGCACAGTGACGTATCAGGCGGTGACACCGTGACCTGGATTCTGGAAAAATCAGCAACCCCGCCCTTTTAAGGCCCGCTTGCCCCCCGTTGTCCGTCCCCGTGGAGGTGACTTGTGAGCGCATCGTCCCCGCCGGCTGTGCTTGAGTCGATACGACAACACAGCGGGTGGTCCAACAAGGAGCCCACCCGGACATTTCCGGAAGGGAGCCACTGGGCTTCCAAAGAAAAGCACCCTGGTCCAGCAAAGATGAGGGAGCTTGCCCATTTCTCCGCTGTTCCTCTGGGCCATTTCTTCCTCGACAATCCCCCACCGGTTACTGTCCCCATTCCGGATTTTTCAGATAAATCGCTAAAAAGCACCCCGGCAAAAAATCTGCGGGAGACCATCCTGCTCAATCAGCGGCGCCAGGAGTGGAATTTCGTGGGTGCACCGGAGCTGAAGTTTTGTGGGAAGCACCCAGTGCTTTGATGTTTCACCGGGCCGCGGATGCCATGACAACGGCCCTTGATTACTCCGCCGCAGACCGCAAAGTACTTCACAAGTATCGGCGACGCCGGACACCCCGTATCCGGGCTTTCGACAACCTCGGGGCTGGTTGTCGTTGATTTGGTGGCGGGAAACTCCACCAAGCGAATACCGGATATCGACACGTTCCGGGGGTTTCACGCTGTATTCACCACTAGCACCGCTGGTTGTCATCGACGCCAACGACACCGGGAATGGACAGGTGTTTTCCCTCCTGCACGCATTCGCCCATGTTTCTCAAAGGGGCGAATCGGGTATCGGCGGTGGGGGCGAACCGTCGGGCGAGCGCGACAGCTCCCAGAAACGATGGTGCGGCGCTGCTGCCACCGCCACCGCGGTTCCTTCCGCAGATCTTCGCGCTGCTTTCGCAACTGAGCACAAGGTAACTCCCACAATCAGCACTCGACAGGCTGAGGGGATGGTACTGGTGTGCGGCCTCGGTCATCCTCCTGAGGGGGAAGGATTTGTTCCCGCACAGGGTTTTCCCGGGTTTATCGGGCAGAGCGGGAAAAAGTGATTGCGAAGATGAACGACATACCCCACTCCAGCGGCAGCAATGGCGTCATTGACCCGCGTCGCGAACCGGGTCCGGGACGGGAGCAGCCCCTGTGTTGCCGAAAAGTTGTCTTTCGGGTTGCACTGAACACCGGTTTTTCCGGGGCACAGGCTAAATGACGTCGTCCCAGTCACCGGGGCTGTTTGTCGCCTGATTGTTGTCCGGCGATGCGGGTGCAGCATGTGGTCCGCTGTTGTGTGGGCCGTGCTGATTATTGTGGCCGGCTAACTGCTGGGTGGACTGCAGGCTGGGTGGAACCGCATTACTGCCTGCGGTGGGTGTCGGCTTGCCGGTGGATGAAGGCCTGGGGATGCGTACCGTTTCCGGGGAAGTCTCCGGGTGCTGCCGTTGCTGTCTGGCACGTTGCGCCTGACCTGCTGTTGTGGTCGAGGACATGATCTTGTTCGGATCAAACGAGTCCAGAAAAGTGGTGTCCCCGTCCAGCAGTGTTTTCGTCAATGCGGCTTTCGGCCCCATGGCCCTCAGCTGGGCGATCTGGCCGATGGGTTCAGCAAGTTCCCTGAACTCGTCGCCGACTTCCTCGTTGAGTTCCTGTTTGACGTTGTCGATGGCCCGTCTGGCGGCAATGATCGCGGCGCGCACGTCTTCCACGACACGGGGAAGCCTCTCCGGGCCGATGACGATCAGGCCAATGACGAGACAGGTGAAAATCTCCGGCCATCCGATAGACGAGAACACCCCGCCAGTTTAACCTGCCGGGGCATGTCGTACCGGGGATGGGTCAGCTATGGGTTTTCCGGTGGCAGCAGGATGGTCCACCGGTCCGGGGACGGGCCGACACAGGCTGGTGTTCCACGGTTTTCAACGGGTACGGGTGCGGCGGACCGCACGGTAAAGGTAGTCGACTTTGCCGAGAAATCCCTCGGGTTCCCGGTCAAGATCCTCCGCCCCCGGGCCTGCCGGACAGGAGACGGCGATACGGGTCAGTTTCTGCACCAGTTCGCTGGGTGCCTGAATATCCTCGCTGTCGCTGCGCAGCCTGTCGGCGGCGAAACGCTGGCGGTCAACTTCCCCGCGGCATTCCGTGCAGTGCACCATGTGGACTTTCGCGCGGTGGGTGGCAGCCGGGGTCAGTTCGCCGTCCACGAAGGAAGCGACCGCCTCGGCCGACAGATGCTCCTGGGAAGCGAACTTTCTGGGGCGTCGGGCTTTGGGTGTCTGATGTGTCTGGGACATAAATCACCGGTCGCCGACGGAGGAAACTCCGCCGGGTGGCCTGCACCTCCTTGTCGGACAATCAGTGCCAGTGTGGCGTGTGCGTGACAGGACCGGATCCGGTGGCGGCGACGGACGCGTTACACCGGCCGATCTCTTGTGGCCTTCACTTCGTCAACGGGTCCGGTGGCGGCAAAGTTCCCGGTTCCCCGTTGTTGGTGCCCGCTGACGAGAGTAGTTGTCTTTTATCTCCGGTGCAGGAAAGTCCACGGCCGCCAACGGTGGACGTGCCTGCGCCGTGTGCGGGAACCACTCGGTCCCGGTGCCCGGAAAGCTTGTGGTGCAGATATTGGCCCGCTTGGCCGGGTGTCCGGAGAAAAACCGCGTCACCCCCTGGTACACGGCAACCC
>NZ_JAFLEQ010000016.1:190909-283825 GCF_017307055.1 Corynebacterium mendelii | reverse complement strand
GGGTTCCCGGAGACAGTGTGTTGCGGATGCTAGCGCGTTTCGGCGGGAACCAGCAGTTTGGCTGATTCGTCGTTGTCTTTGGCCGCGGCTTCAAGGTATGCCCGCAGCTGTCCGCGTCCACGGTGGATGCGGGAGCGCACGGTGCCCATTTTCACCCCGAGCGTGTCGGCGATCTCGTCGTAGCTCATGCCGAGAACATCACACAAAATGACGGCGACACGGAACTCGGGGCTGAGTGAATCCAGGGCTGTGGCCAATACCGGATCCAGGTTGGCGGCATGGTAGGCCTGCTCGGGGGTCATCTCGTTGCCGGGGACCCGCTCGTAGTCTTCCGGCAGGGCTTCCATGCGGATACGGGCCCGGTGGCGCACCATGTCCAAAAACAGGTTGGTGGTGATGCGGTGCAGCCAGCCCTCGAAGGTGCCGGGCTTGTATTTGTCGATTGAGCGGAACACCCGCATAAAGGTTTCCTGCGTCAAATCCTCGGCATCGTGCTGGTTGCCGGACAAGCGGAATGCCAGCCGGTAGACGCCGTCGGCGTGCTCTTTGACCAGTTCCCCCCATTCGGGCATGGTCCCCTCGCCGGCGTCAAAAGCCGCGGTCCCGGTCAGGGGGCCTTCCGCGGCCTGCCCGTCGGCGGGGCGGGCGGTGTCGTCCAGTTTCGATGTCATGGAAGAAGTGTGCATCAGGCAGTTAGCTTACACCGTAAAAGCCGTTAAAAGTAACCTGGGAATCTGATCACGGTTCGGTTTCACCTCCTTGTGCCACCCCCATGGCCCACCACCGTGAAACCTGCGGTGACAGGGCCTTTTCCGGTTTTTACCGGGGCTTGTGTGACGGTTGGGGCACATGGTGAAAACACGCATTCAGTCCACCGGCGCAAGGCGGGGCAGTGCCGCTTAAACTGGCATCTTGTGAATGCTACCGCCGTGAAAGCCATGTCCGAGTTCATTGAATCCACCACCGGGCCAGACAAAGTCATGGACAAAGCCCGCGAATACGCCGACGAGTTCGGTTTGAACGCCCCCGATACCCCCACCGGCCAGCTGCTGACCACCCTGGCGGCACTGGCGGTTCCGGGCAGTAAATCCGGTGCCGTGGTTGCTTCCCCTGCCTTGGCTGTCACCGGTGCCTATGTGGCCCGCGGCGTGGGTGACGATTCGAAGATCACCTGCATCGAGCCGGAAGTCGAGCACCGTACCGCCGCCCAGGCTATTTTCACCGGTCTGGGAATCGCCGAGTCCACTGTGCGCTTTATGCCGTCACGTCCCCTGGATGTCATGGGCCGGTTGGCTGACGCCAGCTACGGAATGGTGGTGGGGGATGTGGCCCCGGCCGACCTTCCCGCTTTTATGGATGCCGCCTGGAAGCTGGTCGCTCCCGGCGGAATCATGGTGCTCATGTCCAGTCTGCTCGACGGCACCATCGGTGATGATTCCCGCACCGACCGTTCCACTCTCGGTGCCCGCCGGGCCGATGAGAAAATCCGTGAACTGGATGATGCTTCCATCACCCGGCTGCCGTTGGGTGGCGGAGTGACCATCGCCGTCAAACACGCCCCGGCACGTTAAACACCGGCGCGGGGACAACACACCCGCCGACCTGACCCGATCCGCGACAAACTAACGGACACACACCAATCCCCCGGCCATCCCCGGGGGATTGCTGCTGTGCGGGCCATGGATTGCGCGGCAGAGTTACCGCCGGGAGGACATGGTCTGAAACAGTCTGGGACCCGACATGCTGGAGGTCGCGATATCCGACGACATCGCCCGGCCCTGCAGAATGGGCAGAAGCAGCGGGGCGTAGGTGTTGACGGCCTCCACATTGCGCGGATCCAGCACCCACCGGGTCAATGACGGGAAGAAATCGGGTCCCGGACCTTTGCCAACGGCCGCCTGCCAGAACTCGTCTGTGGCAGCCACCCCGGTGTAGACCCCGGGAAAAGCGAACATGGTGCGATACGGGTTGCCGTAAATCCAGGCGCTGGGGTTGGTGGTGGCGACGGCAATGCCCTGCAACTGGTGGAACTCCCCCTGCGGGTCAGCCTGCCAGCACTCGAAGTTGGCGCCGTGGAACCGCCAGCACCTGACCTCGTTGCCCGGGTAAGGGGTGATGATGTTCATCTGGTAGGCGCCGATGGTCGAAGGGCCGAACCAGTCCTGCTCATAGCGGTAGGCAATCGTGTCCTGGTTGATTCTCACCGGATTAACGGCATCGGTTTCATTGCCGGTCGGCGGCGGCACATCGGCGGCCGCCGGATGGGACAACCCCACCGCAGCACAGGCTGCCACTGTCACAGCGCACAGACTGCGGCGCAGACGGGGAAAAGACGTACGTGAATGGATCATGGGGCACAGCATCCTTTCTGGATTGGCCGGTGGCCCGTCCCGGAACCATCCTTGGTGGGCAACCGGGCCGACAGGGGCTACCCCTGCAACTATTCGATCTTTCACAATCGGTGAACCGTTTCTTTTCCCAGCGCAAGCGCCACGTCCCGGCCACACACGTCGGCAAAGCCCCGGGAAGCCATGCTTGCCCACCTAATTCTGCTGGCCGACACCACCAATGATCCCCGCATCAACCGGCCCTGGGGATAATCCGCGAACCGGGAACTTCCCTGCTGTTGCCGGTGGGCTGGCCATCGCCGTCAATCAGGACGCCGACCAAACCCAGCTCCCCGCCCCAACCGGGTTCGGCTATTCGGCGTGGTGGCTGCGGAATTGGTAGCCTTGTCCGCACCACCGGTTCACGCTCCCAAACAACCAGGGTATCCCGCACAGTTCATGCCGTTCGGGGTCGACGGTCCCGCCTTCTGCCGGACCAACCCGCCGGTGGCTGTTTTTTCATCCGTTCGCCTAAGCCAAAAGGTTGATTCACACCATGTCCCATTTGTCCCGCCGCGCCGCCGCGGCGCTAATCGCCGCCGGTCTGGTCTGCGGCGCCGTCGCCCCCGCCCAGGCAATGCCCTTTTTCGGCAGCTCCAATTTCACCAATCCCGGACCGGTCACACCCGGAAATCCGACAGATCCCTCCGACCCCACGGATACTGAGTCCGAACCCCTTCCCGACACCCCGGAAACCCGCAATGCGCTGAAGGTCATCGAGCTGATCAACGACGCCCGTGAGGACAACGGCCTCAAGCCGCTGACGGTCGTCAACAGCATGATGCATGCCGCCGCCGACCAGTCAGAGTACAACGCCAAGCACGGCACGAAGGAATTTGTGACGGGTTTCCTTGGCCGCCAGGTCTTCTACGAAGGAACCGTCTTCGGCAACAGTCCCGAAGCCGTCTTCACCTACATCGACGAGCGCAAGAACTTGAGTACCGACACAACCATCGCGCAGATCGGCGCCGGTTTCGCCATCTCGTCTGACCGCCTGATCTACGGTCTGGTCATGGTGCGCTGACACCGCCTTCCCCACAGCAGCAGGGCTTTTGTCCGCCTGGTGTTTTCCACCACGGGCGGACAAAAGCCCTTTTCTTGTTCTACTGCCCCGTCACGCGCCCGCATCACTCCGCGGATGCGAGGGTCCGGTCACTTCAACCGGAAAACTGGTGGGTCCTGAAAAAATCCCACGACGACTCAGTGGAGGTCAACGTATCCGAGACCGGCTGGGCGGTCTTGAATACCGGCAGCAGCAGCGGGGCGTAGGTGTTGACGGCTTCCACATTGCGCGGATCGAGCACCCACTCGGTCAACCGCGGGAAAAGATCGAGGGGACGTTCAACCACTGCATCCCAGAACTCATGTGTTGCAGCCACACCGGTGTAGGTGCCGGGAAAGAAATACGTGTTGTGGATTTCCTGCCCGCAGCATCAGCGGTGGGTGTCACAAACGACAGCACCGAAGCTGTCAACTGATGGAACTCGCCGTTTTGTCGGCCTGCCAGCATTCGTAGTTGACCCCGTGGAAGTGCCAGCATCTGACCTCGTTCCCGGGATACGGACTGACCAGGTTCATGTAGTACTGGTGGTTGTAGATGTCGAACCAGTACTGTTCAACGCTGTAGGAGATTCTGTCCCGGTCGACTCTGACCGACCGGTGCGCGTCAACGGTTTTAACGGCGGGGGCGGAAGCCGGAACGACTGAGGCTGCGTCGGCAACACATGCCAGGGACACGGCGCACAAACCACGCCTGATTCTGGTCAAAACCGTGGAAACCATTCAGTCCACTTTCTTGTTCTCATTGACACAGGTCACGTGCGGCATGCCGGTGACAATGCCTCCACGACAGGCTTGTTGCCTGCACCACAGTTTATCGTTCGATATCGATCAGTCATTTCTTCCGGCAGGTCACAGACCGATTCCCCGGAGACACCACACCCCCGGTCGCTTGCGTCCTGCAGCTGATCGGGGGTGAGGGTTGAAACAGCGGAAATACGGTATTACACCCGCTGGTTTTTGCCGACGACAACGACGCCGCCATCGGAGACAACAAACCGCTGCCGGTCACGCTCATGGTCGACACCGATGAACTCGCCTTCGGTGACAACAACGTTCTTGTCGATGATCGCGTGCCGGACCACAGCACCCTTTTCAATACGGGCACCGGGCATAATGACCGCACCTTCCACAGTGGCACCGTCTTCGACCACAACATTGTTCGACAGCACCGAGTTACGCACCGTCCCGCCGGAGATAATCGAGCCGGTGGCCACCATCGACGACTGGGCGATACCGCCCTGCACAAATTTCGCGGGCGGGAAACTGCCGGCATCAGTGCAGTGGATCGGCCACTTGTGGTTGTACAGGTTGAACACCGGGTGCACCGAAATCAAATCCATGTGGGCCTCATAGAACGCGTCGATGGTACCGACATCCCGCCAGTAGCCGCGGTCACGCTCGGTCTCACCCGGCACCCTGTTGGAGGTGAAATCGTAGACATGCGCCTGATTCTTTTCCACGAAATAAGGGATGATGTCACCGCCCATATCGTGGTCGGAATCCTCGTTTTCCCCGTCGGCTTTCAATGCCTCCACCAGGTCTTTGGCGGTGAACACGTAGTTGCCCATCGACGCATAGGTCATATCCGGGTCATCCGGGGTGGACGGCGGATCAGCGGGCTTTTCCAAAAACTCCGTGATATTGCCGTCATCGTCGGCCTGGATGCAGCCGAAAGCGGTGGCCTCACTACGGGGCACACGAAGACCCGCCACTGTCACCGCTTTACCGGACTTGACGTGTTCTTCGACCATCTGCTCCGGATCCATGCGGTAGACGTGGTCGGCACCGAAGACGATGACATATTCCGGATCCTCGTCGTAGATGAGGTTCAGCGACTGCAAAATAGCGTCCGCCGATCCGGTGTACCACCGTTTGCCGTCACGCTGCTGCGCGGGAACAGGGGCAATGTAGGCACCTGTCAGCCCGGAAGGCTGCCACGACTGCGCAATGTGGCGGTCCAGGGAGTGCGACTTGTACTGGGTCAGCACACAGATTTTCATGTAACCGGCGTTGACCAGGTTCGACAGCACAAAGTCGATGAGTCGGTAGGTGCCGCCGAACGGGACCGCGGGTTTGGCCCGGTCCTCGGTCAGGGGGGCAAGACGTTTGCCTTCGCCGCCGGCAAGGACAATTGCTAAGACATGTGGTTGGTTCCTCACAAAACCCAGGGTAGACAAAAGACGTGACCCGCGCGTGCCGAGCGCCCCAACTGTGATAATCGCTACGATTGCCACCCCCGTGGCTGGCCCGCACCGGACTGAATTCCACACCCGCACATCCTTTGCCTGCCAGCGCGTTTCAGGTTTACCCGGATTTTCGGTTTCCGGTAGGTGTTCCGAAGCAGTGCCGTGGTCTTTGCGGGCCGGGATGCGCCGGTGAAGCCTTCCAGCCGGGCTGTCAACCGGGCGGATATCTCGTCGGGGTGCTGTTTGACTGTTTCCTGCGCCACCACCCGCATCAATCCCGCCAACCGCTGAGCCATGATGCCGCTGCCGCACCGTGTGCGCCCGCCCGCAGTATTGCGCGGGAAGCTCCGCGGTTTACCCGCCCGAATGCATCTTCACGATGGCACGTGCTGCTTTCGCCGCCTTCGATGAGCCGGTGAATCCGTCCAGCCAGGACAAAAACTCCTCCCGCGGGGCCGGTGGTTTCTGCCGTAGCGCCTCATCAAGATACACCTCCATCACACGTGCTATTCCCCGCCGTTTCCGGTCGTGGGCGAGAAGAATCTCCGGCATGAGTTCTAGTGCCAGTTCCCGGTTCAGTACAGCAATGTCCCGCAGCACATCGGCCGCACGTGTCGGGATCACCGACTGCTGGGCGCCGGTGATTGCCCGGCCAAAAGCCACCGCATCCATTTTGCGTGGCAGATGGGTGGCCACCAGTTCAGCGACCCGGGCCCTGATCTCGATGTTCTTGTTGCCGAATGCCAGGTACACCAGTTGTGCTGTGGCCGGTGTCCACTTCGCGGGATGGATATCGATGGCGTCAAGAACCGCCCCCGCGTCATGGTAGACATCACTGTCGGCCCACCACATGCCGATCATGGTGTTGACAACAAGCACGTCAAGATTATCCCGGCGCGCAATCCCCATTTGTCCCACCAGGTGCGGGCGGCTGTCATCCCAGTGGCTGATGCTCTCACGCAGCCCCGCGGGGTTGATCCGTATCTCGTCCAGATCACTCGGTTGGAAGCCGGTGGCTGTCGGCCATTTTTTCGGCCCCTCCCACACCAGGACGATCTGTCCGGGATCGGTGGGCGGGTGAACGCCCAATGCCTGTGCGAGTCGTTGCCGGTCATCCGCTTCGACCCGCCACAGTGCCTGGTTGATGTCAACTGTTGATGACCGCGCGCCGGCCTGCGTGTTGCGGGTATGCCGGGCGATCACTTCATCCGGGTCGAGTGAACCGGTGGTGTCGGTGGGGGTGGACAAAAGCTCGCGTTGTGGTTGGTCGCCTGTGAGGATGGCCGCCACATCCCGCAGTCTGGTCACCAGTGCAGGCAGGGGTGTTTCCTCTTCTGCTGTGGTCCCGGGTCTGACTTCGGTCACCACCTCGGTTGTGTCGCTCGTGGAGTAAGTGTGGATCTCCCGCTGGGGAAGGAAGTCATGATCATCTGTCACCACCAGGTGGATCAGGTCGACCAGATAGTTGTCGGTGCGGCCGCTCAACTGGGAGGCACGTTTCTTCAACGGCGCCAGAATGTCGGCCGGCTTATCCGCCCGGGCAAGCCAGGCGAGGATCATTTCCAATTCGATCGGGTCGGCGCAGGTGGTTTCAAGCGCGACACTGATCCGCTGCAGGGCATCGGCGTCGGTGACCGGTGTGACTGATTCGGCTGTCACAGGTTCAAGCACTCCGTCGGCGGCACCGGCATCATGGGCGGCACCAGTTTCTTCCGGTTGCCCCGGCACGTCCAGTCCGAGTTCATCCAGCACCATCGGTGACACACTTGACAGCAGGGATCGGTCAATGCCGGTCCCCAGGCTGGCCAGCAGGCTGAGGGCTTTTTTCTGGACATCGGGGTGCTGGTGATATAAAGCTGCTTCAAGCAGGGACTTCAGTGCCGCCGCATCGGCCCGGCCGTTTGTGTGGATACCCGTGGCAATGGCCAGCACAGCCACCGCATTGGTTTTGGTGGTGGCAAGCGCCGGCTCACACGCGAGAACAAACTCATCTTCGTCCAAGAGTCCGTGTTTGTGCAGTTTCTTGCACTGCCCCACCGCCAGCGACACCGATGAGGTGACGGGGCTTGCCAGGGTAAGGCGCAGCAGATCCTGGATTTCGGCGGCTTCTTCCGGTGTGGGGTCCATCGCTTTGAAAAGCCGTGCATAAAATCCTGCCCGGTAGGAGCTGAAGTCCCGGTTGAGCGCTTCCAGTGATGCGCGCAGCACCCGTTGTCTGTCGATGTAGCCTTTCTCCGACAGCCAGCAGATGTCGTCGACCCAAGTGTGGACCCGGCCGAACTTGTCAAGGTTCGCCATCGATATTTCGCCGCCGCCCTCCACTTCGAACAGCCGCCAAAAAGTTGTTTCACGCAGCTGCTCATCCCAGGCGAGCCACCGGCGGCGGATATCGGAGTTGTCGTGGTAGACCGCAATATTGACCAGGCCCAGCACATAGTCGTCGTCGTGGTCGATATCCCAGCCAAACAGCAGCTCCCCCAGGCGCAGCCGCAGGAAAGCACCCGTCCAGGTCGCTGTGGTGGCCAGTTTCATCATCTCTTGCGGGCTTTGTGCCCAGCGTGAATCGGGAAGCTCGTGGTCCATGAGCACCCGGTAGAAGTCTTCCAGGGTGGCCGCGGGCTTGTCCGCCAGCAGCTTCGCCATTGACTTGGTGATATCCCACACCGGTAAAGTCCCGGTGTGGGTCGTGTGATCGGGTTCAGCGAACTGAGGCGTTTTTCGGGCGGGCATGGGGTCCTTCTCAAATGCTCGGGAACTCAGCTGGCCCGAAGGCTCAATTGATGCGTTCCAGTGGTCTTGGCAGCTGGTTTACACATGATTGCACAGCACTGACTCTGCTACATCGCGAATGCGGTCATCCTGTGCTTGCCAGTTCGCTCAATGGTCCACTGCAACACTTCGCCGCTGATGGACACACGTGCCACGACCACGTTTTTCACCTACTCCGCACAGATTTTTCTGGGTGTTCCCCGGCTAGATGTACCGGGGAGATTTGTGTACAGACCATCGCTGCCAGGCAGCCCGGGCACACTGTGACCGAAAACCAGGTGTCGATTGTGGTTTCGGTACGTCACCACGTGTCTGACACTCAGTTTTTCCCGAAGGTCCTCGCCGCGAGCACATGCTTGCACGGCCCCCGGGTGCCGGAGTATTTGGCATACCAAGGACATGTGCAAGTGTCAGTTGCAGGATCAGCGGTGATCCCCACCCGGTAGTCGACTCCCCCACTGGTGACCGTGAACAAAACCGGGACACCACCAGGGATGTCAGGACCGTCGGTGCGGCTGCCGGATTCTGAGGGTTTTACTGCACCGGCTTCAACCAGTTTCCGGGCACCGGCAAGCCGGGGATGGATCTTCTCCAGGGAATCGGCACTCAAGGGCAACGGCCGGTGGAAGTAACAGCCCCGTGCGACATCGAAACCGACTTGCCCGGATGACGCCAGAACACCCAGTGCCGCTGCCACCCGCTTGTGGTCAAGTCCTGTCTGGCCGGCCAGCCAGTCAATATCGATCACCGGATCAAACGCCAGCACAGACGACACCTTGTCGGCGTCATCGCCGACAGTGTCGGAAGAAAGGGCATCCAGGAGCTGTCCCTCGCCGGAAAAGCCACGGGATTTTTCCGGCGACAACCCGATGGTGATACGGCCGCCCGGCACATGAAGAACCCAGAAGCTGCAGGTGGCGTCCCCCTTGGCTGTGTTCTTCGGACTGTAGGCTTCCAAGGTGTGGGCGAAGCGGATCAGTGGTTGGATAACGCGCAGACGTTCCGGGCCTGCAAGACACACTGATCCTTGGGTGGATGCACTGCCGAGCCTTACTCCCCGCCCGACAGGGGTTGCCCACACAACAGATTTGGTGGCCGTGTTTTTCGGCAGGCCACCGATGAACCGGACAAGTCCCGCCTTGTCGAGGGTGATCTTCTTGGTGACGGTGGATGCCAGCACCTGCGTTTCGGCGAATCCTTTGAGCCACCGGTCCGGCAGGCTCACTTTTTCTTCCCGTACCCGGTCCCCGAGTGTTGTCACCTCCAGGTGGCCGGATCCGACACTCAGGTGCAGGGGTTCTCCCGGGGTGACTGAAACAAGTGCCGCCCGAAGATCAGGGCCGGCATCGATATTGGTCACTCCCCTGGCGATGTACGCGGTATCCAGTGAGTCGTGGTCGATGTCCATGCGGGCGTACACACCGCAGCAGGCACTGAAGGATTCAAACACCAGCCCTTTGTCAGTAGCCGTCACCACCGGATCCGCGTTGCGCAGAATCTTGGCCACCATTGCCGGTGGCGTGTAGAACCTGGTTGAGGCAACCCGGGCAAGCATGACAAGACCTGCGGCCACAACAGTCGGATGTTCGACAAAGCCGTCGAAGAAAAACGGATGGTCGACAACACCATCAGCAGTGAGCCCACCACTGGTGGCAAGGGATACAACCGAGCCGCCGGTCCCCCCGTCACGCACGCACCCGGACTCGCCGGAATAGGTGTAGGCAACATCAACCATGGGTGGATTCCTTGCGGTCACTGGTTCATTTGATACGTACGTGTTGGGCCGACAGCCCGCCGGCGACAAAGACAGGCGCCGTGGATCACCTGCCCGGCCACAAAGGGTGCGGAATCAGCTTTCCCGCAGACTACCAGTGACAATCAACAGCACCCCGGTGACAAGGCCTTCACGCACTGCCTGTCATGGCACCTGCATGTTTCTTCAAACTCCCGGGCAATGCGCACATCCACCAGACTTTCCGCCGCGGACCTCAAGCCCGGCAGCAGTCAGCTCGTCTGCACCAGAAAAATCGGCGTTGACCGGTATATTTCCTGCAATACTCCGCCCTGTGGCGGGATGGTCAGCCCGAACGTCACCAGTGTCCGGCGCACCGTGAATTGCCACGTTCACATTGTCCCGATCCTTGTACCCGCATTAGACAACGGGCTGTATTGGTCACGACGTGTTCCCCGGGTGCCGTCAGCTGTGTCGGGCAGGATTAAGTGGAACGACGACTGTGCCGTCGCCAACAAGGTGTAACACCGCAGAAGTGTTTATAACACTTTATAACAACCGGCTTTCGTTTATAACAAGATATAACAGCCCCTGCTGGTATCAGACAGAACTCACAGCATGGCGGTCAACGCACGGCATACGCCAGCAGCAGCACAACCCGGCAATCCCTTCTTCAGCCAAGGACAACAACCCAGATGGACAGCTTCACAATCCCGCCACCACAACCCCCACACGGGCAACAATCCTGCCGCCCCGAGACTTCCGTCACCGGGTGCGACGTTACTGTAGGCACCCGGTGACACTTTTCTTTGGACAGCTGACGATCAAACAGCTCCCGGCGCCGGGCGGCCGACTGATGGAGGACAGAGACTGCTCCACGGTTTTTGCATTTTTCATCCACGCCAAAAACCATTTCTTGCACACCCCACCATCTGCGGCCACACAACCGGCCCACTTTCCGCTGCGTGAACCGGTGGCAGTTCAGCAGCATTCCGGTCACTTGCCACCGGATTCTTCCGTGCGGCGTGTGCGATGCGGCACCAGCATCCACCAGACACCACACAACGCATCCGGCCAGACAGCATTTTTACCAATGCCGCTCCAGCGCCCGTGCCTGACGTTGCAATCCAAAGTACGAAGACCACCTTTCGCACTCGTCCGGCAGTTGAACGCTTCCGTGACGTCAACTCTCAAGCAGCAGCCACAACAAGAATCCGGGTAACACATGAACCGAACTTTCCGCCTGTTGATTGGATTGCTGACAATCAGTTGCTCCAGTGGGGACTAGCTGAAAACTTGTAGAGGCTAGTTCGTCTACAGGTGGGGTGGGTTTTTGTGCGGCCTAAAAACAGGGATGGTGAAAAACGGGTTGTGTGAGTGGGGGCAGCTTTCACCTGACCCGACAAAGTGGCAGCCACCCCGGGGCTGGCCGTCAGTATCCCGACATTGATCCTGGATATTCGACGAAACAGGAAAACAAAAAATAGACCCGCTTCTGGCTAAAGCAACTAGCTGGAAGCGAGGTCCGGCCCTGGGGGTGGTCCCCACCACACTACCCGTGACAACACGCTGCGGGAGTGGACAATACGGTAAGGAAAGACCATCTGCATGGGGCTTATCGCCATTGCCGTCGCCAGCTGGTGGCTCACCCCATCCTTGTCGGCAGCGGTGTATTCACTGTCTGCTACCGCCTCCGCACGCGGGGGCTACTGAGCAATGATCACGCCGTATATCACTGACCGGGATACAGGACAGCAACTCTGGCGCTCACCCGGATGCGCAGTCCATGTGGGTATTAGCGAAGGCACGTTGCGTTCATACATCAGCCGCGGCCAGGTCCCATCGTCTGTGGGAACGCTGAGCACCGGGGCGCTGGTGTGGTTTACGCCAATGGCACAACAACCGGCCCCGCACAGCCGGCAGGCCCCGCACCAAAAACAAGCCGTCCGCCGTAGCAAACGACTGCACCGGCTGATCCGGGCCACCGGACAGACGCGGGATTCGATCCACACCACCGTGTTCTTGTACCCGATACCGGGCAACCGGCAGCCTTGGGTCAGGGGCGGGAGATGACGGCGCAACCGGCGGCACCTCTTGTGGGGAAGCTATCGCTAAAAGGCGCCGTATCTGAGATACCGGTGGTGGGTAAACCACAAGAAAATTCCGCTTTTCCCTGGTCACAGAGATGCCGGACGCAATACCAAGGGGCCGGTGGGCATAGCGCGATCGATATCGCTACGCTGGTGCGCATGCGAGTTGGAATGATGACCAAAGAGTACCCCCCGGAGATCTACGGCGGTGCCGGTGTGCACGTGACCGAACTGACCCGGTTCATGCGTGAAATTGACGGCGTGAATGTCGACGTTCACTGCATGGGTGCTCCCCGAGACGAAAAAGACTGTTATGTCCATGGCGTGGATCCCGAACTGGACAACGCCAATGCGGCAATGAAAACCCTGTCGACCGGTCTGCGGATGGCCAATGCCGCCGGCGACTGCGATGTCGTGCACTCCCACACCTGGTACGCGGGACTGGGCGGCCACCTGGCCGGGAATCTCTACGACATCCCGCACGTGGCTACCGCCCACTCCCTCGAGCCGCACCGCCCCTGGAAGCGGGAGCAGCTCGGTGGCGGCTACAACGTGTCCTCCTGGTCGGAGAAAAACACCATGGAGTACGCCGACGCGGTGATCGCTGTGTCGGCGAAAATGAAGGACGCCATCATGGATGCGTACCCGCGCATCGATGAGTCCCGCATCCACATTGTGCTCAACGGCATCGACTGTGACCTGTGGGCACCGCGCCCCACCTTCGATGAAGCGGTTGAGAAAAACGGCTCCTCGGTTCTCAACGAACTGGGCGTCGACCCGGATCGTCCGATTGTGGCTTTTGTCGGCCGTATCACCCGCCAGAAGGGTGTCGGCCACCTGGTCAAGGCCGCGAAGATGTTCGACAAGGACGTGCAGCTGGTGCTGTGTGCCGGCGCCCCCGACACCGAAGAGATCGCCAAGGAAACCGAAGGACTGGTCAACGAGCTGCAGTCCGGCCGTGACGGGGTGTTCTGGGTGCAGGAGTTCCTGCCGAAGCCGAAGATCCAGGAAATCCTCACCGCCGCCGACACCTTTGCCTGCCCGTCGATCTACGAGCCGCTGGGTATCGTCAACCTGGAAGCCATGGCCTGCGGTACCGCGGTTGTGGCCTCTGATGTGGGAGGTATCCCCGAGGTTGTCGTCGACGGTGATACCGGTGCACTGGTCCACTACGACGAAAACGAGCCCGAAGAGTTCGAAAAGGGCATCGCCGAAGCCGTCAACAAGATGGTGGCCGACCGTGACAAAGCCCGTGCCATCGGCGAAAAGGGCCGCCAGCGTGCCGTCAACGATTTCTCCTGGGCCACCATTGCCCGACAGACCGTCGACGTCTACCGGTCCCTCATGTAGAAAACCCCGCCTGAAACCCGGTGCACAAGCACCGGATTCAGCACCAGAAACCGCCGCATACATCCCGTGTGCGGCGGTTTCTTCATGGACAGTTCTGCCCGACGGGAGATTGACCAGAATCCGTGATGAATCTTTGATCCCCGGCCGTTCTCCCTGTGTTCTATCGTCCCCCACCAAACAGCCCTAGTGTCCGTCTTTTATCAATCGAAGCTGATAAACGCTTTGATCGCCCTTCGCTCATCCATTGCCCTGTAGGCGTCGGCAATGGTCTCCAGGGTGAAGGTGTCGGTGAACACCAGACCGGGTTCAATGGTTTTGCTGATCACCCTGTCGATCAGATCGGGAAGGAACCTCCGCACCGGGGCTGGGCCGCCATGCAGGTGCAACATGGGGCCAAACAGATCTTTGCCGGTCAGTTCAATTCCATGGGGAACACCCACATAGCCGACATGTCCGCCGGGTCGGCACGACGCCAGAGATTGTTTCATCGATTCACCGGTACCGACGCACTCGACCACGCTGTGGGCGCCCAGTCCCCCGGTCAGGTCTTTGACCGCGGCGGCCCCTTCATCACCGCGGGCATCAACGATGTCGGTGGCACCGAAACGCCGCGCCAGCTTCTGCCGGTCACTGTGGCCGGACATGGCGATGATTTTTTCAGCCCCTAACTGGCTCGCCGCCAACACAGCACACAGGCCCACAGCACCATCACCGACCACACACACGCTTTTCCCGGCTCCGACTTCAGCGGCCACGGCGCCGAACCAGCCGGTACCCAGCACATCCGAGCAAGCAAGCAGCGACGGATACAGGCTCTTGTCGGGTCTCCCGGGGACTGTCACCAGGGTGCCGTCGGCGTGGGACACCAGGAGTTTCTCCGCCTGTGCCCCAGTGACGAAGCTTCGTTCCACACACGCAGACTGGTAGCCGTCCGTGCAGATGCCGCAGGTCCCGTCGGAGCTGATAAACGAGCCGATCACCAGATCACCGGGTGAGACAGTGGTGACACTGTCCCCGACTGCTTCGACAACCCCCATGTATTCATGGCCGATGGGTGCAGGCCCCTTCACCTTGTTGATGCCCCGGTAATGCCACAGGTCAGAGCCGCACACACAGGTTGCGACCATGCGGATCACAGCATCGGTCGGTGTGGTGACCACCGGGTCGGGACGGTTTTCAACACGGATGTCGCCGGGGGCGTGGATGATGGCTGCGCGCAAGGCTTTTTCTTCCTGGGTGTGGTGGTGGCGGGTATCCGCCCGGATCTTTTCACCGGGTGTGATGATCGCCGTTATTGTCCGCACGTTACAACACAAAATCCAACCACGTACCGGTACACGCGTTGCAGCGGAGAACGCGGATTGTTCGATCCCATCCCCTACTGCCCTGTTGGAGGGGATTGCCGGTTGCAGCAATAGCCCTTCCACGGCAGAGGGAAACGATGCCGTGGTGCTCCCCACCCACTTCAACGGCACGACAGAACCTTTCGGTTCACATCAGTGGCAGAGCGGTGGGAAAATGGGGAAATCAACGTCGGAAACTGCGTCCCCTGGCCCCGCAGATGCACACATCCCGGCCGGATCCGGACAAATGGTGGAACATGAACACAAGCGGTCCCCTCGATCATGCCCACAACAGCCGCGTGAACAACCGCAGCCGGATCACCGCCTCCGGCTGACGCGGCTGTTTTTACTGTGTGGAAGTCTTCCCCCGGGTGCTGTTGTGGAGTGGATCGACCACTGGGAGCACGCCTATGCGGCTTCTGTGCCGACCACGACTCTGTGTCCTTTCTGCGGCATTGACAGCGTCATTGCCGGCGCCACCGGGTGTCCGGTGACCGGGGAGTTTCCCACCCGCATGAACAGGCGCTGGTTCTAGCACTCCCCCGTCCAAGAGCCTGTGTCTCCGCTGCTTACCTCCGGTTACCCTTTTTGCCTTCCGTTTTCCCGCGCAGCCGGGACCTGAAAAGACCGCTGCCGCCGCCCGGGCGCCCGGTTTTCCGGGTGATCGGACAGCGGCAAACGGTCAGAAGGCTTGCTGTGGTTGTGCCAGCGGGGAACCGGTTTTAGAACAGATCCTGGAGCTTGTCGGCCGGCACTCCCCTGACCTTGTTGATGTCCAGGGTATTGAGTTGGGTGACATGCTCAGGCGTCAGCTCATCCAGCGAGGAGACCTGCAGCAGTTTCATGGTGCGGCGGACCTGTTCGGCCAGGATCTCGATGCAGCGGTTCACGCCCGCTTCACCGCCGGCCATCAGCCCGTACAGGTAGGCGCGGCCGATGAAGGTGAACTTCGCGCCCTTGGCGATGGCGGCCACAATATCGGCGCCGTGCATGATGCCGGTGTCCATGGCGACCTCGAAATCGGGGCCGAGTTCCTTGACCACCTCGGGAAGCAGCTGGAAGGGAACGGGTGCCCGGTCGAGCTGGCGGCCGCCGTGGTTGGACAGGATAATGCCGTCGACACCGAGTTCGGCGAGCTTGGCCGAGTCGGGCACATTCTGCACACCCTTGACCACCAGTTTGCCGGGCCACATCTCGCGGATGGTCTTCAGATCCTCGAACTGGATGGTCGGATCCATGGCGTTTTCGATCAGCTCACCGACAGTTCCGCCGGTCGAGGTCAAAGAGGCGAATTCCAGGGTGGGGGTGGTGAGGAAATCCCACCACCACCAGGGCCGCGGAATGGCGTTGAGCACGGTTCCGATGGTCAGCTGCGGGGGGATGGAAAAACCATTGCGCTTGTCCCGCAGCCGGGCACCGGCCACCGGGGTGTCGACGGTAAACAGCAGGGTGTCGAAGTTGCATTTGGCGGCACGTTCCACCAGCCCATAGGAGATGGAGCGGTCACGCATGACATACAGCTGGAAGAAGTTGCGGCCCAGCGGGTTGGCGGCCGAGACATCCTCCACCGAGGTCGTGCCCAGGGTTGACAGGCAGAAGGGAATCTTGTGCTTGGCGGCGGCTGCGGCACCGGCCAGCTCACCCTCGGTCTGCATCAGGCGGGTGAACCCGGTCGGCGCGATACCGAACGGCAGAGCCGCCGGACCGCCGAAGATTTCACAGGAGGTGTCCACTTCGGAGACGTCGTTGAGGATCGACGGGTGGAACTCGATGTCCCGGAACGCCTGGCGGGCACGCTTCATCGAAATCTCATCATCGGCTGCACCATCGGTGTAGTCGAAGGCCGCCGCCGGGGTGCGCCGTTTGGCGATGGTGCGCAGATCCCAGATGGTCTGGGCATCCTCCAGGCGGCGCTTTTTGAAGTCGAGGGTGGGTTTTTTGAACTCCATGAGATCGAGGATCTCGCCGACTTTGGGGATTTGTCGTTTGACGTGCGCCACGGCGCTATCTCCTTATGTATCAGAAGGAACCAACATTGACTCCCCCATGCTACACCCCGGTAAGTGCAGGCAAACCTTTTTTCAGCACCCTGACCGGGCCTTGGTTTGATACCGGCTAAAACGTGGCTGCACAAAATTAATTGTCGCCTTCTGCAGGTCCATTGTCATCTTTGTCACACCAGTCACGGTACAGTTATCGACCGATTAATCGGCGGTAACTGCGGCTGTATATGAGTACAGCTGTACCTTAGTTTGATGCTTTTATCCCCCGACCAGCTGCTGCCGTGGGCGTTGTCCCGCTTTCGGCAGTGCCCGCCCGCGGGCGGCAGTGGATGCCCGTGCGCCCCGGGGTGTTCCAGCGGCTACTACGCTGTAGAAGTCATGAGCTACCAGCACACCCCCACCGCTTCTTTTCTGCCTCTTGAGCGGCACACCATTTTCCAGAATTCACTGATGACCGCCCTGCTGGACGGCATCTATGACGGACAGATGACCACCAGTGAGCTGCTCGGGCACGGAAATTTCGGTATCGGAACCTTCGATGCCCTTGACGGGGAGATGTTGATCATCGACGGAATCTGCTGGCAGCTCAACTCCGATGGAACAGCCAATAAGGCATCACTGTCGGCACGCTCTCCTTTTGCCGTGGTCACCAATTTCGTTCCCCGCATCACCGCCTCTGCTCCCGCCCGCCTGGAGCGCGGGGAGGTATCGGCGTTCATTGACGGGCTGCTGCCCAGCGACAACTTCATGTACGCGGTGAAAATCACCGGCCGGTTCAGTCGGGTGGATGTGCGCACGGTGTCCCGGCAACACAAACCGTATCCCCCGATGACCGAGGCCACCGGCGATGATGCCCACCTGACCATCACAGACACCACCGGTGTGGTCGCCGGTTTCAGAACGCCGGTCTACGAGCGCGGTATCTCGGTTCCCGGCTGCCACGTCCACTTCATCGATGACGCCCGTACCACCGGTGGCCACATTCTCGACTTTGTCCTCGACGAGGGGCTGGTGGAAATCTGCCCCGCCACCGATTTGAACCTCCGCCTGCCGACGACCCTCGAGTTCGGGCAGGCCGATCTGGCGCCGGATGACACTGCCGCCCAGATCGAGGTGGTGGAAAACAAAAAGCCGCGCCGCTGACCCACCGGGCGGCGGTGGTTTTGGTCAGCCGCTCACGCCCGGGGTGGAAGACACGGTTGCGGGGGTGGGTTCGCGGGGCGGGAAAGACAGAAAAATGACATCTGTTTCATCCGCCTGCCCACCACCTCACGGGGGAAGCACCACTGTTTTTCCCGGTTGGACAGCGATGTTGGCGGCGGCGGACACCGCGGGTCGCGAAAAATGCCTACCCTGGGTGGTGATCCCGCCGGCGAGGCCACCTCCTTCCGGTGGTCTGGACAGTTCCCGGTCCCGGATTGTTTCACCGAACCCGCCTACCTGAAAAACATCAACCATGACCCACACCCGCTACCGCCCAGAGCTTCACGTGACCGCCGAGCACGGCATCATCAATGCCCCGGCCGGCGCCCTCCATGAAGGGGGAGTCTGGCATCTGTTCCACCAGTACCGCCGCTTCCCCGGCGGCCCGGCCCGCTGGGCGCATTCGGTGCGCCCCAGTGACCCGGGCGCGGAATGGATGCCCTGTGATGATGTTCTCGCCCCGGAAGGTGAGGAAACCGACGTCAGGGCCGGCTGCGCCATCGAGGACAACACCACCACCCGGCTCTATTTCACCCGGGTCACGGCGGCTGGTTCGACCGTGCACACCGCAACCATCAGTGACATTCTGGCGACTGCGGAAGATATCGCCGATGACCCGGAACAAGTCGACCGGCATGTCACCCGCGGCCCGCTGGTGCTGGGCGATCAGGGCGATTACACCAATATGCGTTCGCCCTGGGTGGTTCCCGACTGGCGGCGCGACGACCACACCGCAGGCTGGCTGATGCTGGTGGTCGCCGGGCCGATGGACAGCCCGGTGGTGCTGGTGGCTTGTTCTGACGGCGACCCGGAAAAATTCCGTATCCAGGCTCCGCTGCAGCTGGGCGACGGGCATGGGCTTCCCGCCGGCCGGATGGTCAGCCCGAAACTGATCCGCTTGACCGACGAGGTTGACGGCCACCCGTGGGATATTCTTCTCGCCACCGTGGAGGTCCCGGAGGGAAAAGATGTCTCCGGCTATCTGGTCGGCCATCTGGAGGGCACCGCTTTTTCTGTCGCACGCGGCTTCACCCCCATTGACCACGGCCATGATTTCACCCGGCCGCGGGCCACGGCAGTCGGCAAGCCGGTGTGGGGCGCCGCCGATAGTGAGGCGATTATTTTCGGCCTGATGAATTCGGTGTCCCGGGGTGATCACCCCGAAAACGATCCGTCCTGGGACAACGAGGGCTGGGCGAACTGCCTGTCACTGGCCAGGCGGGCCACGTTGCAGGGCGGCAGGCTCTATCTGACACCGACCACCGCCCTGGTCGACAGTGTGCTGTGGTCGAAAGCGGCCCGCGCGCAGACAGTCATGATGGACATTCCCGACGGCGGGTCGGTCACGGTGCGTGTGCGCGACACCAACGGCGATACTGCCGCTGTGGTGGTGCACACCGGCGATACGGTCACTGTCGACCGGTCGGCCAATCCACTGCACCGCGGTGACCAGTCGGCCATCGCGGCGCTGGATCCCACCGACACCAACGCCTTGACGGTGATCACCGACGGATCCTGCCTGGAGGTTTTCGCCGACGGCGGGGCGGTGGCGATGAGTTCCCGGCTGTGGAGCACCCACGGGTTCAACGGTTTTACGGTCACCTGCGACGGCGGTGCGACCATCACCCGCTCGATGGAGTTTTCCCCGCGGTCTTTCGAGGCCGAGGGCCTGGATGATCTCGACGACGGCAGCTTCACCCCCGATCTGCTGCTGCCCGGCGGGGACCTGCCCGACAGCCAGTAGCCGCTTGGTGGTCCCGCACACCGCACGCCCCGGAGGTTGTCACCTCCGGGGCGTTAGGGTCTCGCCGGGGCTGTTGTCGTCTGCGCCGGACTGGTTTTTTTCACGCCACACCTGACAGGCCTGGTGCCTGTTTAACTGTTCGGGGTGAATCTGCTGATTGCCGCCCGGGCAGTCACGTTCATCCGGTCCGGCAGTGTGGCTGCCCGCTGTGCGAGGGTGGCCGCATCAATGTGGCGGGCTGACGGGCTCATCGAAATCTGGGTGGCGATGGCCTGCTGGTCCAGCTGCATTTGGTAGTCGACGATCTCGGCGGGGCCGACGGCACTGAACCTGTCGCCCAGCAGCGTGTTGAGCTTGTCGAGCACATCATCATCGGGATCCGTGATCCCCAGGGGGGCGCGCAGCTGGCTCAAATGTCCGGCAACAGCGGTCAACACCACCAGCTGGCCGTCTTTTTTCAGGATTCGGGCGCATTCCTCCGGGTTGTGGGGGGCGAAAACCACGGTGACAACGTCAACCGAATGGTCGGCCACCGGCAGTGTTGCGGTGACATCGGCGCAGATCGCCGCAACCCGCGGGTGGCTGGCGGCCAACAGGGTGGCGGCCGGTTCCGACACATCCACCCCGATACCGTAGGCACCGGCAATATCGTCAAGGGTGTGCGCCAGGTAGTAGCCGGTACCGGCCCCCAGGTCAACAATCACCGGGTGCGGCAGATACGGGTCGGCGGCATCGTCGAGAGCGTCGTGGACGGCTTCGGTGACCGCCTCCACAAAAGGTCCGAATTGACCGCCGGACAAAAACGTCTCCCGGGCATGCACCATGGCGCCGGTATCACCCAACGGGGCGCCCGGCCCTTTGGCCACCACAAACCCTTCCGGCGCGATGACGTAGCCGCGCCCGTCCGCCGAGGACAGTGTCGTGTTGTCGGCGGACAGGGCGAGGGGCTGGCCCGTCTGCGGGTCGGCCATGATATCGGTCACGTCGCTGAGCACGTCCGTGTCACTCCTCAAAAAAATGGGTCATTGGTGTGTCTTGCCAACAGGCGGGGTGCGTCCGAACGGGGCAGGCTGGGTCGCCTCGTCCGGCAGCCCGACGGTAAATATGACCGCAGGGGTTGAAAAATTTAGGTCGAAGCAGTTGTCGGGTGCCCATGCTACAACGCCCGCCCCCCGGTGAGTGAACCAACCCACACAACCGGCCCCCACCCGGGCGGGCAGATCCAGGCTCGGCGCAGAAGAAACAGCGGCGGCGACAAGCGAAAACCGCCGACGCGGTGATGGGGTGACGCGACCGGCGGCTCAGGGCAGAAAGTGGGATGTTGTTGTTTGCGTTAAGAGGAAGCCTTGACAAGCAGCCCGCCGAGTTCGGCGGCTTCTTCTTTGGTCAGTTCCACCACGAGACGGCCACCGCCGTCGGTGGGGATACGCATCACAATTTTACGGCCTTCTTCAGCCGCTTCCATGGGGCCGTTTCCGGTCCTCGGTTTCATTGCTGCCATAGCGTCACATGCTCCTTTGCAACTAACGGACATCAGCGGGTCATGGATTTCATGGCACTCGCCTACCCCTTAAAAGGATAGTCTTTTTTCACCGGATGCGCTGGTGTTTTCTTGCCCACCGGCGGGAATGTCCCGTCTGGCGTGGGCAATCAGGCAATCAATCAGGGCGTCTGTTTCATCCATCCGGTAGCCGCCGCGCACCATGTCCACCGGGCCGATGGCATCCGCGGATGAAACCGGGGGATCCTGCTCCCACAGCGTTGCCACCACCGCGTCAATGGCGGCCGGGTCATAGCCGCGGATGGCGGTGGAAAGTTCAATGGCGTTCCAGTCACCGGCGGCCACTGCCCGGGCGTTGGCGGCGATGCGCCGGGCACCTCCGGCGGCGATATCGGCCTGCGGGCCGGACGGGATGCCGGCCGCAAGCGGCAGCACCACACAAGCCACCACGGGCGGGATCACCACCGCCGCCACAATCAACACCGCAACAAACATTGCCGCATCCCCGCTTTCCTGCTTTTCACGTGTCCTGTGTCGTCTGGCACCCCTGCCCCGCCACCGGCGGTGCCGGGCGGGGGCCACCTGTACCTCAGGGTACTGCCGTGGTGGGCAGCCCCTACCGATCGCCGGCCTGCGGCGTGCCCGGTGCACTCTCGGGCGGGGTGGTGCCGGGTCCGAACAGGTCGCTGTGGACGGCGGTGATGTGGTCCACGGCCTCATCAACGGAATCGGTGATCATGACCAAATCGCGGTCGCCGGGATCGATCATGGCTTCCTCGATCAGGGTGTTGGTCACCCAGTCGGCCAGCCCGCCCCAGAAGTCGGTGCCCAGCAGCACGATCGGATAGTGGGTGATTTTCCCGGTCTGGACCAGGCAGAGGGATTCGAACAGTTCGTCCATGGTGCCGAATCCGCCGGGCAGGCAGCAAAACGCCTGGCTGTATTTCAAAAAGCAGGTTTTGCGCACGAAGAAGTAGCGGAAGTTGATCCCCATGTCGACGTAGTCGTTCAGGCGTTCCTCGTGGGGCAGTTCAATGCCCAGCCCCACCGACAGCCCGCCGGCTTGGGCGCAGCCGCGGTTGGCCGCTTCCATCAGCCCCGGCCCGCCGCCGGTGATCACCGCATAGCCTGCGGCAGCCAACGCCCCGCCCAGATCAACACCCAACCGGTAGTAGGGGTGGTCGGATGAGGTTCGCGCCGAACCGAAGACGGTCACGGCGGGGGGAAGTTCGGCCAGGGCGCCGAAACCGTTGACGAATTCGGACTGGATGCGCAGAACCCGCCACGGATCCTCGTGCAGCCAGTCGGTGGAATGCTGGACATCCAACAGCCGGGAGTCGGTGGTGGATTCCTGGCGGCCGCCCTGTCGCACAACCAGGGGCCCGCGCATGTAGCGGCGCTGGCGTTGATTCATATCCGGTCCCAAAGTCCTTTCGGTGTTGTCGGCGGGATATTTCGTGTCTGCTTTTACCCGGTATCCGATTGCTTTTTCGCTTCATTGACCATCCCCGGCATCCGGGAACTGCCACCCTACCGCCGGAACCCCCGCCACGGCGGGTCAGTGGTCAAAGCCGCCCAGGTAACGCCGCATCACAGCTGCGACTTCGTCGATCATCTCCACCGGGCATTGTTCGTCTTTTCTGTGGCAGAACGACGGATCCCCGGGCCCGAAGTTGACCGCGGGAATCCCCAGGGCGGAAAAACGCGCCACATCGGTCCAGCCGAATTTGGCCCGCGGCTGCCCGCCGGTGGCGGCCACCAGCTCCGCGGCCGCGGGTTGGGAAAGCCCGGGAAGCGCACCGGCGCAGGCATCATCGATTTCAACGGTGATTCCCGAGGACGGGTAGTCCTCTTCCCGGTTGTCGCCGGTGTGGGTCAGTTCAGCACCGTCCAGCCCCATCACCTCAAGCAGGTGGGCCATTGCCTCATCGACACTGCGGTCGGGGGCGAAACGGTAATTGACGAAAAACCAGGCCCGGTCGGGAATGGTGTTGGTGGCCACCCCGCACTCGGCCCAGGTGATGTTGATTCCCTCCCGGTAGCCGCAGCCGTCGATGTCAACCTGCCGGGGACTGTAGGCGGCAATCCGGCCGATCACCGGGGCCAGTTCATGGAAAGCGTTGTGTCCCATCCAGCTGCGGGCCGAATGCGCCCGCCGACCGTGCCCGATGACTTTCAGTCTGATCGTGCCCTGGCAGCCGGCTTCGATCACCGCCCCGGACGGCTCCCCGAGGATGGCGACATCCCCCTCCAGCCACTCGGGATGGGTGCCGCTGATCTTCCCCAGGCCGTTGAACCGTTCGGCCACCTCTTCGGCCTGGTAGAAAATCAGGCTCACATCACGGGTCAACCCGCCGTTGACGGCCAGCTCGGCCAGCACACTGGCGAACACGGCATCCCCCGATTTCATGTCCACGGTGCCGCAGCCGAACAGGGTCTCCCGCCCGCTGCTGTCTGCCCCCTTGGTGCAGGGAACATTGTCGGCAACCGGAACCGTGTCAATGTGCCCGGCCAAAATCACCCGGGTGGGGTGGCCCGCATCGGTGGAGACCAGCAGATTGTTCTCCACACGGTTGACCGAAAGGGGCACGGCCAAATCCCCGGTGGCACACAAGGCGACAAACGCCTGCTCCAGGGCGTCGGCGATGTCCTCCTCGTGGTGGGAGGGGCTGGCAATGTCGACCAGTTGGCGGGTCAGCTCAACAGGTCCGGACAACAAATCCAGCGGGGTGGTCAAAGCGGCGGAATTATCGGGGGTATCACTCACAGCCACCCACAGTAGGTGAGCGCGCACCCGGGTGCAGCGGCGGTGGCGTTACCGCGGTAGTTTCCCCGCGCCCGGCGACACGCTGGATTTTTCGTCGCTGTCAGCTGCCGCCACCGGCACAGCTGGTAGCGCGGGTACCGGTACACGTAGTATCGGATGTATGACGACAACGGGCGCAAGCGGAACTGGTATTGCCAACATCGCCATGGACGGGACAGTGCTGGACACCTGGTTCCCGCACCCCGAATTAACTGTCACCGACACCGTCGAATCCGCCACCCACCGACTGGGCGCGGCACATCTGCCGCCGAAAATGCTCTCGCTGGTACGCCTGGATGAAGACCGCATGGTCGAACAGGTCGCTGTGCGCACCACCATCGCCGATCTATCCGAACCGCCCCGCGACGCCCACGACGTCTACCTGCGGCTGCACCTGCTCTCCCACCGGATGGTCAGACCCAACCAAATCAACCTGGACGGGCTGTTCGACCACCTGGCCAATGTTGTCTGGACCAATAAAGGCCCCTGTCTGCCGGACAATTTCGAATTCGTCCGCACCTCGTTGAAATCCCGTGGACTCATCCACGTCTACGGAGTCGATGTCCTGCCCAGAATGGTCGACTACGTCGTTCCCACCGGGGTCTATATTGCACTGGCCGAACGGGTGCGCCTGGGGGCCTATCTGGCACCGGGCACCTATGTCCGGCGGGAGGGATTCGTCAGCTTCAACGCCGGTACTCTCGGCCAGGCCGTGGTGGAAGGCCGGCTGTCCTCCGGCGTGGTGCTGGGGCCGGGCTGCAACGTTGATTTGTCCTCGGCGGTCATGGGCCGGGAAACCATCGGCGGCTCCCGCCCCCCGCTGGCCATCGGCAACGACTGCTATTTCGGGGTCGGGGCGAAAATCATTGGACTGCCGCTGGGCAGCCACTGCCGCATCGGTGACGATGTGACCCTGCGGCCGACCACCACCATCCGCCTGTCTCCGTCGAATGAACTGGTCAAAGCCTCCATGATCGCGGGGCAGGACAACTGGCACATCGACCGGGTGCCCGGCCACACCGAACCGGTGGCCACCCGCGCCGGGCGGTAAACGCAATCGCCGCACACACCCCAGCCGGCGAACACGTGCCCCGGCGACTGTGCCCGGGAGAAGGTTTTCCCCACCGGCACACGAGTGCGGCGGGGGTGAAAGGGGGCAAGCACCATCGATATCTGTCACCCTATCGGTTCCACAGGGTGAGATGAAATGACTTTTATTTTTCCTATTTTACCTGGTCACAAGATTTTCCCTGACGCCGCTTATATGCTACCACGGTTTTATTAAGCAACCGCTCAGCTATACTCCTCGGCATGACTAATGCCACCCCGCAAGCCGCGGCCGATGTTGAAACACTCGGCTCAGGGCTGAAAACCCGGCACCTGACCATGATGGGACTGGGCTCCGCCATTGGCGCGGGCCTGTTCCTCGGTACGGGTGTCGGCATTAAAATCGCCGGTCCCGCTGTTCTTCTGGCCTATATTTTCGCCGGAATCCTCGTCGTCTTCGTCATGCAGATGCTCGGCGAGATGGCGGCCGCCAGACCGCAGTCCGGATCGTTTTCCTCCTACGCGGAGATGGCCTTCGGCCACTGGGCCGGGTTCACCATGGGCTGGCTGTACTGGTTTTTGCTGGTGATGGTCATGGGTGCGGAGATGACCGGCGCCTCGGCGTTCATGGCCGGGTGGTTCGGCACCCCGCCGTGGATTCCCGCTCTGGTGTGCGTGGTGTTTTTCGCCATCGTCAACCTGGCGAAAGTCACCGGTTTCGGCGAGTTCGAGTTCTGGTTCGCCTTCATCAAAGTCGCCGTGATCATTGTCTTTTTGGTCATCGGATTCCTCATGATCTTCGGTCTTCTTCCCGGCCACGAGGCGGTCGGCCTGACCAACTTCATCGGCGACCATGGATTCATGCCCAATGGAATCTCCGGCGTGGCCGCCGGTCTTCTGGCCGTCGCCTTCGCTTTCGGCGGCATCGAAATCGTCACCATTGCCGCCGCCGAATCGGATCAGCCGTCGAAAAACATTGGTGTGGCGGTGCGTTCCACCATCACCCGTATCGCGTTTTTCTACCTGGGCAGTGTGCTGGTGATCACCTTCCTGCTCCCCTACGACCAGATCGGCGGCGCGTCTTCTGCCGCGGAATCCCCCTTCACCCTGATTCTGGCCGAAGCCGGTATCCCGGCGGTGGCCACCATCATGGAAGTGGTCATTGTGCTGGCCCTGCTCAGCGCCTTCAACGCCCAGATCTACGGCACCTCCCGGTTCGTCTACTCGCTGGCCCGGCGCGGCAACGCACCCCAGTTTTTCTCCACCACCAGCGCTGACGGCGTTCCCCGCAGCGCAGTGCTGCTGTCAATGGTGTTCGCTTTCGGTTCGGTGGCCCTGCAGTACTGGAACCCGGCCGGCCTGCTGGAATTTCTGTTCAACGCCGTCGGCGGTTCCCTGCTGGTGATCTGGGGATTCATTATCGCCAGCTACATCAAGCTGCACCCGGAGCTGGTGGCCACCGGCGAGATCACCAAGGTCAAAATGTGGGGCTACCCGTGGCTTGCCTGGGTCACCCTCGGCATGCTCGTTGTGCTGACCGGTCTGATGCTCTCCGATGAGGCGGCCCGCGGCCAGGTGATCTCCGTGATCGTTCTCTTCGTCGTCCTGGTGGCCCTGTCGTTTGCGGCTGTCCGCGGCCGCAAACTGAGCAGGCAGGCCGCCGCCGAACGCGCCGCGGTCCACGCCCGGGCCAAGTAACACGGCATACGGTTAGCCCGCGCCGGTCAGCTCTTTCCCAGCAGTCCACCGCCCCCTGCCTCCACCGCGCCCCGCGGCGCCCGCTCCCCAGATAACCGGAGCCGGTGCCGCGGGGCGCGGTTTTTTCGCCTCCCTGTCACCGGCTGCACCTGTCATCCGGTACGTTATGGGGCATGACGAACGCCAAAGCCACCGGACTTGCCACCCTCACCGACGACGGAACGGTTCTCGACTGCTGGTTCCCCGCACCCGAACTGGATGCGGGAGCCACCGAGACCGGCCATGAACTCATCGACAATGACCTGTTGGATGCCGACCTCCGGGTCCTGGCCGGCGAGGACGCCGACCGCGGTGTGAGAAGGGTCGGGGTGACAGTCACCATCGCCGATTTGTCGCAAGCCCCCGCAGACGCCTTCGACGTGTGGCTCAGGCTGCATCTTCTCTCCCACCGGCTGATCCGCCCGCACGGGGCGAACATGGACGGTGTGTTCGGTCTGTTGACCAATGTGGTGTGGACCAACTTCGGACCGTGTTCGACGAAAAATTTCGAGATCACCCGCGCGAAGCTTGAAAAACGCGGCCCGGTCACCGTGCACCTGATCGACAAGTTCCCCCGCATGGTCGACTATGTCGTTCCCACCGGGGTGCGTATCGGTGATGCCGACCGTATCCGCATGGGGGCGCACCTGGCCGAGGGAACCACCGTCATGCACGAGGGTTTCGTCAACTTCAACGCCGGAACGCTGGGAAGCTCGATGGTGGAGGGTCGCATCTCCGCCGGTGTCATTGTCGATGACGGAACCGACATCGGCGGCGGGGCCTCGATCATGGGCACCTTGTCCGGCGGCGGCAAACAAATCATCTCTCTCGGCAAACGCTGTCTGCTCGGGGCCAACGCCGGCTGCGGTATCTCCCTGGGCGACGACTGCGTCATCGAAGCCGGGCTGTATGTCACAGCCGGTTCGAAAGTGACAGTCACCGGGGCTGTCGCCGAAGCCGCCGGGGTGGCCGACGGCGAGGCCGTCAAAGCCCAGGAGCTGTCCGGGGCCTCGAATATCCTCTTCCGCCGCAACTCCCTGACCGGTGCCATCGAAGCAGTCAGCTGGAAATCAGAGCAGGTCGCCCTCAACGCCGATCTGCACAAAAACTAGCCCCACCAGATTGTCTGCACCTCCCGCCCCGGCACCCTGCCGGGGCGGTCGGCATTTCCCCACCGTTGGTGCTCTACTCAAAGTCGAGCCGGTAGTCCTCCGGGCTCACCCAGCCGAGCACGTCACGGAACAACCAGGTTGAGGCAAACGCCAGCAGCAACGGGGCAACCAGGTACAGGCAAACAACAATCAGGATGTTGGCGGGACTAAACCCCCAGCCTTCGGCCTGCAGCGCAGCCAGGGGGCCTGCAAAACCGGTGATACCGAACCCCGCGGAAACGGCCGTGCCCTCCACCCCGAGTGCACCGCCAGCAGCCCCCAGAATCGGGGCCACCACCACAACCGGCAGATAGGCCTTCGGGCGGGCAACCATATTGGGCATCTGTATTTTCGGGGAACAGAAAAAGTGCAGAACACCGATGGCCGTGCCATTGGCCCGCCACGCCAGCACCATCAGGCACACCGCCGAGGCCACACAGCCCAGGTTCGCCACACCGGAGGAGATACCGCTCATCATGATCGCGGTCGCCACCCCGACAGTCGAAACCGGGCTGACGATGAGCACACAGAAAATCAGCGACAGCACAATACCCATCGGAACAGGCTGCAACGTCGACGCTTGGTTGATCGCATCCCCCAGCCACACGGTAAAGATGTAAACCACCGGGTAGGTCACCTTCGCGCCAATACCACCGACCACCACAGTCACAATCGTCGACAGCAGCAGCATTGTGTAGCTGCCCAGCCGGGTACCGACGAATGAAATCAGCAGCACCGCCAAAGCAGCGGTCAACCCGGTATTGATCACCAGCCCGGTGCCCTGAATGTGGAAACCGCCGGCCGGATCGAGTTTCGCGATCCCAGAACCAGCAACCGCCGCAATAGCCACAGAACCCGTCTGAATGGGCGTGAGCTTGAACTGCATGGCAATGAACACACCGATCAGCACGGGCATGGTGGTCGCCGCCAGGGACGTCAACTCAATCAGGGCAGCCCCCTGCGGAAAAACAGGGAGCATGGCCTTCAGCAGGAAACCCAGCAGTGCGGTCGGCGCCAGCGACACCACCACCGCAATCGCAATACCGTTGAGGACTTTCATGGTGAAGGCCCCCGGTCCCCCGAGTTCGATACCGTGTGTGGCTTTCAACTCGGTTTTACGGTGGGGATCACGGGCCTGTTGGCCGCGGATCACATCCTCCGCAGGCTGCGGCTGGCTGGCAGTGGACGGCGTCTGGTCGGTCATGGTGGAAAACTCTATGTGCCCCATCGGCAAACCCACCAACGAGCCCCCGCTACTGCCCACTAGTTGAGGAAAACAATCAACGCCCGTCCAAGTCCCCACCAAAAACTACGAAACACCCAAAATCGCAGGAAAAGAAGTCAAACGTTGGGAAAACACGCACAGTTGAGGATTCCCGACAGACCCCACCACCCCGGTGAAACCGGCTTGACTGCGCCCCGGGCAGTAGCCGTATGACACCGGCATGTCCAACCGAACAGTCGAAAAGCATTCGGCCCGACCCGGCCTCCGCGCGCGACCTTGAACGCCCGCAGGCGGGATCTACGGAAAAACACCAGGAAAAGAAGTCAAACGTTGGGAAAATACGCACAGTTGAGGATTCTCGACAGGGCGTGCCCCATCACTGAGCCAATGTGTGGTTGGCCCCGCAGCAAACGAGCACGCCACCACAGCTCAGCTCAATCCACCCGGGCTACAACTCGGTGACGCCGCCACGTCCGGTCGCTGACATCGATCTGTTCCCGCTACCCGTATGGTTGCCGTCCCCGATCAGTGCCCCAACACATGGTGCTGGCTGCCGGTGACAGGAAATACCCTCTCGGGGAAGTCAAACGTTGAGAAAACACACACAGTTGAGGATTTTCCAACAGGCCGGACACACCGCCATGAAGCCCCTGCGCCGGGTGGGGCGTGTTTTTATTGCGTTCGATTCCGCGAGATTTTTTCTATTCGAACATCAGACCCACACAGCCGACATTTCCACCAGGTATCAAGTTGCACTTGACACCCCGAAATGGTGCCCCAACAGCATTTACAAATCTTCGAAACTATAAGCCCAGATCACCGCAACGAGCGGCAGAAACGCCGAATATGTTCGGACAAAAATAACGGCTGAAGAATTCGAACATCGAACACAGTATCTAATCATGTTGTAGGTTGACAGGTAGGACAGCAACAAAAAACAGTTGCCACCCGATACGCCTGAACCGGTGAGGCCGCGGAAAAACAGGGGACCGCGGCCCCCGGGGACACATACAGGCGACACATACCAGCACACATTTGTTAGTCCAAGGGGGATCATCCGCCATGCCGAACGGAAAAAAATTCATCGACAACGTCGTAGCGATGAATGACAACGAGGTTCTGCGCACCCTGCAGGAATCCATGCACTGCTATGCCCACTACGAATGCCGCGCAATCGTGACCATGGGAGTGATGGCGGTACGCCACGCCCACAAACGCATCGGCTGCAGTGACCTGGCCGACTACCTGATGTCCGCTTTCGACCGCAGCCGTAACTGGGCCTACCGCGCCATGTCCATCGGCCGCTACCTCCTCGAACACGAACTGATCTGCGTGAACTACCTCGACGGAAAATTCACCACCGCACACGTCGAACAAATGAAACTCCACGACGGTGCACTCTCGGACGCCGAATTCTGCACCCTCGCCTCCCGACTGACAGTCACCGGCATGAAAGAAGAACTCACCGGCATCGACCCCATCAACAAACCCAAACCCGACCATCGCTACTTCCTGAAAACCAGCACCAACAAACAAACCGGTGTCATGACCATCCACGCACGCCTGGACCCCATGACCGCCATGAAGCTCAACGCCCTGCTGAAAATGGCCGAAATCGAAGCCGGACAAGCACAAAAAATCCTCCACGAGGCACTCCAAACCGGCGACCTCGCCCAAGCACTGGACGACAACACCAACCACGCCCACCCCCTGGCAGAAACCATCGACCACGACAAACTCACCACCACCGCCACTGCCATCGTCAACGCCATCGAAACAACCCCCGTCACCGACACCACCGCCAACACCAGCGGCGACACCACCGTCCAGGCGTCAAGTGGGAAAAAACCACGAGCTGCGGTGATGTGCGTTGGCACGTCTGCTGATGCTGATGCTGATGCTGCTGCGGGCGGGTTTGTTGATGGTGGTGAGGTTGTGCGGTTGAAGCGTTTGGTGCGCAAGGTCTGTGAACAAACAATGCTGGCATCGGTTGTGACCCGTCACGTGTCACGGTTCGGCCAACCCTCACAAGCCAACACGTTGCCGGCGTTCGCGCACCTGCTCGATGTCGCGTTAACGGGAAAAGGATTTTCCAGCCGCACCAAACACGCCCCGGGCGCGCAAATGGCGGTCACTGTCCGCGCTGACGGTCGTGTCCATACCCACGGAACCGATCTCCGGCCCGCCGACCGGATGCACATGCTCATCAACTCCAACTACCGGACCCTGGAAACCGACGGCACCAAACCCGGCGATCTGTACCTCGGCCGCACCCAACGCACCGCCAGCGACCGGCAAATCGAAGTCCTCAACTACTTCTACGGCGGGAAATGCGCGGTCCCCTACTGCCCCAACCGGTCTTTCCTGCAAATCCACCACATCTTTGAATGGCAACGCGGCGGACTGACAGACATCGACAACCTCATCCCGGTCTGTGAAACCTGCCACCAGAAACTCACCAACCACACCATGCTCATCACTGTCCCCCGCACCAACCCGAAAGTTCTGCTGTTCCACACCACCGGCATCAACACCTTCATCGCCACCGACCGGTGCACACCCGAAAAATACGACCGCCCCGCATCCACCTGGGGACTCGACCACAAGGGCCTCCTCGTCGAATCCGCCGTGTTCCCCGAACACACCACCGACGGCTTCGCCTACGCCCCCATCGGACGCGACGTCCTGGTCACCCAGGGCTTCTACACCCCGGCAAAGCTCAGCCGCCGCCGCACCGCACACATCCTCGGCGAAGCGACGAAAGACTACCTCGGTATCGACGACGACAGCGACTACCCCGATACCGCCACCACCCCAGGCGGCATGCAACTAATGGCACTCGCCCGCGATAAAACCGGCGGCTACCTCTACACCATGGACATCGAGAAAGAATTCACCCCCGCCGGCCAAGCATTCGCCTACCACCGGCTGCCCCTGTCCGCCCGCTGCCTGATCTCCGCGATCAAAGACCTTCGCAACACCCGGCCCACCACCATCCACGGCATCCGCGTCCCCGAGATCGCCCACCTGTCCTACCGCGCCTCGGAAAAAGCCCTCGGACACACACCCGGCATCCTCTCGGGCCTGAAACACCACCAAACCACCACCCGGAAACCCCAAAAACACCTCCCCCACGCCACCCTCATCGTCGACACCATCGACGAAATCATCGACTACGCCAACACACCCGAAACCCTCAACTGCGCACCCGCCGACGACGGCATCTACACCGCCGACGAAATCGCCGACGGCACCTGGATCTACACCTGCGGCTACGCCACCGACACCGACAACGGCACCACCATCGATCCTCTCGACGCCGACACCCAACCCGGCGTCGCCCTCGGCCACCCCACCGAAATCATCAACATCCTGCTCGCCAGCAACTACCGCACCCGCCCCATGAAAGGACACGGCCGCTACACCCGCCCCCTCGGCGACAACGACAACACACCCATCCCCACACCCGAAGGCATCGCCCTCGCGTCCAACTACCCCCTCCCACTGGTCCCCAGCACCATCTACGCCCCCGCCCTCGCACGCAACCTCGGATTCGACGTCACCGACGGAATCGGCCACATCATCCGACTCGCGAAACTCATGCGCCTGGCCCACACCATCGGCTACAAGAGCAACACCATCAAAACCCTTGACACCATCGACCACGACACCCTCACCGTCCCCGGCTACACCGAAGTCATCTGCGACTCACTCGCCATCGAAATCATCGACTACGTCACCGACCAACTCGCCCACAAACCCAACCGCGAACACCTCATCAACGCACTCCGCACACCCACAAACATGTGGCGCACCGACCCCCTCGAACTCGTCGGCACCGCCGCCGAAAAAAACCGCAACAAACACCACATCCACGAACTCCTCGCCAACCACCGCACACACAACCACAACGGCAACGGCGGTGACGACGATAACCAGACACAACCCGGGCACCCGGCTCTGCGAATTGGCCCGGTGACCACGGATGAACCCCATCCGCATTCCCGTCACCGCTGAACCGGGTGGTGTCTGTGTCGTCTCCGGTTACTGACAGCACTCCCCGGGGTGAGGGTTGGCGAACTAAGAGTTCTACACTTTCCTGCGGGCGCAATCAGCTGGCTCCACACCAGTTGTCCCGCTGGACCGCCCAGTTTCCCATTCATCCCACCGACGTCTTTTCAGGACTGAATTCCTTTCCATGACACCTCCACCTGACACACAACTCCCCCGACAGACATTGGGCAGCGGACTCAAAGTCCGGCACCTGACCATGATGGGGCTCGGATCGACCATCGGTGCCGGTCTGTTCCTCGGAACGGGCGTGGGCATCAATGCCGCGGGTCCGGCTGTTCTTCTCGCCTACATTGCCGCCGGAACCATTGCGGTGATGGTGATGCGGATGCTCGGGGAGATGGGCACCGTGGTGCCTGCTTCGGGCAGCTTCTCCGAATACGCGGAACTGGGCATCGGCCGGTGGGCTGGTTTCACCCAGGGCTGGATCTACTGGCTGGCAACAGTGGCGGTCCTCGGCGCAGAGATGACCGGCGCAGCAGGCATCATTTCCGGCTGGATCGGTGTTCCCGCCTGGATTCCCGCCCTGGTGTTTGTGGTGGTGTTCGGCGTGATCAACCTGGCCCGGGTGCGGGCCTTCGGCGAATTCGAATTCTGGTTCGCCGCCGTCAAAGTCGCCGTGCTCATCGGGTTTTTGATCCTCGGCGTGCTGCTGATCTTCGGTGTTCTCCCCGGCCACGACTATGTGGGCACCAGTATTTTCCTCGGGGACGGTTTCATGCCCAACGGGCTGCCCGGTGTGGCGGCAGGCATGCTGGCGGTGGCGTTCGCTTTCGGTGGCATTGAAGTCGTGGCCATTGCCGCCGCCGAATCCGATGATCCGAAACATTCACTGATCAACGCGGTGCGCACCACCATCACCCGTATTTCTGTTTTCTATCTGGGAAGCGTGCTGGTAATTACGTTCCTGCTTCCCTATTCGGTGGTCGGTGCCGCCCATTCGGCGGAGGAATCACCCTTCGCCCGGGTGATGGAATTGGCCGGTATCCCCGGGGTGGCCGGGTTCATGGAACTGGTTATCGTGCTGGCACTGCTCAGCGCCTTCAATGCCCAGATCTACGCTTCTTCCCGCATGATGCATTCACTGGCCCGGCGCGGCGACGCCCCGAAGGTGTTCACCGCCACCAACGATCGTGGGGTACCCACCACCGCGATCACCCTGTCGATTGTGTTGTCGGTGATCATGGTGGGGTTGAACTACCTCAACACCGGCTGGCTGCTGGGGTTCATGCTCAATGCGGCCGGCGGCTCGCTGCTGATCGTGTGGACTTTCATCACCATCAGTGAGTTGAAGCTGCGCCGCCGTCTGGAATCGGTCTCGGCGCTGCCGGTCAAGGTGTGGGCCTGGCCGTACCTGTCGTGGGCGACACTGGCGGTGCTGGCGGGTCTGGCGGTGCTGATGCTTTTCGATGCGTCGGCCCGCGCCCAGTTGGCTGCCGGCGCAGCCATGATGGTGATTTTGACTGCGGCTGCTTTCGCCAATGCGAAATTCCGCGGTGTCGACCCGCTGGCCAAGGCTCTTCTTCCCGGAGAAACCCCACGGGTGAGCTAGAAGAGTTTTTCCCGCGCATCGACGGGGTGCATCAACGGTCCACCATCCGGTGGGCCGTTTTTTCTGTTGCCGCACACAGGGTGAACAACAGGAAAACGAGCATACCCTTGACATGATGACAAGTATTATTTACATTTAGGACTGTCAAGTTTATTTGACATTTTTACAAGGCAAACAGGCAGATGCCTAAAGGAGGCCCCTCCCCATGGGAACCGAACCACGGCCGAACATGGTGCGGAAACTGCGCCGCTGGCGGGATATATCGCAGGCGGAACTCGCCGAGAAAGCCGGGGTGTCCCGGCAGACAATCGCCAATATCGAACGCGGCAACTATTCACCGTCGGTGCATCTGGCATTGGATGTGTGCCGGATTCTGGGCGCGAGCGTCGAGGAAGTTTTCGGCGACGACCAGGACCGGCTCAACCCTGCCGGATGACAGCGCACAGCAACCGCAAACCACGAATTGAACTGACGCAAGGAGAAAACAATGAAACTTTTCGACCGGGAACTCGCCCGCATCGACGCCCTCATGGACGACGAATACCAGCAGGCCATGTACTACCGTTCCATGGCTATCAACACCCAGGTGCAAACTCTGGCGGTGTATGTGACCGCCGCTGTCGTGACCTGGTTTGTTCCCGAATCGGTGCCGTTGATTGTCATCGTGGTGCTTGCACCGCTGGCTGGTTCATTGGCCGGAAACCAGTGGCTGAAACAGCACACAGCCCGGCCGAAGGTGCAGGCGAAACACTATTCTCCGGTACTGATTGCCGCCGCGGTCGTGGTGGTCGCCTTCTGGATGGTCGGCATGTTCCGCGCCAATCCGACCGACAGTTTCGGTGGCGGGCTGCTGGTCGGGTCCATTGCCGGAATCGTCGGGGTGCTGTTGTTGGCACCGTACATCACCGCGCGCAACAACCGTAAAGACACGGCCCGGCTCAACAGCCGACTGGATGACTGACCCACCCCGGCCCCCCCGGGCCGGATTATCGGGCCGTTTTTTAAAACCCGCTGTCAGCGGCGGGCCGGGCGGCCTTCTTCTGCCGGTTATTTGGCCCGGAAGGTCCACAGCTTGTTGACGATGAAGTTCACCGGGGTGGCCACCGCGATCGCAATCAGCGACGCCCAGTACAGCTTGGTGCGGAAGCCGGTGGAATCGTCGAAAACATCGGCCGGTAACGCCAGCGGCGAGTTGGGGTTCATCAGCAGGGTCATCACCACCAGTGAGACCATCAGTGCCCCGATGCCGGTAAGCAGGAAGGGGAAGAATTCCCGCCACCATCCGCGACGGTTGCCGCGGAAGGTCCACATCCGGTTGAGCTGGTAGTTCCAGGTGTTGGCCACCAGGAAAGCAATGGTGAAAAACACGTGGTGGTAGCGGATGTTGTAGGCGGTTCCCAACAGGTTGACGAAAGCATCCTGTTCGTGCACCCCGAAGCCGGAGCCAACCTTGTTGCACACCACCACCATGAGCAGGTTCACGATAGTGCCGGAGCCGCCGACGATGCCGAATTTGAGGAACTGGCGGAAGTTGTGCCGTTGCCACGCAAGGTGCGATGCGGCCGATGGTTGACGGGTCACGGTTTCTCTTGACGGTTGTCGGGCGGGGAAACAATTCGACGATTCTAGTTCACCGGCCGCCGTGAACGACAAAAGGTCTGGGTTGTGCCCCGCTTTTTCCGGTGGGAATATGCGCTATCTCACATTCGGAGGGCAGACGAGGGGGTTTGCCGGGTCCCGGCGGGAGGTAAACGACAGCGTTGTGCCGCCGATGGGGTCGGGCATGCTGAGGGTTTGGGCCACCAGTGCCAGCGGGGTGCGGAAATCGTACAGATCCAGTCCTTTGTCCCGCGGGTAGGTGTCGTCACCGGTGACCGGCATTCCCAGATGGTTCATCACCACCCGCAGCTGGTGGGTGAAACCGGTGCGCGGGCGAAGCTCAACGGTGTGGTCGCCGGTCCGCCGCACGGCAGTAATGGTCGGGGTTCCGGTCGGCTCGACGGTCACGGCCCGGGCTCCGCGGATTTTACGCAGCGGCAGGGTGATGGTCTGCCAGCTGGTGCCGATGGCACCGGGCAGATCGGCGCTGGTGATGGCCGTGTAGGTTTTTTCCACCCGCCGGTCACGGAAGAGGTTCTGCCACATCGACCGGTTGTCCGGGTTTTTCGCGCACACCACCAATCCGCTGGTCAGACGGTCAAGCCGGTGGCAGCACACCAGGTGCGGGTTGCCGGTTTCAATGCGCAGCCTGGTCAGCAGGGTGTTTCTTATCAGCCGCCCGTTGGGGGTGGTGGGCAGAAAAGGGGGTTTGTCGGCGATGAGCAGTTCGTCTGTTTCGGCGACAATGGTGTGGGTGAACGGAATCTCACGCTCCGGGGGACAGACAGGCTGGAACCAGGCGGGCTGCGGCCGCTGCAGAGGGGTGTTCGGCGCCAGCACGGTTCCCGGGGCATAGGGGCTGTCCCCGGCGCGGCCGGCCACGTAGCGGATACCGTCATCCGGCACGGCGCCGGTGAGCACTACCCGCCTGGGCGAGATGCCGTCGACGGCTGCAAGTGGTGGATGGCACATGGTTGACAAACCTAGTCGAAACCACCGGCTGCCAGGTAGTACCGGGGCAGCACCAGCTGCAGATCCGATGTATTATCGTTGAAGGTATTCAATGTGCTTTCCGCTGCGCTGCCCTGCACCGGATTGCTACGTTGGGTGGCAGGCGGCTGGTGCGGCCTATCCGGCGGCCGTCGGACCGGGAAAAATTCGTAATATGTGAAGGGTGTGCCCATGAGCACCGGAACGTTGACGGTTGCCGCAGTCGATGACCATGCGGTTTCGCTGGCGGGTCTGTCGGCGATGCTGGCCCCGCACCCGGAAATACAGCTGGTGGCTTGTGCGGGCACCGTCGTGGACTTGTTTGCCGGCTTGTCCAGCACCCCGGCAGTGGTGCTGGTGGATTTGCGGCTGGCCGATGGCTCGGATCCTTTCGACAATGTCAGTGCCATCAAGGCTGCTGGCGCGGCGGCACTGGTGTTTTCGGCCCTCGATTCGCCGTATCTGATCAGGCGTGCCCTGGCTGCCGGGGTACACGGCCTGGTCAACAAGGCGGCGCCGGATACCGAATTGGTGGATGCCATTGCCCATGCGGCCACGGGGGCGACCTACGCCACCGCTGATTGGGCGTCACTGATTGATTCGGATCCGTTGACCGGCCAGGTGGATTTGACCGACCGGCAGCGCGACATTCTGGAGCTTTACGCCATGGGTGAGCCGGCGAAACGGGTAGCGACACTGTTGGGGTTGGCGAAAACCACGGTGCAGGATCATGTCGACCGGATTCGGGCGAAGTATGCGGCCGCCGGCCGCCCCGCCTACACCAAAGTGGATTTGCTGCGCCGCGGCATGGAAGACGGTTTCATCAAAGGCCCCGGCGATGGGTGATTCGCGGCTGCGGCCGGCCCGGTGGCGGCCGACGGATGCCGGTTTTTTCGCCGAGTCACCGGCCCGTGGTGACGGCGGCGGCACCGATCCGCTGATCGGGGAGCTTGCCCGCACCGGTCATGCAGGCACGGTGGTGGTGCATATCGCCAGTGGTGTGTGCGGCATGGTGTGGCTGGTGACGCTGCTGGTGTCCCGGGCGCTGTCGAATGTGGCTGCTTCTTTTGCGGCCGGTCACCCGGAATGGCCGTCGGCGGTCGCGTTGGCGGCCATGGCTGCTGGAGCGGCTGCACTGGTGGGGGCGGCGCTGATACCGGGCGCGCGGGCCGGGCAGCTGGTGGGCCGGGTTGTGGGGACTCTTTTCGCGGTGGTGAGCCTGTTTCAGCCGGTGAGCATCCTTGTGTTCGGGGACAATGTCTTCGAGCCGTTGAAGATGGGGGACTTCTGCGGCTATCCGCTGGTGGTTTTTGCCCTGGTCAGCCCGCCCAGGATGGCGATTGTGGTGGCGGCAGCGGTCATTGGGGTGGATGGGGCTGTCACCAATGGTGCCGACACGGCGGTTGTTGCGCTGCTGTCGGCCGCCCACTCCTGGATGGTGAGTATGCCGTTCATTGTGGTTGCCGCGTTTTCCGGACATGCGGGACGGATCCTGGACCGGCATGCCCGGCTGGCCGCCCGGGAGCTGGCCCAATCAGAGTCGTCGGCGGCGGTCACCCGGGCGGATTCGTTGTTCCTGAGTTTCGTCCACGACCATGTGCTCAGCCTGTTGAGGTCACTGTGGCGCGGCACCGGCAACCCGTCTGCCGCTGATTTCCGGGCTGTCATCGACAGTGCCGACCACCAGCCGGCCGCCCGGGTGCCGGTGGCCGGGGCGGTTGACACCTGGGTGCGGACGGTGCGCACCCGGGCGCCGGACACGGAGATCGACTGTGTGGTTGACGAGCGGGTTTCCGGGTGCAGCCTGCCCGGCACGGTGCTGGCGGTTTTCGCCGACGCCCTGGCGGAGGCGGCAGGCAACAGTGTGCGCCACGCCCCAGGGGCCGGGCGCCGGCTGATTGTCCGGCTGGAGCCCGCCGCCGACCCGGCCCGGGACGGCGGCGCCGCACCTGTGGTCACACTGCAGTTGTGTGATGACGGGCCCGGTTTTGATCTGCACCGGGTCAGCCACGACCGGGCGGGGGTGCGGTTGACGATTCTGGAGCATTCCCGCATGGTGCCCGGCTGCGGCGCGACGGTGACGACCCGCCCCGGCGACGGGGTGACAGTCACCCTGGTGATGGATCCGGCCGACCGGGCGGGCCAGGTCGGACAAGCGGGCGGCGCCGGGATGTTCGACGGCCCGGAGGCGATCCGCCGCCGGCTCGGCGGCACCCAGTTCACCCACAGCCCGTGGACCGGGGTGGGGGTGGCGGCCACTTTCACCGGGCTGGCCATTCACTCCAGCGGTTCGGTGCAGGCTGTGCCGGATGTCTGGTGGGCGGCGGCCGCTGCGGTGGCGGTCGGCGCGGGCGCGGTGGTGGCCGGCTCCACCAACCGGCTGGCGGCGGCACCGACTGCTGTGGCCGGCACAGCCCTGGTGGTGGCCAGCTGCTGCGGGGCGGCGGTGACGGATTTTCCGCCGTTTGCGTGGCCGTACAACTGGTGGTTCCAGAGCATCCAGGTGATTGGGGTGCTGATGGGGATGCGGCGCCGCCCGGTGGCGGCGCTGCTGTTCGCCATCGCCGCCCTGCAGGCGCCGACGGCGCTGACGCTGGTGGGTTTGGCCGATCACGGCAGCCCGCCGTGGGCACTGCAGTTCCTGCCGCCGATTATCGCCGCCTGTCTGTTTCCGCTGCTGATCGACCAGGCGACCGCAGCACTGCCGGCAACCGAGGAAGCGATGCGCAAAAAAGTGGCCCGGCTGACCAGTTCCGCGGCCTCATCGCACCATGTGCGGCGGGTGCAGGGCTGGTTGAGCGGGCTGGTCGATCAGTGTCTCGACGATGGACTCGACGACGAGGTCAGGCGGGCCAACGCCCGGCTGCTGGAAGCCCGGCTGCGGGATTCGATCCGCTCCCCGGCGCTGCGGGATCCGGGGTTGACGGAAGCCGTGTGGTTCGCCCGGGACCGCGGCTGTGTGGTCCGGCTTTTGGATGACCGGTCCCCGGTTGTGCGCGGCCCCGGCGACACCGACGATCCGCGCGAGAACCCCCAGGTCGCGGAGCTGGTGCGTACCGCGGCCCGGGCGGTGTCGGGTCTTGACCGCGGGGAGGCCACCATCCGGTTGATGCCCGTCGGACGGCGCCGCACCGGTTCGATTCTTCTGGCCGGTGACGGCGAACCGGAACTGATTGTTGTCGACTGATCAGGCGGCGCGGACGATACGCCATCCGGCTTGTTCGCACTGCTGGTCGGTGCCGGTCAGGGCGATACGCACATGGTTGGTGCCCCTCGGGCCGTAGAAGTCGCCGGGGGCGACCAGAATCCCCAGGGAAGCAAACCAGTCCAATGTTTTCCGGCAGTCCTCCCCGCGGGTGGCCCACAGGTACAGTCCCGCCTCGGAGTTGTCGATTCGAAACCCGGCCTCCGTCAGGGCAGCGACAAGCATCTCACGGCGTGCCGCGTACCGCAGGTACTGCAGTTTTTCCTGGTCGGGGTTGTTCAGGGCGGCAATCATGGCCTGCTGCACCAGCCACGGAACCATGAAGCCGGTGTGCTTGCGCACCGCCAGCAGTTCACCGATCAGGCTCCCGTCACCCATCAGCCAGCCGGCCCGGTAGCTGGCCAGGTTCGACGACTTCGACAGTGAATGGATTGCCAGCAGATTGCGGGTGTCCCCGCCGCAGACTTCCTCGTCCAGGATCGACACCGGCGGATTGTCCTTGTTCCAGCCCAGTCCGATGTAGCATTCGTCGGCGGCGACGATACAGTCGCGTTCCCGGGCGAAGTCGACGACTTTTTTCAGGTGGTTGACGCCCAGGACTTTGCCGGTCGGGTTGCCGGGCGAGTTGATGAACATCAGGGTCGGCGAGGAGGGACCCAGCTGGGTCAGGGAATCGGCCCGCACGCACCGTGCCCCGGACATGATGGCCGACACCTCGTAGGTGGGGTAGGCGATCTCCGGGATGACCACCGTGTGCCCGGCACCGATCCCCAGAAGACTCGGCAGCCCGGCGATGAGTTCCTTGGTGCCGATGACAGGCAGGACCGCATCGGTGGTGCAGCCGACCATGTTGTAGCGGCTGCGGCAGTGGTTGACTATGGCGTCGCGCAGCGCATCGGTGCCGTGGGTGGTGGGGTATCCGGGAAAACCGGCGGCTTCGGCCACCGCCAGCTGGATGATCGGGGACACTTCATCGACCGGGGTGCCCACCGACAGGTTGATCAGGCCGTCCGGGTGGGCGGCGGCGGTTTTTTTCGCCTCCGCGATGGTGTCCCACGGAAAATCGGGAAGGTTCGCGCCGGCTGGTGTCCTGGGTGGGTGGCTCATAGCAGTTGTTTCTACCATCCCCGGCCCGCCGGGGATCACCCCAGGGGCGTTTTCCCGGTGCCCCTACTCCTGGTTCTGCGGCGGCAGCTCCGCGACGAACGCCGGATCGAAGTCCTGCGGCCCGAGCCGGGCGGCGCCGCCGGGAGAGCCGAGCACATCGAAAAACGCCGCATTGGCGTCGTTGTAGTCGATCCACTCGTCGGGCACATCGTCTTCGTAGAAAATCGCCTCGGTCGGGCAGACGGGTTCGCAGGCACCGCAGTCCACGCATTCATCCGGGTGGATGTACAGGGAGCGTTTGCCTTCGTAGATACAGTCGACGGGGCATTCCTCGACGCAGGCTTTGTCCATGATGTCGACGCAGGGCTGTGCAATCACATAGGTCATAGGTTGAAAACAATCGTCGTCGGTGGGCGGTCACGGGTTCTGCCCGGCCCGGGTGGGGTGGCACCCGGATCAGGCGGCCGGTATCTCTTGCGGCGGTTGTGCGGGTGGCCGGGGCCGGAAAAATACTGTTCTTTTTTTGAAAAAACGGTGCCCGCACCTGGTGGGCAACCGGTGGCCGCATGGTGTGGGCGGGGTGAACCACCCAGCTCAGCTGTCCCCGGGCGCGGGCTGGCGCCGTGGGGGCCGGGCCGGTTGGGCAAGGGCGGGAAAAAATATTCCCCCCCATTGTGTCACTTGGGCGTCCACAACGGAAAACAGCCGCCCGCCACCCCGCACATCAACAGCAGAACCGACCGCAGATCGCCGAACATGTGGATGTGCCCGCCCAGGGCGGGGGCCAGGGCGAACAAAAAGTAGCCGGCCAGCCACACCCCCACCGGAATCGCGGCGATCGCCGTCACCGGGGTCCACAACAGCGCCGTGCGGCTGATAGCCAGGTTGAGGGCGAACGCAACCACAATGGCCACCGGAAAAACGACCGAATGACCCCCCGGCAGCGGCAGCCGGGCAGTCAGGTAGACGATTTCCATCAGCACCGACATCAGCGAGCCGATGGACAGCCACACCAGCCCCAGGGCCGCTTCCCCGCGGGAGGTCGGCTGGCGGGGAATGCGCACCGGCTTGGCGGTGGTTTCTTCCCGAGCCCTGCGGTGTTCAGCCACGGCACTGACCTTCTTTCCCCGACAGGCCACCGACAAGACCGTCGGCCGGATGGGTGGCCCCGGCCGGATATGCCAGGCCCGCCGGATGGCAGCTGTAGTGTTCGACGTTCAGCAGCGGCTGGGCGATGAGATTGGACAGGGCGAACACCCCGGATGCGGCGGAGAAATCACCGATTGTGGCGCAGGCAGCCCGCGGATTGGTGGGGGTGAGTGACCCGTCGGCGATCCACAGTTGGGTGGCGTGGGCTTTCATCGCCGCTTGTTTGGCGTGGCGGGCTGCGGCATCCAGGTGGACCGCCACCACTTCCCCGGCGGGCCGGCGGTCAAGATGATGGCAGGCGAGTTCCCCGTCGGCCGCGCGGCGCCAGCCGGGCGGAATCGTGGTGATCGCGTCCAGCCCACGGGCCAGGCTGTCATGGTCGGTGACACAACAGACAAGACGGCGGGGGGTGGTGTGTGTGTTTTCCGCCGCAATGACCGCGGCGGTGATGGCATGGGCCTGTTTGTGGTCCGGGTGCCCGTAGCCGCCGTCAGCTTCGTAGGTGACAACCAGCTGCGGGTCGATGTCGGCCATGACCGCCGCCAGGTCGGCTTCCGCTTCCTCGCGGTGGCGGATAAAAGCCCGCGGGTGCTCCCCCGCCGGATCCCCCGCCATCCCGGAGTCCCGGTATTTGCCGGCGTAGCCCAAAAACCGTCCCCGCGCATTCAGTGCGGCCAGGGATGCGGACAGCTCCCCGATACGGAAACCACCGAGCTGGTCGGCATGGTGACTGTCCAACCCGGCGAAGGTGTCGCCGATGACCTCACCCTGTTCACCCAGAGTGCAGGTGACAACAGTGACATGGGCGCCGTGGCGGGCCAGATCGGCCAGCAGCCCGCCGGTCCAGATCGCCTCATCGTCGGGGTGCGCGTGCACGGCCACGACTTTCAGTCCCGCATATTTCGTGCTGATCGGTCTCACCGGGAAATATCCTTTTGGTCTCTGGTGGTTTCTTGGAAGTTGTGTTGTCACGGACGGGATTCGCCCGCCGCGGGGCAAAACAGGAGATGGGTGTCGTATGTTGTGACCCCGCGGCCCGCCCGGCTGCCCCGCCGGTTGGCCGCGCGGCCGACGGTCTGTTTTCTCCAGGGTATACGCCGGGCCGGGACAGCAACCGGTGGCCCCGCTGCGCAGTGTGTGGCGCCTACTGCTCGTTGCCGGGAACGGGGAAAACCGACGGTTGTTGCTCCGGTTGTGTGGTGGTCCAGCGGGCCGCGGTGGCCAGCAGGGTATCGCCCAGCGGCGGGAACGGATCCATGCCGACAATATCGCCGGATTTCACCCACAGGCGGGTATCGGCCACCAGCGCTACGGTGAGTACTTGTTCCGCTTCGATTTGGCGTGCTTTCTCCCGCAGCCGGGCGAAACTGGATGATCCGGCGAGCATCGTCGAAATCTCCCGGTCCATCGCCGGATCACACAACCCGGACAGATTCCCGGCCCGCGGGTGCGCGCCCGCGGCCTGACGGCCGCGCCCGCCGCCGGGCCGGGCGGACGGATCGGCTGACGGTAAACCGACACCAGTGCTACTGCCGGCAGACACCGTCGCTGGTGTCCCGGTGGCCGGCGGGGTAGTTGCGGCAGATCCGGTCACCGTCGGCCGGTTGGTGGCTGTGGCGGTGGTGGCCGGTGCGCCACTGCCGGTTGTTGTGGTGGTGGCACCGGTGGGTGTCACACCGAGGGTTGCGGCAGTCGACGACGGGGACACCTGGACCGCGTCTTCCACCGAGGGGCCTGGGCACAGGTAGCGGTCAGCCAGCAGATTCGGGCTGTCGGCCACCGGCTGCCAGCTGACGTATCCGTCGGCATCGCCGGTGGGAAGCAACTGGCCGGTGGCGGTATCAGCGGTGGCGCGCACCACCGTGGCCGCAACCCCGGCCCGGGCCAGCTGGTCGACGATGATGCTGGCTGCCGCGGTGGCGGTATCGTCAGTGGCTTCCGCGGCAATAACCAGCGGACGACCGGCGGCCTCCACCGCCCGGTGCACCAGCTGCGCAGTGGGATTGCTGTTGTCGTTGATCGGCAGCCGAAGCCCGGTCACCGCGGGGGATTCCCCGGGTGTTTTTTCCGGTGGTGAGTCCCCGGCCCGGTGCCCGGTGGTTTCAGCAGGGCTGACGGTGGGCTGCGGGCCGGTGGTATCGACCGGCACGTCCGGGTCGTTGCCGGAAGGTTCTGCGGGCGGGCCGCCGAAGGGATCGGCCGGGCGGGAAAGCATGGTGGTGCGCCCGGTGGCCAGGCGGGCAACCTGGTCGGCGTCGATCAGTTCTGTCACCGCCCGGCGCAGCCCGGCATCGGATAGCACGGGGGAGGTCACCGACAGCGACAGGTTCAGCTGCATGCCGATGCCGCGGGCGGTGGCCACCGTGGTGCCGCCGATCAATTCCAGTTCCTCAGCTGTGGTGTGCCCCGGGGTCAGGTCAGCCGCCGACATCTGGCCGGCCCGCAGCATTGATGCCGCGGTGGTGGCGTCCCGGATTTCCACAAAGTTCAGGGTGTCGGTGGTGGCGGGAAGCTCCCCCCAGAAACGGTCGTTGCGGTTGACGGTCACATTGCCACGCAACCGGTCGACGGAGGAGACCGTGTAGCGCCCCGCCGAGGCGGGTATCCCGTCGGCCAGTACCAGCCCGAACTGCGACGGTGACTGCGGCAGCAGGTGACTGGGCAGAAGATGATTGAACAGTTCCTGCCAGCGGGCGATGCGGTGGGCGAAGTCGACGGTGACGGTCAGCCCGCCGTCGCTGGTGGAAATCGACTGGATCGCCCGGTAGGCGGCACTGCCCACCGCATCCGGGCTGGCGGTGATCCCCCGCCACAGGTAGATGAAATCACTGCCGGTCACAGGTGTTCCATCCGACCATTGGGCCTGCGGATTGAGGATGTAGCGCACCGACTGGGCCACCCCCGGCCGGGGGGCGACCTGTTCCGCGGACACCAGCAGATCGGTGTCCATGCGCCCGCCGACAAAGGGACTGGGCAGCACCAGATCAGCCAGGCCGACGACGAATTCGGTGCGGTTACCGGCCAGGTGCGGGTTGAAGCCGGCGGTGAGCGGATCAATGCCGATGGTGATCGTGCCACCGGATACCGCCACCGGTGTGCTGGTCGTGGTGGTCACCACAGTCGGTTCCGGGGTTGGGCTGGTGTCCTCCACCAGGGGAAGCTCCGGGGTGGAGCAGCCGCACACCAGGACCGCCACCGCGGCGGCACTGACAAGGCCGGTGGGCACGACGGGCAGGCGACGGGTGTTCACGGGTGAAAATGTTACCGCCTCACCACCGCCGGGGGCGGACGCTGTGATGGTAGGGGAAAAACACCCCGTACTTTCCCGGGCGGACCTGACAGGCACGGCCGGGGCGGGGAAACACATGTTGTCTCCCCGCCCCGTTTTGTGCTGCTGAATTTAGCTGTTGCGCTGCTTTTCGCGTGCCCGGGCACGGCCGCGCTCGGAGGCGGACAGGATCACTTTGCGCACCCGGATAATGTCCGGGGTGACCTCAACGCATTCGTCCTTGCCACAAAATTCCATGGCTTCTTCCAGCGAAAGCACCTTGGCTTTGGCCAGGGTGACCGTGGCGTCGGCGGTGGCCGAACGCATATTGGTCAGTTTCTTTTCCCGGGTGATGTTGATGTCCATGTCTTCGTCGCGGTTGTTCGCGCCGACAACCATGCCCTCATAGGCCTGGTGTCCGGGTTCGACGAAAAACGATCCGCGGTCGGCCAGCTGCTGCAGGGCGTAGGCGGTGATCTGCCCGGTGCGGTCAGCCACCAGGGAGCCGGTGGCCCGGTCCTTGATCTCCCCGGCCCACAGGTCGTAGCCGTCGGAGTAGTGGTTGGCGATACCGGTGCCACGGGTTTCGGTCATGAAGGTGGTGCGGAAACCGATCAGGCCGCGGGCGGGAACCCGGTACTCCATGCGCACCCAGTCACTGCCGGTGGTGTCCATCGACAGCATGGTGCCTTTCCGCGCCGCCATCAGCTGGGTGACCGCACCCTGGTGCTCGGAGGGGATATCGATGACCATGTGTTCGTAGGGTTCGTGGATTTTACCGTCGATGGTGCGGGTGACCACCTGCGGTTTACCGACGGTCAGCTCGAAGCCCTCGCGGCGCATGGTTTCCACCAGCACCGACAGCGCCATCTCGCCGCGGCCCTGCACTTCCCAGGCGTCGGGTCGCTCAGTGGGCAGCACCTTGATCGAGACGTTGCCGATCAGTTCCTGGTCCAGGCGGGCTTTGACCAACCGAGCGGTGAGTTTCTTGCCGCCGCCGCGACCGGCCATCGGGGAGGTATTGACCCCGATGGTCATGGCAATCGCCGGTTCATCGACGGTGATCCGCGGCAGGGCCTGCGGGTTGTCCGGATCAGCCAGAGTGTCACCGATCATGATCTCGTCGATACCGGAGATCGCCGCAATATCACCGGCAATGATTTCCTGGGCGGGAACCCGCTCCACGCCCTCGGTACGCAGAAGCTCCGCGATTTTCGCGGTTTTGGTGTGCTGGTTGCCCTCGTCGTCGTAGTGGATCCAGGCGACCTGCTGGCCTTTTTTCAGTGTTCCGGCATACACCCGAACCAGGGCGATACGGCCCAGGAAGGACGAGGAGTCAAGGTTGGTGACGTGGGCCTGCAGCGCGCCGTCCGGATCGGAGGCGGGTTCGGGGATGACGTCGTAGAGCACGTCGAACAGGGCCTGCAGATCCTCGGTGTCGGGCACGTTGCCGTTACCGGGGTTTGTCGTCGACGCTTTGCCGTCACGGCCGGTGGCATACAGCACCGGCAGGTCAAGCAGATGTTCGGCGGCGGCCTGGGCGTCCGGGTCTTCCAGGGTGGAGGCCAGCTCCAGGAGCAGATCCTGGGATTCCTCAACGACTTCGTCGATGCGGGCATCGGGCCGGTCGGTCTTGTTGACCACAATGATCACCGGCATTTTCGCTTCCAGGGCTTTACCCAAAACGAAACGGGTCTGCGGCAGCGGCCCTTCGGAGGCATCCACCAACAGCACCACACCGTCGACCATGGACAGGGCGCGTTCGACCTCACCGCCGAAATCGGCGTGGCCGGGGGTGTCGATGACGTTGATGATCAGATCCCGGCCGTCTTTGGCCAGGCCCTTGCGGTGGATGGCGGTGTTTTTGGCCAGAATGGTGATGCCTTTTTCCTTCTCCAGGTCACCGGAGTCCATCACCCGGTCAACGGGTTCAGTGTGGGAATCGAAGGCACCGGACTGACGCAGCATGGCGTCAACAAGGGTGGTTTTGCCGTGGTCGACGTGGGCGACGATGGCGACATTGCGGAACTCGGGGTGGGACACGGTGTAGATCTAAACTCCTGGACAAAGCCCCGGCACCTACCGGGCACATGGCGCCGGTGGGGGGCTTGAAAGAAAAAATGGATGGCTGATGGTTTTTCAAAAGAGCCGGCGCCGGCAACTCTGTTTACACGGTGCAGCCGACAGCGGCCGCCGACTGGGGAAAAGAACTTTTCCGGCACGGCGACGGCAGGTATGGCACAGGTCAGCTGGCCTGCTGCCACAGCCGGTGGACCAGAGTACCCGCTGACGGTGATAAAACCCACCCGCCAGCCGGCAACCCTCAGATTCGAAGCCACCCCACCCCTGCTGCGCGGCCACCGGGGCGGCCGCTGCGGGGCGCGGCCTCCACTGCCTGTCCCACCCCGCCACACCCCTTATCGCGACCGTTTTGTAACACTACCGTGATACTGAAGCGACATACCGGGCAGAACAGCCCCTCCAGCCACCTGTCACCCGCCCGGGGCAGACGGCAGGTGGAGGAAGTTGCAAGAAAAAACTTCCGGGTTGTTACTGAAATGAACTAAAGTGGCCTGTGTGGCAGCTGTGCATTCACCGTGCACTACCTGCCACCGGCCACCCGGCGGCCGGTGTTTTCCCACTGCCCCGCCCCGTTGACGCCCATCCCCGATTTTTTGGACAAAGGACCCCATTTTCGTGCGACACCGTCTGGTTTTTTCGGCGATAGCCGCGGCACTGTCTGTTCTCGCCGGTGCCGCGACCGCTGCCGCCGCCCCACCACCCCTCGGGCAGCTGCCGTCCCCGGCGGCGATATCGTCGCCCCTCACCGGCGGCCCACTGGTCGATCCGCTGGGACGGCCCACCCCGCAGGTCATCGAAGCCATGCGGGTGGCATCCCGGGCACCGGCATTGTCTGACCGGGTCAGCGGGATGCTGGAAGCCGCCGCCGGTTTTTTCGAAGGCTCCGGCACCCCCGGTGTCCCTCTTCCGGACAATGCCCCGCGGTTCGCACAGTTCGGCTGGCCGAGTGTGGCCGACAACTGTATCGGCGGCAGCCTGCGGTCGGTGGGCACAGCCATCGCGGTTCCCGGACCTGCCGATCTGCCGCTTCCCGGGGTTCCGGCCGGGCACACCGCTTTCGTGTTCACCGCCCTGGGAACCGGCACCGCGACTGCCACGCAGCCAGAGCCCATGGAAGTCACCTGGGTCAATCTGGCCAGCTTCCGCAGCGGCACCACGCGTTTGACCTACAACTCCATCAACCCGGACGGCCCGGCGACACTCAACGGACTGGCCGACACCGGATCCGGCCCGGTGGTGGCGCTGCTGCAGGGAGCAGTGACCACAACCTCCGACCAATCCCAGTTCACCTGCAGATTCTTACCGACTGTGGGATTTTTCACGGTCCGGTGACGTAATACCGGCCCCACCGGGCGGCGATGGAGAAAGTGACAGCCGCCTGGTGGGGGCGAACCCACAACCGAAGATTTTTTCACACACAACTCCATCCATTCACACACCCGTTGCGGGTGCACCGGTGGCACCGACGCTGCGACAGCACAACCAGCCCCACGGATGAAAGACATACGATGACTGATCTGCATCCCGTCAAACAGGAGTCCTTCGACACCTCGACGAAGACGAATATTGACCCGAAGGGTTTTACCCGCCGGGTCGACACGTACACCATCACCGATTTCGGCCTGTACATGGCCCGGCAGGCCGACCACCCGAAATTCGGCTACCTGGAATCGTGGCTTCTGCCGGATCTCGGGCTGCGGGCGAATATTTTCCACTTCCGTGACGGTGTCGACACCCGGCAGGACTACTACATCGATGTCGTCCAGATAAACCGGGACGGCGCAGTGTGGTCGACCAGGGATTTGTATGTCGATTTGGTCAACATCACCGGCGAGCCGATCGAGGTCCTCGACATCGACGAACTATCGGCGGCCACCTCGGCGGGCCTGATCACCGCCGATGATGCGGAAGCAGCCATCGACGCCACCCTCGCCGCCGTTGAGGGCATCACCCGCCACGGTGATGATGCCATGCGCTGGCTGGCCACCAAAGGCATCGATTTGTCCTGGGCCGATCCCGACAGCCTCGTCTTCGCCCCGGTGGGTCACTGAACCACACTTCCACCTTGACCCGGCCCCACCGGGCTTTTCCCGCGGCAGCCCACCCGCGCCAGTGGTGTTGGCCCGCAAGACAATAACTGGTGCACCACCGTCCCCACCCCGGAAACATCCGGCCTGTGTTCCCGCCTCTTTTTGCGGGCAGGCCCGCCGGATGACCCGGGGTGCAGTTGTGTCATCACCAAAGCTCCCCCATGTTTTTCATCGCGCACCATCCCCGCACCGTCATGGCCGCAGCCTGGGGCGGGGACAACATGCATTCTCCGGATGCCCACCACGGCAGCAGATGCCGGTGGGAGGTTGTTTGTCTTTTCCGGCCCCCGCAGACACATGCGTCGGTAACGGCCGGGAAAACACACGGCAACGCACGCTCCCGCCACTTCAACAGTTGGTGAATTTTCTTCGACAACGCTGTTGTCGATGACCACACCGGACAACAGTTACCGGTGGAACACCTGTCGCGGGCATTGATCGACGCCACGGCGGCGGTTTTTTCCGCTTTCCCCCTTTGATCCTTCCCCCCACCTTCTGCCGGAGCTTTTTTAATGAACACGTTTTCGCGTTCTGTCGCAGCCACGGTGTCCGCGCTGGCGCTGTGCACCGCCGGTGTGGCCGTTCCCCGGGCAACAGCCGACACCACCCCCGATGATCCCCAGTACGGATTCGCCCAGTACTACATTCCCCAAGGCCAGCCGGAGGATGTCTCCCAGCCGCCGGCCGGGTTTACGATGGCCTACACCACGCTGCTCGGGCGCCACGGCTCCCGCACCAACGTGAAAACCAAACACTACAACTCAATCATCAAGGTCATCGACAAGGCCGAGAAAGCCGACCCGGCCAATGTCACCGACCTGGGCCGCCAGGTCCGCGAGGACACCCGGAAGTTAACCGAGATCACCGACAGTATGCCGGCCGACGACAAGCTGGAGCCACCGGATTCCGGCGCTACCGGCACCCTGACCGAACTGGGCAAACGTGAATGGCAGGACATCGCCAAACGCAATTACACCAGAAACCAGGACTTCTACGAAAAGGTCGCGCAGGTAAACAAAGAAAACACCCTGCAGTGGTATTCCTCCCCGAAGGGCCGCTCGCAGCTGTCGGGCATCAACTTCGCCAAAGGCCTGCACAAAGCCAACCGCAACCTGGACGATGCCATGGGCTACACCTCCCGACACGTGCACGTCGACCCGCACGTTTACGAGGGAGACACCAACGATCTTTCGTGGCGTTCGACGCTGATGGTCATGTACAAAAACGAGAACGCGGCAGGCTACGAGGCCTACCACCGCGCCCGGAAGCTTCCCGACCGGACAACCGCCTACGACAGGATCAAAACCTCCGATGCGGTCAAACAGGCCGCCAGACACGTCGCGCTGAAGGTGCTCAGCGAAGACTACGTCGATACCATGGATGAACGCGAGATCCGCCACCTGGCCGAGGATCTGCACGGTGCCGACGGCTATTCACGCTTGTCGTCGATGAACAAAAAAGCCCCCTCATCCTGGAGTTTCGCGCAACTGTTCAGCAACGAGACAGCCAAACAATTCAGGCTGATCGACGACGCGAAAAGCTTCTATACCTTCGGCCCCGGCCGCGCAACCTCGACAGACGGCTACCGAATCTACGAGCCGCTGGTCACCCAGCTTTTGACCGATGTCAAACAATCCACCACCGGCCAAAGCGACATCAAGGGCAGGTTCTACTTCACCCACGGCGAAACCATCGGCCCGGTGCAGTCGATCCTGCAAACCCCCGAGACCTGGTTCCCCACCGCCCCCGGCGAGGTGTACACCCCGGACAACGGCTGGAACTCGTCGGTTGCGGTGCCGATGGCCTCCAACATCCAGTGGGACGCATTCACCAACGAGGCGGGTATCATCCTGGTGCGCATGCTGCTCAACGAGAAGGAAACCTTCTTCGGCAAAAAGTGCCTGCCCATCGCCGACGGGTCGCACTTCTACACCCTGGAAGAACTCCAGGCCTGCCTGCCGTTGGACGGGACATCCGACCATGCTGATGCCCGCCCGAACGAAATCTGGACACCGGTTGTCGCAACCGAACAGGTCTCGGTGTGCACCGGCGAGACAGTAGCCGCCGCACAGGGTGTCACGGGGCTGCCGCACGGCAGCACCCCGGTCATCACTGAGCCCGCCGACACCTCCAAGCCCGGCGGCACAGTGCAGAAAATCGCTGTCACATTGGACAACAATGTCGTGCGCCACCTGAAGGTTCCGGTTATGGTCAAGCAGTGCGTCACGGAGACCACAACCACCACCGTGACACCGGCCACCAAGACGGAGACTGAAACAGTCAAGCAACCTGCCCCGACAGTGACCGTCACCCATGAACCCGCACCGCTGACATCCACTGTCACCGCCACCCCGGCCCCGGTTGTCATCACCCGAGCGCCGAAACCCGAATCTGATCTTCAGGCGGGACTGAAGACTGCTGCGGTGGCAGCACCTGCTGCACTTGCGGCAAGCCTGGTTCCTTTGGCGGCCGTCCCCTCCCTGATTGAGATGGGTGTGATCAACCTGCCCGCGGTCCAGGCTGTGGTTGCCCCCTTCCTCAGGCTGCTCATCGCACTGCTTGGCCGCTACGGGATTGCCGCTTCCTTCATCGGACTCTAAAAACCTGCGGGTCTGGTGTTCTCCCCCACCCACGGGCCGGGCTGCGCTGTCAGGTGGCAAACCCGGCCCGGTGGGTGCTGCAGTATTTCTTTTTTAACCATCGGCCGCCACCGGGTCTACAATCCCCGCAGTGCATCCGCGCGGCAGTGACACACACAATCGCCCCCTTTGCCCGGGCGAGACCGTACGGTGCGCGGTGACCAGTAAAAAGCCAAAAACTCCGTGATGCGTGCTCCACCAGCAGGACGGGAAAGATCAGGACCATGACCGAAAACAAGTCCACGGCACCGGTTGTCGACGAGGAAATCTCGGCGTCCGCGGCCCAGCAACTCAATGAGGGAGTCACCCGCCTGTCCAGGCCCCCGCTGGTGCTGCTTCTCACCGGGATTATGGGGTCGTTGGAAATCGGTGTGGGACTTTTGGCCGAATACTCCGTCTATGAGGCCACCGGGTCTGCGATGCTCGGGTCGATGGCCTTCGCCATCGGTCTGGTCATTATTTTCCTGGCCGGTTCAGAGCTTTTCACCGAGGGTTTCCTGGTGCCGGTCACAGCAGTGGTGGCAGGCAAAATGCCCGGCCGGTCGCTGCTTGCTTTCTGGGCTTTGACCTTTGCCGGCAATGTCATCGGTGCGGCGATCATCATGTGGCTGCTGGCGGTCGGCTACCCGGACATGCACAGCTATCTGATCGACAAAGCACTCCACTACGCGCACATGAGCCCGGAACCGGAATACTTCGTCCGGGCTGCACTGGGCGGGATGATTTTGACCCTGGTGACCAGGATGCACCAGCACGGCAAAGAAACCACCCCGAAGATCATCGCCAGCGCCATCGGCGGGTTTTTGCTGTCGGCAACCGGCATCATCCACTCGGTGCTGGACACCCTGTTCATTTTCGGCGGCTTATTCGCCGGGGCGGAATCGATCACCGTGATCAGCTGGCTGGCTTTTGTCTGGTGGGTGGCGCTGGCCAACCTCATCGGCGGGCTGCTGCTGGTCAGTTTCTTCCGCTTCGCCCGCTTCAAGGGGCTGTTGAATTCCCGGGCGGTAACCACTGCCAGCAGCACAGGTGGCCACCGGAACGAGAAGTAGAGACCACCGGAGTTTTTTCACGGTGGAAGCCACCGGCCCCGACAGGGTAGTGTTGCACATGATGCACGTGATGGCTTGTGTGACAGGTGTGCCTGGTGTTGTGTTTTTTCACTGTTGTTCCTGACCGGCCACCCGGGCGCCACTGTCTGCGGCCGGCATGCCACGGTGCCGACCTGCAGTAAGTAGCATCCCGGGTGACAAGCGCTATGTACAGGCGTAGACACCCCGGTGCCCGGCCGGGGTCGGCGTGGGCGGCACCCATTTGTTTTTTCCGTTTGTTTTTTTCATTGTGAAGGCACCTTACTGATGTTGAGTTTTTCCGATAAGACGCGCTACCGGATCGCTGCCGCGGGCACGGCCCTGGCTGTGGCAGCAGGTCTCGGCGCCGCCCCGGCGGGTGCCCTGATCAAGGCCACCAATGCGGTTCCCGGACCGATGGCCGATTCCTCGGCGCATATCGCCATCGGCAATATGAGCTGTACCGCCACCTTGATCACCCCGGACACACTGCTGACGGCGAAGCACTGCATCGGGCAGGGCAACCGGTCGTTCATCTCCATCGGGGGCCAGCATTTCGGCGAAGCCCACCAGGCAAAATCGGTGATTTTGCACCCGAGCGTCGATTTGGCCCTGGTCAAGCTCTACGAGCCGTCCCGCATGCCGACGGTCCCGATCTCCGGGGTGCATCTGGCCCAGGGGATGACAGGAACCATCATCGGCTGGGGCGGGGCGGTCAACACCCCGTTCATGCCGGTCCAGCAGGCCACCGCTGAGGTGCAGCGGCGCGTTGTCCATGTTCCGTCCCCGGAGCCGGATGCCGTTTTGATCGAAACCTTCATCAAGGGTGGGCTGATCCAGCGGGGTGATTCCGGTGGCCCGCTGTTCATCGACGGCCAGCTGGCCGGTATCGCCTCCATGAGCAATGCCGGGGACAACAATTCCGTGGAGGGAACCATCGGCTGGTATGTGCCGGTGGCCGAATACCTCGACTGGATTCGCCGCCACTCCGGTGCCCCTGTTCCAGGCCCCATCGGCCAGCCGGCCCCGCTGGTTGACGCCGAGAAGTTCCCCACCTACGCCCCGCAGCCGGCTCCGCCGACCCTGGGCGACACGCTGCGCCGGATGATCCCCGGGCTTCCCTACATTCCGGGTTTGAGCAGCTGACGCGGCTGCCGGCCAGTCCTGTCGGCGCTGTTTTGCGCGGCACCGCCACCCACGTGTGAGCAGCAACGACCGCCCCACCCCCTGCCCGGGGTGGGGTGAAGTGAAAGAAACAGGGTGGGTTAGTTGTCGACGGTGATCTCTTCAACGGGGCTTGTGGCCAGGTGGATGTCTTCCTGGGCGGCCCACATATCCCAGTAGGGCTGGTAGCCCGGGTCCCGGCTGAGCGCGCGGGTGGCCCGCACCGTGTCGTCGGCTGTCACCCGCACAGTAACTACTTCTCCCCTGGCAGCGGCCGCCGTGACCGTGGCCGGGGTCAGCGCCCCGGAGCCTTCCACCACCAGGTCGGCTGCCGGATCAAGATCCACCCGCCCACCGGGGCAGTCCCTCATCCAGTCCCACCGGATGAAGTGGGGGTCGTGCCGGTTGAGGATCTGCCGGGCAATCATCCCGGATCCGGCTGTCAGCCCGGCCCAGCCGGGATAGAAGTCATCCATGTGGATGACGGTGATACCGGTTTGTCGGCCCAGGCGGTTGGCCAGGGTGGTTTTACCGGCCCCGGAGCGGCCGTCAATGAGCACTGTCACCGGCACCGATGGGCTGTTCCTGCGGCGGGTGGCAACAGTATCGGCGATAAAGTCCACCGCGTTATCCGCAGTAACTTCAACCCGCGCGGTGGACGGGTCGGGCTGTCGGCTGCCACCGCTGGTGGCGTCAGTAGAGGACATGGAAAAAAACTCACACTCCCAGAAACTTGAAGTAGCCGGTGGCCACAGCCACCCCGATGGAAACGGCAGCGGCGGTTGCAGCCAAAAACATCAGCAGCCAGTCACGGCCGTGCAGCCGGGATATGCGGGCGAAGCTGCGCTGTCCCGGCGCGCCGAAACCGCGGGCTTCCATGGCGGTGGCAAGTTTGCCGCCGCGCCGCAACGCCACCACCAACAGGGCGAAAAACATTCCGGAAAAACGCACCAGGGCACCATCGTCGGACAGTCCCCGGGAGCGGCGGGAGCGTCCCAGTGCTTTCCAGTCCCGGGTAAACAGGGTACCCAGCCGGAAGGCGGCCACCGCCCCGATGACGAACCGGTTCGGCAGTTTCGCCACCTGCGCCAGGCCATCACCCAGGTCTGCCGGGTCCATATGTCTCAGGAAAATAATGGCCGGAAACGCCACCGCCAGGATGCGGATCATAATGGCCGCGGCCAGGACAAGTGAATTGTCGGTGACATGGATCCAGCCCCACCGGAAATAGCTGGTGCCCTCCGGGCGGCCGTAGAGCGCCATGGAGAGACCGGAAAAAGGCAGGGCGATGAAGATGGGTATCCCGCGGTAGAGCAATTCTTTGACCGGGGTGCGGCACAGCCAGGCGAACAGGACGGTAAAACCGACGGCCACGGTGGCGCTGACCAGATCAATGGAGATGAACAGCGGGGTGGTGAAAATCGCCAGGGCGGCGATACGGGCCACCGGGTTGGTGCCGTCAAGCAGGTTGAAGCCTTCTGATCTGCGCGGGGTGTTTTCCCGGGCGTGCGGCGGGATGACGGTGGCCGGTGCTGTCGCCCCGTGCGGGTCAGCCGGGCGGATGTGACTGTTCATCGGGCGGTGATCTCCAGTCGGTAGTCGCCGAGGGCATCGGCGTACAGATGGTCGTGGGTGACAGAAATCAGCGACACCCCCTGGTCGGTCAGCTCCCGCAGCAGCACCACCAGTTCGGTGAAGGTGCGGCGGTCCTGTCCGAAGGTCGGTTCGTCAAGCACCAGTACCCGCGGGGCGGTGACAAGCGCGGTGGCCACCGACAGGCGTCTTTTCTGCCCGCCGGACAGGGTGAACGGGTTGGCTTTGGCCAGGTGGTCAAGACGCAGCCGGGCCAGAAGCTCGTCGATTCTGTCGCGGTCTTTTTCGTCGAGTTCACCGGTGCTGTGCCGCCCGAGAATCCGGTCTGTCAGGCTGCGCCGGTCCGCCCCGCCGATGATTTTCGGCCCCAGCTCCAGTTCTTCTCTTACGGTCCGCGCCACGAACTGGTGTTCCGGATCCTGGAACACCACCCCGATGCGGCCGGCCAGCTGCCGGGAGGACCAGTCATGCGGGCTGCTGCTTCCGGTTCCGTGGGACAGTGCGGGGCTTGCCACCACACGCCCGTCCAGCGGCGCCAGCAAACCGGCCAGGGTCAACGCCAGGGTGGTTTTGCCGGCCCCGTTGTCGCCGGTGATCACAGTTGAGGCCCCGGCGGGAATGCTCACGTTGCGTGGCGGGGACACCGGCTCGTCCATGTTCCAGCCGACCACCAGTTCTTGGCCACCAAGCACTGCATTATCGTCGGTGACCGGGGTGTCGACCGGGCGGGCCGCCGGCAGCTGGGGGGTGATACCGGGTATCCACACCCCCTGGCGGGCCAGCCGGGCGCCTTGGGTGTCGATGACGTGCCGGACCGGGCCGTGGGCGATGATGCCGCGCTCCCCGGTGCCCAAAACAATGGCGGTATCAACATCATCGGCCCAGATACCGACCCGGTGTTCGACGACCACCAGGGTTGCACCGGTGCGGTTGACGGCATCGATGACCGCCCGGCGGACCTCGTCGACACCCTCCGGATCCAGGTTGGCGGTCGGCTCATCGAGCAGGATGACTTTCGCCCCCATCGCCAGAACCCCGGCCAGTGCCAGGCGCTGTTTCTGCCCGCCCGACAGTTTCGCGGTGTCATGGTCCAGCGGCAGTTCGAGTCCCACCACATCCAGCGCCCAGCGCGCCCTGGCCCACATGGTCTCGCGGTCAACACCCAGGTTCTCGCAGCCGAACACCACATCATCGCCCACCCGGGAGGAGATCACCTGCGAATCCGGGTCCTGCAGCACCAGACCCGCCACTCCTTTGGTGTGCCGCGGATCGATCCCGCCGACAGTCAGGGTGCCGGTGGCATCGCCGTCCTCGTCACTTCCCAGCACCCCGGCGATCGCGGCCATGAGGGTGGATTTCCCGGCCCCCGACTCCCCCAGCAGCAGCACCTTCTCCCCCGGTTCAACGGTGAAACTGACATTGTCCAGGGTCGGATTGATGCGGCTGCCGTGCCGCCAGCCGTAGCCGGAGGCGTGGATGGGTGCTCCGCCGGCGGGCGGGGAGTCACTGTGTCCGGGGATGGGTGTCACGGGAAAACCTTTGTGTGCGTGTTGTGCCTGCCCCTGTACCGCGCACGGGAGCGGGGATAAGAAAATCGGTTCCGGGGTCGTTGTTGGAAAGACCGGGCCGGGGTGAAGAAAAAAGACAGCCATCTGATCGGCCGACCCGATGGCTGTCTTGTCGTCGCTGCGTGCTCCCGTGCGTCCTAGACCCGCTGCCGGTTGGCGCGCCCGGCCCGGACTTTATCCAGCGCACCGGTCTGCACCAGGGCTTTGACCATGAAGTAGACGGCCACACCGGCGATCACGGCCCCGGAGATGATCAGCGACACCAGGTAGACGGTATTGAACTCGATGCCTTTGGCGGCGTTGCCGCGGAAAAATTCCAGCACCCAGGCACCCACACCGGCACCGGCACCGGACAGCACCGCCACCGGCAGGCCGAAGCGCTTGTACAAAAAGACCGCCAAAATAATTTCCGCGCCCAGCCCCTGGGCGATCCCGGAGTAGACCGTGGGCAGTCCCCACTGGTTGCCCAGGGCGGCCGACAGGCAGGCGGCGATGACCTCGCAGTAGATGGCGGCACCCGGCTTGCGGATGACCAGACCACCCAGCGGCCCGGCGAACAGCCACGGGCCGACGGTCAGCCCCGCCAGCCCCGGGGTGATGGCGTTGAACGCCTCCCACCACGCGCCGCCGGGGCCGTTGTAGAGCCAGAACACCAGCCCGCAGACCAGGCCGAGGACGGTGCAGATGAGAATATCGGCAACCGTCCAGGTGAAGGTGGGGGCAGATGAGGGTGCGGCGGAATCCGCCGGTGTGGAAGCAGTGTTGTCCTGCGTGTGAGTCATGGGGAAATAAACCTTCTCTCTCCCTAGCGCCGGCATTACCCGGATCAGGTGGTTACGGTCACCGCGACCATCGCCTGTGTGCTGGCTCAACCGGCGCGGCGTGCTTTTAAAAAAGAAAAGGCGGATGCGCGGAAAAACCAACCCCGTGGCGGCCTTGGCGGTGTCTCAGCCCGGTGGCTCCGTACAGCCGGTGACCCGGTGCGCGCAGTATGTGCGTACACCGTCACCGGCCCGACTGGCCCGAACTCCCGTGGGACGACACAACTATACACACCCTAACTTCCCCGGCGGTTTCCCCCTGCCGCACAGGCAACCGACCTGGCCGCCCCGCCCGAACGGGGCGCCGGACGGCGGAAGGCCCGCCGCGACCGCATCCACCGGACACACTGCCCCCGGACCACATCCACGGATACCGGGGGCGGGACAGCAAAAACCCGCCCCCTTTTTTGTCGCTTGTGCTGACACAGCCACGTAAAAGAGGGCGGGTGGTCACCTGCCGCCGGCAGGGCCGGTGTGTTCCGGTCCTGCCGCGCAGAGGCGGATCGTCTAGCCGTCGAGACCTTCGCCGGTACCCAGTTCGATACCCAGGCCGGGCACCGATTCGATGAGGGTCCGGGTGTAGTCCTGCTGCGGGTTGGCGAACAGCTTGTCGGCGGTGTTGTGTTCGACGAGTTTGCCGTTTTGCATCACCACGATCTCGTCGGCGGTCTGCCGGACCACCGCCAGGTCGTGGGTGATGAACAGGTAGCTCAAATCGAGCCGTTCCTGCAGGTCGGCCAGCAGCTGCAGAATCTGGTTCTGCACCAGCACGTCCAGGGCGGACACCGCCTCGTCGAGCACAATCACTTCCGGGTTCAATGCCAGTGCCCGGGCCACCGCGATGCGCTGGCGCTGGCCGCCGGACAGCTCATTGGGGAAACGCCGCATGGTCGACCGGGGCATGGCCACCATGTCCAGCAGTTCACCCACGCGTTGCTCGCGCTGCTTTTTGTTGCCGACCTTGTGCACCCGGAGGGGTTCTTCGATGCAGCGGAAAATCGAGTACATCGGGTCCAGGGAACCATAGGGGTTCTGGAAGACGACCTGCAGTTTGCGGCGCATCTCGAACAGCTCTTTGTTTCCCAGCGTCGACAGGTCGGTGCCTTTGTAGTACACCTTGCCTTCGGTGGGGTCGAGCAGGTTGAGGATCATATTCGCCACGGTGGATTTACCGGAGCCGGATTCACCCACCAGCGCCAGTGTGGTGCCTTTTTTCAACCCGAAACTGACATGGTCGACGGCGACGAGTTTCTTTTTGTCGCCTTTGGCCCCGCGGATATCAAACACCCGGGTCAAATCCTCGACACGGATGACCTCCTCGCGGCCTTCCAGGCTGCGGTGGGTGAGCAGTTCGGAGGTTTCCACGCCTTTTTGCTGCGCGGATTGGATGCGGGCCGAAGCCAGTGACGGGGCGGCTTTGACCAGACGTTTGGTGTAGGGGTGCTGGGGGGCGCGCAAAATATCGAGCGAATTGCCGGATTCGACGACCCGGCCGCGGTGCATGACCACCAGATGTTCGGCACGCTCCGCCGCAAGCCCCAGATCGTGGGTGATGAACAACACCGCGGTCCCCAGTTCCTCGGTCAGGCCATCCAGGTGGTCGAGGATCTGTTTCTGCACCGTCACATCCAGCGCGGAGGTCGGCTCATCGGCGATCAGCAGCTGCGGGCGGGCCGCCAGCCCCATACCGATCAAAGCCCGCTGGCGCATACCACCGGAAAATTCGTGCGGGTACTGCTTGGCGCGGCGCTCCGCATCGGGAAGACCGGCTTCGCTGAGCAGCTCGGCCACCCGCTGGTCGGCCTCGGAGCCTTTGACGATGTTGTTGGCTTTCAGCGACTCTTTGATCTGGGTGCCGATACGCCACACCGGGTTGAGGTTGCTCATCGGATCCTGGGGAACCAGGCCGATTTTCGAACCCCGGTAACCCACCATCTCTTTTTCTTTGAGATTCGTGATGTCCTGGCCCTCGAAAAGAATCTGGCCGCCGGTGACTTTCCCGGTACCGGGCAAAAGACCGATCACCGCCATGGCGGTGGTGGATTTACCGGAGCCGGACTCACCGACGATGGCCACCGACTGTCCGGGGTAGACGGTCAGGTTCACATCGCGGACAGCTTCCACGGTGCCGGTGGTGGAGGTAAACGACACGCACAGATTCTTCAGCTCAAGCAGCGGATCGGTGCCGTGTTTACGCTGACTGCGGTCGGGGCCGGGGGTGGTTGTCTGCTCGGACACTTAACGTTTCCTCGCCTTCGGATCAAGGGCGTCGCGCACGGCGTCACCCATCATGATGAATGACAGCACAGTCAGCGCCAGTGCGGTTGCGGGGTAGAACAGGACCATGGGGGCAGTACGCAGGGACGCCTGCGCCTTGGAGATGTCGCCGCCCCAGCTGACGATGGTGGGCGGAAGCCCGATACCGAGGAACGACAGGGTGGCTTCGGCAACGATGAAGGTACCCAGTGCCACGGTGGCGTAGACGATGATCGGGGCTGCCGCATTGGGCAGAATATGGCTGGCCAGCATACGGAAGCGGGAGGCCCCCACCGCGCGGGCGGCGGTGACGAATTCCTCGTTTTTCACGCTCAACACCGCGCCGCGGGTGATGCGGGCAATCGAGGTCCAGCCGAATACGCCGAGCACAACGACCACGGTGATCAGGTTGCGGTGGTCCTTGAACATCTGCATGACAACGATGGCGGCCAGAACCAGCGGGATGGCGAAGAAAATATCGGTCAGACGCGAGTTGATGGCATCAACCCAGCCGCCCAGAAAACCTGCCAGGGAGCCGATGATGGTGCCGAGAATGGTCACCATCAGTGTGGAGAGCACACCGACTGTCACCGAGGCCCGCGCCCCGTAGATGGTGCGGGCGTAGATGTCACAGCCCTGCCGGTCGAATCCGAAGGGATGGCCCTTGCTCGGCGGCTCCAGGGACTGGATCAGTTCACAGTGCGTCGGATCGACGGAGGTAAACAGCTGCGGGAAGGCGGCCAGGGCCACCGCCAGCGCGATCATCGCCCCGGAGACCCAAAACAGTGGCCGTTTGCGCAGCTGCAACCAGGCTTCGCCCCATACGCCCCGGGGCGCGGATTCATCGGCGACCGCGTCCACGGCCCCCAGGCCTGTTTCATCTGTGGCCGCCACATAGCGGTGCTGGCCGGGAAGCTCCCCGTCGGGGCCGAGGCCTGCAGCCGGAGAAGTGTTGTCCTTGTCGAATGTGTGTGTCTCAGGCATAGCGGATCCTCGGGTCCAGGACAGCGTAGAGCAGGTCAACGAGCAGGTTGGCGACAATGTAGACGATCACCAGCACGGTGGTGAAACTGACCACCGTCGACGGCTCGCCCTTGATGATCGCCTGGTACATGGTGCCGCCGACACCGTTGATGCCGAAAATGCCTTCGGTGACGATCGCGCCGGTCATCAACGCCCCGAGATCGGCCCCCAGGAAAGTGGTGACCGGAATCAGGGAGTTACGCAGGACATGCCGGCTCATCACCTGGGTGCCGCCCAAACCTTTGGCCCGGGCGGTGCGCACATAGTCGGCGGTGAGGTTCTCACTGACCGACTGCCGGGTCAGCCGCAGCACGTAGGCAAACGACACCGCGCCCAGCACAATGGCCGGCATGAGCAGTTTCTCGAAACTTTCATGCGGGCCGACTGTTGCCGGGAGCAGCTGCCATTTCAGACCGACGAAAAACTGGAAGACGAAACCGATGACAAATGACGGGACGGCGATGACGACCAGGGACATCACCAGCACGGTGGAGTCGAAGAAACCGCCCCGGCGGACGCCCGCGAGCACACCGAATGCCACGCCGAACACGGCCTCGAAGATCAGGGCCATAAAGGCCAGTTTGATGGTCACCGGGAATGCCCCAGCCATCACCTCCCGCACCGGCTGGTGGGAGAAGGTGGTGCCGAAGTCGAGCGTGGCCACACCTTTCAGATACAGCAGGTACTGGATGATGAACGGTTTGTCGAGATTGTATTCGGCCCTGATGCGGGCGGCGGCCGCTTCAGTGAGACCCCGGTCACCGCCGAGGGCCTGCACCGGGTCACCGGGCATCAGGAAGACGAGGGCGTAGATGAGAAACGTCGCTCCGAAAAACACTGGAATCATCTGGAGCAGACGACGCCCGACATAGCGCAGCATGGTCAGAAAGTCCTTATCGGCGTCGGGGGCTTAAAAAAATCCGGGGCCGGGGCTGGAGAGAAAACAGCCATCGACCGAAAAAAGTCTATGAAAAAAATAGGGAAAAATTGCACAAACCGCGGGAAAAGGCGGACCCGGGGGTAAGGGGGTTTACACACACGATCAACCGTTGGGCGTCCCGGCACGCAGACAAGCTCCGGCACCGCGGGGGCCGGATGGCGCCCGCCCCCACCCGAACCGACCCGGTCCCCGCGGGGACCGGGTCTGTCCCGCCGGGGGTTGTGCCCCAGGCCGGCGGGCGGTGGTGGTTGTTGAAAAAGGAAGCGGTTACTTCTTTTCCACCATGTAGTACAGCGGGACAGAGTTCCAGCCGAACTTGACGTTGGACACCGACTCACCGTAGCCGCCGGTGACATTCGAGTACCACAGCGGGATGGCCGGCAGGTCCTCGAGCAGGATTTCCTGCGCCTCGTTGTAGGTCTTGATCGAGCTGTCCAGATCGCTGGCTCCGGCACCCTGCTCGAGCTTGGCGTCGAACGCCTCGTTGGAGTAGTCGCCGTCGTTGGAACCGGCACCGGTGCCGTACAGCGGGCCGAGGAAGTTGGCCAGGGCCGGGTAGTCGGCCTGCCAGCCGGTACGGAAAGCACCGGTGATCGTCCGGTTGGTCACCTCGTCACGCAGGGACTTGAAGTCCGGGTACGCCTTGCCGTGGGCATCGATGTCAAGAGTGTTCTTGATGTCGTTGGCCGCGGCATCGACCCAACCCTGGTGGCCACCGTCGGCGTTGTAGGCGATGGTGAACTCACCGCTCCACGGGCTGATGGCATCAGCCTTGGCCCACAGTTCCTTGGCCTTGTCCGGGTTGTACTCGAGAACCTCGGCACCGGTCAGGCTGTCGGAGTGTCCGGCAATGACCGGGGAGGTGAAGTCGGTGGCGGGGGTGCGGGTGTCCTGGAAGATCTTTTCACAGATCAGCGGGCGGTTGATGGCCATGGACAGGGCCTGGCGGCGCAGGTTGCCCTCTTCGCCGTTGAAGTGCTCGATCTTTTCCGGGATGGTGAACGACTGGAAGATCGCCGACGGCTGGTTGATGGCCCGGTCACCGAGTTCATCACGGAAGGTCGACAGAGCCGAATCCGGGATCGTGTCGATGATGTCCAGGTTGCCCGACTGCAGGGCGGTGTAGGCGGCATCCGGCTTGGAGTAGAAGACGAACTCGACACCGTCGTTGGCGACCTTGCGCACGCCGGTGTAGTTCTCGTTGGGAACCACCTTCAGCGACTTGTTGTGCTGCCAGTCACTGACCTTGTACATGCCGTTGCCGACCGGTTTTTCACCGAAGGCGTCCATGTCCTCGAAAGCGACCTTGGGCAGCGGGTAGAAGGCCGAGTAGCCCAAGCGCAACGGGAAGTCGGCTTCCGGCTGGGTCAGGGTGACCTTGAAAGTCAGGTCATCGACTTTCTCAAGACCGGTCAGCTTCTCGCCGCCGTCGTTGTAGCCCTCGATCGGCTCGAAGAAGTAGTTGCTCAGCAGAGCGTTTTCGACCGCGTAGTTCCAGGCGTCGATGAAGCTGTCGGAATCCACCGCGGTACCGTCGGCGAACTTCATGCCGTCTTTGATTTTGATGGTGAAGACTTTGTTGCCCTCGGAAGGCTCGATGGACTCGGCCATCTCGTTGTGGACCTTGCCGTCTGCGTCATAGTAGACCAGGCCGGCGAAAACGGAGTCAATGATGCGTCCGCCACCGGTTTCGTTGGTGTTCTGCGGATTCAGCGGGTTCTGCGGTTCGGAACCCCAGGCGGTCACAATAGCGTTGCCGCTGCTGCTTTCCCCGGCGGAGGAATCAGTGGCTGTGTCATCCGAGCCGGAGCATGCGGCCAGGCCGAGCGCCAGACCGGTGGCGCTGACGACCGCGAGGGTCTTGGTGAACTTCATATGGATTGTTGTCTCCTGGTATTGAAAATGGACGGTACCGCGGGGAGTGGAAAAAACGTGTCATGGGTGATGTGCAACCACCGGTGGGCGGACATTCCGGAAGTCTCTTCCGCGACAAAATCACGGAAAAACAGCCGGGCCGTCACCACACCGGACCCCGCCCGATGGGCGGGGTGGCACTCCCATAACGGGAGGGTGTCCGGTGGTCTCAAGCCCCCGGGACCGTTGTATGTTCAGTTACCGCCAGCGACATGACCAACCCGGTGGGACCGGTCACCTGTTCACGGACAGTTAACGAGAGTCTAACTGTGAGGGGCGTATTTTTTAAGTTGGATACGTGGCGGGAATCACGAATCCCCCACCCAACAGATGTTCAGCACCCCCTGACCACCACGTTTCCAGAATCCCCATTTACGGACCCTCAGAACGTGGCCAAATTGTTACCCAATTCCCAGTTTCGGCAATACCAATCAATGAACAGGGAGCATGCTTGTAGCCCGCTCCGGCCTGACAAAACCCGCCCATCAAAGACCATCCGGTCCACCCCGGGCGAACCTGTGTGTTTGACATGCCGCACACCGGATGGACCAGCCCACTATCCTGCCGTTTATCCGGCGGGTTAGTGTCACCAAAGATTGCCCTGCTGCGGGGGTGATCCCGTAAGCCTCCCCCACACCACCCCCGCAGACACACATCACCCCGCCCCGGCCATGCCTGTCCCACCCACCGGCCGGGGGATTATGCCGCATTCACCGGCCGGGTGCCGGTTCAGGTGGACTTGTGTCGACGGTTACCCGTTGATTCCCGACCGGTTGTGGCACTGCCGCCGACGGGCCGGGAGCTGTGGCGGCCAGGGCGGGAAAGATCACTTCCCGTGACAGCGGGGCAAGCACCGGGTCGGTGGAGTCGGGGCGGAAAAACCGGGCTTCGGCAATTTCCCGGTCCACAGCCACCTCATCGCCGTCGATCGGCCGTGAAAGCACAAACAGCTCGCACTCGACGGTGCAGCCGGGTTCATTGGCGGCGGGGGCTGAAAAGCGGCCGGAGTAGCTCAGATCACCGGCCCGGGCGGTGATGCCGGTTTCTTCCGCCAGCTCTCTCGCGGCAGTGTCGCGGGGCTTTTCACCGGGTTCCGGTTTACCGCCGGGAAGCAGGAAATAGCCGGTGTGCGTCTTGCGCACCGACAGGATCCGGCCCCGGGCGTCCAGGGCCACCACGGCTGCAACCTCAATGGTGTCCGGCAGCGGTTGGTCAGTCACAGTTTGTCATCCTAGAGCGTGGTGCCGGTTGCCACGCCGCTGTCCCTTGCGACCTGGACCGGGGAGGGTCGTGCGGCAGGTTGCGGCAACCCGGGAATACGGGCCGGTTTCAGCCGCATAACGGTTTGGCGGCTACCACGGCTTCCGGCCGGTTGCCCCAGGGGCTGTTCCGATAACATCACTGCCATGGATGTCATCCACCGTATTGTCGTGCACCGGTTACCGGTCGCCGTACTGGTGGCTGCGGGAGTTGCCTGCATCTCCTGCAGCGCGGACCAGGCGAGTGTCCAGTCACCGGCTTCGGTCACCGAGTACCAGACAACAAGTGGCACCGCCCCCGGGGTGCGGGAAACCCCGCAGCCGGCCGGCGGTGACGCCCCGACCTGCCGGGCCGGAAATATCGACGGAACCATCGACTCGACACAATCCGGCGCCGGATCGGTCATGCGGACTGTCCGGTTGACCAACCGCGGCCCCGCCTGCACCATGTACGGCTATCCGGGAGTCTCCGTCACTGATGCCGGCGGCAACCAGCTGGGTGCGGCCGCGGAGCGGGAGGGCGCGCTGCAGCCGGAGTCGGTGCGCCTGGACACCGGTCAATCAGCCCACTTCCACATGCGCATGTCCAATGCCCGGATATTTGACCCCACGGTCTGCCAGCCGGTGGACACGGTGGCGTTCATCAAAATTTATCCGCCCAACGACACCGGATCGTTGTCGCTTCCGGCCACCGGTGCCGCCTGCGCCGATCCGTCAACACCTTTTCTTTTCACCGGCGCAGTCAACCCCGGCTGATCCACGCACCGCACCATCTGCCGTGAAAGCAGATGGTGCGGCGGTCGTTTCAGTGCGCTACCGGCGACGGAAAGCACCGGCCTGCGCGTCTTTCATCGCCTGCCGGATCGCGTCAGCCGATGCCATGAGCATGGCGTGCTCGGTGTCATCCAGCGGCGGGGCAACCCGCCGGGTGGCACCGGTGCGGCCGATGACACAGGGAAGTGACAGGGCCACATCGTCGATGCCGTATTCACCGTCGAGCGGCATGGCCGCCGGGTGGACACTGTTTTCGTCCAGCAGCACAGCCCGGGCCATGGCGATCGCCGACTGGGCGACCCCGGCATTGGTCCAGCCTTTGGCATTGAACACCTGGTAGGCGGCATCGACGACATCGTCGGCCAGTTCCCGGACTTCGTAGGGCCTCCCGCCGAAAGCTTCCCCCAGCTGGTCGTTGCGGAAACCGGCCACCCGCACACAGCTGAGCGCCGGAACCGCGGACAAACCGTGCTCGCCGATCATGAAACCGGCCACAGACTTCGGGTCAATGTCATGCCGGGAAGCGATCAGACGCCGCATGCGGGCCGAATCCAGCATGGTTCCGGTGCCGAAGACCCGTCCCGGCGCGAAGCCGAATTCGGTGGCGGCAATATAGGACATGGTGTCGCAGGGGTTGGTGATGACAATGACCACCGGATCACGGGTGACAGCCGACAGATTGCCCATCACTTCCCGGATGACCGCGGCATTGGTGGCCGACAGGGCGGCCCGGTCCGGCTGGCCGGTGGGATTGTCCGGGTCGGGCACCATCGACGGCCCGGCGGCAATGATGACAATGTCGGCGTCGGCGCAGTCGGCGTAACCGCCCGCCCGGATCGTGGTGTTGGTGCGGGTGGGCACCCCGGTGGCCTGGAACTGGTCGAGGGCTTCACCATGGGCGACACCGCTGTCGGTGTCAATGGTGATGATCTCCCCGAACAGCCCCGAGGCCGCGCCATCGGCCAGCACATAGCTGCCGACGTGCCCGACACCGATGACGACCAGTTTATTGACGTGGGTTCCAGCCATGGCGGTGGCGGCTCCTTAAAACATAGATATTCGTGGTTTTCTTTTCGTGGCATCCCGCCCTGCCCGCGGCACAGACAACACCACAACCGGTATGGCGGGGTATCGACTGGGTTGCACCGGAGGATTGGGCGGTGTGCGGCTTCCACTCTAGGACGTGCCCGCACCCGGCGGGTGTCGCCCGTGCGATACTGGATGCCATGGAGATGACGAACACAATGTCTGCGGTGGTCCGCTAATGGCCGGCGGATTGGCGGCGCTGCTCGACGATGTGGCCCTGATCGCCAGAAAAGCCGCCGCCCAGGTCGATGATGTGGCCGCGGCCGCCGGACGCACCAGCGCCAAAGCAGCCGGTGTGGTTGTTGACGATGCGGCTGTCACACCCCGGTTTGTGCGCGGGGTCAGCCCGAAACGGGAGCTGCCGATCATCTGGCGGATCACCAAGGGATCGTTGTTCAACAAACTCGTCATCATCCTTCCCCTCGCCCTGCTGCTCAGCTGGATCGCCCCGTGGGCGTTGACACCGCTGCTGATGATCGGCGGAACCTATCTGAGTTTCGAGGGGGCGGAGAAGTTTCTCGAGATGGTCGGCGCCGGCCACCATGAGCAGGCCACCGCGGCAGAAAAAGGCGCCCAGTCCGAAGACCAGCTGGTGCGCGGGGCGGTGACCACCGACCTGATTTTGTCCGCCGAAATCATGGTGATCTCCCTCAACGAAGTCGCCGACCAGCCTTTCACCACCCGCTTGTCGGTTCTGGCGGTGGTCGCGGTCGCCATGACCGCCCTGGTCTACGGGGCGGTGGGACTGCTGGTCAAAATCGACGACATCGGATTGAGACTGGCCAAACGCCCAAGCAAACAGTCGAAAAAGATCGGCCTGGCCATGGTCGACGGCATGCCGAAGATCCTCAACGCCATCGCCGTGATCGGCACATTTGCCATGCTGTGGGTCGGCGGGCACATCATGCTCGTCGGTGTCGGTGAACTTTTCTGGGCTGCACCGGTTACCGTCGTGCACCATCTGGCGCACACCGCCGGCACCATCCCGGGAATCGGCGGGCTGGCTGCCTGGTTGACCGAGACCGGTTTTTCCATGGTCGCGGGACTTGCCTGGGGTGTGGTCATCGTCGCGGTGGTGGCGGCGGTGCGCCGCACCAGCGCCAACCATCCGCGCTAGACACCCCCAAAGCACCGGGCCGGATCCCCGCCCGGACAGCGCGCCGGTAAACCCCCTGCATCCACCTCATTTGCCATTGGTGTCCCCATGAACCATTCTTTCCGCCCGTCAAGCCTGCATGCCGGCTCGGTCGCCCTGGTCATCGAGGGCGGCGGCATGCGGTGCGCCCACACTGCGGCACTGATCGACAAACTCGTCGGCGAACATGTCAGTTTCGGCTGGGTCGGCGGAATCTCGGCAGGAGCGGCGCAGGCGGTGAATTTCCTCACCGGCGACCGGGAGCGGATCAGAAGCTGTTTTCTGGACTTCGCCTCTGACCGCAAAGGCGCCGGCTGGTGGCCGTTTTTGCAGGGCCGCGGCTATTTTGATGCGGAGTACATCTACGAAACCGCACCGCTCAGCGGCAACTATTCTTACGATTTCGACGCTTTTTTCACCAATCCGACGCCGGTGAAAATCGGCGCCACCCGGGCCGATACCGCGCAACCGGTGTGGTGGGGCCGGGAAGAGATCACCAGCGCCAGAGATTTGACCACCCGGGTGCGCGCTTCATCGACAATGCCGGGTCTCATGCCCGAAACCGTCATCGACGGGTTGGCCTACTTCGACGGGGCGCTGGGACCCGACGCCGGTATTGCCGTTGATGCCGCCCGGGCCGACGGGTTCACCCGGTTTTTGGTGGTGTGCTCCCAACCGCGGGACTACATCAAGTCGCCGCTGAAAAACAGCTGGATGATCAAACAGGTGCTGCGCAACTATCCGTTGGCCGCCGAAGCGTTTATCGACTGGCCCAAACGCTACAACAGGGTCCGCCGTTCACTGATCCCGCTGGAACGCACCGGGCACGCCTACGTCTACTACCCCGACGAGATGCCGATCACCAACACCGAACTGAACCTGACGAAACTGAAACACTCCTTCGACAGCGGTGTCGAACAATCCGACCGCGAATGGCCGTTGATCAGGGACTTCCTCGAAAAAAACGCCACGGTCTAGCAGGGTCCGCGCCACGTTTTTGCACCTTTCCCGCCTTCTTGACCGACCCCAGTGGCGGCATCCTTTTTCCGCCGGAAGCGTCCGGTGCGCTGCTGCCGCACCCGTGCCGGCCGACAGCGGGACGGTGACAGGTGACAGACGTAGGTGAAGCAACAGACAAAAACCACCGGCTCTTGCCGGGTTTGGTGCACCCGACAAGAACCGGTGGAGGGTTTTTGTCGCCTGTTGTTTTTCCCGCTGCCGGGCGGTGGTGTTTTACCTGCCCAAAGCGATGTATTCGTAGGCCGACAGCGCCGCTGTGGCACCGGACCCGATGGCGGTGACGATCTGCTTGTACGGGGTGGTGGCACAGTCACCGGCGGCGAACACGCCCTCCACGTTGGTGGCGCCACGGCCGTCGATGGTCACCTCACCACGGTCGGTCAGCTCAACCGGGGAGTTTTTCAGCCAATCGGTGCGCGGGATCAGACCAATCTGGACGAATACGCCCTTCACGTCGATGGTCTTGTCTTCCCCGGTCTCCCGGTCGGTGTAGACGATGCCGGTGACCTCTTTGCCGTCGCCGGCGATTTCTTTCACCGCGGAGTTGGTGAAAAAGTCGATGTTGCCGGTCTTGGCCGCGGCATCCATGAGAACCTTGTCCGCCCGGCATTCCGGCAGAAACTCCACCACAGAGACCTTGCCGGTGATGCCGGCCAGGTCGATGGCGGCTTCCACACCGGAGTTGCCGCCGCCGATGACAGCGACATCCTGCCCCTTGAACAGCGGCCCGTCACAGTGCGGGCAGAAGGTCACGCCCCTGGTGCGGTATTCCTCTTCACCGGGAACACCCAGGCTGCGGTAGGCCGCACCGGTGGCCAGCACCAGGGTTCTGGTGGTCAGCACCACATCGGCCGCGCAGGTAAGAGAGATGTGGCCGTCGGCGTCTTTGTCCGACATGGAGATAATCTCCAGCGGCTCCATGACAATGACACCGGCCTGCTCGGCGGACTGGCGCAGCGAATCCCCGAGATTCGGCCCTTCGGTATGGGGAAGGGCGATCAGGTTTTCAATCGCCGCGGTATCAAGGACCTGTCCGCCGACGCGTTCACCGACCATGCCCACCCGCAGGCCTTTGCGGGCCGCGTAGACGGCTGCCGCCACACCGGCGGGACCGGCACCGGCGACCAGCACGTCGAAGGGATCCTGGTCTTTGAAGCGGGCCGCCGATTTCGCGGCTGCACCGGAATCAATCTTGCCGACGATATCGGCCACACCCATCCGGCCGGAGCCGAATTCCTCACCGTTGAGCCACACCGACGGCACGGATTTAATGCCTTTGGCATCCACTTCGTCCTGGAAGGCGCCACCCTCGATGGCGGTGTGACGGATCTTCGGGTTGAGCACCGCCATAATGTTCAGCGACTGCACCACCTCGGGGCAGTTCTGGCACGACAGCGACATGTAGGTGACGAATTCAAGCTCCCGGTCAATGCCTTCGATGGCCTGCCTGGTGGCGTCATCGACTTTCGGCGGGTGGCCGCCGGCCTGGACCAGCGCCAGCATGAAACTGGCGAATTCGTGGCCCAGCGGCAAACCGGCGAACCGGATGGAGATACCGGTGCCGGGACTGGTCACCAAAAACGACGGGGTGTGGGCATCAGTGTGCTCGTCGAAGGAAATTTTCTCCGACATCCCCGCCACTGAGGTTAAAAGCTCACGCATTTTGCCGCTGCGCTCATCATCGCCGAGGGATGCGGACAAGACCACGTCCCTTTTCAGCAGGGGCATGAGGGATTCGATCTGCTTTTTCAGATCATCGGTCAAAACAGCCACGGTTATCGGTCACCTTTTCAAAGCGGATTTATCTCGGTCGGTCATCTGGGACGGGACAGCGGTGTTTTTCTACAGCTTGCCCGACAGATCGAAGGACGGGGTCAGGGTATCTTCGCCCTCTTCCCACTTGGCCGGGCACACTTCACCGGGGTGGTTGCGCACATACTGGGCGGCTTTGATCTTGCGGACCAGTTCGCTGGCGTTGCGGCCGACACCCTCACTGGTCATTTCCACGAACTGGATGACACCATCCGGGTCAATGAGGAAGGTGGCGCGGTCGGAGGCGCCTTCACCTTCGCGGAGAACACCAAAGGCCTCGGAGATTTCGGTGGTGGGGTCGCCGACCATGGGGAAACGGATTTTCCCGATGCGCTCAGACGACTCGTGCCACGCCTTGTGGGTGAAGTGCTTGTCGGTGGAGACGGAGAACACATTCACATCGAGCTTCTGCAGTTCGTCGTAGTGCTCGGCGAGATCCTCGAGTTCGGTGGGGCAGACGAAGGTGAAGTCGGCCGGGTAGAAGAACACGACGTACCAGTGGCCCTCGTAGTCACCGGAGGTCACCTCGACGAAATCACCGTTGTGGTAGGCGGTTCCGAACCACCGCGGTGCCTGGGTGTTGATGATGGACATGACTGTTCACCGGGCCTTTCTTTGGAAATAAGGGATTGTTCGTTCAGTCAAAAAAGCTTGGGGTCGCGGCCCCGGTACACGGGCCACTGAGAGGCGTTTGTTGGTCACGGGATCGCCCCCTTGGGGACTGTCGGCGCCAACCGCCACGGTCAAACCTATCACACGAACGCTTTTAATTAAGTGGCGGCTATCACCCATGGTGTGAACCCGCCGACCCACGCCACCACCACAACCGGCATCCACCAACGCAAAAGCCCTTTTTACCGACGCCACACCACACGGGCAGCCCGCAGTTGCCGGTACCCCCTCCGGCAAACACCCACCTATAGAAGGGTGCACACCCGCCGAAAGTTTACACCCTTATGGAGGCATTAATTAATAAAGCAAGCGCTGCATACACCGGAAAACTGAACCGTTGTTCATTCCACCCCTCCGCGACCGCCCGTCATCACCCCTGCAAAAGGGGTATGCACCATGGCCGCGCAGCGCCCGGATATGACCAGTTCGATACCCCACGGGGGTGTCGCCCAGGCACCTCACACCCCTTCATTGCTGTGTTCAGTATCACACCTTTACCCATGCCCGCCCCCCATCACCATCACTGAAGCCAGGGGGAGACACCACTCCCCCGTATCCCACATTTGAACCACTTTTGACGCCTGCCACCACACCCCGCCCCCTTTTCCCCGCCGTGGTGACCCCACATCGGAAGCCACGAGCTGGCATTATGCGAAACCCCGGCGCCGCAGGAATCACCCCACCCCACCCGGACGGACCCCGCACCGCCGACACCGCTCCCCCAGGAGTCAACCCCGAACAGCTACGGTATTGAAGAATCCGTTACGCACACCGCCCATACCAGTCACGGTATACGGATTCGCTGTTGTCCCGGTTTCATTTCATCTTCCCGGCTTCGCCTGCGCCCCAGAGTTGCCCGCACCCCCTGCCGCGGCCGGACCGGACCGGAAACGACCCACCCCGTATGTTTTTAGACACGTATTAACGTGGGGAAATAGCAGGCTCCGCCGCCGCCACCGGTTAACGGGGTGCGATCTGCCACCATAAATTCCGCCACCCTATAGCAATCAATGTCTGTTGCACCATCACCCCGGCGGCAGCCGGTGCCCGGGATCACGGTCCCCGTGGCACCTTTCCCGCATGACCCGAGTTTCCAGCCATTCCCGGAATGAACCGGGTTTGGTGCTGGGCAACGTGTTGAGGGAGTCTTGTACGTATGAGTGACTACACGCTGTTTCTCGATGACGAGAGCAAGAGAGCCGTTCGGAACCGGCTGTCGCGTGCCCGCGGCCAACTGGAGGCCGTTATCCGACAGATCGATGAAGGTGACGCTTGTCTGGACATTCTCCCGCAGATGGTTGCCGCTGATAAAGCCGTCAACCGCGCAACTTTCGCGATGCTGCTCGCGGCCATGCGCAACTGCGCAAAAGACCCGGAAAACCATCCCGAGGAGTCGGAGCAGCTGCAGAAGATTTTCCTGTCCCTCGCGTAAGTGACTCCCTTGCCGACACCCGGCCGATCGACCGGGTTTTTCATCGCCGACAACCCGGTCCTGTTGTTGGGCCGGGTTGTCATCTGACTGTGAGCCGCGTGATGGCTTGCAGATCCCGTCGGCACCCCGTGTCGATCCGTCACATATGACTTCCCCGCCCCGCCTCACTTACCGGGGATAACCAGACGAGGGGAAGCAACAACAAAAGCGAATACATCCATCTCCGCCAGCAACGCCACCAGAATGCATGTGTTGCAGGAGATCGGCGTCCGGCACATCACCGCCCGACTTCAAAATTCCCAGACCCACACCACCGGAACCCGCACCAGACCGACGGTGACACCCGTGCCAGCGGCTGGTTGAGGGGGACACCATCGGCCACCGGCCGGTGTGCCGGTGTGGTGTCCGGCTGGGTGATCACATAAGTCGCGGCTGACGTACCCACACACAACGGCAACGCAATCGTCTACGGTCGACTTGTCCCGCACGCGCCCAATCCGGCCCGGGCGCTCCAGTGCCCCAACCATCCGAGAAAACCAATCCCCCACAACAGCACAGACCCCATCAGGGGTTGGCTGTCGACAAAAACATGCCACCGGGCGGTGGTCGGCAATTCTCCCGTGTAACAGCCCGCGGCAGTGTGAACGGGAAGCCTTTTCAGCTGATCGGTCGTTATCCCGCCGAGATTGAACGGAGGGGTACTGATCACCGCCATAGCCGTGGGCCACCGAGGCCGCCAGAAACTTCCGTGGAAGGCACGGCTGTTCCCGCCACGTCGAACGCAGACCCTTCGAGACTGGTAAGCAACGCGCAGCGACAAGCCTCAGCGAATTAATGAGGCTCGAGCGCTGCGCGCTTCGCCGACCGTGCGGCAATATCTCGTGGCCGGCATTGGCGGACAACTGACCGGAGGCAGCCCACAACGGGGCGTACCCCGGGAAAGATCAGCTGTCTTCAATTCTCCCCCTAAGGGGTCATTCCACTAGACGTTGAACTTGAATTCGACGACATCGCCGTCGACCATGACATAGTCCTTGCCTTCCTGGCGGACTTTGCCGTGGGCGCGGGCTTCGGCCATCGACCCCAGTTCATCAAGGTCGTCGAAAGCGACGACTTCGGCTTTGATGAAGCCGCGTTCAAAGTCGGTGTGGATCACACCGGCGGCTTTCGGGGCGGTATCGCCCTTGTGGATGGTCCAGGCGCGGGCTTCTTTCGGACCGGCGGTCAGATAGGTCTGCAGTCCGAGAGTATCGAAGCCGGCTTTGGCCAGCGAATGCAGGCCCGGCTCGTGCTGGCCGACCGATTCAAGAAGCTCGGCTGCTTCGTCTTCGTCCAGGTCAAGAAGCTCGGTTTCTGTTTTCGCATCCAGGAACACAGCTTCGGCCGGAGCCACCATCTCACGGAGCTTCTGCTTTTTGTCCTCGTCGGTGAGCACCCCTTCATCGGAGTTGAACACATAAAGGAACGGCTTGGCCGTCATCAGGTGCAGTTCCTTCAGCGCATCCAGATCTATTTCATCCTGGGCTTTGAACAGGGTGCGGGAGTCTTCCAGAATTTCCTGCGCCTTCTTGGCGGCTTCCAGCTCGACCTTTTTGTCTTTGTCCTTGCGGGATTCTTTTTCCAGGCGCGGAATCGCTTTTTCCAGGGTCTGCAGATCAGCGAAGATCAGTTCGGATTCAATGACCCCCATATCCGATTCCGGATCGACTTTGCCGGCCACGTGGATGACATCGTCATCGTCGAAGGCCCGGACCACCTGGCAGATGGCATCCGAGTCGCGGATATTGGCGAGGAATTTATTGCCCATCCCCTCACCTTCGGAAGCACCCTTGACAATGCCCGCGATGTCGACGAACGACACGGTCGCGGGAAGGATCCTTTCCGACTTGAAGATTTCCGCCAGGCGTTTCAACCGTGCATCGGGCAGCTCGACCATTCCGATATTGGGTTCGATGGTGGCAAACGGATAGTTCGCCGCCAGAACGTCATTGCGGGTCAGTGCATTGAACAGGGTTGACTTGCCGACGTTGGGCAGTCCGACGATTCCAAGAGTAAGGCTCACAAGGGTTGATCCTAGCAACCGGTGTCCACCCGGCGGCTGACCCGGATCCCCTACCCCGACGGGGAAGGCTGTCCCCTGCGGCGAACCGGCACCGGGGAAGGCGCACGCGTATCCGCCCGAACAACAGCCTGCCGGATCAGGCCGTTACCTATATAAATAATGTCCGCTTGCTGCACGGCCCGGCAGACGGGCCACCCGGACGGCGTGCAGCCGGGTGGCGGGCGGTGCACCGGGAGGGGCTAAACCTGTCCACTGATAGAAACGGGGGTATGGCACCCACCCCCGGATGCCACAGCATCACCTCACCGCAAACCCCCAGCACAGAGACACAAAGAGATGATCATGATTTCCCAGACAGTGGATTGCGTGTTCCATTGTGTGAAACTTATTTGCTAGCCTTTAGCTGTCTTTAAGTGAGATCCGTGTCATACGGCTCCAATGACGCTGTGTACAACACTCCCCGGCCCACCCTGGTGCCGTCGGCTTCGTGCACACGATCAACTTCCCACCTACCGATGGAAAGGTCTAGTAAAGCCCATGGCAACTGAGACTCCCGTACGTCGCGAGGTATTCTCCACCCGTATCGCGTTCCTTTTGGCCGCGATCGGCTCCGCCGTGGGCCTGGGCAATATCTGGCGTTTCCCTTATGTCGCCTACGACAACGGCGGCGGCGCATTCCTCCTCCCCTACATGGTGGCACTGTTGACCGCCGGTATTCCGCTGCTGTTTCTCGACTACGCGCTGGGACACCGTTTCAACGGCTCCGCGCCACTGGCCATGCGCCGGTTCAAACAGTGGGCCGAACCGATCGGCTGGATCCAGCTCGGCATCTGTTTTTTCATCACCATCTACTACGCGGTGATCATCGGCTGGGCGGGTCTGTACACCGTCAAGTCTTTCAACCAGGCGTGGGGCGATGACCCCAACGCCTACTTCTTCGAGGACTTCCTGAAGTTCGATTCGGCCCAGGTGTTCTCCTTCGACTTTGTCCCGGCGATTGCCGTGGCCACCGCCCTGGTGTGGATTGTCTGCATCGTGGTGCTGTCGATGGGTGTCGATGAGGGTATCGGCAAAATGTCGAAAATCTTCATGCCGATCCTGACGGTCCTGTTCATCATTGTGGTGATCCAGGCTGTCATGCTTCCCGGTGCCGCCCAGGGCCTGGATGCCTTCTTCACCCCGAAGTGGGGCGCCCTGAAGGATCCGGGCGTGTGGATCGCGGCCTACGGCCAGATCTTCTTCTCCCTGTCGATCTGCTTCGGCATCATGCTGACCTACTCGTCCTACCTCAAGCCGCGCACCAACCTCACCGGCACCGGTCTGGTCACCGGTTTCGCCAACTCCTCCTTCGAGGTCCTGGCCGGTATCGGTGTGTTCTCCGCCCTGGGCTTTATGTCCATGCAGCAGAATGTCCCGGTCGACGAGGTTGTCTCTTCCGGTATCGGACTGGCGTTCATCGCCTTCCCGACGATCATCTCCCAGATGCCCCTGGGCGCGGTATTCGGTGTGCTGTTCTTCGGCTCGTTGACAGTGGCCGGTTTCACCTCGCTGTTTTCCCTGCTGGAGGTTGTTGTCTCCGGTGTGAAGGACAAGTTCGACCTCCAGCGCAAGCCCGCCGCCATCGGTGTTGGCGTGGTCATGGCGATCATCTCGATTTTCTGCTTCACCACCACCTCGGGTCTTGCCACCCTCGACATCATGGACAAGTTCACCAACAACATCGGTATTGTCGCCATTGCGTTGATCTCGATCATCTGCATCGACTGGATTTGCCGCCGCATCAATGAACTGGCCCTGCATCTCAATGCCGTGTCCAGCTTCCGGGTGGGCACCATCTGGCGCATCTGTGTCGTCAACGTCACCACCATCGTGTTGGGCTACACCCTGCTGCAGGAATTGATCTCGCTGATCTCCGAACCCTACGGCGGCTACACCCAGACGCAGCTGGCCCTGTTCGGCTGGGGTGTGCTGGCGGTCATCGTCGGTGTCGCTTTCGCCATGACGGTCGTCCCCTGGCGCGGCAGCATCTCCCTGGACGGTCCTCCCGGCTCCGACTTCGGTGTCGACCCGGATGTGCGCCGCACCATTGAGACCCCGCAGAAATACGAACCCGCCCGCCACGCCGGCTTTGCCGCCGAGCAGAAATAAAGTAAAGGAGGCACCGATCCTATGAGCGGAATCGCAATCATGATGATGGTGCTGTTCATCGTCATCATCTGGGGCGGGCTGCTGGTCAGCATTCTGGCGCTGCGCCGCCACCCCGACGAGATCTCCGGTGTGCTCGGCCAATCCGAGGATGCCACCGATGATGTGCTGATCAGCCACCAGGACTGATTAGGCCATCACGCCCCGGCCTTGCCACAAGGCCGGCCCCGGATGATCCAGACCCCGCCTGCCCCGTCTTTTGGTGTCGGCGGCCGGTCCGGACCACCACCAGACAGCTGTCGCTTTCGGCTGTGTTTTCCCCGAAAATCCGTCCCTTTTGTTTTCCGACGGTCCCGGGGAAAAGACCCCGGGCGGCAGCTTCTTTTTTATGTGTTGTCCTTGCTGTGTCCCGCCCGTCGGGTCCGCGGGGCGACAGTGATCTGGCGCCTGTGTGGCAGTGTGGGCGGCATGACTACTCTTTCCCCGATCGCGGTCATCATGCTGGTGATTGTTTCCGCCCTGCTGGGGGTGGCCTGCGGCTGGTTTGCCCGGGCGGCCACCCACCCGGCGGCCGATGACCGCGATGTTGACCGCACCGCTGATCTTTTGGCCCAGACAGTGAGAGCCGACCGGGCGGAACTGGCGGCGCAATCAGAGCGCAGTGTCACCGGCGCGGTGGACCGGTCGCTGAAACCGCTGAGCACCACCGTGGCGCAGTTGACCCAGAAAATCGCCGACCTTGAGCTGGAAGGGGCACGTTCCCACGCCCGGCTGGCCCAGCAGGTCGACCACATGGGCCGAGTGTCGTTGCATCTGGGCGATACCACCCAGAAATTGGCGCAGGCGCTGTCTGCCCCGACAGTCCGGGGACGGTGGGGAGAAATGCAGCTTGCCCGTGTCGTCGAATTGGCGGGCATGGTCGAACACTGTGATTTCGACCAGCAGGCAACCACCACCCGGCAGGGGCACACCCAACGCCCAGATATGGTCATCCGCCTGGCGGGCGGGCGTTCGATTGTGGTGGACGCGAAAGTCCCGCTGGTTGCCTATCTCGATGCCCTGGACACCACCGACCCGGAAGAGCACCGGGCGTATCTGACCCGGCACGCCAACCATCTGCGCGGCCACATCAACACCCTGGCCGCCCGCGACTACCCGGAGCTTGTCAGCCCCAGCCCGGAATTCACGGTGCTGTTCATCCCCGCCGATCCCTTCCTTGACGCGGCGCTGTCGGTGGATCCGGAGCTTCTCGACGATGCGTTTTCGAAAAACATTGTGCTGGCCACCCCCACCACGTTGATGGCGCTGCTGAAAACAGTGGCACTGTCCTGGCGGCAGGAAGCGGTGACCGAACAGGCCAAACAGATCGCTGCCCTGGGAACCACGCTGTACAAGCGGCTGGCCACCGTCACCGGGCATCTCAACCGGCTGGGGGGACAAATCAACAAAACCGTCGACACCTTCAACAAAACCGCGGCCTCCATCGACAGCCGGTTGACCGTCACAGCCCGGCAGCTGGCGGACATGGGTGCCGTCACCGCGCAGGGCGCGCTGGACATCGACCCGGTGTGCCGGACCACCGTCCCGGTGACAGGCCCCGGTGCTGACACCGCCCCCGGCACCACGGACCGCCCCACCGGCGGGGAGGGTGACATCTAGCGGGGGTTGTCTTCTGATACCCGCCGGCACTTCTCCCGCCCCCATTTATTTGTCCCCCGTGGGGACAACAGGCCGCTGCCATCCCCGCCTGCCACCGGTGAACGAGACACCCACCCGCTTCTGTCCGGCCGCAGGCTGCACCGGTGGGATACCCGCCGGGCTGAATCTTTCCGGCGGCAACCGGTGTTCAGCCGGGGTGATCATGACAGACAACAGGCAGGTGATCACCGTTTTTCGCGGTGTCTGCCGGGCCTGGACCAGAGGGTGGGGTGTGATCCGTTTTCCATGGGGTGTGAATGTCGGTTCGTGGTCACAGGCCACAGTTCGGTAAAATAACCGCCCGTGACGCACTCCGATCCCCAGCGCCCCCCTCAGGCACGGCCGTCCGCGGCCGTCGCCGATGTCGGGGTGTCCCCGTGGATCGCGGGTGTGATTCTTGTTCTGGGCACCATCGCCGCCGCCGGGATGGCCGTTTCTGCCGGACAGATCACCACCACCTACCCGATCGTGTTCGGCTGTGTGGCCGTCGGCTGCGTGCTGATCACCAAAACCCGGGCAGTGACCCTGCTGACCGCCCTGGTGCCGATCCTGTTCGGTATCGCCACCCCGTGGGCCGCCGGGATCATCGGCCGGGCCTACGAGATCGGCGATACCACCGGGGTGTCGAAAACACAGGTGCTCACCGCCTTGTACCCGCTGGCCCAGTTCTTCCCCGCCCTGTGCATCATCACCTTGTCCGCGGTGCTGGTGGCGGTGGCGAAATACGTCTGGGTCACCAGCCGCTGGCAGTCCACCGTCGCCAGGCTCAACAGGGCCCGGGCCGGCAGAGCCAGCAGTGACCGCGCCACCGTTGACACCGCCCGCCGGGCGCGGCGCACCGCCCCCGTGCGCGCGGCCGCCGGCACCCCGCCGCAACCGGTGCAGCCTTCGGCGGCAGCCGATGCGCGCCGTGCCCGCGACCGCCGTTTCCAGACCATGGAGCAGCTGGCCCGGGAACGCGCCGCCCGCCAGGAACGGGCGGCCCGCCGCCCGGCCGCCCCGGGCGGTTCGGTGCCGCGCACCGCGCCCCGCCCGGCAGGCCCGCCGCTGCCCGGTGACGGCAGCATTCCGCAGGCCCGGTTCACCCAGCCCGGTCCACGGCACCAGAAGCTGGATCCGCGCGATAAGCGGCGGATCGACCACGACGCCCGGCAGCGCCGCTACCCGGTGCGCCCGGTGGTGCGCGGTGAAACCGACTATCCGGCGCGCAACGTGAGGACGGGGGTCGGCCGCCCCGACCCTGACACGCATGCCCGCCGCCCCGGCAGCCACCGCCGCCCGGAACCGCCGCAGGCATCCCCCCGCGTGGGCGACCGGCCCGCTGATCCCGCCGACAACACCCCGCGCCACCGGGCTTCCGCGCCCCAGCCCCGCCCGGCCCGCAAACATTCCTGGCTGGATGAGGATCTCTACGGCGACGGGCAGTAAACCGCCCGGACAGTCGGCCCTGCCGGATACCGGTGTTGCGCCACCCCCCGTGCCCGCCGCGGGGATAACCGGGACACCGGCTGGTTGCGTGCCGGCCGGATGTGACGGTCGATGGTGCCGCAGCTTCGACGGATGTGCCCCTGCCTCGGCGCCGCAGCTGTTGTTGCGGCCCGCACAGCCACCCCGCGTCCGGGACTGCCTGACAGTCCCGGGTGCGGGGTGGTTTTTCTTTGTGCCGGGCAGTGGTGTTTTGCCCGTATTTTCTGCCGTGGGCTGGTGTGCGGGTCAGCGGCGGGCGCGGTCGGCGGGGCGGACTGCCCGCGGCAGCGCGAAGACGAGTTTCTCGTCGGCGGTGGTGACTTCCTCGGTGCGGCTGTAGCCGTGCCGGTCAAGGTAGTCCAGAACTTCCCTGACCAGGATTTCGGGCACCGATGCCCCGGAGGTCACACCCACCACAGTGACCCCGTCAAGCCAGGCGTCATCGATCTGGTTGGCGTAGTCGATCAAATGGGCGGCGTCTGCGCCGTGCTGCAGGGCCACTTCCACCAGGCGTTTGGAGTTCGAGGAGTTCTGGGAGCCGACCACAATCATCAGCTGGCAGCGTTGCGCAATCGCTTTGACGGCCACCTGCCGGTTCTGGGTGGCGTAACAGATGTCGTCGCTGGGCGGGTTTTCCAGCTGCGGGAATTTTTCGTGCAGGAGCTTGACCATGGTCATGGTCTCATCGACTGACAGGGTGGTCTGGGACAGCCAGATCAGTTTTTCCCCGTCATCGAAGGTGAGGTTGTCGATGTCTTCTTTTTTGTCGATCAGGTGCACCACATCCGGGGCCTCGCCCATGGTGCCTTCCACCTCTTCATGCCCGGTGTGTCCGATCAGCAGAATCTGGTAGCCCTGTTTGGCGAAACGTTTGACCTCGTTGTGGACTTTGGTCACCAGCGGGCAGGTGGCATCGAGGGTGTTCAGGCTGAGCTGTCTGGCTTCCCGGTGCACTTCCGGGGAGACACCGTGGGCGGAAAACACGCAGTGCGCGCCTTCCGGGACCTCGAAAGTCTGGTCGACGAAGATGGCCCCCCGGGCGGCGAGAGTATCGACCACATAGCGGTTGTGGACGATTTCTTTGCGCACATACACAGGTGCGCCGTACTGCTTGAGGGCACGTTCGACTGTCTCGACGGCACGGTCCACACCGGCGCAGTAGCCGCGGGGGGCGGCCAGCAGCACCAGTTTGTCATCGGGGCGGGCAGTTTCGGGGCTGGTCATGGCACACACATTAACCGACCGCGCCCGGTTTGCCCCCATCCCCGTCCCGATTGTGGTCCGCCGGGGGCCTGAAAAACCTCCGGTGCGCTGCGGTTATGGCACGTGCCTGTGGACAACCTGTTGCAAGTGGCCGTGGTCGTGGTGACAGCGGTACCGCCGCCGGGGCGGGGGCGGTTACAGTGGTGGGAAGATGCCATCCCACCGGCCGGGGCGGCGGGGAGGAACCGACTGCGGTTTCCTGTTGTTTTTTTTCGTGGCGCTGTTGTTCCCGGCCCCCGCACCGTGATGTGCGGCAACCATCGCAAGGAGCCGTCGTGACTGTATCCGCCGCCCCCACCGTCGAATCCCCGTGGTCTGTCGGATATTTGAACAACCAGATCAAAGGCTGGATTGACCGGTTGGGGTCGGTGTGGGTGGAAGGAGAGATCACCCAGGCCAAATCGCAGGCCGGGTGGAAGTGGGCGTATGCCACGCTGCGCGATACCGGCCAGACGGCGTCGATCAGGATGATGGTGCCGAAAAATCTCATGGCCGCCGATCCGTCGCTTCTGGCCGGCGGGCAGCGGGTGATCGTCAACGGCAAGCCGTCGTTTTATGTCGGCCGTGGTGAATTGTCGCTGTGGGTCAGTGATATCCGCCCGGTCGGTATCGGGGCGCTGCAGGCGAAAATCGACCGGCTGCGCGGCGAGCTGTCCCGGCAGGGTCTGTTTGATCCGCGGCGCAAAAAGCACGCCCCGTATCTTCCGGGGGTGATCGGTTTGATCACCGGTCGCGGCTCCCACGCTGAACGCGATGTCATGCAGATCGCCACCGACCGCTGGCCCGAGGTGTGTTTCCGGGTGATCAACACCCCGGTGCAGGGTGCCGACGCGGCCCCGGCGATCGTCGATGCGCTGCGGGTCCTTGACGCCGACGAGGAAGTGGAGGTGATCATCATTGCCCGCGGCGGCGGCTCAGTCGAGGATCTGCTCCCTTTCTCCGAGGAACCCCTGGTGCGTGCCGTCGCCGCGGCCGTCACCCCCGTGGTCTCGGCGATCGGCCACGAACCCGACCGGCCGATTCTCGACGATGTGGCCGATATCCGGGCCGCCACCCCCACCGATGCGGCCAAACAGATTGTTCCCGACGCCGCCGAGGAACACCGCCGTATCGCCGAGGCCCGCACCCGCAGCGCCGCGGCGCTGCGGGGCTGGGTGACAACCCAGCAGGATGTCATCACCGCCCTGCGCCAGCGGCCGGTGCTGGCTGATCCGCTCTCCCTGATTGACACCCAACAGGAGGTCATCGACCGCAACCGCACCGCCGCCCGGCGCTGCCTGCACACGGTGATCGGGCAGGCGGTGGAGGAAACCTCTTCCCTGCGGGCCAGGGTCGCCGCCCTGGGTCCTGCAGCCACCCTGGCCCGCGGCTATTCGGTGGTGCAGGTTCTCCCCCGCGACCATGGTGCACCGCAGGTGGTCACCACCATCGGTGAGGCACCGCCCGGAAGCCAGCTGCGCATCCGGGTCACCGATGGCTCGATCCAGGCGGCCTCCATTGCGGTCCATCCGGCCGATTGAGCAGACACGCCGGATCTTTTCCCCTCGTTTCTCTTTCCCCTGATTTTCCCGCCGGTGTGTTGACTGCACACCATGACAACCATCAAAGGACACCCCACCCATGAATCCCGATGTGATCGGCTCCGGTGAGCCCAAAGACAACGCCTTCACCCCCACCGAGAAGCTCAGCTACGAGCAGGCCCGCGACGAACTGGTGGAAACCGTCGGCATTCTGGAACGCGGCTCCATGGGGCTTGATGAGGCCCTGAAATACTGGGAGCGCGGCGAAGCACTGGCGGCCCGCTGCGAGCAGCACCTGGCCAATGCCCGCCATAAAGTCGAACAGGTCCTCGGTAACGGCGACAACGACCCTGCCACCGGCGACCACCGACAGTAGATCAAGCAGATGTTTTAGGAAAAAATGCCCCGCCCGCCGGTTCAGGTTGCGCTGCGGCCGGGTTCCCCGTCGTCGCCCGCGTCGCTTGTCCGCCGGATTTCTTCCAGCCGGGCCTGGCGCTGCCTGTCCAGCACCACATGCGGATCATCCTCACCGGTGGGCACATACAGCCCGGGGATACCACCGGATCTGCCGAGCATGCTGCGGGCAATGGCGGGTCCTTTTGTCTCGGCGGTGCTGTAGCCGAGGGCGAATACACCGGCGGCCGCGACAACCAGAATCCCGGCGGGCCACCACGCCCCGGAAAACACCGACAGCAGCGCGGCGACGGCCAGAAGGATCGCCGCACCAGTCATTTTCCGCCGTCTCATGGTGCCGGTGCCGGGGTGGTGACGGCCGGGGTGTCGGCTGCGGGGTGCGCCACCTCAATCGGGGTGGCGGCGGCAATGTTTTGCGCCAGCAGGCTAAATTCCTCCCGGCCGGCGGTGCCGGTGACAATCCAGGTCACTTCATCACTGCTGTACCCGTAGATGGTGTCTTTGACCGGCTGATCGACCGGGACGAAACGGCGCCAGGTGACTTCACCGACAACCACCGGGTCGACTTCCTCGCGCAGAACATCGTCGAAATCGTCAACGACGGCGTCAACTGTGGCGCGGGTCTGCAGAAACTGCAGGTACGCCTTGTTGGCGGTGACCCAGCCGACGATCGGGGCGCTGTCGCCATCAACATTGGTGCGGCGGGCCGCATTGGCCACCCAGCCGTCGGGCGTGTCGGGAAGCCGCACCGGAAACGGCATGGCCTTGGCTTCCATCCCGAGGATGGTCTCCGCGTCAACGGGGCGGACCGGACCGGACTCGATGGTCTGCCGCGGGTTGAAGGAACACAGCCCGGTAAAAGAAACAGCCAGCAAAATGACGGCGAAACACACCACCAGGGAGATGATCATGTCCCTGGAGTCCTGGAAAATTCTGGGTTTTTTCTCGGCCACGGCTCCCAGTATCGCAAAACCGGTCCCCCAACCGACAATCCCGCCCCTGTCACCGCCGCCACGGCCCCCGTCCGGCCGCCGCACCACACCCGGCCACACCCTATCGGGTGTGACACCCGGGGCGGTGACGGCCCGGCCCGGGTGGGCCGTCACCGCCCGGCGGGCACACCGGCGGCCCGGCCGACCCGCCGCGTCTTCAGCGTGTTGGCCCACCAGTGCATTGCCTGGCCGGGGATTTTGGGGCAATCATCATTTCAAAAACCCGCACGGCCGGGGAAGGCAGGTTGCCACCGGCCCCGGTGGCAACCGTTGCGGCCCCGGGTCAGCCCGCGGTGGTGCCGGGCGGGAAAACCCGCCCGAGCCCCGGGGAAAGTGCAACAATGGAACTGCTCCGTCGGCCCGGTCCACAGTCGAGGCCGGCGGGAACCATCCACACACTGTGACACCTTGTTTTTTTGGGTTTCCCGGCCTTCGGGTGCAACCGGTTGGTTGATTTTCCACAGAAAAACACCCGACCGTTGGCACCGGGCAAACACACCCGTTTGTTCCAACACTCAAGGTGAGCACGGTTTAGACGCTGTCACGAAAGGCTGTCCGCTCTTTTTAAGGACCACCATGAACGAATTAAGAACTCTTCAGCTCCCGGACCGTAACCTCGCCCTTGAACTGGTGCGCGTCACCGAAGCCGGTGCACTTGGCGCCGGCCGCTGGGTTGGCCGCGGCAAGAAGAACGAGGGCGACGGTGCCGCCGTCGACGCTATGCGCATGCTGGTCAACTCGGTGAACATGCGCGGTGTCGTGGTCATCGGGGAAGGTGAAAAAGACGAGGCCCCGATGCTGTTCAACGGCGAACGCGTGGGCAACGGCTACGGCAACGAGGTCGATATCGCCGTCGACCCGGTTGACGGCACCACCCTGATGGCTGAAGGCCGCCCGAACGCGATCTCCGTTCTGGCCGCCGCCAGCCGGCACTCGATGTATGACCCGTCGGCGGTGTTCTACATGAAAAAGATCGCCGTCGGCCCGGAAGCCGCCGGGAAAATCGATATCGAGGCCCCGGTCAAGCACAATATTGAGGTTGTGGCCAAGGCCAAGAAGATTCCGGTGCACGATGTGACCGTGGTGGTTCTCGACCGCCCCCGCCACGACCAGCTGCTGCGCGATATCCGGGAAGCCGGGGCGAAAATCCGTCTCATCCGTGACGGTGACGTCGCCGGTGCCGTGGCTGCCGCCCAGGACACCAACTCCGTCGACATCATGATGGGTATCGGCGGAACACCGGAAGGAGTGATCACCGCCTGCGCCATGAAGTGCATGGGCGGTGAAATCCAGGGTATTTTACACCCCACCGACGACAAGGAACGGCAGAAAGCCATCGACGCCGGACTGGATTTGGACACCGTGCTCGGCACCAACGACCTGGTCGACTCCGATGACTGCTACTTCGTGGCCACCGGTGTCACCAACGGCGATATGCTGCGCGGGGTGTCCTACCGTGACACCTCGGCGATCACCCGTTCGCTGGTGATGCGTTCACGCTCGGGCACCGTGCGTTTCATCGAATCAGTCCACCAGCTGGAAAAGCTGCAGAAATACTCCGTCGACGATTTTGAGAAGATGCAGCCCTGAGGCCGCCGATCCCACCCGCCGGACAGCCGCCCGGCGGGCAGCCGACGGTGTGACGTGACTGACACTCCCCCGATTCGGGCCTTCATGGCCCGGCGCGGGGGATTTTTTTGCGCCATACTGGGGCACGAGGTTCGTTGCCGTCACCGTGGTGCCTGCCGCGGTGGCGACCGGCCGACAAAACAACCGTCAGCTATCCGATTGATCCATACGAGGTGGATGAGTACATGAGTGAGCAGGAATACCGCATCGAGCACGACACCATGGGTGAAGTGAAAGTGCCCAAAGACGCCCTGTGGCGCGCCCAGACCCAGCGTGCCGTGGAGAACTTCCCGATCTCCGGCCGGGGGCTGGAATCGGCGCAGATCCGCGCCATGGGCCTGTTGAAGGCGGCCTGCGCGCAGGTCAACAAGGACCGGGGTCTGCTCGATGACACGCAGGCCGACGCGATTATCGCCGCGGCCAAGGAAGTTGCCGACGGCAAGCACGACAAAGAGTTCCCCATCGATGTCTTCCAGACCGGTTCGGGCACCTCGTCGAACATGAACACCAACGAGGTCATTGCCTCGATCGCGAAGAACAATGGTGTTGAGGTCCACCCCAACGACCATGTCAACATGGGCCAGTCCTCCAACGACACTTTCCCCACCGCCACCCATGTCGCCGCCACCGAAGCCGCCGTCAAACAGCTGATCCCGGGGCTGAAGAAGCTGCATGAGTCGCTGAGCAAAAAAGCCGCCGAGTGGGAGGATGTCGTCAAATCGGGCCGCACCCACCTGATGGATGCCGTTCCGGTGACCCTCGGCCAGGAATTTTCCGGCTACGCCCGGCAGATCGAAGCCGGTATCGAGCGGGTTGAGGCCTGCCTGCCGCGCCTGGGTGAACTGCCCATCGGCGGTACGGCTGTGGGCACCGGCCTGAACACCCCGGCCGATTTCGGCGCCAAGGTCACCGAGGAGCTGAAAAAACTCACCGGCCTGGACGAGCTGCGCGAGTGTGTCAACCACTTTGAGGCGCAGGCCAACCGCGACGGCCTGGTGGAATTCTCCGGGGCGATGCGCACCATCGCCGTCAGCTTCACCAAGATCGCCAACGACATCCGCTGGATGGGGTCCGGCCCGCTGACCGGCCTGGGTGAGATTCACCTGCCCGACCTGCAGCCCGGTTCCTCGATCATGCCCGGCAAAGTCAACCCGGTTCTGTGCGAGACCGCCACCCAGGTGGCCTGCCAGGTCATCGGCAATGATGCGGCTGTCGCTTTCGGTGGCGCGCAGGGTGCTTTTGAACTCAACGTGTTCATCCCCATGATGGCCCGCAACGTCCTCGAATCGGCCCGCCTTCTGGGCAACACCGCCGAAGTGTTCGCCGCCCGCCTGGTCGACGGCATCGAACCCAACCGGGAGCGCATGCAGACTCTGGCCGAATCCTCGCCGTCGATTGTCACCCCGCTGAACTCGGCGATCGGCTACGAGGCCGCCGCCAAGGTCGCCAAGACCGCGCTGAAGGAAAAGAAGACCATCCGCCAGACGGTCATCGACCTGGGTTTTGTCGACGGTGAGAAACTCACCGAAGAAGAGCTCGACAAGCGGCTGAATGTGCTGGACATGTGCAACACTGACCGCGACTAACACCAGGCCCGCCGGACCCGGCCGGGGTTTATCCCCGGCGGGCGCACAGTCGGCTGCCTGCTGCCGGCCCCGGCCGTCCCCTGCGGTGACGACAAGCCCGCGTACCCGATCCCCGATCGGGGTGGCACATCGCAGCGGGGACGGCCGGGGCCGGTAGTATTTTTTCCTGATGCATCCGGCCAGTGTCATCCCCCGGATGACGAAACAGCACCGGCCATACCGCCGATAGACAGGATGGAAGGCCGGATGACCGGCCCGTCCGCTGTTTTTTTCGTTTTCCCGCCCGGGCTACCACCGGGTCCCCCACCGTCTAGGAGCTTTTTCGCCGTGGTCCGTCCCCTCTCCCGCACCCGCACAACTGTTGTTGCCGCCACCACGGCCCTGTCCCTGGGGCTTGGCTGCGGTCTCGCCGCCGCCGATGAGCCGGAATTGAAGCCCAATGTGCCGCCGTACGCTTCCCCGGGACTGTCGTCGGCGCCGTCGTCGGGCCAGCCGGGACTGATCTGGAATGCCCGTGGCCTGTCGTCGAAGATGATCGACCCGATCAAAGGCTACAAAGGAGTGCTGATCGGGATTGCGGTCGCATATTTCAGTCTCTCCTACGCCCGCATCATCATCGATGCCACCAACCGGGAGCGTATTGCCCGCGGCGAGCAGCCGTTGCCGGTGCCGACCCTGGACACCGGCAGCGCCCGGGAAGCAGGCCAGGCCCTGTCCTCCCAGCTGACCCTGCCGCCGGTGAACCTTCCCCCGCTGCCCGGCCGCTGACACGCCGCGGGCAGGCGGTGTGCGCATGCCGCAGTCGACCTGTCTTTCATTCCCGCTCCCGCACTATCTGTGCGGTGGGGCGGGAATTATTTTTTTGCCCGCCCCTGCCCCCGATCCCGCAGGTGGTGTCCGTGCCCTGTGGCCCGCGGACCACCGGGGCAACCCATCACCCGTGAAGTAAACACAGTGCATTTTTGCACTGGGTGCATATTGGGGCGTAGCGTGTTGCCCATGTCATCTGCTTCGTTGCGCGAGCACAAACGCCGCGCCACCAAAACCGCCATCCAGGACTGTGCCACAGCCTTGGTGATGGACAAAGGCATCGACGCGGTCACCGTTGACGATATTTGCGCCGCCGCCGGTATTTCCCGCCGCACGTTTTTCAACTACGTCGATTCCAAGGAGTCGGCGATTCTGGGGGATGCGCCCCGGGAATTAACCGATGAGGAAATCGAATCCTTCGCCGGACAGATTCACCCCGATCTTCCCCGCGCCGTGGTGCGGCTGATCGGCATGACCGCCGGTTTCACCAGCGACGGTGCCGGGGACGATTGCCCGGTGGACTGCCCCGCCCAGGTGGCCATCCTGCTGCGCCGGCGCAAAATCATCATGCAATCCTCCCCGGCGATCTTCGCGCAGCGTTTCAGCGCCAAATTCCAGTCCATGACCTCCGTCACGCGGGCTGTCTCGGCATATCTTGGGGCCTGGCCCGACCAGCGCCTGCTGGCGGACACCGTGGAGCAGGAGGCACAGGCGGTGGTGTTTTTGACCGGTTCAGCCATCCAGATGGGTGTGCACGACTGGATGAAAGCCGCCGACTGCTCACCGCAGTCACTGGCTGATTCGATCACCGCCGCCCTGGACCGCCTGCGGACCCTGTCAGAAAGAAGTGCCACAGCATGACCGCCACCCATACCGGCACCGGTAGCCCGGTCGACCACGACAGTTCCAGCGCCCATCTTCCGCTGGTTTTCACCGCCCTGATCCTGTCGATGCTCATGAGTTCGCTGGGGCAGATGATTTTTTCCACCGCACTGCCGACCATCGTGGGGGAACTCCACGGGGTCAACCACATGACGTGGGTGATCACCGCCTATCTTTTGGGCCAAACCATCGCATTGCCGATCTTCGGCAGGATCGGTGACCAGGTCGGCCGGAAAAAACTGTTCCTGGGCGCGGTGGCCACATTCATGGCGGGGGCTGCCATCGGCGGTCTCGCCCAGAGCATGGGGATGCTCATCGTCTCCCGGGCTGTGCAAGGGGTGGCCGCAGGCGGGATGATGGTGCTCTCCCAGGCCATCACCGCCGATGTGGTGCCCGCCCGCCAGCGCGGGAAGTACATGGGCATCATGGGGGCCGCCTTCGCCATGGCGTCGGTGTTGGGGCCGGTGCTCGGCGGCTGGTTCACCGACGGTCCCGGCTGGCGTTGGGGGCTCTGGCTCAATATCCCGCTGGGCGTGATCACCCTGCTCGGCATCATGCTTTTGCTGAAGCTTCCCGACCGTGCCACCGGCGGCACGACAGATGTGCTCGGCATGGTGACCATGGCGATCGCCACCGCCAGCTTGATATTGACCGTCACCTGGGGCGGACACGACTTCGCCTGGAATTCGCCGGTGATCATGGGGCTGATGGGACTGACGGCGGTCGCCGGCGCGGTGTTCATTTTGACTGAAACCCACGCCGACAACCCGGTGATCCCGTTGAGTTTGTTCGCCAACCGCAACTTTGCGTTGACCACGCTCGCCGGGCTGATGATCGGTGTGTTCCTTTTCGGATGCCTGGCCTACATGCCCACATATTTGCAGATGGTGCATTCACTGTCGCCCACCCAGGCCGGCTTCATGCTCATCCCGATGATGCTGACGATGACAGTGGTCTCAATCGGCACCGGCCTGACGGTCACCCGCACCGGCCGTTACCGGTGGTACCCGGTTGCCGGCCTGTTGGTGATCTGCGGCTCGTTGTTTCTCCTGTCGAGGTTGTCGGCCGACACAACACTTGCCAAAGTCGGCGCGGCTCTGGCTGTTCTCGGGGTCGGACTCGGCTTGTCTTTCCAAATCCTGGTCCTGATCGTGCAGAACTCTTTTCCGATCACGATGGTCGGAACAGCCACCGCAGCCAACAATTTCGTGCGGCAAATCGGCGCGTCAATCGGCACAGCCCTGGTTGGTGGACTGTTTGTGGGCAATCTGCACAACAATTTGGCCGACCGTCTTCCCGCAGCCCTGACATCGATGGGCCCGGAAGGGCAGGTATGGGCGGGAAAGCTCACCGGCTCGGCTTCCGGCAGCTTCACCCCGTCGCTGGTCGACAGCCTTCCCGCCGTCCTCAATCATGCGGTTATCGCCAGCTACAACGATGCCCTGGCCCCGATCTTTGCGATCCTATCTCCGGTGGCCCTTGTTACCGCGCTGGTGCTGCTGTTCGTCCGCGAGGAAAAACTGAAAGACACCATCGAGTAAGACCCTCCTGAGATTGTCGATCACCACCGGGTGACGCCGCGTCGCCGGTGGGCTGCCCAGCCATGCCGGGGTGGATGACGCGCGCGGGTGCACCGCCCGGGTCACGGTGCCCCGGCGGCGCGGGGTGGCAACGCGGATACCCCCCTAGGCCAGCCGGGCCGCGCCGAAGGCCGACCGGAAACGTTCGCACCACACCACCACCGTGTAAACCGAGTCGGTGTCGACTTCGGCGGGCAGGTCGTAGTTTTGATTTCCGTGGGTTGCTTTCAGCGCCCCCAGG
>NZ_JAFLEQ010000016.1:188284-190847 GCF_017307055.1 Corynebacterium mendelii | reverse complement strand
ATCCGGGCCGTCGTCTGTGGCCAGGTTTTCCAGCCGGATGATCCTGCGGCCGTCCGGCAGTTCGGTGAGGTAGGCGCTTCCGGAGGTGTCATGATCAATCCCGCTGAAACTCCCCTGCTTCAGGTGCACCGGGGCGCTTTCGGCCGGAACCGGCTGCGCCGGTGACTGCTGTGTTTTTGCGGGGGCATCCGCCTGCGCGGTCTGGGCCGCAGCGGTTGCCGGCGCGGCACCGGTGGTTACTGCCGTTCCCGGCAGAGCCTCGTCGATGGTGCTGCTGGTGAACATGCGCCAGGGTTGGGTGGCAAACAGCACCACGGCAACAACGGCAACGGCAACAATCAGGCCAACAATGAGAACCCGGGGCCGGGATATTTTTTTAGTCATGGTCGTTTCAACCCCGCCACCGTAATTTTTATTCCCCGACAGGTTTTATCGTCGGGCCGGATCCGACCGCAAGGCCGAACTGTCCGATGTTTTTTCCGCCTGGGCCGACGCCGGTGTGCCCGGCCTTTGTCAACTCCCCCGGCCGGATCCCGGCATGCCCCGGGAGCGCTGACAGAAAAACGGCGGCCGTCTCCGGGAGAGGTGGCCGTCCCCGTCACGGCCTGTGCGGGAAAACAAGTGGATATCTGCTCGGCGCGAACCTGTGGCCACCAACAGTCCACTGCCCGCCCCAGCGTTTCGGGACCGGGTTGCCACGTGGCGTCGCCGCCGGGCGCCGACCGTGGGCCATCCGGCCCGTGAAACGGTCCCGGCGGTGCGGTATCTAGACCACGATTTCCGGTTTCGGCAGCAATTTTTCCCAGATATCCGTATCCCGCCAGTGGCCTTTGAGTTCCCCGTAGGGCATTTTCGCCATGTGGGTCAACGTGCCGGCTTTTTCGAAACCTCGGGACTGGTGCAGTTTTCGCGAGCCTTCGTTTTCCGGGAAAATCCAGGAGTGGATGGCCCACTTGTTCAGCTCGATGCAGACCTCGATGAGTTTGTCCAGCAGCGCCCCGGCCACCCCGCGGCCCTGGGCGTCGGGGTGGATGTAGATGGAGTCTTCCACCACACCGTGGAACACCTGACGCTGGGATACCGGGGCGGCGGTCACCCAGCCCAGCACCGTGCTGTCGTCATCGGCTTCGACAGCCACATATGCGGTCTCCATGATTTTCACGGCGGAAAATTTTTCCCAGGGAAGGGCATGGCGCTCATAGGTGGCGTGTCCGGTGTCCAGACCGTGTTCGTAGATTTCGACGACCTGCGGGTAATCGTTTTTGGTCAACGGCCGGATATGGAAGTTTCTCGACATGCCCTGAAGCCTAATGGGCCGGTGAGCTGCACACCAAACCTGTTTCGACAGCATCACACCACGGCTTTTCCAGTTGAATCGGTCACAGTGCCGCCGGGTGCCGCAGCCTGCCGCCGGATCGGGACCGTACCGGGTGCGGGGTACAAAACGATACCTACCGGCACCACGCGACCGCCGGACGCCAAAAAAACAGCGACCGGGGTTGTATACCCCGGCCGCCTGAAAAAAGGCCGGATACATCCGGCCGTCCGGCCGGCATCACCGGGGTCTCCCCCGGATCAGGCCGCGCCGGAAGTGGTTTTACTTGGTGTCCTGAATGGCTCCGGCGTCACCGTTTTCCGCGGCCCACACCTGGCCTTGGGTGAATTCCTGGACCCAGCCACCGTCAGCTTTGGGGTGCTCCGGGGCGGTGGGCATGCCGATCGGGTTATCGATGGCACCGTTTTCGAACCATTCCTGGCCGATACGGCCCTTGACCGGGTAGGCGCCGGTCTTTTCGGTGAAGGCGATGTGCCAGCCGTTGGCGTAGGAGGCCACCCACTTGCCGTCTTTTTCGGTGACATTGGTCAAAGCGCCGGTCGGGCCGGACTGGCCGCCGAGCTTGTCGTAGGCGACCTTGATGGCGTCGGGAACCTTGATCTCGGTGCCGGCGGCATCGGTGACGGTCACCATGGTCTCGCCCTCGGCTTCGGCAACAGCATCAGCGGCCTTGGTGCCTGCTGCGTCGGCAGCATCCTTGGCGTCCTTGGCGGCGTCGTCGGCCGCATCCTTGGCATCCTTGGCGGCGTCGTCGGCCGCATCCTTGGCATCCTTGGCGGTGTCAGTTGCAGCGTCTTTGGCGTCCTTGGCGGCCTCGGTGGCTTTATCGGCGGCATCTTTGGCCGCGTCTTTGGCGTCCTTGGCGGCGTCTTCGGCCGCGTCTTTGGCGTCCTTGGCGGCGTCAGCGGCCTTGTCGCCGCCTTCCTTGAGGGACTTGTCGATCTTGTCGACGGCTTTGTCCGCCTCAGCGGCAGCCTTGTCGGCTTCCGAAGCGGCAGCGTCAGCTGCCTGGCTCAGCGAAGCGGCGGTGGAATCGGCGGCTTCATCGGCCTTCGAGCAGGCGGTGACACCGGCGGCGGCCAGGCCCAGGGCACAGGTGGCGGCGATCAGGCGGGTACGGGTTGTGACAGTCATAATTTCGATAATCAGTCTTTCGGGGTTCATGGATGGTTGATGGAAAAAAAATTTACCGGCGGGTGGGACCCGCCGGGGGGCGGGGCACGCCCC
>NZ_JAFLEQ010000016.1:186940-188273 GCF_017307055.1 Corynebacterium mendelii | reverse complement strand
GCGGGCGGCACACGCCGCCCGGGTAGCGCCGGATCGTGTCGACCGGGGCTGCGGTCGGGGCGGACAGGGAGGCGGGGCGGGGCGTGACGCGCCGCGATCCGCCGTTCCAGTCCGTGGACCCGGCGTGGACCATTATGCATAAAAGAATCGTCTATACGAAAAAAATAAACATTTTCCGGCCAATTGTTTCACAATAGTTATCTTTTCTGTGATTGCTGATCCACCACCCACCGTCGGCACTGCCCCCGGTGGGAACCACGAGATCACGGCGGGGTGCAGGCGGGGTGGGGCACCCCGGCGACGGCCGGTGCCTTCACGCGGGCGGGCGGGGACGGATACTATTGGTGTGACCGATAGGGCTTCCGGCATGTCCGCTCCCGGACCGGGTGGCCGTATCCCGGTACCGCCGGGCGGATCCGCCCCGGCCCCACCACCACCGCCGCCCCAGGAAAGACACACGAGATGACTTTTGCACCGGTAACACTGTCCACCGAGATCATTGACGGCCCCGACCAGGCCACCGTGCCGGTGGTCTTCGTCGGGTCGCTGGGAAGTGACAAATCAATGTGGGCCAGCCAGCATGACGCCTTATCGGCCCACTTCACCTGCTGCTACGTCGACAAGCGCGGCCATGGTGACTCGCCGTGCCCCAGCGGCCCCTACACCGTCGAGGAGATGGCCTGCGACGTGGTCAAGGTTCTCGACGACAACGGCTGGGACAAAGCCCACCTGGTGGGCCTGTCGCTGGGCGGGGCGGTCTGCCAGATGATCGCGCTGAACCATCCCGGACGGGTCGCGTCACTGGCGCTGGTGTCCACCGCCGCCAAGTTCGGCACCACCCAGGCGTGGACCGACAAAGCCGCGAAGGTCCGCGCCGAAGGCACCGTGTCCATCGCCCTTGATTCGGCCACCCGCTGGTTCACCGAGGACTACGGCGTACGCTCAGGAAACCGGCAGAAATATTTCGACATGGTCTCCCGCTGCCCCGATGAGGGCTACGCCGCTTCCTGCGAGGCCCTGGGAGCTTTCGACACCCGGACCCGGCTGGCCGACGTCACCGCCCCGACCCTGGTGATCTCCGGGGCGGACGACCAGGGAACCACCCCGGAGATGCTGCAGTTTGTTGCCGGGGCGATTCCCGGCGCCCAGTTCGAGTCGCTGGCCCCGGCGGCCCATCTGTGCAATGTGGAGCAGGCCGATATTTTCAACCGGGTACTCATCCGGCATCTCACGGCACACAGCTAACCCCCGGACGGGTTGCTGGCGGCAGGCCCGGCCGCCAGTCGACCGCTTGTTCGCGGTCGACGCATGCACCGGGGGCCGTGCTGTTTTC
>NZ_JAFLEQ010000016.1:185349-186906 GCF_017307055.1 Corynebacterium mendelii | reverse complement strand
GGTTGTTCCCGTCTGGCAGCCGCCGGTGTTTTTGTTGTTTTATTCAAGCAACCGGTCCGCTGGTTGTCGGCAACCGCATTCCGGCTGTGCCCGGCGCCGGCTGCCCTACATGTTCGGGGTGGACAGAAGCGACCAGTTTTCCAGGTCCTCATACAGCGGGTAGTCGGCGGCCAGTTTTTCCACCCGTGCCCGCAGCGCGGCCACGTCGGCGTTTTTACCGGCGGCCAAAGCGGTGCCGATAATATCGGCGACCTCTTCGAAGGCTGTCGTGTCGAAGCCGCGGGTGGCCAGTGCCGGGGTTCCGATCCTCAGCCCGGAGGTCACCATCGGCGGGCGGGGGTCGAAGGGCACGGCGTTGCGGTTGACGGTGATCCCCGCCTCATGCAGCAGGTCTTCGGCTTCCTGGCCGTTCATCTCGGAGTTACGCAGATCGGCCAGCACCAGGTGCACATCGGTGCCGCCGGTGAGCACATCGACGCCGGCTTTTTTACAGTCGTCGGCCATCAGGCGCTCAGCCAGAATGGAGGCCCCTTCCAGGGTGCGTTTCTGGCGGTCTTTGAATTCCTCGGTGGCCGCCAGTTTCATGGCGATGGCTTTCGCGGCGATGACATGCATCAGCGGCCCGCCCTGCTGGCCGGGGAACACCGACGAGTTGATCTTTTTCGCCCATTCCTGCTTGGCCAGGATCATCCCGGAACGCGGTCCGCCCAGGGTTTTGTGCACCGTGGTGGACACCACGTCGGCGTGGGGCACCGGGGAGGGGTGGACACCGGCGGCAACCAGACCGGCGAAGTGCGCCATATCCACCCACAGCCTCGCCCCGACTTCGTCGGCGATGGCTTTGAAGGCGGCGAAGTCCTGGTGGCGCGGGTAGGCCGACCAGCCGGCGATGATAACCTTCGGCTTTTCTTTCAGGGCCTGCTCGCGCACGGCATCCATGTCCACCCGGAAGGTGTCTTTGTCAACCCCGTAGGCAACAACCTCGTAGAGTTTCCCGGAGAAGTTCAGCTTCATGCCGTGGGTCAGGTGCCCGCCGTGGGCCAGTGACAGGCCCATGATTTTGTCCCCCGGCTCAGCCAGGCTCATCAGCACCGCGGCATTGGCCTGAGCACCCGAATGCGGCTGCACGTTGGCGAACTCGGCGCCGAAAACATCCTTGGCGCGCTGGCGGGCCAGGTCCTCGATGATGTCGACGTTTTCGCAGCCGCCGTAGTAACGGCGGCCCGGGTAGCCTTCGGCGTATTTGTTGGTCAGAACCGAACCCTGGGCCTGCAGGACCGCACGGGGAACGAAGTTCTCCGAGGCAATCATCTCCAGGGTGCCGCGCTGGCGGGCCAGTTCCCCGACGATCGCCGCATAGACATCGGGATCAAGTTCGGGAAGGGACATGAGATTCGGGTCATGGGGGTGCTGGGTCATAAATACCGGTCGTTTCTTCTGAAGGTGTCGGGCGGCGGACATTGTCGCCCGTGGATGGGGGCAGAGTGCCCCGCCGACGGCGGCACGCCGTGGCCGGCGGGAAACAGCCCACAGCTTATTGTAAACCGCTCCCCCGCC
>NZ_JAFLEQ010000016.1:171904-185313 GCF_017307055.1 Corynebacterium mendelii | reverse complement strand
GGCACTAGTGGACCCGCAGTGAAGCGGGCCGGGGCACCACGTTGCACAATAGAGTCCATGGAGCCATCCCCCGCCGACACCACGGATGCCGGCACCCAGCCCGGCCCGTACATTGATTTCGACCGCGACACGTGGAAGCATCTGCGGGCCTCCGTACCGCAGGTGCTCACCCGCGACGAGGTTTTAAAATTGCGCGGCATCGGCGACGCCATCGACATCGACGAAGTCGACGACGTTTATTTGACCCTGACCCGTCTTATACACCTGCGGATCAAGGCCCACCGCCGACTGACCAAAGCGACCTCGGTGTTTCTGGGTAAACCGATCCCGAAGATCCCGTTCATCATCGGTATCGCCGGGTCGGTGGCGGTGGGTAAGTCCACCACCGCCCGCCTGCTGCAGGTGCTGCTGTCACGGTGGGATTCCCACCCGCAGGTCGATCTGGTGACCACCGACGGTTTTTTGTACCCGACCGCCACCCTGGCCGCGCGGGGGCTGTTGGACCGCAAGGGATTCCCCGAATCCTACGAGCAGCGGGAACTGCTCGGTTTCGTCTCCGACGTCAAAGCCGGTATCCCGGCGAAAGCACCGGTGTACTCCCACGTTCTCTACGACCGGGTGCCCGGGGAATTCGTCACCGTCGACCAGCCGGACATTCTCATCCTGGAGGGGTTGAACGTGCTGCAGACAGGCCCCACCCTCATGGTCAGTGACCTGTTCGATTTCTCCATCTACGTCGATGCCCGCACCGACCACATCGAGCAGTGGTTCATCGACCGTTTCATGCATCTGAAAGACACCACCTTCACCCGGCCGGAGTCGCATTTCAGCGAATTCGCCGGAATCAGTGACGCCAGGGCGGAAAAACTCGCCCGGGAAGTGTGGCAGTCGGTGAACCTGCCGAATCTGGTGGAAAACATTCTGCCCACCCGGCCGCGGGCTTCTTTGGTGCTGGACAAAGGGGAAAATCACCTGGTGCAGCGGGTGCGCATGCGCAAACTGTAGGGCCGGTTCCGGCTAGCGGCGGCGTGTGCGGTTGCGCCGTGTGCTGTTTGTCGCCCCGCCGCGCAGCCCGCTGCCGCGGGATGAACCACCGGTATTTTTACGGCTGCCGCGGACCACCCGGGCCGGCCCGGAGGCACTGATGCGCGGATCCAGCACCGTACGCACCCCCATCGACCAGGCGCACAACAGCGCCGAACCGCCGACGAACAATCCGGCGCACACCACCAAAATTGCTTCCCGGAAAATACCGGTGGCCACCAGCACGGTGAACACCAGCGCCAGACCGGCGGCCGATGCTGCTTTTGTCGGATCATCACGGATGATTGCCCGGTCACCGGCCACAGCCACCTGGATGAGACGGACCAGAAGAAACGACATCCCCAAAGGCGCAGCGACCACAAAGCCCGGCCAGTCCACCCCGCTGGCGTGCCAGCCGAACATCCCGGCAACCAGGATCGCCGTACCTGCAGCACAGGCGGTCACCGCCAACCATATTTTCAGATTCACCAGCGGCGGGCCGTAGTCCGGGACGGGTGATGGGCGCTGTGGGGAAGCCATGGCGGGTCCTTGTGGTCGGTGGAAAATTCTCCCGGAACCGGGTGCCGGGGACAGGATAAAGACTGGTTGCTACACCGTGCGCGCCCAGTCGACGACCGGGTCGAGTTCTGCTGGGTCAAGCCGGTCGATGTCGTGGCCGATCGAATCGATGAGCATCCGGTCGTTGAGGGTTTTCACGGGTTTGGCTTTGAGCATGTTCGCCAGCGACCACATGATGGATTTGTGCAGCCGGGACATCCCCGACCAGATGAACCGGCCCGGCAGGTAGAACCGTTCCACCCTCCCGGCCAGCGGGCCGAGTGCGTCACGGGCGGGGTCTTTGGCCCGCACCCACTCCGATTCGGACATGCCCACGGTGACCAGCGCACCGGGGCGCCCGTCGGGCAGGTGGTCGACCAGCCAGTCGGCGCCGGCTATCTGTCCGCCATAGTTGGGGCTGACAGCTATCACCGGCCCGGTGGTGGCCGACACATCGCGGAGATCGTCGGCGGCAACGGCCTCGACCCCGAGCCTGTCGGCCAGCAGACAGGCGTATGTTTTGCTCGATCCGTAAGTGGTGTCGAATACAACGACGGCGTTCATCAGCTCATCCTGCCTGGGAAAAGGGTGGAAAAAACAAGAAAAATGCTGCCGACGCCGCCGGGGTGCCGGTGATGGGCGGTGACGGTGTTTTTCACTGCCAGAGTGCCATCCACCCTCACCCCGGCGCAAACACGTGGCCGCCGCGGCCCCCAGGGACACCACCGGCGGCCGCACCCGGGTCAACTATTTGCCGAAGCGGCGCGACCGGGAGGCGTAGGAGCGCAGGGCGCGCAGAAAATCGATGCGGCGGAAAGCCGGCCAGTAGGTGTCGGTGAACCAGATTTCCGAATAGGCGGCCTGCCACAGCAGAAAACCGCTCAGGCGCTGTTCCCCGGAGGTTCTGATCACCAGATCCGGGTCCGGCTGCCCGGAGGTGTACAAATGGCCGGCGATGGCGTCGGCGTCAATGGCCTGCACCATTTGCTCCGGTGTGGCTCCCTGCTGCTGGAGATCGCCGAGCAGGTCTTTGACCGCGTCGACGATTTCCTGCCTGCCGCCGTAGCCGACCGCCACATTGACGGTGATCCCGCCGTGCCCGGCGGTGGCCACGGCCGCCTGGGTGAGCCTGTCGGTGGTGTCGGCGGGAAGAAGATCAAGGTGGCCGACCAGCCGTACCCGGCAGTCACGTTCCGGGGCGGCCAGCTCATCGGCCACATCACAGATGATGTCGAGCAGAAGCTGCAGCTCATGTTGGCTCCGCTTGAGATTTTCAGTCGACAGCAAATAGACGGTGACAAGCCCCACCCCGGCTTCGGCGCACCAGCCGACGACCTCACCTATTTTTTTCGCCCCCACCCGGTGGCCGTGGGCAACGTCGGTGAACCCGGCTTCTTTGGCCCACCGGCGGTTGCCGTCGCACATGATCGCGACATGCCTGGGCCGCGGTCGACCGCGCAACTGGCGGCGCAGTCTTTTCTCGTAGGCCGGGTAGGCCAGCTTCGGCAACAACTCCACATCGGCCATCCTATCGCGGCCGCACCCGGCGCGATAGCGGTGCGCCGCCCCTGGGGCGCGGCAGAGGATCCGGGCAGCTCACACCCGGTGCAGCGGATACGACTAGAACCACCGTTTTTTATCCACGTCGGCAAGACCCGCCTCACGCATGGCCTCGTCGACGGCCTGTTCGTCGAACACATCCAGCCCGTGGGCTTCGGCGAACGCCCTGCGGCGGTTGAGTCGGCGCATCCGGCGGGTCAGCGCGTAGCCGATGTAGATCACCGCCACCAGCAGGGCGACGGTGACAAACAGACCCACCGGGGAGGCTTTGCCGAATTCGGAGCCTGACGGCACACCCGGATCCGCCTGGGCGAGGACGGAAACAATCATGTCGTTGAACAAACTGTGTGCTCCTTGGGAAAAAGACGGGTTGGCACCGGCTGCGGCGGAATAACCGATGCCGCGCCGACGACTGCCGGAAGGCGGACGGTCCCGCCTTCCCGGCAGGCCACCAGTCTAGCGGTCCACCCCGTCCAGGCCTGCCAGAAGGTCATCTTCCGGCACCGGGGCGCTGACCCTGGTTGCGGCCAGCTCGAATTCCTCTGTCGGCCAGATGCGCTGCTGCATGGCGGTGGGGACGGCGAAAAAGAAACCGTCGGGATCGATCTGGGTGGCATGCGCCCGCAGGGCGTCATCGCGCTGCGGGAAATAGTCGGCGCAGGGCACCCGGGTGGTCACCCGCTCCATCACAGTGGGCCTGCCGGATGTCCTGTAGCGCTCCAGCCACGGTTCAAACGGGCTGCTCAACCCCTGGTCGACCAGGGCGGCATGGAATTTTTCCACCCGGTCGGGGATGAAACCGTGGGTGTAGTACAGCTTCAGCGGGGTCCACGGTTGACCGGGATCATCCCCGGTGGGATCGGTGTAGCCGGGATCACCGGCCGCGTCCCAGGCGATCATGGACACGGTGTGGGTTTTGATGTGGTCCGGGTGCGGGTAGCCGCCGTTTTCGTCGTAGGTGATCATCACATGCGGTTTGAATTCGCGCACCAGCCGCACCAGCGGGGCGGCGGCCAGTTGATCATCGACCAGCGCGAAGCAACCCTGGGGCAGCGGCGGCAGCGGATCGCCCTGCGGCAGGCCGGAATCGGTGAAGCCGAGCCAGCGGTGCTCAACTCCCAGGGCCTGCGCGGAGGCGGCCATCTCCCGCTTCCTGATCGACGCCAGATTGTCCAGCACCCCCGGTTTGTCCATCGCCGGGTTGAGAATCGACCCGGCTTCCCCACCGGTCAGGGTCGCCACCATCACCCGGTGGCCCTCGGCGGCGTAGCGGGCGGTGGTGGCGGCACCTTTGCTCGCCTCATCGTCGGGGTGCGCGTGCACCGCAAGAATCCTCAGTCCGGACATCAGTTTCCGATCACTTTCTGTAAAAAATGGTGGGCGCTGTCTTTTCCCGGTTCCCGGCGGTGCACCGCACACCGTGCGGCAGCGCCGTTACCGGCCGGTGACCGGTCATCTTAGCGCCCGTCCACCCGGCGGGCGCATCCCGCCGGCCGACTGGCGGGACAACCGGACCGCCACAATATGAACCGATTGGTACAGATAAACCATACAGCCCTGTACCCCACCGGCTCCGGCGGGGCCGGCTTTTTTGTGCCGGTCGTCCTTGCTCGGCTTCCCGCCCGTGGCCTTACCGCGGCACCGCTTCCCCGCCAGCAGCGCCCGGATGCCGCGGGGGTGTGCGTCAGCGCCCCACCGGAGCGGCTTGCCGCATCCAGCTGCTTGCCCTCAACCACACCGGGCAGCCGGGTGTAATAGGATTGATCCGGCCCACCCCGGCCCGTCGTTGACGACCCCGCCCACCCCGAGAGGATCTTTTTCGTTCCCATGGCACACAAGGCGACCACACCGGCCCGGCGTTCCGGGCGCTATGACAATGTGAGCAACGAATCGACCATCAGCGGCAAACTGGTGGCCATCGCCGCGGTGGTGGTGCTGTTTGTCGGGCTGTGGGTGGTGTTCAACTATGTCAGCAACAGCCAGAAGGTCAACGTCTCGACGACGGTGGCCGGCTGGGAACGCATCACAGACGATGAAATCCGCATCGATGTCGATGTCTCCCGGAAAGACCCGGACAAAGCCTCCTACTGCATTGTCAATGCGCTGGCCTACGACAAAGACGAAGTCGGCCGCCGGGAGTTCCTCATCGCCCCCGGCGGACCGAAAGTCCAGCGCTTTTCGGTTGTCATCCCCACCACCGACCAGGCGGTGGCCGCCAAAGTCTACGGCTGCTCGGGAACCATCCCGCCCTATCTGACCACCCCGTCGTCGGGATACCAGCCCGGGCAGTAATCCCCGGCCGCAGCGGGCACACCCGGCCGGTGACGTGATCCGGGTGCGCGAAAAACAACCGCCCCCGGCAGTCCCGCCTGTTTCCCACCTTCAGTCGTTTTCCCTGAAAGGACTCTCCCCCGCCATGCTCAGCCTGCCAGATACGCTCAACCAGCAGATCAGCGGCGCAGTCCACAAAGACCACGCGTCCCGCGACACCGGCCGCTACCTGGTGGCCGCCATTCTTGCCGGGGCGTTTATCGGCATCGCCGATGTGTTCATGTTCACCGCCGCAGGCCCCCTGGCCGCCGACAACATCCCCTGGGCGCCGCTGGTGGGCGGCCTGGTGTTCGGCCTGGGTCTCATCCTGGTGGTCTTCGCCGGTTCCGAGCTGGTCACCAGCGCGATGATGGTGGTGCCGATCGGTTGGGCGAAACGGTCGATCAGCATCCCCGCCGGGCTGCGGGCCATTGGCCTGATGATCATCGGCAACCTTGTCGGCTCGATCATTATTGCCCTGCTGATCAAGGGCAGCGGGATCATGGACCACGGCCCGGTGGCCGACTACATGGCCACGGTCTCCCAGGCGAAAGTCCACAAACCCACCGGGGAGCTGTTTTTCCGCGGCATCATGTGCAACGTACTGGTGTGCCTGGCGGTGTGGACCCAGACCCGGGCCACCAACGAGGTGGCGAAAATGGTGGTTATGGCCTGGTGCATGGCGGCCTTTGTCACCAGCGGTTTCGAGCACGTGGTGGCCAATATGACCACCCTGTCGCTGGGTCTTGTCCACGGGGTGGACACCGTCACCCTGGCAGGGGCGGCCCGCAATCTTGTGGTGGTGCTTTTGGGTAACGCCGTCGGCGGTGCGGTCTTTGTCGCCCTGCCCTACCTGGCCTCGGTGAAACAACCGGCCGCGGCCCCGGCCGATACCGCCGGATCCGTGGCCTAGACCGGAGGTTCACCGGGCGCTGCTGGACCGAAGGCGCACGCCGTATCCGGGCCACACCCATTGTGCTACGATTCGACCATTAAGCAGCATGTCACCGGGTGATGCCACATCCGGCGGACACGCCTGTGGCCCGCGCCGCCGCACCACCGTCCGGTGTGATGGCGCCTTCCGGTCACACGCACCACTGAAAAAAGACACCGAGGACAGTTAGCCGAAAACACCATGACCGAGCCCCAGAAGCAGTACATCACCCCCGAGACCAAGCGGAAACTCGAGGAAGAACTCAATGCGCTGATCGCGCACAGGCCTGTTGTGGCCGCGGAAATCAATGAACGCCGCGAAGAAGGCGACCTGAAAGAAAACGCCGGTTACGACGCCGCGCGTGAAATGCAGGTCGAAGAGGAAGCGCGTATCGCGCAGATCTCGAAGCTGCTGACCAACTCCACCACCGAACGCGCCGCCGCCGAGGAAGGCGTGGCCCATGTCGGATCGGTTGTCCACGTCTACTACAACGGCGACAAAGACAACAAGGAAACCTTCCTCATCGGCACCCGTGCCGCGGCCAGCGACAACAAGGATCTGGAAACCTACTCCGAGCATTCCCCCCTCGGTGAGGCGATCGTCGGTGCCCGGGAAGGCGACACCCGCAGCTACAAAGCCCCCAACGGGGCAATGATCGAAGTGACCATCGTCACCGCCGAACCCTACGATTCCGCCAAATACGCGGCCTTGCGCAACAGCTAGGCCCCGCTTGGCCCCGGCTCTCATCCCTGCCTGAAAAAGGGCTGCACCCCAGCCGGGACGATGTCAGTGACAGTCGTCCCGGCAACCGGCCGGTTGTGGCCCACCATCGTTTCCCCACCCCCGACAACCAAGGAAAAGGCACACCCATGACGACATTCATCCGACTCACTGCCGCTGCCACCGTTGCCGCACTGGCCCTGTCCGCCTGCACTCCCCCCGGCGAAGTGCCCTCCGACAAGAAGGTCCGCACCGCCACGGAAATCCCGGCCCCCGCCGACAAGTAGGCACAGCCACTCCCATGCGGAGGTTATGCCTGATCAGCGCCACGGCAGCAGTTGCTGCCGTGGCGCTGTGCGCATGTTCACCCCCCGGTGAGGTGGCCTCGGAGAAAAAGATCCGCACCGCCACATACTCACCGTCCACCGCCTGGCCCCTGGGTCCGGATCCGGCCACCGCCACCGGGAAAGACCATCCCGGTTTCATCGATTGTGTCGGGCCGGCGGCGCCTGTTCCCCTCTCGATGTCGTTGGACTGCACCACGGACAACGACAGGCTGACAGCCATTACCTGGCTCACCCGCAGCCCGCAGGGCGCCACCGGGCGGGGCACCCGTGTGACCGTGGCGGACGACGGCACCACAACCACCATTCCCGGTGTTGTCGTGGAACTGTCAGAACCGATCCCCACCCCCGGCGGCGATGAAGTGTTCTCCCATGTCGTCGTCGACGGGGACACCATGTGGCTGGGATAGCCCGTGAATGCTCCACCACACCCGGGGTGTCGACCCGGGTGTGCCCGCCGACCAGACGGAACACCACCCGGGCAAGCGATACCGTGGTCGGCCGCGGCAGACAGCAGGCACACGAGCGCAAAACGGCCGCCGGGGCAAGATAAAACAAGCCCCGGCGGCCGCTGTGTTCGTGTGCGGGATTTCTTTTGTTCCCGTTGCATGCCCCGGCAGTGAGCCGGCGCGGGCACCTTAGTTGCGGAAGTAGCTCAAAAGCCGCAGGATTTCGGTGTAGAGCCACACCAGGGTCACCGCCAGACCCAGGGCCACGCCCCACGCGTAGTTGGCGGGGGCACCCCGGCGGATCAGGGTGTCGGCGGCGTCGAAGTCGGTCAAAAAGCTCATCGCGGCCAGGCCGATGCACACCAGGGAGAACACGATCGCCAGCGGTCCGCCGTTGGTCAGCGGGTTGTGGCCGGTGAACATGAACAGCAGCATATTGCCCACCGCCAGCACCAGGACACCGATAATGCCGCCGGTGATGATGCGCCGGGTCTTGTCGGTGACTTTGATCGCCCCGGTCTTGTAGGCGTAGAGCATGCCGGCGAACACCCCGAGGGTGCCGATCACGGCCTGGATAATCATGTCGAAGGCGGGGGCGCCACCGATCCGGGTACTGGTGAAGACGAAGGAGATGCCACCGACGAACAGGCCCTCGAAAGCGGCGTAGATGAGGGTGACCATTTTCGAGCCGTATTTTTTGCCGAAGGTGGCCACCAGCACGGTGATCAGGCCGCCGATGGCGCCGACACCGGTGAGCATGAGTCCAAGACCCGGTTTGGTCAGGCACAGTGCCATGGTGATCACGGCACCGGCCACAATCACCCCGAGGGTGATACCGGTTTTGGTGATCACATCGTCAACGGTCATGGGGCGGGCCTCGTCGCCGGTTGCGGCCGGTGCACCCATGCCCATGCCGTGCTGCTGGGCGTACTGGTTGCCGGCAATCGGTCGGCCGTAGCCCTGGTAGTCGGCGCCGGGATATGCCTGGCCCTGCTGACCGGAACGATTGTCGGTGGTCAGCGAACTGAAAACGGGGTTGCTGCTCCTCATTGGTGCTTCAACAATTCCTCTCTCTAGCCCGAAAGCCTTTAAAAAACAGCCCCGGGGATGGGTCCACCGGTTACCTGCCGGTGAACTCACCGGCGGCGGGGTGGTGCCGTATGTGAAAAAAGTGCGGCCCTCAATTCCCGGTCGTCCGGGAAAGGGTTTCACAGTCTTCAACGGGGCCGAAAGCCGATTAGTTCCCGCCCCACCGTCCCCGGACAGTCAACTGCAACCGTTTCGTTATAACGGCGGTAACCCGGTGCGCCCCCGTGGCCGCCGTCCCGCCTGCGGCAGCGGTTCTGCCACGTAGTCTGTGGTGTCATGAAGCATCTTGTGGTGTGTGTCTTCGATGGCATGGCTGACTGGCAGTACGCCCATATCACCGCCCAGACAGCCATGGCCGGGCATTTCCGCCCGGCCGGGGAAGAAAAAGTGGGTCTGCTGTTCGCCGCCGAATCCACCGCCCCCGTGACATCGATGGGTGGAATGGGGGTGCGGCCGGATGTCAGTTTCCCCGGGCTTGAAACCTACGCCCGGCAGGGCCAGCTCGCCGGGGTGGTTTTCCCCGGCGGTAGCGGGATCCACCGCATCATCGGTTCATTGTCCGCCCTGGCACGCGCACTGACGGCGGACACCATCGTGGTGGCCGCGATCTGTACCGCGACCATTGCCCTGGCGTCGGCCGGACTTGTTGACACCAGGGCCCATACCTCCAACAGGAGGGAACTTCTCGACCGCACCGGCTACGCCGGGGCCGATTTCTACCGGGAGGAGCGGGTGGTATTCGACCGGCGGGTGATTACCGCATCCGGAACCAATCCGGTTCCTTTTTCCGCCGCGGTCCTTCAGCACACCGGGATCTATCCCCCGACGGTGGCCCGGGCCTGGGAGCAGAGCTTTCTTGATCCGTCACCGCGGGCAGACGATATTTTCGGCAATGCACTCAACGACTGGGCCGCCACCGGCCGCAGACGGTAGCCGGCACCGGCCGGAGCAGTACCTCCCGGCGGATCCGGGGGTAGGGAGTGACCGGTTCAGCTGCGAGATCGTCGGGCGGGGCGCCCCGGACGATCTGGTGGGCGGGTTCCCTTTTTGCATTTTTAACCCCCAACCGGCAGCACCGGACACCCGGCGTGGGGCAAAATCAAGCCACCGCCGGAGATCAATCCGGCGGTGGCCCAAGGGTGACATCCCGGGAGATGTGATTGCCCGGGGCTGTTGTTTCAGCTTCCGCTGACCGCCGCCTCGACGAGGCGGTTCTGGAAGTCGCGGGGGCTGAGACCGTGCATACCCTTGAATGCCCGGGAGAAAGCGCTCGTGGTGCGGAAGCCCACTTGTTTCGACACTTCTTTCGGCTTCAGTCCCGTGGTCAACAGTTTGCGCGCCCGGTGCATGCGCCGGGTGAATCCGAACACATTGTCGCTTCCCGAGGTCTCCGCGGGGATGACCGTGAAAGCCGACCGGTAGCGGGCCACCACCTGCCGCAGGGTGGGGGTGGCGTCAATATCATCGTCCCATCCCAGTGGAAGGGCCACGGAACCTGCCGCAATATCCAGCCGCGTGTTGGTGCCTTCCGGAATGGTGGCGGTATCCCCCGCCCCGAGGAAGCGGCAGTAGCCGGTGGTGGTCAGGGTGGCTGTTCCCTTGTAGACCCACAAGGTGACGTCATCGCCGCGGGTGCGGTGCCAGGTGGTTGAGGAGGGAATCTGCGGCGGGGTGCCGGCCGGGTTCTGACCTGCGGTACCGGGCAGGTACGCCGACGGGGTACAGCCGGTTTGCCGGCGGAATGCCCGGGTCAGTGAGCTGGTGGCGGCGAAACCAACCAGATTGGCCACGACCGCCACAGAAAAGTCCATGGCCAGAAGTTCCGCGGCCGACGACACCCGGTAGGCGGTGCGCCACTCGGAAAACGTCAGTCCCGTCGACGACAGGAACTGCCGCTGCAGGGTCCGTGCCGACACATTGTGGGCGGCGGCAAAGTCCTCGAGGGCGGTTTGATCGGCGGGATTATCGGCCAACACGGTGGCCACCGCATGGGCCTGCGCAGCCTGCGGCATCCGGGGCGGGGCCGCCGGATCGGAAAACAGCCGCGCAACCTCCGGCGACAGGGTTTTCGACCCCTTCAAATATCCCAGTGAACGGGAAAATTCGGCCACCATCACATCCGACCAGGCGGGACCGATGTGCACTTTGCGGGTCGGGCCGTCGATGCGCATATCGGCAAACCAAATCGGAATCACCAGTCCGGTTTCCTCCACGGTGGAGGCCCCGGAGGTGTACATGAGTTCACCTTCGGTCATCTCGAAGCGGCTGGACGCACAGGTCACGGTGGCGGTGCCTTCGTGGCACCACAACAGGGCCGGGTGCGGGTATGTGTAAGCCATGCCTGGGAAGGCCTTTCTTTTTAGGTGACGCTAACCAAAAGAATGATAGCGTGGCCCTCATTCAAAACCCACCCCCATCCCCCACGTGGCGGCGCACGACACCATCCCACCCAGCATCAGACCAGGCCAGCCTCAGCTGGAGCGCTCATTGATTGATATGAAAACCTCCCTCCCCACCCCCACCCAGGGTTAACCGGAGGTTGGAATAACCAGCCCCAACTGCACACTCGCTTCCCTCTCCGGCCACCAGGAGTGCCGACACATCCGGTGGCGTGCACAGTGAAAAAACAGCTGCCCGCGATCGACCGGGGTGCTTTTTCAGCTTTCCCGTGCTTCTTCCCGCTCGTCCCAGGTATCGGGGACGGGTCCGAGCATTTTTTTCGTGGAACGCACAATGCCGTAGCCGAAACCGGTATTTCCGGCCACCCCTATCACGGCGCCCAGTGCCAGGGGCACCTGCTTGCCGAGAACCAGCACCCCCTGTTTCGTACCGTATTTGGCGATGAACCTGGGTCCCAGCACTTTATTGACGGCATTGATCTTGGCCATGGGAATGGCTTTGATGATGCCCTTTCCCCAGTGCGGCACGGCTTTTTTACCCAGTGCGGCCACCACTTTTTTGTTCGCGCTGTCACCTGCCAGCACCATCATCACCAGAAATCGGCGGCGCTCCAAATCCAGGCTGTGCACCCCGTACACCTCGGCCGCGGCGAGGACGTAAAGAACAGAGCGTTTGAGAAACAGCGTCAAGTCAGCCAGGGCCGCCGGCACCTGCACGGCACCGTTGGGCACGGCAGCGGCCGCCCCGGCACCCACGCCACCGGCCGCCACCGTGGCCAGATAGTCCTTGGTGATCAGCGCCATGATTTCGGCGGGGGTTTTATCCGGGTGCACCAGCCGCAGCCGGGCCACCATCTGTTGCGCTTTCGGCTGCTGCCACGTCAATGCCGCATCGACAGTGCCCACGGCCGCCTGCTTGATAACAGCCGGGTCGAGTTTTCCCACCGCATGGACAAGATCACGGGGTCCCACAGCTGGTGCACCGCCTTTTCAGGGTTGTTCCTCATTGCCTTTGGACTCATTCCGCCGACCCCGGTGCCACGCCCCACCCTGACACAGATAACCGTGTTCGTTGAAGCGCTTTTCCGACAGCAGGTCGGCCTGCCAATATCTTATGGCCTCATACTCCCGGCATCTTATGGCCTCATACTCCCGGCCGTGCCGGAACGACACTTCGCCACCAGGTGCACCGGGGGTGATCTGCGCCGGTTTGCCCACCGCCACACACCGGATTCCAACGACCCACCCCACCCCTTGTCCACAGTGGCAAATGGCCAAAATGCCCGGCCCCGGCCATCCCATGCATTCCGCGTCCGGACACCGTGCCAACAGGCAGTTTTGCAGGGTTTCACCCCCACCTTAAGCGGGACTAAGACTTTTGTTATTGACCAGTTCCGGACAAAAATAATCCCGGCGGGAACCGGCCGGGTCACACACGAAGATGTTGTCAGTGGATGAACATGTCACCTACCCCCGCTACACCCGTCCGGAACGCCTGCACCCACACCCCACCCCTCCCGCCCCACCGGCCGGGCACACATCGGCAACCCCTCCCGCGTCACAGCGCCCCATCGCTGGTAGAGACCATAAAGTCTGCTTCGCGGACAGTTGTCGGCCGCGCCGTTGCATCACCCGGCCACCGCACAAAAGCGCCGACTTTTACCCGTCGCCCCTTCCGCCCCGCCACAGGGTCCGAAGAACCAAACTCACGGATTCAACCACACCCACAAGAGGGTATTGTGGCCGAGGTCTCCCCCGCCGCCCACCCCCTTAAATTTTCCCATTTTTCCCACATCCGACCAGTTGCTATAGGAGTTTGCGCCGGGCAGAACCGCCGCCGATAGGCCGCTCACAGTCGGGTGTGCGGCGTAGTGCAGGCCACATTGCCGGGTTAACTCAGTGATAATCACAGATGAACTGCCACGCCCCGATACGTGGCAGTCACGACGACAGAAGGCAGAAAACTATGCGTTCATTTGGCAAGAAACTTCTCGCCGGCCTGGCGGCCACGGCTTTGATGGCC
>NZ_JAFLEQ010000016.1:5445-171840 GCF_017307055.1 Corynebacterium mendelii | reverse complement strand
CAGTCAACCTGAACCTCCTGGTTCCCTCCTACTCCGATGACACGAAATCCCTGTGGGAAAACATCATCTCCGGCTTCGAGGCTGACAACCCCAACATCAAGGTCAACCTGCAGGTTGAAAGCTGGGAGAACATCAATGACGTGATGCGCAACAATGTCCAGGCCAACAAGATGCCCGACATTTTGAACATCGACTCCTTCACCGACTACGCCCGGGAAGACCTGCTCTACCCGGCTGATGAAGTCGTCTCCCCCGACACCCTGTCGGATATCCAGCAGTCCTTCCGCGACAACGCCTCGATGGACGGCACCCAGTGGGGCCTGCCGTTGATCGCCTCGGCCCGTGCCCTGTACTACAACAAGGATCTGTTCGAGCAGGCCGGCATCTCCGAGCCGCCGGCGACCTGGGAAGAACTGGAAAAAGACGCCCTGGCGATCAAGGCCCTGGATCTTCCGGGTGTCGACGGCTACGGCATGCCGCTGGGCAACGAAGAAGCCCAGGCTGAAACCGCCGTGTGGTTCTTCGGCGCCGGTGGCAGCTACACCGACGGCAAGGAGATCACCATCGACACGCCCGAAAACCTCGAGGGCGCGACGTTTATGAAAAAGCTCATCGATGAAGGTGCCACCCAGGCCAACCCGGGTTCCTCCCAGCGCACCCCGCTGGGCAAGACCTTCTTCCAGGGCAAAGTCGGCATGGTTGTGGGCCTTCCGCAGTACAAGAAGCTCATTGAGGAGCAGAACCCGGATCTCAACTACGCCCTGGCCGCCATCCCCACCAAGGACGGCTCCGCGATGACTCTGGGTGTCGCCGACCACCTGATGGCCTTCGATCTGGGCGATGACGCCAAGAAGGAAGCGATCACCAAGTTCCTGGACTACTTCTACTCGGTGGACGTGTACTCCAATTTCGTGTCCACTCTCGGATTCATCCCGGTGACCAAGTCCGCCGGTGAGAAGCTCGCCAGCGACGAAACCATCAAGGAATTCATCCCGCTGCTGCCCAACGCCAAGTTCTACCCGTTCACCAACCCGAACTGGCAGACCGCGCAGGGCGCGATCCAGGCCAATATCGGCCGCATCCAAACCGAGGATCCCAAGACGGTTCTGGAGACCATCCAGACCCAGACCGATCAGGGATAGCAGTCGGCTTCACCGGCGGTGCAATCACACGGGTGCTGACCGTTTCCCGGCCAGTACCCCACCACCGCCGGGCCCGGCTGTTGGACAGCACCACACCCACCCCGTAGCCGCCGGGACAACACACGGTGTTTCCCGGCACCGGCCATCATGCCGTGCCACCGGGTGCCTGTGGCGCATGGTCCCCGGGCTGTCCAACCGATGCACACCCACCGTGTGACCGTCTCTGTTGCCGGTTGTCGTCCGGTACCACTGCGTCGGTTTTTCCCTGCGGCCGGGCCAGGTCCGGCCGCGGAGAAAGATCAACGAATCCCGGGCGCATTCTTTAACGGGCTGCCCCACAATTTCATCGCTTTTCCCGTTTTTTCACCTTCCCCGCCATCTGCTTGGGTCAGCGGCAGTGCCCGCCCAACAGTGCCCCGGCGGGACACACGTGGCCGCCACCTCCTTTTTTCCGGTTCCACTGCCCCAAGGAGTGTGTTTTAGTCACACACCGCGGACAACGACGGTGGTCACGGCCTGCACATCCGTCTGCTGATTGGATCCCCATGGCTCGCGTATCCCAAGACAAACGCACACTGAAAGACACCGGCCGCGCCCTGCCGTGGCTGGCGCCGGTACTGGTGCTGATCGCCGGCATTGTCATCTACCCGATGGCGCTGATGGTCTACAACGCCACCCGCAAGATCAGCCGCATCGGCACCGACAAAGGCTCGGCCGGGCTGGACAACTTCAAACATGTCCTCACCGACCCGGCTCTTCCCAGGGTGCTGCTCAACACCGCCATCTGGGTGTTCAGCGTGGTGGTGCTGACCATCATCATCTCGCTGTTTCTGGCCAGCTTTTTGAACAAGGTCTTCCCCGGCCGCCAGCTGGTACGGCTGGCGGTGATCATCCCCTGGGCCGCCTCGGTGGTCATGACCACTACCGTCGTCTACTACGCCCTGGAACCGAAGCTGGGCATCGGCCAACAGTTCCTCTACGACCTGGGGATCATCGATTCCACCGACTACGGATTCACCAAGCAGCCGGTTCCGGCGTTCATCATCGCCATTGTGGTGGCCGTGTTCGTCTCCCTGCCGTTTACCACCTACACCATTTTGGCCGGGCAGGGATCGATCGGAAAAGACGTCATTGAGGCCGCCCGTGTCGACGGGGCCAGCCGCACCAGGATCTATTTCTCGGTGATCCTGCCGCAGCTGAAGCCCGCCATCGCCACCGCCACAACAATCAACATCATCAACGTATTCAACAACATCCCGATTCTGCAGGTGATGACCGGATCGATTCCGGGTACTGCCGCAGACACCACCACAACCCTGCTGTTCAAATACATCCGGGTGCGTGGCCACCTGGACTGGGCATCAGCCCTGTCGGTGATCAACCTCGTGATCATGGTGGTGCTCATCGGCATCTACCTCTACTTCGCCAAACCCATGAAGGGAGTCGACGACTGATGACCGCCCACACTGTCCCGAAAAAACAGATCAAGGCACCGTCGGCCGCGCCGAAAAAACAGTCCTGGTTCTCCCGGCACAGCGAGGAACGCGCACCCGGTGTGAAACCGCACACCGGTCTGCGGATCCTCGGCGGGGTGATTATTTTCGTTATCTTCGTGCTGCCGTATCTGACCATGATCGTCGGATCGCTGAAATCGCGTGCCGAAGTGCTGGGGATCCCGCCGACCTACATCCCCAAGGAATGGCATTTCGACAACTACATCACCATGTGGTCCACCCCGGAGACCCCGGTGGGGATGAACGTGTTCTCCACGATTTTGATCTCCGCGGTCTCCACGATCATTGTGCTGTGCGTGGCCATGCCCGCCGCCTACTACACCGCCCGATTCCGTTTCCCGGGCCGCGGTGCGTTTTTGTTCCTGGTGCTTTTGACCCAGATGTGTCCCCCGGCGCTGGTGGTGGCCGGGCTGTTCCGCGAATTCCAGCTGTTCGGCCTGGTTGACACCTACATCGCCATGATTTTGGTGAACTCGGCATTCAACCTCGCGTTTTCCACCTGGATCATGCACTCCTTCTTCGCCTCGGTACCGAAGGAAGTCGACGAGGCCGCCAAGATTGACGGGTGTGGCCTGTGGACGGTGCTGTTCAAGATCAACCTTCCGCTGGTCTGGCCCGGCATCGTCACCGCCGTGATCTTCACCTTCGTCGCCGCGTGGAACGAATTCGCCGCCTCCCTGGTGATCCTGTCTTCCGCCGAAAAGCAGCCCCTGTCGGTGGCCCTGACCAAATTCGTCGGCCAGTACGAAACTTCCTGGCAGTACGTCTTCGGCGTGTCGGTCATCGCCATTATCCCGGTGCTGATTTTGTTCGGACTCATCGAAAAGCAGCTGGTTGGTGGCCTTACCGCCGGCTCGATCAAATAGTCCCGGCACCCCGCCGCCGGCCCTTGACAGACAAGGGCCGGCGGTTTTTTTCATCCCCCGCACGAAACGGGTCTTGTCCGCCTGCGTCAGCAGCCGCCCCGTTATCCCCCGGCCGGGTATGGGTTGCCGCACCCCAGCATCACCAGTACGGGCAGTGGACCGCCCGGAAAACCCGGCCGGCGTGCCGGTGAAACTGGCCGCACTCCGCAGGATACAGCACATCTGCCACACCACTGGGTCGGCACATGTGCTCTGCTTGCGAACAGAAGGGATTCGCCCCATGGACCACCGGTTTCCCGCGCTACCGTTTTACCCGGATTTTTTTTATGCCTCATGCCCCGAAACACTGACGAGTTCACGCCACCGGATGTCTCGGGCATCGACGATGCGCAACGTGGACTGCTCGACCGACTGTTGACCATCGGTGACACAAGCGTCGGCAGCCAAAGCGGTCCTGGACAAGCTCCGGTAATACGGCCGGGACTGGATCGAGAACAACGGATGGCCAAACCCCTGTGATTTCGTTGTCATCGACGACAGCGACCTTCTGCCGTTGGGTTATGCCAGGTGGAACGGCGCGACCGGTAAGAAGGAAGGAATTCTTCTACGTCTGGCGTTCGCGGCTCGAGCGCTTCAACGCCCTGAAAAAGCAGTACGACGCGTTAACACACTGCGGAAACAATGGGAATCACCAAAGAACAGATCGGCCGTTACCGGGAATATCTCGACGCTGACATCGACCATCACCCGGACAAGTTCGCCAACTCGTACATCAAACCCGGCGTTGATCTCGGATATGGTCTGACGGCTGCAGTCGACACAGAACTCTTCGACTCGCAGCCCCCGGTACTGAGATGGGAGTTTCTCACCGGAGACTGGCAGAAAACAAGGAGGTGTCCCAGCTGATCACGGCTTGTTCACCCGTGTTGGTCAGGCACACCTGTTTGTGCGGCCGACGGCGTCACGCCCGCCGCTGTGACAGCGGTCGGCGCCCGCCCGGCGCCGGGCATCCATCATTTCGCGGCCTGGGGAAAATAAGTTGTTGCCGAACAAAAAAATACCGTGGTCAAATCGTGGCGGCGGCTATCCGGCCCGCCGGAAAAAGACGACAACCCCGCGTGAGCTTGTACTTCACGCGGGGTCTACTGGTGCCCCCAGTGGGACTCGAACCCACACTTGGCGGATTTTAAGTCCGCTGCCTCTGCCAATTGGGCTATAGGGGCGTGGCTTTGTGCCGCAGGTGGCGCATCCGGCTGCCACCGGACAGGACGGCTCCCACCGGTGGTGGAGGGGGAATCATCGTGCCCGTGAAATTGTAACCGGCAACCGCCCGCAAAGGCCACTTGGGGCGGTCAGCTGCTGGCCAGACCGGCGATAATGCCGTCGAGGATGTCTTTTTCACTGACCACGATTTCTTTCACCCCGGCCAGATCACGGGCAACGCCGATAATTCCCTGCACCACCACCGATCCCCCGGCCAGCACATCGGCCCGGCCCGGGTGGATGACCGGGTGGGCGGCCCGCTGGTCGGAGGTTTGCGCGATCAGCTGGTTGGTCAGCACCATCAGCGCATCACACCGCAGCACCGACCCGTGGATGGCCGCGGCTTCGTAGGTTTCCAGCCCCTGGGCAATGGCGGAGATGGTGGTGAAGGTTCCGGCGCAGCCGACGAAGGTTTTTGCCCTGGCCAAATCAACGGTGCGCTGCACTGTCTCCAGGCATTCGTGCACATAGTCCCGGGCAATCTCAATTTCAGTGTCGGTGGCCGGATCATCGCGCATGATTCTTTCGGTGATGCGCACACAGCCCATGTTCGCCGAGTAGGAGCCGTGGATCGTGCCGTCGGCATCACCGACAACGAATTCGGTGGAGCCGCCGCCCAGATCAATGACGCAAAACGGCCCCTTGTCGGCGGGAAGATCCGCCACTGCCCCGGCGAAACTCAGGGCGGCTTCTTCTTCGCCGGTGATCACCTCGGCAACCGCTCCCGGCTGGATACGGCCGAGAAGATCAGAGGTCATGGCGAAAAAATCGTCCCGGTTGGTGGCGTCCCGGGTCGCGGAAGTGGCGACCATGCGGACTTTTTCCACCCGTTCAATGCGCATGATCTCCACATAGCGCTCCAGCGCCGCCCGGGTGCGTTCAATGGCGGTGGGGGAAAACCGGCCGGTGGCATCCACGCCCTCGCCCAGGCGGACGATTTCCAGGGCGCGGTGAATATCCCGGGTTTTACCACCAGAGTGTTCACTGATCAACAGCCGGATGGCGTTGGTTCCGCAGTCGACAGCTGCCAGACGGGTCACTTGTTTTTCCCTTCCGCGTGGGTGAAATCGAAACAGGACTGGTCGATGCCCAGATCATCGGCGGTCGGCCAGTCCGCCGGGATGGCGGTTGCCCGCAGGCCACCGTGATCGGCGGCCAGGGCGACGGCTTCATCGCCGAGAATGAAGTGGCCCGGGCCTTCGGCCAGCGCATAGGCGATAAGCACATGCAGGCATTTGACCCGTTCCGGCATCCCGCCCCCGGAAAAATCGGTTCCCAAATCCTCGATTGAATTGCGGGCCGCCAGGTAGTGGTCGTGTGCTTTGGCGTAGTCGGCGGCGAGTTCTTTGTCCTCGGCCAGACGCTGGGTCATCTGTTTCATCACGCCCGCGACCTCCAGCCGGGAGGCTTCGGCGGTCAGGCGCGGATCCGTCAGATAGTAGAGGGTGGGAAACGGTGTCCCGTCGTCGAGTTTCGGGGCGGTGGTCACCACCGCCGGCACCCCGTCCGGGGTCCGGTAGGCAATGCCGATCACCCCGCGCGGCCTGCGGCCGAGCTGGGCTTCGACAATATCCAGATCGTGCTGTTCGACCTTGGATGTGATCGGTTGGGCTGCCATGGGCTTTCCCTTCGGGTGATCGCGACGTTGTCGGGGCGGAAAAAATGGGCGGGGAGGCGACGTACACACCGGCTCCCGGTGGCGGATCAACCCGTCACCGGTCACCGGCGGGATCATCACCCGCAGCAACCAGTGCGGGGTGTGTCCCCGCAACGGGCTTGTGCCCCGGTGCCACTGTAAGTGCAGCCGGGCCGAAACCCCAAGGCGGTTCACCCCACTGGTGTGCAGTCAGTCTCAGGCAGGGGGTGCGTTATCTGTGTGTCCACCGCTATCCGGCTGCTCGGCCGGGGGCTGCGGGTTGTCAGCTGGCGGCTGCGGGTCATCGGCCGGGGCCAGGGGGTCGTGGTCGGGATCGAAGATGGATGAATCAACGGTACCGATACCGTCGAAGGGGGTTTGCTGGTTTTCCGGTGCATCGGGTTGGCCGTCATCTGCCGGGCGGTGTTCCGGCAGGACCGGGGCGGCCCCCGGATCGGCGATGGAATCCCACATCACTTCCCACCAGGGACCGAGTTCACCGGTGGGTGTGCCGTCCGGTGTGGTCGGGCCGTCGGCCGGGTCCTCGGGCACGGGAACCATAATGCGGAATGCCGTTTCACCGGGTTCGATCACCCCCAGGCGCACGCGTGCCTGTTCTTTGAGGTAAGCATCGGAGCGCTGCTTGTCGATTTCGTCGAGCAGACGCTGCTTTTCGGCCTGTTTGGCTTCCACGGAAGCCGTCAGCCGGGCGATCTCGCCGCGCTGCTGGAAATAGTTGCGCACCGGCATGGAGATCATCAGCACAATCATCACCGCGCACAGGCCCAACACACCCATCTGCAGGGCGGTGAACTTGAAGTCGGACAGCCGCAGCCGGGAGCCTGTTCGTGACCGTGCGGCCTGGTTGTCGCGCCGGTGAGCCACCGGAACCGGCCGGCGGGAGCGCTTTGAGGGAAGTGGTGCCATAGCAATCACATCCTAGTCCTTTTCCGCCCTTCGACGGCAGCGTGCGGACACACCCCGTGCGGGGGCCGAAACAGCCATCACGGCCACCCCATCGCCCGGCGTGTTCCGGTGGCGGGGTGGCCAAAGGGAAAAAGCACCCGCCGTCATCGGCCGCTGCCCGCCGCAGCCTTCAGCTGTGGCGGATGTTGAAAACAAGCGGTCAATGTCGGCGGGTGCGGATATCATCCGGGTCCTACCGCCCCGGGCTGTGCCGGGGCGGTGTGCTGGATGACACCGTGGCCGGATTGCAGGGGTGTGCTAGCCCTGGAAACGCGGGAAAGCGGAACGTCCGGCGTAGACGGCGGCGTCGCCCAGAATCTGCTCGATGCGCAGCAGCTGGTTGTATTTGGCGACACGCTCGGAACGGGCCGGGGCACCGGTTTTGATCTGGCCGCAGGACAGGGCCACAGCCAAATCGGCGATGGTGGTGTCCTCGGTTTCACCGGAGCGGTGGCTCATCATGCAGCGGTAGCCGTTGCGGTGGGCCATCTCAACGGCATCGAAGGTCTCGGACAGCGAACCGATCTGGTTGACCTTCACCAGCAGCGCGTTGGCGACATTTTCCTTGATGCCGCGCTCCAGGCGCTCCGGGTTGGTGACGAACAGGTCGTCGCCGACCAGCTGGACTTTGTCGCCGATGGCGGCGGTGAGCTTGGCCCAGCCGTCCCAGTCGTCCTCGTGCAGCGGATCCTCGATGGAAACGATCGGGTACTTGGCGATCAGGTCTTCGTAAACCTTGGCCATCTCTTCGGCGGTGTGCTCGCCACCCTCGAAGTGGTAGACGCCGTCCTTGCAGAATTCCGAGGAGGCGACATCCAGGGCGATGGCGATGTCTTCACCGGGTTTGAAGCCGGCTTTTTCGATCGCTTCGATGATCAGGTCGATGGCTTCCGCGGTGGAGCCGACCGAGGGGGCGAAGCCACCCTCGTCACCCAGGCCGGTGGACAGGCCCTTGGACTTGATGACCGACTTCAGGGCGTGGTAGACCTCCGCACCGTAGCGCAGGGCCTCGGCGAAACAGGGGGCGCCGATCGGGGCGATCATGAATTCCTGGCAGTCGACACCGGAGTCGGCGTGGGCGCCACCGTTGACGATGTTCATCATCGGAACGGGAAGAATGTGGGCGTTCGGGCCGCCGATGTAGCGGAACAGCGGAAGATCGGCGGATTCGGCGGCGGCGCGGGCCACAGCCATGGACACGCCGAGAATGGCGTTGGCGCCGAGCTTGGACTTGTTGGGGGTTCCGTCGAGTTCGATCATGGCCATGTCGATGGCACGCTGGTCATCGGCTTCCATGCCGACAACCTCGTCGCAGATGGTCTCGTTGACGTTTTCCACGGCCTTGAGAACACCCTTGCCGAGGTAACGGTCCTTGTCACCGTCACGCAGCTCGTGTGCCTCGTGGACACCGGTGGACGCACCGGAGGGAACAGCCGCCCGGCCGTCGCATCCGTCATCCAGGTACACACCGCACTCGATGGTGGGGTTGCCGCGGGAATCAAGAATCTCGCGGGCGAAAACGCTCATGATATCTGCCACTGGAGCCTCCTTTAAGGGCTTCACTTGCTTTTGTCTGTCAGGCCCGCCCGAACCGGGCCGACCGTCGGGATCCAATTGTTCCACAGACCGCCGCTTTGTGACGGCGCCCTGAACCGCCGGGCGGCGCCCCGGGGCTTGCCACCAGCTCACAGCAACCTTAAATATCGGTGAATGACCAGCTAGAAGGCATGACGTTCATGCTGCCGCGGCACCGGGGACAGCAAGACCCGGGGGAAAAATGTAAACAACACCACACCACAAACCCACCGAATCGGACACAAAATAACCGCGCCGATGTCACCGGACGGTCGTTTTCGGACACAATCGGACACTGTTTCGGTCAGGCCGGTTGCCCCAGGGCATAGTTGGCCGCGGCATCACGGACATCGATGAGGTACTGCCGGGAGGCGTTGTAGGAACGCACCGCCCGTGTCCAGCCTTCCGGGGTGGCAAGGTCCCCGCCGCGGGTGCACAGAAGATGGGCCGCGGCCAGTGCCGCATCATCGATCTGGTGGGGATCGGCCACCCCGTCACCATTGGCGTCCCGGCCGAAAATCTCCCAGCTGGTGGGAATGAACTGCATCGGGCCGACAGCCCGGTCGTAGTCGGTGTCCCCGTCCCAGGCACCGCCATCGGTGTCGGGTATTTCGGCAAACCCGGGGGATCCGTCCAGCGCTATGCCCACGATCTTCGGTACGGCATAGCCGTTGTCGTCGAGATGGGAGGGGGAAAACACATTGCCGTTGTAGCTGCCGTGGCGGGTTTCCACCCACCCGATACCGGCCAGGGTGGTCCAGGCCAGATGACACTCCGGCCAGACGTGCCGGGCAATGACCACGGCATTGCCGTAGGCGCGCAGCGCCTGGGCGGGGATACGGGTGCCATCGGCAATCGGGTCCGCCCAGTCGGTCAACTGCCCGGCGGTGCGTCCCGGCATGGCCGTATCAATCTCGGGAACCGGCTGCCCGGGGGCCGGGGGAACATCGGCGGGAATGGGCAGCTTCCGGACCATCGGGTTGTGGATCGGCACGGTGGAGACACCCCAGCCGACCAGCGCGATGACACCGAGGATCGCCACGGTGACGATCACCATGCACCCACCGGCCATTTTCACTCCACGCCCGACCATGGGGCGTAATAGTACCGAAGCCACGCCCCGCCCCGGCACCGGCCGTCCCGGCGTGGCCGAAACCCCCAGCCACATCCAAAAACAACCATCACAGCCGCCACCTCCGCCACTGCCGTCACGGTAGATGACTTTTTTCCCGCCGACTAGACTGCCCACCACACACCCCACCGGTTATCACCCCGGGCTGTTCAGGGTGTGCACGACCACACCGAGACACCACCCAAGGACCCACCAATGACCACACCCTCCACCCGGATTACCGCCGCCTGCCTCGCCGCAGCCCTTGCCTGCTGTGTGGCCGCACCCGCCGGGGCCGATGAATACTCCCCCACCACAGCCCAGTGCCGGGGACTGAAGGAAGTACTGGTCGACCGGGAGATGATCCGGCCTGATCTGTCCACCCCGATATCCACCCTCACCGACAACCTGTCACGCCAGTCCCACGGGGACTTGAAGCTGGCCGCCGCAGCGCTGGGCATGCCGGCCGCCCGGGGGGAAAGCAAGGACACCACCGCCCGCCGGTTGACCGGGGTGGCCCACCGCTGCCATCTGGTCACCGATGATCCGCAGCCGGTCATCGATACCGCCACCCGCGGGTCGTCTGCACTGCCGCAGATTATCCATGCGCTGACCACACCCGACCCGGTGGCGGCGGTGATCACCACCCTGGCAGGCATCAGTTCCGCGCCCGGGCGTTAAGCGGCGGACTGAAAAAATCACAAACACGACCACCGGCAATGTGACCGCCCCGGAAAACCCTTTCCACCGCCCCCGTATCCGGCGGTCATGGCCGGTGTTTCAGGGCCCCGCTCTCCTCGCCCCCTACAGTAACGTAGCCGAAGACCAGCGTTTTTTATCCGCCCACCGGATTTGACACAACGCGGTGATGGACTATGTTGGGGGACCACCCCGCAGGGTTCACCCCGCAAGCGGGGCAGGCCACCGCCTGCCGGTGGCACGCTTTAATTCCCCGATATTTTGTCCGACAATTTCCCAGGAGTTTTTTCATGCGCAAGTTCCTCACTGCCAGCCTCACCGCCGCCACCCTGGCCGGCGGCGCCCTCGTCCCGGCCGCCAACGCCGATATTGTTGACGACGTGAACTCTTTGTCCTGCAAGAGCACCAAGCAGATTGTCGAGTCCATCGGTGCCACCACCAAGGGTGAGCTGATCGTGCTGCTGGACCGCAAGTCGATCAGCGAACTGAAGGGTCTTCTGCTCCTCGCCGGCGAATTCGCCCTGACCGAGAAAAACAAGTCCCCCCTGATCGAGCAGTTCGCCGCCAAGGCCGAAAAGTGCAACGCCGTCGAGCAGGGCCTGCTCGCGGAGACCTCGTCGCTGTTCTCCAACACCTCCTCGGTGGCCAACAAGAAGCTGTCCTCGGACGAGGACAAGGACAAGGACAAGAAGAACTTCGATTTCTCCGATATCTTCACCGCCTTCTCTTCCGGTATCTCCAGCTAGCAGATACCCCGGCGGGGCGGGCTTGTCCCCAGGCCCCACCCGTCACCCCACCCCGGCCGTTGCGGCCCCTGTCACAGGGGCTTTCAACGCCCGGGGTTTTCTTTATTCACACCAGTCCCATCTGTCACACAAGCATTAATCCTTCACTTTTGTCCCATTTTTTATTAGACTGGCCGGGCGACCACCCCGTCGCCGCTCCACCGGCCCGACCGGGGTGGGCAGGAGATGTCACCCGAGTTGAAAGTGTTGTTTTCCACAAGCCATGATCAAAAAACTTCTTGCCTCCACTGCTGCCGCCGCTGTTCTGGCCGCCGCCATGTCGGCCCCGGCCACCGCCGCCGACAACACCACCCCCAGTGCGGGTGAGTGCACCGCGATCGAAATCGCCATGCTGCCGCTGATGGGCCAGGCCCCCAAAGGCCCCAACGGTCAGCTGCGTTTCACCGAATCCGAGCTGCGCGGCAAGTTCGCCCAGAAAAGCGACCAGCAGCTGGCCGGATTGGTCGACAACGCCTACGCCTCCATGCTGGGATCGGCGAAACTGTCGAAGGACTTCACCGACAAAGCACTGGCCTGCGGGCTGGTCAAACCGGATCCGAAGCGTGACCTGGTCGGCTCCTCCGAGATCGTCACCCTGCTGACCTCTGTGCTGGGCCTGACCGGACGCTAGTCGCACCCGCACAGCCGGAACGGCCCTGCCTTTCAGGGGCAAGACCTTATAAAAAACAACCGGATACCGTTACCACCCCCGCCAGGCCGGAACCCGCCGCCTGGCGGGGGTCGGTTTTTTGAAAAACCCCTGCCAACAGCCTGTTTTTTCTTCCCGGTGACAACTTCCCCGGCGCGCAGGTCGCGGGGAGTTGAAACCCGCGTCGTATGCCCCGTCCGGGTGGGGGCGCTCAGTGCGGCCCGGGGCCGGCCCCGTGTTCCCGGCGTTTGCTGTCCTGCCAGATGCGGTCTTCTTCCTCGGCGGTGATCGTGGTGGTCCCCGGGTCAAAGACATAGGGGGCTCGGCGGGAGATTTTTCCGGTGAAGGCCGCCGCCACATCCTCGACGGTAAATGCCCCGCGGCGGCGGGCGATCTCGGCATGGAAAAGCACCTGCAGCAACAGATCCGACAATTCACGGCACACCTGTTGTTCGAGCACTTCATCGCCTTCTTCCAGGGCAGCGACAGCCTCGGCGAATTCGGCTGCTTCTTCTTCCAGGTAGGGCAGCAAACCGGCATGTGTCTGGCTGCGCTCCCAGCCGCCGACCAGATGCGCCCGGGCCATCACACCGGCGGCCCGGGCCAGCTCCGGAAGCATCATTCCGATGGTGTCGGCCACCACCACCCCATCGTCGCCGTCGTTGGACTCATCATCCCGGCACAGGCGGGCCATGTCGCTGTCCCCGCGGGCGGTGATTTTTTCCCTGACCGCCTCTATTCCGGTTGCCCGCTGTCCCGCCAGTTCAACACGGGCCACCACACCGCAATCCCCCGCGGGGTGGCCGGCATCTGCGCCGGGCACACAGCGCACTGTGGCCACCCCGGCCTGCCGCAGCAGATCAACCACACTGTCTGCCACCCCGGGGCCAATGGCCACCGGACCGGAGCCGACAAGCGGCAGCGCCCGGGCGGGAAACAGATCGGGGCAGCGCGGATCGAGATAGACACAAAGCATGGTTGCCATCATGGTCCGCGGCCGGCGGCGGCGCCAGTGCGGGCATGGATGACCACCTCCGGACACCCTGCGCCCCGGGGGACGGGGAAGGGAAAATGAAGGAAAAATCATGCCGGTTGAGGATTTCTTCATCCACCAGCTCACCGCGGGTATGGGCGGTGTTTACCCCCGGCCGGCCGGCACGCTAGGGTATGCACCGTGAAAAACGCGGACACACTTCTCAGTTCCCCCAACAAGCGACATACCGTGACGATGTGGACCCTGGTGTCTTTGATCATCGGTTCCACCGTGGGCACCGGTATTTTCGCCCTTCCCCGCCAATCGGCCACCGCCGCCGGTCCCGGCGCGATGCTCATCGGCTGGGCCATCGCCGGTGTGGGCATGCTCTCGATTGCGTTTGTTTTCCAGATTCTGGCGACCCGGAAACCCCACCTGGATTCCGGTGTCTATTCCTACGTGCGGGCGGGCCTGGGCGATTTCGTCGGCTTCGCCTCCGCCTGGGGATACTGGCTGGGATCGGTGATCGCCCAGGTCGGCTACGCCAGCCTGTTTTTCGCCACTCTGGGCCACTATGTGCCGATTTTCGGCAATGACCATCCTTTCGTGCAGGCTCTGTGTGTCTCGGCGATGACGTGGGCGATTTTCCTCGCCCTGACCAAGGGCGTGAAACAGGCGGCGTTTCTCAACATTGTCACCACTGTGGCGAAGCTGCTGCCGATTCTCGCGTTCCTGTTGGTGATCGCGTTCTTTTCTTTCTCCTGGGACAGGTTCTCCCTGCACATGTGGGAGCATTCCTCCGGCGCCGGGGTGATGGACCAGGTCAAGGGAATCATGGTCTACACGGTGTGGGCGTTTATCGGTGTCGAGGGTGCGTCGGTGTATTCCAAGCAGGCGGCCAAACGCACCGATGTGGGCCGGGCAACGGTCATCGGTTTCCTGTCGGTGCTGTTGATGCTGGTGGCCGTGGGCACCCTGTCCTACGGTGTGCTCACCCAGGAAGAGCTGGCCGCCCTGGACAGCCCCTCGATGGCCGGTGTGATGGAGGCCGCGGTCGGCCCGTGGGGCGGGGCGCTGATTTCCATCGGTTTGATGCTGTCGGTGCTGGGCGCCTATGTCTCCTGGCAGATGCTGTGCGCCGAGCCGATCACCTTGATGGCCCAGGACCGGCTGCTGCCGGCGAAATTGGGCAAAACCAGAAACGGTGCCCCGTGGACCGCGCAGCTGATCAGCTCGATTGTCATCCAGATCATGGTGGTCGTGTTCTTCCTGAATGAAACCACCTACGACAGGATGGTGTCGCTGGCAACCATGATGTACATGCTGCCCTACCTGTTTTCCTCGCTGTACCTGGTGATGCTGTGCACCCGCGGCAAAGGCATCACCCACCCGCAGGCCGGCACCAGCTTCGACGATTCCGGCCCGGCCATCAGCGCGGCCACCAACCGCAAACACCTGCTCATCGGCTCGGTGGCGCTGGTCTACTCGATCTGGTTGTTCTACGCCGCGGAGCTGAAATACCTGCTGTTCGGCGCCCTGCTGGTCATCCCGGGCCTTGTGCCCTACATCTGGCAGCGCAACAAGATGAAGCAGCGGCCGTTCAACACTTTCGAATGGGTCATTGTCGCTCTGGTGGTCATCGGCTCCATCGTCGCCATCTACGGACTGTATTCGGGGCGGATGAGCCTGTAGGAAAACCTCCACCACCGGAAAGCACCAGCAGGGCACAGGTGCACAGCCCACCGGGCGGACATGCCCCGGTGGGGCGTGTTTTCCCGGTGCTTCCCGGACGCTGCCCCTACGCCTAGTATTGTTGGTTCAGCAGGCATCTTTCCCGTCGCCGGATGGGTTTCATCCGCGGTGGGGTCTGCCTTGCGGCAAACTCATCCCACCCTGCCGGCTTTCCCGCACCCGGTTGATCCGTCCCGGCCACCGGGGTTGTCACACACCAGGAGAACACCACACCATGTCAGCTTCACCGATGTTTGCCCCGCGCCGCCTCCGCCGTGTGGCCGCGGCTGTCTCGGTCGCAGGTCTCCTGGCAGCCGGTGCGCCGGTGGCCGAAGCCGGTATTTTGGACACCCTGTTCGGCAGTGCGGGAAGCTCCGGTGCAACCGGAACCACAACAGGCCGCTCCGGCAGCGGGTCATCGGCCGGACAAACCACCCGCCCCCAGAACACCCACCGCACTTCCGCCGATATCCCGCAGTGGACCACCCCCCTGTCCGATCCGCCGGAGGTGCTGAAAAAAAATGCCTCCTTCGGGCAGTACACCTCCAATCACCCCGACGACTGGGGATGGTTGAAAACCTCCCCGAGACTGCAGCCGGGGGCGAAAATCATCCGGGACAGCAGCAACAGGCTGGCGTGCTCGGCCGGCTGGATTCTCAACAGCGGCAAGGCCCGCTACCTGCTGACCGCCGGTCACTGCGGGGCCACCGTCGACAATAGGCAGCAGAACTACAAGTTCGCCCTGCCCAAACAGGACCCGCAGCACCACAATGAGTCCCTGCCTCCTTTCGGCACCCTGGTCGAGTCCTCGTACACCAACAGCGTCCGGGACTACGCCCTGATCGAGTTGAACGGCAACATCACAGGCTCCACCGGCCCCGACACCCAGAAGCTCTACACCAACACCGTGATCAACCGGGATCTGATGGCCGACCTGACCCAGGTGGATACCCCGCTGTCCGTTGATCTGCTGGTCAAAGACAGCACCTGGCTGTGCCATCTCGGGCAGGCCACCGGACTGTCCTGCGGTACTTTCCAGGGATTCAACCGGGCCGGCATGATCACCTTCAAGGGGATGGTCAACGTCGGCGATTCCGGCGGCCCGGTATTCGCCGTCGACAACAAACACATCTACCCGGTGGGTATTTTGTCCTCGGCCGAAGACACCACCGCATCCATCCGGCTGATGCAGGCCCAGTCCATCATCGGCGTGATGCTGACCAAAACCAACCTGTACTGGGGCGACAACTAGGTAACCGGGGCGGGCGGCACCCTTTTTCAAAAAAACTCACCCCCCCACACCGCCGGGTCCCGCGCTCGGCGCCCGGTGCCCCCCTGGCTTTTCCCACCCGTCGGGCACGGCCCCGTCGCCGTGCTGGAAGCAGGTGGGGTGTGCATGTTCTTTTTTCCGCCTTTGTGCCGCACCGGTAGCCGCTGTGCCGGGTGGATGCCGCGGGTGCGGCCACCCGGGGGGGATTGCCGGGCACTTGTCTCCGTCACGGGCCGGGGGCGTCTAGCATGGTCGGTGTCTTGTTGAAAAACAACGGGGGGCAACCGGGTTTTTTCAGCAAAAGACCATTGCTGCTGCACAGGCACAGCCGGTGTCCACCACCGGCACCACAGGGGGTAACCGGGGAAAACAGCGTTGTCGGGGAAACTCCGCCGGACAGGCAACAAAATCTGCCGGTCTTTGCCAACCGATCCGAGTGTGTCCCGCCCGTGGCTCAGGCAGCAGCCGACCGCTTGTTCGCCCCCTTTTTTTCACCAAGGCGTGTTGTTGTCCGCGCCCCGTGCGCCCGTTTTTTCAGGGGGATTGAACAAACCGGTCATGGAATCATGTGTGAAAAATACTGCTGTTGTCCTTGCGGGGGTGCTGGCGGGACTGCTGGTGGTGGCGCTGATCACCGCGTCGGTGGCCGATTCGCTGGTGGTTTCTTCCGCCCGCCACCGATGCTGTGGGGACGGTCCCGGCCGACCCGGCGCGCCGGGATATCCCGCACCTGCCGCCCCACCGGTGGACAGCCCGGTGCCGACCAGCGCTCCGCCGGCGCCCAACGATCCGGCGGTGACAGGTCACACCCTGCCGAAGGATGTCGGCACCGGCAGGCATGAACGCTCCTGGTCGTCGTCCCGGGCGTCGGTGGAGGCACTGGACCCGCAGTCCAGGCCGGATCACCTGGACGAGATGTTGTTGTCCTACTACCGGAAGCTGGACGAGTCGGAGAGAAAAGCCCGGGAATTGACCGGGGGGTTCGCCGACACCGAACAATGGTTGGGCACCTACACCTGGTCGACGGTGACCCCGCGTGCCGCCCCGGCCCGGCCCACCGGCCGACCGGGGCACCGCAAGCGGCGGCCGAGTTCGCGGATTTTCCGGCAGTCCAAAGGCTACGGCTATCTTGACGCCGCCACCGTGGTGCAGCCGGGGGCGAAAATACGGACGACACACGGCTACTGTTCGGCCGGATGGTTCGCCCACGATAACCGGGGCCGGGACTACATGATCATCGCCGGGCACTGCGGGTCGATCGGCGACAGGGTGTATCTGCCGGCCACCGGCGACTTTATCGGCACGATCGTCACCGATGACGACGACACCAACGACGACAGGGAATACATGTCCGGGCTGGGGCTTGATCTGGCGCTGGTGGAGCTGGCCGGGAACCGGTTTTCCGCCGGTCTTGATCTGGGTCCGGCGCATTTCCCGCAGATCAGCCACTGGCTGACCATGAGTGAGGTTGAAAAGCTCGACGATGCCGCCGTCTGCCATCTGGGCTACCGCTCGGGGTTGTCCTGCGGGAGGTTCCTGTCGCTGTCGGGCGACAATGTCATCCATTTCGAGTCGATTGTCGACCACGGTGATTCCGGGGGTCCGGTGTTTGTGGTTTACCGGCGGGCCGACGGGGGGACCAACACCGCCGCGGTGGGTGTCGCCCGCGGCAATCCCGCCCACGACGCCCTGGATGTCAGCAGCTCCTCGATCGAGCCGTACATGACCGGCTACGGGCTGACCCTCTACTCCCCGTCAGCCGGGTAGGGCGCAGCCGCGGAACATTGTTCGTTGTGCCCTTAACCAGCGGAAATGTAGCCGCCCCCGGCGGGGGTGGAGGAGGCCGGGGCCGATTTCTTCCCGCCGGTGACATCGATGGCGGGCACATCGAACAGCGAGGAGATGACATCGGCCAGCCACTGCACCAGGTCGGTGTCCCGCAGCTTCGGGTCGGTGAGGCTGCGGCCCGATTTCGGAATCGACAGCTGGATGGCTTTGGCCGCCGCCCGGTAGGTCGAGCCGGGATAGAGCCTTTTCAGCCGCACCTGTTTGGAATCGGCCAGCTCGACGGGATGGATTTTGATCCGGGTGCCCTGCACCACCAGGTCCGTCAGGCCGGCTGCGCGGGCCTGCTGGCGCAGCCTGGCCAGGCTGAGCAGCCGCTCCACTTCCACCGGGACCGGCCCGTAGCGGTCTTTCATGTCTTCCACAGCCAGCCTAAGGTCCTGTTCATTGTGTGCTTCAGCCACCGCCCGGTAGACCTCCAGCCGCAGCCTTTCGGAAGCAATGTAGCTCTCCGGCACGTGGGCATCGACGGGCAAATCGACCCGGATTTCTTTCGGGCCTTTGTCGGTGGCGTCCAGCGGGGTGCCGTCGGCCAGCGATTTCATTGCCTCGACGGCTTCCCCGACCAGGCGGATGTACATGTCGAAGCCGACACCGGCGATATGCCCGGACTGTTCGGCGCCGAGCACATTGCCGGCCCCGCGCATCTCCAGGTCTTTCATCGCCACCGCCATACCGGCCCCCAGCTCGTTGTTCTGGGCGATGGTGGCCAGCCGGTCGTAGGAGGTTTCGCTGAGAAGCTGGTTTTTCGGGTACAGGAAATAGGCGTAGCCGCGCTGCCGGGAACGCCCCACCCGGCCGCGCAGCTGGTGCAGCTGGCTCAGCCCCATGTGGTGGGCGTTTTCCACAATCAGGGTGTTGGCGTTGGCGATGTCCAGACCTGTTTCGACGATGGTGGTGCACACCAGCACGTCATAGTCTTTGTCCCAGAAGCCCTGGACTGTTTTTTCCAGCTGTTCTTCGCCCATCTGGCCGTGGGCGACGACGATGCGTGCCTCCGGAACCAGTTCGCGCAGGTGTCTCGCCCGCTCGTCGATCGACTGCACCCGGTTGTGGACATAGAACACCTGCCCGTCGCGCAGCAGCTCCCGGCGGATGGCGGCGGCCACCTGTTTGTCTTCCTGTGCCCCGACATAGGTCAGCACCGGGTGCCTGTCCTGCGGCGGGGTGAGGATCGTCGACATCTCCCGGATACCGGCCATCGACATCTCCAGGGTGCGGGGAATCGGGGTGGCCGACATCGTCAGCACGTCAACGTGGCTGCGCAGCGCCTTGATGTGTTCTTTGTGTTCGACACCGAAACGCTGCTCCTCGTCGACGATGACCAGGCCGAGGTTTTTCCACCGCACACCGGTCTGGATCAGCCGGTGGGTGCCGATGACAATGTCCACCGACCCGTCGGCCAGCCCGGTGAGAATCCGTGTCGATTCTTTCCCGGAGGTAAACCGGCTCAAACAGTCGATGGTGACCGGGAAACCGTCCATCCGCCCGGTAAAGGTGGCCAGATGCTGCTGGGCCAGCAGGGTGGTGGGCACCAGCACCGCCACCTGTTTTCCGTCCTGCACCGCCTTGAAGGCGGCACGCACGGCCACCTCTGTTTTGCCGTAGCCGACATCGCCGACAACCACCCGGTCCATGGGAACAGGTTTTTCCATGTCCGCTTTCACATCATCGATCGCGGCCATCTGGTCTTCGGTTTCCAGGTAGGGGAAATTGTCCTCCAGCTCCCGCTGCCAGGGGGAATCGGCGGCAAAAGCATGGCCGGGCGCGGCCTGGCGTTTGGCGTAGAGTTCGATGAGTTCGGCGGCGATTTCCTTGACCGCCGAGCGGGCTTTTTTCTTGGTGTTCTTCCAGTCGGAGCCACCCATTTTCGACAGGGTGGGTTTTTCCCCGCCGACGTAGCGGGAGAGCAGATCCAGCGAATCCATCGGCACATACAGCCGGTCGGCCGGCTGGCCGCGTTTGCTGGCCGCGTACTCGATGACCAGGTATTCCCGCCGGGAGGTCTCATCGCCGGTGGTGATGGTGCGTTCGGTCATCTCCACGAAGCGGCCGATACCGTGGGAATCGTGGACGACATAGTCGCCTTTTTCCAGTGCCAGCGGATCGATGCGGCGGCGTTTTTTCGCTCTTTTCCGCCGCATGCCGGCAATATCGCCCACCCGGTTGCCGGTGACATCGGTTTCGGTGATCACCACCAGATCCCGGCCACCGCAGTCCGGGATCCCCGGCACGGTCAGGCCGCCGTGGGTCAGCGCGGTGTAGACGGCGACCTGCCCGGGCTGCGGGGGGTGCCCGTCAGCTGCCGCCGCACTGATGCCCTGGTCGAGGAAACGGTCGGTCATGCGGGCGGCGAAGGCTTTGTTGGGGCTGACAAAAGCCGCCATGCCCCCGGCCAGGACATGCTCTTTCAGCTCCCGGTACATCGTCTCGACGGCCTGCCGGTCCCCGGCCGGCCGGGGTCCCGGCCCGCACGACAGCTCAATGGTGGTGGTCCCGCCGGCGGTGGCCTGGCCCAGCATGCCGGTCGGCGCCAGTGACCACCACACGCATCCGGCGGCGGTGGCGGCGGCCTTCAGTTTCCCGGGCGGGCAGTAGGAACTGGCGGACAAATCCAGTCCCTCAGCCGAAATCGGCCCGCTGGCCCCCATGGCCGCGGCTTCCCACCCGGCCTGCAGGAATTCCCGGTCGGTGGCTTCCAGATCCACCACCCGGTTGTGGATTTTCACCGGGTCAACGGCCAGTACGTGGGTGCCTTCCGGCATGAATTCGGCCAGGGTGGCCAGCCGGGAATCGGTCAGGACCGGAATCAGGGCTTCCATGCCGTCGGCGGGCTGACCTTCGGCCACGGTGGACAGCAGCTGTTGCAGGGCGGCATTGCCGGTGTGCTCTTCGGCCAGCGCCTGCGCCCGGCGGATCACCTCGTCACTGACGGGCAGCTCCCGGCAGGGGTAGAGCGCCACTTCGTCTGTCCGGCCGTCATCGAAGGTGCGCTGGTCACCGACGGAGAAATATTTCATCTCCTGGATTTCATCGCCCCAAAAATCGATGCGGACCGGGTGTTCCTCGGTGGGCGGGAACACGTCGATCAATCCGCCGCGGACAGCCACCTGCCCTTTCGCCCCGACCTGGTCGGTGGTCTGGTAGCCGCGGAACACCAGGCTGCGCACCAGCTCATCGAAGTCGTGGTCTTCCCCGGTGCGCAGCACCACCGGTTGCCGCCCCTGGACGGTGACCGGGATCGGCTGGCAAAACGCCCGGGCCGCAGCCACCACCACCGGCAAACGGTCGATGTGGTCAAGAACTTTCGCCCGCTGCGCCACAGTCTCGGTTGACGGGCTCATGCGCTCATGCGGGAGGGTTTCCCAGGAGGTGAACACCCCGACCGCCTCCTCGCCCAGGCAGGCGGCCAGTTCAGCGGCAATGTCCTCGGCTTCCCGCCCGGTGGGCACCACCACCAGTACCGGCCGGGTGGCCGCCATGACAGACACCAGCCAGGGGCGCAGCTGGTCGATGGCGGTGACATGGACATCCGGTTGCCCCATGGCCGCCCGAACCCGGTCGAATTGGTCACTCAAACCAATGGTCGCGGCCAGACCGGCCAGGGCCGCCGTCGCGGCGGGTGCGGGTTGAGCAGTCACGGGAAAAACACACCTCACATGTCACAGGGGGCGGCAGGAAAAGAAAACGATGAACAAACCGGCCAAACAACAGGCCCCGGCAGGCGTGCCGGGCTGGATAACGCCGCAACACCCACCCCGCCACAGCCCGCTCAGCCCGGGGCCTGCGGGGTGTCTGCTGCCGCAGGCGGACCACTGGGCACCCTACCCGCCGGAGCGCCGGTGCCAAAAGTTGCGGACCGCCCCCACCCGGCGGGAAAAACCCACCACACGTGTTTCAGCTTCCACCGGCGGCGGCCTCTGCCGGTGGCCCGGCGGTCACGCCGGCAGGGCGCCGCCCCCGCACCGGGGCTGTCCCGGGAACGGCTGCGCCGGGAAAGAGCGGAAAACCGGTCACACCCCTAGTCTTTTTTCCCCAGCACCGCGCCTTCGGTGAGAATGTTCTCGGTGAGTTTCGGGTCGTCGTCCATGCGTTCCAGGCCGTTCCAGATGAGATTGACCAGATAGGCGGCGACGGTTTCCTTCGGCGGCTGTTTGGTATCCAGCCACCATTTGGCGACGGAGGCCACCATGCCGACCATCGCCTGGCCGTAGAGTTCGCTGTAGCGGGTGTCCAGCCCGGAGCGTTTCATGGCGTTGCCCAAAATGTCGGTGGCTTTGGCCACGGAGTTGTTGAGCAGTGTGCCGTACTGGCGGCGGGCGGGGGAATCGGGATCCGGATCGGAATCGCGGGCCAGAATAATGAAGCCGTCGGTGTGTTCTTCCACATAGGTCAGCATCGCCAGCACCGCCTGCTCCACCCGGTAGCGGGAACGCCCCCGCCCCAATGCCTCGGCAAGCACCGACTCGACATGTTCGGCTTCCTGCTTGACCACCGCCTGGTAGAGGCCTTCTTTACCCCCGAAATGCTCGTAGACAACGGGTTTGCTCACTCCCGCTTTGGCGGCGATCTCCTCGACACTGGTGCCCTCAAAGCCACGCTCGGCGAACAGGGCAAGTCCAATACCGATCAACTGTTCCCTGCGCTGCTGTCCCGTCATACGCTGTCTGGCCATGGGACTCATTGTAGCCACCGACCGCCGCCGTTAAGCAGCTCATCGACCGTCACCGCGGTACACCGGTGTATCCACCCCGCACACACACCATCACCGGCGTTTGTGACACGCTGTTCACACCCGGCGGACCACACACCGCACCCCCACCACCGTCACGGGCATCGGATCAATCGTCGCCGTGTTCCCGGCGGGGGTTCAGGCCCGGCCACCACCGTCACGGGCGGGAATAAATCAGACCCGCACACCGGGCGGGCACGCCCGCGGACCGCCGCCGGCCGCGGCACCGGAAAAGACAGGGTGACCGGTGTGTTTTCGTCCCCCCACACCTTCCTGGGGTAAGCGGCGGGCAGTGACGATTGGCGTACCGCCCGGGCCGGTAGGCTAGAATAATCTGCGCCGCACGGAGTTCACCGGTGATCAACCGGCCAGACCGCACGTGCGGTGATTCCCCGTGGTGTAATCGGCAACACTCTGGTTTTTGGTACCAGCTTTCCAGGTTCGAGTCCTGGCGGGGAAGCTTTTTTTATGTCTTTTTGCCTTGTCACCGCTGTTTTTCCGGCCACCGCCAACGACGTGTTCCGCAGCGTGTTTTCACCCGTTTCCCCGCCGCGCCACCAGGCGGGGTGGTGCTGTTTTTCCGGTGTCCGGGATGATCACCGGCACAGCCTGCAGGGTGTACGGGATGGATCACTGTGCCGTGGCACACCGTCTGGTCGGGTACGGTTGGCCCTGCGGCACACACCGTGGTGCCGTGCCCCGTATGTCACACACCTGTGACAGTCCCCTGATACCTGACCCCCGCCGCGTGGACCGCGGGCTGGAAAAAGACGATGGTGTTGCCGTCTTTTTTCACCTTTGTGTTTTTCCCTCCCGGGGTCGTGCGACCGGTGCCGGCCGCACGGTGCGCGGTCGAACACAAACCAGAAAAGAGTCCTTGATCTGCCATGCCGCTTACCCCCCATCCCGATGTTGCTGTCGTAGTGTTGGCCGCCGGTGCCGGCACCAGGATGAAATCCGCCACCCCGAAGATGCTGCACACCGTGGCCGGCCGGAGCATGCTCGGGCACGCGGTGCATGCCGCCTGCGGTATCCGCCCGGATCATGTTGTGGTGGTCACCGGACACGGCAAAGACCTAGTCGATGCGGCCCTGGACGAGCTGAAACCCCGTATGGACAAAGACTACGGGGTCGGCTCCATCGACACGGTGGTGCAAAAACAGCAAAACGGCACCGGTGATGCGGTGGCCTGCGCCCTGCAGTCGGCGGCACTGGCCGATTTCACCGGCACCATTGTGGTGACCACCTCTGATGTTCCGCTGCTGGGCGCCGAGGTGCTCGCAGCCCTGCTGGCCGAGCATTCCGCCAAACCGCGGGCCGGGGTGACGGTTTTGACCACCATGGTTGATGATCCGCACGGCTACGGCCGTATCGTGCGCACCGCCGACGGGGAAGTCACCCGCATCGTGGAGGAAAAAGACGCCGACGAGGAGACCAGAACCATCCGGGAAATCAACTCCGGGGTCTACGCCTTCGATGCGGCGCTGTTGGCTGACGCGGTCGGCCAGCTGGACACCAACAACGCCCAGGGCGAGTTTTATCTCACCGACGTCATCGGTATCGCCCGGGCCAGTGACCGGATCGTGCGCGCCCACCGGCTGGCCGATCCGGCACTGGTGGCCGGGGTCAACGACCGGGTGCAGCTGGCCGAGGCCAACCGGCAGTTCAACCGGCGGCTGCGCGAGATGCACATGAAAAACGGCGTGACCATGACCGACCCGGACAGTGTGTTCATCGACTGTGACGTCGAGATCGCCAATGACGTGCTCCTCGAGCCGAACTGCCAGCTGAAGGGATCAACCAGCATCGCCACCGGCTGTGTCATAGGCCCCGACACCATGCTGGAGAACATGACGGTGGGTGAAGGCGCCAGTGTGGTGCGCACCCACGGGTTTGATTCCGTTATCGGCGCCCACGCTGATGTGGGACCGTTCACCTACATCCGTCCGGGAACTCAACTGGGTGACAACGGCAAACTCGGCGGCTTCGTGGAGACGAAAAAAGCCGTCATCGGCCGCGGTTCGAAAGTGCCGCATTTGACCTATGTGGGCGATGCCACCATCGGCGAGGAATCCAATATCGGGGCCTCTAGCGTGTTCGTCAACTATGACGGAGTCAACAAACACCACACCACCATCGGCTCCCACGTGCGCACCGGCAGTGACACAATGTTCATTGCGCCCGTCACCGTCGGTGATGGCGTGTATTCCGGTGCAGGTACAGTGATCAAGGATGATGTTCCGGCCGGAGCACTGACAGTCTCATCGGCCAAACAGCGCATCATCGAAGGCTGGGTGGAAAACAAACGCCCCGGCACCCCGGCAGCCGACGCGGCCGCCCGTGCCCGCACCGGCAGCGCCACGCCCGGCACCGACAGCGACAAGTAAATATCCTGCTGTTTCCCGCACCGTGGGCATCACCTGCCGAAAGCGCGGAAAACCCCGATTCATCCCCCCTTTTTTTCCAGGAGCGAGCGAAAACAACCACCATGACCGCCCATTGGATCGACAACCAGAAAAATCTCATGCTGTTCACCGGCCGGGCACACCCGGATCTGGCCGACGCAGTCGCCAGGGAACTCGGCATTGAGATCACCCCCACCACAGCCCGTGACTTCGCCAACGGCGAAATCTTCGTCCGTTTCGAGGAGTCAGTCCGCGGCTCCGACGCGTTCGTGCTCCAGGCCCACCCGCAGCCGCTGAACAAGTGGCTGATGGAACAGCTGATCATGATCGACGCCCTCAAACGCGGCTCGGCGAAGAGGATCACCGCGATCCTGCCCTTCTACCCCTATGCCCGGCAGGACAAAAAACACCGCGGCCGTGAACCGATTTCCGCCCGCCTGGTTGCCGATCTGCTCAAAGCCGCCGGGGCGGACCGGATTGTCTCCGTCGACCTGCACACCGACCAGATTCAGGGCTTTTTCGACGGCCCGGTCGATCACATGCACGCCATGCCGATTTTGACCGACTACATCAAAGCCAACTACAGCCTGGACAATATCTGCGTCGTCTCCCCGGACGCCGGGCGGGTCAAAGTCGCCGAAAAATGGGCCAACACCCTCGGCGGCGCCCCGATGGCTTTCGTGCACAAGACCCGCAGTGTGGATGTCGCCAACCAGGTGACCTCCAACAGGGTGGTCGGCGATGTTGACGGCCGTACCTGTGTGCTGCTCGACGACATGATCGACACCGGTGGAACAATCTCCGGTGCGGTCGGTGTGCTGCGTGAAGCAGGTGCCGGTGACGTAATCATCGCCACCACCCACGGCGTGTTCTCCGGACCTGCCCGCGAACGGCTGTCCCAGTGCGGCGCCCGGGAAGTGATCACCACCGACACCCTGCCGCAGTCCACCGACGGCTGGGACAATCTGAAGGTGCTGTCGATCGCCCCGCTGCTGGCCAAAACGATCCACGAAATCTTCGAAAACGGATCGGTGACAACACTGTTCGAGGGCCAGGCCTAGCACACGCACCCCGGCCATGCCGCGCACACGCACTGTCTCCCGGCATGGTCGCGGTGACGGGCCCGGCGCCCGGTGATCTGCCGACCTGATCTTCCACGGGCCGGCAGCCGGTTGATCCACCGGCTGCCGGCCCGACTGCTTTTTCACCCCTGCGCCGCATCCTTCCGCCCGCGGCATCCCCTCACCGCTGTCACCGCCCCACCGCAAAGAGGATTTGCCTGCCGGTGGACTGGGCAACTATACTTTCGCCAGTCTCGGCGAGGGCGCCCCGAATGATCGGGGAGTTGCCGTTATCGACGCGATCACCTTTGCCAGGGACGGGAATTTTTATCCCCGTCTTTTTCATTGTGCCGATCACCCCACCTTCTCCCCCCGCTTTTTAAGCGGACCGGTGATGATCCCCACGACCGGAAAAACCTGCGAAGACTCGACGAGATGGCCGGGTTGGAGCGGGAATTTTTTTATTCCCCCACTCCTTGTCGCCCCGGACACAGCCCGATTGACCTTTTTTATTATCCCACCACCTCAGGAGTATTCCCATGGCACGTTCAGTCGTGAAGAACAAGGCTATCGCCCTTGACGCCAAGCCCCGCAACGAATTCGGCAAAGGCGCCGCCCGCCGCGCCCGCCGCGACGGCCTGATCCCCGTGGTCATCTACGGACCGCACATCGAGCCCATCCACTGCCTGGTGGACCGGCTGGAATTTACCGCCATCGTGCGCAACCACGGCACCAACGCCGTGGTGGAAGTCGATATCGAGGGCGAAAAGCAGCTGGCCCTGATGAAGCACCTGGACCAGAATGTGCTGACCTTCCACATCGACCACGCCGACCTGTTCGCCATCAAACGCGGCGAAAAGGTCGAGGTCTCCGTGCCGGTCACCTACGAAGGCGAAATCGCCGCCGGCGCGATGCTCATGCAGGACGCCGACACCATCCTCATTGAGGCTGACGTGCTGTCCATTCCGGAAGAGCTCATCATCGATGTCGACGGCATGGAAATCGGCCAGCAGGTCCAGGCCGGCGATGTGGAACTGCCGGAAGGCGTCACCCTCATCGACGATCCGGAAATCCTGATCATCAACGTCGTCGAGCCGGAAGAAGAAGACCTGCCCGAAACCGATTCCGAGGGCGAGGAAGGCGAGGACGACGCCGCCGCTTCCGAGGAATCCGAAGGCGACAGCGACAACAGCGACGAAGAGTAACAACTCTTTTTCCGGGTCCTCCGACCCGCCCCTGCCCCCCGTCCCAGCTGCTGCTGGGGCGGGGTTTTTCGTTGCTTCTCCCCCGCCGGCGGCCACAGGGCCACCATGACGCAACATATCGCCCATACTGCCGCCATCCAGAACAGACACCGAACAGAAAAACCATACCGAGCGGTTCACAACAGGGGCCTCAATCACGGTTCACAGCTCCGTAAATAGTGCTTCTACCTGCGCATGTTGCATTTTCTCCCGGATAATGTGTAGATTCCTTCAGCACATAGACATCTTGGTCTATTAGTCGGTTTTCCCGGCTTAGCCCACCGTTTATCCATACCCCCACACAACCACCCACAAGGATTTCCTGATGCTGAAAAAACTCTCCGCAACACTTGTCTCGGTCACCACCGCCGCCGCCCTGTGTGTCGGCTGCTCATCTTCCGACGGTTCCGGGGACACCGGTCCACAACCGGATGAGAACGGAATTACCACCATCAAGCTGGGGGTGACCGATGCCGGCAAGAAACAGTGGCCGATCCTCATCGAGAAAGCCAAAGCCGAAAACATCAATGTCGAGCTGGTTCCCTACACCGATTACGTGACCCCCAACAAGGCCCTGGCCGAAGGACAGATCGATGTCAACCGCTACCAGCACCTGATTTTCCTGGCGCAAAACCAGGCCAACACCAAAGACACCCTGGTGCCGATCGCCTCCACCGAGGTCTTCCCGCTGCCGCTGTACTGGAAGGGACATGATTCCCTCGACGGTATCGAAGGCCAGACGGTGGCCATCCCCAATGACCCCACCAACGGTGGCCGGGCGATCAAGGTGCTGGAAAAAGCCGGTCTGATCACGTTGAAGGACAACGCCAAAAACGCCCTCTCCCCCACGCCGTCGGATATTGATGAAGCCAACTCGAAGGTGGCCATCAACGACGTGGACGCCACCCAGACCGCCATTGTGTGGGACAACGGCACCCCGGCGGTGATCAACCAGAACTTCCTGCAGCGCGCGGGTATTGACCCCACGACCGCGCTGACGGCCGACGATCCCAAGGATGCTTCCTCTGAGCCGTACATCAATGTCTGGGTCACCCGCCCGGAGGAAGCCGACAATGAGGCAATCAACCGGATCACCGAAATCTGGTACGACCCGGAGGTCCAGGTGGCGGTGGCCGAAGACACCGGCCATTCGGCTGTCACGGTGAAAAAGCCCCGCGAGGAACTGCAGAAAATCCTCGACAAGCTGGTTGATGAGGTAAAAGCCAACAATTAGCCCGGTAACGCCAGGCCACAGCCACGCCCGGCTTCCCAGCCGGAAGTGATGCCCTGTGCCCTCCCGCCGCAGTCATCGTTTCCTGCCCGCCCCCTTCGGCTACCGGGGTGGACAGGGAAAAGACTGCGGCGGTTTTTTCTTCTCTCCCCCAGGCCAGGCGACTGCATTTTTTCAAACGCCCAGGAAGATGTTTTTTCACAGGTCACCCCGGCGGTGTCGGGGGCCGGGGAAGCCGGCGCCGACAAGGCTCAACGCTTGCGCCTTGTGTGCCTGTCAGGCAGGTGTGCCACAATCGGGATTTGTGAGTTTCGACGACACCTCCCCCATCCTGGTTGCGGGCCTGGGCAATCCCGGCCCCCGCTACGAGACAACGCGGCACAACATCGGTTTTCTTGCCGCCGATGAACTGGCGGGCGCCGCCGCCCCCATGCCCGGGCACTTCGCGCTGGACAAACGCGCCCAGGCTCTCACCTGTGACATCAGGGTCGGCAACCGGAAAGTCATTGTCGCCAAACCGCAGACCTACATGAATCTCTCCGGCGGGCCGGTCAGCTCCCTTTGCCGTTTCTTCAAAATCCCGGCCGGCAATGTGATTGTCATCCACGATGAACTGGATCTGGACTTTGGTGTCATCCGGTTGAAAAAAGGCGGCGGGGACAACGGCCACAACGGGTTGAAGGACATCACCAAAGCCCTGGGGACCAGGGATTATCTCCGGGTGCGCTGCGGGATTGGCAGGCCGCCCGGGCGGATGGCACCGGCGGACTGGGTACTCAAACCTTTCACCGGCGACCAGGGCAGGCAACTGGGTATCGTCACCGCCGACATATCCGATGCCGTGGAACTGTTGATCACCCAGGGGCTGGCAATCGCCCAAAACCAGGTGCACGCCGACTAGCCCCCCCCAAGCGCCACCCGACAGCACTATTTGCGGCGGGCATCGTCCAAAACGAGGGCGAATTTTTTATCCGGCAAATCCATTGCGGAGGCTTTTTCCAGCCGTTTGACCACCACAGGACAGGTAATGCAACGCGGCTTGGAGCGGCAGCATTTTTTCTTGACCTTGCCTTTGGCCAGTTTCTGGCGTGCCTTCGCGATCTTTTTCTTGCCCACGGAAATACACCCTATAGGGTGTGGGGGCCGCCGTGGGCATCCGGCGGAGTGAACCTGCAGACCCGCCACCGGGATGCAATGATACGTGGCATGGATTCCAGCACCCCGTTTTCTCACGGACTGTGGCCGGTGGCCCGCATGTTGGGGGCCTGCCGGTGGGTGGAGCTGCCGCATGTGTTCCGCCCCGGGCAGTCCCGCTATCCCGGGGATCCGGACCAGGTGACCGAGACGTATGCCACGGTTGACAGCGACGGCTTCCACATCGACCGGTTCAGCTTCATCAGCCAGTGGTCCACCCATATCGACGCCCCCGGCCACCGGATCAGTGGTGGAACGACCCTGGCCGATATCGCACCGGAAAAACTGTTTCTTCCGCTCACTGTCATCGATGTCTCACCCAAGGTGGCCGATAACCCGGATTATCTGGCAGACACCGCCGATATCACCGCCCACGAGGCCCTCCACGGCCCCATTCCGGAAGGATCATTCGTGGCGGTGGCCAGCAACTGGTCGGCCCGCTGGGAGGATCCGCGGGCCTATCTGGGAACCGACACACAAGGTGTCCACCATTTTCCGGGTATCAGCGCCCGGGCGGTGGAATATTTGGCCAATAAAAGACGCATCGCGGTGCTGGGTCATGAATCCCCGGCCACTGATCCGGCGTATCTCTCCTGTGACCGGGCCGGATATCCCGCCCACACCCGGGCCGCCGAAGCAGGTATCCCCCTGGTGGAGATGATGACCAATCTGGATCAGGTTCCGGCCACCGGAGCCGTGGCATCGATTGGTTTCCCTGTCCCGGCCGGCGCCACCGGTTTCCCGGTCCGGGTGCTCGCGGCACTTCCCGGGTAAAACAGCACACCACCGACTGCGCGACCGGCCCGGACTCGCACCACCACAGCCCTGTCAACTACGCTTTGCCTGTTACCGGTGTCCGCCCGCCGTGCCGACACCGCTGTTGCGGCAGGCGGGTTCCCGCCGACACCACTGCCGGAAAAAGGAACAACTGATCAGGTACATGCCGTGCCTGTCCGGTTTCCCCGGCCCTGATAGAAGTTTTTCCACCTACCCCGGGTTGCCATGTCTGAATCTGCGTCCACCTCACCCGCCCACCAGGCTTCGCGCCGCCGTACTTTCGCGGTGATCGCCCACCCTGACGCCGGCAAGTCAACACTGACGGAAGCCCTGGCGCTGCACGCCCATGTGATCTCTGAGGCGGGTGCCGTGCACGGTAAAGCAGGCCGTAAATCCACGGTGTCGGACTGGATGGAGATGGAAAAAGACCGCGGTATCTCCATTGCATCCTCTGCCCTGCAATTCGAGTATTCCCCGGAGGGCCATGCCGGTGAGCCGTATGTGATCAACCTGGTTGATACCCCCGGCCACGCGGATTTCTCCGAGGACACCTACCGGGTGCTCACCGCTGTTGATGCGGCAGTGATGCTCATCGACGGCGCGAAGGGCCTGGAGCCGCAGACACTGAAACTGTTCAGGGTGTGCAAAGCCCGCGGGCTGCCGATTGTCACGGTGGTCAACAAGTGGGACCGGCCCGGTAAACCACCGCTGGAGTTGATCGACGAGATTGTCGCCGAAATCGGCCTGCAGCCCACCCCTTTGTTCTGGCCGGTGGGTGAAGCAGGTGACTTCCGGGGCCTGGCCCGGTTGAACACGGACGGTGAAGTCGAGGAATACATCCACTTCATCCGGACAGCCGGTGGTTCCACCATCGCCCCCGAGGAGCACTACACCCCGGATGAGGCCCTGGAAAAGGAAGACACCGCCTGGGAGACCGCCTGTGAGGAAGCCGAACTGCTGGCCATGGACGGGGCCATCCACGACGAGGAACTGTTTCTCAGCTGCACCACCTCCCCGGTGATTTTCGCCTCCGCGATGCTGAACTTCGGTGTGCACCAGATTCTTGACACCCTGTGCGCCCTGGCCCCCTCCCCCGGCCCGCGCTCGTCTGATCCGAAAGTCGTTGAGGCCGCTTCCTCGGCCATCGACGATCACCGGGATGTCGACGGCGAATTTTCCGGTGTGGTGTTCAAGGTGCAGGCCGGCATGGACAAAAACCACCGTGACTCACTGGCCTTCATGCGCATTGTCTCCGGAGAATTCCACCGCGGCATGCAGGTCACCCACGCCCAGTCGGGCAGAAGCTTTTCCACCAAATACGCCCTGACTGTGTTCGGCCGGACCCGTGAAACAGTCGAAACCGCCTATCCCGGCGATATTGTGGGCCTGGTCAACGCCGGATCCCTGGCTCCGGGTGACACCATCTATGCGGGAAGAAAAGTGCAGTTCCCGCCGATGCCGCAGTTCGCCCCGGAGCATTTCCGCACCCTGCGGGCAAAATCGCTGGGCAAATACAAGCAGTTCCGCAAAGCCCTCGAGCAGCTCGATTCCGAAGGCGTGGTGCAGGTACTCAAAAACGATGCCCGCGGTGACGCGGCCCCGGTCATGGCGGCTGTCGGCCCGATGCAGTTTGAGGTCATGCAGGCGCGGATGGACAACGAATACAACGTCGAAACCGTCACTGACCCGGTGCCCTACACCGTGGCCAGGAAAACCGATGCCGCAACTGTGCCGGCATTGGCCAAGCAGCGTGGTGTGGAGGTCTTCACCCGCACCGACGGAGAACTTGTCGCCCTGTTCGGCGACAAGTGGCGGCTGCAGTTCATCACCAAAGAACACCCCGAATTCCACCTGGAACCGATGGTCGCCGACGACTGACCCGCACCACCGGCACGCCCTGGGCGGGGAACATCATTGTTCCAGCTGTCGGGGCGGCCGGACGGCAGTGGCCCCAGCCCACCGGGCAGGGACCCCACGGGGGTAACCCCGCCTTTTGATGCAGCCTGTAATTATTCGATTACGCAAACTCAATCTGGCAAAATTAAGGGAGTTATCGGCACTGGTTTCCGCCCCAACTGTGCCGGCGCAGTCAAACCGTCGGCACAAGCACCGGCGGTATGAATGCACCCGTCTTGTCTAGGAGTGTGTGATCAACGTGAAAACCATCGGGCTGATCGGTGGCATGAGTTGGGAATCAACCGCCGCCTACTACCGGCTGATCAACGAGATGACCGCGGAGGCTCTCGGTGGCCTGCACTCGGCGAAAATCGTGGTGGTCAGCATTGATTACCACGACCTTGAGCGCCTGCAGGCCACCAGTGACTGGATCACCGCAGGAGAGATTCTGGCCCGGACCGGCGAGCAGGCGCAAGCCGCCGGCGCGGAGATGATGCTGATCTGCAGCAACACCATGCACAAAGTCGCCCATGCCGTGGTCGACCGCATCAGCGTGCCCCTGGTCCACATCGGGGAAGCCACCGCCCACTGCCTGATCGCCAACGGGGTGACCACCATCGGTCTTTTGGGCACCCGATACACCATGTGCCAGGACTTCTACACCGGCCTGCTGGAAGAGATGGGCCTGGAGGTCATCCTTCCGGAATCAAGTTCGATCAACATGGTCAACTCGGTGATTTTCAACGAGCTGCGCCACGGCGTCATCAACGACGAGTCCCGGGAAAACTACCGGAAAGTCATCGAGTCAATGAAACAGCGCGGCGCGCAAGCAGTCGTGTTGGGATGCACCGAAGTCGGCCTCCTGGTCAACGAGGCGACCTCTCCGCTGCCGGTCTACAACACCACCCGCATCCACGCCCACGCCGCCGTACACCGGTCACTGGCCGACGAGAAAAACTGCCGTCTACCGCGCCTGTAGCAGACATCCGCCCCGAAGACACAGCACACAGGCAACCAGCACCACGCCGCCGGGACACCACCTGCCGCCACCGGCCCCTTCATGCTGTCTGCAGTTGAAAAAAATGGGACCCCTGCCACCGGGATGATGCCACACCCGACCCCACCACGTGTCGTTTTCCTGCTGTGTGAGTTTTTGTCCCGCACCACCGGCAAAACGCCAACCAGCCGACGTGATAGACCAAGCTGTTTGTTTTTTTCACCTGTCTAAACGGCCGTTTTAACAAATGGAACTTGCCCGAGCAGCTTTTAATAGACTAGGTTGTCTATCATGTCTTCACACAAACTCTGGGATCTGGCCCGCGAACTCCGGGACAACCACACCTACGTTGACCTCACCCACTCCTTTGACGCCGGACAGCCGAAATTCCACATGCTTCCCGACGAAGAGCGGGAGCGTCTGTTCACTGTCGACGAGCACGGTTTCACCGTGGACCGCTATTCGTTTGTCGGCCAGTGGGGAACCCACGTTGATCCGCCGATCCACTTCGTCAACAACGCCCGGTACTTAGACGAGCTTCCCGTCAACGAAATGGTGCTGCCGCTGGTGGTGCTGGACTTCCACACCCAGGCCGAACAGGACGCCGACTTCACCCCCACCATTGCCGATATTGAGGCCTGGGAGAAAGAACACGGCACCATTCCCGAGGGCTCTTTTGTGGCTTTGCGCACCGACTGGTCCAAACGCTGGCCGAATCCGGAGGCAGTGTTCAACGCCGATTCGGAAGGTGTCTTCCACTACCCGGCCTGGAATGTTGACGTCGTCAAATGGCTGTTGGACAACCGTTCCATCACCGCGATCGGCCATGAGACAACCGACACCGATCTGGGTAAAACCGTCAGCCAGGGGCAGCTTCCCACCGAGCTCTATCTTCTTCAGCAGGACCGCTGGCAAATTGAGCTGCTGGCCAATCTCGACCAGGTTCCGGCCACCGGTGCACTGATTGTTGCCACCTGGGCCAAGCCGAAAAACGGCACCGGTTTCCCGGCTCGTGCCTTCGCCATTCTTCCCCGCGACTGATCAAAAACAGGCGCCCACCCGTCTACCACCGCCAATGATCCATTGGCCCGGTGACAGCCGGTCTTCTTACCTTCGTCAACCGTTCTTTCTCACCGCAGGTCGTGTCTTCCAACTCTTCCCCTGCGGCGCAAAGCCCCGGTGTGCGGCCACTGCCGCACACCGGGGCTTTGTGTCGTCCACGACGGGATCAGGACCAAGACCATCAGCCCACCCGTTGCAAGCATGGGGCGGCCGGTGGACCGGAGCATCCGCTGATGTCACACGTTGGCCGGCACATCCCTGACATCGATGGTCGCGTCATAGGTGTTGTCGGCGTTGCGTTTTATCACCCGCAGCTCAATGACATCCTCAAAACCCTTGATCGGTTCCAGTGGCGAGTTGACTGCCAGTGCCAGTCCCACCTCACCTGCCGTGAAATCCGGAACAGTCCAGGTCCCGGAATCCTTCATCTGCTTGAGTATCTCCGGGTCACGGTCATCGAACAGTGTCACAATGACCGCACCCCTGTTGTTCATGCGTTCCGGCGTCATGGGGAACGGTTCCGGTTCGTCGGAGTACTGCGGCAGTGTGATCCCCATTTTTTCAGCGTCCTCGGACCCGAGTTCACGGCAGTCGTTGCCGGCCGCGATGTTCTGGGCGACATACATGAGTTTCCGGTCACCACCGGTAATATCGGCACGGCCCACACGGCGACTGCGCTGGACCAGCGGCACTTTGAAGTCGACCCCCGGAACATCGATCATCTTCGGATTGTTCTTCAGATGCGGCAGCAGCACCACGATTTCACTGAAGTCCGAAGCATCGGGGTTGGCGTGTGAGCCACGGCCTAGAAGATTGCGCAGGTATTCCAGCCGTGGGTTGACCACATTTTCTTTGAAGCTTCCTTCAGTGGTCCACTGCATTTTTCCCAGCAGATCAACGAAGTCGCTGGAAGACATCAGCCCGCAGTGCGCCTGGATTTGTCCGGTAGAATACCTCAACTTGCCGTTTTTGGCTCCCTCTTCACGGAAGAACGCCAATTTCGCTATATCTGCCGACAGTGTTTGAAGCAACGGCTGCGCAACACCGGTGAAGTTGTCCGCCAAAGCCTGCCGGTTGGAGCGGGCCGGAATACCGTTGAATTCCTTTGTTTCCGGGCCACAGGCGGCTGATACGGGATAGACATTGAAGCGCTTTTCCCTTGCGGTGGGCGCCAGCCAGGGCAGCGACTGCTGGACCAGCGGCGGCAGGTCGGCCGGGGTGAGGGCTCCTTCACCGAATCCGGCATACACACGGGCGTTGTAGCGGAACGTTTCCTCATCGACCATGGCAGCTTCGAACGCGTCAACCAGAGTCTCCGGGGCATACAGGCGAACCAGATCCTGGTAGCCCTTGCGGAAACCGAACCAACGGCCGGTCTGCATGAGTGTGTCGGCTGACACGGTGCGCCGCCGAAAGTAGCTGACGGTTAATCCTTCAACGGTGTAACCACGAGATAGCTTCGCACCGCCGACCAGAACCTTCCATACTTTACCGGACTCGAAGTTCGGCATCTCGTCGGAGTTGTCGCCGGTGTTGATCTGCAGGATCGGCGATCCCCCTGATTCACTTGTGTCAGTGGTGATCTCCTCGTAAGCCTTGATGATGTAAGGCTGCAATTCCTGCCAGCTTTCCGGAACCGGCCAATCTTCACTCCAGCTACCGTCGCCGGCTTTCATCACCGGCAAGACGTCTTTCTCGAACAGCTCCTGCATCTGTGGAATCGGCAGACCCGCACCATATCCCCTGGTAGTCCACAGCTCGCGCAGAATCCGGGTGGTTTCATCGTGCAGGTGGGTGTCGACTCCCTCATGAACCAGCATGGTGTGGTGTTTGAAGGAAAGCTCCGGGTCTTTTTCTTCCCGGTATTTTTTCACCGCACCGGTGAGTACGAACATGTCCAATGCCCGCTGCAGTTCGCAGCGGTGTTCTTCGAAAAAGGCTTCTTTTTCGGCCTGCAGCTGTGCTTCACTGGTGTTTTCTTCATCAACCACCAGTTCCTCAGCCAGGTAGCGGATAAACGCTTCACTGCGACAATTGTCGATAGTGGGTTCTTCGTCGTCATCGGTGAAGTTCAGCCGGTCATGGAACCATTCCGCCCCCCGGTAGCCGTCCGGCTTGTCCAGCATGAGGACAAAGTTGCGGGGATAAAGATCACCCGGATCATCCGGATCAATGAACACATTGGCAAACGGGGTGGCAGTGTAGCCGACGTATTGGGCACGCGGCATGGTTTTGAGAATGCCGGTGATCAGTTCATTGATTCTGGTGCGGTCTTTGTCTTCCGGGGCGACGGACAGATCGTTTTTCTTCGTGTTGATCGATGCCAGATCGGCCTCGTCGTCGATGATCAGGACTGGCAGATCCTTGAACCGGGGATCCTTGTTGCCTTTTGCACTGAGTGCTTCCTGCAGCTTTGCCAGAACATCGGCCTGTTTTTTAACCACTGCAAACATGCAGGGCATCTCGTCGAGGTTTTTCGGGTCGTGTACCGCAGCATCGCCGTGATTGACGTTAAACACCAGTTCGCTGTTGTGGGAATTCGGTGCCCCGTAGTCGTGTTTGGAGCTGGTGATCCTTTTGATCTCCGGAAAACCCGGGGTTCCCCAGGACGGCCCATGGCTGACGAAAATATCGCCAGACTCGTCTTCGGTGCGCTCCCACTCTTCATCGTTGTCAAAGTAGGTTTCCCGTGAGCGCTGGCGCTTCGACATGTTTGCTTCATCAATGCCGTTGAGGATCGCTTCCCGGCCAATGAGTTCTTTGTCGAGTCGCCGCTGGGTTTGTTCCCGAAGATTTGTCAGAGTACCTGCCAGCACAATCACCATGCGGTAGCCGGCATCAATGGCTTTGGCTGCAACAGCAGTAAAGTTCGCGGTTTTCCCGGACTGCACGTAACCGACTACCAGACCACGGTGGGACAGGTAGTGCTCGGCAGTGGGGTCTTCAATCCGTTTGAGTACCTGCCGTGCCTGGTTTTCGACAGTCTTGATCGATTGGATTCCCCAGCCTTTGCGTTCCAGCACACTTCTGTAGCTGTCCCAGTAGTGCGGGTTGCGGGCTTCCCGCTCGGGCGTGTACCAATCCCGAAACTCGTTTCCGATGATCACGGTCGGCACAGGTTTCGGCATCCGCCGCCTGATTTCGTCCCCGACTTTCGACAGACCCAACGTGTCAATGACCCACTCAAGCCGTTCATCGGTCTCTTCGGTGGTCTCTGTTTTCGGGTCAAGCGCCGATGCCGGCTGCTCGCAGACGGCCACCACAAAAGACATCACATGATCGAGACTTCCTTCTGGACTATCAGTGATAAATGCTTCGACGTCTTCTTGCGTGAAGTCGTTGCCTCGGAATTCAAGATAGGTAAGCAGACTGTGGATTTTCCCGGGATTGGCTGGGCGTAGGGAGTTGAAGAGTTCTGAGCGAATCTTCTTGAATTTGGTTGACACTATTGTTCCTTTCGGCCGTCTTCCGGAAGGTCAGATGCTGGGTCTATCTGACCGGTCTGAGACGGCGATTTATCAGAATGAACACTGGGCCGAGCCAGTGCCAGTACGGGGAAAGAGAGAAAACGGACAGAGGTGCCGCTGTCTACTGTATTCATCAGTCACAGCGTCATCGACGCCTTTCACCCCTGTTCAGAACTATTTATGAGGCGTCATTGAGTAAAGGATCAACGTCAGCTGCTGCATTCAGAATGGACATTTGAAGCTCAAGATTTGCTTTCGCTTTCGCTGACATACGGGTGCTTACTGCTATCTGACCGAAGGCCAGGTAGAGCAGGGTTTTCAGCAATGGCGCTTCGTCGCCTGGATTGCTCGCGGCGCTGCCGGTGGCTGTCGTATGTGCAAGGGCTTCCCGCCAACTGTCATTGACAGTGATGGTGTGGGCTTCCGGATCCACGGCAACGAAGCCACCATCTTCGACAGTCCCCCACTCGATTTTCACCTGACCTCCGGGAATGAATTTCTCCGTTTCCCAGATGACTTCCTTCGGCGCTGTCGGAAAGTCCTTGGTGACATCAGGAATCGGATCAGCGTCAGCGGATCGGCTGTTCGATGCCCTCAATGCTTCTCTGGCGTCGGCAACAACCGTTGCGAAAGTAACCGATGGATCGGAGGGATCTTTCAACCGGTCCACAAGATCGTGGAATTCAGGGGTAAGACGTACCGATCCTTTTTGTGGACTGATGGTCATGTACGTGCTGTCCAGCAGTTCCGGTGATGAGATTTCCAGTCGCAGCAGCTTGGTGTCTTTTGCCGCCTGCCGGTAGCCGTGCCATCCTCCGTGGGTAATCAATCTGTTGGCGTCATAGATGTAGAACCCCTGGTGCCCCAATTCGTCTTTTGCCTCCAAGTTGAAGTTGTCTGTCCGTGACCGGTTGGGCCAGATGTGGGCTGTGACCGCTGGGCCATCCTTTTTCCCGTCAAGTGTCAGAGTTCGTGGATAGTCGGGATCACCGCTTCTGCGGTATGCAAAGGGACTGATCGCTTTCGGCCCCGCGGCTAGTCCCGGGACGAATTCATCAACCACGTTGTGGAAGCTGACATCCAGTCTGTCGCTTTCAAGAAAACGGTGGTAGCGGATACCAATATGCTTGCGCAGCCGCTCGAGAGTGCTGGAGACAAATGCCCTGGCTTCATCGATTTTGTTGCCCTGATAGGTTCGCACCAGCTGGTTCCAAACGATGGTGGTTCCCCGGTTGGGGCCGATCACACTGTCCCGGAGATTCCAGACCCGGTTGACCGATTTCTCACTCAGGATTTCAGCTTCCAGGGTCTGTTTATTCAGCCGATAGCCGTGGCCGTAGTGGCCACGCACCCGTGACACGATCGTGGTCAGTCCGGCATTGGCGTAGGAGCCTTCCTTCATGCCCATGCCGTACCGTCCGATATTTGTTGACGAGCGGGCCTCGTGCGATCCCAGTCGGAGCACCTTTTCCAGAGTTTCCTTCGACATTCCGTCGCCGTCGTCATGGATGGCAATCTGCACCATCCGCATATCCGACAGATAGAACACCACCGCAATCTTTGTGGCATGCGCGTCGATGGAGTTGTCGATCAACTCATCAATACCGGTGAAAAGATCATGGTTTGCGCCCAGCGCTTCATTGATCTCTGCCTTCGGCGGCAGCGGAATGGTTCCGGTGATCTCGGGGGAGATTTCGTTCGGTGAGGACACAGGACGGTTACTCCTCCACCATCGAGTTGACGATCATGTTGGTCTCAACGGCAACCCGGGCTACCCGCGCAATGAGATCGACAATGTAGCGGGGATTGCCAACTTCGTCGCACCAGTCATTCGGATCGTTGATGATTCCGGATTTCTTATCCTTTTTGACCTGGTACCGATCAATCAGCCAACCGAGCGCTGACCTTGAACCCAGCATGTATTCTTCGGCTTCGGCCGGAATATCTGTGATGGTGACAGCCTTATTGTAGATCAGCTTTGTCACATCGTTGACGTTCTTACCGGTCTCTGGGTCCTTCTTCTTGGCCCATTTCATCTTGGAAACACGCCACGTCTCGCGGTCATTCTCGTCAGCAGACTTTTTCACCGAAACCGTAACTGGATAGGGTTCGACCGATTCATAGTTGACATGCAAATCCATGAGACGCCGTCCGCAATCAACCATAAAATCAAAGCGTTCGCGATCTGTCGGAACCTCAATGTGGGGCAGTATCTTCTTCAAGTCAGCCCGGTATTTTTCCCTGTATCCAGGATCATGTAGCTGCGCGTAAACGAAGTAGAAGATGTCATCACTGGTGACATCCGGACCGAGCTTCTTCTTGTATTCAGCACGAATCTCATCGGTGATGTTGTCGACTCGACGGTATCCGTCAATGATCTCTCCAGCTTCTCCCACTGACGCATCCGAATTCTCAGCACCAGAGAATAGATCAAGCTCTCCCTCGGTAGGCGAAATTGGTTCCCAAGACCAACGGGCGAAAAACTTTCCCCCTTCAGATCCATAGAGATTCAAATCTGGGATAAGGGAAGTTCCGAACACCGAGAAGGGCTTCTTAGCACCAAGACCTAAGACGTAAATCCCAACATTGTCATGGTGCTTTGTCGGAAAGAGAGCGGGAAGACGATATGTACCAGTATTCAGATCCTTATTGAAGTAACAATGACTTTTAAAGAACGGCCGATAGAGGCTATAGAACTCCGAAGAGGAATCATAGGAAATATCCTGTAACACAGCAAGCTTATTCTGCAGCTCCAACGTCCACGCAATGAGAGTCGAATCTCTCAAGTCCGGTCGAGAGCTTATAAACTGCTCCGCCTCCACAACTGAAACTTTTTTGGCACAATCATACGTGCGCACCGAGTTAAATTCTCTTTTAGCCTGATCAAAGGTGCTAATTAGGAGTTCGATTGACCGCCTCAGATTATCAATTTTTAAGTTGTAGCACCACGCATCGCGATTAGTTTTTAGACCACCTGACTGAATTCTGAAATATTGCCTTTTTACACCCGTCCTATCGGCCAAAACTGGCCACTTATCAAACTCTTCCGATCGGCAATCAAGCCAATCACCCTCTTTGTTGGGGACAATATCCCGCCACTCAAGACTCAATAACTCAGAGTTTTTAACTATCTCTAGTTTCTCTTCTCGAGAAAGAAAATCCCCAACACTTCGGTAGTGAATTCGACACCCCGAAACCCCAGATTCCTTCACTCCCAAAAATAAAGTGATAGTCGTCTGTGAACCAGAACCGAAGATTTGCCCCCCTTCACGTTTCCAATCCGGATTGCGCATATTTCCCATTAAATTAAAGACATAGATTTCGGAAAAATCTTTTTCTAACGAAATGCGCACACCGTCAGCAGAGTTACTATCAATCCATCCACCGTTGGAGACAAACGCCACGATCCCTTGGTCACCAATGCGGTCGGTGGCCCAACGGTAAGCGCGAAGATAAGAATCGTAAAGCCTATTTTTGTTTGTTGCAGAGGACCGAGCTGCATAGGTCTCTGTAATGCGCCGGTCAAGCGACGGGTATTTCAGATTCTGGTTGTTGTCGTTGCCGGTCTTTTGTCCTGCAGAGTAGGGCGGGTTTCCGACAATGATGTGGATGGGCGCAGACTTCTGGCGCTCCAGAGCCTTGTTGTTTTCCTTGAATACCTCGAAATCAAGGGCGTCGCCGTCTTCATAGGTCTGGAAGGTATCGCCCAAGGCAATGCCGTCAAAGGGCACGTAATCGGGTTCGGGTTTACCTTCACGAAGAGCGCGCTCAAGCTGCAGGGCATTGAAGGTGGACTCGATGTTGACGGCTGCGACATAGTAGGCCAGCAGCATGATCTCTGTGGCATGGATTTCGTTGGCGTACTTGCGCGCCAAATCTTCCGGTTCAATAAGACCACTCTGCAGCAGGCGGACAATGAAAGTTCCGGTTCCGGTGAACGGATCCAAGACGTGCACATCGTCATCTGTCAGGCCCTTGCCGAAGTGTTCCTTCGACAGGTCATCGGCGGCACGCAGAATAAAGTCGACGATCTCGACCGGGGTGTAGACGATACCGAGAGCCTCAGACTGTTTTTTGAAGGCCTTCCGGAAAAACTGTTCGTAGAGTTCCTTGACGACCTGCTGTTTGCCGGAAGCACTGGTGACCTCAGAGGCACGGACCCGCACCGATTCGTAGAACTTGTCCAGGCTGGCGGTTTCAGATTCCAGTTTGCTGTCGGCCAGGACGTCAACCATGCGCTGCATGACTTTCGACACCGGGTTATGCTCGGCGAAGCTGTGCTCTTTGAACAGCGCATCAAACACAGGGGCTGTGATCAGATGCTGGGAGAGCAGGCTGACTGCATCTTCCTCAGTGATTGAATCGTTGAGGTTGCCGCGCAATCCCTCAACGAAACGGTCAAACTCTTTTTTCGTTTTCGGGCTGGCATTGTCCAGAAGAGCATTGATGCGGGTGATCTGTGCCTGTGCAATGCCGGCCACATCTTCGGCCCAGTTGTCCCAGTATTCGCGGGAACCGACCTTTTTCACCAGCTTGACGTTCATGGCTTCCTGCCACTGTTCAAGAGAGAACAGCGCCAGTTGGGTCACCGATTTCGAGTCGCCGAAAGCTTCCGCGTCCCCTTCCCCATCGCCCGGTGTGTCACCTTCGATCACATTGGGTTTTACGACCCTATCGATTTCCAGGGGCAATTCAGGGGCCTGGTCTTTATCCAGCTGGATCGAGTTGACCTTGGCGTTGAACCGGTCGTCGTGGGCGCGCAGAGCGTTGAGGATTTGCCACACGACTTTGAACCGGCGGTTGTCGTTGAGGGCCACTTCCGGGGAAACATCCGGAGAAACAGCCACCGGCAAAATGATGTAGCCGAGGTTTTTATCCGCGGCTTTCCTCATGACCCGGCCCACAGACTGAACCACATCGACCATCGAGTTGCGGGCATTGAAGAACACAACGGCGTCCAGCGCCGGCACATCCACACCTTCACTCAAACAACGGGCGTTGGTGAGGATCCTTGTTTCGTTGTCGGACACGGAGGCCTTCAACCACGACAGCTTTGATTCGCGTTCCATTGCATTCATGGAACCGTCGACATGTTCGGCTTCGATGTCAAGATCGATGTGGTGCAGGCTGACATCATTGAGGGCCGAGGCGTCAACGAGTGATTCCCGGTAGTTGCCGATCAGTGTCGGGAAAGCACGGGCAATCTCTTTGGAAGTTTTGATGTCTTTGGCGAAAGCCACCGCACGCCGCATCGAGTAGTCATCCGTGGAAAAACCTTCCGCCGATTCCGCCAGCTTCCCGGAGCGTTTGGCCAGTGCATTCCAGGTACCGATCATCGCCGCAGCCGTGGTCAGGTTCAGTGCATTGGAGCCCTGGAAGACATCCTGCCGGGCCATCGCTTCGGCTGCGACGTCCTCATCGACTGTCATGACAACGACCTTGTAGTCGGTGAGCAGTCCTTTCTCCACAGCCTGCCCGAAGCCGATGCGGTAGAACTCCGGCCCGTAGATGGCTTCATCATCCATCGACGCGACCTCGGCGGAGACTTCTTCCGCCTTGTCTTTGAGGTTGTCATCGAATAACCGCGGCGTGGCTGTCATGTACAGCCGTTTGGCGGCTGCGATGTAGTTTTTGTCGTGGATTCTGGTGAAGGTGGAAGGCTCATCACCCTGGGCGGTAATACCGGTGGTGCGGTGCGCTTCATCGCAGATCACAAGATCAAACTCGTCTAGCCCTTTGCCCTGGGCGTCGTGGACAGCATCAAGTGACTGGTAGGTGGAAAACACCACATTCAGGCCCTTGGCACGCTTGCCGTGGCTGTAACGCTCGGCGATATCGGCACCCGTGGTGGACACCGGTACCTGCAGCTCGTAGGGGGCGATGTCTTCTGCTTTCCGGGAGACTTTCGCATCAGAGCACACGGCGAACGGGCGCAGCTCGACTTCCGACTGGGCGACCCATTCTTTCAGGGTTTGCGACAGCAAAGAGATCGACGGCACCAGAAACAGGATGTTGGCTTTTCCGTCTCTTTCTTCAGCCACCCTTTCCGCCAGGCGGAGGGAGGTGAAGGTTTTGCCTGTACCGCAGGCCATGATCAGTTTGCCGCGGTTGTGGGTTGTAAATCCTTCCAGCACCTTGTCGATGGCTTCAGCCTGGTGGGGCCGCGGCTGGAAGGTTTCCCTGCGGGAGAGATTGATCTTCATCTCGGAGCCGGGGAAGACCACATCCCAGTCGACCGGGGATTCCGCAATACTGGCCATGCCAATACGTGAGACCGGAATCGACTGGTCTTCCAACATCGCCTCAGCATTGGTCGACCACCGGTCGGTGGTGGAAATAATCAGCCGCTGGGCGAAGGTTTCCTTGCCGTTTTCGGTGGTTATTTTCCTTCCGGAAGCCTCGAAAAAGGAATCCAGGTGCCCTTTGTCCAGGAAGGCGGTTTCTTTGTAGAACTTGCACTGGATGGCAACCCAGCGGCCGTCTTCGATCCGGCGGGCCACCATGTCGATGCCGGTATCGGTTTTCCCGCCGTTGTAGCGCCAATCCCCCCACCGGCACACTTCGTCGTAGGTGGCAGCCAAAACCGGATCGGCCTGAAAATAGTTGACCATCAGTCTTTCAAAGGCAAGACCGTATTTGGCTTCCGGCTGATTGTCACGAAGAGCGGCAAGGGCATCCTGAAATGTCGGCATACATACCATTATGCGTATACCTCAGAGATTGATGTCGAACATTAAAGGGGCTTTCGCGTTCCTCCTGGTCGATGCCGGTCACAGGGCTTTCAGCTCCCCCCATAACAGACACCCGGCGTGCCGGACAGTGATCGTCTGCCTCTGGCGCACCGGGTGGTGTCGATTGTTTTGGTATTCGGTTGTTCCGTAGTGGCCGTTATTTGGATGTCACGACCTTTTTGCCCTTTTTAAACTTCACCGAGTTCCAGGCGGTGGGGGCGGACGCGGGGCCGGGAGCCGGCCACTTCTTCCACAATGCGGATCACCTGGTTGGAGTAGCCGAACTCGTTGTCGTACCAGACATAGACCACCGCATGGTTGCCCTGGGTGATCGTGCCCATGCCGTCAACCACACCGGCGTGGGTGGAGCCGACAAAGTCCGTTGACACGGCCTCAGGTGAGCGGATGTAGCCGACCTGTTGGCGCAGCACACTGCGCAGGGACACATTGCGCAGATAGGTGTTGATTTCCTCGGCTTCAGCGGGCTTGTCGAGGGTGAGGTTCAAAACCGCCATCGACACATCGGGGGTGGGCACACGGATGGCGTTGCCGGTCAGTTTCCCTTCGAATTCGGGCAACGCCTTCGACACCGCTTTGGCGGCACCTGTTTCGGTGAGCACCATGTTCAGTGTGGCGGCCCGGCCCCGCCGGTCACCGGAGTGGAAATTGTCGATGAGGTTTTGGTCGTTGGTGAAGGAGTGGACTGTTTCCACATGCCCGTAACTCACCCCGTAGCGGTCATCCATGGCTTTGAGCACCGGGGTGATCGCGTTGGTGGTGCAGCTGGCGGCGGTGATGATTGTGGTGTCGTCGGTGATGTCTTTGTGGTTGATGCCGTAGACCACATTGAGCAGATCGCCCTTGCCGGGGGCGGTGAGCACCACCCGGGCCACACCCTTGGACTTCAGGTGCTGGGACAGGCCTTCCTCATCACGCCAACGGCCGGTGTTGTCGACGACGATGGCATTGTCGATGCCGTATTCGGTGTAGTCGATTGTGGCCGGATCATTGGAGTAGATCATCTGGATCGGGGTGCCGTTGGCCCAGATGATGTCATTGTCGTGGTCGATGGTGATGGTGCCGTTGAACTGGCCGTGGACCGAGTCACGGCGCAGCAGGGAGGCCCGTTTGATGATGTCGTCGTCGCCTTTTTTGCGGACCACCACAGCCCGCAGTTTGGTTCCCAGTCCGCGGCCTTCCCGGGCGATGAGAATACGGGCCAGCAGCCGGCCGATCCGGCCGAATCCGTAGAGCACCACATCGGTGGAGGTGGTGTCGGCGTCCGCGCCGATGACATCGGCCAGCTGTTCGTTGAGGAAGTCTTTGAGTTCACCGTCATAGTCCCGGAAGTCCTGGGCCAGTCGGGCGATGTCGATGGACACGGTGGAGATGTCCATGTCCACCAGACACTCCAGGATGGGGTAGGTTTCCGACAGCGGCAGCGGCTCGTCGAGCAGCCGGCGGGCAAACCGGTGGGATTTGATGATGTCGATGGCGGTGACATTGTCGAGCAGGTGACCGAAAATCGATGTCACGACATTTTTTTCACGGTGCAGCCGCCCGAGCAGCGGGAGCATTTTCTCCGCGAGATCCAGCTTGTCGTTGAAGTTTCCGGACGGGTTGGTCAGTGTCGTCACTTGTGTGAAATCTCCTTGTGGCGGGCATGGGTGGTCAACGGTGGGGACATGGAAGTATTTACGCCCTTCACTAACGCTAGCCGGTCAACGCCGCCTGTACATGTGAATGGTTTCCACCCCCGTCCCCCCTCACGGCCAACCCCCTATCACATCCCGGCATTCTTGCTGCCCAGACGGCTTTTTGAGGGTTTTAATGCGATCTTTTTCACCGTCCTCATTAAGGGGGTTTTATGTAGCCTTCCCCACAGGTAGCCACCCCTTAATGAGGGTTATCTCCACTGGTCTGCCACCTCGGGTGGCAGACGGGTCCGGTACCCCGGGGTGTCCGGAAAGCACATCCCCTCATCCACCCGGCTGTGCCCTATAGTGGGGGCTTTGCACGGCAGGTAGTTAACGGACGACGCTCTGGTTGTCAGCCCGACGGGTGTTCCCGGCGGCCGCAACGGGTTGTCTGTCCGGTCGTTTTTCAAGGTATCTCGTTCAACCCCTATCGATTGGTGTGGTGGTCTCCCGGATGGAATCGTGTCGTTTTTACCCGTGGCTTTTTGCCCGGCCGTTACCGTCGGACCAGCCGTCTGAGGCGCTGGCCGACTATGTGTTCATGTCCAATCTGGCGTCCCAGCAGATCACCGGCAGCATGCAGGCTTCCACCACCGGCCGGGCCACCATCCACCAGCTTGTGCCGGGTCCTGAATCAGAAGCTGTGCTGGCCTGTGTGACCGATACCCCGGATACGGATGCGCCCGGTGATCCGCAGATCAGCCGGTGCCCGTCAACGGGGTGGCCGATCGCCGATGCAGCCGATCACGGGGATGCCACTGTTGTGCCCCGGGGCAGGACCCACGGCTGGGTGCTGGTGTGTTTTCCCGCCATCGATGACACCGGTGTGGCCACCCTGTCACCGGAACTTGATGTCGATCATCTGCCGCTTCCCGGTGATCCGGGTCCGGTGGACGGATCCACTGCCGCTGTCGCCGATGCCCTGGTGGCTGCCGGTGAACGGTTGGCGGAAGTCAATGGGCGCACCACCGCCATCTGTTCGGAGTATCTTCCCCTTTCCCCGGCGCCGGGTGACCGCTGGCTCGGGGAACGGTTGTCCCGGCGCGGATACACCCGGGCTTTGTCGGAGAAGGTGTGGCTGGTGCCGCTGGAGTCGGCCCGCAGGGCGGCCCGCAGTCTTCCCGCGCTCCCGGCGGGCTACCGGTTGGTCAGTTTCGCCAATGCCCTGGACCAGTCCGACACGGCTGTGACTGAGGGATTGTGCCGTCTCTTCGACCATTTCGCCGCCGATGCCCCGCACGGTGGGCTTCCCAGCACTCCGGGGCCGTGCACTCCTTCCCGGTTGGCTGAATCGGACCGGCGGGCCGCACAGTCCGGTATCGGAATTGCCACTGCCGTCATTGTCGATTCCACCGGCAGCCCGGTGGCCGCCGCAGTGGCGCACAAAGCCACAGATACAGCACAGGCGGCGGAATTGACCAGTCTGATTGTCGATCCGGCCCACCGCGGCTCTGGTTTTGGTGCAGCGGTCTCAGCGGGTCTTGTTCTTGCTGTTGCCGACTGGTGGCCGACAGTGACCGGACTGTGGGCCACTGTCGCCGACGGCAATCAACCGGTCATCGACTATCTCACCGGGGCCGGGGCCACCGCCAGGGCAGGCATTGACACCTGGATGCGGCAGCTGGACGACAAGCGCTGAGCAGGTTAAGGGACAAAGACGCCTGGTTTTTCTTGTCTTTTTCTTGTTTCCGCGGCTATCCGGCGGCGATGGCGTCGAGCTGTTTTTTCACCACGGAGGTGATTTTTGCGGTGGTCAGCCCCCGGGCGCGGGCAAACGCCACGGCTTCGGTGACGGCCCGGGCCAAATCTTTTTCCGCGGTGTCTTTGGCGGTGGCTGTCACCGCGATCCGGGTGCCGCTGCGGTCCCGGGTGACAGCCACCCCGTCGTCGACCAGCATGTTGTAGGCCTTTTTCACCGTCGCCGGATTGATCCGCAGATCATCGGCGAGCATCCGCACCGACGGCAGCCGGGAACCGGGGGCGAGATTACCCGCCGCCACCTGGTGCACTATGGAATCCCTGATCTGCAGAAACAGGGCTTTATCGCCCAGCGGGTCAATATCCGGGACAATGAAGGTTTCGGTTCCGGGGCGTTTTTTGCCTGCCATAATCGAACATGTCTCCTGTCACAGCTCGGGTGGGAAAAGTCGGCTGGTTAACCGGTGGCAACAACGGTCCGGCCGTGGCGGCGTCCGGCGAGAAGACCGGCGCCGGCGTCAGCGACGTGGTCGAGGTCGACGTCTTCAGTCAGTTCATCGAGCAGCTCGCCGTCCAGGTGTTCTGCCATCAACGCCCACGATTTGTTGCGGGAGCGCAAATCCTGGGTCACCGAGTTGATGCCGCGCAAAATAACCCCGCGCAAAATAAACGGCATCACGGTGGCGGGAAGATCCGCCCCCTGCGCCAGCCCACAGGCGGCCACGGTGCCCTCTTCGGTTGTCTGGGCCAAAAGATTGGCCAGCGTGTGGGAGCCGACACAGTCAACGGCCCCGGAAAAACGTGCTTTCTGCAAGGGTTTGCCCGGCTGCGACAACTCTGCCGCATCGATGACCGTCGCCGCACCGAGCCGGTGCAGGTAGTCGCTGAACTCCTCCGGCCGGGAGGTCACGGCTGTCACCGTTGCCCCCAAAGATTTCAGCAGCATAACCGCCACCGACCCCACGCCGCCGGTGGCACCGGTGACAGCCACCGGCAGGCCGGTGTCCTGGCAGCGGGCAATCACCCCGGTGTGGCGGAGCCATCTCACACACAGCGAAGCGGTGTATCCGGCAGTGCCGATGGCCGCGGCCCGGTGGGCGCTGATCTGCTCGGGGACAGCCACAGTTGCCTCCCGCGGAACCCTCACCCGGTCGGTGTAGCCGCCGTGGCGGCGCTCCCCCAGGCCGCCACCATTGGCGGTGACCAGTTGACCGGGCTGAAAGCTTCCGGTCGGATCATCGATGACATGACCGACCACATCAATGCCGGGAACCAGCTGCGGCAGGCGCATCACCCCGGGATTTCCGGACAGCGCCAGGGCATCCTTGTAGTTCAGCGAGGAGTAGCGGCAGTCCACCAGAATGCCGCTGTCCCCCCAGCCGCCGGAAGGGGTGTCAATGACGCCGGCCTTAACGGTGCCGTCATCGGTGCGTTCGACTGACAGTGTTTTACCCATGGGTTCAATCTAACCCAGTGATCAATCCCCTGTAGCACAATGGCTCCAACAGATACGAAAGTTCTAACCCAAGGGGTAAAATTGGTGTGCCACCGGTCACATACCCGGCGGTGTGATCCCGCCCGTTCCGTGGTGGCGCAGTCCCTTTCGGATACTTGTTGATCAGCGCAAATATCCCCCATACCCGCCGTCGGCGGGCAGCCCGGCCCCTCAGGCACATATGTCGCCTGCCGCTTATCCATCCGGCGGTGGCGGGTGTGGCCGGGTGTTTTTTACACCCGTACACCGAACCCCCGCGGAATGTGGGCCGGAAGGCGGGTCAAGGCCTCGGGCGCAACACTGCGCGGGGGGGAAGGGGACAACGATTTCGCTGCCGTCGCGCCGCTTAGTCGACCAGGTCGGCGTAGGCGGCAGCGTCCACGGCACCGGTGGTGGCCGGATCGAAATGCGGCGAGCGGTCTTTGTCAACCAGCACGGCCCGCACCCCCTCAACAAAGTTCGCGTCACGGCGCAGCCTGGCCCCCATGGTGAATTCGTTGTCCAGGGCTTTGCGGATGCTTGTCACCGTGCAGTTGGCGGCAATCAACTCGGCGGTGGCCACCAGGGAGGTGGGGTTGGCCGGTGCAAAAAGGTCAGCGACCATCTGGCAGAACTCCCTGTTGGGATGGTCGGCCAGGGCTGCCTCGATGTCGGCGAAGTGGTCGAAATCGAAACAGGCCTCAATGTCGTCACGCATCGCCTTCAACCGGCTTCCGGTCGGCCGGGGCCCGGAATAGAACTCCAGGGCCTCGTCGAGGGATTCGGCAATGAGCATGTCGGTGAAAGCCTCGGCATCGCCGGTGGCCACGAAATCGGTGGCAAGCCCGGTGTAGAGCATGTCGGCGGCATTCATCCGGTAGCCGGTCAGGCACAGAAATTGCGCCAGCGCTTTCGACGGTGCCGACTGCTCGGACGACATGCGGGGAAACATCCAGGTGGCACCGACATCGGGGCAGAAACCAATGGCCATCTCCGGCATGGCGGCCAGGGCTTTTTCGGTGATCACCCGGTGGGAGCCGTGCATGGAAATACCCAGTCCCCCACCCATGACAATCCCATCGATGACAGCCACCACCGGTTTCGGGAAGTTCGCCAGAAGGTCGTTCAGTTCGTATTCTTCGGTGAAAAACTGATCCGCCGGGGCATGGTTTCCCGCCAGAGCAGCCTCCCGCGACATGCGCACATCCCCGCCGGCGCAAAACGCTTTCCCGGAGGTCGAGTAGATGACCACCCGGTGCACCGAGTCGTCGTCACGCCACTGTTCCAGTGCCCCGGTGATGATCTCCACCATCTCGTGGTTGAGCGAATTCAGCGCCTTCGGACGGTTCAATGCCAGCACACCCGTCGAATTGCGGGCGAAGGCGTAGACAAGATTCTCGGTTCCGCGGTGTGTCATGGTTTCCAGTCTGGCACACAAAACGACCCCGTGCCGGAGCGGTAAAACACCATCCCCCACCCCCGTGGCGCATTCACTGCGCCCGTGGTGTCTTTTCCCGCTTTTCCCCGTGTTCACTTCGGCCGGGCAAAGCTGTCAGCTGCTCCGGAAAGCTGTGAAAAAGCCCTGCACACAGCCGCACCCGGCAGACAGGACTTCTGCCGGGTGCGGGTGGTGGCGGTGTGGAAAAAGTGTCACATGTTTTTGTCGCGGCCCCGGCAGGCCGCCCCCACGGCCGCCGGGGTATGGACTAGCTGTCTTTGTGCTCCTTGTGACCCTTGTGGTCTTTTTTGTGTTTTTTGTCCTTCTTGGTCTTGCTGCGGTGCTTGACCTTGTCGCGTTCGAGTTCGGCGGCAGCATCGGGCACATAGCGGAAATCGCTGCGCGGGGGACGTTCATAATCGCCCACGGAATCGGGGCGGGCCGGGATTTCGGGGACCGGCTTGTCGATTTTCTCGTAGGGCACCGTCGACAGCAGATGGCTGATGACATTGATGCGCGAGCGCTTTTTGTCCTCGCTTTCCACCGTGTACCAGGGGGCGGAGGGAATGTCGGTGTGGATGAACATCTCGTCTTTGGCCCGGGAGTAGTCCTCCCACCGGGTGATCGACTGCAGATCCATCGGCGAAAGTTTCCACCGGCGCAGCGGATCCTCACGCCGCGAGGTGAACCTTCTGACCTGCTCCTCGTCGGAGACGGAGAACCAGTACTTGCGCAGCATGATGCCGTCCTCGACCAGCAGGCGCTCGAAAATGGGGGCCTGGTGGAGGAAACGGCGGTACTCCTGCGAGGTGCAAAAACCCATCACCCGCTCCACCCCGGCCCGGTTGTACCAGGAGCGGTCGAAGATGACGATCTCACCGGCGGTGGGAAGCCGCTCGATGTAGCGCTGGAAATACCACTGCCCCTGTTCCCGGGAGTTCGGGGCGGGAAGAGCCTCGATGCGGCAGGTGCGGGGGTTCATGTACTGGGTGATGCGCTTGATCGCCGACCCCTTGCCGGCCGCGTCCCGGCCTTCCATGACAATGACCAGCCGGGCGCCGGTTTCGACCACCCACTGCTGCATGTCAACCAGCTCGGCCTGCAGGCGTTTGAGCTCTTTCTCGTAAGCCTTCTTGTTCAGCTTCGGCGGCTTGGTGACTTTGGAGTCTTTATTGTCCTTTTTTCCCATGCAAAAAACACTACCCAACCGCCGGGCGGGACAAACCACCTGTGCCTGACGCAGATAGCCGGAAGCGACCCGGCGCGGGCAGACAACAACCCACCCTGTGACGCGTGACACTTAAGTTGCACCCCGAAATAGGGTAGTGAATCCCCGTTTTCTGTGAACACCCTCACACAGATCACGTCCCGGTTCAGGCAGGTGACCACCAAAGTTACCGGCCCGGCCCATGCCCGGACTACACCACCAACCCACAATCAATTCACGTCGAACAGTCATTGCAGCCGCCCCACCTGAAAGCCACCTGCGCCTTCCCGCCGCGGACACCCCCTGGACCACGCCCCAACCGTGCGGCGGATTCACAGCCAAACCCCTCATGCCTCACGTAATTGCCCCCAAGACTTCCGGCGTTTCCTCCTCGTCGCAGACCCGTCACCTTCGACAACGCTCAGCAGGAAACCCCTGCGCAACTGTTATTTAAAGGGCGAAAGCGCTATTGTTTGAGGTGTCGGCACTCCCGTCTGCCGGGGATGTGTCGGCCAGGCCATGGCCGAGTCCGCCGTGCGCGGACATGTGTGGAAGGATTTCAGGCAACCCATTATGAGCAAGCACCGGCTCGTCAGCATGCACAAGCACAGGCGTCCCACCTCGCGTGTCAGAGTCACTCTCGCGAGCATGACCGCTGTGGCGTTGAGCATGTCAGCGGCATCGACCGGCTCCGCCGGGGCCGCCCCGTTGCATACCACCACTGACCACCAGCCCCCGGAGCAGGCCAATCCGCTCCACCCGGGTCTGATCGGCACAGTGGCCGCAGTGGTTGGTTTCGCGGCCATTGTCACGGTGATCGCCGACCACGCCGAGCAGTACCAGGCTGCCGCAGCCGACAATCAGCCGGTGCCCCCGCAGCAGACACTTACCGCCAGTAAAGACACCGACACCAATCCCTACGACTACCTGTCCCGGGATGCCGCGGGCATCGCCGACAACGCCGTTCCGGTGGCGGGATTGGAAGGCCCGTCGGTGGATCGGGCACGCGAAATCATGCTGCGCACCCTCAACACCTACCGCTCAACCCAGAATCTTCCGGAGCTTCAGGTCGACCCCTACCTGCAGCAGTCCGCCGACAGTGGGGCGCAGCGCCTGGGCCGCGCCATTGCCGCCAAGGGCGTCAATGCGGTGCGCCAGGCGAAGCTGAACAAAGAAGCCGACCTGGCCTACGACACCTCGATTCTGCGGGACTGGCTGGATACCGGTGAGATTGAACAGGCCGACTGGTACCAGGGCCGGGGCAAACATGCCGGGGCGGAAAACATCTGGTGGTCCAACAACGCCAATGCGCCCATGGCAGCCAACGAGGCCTGGGTGCGGGATCATTCCGCAGCCGCCAACCTGCTTGATCCGGACATGAAATACGTCGGTATCGGTGTCTACCGTGACACCTCCACCGGCCAGTGGTTCTTCGTCGAGCGTTTCGTCGGCTAACCGGCGGCAGCGGCCGACTTTCGGTTTTTCTTCCCCCACACACTTTTTGCCACCGGCCCGGTGGTTGTCCCGCATCTGTCAGGCGGGACAACCACCGGGCCGGTCGGCTATGCCAGCCGAGAGTTGCCGCCCTCCACCGGCTAGCATGAGCGTTATGGCCAAGAGAAAGAAAACCCGCCTGCCCGCCGCCCTGTGTCTGATCCTGCCGGTTTTCTGGCTGGGACTTCTGGTGGCGATTTCCGGCATTGAAGCGCCCCTGAAATTCCTCGCCCCCGGCATCACCATTCCCCTGGGGCTGGGGATTGGCCGACTGGTGTTTACCGCACTCAATATCGTCGAGTTCGTCGTTGCCGCACTGCTGTTTGTCGCCGCCCGCAATGCCGCCGCCCCGAAGCCTTTCCGCACGGGCCTGTACACGGCCATCGGGCTGCTGGTGTTCAAAGCCATTCTCATCCGGCCATTTCTCAATGCCCGCACCAATGCGGTTATTGCCGGTACCGGGGAGACCGGTTCCATCTGGCACTGGTTCTACATGGGGGCTGACACAGCGCTGGGCCTGGTGCTGATTTTCCTTGTTGTTCGGGCAGCCCAACGCTGGATCGTCCCCTGAGGCAGGGCCTCCCACCGCCACCCACCACGTGGTGCACGCAGTCGACCCGGGCGTGCACCACTTTTTGTTTCCCTCTTCTTCCCCAGTGAACGGTTCCGGTTTTTTAAAAGCCGTGGCCCCTTGACCGCTGGGCCGGCGGGGAGAAAACACTGTTAGGAAAAGAAGGCGGCCACGCCGAACAGTGTCGGCAGCAGTCCCATGGGGAAGATGAACCGGCGATCGAAATTTCAGCGGGCCGTGGTGCCGTGGACTTTTCCGGTTTAGCCGCGGACCCGAGGATCACCAGTATCCCGGACTCCCGGAGTGCGGTGACAAACGGCTGCTGGTTCTTATCCGGCGCATGCGGTGCACATGCCCGCCGGACAGGCCGTATCCGACCACCCCAGCAACAGGTGTGCCGGGGTGGCGGGGGGAAGAAGCAGAAGGGGTTTTAGCCCTCCATTTTTTCGCCCAACTCCATCCACTCCATTTCCAGCTCCCCGCGCTCGTCGGCGATCGCGGCGAGCTGGGTGTTCAAATCGGCCAGTGCACCGGTGTCCATTTTTTCGCTGGCTTCCACCATCTGTTGGTGGATGGTGCGCTCCCTGGTGTCCAGTTTGGCGATTTTTCTTTCCAGCGACGCCATTTCCTTGCTGAGTTTGCGTTTTTCCGCCTGGCTCATGCCGTGGTCGGCGCCGTGGGTTTTCTTCTCGGCCCCGACAGAGGAAAGATCGACGTTTCTGTTGTCGTTGGCGCCGGCCGCCTGCCGTCTTTCCAGGTATTCCTCGATACCGCGCGGCAGGTTGGTCAGTTTTCCGTCGCCGAACAGCGCATAGGTGACGTCACAGATACGTTCGATGAGATACCTGTCGTGGGAGATCACCACCAGGGTGCCGGGCCAGGAGTCGAGCAGCGATTCCAGTTCCTGCAGGGTGTCGATGTCCAAATCGTTTGTCGGCTCATCAAGCAGCAGCAGGTTCGGTTCAGCCATCAGAACCCGGGTCAGCTGCAGCCGGCGTCGCTCCCCACCGGATAAATCCCCCACCGGGGTGCGTTGCCGTTTGGCGGAAAAACCCAGTCGTTCAGCCAGCTGGCTGGCGGAGATTTCTTTCTTCCCCAGCTGCACATAGGTGGCCACCGATTCGACCGCGTCCAGCAGCCGCTGGTCGGGGTCAAGATCGTCGAGTTCCTGTTTCAGCCACCCCAGACGCACGGTGCGCCCTTCAATGCGTTTACCGGTATCCAGGTCTTTTTCCCCGGCGATCGCCCGCAGCAGCGTGGTTTTTCCCGAACCATTGACACCGACCAGGCCGATGCGTTCCCCGGGACCCAACCGCCAGGTCAAATCATCAACCAGGACCCGGCCGTCGGGTGTGGAGATCGTGGCGTCTTCGAGTTCAACAACCACTTTGCCCTGACGTTTTTTCGAAAAAGCCAGCAGCTCGACCGAGTCCCGGGGCGGGGGCACATCACCGATGAGTGCTTCCGCGGCTTCGATGCGGTAGCGGGGTTTACTGGTTCTGGCCGGGGCACCGCGGCGCAGCCAGGCCAGTTCTTTGCGGGCCAGGTTTTGGCGCCGCTGTTCGGCGGCATCGGCCTGGCGGGCACGTTCGGCGCGGGCGAATGTCCAGTCGTTGTAGCCGCCCTCGTACACATCGACTGTGCCGTCGTGGACTTCCCAGGTGTGGGTGGCCACTGTGTCAAGAAACCAGCGGTCGTGGGTGACGACAACCACCGCCAGATTGCGGTTGAGCAGATGGTCGGCCAGCCACCGCACACCTTCCACATCCAGGTGGTTGGTCGGCTCATCAAGAACCACCAGGTCGAGTTCTTTGACCAGGGCGGCGGCCAGGTTGACTCGTCGCCGTTCCCCGCCGGAGAGTTCACCGACCTTTGTTTCCAGCCCCAGATCAACAATGCCCAGCCCGCCGAGAACTTCACGGACTTTCGCATTCGAGGCCCACTGGTAGATTTCCAGATCCAGCGGTCCGATCACCGCATCGGCGACCGTGTCATCCGGGTTCAGTTCCGCCCGCTGGGTGACCACCGCCATGCGCAGCCCACTGTTGAGCGACACCCGGCCGGAATCGGGTGGTTCGATGCCGGTGAGTACTTCCAGCAGCGTTGTTTTGCCGCCGCCGTTCAGCCCCACCACACCGATACGGTCACCGGACTGAACGCCCAGGCTGACCCGGTCGAGCAGGGTTTTCAAACCGAAGCTTTTGCTGACATTTTCCAGGTTGACGAGGTTGGCCACCCCACCATCCTAGAAACCGTGCCCACCGGGCCCCAAGCCCGGCCCCGTGGTTTCGGCAGACGGAAACCACCGGCAGGTGGAAAACCCGCATCACCTGCACCCCCGGTGGATGCCACCACCGGCCGGGGGATGCGGTGGGAGTGGTCAGCGCCCCGGCAGCGGGCTGTTGACGGCAATGACCCCGGGGGCCGGGCCGGTGGCTGTGACAGCGGTCGAGGCTTTACCCGAGTCGATGATTTCTTCGGCGACATCCTCGGCCTGTTGGGCGTTACGGCACAAAAACACGCATGTCGGACCCGATCCGGACACCATGCCCGCCACCGCCCCCGCCCGGGTGCCGGCCGCCAGTGTGGAGTGCAGTTTCGGCATGAGGCTCAGTGCCGCAGCCGAAAGATCATTGCGCAGGACACCCGCCAGCTGCAGGGGATCGCCGCTGGCCAAAGCGCGGGCAACACCCTGCGGGTCGGCCGGTGTGGATGGTCCGCGGCCCTCGGCGACCAGCTGATCGAAACGGGCGAAGACTTCCGGGGTGGATAAACCGGTGCGCTGCAGGGCCACCACCCAGTGGTAGGTGCCCCGGCACAGCATGGGCGTCAATTTCTCCCCGCGGCCGGTTCCCAGCCGGGTTTTACCCAGATAGGAAAAAGGAACGTCGCTGCCAAGTTCCAGACAGATACGCAGCACCGTCGCCTCATCCAGGGGGCCACCGCGATCACGCAGCAGTGCTTCCGCACCGGCGACCGCGGCAGCGGCATCGGCGGAACCACCGGCCATGCCACCGGCGGTGGGTATGCCTTTGACGATCGAGACTTCAAACACCGGAAACGATGTGACCCCACGGCGACGGTATTCCGCGACCACCAGATCAATGGCTTTCCACGCCAGGTTTGTGCTGTCGGTGGGCACATGGCGGGCTCCCAAACCGGTCACCGACAGGCTGTGCACGGCCGTGGCCGGATCAGCCGGTGCGGGATGGTCGCGCGGATCGTGGGCGGTGACCCGGACCCGGTCGGATAAATCCAGGGTCTGGAAAACACTGTTCAGCTCGTGGTAGCCGTCACTGCGGGCTGCGCCCACGCCCAGCAGCAGATTGATTTTCGCGTGGGCATCAAGCTCGACGACACTAAACCGTCCGGCACCGGGAAACATCGACTCGGCCATGAACTGTCACGATCCTTTCGCCCGGTGGTATCGCACCACCCGGGATGCGGTGGGTGGGATGGTTTTTACTGCTCCTGCTGCCGGTCATAGCGGGCCAGCCGGACGAAATCGTCCACTGCCAGTATCTCCCCCCGGGCGGAGGGCGAGATACCGGCACCGACCAAAGCCTCTTCGGCAGCGGCAGCAGAGCCGTAGAACTGTTTCAGGGCCGCCCGAAGGGTTTTGCGGCGCTGCGCGAAAGCAGCATCAACCAGGCGGAAGACATGTTGCCTGGTCGTCTCATCCTGCGGCCACGGGCAGCTGCCGGGGGCGAAACGCTCGATTTTCACCAGTGCCGAATCCACATTGGGAACCGGGTGGAAAACGGTGCGCGGCACCAGACCCACCCGGCTGACAGAGCCGAAAAACGAGGCTTTCACACTGGGAACCCCATAGACTTTCGACCCCGGTGCGGCAGCCAGCCGGTCAGCCACTTCCTTTTGCACCATCACCAGCACCCGGGTGAGGCTGGGGAATTCGGTGAGCATGTGGATGATGATCGGAACCGCCACATTGTAGGGAAGATTGGCCACCAGCGCCCGCGGCAGCGGGCAGCCGGCCGCGGTGAGCCGGTCACGGTCAAAAGTCATCGCATCGGCGTTGAACACGGTCAGTTTCTCTGCCAGTCCCGCCGCGTGGGTGGCAATAGTCGTTTCAAGAAGCGCCAGCATCGACGGGTCAATTTCGACGGCCGTGACGCTGCGGGCGGTATCCAAAAGACCAAGGGTCAGCGACCCCAGACCGGGTCCGACCTCGAGAACATCATCGCTGGCCCCGATCCCGGATGCGGCCACAATTTTTCGCACCGTATTCGGGTCGTGGAGAAAATTCTGCCCGAACTTCTTGGTCGGGGTGGCACCGGTGGCGGCTAAAATCGCCAGGATTTCTTTCGGTCCCAGATACTCCGCTTGAGGCTTGGTCATGACAACTCGGTTGTTCCCGTCGCTGGTTGGGTCGGTGGGGCGCAACAGAAAAAAACACGGCAGCGCCCGCATCCATGGCATACCGGCGGGAAGGTGAAAACAACAGACAACCAACAACCGGACCGGTGCCAGTTCATTCTATAAGGGGCACCGCTGCTGCCGTGGCCCCGGCACCGGTGGGGCGCCCCAGGCTGGCAGGCGCCCGGTCCCCGGTTGGGGTCCGGGCACACCCAACCCCACACTCAGTGGGGTGGATACGGGGCCTTTGTCCGGGTTTGCTCAGCCTCCGGGCGGGTCAGCGCCAGCCGAGTTTGCGGGTGCAGGCGGGCCAGGCACCCCAGCCCTGCCCGGCCAGAACTTTTTCGGCGATTTCGATTTGTTCTTCCCGGGAGGCCTGCCAGGCCTGCGGGGCATATTTCCCGCCGCCGAAAGCCAGCCAGGTGCTGGGGGTGAACTGCAGCCCGCCGGAAAAACCGTTGCCGGTGTTGATCGCCCAGTTCCCGGAGGCTTCGCACTGGGCGAGAATATCCCACCGGCTGCCCCCGGGTACCGGGGCGGCGGCGGGTTTGGTGCCGCGGGTAATGGTGGCGGGAACCGCCGGGGTGATCACCGTGTCCTCGATCACCGCGTCGGAGACCACCGCACCGTTTTCGGTGACGGTCTGCCGCACGGTGGTGCGGGTTCCCGGTCTCGGCGGGACGGTCACCTGTTCAGTGCCTTCGGCCATCTCCGGATCCTCGATGACCACCGGCTCAACCTCGAACACGCTGGTGGAGGTTTCGGTGGACACGGTCCGGCGGGTGATGGTGATGGTCTGCCCGTCGGTGACAGCCTCATCCACGCCCGGTTCAACGATATCTGCATCCCCCAGGCTGATACCCGCATCAGCCAGCACCCCGGCAACGGTGGTGGCCGCGGCCGTGACCTCGATCGGGGTGGTGCCGTCAATGACGGTGACATCTTTCGGGGTGGTGACTTTCAGACTCATTCCGGCCACCGGAAGCTCCGCGTCTTCCGGCTGGGACAACGAGTCGGCGGCATCGGCCAGATTGAGTTTTTTCACCAACTCCCCCACTGTCAGGGCCGTGGTGTCGAGGGTGCGTTGATCCCCGTCAACGGTCACCGACACCTGGCGGATGGAGCGGACGGTGATTGTCTGACCGTCAGTGATCCGGGTATCGGCCGGCGGGCTGACCAGATCGGACACCCCGTGATCGATATCCAGCTTGTCGAGCAGGTCACCGACAGTGCCGTTGAGAGCCGAAGCCTCGATGATCCGGCCGTTGGCGTCGATCTCGACATCTTTTTTCTGGGTCACCCCCAGTCCCCCGCCCACCAGCAGGGTCACCAGCATTCCCGAGGTGGCGATCCTCAAAGGCTTCGAAGTGGTCTGGTTCAACCGGCCGAAACCGGAGCGGCGTGAAGTGGCCATGGAAATAAACTGTCCCGTCCTTGGATGGGTTGTGTCAACACAACGCGACAACGCGGTCACCGGCAGCAGTGCGGGAGAAAAACGAGCGTTCCCCCTTATAAAAAGGGGACTTGTTCTGCTCCGTCATTGGGCTGCGCCGGTACCGCGGGCGGTAGCGTCGTTGGCGTTATCGAATTGAGACTACAGCGGCCGCACCCCGCACGTCGATACGACACTGCATCACAGCAATCACACACGACACACCAACACCGGCAGGAAGCACGGGTTCATTTTTTTCACCCCATCCGGAGGTGATCTTTCGGCCTGTTTCCTGCCGCCGCGGCAGTTCGGGCACGACCGGACAGGATTCGCCGACCCTACGGGTGCACAGATCCTCCCCCGGCAGGTGGCGGGGTCAAAACGCAACCGATACCGCATGCCGAGCCGGGGGCGGGAGCAGATGACGGAAAGAAAAACCCGGTTGACCACCCGGGGGTTTGCCCGAAATTTCAACAACCACCACAACCCTGGGAGAGGGCTGTGATGGTTGCCGAAACCGTGTGAAGGTCTTTTTTATCTGATCCGGAAAAAAGAATCCGTCTTTGTTCGCGGAAACGCCTTTATCCCGGCTACCTGCCGCAGCGGGCGTTGTATTCGGCCATGGCCTGCTGTGCCTGCTGCTGGGCCTGCTGCTGGGCATTCCCGCCCGCCCCCGGCAGTGTCAGGGCGAAGGCGAAAGCCGGTCCGCGGTGACAGTCAGCCGGAACAGCAACCGGGGCCGGAGCAGGAGCCGGTGCCGGTGCAGGCGCAGGTGCCGGAGCTGGCGCGGGTGCAGGTGCCTGGCGGACCGGTTCCTGCCTTGCCGCCGGCGCTGGGGCGGGAACCTGCTCGGTCACCGACACCACCTTGGTGACAGTGGTCGATTTCTCAATCACCGGGACAGGAGCGGGTGCGGGAGCCGGCGCAGGAGCGGGGGCCGGTGCCGGTGCCGGTGCCGGTGCAGATGGTTCCGCGCGGGCCGGTTCCGGGGCTTGCGACACGCTCGACTGTTCACTCGAGTGTTGCGTGGAGGTGGCGGTGGTATCCGCCGGAGTGGAAAAAACAGTGGTGGGAACGTGGGTGACAACTTCCTGGGTCACCGTGGTCACCGACGAAGAGCTGGCGGATGCAGCCATGCTGGCTGATGCTTCGGTGGCACTGTGGGTACCCCAGTACATTCCACCGGCAACCAACACGGCTGCTGCGGCGGCCCCCAGGCCCGCTTTCAACGGAACCGGCATAGATTTTTTGATGCGGCCATTTCGGCCCATCCTGTGTCGTCCCACGGGTTTCTCCTTACACGCTGTCTGTCCGCTGCGGCCGGTTGGCCCTGCGCATTACATCCGATCGACCCGCCTGTGCGGGGGTTGAAAAATCGGGTGTGGCATTGGCATTGGCACGGCACTCAGGGACAGCTGCCGTCCAGCTCCCCCCAACGGACCGGGGAGACCGTGGGGAATACATCCGCCACGCCACCCACATGATCCGTGCGTCATCGATCATTTTTTCGTACCGGCAGAGATATCCGTGGTCCGCCCTTCGACGTGAAACCACGGACCCTTGCCCGGCCCGACGCCCCCACCGCGCACACGGAGGGTAGCACTGTTGTCCGGCTTATCCGCTAGGCCAACCCGGTGCAGCTCCCACAGCACCAGTGAACAAGAACACACGTCCCTGGTGCACGGTATGAGGCGTCAGATCCAACAACTGAAATACTAAGGGACCGGACCCGCAGTGTCGAAGGTTTTGGGTGCAAAAAGGCAGGTGAAAGGTTGTTTCTCCACCCAAAGCGATCCCCATACCCCCTTATAGGAAGCACTTTTCGCCCACCACGGCACCTATTGCAGGCGGTCAGGATCCCCACCCCCGCCCCACCCCCACCGGCGGGCGCGCCCACCGCCCGGCGCAACGGGAATATTTTGGCTGCACACACTGTATAACCAGTGCCGCCAGGAGGGGTGCAGCCACAGGGGCGACACCAATTCCGAGAGGGTATCATCGTTAGCTGGCGGCATGATTTTCCCCACACCGGAGCTATGGGGCCGGCGGTATCGCCCGGCCCTTGCTTGGCCGGCCGGCACCACCGGCCGGAAAACCTGTCAGGCAGGTTCCGCCAGGCCGAAGACCCGGTCGAAGGTGGCCCCGACCTCATCGGCCAGATCCGCGACCCTCATTCCCCTGGCTTCGGCGATGCACAGGTAGGTATGACCGATCAGCGACGGTTCGTTTTTCCGCCCCCGGAACGGCTCCGGGGTCATGTAGGGCGCATCAGTTTCCACCAGCAGCTGGCCTGCCGGGGCCAGTGCTGCGGCCTGCCGGAGATGCCCGTTGTTTTTGAAGGTCACATTCCCGGTGAAGCTGAGCACGTAGCCGCGGTCGATGGCTTCACGGGCCACCTCGACAGGCGAGGAAAAACAGTGCAGCATCACCTCTTTCGGCTGCGGGGCATCAGCAAGAATCCGCAACAGGTCGGCGTCTGCTTCCCGGTTGTGGATCATCAGTGCTTTCCCGGTTTCCACCGCCAGATCAATATGCCAGCGCAGCGCGGCTTCCTGCATGTCCAGCGGGGCACAGCTGTCTGATTTCCCGATCCAGTAGGTGTCCAGCCCGGTCTCCCCGATAGCCACCACCCGGGGATCGGCGGCCAGCGCGGCCAGGCGTGTTTTCGTCTCTTGCGACAGCTCTGCCGCGCGGGTCGGGTGAATCGCCACAGCCGCATAGACCCGCGGATTGTCCCGGGCCACCGCCACGGCGGCGGCACATTCGTCCAGTCCATCACCGACGGTGCAGATTTTTTCCACTCCGGCATCGGCCGCCCGGTCAACGAAACCGGCTGCAGTCTCCGGTTCCCATCCACCACAGGACGCCAGGTGGGTGTGGGCATCGACCAGTCCCGGAATCCGGTCGGCGGGACAAGGCTGCGGACGGTTTTTCTTGCTCTTGGACATGCCGCCCATCCTAACGGGTTGCCACCGACCCTTTTGCCGGCCCGCTCCCCCACCGGCGGATGGCTGTTCTGACCGGTTGGCGACCTGTCGCCTTCCGCTTGCCGGTCACCGGCATGTGGGGCACATCCCGGACCAACAGCATCAAAATTGATACGCGGTGGCGGTGTTTATGCAGAACAGCCGGGCGAAAACCATTCTGGACCACAGTCCACCATGTTTCCGCACCCGGCAGTTGCTAGAATGGTCGACTATGACAGCCCCAGGAATGCACCCCCGCAAATCGGGCCCGAAACCGGCTTTCAGCCTTGAAGACGTCATAAATGCGGCTATTGATCTGGGGGTGGCGGAGTTTTCCATCACCTCCGTGGCACGGGTCTTGGGCGTGAAACCACCGAGTGTGTACCGGGTCGTCGAATCCCGCGATGACCTTCTCATGCTGTGTTTCAAACGCGCCGCTTCCACCATGGTCCTTCCCGATTCATCACTGAACTGGGTGGAGATGATCCGCTGGTACCACCAGCAGCTGTGGAAAGTCACCGGTGAGTTTCCGGGTATTGCCCGCGCTATTTTGGCGTCTCCGGGAAGCCATGTCGTTTTCCAGGATTACCTGCTGGAATTTAGCCGGAAGATGAAAGCATCCGGGATGCCGCACAACGAGAAAGCCGTCTATTTCGGTATTGATCTGATCGGCAAAATTGTCCTGGTTTCCCGGCTGGTGCAGGAAACCGCCTCCGACAAGCGCGCCATGGACAAGGCAACCCAGCAGCTGGCGAAACTGGCTACCTCCCCGGAGCAGACGGTTCCCACCCTGGATCCGGCGAAAAACGAGGAAATGATGAACGAGCAGATCGAGTTCGTCATCTCCGGTCTGAAAGCCATGACCGGCGACAAGTAACTTCCCGTCTTTTCCTTACCCCCACAGCATCACCCCGGCGCAAGCGCCGGGGTGTCATCGTATGGTCCGTCGGCGGTTTTTTTAAAAGGCCTTCTTCCTTGTGCGCCGGTTGTCTCTGTTTTTTTAGGGTGTGTGCCTGCCCGGGTCGGCAAAACTTGTTGCCGGTGTTTTTGTGCACCCCACACAGGCCATGGGGTGTGGCATGGCTGAGGCCTTCCCGGCGCAGTGTGACCGAGCCGGGAAGGCCGTCGGGACAACAGGGTGGTGGTTTTTTGCCGGATGATGGTCAGTCGCGGACCACGGGCGCCCATTCGGGGCCGGTTTCCGCCAGTTCCGGATCCAGTTTCGCAATCAGCGGCTTCGGTTTGGTCAGGACTGTGCCGGGCACCATCGGGGTGCGCTGCCAGGTGGCCTGCTGGTTGTCGTAGTCGCCCATGATCACCGGGTAGCTTCTGCCTTGCTCCGGCAGACCGTGGCCGACCGGTTCAACCGGCATGTCGTCTGTGACTTCCACGATCGTCGGGCTGGCGGCCCAGATGCCGTCGCGGCCGAGAGTCTCGTGGACTTTCTGCGCAATATGCGGCAGGTAGGGGGTCAACAGCGTGTTGCAGTCGCTGACCACCTGCAGGGCGGTCCACAACACGGTGGCCAGCCGCTCCCGCTGGGAGTCGTCTTTGGCCAGCTTCCACGGCTCCTGGGCGGCGATGTAGGCGTTGGCTTCACCAACCACATGCATCGCATGGGTGATACCGGCTTTAAACCGTGAATGCGCCAGGTTCTCGCCGACAATGCCGTAGGCGTCTTCGGCGAGCTTCAGGATTTTTTCGTCGTCGGCTTCCAGCTCACCGGGCTGGGGTACTTCACCGAAGTTTTTGTACGCCATCGACACGGTCCGGTTGACCAGGTTGCCCCAGCCGTTGGCCAGCTCGTTGTTGACGCGGCGGACAAATTCGTCCCAGGTGAAGTCGGTATCGGTGTTTTCCGGCCCGGCCACGGCGATGAAGTAGCGCAGCGGATCGGGTCCGAATTCTTTCAGGAAGTCCTTGACGTAGATGACGATCCCCTTCGACGAGGAGAACTTCGAACCCGACATGGTCAGGTATTCCGAGGACACCACCTCGGTGGGAAGCCGCAGGCAACCGAACTGGCCCTCACTGCCGCCCCGGTCACCCCGCCCGGCGTAGCCGAGCAGTTCGGCCGGCCAAATCTGGGAGTGGAAGGTGATGTTGTCTTTGCCCATGAAGTAGTAGGACACAGCCTCCGGGTCGGTCCAGAAGTCCTTCCAGGCATCCGGGTTGCCGGTGCGCCACGCCCACTCGATCGAGGAGGACAAATAGCCCACGACCGCATCAAACCAGACGTAGAGCTTTTTCGCGTCATTGTCGGCCCAGCCCTCGATCGGCACCGGAACACCCCAGTCGATGTCACGGGTCATCGCCCGGGGACGCAAGTCCTTGAGAAGATTCAGGGAGAACTTCAGTACATTCGGCCGCCAGTCGCTGCGGGTGGACAGCCACTGCTGCAAAGCGTTGGCCAGCGCGGGAAGATCGAGCAGAAAATGCTCGGTTTCGATGAACTTCGGGGTTTCGCCGTTGATTTTGGATACCGGGTCGATCAGGTCGGACGGATCGAGTTGGTTGCCGCAGTTGTCGCATTGGTCGCCGCGCGCCCCGTCGGCTTTGCAGATCGGGCAGGTGCCCTCAATGTAGCGGTCGGGAAGGGTACGGCCCGACGACGGCGAAATGGCGCCCATCGTGGTTTCTTTTTTCATGTACCCGTTGTCGTAGAGGCCGCGGAACAGTTCCTGGACGGTGGCGTAGTGGTTGCGGGTGGTCGTCCGGGTGAACAGGTCATAGGACAGGCCCAGTCCCGCCAGGTCCTCGACGATCTGCCGGTTGTAGCGGTCGGCCAGTTCCTGGACGCTCACGCCTTCTTTTTCGGCCTGCACCAGAAGCGGGGTGCCGTGCTCATCGGTGCCTGAGATCATCAGCACATTCTCGCCGCGCATTCGCATGAACCGGGCGAACACGTCGGAGGGGACACCGAAACCCGCCACGTGTCCGATGTGGCGGGGTCCGTTGGCATAGGGCCAGGCAACGGCAGTGAGCACATTCTTTGACATGCCCTCAAGCATAAACGTCCCCCGTCCCGGCGGCGTCCACCGGCCAGTGGGTGTCCACCACACGCGGCGGTGGCGCCGCCGGATCTGTGCGGCGGCGCTGCCCGGCGGCCGCATTTGCCGCGGCTGCCTGCGCGCCATCTGTGCCTGCCGGCCGAGTGGGGCGGGCTGAGCTTTTTTCTGCGGCAGGGACTTTAAAAAAGAAAAAACCCGCCCCCGCCCCGCCCCGTTGTGGCGGGGCGGGCGGGGGCGGGAAGAAGACGGTGCCACCCCGGGTGTGTTTGTTCGGGGCGGCTTGTCCTGGGGCTTGCGCCGGAATTTATTTCCCGGCTATTTCTTCAGCTGGTGGCCGTGGCCGGGGTGGGTCAGCTTGTGCAGACCTTTTTTCAGCCCCTCAATCTGCTGCTGGCGGGCGACGTGCTCCTGGTGGACACGGGCCTCGCGGGCCAGTTTCATGGCGAAACGCTGCTGGGCCTTGTGGTCCAGATACAGCGGGTCGTTGGACAGATCCTTGACGATTGCCACCATGAGCACCACCAGAATGAACAGGAAGGGGCTGGCGGCGATAATCGTGACGTTCTGCAGGTTCGACAGGGTGGATGCACCACCGGTGAACAGCAGCACCAGGCCGATGGCGGCGGTACCGACACCCCAGGAGGCGGTGATGAAACGGTTGGCGGTCAAGGCACCGTTTTGGGCCATCGATCCCATCACCGTCGACGCCGAGTCGGCGGAGGTGATGAAGAAGGTGGCCAGAAGGATCATGGCGATCACGGCCGCGGCAGCGCCACCGGGCAGCTTGTAGAGCAGGTCGAACAGCTGGCGCTTGGCGTCGCCGTCACCGTAGATCGACGAGCCGATCTCCTCGAAGTAGATGGCGGTTCCGCCGAAGATCGAGAACCACACCAGCGACACGGCGGAGGGAACCAGCACGATGGCGATGACGAATTCACGGATCGTGCGGCCGCGGGAAATCCGCGCCAGGAACATGCCGACGAAGGGGCTCCAGGAAATCCACCAGGCCCAGTAGAAGATGGTCCAGCCGGACAGCCAGCCGGCGGCTTCGCCGTTGTTGGAGTCGGCGGTGCGGGCGGTCATCTGGAAGAAATCAGACAGGTAGTTGCCGAACGCGGTGGGCACCATGTTCAGGATGAACACCGACGGCCCGAGCACGAAGACGAACACGGCCAAAAGACCGGCCAGCACCATGTTCAGGTTGGAGATGTACTGGATGCCCTTGGACACGCCGGTAACGGCCGAGATGACGAAGCAGACCGTCAGCACGGACACGATCACCAAAAGCCACAGGTTGTTCGGGTTCGACAGGCCCGGCTCGAAAGTGTCGGCCTGCAGATCGATCCAGCCGACCTTGGCCAGGCCGGCCCGGATCTGGGTGGCACCGATGCCCAGCGAGCAGGCGGTACCGAAGATGGTGGCGACAATTGCCAGCACGTCGATGATTTTGCCGACCACGCCGTTGGCGCCTTTTTCACCGATCAACGGCACGAAACAGCTCGACAGCAGCTGTTTGCGGCCCATGCGGAAAGTCGAGTAGGCGATACCCAGACCAACCACGGCGTACATGCACCACGGGTGCAGGGTCCAGTGGAACAGGGTGGTGGCCATCGCGCCACCAACGGATTCGGTGCCGATGCCGGGAACACCGGAACGGAAGTGGCTCAACGGCTCGGAGACACCGTAGAACATCAAACCGATGCCCATACCGGCGGCGAACATCATCGCGAACCAGCTGACGGTGGAAAACTCCGGGGCCTCATCGTCGCGGCCCAGCCGGATGGTGCCGAAACGGGAGAAAGCGACCGCCAGCATGAAGAACACGAAAGCGGTGCCGAAGAAGGTGAACGCCCAGCCGAGCTTGTCGATGACGCTGCCCAGGGCGTTGGTGGCGAAGTCAGAGAAATCGGCCGGGGCGAAAAGACCCCACACCACAATGGCGATGACCACAGCCATGGCCGTGCCAACGACTCCCCAGCTGATCGGCAGGTCGGATTTTTCACCGACCAGTTCGATCGGTTCCTCGCCGCCGGCGGTGCCGGCGACAACATCCTGGTTCGACAGCATGGTCGCCAGGGTTTCGGTGGCGGTCACGTCGGGGTTTTCGAAAACATGCACCGGATCATCGGTGTTCGGTGGGGTGGATTCGGCGCTGCCGTCCATGGCCACCTGGTAGCCGGCATCGGGGGATACGGTCTTCTCGTCAGCCTCGGACAGACGGTCGTCCGCGACCGAGGCGAACCCGTCCCCGGTACCGCCGGGCGGTGAATCTGGTCTCATATTGTCGGAATTGGTCATACTCTAAAAATCCTTTGAGACAGTCACATAAGCAACCTGGCCCGGCGCCAAGCGGGCGGGCAAACGGCAATCGCACCCTTATACGGTTGCGCAGCCACCCCTCAGCCAGCAGGAACACCCCTTAGGTCACGTCTTGATAACGATTCAGTTGTTGGCCTCAATAACGGCGGCGTACAGCCGGTTTTTCTTCACCCCGGTCATCGCCGCCACCTGCCCACAGGCGGCTTTAAGTTTCATCCCGGCGGCCACCAGTTGCCGAACTTCACCGATGAGCTCCCCCGGGTCGGGTTCGGCGGCCTGCCCGGGCGCGATCACCAGGGTGATCTCCCCGCGCAGCCCGTCGGCGCAGATATCGGCCAGCTCCCCCAGGCTGCCGCGAATGATTTCCTCGTGGATTTTCGTCATCTCCCGGGCCACGGCCGCCTGCCGGTCGGCGCCGAAGACCTCGGCCGCATCGGCAAGTGTCTGCCCGATCCGGTGCGGGGAGTCGAATAACACGGTCACAGCCGTATCGGAGTCGAGGTTTTTCAGCCAGGTTTTCCGCTGCCCCGATTTGCGCGGCGCGAAACCGGCGAAGGTAAACGCCCCGGCGGCAATTCCGCAGGCGGCCAGGGCCGTTGTTGCCGCCGACGGACCGGGGATCACGGTGACCGGAACACCCACACTGTGGGCCAGTTTCACGATCGGGAAGCCGGGATCGGCCACCACCGGCATCCCGGCGTCGGTGACCACCAGCACCAGGCTGTGTGCGGCCTGCTCCACCAGCTCCTCGGCCCGGCTGGTTTCGTTGTGTTCGAAATGGGACACCACTCTGGCGGTGATCTCCACGTGCAACCGCTCGGCCAACTGCCGGGTGCGTCTGGTGTCTTCGGCGGCAATGACATCGGCTCTTGCCAGCGCCGCGGCCAGCCGCGGGGAGGCATCCCAGATATTGCCCAGCGGGGTTCCCGCCAACACCACTCCCCTCTCCGGAAGCGGACAGGCGGCAAGAACAGCCGGGGGAAAAAGCGGCCCATGGGTGCTCTCCGCGGCGGAGTCCGGATCCGGGGAACCGGGGTGCCCCGGATCGTTCCCGGAAAGGCCGGCGGTCTGCTCGGGGATACTGGATTCTGGGGTGGTGTCGGGGCGTGCCATGCTTAAAGTGTGGCACACACCCTAAACTCTTTTAGCGTGACTGCCGCAGCAACAACAACACCCCCGGCCCCGGACCGTGCCACCACCGCCACCGGCGGCAGATTCAAGCGCCCGGCACGCAACTGGCTGTGGCGGCCCGGGCCACCACCCGCCTGGAGCAGATGGGATGCGGTGGCCTTTATCGTCATCACCGCCCTGGCGGTGGCCACCCGGTTTGTGGCCCTGGCCAGGACCACGGACAAACACACCCCCATCTTCGACGAGAAGCACTATGTGCCGCAGGCCTACAACATGGTCAAGTCGTGGATCGGCCCGGTGACCGGCGGTACCGAACTCAACCCCGGCTACGGGCTGGTGGTGCATCCGCCGCTGGGCAAACAGCTGATCGCCTATTCGGAGCTGATCTTCGGCTACACACCCCTGGGATGGCGGGGAGCCTGCGCGGTGGCGGGGTCGCTGACCATCGTGCTGATCATGCTCATCGCCCGGCGGCTGACCGGTTCCACGGCCGGGATGGTCATCGCCGGTGTCATCGCCACCTGCGACGGGGTGCTGCTGGTCGGCAGCCGGTTCGGCATGCTGGATATTTTCCTGGTTGTCGCCGTCACCGCCGCCGTGTATTTCCTGCTCGTCGACCGTGACGATGTGAACCAGCGGCTGCAGGAAGCGCAGATGGCCGGAATCCTCGACTGCTACGGGCCGGGCGGCCCGCGGCTGGGGGTGCGCTGGTGGCGGCTGGCCGCCGGGGTGTGTCTGGGGCTTGCCCTGTCGGTGAAATGGTCCGGCCTGTACTACATGGCGGTCTTCGGCATCGTCATCGTCGCCGCCGACGCCGCCGCCCGCGCCCGCCACGGAATCGACCGGCCGCTGGTGGGTGCGGTCATCAAAGACGGATTCGCGTCTTTTGCCGCCCTGGTCATTGTTCCGGTGCTGCTGTACTTCTGGTCCTTCCGCGCCTGGTTCGCCCAGGAGACATCGGTGTACCGGCACAGTTTTTCCACCGGGAAAATCCCGGAGGACTCCTGGCTGCGCATGCTGCCGGAGGGCCTGGCGTCGTTTATCGACTACCACTCGGATGTGCTGAAGTTCCACGGCTCAATCACCTCATCGTCCGGGCACAGCCACCCGTGGGACTCCAAGCCGTGGGCGTGGCTGGCCTCTGTCAGGCCGGTGCTGTATTCCTCCCACACCGACATTGACTGCGGCACCGAGAAATGCCGCACCATGATCTACCTGTTCGGCACGCCCGCCATCTGGTGGGTGACGGTACCGGTGGTGCTGTGGGCCATCTGGTCGGTGATCATCCGCCACGACAACCGGTTCCTCATCCCGCTGGCCGGGTTTGCGGCCAGTTTCCTGCCCTGGCTGATTGTCTACGACCGGCAGATGTATTTCTTCTACGCCGAGCCGATGGTGCCGTTCACCATCCTCATGATCACCCTGGTGTGCCTGCAGGTGCTGGCCGCCGACACCCCCCGGCCGGGTGCGGGCGCCCGCCAGCTGACGGTGCCGCGTGTGGCGGTGATCGCCTACCTGTCGCTGGTGGTGTGGATGTTTGTCTATTTCGCCCCGATTCTCTACGGCATACAGATCACCGACACCCACTACAACTGGCTGATGTGGATGCCGTCCTGGCACTGAGCCGCAGTCGGCTGCACACCACAGTCCGGCCCTTTTAAAACACCACGGGGGCCGTGTCTTCCACTCCGGAGTGGAAGACACGGCCCCCGTGGTGTCATTGAGGGTGCCCGCAGAGGATGCGGCCTGATTTACCGGCCGGAAGGTGCGGTGCCCTAGCTGAACGAGAAAATCTCGTGGCCGTTCTCGCTTACCGTCACCGACGGGGCGTCGCCCGAGCGCACAGTGACGGTGATCTGCTGGCCATCGTCTTTTCCGGTGCAGGTGTAGGTGTAGACGGTGTTGTCGATGTCGACATCGGCGACCACTGCATCGGTCAGCCACGGCCGGTTGCGGCGCAGGGCGATCAGTTCCCGGTAGATATCCAGCATCCATGTCTGCCCCGGGTCAATGTCGTCCGGGGTGGCCGGATACATCGGCCGCACCTGATCATCGCCGCCGAGTTTTTCTTCCTTTTCCGCCTCCCAGCCGAGTTCGTCCCCGTAGTAGACGATCGGATGCCCGGAGACCGTGAACAGGATCGCTGCGGCAACCACCGCTTTTTTCAGCCCCACGAAAGTCGCGATGCGGGTGGTGTCGTGGTTGCCGATGAAGGTGACCGGTGTAAAAGCTTCGGTGAAACCGTTGTGCCGCTGCAGGGTCCACTGCAGCTCGTAGAAGTTGTTTTCCTTCAGCGACGACCAGACGGCTTTCCACAGCTCGTATTCGGTGACCGAATCAATGCCCGATGCGCTGACGTAACCGGCGTAGTCGCCGTGGATCATCTCCCCGAAGATGATGGCCTCCGGGTGGGCTGCGCGGACCCTTTCGACCACCGGCGGCCAAAACTCGGCGGGAACCGAATAGACGGCATCCAGCCGCCAGCCGGTGGCTCCTTTATCCAGCCAGTGGCACATCACCTCCACCACCAGGTCTTCGACGGCCTTGCTCTGGTGGTTGAATTCCACCAGTCCGGGATGGCCCTCGAAATTGGCCGGCTGCGGTGGATCGTGGTCGAAATCGATGGCGAACATCCCGGCGTTGTCACCGTCGGGCCCCTGCCCGAGAGCTTCCAGGAACAGGGGGTGCTGGTTGCCGACGTGGTTGAACACCCCGTCCAGAATCAGCCCCAGGCCACGGTCCCGGCATCCGGACACCAGGGCATCGAAATCGCCGTCATCGCCCAGTCTGGGATCGATGGTGAAAAAATCCACGGTGTCATAGCCGTGGGACGTGGAGGCGAAAATCGGCCCCAGCACAACGGTGTCGGCGCCCAGCCGGACAACGTAGTCCAGCCAGTTGCCGATATGGCGCAGCCGGTGGGACAGTTCACGTTCAGTCTCATCGGCCGGGCGCACCGGCGCCCCGGTGAACCCGAGGGGATAGATCTGCCAGCCGATGGGTGTGCGGGTGTTGGCCACTGCTGAAAACACGCGCCTTTCGAAACAAATTCTGGGGATACCCCACTGGGGTCGGATACGTCGGAAGGCCACCCTGACACCGCGGCAGCGACGGCAATCGCCCCGCGGGAAGGCGGTTTTTCCTTCTCCGGTTTTTTCTCCCCCACAGTCTAGTCGGCCGCGGCCGGGGGCGGCACCGGATCAGCCGGCCCCGCGGGCACGGTACACCATCGTGGCCCGCCCACCAGCGCAAAAAAGTCGCGCACCGGACGCACTGCAGCACCGGTGGGTGGGTTACTTTTCACGGGGCGGGGCGGGCGGTGGCACCGCGCCAGAAACGGTGCACCGCCGACAGTCCGTTGGCGTCGGCCAGCCACGCCCAGCCGAGCAGCACACAGCAGCTGACCAACAGCAGCAGCCCGAATACATCGGTTGCGCTGGCAAACCCGAGAACCACGTCCCGGGCGGTGAAACCGATGCTGAAAGCCGTAAACGGCCCGATCACCAGCAGCATGCCAGCCCCCAGCCGGGGTTGCCAGGCGGCAAAAAACATGCCCACCGCCAATGCCAGGCGGACAGCGGCCGCATCCACCATCAGCGGGGAGCTGAACCCAGTGGCACCGCTGCCGTCAGGCACTATCTGCCCGGATTCCGGCGCACCCGGCGGGGCGACAATCCCGGTGGTGCCGCTCAACAGCACCACCGCCCACACGGCACACAGCACACCGGCGGCCACCAGAGCCGCCCGGGACACCATGGAAGCCAGCGCCCGGCGGGAGGACAACCGGCGCTGCTGCGATTCCAGCCCGGCCAAAATCGCCTGCGACAAATCCGGCGGGGCGACAAGCTGTTGTGTGGACTGGTCGGAGGAAAAAGTCAGCTGTCTTTTCAAGGCGGCCGCCCGGTCATAGAACCGGCGGCAGTCGGCACAGGCCGACACGTGCGCGTCGACCACATCATCGTCAACGCCCGTCTGTTCCCCGTCCAGCCGTGCCGAGAGTGCTTTTTGCACCGCCACGCAGTCAATCACGCTGTCCCACCGCCCCGTCGATACTGGCCCGGCCCGGCCCGAAGACAACGATGGTCACCAACGCCGCCCACAGCACCACCACGTATTCACTTCCGCCGGTGGCCACAAACAGTCCCCCGCTGCGGGTCACGAACCAGAAAGCCCCCACCATGATCACCGCCAGCACGCCGGCGGCAATGGTGGTCACCAGACCGATGATCAGCAAAATACCGCCGACCAGCTCACAAATGGCGGTCAACCAGGCGGCCAGCGCCGGTTGCGGGATCTGCTGGGAAAGAAAATAAGCGGTGGTCTGCCCGGGTCCCGCCACAAACAGTTTCTGGTAACCGTGTGCGGCGAAAACAAAGCCGATGACACATCGGAAAACAAAAAGCGCACCGTCACGCACGACCGGTTTGTCCATGCCGGTAACCATACCCGGCACCCTCCCCGGCTAACCACCGGCCGGTGGCCCGGGCAGGTGACACGGGGGAGGGTTTTGTTCTCAACGGGCCAAATCGGGCAGGATGTCGCCGCGGCGGTCAAACCAGCGCAGCGTATCCCTGATGCCGTCGTCCACACTGTGGGTGGCCCGCCAGCCGAGTTCTTTTTCCGCCCGGCCGGTCTGGGCGTAGGCGCCCGCCACATCACCCGGCCGCGGCGGGCCGACTTCCACCGCAATCTCGTGGCCGACCACCCTGTTGTAGGCCTCGACCAATTCGAACACGGTGGTTCCGGTGCCGGTTCCCAGGTTGATCGCCCGGTGGGTGCAGTCACCGTCGGGTCCGGTGACAACCGAGTCGAAGTTGTCGATGGCGGCCACATGCGCGGCAGCCAAATCCCACACGTGAATGTAGTCCCGCACCCCGGAACCGTCCCGGGTGGGCCAGGTGTCGCCGGTGACGGTGAAAGGTTCCCCTTCCGCGTCACGGGTGAGGATCATGCCCAGCGCGTGGGAGGGTTTTTCCAGTGCCAGCCCGGTGCGCATTTTCGGATCCGCGCCAATCGGGTTGAAATAGCGCAACGAAATAAGCCGCAGATCGGTGCCGTCGCAGATATCGGCCAGCATGCCCTCCACATGGGCTTTGGTGCGGGCATAGGGGCTGGAGGGGTCAATCGGTGAATTCTCGTCGACGGTGAAATCCTCGGCCACCCCGTAGATCGACGCGGAGGAAGAAAACAGCATGCGGGTGATCCCGTTGCGCAGCAGCGACTCCACCAGCTTCAGGGTGCCGACCACATTGTTGTTGTAGTAGCGGATGGGTTCGGCCACCGACTCGGGCACCACAATGGAGGCGGCACAGTGCACCACCGCAGAAATACCGGGGTTGTCGGCCACAATGCGGTCGATTAGCTGTCCGTCGGCGATATCGCCCACATACAGTTTCCGGTCCGTGCAGAATTCCTCCCGTCCGGTCGACAGATTATCCAGCACCACCACCTGGTAGCCGGCGTCAATCAACGCCGATCCGACGGTGGAACCGATGAAACCGGCGCCGCCGGTGATCAAAATAGTCTTCGGTTCGGTGGGCATGAACGTCTCCTTGGCGGTAGCAAAAATTCAGAAAAAAACCGTGGGCCGATGCCGCGTGACACCGATCGCCGCGGTCACTCCGGACGCCATCCAGACTAGCTGCACGGTGCGCACAATCGCCGGGACACACCCCGGTGGCGGCGGAAACAGGGGATTTCCGGTCTGGATGACGCAATCCCTGTCCGTGGCCGGTGCCGGTTCAGCGGGGCGGGTGATCCGGTGGATACCGCCCGCCGCGCTAGAGCGCATCCGGGACTTTTCACTGGGTTCATGGCCGCCATGGCTGCACCCCGGACAGTGGTGTTCCACAGCTCCCCCGGTGTGCGATCCAGCCCGGAGCAACCTGCCCGACCCCGTGAATCTGCGGTAGCGGCAACAATCAACGGGTTGCCCGGATGCCGGGGCACGCCGACAGCCGAAACTGCTGAACCACGGTTTGGCCGGTGTCACAACCTGAACCATCTCCCCAGAAAGAAATGCCGTTCAGCTGGCGGGTGATGGTAAACCCGACAACTCAACTACGACTCCCGCCCTGTTCAGACTGTGGGGCGTGACACAAAAATAGTCATGGTCGACAGGCCTTATTTCTTCAGCCAACGGCGGCAGATCGCCCAGTGGGACCGGCCGGTAGCCGCATGCCAGGGACACCCCGCGTGATGCCATGTTTTCCTGGTGCGCACCGGTATAGGCCCGTTGTGCCCCCAGGTGATCGAAGGCGACAATCAGCACTGCCCGGCGCATCAGTTTCCCGAAACCCCGGCCCTGGTAGCGCAGATCAAGCATGGAAGCGGTTGAAATGGTGCGCGTCCGGGCGAACTTCAGCGCGCGAATATCCTGCTTGCCGATGATGTGCCCGCGGTAGCGGACAAGCAGCGGTACATCCCAGATATCCGGGTTGAGTTCGTCAACACACGAGGCGATCCGTTCCAGGCTTTTGTGCGCCTGTCCTTCCGGATCAGTGGCGAAGGCGCGAAACCACGGAAAAAAATACGGTACATCGGGATCGTCCCACAACTGCAGGGACGACATGAAGGAAAGGTAGTCATCCCCATCTGCCGGGGTGTAGGCAGCCAGTTCCAGCTCACCTGCATGAATACGGACGCGGCGCAGAAACTCTTCGTCACGCACGGTTACTCCTTGCCATCACGCCGCCGGATACCCACCCCAGTTACGGCCACCATTTTGGTGCGGTTGCCCATCCACGATACCGGTTGACGAAATCAAAAAGCACCGAAGACAATGCGCGTTGTCTTCGGTGCTTGACTGGTGGAGCTAACGGGAATCGAACCCGTGACCTCCTCGATGCGAACGAGGCGCGCTACCAACTGCGCTATAGCCCCAAGGGGTATGTGATTGTGGCGCAGAAATCTCATCTGCAACCCCGTACATGTTACTCCCGCGGCAGGCAATGAACAAAACGCCCGCTCCCGGCGGTGGGATCCGGGGCGGGCGGTGGCGGTTGTTTTTTCTGCCGCTACATGGCGCGGCGGGGGCGGGACCAGTTTTTCAGGTCAATGACCCGGTCGCGGTCGGTGTCGGAGCCGTGTGCGTGACTGGCATGCCGGGTGGTGGGGGCGGGCATCCGCCCGACGGGAAGGGAAGCGAAATCGGGGCTTTCATCATCGATTTCGACCACGATGGCCCCCGGCCGGCGCAGCCGCTGAGGGATGCCCAGCTCGGCATCGGAATAGTTTTTCACCCCCAGGCGTGCCCGGCGCAGCTGCCGGATACGGCGCTGGCGGCGGGAGTTTTCCTCCCGGGCGACCCGCCGGAGAGCCAGCAGGTAGATCACCATCAGCACGCCGGTGACCAGAGGAATCATCCAGGCTGTACCGCCGAACATGAATCCGCTGATCACTCCGCCGGCGAAAAGCGAGGCGATGACCAGCAGCACGTTTTTGCGCCTGCGGTAGCGGGCCAGCTGAAGTTTTTTGTCCGTTTCCGGATCCCAACCGCCGCGGCCGGCCCGGCGGGCCGCGAATTCGCGGTCCTCATCGGTGACCACAACCTCGGTGGGTTTGAAACCGAATTCGGTCGACAGATGGGTCACCGTTCCGGCGGTGTCGGCCGGGGAATCAGCATCATCGTCCCCGGTCTGGCTGTCGGTGTCGTCGCTGTCGTGTGCGGCATCGTCGGCGGCAGCAGGCACAGCATCATCGGCCGGCTGGTAGTCGGCCTCCGGGTGGAAAAGATCCGCCGGGGAGGAAAACGATTCGTCGTAGCGGTAGCGGGTGCCGTCCTCGTTGAAATCCGCCTCGGTAAACCGCGGGGTGGTGTCTTCCTGCTCATCATCGTCGGCGCTGCCGGTATCGGCGTCACTGCTGTCGTTTGCGGATGCCCCGGGATCGGCCGCATCATCGCGCGGGCTGCCGGGGCCGCTTGCCGTGTCCCGGCCGGACAGGCGGGTGAAAAGACCCATGATTTTGCGTCCCGCTGATTCGTGCCCGCTGCCGCTGTTGCCGCTGCCGGTGGTGTCATCGCCGCCGGTGGCGGCAGCACCCGTGTCAGCTGCCGTATCGTCGGATGATTCACCGGCGAAAGCGCCGGTGGCAGCGGTATCGGTGGCGGTGGCGGTGTCACCGGTCTGTGTGACCGTCGCGGTGGCGGTGGCGCTGCTGTCGGCGTGGGCCAGGTAGGGTTCGGCGTCGACGTATTCGGCGTCCGGGTCGTCGTCGTAGTGGACGTGGACGTCACCGGCGGAAAACTTCGGTTTCCGGCGCGTGGTGGCCAGGGCGGTTCCCCCCTGGTGCACCACCCGGGTGTCGTCCAATCCGTCACCGGCACGACTGACCGGCTTGTGTCCGCGCAGCACCAGCGGGGCGAGCACGAACAGCCACAAAACGACAATGAGACCGACGACGATCGTTCCGGTTCCGGTCATGGTGGCGGGCACCCTTTCTTGAAAGCAAACACAGTGCGGCAGGTGGTATCCCCCGCCTGCTGGAATCAGCTCCCCCGCAACGGATGAGCCGTCGGAAAGGCCCGGTGGCCGTGTCCGGCCGCAGTCAGCAGGCGGTAAAAACCTGCGGGGGAAAAGTTTTTCGGGCAGTTATCTTCCCCCCAACTCTAATCGCCCAGGGCGGTGGCCCGGGTAAGGCGCGCCGCGGGGAGCGCCGCCGGTTCGGCAGACAGTTTTTGTTCTTACTTTTACGGTGCGCTGTCCACAATCAGTCCGGCCTGCTCCAGAAAACCCACGCAGCCGCCGTGCAGTTCGTCTTCGGTCAACGCCATGAGATGGTGGTCCCGCCACCGGCCGTTGATGTTGATGTCAGAGAGCAAAAACCCTTCCTCGCGGAAGCCGTTGCGGCGCAGCACCGCCCCGGAGGCCGGATTGTCCGGCAGATAGGTGGCGGTGACCCGGTGCAGCCCCACACGGGTGAAAGCATGGTCCGTGCCCAGGGCGGTGGCAACAGTGGCCACATGCCGGCCGGTGAATTCGGCGGCCACCCAGTAGCCGATCCAGCATTCGCTGATCGATCCGTGGCTGATCGAACCCAGTGTCAGTTCACCGGCCCGGTCACCGTTGACGACAATGACAAACGGTACCGTCACCCCGTCGCGGGCGCTGTCACGCAGCAAACGGCAGTGCTCCCGCCAGGCCGCCGGGGTGTGGGCCCTGAGCCAGCCCTGCGGGACGGTGGGTTCCACCGGGCGCAGGCGGGCTTCCTGTTTGACTCTGGTTGCCCGCCACCAGTCGCCGTCATCACCGGTGATCGGCCGCAGCATAATCTCATCGTTGTGGCAGGTGGTGACAGGTCCTGCGGTCTCCGGCCAGCCGGGGTGGTCGCGGCGCCGGCCGCGGGCAAAAATCGAGTCGAAAACAAACGGCATGGGAGCGGAAAAATCCGTCACCTCCTCGCTGAAAAACAACAACGGTGGAAAAAACAACACTGCCGTGCCGGGCACACGCCCGCGCCCCTACGGGTCCACCCACCGGCAGCGGCTGCCGTCTGCTGCCCCGGGCACCGGGGAAAAAGACATCACGGGCCGGCTGCGGGACCGGGGGAAAGCTCAGCCGGACTGGTTGGCAAACAGGACGTCGACAATATCGCCCGGCCGCACCGAGGTGACGTCCTCCGGGATGCGGATCAAAGCATTGGCCTCGCCCATGCCGGCCAGCAGATGCGCCGGGGCGCCACTGACCCCGCCGAGGGATTCCACCAGATAGTCCTGGGTGTCGGCATCCCGCATGAGCCTGGCCCGCAGATAACCGCGGCGGCCGGGACGGCTGGTCACCGGGGTCAGCGTGCGTGCCCGCACACAACGGCGGGTGACGTTGCGTTTGCCCAGTGCCATGCGGATCATGGGGCGGACGAACACCTCGAAAATGACCAGGCAGCTCACCGGGTTACTGGGCAGCAGAAACACCGGCACCCGTTCCGTGCCGATCAAACCGATGCCCTGCACCGATCCCGGGTGCATGGCGACACGGGTGGTGTCGATGTCGCCGAGTTGTTTGAGCACCCCCTGGATTTCGGTGGACCCGGATCCGCCGACAGCCCCGGAGATCACAATGATTTCACTGGTCATCGCCTGTGCTTCGAGGGTTTCTTTGAGCTTTCGCGGTTCCCCGTCGGCGATCCCGACCCGGTGTACTTCAGCCCCCGCCTCTTTCGCGGCCGCAGCCAGCGAATAGGAGTTGACATCCAGCACCTGCCCCAGCCCCGGGGTGCGGTCAATATCAATCAGTTCCCGGCCCACGGAGACAATCGACACCCTGGGTTTCGGGTAGACGAGCACCTTTGATTTGCCGACCGCGGCCAACAGACCGATCTGGGCGGCACCGAGCACGCTTCCCGGGGAGACAGCCACATCACCGGGCTGGATGTCATCGCCGATCCGGCGGATGAATTCGCCTGTTTTCACCGGCCGCAGCGGGGTGACCCGGTCGGCACCTTTATCCGACCATTCCAGCGGCAGCACCGCATCAGCCATGGTGGGAAGCGGCGCGCCGGTAGCCACCCTGACCGCCTGTTTCGGCTGCAGGCGCAGCGGCTCCCGGGACCCGGCGGCAACCTGTCCGACAACGGGCAGCGACACTGTCGCCGGATCCACCGGCTGCGCTTCAGGACCCTGCCCCAGCGGCGGTTTGCCGCCCACATCAACGCTTCTGACCGCATAGCCGTCAATGGCCGCCTGGGTGAACACGGGCATGGGCCGGGCGGCGGAGACTTCCTCGGCACACATCAGTCCCAGTGCTTCGGTGATGGCAATCCTGACCGGCCCGGGGGTGACCACCGCCCGACCCACCAGAGCCATCTGCTTGTCGACACTGCGCATAAGTTGGGCCATCGCCTTCTTTCAGTTGCCTACGGTCCCGTCCACCCGGGGCACACGTGATTGTCTCCGGGGTGATTTATCCATTCTATAAGGTGCGGACCCGTAAAACCCCGCTTGCGCATCCCCGGCGCGTACAGCCGCCGCAGACAGGGGCAACCACCGTCCGGCGCACCGGCCCCGGGCACAACCGGTTGCCCGCAACGGCACAGCCCGGGGTGGCCTTTGGGGAGGCTGACGTGTCAGCCACCGGGCAGGCCGGGGTGCGGGCCACAGGCCCCGGGCAGCCGCTGCTGCCGGACTGTCCCGGCTCAGTCGTCTTGTTTCAGGCGTTGGGTGAGATAGCGGCGCAGGCCTTTGGCGTAGGCGGGGTGTGCCAGCGCGAAATCAACGCAGGCCCGGATGAACCCGCCCGGGTTGCCCAGATCATGGCGGCGGCCGTCGTGGATGACGATATGCACCGGGTGGCCCTGTTCAATCAGCAGCTCAATGGCATCGGTGAGCTGTAACTCGCCGCCTTTGCCGGGGGTGATCTGTTTCAGCGCGGTGAAAATCTGCCGGTCGAGCAGGTAACGCCCGGCGGCCACAAATGTCGACGGGGCATCCTCGGCGGCGGGTTTTTCCACCATGCCGCTGATTTTTTTCACCGCCGGATCCCCGGTGTCGGAGTCGGCGATATCGAACACCCCGTAGTTGGAGACCTCATCGCGGGGAACGTCGAAAGCACACAGCACGCTGCCGCCGAGACGGTTGCGTACGGCAGCCATTTTCTCCATCACACCGGCCGGCAGCACCAGATCATCGGGCAGCATGACCGCCACCGCATCCTCGTCGTCGTCGAGGCACTGTTCGGCCAGACCAACCGCATGTCCCAGCCCCAGCGGCTCGTCCTGGATAACCTCCACCGGCTCAATCAGATGCTGGGCGTGGCGGACTTTGTCCAGCAGCGTGGTTTTGCCTTTGGATTCCAGGTTTTCTTCCAGCTGCCGGTCCGCGGCGAAATAGCCGAGCACCCCTTTTTTCCTCTGCGAGGTGATCACCGCCAGGCGGGAGGCCCCCAATGCGGCGGCTTCCTCGGCGATCAGTTCAATCCCGGGGGTGTCGACCACCGGCAGCAGTTCCTTGGGAACGGTTTTGGTTGCCGGAAGGAACCGGGTGCCCAGTCCCGCCGCGGGGACAATGACTGTTTTGACCTTGTGGGTGTGCTCGTTGATGGGTTTCGCCATAGCTAGTTAGCCTACCGAACCGACTGCCGGCATTTGCCGCAGCTGGGCCGTGCCGTGTCACCGGCCGGGTTCCTGCCCGCCCCGTCTAGTCTGGGGGCTGTGGATATCCAACAGGACAAAAACCGGCTGCGCCGGATGGTGCTGGCCGCCCGGGCCGAGCGGGAGAAAACCGGTTGCACGCACATCCACCGGGCGGTGGCCCGGCAGCTGGGCCTGGTGCTGGCGCGGCTCCAGCCAACCGGGATCGCGGCCTACGCCCCGCTGCCCGGCGAACCGGGCGCCGGTTTCCTGCTTGATACTGTGCTGGACTACACCCGCAGCCGGGGCGGCAGGCTGTGGCTTCCGGTCTGCGGCCCGAAACACTCACTGACCTGGGGTACTGTCACCGGTGTCGAGCAGCTTGCCAGGGGGGCTTTCGGTATCCCGGAGCCTGCCGGGCACACCGTGTCCACCGCAGTCATGTCCGCCGATATCCAGGTCATGGTCATCCCGGCGCTGGCCTGCGGCCGGGACGGCAGCAGGCTGGGCCGCGGGGCCGGCTACTACGACCGGGCGCTGGCGGGACGTAACCGCTCCCGGATCACTGTGGTGGCTGTCACCGGCCCCGGGGAACTTGTTGATGCTGTTGCTGCAGGCCCGCTGGACCAGCCGGTGGATATGGTTGTCACCGACTGCGGCATCACCGTCACCGCACCAGTGCATCCGGCCCCCTGACAGCCCGCCGCGGGTGGCGTGTTTTTTCACGCCTGCCCCGCCCCGCAAAAACGGTCGGTGGTGTGCACAAGATAACAGTGCCGGCCCCATGGCCTGTCCCCCTAACCGGGTGGGTTTTCTGGTGCCCGCAGCCGGTCGGGGAACCGGCCGGGTGATACCGGTGGACCAAGACCATCATGAAGTCGTTGTTGTCGAATCCGGATCCGGACACCGCATTCGGCCGGTTCATTATTGCCGCCACCACCCCGGGGATTGTCCGCAGCCGCCGGATCCGTTCCGCGCTGGCCGCGCTGCTGCTGGTCATTGCCGCTGTCACCGGGATCAGTTCGGCTGTCACCCACGATCCGCTGGTGGTGACCGCCGTCCGGCAGATACCACCCGGGCACACAATTCCCGCCGATGGGTTGAAGCTCACCCCCGTACCGTCATCGGTGGTGCCCGACGGGGCGCTGACCACGGTGGATCAGGTGGCCGGAAGCATTGCCGCCACCACGCTTGCGCCCCGGGAAATAGTGACCGCCCACCATCTGGTCGGCCCGGAGGCCATGGCCGGGATCAGTGACAGCTCGTGGGCATCCCCGGCGCTGGTTCCGGTGTCGGTGGCTGACAGCAGGCTTGCTTCTTTGGTCCACCACGGCGATACGGTCACTGTGGTGGCAGGCTCCGGGGCGCCGCGGCCCGGGGCAGTGATTGCCCAGCGGGTGCGGGTGATGACGGTGGTGGCCGCAGACGGTGAGGTCTCCGGCGGCGGGGCCAGTGTGCTGGTGGCCTGTGACACCGACACCGCCCGGCAGATCGCAGCCGCCACCGCCGACGGCCCGGTCGGGCTTGTCATCACCGGCGCCCGGGCCACCCCGGCTGCGACCGCCTCCCCCTGACGGGAAATAAGCCAGCTTGAAAAAACCCGCCGGGCACAAAACTCCCGGCGGGACCGGTACAACCCGATGCTGCCGTGACCGGCTCTACAGCCCTGTCCCCCAGTGCGGTGGCAGCTGTTGTTTCCAGAATTCCTCGTCGAAACCACCGCGGTTGTCCGCCCCGCCGGAATCGCGCCTGGTAGAGGCCACCGGCTGGTCGGCGGTGGGATCATAATCCGGGCAGTCGGGGGCGCGCACCACCCGGCGGCGCCGTCCGGTCCGCCCCAGCCGGTGCCCCGGCTGCGGGGCGGGATTGTCGTGGGTCACGGTTTGCGCCACACCTTTCTTCACACACACGGCGACAAGGCAACAACGAGCGTGGACACCACACCGGCAGCCCGGATGTCCGGGTATCGGGGGAATGCTTTTGTCACAGCGAGCACCCGCACCCCGCGGTGGTGTGTCCACCGGTTGATATGGATCTACCAGCTCTGCAGCTGGTCGATGACATGGTGGACCAGCGGGGTCAGGGCCGCCATGCCGTCACGGATGGCCAGGCGGGATGACGCCAGGTTGACCACCACCGTCGAACCGGATACCCCGGCGATACCGCGGGATGTGCCGGCATCCAGCGCCCCGCAGTTCAGACCGGACGACCGCAGCGCCTGGGCGATGCCGGGCACAATCTTGTCGAGGACCGCCCGGGTGGCGTCCGGGGTTTTATCCCGCGGGCCGACCCCGGTGCCGCCGACGGTGATCACCAGATCGGCCCCGCCGACAACAGCGGTTTCAATGGCTTTGCGGATCTCCCGCTTTTTCGTCGGTACCCGCACCACCGCATCCACGGTGAAACGATCCTCGGTGAGAAGCTCGGTCACCAGCCGGTCGGTGTCATCGGCCGGATCCGGATCCCCGTCGCCGACCAGCACCACCAGTGCCCGGCGCGGCAGCGCCCGGGAGCCTCTGGCGGACTGCTGGGCTTTTTCCTGGGCTTTGAGGAAATCGGGATCTGGTTCGTCGAAATCCTGGCCCAGCTGGTGGGTGGCTGTGTCAATGTCCATGGCGGATCTAACCGGTGCTTTCGTCTGGCGGGGACGCGGGGGATAAAAATGTTCTCACCAAAAAACGGTAACAGATGATCCCGGCACCGCGGACCCCATTGGCCGGAAACGTCACCGGAAACACACCGGTGCGCAACCGGTGGTTCACCTGCGGCGGCCGCCCACCGGCTGCACCACCCGGCGGCAGAGCCGAAAATGTGTCGTCCCCGCAGCATCAGGGGGATTGCTTTGCCCGCCGGTTCCGGCCCGGGTGGGTCACCGTCATCCGGGCACGGCATGGGGGATGAAAAAAAGGCGAACACGTGGTGAGCGTCTTCCCCCCGCACCTGGGTGCTGTGGGCGTCGAAAAAACCCGGCCCCCGTTGCCGGGCGTTGCCGGGGTCGGGGGTCCGGGTTTTTTAACGGGGACACTGTTGTTTCTAGCGCAGCCGCTGAAGTTCTTCTTCCAGGCGGCGGTGCAGTTCCTGTTTCTGCTGCTGCTCCAGCTGGCTTTGATCGGGTTCACGCTGGGTGGCGGCCTCTGATTCAGCGCGGTCGGTCAAGGTGACCTCAACGTCCCGGGTTTGCCCGGAATCGGGGTTGACGACTTTCAGGGTGACGGTTTCCCCGAACTCGTGGGTGCGGATCGACGCGATCAGGGCGTCAGTGGAATCGATCAGGCGGTTGTTGACCCCGGTGATCAAATCCCCTTTGGTGATGCCGGCCCGCCCGGCCGGGCCGGTGGGATCGGCGTCGGCGACCAGTGCCCCGCGGAGAGTGGAACGCGGATCCAGTGACACTTTGATCATCGGCTGCACCACTTCGCCGGTGTCGGTGAGTTGCTGGGCGATACGCCGGGCATAGTTCGACGGGATGGCAAAACCCAATCCGATCGAACCCGCCTGCCCGCGGGCCGCCGCATTGGAGGCGATCACCGAGTTCATGCCGATGAGGTTTCCTTCCATATCTACCAGCGGCCCGCCGGAGTTGCCGGGGTTGATGGCCGCATCGGTTTGGATGGCATCAATCAGCGACGACTGTCCCCCGGAGCTTCCGGCCCGCACCGGGCGGTTCAGGGCCGAGACAATTCCGGTGGTGACCGTGGCCGACAAACCCAGCGGGGAGCCGATGGCCACCACCTGCTGGCCGACCGCCAGTTCATCGGAGTTGCCGAACTTGATCACCGGAAGATTCGCGGCGTCTTTCAGTTTGATCACCGCAATATCTGTTTCCGCATCCCCGGCAATGAGATCCGCGTCGAAGGTGGTTCCGTCGTTGAGGGTCACGGTGATGGTGCCGCCGCGTTTGGCGTCACTGATGACATGGTTGTTGGTCAGCACCATCCCGTCGGAGGAAATGATCGACCCGGAACCTTCATCCATGCCCTGCGGGGTGACCACCCGAATGGAGACAACCGACGGCAGCACGGTGGCGGCCACGGTTTCCACGGCATTGGCATCCCCGGCGGTGATCACCGCTTTGTCCCGGCTGGCGGCAGCCGTGGTGCTGAGCGAACTGTGTGCTGTCGCGGCAGTATCCGGTGTGGTCAACCGGTGCACGGCCACCCCGGTGACCGATCCTGCGGCCACCGCCCCTACCAGCATCAGTGCCAGGGCGGTCCCCAACCCCACTTGGGCGCGGTTTTTCTTCCGCGGTGCCGCAACCGTCGTTGCGGCAACCTCACCCGGCTGCCGCCAGGCGTGGGTGGCGGAGGCCGCCCCGGCCGCCGGTGCGGCAGGTGGGGTGGCCTGGTCGGTGACCCGGCCGAATTCGGCGGTGGCGGCAGCAGGATCATCACTACTGTCAGCCGGGAGACCACCAGCCGGGGCCGCCGGATCATCGGCCGGATGCCGCGGATAACCACCACTGGTTGGGCTGGCCGCCGGGGCTGACCAGTCGCCGGTGGAGGAACTGTCACCGTAGGCTGGACCGCCACTGACCGGAAGGGCGTTGTCGTTGTCCCGGCCTTGGTGGTGTGCGGTGGGGGAATAATCCCGCCCGCCACCTGCCTGCTGGCCGTCATCAAAGGGGCCGACGGTCTCCCGGTCATCCCAGCGGGGGCCGAAACCGGCGGAGGCGTGTCCGTTCTCGACAGCCGGTGGTTCACCCTCATACGGCGGCTGCTGCGGATGAGAAGTGCCGAAATAATCCTGCCCGGACGCGCAATCGTGCGGGCTGCCGGCGGTAGCCGGGTCATCCCCCTGCGGCGCACCACCACCGGTGGATGCGGGGTGCGGGCGGTTGGTGTCGTCGGAATCGAATGTGTTCGTCATGGTCTACAGTCTGCCGGGGTGCCGTGTGGATGGACTGCGCCCCACCGTAAGGGATTCTGGGGTGTTTCTGCCAGTTTCCTGTCAACGGCTGATCTGCCCCGCGCACACCCCGGATCCGGGGCTTCCGGGCGGCAACGGTGAAAAAACAGCCAGTCTGTTCAGCTGTCGGTCCTCGCCCCGTAGGAGACCACGACGACACGCCAGCCGTCGGCTGTGCGGGCAGCGGCGATTTCGACCTGTTTCACGTCGGGCTTCATCCATCGGGCGTCTTTTTGGGCGATACGGGCGAAAGCCGTGCCCACCCGGTTGCCGACGATGGTCAGCTCTTCGGTTTCCAGATAGGGTGCGCCGGGCAAAGCCACCTTATCCTGTCTCACGGGTGTTCCCGGCGGGTGGGCGAGAACATAGCGGGCACCGAAACTGTCGTCATCTTTTTTGTTTTCGATCGAGTAGAGCAGGTCAAGGCCAACGGCGTGGCGCCGGTTGTTCATCGCGTCAATCACCTGCAGCACAACCTTGTCCGCATCAAAGACACCGGTGGTGGCACCGCCGGGGTTGGTGGTACCGCCGGGTGTGGTGGCACCACCGGGGTTGGTGGTACCGCCGGGCGTGGTGGTACCGCCGGGTGTGGTGACGGGCAGGTGTTGTTTTGGCCCGGAACCTGCCCCGCTGGACAGGTCATCTGATGAGCCGCCTTCCTGCCCACCGGCAGTCCCGCCTTTAAGAGCCTGAATGGTGGCAATAATGGTCAGCACCGTGGCGACCGTGCTCAGCAGGGCCTGGATATCCCCCAGCCCGACAACCACCGCATTGACATGCCGGCCCTGCGCCGGAGCATCAGCAGTCTTCGGTGTCGCCGGCAGCGGCTCGGCGGTGGCCGGGACAACCGATCCCAGGCCCATCGACACCGCAACAGTTGTTGCCAGCAGGGTTTTTTTCATTCTCATCCCCCGGTATCCCTTCGTCGGTCACGCCGGTGGCTCCACCCCGGCGGCGGCATGGTCGGCCACCGGGGATGTGCCACCGGGGTGTGGGTTGGTCAAAAAAATCTCACACCGCTTTTAAAAAAAACCAGAGCCGCGGCGATTGCAGGCAGAATACACACACTCCCCCGGCCCCGGGGCAACCGCACCGGCAACACGGCCTGCACACCACGGACCACACAGCTGGACCCGCACCCGGGGCACCCTGCCGGGTGCGGCTGTGGGCCGCGGTTTAAAAAAACAATATCGGTGACCTGCTAGCTGCTCTGCGAGGAGTCGCCGCCCTGCAGGGAACGGGTGACCTGGACGATGGTCAAGATGGTGGCCACCATGCTCAGCATGGTCTGAATGTCGTAGAGAGTGACCACGGCGACCTGGGCGACAGGCGTGGCCGCCGGTTGGGCGGTAGCCGGTGCGGCGGTGCCCCCGAGAAAAAGCGACACGCTTAAAGCGGCGGCAACAAGGGTTTTCTTCATGATCATCCCGTCTTCGACAATGCTGGGTAAAGGTCGGTTGCATCCTCCAGCCGACCAGCGGGCACACCCGGTGCGGTGTGCTTTTCCGGGCAGTCTACCCACCGGTTGAAGCCGTGGCCAGCAATGGGGCGGGAAGAAACAGCGTCTGCCGGCCGGGATGGCAATTCCCGGGCCGGGCCGGTGACGGTGGATTCGACAGACGGTGGCGTGTGGTTTTTTGTCAGGCCCGGGTGTTCTCACCGGCGCGGCGTTGCGGCCGCTCGAGCTGCTGAATGCAGGGGCAGCCGGGCAACGTGACCACCATCATGGCGCCGCCGTCGGCTGACTCACCGACTGTGATGGTGCCGTTGTGGCGGACAATAACCTGGTGGACGATGGCCAATCCCAGGCCGGAGCCGGGCATGGACCGGGCCTGGATGGACCGGTAGAACCGTTCGAAGACTTTTTCCCGGTCCTCTTTCGGGATACCGGGTCCGGCGTCGGAGACCGTGACCTCCATCTGGTCCAAAGCGATGCGGGTCATCTCTATTTTGACGGTCCCGTTGGGCGGGGACCATTTCGCGGCGTTGTCCATCAGGTTCAGCATCGCCCGGCCCAGGCCGAAATCGTCTCCCAGCAGAAACCACGGTTCGCTGCGGAAAGTGAATTCCACGTCCGAGCGCCTGCGGCGGACTTTCTCCAGGGCGTTTTCCAGTACCTCCACCAGGTCCACTTCGCCGAAGTTTTCCCGCTGCTTGCCGTCTTCCCGGGCCAGGTCCACCAGATCGCCGATCAACCGGGACAACTCCTCGATCTGGGCGACCACATCGCGTTCCAGATCAGCCCGGTCCTCGGCCGAAATATTGGCCCCTTCTTTCCCGGCGACCATCATCAACAGCTCAATATTGGTGCGCAGCGATGTCAGCGGTGTTTTCAACTCGTGCCCGGCATCGGCCACCAGTTCGGTTTGCCGTCGCCGGGAGGCGGCCAGGGCCTCGAGCATGGCATTGAAGGAGCGGGCCAGCTGCGCCAGCTCGTCGTTTCCGACCACCTCGATCGGTTTCAATTCATCGGTGCGGGCAACATAGTCGACGGCCTGCCGCAGCCGGGAGACCGGCCGCAGCCCCGTGGTGGCCACCACCAGGCCGGTGGCCACGGCCACCATCACGCCGATGAGACCCATCACCAAAAGCACCAGTCCGAGGTTCTGGATCAGTTTGTGGGTCTCGGCCATGTCCTGGGCCAAAATGACCACCGCGTCAGCGGAGTTGCGTTTGGCCAAAATCCGCTCATCCCCGGAGTTTCTGGTGGTGGTCACCGTCTGGCCCTGCAGCACGGTGACTTCCTTCAGCAGCGGAATATTGTCGCCGATCGGGGTGACCGATCCGGGCGGGAAATAGGCCACCCGGATATCGGGGTTGTAGACCCGGAATGACTCAATCTGCTGCACCGGGTTGAACACGAACGACGGGTCGGTCGTTGTACTCAGAAGCGAGGTGGCTTTCTCATCGAGGGAGTCATCCACCGATTTCGACAGCGATGTGGACACAGTCCAGTAGGCGACCAGTGTCATCATGACAACGGCGACAGCCACCATGCAGGCGGTCACCATCACCAGCCGCCATCTCAGCGAGGTGCGTCTGATCTCCTGGCCGGTGCTTTCCGGCCGTGCACCGGGGTGTTTTTCGCCGTCTGCGGCACCGGTGACGGCACCGTTTGCGGGACGGCGAAGAATCACGGGGCGGTCTCCCGGAGAACGTAACCGACACCGCGGACGGTGTGGATGAGACGGGATTCACCGTCGGCTTCCGTTTTGCGCCGCAGGTAGCCGATGTAGACCTCCAGAGCGTTGCCGGAAGTCGGGAAATCGTAGCCCCACACCTCTTCCAGAATCGACGAGCGCGACAGCACCCGCCGCGGATTGGCCATCAACAGCTCCAGCAGGGCGAATTCGGTCCTGGTCAACGAAATCGACCGCTCACCGCGGGTGACATCCCGGGTGTCGGGGTTGAGTTTGAGATCCTGGAACACCAGCTCCGCCGAGGACTGGGAATTGACGGCTTCGGCCGCGGCACGCCGCAGCAGCGACCGCACGCGGGCAAGAAGCTCTTCCAGGGCGAAAGGCTTCGGCAGGTAATCGTCGGCGCCGGCATCCAGCCCGGCGACGCGTTCACTGACACCGTCACGGGCGGTGAGCACCAGAATCGGGCGGTCATCGCCGCCGGAACGCAAGGTTCGGCAGACCTCCAGCCCGTCGATCTTCGGCATCATCACGTCGAGGATCACCAGTTCGGGCTGTTCTTTTTCAATCAGATCAAGAGCCTGCTCGCCGTCTTCGGCCAGGACCACGTCGTAGCCGTTGAAGCTCAGCGACCGGCGCAGTGATTCACGCACAGCCTGTTCGTCATCTACCACAAGAATTTTCATGCCCCCATTGTGCACGCCGAGTCTGCCAATTTCCTGAGAACTCACCGGCGGGCCGATGAAAAAACGCTGCCGGGAGCCTTCCGGCCACCCAGCCTGAGAAGGGTTTTTCCGACACCTTCCCCACAACCGCCACATCCGCGGTGTTTGCTGTGGGCGCACAAACCGCAGTCCGGGCCAACCTGCCCGGGGCAGTACATCTAGCCGCACATATCGCCACCGGCACCAGCGTGGGGTGGCAAAAGGTGGCGTCTGCCCCAGCCCGGTGCTGGAGCCGCGGGCACCGTGGCGGCAGTCCGGAAAACAAGAGTGCTGCCCGGGAAAAGAGCAGATAAAAAAACCCGGATGGGATCGATCCTTGGTCTTTGTCTGCCTCAGGTGCGCCGGCACACGGCCGGGGCGGCGGGGAGAAAAAGACAGCGGGACAATGCCTTCCGGGTACACCAAAACGCATCCGCGGCTGATATCTGTCAGCCGCAGATGCGTTGTGCTGGTGTATGAAAGTGTGCGCGGCCTCAACCCAGCTGCGTATCCGACCGTCGGGACCGTCCCATTTCAGGCGACGGTGCCGACGGGAAAAACGGAGCAAAAAAAGGTGGTTTCCGCGGACGAGCCGTGGCGCCGTGCAGGCGCCAGTGGACTAGAACTGCTCGACGTCAACCAGACCCAGCTGCGCGGCCTTGACCAGGCGGCGGGGGATCCGGTGGCTGACACCGTCGATCTTGACTTCCTGGAGGGCGACGTTGTCAGCCTTCCACTGGGACCGGCGGCTATGCGTATTCGCACGCGACATGCGGCGCTTCGGGACTGCCATGGGGTTTCTCCTTTAAAAGTGGTGCGGGTAGGCGGTTACGGCACGGGTGAAAACTGTGCCCGTCAAACCAAGCTGACTGCTTAGTTGGCGGCGGCTTTCTTCGCGCGGCGGGCGCGGTTGCCGTAGCGGCGCTGGAACTTCTCGACGCGGCCGGCGGTGTCCATGACACGCTGGGCGCCGGTCCAGAACGGGTGGGACTCGCTGGTGACGTCAACGACGATCAGCGGGTACTCATTTCCGTCCTCCCACTCCACGGTGCGCTGGCTGGTGGCGGTGGAACGGGTGAGGAATTTGTGGCCCGTGCCCGCGTCCTGGAAGACCACGGGGTGGTAGTCCGGGTGGATATCCTTCTTCATCTTCATCCCTTTTCATCAGGTGCTTTGTGTGTTTCTCGGCGTGCTAGCGCGCTGGGGGATTCCCAATATGCTGCAAGCGGCGCCCGGAGGGGCGGAAAGATTACTTCTCCGGCAGTGCGTGACTGACAGCCTGGACCGTAGCCACCGTTGCGGTGTCAGCAATTTTTCCCACGCGTCCGCCACCCGTTAGAAGAAAACAACGGGCTGCGGCTTGTCCGAAAAACTGCCGACCACAAGGTTGTTACGGTACTGCGTCACACCTGTCGGCGGAATCTTTCCTCCACCGGGTGCTGTGGCATTGTCCGCTGCCCGGGTCCCGGCGCCCTGGTTCAACAAACCGGGGTGATACCGGGGAAGAGATAATCTCCCCATCGGCGGTCATACGAGGATCCGTAGCTTTGTGCGCGCGGCCCGCCTGTACAAGTTCCGGCACGTATCAATGAACCGGGGTGGGCGCGGCCACACCATTGCATCGCTGAATCCTACAGCGTCAACAACCGAAAACCTAAAAGCCGGGCAGCACACAGCGCACGAGGCGCCGGGTGGCACTCGGCCTTCCGGATTCGACCGTCCAAGCCTAGGACTTGGGAGGCCAAAAAGCAAAGCGGGGTCACCATCCACCCCACTTCCGGCCACTTCAGCACCATCCGACAACACCAGCAGTCACCAGAAACATCTTGTCCTTATAAATTATCCCCTCCCCCACCGGTTGCCATCACCTCCGGGACCGCCCGACACGCCCCTTGCATGCCAGCCCCGGTAGAGTTGTTCGCCCGGGGCACCGGCCACCCTGGGCGGGCGTGAAAATACCCGCCCCACCCGTTTCGGCCACCGCACGATTATGCAAATGCCGCCAAAACCGGTATGCTGGCCACTTGCTGTTGTCGAAAGCATTCGTATACGCCCCACCAGCTGGCTAAACAATCGCAGCACACCGACCAGATTTTTGATCCGCACTTGTCAGGTGCGTTGATCTTTTTGTGTCAAGGTCCGCCCGTCAAGCGTGACCGCCCCAGTCTTCTTCGGAAGACATGGTCGGATGCCGCGGTTTTTGTTTTGCAGTTTCAGTTGAGTTACGGGCGGCAAGGAGAAAGTAAACCTATGTCGGCTATTTGCCAGGTCACGGGACGCAAGCCGAGTTTCGGCAAGTCCGTCTCGCACTCGCACCGGCGCACCAACCGCCGTTGGAACCCCAATATTCAGCGCCGCCGGTTCTACCTCCCCTCGGAGGGAAGGACCATCACTTTGAACGTGTCCACCAAGGGTCTGAAGGTTATCGACCGCGACGGCATTGAAGCCGTTGTCGCTCGGATCCGCGCCCGCGGAGAGAAGGTGTAACCAAATAACATGGCACGCAATGACATTCGCCCCATCATCAAGCTGAAGTCCACTGCGGGAACCGGCTACACCTACGTCACCCGCAAGAACAAGCGCAATAACCCCGATCGCATCACACTGAAGAAGTACGATCCGGTCGCCCGCAAGCACGTCGAATTCCGCGAGGAGCGTTAATTCATGGCCAAGAAGTCCAAAATCGCCAAGAACGAGCAGCGCAAGGAAATCGTCGCCCGCTACGCTGAGCGCCGTCAGGAACTGAAGCGCATCATCAAAAACCCGGAGACCTCCGATGAGGATCGTCTGGATGCCCAGTACGAACTGAACCGTCAGCCCCGTGACGCTTCGCCGGTGCGTGTCCGCAACCGCGATGCCCACGACGGCCGTCCGCGCGGCTACCTGCGCAAGTTCGGTCTGTCCCGTGTCCGCGTCCGCGAGATGGCTCACCGCGGTGAGCTTCCCGGCGTCCGTAAGTCCAGCTGGTAAGCGAGGAGTATTCCAATTATGAAGCGCACCCCCAATCGCAAGGCGCGGATGGAACAGTCCCGCCGCCCGAAGAAGAACCCCCTCAAGGTGAAGGGCATCGAGAAGGTCGACTACAAAGACACCGAAACTCTTCGCCAGTTCATCTCCGACCGGTACAAGATCCGCTCCCGTCGGGTCACCGGTCTGACCCCGCAGCAGCAGCGCGAGGTCGCCACCGCGGTCAAGAACGCCCGTGAAATGGCGCTCCTGCCGTTCACCGCCCGCTAAGCGAAAGACCACACAGTCTTTTTAACCAGCGAGCCGGCACACGGTTTCACCGCGTGCTCTCGACGCACGTCAGCGTTGAGGCCTGGTGCGGGTACCTGACACAAGGTCCCCCATAAACCAAGCCACGCTGCTAAACAGCATAAAACGGCCCAGCCACAGGACATGTTCCACCGGCTGGGCCGTTTTGCTGTGTCCGCGACAGACACACAACTGTGTATTGCTGGCGGCTGGGTCAATCACGCTGGCCCCATCCCCGCACTATGTCACCAAAGTTACAAAACCTGCGCACTTTGCCGTACGCGGCTTGTCACACGCACATGCCATAATTCCCGCACCCGACTTAAGTTGTTGTTTCCTTCACCGCTGGCCTGTCACGGGGCCGGATATCCGACACGGCCGATACTTGCCCCGGGTTGTGCATCCGGATGCGAGAGACTCAATGTCGTTGTCGTCACGCATAGCGACCCCGCTCTTTCTCGTCTTTGCCAACCACGACCGGGTAGCTGCCGACAGTGCCCCGAGGCACGTTCGTGGCGTCTGCCCCGCGCTTCTGGTCAACGACTCCGTGGTGGAGGACTGTGGGCTGGAAGTGCTGCCCCACCATGCTGTGTCCCCACTCGGGCCAGCAACACATGGCGAAGATCGATCACACCAGCGTGAGAATGAAGCTGGCGGCCCATGCCACGAATTCAAGCCGGTATTTCAACGAGTGGATGCGCGCCAATCGGAGACACCAGCCGACCTTCAGGAGCAGCTCACGAACCATGCGAACAGCTCAACGCCCCTCGAGGACCGGTTCGGCGCCTTCACGGGTGTCAACCACCGGGATGAAGGATGACGGGCCAGCGATGAACAACGCGGTGGAGGGGAGAGCCACGCAGCTGGCGGCAGCCATCCAAAAGCAGCACGAGGGGTGGGAGGTCACGGCGAAGCACTCAGGAAATCCGCGGCGGTGATCATTCAGCCACTGCGAGCAATGGCCGAGATTCTTATGCCGGTTCACCAGCTGGGGAAAGGATCATTGAGCGTGGGGCGGCAGCGCCGAGCAGCTGACCGAAGCCATCGAGAGGCGCTTTTGGTCCATCGATCCAAAAACGGCGCAACAAGACAGTGAGCCGGGGTCTGTGAGCGCGTGAAGCAGTCCTTCATCAAAACGGGTGATGATGTCCTGGTTGCGCCCGGCACAGAGCCTGAATACCCGGAGACTGCACCCGCGGACACGGCCCGAGAAGTTGAACGGCGGGACACTCGTCGGGAAGATCAAACGCGTCCAGGATGTAGCCGGTGGTCTGTAAACGGCCGGGTCCATGCTCCGCATCAGGGTGGTGATTCGGCACATGCGGGCACGGGCGTGCTCTCGGATGGACGCTGGGCTCGATCGGCCTGATGCTAGTGGCCATCAGTGCCGAGGCAGCGGTCGGTGCCGTGCACGGCTAAGAATTTGTCCCCGTGGGATTCGTTCAAAGGGCGTCATCGATCCCTGTGCGGGGAGGCTCGTCGCCATGGTTGGAAAAAGGTGTCCACTCCGTCCCGTCCCGGCGGTGCGGGGATGCGCGAGCGCCGGGGCACCGCCCTGCGCCCAGCGGGCATAGGTCCTTCCAACAACGCCATACGGACACCCATCGGCACCCTCGTTGAACCCACCTGCTGCGGGGATCACCGGGGTTTCCAGTGTTATGGCATTTATGGGCCATCCCCCACCGTTGACATCAAAGATGGGCCGTCGACAACAGGTGCTCGATTATGTCTCCACCGGTGGAAGTATCGGCCCTGGGTCACGTCCTAGGAGACAGTCCCGCTTTTTTGAGCTTCTGTGATGTTGTTGGCGTGATGCCAGGCAGGCTGCGGTGTCGTTGTTGTGTCTCGGTGCCGGCGGATTCGGACTGACACGCCACCTTCGTTGTTGTCCACTGCACCCCCTGCTGCCCGGAGTCGCACCACCCGGTGGGAGACAACAGTGGGTGCTGCGAAGACCTCATTGATCTCGTGACGCATCTGTGTGCACAGCGTCACCGGTGCAGGTGTGGCATTATTTTGGAAAGTTGTTCTCTTCATCAGACGAGAACTATGCCGGTTCGCTTTCATTTTTTAGTGCACCTTCCGACCATTGAGTTTTTCTGAAAGGTTTGACCATGCTGCACGAGTCGCTCAACGAGCTGCACCACCAGGCACGGCGGTGTGACCGGCAGGCTACTCTCGCCGGGGTGGCTGCCGAGGCGCAGGAACTGCTGCGCAACGCCATCGACCATTCCGCGCCCCCGGCTGAACTGTCGCAATGGTTGGCCGGTGTGGTCACCGGTCTTTTGCATTCACCGGCCGCCCGGGAGATGACCGGTGGGGCACAGATGATTGTTTCCGGACCGTTCGGCCGGGGCAACGGTCTTCCCACCTCCCCCATTTACTGGTTCACCGTCACCGACGATGCCACCGGCCTGCAGACAGTAAAAACCGGCAACACCACCCTCGCCGGCATATTCACCGACACCGGCTACACCGTCGGTGATCAAAGTGACGGCTACGGTCCGGCTGACAGGACAACCTGGAAAGCGCGCATCACATCGTCGGTGTCTGCCCGCGACGGTAAAACCATGGGCTGGTTCGTCGACGCCGGAAACTGGATGGCGCCGTTGGTGATGGAGCTGGATAAAACCGGTGCTCCCCTGTTCGAGCAGGTTCTGGCCACCCGCCCGCCGATGCTGAAGAAAACAGCCGGTCTTCCGGCCCGTGATTCAGTGGTCGATATCAGGGGCCATCTGATCACACCGGTCGCCGATCTTGCCCGGTGGGCTGCTTTTTCCGCCGGGTCAGGGGTCACCCCCACCCTGGACCGGCTGTCCGCGGCACAGGCGGCCGGGGTTCTCACCGCCGATGAAACCGATTATCTCCGCCAGGCCTGGGCTGCCGCCCTGTCACTGGTGTTTGAGCGGTGGTTCGAGGGGCTGGATGACGGGCCGCAGGACTACCAGATGGTTCCGCAGGTCCAGCGCTCCATCTACGGGGCGGCCTGCCGCAGCCTGTCGGAGGTCATCGCTTCCGTACAGACCCGTCTCGACAGCCGGTGACACCTTAATATCCCACCGGTTACCCCCTTATTTCCTGTCAGGCGGTAGAATTTATTACCGAGACACAGTAGCCGTTCCGTTTCGTCACTGAACCGGGGCGATTGTGCTCATCCGGCAGGAGTGTCCACCCGAATACCGGTGCCGGAGCCGCGTCCTTTTCCAAGAACCTTCCAGGTTGCTTGCAGCCACGTGGGCGGCCCCACCCGGTTAGTGCTATTGAAAGGCCTTCTAGGTATGGCAGGAGCTGTGGGGCGTCCCCGCAAGAACAGCCCGCGTCGCCGCGGCAACACCGCACGCGAGGAAATTCTCGACGCCGCAGCGGAGCTTTTCACCAAACGCGGATTCGCGACCACTTCCACGCACCAGATTGCGGAAGCCGTCGGTATCCGGCAGGCATCCCTCTACTACCACTTCCCGTCGAAGACGGAGATTTTCCTGACCCTTCTGTCGGGAACGGTCGAACCCGCCCGCAAACTGGCCGAACGGCTGGCTGAGGTGGATGCCTCCGCACAGGAGAGGCTGTGGGCCCTGGTGGCCGCCGAGTCCCGGCTGTTGTACACCACCCGGTGGAATGTGGGCAGGCTCTACCAGCTGCCGATTGCCGCCAGTGCCGAATTCGCCGATTTCCGGGAAGCCCGCGACGATTTGTCGCAGACCTTCCGTGATCTTGCCGCCATTATTGTCGGCGACGGCGACCCACGGCTGGATCTTCCCTTCCACCTGGCCCAGTCGGTCACCGACATGCGCCCGAACAACGGGCAAGCCCCCTACACCGGCAAGGGGATCCCCGAGATCGCGGTGGTGCTGGCTGATGCGGCCCTGAAGGTTCTCGACGCCGAGCTGCCCAAAGACCGGGTGCCGAAAACCCTCGATATTCTCTCCGGCCTGGAAGACTCCTGAGCACAACTGTTTTTTCCGCAGACACCCAGATTGTTTTTCTTCGTCCCCCCATAACCGGGATTTGGACCACACGGTGCCACAGCCCGGTTTTTTCGTCGCGGCCAATTGAAAAGATCCCCTGGCAGAAAACAGGTTCTTCCCTTTGCCGGACAGGTGTTCATGGTTGAAAAAACACCGGCGCCGCACGAGCTGTGGGCGGGTAGTGTTGCAGGTGTTGGTTTGCAGTGTATCTCCCGGAGGATTTTCCCGATGAGTCAAAGGTTTTCCGCAGCTGTTCTGGCCGTGGTGGCTGTTCCTGTTCTCCTGGCCGGCTGCGGCCGCGAAGAGGGGGTATCCGCCCGGAACACAGTCACCGTCACCGAAGTGGTTGACGCGGAAACCGGACAGGATGATGCCGGTACCACCCCGGAGCCGGAGACTGTCACTGTTACCGAAGAGCCGCAGGCTCACCCGATGACGCTGGAAGACATCTACAACGCGAAAGTCCCGGCAATGTGCATGCATGAGGCGGGGACCCTGGTCAACGGGGAACTGCTCGGCATCCCCGAGGGCCATGGAATGCAGCAGCTGGATACAACCGTGCCCTATGCCATCGGAGACTTCACAGGCGACGGGGTGGACGATATTGTGGTGCAGTTCGTCTGCAATGCCGGTGGTGTCAGCTGGCCCAACCAGATCGTGGCCTACAGCGACAATGAACCGTTGGGGTTGCTTGACGTCCATAGCGCGGGCATCAACCCTGCCCGTGGCCCGCAAACAGGACTGGAGATCACCGGCGCCGGCACCATCCGGGTCACCGGCGGAGCCATCACCTCACAGGATCCGGCCTGCTGCCCCACCGGCGATTACATGGCGGAATTCGCCTACGGGAACGGACAGTTCACCGTCCTGGCCACCAGCGGCAACTACAGCTGAGCTGATTCCGAAAAGAAACCTCCCGGGCGGCGGTGACTCCGCCGCCCAATGAAGCTGTCAGCTGAGACGATCGGCTCTGTCGACGATGCGGAAAGCATGGGCGATCAGCGGGGCGTCCACCATGTCGCCGTCGAGTTTGAAAGCACCCGGGTGGTGTTTGGTTTCGGCGACCACCCGCCGTGCCCAGTCGAGTGTTTTTGCATCCGGCATGTAGGCCTGCCGGACGACCGGCACCTGGTTGGGGTGGATGACACAGGTGGCGTAAAACCCGCTTCTGCCGGCATCGGCTGCTTCATCGAAGTTGCCCTGCCAGTCATCGAATTCGGCTTTCGCCGCATCAATGGATGCTTTGCCGTGGGCCCCGGCGGCCAGGTGCATCATGGTTCGCGACCAGGCCACCACCGGCCGGTAGGGACCTGGACGGGGTTTGTCCCAGCCTTCATCGGGCTGGATTCGCGAGACTGTTCCGCCGAGGAATCCGATCAGATCCTCCGCCCCGAAGTAGAGGGCCACCACATCGGGGTGGGCGGCGAATGTTTCGGCCGCAAGCACCGCTTCCGGGGTTTCGATCAGGGCGATGATCTTCAGCCCCTCCACCTCGCGGGGGATTTCGTGGCGCAGTTTCGGAACAATGACATAGCGGTAGTCGGTTTGTCTGACAGCGGCGACATCCCCGGCAAACCCGGGATCATGCGGGCCGATGACCCGGACAATGGTTTTTTCCGGATCCAGTTTCGAGTCGATGATGGTCTGGCGGGCAACATCGCGGTCCAGGTTTCCCGCCCCGTCTTCCAGATCCAGGATCACGCTGTCGGCGCGTTCTACTGCTTTGGGGATGCGTTCGGGCCGGTTGACCGGGGCGAACAGCCAGGCGGGTCCGGGTGGCAGGGATGGTCCGGGGCGGGTGGTTGTCACGGCTTTTTTATAAACTCCTGGCTTGTATTGTTCTGCTGCCACTCAGTCTGTGCCGCAGCCTTTTCGTTTCGTTCAACTCTAGCTGCGGTGACCGCGGGTGCGGGGCGGAAAGGAGTTAAAAAATCCCCCGCATCTGACCTGTCCCGGTTTCCCTGAGTCCTGTCTGCCGGTCGGCCGGTGGCGGCGGCGACGCCCCAAGGCGAAAGTTTTTTCCGGCAGTAGCCGTTAAAAGACGGCAAAGCCCCCGCCTGCCGGTGGCCCTGTCAGGAGTGCCTGGGGCTTTGCGGTGTGCGGGGGCCGGAAGAGCAGACACCTTCCGGCCGGTTGTTTCTTTTTCCGGCCGGAAGGTGATGTTTCGTCTTCTAGTGGTAGAAGTGGCGGGCGCCGGTCAGATACATGGTCACACCGGCTTTCTTGGCGGCTTCGATGACTTCTTCATCGCGGATGGAACCACCGGGCTGGACCACGGCAGTGACCCCTGCTTCGGCCAGAACCTCGAAACCGTCGGCGAAGGGGAAGAATGCATCGGAGGCGGCCACAGAACCTGCGGCGCGTTCCTCGCCGGCGCGCTGGACGGCCAGACGTGCCGAATCAACCCGGTTGACCTGGCCCATGCCGACACCAACGGTGGCGCCGTCTTTGGCCAGCAAAATGGCATTCGATTTCACCGCGCGCACGGTGCGCCAGGCGAATTTCAGGTCGGCGAGTGTTTTGCCGTCGGCGGGTTTGCCGGCCACCAGTTCCCATTCGCTGGGGTCATCGCCGTCGGCGTCGATGGCGTCGCGTTCCATTACCAGCAGCCCGCCGGAGATTTGTTTGGTGTCCAGCCCGGTGCGGTTGGGTTCCTCGGCGATGAGGATGCGGATGTTTTTCTTCTTCGACAGGATCTCCACCGCGCCGTCTTCGTAGGAGGGGGCGATGATCACTTCGGTGAAGATGTCGGCGACCTGTTCGGCCATCTCGACGGTGACTTCCCTGTTGGCGGCGATCACCCCGCCGAAGGCACTGACCGGATCACAGGCGTGGGCCTTGTTGTGGGCGTCGGCGATGGAGACGTCACTGACGGCGATACCGCAGGGGTTGGCGTGTTTGATCACCGCGACACACGGCTTGTCGTGGTCCCAGGCGCTGCGCCAGGCCGCATCGGAGTCGGTGTAGTTGTTGTAGCTCATCTCTTTGCCGTGCAGCTGCTCTGCCTGGGCCAGGCCCGCTTCAGCCGGATCCAGGTACAGGGCCGCGGCCTGGTGCGGGTTTTCGCCGTAGCGCAGATCATGCGATTTCGACCAGACCTGCCCCATCCAGTCCGGCAGAACTGTGTCGGTGTCGGCCAGCTGCCCGGTCATCCAGCCGGCCACCGCCACATCGTAGGCGGCGGTGTGGCGGAAGGCCTCGGCGGCAAGCTCCCGGCGTTCAGTCAGGCTGAAGCCGCCTTCGGCGGCGGCGCTGACCACCGAGGGGTAGCGGGCCGGGTCGACGACCACTGCCACCGACGGGTGGTTTTTCGCTGCGGCGCGCACCATCGACGGGCCGCCGATATCGATCTGTTCGACACAGTCATCGAAGTCGGCACCCGAGGCCACGGTGTCCGAGAACGGGTACAGGTTGACCACCACCAGCTGGAAAGCATCCACCCCCAGCTCGGCCAGCTGTTCGGTGTGTTCGGGGCGACGGGTGTCGGCCAGGATTCCGGCGTGCACCTTCGGGTGCAGGGTTTTCACCCGCCCGTCCAGGCATTCCGGGAATCCGGTCAGCTCTTCCACGGGGGTGACATCGACACCTGCCTGCCGGATTGTCGCCGCGGTCGATCCGGTGGAGACGATTTCCACCCCGGCGCGGGCAAGCCCCTGCGCCAATTCTTCCAGGCCGGTTTTGTCGTAGACACTGATCAGTGCCCTTTTGATTGCCTTCGTATCGTCACTCATGGTTGTTAGCGTAATCGCCTTTCACTTAATTGGAGACGCCAAAGGACAATCCTTCGGCTGTCATCGTGCCGCAGCGGCGGGCGGCACAGCTGGCAGGTGTGTTCTTTTTTCTTTTCATGCGCCGGTCAATCACCGGCCCACGAAACACCAAGTATTGACCATTGGCGCCCATTTTTCACGGCCCCCGCCGCACCGGTTCGCGGCCACTGCCCCCGCAGGGAGACCATCGCAGGCGGTGTGTCCTGCGGGCCGGGGTACCGCACGGCCCGGGGCCGGTGGGTTCCGGCTCCCCTAACCGGTGATGGTCGGGTGCATCGGGTCTGCGGCTTGGAGCACCGTCACGATCAGGGCGCGTTCTTCCACTTTGATCCGCTCGTGGAGTACCTCTTGGCTATCACCCGGCAGCACCGGTACAGCCACCTGGGCGACGATCCGGCCGGTGTCGACACCTTCGTCGATTTCATGGACAGTGCAGCCGGTGACGGTCACCCCGTAGGCCAGGGCGTCGGCGACCGCGTGTGCGCCGGGAAAAGACGGCAGCAGCGCCGGATGGGTGTTGAGGATCGACCCGTGGAATCTGTCGATGAATTCCGGACCCAGAATTTTCATGAACCCGGCACTGACCACCAGGTCGGGTTCCACCGCCGCCACGGTTTCGGCGAGGCGACGGTTCCACTCGGCGCGGTCCGCCCCGGGGGCAAGCCCCACCACAAAGCAGGGCAGTCCCTGCCCGGCGGCCCAGTCGGCGGCCGGGCAGTGTCTGTCACACACCACTGCACCGACGGTGTAGCTGTCACCTGCCCCGGCGGCAATGGCTTTGAGCAGACTGCCCTGGCCGCTGGCCAGGACGACGATTGTTCTTGCCCGTGTGTCGGGGGTGGTGGCTAACTCGGTGGTGTTCACGGCCCACATCCTATATGGGTTGGCCCTCGCGCACGGGAACAACCGTTTCCGGCCCTTCCACCGGCCCCGGCCAGTCGGCTGTGTCAGCCGCGCGGCTTACCCGGGTATTCCCGGGTGGTCCCCTCGGGGGCAGCGCTGTCACCGTCCGTGTGTGCGGCAGCGGTCCCGGTGGCCGGGTGGCTTTCGGCCTCCGGGCGGGTGTTGCCATCTGCCGGATCAGCGGTGCGGTGGTCATCTGCACTGTCGGCGTTGTCCGGGACGGTGGTGACACTGTCGCTATCGGTGGCGGTTGCCGGGCTGTCGGCGGGATTGCCGTCACCGTCTGCCGCACCGGTGTCTTCTGTCCGCTCCGCGGCGGCATTACCGGCGCCCCCGGCAGGATCACCGCCATCACCGGCAGGCTCACCGTTGGCGGGTTCACCGTCGGCAGGCATGTGGTCGCTGCCGGCCGGTTCTTCGTCAGTGCCCGCAGGTTCTTCGTCAGTGCCCGCAGGTTCTTCGTCAGTGCCCGCAGGGTCCCCGCCGCTGGGGCCGGCGGATTCACCGCCGGCAGAAACGTCAGCGTCGGTAGTGACGGACTGATCGTCACCCTCGGCGTTTGCGGATTCGTCGTCGCCGTCGGTACCGGCGGAACCGTCATCACCGTCGGTGCCGGCGGACTCACCGTCACCGTCGTCATCGGCGATGACGGCGTCTTCTTCCGTGGCTTGCCGGTGTGCCGCTTCTTCGGGGGCGGGCTCTGCCAGGTCGGCCGCCTCATCGGGGTTGTTTCTGCGGTGCAGCGCCCAGGCCGCCCGGCCCACACCGATGACCGTCCAGCTCACGGCGGCCATCCACACCAGGGCCAGCCCTGCGGACAGCCACAACAGCGGCCCCGCGGTGCCGTAGACACCCAGCACCCCGCGGCTCATGGTGACGGCCACCAGAGCAAAGAGTCCGGCGAACACCCCGGAGACATACAGCCCGGACACATCGCCCTGTGTGGCCCGCAGATGTTTGAACACCGCGGCTCCCGCGCACACCGCGGGAATCAGCAGCAGCAGCTGGAACCAGACGGGCGCTTCAGCGGGCAGGGCCGCCAGAAGCGGCAGCGGGGGAAGCGGCACCAGCACCACATCGAACAACGACACTTCCGCCCCGCCGATACCGACCCCGGACCCGAGCAGTACAGCGGCGGTTGCCACCACCGCATTCGGCAGGTACAGGATGCTCAGCAGCACCAGGCCCACCACGGCCCACGGCCCGTTGAAGCGTTCGGAAAGCTCCACCAACTGGGGGATATGCCACAGCAGTGACACGGCGAACACGGCTGTTGCGGCCACTGCCAGATAGCGCAGGAAGTCGGCGGCCACGGTGGCTGCGGACACCAGATGCACCGGCACCCCGGCCCGGGTACACAGCGCTTTCCACAACCGTGGCCCCATGCCGAGCACCAAACCGGTGCCGTGCACCAGGGCGGTGGAGGCCACAGCCCCCGGCACAGAGGCCACCGTCACCGGAAATACCGGCGAGGCATCCCAGACCATAAACAGCGCCACCCCGGTCAGGAGCAACGGCACCAGCGGTACCAGCACCACCAGCAGCACCACATCGGCGATGGCGGCCCGGACCCTGATGACTTTGTGGACCTGCCGGGCCACCAGAGCAATCACCAGCACCGCCGGCAGCATCGGCAGCGCGGACAAGGTGATCCGGCTGGTGCCCACCGGCGCCAGGTTGGCGGCCAGCCACAGCTGCCCGACGGTGGCGGGAAGGGTGACAAACCCCGATTCCATAAATAACAGCAGTCCCAGCGACACCAGCAGTATCAGTGAGACAAGGATCACATTCGGTGCCAGGAAGGCGGGGGCCACATGCCACAGACGGGCAAGGGCGCCCCGCGGCGGGGCCGGGGCCGCCGCGGGGGCGGGAGGAACCGGCTGCGGGCGCTGGCGAACGCGGCCCGCCGCCGGTCGGCGGCGCCCGGCGGGCGCGGAAGACGTCCCCAAACGTGCTTGTGGTGATGACTTTTTGCTCACCCACACCACCATGCCAGATCGCCCGGGCAAAGCCGTGGCGACTGGCCGCGGCGCCGGCCAAGGTGCGCCGCTTTTTCCCGCCATCCCGCCGCAGGGGCGCCCACCAGCACATGAAACCCGCGCCACACCCACCCCCGCGGCCGCTTCCCGGGCGGGGTCACGGAGGGGAAAACAGGGTCACATTCCGGTTGCGGTGGCCTGCATTACCAACTAGGGTGGCAACCCGTAACATCACAAACTGGTTACAGTTTGGGTGCGAAACTAATTCAGCAGGTAACGATTCTCCGGGGTCGATAGACATACTCCCCGGAAAATACCGTGAAATTACCTGTCCACAGGACGCAGAAGATAACTGTCACAGGTTTTTCCTCCCGCGCCGCGGACAGGCGTTCACGCCGGAGATAACCGGTACCGGCATCAACAGCCTGCCAGCACTCACCGTGATGTTCGAGGACTCATTCATCAGGTGACTGGATCGACGGCGAAGGGATACGGCCCCCATGACCAACACTGCTCAGCGGACAACCACCACAGGCGCGCACCGCAAGCGCACGACACCGGTGAGGAACCGGGTCGCCCTGGTGGCCGTGGCTACCGGTGCCGTCACCGGTGCAGGGGCCGGCGGTGCAGCCGCCGCCACCGCCCAGTCCGCCCCCGAGCACGCCGTCGCCGCACCCGAACTGGAGCTGGCCGGACAGTCCACTCCCTTCGAAGCCGCCGTCGCCCAGTTCGCCAACGACAACAACGTTCCCCAGATTCTCAACATCCCGGAGTTCAAGCCCGAGGAATCCCTGGTCGACCAGCTGCACAAGGCCATCGACTACCACGCCCAGAAAGTCACCGAGGACATGCAGGCCCGCATGCCGCAGGCAGTCAAACCCGCCCAGGGTGTGCTCACCAGCGGCTACGGCTACCGCTGGGGGTCGGTCCACAACGGTGTGGATATCGCCAACAGCCTCGGCACCCCGATCGTGGCCGCCGAAGACGGCACCGTCATTGATGCCGGACCGGCCTCCGGATTCGGCCAGTGGGTGCGGATTCTCCACGACGACGGCACCATCACCGTCTACGGGCACATGGAAACCATCGATGTGGCTGTCGGCCAGCAGGTGACTGCGGGACAGAAAATCGCCGGGATGGGTTCGCGCGGCTTCTCCACCGGTGTGCACCTGCACTTTGAGGTCCACCCGGTCGGTGGCGGCGCCATCGACCCGATCCCGTGGCTGGCAGAGCGCGGCATCACCCTGTAACACACTCTTTTTCCATCTCCCGGGCAACTGCTGCCCGGGAGATTTTTTGACCCACCATGCACCATCCCCCGCCGGAGGCGGCGCGCCTTCGGCGCCACCGCCCGGGGGGGCAGCCACGGTACGAAAAAAACAGCGCAGACACGCTGTGGGGCCACAGCACGCCCCGGCGGGCCCCACCGTGGGGCAGCAGGGTTCCACCGCTGCCAGAACGCCGTGCACAGCCACTGCGACGGCCACCGGCTGTGCCCGCCCCCGCCGCCAAGCTGCAGACGGTGACGGGGGCGCCCCGGCCGGTGCGGCAAACCGGTGGGGTGGCGGCAGGACGCGCAGGGCAGGTGCGGCGGGAAGGCGTGTCCTAGAGCTTTTCCATCCGGATGCCGGGAATGAGCACAATTTTGACGGTGCCTTTGGAGCGGAAGTCGATCATTGCCGCCCTGTGCCCGGCCACGGTCTCGATGGAGGTGACCGTGCCCATCCCGTACTGCTCGTGGTTGACCAGGTCACCCACCGCCAGATCCAGGGCCGGGCCTTTCGGCGCCTGCGGCAGTCCGGGGCGCACCGGTTTACCGGCTGCCGGGGAGCTGGTGGACCCACCCCGGCCGGGGCCGGCCGTCGGCTTCGACCAGCCGAATCCGGCGCCGGACAGCCCCCATGCATCCGCAGCCGGTTGGGTGCGCTGCCAGTCGATCAGGTCGGCCGGGATATCGGAGAGGAAACGTGATTCGGGGTTGCGGGTGGCCGCCCCCCAGGAGGCGCGCTGCACCGCCCGGGTGACGTAGAGACGCTGCCTGGCCCGGGTGATGGCCACATAGGCCAGGCGGCGTTCTTCCTCCAGCTGCGCCGGATCGCCCAGGGACCGGCTGTGCGGGAACTGCCCGTCTTCCCAGCCGATGACGAACACCACCGGAAATTCCAGTCCTTTGGCGGTGTGCAGGGTCATCAGGGTGACCTCCCCCCTGTCGTCGCCGGGAATCTGGTCGGCGTCGGAAGACAGCGAGATTTTTTCCAGGAAAGCCTGCAGGCTGCCCGGTTCGGCCATGCCTTCGGTGGCGGCGGGGTCAGTGTCATCGCCGCCGATTGCCCCGTAGGCGGCGGTCTGCGCGCTTTCGGAGGTGAATTCGCGGGCCACCGACACCAGTTCGTCGAGGTTTTCCAGCCGCGCCTGATCCTGCGGGTCGTTGGAGCCTTCCAGCTGCTCCCGGTAGCCGGTCTGGGTGAGGATTTCTTCCACGATCTCCCCCAGATCCACCTGCCCGGTGCCGGGATCGATGGCCCCGGCGGCGCACTGCCGCAGATGATCCATCAGAGCGGCGAAACGGCCCACCGCTTTTTGTGCCCGCGGCCCCAGCGCATCGATGCGGCCCGCTGCCGCATCACCGATGGCGGCGCCGAAACCCGTGCCGGTGGACTGGGCGTGGTTGGTCAGCTGTGACAGCGCTTTGTCGCCGATGCCGCGGCGCGGGGTGTTGATGATCCGGGTCAGCGACACCGTGTCGTCGGGGTTGTCGATGGCTTTCAGGTAGGCGACGATGTCCCGGATTTCCTTCCGGTCGTAGAACCTGGTGCCGCCGACGACTTTGTAGGGGATGCCGGTGCGCATGAACACCTCCTCCACCGCCCGGGAGGACGCATTGGTGCGGTACATCACGCACACGTCCCGCCAGGCGCCGCCCGTATCGATCAGCCGGTCGATTTCCCGGGCCACGAAGCGGGCTTCGTCGTGTTCGTCGTCAGCGACCCAGCCGACGATTTTGTCCCCCTCGCCGGAGGCGGTCCACAGTTTTTTCTTCCGCCGTCCCGGATTGTGGGCGATCACCGCGTTGGCGGCGGACAAAATAGTCTGCGTGGAACGGTAGTTCTGTTCCAGCATCACCGTCTGTGCCTGCGGGAAGTCCTGCTCGAATTCCTCGATGTTGCGGATCGTCGCCCCGCGGAACGCATAGATCGACTGGTCGGCGTCGCCGACCACGCACAGTTCACTGGAGTCCACCCCGCTGCCGTCACCGCCGGTGACCAGGGCACGCACCATGGCGTACTGCGCGTGGTTGGTGTCCTGGTATTCGTCGATGAGCACATGGCGGAAACGGCGCCGGTAATGCTCGGCGATATCCGGGTGCCCGGTGAATATGCGGTGGACCTCCATGATCAGGTCATCGAAGTCGCAGGCGTTGGCCGCCCGCAGCCGCCGCTGGTATTCGGCGTACACCGCGGCGACCACCGGGGTGTCACTGTCGGCGCCGTGGCCCGCCTGGCGGGCGGCTTCCGCCGGGTCGACGAGCTCGTTTTTCCAGTTCGATATCCGTCCCGCCACCAGCCGGGCGGTGAGTTTTTTGGTGTCGATTCCCATGTCCTTGGCGATCATGGTCACCAGGCGGCGGGAATCATCGGCGTCGTAGATGGTGAAGTTGGTGTTCAGTCCCTCCACCAGTCCGGTATGCGCCCGCAGAATCCGCACACAGGTCGAGTGGAAGGTCGACACCCACATGCTGTCGGCGGCGGGACCGACCAGCTCGCGGACCCGCTCCCGCATTTCCGCGGCCGCTTTGTTGGTGAAGGTGATCGCCAGCACCTGCCAGGGGGCCACCCCCCGCATCGCCAGCAGGTAGGCGATTCTTCTGGTCAGCACCGCTGTTTTGCCCGACCCGGCGCCGGCGACAACCAGCAGCGGGCTGCCCTGGTGCACCACAGCCTGCCGCTGCTGCGGGTTCAGTCCCTCCAGCAGGGGGTGGTCTGCACCGGATACCGGCTGCTCCGCCCCGCCGGCAGGGGATATCGGTTCCTCGCCGGGGCTGGGGGAATAGGGAGAACGAAGACCCTGTGGGCGGGGGCGGCCGGGGTCTGCGGAAGCGGAAAACGGGGAAGCCTGGTGGTGATTGTCTGCAGCCATAATGGCCCCAGACTATCCGACAGCCCGGCACCGGGTTCGCTGTCCATCCGTGTTCGGAGCGGATACCGGCATGCGGCGTGGCACAATACCCATCATGACCGACACACCCGCCCCTTTTTCAGTCCGGACGCCCTCCGGCAGCGACGATCCGCTGACGGATGCGGAAATCCAGCGCTACCGGGAAGAGATCGACCGTCTTGACGAGATCATCATTGATGCGGTGATCCGCCGCGCCGAGGTCTCCGGCGCGATCGGCAAAACCCGCATGATCTCCGGGGGAACCCGACTGGTCCACACCCGGGAGGTGCGCATCATCAACCGCTTCCGGGAAGCCATCGGCGAGGAAGGCCCGGCGCTGGCGAACCTGCTGCTGCGCATGGGCCGCGGCAAACTGTAGGCCGCCGGGTTTTCCCGGCCGCCCACCGCCGCCGGTGAGCCGCCGGGCTAGCTGCCGGATTCGGAAAGCTCGGTGGCCCCGGCCCCGCCCAGGGTGAACGTGACCTGGTCGCGCCAGGTGGTGAAACCGCTCTCCCCGGCCTGACCGCTGCGGCTGCGCAGCCCCGACAGGCGTTCCTGGCGCAGATATTCCTTGAGCACATGCTCGGCCAGGTCACCGACGGTGGTGCCGTGGCCGGCGGCGGCGCGGGCCAGCCCGGCCGCCACCTCTTCACTGAGGACAAGGCAACGTGATGAATCCATGTCTGCCATTGTGCACCACCGCTGTGCCGGGTGTGCCCCGCCCGGCACAGGCGGTCCGCACCCCGGTGGTCAGCGCGGCAGGGAGATGTATTTGGTCTCCAGGAATTCCTCGATGCCCTCGCGGCCGCCTTCCCGGCCCAGGCCGGACTGTTTGAACCCGCCGAAGGGGGCGGCCGGATCGGACAGGGCGCCCTTGTTGACCGCCACCATGCCGGATTCGATGGCTTCCGCCGCCCACAGGGCCTTGGTCACATCTGTGGTGAACACGTAGGCCGCCAGCCCGTAGTCGGTGTCGTTGGCCTGCCGGATGGCGTCCTCGTCATCGGTGAAGGTGGTCACCGCCACCACGGGGCCGAAGATTTCACTGCGGGTGATCTCCGCGTCGGCGGGAACATTGCCCAGCACCGTCGGCGGGTAGAAGGCACCGCCGGCCAATGAGTCATCCAGCTTTGCGCGGCTACCGCCCAGATGGACTGTCGCGCCTTTGGCGACGGCGTCGTCGACCAGGCGGGCAACAGACTCCAGCTGGTCGGTTCCCGACAGACAGCCGACATCGGTGGCCGGATCGGTGCCGGGTCCCACGGTCAGTTCGGCGATCTGCGCGGCCACCCGGCGGGTGAATTCCTCGGCCAGGGACTCGTGGACGATGAACCGGTTCGCCGCGATGCAGGCCTGCCCGGCGCCGCGCATTTTCGCTGTCGCGGTGGCCGCCACAGCCTCCTCAAGATCAGCGTCTGCGAAAACAACATAGGGGGCGTTGCCGCCCAGTTCCAGGGACACTTTCACCGAATTTTTCGCCGCCCGGGCGGCCAGCATCTGCCCCACCCCGGTGGAGCCGGTGAAGGTGAATTTCCGGATCCTGGTGTCATCGAGCAGACAGGACACATTGTCGGCGGTGTCGGTGGGAAGCACCTGGAACACTCCGTCGGGAAGACCCGCCTGCTTCATGATTTTCGCCAGATACAGCATGGTCAGCGGGGTTTTACTGGCCGGCTTGAGGACCATGGTGCATCCGGCGGCAATCACCGGCCCCAGTTTCCTGGTGCCCATGGCCAGCGGGAAGTTCCACGGGGTGACCGCCAGACAGGGGCCCACCGGCTGCCGGTGGACGACAATGCGCGCCGTCGCCTGCGGATTGACCCGGTAGTCGCCGCCAATCCGGGTGGCTTCCCCGGCGAACCAGCGGAAAAACTCCGCCCCGTAGTCGACTTCGGCGGCGGAATCCTTCAGCGCCCGCCCCAGCTCCAGCGACTGCACCAGCGCCAGGGTGTCTTTGTTGTCGTGCAGCAGGTCAAATGCCCGCAGCAGAATATCGGCGCGTTCCTGCGGGGCGGTGGCCGCCCACTCCGGCTGCACCGCGCACGCACCGTCCAGGGCGCGGCGGGCGTCCTCGGCGGTGGCGGACGCCACCCGGCACAGGGTTGAACCATCACCCGGGTTGATCACAGGGAAGCTTTCCCCGGAGGAGGATTCGGTGAATTCCCCGTTGATGAACAGCCCCGTGGGCAGTTCGCTGACAAGTTCATGAAACTGTTGTGTGTTTTCGGCCATAGCACCATGATGCACAAAAACGCCCCGCGGGGCCGCGAAAGCTGCACCCGCCGGGCGCCAACTCCCCCCTGGAACCCACACCACGGTTGTGGCCGGATGTGGGCTAACGCCCCCCTCCCGGCCCGCCGACGGGCGGGCCGGGAGGACAGCGTCCCTTCCAGCCCGCGCCGGGGTTTTCCGCACCAGCGGCGGTTTGCAGCTAACGTTGGGGATGTTTGGCGGCATGCGCCGCCACGCCACGGCCCGACAGGTGGGGCTGCCGCTTGACCGCCGCCCGAAAAAATTGACGGGAGGGCAGACGGGGCGGAGACAGCCGACACCGATGCCCCACCGTCGCGGGCGCACCTTGTTTTTGCATTCGACCACCACGTACCACACTGGAAAAGGACACATAATGGCTGAAGTCATCACCAACACCCCGCAGTGGCAGGCACTGAAGGAACACCACACATTCCTCCACGAGACCACCCTGCGGGATCTGTTCGCCGCCGATCCGCAGCGTGCGGCAAAGATGACGCTGTCCGCCGCCGGACTGACCGTCGACCTGTCGAAAAACCTCGTCAACGACGACACCCTCGCACTGCTGAAGGCACTGGCCGAGAAAGCGGAACTGAAAAAAGCCACCGAGGAGATGTTCACCGGCGCCCACATCAACAACACCGAGGACCGGGCGGTGCTGCACACCGCGCTGCGGCTGCCGGCGGAAGCGGAACTTTCCGTCGACGGCCAGGATGTGGCCGCCGATGTGCACGAGGTGCTTTCCCGGATGCGGGATTTCTGCCACGCGCTGCGGAAAGGCACCTGGCTGGGGCATACCGGACACACCATCAAAACAGTGGTCAACATCGGTATCGGCGGCTCTGACCTGGGTCCCGCCATGGCGGTGAAAGCCCTGCGCTGCTACGCCACCGCAGGTATCAGCGCCCGGTTCGTCTCCAACGTCGACCCGGCGGACATGTCGGCCACCCTCGATGAACTCGACCCCGCATCAACCCTTTTCATCGTCGCGTCCAAGACGTTTACCACCCAGGAGACCCTGGCCAATGCGCATGCCGCCAAACGCTGGCTGCTGGATGCTTTCGACGGGGATGAGTCGGCGGTGGCCAAGCATTTCGTGGCGGTGTCCACCAACGCCGAAAAAGTCGCCGAATTCGGCATCGACACCGCCAACATGTTCGGCTTCTGGGACTGGGTGGGTGGCCGCTACTCGGTCGATTCGGCCATCGGCCTGTCGCTGATGGCGGTGATCGGCCCGCAGGACTTCATGAACTTCCTGGCCGGTTTCCACGACATGGACGTCCACTTCCGCACCGCCCCCATCGAGAAAAACATTCCCGCCCTGATGGGTCTGCTGGGAATCTGGTACTCCAACTTCCACGGCTTCGACACCCACGCGGTGCTGCCCTACAGCCAGGATCTGTCCCGCTTCCCGGCCTACCTGCAGCAGCTGACCATGGAATCCAACGGCAAGCACGTCCACCACGACGGCTCGGTCGTCAACTGCGCAACCGGCGAAATCTACTGGGGTGAACCCGGCACCAACGGCCAGCACGCGTTCTTCCAGCTGATGCACCAGGGCAAGCGGATCGTCCCCGCCGACTTCATCGGTTTCGTCCGCCCGAAAGAGGATCTGCCCACCGCCGACGGCACCGGCTCGATGCACGACCTTTTGATGAGCAACTTCTTCGCCCAGACCAAGGTGCTGGCCTTCGGCAAAAACGCCCAGGAAATCACCGCCGAAGGTGTGCCGGTCAGCCTGGTCAGCCACAAAGTCATGCCCGGCAACCGGCCGACCACCACCATCCTCGCCGAGGAACTGACCCCCTATGTGCTCGGTTCCCTGATCGCCCTCTACGAACACATCACCTTCGTCCAGGGCGTGATCTGGGACATCAACTCCTTCGACCAGTGGGGTGTGGAACTGGGCAAAAAGCAGGCCGGCGATCTGCTTCCGGCAGTCACCGGTGACACAGAAGCCGACTCCGGCGACAGCTCCACGGACAATCTGATCGCCTTCTACCGCAGCCACCGCAACCAGTAACCCGCACCACGGGCAGGGCGCATCAGCGCCGCACATTGGGCGCCGCCCGGTCTTGCTTTCCCGCAGACCGCGCGGCGCCCGGCTAATTTCCCTCCCCGCGGACTCCCCCGGCTGTGCGCCACAGCGGAAAACATCTGACATGTCATTTTTTTCGGGTTAGACTTGTTTTCCGAAAACCACCGCCACCCGCGGCATCGGCACCAGCACCAGCCCCAACCTGTCAGACAGGTTCAGTTGGAAACCGGCGTCTTGCATGCGGCCGACCGGTGCGGGCCAGGTGGGTTTCCAAGTAAAAAACCATCACCGTATCCGTGCCCATTTTCCCGTCCCACCGATAGGTTGTGCTTGCCCCATGAACACCTCCCCCACCCCTTTCGTCGTCGGCGCCTACGCCTCCATGCCGGGCGACAGCGCAGGACAGGCCCGCTACTACGACATGCTCGCCGACACCGGCTGGGTCACCGGTATTGAGGTCCCCTTCCCCGGGCAGCTGGCCGACCATGACAGCCGGGACTGGCTGGGTGGGCAGCTGGCCGGACGTTTCCCGCATTCGATTGTCACCGCCATCCCCGGCACCATGGTCAATGTGTGGCGGGACAAAAACTTCGGCCTCGGATCCCCCGACGAGCTGGGCCGGAAACAGGCGATCGATTTCACCGCCCGCATCCATGCGGCCGTCACTGCCGTGCACGCAACCCACGGGCAGATCTTCGATGCGGTGGCCGTCCACTCCGCACCAACGCATCTGCGCACCGCGAAAGATTTCACCGAGTCGCTGAAAGAAGTGCTGTCCTGGGAGTGGGGCGATACCCGCATCATCATTGAACACTGCGACAAAGACACCGCCAGCCACACCCCCGAAAAAGGCTTCCTGCCCATCGAAGAGGAGCTGGCAATCGCCGGGCAGCTGGGCATCAAAGTATCGGTCAACTGGGGGCGGATCGCAGTCGAGGCCCGCAACGGGGAGGAGCCGAACACACTGATCGGCACCGCAGCGAAAACCGGGTGCCTGGCGGGCGTGGTGTTCTCCGGGGCCTCGCCGGCACAAACCATCTACGGCGGCCCGTGGGCGGACGGCCACCTGCCCGCCAGCGACGATGAACCCACCTCATTGATGACCCCCGAAATTATTGCCGAAGCCACCGGCCTTGCCGGTGAGGTCGACTTTTTCGGCGCCAAATGCTGTGTCCCGCCGGAGTCCGGGCTGGATGAGCGGCTTGCCATGCTCACCCGCATCGCCCGCCCCACCGGGGTGGTCACCGGATAGATCAACCGTCCCCCGAACCCACGACATCCCCGCCGGACAGGTAAAACCCACCCGGGCGGGGATGTCTGTTTGATCATCTTCCGGTGAACTGCCGGGCAGGCACGGGGACAACCGCCGATGGCAGTGTCCCGGCCAGGTCCCCGGCACTTGTATGCGGGACTGCCGGTGCGCTAAATCTTCACCGCGGCCGCCGGATTGGCGACCGAACCGGCCGGCACGATCTTTTTGCCGTAGGGGAAACAGGTCACCGGAATCAGCTTGATGTTGGCGATGGCCAACGGGATGCCGATGATCGTCACCGCCTGCGCGGCAGCGGTACCGATATGCCCGATGGCCATCCACAGTCCGCCGAAGATGAACCAGATGGCATTGGCAACGCCGGTGACAACACCGGCTTTTCCGGTGTCGACAACTTCCCTGCCGAAGGGCCACAGGGCATAGGAGGCCATACGCATCGACGCCACCCCAATGGGGAAGGTGACAATCAGCACGCAGGCAACAAGGCCGAAGAGGAAATAGCCGAGGGCCAGCCACAGTCCACCGGTGACAAGCCACAGAATGTTCAGTATTGCTTTCATGGCTCACCACCATAGCGCCCCCGGCCGCCACACGGATGGCCGGGCGGGGGACGAAACCCCGCCGCCAACCATGTGTCCCCGAAGTATTAATGTCGGAATATGTGAACAAAAACAATGTCAGCCTCATCGCTCTGATCGCCATCGCGCTGACAGCGACCAATATGCGGGCCGCCGTCACCGCGTTGTCGCCACTGGTTCCCCTGATCAACAATGATCTGCACTTGGGCGGCACCATGGTGGGTCTGTTGGGCATGATCCCCACCGCCATGTTCGCCCTGGCGGCTTTCGCCACCCCGACGCTGCTGCAGGCATGGTCCGGGCCGCGGATGCTCATGATCGCGATGCTACTGACCACCGCAGGTGAGATTCTGCGGGTTATCGGCCCCCATACCGGCCTGTTGTTTGCCGGGACCGCCCTGGCACTGTTCGCCGTCGGCATCACCAATGCGGCGGTACCGCTGGCAGTCAGGCAGTTCTTCCCCGCCCGGGTGCCTGCGGTATCCATGGTCTATCTGGTGGCCATGCAGGCGGGCATGCTGGCAGCACCCCTGACGGTGGAACCGGTGGCGAATCTGTTTGACCGCAACGGCTGGCAGTATTCCCTCGGCAGCTGGTCGCTGCTGGCCTTCCTGGCGGCCCTGGCCTGGATCCCCCTGGCCGCAGGCCCGGCCGGCGCAACCACAACCACCGCCGGCCACCCGGCTGCCCGGCAGCGTTCGCTTCCAGTGTGGACAACCCCGGTGGGCCTGGGACTGGCGGTGATGTTCGGGTTCACCAGCTTCGCTTCCTACGGGATGATGATGTTTGTGCCGGCTTTTTTCACCACCGCCGGGGCCTCGGTGGGCTTCGGGGCACTGATGCTGTCGGTGTGGTCCGGCGTAGGGCTGATCCTGGCGATTGCCGCCCCGTACGCGGTGGACCGGTTCCGGGATCCCTTCTGGGTGATCGTGGTGTGCGCGATACTGTTTTTCATCGGCAACACCGGTATGGCCACCGCCCCCATGGCCGCCCCCTGGGTATGGATTCTGTTCTCCGCGGCAGGCCCGTTGAGCTTCCCGATGGCCCTGACCCTGGTCAATGTGCGGGCCAGAACCATGGAGGGAGCCAGATCCCTGTCCAGTTTCTGCCAGGGGGCGGGCTACACCATGGCCTGCGGCGGACCGTTTTTCATGGGGTTTCTCCGGGAGGTCACCAACGGATGGTTCTGGCCGAACGTGGTGCTCACCGCCTCGCTGATCGCGATCTGCATCGGTGGTTTCTTCGCCACCCGACAGGTGTTCGTCGAAGACCAGCTGCTGTCGGCGGACACCCGGTAGCCGCCTTCAACTGGTGCGCACAACCGCACTTTACCGACCACAGCAACCGCTATAGCATGTGTCGGTACATGGCCCCGTGCACACCGGAATATAAGGAGCCGTCTGTGGCAGCCGATACCGCCCACACTCCCGCCTTCATTGTTTCCGCCTGGCAGGACCAGCAGCAGGCGTTTATCGAACAGCGTGATCTACGGACCACAACCATGCTGGAAACCGTCGCCCGCCACGCCGCAACTCTGGGACGGCCCCCGCGGATTCTTGATCTCGCCTGCGGGCCGGGGTATTTGTCGACAGCCGCTGCCGAACGCTTCCCTGATGCGGTCATAGTCGGGGTGGACCGGGATCCGGTACTGCTGAAACTGGCGGCCGACACCAATCCGGAACCCGACAGAATCACCTACGTCGACGGCGATCTCACCGCCGATGATCTGGCGGAGCTACTGCCCCACCGGCCCTTTGACGCGGTTATCTCCACCACGGCCCTGCACTGGCTCGATCCGGACCATCTGGTGGGCCTGTACGTGCGGTTGGCCGCACTCATGGCCCCGGGGGCTGTCCTGCTCAACGGCGATCATCTCTTGTTCAATCCGATCTCGCAGCCTTTCCTCTCCGGGGTCTGTGAGCAGCTGCGCAACGAGCACCTGGCGGCCGCCACCGCCGCTGGCGCCATGACCTGGTCGGACTGGTGGACGGCAGCTGAATCATTGCCCGGTTACGAACAGGCGGCACAACTGCGCAAACAGCGCTGGCGCGACAAACACGCCACCTTGCCGGTGTCCGCCGAATTCCACCTGGAAGCCCTGCGGGCCGCCGGCTTTACCGAGCTGGGGACCATCTTCCAGTGGTTCGATGACCGGATTATCTTCGGCAGGAAACCCACCGGCCCCGACACTCCCGGTGACAGCGATGGCCCGGGCAGCGGCCACTAGCCGGGCGACAACCAGAAAACCGACCGGTCCCCACCCGGCGGGCTGACCACCAACAAGCGGGAATACAAGGCACACAACAACAGCACCCCAACCACAACCCGCCGCCGTCAGCCGGCACAACAGCACACACACCGGCGGTGCTCCGGGGAAGCCAGTGGCAGGGCCGGTTTTTTGGGGACACAGATTTCAGGTGCGCGGCCCCTGGTTTTTTCGGTGCGGGTTTCGCCCTATCCGGCCGGATTGTCCGGTACCGGCTGACAGACCGGGCAAAACCAGATCACCCGCTCCAGTTCCCCGTCGTCGCCGCCACGATCCGCCCCGCCCAGAAATCCTTTGCCGACCGGGGTGCCGCAGCGCCTGCACGGTTTCATGTACCGGCCGAACACATAGGTTGATTCCCCGGCGCGCCGCACCCCGGTGGTCACCCGCAGATCGGAATTGCGGTTGTCCCACATCAGTTTTCGGGTGAGCGCCAGTATTGTGTCGATGTCGGTGTCTTTGACTGCGGTGGCCGGGTGAACACCGGCCAGAAAACAGATTTCGGCCCGGTATTCGTTGCCGACACCGGCCAGATTTCTCTGGTCCAGCAGCGCGGCGCCAACAGCTCTGTCCGGGCGAGCCAGAATCCGCTGTTTGGCTTGTTCACATCCACCGGTCAGCCAGTGCTGTTTCAGTACATCAGGACCCAGATACCCCATGCGCTGCCGGTAGTCGGCGACGGGGAACACTTCCACCAGCCCCAGGTTGTGGCCGACGATTTCAATGTCGGTGCCGCTGCCCTGTCCACCGTCGACCACCAGCACCACCCGGGCGGTGAAACCGGGTTTTCTCCATTTTTCCCCGTGGTGGTTAACCGACCAGGTGCCCTCCATTTTCAGGTGGGTGTGCATGATCTGCTCCCCGAAAGCCATGAACAGGTGTTTGCCGTAGGGCCACACCTGACGGCACACCGATCCGGTGAAATCGACTGTCGCATAGCGCGGAACCCGCAGTGACGATGACACCACCCGCCGTCCGGCCATGAACTGCAGACGACGGGCCAGCTGGTAGACGGAATCACCTTCCGGCATGGTGTGCTCCTTGGGGTGGTGGGCCGATGGTGTGCCCGGTCTCTCCCCCGCTACCGCAAAGGTGCGGGAAGAAAAGACGGGCAACTGGTTGGGGTGACGGTGGAAAAACAGATGGGGCCGGTTAGCGTCTGCGGCCCGGACGGCGGAAACCGGTTCCCTTTGGCGGCCGGTAGACGATTCCCGGGTCGGTTATACCGTCACCGTGGTCCCCGGCGGGATCATTGTCCATCACGGTTGTGGCTTTCAGTCGCGGTCGATTCAGCGGGGTGGTTCTCGATGGCCCTCCGATCACTATGCCCCGCGGGGTGAAGGAGGCCCCGGCTTGTTTCATGGCTGCGGCAACCGGTGCCTGCAGGGCAGCCTGGCCGTCTATTTTTTCCACCGTCACCTTCGACATGCGGCCCGCCGCAACCATGTCGGTCAGTGCTGTGACGACAACAGCTGCTGTGCCGCTGTCATCCAGTGGGGTGTGCTGGTCAAACAGTGTCAGGTTTTTTCCGCCCCGGGTCAGATACGCCACCAAAAGACCATCGGCGATAACGACCACAGCACCCGGGGCGCGGGTGGGTCGGGCGCTAGTGTCAGGCCAGGGAAGTGCCGCCCCGAAAGGGTTGGCCGGATCAGTGGCGGCCAGCACGTGGACCTGCGGGTTCTCTGCCCCCGACGGCCAGCCGACCACATCGGGGCTGTCGGTGAATCCGCGCAGCCGATCAATCAGTGCCGGGGTGGAAAACTGGGCTGCACCCAGCCCATCGACAAGATAGCCGCGCATGGCTTTGCCGGCCTGTTCAAAGCCGGTGAGCACCTTGTAGGCCAGAGCAAATCCCCCGGTGACGTCTTCGGCTTTCACACTGCCCCGGGTCACGACCCCGTAGCGGTCAAGCCAGGCTTCCCCGTGGGCGATGGATCTGGTCGTGGCATCGGTGGCGGGGATAACGGCACGCGCCCACCGGCCGGTCATGTCCACCGGTGTCGAGACCGCCGGTGAGGCCTGCTGACTGTGGGCGAAGGAGGTTCGGCCCATGCGCAGCCGACCCCGGGCCGGGCGCCGTGTCGCCCGGTGGGCGGCTTTCCCACCGGTGGCCCCGGCAAGTCTGGCCCTGATCGGCCCGAAACCGTCCGGGGTGACAAGTCCGCGTTCGACCAGGGTCCACAGGTCTTGCTGCAGCTGGTGCGGATCGATTTTCTCCGGCACCGCTGTAGCCGGGTCACGATCCCCGCCGTTATCCGGCTGACGGCCACCGGGGCCGCTGTCTGTGGCGGACGGATCCTGTTGCCGGAACTGTCCTTTGTCCAGGTCACTGAGCAGCTGCGGGAAATAGAATCCGCCGCCGCGGTCGAGTAATTCCAGAACATCCTCCTGGCTGTCGGTCAGTCCCCCACGGTCCACCGGGGGTGCCAGTTGTGCCGCATAATCGGCCGGCAGCAACATGATCCACGGGTCTTTTGCCCCGGCTTTCCCGCAGCCGACGACAAACACCTCACCGGAGTTGGTCAGCTCATCGAGCATGGACGGCTGGTAGTCACCGACGCGTGCGGGCAGAACCAGCGATTCCCAGGCGGAGGCCGGAAGACGGACACCGGCGAGTTGCTCGATGACGGCAAACACCCCGTCGGTGCCGCGCAGGCGCGGTGTGTCACCGGCCGGGGCCACCCGGTGCCAGTCGGGAAGAAAACGGGCGAATGTTGACTGGCTGACCGGTTCAGCCTGTGCCCTGGCCCGGGCCAGACAGCGTGACCGGATAATCGACAGCACTGTCCCGGCACAGTACTGGTCCGCTGTCACCTCGCTGCGGAACCTGCCCTGGGTGACAGCCCCCAGGGCAATCTGCCGGCTGATGGCGGTAAAGGCGGCACCGGGGGCAATACCGAAATGATCCGCCACATCGGTGACGGTAAACGGCCCGGAAGTTTTGGCGTACCGGCCCACCAGTTGATCAAGGGCATCGGTGATGGTCTGCTGCCGGGCAACAACTCCCGGCGGCACCGGGATGCCCAGACCATCGCGCAGCAACGGGGCGTCGAGGCTTTGCGCCAGGTGCTCCTTTCCCGCGATCCGCACCCGCATCACCCGGTTTCCGAGTTCCCGGCAGGCGATATCGGCTATGTGTTCACCGTCGGTGGGATGGTGTACCGGTTGATCTGTCTGCGAATCTGGAGCGGTGCCGCTGTCTGCCGGGGTGTCGGCGGGAAGGCTGCCGGTGGCAGCGAAACTGGTCCAGCGGCCCAACTCCTCCACCGGCACCGGCCCGACGATGCGCAGGGTATCGGCGAGCTGTTCGCAGGTTGTTGCCCGCCTGTCGGGGGCGGTCCGGCGCAGCTGCCGGTGAACCTCGTCGATGATGTCGCCGTCGAGCAGTTCGGCCAGCTCCCGCGTACCCAGCAGTTTGGCCAGCAGCACCGGGTCCAAAGCCAGGGCGGCGGCCCGTTTTTCCGCCAGCGGGCTGTCGCCTTCGTACATGAACGCCCCGGTGTAGTTGAACAGCAGGGAGCTGGCGAACGGGCTGGGGGTGTCGACAGTGACCTCCGCTATGCGGATCTGGCGCCTGGCGATACCGCCGAGGATGCCTTCCAGCGCCGGAATGTCGTAGACGTCTTTGAGACATTCGCGCACCGTTTCCAAAATGATCGGGAATTTCGGGTATTTGCGCGCCACATCAAGAAGCTGTGCGGCCCGCTGCCGCTGCTGCCACAGCGGTGCCCGGGTGCCGGGTTTTTTGCGCGGAAGAAGAAGCGCCCGGGCCGCGCATTCCCGGAACCGGGAGGCGAAAAGAGCGGAATCACCCACAGCACCGGCCACAATATCGCTGATCTGGTCCGGGTCGATGACAAACAGGTCCTGGCCCGGTTCGGTGGCCTGGTCGGGAAGCCGCAAAACAATCCCGTCGTCGCCGGCCACCGCCTGGGCGTCCATGCCTGTTTTCTCCCCGATCAACGCATTGACGGCCAAAGCCCAGGCAGCGTTGACCGGACGGCCGAAGGGGCTGTGCAGCACAATCCGCCAGTCGCCGAGTTCATCGGTGAATCTCTCCAGCAGCAGGGTGGTGTCGTCGGGAACGATTCCGGTGGCGTCTTTCTGGTCGCCCAGATAAGTCAAAAGATTGTTTCTGGCCCGCTCATCCAGCACACCGGTATCCGCCCGGGCCGGGTCGGCAGCCACTTCCCGCCGGTAGGCCCCCAGTGCCGTGCCCAGTTCACACGGGCGCCCGGCACTGTCGCCGTTCCAAAACGGCAACCGTCCGGTATGCCCCGGGGCCGGGGTGACCAGAACCTGGTCTTTGGTGATCTCTTCGATCCGCCAGCTGGACGCCCCCAGGGTGAAGACGTCGCCCACCCGGGATTCGTAGACCATCTCTTCATCAAGTTCACCGACTCTTCTGGGCGGCTGCGGGGATCGTTGACCTGTCGTTGCGCCGCCGGCCAGAAACACCCCGAACATGCCGCGGTCGGGAATGGTGCCGCCGTTGGTGACAGCCACCCGCAGGGTCCCGGGGCGGGCCGACAGTTCACCGGTGACCGGGTCGTGGATGATGCGTGGCTTCAGTTCACTGAAATCCGTCGACGGGTAGACACCCGCCGCCAAATCGATGACCGCGTCAAAAATATCCCGGGGCAGGTTGCGGTAGGGCCAGCTGCGGCGGACCGCCGCATACCACTGGTCGGTTGAGATGGGGGCTGTCACCGTGGTGGCTATGGTCTGCTGCACCAGCACATCCAGCGGGTTCTCCGGGACGGTGAGGGCTTCTATTGCGCCTTCCCGCATCCGCTCGACGGTCACGGCCGTGGCCACCAGGTCACTGCGGTGCAGCGGATAAAACGACCCGTGGGAGACAGCCCCCACGGTGTGGCCGGCGCGGCCGACCCGCTGCAGGCCGCTGGCCACCGATGGCGGGGCCTGCACCTGGATGACTTTGTCGACCATCCCCATGTCGATACCCAGCTCCAGCGAGGAGGTCGCCACCACACAGCGCAGCTCACCGGATTTCAGCTGCGCCTCGATGTGGGAGCGTTCGGTTTTGCTCACCGACCCGTGGTGGGCGCGGGCAATCACCGCCCGGGCGTGGCCTGCGGTATCGCTGTAGGTGCCCAGTTGCGCGGGAAGTCTCATCCCCGCCGGGTTGAGGGCCGACGGGTCGTGCTCGCTCGCCCACAGTTCATTGAGTCTGCTGGTCAGTTTTTCCGCCGTGCGGCGCGAGTTGACAAACAGCAGCACCGACCGGGCCGCCATGATCTCGGCGTAAATGTCTTGTTCGACAAACGGCCAGATCGATCCGTCGGGGCTGGTGGCGGTATCTTCCGACAGCAGCCTGCCGGCCGGGGTGTCTTCTGCCCCGGCGGCGACAGAGTGTCGGGGGCCGCCGGGAGTGTCCTGTTTTTCCGGCTCACCTGTATCAGCTTCGCCGGGGTCACCGGCGGCAGGATCCGCCCCTGACCACCTAGCCGGGGGTCCGGTGAAAAAATCAATGTCCAGGTTGGTCCCACCGGCCGATGCCTGCCCGCCGTCACCTGGGCGGGGTATGTGTTCCGGGTGCCCGCTGTCCCACGGTGCCGCACCGTTGTCGCCGTCAGGTGGCATGGTCAATCCGGTGGTGTCGTCGATGACGGCGTCACCGATGGTGGATCCGGGTTCCGGGGAGGGAATATCGGCCATGTCGTCGACCGGCACATGGATATCCAACTGCCACTGTTTGTCGGCCGGCGGATTGATGATGGTCACCGGCCGGTCGCCGCCGAGAAATCCCGCCACCTGTTCCACGGGGCGCACGGTTGCTGACAGCCCGATGCGTTGGAAGGGTTGCCCGCACAGTCGTTCCAGCCGTTCCAGCGACAGTGCCAGGTGCACCCCGCGTTTGGTGCCCGCCACGGCATGGATTTCATCGACGATGACGTACTCGACGTCGGTGAGCATGGCCGCGGCTTTGCTGGTCAGCAGCAGATACAGCGACTCCGGGGTGGTGATGAGGATATCCGGCGGATTGGCCTGCTGTTTTCTGCGCTCATTCGGTGGGGTGTCGCCGCTTCGGACCGCGGTGGTTATCGGCGGGATATCCGCGCCCAGGCGGGCCGCGGTGCGGGCGATCCCGGTCAGTGGCGCCCGCAGGTTGTTGTCGACATCCACCCCGAGTGCTTTCAGCGGGGAGATGTAGAGCACACTGACTTTCCCGCCGCCCGCTCTTCCCGCAGGCGGGGGGCCGTCACCGGTATCGAGCGCAGTTTGTCCCGCTCGCCCGGTCAACCGGTCCAGCGCCCACAAAAAAGCGGCCAGTGTTTTACCCGAACCGGTCGGTGCCACAATCAGCGCATGATCGCCGGAGGAAATCGCCTCCCAGGCGGCCGCCTGCACACCGGTGGGGGCAGCAAAGACATCGGTGAACCAGCCGGCCACCGGGGGGCTGAACCGTGCCAGCACCGTTTCGCTGCTATCCATACCCACCATGAAACCATCCCGCGGCCAGATGGCGCCCACCACCGGCGGCACGCAATCGACCGGCCGGTCACCGCACCCGACCCCAGCCACCGGGTGGACGGCTGTCAGCTTCATTGCCCTGTCCCCGCCGCCGACCGGCGGAGGAAGAGCTGTGTGGCTAAGTCAGTGTGCTACCGCCTACAATTGAAACCCATGACAAGGATTCTTGACGATGCCATCCTTACCGCCCGTCTTGCCCAGGGCACCGGCGATATTCTCAAAGGTGTCCGTGACGTCGGCGTATTGCGCGGACGTTTTCTGGGTGATGCCGGTGACGAACTCGCCCAATCCTGGCTTGCCAGGGCTTTGGAGCAGCACCGCCCCGATGACGGGGTGCTCTCCGAGGAAGCCGCCGACAATCCGGAGCGGCTGGACAAATCCCGTGTGTGGATCATCGACCCGCTGGACGGTACCCGGGAATTTGCCACGGGCCGGCAGGACTGGGCGGTCCATATCGCCCTGGTCGAAAACGGGGTTCCCAAATGCGCCGCGGTCGGTCTTCCCGACCTGGGTGTGGTGTTCCACTCCGAGGAAGCCAAAGCCGTCGCCGGTCCGCTGGCGAAGAAAATCGTCATGAGCCACAACCGGGCACCGAAAGTCGCCGGCTACGTCTGTGAACAGATGGGCTTTGAGCCGGAGAAAATGGGTTCTGCCGGGGCAAAGGCCATGCATGTGCTGCTCGGTGACGCCGACGCCTACATTCACGCCGGCGGCCAGTACGAGTGGGATTCAGCGGCCCCCGTCGGTGTGGCGGCTGCCGCCGGTTTGCACTGCTCCCGCCTGGACGGCTCACCGTTGCGCTACAACCAGCGGGATCCCTACCTGCCCGATATTCTGGTCTGCCGCCCGGAGCTGGCCGACGATATTTTGGGCCACATCGCCGACTTCCACGACAAACACGGCTCCTACACCCCCGTCGAGGACTAGATCTATTTCCCGGGGCTGCAGGACCTCTTCCCGTACCCGGTGGAACAGTCACATCCCGCCCAACGACACCACCCGCCGTGTGCACAGTGTTTTCAGCGCTGTGCCGCAGGCGGGTTTTGTGTTGTGTGCCACCATCGTGGGGCGCACCCGGCCCGCACCGCGGCATCCCCGCCGGGGTTGTACCGCCGGGATGCCCGGTGGGCTACAGTGTTGCCCATGAGCCAGTCCACCAGCCCCATCCCCACCCCGTACGAGGATTTGCTGCGCGATATCGTGGCCTGCGGGACAAAGAAATCGGATCGTACCGGCACCGGAACCACCAGTGTGTTCGGCCGCCAGATGCGTTTTTGTCTCACCGAATCCTTCCCCCTGATCACGACGAAAAAAGTCCACATGAAATCAGTCATCGGGGAGCTTTTGTGGTTCCTGCGCGGCGATTCGAACATCAACTGGCTGCATGAGCACGGGGTGACGATCTGGGATGAGTGGGCCGACGACAACGGGGATTTGGGGCCGGTCTACGGGGCGCAGTGGCGCAGCTGGCCCACCCCCGACGGCCGTCACATCGACCAGATTCAGCAGTTGGTCGACACCATCACCACCAACCCGGATTCCCGGCGGATGATTGTCTCGGCGTGGAATGTCTCCGAACTGGACAATATGGCTCTTCCCCCCTGCCACATGATGTTCCAGACCTATGTCGCCGACGGCCGGCTGTCGCTGCAGCTCTACCAGAGAAGCTGCGACATGTTTTTGGGCGTGCCCTTCAACATCGCCTCCTACTCGCTTTTGACGCTGATGCTGGCGCAGCAAACCGGGCTGGAACCGGGGGAATTCATCTGGACCGGCGGGGACTGCCACATCTACGACAACCACCGTGAGCAGGTTGCCCTGCAGCTGTCGCGCACCCCGCGTCCCTACCCGCGGCTGACGCTGCGCAAAGCCACAGACATTTTCTCCTACGATTTCTCCGACATCACCATCACCGGCTACGACCCGCATCCGGGTATCAAAGCACCGGTGGCGGTGTAGGCGGGTATCCCATTCGCCGGGACGGCACCACCACAAGACCCGGCAGCACCGAAAAAACCTTGCCCGCGCAGGCCCCGCACAAAGCTGCCGGAGTCTTCCCTGCTGCGGCAGCACCAATGATGTGGATGTGACCATGTGTGAAATAGTCCCGGACAACAACGGCTACGCCGCCATTTGGGCGCAATCAGCCGACGGGGTGATCGGCGACGGGCACACCATGCCCTGGTATCTGCCGGAGGATTTGGCCCATTTCAAAAAAACCACCGGCAGCGACACAGTGGTGATGGGCCGGCACACCTGGCAGTCCCTGCCGGAACAATTCCGTCCCCTGCCGGGCCGCAGAAATATCGTGTTGAGTACCCGGCCTGCCGGGACCTGGTCGGACGGCGCCGAGGTCACCACCACCCTGCCGGAGGCCCCGGCCTGGATCATGGGCGGCGGGAAAGTCTATGACAGCACCATCAATGACTGCAGTCTGCTGGTGGTCACCGTCATTGACGCCGACATCAAAAATCTGCTCGGGGACAACGCCGTCATGGCCCCGGTCATCCCCGACGACAGGTTTGAACTCGTGCGGGAAACCGACCCGGTCGAAAGCAGCAGAGGACATCTGCTGGTGGGCGATACGGCAGCACCCCTGACCTTCCGCATCCAATGGTGGAAGGCGGAAAACTAGGCGGCGGCAGAGTTTTTTAACCCACCGGGCCGCTGGGTCAGTGCCGCAGATAGTAGGGGGTGTCGCCTTCCCTTACCAGGGAGGCCGCCAGCCACACCGCCCCCAAGACCACTGCGCCGACAGCCCACAGGGTAAACGTCCATGCCACCAGGCCGGCCAGAATCAACGTCAGCCCCGGGGCCAGGTTGAGCAGTGGGCGCATGCCGTCAATGAACGTGCAGCCAATCGCGGCAAACCCCGCCACCACCGCACACACCGTCAGTGCCCATGCCCCGTCCAGGATTTCCCGGGGCGCGTCGGGGACTGCGGCGCGGCGGAAAAACCAGACGGCACCGGCTGCGGACAACACGAACAAAAGCCACAGCACAACGGCGGGAAACCGGTCGATACGGTGCGGCCCCTGGTGGGCACGGGAATGGTAGGTCACGGTGGGTGTCTCGATTCTTTTCTGATCTGTCGGCGGCTGTGTGGTTTTTGTGAAAAAGAAGAATAAGGCTCAGCGCCGCAAAAGATAGGTGTCCATGATCCAGCCGTGTTCGCGTCGCAGATCGGTTTTCAACTGCGCCAAACTGTCGCCGATGTCGTCAATCATGCCGTGGCGGATGATCTGCTTGTCCGTTCCCAGGTAGGCGCCCCAGAAAATCTCGGTGCCGGTGTTTTTCAGACTGTTCCAGCCATCCGCCCCGTCAAGCATGACCACACAGTTGCCGAGCAGCTGCTCGGGGGTCCGGGGCAGCATGCGGGCGGTGGTGACCAGGATCGGTTCACCGATCCGGTTGATGGTGATCGCATGCGCCGCAGTCAGCGCCTGGATGGCGGTGATACCGGGAAACACCTGCACTTCACACTCAAGTGCGCAGTCTCTGCGCATCCGGTCGATGACCCGCAGTGTCGAGTCGTACAGCGACGGATCCCCCCACACCAGGAACGCCGCGGTCCCGCCATCGGGGACGTGGGTGGTAATTGTCTCGGCAAGAAGCCGGGCACGGGCGGCATGCCAGCGTGTAACTTCGCTCCGGTAGTCGGCCGGATTGCGGTCCCGCTGCGGATCGGTCACCGCAATCAGCGGCACATCGGGGGCGTGGGTGGACACTATCTGCTCCCGCAGCCGCAGCAGATCGGCTTTGACATCCCCTTTGTCCAGGGCCACCACCGCATCAGCCTGTTTGAGTGCAGCCACCGCATCCTGGGTGATGTGTCCCGGGCTTCCCGCCCCCATGCCGATGACGAGCAGTGTTCTCATTGGTTGTGGTCCTTGTGGAAAGTAGAAAAAAAGATTGTCGGATGCGTGCCCCGTGTGCCCCGGGGGCACACCGGTTCAGAGAAACCTTGCGGTGCTATCCGGGGTGATGCGCTGGTGGCCCCATGGTAGGCCCCTCAGCGACACGGTGCCTGTCCGGTTCTCCGGTACCCGCCGGGAGAGGTGGTGGGCAAGAAAACAGTGCCGGGCCACGACAAAGCGCCCGCAGCCGGAGGGCGGTCGGGCGCTGTCAGAGCCGGCGGGGCATGCACCGACGGGAGTGGGAAAACACACGCTTGCCGACCGCCACTGTCAACAGTGGTGGCCGGGGGCCGTGTGTGTCGGTCACCAGGTGTCTTTGTCCTGGGGCAGTTCCTCGTCATCGCCGAGAATCTGGGCTTTGTCCTCCGGGGAGAGCATCATGTTCACGTCGGTGAAGTTCACCGAGAAATTGTGCTTGACGAACAGGTTGCAGGCACGGGCCAAAAGCGTGGCGTCGTAGCTGTTGAGAACCAGGATCGTGGTGGGTTCACCGTTGTCGTCGAGCTCGTTGATCGTCAGCCGGGCGGTACGGCCCTCATGGATCATCTGGGCGGCGATTTTACGGCCGTGGACATCGGTGAATGTGGGCTTGAGTGGTGCCATGGGTGAAGGTCCCTTCTCGGTTTTCTCTTCAGTCTTTTCCCCAGCGTATGTGGTGAATGCTTCAGGCGCACGGCAAAAGACCCTCAAACCTGTTCCACCTGCGGTTTATCCACCCCATGCCACCCCCGCACAGCCGCTGGCGGCACGCCGGTGCGGCCGGCGGATCCGCCGTGGCCCCCGGGCGGTTTGAGGGGCTTCGTTTTGCTGCGGTAGTCTGTTGTGGTCGCTTTGCATGCAAGCGGTGTTGCCCCAGTAGCTCAGTGGATAGAGCACGGCTCTCCTAAAGCCGGTGTCGAAGGTTCGAATCCTTTCTGGGGCACTTATTTTTTTGCACTTGCCCCCGCTTTGGCCCGTGCCGCCGAGCAGGCCGCACGGTCCCGGAAAATACGGCTCGACGCCCGTGGGACGTGCGTTGTACCGCACCATCGCGACCACAGGTGGCCTGCCAAAAATGCAGCTGATACCACTACCGCGACAGAGCTGACGGCACAGTCAGTGGATTTCACAAACCGAACCAGAGGCCAATCCCACCGAAGCACTTGCAGGAGTTGTATTGCAGCGTGCAGCAGTTGCTTTCAACACCCCGGACTGACCCGGCGGTTGTGGCCCGGACAAGCGCCTGCGCATGGAAACCGAGAACTCAATACCACTCAAGACCCGGGTAATTGTGCGTGAACGCGACTTGGGGGACGCTCTGGAAAACACTGTTCAACCCCGTGGCAAATCGGCACACGGCCCTCTAGCTCGGTGATGTGTGGCCGCCTGAAGCCGGATTGTCCGGTGATCCTGTTTTCGCAGGTGAACCTCCGTGTCATTTTGACACCCACGGTCTGACCTGCACCGATGGGGCGATTGCCGGCGGACGGCATTTCGCAAATGCGAAGCCCGTTTTATGGGTGGCCCCGGGTAGATCCTGAACGTGCTTCGCGGCTGGTTCAGGGCAAAACTATCGTTCGAGATGGACGGTTTCCTTCTCAGTAATCGGGCTGATTTTTATGTCTTTGCCATACAAAAGGCGTGGTTGTCGTGACTTTCACCAAACCGGCCCGCTCCAATATCGGGCGGGAGTCCTCCGTGCAATCTGCGTGTAAATATCGATAACCTCGGCGCAATGCAGAAGAGGCTCTGGCTGCGGTGAGCGCACGGTATAGCCCCCGACCTCGATAAGCTTTTTCGCACGCGCCACCCCACAGGCCAGCAACTTCAGTGCTTGGCAAGAACTCGGTTCGCCCGGTGCACACAACCTTTCCACCCGGTTCACGCACTACCCACAACTCAAAGCTTGCCGGATCATCGTTATAGCGGGCTACCAGCTGATCGGTAAGCCGTTGCGCTTCTTCAACGGGAGCTTCGAAAGCGTCTTGTATCAGTGATTGCGCCAGCTGAATATCAGCGGGAGAACTCACAGGCTCTACCACAAAACCTTCGGGAAGAGGACTTGCGGCCGCAATGATTGCCTGGGCATAACCGACCATTACTGTCTCAGGATCGCATTCCTTAAACCCACGTGCCGATAGTAGATTGTGCAGGTTTTCCAGACCGTCATGCTCCCGTGTTTTCCACTCAACGCTGTCGATTCGTTCATCGGCAAGAAAGTGGTCCATGGCTAAATCAATGAGCTTGGATAGGTTGGTTTCAGGTGGAATCGACTCATAGGTGATAAATCCGTGTCGATGCGGATACCTGGCAACCCATAAAGGACCGATCCTCACGACTTCCCGAGAATCGGAGACTTCAGTCTCAGAACGTAGCTGCGCATCGTAGAGATTGAGCAGTAGTTTCTTATCCATTGAAGCAACACTACTGCCAGAATCAATTGACTACACGGCCTGCACCACTGTGAGTGGAGATGATTTATTGCCTGTGAGATGAACGCGCCCTTCCAACAAGTCAAAATAAAACTTTTGCTGAATGGAAAAGGCAGTGCAGCTCGCACCAATCCACAATGATCTCGTTACCAGTGCGCTCGAATTCTTCAGGCCGCAGCAGATTATCTGGATACAGCTGGACGAATGGGCGATGGAAATGGCGCAAAAGCTAGGCCCCTGAGCTTCTCGTCAAGCCCGTAGATCCGGCTATTGTTGCGTGTGCTCTTGAAGCTGGTTGCGAATTCCTCTTCACCCGCGACACAAAGCTCATCAAGGCAACAGCGGAACCAGAGGGGATCAAAGTCCAGCTCCCAGTCAGCCCCGCCTTACCCACAACCTGCGCCTCAGCCCGATCCGCAACTGGATTTGGGAATCACATGGCACCAGTAGGGGCGCGTTAGCGGCACCGTCTTCCTTTACCGGCCAGTCGACCGGTAGCCGATTGTCCGGGGCAGGACCGTCTCCCAGCTGTTTATCCGGGCCGTGACCACAACGGTTTTTCCGGCACGCGCGTCTGGCCGCCCAATCCGCACATCGCGCCCGGGCTGACGGGACACCCGGGGACCGAGGCCAACCCCGTCGCGCGTCTGCCCAACCAATCCCGACTGCTAAAACGCGACGAATCCCGGCGGAGGGCATATCTGCCGCAACACTCCCCTGGCGTGATCCCCTCCACCGGATAATGGGTTTTGCCGCCCGGCGGAACCGTGCAGCGGATGCTTTTCCACGTCACCGATGGCCGATATCTTTTCTGCCAAGCCCCGGATGTGGTGGGCTGTGTAAAGGGACTCTAGTCCTCGTCGTCGATGGTGATTTCGTGTTCGGCGACGGTGGTCGACTTCGGTTTCGGCTTCGGTTTCGGGACCTCGGAGTCGATCTGTTTGACTGCATCGGCGATGTGCACACGGGTTTTGGTCTGTTTGAATTCCTCGTGCTCGTCAGCGGCTTCGCGTTCGGCTTTGTCTTTGTCTTCCCCGCCATCGTCCGGCGGTGCGGGCAGTTTCTGGTGCACAATTGAGGCCAGAAGCGGAAACAGCAGCACGGTTCCCACACCGGAACACACCAGCAGTGAGGCCTGGGTTTCGCTGAGCAGGTCACGTTCAACGGCGATTTCGGTCACCGCCACAATGATCGGCAGACCGGTGGCCGAGTAGAGCGACAGCTCCAGCTGGTCGCGCAGCCCCACCAGCCCGGAGCCGGTTTTGGTGTAGCGCTCCACCAGGAAGATCGGCAGGCCGCGGGCAATGAAGATCAGGACAATGCCGACAAACGGTGCCCACATGTATTCGATGACGGCATCCAGTTTGATGGCCATCCCGGAGGTGATGAAAAACACCGGGATGAACAGCCCGTAGCCCATGACATCGAGCCGGGCTTCGGTGGTTTTCCTGGCCCGCGGCGGAACCAGGGCGCGCAGAATGATACCGGCGGCAAAGGCCCCCAAAACCACATCGAGTTCGAAGACTGCGGCCATGGCCATGAGCATGGTGAGCAGCACCATGACCGCCCGCATGACGGTTTGGCTGGTGTGGCTGGCCCCGTCTTTGACTGCCCGTCCCACCCAGGGAACCAGTCGGGAGACTGTTTTCGGCAGGAAGGCCACCACCAGGGCACCGGCCTGGAAGATGATGAGAATCAGCAGTGTCAGCCAGGTGGCCCTGGTCGACAGCAGCAGTGCCATGGCGAAAATGGGTCCCAGTTCACCGATGGCCCCGTGGACCAGCACGCCTTTGCCGACCGGCGAGTCGTCACGCCCGGCGTTTTTGATCACGGGCAGCAGGGTGCCCATGGCAGTCGAGGAGACGGCAATGGCCAGCACCACGCTGATCAGCACGTCATCGGCCCCGTAGACCACAAGCCCCACACAAAACGCGGTGGCAAGGGAGGCGGCCCAGGTCATCAGTGCCGACGTGCCGAACCGGCCACGCATGGCCTCGGGCTCAATTTCCCAGCCGGCCAGCAGGAACAGCATGCCCAGGCCGAGTTCCCGCAGCAGCGAGATCGATCCGTCGTTGCGCGCCAGGTCGAGAACCTCGGGGCCGATGATCACCCCGAGCACCAGCATGAACACCACCCCGGGGATACGTTTGCCGGTGAGGAAATTAAGCAGCGGACTCAACAGGGCGGCAATGGTGATCCACATCAGTCCGAGGATCACATCGGGGTTGACACCGCCACCTGCGGCAAGAATCTCGTACGTCACGGGTGCCGTAAACCGACCTTTCGGAAAAAAGAAGCGCAAACAAAAACGTGGGTGTCCACCGGGTCGATGTGCGGGCAGCGGGACAACCGGGTGGGTATGGGTGTTCCGCGGCACATCCCGCCGATCCACCGGGACCGGTGAGCTTTGCCTTCCGGGAAAATACGCCGGGCCGAAAGATCCGGGCATCCGGTGGTGGAAGGGTTGGCACGGTGGCCGGTAAAGCTTAACCCACCGAAGCGGTGATCGTCGTGTCGGCTGCCGGGGCAGGCAGGTTTTTTCCACACCCCGCACGCCCGGATTTCCGCCCCGGCCCAGCCGGCGGGGTGTCCGGTTTTTCCTTTCCCGGCCGGGTTGTTTTTTCGTTGATGGGCCGGTGACGGTGTGCCGCTGTCCGGTATTACCGGCCGGCGGCGGTTTGTCCGGTGGTGGCCTCCGGCAGGGGTGGCCCGGGCAGCTTCCCGCTGTCGCCGCGCAGCGGTTCCATGCCGCGGAGTTTTCGCATCTGCGTGGTGACCAGTTCAGTCAACTGCCCGGCATCGCCGGGCTGGGCGGCGGCCACCACAAAGTCCCTGCCGAAACTGACCGAGGCATGGTACTGCCGGTTGTTTGACCATCCCCATTTGGTTCCCAGCACCCCGTCGATGGTGGCGGTGCCGTAGTCCTGCGGGTAGCCGTCGGCGGCGAACGGTGCCGGGTGCCGCATGGCTTCGATGACCATCGAGTCCGGGTCGGTCTGCAGTTTGATGGCGATAAAACGCACCACATCGAACGTGGAGGTCAACGAATAGCCCCATTTGTCTTCCCCGCGGGTCGATTGCAGCCCGTAGGCTGCCGCGGTGCCGTCGATGGATTCGGGAAAGTCGGCGTAGAGCTCGTCGGCGATCGAATCATCGGAGGTTTCGATCATCTCGGTGGCACGGTCGCGTTGGGTCCGGTTGCCGTGGGCGTAGACCCAGTCGGCGATGTAGAGCTTGGCCAGTGACAGGGCGGGCCGGGGTTTGCGCTGTCCTGCCGTCCCGGCCATCCACCCGTCATCGAGCCTGAGATAGGTCATTTGCGGCCCGGAGGATTTCTCCACCGCGTCGACGAACCAGTCAGGGTCAATCGGCTCCGGGGTGGTGGCGGCTATCTGCGGCCCACCGGTGACCACGGTCGGGACGGTGAGCCCACCGGTGGTGGCGGCTTTCTGCGGGGCAGGTTGCCTCTCCCCGGCGCATCCGGCCACTGCCACCGCCAGAATCACGGCTGCCGCAACCGGCCCCCGCACCGACCGTGTGCCGCGGCGTGCGCGCACCCTGCCGGAACACTCCGGTGGTGGCGGGGCGGGAGATATCGGTTGCTGCACGCGGACAAGTATATGGCTGTTCCGGGCGGGCACAGCACAGCCCCGCCCCGGGATATCGGGCAGCGTCCATTCAGGGACTCTGCCCGCCCGGGGCGGGGCGGCCAACACATTTTAAGTTGTGGTCAACAATTCCTTCCGGCCGCCTGTGCACCGTGTGGTGCCCGTCAGTGCGGTCGCGGGGCGGGAACTGCTGCTCCTAGTGATCGACCGCGGATTCGACGCCGACACCGGTCAGGGAGCGGACTTCCATCTCGGCCTGCAGTTCATCCAGGTTGTCCGGTTTGCCGAACATGGTTCCCAGGTAACCGGCCAGGAAGGCGGCGGGAATGGAGACCAGACCCGGGTTACGCAGCGGGAAGAGGTGCCAGTCCGCATCCGGGAACATCGAGGCCGGTGTTCCGGAGACCGCCGGGGAGAAGATGATCAAAAGCAGCGCCAGGCCAAGGCCGGTGTACATGGAGCACAGGGCGCCGGTGGTGTTGAACTTCTTCCAGTACAGCGAGTACAGGATAGTGGGCAGGTTCGCCGAGGATGCGATGGCGAAGGCCAGGGCCACCAGGAAAGCGACGTTCTGGCTCATCGCGAGAATACCCAGGATGATCGAGGCGATGCCGATGACAACCACGGTGATGCGGGAGACCCGCACCTGCTCTGCTTCGGTGGATTCACCGTTGCGGATAATCGAGTGGTAGATGTCGTGGGCAACCGAGGCCGAGGCGGTGATCGCCAGCCCCGCGACCACAGCGAGCACGGTGGCGAAAGCAACAGCGGAGATGATCGCCATGAAGATCGAGCCGCCGAGTTCGTAGGCCAGAAGCGGGGCCGCGGAGTTCGCGCCACCGGGGGCGGCGAGAATCCGGTCCGGTCCGACCAGGGCAATGGCGCCGTAGCCGAGAATCAGGGTGATCAGGTAGAAGGAACCGATCAGCACAATGGCCCAGGTAACCGAGCGGCGGGCTTCTTTGGCGGTGGGAACGGTGTAGAAGCGCATGAGCACGTGCGGCAGGCCGGCGGTGCCGAGCACCAGGGCCAGGCCGAGGGACAAAAAGTCCATCTTGGTGGTCATGGTCTTGCCGAACTTCAGGCCCGGATCAAGGATGGCCTGGGCTTCAATGCCCTTCTTGGCCGCGTAGTCGGACTGGCCGAACGCCTCGATGGCGTGGTCCAGAATCGAGTTGAGGAAGCCGAGCTTGATGAAGATGATGATCATCATGACGACAACGCCGGAAACCAGCAGCACCGCCTTGATCATCTGCACGTAGGTGGTGCCCTTCATGCCGCCGAGCAAAACGTAGGCGATCATGATCAGGCCCACCACGGCAACCACCACGGCCTGTGCGCCCTTGTCGTGGATATCCAGCAGCACGGCGACCAGGGAACCGGCGCCGGCCATCTGCGCGATCAGGTAGAACAGCGACACACCCAGGGTGCCGAGGGCCGCAGCCAGGCGAACCGGCTTTTGCCGCAGACGGAAGCTCAACACGTCGGCCATGGTGAACTTACCGGTGTTTCGCAGCGGTTCAGCGACCAGCAGCAGCGCCACCAGCCAGGCGACGAAGAAGCCGATCGAGTAGAGGAAGCCGTCGTAGCCTGCCAGCGCGACAGCGCCGACAATACCGAGGAATGAGGCGGCCGACAGGTAGTCACCTGCGATGGCCAGACCGTTTTGGCGGCCGGAGAATTTGGCGCCACCGGTATAGAAGTCGGAGGCTTCCGAGGTGGTTTTACCCGCCTTCATGACGATGGTCATGGTGACGATAATGAAGATCGCGAACACCGCGATGTTCAGAATCGGGTTGCCGGTGGCATCACCGGGCTGGGCCGGCTCCGCGAGAAGAGTTGTGATCATGGTGTTCATCAGGCTTTGCCCTCCATGCGCTCACGGACGGCGGTTGCCATCGGTTCGAGTTTCTTGTTGGCGAAGTTCACGTACACCCAGGTGATCGCGAAGGTCGACACGAACTGCAGGAAACCCAGCAGCATCGCGACGTTGATGTTTCCGGAGATCCGGATGGACATGAAGTCCACGGCGAAGGTCGCCAGGAGGAGATAGAGGATAAACCACAGGAAAAATCCGATGGAGGTGGGAAGGACGAAGGAGCGGAAGGTCTTCTTCAGCTCGAGGAACTGCGGATCATTCTGCATTTCCACGAATTCCTGCGGCGTGGGTTCACGGCGCTGGTACCCGGCGGGCGGTGTAGCACTCATGTGCGTCACGTCTCGCTTTCAATGTATTCGGGGGACTTTTTTTGAAGAAAAAGTCATGTGGTCTTTGGTCTCGCCAGGAAGGTGCCGCACGCCCCGCACCGGAAAAGTGGGGGGCTGCGATTCCCGGCGGGGTGACACCTGCCGGATCATGCCTTGGCGTAGCGCAACACGTCACCATAAAAAGTGAACTCCATCACGCAAGTCTGTGCTCCGCTTCACAACGGGCTCAACCCTAAAAGTACCCAGATCTCGCGTCAACGGAAACATGCACCGCCTATTTTACAGATTTGCACATCTGCAAAGCACCCCCAAATACTCCCTTACCAGCTTGTTTAACATTTCCCCGCCCCACCCCCGAGCTGCCCCCGAAGGCCGGAAAGTTAATCATGCAAACCGTTTCGCCGGTCAAAAGATATTACCCTTGGGTGGAAAAATTATTGAACAGGTCACATTTCGGGCACTGTGCGGACAAATTTCTCAGCGTGAATTCAGCTGCGGATTATATTTTTCGCACTATCGCCCCAATTTACCCCTTTTCGGGGCTGTCCGTCATGGACTTTTTAAAATGCTCCCATTCAGCACCCGTGCAGCTATGCCGGTCCCGCTGAATCCCGCAGCCCAATTCCATGACATGCAGCCGTCCCCACCTGCCGCTAGCTACAAAAAAATAATTGCTGAAAAGCCAAAAAAGTGTGCCCGCCCCATCACGGAAAGACGATGCCACTGCCCCGTCGTTGCCGCCAACCCCCCTCAACAAGGGCAGAGGATCTTTATATTTGGACCGTAGTCGGGGATACCGGGGGCAATCGGGCATTTCTTTTACCGCGCGGCCACACCACCGCCGGGTGGGACACGGCCACGCCACCGGTCAGTGGCGCCGGCGGTTGCGTTACCGGAGTCCTGTCCGGCACGCCGCACCCCGGCGGTGACCGCAGTGATCCCCGCTCCGCTGTCTTACCGCCGATCCCGGGGAAGAAAAATAAAGGTACGGGTATCACGGGCGGTACAGCGTCCACCCGAAGTCGGCCTCGCGGTCCATGCCGGACACATCCGGACAGATTCCATGGACAAGGACAAGTCTGTCGAGTTGCCCGTTGTCGGCGAAAACCGGCAGAAAGGTCCCCGATTGCCTTCCGTCGGCATTGTTTTCTTCCCACACAATCGCTTCGAGGACCGAGCAGCACCCGGACAGCCGGTATGCACTGCGGAACCGGCACTCAGGATCGTCATCATCCTGCGTGTCCGGTTCCTCCCAGAAGACAACGTAGTAGTCGGGGGTTTTCAGCTGCCCGGTGCAGGGAAGGTCGATGGGCAGGGTGGACACTGTGGTGACGTCAATCATGCTCCGATAATCACACACCATTGCAGACACCTGCACGGATCACCCCCCGGGCGGCCCGGGCATAGGCACCAGCGGCTATCAGCCGGGAACTGTTCAACGATGATTACCGGGGTTTTGCGCGCATCCGGCGCTGCCGGCGACATCGGGCACAGCATCACCCAGCAGTAAAACAGCATGCAGGATTGACCGCATGCCCTTGGGCCACAACCGACCGGCAATTCCCGCCAGCAGCGAAGCCAGGTTCTCTGCGCAGCCTGTTCGCGGCTGTACGCCCGCACACGGGTGGAGCTTCCCGCACCGGCTTCCGGTATCGCGCAGTCGGGGTGGGGGCCGTGGGTGTCTTCACCCCTGCAGCCGGGTCCCATTCGCCCGGCGTGTATGGTCCGGCATTCACCCAGCACGGCCACGGCTGCGGGCGGTTTTTTCGGCCGGGTGTTTTTTATGTTCACCACGTGGTGCGCCGAGCTGTTGTTGTCCGGTGCCGGGGATACTCAGTAGGTATCGATGTATTTCAGGGGAAGGTGCTCGCGGCGTCTGACTGCTATCCAGACCGCCTCAATGGCCAGGCAGCCCACGGCACCCCACACAAGCGATTCGACCATCAGCTGGGTATTGGATACGTCCAGCAGCAGGATGCGGGAGGTCCAGGGCATAAGAAACAGCAGGAAGTAGGCGCCGACACTGATCATGAGCAGTCCCGCTTTCCACAGGTTCCAGGGTCGGGCCACCACCGCCAGCACCCACAGGGCCATCACCAGCATGGTCGACAGTGTCGCGGTGGCAGCCATTTTCTGCAGCGACTCGAATTCTGCTTCGCTGCCCGGATTGTGCACCGCCCAGAACGTCACGGTGACCACACCGGTGATCACTCCCCACGGGAAGGCGGTTTTCAGCACCCGCGCGGCAAAACCGGGACGGGCCCGGTCGTGGTTGGGGGCCAGGGACAGGATGAAAGCCGGAATACCGATGGTGAACCAGCCGGTCATGGTGACATGGATGGGTTGGAAGGGAAAAGCCATCCCCAGTACCCCGGTGATGACGGCCAGCACCACCGAATAGATGGTCTTGGTGAGAAAAAGGTTCGCCACCCGTTCGATGTTGCCGATGACCCGGCGGCCTTCGGCGACGACTTTCGGCAGGGTGGAAAAACGGTTGTCCAACAGCACCACCTGAGCCACCGATCGGGTGGCGGGTGATCCCGATCCCATGGATACCCCGATGGAGGCGTCTTTGAGCGCCAGCACATCGTTGACGCCGTCGCCTGTCATCGCCACCTGGTGGCCGCGGTCGATCAGGGCTTTGACCATGTCCCTTTTCTGCTCCGGGGTGACCCGGCCGAAGACCCGTCCTTTTTCCACCGCATCGGCGAATTCTTCGGTTCCCGCCTCCGGCAGGGTGCGGGCGTCGACGGCAAAATCGGCCGGATCAGGTCGGTCGCCGTCCGGGGTGATTCCGACCTGGGCCGCCACTGCCCCGACACTGGCGGCGTTGTCCCCGGAGATTATTTTTGTTTCCACATTCTCGGCGGCGAAAAACGCGAGGGTCCCGGCGGCATCGGCCCGCACCTTCTGGTTGAGCACAACCAGGCCGACCGGGCGCAGGCTCCCGCACCCGGGGTGTGCGGGGGTGGCGGTCACTGCCTGCAATCCGTCTTCGGCTTCCGCGACCACCAGGACCCGCAGTCCTTTGGCGAACTGGCCGGCGGCTTCGTCCAACGCCGGATGACCGGGTGCAAGCAGAACCTCCGGGGCGCCAATCACCCAGGATCCCCCGGCGCCGGTGGCGATACCGGACCATTTGACGGCGGCATCGAATTCGACTCGACCGGTGACAGTGCCCATGGTTTTTTCCGGCTGCGCGCACCATTTCAGGGTAGTGTCTTTGATCGCCGCAATCGTATCGTTGGGGTGCTCGTCGGCTGCGGCGATCATCGCCAGCACCGTCACCAGCCGGTTCTCGGCTGCAGCCGTATGGTCGGTGGTGGCTCTGCCCCGGCTGTCGAGGGCGGTGATGTGGTCGACGACCATGGCGTTTTCGGTTAATGTCCCGGTTTTGTCGGCGCAGACCACATCCACCCGGGCCAGGCCTTCGATGGCGGGAAGCTCATTGATCAACGCCTGGTGTTTACCCAGCCGCACCACCCCGACGGCGAACGCGATCGAGGTCATCAGCACCAGGCCTTCGGGCACCATCGGCACAATGGAGCCCACCATCGACAAGATGGCCTGTTTCAGCGGCTCCCCGGTGCGGTACAGCTGGGTGTAGATGGTCAAAGCCCCGACGGGCACCAACAGCCAGGTGATGACTTTCAGGATTTTGTCGATGCCGGCCTGCAGCTGGGAGCCGGTGAGGGTGAACCGGCCCGCTTCGGCCACCAGTTTCGCCGAATAGGCTTCGCTGCCGATGGCGGTGGCCTGGTAGGTGCCGGATCCGGATTTGATGAAGGAGCCGGACAGGATCGGATCCCCGGGGTGTTTGTGCACCGCCACGGATTCCCCGGTGAGCATCGACTCATCAACCCGCAGCGAGGAGGCTGTGCGCACAATGCCGTCAACCACCAGCTGGTCGCCGGGTCCCAGGTCGATCAGGTCGTCGAGCACAATGTTTTCCCGCGGGATGTCCGCTGCCCTGCCGTCCCGGATGACCCGGGGTTTCGATTCGCCGAGCACGGTGAGTTTTTCCAGGGTGCGTTTGGCCCGCAGCTCCTGGATGATGCCGATCGCCGAGTTGGCTACAATCAGCAGGCCGAAGGCGGCGTTGATCAGTGATCCGGTGAAAAGCACAATCACCAGCAGCACACCCAAAATCGCGTTGATGCGGGTGAACACGTTTGAGGCGATGATGTCGACGGTTCTGCGCCCGGCGCGGCGGACCACATCATTGGTGCATCCGTTGCTGATGCGCCAGGTGACCTGGGGGGCGGACAGCCCTGTGGCGGGTGTGGTGAAACCGGTGTCGGGGACACTCAGGTGGCTCATGGTGTCCAAGCCTATTAGCCGAGCGCCGGACACACACACCGCCAGGGTTGCCCCCTCCTGCGCTGGAGTGGGGATGATCCACCGCAGGGGTGCGCGTTGCCGGGATGGGTGCTGTTAGCGGCCGGTGAAACGGGGGCGGCGTTTCTCTTGCCGTGCCCGCATCGCTTCGTCGACGTCGCTGCTGGCGAAACAACGGGCCGCAAGTGCACTGCCGGCGCTGTCGCCGCCGGTTGCCGGGTCTTCGGGAAGCAGTGTGCCGCGCAACTGTGTTTTCAGCTGCGCAAGGCTCAGCGGGGCCAGGTGCGCCATCCGTTCAATGACTGCATCGACCCCGGCGGTGGTGCCGGGCCCCTCACACAGTCCCATGGCGGCCGCGGTTGTGGCCGGCACCGGCTGCGGATCCAGCAGCATCGACTGTGCCCGGCCCAGGCCGACCATGTCGACCAGCCGGTTGACTGTCCAGGCATCCAGCGGAAAGCCCAGGGCAGCCGGCGGCAGGCGGAATGATGCCCGCGGGCCGGCCAGCCGACGGTCACAGGCCAGGGCCAGTTGCAGCCCGGCACCGACAGCCGGGCCGTCGATCACCGCGATCACCGGTACCGGGCACAGCACAATGGCGCGCAGCATGGTGTACAGGTCCGACAGAAAAGCCGCGTCGTGGACGGTATCCAGATCAGCACCGGCGCAAAACGCGGGCCCGGTCGCTTCGATCACCACCAGTCGGGGGCTGTCCGGTGCCGGCCCCTCACACCCCCACTGGTCGCCGTCGGCCCGCAGCCGGGCGAAAAATCCGCCGATATCCCGGCACATGGCCCCGGAAAGCGCGTTGCGTTTCCGGCCGCGGGTCAGCGTCACCGTGGTGACATACCCGCCACCGTGGCGCGGCTGGTCGGTGACTGACACCAGGCCGCTGTCGAGCATGGTCGGTTCGGTCATCACAGACTCCTTCGGCATCGGCGGTGTCCCCCGTGGTGGTGCGGGCCGCGGTTTCCCGCAAACCTAGCGGAAAAACCGGTGTGCCTTCCAGTGGTTTTGTCCCCTTTGTGCGGCACACGCGGCCCGGGGTGGAAAAACCCCGGGCCGACCGGTGCCGCCAACCGGTCACCGGCGGGTTGTCCCCTCCCCCGTCGCAGCACCGGGGCCGGCGGTTGCGCAGGGGGTGTTTTGGTTGTTTTTTACTGGTTGACGCCGAAGGTGGCGGGATCGGGTCCGCGGCGTTTCTGGGCCGAGTCATCGCCGTCCAGGGCAGTAAGCCGCGCCATCTGCCCGTCGGTGAGTTCGAAATCGAAAACGTCGAAGTTTTCCTCGATCCGGGCCGGGGTGGCTGATTTCGGGATGACCACGCATCCCAGCTGCATGTGCCAGCGGATGATCACCTGGGCGGGGGTTTTGCCGGTGTCCTCCGCCACGGCGGCAACCACCGGATGCTCGATCATCTCCCCGCGGCCCAGCGGCGACCAGGATTCGGTGACGATGCCGTGTGCCTGGTGGTAGTCGCGCAGTGTCGCCTGGGAGAACCCGGGGTGCAGTTCGATCTGGTTCATCACCGGGGTGACATCGGTGGCGGCGATGATCTCGTCGAGGACGGCGGGATAGAAGTTGCACACACCAATGGTCTGCACGGTACCGAAGCCGAGCAGATTGACCAGGGTCTGCCAGGTTTCGGTGTACAGGCCATTGCCCTGGCAGGGCCAGTGCACCAGATAGCAGTCAAGATAGTCCAGGCCGAGGCGTTGCATGGAGGCGTGGAAGGCTTTCTCGGTGGCTTGTTTGCCGTGGCAGTCATTCCACACTTTGGTGGTCACGAACAGGTCTTTGCGGGTGATCTCCCCGGCGGCGATGGCATCGGCGATCGCCCGGCCGACTTCCTGCTCATTGGCGTAGACCGCGGCGGTGTCAATGTGCCGGTAGCCGGTGGCAATGGCATGCCGCACCGCGTCGTAGCACTGCTGGCCCTGCAGTTTGTAGGTGCCGAAACCGACCTGCGGGATGACGGTGCCGTCAGCCAGTGTGATGTGGGTTTGTTTGTTGGTGTTGTCTGCCATGACCCCATTGAACACTGCCCGCCAGCTGCATTTCAGCAGCGGGGGTTGTCCTGCCCGGTACCGGTGCCCCCCGTATCCCGCCATGGTGGACCGGGCGGCGGCACCGGTTGCCCGCCCCGCCAGACGGGGGTACCCGGTGGCGGAAGAATTGGAAAACCCGTTCCCCGGGTGCCGGTTTTGTCGCTACCGTTTCGCCTATGAGCCACATCAGCGCCACCGACCTGATCAACCGCACCCTTGATGAGGGATCCTTCGAAAGCTGGGACACTCCGCCGGATCACGGGGATATCAGCGACGACTACCGCGTCACCCTGCAACGGGCGGAGGAGAAAACCGGCTGTGATGAAGCGGTGATCACCGGCTCCGGAACGATCCACGGCAGGAAAGTGGCGTTCATTGTCTCCGAATTCGGTTTTCTGGGCGGATCCATCGGCAAAGCCACGGCCAAGCGCATCATCCGCGCCATCCACCGTGCCACCGCGGAGCGGCTGCCGCTGCTGGCTTCACCGGCATCAGGGGGCACCCGCATGCAGGAAGGCACCCTCGGGTTCACCCTCATGGTCTCGATCACCACGGCCGTGTACAAACACAAAGATGCCCGGCTTCCTTTTCTGGTCTATCTGCGACACCCCACCACCGGCGGGGTGATGGCTTCCTGGGGTTCTGCCGGTCATTTCACTTTCGCTGAACCGGACGCTTTGCTCGGATTCCTGGGCCCCCGGGTGGTGGAACTGGTCACCGGAACCCCCATTCCCGACGGGGTGCAGTCGGGCGAGAACCTGGCCCGGGTCGGGGTGATTGACGGGGTGGTCAGCCCCGAATCGCTGCGCGAATCCATGGAAAAAGTCATCGGGATTCTGTTGCCCGCCGATGACGGCCACGGTGATGACCGGGGGGAACAGTGGGCCTGCCCGGCGTTTGTCGGCGGCCGGCAGCCCACAGAGGAAAAAAAGAGCATCGACCGGGCCGCCGGCACCGACGGCAAGCCGGTGCAGCCGGCCAATCCGGTAGCCCGGGCCTGGGAGTCGATCCAGATCACCCGCCGGCCAGACCGGCCGGGATTGACCTATCTCACCGATGCGCTGAAAGACCAACTGATCGAGTTGTCCGGATCCACCGACGGCCGGACCTCACAGGCAATGACGGTGGCCCTGACCCGTATCGGCGGACGCCCGGTGGTCCTGATCGGCCAGAACAGAACCCAGCAGCCGCCCATCGGGACACACTGGCTGGGACCTGATGCACTGCGGATTGCCCGCCGTGGCGTGCAGCTTGCCCACCAGCTGGGTCTTCCCCTGGTCAGTGTCATCGATACTCCCGGCGGGGAGATGAGCGCACAGGCGGAGGAAGCCGGCATGGCCGGCTCGATTGCCAGAACCCTGGGGGAACTGGTGTATCTGGATGTGCCGGTGGTATCGGTGATCCTGGGGCAGGGCTGCGGGGGTGCCGCATTGGCGATGCTGCCCGCCGACCGGGTGCTGGCCGCCGAGCATGCCTGGCTGTCCCCGCTGCCGCCGGAAGGGGCGTCGGCGATTTTGTACCGGGACACCGGCCATGCCCCGGAGATGATGGAGAAACAGAAGGTTTCCGCCCCCACCCTCAAAGAATGCGGGGTGGTGGACACCCTGATCGCCGAATACCCGGATGCAGCCGATGAGCCGGAGGCTTTCGCCGCCCGGGTCCTTGACTGCATCCACGACACCCTGGTGCAGTTGCACACCCACCCGGAGACCACCGGCCGGGAACACCGCTTCGCCCGCTACGAAAAACTCGCCGGACTGTAGGCCGACCGCAAACCGCCGCCGGTTTCCACGGACCGGCGGCGTCCTTCGACTGCGCACCCGGGCAACGGGATGGTCCTGTGAAGCCCAACACAACTGCCGGGTACGGCTTTATGGTTGCCAGTGCAAGCGTTTATCCTTTAATGAACGTGCCCTTCCTGTCCGCTGACCGGTATTGGGATCACAGTGGGATGGGGTTGTCCCCCTCCCCCGCCGTGACACCCGCCGGAATGCTCATCCACAGGATGTTATCCGGGCCCGGCGTTATTTTCCTGATCCACAACAACCACCGACAACAGCCGCCAACCGCGTTCCACGTTCATTGCACACCATGTGTCCCCGTCCCGGTGTATCCGGCGGGACATCCCGCGGTAGTCGGCGCAAGAAGGCTTGCCCCATGAGTGAAAACACCACCCCCGCCGCAGATCCCAGCGATGTTCCCGAACATCACTTCGCGCAGCTGACCGACGGCGAGATTTTCGCCGCCCACGAAGGCGGCAAGATCGAAACGCATTCCCGGCGCCCGCTGGAAACAGTCCGCGATCTCTCCATCGCCTACACCCCGGGTGTTGCCCGGGTGTGTGAAGCCATCCAGGAGGAACCGGAACGCGCCCGCGAATACACCTGGGCGGGGAAAAACGTGGCGATCATCTCCGACGGCACCGCGGTGCTGGGCCTGGGGGATATCGGCGCCCGGGCGTCCCTTCCCGTCATGGAGGGCAAAGCCCAGCTGTTCGGCCGTTTCGCGGGCCTGAACGCCATTCCGATTGTGCTGGACACCACCGACGTCGATGAGCTGGTGCGCACCATCAAAGCGATGTCGCCGTCTTTCGGGGCCATCAACCTCGAAGACATCTCCGCGCCCCGCTGCTTCGAGGTCGAACGTCGCCTGATCGAGGAACTCGATATCCCGGTCATGCACGATGACCAGCACGGCACCGCCATTGTCATCACCGCCGCCCTGCGCAATGCCTGCCATCTGCTCGACCGCAGCTTCAAGGATCTGAAAGTGGTGATCTCCGGGGCCGGGGCGGCCGGTGTGGCGTGCGCGAAAATGCTCATCCACGCCGGTGTGCGGGAAGTGATCATGCTCGACTCCCGCGGCATCATCCACCCGGAACGCACCCCGCTGACCAAAATCAAAGAGGAAATGGCCCGCATCACCAACCCGCACGGGATTACCGGCGGGGTGGCCGAGGCCTTGGACGGCGCCGACACTTTCATCGGACTCTCGCGCGGGCATGTCGGCGAAGCCGATATCCAGCGCATGGCCGACAAGCCGATCCTGTTCTCTTTGGCCAACCCCGATCCGGAGATCTCTCCCGAGCTGGCCTACAAATACGGCTCGGTGGTGGCCACGGGACGCTCGGATCTGCCCAACCAGATCAACAACGTGCTCGCCTTCCCCGGTATTTTCCACGGGGCGCTGGCCGCCGGGGCGAAAGAGATCACCCCGGCGATGAAACTGGCCGCCTCCCGGGCGATCGCCAATGTGGCCGCCGATGAACTCGACATCGACCACATTGTGCCCTCCCCGCTCGATGCCCGGGTCGCCCCGGCTGTCTCGGCCGCGGTGCGCGCCGCAGCCCTGGCCACCCGGTAAACCAAGGCTGCTTTTTCAGACAAGGCGGCTTCTCCCCACTCCCGGCGGCGCAGCGGTACTGCCCTCCAGGGCCGGGATGTGGGGCTGGCGCCAGACGATACTGACATGTGTTGCGCGCAACAAGAAAATAAAAGCGTCCACGTGCCCGAAGATGGCACATGCCTTTAAAAAACCGTTTTGCCGGCACAGCCCACCCACGCCTGACTGCACCCGGTCACCCCACATTTTTCGTCACCGGCGGCACCACCTGTTGGTGTGGGCGGACAAATCGTTTCCTCCCGCGTCACACCACCCTGCTGCAGCCCCTGTGTGAACGACAAAAGAGAGGGATTGATGATCATCGGACTGCTGGGAACAAACGGCGCAGGAAAGACGACATATCTCCGGCGGATCAGTGCGGACAGTCTGGCCGCGTATCTGCCGGATTTTCCGAATATTCCTGTGGAGTTGCCGGCCGTGGAACTTATCACCCGGGTCGGCAGAATGCGGGGAATCCCTGATGCCGAGTCGCGGGCCCGCGCGCTGGTGCGGCAGTTGTCCATCGTCGGTGGTATGGACAGGCCGGTGGCGACGTACTCGGCCGGAAACTTCAAGAAAACTGCGTTGGCTTTGGTGCTGTTGGACCCGGGGCCGGAGTTGTTTCTGGATGAACCGTTGGAAACGGTGGATATTTTTCCCGTTCCGTCATCACCCGGATTTTCCAGGACCTGAGTGCCCGTGGTTGCACCATCTACATCGCCAGCCAGGACGTCACGGCTGCGATGGACTTCGATGAAGTCAAGGTGTTTTCCGACTGCCGGATTGTGGCGGAGGGTCCCCCAAGGGATGTTTTGGGTGATCGTCCCCTCAAACGGTTTATTGAGCTGACCGGTTACGTCGCTCCGGCCGAGGAGCTGGAATGGTTGCGGTGATGGTGGGGACGCTGTTGCGCACCACATACGGAAAAAACGCGGATAAGGTTGAGCGCTGCATAGAAGCCCTGCTGATGATCTTCGTTCTGGGGGCCGCCTCAGCCCCCGACAAACGGAGCCTCTGGATACTGGCGGCGGTGTCCATCCTTGCGCAGGTACGCCAGATCGTCGGATAACACGCACGACGGCTTCTCTCGCCCCCGGTGGCGGTGCCGTGGCGCTTTCTCGTTGCCGCCATGGTTGCCATGGGATTTATCAACGGACCTGCTCTGGCGTCACTGGCTGTTGCAGCTGCCACGGGAGATCCCGTGCTGTTATCCATCGTTTTCCTGACAGCCGTCGCCGGAGGATGCATTCCACCATTTGACCGCACAAGAGCAGCGCGTGCCAGCCGTTTTCCCACCCGTCTACCGGGCGCTAGTACCGGTGTTCGCGCATATATCGCGGCCCGTGTCCGGCGGCATGCGCTGCCCTGGGGACAACCGGTTGTGCTGGGATTCCTGTGTGGAGCGGCTGCCGCAGTGTTTGCGGGTCCTGTCCGTGGGGTCGAGATGCTGGCGACCGGTGTGTGGGTGACCTGTGTGGGCCTTGTGATGTACGGCGGAAAAGAGGACCCTCCGGGAGAAGTTATGCGGATAGCCGGACGCATCACCGTACGCCACCGCATCGCGGTGTATTTCATTCCCGCTGTCATCTTCGCCGTGGGTGCCGGTGCCGCAGGCTCACCGTGGACAACGCTTCTTCAATTCCTTGCGGTTGCGACCGTGTCGCTGCTGATCGGCCGGAGTGGGGCGGTTGTCCCCGCAACGATGGTTCCCCAGTACAGCCTGGCCCGTCGGGAAACCCCCACAATCGCTCTCGGAGCGCTTTGCTGGCTGATTGTTTTCGCGGTGTGGGCGACCATCGCGTTGATCGGCCAGTATTGACCACGCAATGCCATCGTGGTCGATCGGCTTCCCCGGGCAACCGGTCACCGACAACGAACCGGCCACAGGGGACAAATCCCTGTGGCCGGTGCAGCGTTTTCGCTTTGTTTTTGCTTTTTTATTCACCCGCCGCCCGGGTCAGCCGGGGCGGGAAGGGGCTGCGTGATTTTACTTCGCGCCCAACAGATCGATGAAAAACACCAGGGTGCGGCCGCACAGCGGATGCACGCCACCGGCCGGGCCGTAGGCGGCTTCCGGGGGGATGACCAGTTTACGGCGGCCGCCGACTTTCATGCCGGGGATGCCTTCCTGCCAGCCGGCAATGAGATTGGCCAACGGGAATTCGATGGGTTCACCACGGTCGAAGGACGAATCGAATTTGGAACCGGACTCGTGGTCGTAGCCCACGTAGTGGACCTTCACAATGCCGCCCGGCTGGGCCGTATCGCCATCACCGACGGTGATGTCCTCGATGACGATGTCGTCGGGGGCCTGTTGACCGGTGGGCTCGTATGCGGGAATGTCCATGGGTGGAAAAAACAACTCCTCGTATCGGGAATGTGGCAATGCCGGCACATGCCGCGCAGGGCATCCTGACCGGGAAAAACATCCCCGGCGACCCCATCGCGGCGGCCGGCATGCGGCGCTGGAAACCAACGGCCGCGGGTAACGCACAGCCTATTCTATAGGTTTTGTTTGCTGCGGCGATCAGCCAGGACCGGTCACGGGGTGGACAAACACCGCTCCCCGCACAACGGTGACCCGTTGCACGGGGAGCGGGGCGGAACAGATCCGGCGCCGACAACTGACGGGGCCGGGGCGGCGCCTAGCGCTTGTCGCGGGGCACGAATTCGCGCAGGGTCTCGCCGGTGTAGATCTGGCGGGGACGGTAGATCCTCGACTTCGGGTTCTCGATCAGCTCACGGTACTGGGCGATCCAGCCGGGCAGACGGCCCATGGCGAACAGTACGGTGAAGAAGTCGGTCGGGAAGCCCATGGCCCGGTAGATCAGGCCGGTGTAGAAGTCGACGTTCGGGTACAGCTTGCGGGAGATGAAGTAATCGTCGGCCAGCGCGATTTCTTCCAGGTTCATCGCGATATCGAGCAGCTCGTCGCCGCCGAGCTTCTCCAGCACCTCGTGGGCGGTTTCCTTGATGATGGCCGCCCGCGGGTCGTAGTTTTTGTACACGCGGTGACCGAAGCCCATCAGGCGGACACCGGCTTCCTTGTTCTTCACCCGGGTCATGAACTCCGAGGCGTCGCCGCCGTTGGCCTTGATCTCGTCGAGCATCTCCAGCACAGCCTGGTTGGCGCCGCCGTGCAGCGGGCCGGACAGGGCGTTGATGCCCGCGGCAATGGAGACGAACATATTGGCCTGGGCGGAAGCGACCATGCGCACAGTCGATGTGGAGCAGTTCTGCTCGTGGTCGGCGTGCAGGATCAGCAGCTGATCGAGGGCCTTGACCATCACGGGATCGATTTCGTATTCCTCGGTCGGGAAGCCGAACATCATCCGAAGGAAGTTCTCGCGGGCGTTGAGCTTGTTGTCCGGGTACATCCACGGTTCCCCGTGGCGGGCACGGTGGGCCATGGCCGCCAGCATCGGCACCTTCGCCATCAGGCGGACGGTGGCTTTGTCGCGCAGTTCCTCGCTCAACGGATCGAGGGTGTCCTGGTAGTAGGTGGACAGGATGTTCAGCGAGGACGCCAGCACAGCCATGGGGTGGGCGTCACGCGGGAACACGCGGAACTGGCGCTTGAAATCCTCGTCGATGAGGGTGTGGTGGCGGATTTCGGTGTTGAACGCCTCCAGCTGGGACTGGTTGGGGAGCTCACCGTGGATCAGCAGGTAGCTGACCTCGTTGAAGGTGGCGTGCGCGGCCAGGTCCTCGATGGCGTAGCCGCGGTAGCGCAGAATGCCTTTGTCGCCGTCGATGTAGGTGATCGCCGATTCGGTGGAACCGGTGGACACGTAGCCCGGGTCGTAGGTGACCAGGCCGGTCTCACCCAGCAGCTTGCCGAGGTTAATGCCGTCAAAGCCCTCGGTGGCGCGGACGATGTCCATTTCGAATTCGCCGCCGGGGTAGTGCAGTACGGCCTTGTCCTTGTTGTCAGTTGCCACTTTGGTGTTTATCCCTTTCCGGAAAAAAGTATTGTCTCGTGCGCGTCCGCCCCGGAGACCCCGGTCACGGTCCGATCCCGGCGGTTAGGCCGGTCACACTATGTGCCACCACGGTACCGCCGCACGGTCCCGCACCGGTCAACGGTCACACCTTTTTATGCGATCGTGACCTTTCAGGGGCGGGCCAACGGGGGTAGTGGAGGGCCATGCACATCCCGGTAGCCCCCACCCGAGGGCGGAGACTTCGAAACGTGTCAATGTCGTTTTCCCGCCCGGGTCCGGGACTGCGGTCACGCCCGGTCCGGCGGGTGGACGGCACGGGCGGAACAACGTCGTGTCGACACCGTGCAGTCGGCCACTGTCGTGGTATGCCAACCACCCTACCAAACCTGTGACGGGCCAAACAGCCAATAAGAAACATCGCTGTTCACATACGCCACACCCGCCCAATTAGTGATATCCGACACAGTGGGCGGGATGGCCTGGAACCACCGCCGCCGCAGCCTGCGGACTGTCGCTGCACGCCTGTTACCGCCGCTTGCGGCACACCCCTGTGCGGCGGTGCGCACCCGGTTGATAGCCCCACCCTTTCAGGGGGCGGTGAACCCATCATGATTGACTCGGAACCACCGCTGGCACGGGGGTGAGTTGGGGGGATACACAACTGATATGACCACACCGGAAACCACCGGCATTGTCCGAGCACCGAACCGGACACCACCCCGGTCCGGCCACCACCGTCCGGGGGTGGCCGGACAGCCACCCTGGGGCACAGCCCGCGGCCGGTGGTGGCGGCAGGGGCTGCCGTCAGCCGATGGCTGTCATCGACCAGCTGCCGGTGAAGCTGGCCCCGGGGTCAAGCACAATCACATCGGTGCCGCTGCGGAATGCTTCCGGCGGGCAGGTCATCGGTTCCACGGCGACCGCCCGGCCGCGGCCCGGGTAGGCCTGGTCACAGGCGGGATCGGCGGTGTAGACCTGCACCCAGCCGAACTGCTTGTCGGTTTCAAGCTTTACTCCCCGCCCGTTGCCGTCGACCAGGGTGTGGACGAAAGTTTCGCCCCCCGTGAGGCCGGTGTAGGGGAAATCGAACCAGCGGCCTTTCATCTCGACCCCGTCCAGCCGGTAGGTTTCATCATCGCCTGTCACATCCACCAGCGGCCCGCAGGGCAGGCAGCGTTTCGGATCCAGTGGCAGGCGTTTGGTGGCTGTGACGGTGAGCACACAGTCATCCAGGTCGGCGTCCTGGGCGTTGAGATAGGTGTGCACGCCACAGCCGAAAGGCTGCGGGGTGCCGTCGCTGTTGGTGACGGTGATCTGTGACGACAGGCCTTTGTCGGCATCCAGCCGGTAGGCCACGGCCACATCCAGTCTGAACGGCCACAGGGCCGGGTCATCAACCGCAGCTTCCAGCAGGCAGGAGTCCGCGGTGGATTCAGCCACGGTGAATACCTGCCCGGTCACCGCACCGTGGATGGCGTTGTTGGCGTCCGGCTCGTTGATGGTCAACCGGTGCCGGGTGCCCCGGAAATCGAACACCCCGTCGCCGATGCGGTTGGGCCACGGGAGAAGAAGCTGCCCGGCCGACAGTGGCGGGGTGGTGCCGGCCGGATAGGTCTCGGTGAGGTTGCGGCCCTGATAGGTCACCATCCGGGGTCCGCCACCGGTCAGATTGATCGCCGCCGCATAGTCGCCGGCCGTGAGCAAAACTTCGTGTCCGTTATCAACCATGCCCCACACTCTACGCCCACCACAGGCCGGTTTCGGGGGCTTTTTTCATCCACCCGTGCGCCACCACAACCGCCACGGGCCGACCGGTGGTGTGTGTCCGATTCCACACCGCAGGCCCGCCGGGCGGCAGCCGGTGCGGATGGTGCGGCCCGGCACCGCCGGTGACCTGTCGGAACCCCGGATAAGCCAGGTGGCGCCCATCCCCGGGTGATGCACCCCGGCTGGGGCCAACAGGTGAGGGTTCGCCCGCAACCGGACCCGGTTGCCTAGACTGTCTGGCTATAACCTGCACTCTTTTTCCGCGGCCGTGATTGTTTCCGGCTCTGGTGGCGGCTTCATCGACCACCATGGCCCGGCCCGTGGCCGTGGTGCCGGTTTCAACGGCGTACCGCCCTGCCGCGGGGTGCCCGCCCCGTGCGATGGTCGTGACCGCCGGTATCCCGCACAGTCCCTACACGTTTTTTCATCACCCAGGAAGCCTGTTACCTCATATGTCGACCCCCGAGTTCGTTCTCGACCACGCCATCATCCCCGCCGACGGTCGTTTCGGCTGCGGCCCGTCGAAGGTCCGCCCGGAGCAGATTGATGCGGTGAAAAACGCCGCCACCACGATTATGGGCACCTCCCACCGGCAGGCCGGTGTCAAAGATGTTGTCGGTTCCCTGCGTGAGGGGCTGGCGGAACTGTTCCAGCTGCCCGACGGATACGAGATCATCTGTTCGCTGGGTGGGGCGACCGCTTTCTGGGATGCCGCCACCTTCGGCCTGATCGAGAACCGTTCGGGTCATCTGAGCTTCGGCGAGTTTTCCCAGAAATTCGCTTCCGCCTCGGCGAAAGCACCCTGGCTGGAGGAACCGTCGGTGGTGACGGCCAATCCGGGGGATGCCCCTGCCCCGCAGGCCATTGACGGCTGCGACATCATCGCCTGGGCGCACAATGAAACCTCCACCGGCGCGATGGTGCCGGTTGTCCGCCCGGAGGGCTCCGACGGCCAGCTGGTGGTCATTGACGCCACCTCCGGTGCCGGCGGGCTGCCGGTGGACATGTCCCAGGCCGATGTCTACTACTTCTCGCCGCAGAAATGCTTCGCCTCCGACGGCGGGCTGTGGTTTGCCGCCGTCAGCCCGGCGGCCATCGAACGCATCGAAAAGATCAACTCCTCCGACCGGTTCATCCCCGCTTTCCTGAACCTGCAGACCGCGGTCGATAATTCGCGGAAGAACCAGACCTACAACACCCCGGCGGTGGGCACCATCATCATGATGGACGACCAGGTGAAATGGATGAACGACAACGGTGGTCTGGGCGGGATGGTCTCGCGCACCCGCGCCAACTCCGAGGTGCTCTACAACTGGGCTGATGCCTGCCAGGTGGCCCGGCCGTTTGTGGCCAATCCGGCCAACCGCTCCCTGGTGGTCGGCACCATCGACTTCGACGACAGCATTGATGCCGCCGTGATCGCCAGGGTGCTGCGCGCCAACGGCATCGTCGATGTCGAGCCCTACCGCAAACTGGGCCGCAACCAGCTGCGGGTCGGCATGTTCCCCGCGATCACCAGCCAGGATGTTGAAAAACTCACCCGCTGCATTGACGCTGTCATCGATGCCGGGGTAGCCGCCAGGTAGCCGGACATACGCAGCGGAAAAACCACTCCACCCCGCCCGCGGACCTTGCCGGCGCGCAATCGGCGCCCGGACAAGGTCCGCGGGCGGCATTTTTTACCCTGTGCGCCTGTGTGCCCGGCTGCGGTGACAGGTTTGTCCGCCCGGCGGCAGGGTGCGGGCAACAGGCCGGGAGAAGTCGCGGTGGGAAAAATACCGCCGAAGCTGCGATAGAGTGGATGGTAAAAAAACACAGCTGCCCTTCCCCGCCCGTGCAGCGTGACCGGATCCCCGCCCGGCTGTGCAAGCAGCTGTCCGGGGCATGTCACCGGCACCGTTTTTTACCGCCGCACGGGTGGTCCCCGCCCGGCAGCTGGTATCCGCCACCGCCCAAGGAGTCGTTGAGTGCACGAGCTTGAAATCATTGCCGAGCAGTCTGACCGGCAACGTCTGGTCCTGCGCCGGGCCGGTGACGGCACCAGACCCAACACCCCCGACGAGCGTTTCGGTATCGCTGTCACCGCCGAACTGTTGACCGCTCTGGGGCTGAAAGCCACCGGCAAATACGCCCGCCCCGTCGACGGGGCCACCCCCGGCCCGCAGGATGATTCCACCACCCCGGCCGATTCCCCCGCCGGTGGGACGGCAAACAGCACCGGCAATGGCGACAACGCCGGGACCGGCGCCCCCGGGTCCACCGGCGGGGCGTCGCCGTCAACCCGCACCCCGGCGCTCAACGGTGTTGTCTCCTCAGCCGAGCAGGCCACCGGCACCCGGGAGAAAATCCGGGTGGACGCCCGCAAACCGGCCCCGCTGAAAATTCCGCCGAAAGAAATCCAGAAGAAACTCCGCGCCGGGGCCTCGGTTAGGGATGTCGCCGAATTCTGCGGGGTGGCCGAAAGCCGCATCATGCCTTTCGCCCTGCCGGTTCTGCATGAGCGTGCCCGTATCGCGCAGCTGGCCAAACAAGCGCATCCGGTGCGCAGCGACGGGCCGGTTCGGCTGAGCCTGTCGGAGGTGGTGGCTGCGGCCCTGGTTGCCCGCGACGCTGATCCGGCCGATGCGGTGTGGGATTCCCACCGGGACACTTCCGGGCAGTGGGTGGTCACCGTGACCGTGCCCGGTGGCGGGGAGCCTGCGGCCTGGGCGTTTACCAACAAAGGTATTTCCTCCCCGACCGCGGTGCCCAACAATGCGCCCGCCCGGGAGATCACCGAACCCTACATGCCCGCCGGACGCCCGGCCGCGGCCGCCGCGTGGGACGACGACGATGACACCGACGGCGACGCGGAGTCGACCGCGCCCGCCACAGACGGCACACAACCTGCCGCCACACACCGGGAGCGGTCGAATGTCTCCGCACTCCGGCCCGCCGATTCCTCCGGGCAGGAAGCGCTCATCGACGGCCCGGACTATGCCCCGCGGCCGCGCAAACGCAAAAAACGCGCCGAAACCCCGCATTGGGAAGATGTTCTCCTCGGGGTGAGGACCAGCAAGAAAAACCCCAGAAAATAAACCCGCCACCTTGTGGTCGTTGTCGAGATAAAAGCGAGAAGCCATGTCCGGTCACACACCCCAACCCGGGACCGTCGTCACCGTCTGGTACACAGACACCGACGACATTGCGCACGCCATCGCCACGGGTCCGCACGCCGACCGTGGTTTCGGGCGCAAGTTTCTAGCCCAGCTCAACCCCTATGCGCCCGCCACACCCATCGGCGAGTTCCCGATGAACAGGTCTGTTCCCGCCTCCGTCGACGAGTACTACATCGCCGGCTACCCGGGGGTGACGATGGTGCAGACCGTCGTCGACGATCTGTGGGAGGTCTCGAAACTCGATCCGAAGCTCCTGTGCTGTGTCGGCGCCCGCGATGTCTACGCTTTCGCCGCCAACCCGTCATTCGGCTACGCCGGTTTCGCCCACTGGCACAACAGCGACACCGACCGCGACCCGGCCGACACCTCCCCGGTGTCATTGTCCTCGATGACCGTCAAACGCGCTTTCGCCGCCAAACGCAGCCGGGTCTACGAAGACATCGGGCTGCCCGGCACCTTCGAGGGTCCCTTCTGGGCCGGGGAGATGGATGACGGCCAGCACAGCTCGCCGCTGGATTTGCGTTTCGCCCCCTCCACCCTGCGCCGGGTGGCGGAAAGGGAATGGCTCGGTTTCACCGTCAGCCCGCTGGGGCCGACCATCCGGGTGGTGGCTTTCGCCACCGACGGCCGCCCCGAGCCGAAGATCGAAAACGAACCGCACATCACCTTCGATTTCGATTCGATCATCGGCCAGTCCGCCCGCAAACTCGGTATCGGCGCCCTGGACGACTACGACGACTACGAAACAGACCCGCCGCGCAGCAGCCCGCCCGCCACCGATTTGAAGAAACTGGCCGACGATGTCGGGCAGGCCCTGGGAACCATCGGCAGCAAAGCCCGGGAAGGGCTGGGAAAAGCCCTCGGGGAGCGCTTCAAACCCCGCTGACACCCCGTGCCCCCGCCCGCTGCTGCCCCCGCCATTGTCCGTAGCGCCACAGGTTCACTCCCGCGCACCGGGCATACCGTGGTGGTGTCTTTTCACCCGCGCAGGCTGCGCTGCCGTTCATAGAAGGCGATGGCCGCGGCCTGCGCGAGATTGAGCGAATCAGTGCCCGCGGCCATGGGGATTCTGGCCCGGCAGTCGGTGGCCCGCATGGCGTGCTCGGTCAATCCGGGTCCTTCCGCACCAACCAGCAGGGCGACTTTCGCCGGCGGCACGCCACCCGGCGGGTCCAGCACATCGGCAATATGCCTGGCCCGCGGATCCGGGGTCAGTGACACCAGGGTGAAACCGTGATCGGCCAGAAGCGCCAGGCTGCGCTGCCAGGTCGTCGGGGTGCCGCCGGTGTGGGCGAACGGGGTGCGCAGCACATGCCCCATCGAAACCCGCACCACCCTCCGGTACAACGGGTCGGCGCACCCCGCGCCAAACAGCACCCCGTCAACCCCCATTCCGGCGGCGTTGCGGAACATGGAGCCGATATTTTCGTGATCGCCCACCCCTTCCAGCACCACCACCGTCGACGCACCGGCAATGACCTGTTCCACCGTGTGCTCCACCGGCCGGTCGGCACTGGCCACCAGCCCCCGGTGCAGGTCGAAACCGGCCACCGCCGCCAACACCTCCCGGCTGATTTCCATCACCCGGCAGCCGGTGCGCCGCACTGCTTCGGCGGTGGCCGGATCAGCCAACAGCTCGTCGAGTTTCGCGGCGGTTCCGGCCACCGCCCGGCAGCCGAAACGGCTGCCGAGAAGCCGACTTACCACCAGCACACCCTCGGCGATGACCAGCCCCTTGCCGCCGGGGCGGTCGGGGCGACGGTCGCTGTGGTTTAAATCCCTGAAATCATCCAGGCGGCTGTCCGACGGGTCGGCAATGCTGATGCGCGCTATCACGTCGGCCATCTTAACCGTCGCTTCCCCCGGGCGGCGCCCACGGCTTGTGCCGAGTGGACAATGTCCCCACCACAGACAATCCCCCGCCCCACCGGCCAGCCGGTGGTGCGGGGGATCAATCGCGCCCCCCCGGAATTGGTGGAACAGGGGCGGCGGGTTGCGGGTTAACCGGCGATGGCCCCCATCACCGGGTCAATGGCGAAGTAGACCAAAAACAGTGCGCTGATCAGCCACAGCAGCCAGTGGACGGATTTGGCTTTGCCGCTGGCGGCGGCCATGAGTGTCCAGGCGATGAAACCGACGCCGATACCGTTGGCGATCGAGTAGGTGAAAGGCATGATCACAATCGTCAAAAAGGCCGGCAGCGAGGTGGAGAACTCGCTGAAGTCGATGTCTTTGACCTGCGCCATCATCATCGCGCCGACCACCACCAGCACCGGGGCGGCAGCTTCGATCGGCACGATTTCATACAGCGGGGTCAAAAACATCGCCAGCAAAAACAGCACGCCGGTCACCACATTGGCAAGACCGGTGCGCGCACCGTCGGCGATGCCGGCCGCCGAGTCGATGTAGACGGTGTTCGACGAGGCGGACGCCCCGCCGCCGACCACAGCACCCACACCTTCAACAATGAGGGCTTTTTTCATGTCCGGCAGGTTGCCGTCGGCATCGACCAGACCGCCTTGTTTACCCAGCGCGGTCATGGTGCCCATGGCGTCGAAGAAGTTCGCCAGCACCAGGGTGAACACCAGAAGGCTGGTGGCCAGCACACCGATACGGGTAAACGATCCGATCAAATCCACCTGGCCGACCAGTGACAGGTCGGGGAGGGATCCGATGGTGTCGGGAAGCTCCGGGACGGCCAGCGACCAGCCGGTGGGCACCGGTTTACCGTCCACGAACGACGGGCCGGCACCGGTGAGCGCCTGCACGATCATGGCGATGATGGTGTTGGCGACAATGCCGATGAACAGCCCGCCGCGCACATTTTTCGCCACCAGCACACCACAGATGACAAGCCCCAGACAGAACACGAATGTCGGCCATGATCCGATGGAGCCGTTGATCCCCAGCCCCACCGGCACGGTGGTGTGGGCGGAATCGGGGATACGGCGCACGAAACCGGCGTCGACCAGGCCGATCAGTGCGATGAACAGGCCGATGCCCACACCCATGGCGGTTTTCAGATCGTGCGGGATGGCGTTGAACACGGCCACGCGGAAACCGCTGGCCGCCAAAATGACAATGATGATACCGTCGATGACGACCAGGCCCATCGCCTCCGGCCAGGTCAGCCCCTCGGTACTGACCAGGGTGACGGCCACCAGGGTGTTGATGCCCAAACCGGTGGCGATACCGAAAGGATATTTGGCGATCAGGCCGAAACCGATGGTCATCACACCGGCGGCCAGGGCGGTCACGGCAGCAACCGTGGGAATTCCCAGGGTGTTGCCGTTGATGTCGGCGATATTGCCGATGATCAGCGGGTTGAGGATCACGATGTAGGCCATCGCGAAAAACGTCACGACGCCGGCCCGGATTTCGGTGCCGACGGTGGAGCCGCGCTGGGTGATGGAAAAATATTTATCCAGTGCGCCATCACCGGTGCGCGGTGCCGGGGCGGCCGTACTGGAACTGCTGTTGGGGTTCATGAACCTATCCGGTTGACTCGGGTGCGGGTGGGTGTTTGTGAAAAAACAACGGCTGGGACACCCCGGTGGTGGACAGGCACCGAAAAAAACACCCCGGGCCGGCTGCCTGCAACCGGTGCACGGTTGGTTGGGGCGCGTCGGGCCGATGGTTCACGCGGCGCATGACGGGTTTGTCCCACCGCATACAATGGCACCGGTCGGTTGCCCACGGCAACTTAAAACCCCGCATAAGGCGGCTGTGCAAGAACTTAAAACAGCATGAAACCGCCGTTGACGTCTGTGTTTCCACCCCACCGCGCGGGTGGGTGCCGCGCAGCCCCACCCGGTTTTCCCTGCGGCAGCCGATCTTTATGTTTTTCCTTCACACCTTTCCCGCAACCCGCACCCGGCTGGTTGTTTTTTCGTTTTTGGTTTCCCCATGATCCGTTTTCCCCTCCGGCTGGCCGCTGCCGCGGCAGCCGCCGCACTGGCCGCCGGCTGCAGTGTCAGTGATGCCCCCGACCACACCACCACCGACACCTCGTCCGGGCCGGTGGCGGACACCGCCCCGACTGATCTGCGCGCCGAGGTGATCTCCACCCACCGGATGGATCCGGACAGCTTCACCCAGGGGCTGACGGTTGTTCCCGCCGACACCGCAGACGGGGACCGCATCCGCATCCTGGTCTCGACCGGGCTGCGTGGCGCAAGCCGCATCTACACCGCCTGGCTGGACGGCGACGAGATTGTTTCCGCGGATATCGACGACAGCCTGTTCGGGGAGGGATCAGCGGTGTCAGGCCCCTTCATCTGGCAGCTGACCTGGACATCGGGGGTGGTGATCAAACGGGATGCGCACACCCTGGCCGAACTCGGCCGGCAGCACATCGCCGGTGAGGGCTGGGGTTTGTGCTACAACGACGCCACCGGGATGCTCATCCAGTCCGACGGCAGCAACCGTCTGCGGCTGCGGGATCCGCACACCTTCGCCGACAAGGGCCTGCTGCCGCCGGTCACTGACGGTGGTGCGCCGGTCGACAACCTCAACGAACTCGACTGCGGCGGGGAGGTGATCTGGGCGAATGTGTGGCAGCAGCCGTTGCTTGTCGGCATTGACCCGGCCACCGGGCACGTCATCCACCGGGTGGATTTGTCCGCCCTGGATCCGCAGACCGGGCACCGCGATGATGTGGCCAACGGCATTGCCCGTATCCCGCACACCGACCGGTATCTTGTCACCGGCAAACGGTGGGGAGTCATCTACCAGGTGCGGTTCGTACCCGCCGGATAGCCCGGTAGCATCAGGGTATGGCAGCACGGAAAAAGACAAGAAAAAACTTACCCCAGATCGTCGGGCTGCTCATCGCCGTCGTGGTGGTGGTGACAGCCTCAGTGGCGTTCCAGCACTGGTGGAACAACCGGCGAACCAGCCCCGCCGATGTGACGGTCACCTTCAGCTGGGAGGGCGACAGCCACACCCTCACGCCCTACTGGGTGTGCGGCTTCGGCGAGAACTGCCCGGCGGGTAAGGCCCCGGTGGTCGACATTGCCGGAAGCGACACCGTCACCGTCGAGGTACCGCGGGAGGTGTGGGACCACGACTGGAGTCTGTTGACCATCTATGACAATCCGGCGGCCAACGACGAGCAGTATTTCGGCGGCGGCCAGGCGAAAAAAGTCGATGTCCCGGTCGCCCCGGATCAGAAAGGCGGTGGACCGGCACCGACACTGCTGGTTGTCGAGGTTCATTCCCTGTTGGTGGGAGAAGACGACAACGGCGAGGAAGCCCCCTACTCGGTGGTGTGGGCGATCCACACCGGGGACAATGCGGAACAACAGCAAACCGGCACCATCTCCTCCTCCCCGACGGCAACCCCGACCACGGACAGTGGCGGCGGCTCCTAGGGAAACCGCCCCGCCATGAGACAGCCCTGCCGCCGGTCAACGCAGCGGGGCATGGGACAACACACCCATCGGGGACCTGAAAAATCAACCGGCCCCGAAAAAAGCCGTCCACCCCAACACCTGCGGGCGTTGGGGTGGACGGCTTTGTGGCCGGTTGCTGTTTTTTCTTCCGCACCGGGGTCAACCGGCGCCGCGGATCAGACCTCGAGCTCGTCGGCGACGGCTTTGAGGATCTCGGCGATTTTCTGGCTGTGCTTGCGGTCGGGCCAGCGGCCGGAACGCAGGTCCGGCTGGATTTTGTTTTCCATGATGGTGATCACGTCACCGATCATGCCGTGCAGTTGTTCGGGGGTGTACTTGTGGAGGGCTTTCCTGCTCAGCCGCGGCTGATCAACCAGGGTGACCCGCAGCGCCTGCGGTCCGCGCCGCCCGGCCACGAAATCGAACTCGATTTTCTGGCCGCGGTGCAGTTCGGTGACGCCTTCGGGCAACACGTCCTTGCCGACGTAGCAGTCCTCGTCGTCCGGGTTGGAGACAAACCCGAAGCCTTTCTCCGCGTCGTACCACTTCACCTTGCCGGTGGGCATGTGGTCATGCACCTCTTCCATCATCGGCCGGGCACGAAACCGGTGGATGGTGCGGCGCCCGGGAAAAACCCCGCCTTGCCGACCGGGGCCCCTCGGCGCGCCGCACCATCCCCGGCGGCGCCGGGGTAACGCCTGCCGTATGGTGGCGGCACAGCGTCATTGGTGTTCATTGCTCACAAAGAGCACGGCGCCCGGTGGCGCCATGCAGATCGATTAATTATACAGCCCCGGAAGCTGATGACTTAAAAACGATGGTGTCCACGGCCCCGCACATCCCCCCTCACCCATGTGTGGCATAGATCATACCCGGCACCTTGATAGCACTGACCTGCACATTCACCCCCACAACAAGGGATATGCAACCAGTTTGTGAAATGAGCGTGACAGTTTCGTTACAAACCGCTATGTTGTGTGTCAGGCCTCCCCCACCCTGCCCCGCCCGGAATCCACCGGGCTGATCAGCAGCAACGGAGCCAACATGCCGGCCCCGCACCACCGCGGCCCCGGTGGGCGGCATGCCCGGCAGGGTGGGGCATGCGGTAGTCTTCACGGGTCGGCCGGCACCCCACGTGCCGGGGTCCCAGCGACCGGATACCGTCATCAATGACTTTCACACAATAAAAAAGCACGATACAACGACCGACAACCGGCAGACCCGATAGCACGGGAGCCTGTCCGGCTTTCGAGAGGATTGCAGTTCACCCATGGCCAAGCACGCGAAAAAACGCACCCCCCGCTTCACCCGTATCGCGACATCCGCTGTCGCATTGTCCGCCGCGGTCGGCGCTTTCGCCCCGACCGCGCAGGCCGCACCGATCTCCGACTGGGACCGGCTGGCCGGGTGTGAGGCCGGCGGCAACTGGGCGATCAACACCGGCAACGGTTTCTACGGTGGGCTGCAGTTTACCGCCGGTACCTGGCGCGCCTACGGTGGCGGCAAGTACGCCCCCTTCGCCCACCAGGCCACCCGCCTGCAGCAGATCGAAATCGCGGAGAAGGTTCTGGCCGGACAGGGCTGGGGCGCATGGCCCGCCTGCTCGGCACGTCTTGGCCTTAATTCCGCCCCGCAGTCGCGTCCTGCCCCGGCTGCGTCCGCCCCGGCTGTTGAGCGTCTGGGTTCGTCGGATTCCGCCGACGCCCCCGCCCCGGCACAGGCCCCGGCGCCTGCCGCCACAGTCGATACCGCCGATGCCGAGGCTGTTGACGCCGTCTACGATCTGATCAGCCGCCACCTGGAAGAGCAGGGCCGCTCCATCCCCGGCGAGGTGGAAAGCTACTACCGCGCCAACCGCGATGACTTCGCGTCCTTCTACGCCTCCACCCGCGACGCCATCCGCGAGGCAGCCCAGGGCTTCCAGCGCTAGAGCCACGCCCCACTTTCTGCGGAAAAACGCGTCGGGACACGCTTTTTCCGCCGCAGGCCTTTTGCGGCCCCGGTCGACCACACACGGTCCGGCCGGGGCCGTTTTTGCGTATTGTCCGCCTGCCCCCACACCACCGGCAGACCGGGCGACAGGTGCACATCTTCCAAAACCGGTTTCCCCGCCATCCAGACAGGATAAACGGGGCACCGCACAGGTTTTTTCAGTCACATTGACCCCACCAGTGGGCAGATTCAGTCCCGACGGCGAAGAACCGCCACCACACATGCCACCTAGCCCAACCCTTTTTGGGGGGGCCATTCGCCACCTGCTGCCGTACCGTTTCCCGTGGTCTTCGTCCGGTCGCGTCAACACTATTGCCTTTTAGGTAAGGCTTGGTTAATTATCGATGCGGGGCGGGTCGGGTTCGTGCGGCGCGGGGGCGTTTGCACCTGTTTCCCTGATAGCGCTGCCGCACCCGGGTGACCGGCCCCGGCGGGTTTGCGCCCATGGTGCAACGCCCGTTGCTGTTTCAACCGTTGCTTTTTGGGGAAGGAGAAAAAATGGGTGCACGTTCCGGCAGTCTGCGCCACCGCATGACAATGCTGTGCGCGGCAGGCATGACCGCCACGCTGGTGGCCGGGGTTGTCCCGGCTCCCGCCGGCGCCTGGGAGAAAGATTTCGCCTTGTCGGCGACAGCCGGTCGGCCGCAGAGCTATCCGGAGGATACTCCGGCGTTGTCGTGGGCGATCAAACGCAGTTGGATGAAGTATTCCCAGGGAATAGACCACATCTTCGACGGGGCGGTCAAAGACGGCCGTTTCGGTCTCCGCTGGCCGCTGGTCTCCGCTGATCCGGTCACCGCCGACCGGATCCACGCCCAGTACGCCGGTTCGGTCAACTTTCTCAAATACTGCGACAACAACGACGATGAGAAACGCGGCGAGTGCCTGCTTGACGTGTCTTTGAAGGATCCGGAGCTGACCTACAATCCGACCACCGGCGAGGGCGAATTGTGGGGCACGGTGATGAGCCGCCTGCTCGACGAGATGAGCTGGGATTCCGCCACCAGCAGCTGGATGGGGCCGGAACGCATCAAACTCGCCGACCTCAGCGGCGGCATGCTGTCGTTTACCAATGCGGGCGGGTCGGTGACCTTGCGGGGCGTCGATGCGTTTATCTCCGAGCCACTGGCTTTGGCGATGATGGGGTATGAGCCAGGCCAGCGCATCGATTCCCTGGACTTTACCGTTCCCGGCTATCTGCCCGGGCCGCTGTCGGCCCCGCACAGCCCTTGGCGGGTGGAGACCACCACTGTTTCCGGTGACAGCTTCACCAACGGCGGCTGGTACCTCATCGATGACACCCATCTGGCCAACTACGGCACCTACATCGACGGCTGGTTCGTCGGCCCGAAGGTCGGCGTGTTCACCGTCATCGACCGGGAAACGGGGAAGGCCACCGCCAGAAAAGAGGTCAGGGCCGACGGGGAGACCGGGGTTGTCTTCGATGCCAAGAACAGTCGCTTCCTCATGCTGGCGGGGGAGGAACAACAGCTGGTGTCGATTCCGGTGACAGCCGACGGCATCGGGCAGGAAACTGTTGCGGCCCGGTTGGGCGACGGGGAGGGGACAATCGTCGCTGCTTCCCCCGACACCGGCGGCGGGATTGTTTTCCTCGAGGCCGCCGATGACGGCGACAGTGCTCTGCGGGTGATCGCCCACCGGGTGGATGCCGACGGCAACGACACCATCGTCGGGCTGCCCGCCACGGTGGACGGGGCCGGCGGCAGCAGTGGCGGCAGCACCCCCTATTTCCAGCCGGGTACCGACGGGCTGGACACCAACACGCTCGTCCCACTGCCCGACGGTAGTTTCCTGCTCCGCAATCCCCGTCCCGGTGGGGTTCCGGTGCGGCTGGATTTGTCCGACGGCACAGCCTCGGTGACCCCGCTGGTCACCGAGTCTCCCTGGCCGACGGAGTCGGAAACCGTCCTCGACCGGGTGAGGGTGACAGGCGACAGCGTTATTGTGTTCGGCGAGGCCAATTTCGGCAGTTTCGGTTCCACCGCCACCGACGCGTCCCGCACCTTCACCTCGTACCGCTACGTTGACGGACAACTATCGGTGGTGGGCAGGGCACTGATGGACAAGGACACCCGGAATGTGCTTGATGTGGCGGCCAATCCGGACACCGGACAGATAGCGGTTCTCGCCGCCATCGCCCGGGATTCCAGAGGGGTGTCGGTTTTCGACCTGGAGTTCAACCGGCAGGCTTTACCGGCGGGTCTGCCGCTGCGGGACAGCACGGTAGACGGCGGCCACTGGATTATCAGCGACGGCGCACACTGGATACTGCCGGACGTCGCCCTCAACGACGATGACCGGCAGGGGCTTGTCGTGGTGGAGTTGTCCCCCGCCGACGCCCCGGTGGCGGCGGACGCGTCCCTCAGCCCGGTGCTGATCGGTTCCGGTGACACCACCTCCCAGGGACCGGCAGTGACCGCCGGTGATGATTTCACCGTGACTGCGGGCGACACCGTCGACGGGTTGCCCGTAGCCACCGTCACTGTCGCCGATCCGGAGCAGGCGGTGCTTTCCGTCGACGGTCTGCCGGCGGGACTGACTGCGCACCTGGGCAAGGACGGGGCGGTGACGGTCTCCGGCACACCGGCCGCGGCGGCTGCGCCGTCACCTGTCCGGGTGACGGTCACCGATTCCTTCCTCCGCACCGCCGACGGCGAATTCACCATCACGGTCGCCACACCCCTGACCGAGCGCATCACCGTGACACCGAAACAACACAGCATCACCGTGGCGCCGCACACACCGGTGGACAACACACTGATCGCCACCATCTCCGGCGACGGGGCCGGGGAACTCGACGGTATCGTCTTCGATGGTCTCCCACCCGGACTGGAGGTGTCCTGGGACAAAAAAACAGGTGCGGTCACGGTCGCCGGCACCGCCGCACAGTCCCTGCCCGGCACCGTGGCGGTCACCGCCACCAGGCTGACGGCAGGTGGCGGGGAAGTTTTGCTGGGGACTATCCCGCTGACGTTGACTGCCCCGCCCGGACCCGCCACGCCCCCGGAAAGTGATCCGGGTCCCGCCGACGGGCAGCGGGCAACCACCGGATCATCACCGGCAGCCGGTGCGGTTGCGGCACTCACGGCATTGCTGGCGCTTGTCGGCGGGATTCTGGCGTTTCTGACCCTGCCGGGTGTTCTGCCACCGGCACCGGAGCGGGGCGCCGCCCCCTGACCCGGTAGCGGACAGGGGCACCGCGGCATCACCGCCCCGGCCACGGTTGTTGCCGGCGGCGGTGTGCCCCGGGTTTTTCGCAGGCGTCTGCCGCAGCGGCTGTGCACAGCCGGATTGGTGGTGCCTGCCGGCCCGTGCGGCGACCACCCTATCGGCCGTCCCGGCCCCGGCTCACCCCCGTAGACCACCCCTTGGTGTCTTTCCCTCCGCCGCACCAGCGGCCATGGTCGGGCTGCTCCGGCACGCCGCACCGCCGCCGCGGCGGCGCGCCGCGGGATGGTGCGGAGAAAAAATACTTCCCGGGCCGGTGTTTTTCGTCCCGGCCGGCAACCGCCCGGGTGGGGGTGGGCACGCCTGCGCCGGCCACCGGCGGCGGTGCGCCCGGCGGCCCCGGGTGGCGCGGACGGGGCGCGGGCGGGTTGTGGCTGCGGGCACAGCCGCACGTTCAGCTGCCCGACAGCCCCGTCTAGCTGCCATGACAGCCCTGAAAGCCGACCCGCCCCGCGGCCCGGAGCAAGCCGGGGGCGGGGCGGGCGGGCAGCTGCCGTCTAGCCGACGGTCGGTCCACCGTTGATGTTGGTGTAGGGGTGGACGTAGCCGGTTTTTTCCGCCGGCAGCGGGAAAGGCATGTCGTCGCCGAACGGCGAGGACGCCCCGGAGAGCTTGTTGACCAGCTCGGTGACATAGTGCCCGTCGCCGGGAATATGGGCCGGCCAACCCGGGTCAACGAAGTGCTTTTTCTCAACTTTTTTCGCCATAGTCGATATTGTCTCAAACGGGCGGGGCAAAAGTCACCTTGTTGGGGAACTAAAATTGCGGGCATCATGTCTTCTGCTTCCCTCCCCCACCGCCCGCCCGCGTTCACCGCGTGGCTGTCCGGCATCGACGATGACCATCTGCGGTGTCTTCTCATCCGCCGCTGCGAATGCCTGCAGGGCAGCCAACCACGCAGTATGCGTGCCCTGGGGATTGAACTGATGAGTCTTGCCTCCCTGGCCGCAGCGGTGCGCAGGCTCACCGCCCCGGAGCTTGCCGTCCTGGAATCGGTGATTTCCCTCGGCGGGGAATTCGATCCTGTGGATGCCCCCGATGTGGTGGACCGCCTGCTGCGGGCGGCCGCTGAAAGCGACATGACCAGTCAGCCGGATCCCGGTATTTTCTGGCGGGCGCTGCGCACCCTGATCATGGTGGGCCTGGTGTGGGGGCCGGATACCACCGGCTGGTACGCCGGCGCCGACGAGCTGTCGCACACCGACACCACCACCGGACTCGGCCTGTGCGCGGCCCGGCGGCTGTCCTTGCATCCGATGCAGCCGGCCGCACCGTTGAGCGGGCCGGTTGTCACCCATCCCGGTATCAGCCAGACCATCCCGCCGGCAGCCATGCAGGTCGGTACCGGCGGCCCCGGGGAGCCGACGGTGACCGCCGGATACCGGCTGATCGCCGAGCTTCCCGCCCAGCAGCGCCGGATTGTGCGCACCCTGGCGGCGGCCGGGCGCACCGGAACCTCCTCCGGGGCGGGGCCCGATGCCGCCCCGGATCATCCGGTGCGCCAGCTGATCGAACGCGGGGTACTGGCCCGCCTGGACGGCACCCGGGTGCTGCTGGTGCCCGGGGTGGCCGCCGCCGCCGACAGCCCCGATGAGGCACCGGCGA
>NZ_JAFLEQ010000016.1:4784-5383 GCF_017307055.1 Corynebacterium mendelii | reverse complement strand
AGGTCGCCGCCGCCAACGGACTCAACCACACGGTCACCGTCGCCGAAACAGTGCGTCTTTTAGCCGCCGAGCCGCTGGTGTGCACCACCAAGGGTCAGATCGCGAAACGCGCCCTGACCAGTCTGGCGGCCGCCCACCCGGGGGTGGGCGGGGAGTATGAGGCGTTGGTCAGCATCTCCTCCGGCGCCGCCGCCGGCTGGTTGGTCACCGGTTTTCTGCGGGATCCACGCTCCCGGGCGCACAGCTATGCCGGATGCCCCGACGGCGGGGACAACCGGCCGCCGGCAAGCCTTCACCGGCAGTGGGCGCAGCTGGCCGCAGGCTGGCTGTATTTCACCCACCCCGATCCGCTGGCCGGTGCCGCAACCACCGTCACCCCGTGGAATACCTGCGACGATGCCCCAGGCGCGCCGGAGGACTACCCGGCTGCCGCCGCCCCCTGGCCTGGCGGGGAGGAAACCGTGGCCGGCATCCGAAGCGATGATGCCCTCGATATCGGCACCTGGCCGCAGCTGCGGCAGCTGGTGCTGGCCATTCTGGCCGCCGACACCGTCACCGCGCACACCGCCGACGAGATCGTCGACACCATCCGCTGGCTG
>NZ_JAFLEQ010000016.1:0-4741 GCF_017307055.1 Corynebacterium mendelii | reverse complement strand
GTGCTGGACCGGGCCGGCACCCTGGGGCTGGCCGACAACGGCCGCCCCTCCAGCCTGGCGCGGGCATGGGTGACCGACGGCGACGACGGGCTGTACCGCGCCGCCGAGGCGCTGTGCCCGCCGCCGGTTGAGCAGGTGATCATCCAAAATGACCGCACCATCATCGCCCCCGGGCCGTTACCGGCTCGCGCCGCCGGTCTGATCAGCGCCATCGCCACCCTGGAGCAGCCGGGGGTGGCCTGCGTGTGGCGGATATCAGAAACCAGCATCGACCATGCGCTGGCCGCCGGGCACGCCGGTGAGGATCTGCTCGACCGGCTGGCTGAACTGTCGGCCGGCCCGCTGCCCGACACCGTCACGGTGGCGGTCACCGACGCGCTGGCACGGGCCGCCGCCGCAGGCCCGGCCGCGGCAGGGCCCGCCCACCACGCCGCGGAGCGGTTGACCATCCACCGTCCCACCACCCACCGGCCGGTGACCCGCCGCTTCCCCGACGGGGAGGCGATCCTGGATCCGGCTACCGCCGCAGGGTGGGTGGATGCCCTCCGGCTGCGGCAGCGCCGCGACGGCGCCAGCCATCCGGCCGACAGCACGCACTCCGGTATGCGCAGCGCATTTGACCTGCAGATCACCGACACCATGGACCGGGCGCAATCCACCGGCGAAGAAATCACCGGGGCCACCCTGATTGTCGCTGAGCTGACCCGGGCGGTGCACAAAAAACAGCGGGTCGCCCTGGAATTCGTCGACCGCCGGGGAATAACCTCCCGGGCGGAACTGGTGCCGGAAAAAGTCGCCGCCGGGGCGGTGACCGGCACCACCGCCGACGGCACCGCGGTCAGCTATCTGCTCTACCGGATCTGTTCCATCACCCGCTACACCGACTAGGCGGGTCCCACAAAAATCAACCCGGACACCCTGCTCGCGGCCCGCTCCGGCCCGAAGACCGGCTGCAGCAGGGTGCAATAATGGCGGCCCGGGATATATCGTTGGTGTTTTACTCCACCCGCGGGCTGACCGGCCCGCGGATCCGGGCACGTCGGCGGCAGTGGCGGCTGTTTTTGTTGTTTTTTCCGGCGGGCACCACCGCCCGCGTGCGCCGCGGGCGGTGGCTGCGGTTTGTTTTCCCTCCCCCGGATTGTGCCCCACAACCCGGTTTTTCATTGACCACTAGCGAAGGTGACGGTTTTTCAACGTGGCTTACGGCGACGGACCCTTGATTGTGCAATCCGATATGACGGTGCTGCTGGATACCTCCCACGAGCAGGCCGACCAGGCCCGCCTGGCGCTGGCCCCGTTCGCGGAACTGGAACGCGCCCCGGAATACATGCACACCTACCGCATCACCAATCTGGCGCTGTGGAACGCCCGGTCAGCGGGCTACGACGCCGAGCAGGCGGTGGACTGCCTGGAAACCTTCAGCCGTTTCCCCGTCCCGGATGCGCTTTTGACCAACTTGGCCGAAACCATGGGCCGCTACGGGCGGGTGAGCCTGGAATCCCATCCCGCCCACGGGCTGGTGCTGTGCTCCCGGGAGGAAGCGGTGATCACCGAGATTTCCCGCTACCGGAAAATCGCGCCGATGCTTCGCCAGCGCATCGACGCCAGCACCGTGGAGGTCCACCCCTCCGAGCGGGGACGGCTGAAACAGGAACTGATCAAAATCGGCTGGCCCGCCGAAGACGTGGCAGGCTACGTTGACGGTGAAGCCCATCCGATCGAGCTGGATTTCGAAACCTTCCCCTGGGCGTTGCGCGACTACCAGCAGCAGGCCGCCGACTCGTTTTGGGCCGGCGGCTCCGGGGTGGTGGTTCTTCCCTGCGGTGCGGGCAAAACCATGGTCGGGGCGGCCGCGATGGCGAAAGCCAAAGCCACCACCCTGATTTTGGTGACCACCACCGTCGCCGGGCGGCAGTGGCGCGACGAGCTGATCAAAAAAACCAGCCTCACCCCCGACGAGATCGGCGAATACTCCGGGGAGAAAAAAGAAATCCGGCCCATCACCATCGCCACCTACCAGGTGCTGACCCGCCGGACGAAGCAGGAATTCAAAAACCTGGCCCTGTTCGATTCCCGCGACTGGGGTCTGATCATCTACGACGAGGTGCATCTGCTTCCCGCCCCCGTCTTCCGCATGGCCTCTGATCTGCAGTCCCGGCGACGGCTGGGATTGACCGCCACCCTGATCCGGGAAGACGGCCGGGAAGATGACGTGTTCACCTTAATCGGGCCGAAACGTTTCGACGCCCCGTGGAAAGACATTGAAAACCGCGGGTACATCGCCAGTGCCGTCTGCACTGAGGTGCGGGTCGATTTCGACCGCGGCGAACAGCTTGTCTACGCCGAGGCCGAGGCCCGGGACAGATACCGTCTAGCCACCGGCGCGCGGGCCAAAACGGAAGCGGTCCGCCGCCTTCTGGCCCGCCACCGCGGCACCCCCACGCTGATCATCGGCGCCTATGTCGATCAGCTCAGGGAAATCGCCGACGAGTTGGATGTGCCGGTCATTGACGGCTCCATGTCGACGGCGAAACGGGAAAAACTCTTCCAGTCCTTCCGTGACGGGGAAACAACCTGCCTGGTGGTCAGCAAGGTCGCCAACTTCTCCATCGATCTTCCCGACGCCGCGGTGGCGATCCAAATTTCGGGTACTTTCGGCTCCCGGCAGGAAGAAGCCCAGCGGCTGGGCCGGCTGCTGCGGCCGAAAGGCCACGGCGACAACACCGCGCACTTCTACACCATCGTCACCCGCGACAGTGTCGATGCCCGCTACGCCGCCCACCGGCAGCGTTTCCTCGCCGAGCAGGGCTACGCCTATTCCATTATCGACCTGGCTGATCTCGACCCTGCCGCCGACGAGCCGGATCCGCCCCGGGATGCCACGGGTGGATAGACTGACACCCGAGACGAACACCCACCGATAAGACGATGAGTTGAGATACCCATGGCCAACCAGACGCAGAAAAACTTCCACTTCACCGTCGACGACAAACACAACCGCACCTACGACGAGTACTACCGGGACCCGAAGCAGCTGCAGATGGCATCCGCCGGACTCGGTCTGATGATCATCGCCGTCGGCCTGTACTTCGCCTGGAGCGAGGGATTCAAACCCGGCGGAATCTATGCGCTGGTTGCATTCGGCATGGTCGGACTCGTGTTCATCGCGATTGCGGCGGTCCTGCCGAAAAAAGTCGGCACCCCGCAAACGGTCTATGACACCTACCCCCTGGCACCGGCGGTCATCGCCGACATCGACGACGAGACCATCTGGATCATGGCCCTGGTCGATGCCGCCACCGACCCCGGAAACGGCGAACGCCGCGGCCTGGCGCTGCGGGCGGTCACCGCGCTTCCCGGCCACAAAAAAACAGTCGGTGAACGGGTTCCGGTCACCGCGGTTCCCGGCCGCCGGGCGGTACTGAAAAACCGTGACCACTGGGCCGAAATGACGCTTCTTCCCATTGCCTGGGGCACCCCGGACAAGTCGGTGATCCAGAAAGCCAGCCACGCCGTTCCGGAAGGACGCTGGCGCAAACTCAAGCAGCTGCAGCCGAAGTTCGACGAAGTGAAAAATACCAAAACCAAACTGCTGATCGTGGACGGCAAACGCTGACGGTATCTTCGCCTGCCAGCCGGAATCTCCCCGCACACCCGGTGTGCGGGGAGATTTTTTGTGCCGGCCCCGCTACTGGCGCCCCACAGGTCATCTGTCCCGGTCACCCGGTTGTCACCGGCCGGGCAACAGCAGCACCGCGATGGCGTGGATTTTTAGCTCTTGTGCGCCACAACGACCACCGCCTGGCAGGGGAAGCGGTAGAGCTGGGTTTCCCCCAGCCGGTAACGCACAACCTTGTCGGTGACAGCCTCCCGCACCGACGTGCGGGTGTCTTTATCCAGCCGGGCGAAAGCCTTGTCGAACCACACGGCGGCAGAAGACAGATAGTTCTTCCTGTCGGTGCGCCAGGTCCAGTCGACGATCGTTGCCTCGGTCACAACTAGGCCGGTGTCACCAAGAAGCAGCTCCGACAGGCCCTCCGGGGTATGGGCGAAACGCTCGCGCACACAACACCCGGGGACGCCGTCGGTTCCGCTGACCGCGTCAAGTGCGTCCACAACCGACTGCCGGTGCGGTGGCAGCGTCTCGGGCCAGCAGGTGGCAATCACTGTCCCGCCGTCGGCGGTCAACTCTTCCAACGCTGCGGCTGACGCGGCCGGCTGCTCCACCTCATCGAGAACAAAGTTGGCGATCACCGTCTGGAAAGTCCCAAGACCGGAAATATCGGGAAGTGCAGCCCTGTGAACTTCCACCCCCGAGGGGGTGCCAAGACCGGCGGCGTCAACCATCCGCGGATCAGCGTCGACGCCGGTGGCCCTAAAGCCCATACGGGTTGCCGCCCGCAGTAATTCCCCGGTTCCGCAGCCGACATCGCATAGGGTTTCACCTGCGGCTCTATGCAAAATAACCGGAACAGTCCCGGAGCAGTCGCCGAGGAAATGATCGGCGTGCAGAATTTGCTTTCCGCGTGATGTAGTGTCCACACAACAAATCTTATCGCGTAAACGCGTCGCGGACATGGGTTGTGGTTGGTTCGTGGTGGGGAAACCCACACGAATGGCGCGACTGACACAGGCCAGTGTTTGTTGCCGGAAATAGGAACAAGCACCCTGGGCGTCCCGTTGTCGGGGTTGTCCAGGGTGCTTGTGTGATGTTTGGTGTCGGCGGTGTCTTACTCTCCCA
>NZ_JAFLEQ010000015.1:153506-159057 GCF_017307055.1 Corynebacterium mendelii | reverse complement strand
CCCTCCGGCTACCCGGCTCTTGATCTGCCCGGTGACGATACGACGGTCACTCCCACCGAAACCCCGACCACGAAGCCGACTGCACCGGGCGCACTGGATGAGGCTGAACTGCCGCGGGTGGAGAGACTGAAAAAACTGTGGGCTCAGGCTGTACCCGATCATGTCGCCCAGTTCGGGCACATGGATTTGGCGCTGGGCACCACCGGTGACGGGATCACCGCCTACCTGCACGACGACCAGATTCCGTCGAAGTCGGTCAAACGGCCCTCCGGTACCTTTGCCTTCGAGGTCAAAGATGACACCATGATTGATGTGCCTCAGAAAGTGCGTGATGTGCTGGACTTCCCGGACCGGGTCTACGAGCTGCCGGAGGTGCAGAACCCCAATATCCCGTGGCTGGGATTTTCCACCCTGGATGTTGGCCGCGAACTGCCCGGTGGAGTGACCATCACCCTGCAGGAGTTCGACGGCCCCGGCGACCTGGTCACCGGCAATGTCGACTTCACTGGCACAATCAACACCTACCTGGATTCCCGCGACCCGGAGTCGAAAATCCACTACGCCAAACCCACCCACGCGCACCAGGCTTTCTGGTTCACCGAACCCGGTGCCTATCACGCCACGATGCGCTACAGCTGGGGGATAGGCGCTGATGCAAACCACCGTGACCTGTCAATGACCTTCCTGGTCGGCACAACCTGGGTTGCCACCGGCAGCAAGGTGGTCAACAACCCCGATCTGTTGTTGCAGGTAGCCGACACCACGCCGGAACCGGATACAGGCAGCACCCCGGAACCGGTTGCCACCACAACGGCAGCTGCGCCGGGTACAGGTTCTGAAACCCCTGGCGGCGGGAAGAAGAAGGAAGAAACCGCAGTCGAGATCGGTCTGCTGGATGCCTGGGCTGCCGGAAGCAAGGATTTGGGTCCGGCGCTGGTGGATACCGGCAAGAAAGCGGAACGTGCCATCACCACCGTCGGTGACTTCTACCGCAAGTGGTTCATCCCCACGCCGATCACCAGTGCCGTCGGCGGAGCCGGGACTGAATCATCACCCCGGCCAGCCGGCACCAACGGTGAATCCACACCGGAGACCACGCGTGAATCAACTGGCGGAACAAGCGGTTCCACCCCGAGGATCCGCCGGGCTGTTCCACAGACAAGCGGGAACGCCACCAACGGTGCGCGCAACAATTCCTTTGGCGGTTCTGTTGCGGAGCAGGATCCGTCAGCCCCGCGGACCCGCCACAGTGGTGTGCCAGAGGGGGCAGAAATCGTGGCTCTGCCGGCACCGGCGCGTGGAAACCCGTCCGGCTCCGCTGCGGTCAACCGTTCCACCGGGACTGCGACCACCGCCCGGACTGCAGCCGACGAACCGGCTGCGGACAACGGTCGTGCCACAGCGTCCGAGGAAACTGCCGCCGGGGCAACCCCGTCTCCGCAGCAACCGGCTGCCGCACAAGCAACCGGCGGGAACACCCCGGTGGAGACTGCCGCTGCGGTGGAAACATCATCCGCTACAGACAGCTGGATCAAGATTCTGCTGGGTATCGGGGTGATCTGCCTGATTGCCGCGGCCGGGGTGCTGCTGACCGTGCTGCGCAAGCTGTAACCAACCCCGTCATCCGGCCTGTCCGGGCCAGCAGGTTTTTTCCGGACAGGCCGGATGGTTTTTCAGCGCCGGTTGATAAGGGCATGAAACAACCCGGCGCCGAGCCCCTCCTTGCGGAAAACACAGGGAGACACCGGGCAGGCGCCGGGTTTTGTGGTTTTTGGGGTTTCGGGTTGTGCGGTCGTTGCGGCAGGGAGATCAGTCGACCCGGCGGACCGCACCCTTGTCGGCGCTGGTGGCAAGAGCCGCATAGGCGCGCAGGGCTTTGGATACGGTCCGCTGCCGGTTGACGGGCGTCCACGGCTTGTCGCGGGCTTCCTGTTGTGCTTTGCGGCGGGCGATCTCCTCGTCGCTGACATGAAGCTGCAGTGTGCGCTGGTGGACATCGATGGTGATCTCATCGCCGTCTTCGACCAGCCCGATCAGACCGCCGTGCGCGGCTTCGGGGGAAACATGGCCGACCGACAGGCCCGACGATCCGCCGGAGAAACGGCCGTCGGTGATCAGGGCGCATTTTTTGCCCAGACCCGCGCCCTTGAGGAAGGCGGTCGGGTGGAGCATCTCCTGCATGCCCGGGCCGCCGGAGGGACCCTCATAGCGGACGATCATGATCTCGCCGGGCTGGATTTCGCGTTTCAGAATGGCACTGACTGCCGCTTCCTGTGATTCACACACCCGGGCGGGTCCGGTGAAATGCCACAGGGATTCGTCAATGCCGGCGGCTTTGATGATCGCGCCGTCTTCGGCCAGGTTACCGCGCAGCACCACCAGCCCACCGTCTTTGGTGTAGGCGTGTTCGATGTCGCGGATGCACCCTTTTTCGGCATCGACGTCGAGTTCCTCCCACACATTGTCGGTGGAAAACGGTTCGGTGGTGCGCACCCCGCCGGGGGCGGCGTGGAACAAATCGACGGCCCTGTCGGTGGCTTTGCCACCCCGGATATCCCAGTCATCAAGCCACTGTTGCAGGGAGGGGGAGTGGATGGAGGTGACATCGGTGTGCAGCAGACCGGCGCGGTTGAGCTCCCCCAAAATCGCCGGAATTCCACCCGCCCGGTGCACATCCTCCATGTGGTAGTCCGAGTTCGGTGAGACTTTCGACAGACAGCCGACGCTGCGGGAGAGCCGGTCGATGTCGTCGAGATCGAAGTCGACCTCGCCTTCCTGTGCCGCAGCCAGAATGTGCAGCACCGTATTGGTCGATCCGCCCATGGCCATATCCAGGGCCATGGCATTGTCGAAGGCGTTTTTGGTGGCAATCGAGCGGGGAAGAACAGAGGTGTCCCCCCCACCGTAGTAGCGGCGGCACAACTCGACGACGATCTCGCCGGCTTTCTCGAACAGACGGCGGCGTTTTGTGTGCGTGGCCAAGGTGGAGCCGTTGCCGGGAAGCGACAGGCCCAACGCTTCGGTCAGACAGTTCATCGAGTTGGCGGTGAACATGCCCGAACACGATCCGCACGTCGGGCAGGCCGAGGCTTCAATCCGGTTCAAACCGACCTCATCGACCCGGTCGTTGGCGGTGGCGGCAATCGCGGTCACCAAATCCGTGGGTGCCTGGGCCACCCCGTCAACCACGACCGCTTTACCGGCTTCCATGGGCCCGCCGGAGACGAATACCGCCGGAATGTTGAGCCGCATCGCCGCATTGAGCATGCCGGGGGTGATTTTATCGCAGTTGGAGATACACACGATCGCATCGGCGGTGTGGGCGTTGACCATGTATTCGACACTGTCGGCGATGATCTCCCGGGAGGGAAGCGAATACAGCATGCCGCCGTGCCCCATGGCGATACCGTCGTCGACGGCAATGGTGTTGAATTCTTTGGGCACACCACCGGCGGCGACAACCGCCTCGGCGACAATGTCGCCGACATGTTTCAGGTGCACGTGCCCGGGCACGAACTGGGTGTAGGAGTTGGCGATAGCGATGATCGGTTTACCGAAATCGGACTCTTTGGTTCCGGTGGCACGCCACAGGGCGCGCGCCCCGGCGGCGTTGCGTCCGGCAGTGGTCACAGCTGATCTCAAGGGAATCATGGGTGGGGTTCCTGGGTGGGGTGGGGTGGAAAAATAAAGGGTTTTTTTAACATACGCGGTCGAAAGTAACCGGCATGCACCGCACCGGGGGCCGGGACGAACCGGCAGGGCAATATCCGGGGCTGCGGATTATCCGCCGGTGCGGTGACAAACACCGGGTGCGGCGGGGATGCCGCCACACTGCCCCCGGCGCTGGTGGGGCGGGGCGGGAGTGAAGTCGGTGTGTGTCTTTTCTTGGAAAAACTTATCCGGCCGCCCGCGGGTGCGGGCGCGGGGAGGGGGACAAACACTGTTGTCGTTGCCACCCTACCTTTCCGCCCCGGCGGGTCAGCGGCGGCGCGGATGTTTCGGGCTGGTTCCCGGGGTGTGGGGCACCGGCCGGTCCAGGGTGCCGTCGGCTTTGGCTTGTTCGTATTCGTCCCTGCTGGCCACCACCTGGCGGCCATCCCGGTAGATGACGACAACTTTGTCGTCGGCGGCCCGGCGGCCCTCACTGATCACATCGGGGATTCTGCCCCGGGACGCCTCGGCGAAGCGGGGGATCGAATTGAAGCTCACGGCGGGAAGCGCAATATGGGAGCCGTCGGTGGTCACCAGCTGGGCGGTGCTTTTTTTGAAGTTCAGGCCCTTGATGTTGTCCCAGGCGGTGGTGGTGGAGGCACCGAAAGCCGGGCGGGTGCTCACCCCGGTGGCATCAACTCGGGTACGCGCCCGGGCGATCCAGAAGACAAAGACGCCGGGGATCACAAACAGCAGCATCAGCCAGCGGGAGTCGAATCCGAGAAACTCGGTTTCCGAGGGGCGCACACCGACAATCAGGGCGAGGATGCACACCATCACAAACGCCGAAATATAGTGCGTGCGGTCGGGTCGGAAATCCACCGGAGGCCACGTCGCCGGTGGGACGTTGGGGTTTGTCGAATCGGCCATGCGGACAAATCTACACACCCCGGCCACCCCACCCGGCCGGGTGGGNNGGCGGCGGCACCGGGTGCCGGGTGCGCTAGCCCTCGGCCGGGGCGGCGGAGTCGTTATCCGCCTGCCCGTCGTCGGCGCGGGGGTTATCGTCCGGCTGGGCGGGCCGGTCGGACGGGGAGGACACCGCCGGGTTGTGCCGCGGGGTCGTCGAGGGCGGTGTGCTGGTGGCCGGCACATCCGACGGGGAAGTGGTGGTTCGGGTGGTGGAACCGTCCGCCGGGGAGGTGGTGGTCACCGCAGTGGTGGTTGTTGTCGTGCTGGTCGTCGACGAGGAGCTGGGGGTTTGCTCCGCTGTGGTGGTGGGAAGCTCCGGTTCATCGGTTGTCTCCTGCTCGGCGGGGGCCGATACCTGCGGTGTGGTGGTGTCGGTACTGCCGGTGACAGGTGCCTGGTCGGTCGGCGGGGCCGGTGGGGTGGTGGTCACCGGCGCCGGGGTGCGCGGCACATAGGGGTTGGGGGCGAGCACACCGCGCACATCGGAGTTTTCCGGGGCCACGGTCAAACCGGACAGCACCATCAGGCCGACCAGTGCCGCCACCAGGCCGGTGGTCGAGGAACGGACCCGCCCACCGAGGGTGAACAGCCCCTGCCCGGGTTGTTTGTGCCTGCCGAAAGCAAACCAGGTGTGGCCGGGTATTTCTTCCACACTGCCGTCGTCTTTGAATTTCTCCGGTTTGATCAGGGCGATGCCGCCACCGGGGCCCGGATCCGGGGGATTGGGCCTGGCCCGTTTGCGCTGCCCGGCGCCCATCGGGGACTGGTCCGGGGAGTGTTTTCCGGCCGCGGTTTTCAGCGCCCGGGCCGCCGAACGCACCCGCTTGTCGGTGGCCCGGCTGTATTTCTTCCCCGGCGCGGGGGTGTTGCCGTGCGGCGCCTCCTGCCCGCTCGCGTCAGCGGTGCCGTCAGCGTTGCCGTCGACGGC
>NZ_JAFLEQ010000015.1:102201-153488 GCF_017307055.1 Corynebacterium mendelii | reverse complement strand
CCGCCGCCTGCCCGGCGGCGAAGCCGGCGGTGGCCGCCGCCCGGCGGGCGATGGTGCGCGCGCTTGGCCCACAGGTGGCGGACTCGTGGCCGTCGGCGGCGGTGTCGGCGAGCTTTTTGCGTCTGGCCGCCGCCTTGTCGCCGGTGGCTGCGGCCTGGGCCATCGCCTGCGCCGAGGAATCACTGTGGCGGCGGACCGCCTCGGTGGCGGCGTCGGCGGCGGCATCGGCCACGGTGAGATCAATCGCCGGGGCAGTCTGGTAGGCGCCCGGGACCACCGGGCGGTCGGGGGCGGGTTCGAATTCTTCACGCATGTAGCCGTCATAGGTGGTCGCCGAGCCGTAGTCGGCGAAAAACTCGTCGACGACGTAGGTGCGCAGGGTGCGTTCCACCGACCACTGGCACAGCGGGAAGGTGCGCACCAAAAAACGCATGTTGACCATCCACGGCTGGCCGACCGCCGTCGGCTGGGTGATACCCACCGGCGGGTGGACCTCCAGCTCCCCCATGACATCATCGGCGATCACCGGATCAGCCAGGGCGCGTTTACCGGCGGCGACACAACGCTGCACCACCTCGGCCATCGATTCGCTGCCCAGCAGCGGCACCGGAATGACCACCACCGCCCGGGCCCAGTTGTTGGAGTGGTTGTAGCAGACCCGGGCCGTCGAGTTCGGGATGATGACGTTTTCCCCGCCGAGGGTGCGGATGTGGGTGGCCCGCATGGTGATTTTCATGACGTCGCCCTGCACATCAATGCCGTTGCCCTGGAAGCGGACCCAGTCGCCGAGGCCGAACTGTTTTTCGGTCAGGATGAAAAAACCGGCCAAAAAATCCGCGATGATCGACTGGGCGCCGAAACCGAGCGCCGCGGAGACCACCGTCGCCGGAACCGCCACCCCGGTGCCGGACAGCCCGAAGATTTTCAGGGCTATGACAAACAGCACCACATAGATGATGATCTGGGCCAGGTACACCCCCGTGCCGGCCAGTGCCAGCTGGGCTTTGGCTTCCTGGGAGCGCAGATTGACGCGGTTTTCGACGAAGCGGACGGCGAACCGGCCGATACGCGGAACAAGCAGCGCCAGGATCAGCACAATCCCCAACGGGATGCCGATCTCGACGATCCAGCGCCACAACACATTGAGCAGATAACCGAAAGGCATGGCACCAAAGATAACCCACCCGGAGGTTTGCGTCATCGCCGCACACGGCAGCACTTCGCAGTCGCCGCCGGTGCCCGCACGGCCACCTGCCGGGCGGCACGCCAAGCATGCGGACGCATTCTCCCCGGTCCGCCCCAGCTGTCCGCAGGGGTGGACGGGCGGACCCCTGTGTCACCCCCGATTGATGATTGCTTTCCGAGTGAGAGGATAAAGCTTGAAAAAGGGGTAAAAATACAGGTTGAGCACTACGGCGGTGGGGGTGGGGCGGGTATTTTTTTACCTCCCGCGGGGGTGGTGGCGGCGGCGTGGCGGCGCCGCACCGCTCACGCGGTGTCCCGACGGCGTGTAGTGTTCACTGACATGACGAACATTCTACTTGTAGTAATTATGTGTCGGCGTTAGCCGCGACCTTTTACTACTTGTCGTTGCCGTTAACGCCCTCGTTTCCCGCCCCCACCCGGCGGAGGAAAACGGGGGTTTTGTTTTGCTCCGGCCACCCCGGCACACCGGGGTGAACGGGTGAAAGGTTTTTGAAAAAATCGCATATCCCCACCGGCCATGGTGCCCGGTTGACGGTTTTGCCGCAGCCCACCCGTGCGCCGCCGCTTGTTTTTCAACCTGCTGCCACCACCCCGGCAGCCGTCGCGGCGGGCGGACAACACACCACCGGACGCCGCCGGGCGGGAACAAACCACCCCGGCCCCCACCCAACCGCCGCGGGACAACAGCATAAGAAAACACACAACGGAAAAAATTCCAGTGGTGGACTAAGGCCCCTCGCGCCCCACCGGCGCATCCGCCCGGTGTGGGTCAGGTTCAGCTGTGCCCAACCGGTGTTCCGGCGGGCGCCCCATGTTTTTTCCGCCACCCCATTCAACCCATCCCAAGGAGTAGGTGAGACGTCGTGACAGCGGCATCCAACCGGTCCCCGGCCACCGGCGCCACGTCGGCGGGCCACCAAGCCCAAACCATCCGCATCACCGGTGCGGAAGCGATCGTCAAGTCCCTGGAGAACCTCGGTGTGACCACCGTGTTCGGTCTTCCCGGCGGTGCTGTGCTTCCGCTGTACGAGTCGCTGTACAACTCGACGAGGCTGCGCCATGTGCTGGTGCGCCACGAGCAGGGGGCAGGCCATGCCGCCACCGGCTACGCCCAGGCCAATGGCCAGGTCGGGGTGTGCATCGCGACCTCCGGGCCGGGGGCGACCAACCTGGTGACCCCGATTGCCGACGCCTATCTTGATTCGGTTCCGGTGGTGGCGATCACCGGCCAGGTCGGGGCCGATCTGCTGGGCTCGGATGCTTTCCAGGAGGCCGATATCCGGGGCATCACCATGCCGGTGACCAAGCACAATTTCATTGTCAAAGACCCCAACGAAATCGGCTCCGCCATTGCCGAGGCCTTCCATCTGGCCAGCACCGGACGACCGGGGCCGGTGCTGGTGGATATCCCGAAAAATGTGCAAAACGCCGTCTTCGATTTCGTCTGGCCCCCGGAGATCGATCTGCCCGGCTACCGGCCGGTGGTCAAACCGCACCCGAAACAGATCAGTGGCGCCGTCGAGATGATCGCGGAGGCGAAAAAACCGGTGCTCTACATCGGTGGCGGCTGCATCAAAGCCGGGGCGCATGATGTGCTGAGGGAATTTGCCGAATACACCGGCATCCCGGTGGTCACCACATTAATGGCGCTCGGTGTCTTCCCCGACTCGCATCCGCAGCACATGGGCATGCCCGGTATGCACGGAACCGTCGCGGCCAACGGGGCGATGCAGAAATCCGATCTGCTCATCGCCATCGGTGCCCGCTTCGACGACCGGGTCACCGGCGACCTGGAGCATTTCGCCCCGGACGCCAAAGTCATCCACGCCGATATTGATCCGGCCGAGATCTCCAAAATCCGGGTCGCCGACCTGCCGATTGTCGGGGATGCGAAAGAAGTTCTCCACGGGCTGTTGAAGGCCTACAAAAAAAGCGGCAAAAAAACCCCGGATATTGCCCGGTGGAACAGCTACCTCAAGGGTCTGAAAGAAACCTACGCCCGCGGTTTCGACTGGCCCGAGGACGGCAGTCTGGCCCCGCAGTACGTCATCAACACGCTGTCGGAGATGGTCGGACCCGATGCGATCTATTGCGCCGGTGTCGGCCAGCACCAGATGTGGTCCGCCCAGTTCATCGACTACGAACGTCCCCGCACCTGGTTGAACTCCGGTGGTCTGGGAACCATGGGCTATGCGGTACCCGCCGCGATGGGGGCCAAAGCCGCCATGCCGGACACGGAAGTGTGGGCCATTGACGGTGACGGCTGTTTCCAGATGACCAACCAGGAGCTGGTCACCTGTGCAGTGGAGGGCTTCCCGATCAAAGTGGCGTTGATCAACAACGGCAACCTCGGGATGGTCCGCCAGTGGCAGACCCTGTTCTACGGGGGCCGCTACTCCCACACCAAGCTGCGCAACCAGAACGAATACGTGCCCGATTTCGTCGGGCTGGCCCAGGCGCTGGGCTGTGCCGCCTTCCGGGTGACCACGAAAGAGGAAGTCGAACACGCCATCGCACGCGCCCGGGAGATCAACGACCGGCCGGTGGTCATCGACTTCATTGTCGGCGAGGACGCGCAGGTGTGGCCGATGGTCGCCGCCGGCATGTCCAACTCGCAGGTCGAATACGCCCGGGGATTGCGGCCCCTGTTCGACGAAGACTCCGCCGCAGCCAGCTTCCAGGACCTCGATGACGCCATCGACCCCGACGGTGAGGAGAACTAACCATGGCACCGACATCCCCCAAAGGCCCCACCACCCCGAACCCGGTCGACCCTGTCCGCCGCCACACCCTGTCGGTGCTGGTCCAGGACGGTGAAGGCGTGATCTCCCGGATCACCGGATTGTTCACCAGGCGCGGGTTTTCCATTGAATCCATCGCCTCCGCCGCCACCGAACGGCCGGGTATCAACCGCATCACCATGGTGTGCCGCTGTGACGACTACCAGATCGAACAGATCACCAAGCAGCTCAACAAGCAGGTTCCGGTGCTGAAAGTGGTGTGCCTGGACGATGAGCAGATGGTGGCCCGGGCACTGTTGATGGTCAAAGTCTCCGCCAATGCCACCACCCGGCCGCAGATTGTCGACGCCGCCAACATCTTCCGCGCCCGCGTGGTGGATGTGGCCCCGGAATCGGTGGTCATCGAAGCCACCGGCACCCACCCGAAGCTGCGGGCCTTCCTGGATGTTCTCGAACCCTTCGGGATCAAGGAAGTGCTCGAATCCGGTCCGCTGGCCCTGCAGCGCGGACCGAAAACACTGTCCTACAACGGCGCGCTGAAACAGCGCGTGTGACAGACACCAACGACCGGCACGGCCCCGGCGGAAACCCCGCCGTTACCGGGGTCGTCCCGGGAGGCGGTGACACACCGGCCCCTTGGAAGCTGTCTCAACATGTGGTACAACTGGTACCGTAATATGAGACAATCTCCGGTGGTGCCGGTTGGCCGACCGGGCGGATGATCCGCCCGCACATCCCGCTGCCGCGGAATGCACCCACCAATTTTTCTTCTGCTATACCGAAAGGCCCATAACTAACCATGGCTATTGAAGTTCTTTACGACGATGACGCTGACCTGTCGATCATCCAGGGCAAGAAAGTGGCCGTGATCGGCTACGGCTCCCAGGGGCACGCCCATGCCCAGTGCCTGCGCGACTCCGGCGTCGAGGTCGTCATCGGCCTGCGCGAGGGGTCGAAATCCGCCGAGAAAGCCACCGAAGCCGGCTTTACGGTCAAGTCCAACGCCGAGGCCGCCGCATGGGCCGACCTGATCATGCTGCTGGCCCCCGACACCAGCCAGAAGAAGATCTTCACCGAGGACATCGAGCCGAACCTCAACGACGGTGACGCCTTGTTCTTCGGCCACGGCCTGAACATCCACTTCGGCCTGATTGAGCCGAAAGACACCATCACCATCGGCATGGTTGCCCCGAAGGGACCCGGCCACCTGGTGCGCCGCCAGTTCGTCGACGGCAAAGGTGTTCCCTGCCTGATCGCCGTGGCCCAGGATCCGGACGGCAACGGCCGGGATCTGGCACTGAGCTACGCTGCCGCCATCGGTGGAGCGCGCGCCGGTGTCATCCCCACCACCTTCCGTGAGGAAACCGAAACCGACCTGTTCGGTGAGCAGGTTGTGCTCTGCGGTGGCCTGGAAGTGCTGATGATGCAGGGCTTCGAGGTTCTCACCGAAGCCGGCTACGCCCCGGAGATGGCCTACTTCGAGGTTCTGCACGAGATGAAGCTGATCGTCGACCTGATTTGGGAAGGCGGGCTGCAGAACATGAACTACTCGATCTCGGACACCGCCGAATTCGGCGGCTACATCGCCGGCCCGCGCATCATCGACGGCGAGACCAAAAAGCGCATGAAGGAAGTTCTGGGCGACATCCAGGACGGCACCTTCGTCAAGCGTCTGATCAAAAACGTCGAAGGCGGCAACAAGGAACTCGAGGGCCTGCGCGCCGAGGTTGCCGCACACCCCATCGAGGAAACCGGCGCGAAGCTGCGTGACCTGATGAGCTGGGTGAAAAATCCCCTGACCGAAACCGCGTAAAAAACACCGGCGGCACAGACGGATCCGGCCGGAAACATCATCTGCGCCGGGTCGCAAGCCGGCATCACCCCGGCGGCAGCTACTTCTTCCCGTGGATGTACCCCGGGGCAGTGGCGGCCGCCGGGGTAGCGGTTTTTTACCCCTCCGCCGACGGTATACGGGTACACACGGGCGGGCACGCCGGCAGAGGTTTACTTCGGCAGTCAACACACCGCGCCGCCGCATCACCGACGATGCGGCGGCGCGGTGTGTGCCGGGGTGCCCCGTGCCAGTCCGGTCAGCGGAATGTGACGGTGATATCGGCTGCCGGGTCAATGGCCCGGACAATATCGCCGTAGAAGGATCGTGCCTGGGACTGGAGCGCCGCGCGGTTGTCGTCAATTTGTTTGTCTTTCGACGACGGGCCGAGGATGTCGTTGATCATCGCCGCTTCATCGATGTCGGCGGTGACAAAAGAGATGATCCCGTTGTCCTCGACGGCCTTTTTGAAGGTCACATCGCTGGTTCCCAGAAAGCTGAAATCGGGAATGGTGAGGGAGTAGGCGTGCTCACCGGTGGGGGTGATTGTCACCCGGGAGCCGTCAATGCCCAGCATGGCGGTGTACTCGTACTGCAGGTACAGGTTTCTGGCGGTGCCCGGGACAGTCTTGCCGAACAATTGCGCGGTCTGTTCCCTGGATGTGATGCCCTGCATGTGCAGCGCCAGCAGCACCACTTTTTCTTCTTTCGTCACCGCCTTGACTACCTGGGAGGAGTGGGTGCTGGAATCGGTGTCAACGGTGTTCCACAGGGTTGCGCCGGCGCCGGCGATCACCGCCAGTGTCACAGCAACGCCGATCAAGACCCCGAGCAGGGTGAGCAGGAATTTTTTCACGGTGTCTACTGTGGCTCCTTGGTAAAAATCCCGCTGCGGTGCAGCGAGGGATTGTGCTACCGGGGCTGTCCCGGCAGGGGGACTGGATAATGACCGCGGACGCGGGCCCGGACGGATAACCGGGACTTTCTAAGCTTCATCTTATCAACAGCTGCCGGTGCGGCCCCCGCCGGTTTCGGACCCGGTACCGGGGGAGGTGCGCCGGGCCGGGAGTGCCGGGTCCGGTCGGGGGCGGCAGGGCGGAAACAAGGTGTGCCTTTTATCCGGTGCGGGGTGGTCGGCGAAAGGATGGTGGGGGTGGGGCGAAGGGAAAAGTTCGGCACAGCGAAGATGTGGCGTTTGTGCCGGTCGGTGCCCCTAGCCTGGGCATAGTGGAAATCATTGTCTGTCCGCAGGGATCATTTATCACCCCCGTTCATTTTCATTAGGTTTTCAATAAGGGGTTGGCGGGGCTAACGTTGGCGGTACGGGCCGCATGCAAGGCAGCCCCAACAAACGGTGTTGTGGCAGGCACATTCCTGCCCCGGCACCGTGGAACCAGCAACCACGATCTTCCGGAGAACCTGTGACCATGACGAACCCCTTGACCGGTGACAATCCGGAGCACACCACCCCCGGCGGCGACCACCACCACGACCACGACCACGAGCACAGTCACGGTGACGACCACAGTCACGGTCATGACCACGGGGGACATGATCATTCGCATGCCCCGAAGTCGCTGAAGGCACTGTCGGCCGTGATCGGGTTGACCACCATCATTTTCCTGGCGGAAGTCATCTTCGGTGTGCTGTCGGGTTCGCTGGCACTGTTGGCCGACGCCGCCCACATGCTGTCGGATTCGGCCGGGCTGGTGATGGCGCTGGCCGCGATGCTCATCGGGCGGAAAGCGGCGTCGGCGAAAGCCACCTACGGCTACCGCCGGGTGGAGGTCATTGCGGCGGCCATCAATGCGGCCGCGGTGATGGCGATCTCTTTGTGGATCGTCGTCGAAGCCATCGACAGGTTGAACCGGCACGAACAGATCAACACCACCATGATGCTGGTGGTGGCGGTCATCGGTTTGGCCGCCAACACCATCAGTGCGCTGATTCTGGTGCGCCGGCAGCATGACTCGATGAATATGCAGGGCGCCTACCTGCATGTGCTGGCCGACGCCTTCGGTTCAGTGGCGGTCATTGTCGCCGGCCTGGTGGTCCGCTACACCGGTTTTGTGATGGCCGACACCATCGCCTCGGTGGTGATTGCCGTTATTATTCTGCCGCGTTCGCTGAAATTGCTGCGCCGGGCGCTGCGGGTGCTCATGGAACAGGTGCCCGCCCATTTGGACAGTGACGGCATCCGCGACACACTGTCGGCGGTCGACGGGGTGGCTGCCGTGCATGATCTGCACCTGTGGTCCACCGACGGCAATGATTTGATTGCCACCGCCCATCTGGTGGTCACTGACGAGGCAATGGCCGACGGCGGCTGTGATGTGCTGGACCGGGCCAACCGGGTGCTGGCCGGGATGGAGGTCACCCACGCCACCCTGCAGATTGAACCGCTGCTGCACGCCGAACACGAACCGGCCGTCCACGACTAGCCGGAAAAAACACGGGCCGGCGGCCGAAAAAAAGGGGGCGGTGCCGGCCGGGGTGGTGGGGAGAGAAAAATGTGCCGTGCGGCAATCCCGGATGGATGTCACCGCCATCGGTGCTGTGGCGGATGCGGCGGTGGTGAGGGGCTTTGCCGCTGCTTGGCCGGATGGGCGGACAGAAGTGTGCTGCAACAGTTAGAGTTGGTGCCATGGCCTTTACTTCGCCCTCCTACGACCTTATTGATCTGTTTTCCCGCATCGACCGCGGGGATTTGCAGGTTCCCGATTTCCAGCGCGACTACCTGTGGGATGTCGACCGGATCCGGGCACTGCTGATCACCTGCCTGCGCGGCTACCCGATGGGTTCGTTCATGGCACTGGATGTGCGCAACACCGAACCCCGTTTCCGTCCCCGGGCGGTGGCCGGTGCGCCCGATACCGGTGTGGCCCCCGGCCTGCTTCTGCTTGACGGCCAGCAGCGGCTGACCACCCTCTACCATTCGCTGCACGGTGACGGCATGGTTGACACGGTTGATTTCCGCTCCAAGAAAATCAAGCGGAAGTTCTACGTCAATGTCGACGCGGCGGTGTCCCGCACAATTCTTCCCGACGACGCGGTGTTTTCCGTCGACCCGTCGGGCAAGGTGATCAGCCACTATGCCCCGCGGATTGAAGGCGGTGTCACCGACCGTGAATCGGCGGTGAAAAACGGCTGCATCCCGCTGTCGGAGCTGCTGTCCGATGAGGGCACCGACATGCTGTTCGATATCGCCGATTCCCGCGACGACACGTCGCTGGAGCGGATCAAACGTTTCCACAACCAGGTGCTCAAGCCGCTGGTGCGCTACCAGATTCCGATGATCCGCCTGGACCGGGAGACCTCCCGGGGCGGGGTGGGCTCGATTTTCTCCCAGGCCAACAATGTCGGCATGCAGATGGATATTTTCGATCTGCTCACCGCCGTGTTCGCCAACGAGGATCCGTCCTTCCACCTGGCCGCCGAGTGGGAGAAAATCGCCGGCGAGCTGTATGCGCACCCGGTGCTGCGGGGGATCAGCAGGGTGGACTTTTTGACCGCGATCTCCATGTACGCCACCGCCCGGCTGCGGGGACGTGCCTCCGGTGCGCGGGAAGATATTCTGCGCATCGATCTCGGGCAGTTCAAGGAACTGGAGAAAATCCTCCGCGGCGGTTTCGCCAAGGCCGCCGAGTTCCTTGCCGCCCGCCACATGTACACCGCCTCCATGGTGCCCTACACCTCGCAGATCATTCCGCTGGCCGTGATTTTGGCGATTCTGGGCGAAGATGATCCGGAACTGTTCGATCTCGACAGCCCCTGCGACCGTCTCAACCGCTGGTTCTGGTCCGGGATTTTCGGTGAACTCTACGGCTCCGCCGCAGTGATCTCCCGGGCCGGCCGGGATGTCACGGAGGTGACTGCCTGGATCAAAGACTGCGCCGAGATGGTGCGGGAGGAAGCGAAAAAAGACAAACCCGCCAGCAAAAAGAAGGGGCGGGCCACCCGGGCCGACAAAGAGGCGACGGCGAAAGAAATCGCCGAACACCGGCGGGCCATGGCCCTGGGGCGCCCGACGGACAAAGTCGCCGAACCCGCGTCGATCCGGTCGGCGAAATTCGTGGAATCCCGCCTGCTGTCGGTGCGCGCCGATTCGGCGGTCTACAAGGGTATTTTCTCGTTGATCATGGGCCGCGGCGCGAGAGACTGGCGGGCCAATGAAGAGATCAACGCCCACAACTTTTTCACCATGTCCGTCGGCTTCCACCAGATTTTCCCCTCCGCCTACTGCTTCACCCACGGCATCAACCCGGTGCTGGCGGATTCGGTACTCAACCGCACCCCCATGGCGGAGAAAACCGACCACATGATCGGGGAGACCGATCCGGCCCGCTACCTTCCCCGGGTGCAGGGCAAATCACTGCTCGGCGACGCCGACTTCGATGAGGTGCTGGCAGGCCATCTGCTCGACCCGAAGCTTCTCCACCACGGCAAAGTCGACGAATTCTTCCTCGACCGCCGCCGCAAGCTGCTGCGCATGGTGGAAGAAGCCATGGGGCGCAAAGCCGTCCACGATGTCGACGACAGTGACCTGACAGCCGGTGAGGAAGGCCCCGCCGCCTTTTTCCGGGCCGCACAGAAATAGTCCCCACCGCATCACGGACTCCCCGGCGGGCGGACAGCCTGCCTGGCCGGGGAGGAAGAAAAAACCGCACCCGGTCACTCTGATCCGGCCACCACCGGTGGCCGGATCACGTCTGGGTGTTTAGTAGGGTGGCCAGTTGACTCCCCACCGAGAGGACATGTTTGTGACTGTGACGAGCCTGCGACGTTTCATCCGTGCCGCCCGTGGCCCTGTGGCGCTCGTGGTGGCGGTGGGACTGCTTGCCGCCTGTGCCGGCACTCCGGTGGGTGAGGCGGGCGACAGCCCGGCCGACGGGAAGTCGACGCAGAAAACAACCGCGGCAGCCGACCCGCTGGAGATGGCCAAAACGGAAAACCGCTCCCGCAGCGTCGACCCGCGTTTCGGGCAGACCCCGCAGGTTGTCGCCGACAGCGACTATTCCGGCATTGAAGCCAGTCAACTGTTTTTCACCTCCTCCGAAACCGTGGTCGTCTCCGGTCCGACCGTGTCCGAACAGCTGCGGGCCGCCTCCCTGGCGGTGGCCAGCCACGCCCCGGTGATCCGTTTCACCGGGCAGAACTTCTCCCGCGTCAACGCCGAAATCGACCGGCTGGCCGCGACTGTGGTGCTGGTGGTGGGCAATGTTCCCGACCCGGTGGGGGAGAACCTGACCCTGATCCGTGACCCCGGCACCTTCAAGGCCATCGGCCAGATGACCGCCCGCCAATTCGACCGCTTCGAAGTCGACCGGCTCGACCGTGCCGTCGCCGCGGTGGCCGGACTGGATCCGAAACAGCCGGTGCTGCTCTCCGCCGGTTTTGAGACCATGCCCGTTTTCCGCGCCACCCCCGGCACCAGCGGCGACCAACAGGTCACCCCGCAGGGCAGAAGCTCGATCACCTCCACCGGGGCGGAGGACTCACCGCTGAAACGCCTCACCGATCCCGCTGCCACCTCCGGCGGCAGCCGCGACGGTGAGGGGGCGGACAACAAAAAAGACCCCACCGATGTTGACGTGGCCGCATTCCCGGCGCAGTCGGCCCGCGACGGCGGAACCTCACCGATCGTGGTGTGTTCCCCGCTGTCGGGTATCCCGGCGGTGGCCACCGCCAAAGCCTGGGGCGCTGAAGTGCGGTTCATGGACTACCACGATCCGCGTTTCAACGACCACACCCGGGACACCGTGGCGGGGCTGGCGGATAAACCACTGGTTGCCCTGGGGCAGCAGTTTGGCACGGCGAATGATCTGTCCGAACGGATCCTTTTGGCCGACAGCGCCGCCCAGCAGCTGCCCGGCGGCGGGGGGCTGGTGTTTCCGGGCCGGCGCATGATCGCCTTCTACGGGCATCCCTCCGGCCCGGCGCTGGGGGTGATGGGGGAGCAGCCGCCGCAGGAAGCGGTGGACAGGCTCAGTGAGCTCGTCGCCGACTACCAGGGGCTGGAGCGCCAGCCGGTGATTCCCGCCTTCGAGATCATCGCCACTGTTGCCAGTGCCGGCCCGGGGGCCGACGGAAACTATTCAACAGCAACAGATCCGGCCGATATCATCCCCTGGATCGATGCGATCACCGCCGCCGGGGGCTACGCCATCGTTGACCTGCAGCCCGGCCGGGCCAGATTGCTCGACCAGGCGAAGCTCTACGAAAATCTGCTGCTGCGGCCGAATGTGGGGCTGGCCCTGGATCCGGAATGGAAACTCGGCCCGGACCAGGTGCCGCTGCAGCAGGTCGGCCACGCCACCGCCGCCGAGATCAACGAGGTGGCCGGGTGGCTGGCTGATCTGGTCAAAGACCATAAGCTGCCGCAAAAAGCCCTGGTGCTGCACCAGTTCCAGATGCAGATGATCCGGGACCGTGAGCAGCTGGACCTGTCCCGCCCGGAGCTTGCCTGGGTGCTGCACGCTGACGGCCACGGCCATCCGGCCCAGAAGTTCAGCACCTGGAATGTGCTGCGCCAGGGGCTTGATCCGCGCTTTTTCATGGCGTGGAAGAACTTCATCGACGAAGACAGCCCCACCTTCACCCCGGAGGAAACCTACGCGGTCAACCCCCGCCCCTGGTTTGTCAGCTACCAGTAGCAGGGGGAAACCACCAGCTTTCTGCGAGGTCGACCACACCGGGTGAACAGCTCGGTCGGTCATGGTTAGAATGGGTGCACCTGTGCCAGCCGCAGGGACCGCCGAATGGTGGGTGTTGCCGTTGTTTTTTCCGTGTGTCCACTCCATCGCGGCCACGTGCAGAACACGTGCCGCGTGATGCCGTTTCCCGCTCTGGATGCCGGACCGATGACAACGGGCGGGCGATGGCCTTGTGTTGTCCCCCCGCGTGATTGTTGTTTCCCGCCCCACCCCTCACCGGCAGCCGCACCCGATTAGTTTTTCACCAACCACCCCGTTGCCCACCCGCCGACAATCAAGACGGCGATGATTTGGAGTTTCTACCGTGAGCCCGCACAAACCGATCGTTCTCATCGCAGACAAACTGGCCCAATCGACTGTTGACGCCCTCGGCGACACCGTCGACATCCGTTGGGTGGACGGCCCCGACCGGCCGAAGCTTCTTGCGGCTGTCGCCGAAGCCGATGCCCTGCTGGTGCGTTCGGCGACCACCGTCGACAAGGAAGTCCTGTTGGCCGCCCCGAATCTGAAGATCGTCGGCCGGGCCGGGGTGGGGCTGGACAATGTCGACATCACCACCGCCACCGAGCGCGGGGTCATGGTCGTCAACGCCCCGACCTCGAATATCCACTCCGCCTGTGAGCAGGCCATCGCCCTGCTTCTGGCCACCGCCCGCCAGATTCCGGCCGCTGATGCGTCGCTGAAAGGCGGGGCGTGGAAACGCTCCAGCTTCAAGGGGGTGGAAATCTTCGGCAAAACCATCGGTGTTGTCGGCTTCGGTCACATCGGCCAGCTGTTCGCCCAGCGTCTGGCGGCGTTCGGCACCACCATCATCGCCCATGATCCCTACGCCAACCCGGCCACCGCCGCCTCGATGGGGGTGGAACTGGTTGAGCTTGACGAGCTGGTGGCCCGCGCCGATTTCGTGACCATCCACCTGCCGAAAACCAAGGAAACCGCCGGCATGTTCAATGCCGATCTGCTGGCGAAGGCGAAAAAGGGCCAGATCATCATCAACGCCGCCCGCGGCGGGCTGGTCGACGAGCAGGCGCTGGCCGAGGCCATCGAATCCGGGCATATCCGGGGCGCCGGTTTCGATGTGTTTTCAACTGAACCGTGCACCGACTCCCCGCTGTTTGGGCTGGATCAGGTCACCGTCACCCCGCACCTGGGGGCGTCGACGGTGGAAGCCCAGGACCGGGCGGGAACCGATGTGGCCGCCAGTGTGCTGGCCGCGCTGCGCGGTGATTTCGTCCCCGATGCGGTCAACGTGTCCGGCCGCGCCAGCGAAGAGGTGGCCCTGTGGCTGGATCTGGTGCGCAAACTGGGCCTGGTGGCCGGACGTATTCTCGACTGTGCGCCCGACACCCTGGTGGTGCAGGCCCGCGGTGAGCTGGCCGGCGAAAACGTCGACGCTCTGGGGCTGGCGGCCCTGCGGGGTCTGTTCCAGGCGACACTGACCGAGCCGGTCACCTTCGTCAACGCCCCGCGGATCGCCGAGGAACGCGGCGTGGAACTCAACGTGTCGGTGTCCAAGGAATCGGTCACCCACCGCAGTGTGGTGGAAGTCAAAGCCGTCGGCGCCGACGGCCAGTCCTGCACTGTTGTCGGTGCCCTGACAGGTTTGGACCGGGTGGAAAAAATCACCCGCATCAACAACCGCGGCCTGGATATGCGCGCCGAGGGCCAAAACCTGTTCCTGCACTACACCGACCAGCCCGGTGCACTGGGTAAAGTCGGCACCCTGCTGGGTGAAGACGGCATCAATATTGTGGCCGCCGCCCTGTCACAGGATGCCACCGGCACCGGCGCGACCCTGGTGCTGCGGGTGGACAAAGAAATCCCGGATGCGGTCGTTGACTCAATCACCGGTGAACTGGGCGCCCACAGCGTCCAGCTGAACTTGGACTAGGCGACACACCCGCCCGCACCGCCCCGCCCGCCGGTTCCCGGCGGGCGGGGATGACAGATGTGCGGTGTTGCTTTTTCGCTGTTCACCGCCGCCACCGCCGACCATGGGGTGGCGGCGGTGATGTTTTTCCCACCGGGCAATCCTGTGCCCGGAACCTTTCCAGGCAAGATACTGTGCCGGGGGAGGACACAGGGGGGAGGACAAGCAGCCGGGGGAGCGCTTTTCGAGGGCACAAGGGGCACCGTGCCGCGGCTTCCGGGGTGTGTGCTGCGTGTCTGACCGGTGATGGGGCTGTGGTGGCGATAGATTGAAACACATGGACGCGCACACACCACGGTCGTTTTCCGGCGGGGCCCGCCCCGCCGGGCGCCACAGGCTGGTGTGGGCTGCCGTGTTTTGTTTCGTGTTCACTTTGACCACCACAGCGCTGGCGGTGTGTGCGGGACTGCCGCTGGTGGCCGCCGGAACCGGGGCGCTGCCGTCCAGGGTGTCGTGGCTGGTGGCCGTGTGGTGGGCGGTGGCGGCACTGACAGTACCGGTGGCCATCCGTATCATCGACTCCCCGCCGCCGGTGGTGATGGCGGTGTGCGCCGGGGTGCATGTGCTGTGCGCTTCTTTCGCGGCCACGCTGGCGGGGACGGAAGGCATCATTATTTTGTGGGTGCTGGCGGCCGTGGCCGCCGGCTGCGCCACCCCGGCGGTGGCCCGGTTGTCCGCCGGGCTGCCCCGTGGCCGCTTCGGCGGGCTGGGGGTGCTGAAACTGGCGGTGGCCACCGCCATGACTGTGGGGGTTCCGGCCACTGTTGCCGTCAGCTGGTTCGGCCCCCGGCCCGACTGGCAGCGGCTTTTCTATGTTCTGGCGGTGCTGGGGGTGGTGTGCCTGGGAATGGCGGTGGTGGCGGTCAAACCGGCGGCACACCCGTCGGCCGGCCCGGACCATCCCGGCGGGATGCACAGGCACACACCCGGGCAGGCGACAAAAAACACACGGCCGGCATACGCCGGTACGGTGCCGATCACCGGCGGGGGGTTTGTGGCGGCAAGCCTGGCGTCGGGGGCACTGGCCACCGGGATGCTGGTTACCACCGCCACCACCCTGGCCCCTGCCGCCGGCGGTGGCGACCCGGGGGCGGCGATCGTGTTCGCCGCTGTCGGGGCCACCGGTTTGGTCGGTGCCGGGCTTGGCGGGCTGCCGCGTTTTCAGCGGCACCCGGATGCCCGGCTGTCGGCGACAGTGGCGTGTTTGCTGGCGGAGCTTGTTCTGGTGGCTGTGGCGGCAGCCGTCCAGCCGGTTGCATCGTTTCTGGTGACCGCACTGGTGTGCGCCATCGGCGCCACCGGCGGCCTGGCCATCAGATTGTTCCGGGACATCACCGCCGGGCAGATCGATCCCGCAGGTAGCGGCCCGGACGATCCGCCGGCCGGTGCTCTTCCCCGGGTGGGGGTGATCGCCGGATGCCCGGCGGCGGCCGGGGCAGTGGCGGGTGGACTGCTGCTTGATCATCTGTCCTGGCTGATCCCGCTGTGCGCGGCAGCGGCGGTGGCAGTGTCGCTGGTGCTGCTGCGGCTGGCCCGCGGTGGCCGCAGCCGGCCCGATGCCGCCGGACACACTGAACAAAGCCCGGATTCCAACGCCATGACCGGCTGTCAGCCGCACCCCACCGGGCCGCGGCCAGCCCGTGGCCCGAAGCCCCACCGCGACAACCGCCGCCGCGTGCCCCGGCGCCCACCACCGCGCCACAGCAATCGGCCGTGAACAGGGACTCCACCGCCTGCTTTCAGACCCGGGTTTTCCCACCCCTTGCGGGACCCGGTGGCACCGGGGGGCGTGAGTTTTCACGCTGCTGTCGGCTATTGTCGTAGTTTGGCGCGAAGGTGCGCCACCGCCGATATGTGCCCCGACAGCAGGAAAGGACCGCGGCAGACAGGGCTGTGCGAAAAATACCGTCCGGGAATAAGCCACCGCCACCACCGGTGGGCGGGGCGGTGAGGGACGTGTTTTTCAAAACAAACCCGTGTCTTGCGCGAAGGTGACCCACGATGGCTTCCCCCACGACGTTTTGCCCCGATACCGATGCGATTGCCGCCCGGGTGACAGCCGCCGGCCACACCGTGGTGGATACCGGCACCGATGGTGAAGGCAATCCCACCGTGGTCGCGGCCACGGACGGCTGTCTTGTCACCTTCACCTGCCGCAGCGCCCTGTCGGCGACGATGGCTGTGACCGGAACACTGTCCGCGGCAGGGTATGTGGCGGCGATTGTGGCCGCCAACAACGCCAACACCAACACCAGGGGAATCAAAATCGCCGTCGACGGTGACGGTGCGCCGCTCGGGAAAGCCCTCGGTGACAAAGACGCCCCCCTGGTGCTGCTGGCTGAACAGCAGCTTGTCACCGGCGACGGGGTGACCGGCCCGCAGCTGGATGATTTCGTCGGTGAGGTGCTGGCAACCGCCGCACAGCTTGTTGATTTCGCCGCCCGCCTGGCCGCCGACCCCGATCACGATGACCCCGATAACGCCCCGGAGACTGTGTTCGTTGACCGCGCCGCCACCACGCCCGCGGCGCGGGAGACACAGCCCGACGGCAGTTTCCCGCCGGTGGGCCGGGACCGTGTCGCCGCCTGGTTTGCCGCGCGCGGTATCACCGATGTGCCCTATGACGACGAGACGGAAACAGTGTGCCTGATGATGGACGGCACTCCGATCGACATTATTGTCGCCGACCCCGCGACAGTGACAGTGAAAATCGGCGCCCAGCTTCCGGCCACCGGTATCCAGGATCCGGGCACCATCATCCATGCCCTCAACCACGCCAACCTGGAGTTCCGTTCCACGGTGTGCGCCGCCCGCGCCGACGGCAACTGGTGGATCATCGCCCGGCATGTTCTGCCGCAGACCTTCGGCATGTCCGACAGCCAGCTCGACCAGCTGATCGGATCCGGTGTCGTGGAGGTCGCCGCCCAGTTGAAACAGACACTCAAAGCGATCCGCGAATCCTAGCGGCCCCCGGCCAACCACCGCCGCTGTGCCCTGCGGGGCCGAAGCGGGGTGAAACAACAGCGGGAATGTGTGTGTGACCCGTATGCCACAACAGGGGCACACCCGTGCCGGCGGGGCCGCAGCACCGGTGTACCGGGGATGTTTTTTTACCCCACCGTCGTTCGGCCGCCGGAGAGAAGATATCCCGCCGCCTGCCAGCCGGCCATGCCGTGGACCCCGCCGCCGGGGGATGTTGACGCGGAAGCCAGAACAACACCCGGCACACCTGTATCCCACGGCTGCACAAGCCTGGGCCGCCGGAGCAGTTGCAGCGGCGTGGCCGCCCCACCGCCGATATCCCCGCCATAAAGATTGGGGTTGTGCTCTTCCAGGGCTTTCGGCCCGCGGACTCTCATATCGACGATCTGGCCGCCAAATCCCGGGGCGTGGCGGTCGATGGTGGCGATGATCCGGGCGGTTTCATCCCCGGTACAACCGGCGGGCACATGGGCGTAGACCCACACCGGGTACACCGTTTGTCCGCGGTGGACGGCCAACCTGGATTCATCGGCCAGATACTGCTGGCCAACAAGAACAAACGGCTCGTCCGGCACAACCGAGTCGTTGACCGCCTGTTCTTTGTCGATGACGTCGCGTGCTGTGCCGCCGATGTGGACGGTACCGGCCGAGCGGGCTTGCTCGGCCAGCCAGCCGATCGGGCCGGCAAGAAGAAAATCCACCCGCCAGGCCGCCGGGCCGTGGACGAAACGGCGGTATCTGCGGGCAATCCGCCGCGGCTGGCGGGGAAAGGTGTTGTGGCTTGCGGCAACAATTGCGGCTGCGGCCCGCGGTGTGGTGGACAGCACCACCGGCTCACCGGGGCATATCCCCAGCGCATCCAGGCCGGTGACTGTAGTGCCGCACACAATCTCCCCACCGGCTTGGTGGAGAAGATCGACCAGAATGCCGGCGATCACCCCGGTGCCGCCGACCACCACCGGCCAGCCGGTTGTCTGCCCGCACAATCCAAGAACAACACCCGCCCCGGAAGACAGCAGGCCGGTCAACGGGGCCATGGTGTGGGCGGCGATACCGGCAAACAGTGCCGCGGCGTCCCCGCCGCCGAGAAGACCCGCGGTGGTAGAGGCCGGAAGCATGCTGCGCAGCCCCAGGTGCATGGCCGTGTGGACTCCGTGGCCGAGAACGTGTGCCGGGGCAGACAACGCGGCGGACACCATCTCACTCTGCCTGGCGACCAGGGGCGAAAACAGCCTGCGCCAGGCATGTGAACCTGTGGCAAGACCGGCGGCAGTGGCGTCCACCGACTGGTGCAGGGCAACCGCGTGGTCGGGTAAGACAAGATGAACCAGCGGAATATCCGGATGCGACAACGGCAGTTTTTCTGTCACCCCGAGCCGCTGGAAGGCAGGGGAGACCACGGCCAACGGATGGACTGCGGCACAGTCGTCGACAATGGTGCCGTGGAAATGCGAGGAGCGTGCCGCACCACCCGGCCGGTCGGCTGCCTCGATAACACGCACCCGGTAGCCGGCGCGGGCAAGACGGATCGCCGCCACCAGACCATTGGGTCCGGAACCGACAACGAAAGCCCGCGGAGTGTTCACGACCACTCATGCTAGCCGGGCCGGTTGAGACCGCAACGCAGGAAAAACAACCGCCTTGGCGTGATATGGGGCCTTTTCAGCCGAAGTAGAGGTTGCGGACCGGTCTAGTGCTCGCCGAGGCGCCCGGAGAGTTTTTCCCACCTGTCGGCCGACGGGCCGGTAAGCCCCGTGATGGACACGCCGGTGTTTTTCTCCCGGAACTTGCGGGTGATCGCATCCAGGGATGCCACCGTGGAGGCATCCCAGACTTCTGCTTGGGCCAGGTCGATGGTGACCCGGTCGAAACCGGCGTCGTAGTCGAACTGGTAGACCAGATCATTCGAGGAGGCGAAAAACAGCTGCCCGTTGACAGTGTAGACGGCCGAGACTGTCCCGTCCGGCCCGGTGGTGGTGTCGGTGAGTTCCACTTCCGCCAGGTGGGCCACCCGCCGGGCAAACGCAATGGAGGCGGCCACCACTCCGGTGATCACGCCGACGGCGAGATTGTGGGTGGCCAGGGTGGCGGCGACTGTGGCCAGCATGACCGCGGTTTCACTGGCGGGCATCAGTTTCAGGGTTGCCGGGGTCACCGAATGCCAGTCGAAGGTGGCGACGGAGACCATCACCATGATCCCGACCAGGGCGGCCATGGGGATGGCGCCGACCACCGGGCCCAGGGCGACGACGGCAATGAGCAGAAATACCCCGGCGAGAAGTGTCGACAGGCGGGTTCTGGCCCGGGAGGCTTTGACGTTGATCATGGTCTGGCCGATCATGGCGCAGCCGCCCATGCCGCCGACGAAAGCGGAAGCAATATTGGCGATACCCTGGCCGGCGGCTTCCCGGGTTTTATCCGAGTGGGTGTCGGTGATGTCATCGACCAGTTTCGCGGTCATCAGCGATTCCATCAGCCCCACCAGCGCCATGGCCAGCGCGTAGGGGGCGATGGTGGTGAAGGTCTCCAGGGTCACCGGCACATGGGGGATGAACAGTCCCGGCAGCGAGTCGGGCAGATCGCCCTGCCCGGCCACATCGGGCACGGGTTTGCCCAGCACCAGCGTGATGGTGGTGACAATGACAATGGCCACCAGCGGGGCGGGGATGGCGGTGGTGAACTTCGGCAGAAACACAATCACCGCAACAGATAAAGCCACCATCGGATAAACCAGCCACGGGACACCGAACAGGTGCGGCAGCTGGGCGCCGAAGATCAAAATGGCCAGCGCGTTGACGAAGCCGACCATCACCGACCGGGGAATGAACCGCATCAGTTTCGCCACCCCCACAGCCGAAAGAATCAACTGGAAGATACCCGCCAGAAGAACACAGGCCACCAGATAGTCAAGGCCGTGTTCTTTCACCAGCGGGGCGACCACCAGGGCCACGGCGCCGGTGGCGGCGGTGATCATGGCGGGCCTGCCGCCGGTGACACTGATGACCACCGCCATAATGAACGACGAGTACAGCCCGACCGCCGGATCAACTCCGGCCAGCACCGAGAAACTGATCGCTTCCGGGATCAGCGCCAAAGCGACCACCAGGCCCGCGAGGATTTCCGTGCGAAGCCGCGCCGGTGTGGCAAACGCCGCCCTGAATGATGCGGCGATACCGGTCGGCGGGGTGGTGGGGGACGGTCGGGTGGCAGTGGGTGAGTGCATGAAAGAAAAGGGGTATCCGTAAGCGGTGGAAAAAAAGGGGCGGGAAAAAACAGGTCGGCTTTAAAATTCAAGGTGCCGGGCAGCGAAAAAGGCGGCGGAGCATGATCGCTGCCGCACCCCTGGAACTGCTGCCTGCACCCACAGCCGGTTGATCACACCATGCTACGGACTCGGTCACCGCCAACCTAATCGGCGCAGCCGGTGATGTTAGACTTGACCCCTGAATGTTCACATAGTGGGAAAGGACTCCCGTTTCATGAAACTGGCTGTGATTGGCGGCGACGGCATCGGCCCGGAGGTCACCGCGGAAGCACTCAAAGTGCTCACCGCCGTGCGCGATGACGTGGAAACAACCGAGTTCGATCTGGGGGCGCGCCGGTATCTGGCGACCGGGGAGACACTGACCGGCAACGATCTGGAGGAGCTGAAAGCCCACGACGCGATCCTTCTGGGTGCGGTGGGTGCTCCCGGCAAGGTGCCCCCGGGTGTTCTGGAGCGGGGGCTTCTTCTCCGGCTGCGCTTCGAGCTGGATCACCACGTCAATCTGCGGCCGGCCAAACTCTATGCCGGGGCCCGCAGTCCGCTGGCAGATCCCGGGGAGATTGATTTCGTTGTTGTCCGCGAGGGCACGGAGGGTCTCTACTGCGGCAACGGCGGATTTTTGCGCAAAAACACCGCCGGTGAGATCGCCTCGGAGGTCTCCCAGAACACCCGCTTCGGGGTGGAGCGGGTGGTGCGTGACGCATTTACCCGCGCGCAGGCCCGCAGAAAACACCTGACCCTGGTGCACAAAAAGAATGTGCTGGTCCACGCCGGTGACCTGTGGCAGCGCACCGTTGATGCGGTGGCAGAACAGTTCCCGGATGTCACGGTCGACTACAACCACATTGATGCCGCCACCATCTACATGGCCACCGATCCCTCCCGGTTTGATGTGATTGTCACCGACAACTTGTTCGGCGACATCATCACCGACCTGGCAGGTGCCGTGGCCGGCGGCATCGGTTTGGCCGCCAGCGGCAATATCGATGCTTCCCGGACCAATCCGTCGATGTTCGAGCCGGTGCACGGCTCGGCACCGGATATCGCCGGCCGGGGTATCGCCGATCCGACAGCCGCCATTTTGTCGGTCTCTCTCATGCTGCAGCACCTGGGCGACAACACCGCAGCCGAGATCATTGACCGGGCTGTGGCAGACGATATCGCCACCCGCGGTGACACCCCCCTGCGCACCACCGAGGTCGGTGACCGGATCGCTGCCGCGGTGGCGACAGCCCGCGGCTAGCCGGTACCGCACCCGGCCGAAACACCCCGGATCCGTTTGTCACGGCCCTGTGCCTGCCCCATCCCACCTGCTTGCCGCCGGTGGGATGGGGCTGAAGCCGAATCCGACAGGCCCAAAAAACAGGCAACATCGCCGCCCGGGGTTTCGCCCGCACCCCACAGGTGCCAGGGCCCTCCCGGCGGGGATGTGTGGGTGCTGTCACCTCACAGGGTGCCGCTGGCGGCCGCCACATAGTCGCGGGCCATATCCTCCCGCCAGCAGGCCATGTCGTGCCCGCCGGCAAAACGCCCCGCTATGACGGTCACGCCCTGGTTGCGCAGTGTGTTCTCCCCCCAGGTGAAACCGTCGGTCAACAGCCATTCCAGGCTCCCGCCCCGGCTGATGATGACCGTATCTTTACCGGCACGGGTTACAGGCCAGGTGTCGGCCAGTGCCGCATACGGCGGGGAGTAGGCCAGTGCGGTGGAAAACACCCCCGGGTGGGCAAGTGTGGTGCGAACCGCCCCCACCCCGCCGTAGGAGCTTCCCGCCACCATGGCTTTATCGCCCGCAGACAGCCTTCCGGCGATCCGTGCCACCGCCCCCGGGAAATCGGGGCAGTCGATCAGGTCCCGGTTGCGCTCGGCCACACTGTCGCCGTGGCCGATAAACACCATGGCCCGGGGCAGCGGACACCCCGCCGCGAGATAGTGGTCGAGGTGGGCGTCAAGGAATTTGTTGCCGTCGAAAACCACCAGCACCGGGCCCGTGCCTGCGGTGGTGATCACCGTCGCCTGTGCTGCACCCGGATAGTCAAGGCACACATGCTCCCGCTGCCACCGTTCAGGCGGTGCGACAGCCTCCGGGCAGGAGGCATCGGGGGCTTTGACCAGGGAGCTTTTTCCCCGCGGGCCGGTCATCTCCGGCCCGTTGAACAGCACCGACCGGCTGATGGCCGCAAGCCAGAACTGTTTCATCGCCACCGCGTCCGTGCCGTCCGGGACCGCAATGTCACCGGGGAAGGGGATCAGTGAGCAGGCACCCCGCCAGGTGCGGGGTACCTCGAAGACAGCCGACAACACCGTATCCATGCCCTGGTGCGGGGTCAGTATCCCGGCTTCAATTCTGGACCTGTCGGTCAGTCCCCCGAGAGAAGCGAAAACCGTCATCCCCGCCAATCGCGGATCATCCCGGCTGACCGCCACCACCATGGCCCAGGCATCTTGTTCCGGCAGAAAAGCAAACTGCGGCACACCCAGCCGGACAGCGTCAGCCACCAGCTCCTGGTCGACGGCCCGGTCGGCGATCCGCCGGTTGGGAATGGGAACTGGTCTGGAGCCGGGGGATACCCGGCCCGGGGCCGATGATGGGGTGCTGTCCACTGCTGTATGAACTCCTCGGATGAAAAAGAACAAAAACGAATCACCGGCACGCTACGGGGCCTGCGCCCCACTTCACCGGCAGACAAGGTGCCGCCCGCCGGATCGGCCGACTGTCCGGCACACCGCCAACTGTATCGGAATATGTGGGACACGTTAAAGACCGGACCGAAGCTTGCCCGGACAAAGCGGTAGCCGTCCGCTGCCACGGTCCGGCATCCATCCACCTGTCCGCCACGCCCGGCCGCGGGGGTGACAACAGTGAGCGGTATGACAAAGACCCTTATCAGTGCCGCAGATCACCTATAGGCTTGGTGCATGTCTGTAGAGCTTGAAGAGATCGCCGAGTTCCTCGGTCACCACGAACCCTTCCGCCAACTGCCGCGGGAAGTGGTCGGGCAGCTGCCAAGCAAAATGGAGATCACCTACCTGCGCCGCGGGGAGATGGTGGTCGCTCCCGGGGCCGAAAACCACCGGCTCTACGTGATCCGCTCCGGGGCAGTCGACATTGTCTCCGCCGACGGCATTCTCCTCGACCGGCGGGAAGCCGGCCGCACCTTCGGCTACTCCACTCTGGTGGGCGAGAACCCCACCAGCGACTACCAGATGATCGCCGTCGAGGACTGCCTGCTTTTGTATCTGGGAAAGCGGGACTTTCTGGAGCTGTGCCACGCCAACCCGGACATCACACGCTACTACTCCGGGCAATCCGCGCGGGTGAGACAAGCCGCCGACTCACTGCGCGACGACTCCTCCTCACAGATGCTGCGCACCCAGTTGTCCGAGGTCATGGTCACCGACCCGGTCACCGTGGAACCAACAGTGACCATCCGGCAGGCAGCCCGGGCCATGGACGGGCGCAATGTCTCCAGCCTGCTGATCACCGACAGCGGCCGGCTGATGGGCATCATCACCGACCGGGATCTGCGCACACACCTGGCCACAGGCACCAGCAGCGACAACCCGGTCAAAACCATCATGACCGACAACCCCCGCACCGCCACCGGCAGTGACTCCGCTTTCGAAGCCATGCTCACCATGGCCGACATCGGCATCCACCACCTGCCCGTGGTTGATGAAGGCAAGCTGACAGGCATTGTCTCCACCGCCGACATCATGCGGCTGATGAGAAACGACCCCATCTATCTCACCGCCGACCTGGCCCGGCGCAGCACCCCGGAAGAGTTAAAGGAAATCTTCGGCAACGCCCATGATGTGGCGGTGCGCTTCATTGAGCGTGGCTCCTCCGCCCAGGAAGTCACCGGTCTTCTCACTGTCGCCGCCGACGGCCTGGCCCGCCGCCTGCTCACCCTGGCAGAGGAAAAACTCGGCCCCCCGCCGGTGCCCTACTGCTTTGTCACCATCGGCTCCCAGGGCAGGAAAGAAATCGGCCTGGCAAGCGACCAGGACAACGCCCTGGTACTGGACAACAGCTTTAACCAGTCCGCCCACGACGACTACTTCCAGCAGCTTTCCGATCTTGTCTGTGACGGCCTGGCGGCGGCCGGACAAGTGCTCTGCCCGGGAGAGATGATGGCCAAAAACCCGGTGTGGCGGATGACCGAGCACGCCTGGATCGCCCAATTCGCCGACTGGGTCGGAGCACCTGAACCCGACGCCATGCTGCACACCCAAACCTTCTTCGACTTCCGCGGCATCCACGGCGAGACAGCACTGGCCGAATCCGTGCACTCCCACGCGGTGGCCATGGCGCACCGGGCGGCACGCACCCACGCCCATCTGGCGGCGCTGGCCTCCCGGCGGGAACCACCGTTGGGAATATTCCGCGGACTGGTGGTCGACCGCTCCGGCGACTACGCCAACACCCTGGACGTGAAAAAAGGCGGCACCGCAGCCATTGTGCAGATGGCCAGACTCTATTCACTTGCCGCAGGAGTCGAAGCAGTCGGCACCCGGCAACGCCTGCTGCTGGCCGCCGAACACGGCGCAGTATCGGCCCGCGGGGCACAGGAACTCATCGACGCCTTCGACTTCCTTACCGGCATTGCCCTGCAACAGCAGGCGGCACAGGTGAGAGACGGCATCACCCCGAACTACCACATTGATCCGAAGAAGCTGAAAAAAATCGACCGGGAAACCATGCGGGATGCCTTCGGCTGCATCAAATCCATGCAAACCGCCCTGGCCACCACATACCCGGTCCGTGCCGTCTGATCACAGTTACGGCACCGATCCGGCGCCGCTGACACAGACCACCACACGAAAGGGCACACAGCCACACCATGTTCGGACTCGACAAACTCTCCCGGACGAAGAAAAAAGCCACCGGGGCGCTCGCCGATTTCTACACCGCGACTTTCCCCGACGGGCACACCCCACTCGACCAGTTGAAACTGTTGGCCGTCGACGTGGAAACCACCGGCCTGGAACCGGGCACACACCGTCTGCTGTCCATCGGCTGGGTACCGGTCAACGCCACCAGCATTGATTTGTCCGGGGCCGGGCATGTGATCGTCAAAGGCAGCGAAGGCGCAGCCTCTGTCGGGCACTCCGCCACCGTGCACGGACTGACCGACGACGCCGTAGCCGCCGGAACAGACCCCGCGGAAGCTGTCGCCATGGTGCTGGAAGCACTCAAAGGCAGAGCCATGCTCACCCACTACGCCCCCATGGAACAGGGCTTTTTGGGCCAGGCCTGCAAAACACACTTCGGCGCCGACCTCATCGTCCCGATTGTCGACACGTTTGCCTGCGAGAGACGCCACATGGAAAAAATGGCCACCTACCCCAGAGGCGAAGACCTGCGCCTGGCAAGAGTAAGAAGCAGATACAACCTGCCCGCCTACAGCAACCACAATGCTTTAACCGATGCGATCGCCTGCGCCGAGCTGTATCTCGCACTGGCCACAAACGTCCGCGGCGGCACCTTGAAATCCATGCAACCCTACGGCTGACCTGCCGATCGGCGGTATCCTCCGGCAACCACCTGCAACAACCGGCAGATCCCGGCTGCACCGTGGGGTGCATGCCGAAGCCGGCGGCGCGCCGGGCCTGCCGCCGGTAGAGGCCGTGGATGACAAACCCACTCCCGCCCGGTCCACGGCGGTGAAATAATGCCGCGGCAGTAAAAAACCGGTGCCGGTCCCGGACAATGGCGGGGGCAGTCGCCACTGTTTTTTCTCCGGCGCCGCACAGGGGCGCCACCAGCGCTTGTTGGGGTGCCCTTGGTCACATTTTCCCCCGTATGGCAGGGGTCACACCACAGGACGGTACGATCTGACTCATGCGTTTTGCGAGAATAGCCACCCCCACAGGATTACGTTTCGCCGTCATCGACGGAGAAGAAGGAGACGAAAAAGCAAAAATCATCAACGGCCACCCCTTTGCCGAACCCGACTACACCGGCGAGGAATTCGCCCTGGATGAAGTCCGTCTGCTGGCCCCGGTGCTGCCGTCGAAGATTGTGGCCATCGGTCGCAACTACGCCGACCATGTGGCGGAGGTGTTCAAAAAATCAGCCGACCAGCTGCCGCCGACCCTGTTCATCAAACCGCCGACAGCAGTGGTCGGCCCCGGTGCCGCCATCAAAATCCCCGAGTTCGCCCACGATGTCGAATTCGAGGGCGAGCTGGCCATGATTGTCGGAACACCGTGCAAAAACGTCAAAAGAAAAGACTGGAAATCGGTGATCCGCGGATTCACCATCGTCAACGATGTGTCGTCGCGTGCCCTGCAGTTCGCCGACGGTCAGTGGGCGCGTGCCAAAGGCATCGACACCTTCTGCCCGCTGGGTCCGTGGATGGAAACCGACATCGACGCATTCGATTTTTCTGACCTGCCGATCAAAGCCCATCTCACCCACGAAGGCGTCACCGAAACCAAGCAGGACTCCAATTCCAACCAGATGATCATGAGCCCCGGCGAGATCATCGAGTTCATCACCGCCTCGTTTACTCTGCTGCCCGGTGACGTGATCTGCACCGGCTCGCCCGCGGGTACGGCACCGATGGTCCCCGGCGATGAGATCGAAATCGACATCCCCGGTATCGGCAAGCTGAAAAACCCCGTCGCCCGGGCCTGATCACTGACAGCCCACGGGTGCATGGACATGCTTGACTGCACCAGTGGCAGTGGCAGGAACTGCGCTCCACAGAAAAGCGGGCGTGGATGACACCGTGGTCCGTTGGTGGCATCCGGTGGGAGATAACAGCCCACCACTTCTCACACCCCGGATACGGTGCCAGCGGCACCGTATCCGGGGTGCTGTTGGTTAAAGCCCCCGGCACACACCGCCCGCCACCTGCCCGCCAGAGACCAGTCGTGTGCACAGCACCAAGAACCGGGCACAGTCGACTGTCGGGAAACAAGTGAGACCCTTTTTCGTGCGGGAAGACCTTGCTAGCGTGGGAAGCACCATGAACATGCAGCAGCCCACCGGCGACCACGACGACAACCTGTACACAGGGCCGGAACGGGTGTGGTCCGGCTATCCCAATGCCGGCCTGGACAAAGCCCTGCGGGCAGTCGGCTGGACACAACAGACGGTGGCCGGTACCTCACCGGTACCCCGCGCCCTGGATATCGGCTGTGGGGAAGGGGCGGATGCGGTTTTTATGGCGCAGCTGGGTTTTGCCGTCACCGCCTGTGATCCGGTTGCCACGGCGATTGCCCGCACCGAGCAGTCAGCTGCTGCCGCCGGGGTTTTTCTGACCACTGTGGTGGCCGGAATCGACACCATTGCCGCCACCGTGGCAGATTGTGCTGTGGTCACCTCTTTTTTCGTCCCGTTGATCAAAAGCCGCGGTGATCTTGAAGTCCTCGACCGGCTGGTGGGCCCGGGCGGGGCGTTGATTATCGCCCACCATGACAACCCTTCCCGGCAGCTGGAGCGAAACGGCATCAGCCCCGACGATCTCATCGACCCGGTTACCGCGGACACAGAGCTTTCTGCCCGCGGCTGGCAACAGGTTGCCGGTTTCACTGTTGCCGCGAACCACCACAGCCATGCCCACCGCCACCGCCATCCCGACACCGGCGACACCTATGTCCCGGGCGATACGGTAATCCGGATACTGCGCAAACCCGCGGACGGAAAATAGCGTCTGCTTTCGCGCCCCGGTCCAGCCAAAGTGCCGGCTCCGGCGCAATCCGCCTTATTACACCAAAAACACACCGGAGAATCTCCGCAGAGAAGCAGGGCAGAAGACGGTTGGCCCAGTCGCCTTGGTTGGCCCAGGTGTTTCAGGTGTCCCAGTTGGTGCCGCTGTGTCCGGTTGCCTGTTTGTCCAGCCCCAACGCCCGCAGGATCGTCAGCAGCTTGTCGGTGGTTTCCGCAAGTTCTGCTTCCGGATCGGAACCGGCGGTAATTCCGCCCCCGGCCCACGCCCGGGCTGCCCGGCCATCACCGGAGACTTCCGCGCAGCGGATGGCCACCATGAATTCACCGTCGCCGTGTTTATCCGACCAGCCGACAGCCCCGGCGTAGAAATTGCGGGGGACCTCCACGGTGGTGATCAGTTCCTTGGCCAGATGGGTTGGTGTGCCGCAGATCGCCGGGGTGGGATGGACTTTCAGCGCCAGTTCCAGGGCGGTGATCGACGGATCCGCCACTGTTGCTTTCACCGGGGTGGCCAGATGCCACATTTCCGCGGTGCGGGTAATGGTGGGCCGCGGTGGGATTGAAAGATCAGTGCACACCGGTTGCAGGGATTTCCTGAGGGACTCCACCACGAAGCGGTGTTCATCCAGGTCTTTGGCGGAGGAGAAAAGCCGCGCCCCCTGCGCCTGATCCTGATCCCTGTTCGCCAGCCTGGGAAGGGAACCGGCCAGGGGGAAAGCGGTCACGGTGGATCCCTGCTTTTTTATCAGCACCTCCGGCGAGGAGCCGACCAGCATATGGCCGTTAAACTGCTCGCCGGCCGGCGACAGGTCAGCGGCGAAGCCGTCGAGGTTTTCCGACAGGGTGATCAGTCGTGCCGCCACCAGCAGCGGATCAACCGGGGGATCGAAGGCAATGTCGATGGCCCGGGCCAGCACCACTTTGTCCAGCGGTGTTTTCCTGATTGTCGCCACCGCAGCCTGCACCCGGCGGATGTGTTCTTCCGCATCCGGATGCACCTGGCCGGTGGTGGCGTGCAGCACACTGCCCGGCCCGAAGCGGTAGTGGGAGTGCGGTTCCAGCGGCCCGTCGTCCCGGATGATTTTCTCCGGGACGGTCAGTGCCGCAGGAGCGGTGGTATCAAACGGGATGGCCCCGACAACCATGTCGATTTTTCCGGCGACCAGATCATCGACGGCATCCCAGGCATCGTGGTAGGTGCCGAGTGTTCCCTGGGTGCGCACACTGCCGGTGGTGCGGCTGAGCAGGAAATCGGGGGCTGACGACGGCCGGTTGATATGCATAACTGCACAGATATTAGTCGACTGTGGCACCACATGTCCCCGGAAGCCCTTTCCACCGCTTGTGGCGCAGGTTGATTGGCTGGTTCGGACACCGGCACCGGCCACCGGCAGTGCCGACGGTCACACCACTGTCGGTGTCAACCCCCTCCGGGTGCACCACGACCCACACTGGCGGTGGCCGGTGAAACCTGCGTGTGCACCGGCCGGGTCGGCACAGTGGCGGGGCTGCGGGTTGGCGGGTGGACTACCATGGGCAACCATGTCTGATATTCGCGTCCGTTTCTGTCCGTCCCCGACCGGTACCCCGCATGTGGGTATGGTCCGCACAGCCCTGTTCAACTGGGCGTACGCCCGCCATACCGGCGGCAAACTGATTTTCCGCATCGAAGACACCGATGCCGCCCGCGACTCGGAAGAGTCCTACCAGGCGATCATCGATTCACTCGACTGGCTGGGTATGGCCTGGGATGAGGGGGTTAATGTCGGTGGACCCCATGAGCCTTACCGTCAGTCCCGCCGCGGCGATATCTATCAGGACGTGCTGGCCAAACTGAAACAGGCCGGCGAGATTTACCCGGCCTATTCCACCGCCGAGGAAGTCAAACAGCGCCATATTGAGGCCGGCCGTGACCCGCAGCTGGGCTACGACAACTTCGACCGGGACTTGACTGAGGAACAGATCGCCGCTTTCGAGGCTGAGGGCCGCAAACCTGTGTGGCGGTTGAAGATGCCGGACAAAACCTGGAAATGGACCGACCTGGTGCGCGGCGAGATTGAATTCAAATCCGAAACCCAGCCGGATTATGTGGTGGCCCGCTCCAACGGCCAGCCGCTCTACACCCTGGTCAACCCGGTCGATGACGCGCTGATGGGTATTACCCATGTGCTGCGCGGCGAAGATCTGCTTCCCTCCACCCCGCGGCAGCTGGCGCTTTATGAGGCCCTGATCCGTATCGGTGTGGCCGAGAAAACCCCTGAGTTCGGCCACCTGCCGTTTGTCATGGGCCAGGGAAACAAGAAACTGTCCAAACGGGATCCGGAATCGAACCTGTTCAACCACCGCGATGCCGGCATCATCCCCGAGGGCATGCTCAACTACCTGGCGCTGCTCGGCTGGTCGCTGTCGAAGGACAAGGACATCTTCACCGTCGAGGAACTGGTCGACAACTTTGATGTGAAAGATGTGCTGAGCAACCCGGCCCGCTTCGACCAGAAGAAGCTGGAGGCGATCAACGCCGACCACATCCGTCTGCTGGACCCGGAAGATTTCGAAAAGCGCCTGCGCGCCTACTGCGAGCAGTACAAGGGCTTCCCGGCCGACTACCCGGCCGACAAGTTCGCTTTCGCGGCCACCCTGGTGCAGACCCGCTGCAAGACCCTCGGGGAGGCTTTTGATCTGCTGGAGTTCCTCATCATCGATGACAAAGACCTCCAGCTCGACGACAAGGCCGCCCGCAAGAACCTCAAAGACGATGCCGTCCAGGCTCTGGATGAGGCCATCACAGCGCTTCAAGCAGTCGACGATTTCACTACCGAACCGATCGAGAAGGCCCTCCAGGCGGCTCTGATCGACGGGCTGGAGATGAAACCCCGCAAAGCCTACGGCCCGCTGCGGGTGGCCATTTCCGGCCGGCAGGTCTCCCCGCCGCTGTTTGAGTCGATGGAGCTTCTCGGCAAAGACTCCACCATCAACCGGCTGAAGGCCGCCCGCACGCTCACCCCCTGGCAGTCGCAAGCCCAGCAGTAATCACAACCCGGGTATTTTTCGGCCCGTGGACGATCATCTTCCACGGGCCGAAAAACGGCCACAACCAGTCGATTTGTGCGTTTTAAGATAGACCGGTTATAGTTACTACCCGTTGCCCGGTGAGCACAGCTCACAAGGGAAACAAATGGCCTATGGTGTAATTGGCAACACAGCGGTTTCTGGTACCGTCGTTCTTGGTTCGAGTCCAGGTAGGCCAGCAGCGCGAAAAATAAAGTGAATAACACAATGTTTTATGCGCCGCGCCCCGTTCGTCTAGCGGCCTAGGACGTCGGCCTCTCACGCCGGTAACACGGGTTCAAATCCCGTACGGGGTACACATCAGACACCGCCTAACCTTTCAGGTTAGGCGGTGTTTTTTCTTGCCCACCAAACCCTCGGAAAAACCCATTCCACGGCAATTCCACGACATCTGCTCACGCACGATTTCGCAGGACGACATCGAGTGCCCCGGGAGATCGGGATAAGGTGCAAAAAATGTGTATTCTGCGTCGACGTGTCGTGCATGAGGAGAAAACAGCATCGGCGGTCGTCTGAACCATCGACGGAGACTTTTTCACCAAAAAAACCTCGGGCGGGATCAGAACATACGGACATAGTTGTCGGCCAGATCCACCCCGTGTCCGGAACCTATGACCCAACAGGTCAGTCCACCATCATGGCCGGTACACACAGTGCCGCCGAAGACGACAGCATCACCGTCATCCAGGGGTTCGGCGTCCTGGGCGGTGATATTGGCGGTGGATAGCGGTCCGCCACTTGTCGGCCACAGCTCTGCGGTGCCGTCTGGCTGAAAAGTCACCTGGTGCAGGTTCTCTTCGTAGGGTTCGGTGATGTGCCCGTATTTTCCGCTGGCCTGCAGCCCCGGCAGCATGCAATTGAGCTTCTCGTAGGCCTCATCCGGGAGCATCCCGCAGTAGACCGATCCGCTGTTGTTTCTCACTGCCGCGTACTTCACTGACGGATCGTCGATGGTGCCGTTGAAGTTGTTGGGTTGCCGTGCATGGTCGGGGGCAGGCCCACCGGCACCGGGATACGGGGGTATGGCATCCGGATCACCATTGGCAGCAGGGGTGGGTGGTGTCAGTTGTTCTTCGGTGGTGATGACCATGGTGGAGGTCTCAGCAGCTGTTTCGGTGACTGTCACAACTGAAGGGGATGCCGTTGGTTTCTCCGGTTCACCGGACACTGCCGGTGAATCATCAGGGCTGGCAGCGGAGGAAGCAGTCACATAGACGGTTTCTGTTTCTGCCGGAGCATCATTGGCCGGTGAGCACCCGGTGAGAGTGACGGGAGCAGTGGCAGCCGTCAACAACACAGCGGTGGGAACCATGACGGAGGAAAAGCGGTGCGACACGAGAAGCCTCTCCGGGAAAAGAACAAGTAAACAGAGTGTTTTTGACCAAGGAAAACGGTGGCGATGTCAGAGTCGCGAAAAGATATTGCCTGGGAAATCTGTGGGACCGTGGTACCGGTACCGTTAAAAATTGTACAAAACTGCCGGTTAAACCGATATGGGAACAAACCAATAGGGGTATGTGTGGGGGAGTGAGGTCGTCGGGCGGCGGGGACAGAAGAAAAATGAAGGACACCACAGGAGAGGGTGTCCCGTGGTGTCCCGGCAAAGCAGTGCGCCCGTCTTGCCGTGTGTGGCGGCCGCTGCCGTAACTCAGAAAGAGCGGAAATAGTTATCGGCCATGTCGGCACCGTGCCCGGAACCAATGACCCAACATGTCAAGCCACCGTGGTTGCCGGCACAGACATTGTCGCCGAATGTGACGACTTCTCCATCATTGATCACTTGTGAGTTACCTGGATTGGCGTTCATGGAGTTCGGTACATCCGTGACCCCGACGATCTCGGTTGTCCCGCCTTCTGTTGCAGGCACAAACCACCGTGGAGGACGAACTGATGGTGGGAATTCTTCCCTCCCGTATTTCATGGTCCTCATCAGGGTGGGGATTTGGCAACCAAAGAACCGGCCGCCTGACTCCGTGCTGTCCGGGAAGAGACCGCAGACGACGGTGCCGTCGGCGTTTTGAACAGCGGCCATTTTTTTCGAAACATCGTTGGCTGTGGGGATGATATGGGTTGCCGAACGTGCCTGAGGGGGCTTGGGGCCGCCGGCACCGGAAAGGGGCGGAATACCATCAGGGTCGCCGCCGGGAATCTGTTGTGGCGGCTTCTGTTCTTCGGTGACGGTCACAACCACAGTGGATGGTTCTTCCTGTGGGACCTGCTTATTCGACGATGATTTTTTTCCGGGATTGGTTGAGGTGACCGTCACATAGACGATCTCTTCCTCTGCCGGATCATGGGAAGAGCAGCCGATAAGTGTTGCGGCCGCAACGCTGAGTCCGGCGGCAACGGCAGCTGGGCGGGTGATGGCGGGAAACAAAGACATGATGACAATCCTGGGGGATAAGCGGTGATAGATAGCGTGGTGCCCTGAAAAGCAAAAAAACGACGGAAAGGTGGCTGGTCCAACCAAGCCAGTGTACAAACCCAATCCGAAGAAAACGCCTTGGCCTGGAATGCACACCAGACGGACTCTCGTCGTGTGTCACCCGGTTTTTGCTGCCACTGTCACGGTTGTCACCCTTTGCGGATGGAGCGGAGAAAAAGGATAAGGAGAAAAAGAAAATGGCAACATACTGTTTGACAATGCCGAAGGTGGCAGCGGATTATGCAGGCATACAGCTTCGATGATGAGCCGTTTTGTGTTGACCGGCCAGCTGTGACGGGAAGAGTAAATGACACCCCGGCGGGCTGTACCAGAATGCCGGGAGACTGTTTTTTAAATTAGCGATGAGAGTTGGATGATGAGACAAAGACACCCCGCTCAAGGTGCACCGATGACAACACTCGTTGCTGCCGCGGCTGTCCTGGCCTGTGCCGGTGCTGTTATTTCGGCCTGCCGGTCCACTGTCGAAGTACCCACTGTCGATCCCCCGGCATCGCACCAGCCGCAGCGCCCCGATGTCCCGCAGCCGGCACCCAGCGAGGTGACTGCGTCGGAACCCGACTTTCAGATACAAAGCAGAATACGGTTGAAGGGGACAAAACAATGGCGCACCAAAATCCAGGCCAAGCCGGGTGATGATGTCGATATCCGGTTGGACTACCGCAATATCGGACCTGTTGTCCAGCGTTCGGTGGTCGCCCAAAACCGGCTTCCCGACCAACTGGTCTTCCACCCCGGCTCGGTGCGCCTGTACAACTCGAAAGCCCCGGATGGCGCCAAGCAGGATAATTCTGTCATTGCCACGGGATTGGAAGTGGGGGACTACATGCCGCGCGGTAATTTTTCGGTGGTTTTCTCCGGCACAGTCCCGCCCCACCTGGATATCTGTGGACGCAACCGGCTGGTCAACAGGGGCGTGATCGACACCCCGGATTCGGATAAGATGGCCACTTCCGTCATCGAGGTGACTATCGATTGCGCAAAACCGATCAAGGTGTGCCAGACAACCACCGGCAAGGTGGTCACCATCGACGAATCCAGTTTCAAAGGTGACCGTTATTCCCGCAATGTCAGGGAATGCTCGAACGGGAAAAACGGGTAGAAAAGACCCGAGGTCTTGAAAAATATTCCGCTGACGAACGGAACACCCCGGTCTGCCTGAAAATGCTGACCGGGGTGGATAAAAAATCTCGAGCAGGTGGTTCGTGATTTGAGAAACCGGAAACCACTTTTTCAGCGGTCGGTTTCTGCCAGAATCCGTCGCTATCTTCTAGCCGGTGGGCGGGGTGCTCCCTCAGGCGGGGCAACTTTCGGGTAGCGGCCTGCGTGCGCTGCAGCGGCAACGCCAGACGCTGAGGGGGATGTTGCCTGCTTGGTTTTATCGACCCGCTTGGCAGCCGGATCCCAGTGCGTGGAAACCAGGTTGTTCTGAACCCAAATGGCGCTGGCCAAAATCGCCGCACCGATGACGAGCAACACGATCACACCGCCGGTGGTTCCGAGTTTGGCCGCGGCGCCAATCAGGATGCCGAACCATGCGAAGTCAGCGTCACCGAAGGTGGTGTTCTCGTCACCGAACACACCAAGAACTCCCATGAGGAAAGCCGGCCCCAACGTGATGAACAAGCCGTTGGCAAAAGCGCCCAGGATCGCTCCGCGTCGGCCACCGGTGGCATTTCCGTACACCCCTGCTGCACCACCGGTGAAAAAGTGGGGAACAAGTCCGGGCAGAATCAAAACGACACCGAACATCGGATTCAACGCAACTGACAGGATCGCCAGACCCACCAGGCCACCAACAAAGGAACTGATGAATCCGACCAGCACCGCATTCGGTCCGTAGGGGAATACGATGGGGCAGTCCAAGGCCGGGATAGCACCCGGCACAAATTTGGCGGCAATACCCTGGAAGGCGGGGACAAGTTCGCCGAGGATGGTGCGGACACCGAAGAGAATCACGGCCACGCCTACACCGAACAGTAAACCCTGGGTGAACGATTTCATCAGGTAATCGCCGACATCTGTGGCACCGTTGTCGAAGGCACTGAAAGCAACCTTCTGGCCTGCCCGCACCAGGAACAAAAGCGCCAGGATGATGTACATCAGTGACATCGACAACGCGGTGGCGACCATGGAGTCGCGCAGAAAGCGTAGCCCTTCCGGCAGTTTCAGGTTTTCCGTCGACGGTGACTGGTGGGTTTTGCCGTTTTTACCGACCGCACCGCCGACAGCACCGGCGACAATGTAGCCTGCAGTGCCAAAGTGGCCCATAGCAATGGAATCGTCGCCCGTGATTTTCCGGGTCCACGGGTGGACGAACGCCGGCATTGAGACCATGAGAATACCCAAAAGCAGTGAGCCGACACCCACTGTTATTCCTGCACTGAAACCTGCAGTCGCCAGCACAATGGTGATCATGGTGGCCATGAACAAAACGTGGTGGCCGGTGAGGAATACGTAGTGCAGGGGAGTAAACCGGGCGAGAAGAAGAGAGATGGCAAAGCCCGCGACCATCAGCCAGGCGACTTGGGCGCCGTAGTTGGCTTGCGCAATACCGACAATTGCCTCATTTGTGGGAACAACGCCCCGGGCGCCAGTGGCTCCGGTAATCATTGTTCCCAGCGGTGCCAGTGAATCAACGACCAAACCGGCGCCCGCGCCAATCAACAGGAATCCGAGTGTTGCTTTAACAGCACCTCCGATGACCTGGCCGGTGGATTTACGCATTGCCGCAAGACCCACGGCGGTAATGATGCCGATGAGGAACGCGGGCACCGCCAGAACCTGGTTGACCAGGAACTCGATGACAACCATGAGGAAGTTACCTTTCTTGTTACACGTCGTAGATGTCGCGCAGGGCCGCGTCGACTTCCGATTCGGATGTGAAGTCGCTGATCACCCTCATGGGTACCCCGAGATCGCCCAACGCTTTAGCGATCTCCCCGGAGGTCAAGATGCAGTCGGCCTCTTTTGCTTTGCCTTTGGCCGAAATGGTGTCGGTGGCTTCCACGCTTATAAACGGTGCCCAGCCCCAGACCCCGAGAACCTGTTCGAGGGTGTTTTTCAAAAACAGGCTGGTTCCCAGTCCGTTGCCACACACCGTCAAAATCTTTCCGGTGCTCGGCACGGCATTGCCGTCGGGGACAAACCCGTCCGAGTCAGCGGCTGCGTCCGGTGTGAGGTTGACAGCGGCCTGAGATTTATCCGGTGTGGTGAACCGGTCGACAAGTGCAAGGATCTCGTCGGCTGTAGCAGCGCTATCGAGTTCACTGCGCTGCTTTTCCGAGCGCAGCAGCCGTGCCAGTTCCGACATTGCTTTTAGATGTGTGGTGGAATCTGTGGCGGCAAGTGCGACAACCAGCCGGACCGGGTCATTGTCGGGATGGCCGAAACGGACCGGGGTATCCAGTTGCACCCAGGACAGGGCAGTGGTTGTCACCGCATCGCTCGGGCGTGCGTGGGCGAACGCGAAACCCGGGGCAACGACAATATAGGGACCGTTTTCCTCCACGCTGGCGATCATGGCGTCGGTGTATTCACCGGTGATGGCGCCTGTTTTCTCCAGCAAGCAGCCGGCCAGGCGAATCGCCTCGCGCCAGTCGTCGGCTTTTGCGCCGGTGGAAATTGCTTCTTGTGATAGAAGGCTCGCTAGTAGTGACATAGTCACTACATTAGCTTTTATGAGGGTAGTCCAAAAGGTTCAGCCCAAATATCGGGATCATGTCCCGTGGGAAAATCAGATCCGGGAATTTGCGATAGTGAAAAGGATGGTCATCTGGGAAAAGCTCAATATTGCTGCAACATGCAATCTAACAGGCTAAATATTTAAATTTATGCAGGAACCGGGTCCTCACTGGATGATCGTGGGGGTGGTTGACTACCACCCGGTAAGTGAACACTCTTTCTTTATTTGAACGGCCCTATCAAGTGGCTGGACGCATCATTGGGCTGTGGCAATGTCAGTGGGCAAAACCGTGTGTGCGTCGATCGGCGGGACCTGGGGTGACTGCCGCGATCGTCGCGGGTTTTTCATTATGACTAGAAATCATTGCCTGCTTCGTCAACGCTATGACCGAAGTTGATTGTCCAAACGATCAGACAATCCTTATTTCCTACCCTCACGGTGCCATCTGTTCCGGCGACGCACGGGGATTGCCGAAGGCCAAAAAACAAGACTAAAGCAATTGGATTCGGGGTTAATACCTGAGCAGGGAAGGCTGTTGCGGGGCCGAGGGTAAAACAAAAATCGCGCGCCAGGAACGCCTGTCGGCACCACAGTGACGCGCCACAGACACATTATCGGCTGCTGCCCCGGCACACGGATCCACTCTCCATCCGGTTTCAGGCACAACCGTCTGGTGGGGTTGTCGGTCAGACCGTGGGAGCGGCCACCGACACCGGTAATACCGTGGTCGAAGCTGTGATCGGCAGCTATGTACCGGATAAGGGTGTTGGCTAGGCCGCTTTGAGCCTATCCGACGGCGTAAAACCGGCGTCGTCTAAACAGTTGTTGTCAGTTTCCTGTCGCAGCAGTGGGAGCAGGAAGTAGCTCCGAGGATTCCCCGGAGGACAGCACCACGAGTTTGTCCCGCGCCCGGGAGCTGGCCACATACAGCAGTGCCCGTTCTTTGCGGTTGAACTCGCGGGCTTCGTCTGCACCGAGCCCCTTTGCCTTGTAGCGCAACGGAAGCATGGATTTGTTGACGCTGATCAAAATCACGTTGGTGAATTCCAGGCCTTTGGCTGAGTGCATGGTGGTGACCAGACAGTCAGCATCGTCGAGGGCTTTTTTCAGCGACTGGGTGACCGCGTTGATCTCCTGTTCCTGCAAGGCTGCAGCCACCCGGGACACAATCGCCCGGGTTCTGGTGAGAACACCGATGGTGGCTTCCGGGTTGTCCTTCTTCCACTGTCTGATGAACTCGGCTGCGCGATCCACCTCGGCTGTTTCGGTGGGAAGAATCTCCATCACCGGGCGGGGGCCGGAGCGAATCGAGTTCAACCCTTTGACGTCATCGACATCGTCGCCGTCACCGGAGCCGAGCCACTGCTCGTTGTCGAGGATTTTCACCGCATAAGACAGGTTTTCGGCTGTGGTGCGGTAGTTGACCCGCAGTTTCTGTGACCGCCCCCGGGTTTCAATCCCGAAGTGGGACAGCACCAGCCGTTGGCCGTAGATGCGCTGGTGGGCGTCTTCGGCCAGGAAGATGTCGTTTCGCCCCCTTTCCACACAGGCCCGGAGGAACCGCCAGTGGCCGGCATGGAAGTCTTGGGCCTCATCGACCACAACATGGTCGAAAATGGTGGTGTTCCGGGTAATTAAAATCTCCGCTGCAATGGCGGCCCTGGCAGCGAAGGTGACTTTCGCTTCGCTGGCGCAGGTCTGGTTGAAAGCCCGGATGAGGTTCCACACCTGGGTTCTGGCCTTCCTGTTCAAGGCGATACCGCGGCCAGTGCGGGTGGCACGGCGGTAGCCGGCCAGATCATTGATTCCCTGTGCCAGAACGACGGCCTGGTACTCGTTTGTCAGAAATGTCTTGTTGGCGACTTCCCCGGGGAGTTCACCGGAATCCAGGTCGATGACTTCGGTCCAGATGTTTGCCGCCGCCAGATCCTCCAAAACACCCGGCCGGGTGGTCATGGAAAATCCGAGCACATTCTTTGTGGCTGCCATGACCTCCTCGGTGGTGGCGTCCTGGATGACCATCGCCACCGTTTTGTCGATACCGGCGATCATCAGGCCCGGCTCGTTCATTTTCTTGGCCTGCCGGTAATCCGGCGCCAACAGCGACATCTGTTCTTCCAGCGAGTCCGCCAGACTCCTGGTGTAGGTGGTCAGCAGGACACGCCCGGGATTGTCGGCAGATTTGCCGGTGCTGGATTTCCCGCCAATGGTGCAGTTGACCAGATTGTTCGCCCGGTGCAGGGCGACAACTGTCTTGCCTGTTCCGGCCCCACCACTGATCCGTGAGCTGCCGGAGAAATCGGAGGTCGCCGGGCGGCTCTGGGCCTGCGGCAGATAGACCAGCCACTTGTTGAAGCTCAAGGCATCGAGGACTTTTTCCAGTTCCTTCTTCAGCTCATCATCCCCGCCGTCGCTGGTGAGGAAATGGAATTCGCCCCTGACGGCCGGGTGTTTCAAACCGTCAATCAACCGGTCGTCTTCTTCGGTCTCTGTGGCGGGAGCATTATTGCCAACGGCTTCTGGGGTACCTGCGGCAGTGTCTTTTCTGCTGGTGTCAAGGCCCAGGTCTTTCGCAATTTGGTCGAAGGAGTAGCCGAGAAGCATACCTGTGATGGCTTCCTGTTCCCAGCCCGGACGGTGACTCAGTGCCGCCCCGAGATAGCTTTCGTCTTCCAGCCCCAAAACGATATCCGTGGTTTCCGGGTCAATGCCCAGTTCATTGAACAGCAGCTGCGGAGTGTATTCCCGGGACCGGAGGAACTGTGCGGGGTTGGTCCGGTTGGACCCGTGAGGTTTTTCAGTTGCTCCGTTATCAGGGACAGTGGGTTCTTCCGGTGGGGATGAAACCCCGGTGTCCGGCTCCCCGGGGGCCATGCCACCTGTGGTGTCACCGTCATTGGCAGTGGCATCGACGTTGTCAGGGGCATTGTCAGTGGTGTTGTCCGCTTTCTGTTTTTCGGTAGGAGACACACCGGCCAGGCTGCCCGCTTCTAGTGGGGGCGTATCCGTGGTGGAAACAGTCTGCTGCGGGGGAACAACTGTTGATGCTGGGGCAATGATGTCTGCCGCCGGTTTTTCGATCAGCTCGGTGACACCGTTGATCGGATTGACCCTCAACTGCAGGCGCCGGGCTTTGTCTGCGGCCACCTCATTGCGGTAAATACCGGCCAACACGAAGTGCCTGCGGTCTTTTTCACCGGTGATCTGGAACAATACCGCCCGGTGTTCAGAGCCGATTTTCGCGGTCCGCACCCTTTTGTCGACCGCCTGGTCCACCGGTTCGATCTCCGGCTGCGAGGCAGTGGATCCATTGCGCAGGGCCATAACGAAGTTGGCGAGGAGAACCTTGAGATTTCCTTCGATTGTTTCGCCGTCAGTGCTCCTGTGGATACTGAATGTTGATCCGGTGGCTGCCATGGTGGTGAGAGGGTCTTTCCGTCGTTGATCAAATTGGGATTGCGGGAAAAGGCAGATATGCCGCCGAAAAGCGGTCACATCCGGTGGGTCAGGTACCCGGCACAGCTATTTGCCCCAGGGCTTCAACAGTCCACTCGGCAATTTCCGCCGGCAGTGATCCCGGTATGTCGGTGGCGTCCTCGACAATGAGTGTTTTGTCCGCCGACCAGCCGACGAGAGTGGGGATACCGCCTATTTCTTCACCGATCAGATCGGGTGCGGATTGTCCGGACCTGGCCAGTGCGGTGAGTGCATCGACAATATCGTCCTCGTCCTCGAATTCGTCGAGTACGGCCTTCCAATCCTCGTCCATATCTGAGGCGTCACCGGCATGATCCGCCACCGGGGATTCCTGTGCCAGAACACCGCCTATGACATCAACCCGGCTGTCGAGTGCAATGGGAGCGGTGGACTCCGGGGAAACCATCGGGTGTTGTTGCGGTGCCGGGGAGCAGACAACTGTTTCCTGGTGGGCTTTGACTGCGACATGCAGGCGCATCAACCAACCGGTGTTGGTCAGCCTGAGGAATTCATGCCAATTGTCGGTGTAGGTGTCAAGCTCCGGTGCAGCCGGTGGCGGGGGCAGAAGCTCAATATCCGCCCAGGTGTTGCTCATGCGGATACGGAAGTAGTCGCCCACACCGAACTCACTGCAGTCGATGACATCGACTTCGGGCGGTATCTTGTAGTGGCTTCTGTCGTCGGCTTTGACCAGTGCCTCAACGCCCACCGTCGACCGCTTCAGCTGGTGTTGCCGGGCGCACTGTTCCAGCACGGAGCCGAAACTTGCCTCGGCGACGACAGGCAGATACTGCCGGGTTTTGTCTTCCTGCAGCAGATCGATCAGCTGGAGCAGCTGCAGCATGGAATCCCGGAAAGCGAACAGCCCCACATCGGTCGGGATCTGGTGCTGGTTCGACAATCTGGATAAAACCTGCCGCTGTACCGGGGTGACCGATGCCCGGGTTACTTCACGGCCGCGACCCAGGTGGTGCTCGTAGTCATCCAAATCAGCGCTGGTCAATGACCAGGGAATGATGTCGTCGTGTTCCTTCAGTGACGAGCGTTTCTCGAAGTCGTCGTCGACCCGGTAGTTGGCGCCGGTATGGAATGCTTTGCCGTCCAGGTAGACCGCGATATCGGGGATATCGGACGACTGGTGCTCCAAATAGAAGTCGGGAACAGTTGTACCGAGATTCTTCTGCTCGGTCAGCGTCCAGTAGCCGGGTTGCCCGCGCTTTTTGAAGGTGAATCCCCGCCCGGAGCTGCGCTCTGTGATGGTGTAGCGGCGGTCGGTGAGTGCCTTGTTGAACAGTTCCCTGAACCGTAGCTCCAGCTGGCTGGCCGCCGAGGTTCTCGGTCGGCTGTCTCTCAGTTCCCAGGTTCCAAACTCGGGTGTGGCATCAGCTTCCGGATGGGAGGTGGCGGTGAGGATTTTCAGCAGTGACTCCTCCGCCGAGGCCCGTGACAGGCTGTCTGCGTTGCGGCCATAGGCGTAGGGGAGAAGACACTCCGGGCAGCCTGAGGCCTGTTTTTCTTTGCACCCGCAGGTGCTCACAACTTCCCATGCCTGGTAGAGAAGCTTCCACACTGACTCGGCATCGGACAGTTGGGTCAGATAGCCGGTACCGCCCGGAACACTGTCGTGGATAAGAAGTGCGTCAACGGCACCACCACCCACAGCCGGAACCGTCAATGGCGCGATGTCGATGTGCTCCGGATCGCTGCCGAGAATCTTCTTCAATCCGAGCTTGACTGCGGCAACCAGCGAGGGAAGGGCAGAAGTCGCGGTCGCGGTGACCAGCGGGGGAATATACAAAACCACTGCCTGGGTGCGAAGGGAACGACTCAGACAGATTCTTTCGGTTTCTTCGTCGCGGGAATGCCGTTTCACGCACCAGGGGGCATGATCCCGCCAGGAGTTCGATCGGGCTTTGGAATCAAGATGCCCGCAGTAGCGGCAGACAGGGAAATAGGGCACCGTCTGTTCCTTGCCGGCGACAAGCAGCTTTTCCCCGTCGCCTTTGCCCAGGTTCAGCCAGGTGATGTCCAGATGGGGCAGGTAGTGGGCACCGAAACCTTCCTGGTTGAACCAGGCTGTTCCTTGTTTGGGATCAATGTCGGCGGTGAGGACGGCGTGGAAGTACGTTTGCCGCCGCTCGTCCATGATGTCGGAAATATTTGCCCGGGTGCGATCAACCTGGGCCGATACTTTCCGCAGTGGCACTACCGGAATGACCTGTCCGTCATCGGCGAAACCACCGGCGCTGCAGCGCGGGCATGCCGATGCGCTGGTTTGGGGTCCGTTACCGGTATTGGCGGCATAGGAGCATTCGGGGCAGATACGCCACCTCTGGATATCGGATCCCTGGTGGCCGATTTCCACCGAATCGATTTGTGCGGCGATACCCTGTGCGTAGAACGTGGCCCCGGGGGCGAATTCGTGCAGTGCAGCTGACACGCCACGGGAGTATTCCCGGCGTTCGACCTGAAAATCGGTGGACTGCAGATCGTATTCGCTAATCCCCAACGCCAACTCCACATTGTCGTCGACCAGCGTGAAGTTGGGCAGCAGCCCGAAGCGTTCCATCGAACCGATCCAGTTTTCGTTGTGGATCGTATCGTCCAGCTCTTTTTTCGCCAGTTTTTTCGCCGCATATGTGGAGTTTCTGTCGCGGCGGGTCTCATCGTCGACTTCACTTGCAACCAGCTGTTTATCCAGTTCGTCAAGACGCTTGCTGAGAATACCCAGGCGGTCAAGCAGTCGTGCCCGTTGGGTGATCCAGTCCAGTTGGGCCTGCTCAAGATCAAAGATCAGGCCGTCGCTATTGTCATTGACCCAACAGCGCAGTTCTTCTGCCACATCGTTTTCTACTTTGTCTCCCAGCGCCGCGGTGAAAGAGTCGATGTGTGCATCAACCCCTGCCTTGACTGTGGCGGCGATAATGTCGATGAGTGGTTGTTGCTCCCGGCCGCTCTGGAACACATCCCGGGCAGTGGACATCGATGCCAGGACGGCCGGATCAACGGCCACGTCAAGAAGATGGGCCAGAAACTGCCGGTGCAAAATCTCCCGGGCATTCAGATACGCCGTCGGCGGCAGAACCTGGCCTTCAATGACACTGAGCGGTTCCTTGATTTTCGGCAGGGTCGATCCGCGGCCGCGAACCAGGGCCACTGCCAGGCTGTTACCGGTCAAACGTCCCGCACGGCCGACTCTTTGTACATAGTTTGCGACAGTGGCCGGAAGGGAAGCCAACATCACTGTTGACAGGTCCCCGATATCGATACCCATCTCGAGAGTGGGGGTAGCGACCAAAACATTGGGGCTGTCGGGTTCATCATCGCCTGAGGAGAAAGCTTTCTCCAGCCGTTGGCGTTCATCGCCGTCCAACAGTGCGGTGTGTTCGTTGGCGATGACGGTCCGCGGGGTTTTCGTCTCGTACAGACGCTTGTAGTAGTTGCCTTTTTCGATTTGCTCAATCTGGTAGACACCGCGTTGACAGTGGGCTGCCTGGCAGGGGGAACCGGCAAGCATCTGCCGCAGTCTGGTGCTGACTCCCAGTCGGGAGTGGCATACCGAACAAACCAAGACCGCCAGGTCTTCATTGTCTGTTGGGTGGACGATGATCTTTTCCGGTTCGATGGCGAACACGGTGGCTTTTTTCTTTGTCTGTACCGCGGTGAGGATGCCTTGCTCGGCCAGGGCAAACAGCAGATTGGTCACAGCTTGTGCTGCATCTTGTCCTGACAAGCCCAATAGTCTTCTGGTCCAGCGGGCATAACGGCCGTTGGCGGCGGTGACCGGAACCAAACCACTGTTTTTGTGCTGACCACTGCGACCTGAGACCGGGAAGCGCGGGTATCCGCCTTTAGGGAAAGCCGGAACACCGTCGGCCCGGGCTTCCCTCCGGTAGAGCATGTAGGTGTTGCCGTCATCGACCAGATAGGAACGCAGCCACGGATGGTTGATACCACCCTGGCTTCTGATGGTTTCTAAAATCCCGTGTGCCCAGGTGATGTAGGTTGCCGACTCATCGGCAATCATGGGCTGTTGTTCCAACGCCCCGAGGGCTTCACGGGCAACTTTTTCGAGAACCCGGTCATCGGCTGCCACTTCCACAGACAGAGCACCGGTCAGCACCAGGGATCGGGCCAGATCAGCCCGGTCACCGAATTCCAGTGCCATGTCGAAGGCCAGGCGTTTAGCCACCCGGAAAGTAGCTGAACGATAGGCTCCTGGGGTTGTTTTCTGCCGCCAGTAGGCCTCGAAATTGACCGAGTGGGCGATTTCCGGGGGAAGCAGTTCAAAACGTGCCCGTGGATCTGCTTTGGCTGCTTCCATCAGCCGGCCGGGAATCTCTGATAGTGCCACCGGCTCATCGCCTACAGCTTGGCGGGTCATGGTGCGCAGTGTGAAAGCCCTCGCCCGGTTGTGGACAAACCCTGCCCGGTGGGCCGCATCCTGCACCGAATCAGCGAAAACCAGCGTTTTCTTTTCTTCCCTGTCCAGCTCAGGCATACCGAACAGGTTCGACAGCGACACCGACAACAAGGTGGCAACCCGGGAACCCAAGAACCTGATGGAGTCTGCTTCCAGACATGACGGGCAGACACCTTCCTCGGCATCCTTGTCCGCTTCCGGGCCGCAGTAGGTCAAAACCGGCAGATTATTTTCGTTTGATTCGTCATCTTCTGGAGGATCCCGGGGAATCAGGACTCTGGCTGCGGGATCAAACCATTGCACAGCTGATCTGGCATCAGATGAGGTCGCCCCCGCCACTGAAATCCCTTGCCGAAGCGCCTCAAGCTGTTCATTGGTGGCATCCAGCAGCGGGCGTTGCCTTGTCGTTTGGGTCACCGAGAGCTGGCGCACTTTGTTCGGATCAGTGACCAGAACTGAATCTGTGCCGGGTTCCAGGCTTGCCATCCACCCGGAGCGTCCGCAGGTCCGGCAGTAGCAGGCCGCAAGCCAGGTGTGCGCGATACTTTTTTCGACCGGTCCGTCATCGGAGAACCGGAACAGCTGCTCTGTCGGATCAGTGCTGTTGGCCACCGCCCGGTCAATACGGGACAGCTCCCTCACCCACAGGTGTGCTTCCACACCGGGCAGCTGCTTGCCGAGGAACTTATCCTCAGCACCGACTTTCGCCCGCAGTGCCGCCATAAAAGTCAGCATGTCTGTCAAAGCCTGCACCAGGCTTTCTTCGCTGTGTGTGCGCAATTCCGTGACGTTGAAAATTGATGTGACAAGACAGTCCACATCCTCGGATTCACGGCTGCCCAACGGCCGGGAGGTGGCGGTCACCTCCAGCAGTCTGGCGAATGTGGGCTGCAGACAGTAGGCGATGACAATCTCCGTCAGGCTCAGCGAAGCAAGAGCCGAATCAGGGAAACGGTTGAACAGACGCCGGACAAACTGGTCGAAAACACTCTCGGCATAATTGGCGGATGATCCTTCAAGAGTTTTCCTGACATCCCTGCTGATCGACAGCAGGGTGTCCGCATCCAGTGGGCCGGTGGAACCGTGGAGTTTCCGCAGCCGGCGGATGGTCTGCTCAACCCTGTAATCGTCCGGGTCACCATCGGCGGATGAGTCACCGTTATCCTGCTGCTTCAGGTGCAGCCGGGAGAACACTTCCAGCACATGGTTCTGCCAGCCGGCAATATCGAGTTGTTTTTCGGTGACTACCGATGATGTTTTGAATTTGGTGCCGAAGACGGTTTCAGCGAAGTTGAGGATTGGTGACACATCGGATTTATCACCCAGTGTCGCTGAGGTTGCCACCGGAACCACAGCCCCCAATGGGGACTGTGGATCGGCACCGACTGATGCGAGAAAACCTTCAGGTTGCAGGGATTTCAGCACTAAACCCAGCCTGCGCAGAAGAAGCGCCACATCGGTTCCCTGCGCACCGTCGTAGGTGTGGAACTCGTCGAGTACCAGATACCGCAGACTTGTCGCTGATTTCACCCAAATATTGCGGTCTTCCGGGCGGAGCAGGAGAAGATCCAGCATCTTGTAGTTGGTGAGCAGAATATCCGGCGGATCATCCCGCATGGCGGCACGGGAGGTGATCAGTGAGTCCGCCGTCATTTTGCGGTTTCCGCCCAAACCGGAATCACCGGTGTAGATGCCGGCGGTGACAGCCGACAGCTCAGGGGAGGAGTCAAGCAGCTCTGCAAGACGTTTGGCCTGGTCGTTGGCCAGGGCATTCATCGGGTAGATGATGATGGCTTTGACACCGGCTTTGCCCTGGCCCCGTTCCCGCCGGGCATGATCCAGGATCGGGTAGAGGAATGATTCCGTCTTACCGGAACCGGTACCGGTAACCACCAAAGTTGGTTCCGGCGCGGAATCTTTGCTGGACAGTCTCCGGAAGGCTTGGGCCTGATGGTAGTAGGGCACAAACCAGGGGGGAAGAAAATCGAGCAGTCCCTTCCAGTCTTCGGCAGGCGCATAGGGCAGCCGCGTTTTCACATACGGGCCGTGGAAGATGCCTTTTTCCGGGTCCTCCAAAAAGTGGGTCAGTGGTTTGGCCGTGTTGTTGTCGGCCAGGGAGAAACTGGTCGCCAGGTACTCGGTGAGTCCTTTGCGGATACTGTCTCCTGCGTGGACGGGCAACAGGCTGGACACGGGGCAACACTTCCCAACAGTCGGGCGCGGAAAATATGGAAAAAGTAGAAAACTACCGGTGAAAAAAGAAAAACAGCTGCAGTCATAAGGAGATATTATTCACGACGTTTATCTGAGCTCCCGCATGAAACGCTCGTATGCTTCCCGCATGTCAGCTTCCCGATCGTGGATGGTGAACGGGTATTTGAAGGTGTAGTCGACCCCGGATTGCGGGTGTGCCCAGGTGCGTTCTTCGACAGACAGGGACCCGGGTTTCTTTTTCTCCAGCTCTAGAACCTCTTTTGGTACGAGGCGGCCGTTGGCATCGAAGAGATTTTGGCTGTCGTATTTTCGCATGACCGGGAACTGTGTCCGGTAGATCATGCACAGGTCATCGACAGATACGCCGAAGCCGATGGCAACCAGAGCGTCGATCTCGTTTTGTATCCGTTGCCGGGCGAGCGGATTGCGCACGGGAGTATCAACGGTCCAGGGTGTGCCGGTGATTTCTTCCCATAAAGGGGCGTATGCCTTTGTCAGGCAGTTGAGCTTGAGATATCTGCCGATCAGGCTGTCTACCATCTGGCTGTCTGTAGGACTGATAACCGGTAGACCCACAACAACAGAACCAGGGGTGTGGCCTGTGCAGGTTGACCGTACTAAGTGGTCGACCAACAGACTGGAAAGGCAGGCCCCCAACAGTGCTGTAGCGGAATTCTTCGCGGCGGGTTTTTTGTCGGAGTCGATGCAACACGCTGAGTGGACAGCATGAACGTGTGCTGCGTTCGGCGGGATGATCGATGGGAACAGGGTTCTGAATGCTGTTGTCCCTCCCATCTCCCGCCATGCGATGCGGTAGGCAGACCGCATGGGAACCGGTTTTTCTCCGATGGTCCATGTGCCGTAGTTGGCGTCGTATTTTTTCGTGTCGGTTGTTGGGACGTATCCGGTAGCCGGAATGAAATCGTCGGCGATGGCTTCAAAGTCAATCTTCGTCCAGTCACCCTTGCTGTTGAGCGTTTTATTGGGTTGTTTGATCATTGGGCAGGAGATACCGACGTGGGGACCCTGCATGATGACATCGGCCCAGCTGTCGGGTGTGGACCATCCGACGTCGAAGAACCCTTTCTTCTTGTCATTAGTTTCGTCCCAGCCTCGTGAGAACTGTGGGTACAGCGATGCTGCCCGTGGTTGATGGGCCAGTTGTTCCAGGACCCTGGCAGCGTCGGTGTTGACGGTGTAGACGATTCTGGTCTCGATCGGTGGGGTGCCGGGGGTTTCGACGATATCCCGCCAAACTGACAGTGTTTCCATGTCAATGTGTTGGATGCGGTCGGCATGGGGCCGACGGTCCCAGTTGTCGTCATCATCTTTGAGACCGGGCAGTGGGCCGGTGCCGTCGTGGATGAGGGAGTCTGTGATGGTTTGCGGGTGGTAGAGACTCGAAGCCTGCAGAAATGATGGCTCGGTCTGGTGTGCGCCGTAGATGCTGATGCCGTAGGTCTTCGCATGTCCGATTTGGAAGAGTGATAATTCGTTTGAGAATTGCCAGTGGCGACGGAGCCTGGCGTAGCATTCGCGGCGCAAAGAGACGGCTTTTTTCTCTGCAAGGTGTGACTCGGGATGGATCAGGGAGACCACACCGGTGGGGCTTGTATGCTGCCAGGTGCGGCAGATAAACCCACGGTAGAGATCGGGTTGTTGGCCTTTAAGCTGCGGGTACTGCGCGTGGCTTCGCAGCAGCTGTGCAAGAACCGCGGTTTCGGTCAGCCCGTCGAGGACTTTGTCGGTGGCGCAGGGTTGTTGTGCCGTGAACTCCTCCTGTCGGCGTTTTGCAGCTTGGGTTGGTTTGTGGGCGAGCGCCCACCAGGGGTCGGTTTCAGCCCACAACTCGTCGACGTCTGTTCGTGGTCTGACCCAAGGCGGGTTTCCGATCTGCAGGTCGAAACCGCCGTCGGCGAAGATGTGGGCGTATTCGAGTTCCCAGTGGAAAAATCCCTGTTGTTCGGTGATAGTGTCACACACCCGGATCCAGGGATGTTTGTGGCGGATATTGGCGAGTGTGTCGGCGCCGGCGAAATCGCAGGCGGCCTGCTCATTCAAATCCAGGTCTTCCCATGTCTCGAGGGAAGCGAAATCAAGCTGCCCGGGAACACTGGCTTTCGCAGCGGTAGACCCCAGGATCCTCACCAGCGCGTCATACCACTGTGCTGACGTGGGTGGCTCGATGTTTTCACCGTCGATGGTGGTTTTGTCTTCCGTCAACGGCCAGAACCACAGGGCACACCACAAGTCCATGACCAGTTTCAGCCGGGCATACGCCGAATCCGGATTGCGGTGCAGATAATGCTCCACATCCTTTCTGGTCACAGCACCCGGTGTGTAGTCGTACTCGTGGCCGTAGACATCGATATGCCGCATGGTCTGCCGGTTGGCTTCCCTCATCCGCAGCAACGCGAATTTGAACAAAACATCCACCCGGGAGGACAGGCTTTTCAGTTTGTACCAGTCACCGGTGGTGGCATTCTCATTCGATCTCGCCGGTATCTTCGGCCAGTTCATCATTGGTCTGCGCCAGTCAGCGATCTTCTTACGCTGCTCAGGCGAGAACTTTTTGGCTTCCTTCACATCGGCTGCGGCACCCCAGCCGGTGGCGGGAACAAGAAAATGATAGACCCCTTGAGTGAAATACTCGCTGCCCTCATCGTGGGCTTTCGCCAAATCCGGTAGCGGGGCAGGAGTCGGCGGAAGCGACCACCGGTCTTTCTGTTTCAGATCATGCAGCGAGTAGAAACTGTGGGAAGCACCGAAAAGAGAGTTACCGCGGCGAAGATGCAGACCAAACCACGGGGCTTTCAAATCTTTGGTCATCGTGTCCAGCCACAGAGAAATCTCTGCCAGCTCCACCGCTGTGGCATTCAGGTCCACGCCGTAGACCTGGTGCAGGGCAATATAGGCCTTGACCTTCTGCAGTTCCTCGGACCTGTCGGCTGCGTCGATGACATCACCGAGCTCCTGCTGACGCATCTCAAGATACAACTCGGATAGTTGCCGGACCGCTTCGACAGCGAACGCTCCGGAACCCATCGCCGGTTCACAAATCGTCAGGGTGAGAATGTCTTGCGCTTGTTCAATTCGTCCCGCGTATTTTAGCTCCTCGATGGCCTGGGCGACAGTGAACTCGGTGATGACTTGCGGGGTGTAGAAAGACGCGGAGCGTTCCCGGTCACGGCTGGACTGCCGATAAACAAACGAGCCTTGCGGGTGTTTTCTTTCCCGCCGTTCACTACCACCATGTTCATTGACAACTAGATCAGTAACAAAGCAGTCATCGACTTTGTCATCATCACGTAAAGCCTGTGCTTGCTCGGCGGTCACCACCCAGGAACCCTTCGACGGATCCCCGTTGGGGGCCACCTCCCACAGATCCTGCTTCGCAATGAAACCGGTATATGACATCAGGCCTTCATAGACCTGGCCAAGCTCGGTGACACCGAGAGTCGCATAGGAGATGAACCCGCGGTCCTGCCCTGCTTTCACCTCCGATAACAGCAGGTTGTCCAGCACCCGGTGCAGCCCCTCATTCGACAGCTTCACTTCATCGATCATGCCGGTGGCAGAAGGGGTGAAAAGATCAGCCGAAAGATTACGAAACCGCAGGTCTTCTTC
>NZ_JAFLEQ010000015.1:85778-102145 GCF_017307055.1 Corynebacterium mendelii | reverse complement strand
TTGACCAGGTCGAATAAGACCTGCATCGACTCGTATAAATGGGTGCCTTGTTTGGCGGCATATGACTCCGGCGGGGACAGCACCAGATCACGCAGACGTGACAGTCCGTAGCCCTCATCGTATTCCGGGGCACCGGTGGGAAGAATGTTCAGCTCGGGGCGTGCTTCGGCAAACAGAAGAAACAGAATCCGGTAGAGATACCGCAGAGCCTGCTTCGCCAACTCGTTGCCGTCAAGTGCTTCGAGCTGGTCGTGTTTATTCTGCTGCCGGTAGCGGGTCAGCACATCATTGCCGATGATCTCGATGGATTGTTTGACCGCGCCACGCAGTTCCTCGGATACCTTTACTGCATGTTCACGGGACTCGTTGATCGTGCCATCCCACCAGGTGGTGCCGTCAGCCGCACGGGAAGTATTCTCCCGGGCAAGGGCAGTGACAATTCTTTGCAGTTCACCGGCGGATTGCTGGTCGTTGCGGTCAACAGCCAGACGGATATCAATCGCGAGATAGCGCCCCAGCGGCCAGGATTCCCGTTCGGCCAAAAGAATCCAGGAACCGGCGAACACGACGATGTATGCCGACGGGTTATCGGCCAGGAATAGCTCGCCGACCAGTTTTCCGGTCGTCCATTCGGTGCTTTTCGCTGAATCCTGTTTACCGGCCGTCCAAGTTTTAAGCCCCTGTCGGGGCGTGGTTTTAACCAAGTCTTCCATGTCATCGACCGGAAGGGCATCAATGGTGACCAGCCCACTGTTCGGGGTGGATGATCCGGTGAAACCCATTGTGGTCGACCCGTGTGCCTGGGACACTTCTGTAGCCGGTGCATAGCCCAGTGCCTCACGGATTATCGTGTGACACGCATCCACCAGCTGGAGAACCTGCGGACTCGACTCATCTGTGCGGTTAATCTCAATCGATAACTCAGCCAGAAGCCTCTGAATCGCACCCCGGTGGGCTTTGAACCGCTCCCACGGATCACCGCCAGCAAACTCACCAGAGCCGGTTTTCCAGTCTTTGACACACGCTTTAACCCGTTTGGTGAACGACGCCCCTTTGTCATCGGTGGTCAAATAGTGGTCGCTGATCCACTCATCAACATTGACAATCGAATCAAACGCAGCCATTACAGGGCACCTTCCTCGGACGAATCAACGTGCGCCGGGAGAACAAGAAGCATCGGTCGGATAAGAATATTGTCGGTCGGCCGCAGAGCCTCAGCCAATTGGCGCTCACCCGCCAGCAGCTCATCACTGCGGAACAAAGTCCGCGTGCCACGGCTTTCCTTTCGCTGTGATTCCCAGGCATCGGCACGTTTTGACCATGTGTTGATCTGTTCCTGGGCATTTTGTTTGGCCGCCACCATCACCGTGCTCAGTTCCTCCTGGGCTGTGACAACCGCCTCCCGGATAAAGTCCTGGGCGTTGTCAGGAAGCTCAAGATTGTTCGGGTTGATGGCGTCATCACCCAGACCGTGGTTGTCCAGCCAATCGAAAATATTGGGCTGTACCTCGGTATCGAGCAGATCCAGCAAGTTCGTCGAGACTGTCAATGTCGACAGTCCCACCACCTGACCGCGCTTGTTCATCAGGGTCGCCAGCACAACCGCCGTGGGTGATTCCACGGTTCCCGACACCACGGGGATTTCCCTTTTACCCATGGAGGCAAGAGCTCTGTCGGCCGCCCAATCAAGCACCGGGTGCAGTGGGCCCAAATAATGGGCTGCGGGCCAGGTGGTGTGGGACATTCCCTCCCGGGCTTCGTTGAGAGACTCATTGCCGCGGTAAGGATCAGTTGCCAGAATCAGCTCTTCATCGACTTTGCGGTCCTTGACGTAGTCCTGCGGCAGGAACTTCAGCTTCCGCTGCAGATCAGGCGGTGGAATAAGACCTGCCGTGCTGTTGCTGTTGACGGTAAAGCCCACGCCACCGGCTTTCGGGGGATTTTTCGGCACATTGCCGAAAGCCTCGTAGAGCGCATCATTCAAGTAGTCGAGTTCGTGGTTGTAGAGCGACGAGGTGAATTGTTTGGCTGATCCGGTGCCGTCCACGTCGTCTTCGTCGTCATCGGTGAAACCAAACGACTGAGGATCGACAAAACTGTCGTCATCGGAATCGAAGCTGGCCAGCAAGGCAGCGAACTCATCGGAAAAACCGGAGTCCCCACCGGCAAAGAAACCGGCACCTGCATCTTTGACTTCCTGGGGATCGGCGACCACTTCGTCGAAGTCTTTGGAACCGGCCAGTACTTTTCTGATCTGGTCTTCTTCCTTGGCTTCCGAGTACTGGCCCATCAGCCCTGCAGCATCGCCGAGCATGTCATGGGCTTCACGCTCACGCTGCACCAGGCGTTCCAGAACATGCAATTCGCCGGGGGAGGCGTCATCCTGTGGATCAAGCAGCAGGGTGGCAATGACCGGTGGCTCGGATTGCCCGTAGCGGTCGATTCGGCCGTTGCGCTGTTGGATACGGATCAGTGACCACGGAATGTCGTAGTGAACCATGTCATGGCACTGTGCATGAAGGTTCACACCTTCACTGGCCACATCACCGGTGATGAAGACCCGGATATTCGAATCAGAGCGTTTGAATTCGTCGATCAGCTTCAGCTGTTCCTGGTCGGTCAACCCACCATGCATGACCGTGACAGCGTCTTTTTTCAGCTTCAGGTCCTTTTTCAGGTTTTCCTTCAACCAGTTCAAGGTGGCGACGCGCTCGGAGAACACCACCACGCGCTTCTTTGAACGCTGACCAATTCCGATGTCTTTGAGATAGTCCACCAGACGGTTGTATTTGGCGGAGCGTTTCGTGGTGACTTTCTCCGACAACGCCCGAAGATGCCGCAGATACTCAAGTTCACGTTCCTGGTCTGGCTTGTCCGACTTGACCAGCCGGTTATTCCGGTTGTCCAGTGATTCGTTGAGTGCAGCCGGCGAGGACAGATACGCCTTGACCAGTGTCCACGGAAAAAGTCTGTCCGCACATGGTGCACTTCCGTTCGCGGGGTGAATCCAGGTGTCACGGATTTCTCTGGCGACAGCATTTTCCTCCGGTGATGCTGCCACCAGAATATTGACCGGCTCAGCGCGTTCCGCCCACTTGTCGCCCACCACAGAAGAAACCTCAGGGGAGTGGCGGTGCCGTCTGATGATCAACCGCTTCACAGCCTCCCTGTCGACGGTCTTGTCGGGAAGAACCGAAGTGGGATCCAAAAGCCTGAGAATCTCTTTGAACGACTCCGGATCACCGTTGTGCGGTGTGGCCGAGGCCAGAATCAGTGCCTCTGTTTTCGGCGCCAGGGTGCGGGCCAGATCATTGTTCTGTGTGCCGGGGTTGGTGGCGTTGTGGATTTCATCGATGACCACAATGTCCCACCGCACTTTTTCCAGCTGTGCCCGGAACTTGGCGGACTTGAGGGTGTCGATTGACACGATCACCCGCGGGAAATAGGTGAAGGGGTTGCGCGATGCGGGAAGCAGCTGCCTGATGCGCGCCACACCGGTGCTGTCCAAACGCACCAGAGGAAGCGCGAAACGGGACCACAGCTCGTTCTGGAACTGGTCCATCACATGCTTCGGGGTGACCACAAGTATGCGGTTTCCCCGGCCGCGGCGAACAAGTTCGGCGATAATCATGCCGATCTCCAGGGTTTTACCCAGTCCCACAGCATCCGCCAGCAAAATTCGGGGGCGGATATTTTCCGGATCAAGCGCTTTGCGTACCGCCGCCAGCTGATAATCCAGCGGATCGGCCAACATGCGGTCGGCAACTGTCAGCTCAGGTTGGTACAGCGGCACCGGGGTTTGCCGCATCATCGTTTCCACCCACAGCCGGGCATGCCGGAACTTCGGCGACGTATCGATTCGGGGAGTCACCAGTTTCGGATCGAAGACCGTCACCTTGTCGATGGCCGTGTAGAACACCGCCTGCTGGTCGCGGACGTATTCGGTTAATCCCCGAACCCTAAGCTTCCATCCGTTGGTGGTGCGCGTTACCGATGTGATGGCCCATTCTTCGTCACGGCATGACACGGTCATACCGATAACGAACTCGCCGTCACTGTCGGAAACAGTGGCGGTTGAAGACCTTTCCGGAAGCTGAGACATATTCCGAGATTATCAACAGCGCCGGGGCCAAGTAGATCGATGTTCAAAATCGCCGCATATGCAGATGCTGGAGATTATTAACGTGGCACAGTGGGCGGCTTTTTCGGATCGGCACTTTTTTCAAACGAGGAATGTTTGAAATGGAAGAACTATCGGCGTTGTACTGTTCGTCGGCTTTCGATTGCGGGCGAGACTCACCCCGGTTGCGTGAGCGGGTCCGCAGAGCCTGGAAGGTGGTGGTGAAAATCAGCTTGGGGCGTGGGCGACCGGGCAGAACTGTCGACAGACAGGGCCGGTGGGCTTGATGAAGGGCGGGTTTTACACCCGGAAACGGCGCGGGTCGGTTGCTCTAGGTGCGCTGTGGGCCTTCGGCCACAGTCCAGGAGCCGGTATCCAAATCGTCAAGGGCATCGGCGTTGCCCATGGAGTCTTTGGCGATCGTGGACATGGTGCCGTCGGTTTCCAGGATCATCGCCCCGATCGATTCGAAAGAGCCGTGGCCTGCCTGGCGGGCGGCCTGGTTGACGTCGGCTTTGCCGAGGCGGGAGCGTTTCAGGCCTTCCTCAATCAGGCGGCCGTCTTTGACCAGCACGATCGGTGTGGCGGTCACCAGGTTACGGGCGGTGTGGTTGGTGCGGATGACCTTGGCCACCACATACTGCAGCACCAGCATCATGGCGATGGCCACCACCCCGGAGACATATGCCAGATCGGTGGAGGTCACGGCACTGGCCAGCATGGAGCCGACGGCAACAGTCACCGCGAAATCGAAGGCATTGAATTTCGCCAGTGAGCGGGCGCCGGAAATCCGCAGCATAATCAGCAGGGTGACATAGCTGGCGGATCCGACGAGAACGATTCGGATAAGAGGATCGAGACCGGAATACCACATGCCGTGCAGTATGGCTGACAGTGTGCGTCACGCCGGTATCCGGGGTCGTCCAACAAAGTTCGGTGGGCCGATCAGGGCAGGGGATTTTGCTGGTGGCAGGGTGGTTCAGGGCTGCAACAACACCGGGACAAAAGTGTTTTCCACAGGTTGTGAAGCTTGTGTCCGAACAGTATGTCGCGGCTGAAAAGGCACAAACCTTCAGCGGCTACCGGTTGAGCGCATCGGTGAGCCTGTTGGCGGCGGCGGTCAGCTCCGCGCCCCAGCGGGCGCCGGGGGAGGGGGCCAGTCTTTCCGCCGGGCCACTGATCGACAGGGCCGCGACCATGGACTGCTGTTCGAATACCGGGGCCGACAGACTGGCCAGGCCCCGTTCGCGTTCAGCCACCGAATCAGCCCACCCGCAGGCACGGACCTCGCCCAAATCCCGCTCGGTAAATGACGCCTGCGGCATAATCACCGCTTTGAGCTGCTCGGGTGCCCAGGCCAGAAATACCTTGGCCGCGGAACCGGCGGTCAGTTCCATGCGGGCACCGATGGGGACAGTGTTCTGCAGGCCGCTGGGCGGCTCCAGGGAGGCGATGCAGGTTCTGCTGGTGCCGGTCAACCGGTACAGCTGGACTGATTCACCGGTTGATTCCATCAAAGCGGTCATAATGGGACTGGCGGCGTCAACGAGTTTGTCGCCGGCGCGCGACCCCAGGGCGGTCAACGCATCCCCGACACACCATTTTCCCTCAGAAGTCCGGGCCAAAAACCGGTGCACCTCCAGGGCGGTGGCCAACCGGTGGGCGGTGGCGCGGGGAAGGCCGGTGTGCTGGCAAAGCTCCGCCAACGAATGCGGCCGTTCCGCCACGGTGGTGAGAATGACCACAGCCCGGTCCAAAACCTTGATGCCGCTCGTCGGTGTGGATGACGGTGCGCTATACTGTCCCATACTGCGATACTAGCATTCCAAATAGTGAGATTGCCAATTCTTGGTGTCCCGTCCCGGCCCGGGTCTTTTTCAACCCGGCGGAGTCCGTGTCACCGGGTGTCGCCCGCGCCAACGGTGTTGTGTTTTTTAAAATTACCCGGCTGTCCCCACCAGCCCCCGCAGGTTGTTGTACCCGGCAACCAGCTTTTAAAAAAACAAGGGGACTGTGTCCGGGTGTGCCCCCGGCGCGGACGACACCGCCATCGTGCCGGTGCCCCGGTGGGGCAGGTGCAGCTCACCGCCGCCGGCTGTGTGCCGGATTGTGACGGGTGGCAGGTGGTCTTGTTGCCCGGGTGCCGGGTATCGGCGGGAGATGACTCTGACTGCTTTGTATTTTGAAAAATATTCACCCATTGACGAAAAAACCCTGCAAAGGCGGCGCCCCCTATGGAGGAACACACCCAGTCCACGCCCCCACGACCGTTGACCCTGGCGGAAAAAGTGTGGAACGCCCATCTGGTCACCCACGGCGACAACGGTGGGCCGGATCTGGTCTACATTGATCTGCATCTTCTCCACGAGGTCACCAGCCCGCAGGCGTTCGAGGGCCTGCGGCTTGCCGGGCGGACCATCCGCCGCCCGGAGCTGACCGTGGCCACCGAAGACCACAATGTGCCCACCGAGGGCATCGTCAGCGGCGGGGTGGAGGAGATCGTCGATCTGGTCAGCCGGACACAGGTGGACACGCTGCGCAGAAACTGCGCCGAATTCGGGGTGCGTATTTTCCCCATGGGTGACATCGACCAGGGCATTGTCCATGTGGTCGGCCCGCAGCTGGGTTTGACCCAACCGGGGATGACGGTGGTGTGCGGGGACTCCCACACCTCCACCCACGGGGCTTTCGGGGCGATTGCCTTCGGTATCGGTACCTCGGAGGTCGAGCATGTGCTGGCCACCCAAACCCTTGCCCTGCAGCCGTTTAAAACCATGTCGGTCACCGTGACCGGCCGGCTGGCCGAAGGGGTCAGCGCCAAAGACCTGATTTTGGCTGTCATCGCCGAGATCGGTACCGGCGGCGGGCAGGGCCACATTATCGAATACCGTGGCCAGGCCATTGAAAACCTGTCGATGGAAGCCCGGATGACAGTGTGCAACATGTCGATTGAGGCCGGCGCCCGGGCAGGCATGATCGCCCCCGATGACACCACCTTCACCTATCTGAAAGACCGCCCCCATGCACCGAAAGGAAAGCTGTGGGACAAGGCGGTTGACTACTGGCGTTCGCTTCGCACCGACGACGGGGCAGTCTTCGACCGGGAGGTGGTCATCGACGGCTCAGCCCTGCAGCCCCATGTCACCTGGGGAACCAACCCCGGGCAGGGGCTGCCGATTGATGCCTGTGTGCCGTCACCGGAGAACTTCACCGATCCGGCGGAGCGTGACGCCTGCGCCAAAGCCCTGAAATACATGGATCTCACCCCGGGCACGCCACTGAAATCCATTCCCGTCGACACGGTGTTTCTCGGCTCCTGCACCAACGGCCGGATCGAGGATCTGCGCACCGCGGCGGCAATCATGGAGGGCAAAAAAGTCGCCGAGGGGCTGCGCATGATGGTGGTTCCGGGAAGCGCCCGGGTGGCCGAACAAGCCGAAAAAGAAGGCCTGGACGCCATTTTCACCGCCGCCGGGGCCGAGTGGCGGCTGCCCGGATGCTCGATGTGTCTGGCGATGAACCCGGACAAACTTGTCCCCGGGCAGCGGGCGGCATCAACCTCCAACCGCAACTTCGAGGGCCGGCAGGGCCCCGGCGGGCGCACCCACCTGGTCAGCCCGGCCACTGCCGCCGCCACCGCCGTTGCCGGGCACATCGCCACCCCGGCCGACCTGTAGAACAACCCGACGAAGAAGAAACGATTGTCCATGCAGCCGATCACCACAGTCACCGGCATCGGGGTTCCCCTGCCGTACACCAACATCGACACCGACCAGATACTGCCCGCCGTGTACCTGAAAAGGGTCACCCGCACCGGATTTGAAGACGCCCTGTTTGAAACCTGGCGCAAAGATCCGGACTTCATTTTGAACACACAGCCCTACTGCCGAGGCACCATCCTGGTGGCGGGGGAGGATTTCGGAACCGGATCCTCACGCGAACACGCCGTCTGGGCGTTGACCGACTACGGCTTCAAAGTCGTGCTGTCGCCCAGGTTCGGCGATATTTTCCGCGGTAACGCCGGGAAAAACGGTCTGCTGGCCGGGGTGATCAGTGAACACACAGCCGACAGGCTTTTTTCCCTGCTGCAGCGCACCCCGGGGCTGGAGCTGACCGTGGATCTTGACACCCGGACCGTCACCGCCGGCGGGGAACGTTTCGATTTCGATGTCGACGACTACACCCGGTGGCGGCTGATGGAAGGTTTGGACGATATCGGGCTGACGCTGCGCGACGAAGAGGCGATCAGCGCCTACGAGAACAAAAGACAACCGTTTTATCCGGTCACCACACCGGCCGGGCAACACCACAGCTGACAGCCGGTGGTAGCGTGCCATGGGAACCCAACCCCTGCCCGTGGCGGGCCGGCGCGGCAGTTTTTTTCAACAACACCCAGCCACGGCCCTCCCGTCACCGCCCGGGGGTGTAGGGTGGCCGCCCGGCCACCGAAGAACCGGAAAGATCGTTGAGTCAACCATGTTTGCTTCAGCCGTGATGTTTTGTGCCGTGTTTGTGGCACTGGCCATCTTCTACGCCCGAATTTTCCGGCTGTCGAAAAAAGGCGCCCTGCCTGTCAGGGCGACCGGCGGCCCGGTCAACCCGGATACCACCGCCAGCCCGGAGGCCTGGGTGGAGGCGACCACCGCCACGGCCCGGTACCCGGCTGTGTCAGCGGCGATTGCTCTAGCGGCCGCTGTCGGCGAGATAGCCCTGTCGTTTGTCTCCGTGGTCTACCCGCTGTTCCTGGTGCCCGCACTGGCGGCCTTCGCCATGCTGTTTGTGGCGGTCAAACACAATCTTGCAGCCTCTGCCGTCGCCCGCGGCGTACTGGGGCTTCCGGCCCGCCACAACCGCATGTGGGTCGACGACAATTCCCACCACCATCCGGCCACCTACAGCGCGGACGACGACGAGACACAGCACTGACATGTAAAACAGGCAGCCGGAAAGACCCTGACCGGGCGCTATCCCGTGCCCTGACGGCCGGTTCACTGCCCACGTGGCTGACCGGGCCACGCCCCTGGGAGGGCTGGTGTTCGGCAACAGCGTCGGTTTGCCACGGTGTCCTGGCTGCTGGTGCCGGTGCCGTCCCGGCCCGGGCACGCCGGCGTCCGGGGCGTGTTCCGCGGGTGTTGCGCGGGCGGGTGTGTCCTGTTATTTCACCGGCAGCGGGGAAGCCAGGTAGTCCGCCCCGGCCAGCTGGCCCCGGGAGAAGGTGAGAATCCAGGCACCGGCTTTTTTGCAGCGTATCTCCTCCAGCGGCAGGGTGCCGGTGGCCGACAGCCAGGCGATGTATTCGGGCATCAGCAGCCCCTGGGAGACCACCACCGGTGTGTCCTCGGTGGCAAGAATCTCCCGGAAGCGGGCTTTGACCTTCGTCATGGATTCCAGCCAGCCGGCATCGCCGAGCATCCGGTCGACGGTGACATCCACCCCCAGGCGTTCGGCGATCGGGCCGGCGGTGTGCACACACCGGTCCGGTTCGGCCGAATAGACCGCCGTCGGTCCGAAAAGCTCCAGCATGTCGGGCAGCAGGCTGGCCTGGCGGATGCCTTTTTTATCCAGCGGGCGTTTATTGTCGTTGCCCGACCAGGTGCGGCGGGCAAAGGCGTGGGCATGGCGGACAAGAATCAGCCGCTTCTGGTCGTCCAGGTTGAGGCGTTTGTCGGCTTTTTGAAGCACCTGCCGGTCAACATCGTAGGACAGCCGCTCCAGGGCCTGCTGTTTGTCCAGCCACACCAGCTCGTCGACTTCCTTGTTCGCGGCAAACCCACCACCGGTGGGGGTGGCGGTGAAGTAGTAGACGATTTTGGTGCGTCCGGCCACCGGGTAGGAGACCTGCCCGACCAGTTTGCCCAGGCGCACCGCAAGTCCGGTTTCCTCCCGGATTTCCCGCGCCGCGGTCACCGGTATCGATTCCCCCGGATCAACTTTGCCTTTGGCCAGCGACCAATCGTCGTAGTGGGGGCGGTGGATAATGGCGAACTGCCGCGCGCCATGCGGGTCGTCGCGGACAATCACCGCGCCGGCCGCCAGGGTGGAACGCTTGACCTGCTGTGCGGGATTCGGCGGAATCTGCTGGTAGCGTCCGGTCAACGCGAAAGCGGAGGTGGCGTCTTTGGTTTGTTCTGTCGCTTTTTTCGCCATGGTTTTGTTCTCTTCCCGCCTAACGTCGGATAAACGTGGGGATCGTCGGTGGTCTCACATCCCGGGCCGCCGGCACAACGCTGCCGGGGCGCGGGAAGGAAAAACCCGCGACGCCGGGCGGCCCGGTCGGTTGGCTGTGCTGTGTCCGGTCACTGGTGACCACCATACCGGCCGCGGTCCCATCCCCGGGGAGCCAGACCACCAACCCGGTTTCGGAGCGCAAGCTTCCCCCGCGGCGAGCTGCCGGGGGAGAGCCCTGGTGCGGCAACCGGATGCGCGCACCCCCGGTTGGTGCGTAGCGTTGAAGACAACTGGTGGCACCACCCGCCGGCCGCGCGGCGGCGGGACGGGATGATACGCCCGGCACTGCTTGCCCCAGGCCCGGCGGCGGGCAGGTGCCGAAAAGGTCTATATCGGTGAACAGCCGAAAAGTGAAGGAAAGGACAAGTGGTGCGCGATGTCGACGACACTGACGCAGGTCGCGGTGATGGGGGCCGGGTCCTGGGGAACCACCCTGGCGAAAGTGTTCGCCGACGCGGGAAATCCCGTCACCTTGTGGGCCCGGCGCCAGGAGGTGGCCACCCACATCCAGATCACCCGGGAAAACCCGGACTATCTTCCCGGCATGATTGTCCCCCGGCTGGTCAACGCCACAGCCGATCACCGCAGGGCATTGGACGGGGCCGACATTGTGGTGCTGGCAGTTCCCAGCCAGACGCTGCGGACAAATCTGGAGAACTGGAAAAAGTTCATTCCCGCTGACGCCACACTGCTCAGCCTGGCCAAGGGCATCGAGAAAAACACCGGGCTGCGGATGAGTCAGCTGATCGCGGAGGTCACCGGGGTCACCGGTGACCGGATCGCGGTGCTGTCGGGCCCGAACCTGGCCAAGGAAATAGCGCTCGGCCAGCCGGCGGCCACCGTGATTGCCTGCGAGGACGAGGACCGGGCCGTCACCGTGCAACAGGCCGTCGGCGCCCCCTACTTCCGCCCCTACACCAACACCGATGTCATCGGCTGTGAGATCGGCGGGGCCTGCAAAAACGTGGTGGCCCTGGCCTGCGGTATGGCCTCCGGCAGAGGGCTGGGGGAAAATTCGGCGGCGTCCCTGATCACCCGGGGGCTGGCCGAAATATCGCGCCTGGGGGTGGAATTGGGGGCTGATGTGCATACGTTTTCCGGCCTGGCGGGCCTGGGTGATCTGGTGGCCACCTGTTCGTCACCACTGTCGCGCAACCGCACCTTCGGATTCCATCTCGGCAAGGGCGACACCGTCGAGCAGGCCGCCAACGCCACCCACGGGCAGGTGGCCGAGGGGGTGGAAAGCTCCCGGTCGATTCATGCGCTTGCCACCGCCCACGGGGTGGACATGCCGATCACCCAGGCGGTGTTTTCCGTCTGCCACGAACACATGGGTGTCGACGAGATGATCCTGGCGCTGATGGGCCGGGCGCGGAAAGCGGAATAGAACAACCATCAGCCGCCCTCGGCTCGAGTCCTCGGTGTGTCGGCGCGGGGTTTGGTGCACCGCTCAGGTCCCAGCCGGTGTGCCGGGGGCGGGCCGGTGGTGTGTGCCGCGGACACCACCGGGGCTGTGACGGCACCAGGCGACGGCGGGTCGTGGCGGCGGGGCGGGTGTGCGGCTGGTCTAGAATGGTGCCTTATGACCGAATCGGCTAAACGCGCAAGAATCGCTGTCGTCTACGGGGGAATGAGTTCCGAGCATTCGGTGGCCTGTGTCACCGGCCGGGCCATTATGGACAATCTGGACCCCGCACGCTACGAAGTCATCCCGGTGGCCATTACCGCCGACGGTGTCTGGACCACCGGCACCAGAGACGCCGCCGAGCTGACCATGACAGCCGACTATCTGCCGCAGGTGAAACTCCGCGAGGAAATCAGGCTGTCGACAACCCCGCAGCGGAAAGGACAGTTCCACTTTGTCGGCGGGGACAACGCCGGGCAGCTGTACGCGGAAGTCGACTGCATTTTCCCGGCCCTGCACGGCCGCCACGGTGAAGACGGCACCATCCAGGGCCTGTTTGAACTCTCCGGTGTGCCCTACGTCGGCTGCGGGGTGCTGGCGTCGGCTGTGGCAATGGACAAGGAATACACCAAAAAGATTCTCTCGGCCAGCGGTTTGGCGGTCGCCCCGCAGGTGGTGGTGCATCCCGGTGACAGCCTGGACGAAAAGGACAAACAGCGTCTCGGGCTGCCGGTGTACGTCAAACCCGCCAACGGCGGATCATCCATCGGGGTGTCCAAAGTCGACAGCTGGGAAGACCTGGATGCGGCGCTGGCCACCGCCTTCGCCGAAGACAGCAAAGTCCTGGTCGAATCACAGATCACGGGACCGGAAGTGGAACTGGGGGTGCTGCAGTACCCGGACGGCACCCTGCTCGCCTCCCCGCCGGCCCAGCTGGGCGGAACCACCGACTCCCCGGAAGGTTTCTACGGTTTCGAGACCAAATACCTGGCCGGCAGTGTCACCCCGACCATTCCCGCCCCCTGCGGTGAGGACAACACCCGGCTGCTGAAACAGATGGCGCTGGCGGCTTTCCGGGCGCTGGGCTGCGAAGGCCTGGCCCGGGTCGATTTCTTCCTCACCGGCAACGGGCCGGTGGTCAACGAAGTCAACACCATGCCCGGTTTCACCCCGATCTCGATGTACCCGCAGGTGCTGGCCGCCGCCGGAATCGACTACCAACGGCTGTTGGACATCCTCATCCAGCGGGCCATGGGCGGTGGCGGGCAGTAGCACAACCCCCTGTGCGTTGCCCTGTGTCCCCGTCACCGCCGGGGACACAGGGCAACGCCGTTATACGCCGGGTTTCCTGTGCCCGACAGTCGGGCGGGGGCGGTCAGCGTGTCCCGGTAGTGGCGGCAACTGCCTGGGAGATTTCCAGCATGACGGTGGCTGCCACCGGTTGCGGCACACTGGCGGCCACCGTGGTGTCGCGGCCCTGGGAATACCAGGTGCCGGAAGTGGTGCCGTTGTTGAGCACCGTGTCCTGGAACCAGGCGATGTCATCGACCTGCTGCAGGGTGGCGCCGGGGACAACAGCGGGGGAGTTGGCCACCCCGCAGCGCACCACCACCGGTTCCAGTCCGCGGGAGACCCAGGCTGCCGCCGGTTGGGGCACCCCCGCCCGGGAGAGCGTGGCCTCATCGACCCGCCGGTAGTTGGCCGACCCGCCGAGCGTGTCCGGCAGAGCATCAATGACTGCGTCGCACACCGGCATCGGCTGGGTGTCATCGGCCGGCAGATCCGACAGCGGCACCGGGTGGGTGTCCTGCTCGGTGGGGGACAACGCATCAGCTGCCCCGGCCACCGCCGTCAGCGGGCCGGTGGACTGCTGCTGCCGGGCGCCGGTGGTGGTGACAACCACCACCGGGAAGCGGTTGGTGGTGTAGTAACTGGCCAGGTCACTGCCCGGGGTGGGATCGGTGACCTCCAGCCAGGTGATCGCCCCGGTATCGACCGTGTCGGACAATTCCGTGTACTGCAGCGGCATATCCACCCCGCAGCGCACCGTGATACGGGTGGTGGAATCCATGGCGAAAGCCGCCACCCCGGCAGGAGCCGGATCGATGATCGGCACCCGGGTGAAATCGCCGATATCCTCCGGCAGCGCGGTGATCAATGAGCTGCACTGGTCATCGTCTGCATGGGGGGCCGGATAGTAGGCGACACCGACCGGCGCCAGGCGCTCGTTGTCGTAGACCAGTTTCGCCCCCACCAGGCAGGCGAGAACAAAAATAATGCTGATCACCAGGGCAATGACAGCCCACCGCCGGTTGGCCGGCGGGGCGGTGGTCGGCTGGGGGGAAGCAGTGGCGTGATCGGCGGGGTTGCTCATGGGCATCAAGTCTAACCACCGGCTTTTCACCTCACCCACCCCAGGCGGCGGGCGGCGTGCCGGTGCGCCCACCCCGGCGGGGCAGGAGGGGACAGGCCCGGGGGCGCGGGCCGGGCCGCGGGGCGGCCGGGTGAAAACGTGCCGCCGGGAAAAAACCCACCGTCCAAAAGCACACCGTCCGCGCGGGGCAGTCAACAACCCACCCGCCCGGCCCGCAGCCGGTAGGTTGGTGGGGTAAAGAAAAACAACGGCAACCGGCCGCACGGAACGTCCCGGTGCCCCGGTGACGGTTGTCGGTTGTCCCCGCCACACGGCTGATGGGTGTTTTTTCATAGCCATGACCACCACAGTATTTCCGGACCGCTACCGCGGGATGCCGGTGTCCCAAGCCGGTGAACGCGCCACCATTGAGGCGATCACCAGGGTTGCGCCCTCGGCCATCAACGGCGATGATGCGGCCGTGCTGGACCCGCCGAACCCGAATTCGCTGACGGTGGTGACCACCGACGCCCTGGTGGCTGGCCGGCACTTCCGGCTCGACTGGTCGTCCGCCGAAGACATCGGGGCGAAAGCCGTGGTGCAAAACGCCGCCGATATCGAAGCCATGGGTGCCAGGCCGCATGCCCTGCTGCTGGCTATGACCCTGCCGGGGCACACCCCCCTCGATTTCGTCACCGGTGTGGCCCGGGGGATCCGCAGGCGGCTGGATTTCTACCACATGGAACTGGTCGGCGGGGATGTCACCATGGGCGATACCCTCATGCTCGCCATGACCGCCACCGGCAGGTTGACCGGGCCGCTTCCGGCCACCCGGCTCGATGCCGCCGAAGCCGGGCAACAGATACTGGCCAGCGGGAAACTCGGCTGGTCGGCTGCCGGGATGGCGCTGCTGGAACACTTCGGGCCAGGGGATGTCCCGGAAGAGTTCCTTCCCCTCATCGGCCAGCACCTCAGCCCCGAACCGGCCCCCGGCCGGGGAATGGTCGCCCGGGCCGCCGGGGCGACGGCCATGACCGACAACTCCGACGGCCTGGTCCATGATCTGACCGTGATCGCGCAGCGCAGCCGGGTGCGGCTGGATCTTGACCCGCATGCCATCGCCCCCGATGATCTGCTCCTCCGGGCCGCCCGGCTGCTGGACCGTGATCCGTGGGAGTGGGTGCTCACCGGCGGGGAAGACCACACCCTGCTGGCGTTGTCCGGCAGCGTCCCGGTGACGGGATTTCGGGTGATCGGCACCTGCCGGCGGCAGGGGCGGTATCCGGTCACAGTCGGCGGCCGGGTGCCGCGCCACACCGGCGGCTGGGAATCCTTCGGTGCCGTATGACACCGCCTGTGCCGGCCGTCCGTTTATCCACCACCACCTTTTCCCGTGAGGCACAAACCACCAATGAGCACAACACACACCGCGGATCTTCCCGTCCACGACAGCTGGAAACCGGTGCTGGAACCGGTGGCCGGCACCATTGCCCGCCTGGGGGATTTTCTGCGGGCCGAAAACGCCGCCGGGCGCGGCTATCTGCCGGCCGGAAGCGACGTGCTGAAAGCGTTCACCTATCCCTTCGACGACGTGAGAGTCCTCATTGTCGGCCAGGACCCCTATCCCACCCCGGGCCACGCCATGGGGCTGGCTTTTTCCGTGGCCCCGGATGTCAGGCCGCTGCCGCGCTCCCTGGTCAACATCTACCGGGAATTATCTGATGATCTGGGCATCGGGACCCCCGAGCACGGTGATTTGAGCGGCTGGTGCGACAAAGGGGTGGCGCTTTTCAACCGGGTGCTCTCAGTCAGCCCCGGCAAACCCGCCAGCCACAGCGGGCAGGGCTGGGAAGAGGTCACCGAATGCGCCATCCGGGCGCTGGCCGGGCGCGACAGGCCGCTGGTGGCTGTGCTGTGGGGCAGCAAAGCCCAGGCGACAAGGAAGTTTATGCCCGATATCCCGGCGGTCTGCTCCCCGCACCCGTCGCCGCTGTCGGCCCACCGCGGGTTTTTCGGGTCGAAACCGTTCAGCCGCACCAACCGGCTGCTGGAGCAAATGGGGTCCCGGCCCATCGACTGGCGGCTGTGACTGTCTAGACTTGGGCGACATGAGCTATCCGCAGGCATTGGACGGCGGCGCACTGCTGCGCTGGGCCCGGCGGGCTGCGGACACACTGGCGCTGCGGTCGGAAGAAATCAACGCCCTGAACGTGTTTCCGGTACCTGACGCCGACACCGGGTCGAATATGAGCCACACCATG
>NZ_JAFLEQ010000015.1:45660-85755 GCF_017307055.1 Corynebacterium mendelii | reverse complement strand
GTCGCCGGCATGGAGTCCCCCAGCGCCCACGCCGTGGCGGCCGCCCTGGCGGCCGGTGCGGTGCGCGGGGCCCGCGGCAACTCCGGGGTGGTTCTCAGCCAGATTCTGGCGGGACTGGCCCAGGCCGCAGCCACCGGCGATCTTGACGGACAAGCGGTGGTCGAATCATTGTCGGTGGCCGTGCAGATGGTCGACCGGGCGATCACCGAACCAGTCGAGGGCACCGTGATCACCGTGATCAGGGCCACCGCGGTGGCGGCCAGCCAGGCCAGCCCCAACGACCTGGTGACGGTGACCGAGTGCGCGGTTGCCGCCGCCCGCACCGCGCTCAAACAAACCCCCTCCCAGCTGGAGGTACTGCGGAAAGCAGGGGTGGTTGATGCCGGGGGGCGGGGATTTGTGATTCTTCTTGAAACCCTCCACGACGAAATCACCGGCCGCACCGCCGGCCGGCCCGCCTTGGCGGATACGGACGGGGCGGCTGCGGCGGCGGGTGGCGGGCACACCCACAGCCTTGCCGCCGGGCCGGCGGCCGGCGGTGATGCCCCCGCCTGCGGGGCGGGCAGCCCCCCGCATCTGGAAGTGATGTGTTTTATCGACTGCGGTCAGCCCGGGCACATCGACCGGCTGGCCGAGCAGCTGGGCCGGTTGGGCGATTCACTGGTGGTGGCCCGCACCGGGGGCGGGCAGGCGACCGTGCACATCCATTCCCGCCGGGCCGGGGAAGTGATCACCGCTTTGGCCGCGGCCGGGTCGATCGAAGACGTCCGCCTGGAGCTTCTTCCCGACGGGCCGCACACCACCCCGCTGACGCGCAGCGTGATTGCACTGGTGCCCAAAGGCCGGTTGGCCGAACTCTACGAGAAAGCCGGGGCGGTGGTTGTCAGCCCCGTCCACCCCGATTCGCCGCCGCTGCCCGGTGACCGGGAGACCGGGCTGAAAGACACGGTGTCCGCCATCACCGCCGCCACCCGGGCCTCCGGGGCGAAAGAGATTATTCTGCTGCCCAACGGCATGCTCACCCGGCGGGAGATGGTCTCGGCGGAGCTGGTCACCCACGCCACGGAGAAAAAACTGACCATCCTTCCCACCGCCCGGCTGGTCTCCGGGATCGCCGCCCTGGCCGTCCACGACCCAACCCAGCCGATCGCCGTCGACGGCTATGCCATGGCGGAAGCCGCAGGTGCGATGACCACCGCGGCGGTGATCAGGGCAACAGCGGCGGAACTCACCGACGCCGGGCCCTGCCAGCCGGGGGATCTCATCGCGAAAAGCTCCTCGGGGATTATCACCATCACCCGCAACCTGCAGCAGGCCATCGAAGATACCGTCGACACCCTTTTGTCCGGCGGCGGGGAAATGGTGACCCTGCTGGTCACAGCGGAAGCAGCCGCCGCCGTCGACACCCGGGTGCTGGCCCGGCGGCTGGAAACCGCGGGAGTCGACTTCACCGTGTACCCGGCCGACGGCATGGACCATCCGGCGGAAATCGGTGTGGAATAGCCGCAAACCCCGGGCAGGCGCCACAGCAGGAACCGGCGCCCCCGTTTTGTTCAACACCCCTGGGAGGTGAGTCATGCTCGGCTGGAGCAGCAGCCGCCGGCTGGCGCAGATCATTCCCGCCGCCCCGGCGGCGGCGATCGCCGAGGCGTTGGGCGGCGACACCATCACCGACGTGCTCCTGCATTTTCCCCGCGACTACCACCACGGCTCCGGGGTGGATGTCGAAGACGCCCGGCCCGGCGATGTGGTCACCATGACCGGGACCGTCACCGGCGCCCGGCAGACCACCACCCGGCGCGGGCAGTTCATGTACACCATCACCCTGGACAGCGGCAGACAGAAAGTCAACGCCATATTTTTCAACAGCCGCTACATCGCCCGGCAGCTGGCCCCCGGCACCAAAGCCATGGTGACCGGGAAACTGGGTTTTTACCGCACCACCGCGCAGCTGAGCCACCCGGAATTCATGGTCATTCCCGCCCCCGGCAAACGTGGCGTGATGACCGGAGGGATGAAAAAACTCGCCGAATTCGGCTCCCCCGGGCAGCTGGAGGCATTGCTGACCTCGCTGGAGTACCTGCCGGTGTATCCGACGAAAAAAGGCACCACCTCCTGGATGGTGCTGGCGGCAGTCGATGCGGTGCTCAAACAGCTGCCCCCCATCGACGAGCCGCTGGGAACCACCCCGGAAGGCTTCGTCAGTTTCGATGAGGCCATCCGCGGCATCCACCAGCCCGACCACCGGGGGCCGGGGGTGTTCGCCGACAGAATCAAATACAACGAGGCGCTGTCCCTGGCGCTGGTGCTGGCCCTGGCGCGGGCCGACAACGACCGGCGCACCGCCCCGGCGGCCCCGCCGGTGGCGGGGCAGCAGTCCCGGGCGGAAAAACTTCTCGCCGGCCTGCCGTTTGAGATGACCGGCGGGCAGAAAACAGTCATCGGCGAGATTTCCTCCGACCTGTCGCACACCCGGCCCATGGCGCGGCTGCTGCAGGGGGATGTGGGAACCGGGAAAACACTGGTCGCCCTGGCCGGGATGCTGCAGGTGGTCGACAACGGCATGCAGTGCGCGCTGCTCGCGCCGACCGAAGTGTTGGCCACCCAGCACGGTGCCACCCTGTCCGCCCAGCTTGAGCGGGCCGGATGCGCCGCCCGCGTGGTGGTTGTCACCGGGTCGATGAAACAGAAAGACAAACAACAGGCCCTGCTCGATATTGTCACCGGGCAGGCCGACATTGTCGTCGGCACCCACGCCCTGCTGCAGGAAGGGGTGGAGTTTTTCAACCTGGGGCTGGTGGTGGTCGACGAACAGCACCGCTTCGGGGTCGAGCAGCGCGACCGGCTGCGCGATAGCCGGGACGATGGCATCACCCCGCATCTTCTGGTGATGACCGCCACCCCGATTCCCCGCACCATCGCCATGACCACCTTCGGGGATTTGTCGGTGTCGACCCTGGTGGAGCTTCCCGGCGGCAGGCAGCCGATCACCTCTGTTGTGGTGCCGGGGCACAAACCCGCCTGGGTGAGCCGCACCTTCGAACGCATCAGGGAGGAAGTCGCCCAGGGATCCCAGGCATTCGTGGTCTGCCCCACCATCGACGGGCCCGGTGGCGCGGAGGAGATGTACCACAGCTTGAGTGCCGAGATTTTCCCCGAACTGTCGGTCGGGCTGGTGCACGGCCGCCTGCCGGGGGACGACAAAGAAGCGGTCATGGCCGATTTCGCCGCCGGGACGATCGATATTCTGGTGGCGACAACCGTGATCGAAGTCGGAATCGATGTGCCCAACGCCACCGTGATGTATATCCGGGACGCCGACCGTTTCGGGGTCTCCCAACTGCACCAGCTGCGCGGGCGGATCGGCCGCGGGAGCAAACCGTCGTTGTGTCTGATGCACACCGACCAGCCGGAAGACTCCGATTCCTTCGCCAGGGTCACTGCCGTGGCCGCCACCCAGGACGGATTTGAACTGGCTGAACTTGATTTACGCGCCCGCCGGGAAGGTGATGTGCTGGGCACCGCCCAATCCGGGGGACGCCGCCGGGTGCGGCTGCTGGACCTGGTCGACGACGGGGAGATTATCCGCCGGGCCGCCGCCGATGCGGCTGAGCTGGTGGCCACCAACCGGCAGCTGGCCGAACAACTGGTCGGTGATGTCGCCGAGGAAGAACGCGACTACATCGACAAAACCTGACAACGACACCCCCGCCCGCCACCGTGGACCAGCGCACCCGCCCACCTAACGTCCGCCACCTTTTTGCCCCAACCCCGGCGGGCAGAAGCGCAGTGGCGCAGCTGATTATTCCGGGAAGACACAACCGCTGCTGCTTCCCGCCGGACACGGGTCTGCCCCGGCTGGTCCAACGCCCATCGGTTACAGTGGGAAGCTATGGATATCTGCGCGCCGTTTGCCGGCATTGTGCACCACAAAGTGGCCGCCGGGGAACCGGTGGACGCCGGGGCTGTGGTGGCGACGGTGGAAACCGTCAAACTCGAGGCCTCCGTCACCGCTGTCAGCCCCGGCATTGTCGCCGAGTGGCTGGTCGACGACTGCGGTGACATCACCGGTGGGGATCCGATCGCCCGTTTCACCCCCGCCGCCACGTAGATTGAAACCCCACCGGCACCGTTTCTCCGCCTGCCGGGCAACGAAACGCCTGCAGGCTTTGCCGCAGGGCGGCCCCACAAAGCACAGCCCGGGGCCGATAGTGCCGGTGCCCCCACCATCCCACGACATGGAAAGGGCCTTCGGTTCACCATGGCACTGACACGCATCATCGCCGGCGAAGCCCGCGGCCGGAAGATCAAAGTTCCCCCCAGCGGCACCCGACCGACCTCTGACAGGGCCAGGGAAGGACTGTTTTCCTCCCTGCAGGCCCGCTTCGGGTTTTCCGGCAAAGCCGTCCTCGATTTGTTCGCCGGCTCCGGGGCCCTCGGCCTGGAAGCCGCCTCCCGGGGCGCGGAATCGGTGGTGCTGGTCGAAAACAACAAAAAAGCGGCCGACATCATCAAAGCCAATGCCCGCGTGGTCGGCCACCCCGATGTCACCGTCTATGAGATGAAAGCCTCAAGCTATCTGGCCGGTGCCCCCGTAAACCACTTCGACATGGTGCTGGCCGACCCGCCCTACGACCTGGCCGACGAGGCCGTGGCGGAGATGGTGCAGGCGATCATCCCGCACCTGAAAGACGGGGCCGTGGTGGTGGTCGAAAGACACAAACAATCCCCGGAAACCGCATGGCCCGGCTCACTGACACCGACAGGGCAGAAGCTGAAAAAACGCACCTTCGGCATCGCCCGCATGGATATGGCCGTCTACCACGCCGACCAGCCGGAAACCCGGTGACACACCCCCGAAAAAACAAAAACCGGCCCCGGCCCCGCCACCCCCGGCGTCGACCAGCGCTGTCCCCTTCGCCCCATCAACGAGTAAGCACCACACACATGCCCAATAAAGCTGTCTGCCCCGGTTCCTTTGACCCCTGCACCAACGGCCATCTCGACATTTTCCAACGGACCGCGGCCATCTTCGACGAGGTGGTGGTCCTGGTCAGCCACAACAGCAAAAAACAGGGCATGTTCACCGTCGAGGAGCGCATCGAGCTGATCCGGCAGTCCACCGCCGGCATCCCGAACCTGACGGTGGACTCCTGGGAAGGGCTGTTGGTCGACTACACCACCGCCCACGACATCCACACCCTGGTCAAAGGGCTGCGCTCGGGCATCGACTACGAATACGAGCTGCCCATGGCGCAGATCAACCGCCGGCTGACAGGGGTCGACACCCTGTTTTTGCTCACCGACCCGAAATACGGCTACATCTCCTCCTCCCTGTGCAAGGAAGTCGCCAGCCACGGCGGGGATATCTCGGCGCTGCTGCCGGATCCCGTGGCCCGGGCCGTGCGGCAGCGCTTCGGCTCCCGCCGCGGATAATCCCGTACCCGCCACCCCGCCCACAGTCCGCTTATGTGGGTAAAATCACATACGGTGGGGGATAAAGTATTTTTGCACACAATAGTGCTGGCGAAATGCCCAATGGGGGCTGTGCACACGCTGATCATGGCCCGCCGCAGGTGCCGGCAGAGCCGGGAAACCAGTGCCGGTTGCGGCCCTGTCTTGGCGAAATGGCCCCCTGTGGCACTACAGTGACACTCGGGAAGGATATCGGGAGGGCGGCTCCGGGGGAGTCGCCCTCCCACCTTTAATTTCGGCCACCTATCGGCGAAGTGGGGGAGAAAGACCGTCCGGTCGGCAACACGCCGGTCCACGGGTGCCGGTGGGCGGCGGCAGGAAAGGAAAACCACCGGGGGCATCTCGCACCGCCCGGTGGCCGGAAAACATCATGTACGGGTTTCCGCCCGTTTTTTGTTCGCCACTGTCACCGCCAGATGCTGTGCAGCGGTGGCCGCCCGCCGGTTTTTTACAGAAGCGACGACAAAAACGCCTGCGTCCGGTCGTGCTGCGGGTGGTCGATGACCTGCTCGGGCCGACCGGATTCGACGACGACACCATCGGCCATGAACACCACCTGGTCGGCGACCTCGCGGGCGAAACCGATCTCGTGGGTGACCACCAGCATGGTCATGCCCTGGGCGGCCAGGCGCTGCATGACAGCCAGCACCTCGCCGACCAGTTCCGGGTCCAGGGCGCTGGTCGGCTCGTCGAACAGCATCAGCTTCGGTTCCATGGCCACTGCCCGGGCGATGGCCACCCGCTGCTGCTGCCCGCCCGAGAGCTGGACCGGGTAGGCGTCGGCTTTGTGGGCCAGCCCCACTTCCTCCAGCAGGGCCATGGCTTTGTCGTGGGCTGCGTCCGGGGACATCTTTTTCACCTGCACCGGCGCTTCGGTGATGTTGTCGATGACGGTGCGGTGGGGAAACAGGTTGAAGCTCTGGAAAACCATGCCGATGTCGGCGCGCTGCCGGGCGGCTTTCTTTTCGCTGATTTCCCACAAAACACCGTCTTTTTCCTCGTAGCCGATCAGCTCCCCGTCGACGTAGAGGCGCCCGGCGTTGAATTCCTCCAGGTGGTTCACGCACCGCAGGAAGGTGGATTTACCGGACCCGGAGGGGCCGATGAGACAGGTCACCGATCCTTTCGGGACGGTCAGGTCGATGCCTTTGAGAACTTTCAGGTTCCCGAAGTTCTTGCACACCTGCTGTGCCAGGATCATCGGGGTGTGGCTTTCGGTCATGGTGATTTCAAATCCAAGTGTGGTCGGGATGGGGCATGTGGTGGGGGTGGGCCAAGCGGTGTGCCGGTCAGCTGCCGGGTTTGACCGACACGTTGGCCGGTGGTTTGCCCTCGGCGTCGGCCAGGGCCGCCAGCTGGCGGGAGGACAGTTCCTTGGTGGCGCCGCGGGCGTAGTACTTTTCCAGGTAGTACTGGCCCACCATGAGAATCGAGGTGATCGCCAGATACCAGGTGGCGGCCACCAGCAGCATCGGCACCGGGCGGAACAGGGCGTTGGCGATATCCATCGACCGGCCGAACAGCTCCATGGTGTAGGGCACCACAACCACCAGCGAAGTGGTTTTCAACAGTGAGATGAACTCGTTGCCGGTCGGCGGGATGATGATGCGCATCGCCTGCGGCATCACCGTGCGGCGGATGGTCTGCCACCAGCTCATGCCCAAAGCCTTCGACGCTTCGGTCTGGCCTTCCGGCACCGCCTGGATACCGGCGCGGACGATCTCCGCCATGTAGGCCGATTCATTCAGCCCCAGGCCGATCACCGCCAGCATGAAGGTGTTGGACAGCACCCGTTCCAGGGAGATTTCGGTAAATCCCAGCGAGATCGACTGGTAGATCGATCCCAACAGGCCCCAGAACACCAGTTGCACATAGATCGGGGTGCCGCGGAACAGCCACAGGTACACCCAGGACACGCCGCGCAGCACCGGGTTCGGTGACATGCGCAGCACCGCCATCAACGCCCCGAGGACCACGCCGATGAGCATGGACAGCACCGTCAATGCCAGGGTTTTGGCGGCGGCCGCGGCAATCCGGGTGTCGAACAGGTACTGGAAATAGGTCTCCCACTGGTAGGCCTCGTTGGTGGCGGCCGTGATGACAAACAAAGCGGCCAGCAGCACCAGAATGACAGCCGCCACCCAGCGGCCCGGGTGGTGAAGCTGCTTTGCCTCGATGGGACGGGGTGTGTTCATGGCGAAACTTGCTCCAGGTGATGTGTGTTGTTGTGGCGGTTGAAAAGCGGGTGTGTTCCACGGACAGCCGTGGAAGAGGCGGTCTAGCCGACCGGTTGTGCGGCCGGGTGGCCGTTGATGTTGGCCTGTTCCACCAGACCGTCGGTAATGCCCCACATGTGCATGATTTCGGCGTAGGTGCCGTCATTGATCATCGACTGCAGCGCGGCCGCCAGGGCATCGGCCAGGGGAGAGTCTTTCGGCACCGGCCAGCCGTAGGGCGCGGCATCGAAAATGCTGCCGGTGAGCATGATTTTTCCCTCACTGCGCTCCACCGCCCAGGCGGTGGTCGGCGAGTCGGCCGAGAGTGCGTCGGCGCGGCCCAGCACCAGGGCGGTGGCGGCGGCGTCGGAGGAATCGTAGGGCAGTTTTTTGATCTCCGGTTTGCCGTCGGCGATGCATTGTTCGTTGCGGCCGGTGACATCATCGGTGTCGGAGACGGTGTTTCTTTGCACCGCAACAGTCAAGCCGCAGGCATTGTCCGGGTCGACCGGGTGGCCGGTCTGGGCCGCCCACTGGATCCCGGCCATGAGGAAATCGACGAAGTCGTAGGTTTTGCGGCGTTCCTCGTTGTCGGTGAACCCGGAGGCCCCGAAGTCAATGGTTCCGGCCGATACCGCCGGCAGGATCATGGAGAAATCCAGGTCGTTGATTTTCAACTCCAGGCCCATGGTGGCCGCGGCCGCGCGGGCCAGATCCATTTCGAAACCGATGATTTTACCGTCCGGGTCTTTGAATTGGGCCGGGGCGAACGGCGGGTTGGTGCCGATGCTGATGGTGCCCTTGGCGGCGATGTCCGCCGGAACGAGTGCCATGACATCCGGGTTGGCTGCGGGGATGACCTGCCGCCAGCCGGGCGGGTTACCGCCTTCATGGTTGGTGACACAGGCGCTCAGCCCCACCGCGATCATCACTGTCGCCACCAGGCAGAGGACCTGACGGAAAACTCCCGTGGATTGGTGCATGGGCGATTATTCTAGCGCACAACAGTTAACGGATACTGAAGGGGCTGAAATAGTTCTTCACCTGCACCGTCACTGACGGTTCCGGTTGGCGGGGGTGCAATGGCCCACAGTGCGTTTGGGTGTCGGTCAGTGTTTTTTCAGTCGCAGATAAGCTAACGCACTTATTTTTCATGCCGCCCACCCGTGCCGGATCACCGCCCGGCAGGGCCAGCACCCCGGGCCACCGCGGTTTTGGGCCCCCGCCGGCGGCGGCGGTATCAGAGGCGCTCTGCCTCGGAGGCGGATGACAGCCGGGCAACAGCGGTGACCGCCAGTGCACCCAGCGCCATCATGGCGGTGACAGCCAGCGGATTGGTCTGGCCCGGCCCGCAGCCGTGAAGGACCTGGTGCTGCCACGGCCACAGGGCGCGCAGGGAACCGATCATCAGCCCGGTCATCACGGCCAGCACCATCAGCCGCCTGGTGTGCAGCAGATGGGTGACCACCCGGACGATGGTGACAAGTCCCACCAGCGCGCCGGCGATGAACACCACCATCACCGGGATATCGAAGCCGGATACCGCATCAAGCACCGGCCCGTACAGGCCCAGAGCCAGCAGCACGAACGATCCCGACACCCCGGGCAGCACCAGGGCGCACACGGCGATCGCCGCCGCCCCGGCAATCATCCACCAGGCCGGATCCGTGTGTTCGGCGGCGGTGGTGCCGGTGGCGATGAAAGCCACCACAGCACTGAGTGCCCCGGCCACCCACAGCCTGGTGGCGGAGATATTGTCCGGGCCGATCATGTGCAGCGGCACTGCGGCACTGGCGGCAACCATGCCGAAAAACAGCGCCCGGGAATAGACCGGCTGGCTGTGGACGAAATGGCTCATCGGCCCGGCCATGGCGAACACGGTCACCAGCATTCCCAGGGCCAGCGGCACAAGCAGCCACCAGTCAAGCGACTTCACTGCCCGCCGGGCACCGGCCAGATCGCCTGTGGCGGCCCGCCCGGCGGCGGTGGTGGCGGTATGGGCCTGCACCAGGGTGCGGCTGTAGATACCGGTGACCAGGGCGATGGTTCCGCCGGAGATACCGGGCACCAGTTCAGCCAAAGCCACGGCAACGCCGCGCAAAGCCATGCCGAAGGCGCCGGGAACAGACCGGTGGGTGGTCGAAGGAGACGGGGTCATGGGTACTCCGGGGTGGTGAAGATGAAAAAACAAAAAACGGGCGGGTAAAAAACGGGCGGCGACGTGCCGGAAACAACCCCGGAAAACAACTGTGCCGGCCGGCTGTCGTGGAGCCGGCGCAGGATGCATCGGCACAGTGCCGGTGCGGCCGGCACAGCGGCCGGTCCGGCCCGGGGCGCAGCGGGCGGGGAAAGGCAGGCAACTGCAATCGTGCCCGGATATGACAAAACCCGGCAGGTTTCCTGCCGGGGGTCATGGTGCCCCAGGTGAGACTCGAACTCACACTGGACGGGTTTTGAATCCGTTGCCTCTGCCAATTGGGCTACTGGGGCGGGTGAAAAAAGCGGCTGAAGGTTGTTGCTGGGGGCAACAAACCGGCAAGCACCCGAACATAATAGCCCACCGGCGGGCCCCGGCGCATCTTCGGGGAAAAACCGCCTGTCAACCGGTGTGTCGCGGGGTCGGACGACCCCGCGGGCGCCGGGTATGGTGCCGGCCGTGCCGTACCCCGGATCTCATCACTGCCACAGCGAATGGGCGGCATAACGATGCATCCTTGTGCCGGCGGGGGAGGGATCAGGCGGAAAAGCCCTTCCCGGTCCACCTGCCGGGCCGTGACGCATACAATCGGGTGCCGTGACTTCCGCGACAACGACCACCTCATCCGATGCCACCGACAGGCTGATGCTCATTGACGGGCATTCCATGGCTTTCCGGGCCTTCTACGCCCTGCCGGCGGGGAATTTTTCCACCAGCGGTGGCCAGCACACCAACGCCGTCTACGGTTTCGTTTCCATGCTGGTCAACCTTTTGGGCAAGGAGAAACCCAGCCACGTTGCCGTCGCTTTCGACGTCGGGCGGAAAACCTTCCGGACCGATATGTTCGCCGACTACAAAGCGCAGCGTGACCCCACCCCGGAGGAATTCAAGGGACAGGTGGAGCTGTTGAAGAAGCTTCTTCCCGCCATGGGGATCAGCTGGCTGGAAAAAGACGACTTCGAAGCCGACGACATTATCGCCACCCTGGCCACCCGGGCGCAGGACGAGGGCTTCGACACTCTGGTTGTCACCGGTGACCGGGATTCCTTCCAGCTGGTCACCGACCATGTCACGGTGCTCTACCCGCGCAAGGGGGTCTCGACGATGGACCGGTTCACCCCGGCGGCGATCGAGGACAAATACGGTCTGACACCGAAGCAGTACCCCGATTTCGCCGCCCTGCGCGGCGACCCGTCGGACAATCTGCCCAAGATTCCCGGTGTGGGGGAGAAAACCGCCACGAAATGGATTGTCGACTACGGCGATTTGGACACCCTGCTCGCCCACGCCGACGATATCGGCGGCAAAGTCGGCGGTGCGCTGCGCGAACGCATCGACCAGGTGAAGATGAACCGGGCCTTGACCGAGATGGTCCGCGATATGGAGCTTGATAAAGGCCCGTCCGATTTCCGGCTCGGTGGAAGCGATGCCGACGAGATCACCAGCCAGTTCGATGCCCTCGAATTCGGCGGCACCCTGCGCTCCCGGGTCTTTGATGCCCTGGGAATCGACAGCGGGGAGCGCCCCACAGCGGATACCGCCGAGTCGATTGTGTTCGATTCCCCGGAACGTCTGGCCGGCTGGTTGACCACCGCCCGGGCACAGGCGGGCATCGCGGTGACGGTGACGGGCCGGGCTGATCCCGCATCACCGTCTGTGGCCCGGGTGGCTTTGGCGGCGCACGACCATCACGCGGTGGCTTTTGATCCCGCGCAGCTTGACGCCGACGACGAGAAAACCTTCGCCGATTTCATTGCCGATAGCAGCAGGCCGAAAATCTTCCACGACGCGAAATCGGCCTGGCACATGCTCACCGGTTCCGGCTACAGCATCGACGGCATTGCCCACGACACCATGATCGCGGCCTACCTGCTCAACCCCGAGGCCCGCTCCTACAGCATCGGGGATGTCTACCAGCGGATCATGCAGGTGGCCATTCCCGCACCCCCCGACGGGCCGGAGGACGGCGGGTCCGGTGACGGCAACGACGGGCAGCTGAGTCTGCTGGATATCGGTGACAGTGACACCGGCCCCGACCCGCGGGCCGCCATGATTGACGCGGCCTGCACCAGGGAACTTGCCTGCGTGTTGACCGACAAACTGGAACAGATCAACCAGCTGGCGCTCTACACCGACCTGGAGCTTGCCCTGGTACCGATTTTGGGACGGATGGAACGCACCGGTATCGCCGTCGATATGGCGGTGCTGACCGACCAGCGTGACGCCTACATCGACAAAATCGAGGCGGAACTGTCGGCCGCCCGGGACATTGCCGGGGATCCGGAGCTGAACCTGTCCAGCCCGAAACAGCTGCAGGTCGTTCTCTTCGAGAAACTGGGGCTGCCGAAAACGAAGAAAATCAAAACCGGCTATTCCACGGCGGCGAAGGAACTGGAGGCACTGGCGGCCAAAAGCGACCACCCGTTCCTGCAGCACCTGATGAGCCACCGGGAATACCAGAAGATGAAAACCACCCTCGACGGTCTGATCAAAGCCGTCGCCGATGACGGGCGCATCCACACCACCTTCAACCAGACGGCCACCGCCACCGGCCGGTTGAGCTCAACCGAACCGAACCTGCAGAACATTCCGGTGCGCACCGAAGCCGGACGGATCATCCGGTCGGCGTTTTGTGCCGGCGGGCGCAGCGGCGGGGTCACCTACACCGGGCTTGTCACCGCGGACTACTCGCAGATCGAAATGCGGGTGATGGCGCATGTCTCCGGGGATGAGGGACTGATCGAGGCCTACCGGCAGGGCGAGGATCTGCACAACTACGTCGGTTCGAAGGTTTTCGACGTCCCGGTGGACAACGTCACCCCCGATCTGCGGCGCAAAGTCAAAGCCATGAGCTACGGGCTGGCCTACGGGCTCAGCGCCTTCGGCCTGGCGGGGCAGCTGTCGATCTCGGCGAAAGAAGCCAAAGAGATCATGGACACCTATTTCCAGCGTTTCGGCGGGGTGAAAGCCTACCTGGACCAGGTTGTTGTCAAAGCCGCCAAAGACGGCTACACCCAAACAGTGTTCGGCCGCCGCAGGTACCTGCCCGATTTGACCTCCACCAACCGGATCGCGCGGGAAAACGCCGAGCGCGCCGCCCTGAATTCCCCGATTCAGGGAACCGCCGCCGACGTCATCAAAATCGCGATGATCCGGGTCGATGGGGCACTGCGCACGGCACAGCTGAAATCACGGGTGCTGCTGCAGGTCCACGACGAATTGGTGGTGGAAGTCGCCGACGGTGAACTCGACTCCGTCCGTGAACTGGTCGAGCAGGAAATGGATCAGGCAGTCCAGCTGACAGTGCCGCTGGAAGTCTCCACCGGGCATGGTGCCAACTGGGATGAGGCCGCCCACTAGCACCGTGGGGCGGAACGCCGGCCGCCGCCGTCAACCAACCAACCCCCTGCGTCCCGTCCCGGCTCAACCGGGGCGGGCGCAGGTGCGCGGTTTTTCACGCGGTGTGTCCAAGGCTCGGCACCCGGAAACCGGATGGTCTGGTCCATGCGCTGTCCGGGTGGGCGCTAGTCGGGAAGGTGGGCGACAATAATGGCGGTGCCGGGAATGATCCGGCCACGGGTGGGGGAGAACTGGTTGAAGGATTCCTCCAGATTGTCCGGCCACTCCGGTTCGATGAAGTCGTCGAGGATGAAGCCCGCGGCCAACAGCTCCCGGATTCTGTCACCGATGGTGCGGTGGTGCTCGGCGTAGGTGATGGTGCGGGTGACCGGATCCCGTTCTATGTAGGGGGAGCGGTCGAAGTAGCTCAGATAGGCGATCAGCCCTTCTTCGCCGGGTTCATCGCGGAACACCCACCTAAACGGGTGCAGGACAGAAAACACCAGTCTGCCGCCCGGGCGCAGCACGCGTGCGGCTTCATGCATCAGCTGCTGGGAGTCGGCGACGAAACCGATCGCCCCGTAGGCGGTGAACGCCACATCGAAGCAGTTGTCCTTGAACGGCATGGCCAGGGCATCAGCCTGCACCAGGGGAACAACCGGTGTACCGGTGGATGCGTCCACACCGTGGCGCAGCATGCCCGCGGAAATGTCGAAAGCGGTGATCGTCCCGACCCCGGTGTGGTTGAGCCACCGGGAACACGGTGCTGATCCGCAGCCGAATTCGAGAACGTCTTTGTCGCGGACATCGCCGAGAAGATGATGGTCGGCTTCGTCGAAATATTCCGGCGACCACAAAAACTTTCCTTCCGGCTGGTCTGCGCCCAGAAAGCGGGAATGCTCCCGGTGATAGTTGTCGGCGTCAAAGTCCCACCACAGGCGGTTGGCCCGCGAGGATTCGGTTGCATCGGCGTGACCGAAACCGCCGGCGGCCGGAATCGGCGAGGACGGAGGAGGTGTGGAGGACACTGTTATTTGCAACCTTCCTTGCCAGGGAGTTATTGTCTTCGTTGTGTGTCTGCGTTCCGGACCCGAGACCGCTTCTATAGGAGAGCGGCCCTTGGTGCCGGGCGCGTGCCCAGCAAACACCGGCAACGGCTGTTTGACGAGGTCAATGATCCAACCCCGGTTAACGAACCAGTTTATATGGTTTCCCGGGCGGGACGGAACTTGTCGGCAAACCGCTGCCAGTGGCCCCGGCCGCAGCTTGTGCCCGCACAACAGGGTGACCATTGTGTCACCCCGGCGTGTGCCGCAGCAACAAGCACATGAGCCTGCAGCTGACTGACAGTTGCTGCAACCGCTCGTGGGTCGGCCCGGTCGATGACGTTGACCGGGGATGGTGCATGGAACAGGCCCTGACGTTGTCTTGGAAGACTGGCAGTCGGGCCCGTTTTTTTCACTGCGGCGCGGTTTTTTGAAAAAAGCCGGCGGCAGCCCGCACCGTCAGGTGGGTGGCGCACAATTCCTGTCCGTTTACGATTCCTATGACCTTTTTCGGAGCAACCAAACCTATGCCCACCAACAACACCCCTCAGGTGGCCGTCAACGATATCGGATCCACTGAGGACTTCCTCGCTGCTGTCGACGCCACCATCAAATACTTCAACGACGGCGACATCGTCGAGGGCACGGTCGTCAAAGTCGACCGTGACGAGGTTCTTCTTGACATCGGATACAAAACCGAAGGTGTCATCCTCTCCCGCGAACTGTCGATCAAGCACGATATCGACCCCGGCGAAGTTGTCGCTGTCGGCGACCAGATCGACGCCCTCGTCCTCACCAAGGAGGACAAAGAGGGTCGCCTCATGCTGTCCAAGAAGCGTGCCCAGTACGAGCGCGCCTGGGGCAAGATCGAGGAACTGAAAGAAAACGACGAGCCGGTCACCGGTACCGTCATTGAGGTCGTCAAGGGCGGCCTGATCCTCGACATCGGCCTGCGCGGCTTCCTGCCGGCATCGCTGGTCGAAATGCGCCGTGTCCGTGACCTGGATCCGTACATCGGCCAGGAGATCGAAGCCAAGATCATCGAGCTGGACAAAAACCGCAACAATGTGGTTCTGTCCCGCCGCGCCTGGCTCGAGCAGACCCAGTCCGAGGTCCGCTCCGAGTTCCTCCACCAGCTGCAGAAGGGCCAGGTCCGCAAGGGCACCGTCTCGTCGATCGTCAACTTCGGCGCTTTCGTCGATCTCGGCGGCGTCGACGGACTGGTTCACGTCTCCGAGCTGTCCTGGAAGCACATCGACCACCCCTCTGAGGTTGTCACCGTCGGCGACGAGGTCACCGTTGAGGTTCTCGACGTCGATCTCGACCGCGAGCGTGTCTCCCTGTCGCTGAAAGCCACCCAGGAAGATCCGTGGCGCGTGTTCGCCCGCACCCACGCTGTCGGCCAGATTGTGCCCGGCAAGGTCACCAAGCTGGTTCCCTTCGGTGCGTTCGTGCGCGTCGAGGAAGGCATCGAGGGTCTGGTCCACATCTCCGAGCTGGCCGAGCGCCACGTCGAGGTTCCGGACCAGGTTGTCAACGTCGGCGAAGAAGCCATGGTCAAGGTCATCGACATCGACCTGGACCGGCGCCGGATCTCCCTGTCGCTGAAGCAGGCCGACGAGGACTACCAGGAAGAGTTCGACCCGTCGAAGTACGGCATGGCCGACTCCTACGACGAGCAGGGCAACTACATCTTCCCCGAGGGCTTCGATCCCGAGACCAACGAATGGCTCGAAGGCTTCGAGGAACAGCGCAAGACCTGGGAAGCCCGCTACGCCGAGTCGGAGCGCCGCCACCAGATGCACACCGCGCAGATCGAGCGTCACCGCGCTGCCGCCGAAGAAGCCGCATCCGCCGGTGCCACCAACTACAGCTCTGACTCCGCGGCCCCGGCCGCGGAAGCCAAGGCTGCTCCGGCTGCCGCGGAAGAGGTCGGCGGTTCGCTGGCTTCCGACGAGCAGCTGGCTGCTCTCCGCGAGAAGCTGCAGGGCAACTAAACCCCTGCCACTGCCCGCCACCGGCCACATAAGGGTTGAACCGGATGCCCTGAAGCATCCGGGTGCGGCCCGTCCGGGCCGGTGGGGCACGCACACGTTGTAGAAAAAAAGACACGGCCTGTCACGCTTGGTACCCCGAGCGTGGCAGGCCGTGTTTTTTGTGTGTCCGACATCAATCAACCCCGGCGACCCGGTCAATGACCATGTCGTCTACCGGGCCGATGTGTCCCCGCAGTCTGCACCCCCTACGATGGGTGTGGCCGCCAGTATTTTGATCCCGGCCAGTCAACGAACCTACAACGAGGATGATCCCGATGACGCCCATGACCACGATTCCCGCCGTCACCCTTGACCGCTGTCACACGGTACTTGACACCCTGGGGATTGCTGCCGCACACCAGGGCGGTGATCTTCTGGTGTGGGACGATGACACCGTCTCCCGGTCGGTCACCGTCAATGCCGCGGCCGGGTTTGTTGAGGTCACCGCAATCGTGTGGGTGTCCATTGACACCGACGACGACATCCCCGGGCTGCTGGAGATCGTCAACACCATCAACAGCGAGTCGGTGGTGGCTGGGGTGGAACTGGCCGCCGAATCCAGCGCGGTTGTCACCCATGTCTCCACTGTCGCCCCCGATGGACTCAGTCACGACCAGCTGCGCGATTTCATCACCACCGCCATCGACGAGGTCAATGCGGCCGTGGAAAGGCTTCAGCGGGACTGTGCCGGGCGGGTGCTGCCGCGGCCGGTCGAAGAATCTGAGGCACCGGCAACCCCGCAGCCGGGTGGTGCGGGAACAGAAGGAAAAATTTCGCCCCTGACGGCCGACCGGGTTCGGCAGTGGCTGGAGCAGTCCGGCTGGGCGTATTCCAGACACCGCGACAGTGACCGCTTCGAAGCCGAGGTTGACGGGGTGGTCATCGGCATTGACTGTGTCAGCGCCCCCAGGATGATCAGCGTCCAGTCGCCGATGCGCATCGAATTTGCCGCGGCGGAAAAAACCGCGGCGCTGCTTGTGGCCAATGGATTGAACGGCATTCCGCTTACCACAGCCTTTGCCACCGAGCCGGAAGACGACGATGGGGGAATCGGCGTGATCGCCTACTCGCCGATTGTCTCGGTTGGCGGCGGATACACCGACGGGCAGTTCGCCCTCGCCCTGTCGGCGGCATGCAAAGCCTGTTTCACCGCCCACCAGGTGCTGGCACAACAGCACATCGACGGCGTCGAGGCTTAAAACAAAACCACAGCCACACCCCCTCCCGCGGGCCGGGGGTATGTGGCCGACGACAACCGATTACCGACAACACCGGCCCCACTGACGCCTCCGGTACCGGTGCCCTCAAGCGGTGGTGTTTTTCTCCCTCCCGCCTGCCGCCGCCACCGTGGCAGGTCACACCGGAGGAAAAACCCGTGGCCGGATAAAACACAATAACAAGCACCACCTGTCGGCAATCATGGGTCGGCAGGTGGTGGTGTTTTCTAGTCCCGGCGGGACAAGGGGTTGCCGGGGGGGAAGACGGCAGGGGCCGGTTGATTTTTTCCCAGGCTTTGACCGGCCCGGTTTTGATTGCCTGGTCGGTTTTCAGATAGGCGATACCGATCCCGATGGCACCCCACGGCATGGTGAAGAAGATGGCGATCCAGTTCGATACCGCCCACGGCAGGTAGCTGACGGGGCGAGTCCCAGGGTGCCTGCCATGGAGGCGTCTGTCGACGGATGCGGAGAGGTGCCACCACAGCTGTTGTGAGACCAGTTCCACCTGACAATGCCGGCGAAAAGACAGGTCACCGGGAAAGGAAAAGGGGTGAACAGGTCTCGGGTGAAAACCCGGCTGATGATTGACACGGCACGATGTCGACAATGGGTTCGCTCCCCGGTGGACCGAAGGGCACCAGCGGATAAAAATGCCGTGTCGGGGCAGGCGGCAAGCAGTGGCTGCAACCCCAGCGGAGCGGGAAACGTAGTCAGAGGTAAGCCCGGTCACAGTGGTGGTATGTGTGTGGCGAGCATGTATAAAACCTGAAAAGTGACTTATCTCATAAGGTTGGGGCATATTTTTGTCTGCTGTACCTGACAGGGCAGTGCCGGTGGTGGGGCAGGGGGTGGTCCCGGGCTGAATGTGCGGTGATCGAAAAGTGATTGAATGCCGCTTTCCTCATGCTTACGGTTCTGCGAAAAACCACCCCCGGGGGTGGTGAACGTTGTTATTCGGGCATCGTTACCTGGTTCAAGGTGGGTCCGGGGGCTGGTGTCGGACGGGACTTTGGGCCGGTTAATTGCGTCACCTGTGGGATAGAGCCAAAAAGATAATATGTACGCGACAGGGGAGAGAAATAGCCCCGATCCTGCTTGTATCCTGCGAAAATGCCTTTTCAACTGCATTGATGGGGCTAATATGCAGCTTGTCTGCTTTTTGCTGCTTGTTTGATAAATCCTTTATTGGGCGTATGATTTGCGCAAAAGACCGGCTGCTTGATGGGTGTGGGCGCAGTATCGCGCCCCGCCCGCAGTTGTGGCCGACGCCGGTCGCCCGCTGTGCACGAAGGGCGACGGGTGTGGTGTGACCCGGATAAAAACGGACATTTGTTTTCCGTTTTCAGCCGGCCGGTCTGTGAAGTAACCCACACGTAAGGCAATGATTGTTCCATCACCGGAGTTTTTTCCGGGGTGGCCCAAAGCCTGGCGTATGTCCACGGCAGCCGCCGTGAAGCGGTGCCATCCGGGTATGAAAACCCGGCGGGCACCATCTCCGGTGGCCGCACCAGTCCTGGCAAGAAAGGGACCCCATGGCGTCATCTGTACAGACGACTGCAGAACACATCCTCGAAAAAATCGGTGGTGCGGACAATGTCACCTCATTGACCCACTGCGCCACCCGGCTGCGCTTCCAGCTCGCCGACCAATCACAAGCCGATGTCGACGGGCTCGACAAGATTCCCGCCACGCTGGGTGTTGTCCCGCAGGGACAGACCGGCATGCAGGTGATCATGGGCGGCGGCGTCGCCGACTACTACAAAGCCCTGAAAGAGCTGCCCGGTATGGGTGACGCCGATTCCCGTGCGGCCCAGGGCAAAAAGCAGTACGGCGGGGTGCGCGGCAAATACGGCTGGATCGACTACTCGTTTGAGTTTCTCTCCGACACCTTCCGGCCGATCCTGTGGGCGCTGCTCGGCGCATCTTTGATCATCACCCTGATGGTGCTGTTGGACACCTTCAACGTCATCGAGTTCCGTGCCCCGGCCGCCGAACAGCCGGCCTGGGTTCTGTTCATGATGGCGATGTGGAAGTCGGTCTTCTACTTCCTGCCGATCATGGTCGGTGCCTGTGCGGCCAGGAAACTGGGTGCCAACGAGTGGGTGGGTGCCGCCATTCCGGCGGCCCTGATGACACCCGACTTCATTGCCATGGGAGAAAAAGGTCAGACCGTCTCCGTTTTCGGCCTGCCGATGGTGCTCAACGACTACGCCGGACAGGTCTTCCCGCCGCTGATTGCGGCCATCGGCCTGTTCTGGGTGGAAAAGGGCCTGAAAAAACTCATCCCCGGTTCCGTCCAGATGGTGTTCGTCCCGTTCTTCTCCCTGCTGATCATGATTCCGGCCACCGCTTTCCTGCTCGGTCCCTTCGGTATCGGTGTGGGCGACGGAATCTCCGGTCTGTTGCACTCGGTCAACGAATTCAGCCCGATTGTGCTGGCGATCATCATCCCGCTGCTCTACCCCTTCCTGGTTCCGCTGGGCCTGCACTGGCCGCTGAACGCGATCATGATCCAGAACATCGCCACCCTGGGCTACGACTTCATCCAGGGCCCCATGGGTGCCTGGAACTTCGCCTGCTTCGGCACGATTACCGGCTGCTTCATTGTGGCCCTGCGTGACAAGGACCGCCAGGTCCGCCAGATTTCCCTCGGCGGCATGATGGCCGGTCTTCTGGGTGGTATCTCCGAGCCGTCGCTCTACGGTGTGCTGCTGCGCTACCGGAAGTCCTACCTGCGCCTGCTGCCGGGCTGTTTCGTCGGCGGTCTGGTCATGGGTCTGCTGCCTTACGCTTTCGGCTCCGAAGCGGTGACAACCCAGGCGTTCGTGTTCACCTCGCTGCTGACGATCATCGCCTTCAAACCGGCTGCGGTCTACATCATCGGTATCGCCGCCGCCTTCTTCACCTCAATGTTCCTGGTCATCTTCTTCGACTACCGCACCAAAGAAGAGCGTGAGCAGGCCCGTCTGGATGCCGCCGAATACGAAAAAGAACACCAGGCCAAGCTGGCAGCCGCCCGCGGCGACAGCCCCATTGAACCGGCCGCACCGGCTGCAGCTGCTGCACCGGCTGCCGGTGGTGGAGTGGCTGTGAAAGAAAAGCCGGTCAAAACCGCACTGCAGGCCAATGCCGTCACCCTCCTCGAGGCCCCGCTGGCCGGTCGTGTCGTGAGCTTGGACCAGGTGCCGGATCCGGTGTTTGCCGGCGGCAAGCTGGGCCACGGCCTGGCCATTGACCCCACCGGTGACACCATCTACGCCCCCGGTGACGGTGTCGTGATCGTCAAACAGGATCACGCCGTGGCCCTGCGCCTGGACAACGGCATTGAACTGCTGGTCCATGTGGGCCTGGATACCGTGGAGCTGAAAGGCCAGGGCTTTACCAGCCACGTGGCCCAAAAAGACCGCGTCAGCGCGGGGGATCCCCTCATGAGCTTTGACCGTGCCGCCATTGAGGCAGCCGGAAAGCCCGTGATCACCCCGGTGCTTGTGACCAACACCCGCAAATTCGCCTCGGTGGAACCGGTGGCCGGGGCAGAGGTCCAGATCGGCGATGAGCTGATCAAGATCACCGCCAAACCCGCCACCAGCTAGCCGGCGACGGCAGTCCCGCCGCTTTTCCCGCACCGCCTCACCGCGGCGCGGGGCACGGCACGAATAACCTGTCTACACCCCCTGTCTTTGTCCCCGTTACCGGGAAAAAGACAGGGGGTGTAGGTGTGTCACGGGGACTGTGGTGTGCCACCGGCGGGTGGTTGTTTTTCCACCCCGGCAAACCACTCCCAACCGTCGTGTCGTGCGGGTGCGTCGGAGGTAGAAAAAACCGGCTGTGACAAGCCATTTTGCAGAACGTCAACCAGACCAAGCGGTCTGGTAATTTTTTTGCCTTGTGGCCTGCGCGAACCCAATCTCGGAGCGGATTTTTATTGTGTTGTTTGTCGGTTGGTGAAACAAACTTTTCCCCTCCCCGGCATCCAGTCGGCAAACGGCTGGGTGCCCATCCCCGGGAGAGGTATCGGTTCCCGGCCGGCAGACCGGTTTTTTCCATCCGGTGCGGTGTCACGGTGCACAGGGGACCAACAGAACAGCTTCTTTTCACAAAAAGGCGATCTTGGCAACAGCGCCTGTGCCACACCCACCACGATTGACAAGGAGTTCACCAATGGTGACAGACAAGACAACAACCATCCCGGACATCGCCGACAGCGATCTGTTTCCGCCGATCGAGATGCCCGATGACGGCAGAGGCGGGCGGCCGCACTGCGACTACGGGGAAGGGGTGTGCACCGAACCGGCCATCAACCAGCTGGTGCGGCGGCATTACACGGGAACGGCATCCGACAGCTACCACACCCATGAAGCGAACTTTTACTGCAACAACCATTTCGCCGTGGAAGTGGCCCGGATTCTCGACGTGGAAGCCCCCGCGACCGGTCAAAGCTTCAACCATCTGGTCGATTCGGTGACTGTGGACGCCACCACCTACCACGTCCCGCCGGCCCCGGCCCGCCGGGAAATCACCGGCATCAACCGGTAAAGCACCACCGCTTCCCGGCGGCCTGCCCGGCAAACACACCAGGTGCGGTTAGCTCAAACATTCATCCTTTGTCCACCCGCGGTCACCGACCGCAACATCTCGGCACAGAAAGTTGGTTTCACCACCATGACCACCTCCCACCAGTCCTCCCACACCCCCGTCCCGCAGTTGGGCGTTGGACACACCGCCTTTGGGTCCGCGCAGTGTGACCCACGGCTGACACGGGCACTGGACAACATCTACGGCGACACCTGGTGCGCCCCGGCCCCCAGCCCGGTCGGCCCGGAGGCTGTCACCGTCGACTCTGACGGCGATGCCATCACCGCGGTCACCATCACCGTTCCCTCCCACGACGGGAGCCGGTGGGACAGCTACCGCTGCGAAGGCATTGCTGGTGCGGCCCTCAATGATCCGGACACCACCGAAGTGGCGGTCACCTGCAACGGCACCGAGCTGCAGCTGGAGCATCCGCTGACCGGGATGCCGTTCGCCGCGGAAGGAACACCGGAATTTTTCTCCGGGCTGACCGGTGGGCTTGACTGGGCGGCGATGACCATTGAAACCGCCCTGGCGGCAGGCGCCCGCCACAACCTTGACTTCTCCGGCGACCATGACCCGGTCTTCGGCACCGCCGATGACACCGAGGCCACCAAACTGCTGGCCCGGATGGAACAGGGGGTGGTCTTATTCGACAGGCTCGACATTGATCTGACCGCGGCACTGTGGCGGGGAGTGACCCTGGCGGAAAAACTCAATGACTGGTTCACCGGAAGACCGATCAGGCTCAAGCTCTGCTTCCTCGACACCGCGGCCATCGACGCCGATCACTGGATGCTGTGCGATACCTGGGATGATCCGGCTGATGAGGGTACGCCTTTGACCGTGCCCATCGATCTGGGCGGCGAGTTCGCCCGCTCAGTGGCAACTCCCGACCTGCTGGACAGCGAACTGGACATCCGGGCCACGGAACCGAATGCGGTGAAGGTTCTCGGCTATCCCGTCGTCGATGTCTCCGGGGTGGATGATCAGGCGCTGCTGGATGTCTCCACCGCCATCGCAAGGGTCAACAACGGCACCGCCGAGACAGACGACTTGGGCTGCATCCTGTTTGCCCAGCAGTTCATCGTCCCGCCCGGACAGATGATCGAGGAAGTCTGGCAGCTGATCAGGCGCTGGCGGCCGCTGCTGGTTGCCGACGGTGTGGACTGCCCCTACGGGATGCTGCTGCCGTGGTATCTGGACAAGGCGCTGTCCATCAGCCTCGACGATGACGGCTACCGGGTCAGGGCCAGTGTCACTGACCGGCAGACCTTCCGCCGCCGCACCGCGGCCAACACCCTGTTCGAGCGCCGGACCTTCGGTATCTCCGACAGGTGGCATCCGGCAAGCCAGAAAGAACGCGACGAGTTTTTCGCCGCCACCGTCGATCGCCTCAAACGCGCCATCAGCTAAGAAAAAACCGGCGGCTGTCGATACCGGTCAGGATCGCCCCGGCCGGGCGGGTGTAACCGCGATGGCACCCGCCCGGCAGCCCAGGTGGTATCCCGGCTGCAGCCCGGATCAGTCCCGGCGGCTGTGAAAAAACACCTGCAAACACCACCCCGGCCCGGAAAAACGCGCACACCGGGTCCGGGTGCGGGGCAGCCGTGGAGGTAGAGAATCTGCGTTGGCAACGGGTGTGGCTACCCTGACCGACCGGTCGTGAACCGGCGGCATTTTGTTAGTCTGGTGGAACGTTGTAACCGCCGTCCCACCAAGGGGGCGGGGAACACACACCCCGGCGGGAATCCCCGGGCAATCCCACGACACGAAAGGTTGGTGCGACGGTGACGGAACTGCCGAAACCCACCCACACCAGGATCGAAGAGTGGCTCAAATCCCACGAGCTGAAATACATCTACGACGACGACGGTGACCTGGCCGTGGGCTTTGAAGAGGTGAACATTTTCATCGGTATCGACAGCGAATACGACCGGGTGCACACCCACGGGTACTGGCGTGGCGGGCTGGCCACCGACGAGGCGAAAGCCCGCGCCGTGGCCCTGGCCAACGAGCTCAACAGCTCCATGGTCGCCCCGAAGGTGCTGGTCAATCTCGACCAGGGCCGCATAATCACCGAAACCGTGTCCACCCACCCCTTCGGTATCACCGACCAGCAGCTGGAATTCTTCCTGGATATGTCCTTCCAGACCACGATGGCGGCTATCGGCAAACTGGAGGAAGCGCTGCCCGATCTGATTGAAGGAGACAACGCCTGATGGCCTGGTTCAACAACGACAACAATGACGCGGTCGCCCCGGCGCAGCTCACGCCCGACCGGATGACGGCCCTGCTGAAGAAACTCGAGTTCGAGGGCAATGACTCCGAACCGGGGATGTTCTACTGCTACGTCAACGGTGCCCCGATCCGTTTCGACGCGACGAAGACCCCCTTCGCCCTGCTGATCAACGTCTCGCTGTTCGAGCACAAGCTCCCCCCGGAGCGCCACGACGAACTGAAGCTGTTCTGCAACGACTTCAACCTGCGCACCTACTACGTGCACGCTTTCGTCACCGAAGACAGCGATGACGGCCAGCTGATCGCCTGTGCCGACTCCCAGGTCCTGGCCGGCGACCCCGGCCTGACCCAGGAGCAGTTCGAGGAAGCCTTCGACACCGCGTTGGTCGGTGTGATCCGCTTCGCCGAAGCCTACTGCGAGCACTTCGGCTTCACCCTCGGCGACCAGTAGGTCCACGCTTTTCACCCTCCACGACATAAGCGGCGGCCACGGGATACACACGGGCCACACACCCTGTATCCCGTGGCCGAAGCTGTCTTTTCCGCACCTTCGCCCCGGCCCCCACGGCCAGGGGCACACCCCGGATATCCAGCGCCGTTGTGTCTTTTCCCATCCATTCCGGCTGCCGCCGTACCACCGGCGGCAGTCGCCCGTGCCCCCACTTGACAAGGACAGCCCACGACCGTGACACCCGAAGACTTGACCGGCAATCCGGAACTGCGTGACCTGATCAGGCGCGCCGCAGCCGAACAGTGGGGCACAACCTGCACCCAACTGTGGGCCCGGGCGCAGGAATTGGCCGAATCACTCGGTGAAACCCGGGCACTGGCGCTGACCAGTGTCGAATTGGTGACCGCCCGGGCGCAGACCCGCAACTATTCGGAGGCTGTTCCCGGTTTCCTGCGCTGCGAGGAACTGGTCACCGAACATCCCGACTGGTTCGACGACTACTGCAAAGAATCGCACGCCTGGAACTTCAAGTACGTCACCTCGGCGGTGCGCTGCAACCCGAATGTCCCGGTCGACCAGTGCATGGCGATCCTGAACCGCATGGGGGAGTTCTACAACCAAATCGGCGACAGCGGCCGGGCGGTGTGGGTGCGCCGCTGGTACATGCACGACGATTGTGGTGACCCGGCACAAGCCGATGAGGCCTACCACACCTGGCAAACCAAACCGCGGACCGATCTGGCGGACTGTTTCGCCTGCGAGCCGGAATACCCGGTGGAATACGAGTCCTTTCACGGCAACTGGGAAGCCGCACTCAAAGCCGGGGAAGAAGCACTGGCCATTCCGGCCAACTCGCAGCCGCAGTGCGGCGACCAGCCGGAAGCACTGAAAACCAAAATGCTGGAAACCTGGGTGCGCACCGGGCACGATGACAAAGCGTGGGCGGCTCATGTCGCCGCCTGGGCCCGGCACCGCACTGATCCGCGGGTGATCATGTACCACAACCTGCACCTGAGGTATCTGGCTTTGACCGGTGCGGCGGGACGTCCGGAACGCCTGCAGCGCGGGCACGCGATACTGGTGCGCTACCTGCCGTGGTGGAGCAAACTTTCCAGCCACACCGATCTCATGCGGATTGCGGCGGCGGCAGCGGTGATAACCAAAGCCCTGCCTGACCGGGACGCGCCTTTCGGTGCCGATCTCTCACCCGACATGCTGGCCTGGTGGGACGATGCCCCGACACTGGTCAATCCGACGATCAGCCAGGCGCAGCAGTGGTTCGAAACACTGGCGCTGGATATCGCCGAAGCTTTCGACAACCGTCCCGGACTGACTGTTGCCCGCCATGTTGAGCGGGTAAAAAAACTGCTCAACCCCACCCCGGTGGATCCACTGCCCGCCCGCGGACCGGTCATTGACATCACCGGCACCGCCGGGGAGATCGACATCGACTACCGGATCGTCGATACTTCGTCGGCGACCGCCGAGGCCACCACCGATCCGGTTAAGCAGCCCGAGACCGCCACCCCGGCCGGTGACGGCGGCTATGTGGCCATCGACATCAATGATCCGGTCCGCCGGATGCACGGTGGGGCGCTTATCGCCGAGGCGGAAAAAACCATTGCCGTCACCGGGAGCGCACCGTCGAGCTTCCCGGCGATGGTTGTGCTGGAAAAAGCCCTGGCACAGGCGGATCTCGAACAGCGTTTCCGGGAAGTTGCCGCAAACGAGGGGGCACCCGGTGACCCGGCCCGGAGACTGGCCCGCTATGTCACAGCCACCATCGACAGTCTGCGCAGGGGGGACGACGGCTACGACATCGACCCTGATGAACCGCGCAGCGACGCGTCGTGGGCGCAGATGGCCCGCGCCGAGCTGTTGAGCGAGGACAAAAAATTCATGGAAGCCGCCCAGCTGGCCGATTCCCTCATGCGCAAGCCGTCCGCCGACCCGATCGGGCTGCGGATTCAGGGGTTGTCGATACTGACGGATGCGGCATTGAAAGCCGGCTACGCCAGCGAAGCCCTGCCCACCGCCAGGGAACTGGTCAATGTGACCGCCGCACTGAATCTTCCCACCGCCACCCTGGGGGCGTCGGTGCTCATGTCACAGGTCCTTTTGGCACTCAAGCGCCCCGCCGAAGCGGCGGAAGTACTGGAAGCGGCGTTGATGAGAGTCGACGGCATTGACATCGGTGCCGCCGAAGCAGCTGTGCGCCGGGGGTTGGCCAAAGCCCTGTCCGACGCCGATATTGACCGTGACGCCGGCGAGGAACTGCTCAGCGCGGCGCGTATTTTCACCTCCCTGGGACAGCACGACCGGGCGCTGGACGCCCTGGAGGATGCGGCACGCTGTTTCGCCTGGGCACAGGATGCCGACTATTCGGTGGCCACCGCCGACCGGATCATCGGCGAGCTGGAACGCCGTCTGGCGGATCCGGGCAACAGCGACGAGGAGACCGACACCCTCGTCAAGCGAAAGGAACAGGCCCTTCTTTTCGCCCTGAAAGTGCTCTCCACCCAGCAGGCCGGCCTGACAGTGACCCAGTCAGCCCACATGGATGCGCTGTTCGACCGCTTCCACGCGGTGGTGCAGCATCCCGGCTACCGCAGCCGGAAAGCATCCGGCTGGGAGATTGCCCGCTCGTGGCGTGAGGAAGCCCACATCCGGCTGGCTGCGGGACAGTATGTTCCCGCCCGTGACTCGGCGTCGATGGCACTGAACGGTTTCACCGACTGCGGGGACCAACTCGACCGGGCGGAAACACTGATGGTGTTGGCCACCATCGAGGCCATGGCCGGGGACAGCTCGGAGGCGGTGGGCTATGCCCGCCGGATTCTGTCCGAAACCGACGAAAACATGCGCACCATGACCATCAGATCCCAGGCACAGCAACTGATCACACAGTTGACCGGTCAGGAGTAGGCGGTAGCCGATTGTCCTTTTTGTGCATCCCCCGCCCGGTTGGTCTCCGGCGGGGGGGACAAGGGGATTTCACCCACCAACCGGCGGTGGTCGTCCCGCCGCGGCTCCCGCCCGCCCCGGCCGGTGCCGGGGCGGGGGAGTGCTACCGTGTTTTTCATCCATCACCAACCCACCGAAAGGCAGCCCGCAGCCCTGTGAGCGACCATTCCACCCAGTCCACCAACTTCCGCGTCAACCTGGCGGGCATCGTCGAGCTGTTGTCCGGCAACCTGTATTCGGGTCCGCGGGTGTTTGTGCGTGAACTTCTGCAAAACGGGCTTGACGCGATCACCGCCCGCCGTGACATCGACCCGGAATGCCCGGCCCGGATCCGCTTTGTCACCGACGGGCAGACACTGACGGTCACCGACACCGGCATTGGGCTTTCCGCCGCTGAAGCCGAAGACCTCCTGGCCACCATCGGGGCCACCAGCAAACGCGACGAACTGGGTTTTTCCCGGGAAGACTATCTCGGCCAGTTCGGCATCGGCATGATCAGCTGTTTCATGGTCTCGACCACGATTGTGGTCTACACCCGTTCAGCGAAAAAAGCCGATGCGCCGGTGGTGCGGTGGGAAGGCCGGCCGGACGGCACCTGGAGTTCACGGCAGGCCGAAGCCGATGAAATACCGGTGGAGCTGACAGGACCCGGTACCACGGTGGTGCTCACCGGGCTGCCCGGGGAACGCTGGTTCGACTACCGGACCCTGGCCACCTTGATCAGCGATTACGGCCAGTACCTGCCGGTGGATGTGACCCTGGAGCGGCCCACCACCGATGCGGAGCACCTGGCCGACAACACCGTGCCCTGGGAACTGACACCTGCCGCACAGGCTGAATGGTGCCGGGAACATTTCGGCTTCAAGCCGATGTTCGGCATCCGGCTTGATGTGCCGGTCGCCGGGCTGAAAGGGCTGGCTTACGTTCTTCCCACCGGCGCACACCCGTCGGCGGTCCCGAAAAACCGGGTGTATCTGCGCCGCATGCTGGTCACCGACGCCTGTGTCGACCTGCTGCCCGACTGGGCCTATTTCGTCCGGGTGGTCGCCGATGCGGAGCATCTCAAACCGACCGCCGGCCGGGAGTCACTGTTTGATGATTCGCTTTTGGCGGAAACCCGGGAAGCACTCGGGCAGGCGGTGCGTGACTGGCTGTCGGCTCTGGCGCGGGAACAGCCGGATGATTTCCGGCATTTCATCGCCCTGCACGCCACGGGTCTGAAATCGTTGGGGATCACCGACCCGACCAGCCTGAAAATGGTGGTCGATTCGGTGCCCTACCAGACTTCGCTGGGGTTGAAAACCCTGGGGGAAGTGCTGAAAAAGACCGGTTCGATCAGGTATGTCACCACCGAGGACCAGTTCCGGGCGGTGCTGCCGGTGGCGGAGGCGAACAACCTGTGCGTGGTCAATGCCGGGTACGTCTATGACGAACAAATTCTTGAGCAGCTGAAAATCGAGCAGCCCTCGGCCGATGTCGCCGAACTCAAGCCGGAACAAATCCTGGGTGTGCTCTCCCCGCTGGATGCCTCCACTGAGGCGCGGTTCCTTGATTTTCTGTCCGTGGCGGAAAAATCCCTGGAGGGCCAGGACATTATCTGCGAGGTCCGCGGATTTTCCCCGGCCACCCTGCCGGTGGTGTTTTTGTCCGACCCGGAGGCCGCGGGGATCCGGCTGGACAACCGGATGAAGGACAAAAGCGGTGGCATCTATGCCGGCCTGGTCGATATCATGTGCAAGGACCGGCCCGGGGAGCATGCGCCGCGGCTTATTTTCAACGCCACCACCCCGATCGTCAACGAACTGGCGGCCTCTGTCATCCAGGCTCCACTGGTGGTGGAATCCGCTGTCCGTGGTTTCTACATCCAGGCGCTGATGACCGGCCAGCATCCCATGGATGCCCAGGTCAGGGCGTGGGCGGCGAATTTGTACACCCCGCTGATCAGGGCGTCGCTGAAAAACAGCGCCACCACTACCGGCGGTGGTGCAGCCGGGACCGATACCGGGCCGGACACCCCAGACGAGCCGGTGTCTTAAAAAAATTCAGGGGCGGGGTTTTTGAAACGACCCCGCTGTTTTCCCGCTTTTTCCGCCCTCCCGAACAACAAGGATCCGACTGACCGTGAGCGATGTGACAGACGAAATCGACGATCTGCTGGCCAGGGCCGGAAACCACCCCTACGGTGCAGGGAGGGTGAATCTTTTTTCCCGTGCCGTGGACCTGGCGCAGTCCCGGGGCCGGGATGACAAGGCCGTCTATGCGTTGACCGGTTTGGCCAACGTGCTGGCGGTCACCGGCCGCTGCTACGAGGAAGTGGCCCCGTTCGCGGCGCTGGAACGCTACTACGACTCCAACCCGGAGTTGTTCGACCGGGATTTGCTCCACGGACTCTACCGGCTGCAGTGGTCGGTGGCGATCGCCGCGATGGACAACCCGGCGGTGCCCGCACGTGAGCTGGACACCATTTTGTCCCGGCACAAAAAGTTCGCGGTCACCCACGGCCAGGGTGAGATCGATCCGCTGTTACTGGACTACCGGCGGCGCCTGCGGCTGGGGGACACGGTCGATCCGGACGGCCTGCTGTCGGCCGTTCTCGCCGCCGACCCAAGCCCATGGATGGCCTGCTGCGACGACTGCGGCATGGCCGTTGCCAAAGACATGGATCTCATCCGGGCCCACGCGGCGGCCAACAAATGGATTGAGGCCCAACCGGTGATCGCTTCCCTTGTGGCCCGTGACGCCAACAACCGGTTGTGCGACCAGTCCAGTTTGATGGCCAACCGCTACGGCATGACCATCTACCTGCTCACCGGCAATGACGAGAAAGCCTTCGGCTGCTACCGGAAGATGAAACATCATCTTGCCGGCCTGCACCCGGGAACCCAGCGGCAGCTGACGGCCCCGCTGCAAAGCTATCTGGGGCTGTCCGCCCGCCACGGCGCCCGCGGCAGAATTCCCCTCGCTGTAGCCGGGCTGTGCCGCGGCATCCCCACCTGGTCCCAGGCGTCCAGCCACGGTGATGTCATGGTGCTGGCCGGTTCCGCCAGCCACATCGCCCGGGCCGCGGCCGATTTTCCGCCAACCGCCAACCGCCGGCTCCCGCTGCGGATGTCCGCGCAGACACTGATCAGCGGCGTTGACACCCCGGAGCTTGTTCACCCCCTTCCCGCAGAGTTGGCCCGGTGGCTCGATGACATCTGGCATGGGATCCGGGAGATGTTCACCACCCGTGACGGGGTGGTCGACCAGCGCAAACTGATCGACCGGATCAACCGCAGCATCACCCCGGAACATGTCCCCGACGTAGAGGAAGCAGGCGGCAAACAGGTCGTTGACATCAGCTGTCTTTCAGCCGTCGACGACGTCGACTACCGGACCACAAGCCACCAACAGGGAGGTCTTGATGGCGCAGCCGACCAGGCCGGGGCCGCGGCCGCGGCGGTAGCCGCCGGGCAGGGCAACGGCGCCGAGGAACAGGCCCCGTATATCAGCCTTGACTTGCACGGGCCGTGGCGCAGCATGGATCTCGCCCAGCTGGTGGCCGCCCACGCCGCGCACTTCGATCCCGGCGAGGAAACCGTCTATTTCCTCCGCGGACTGCACCTTCTCGTGCAGCACCCCGCACTGATCGGGCATCCGGAACAACTCGGCATCACCGACGACAAACAGGTCGAATTTTTCCGCCGCCTGTCGCTGGACGCGCAGTGGTTTTCCACGCGGCAGGGTGGGACAGCGGATATGGATCCCAGTCAACCCAACACCGACGACCCGGCCTATCTGCTGATGAACAGGGCGCAGGTGATCGAAGACGATGATCTGCCCGGGGCCTGCCGGTTGATGGATGAGGCGATGCGCACCCCGTCGATCGAACCGATCGGGGTTCGTATGCAGGGGCTGGCGGGTTTGAGTGACGCGGCGGGCGCCGCCGGATACCCCGGGGAAGCCCTGGAATGCGCCCGCCAGATGATGAACCTGGCCGCGGCACTGGGCCTGCCGTTTTGGGTGGTTGCCGGGGCCCGGCGGGTCATGGATCACTTGAGTACACTGCGCCGCGGCGACGAGGCGATCGACGTGGCCGAAACAGCGCTTCTGTATGTGGAGGACTTTCCCGGCAGCGTCCCGGAGGAAGACCTGCGCGTGGAGGTCCTGCGCTTTCTCAACGACCGCGATGATGCCCGGGCCGCCGAACACATGATGCGGGTCGCCGAAATCCACCTGGCCCGCGGCATCGACAGGCGGGCGGTGACCCCGTATGTGAAAGCCGCGGTGCTCTACCAGTCGTCGGGGCGGCATGCCGAAAGCGTCTATGCTCTCTCCCGGGCGAAACTCATTGTCGACCAGATGGCAGACGATGCCGCAGCGGTGGCCGGGCACCGAATGCCGGAGAGAAAATTTACGGTGTCGTCGCTGGATGAGGGCAGCTGGGTGCGGGAATTTTTCGACAACTCACCCGACTGGCCGGCCGTGTGCATCGACAGCCTGGTCGACAGCCACACCAGGGACTCGATCAACGATGTCGAATACGCCGCCCTGCTCAGGCTCATCTCCGGCGGATTGTGCGACAGCATGGCCGGTAAGCTGGCCAATCAACCTGATCCGGTTCCGGTGGGCGATGCCGCGGCCGTCGACGACCTGATCAACCAGGCGGCTGACGCGGTGGCCCCGGCCGCCTGGATTCTGGGAACTACAGCAGATGTGGTGCGTGCCTATTACCATGGGCGCCGCGGCTATTTCCAGGGCCTGTGCGGCAATATCACCGGGGCGACACTGTCCTGTGAGCATGCGGCCGATCTTTTGCGCTCGGCGGGAAGAATGGATCTGCACGACGAGGTGATGGTTGATCTGGCGGGGCTGGAAGCGGCCCACGGCCGGCCCCGGCAGGCGCTGGAACGCCTGGAAGCACTTCTTGACGGTATGGATTGCCTGGAGCGCAAAACCTCCCTGCAGTACCGCCGGGCATACGAGATCAGGGGCACGCTGCGGCGCCGCCTGGGGCAGTAGCCGCTGGTCCGGCCCCGCTTTTTCTGCGGAGCCGGCGGGCCGGGTGGTCGGGTGTGGTTTGTGCTCACACTCCGGCCGGCGGGGCAGTGGTGCCGATCAGGTCTTCCGGGCGGGTGATGTGATCGGCGATCACCGCCAGGGCGGCGCCGCGTGCCGCGGCCAGCATGCCATCACCGGCGGCAAGAAAATCGATGTCGGCCGGATCGAAAGCCACCAGGCGGGTGACCAGTTCCCGGTGGACATGGATGCGCAGAATCTGGGTCAGCGGTGACAGCCACCCGCCGACCACCACCGCGGGAACGTCAACCAGATTGATCGTTGCCGCCAGCACCAGCCCGAGTGCTCGCCCGGCGGTGTCCACCGCGGCCCGGGCCGCCGGGTCCCCGTTTGTCCAGGCGGTGATCAGTTCGTCGGCGGAGGCGGTGGGGCCCAGCCCGGCCCGCTGCCGCAGGCCTTTGGGCCCGAGATAAACCTCCAGGCAACCGGTGGCCCCGCAGGCGCACAGCGGACCGTCGGGGTTGACGCACACATGCCCGATCTCACCCGCCCGGCCGTTGACCCCGGTGTAGTTTTCCCCGTTGACCATGATCGCCCCGCCCAAACCGACCTCACCGGACAGATAGATGAAACTGGCCGGCTGCGGAATCGACACCGGGGTGGGCATGGTGGCCCCGCGGCTGGCCACGGTCGCCTCATTGTGGATGGTCAACTCCACCCCGTGGTCGGCGGCAAACGCCGCAACAGTGGTCAAATGTTCCCGCCGCCAGTCCAGATTCGGGGCGTTGATGATCTCCGGGGCGCCGTCCAGGCCCAGAATTCCCGGCAGCGCCATACCGATACCGATCAACCGGCTGTCGGGGTGACGGGCCGCCACCTCCGCCAGCACATGTTCTGCCTGTTCCAGTGCCCAGGAGACGGCTCTGCGGGCTGCTTCACCGGCGAAACCCTGCACAAACACCCGTCGGGCGATAATCGACCCGGTGATATCAACCGCCAGAATGGTCAAGGAATTTGCGTTGACCTCAACGCCCAGGGCGAAACGTCTGCCGGGGGTGACCGTCGCGCAGCTGGCCGGGCGGCCGCGGGCACCGGGGCGGACGGGTTTGACGGTTTCGGTCACCATGCCCGCCTCGGTCAACTCATCCATGAACCGGGAGATCGTCATCCGGGTCAACCCGGTGGCGGTGGCAAGCTCCGCACGGCTGATCTGGCCTTCGGCCCTGATCAGTTCGGTGAGCACACTGGTTAAGTTCATGGAGCGCACAGTGGCCACACCGGCAGGTCCGGTGGAACGGGGACGGTGAAGCATAAAGAAACACCCTACCTGCCCAAAGGTGAAAAGCAGGCAATCGGCGGGTGCCAAAAACCCGTCGGCACCTATCCTAGGGGTGTGAAAACCATGGCACTGACAGGCGGTATCGGCAGCGGCAAATCAACGGTGGCGAAGATATTGGCCGAAAACGGGCTGGCCATCGTGGATGCCGACCGGATCGCCCGCGATATTGTGCAGCCGGGCCAGCCCGCCCTGCAGCAGCTGGCGCAGGCTTTCGGAGACGACATCATCGATGGCGACGGCAGCCTCAAACGGAAGCTGCTCGCGGAACGGGCCTTCGCCTCGCAGCAGTCCACCGAGATGATCAATTCGATCACCCATCCTCTGATTGCGGCGGAAGCCCGGCGGCGTATCGAGAAGGCGAAACACACCCCCGGTGTGCGGGCGGTGGTCTATGACGTGCCGCTGGTCACCGAAACCGGCGGGGCCGACCAGTTCGACGAAGTGATTGTGGTGGAAGCACCGGCCGGTATCCGCATCGACCGGCTTGTCACCAACCGCGGTTTCACCGCACAGCAGGCCCGCCGCCGCATTGACAGCCAGGCCAGCGACCGGGAGCGCCGGGCGATCGCCACCGTCATCATCGACAATTCCGGCGATCTGGACCATCTGCGCCGGCAGGTCGAGGACACCGTGCTGCCGCTGGTCTAGCAGTCACCGCAGGGCGCCCGCCGCGTTAACTTTCGGCAACACACACCGTGCGCCGTCGTGTCACCTGTCACCTGTCGTGGTGGTCCCGGGCAGGCCCGGCTGCGGCTTGTAGAGTTGGCCCCATGGCCTTTGCAGCTGAACATCCCGTGTTGTCCCATTCCGAGCACCGGCCGGTGGGGGAGGTTGAACGTTCCGACGGCAGGTTCCGGGTCGAATCCGATTTCCAGCCGGCCGGCGATCAGCCGAAAGCGATCAGGGAGCTGACCGAACGCATCAACCGCGGGGAACGCGACGTGGTGCTCATGGGGGCGACCGGTACCGGTAAATCAGCCACCGCCGCCTGGCTGATCGAACAGTTGCAGCGGCCCACCCTGGTGATGGCGCCGAACAAAACACTGGCCGCGCAGCTGGCCAACGAGCTGCGCAGCCTGCTGCCGCATAATGCGGTGGAATACTTCGTCTCCTACTACGACTACTACCAACCCGAGGCGTATATCGCCCAGACCGACACCTACATCGAAAAGGACTCCTCGATCAACGAGGACGTTGAACGGCTGCGGCATTCGGCCACCAGCGCGCTGCTGTCCAGAAGGGATGTGGTGGTGGTTTCCTCGGTCTCCTGCATCTACGGTCTGGGCACCCCCCAGTCCTACCTCGACCGGTCGGTGGTGCTGGAAGTCGGCGACGAAGTCGAACGCGACCGGTTTCTGCGGCTGCTGGTCGATATCCAGTACGGCCGCAATGATGTGGCCTTTACCCGCGGCACCTTCCGGGTCAAAGGCGATACCGTCGACATTATCCCGGCCTACGAGGAAAAAGCCGTCCGCGTCGAATTTTTCGGCGACGAGGTCGATGCGCTCTACTACATTCACCCCCTGACCGGAAATACCATCAGCCAGGTCGACGAAATCCGCATCTTTCCGGCCACCCACTATGTGGCGGGTCCGGAAAGAATGGAAAAAGCCGTCGAGGCGATCAAGCAGGAACTGCAAGACCGCCTGGCTGACCTGGAAAACCGGGGCAAGCTGCTGGAAGCGCAACGGCTGCGGATGCGCACCGAATACGATCTGGAAATGATCCAGCAGGTGGGTTTTTGCTCCGGCATCGAAAACTATTCCCGCCACATCGACGGCCGTGGCCCGGGCACCGCACCGGCCACCTTGATCGACTACTTCCCGGAGGATTTCGTCACCATCATCGACGAGTCCCATGTCACCGTTCCCCAGATCGGCGGCATGTACGAAGGGGATGCCTCCCGCAAACGCAACCTCGTCGATTTCGGTTTCCGTCTTCCCAGCGCCCTGGACAACCGCCCGTTGACCTGGCAGGAGTTCGACGACAGGAAAGGCCAGTGCGTCTACATGTCGGCCACCCCGGGGGCCTACGAGCTGGCGGCCAGCGGCGGTGAGTTCGTTGAACAGGTTATCCGCCCCACCGGCCTGGTGGATCCGAAGGTGGTGGTCAAACCCACCAAGGGGCAGATTGATGATCTGATCGAGGAAATCCGGGTCCGGGAGGACAAACACGAACGTGTGCTGGTGACCACCCTGACGAAGAAAATGGCCGAGGATCTCACCGACTATCTCCTGCAGAACGGGATCCGGGTGCGCTACCTGCACTCCGATATCGACACCCTGCAGCGGGTGGAGTTGCTGCGGCAGCTCAGGCTCGGCGAGTACGACGTGCTGGTCGGCATCAACCTGCTGCGGGAGGGCCTCGATCTTCCGGAGGTATCCCTGGTGGCGATCCTGGATGCCGACAAGGAAGGTTTCCTGCGTTCGACCACCTCACTGATCCAGACCATCGGCCGGGCGGCCCGCAACGTTTCCGGCGAGGTGCACATGTACGCCGACACCATCACCGAGTCGATGAAAAACGCCATCGAGGAAACCGAACGCCGCCGCGAAAAGCAGATCGCCTGGAACACCGAGCACGGGGTCGATCCGCAGCCGCTGCGCAAAAAGATCGCCGACATTTTGGACCAGGTCTACGACAGTGCCGACGACGGGAGCGAACGTGCCGCCGACAACGGTTCAGCAGGGGATGCCGCATTGGTCAACCGCCCCGACACCACTGACATGCCGGCGGAGAAACTGCAGCTGCTCATCGACGATCTGACCACACAGATGATGGAGGCTGCCGCCGAGCTGAAATTCGAACTGGCCGGGCGGCTGCGCGACGAAATCCAGGATTTGAAAAAGGAACTCCGCGGCATGAAGGAAGCGGGACTCTAGGCGGGGCAGCAGCACAACCGCCCACTGTGACCGGTATCCCAGCGGTCAGGGGAACGTGAGACTGGCACATCACGGCACGGGCGGGTCAAAAAGTGCCTACAATGGACGGGTAAACGCGTCATACCCTCTCCACCTGCATCATCGATGGTGCAGTGGACCGGCCCGGAATACGTTTCATACATTCTGATCACCACCACGGAAGGTTCTCCATGAGTCAGTACTCCACCATTGTTGTCGGCACCGACGGTTCGAAGTCCTCGATGCTCGCCGTTCAGCGGGCGGCCGCTATTGCCGCCGCTTTCGATGCGACGCTGGTGATCGGTTGCGCTTTCTACGAGTCCAAGGAAGCGGCGTCGAAGACCCTGCGCCAGGACTCCGTGACCGTGCTGGGCGACGATCCGGCCGCCGAAAACCTGCAGAAAGCCACCAAAGCAGCCCGCGAGGTCGGCGCCACCGAGATCAAGACCTCCCAAAAACCCGGCACCCCGGTGGAAGCCCTGATGGCGATCGTCAACGAGTTCCACGCCGACCTGCTGGTTGTCGGTAACCGTGGCATCAACTCCCTGACCGGCCGCCTGCTGGGTTCTGTCCCGGCTGATGTTGCCCGCCAGTCGCAGTGTGACGTCATGATCGTTCACACCGTCAAGTAATCCTTCATTGACGCCCCGCACCATCGCCGGTGCGGGGCGGTTGGATGTGTATCGGCCCGAAGATCACGCCGCCGGAGACGATTTGTCCGGTTGGCGTTCTTGCGGGCCGATTGTCGTTGCCGGGCTGTTTGTCCTGTGCCCGCGCGGGCGACAAGGCGGCACCGGGTGGCTAAATCCGCCGCCGGGGCGAACATGGCGGCCCACAATCTCCGCCACCCAGGAGCCTGAACCCCGGGGCAGGTGTATTGTTCCCGGCACATGCCTGTGTCCCGCATTGCCGCGGCAACGGCGCATCGGCGGTGACCACCCGCTGTGTGGCCCACCCGCCGCGATCACGGTGGGAACGGGCGTGTGGGGTGTGCGCCCGTGCGGTTGTCTATTTTCCGCCGCCGTAGTGCCCGGAGGAGCCTTCCACCGCCCAGCCGATGGTGCGGACAAACCGGTCTTTCATCGGCGGCAGCTCATCGACCGGGCACCAGCGCACGGCCGTGGATTCGTCATCGCCGACAGTCGGTTCGGCTGAGCTGTCGACCGCAACCAGGCTGAAAGAGGTGTCCATGTAGGAGGACACATCCCCGTTGGGGTAGGTGACCGGGCCGACCGCTTCCACACCGATCAGGCCGCGGATACGGGCGGTGATGCCGGTTTCCTCCCTGATCTCCCGGACAATGGCGTCTCCGGGTTGCTCACCGGGATCACAGATACCGGTCACCGGTGTCCACTGGCCGTTGTCGACCCGCTGCACCAGCAGCACCTCGTCTGCTTGACCGTCGGCTCCGGGCCGCAGAACAATCCCGGTCACCCCGGGAAGCCACAGCGGGTCGTGGCCGATCTTGGCGCGGAGGTCAACAATAAAAGGGGGAGTTGCCATACCGGCTGATTCTACGCCCTGAACCGGCGTGTCCGGCATGGTCGACAAGCCGGTCACCGTGGACTCGACGGGGGCAACAGGGGCGGCGGCGACGTGCCGGCAGACGGTGTTTTGTAATGTACGTGGGGTGGATTACATCTCAACGCGCGACACCGATGCCAAGCCGTACAAGTTCTGCGACATTTTGTTGGGGGGACTGGCACCTGACGGCGGCCTGTACCTGCCCGCCGACTACCCGAGCCTCGACGACGCCGAGCTGACCCGTCTGCGCGGGGTGCTGGCCGAGGGCGGCTATGCCGCGTTGGCCGGTGAGATCATCTGCAAATTCATCGACGACATCGAGCCGGTAAAACTCATGGAGCTGGCCCGCAACGCCTACCGGACGCCGGTGTTTTCCGAGGAAGAAATCGTCCCGGTCACACAACTCGAAGACGGCATTTTCATCGGTCGGTTGTCGATGGGGCCGACCGCCGCCTTTAAGGACATGGCCATGCAGCTTTTGGGCGAGTTCTTCGAATACGAACTCGACCGGAGAAAAGAAACCCTCAATATTTTGGGCGCCACCTCGGGCGATACCGGATCAGCGGCCGAATACGCCATGCGGGGGCGTCACGGCATTTCGGTGTTCATGCTCACCCCGAAAGGCCGCATGACCCCCTTCCAGCAGGCGCAGATGTTCGGGCTGGCCGACGACAATATTTTCAACATCGCCCTCGACGGGGTTTTCGACGACTGCCAGGACGTGGTCAAGGCTGTGTCCGCGGATGCCGAATTCAAGCGGAAATGGCGTATCGGCGCGGTCAACTCGATTAACTGGGCACGTCTTCTGGCCCAGGTGGTCTACTACATTTCCTGCTGGATCAAACTGACAGACTCCAACGACCAGAAGGTCAGCTTCTCTGTTCCGACCGGCAACTTCGGTGACATCTGTGCCGGCCACGTGGCCCGCCAGATGGGCCTTCCCATCGACCGTCTGATTGTCGCCACCAACGAAAACAATGTGCTGGAAGAGTTTTTCGCCACCGGCAGCTACAACGTGGACCGGACCGCGGAGAAAACCTCCTCGCCGTCGATGGACATCTCCAAGGCCTCGAATTTCGAGCGTTTCATCTTCGATCTGCTGGGCCGTGACGCCGCCCGCGTCAAAGAGCTGTTCGGCACCAGGGTCAAGCAGGGTGGTTTCTCCCTGGCAGGGGAGGAAGCATTCGACAGGATCGAAACCGACTTCGGCTTTGTGGCCGGACAATCCACCCACGCCAACCGGCTGGAGACCATCCGCCAGTGTGCCGCGGACCTGAACACCCTCATTGATCCGCACACCGCCGACGGTGTGTTCGTGGCCCGGAAGTTCAAGGACACCACCGAGTCGCCGATTGTGTGCCTGGAAACCGCGCTGCCGGTCAAATTCGCCGAAACAATCGAAGAAGCCACCGGCACCTCGCCGGAGATCACCGGCCGTTTCGAAGGCACTATGGACCAGCCGCGCAGGGTGACCGACATGCCCAATGACGCCGAAGCCGTCAAATCCTTCATCGTCGAGCGTGTGACGGCTCTGCGTAGCTGACAAGTTGGTTTATAAAAGCACGAAAAAAACCGCC
>NZ_JAFLEQ010000015.1:320-45601 GCF_017307055.1 Corynebacterium mendelii | reverse complement strand
GGCAACGGGGGCGCTGTCGCCGATGAAATAGCCGTTCGCGTCAACCCCGTGGGCCTGGTGGACCACCAGCTCAAAACCGGCCCGGGCGACAACCTCCCGCAGCTGGTCGAGATGGTCGCTGACAGGCGAATCCGGCCAGATTGTGGTCCGAATTTCCGCCTCCATGGCTGTGTTCCGGCAATAGCGGCTGACAATATCCAGGCTCCGGCCGGCCACCTCGGCTGCTTTTTTACTGCAGCCGACGACCTGCGGAAGATCGGCTGTGATGGCTTTGACATCCAGGCCCACCCACTCGGGACGGGTCACCGGGTTGGCCAGCAGCGCCTCCAACCGGGTTGGCTGGTAGCCGCAGGTGTGCAGGCCAACCGGGAGTCCCAGCCCATGGATCGCGGCAACAGCCGCCCCCAAGCCGCGGTGCACGGTGGGTTCACCCCCGGAGATCACCGCCCCGTCATAGACCCGCCGCCGGTGGCGGAGCAGAGCCAGAAAATCGGCGAAACAGGGCCTTGGTGCCGTCGTCGCGTCGGCAGGGCCGGTGCTGTGTTCGCTGCTGCCGCAACCGGCCGGAGGAACCATCTCCTGCAGTGCGGGATTGTGGCAGTAGCGGCACCGCCACGGACAGCCCTGGGTAAACAGGGTGGCGGTGATGTTGTCCGGCCAGTCGGTGACCGAAAACGGGATGATTCCGGCGGCGGGCAGCTGCGGGATGGCGGTGGCGGGCACAGTGTCGGGAAACCTTTTTTCTCAGTCGTAAGGGGGTGATCGGTGGGCGGGGGTGTTGAAAAAGGCCTGTGGCCTTCCCCAGGGCCTGCGGGCATGCCCGGGGCGTGTCAGACCGCCAGCTGTTCCCGGAAATACCGGCGCTGGTGGAACTCGCCTTTTTTACCGGTGTTGAAGCTGTGCACGGGCCGGAAATAGCCCATGACCCGGGTCCACACCTCGGTGGGTTTGTCACAGGTGGGGCACAAGAAGTGCTCCCCGGAGATATACCCGTGGTCGCTGCAGATCGAAAACGTCGGGGTGACGGTGATGTAGGGCAGCCGGTAGTTGTCCAGCGCCCGGCGCACCAGTTTCGCGCACGCCTGTGACGACGACATCTTCGCCCCCATGTACAAATGCAGCACAGTCCCGCCGGTATAGAGAGCCTGCAGGTCCTCCTGGTGCTCCAGAGCGGCGAAAGGATCGGGGGTGTGGTCGACCGGAAGCTGCGAGGAATTGGTGTAGTAGGGCTGCTGTGGCGTCCCGGCCTGAATGATGTCGTCAAACCGTGCCGCATCCTCTTTGGCGAAACGGTAGGTGGCGCCTTCGGCGGGGGTGGCCTCCAGATTGTAGAGGTGACCTGTTTTCTCCTGCGCGCCCACCAGCCGCTTGTTGATGTGTTCGAGCAGTTCGAGCACCATGCTCTTGCCGGAGTCGGAGGTGATGTCGGTGGCCTGCGGGCTGTGGCGGAAGAAATTGGCGACCATTTCATTGCAGCCGTTGACCCCGATGGTGGAGAAATGGTTGTCCAGGCTGGGCAGCCACCGGGCGGTGTAGGGGTAGAGGCCGCGGTCAATGAGCTCGCCGATTGTTTCCCGGCGTTTTTCCAGGGTGTCGACGCCCAGGTCAATGAGATGATCAAGCTGCCTGTACAGCCCGGCGGTGTCGCCTGCATACAGGTAGCCCAGCCGGGCACAGTTGATGGTGACAACACCGATGGAACCGGTTTGCTCGGCGGAGCCGAACAGCCCGTTGCCCCGGGCCAGCAGCTGGCGCAGATCCAGCTGCAGGCGGCAACACATGCTGCGGATGTGCCCGGGGGAAAGCTCCGAGTTGATGAAGTTCTGGAAGTAGGGGAGACCATAGCGGGCGGTCATGGCGAACAACCGCTCGGAGAAGTCACTGTCCCAGTCGAAATCCCGGGTGATGTTGTAGGTGGGGATGGGGAAAGTGAACACCCTTCCGTCGGCATCCCCCTCGCTCATGACCTCGATGAAGGCGGTGTTGATCAGCTCCATTTCTTTTTCCAGCTCGCCGTAGGTGAAGTCCATGACTTCCTCTCCGATGAACGGGTGCTGGGCTTTGAGATCCTCCGGCACGCACACATCGAAGGTGAGGTTGGTAAACGGGGTCTGCATGCCCCAGCGGCTGGGCACATTGAGGTTGAAGATGAATTCCTGCATGTGCTGCTTGAGCGTCGGGTAGTCCAGGTTGTCCAGCCTCACGAACGGAGCCAGGTAGGTGTCGAAGGAACTGAATGCCTGGGCGCCGGCCCATTCGTTTTGCAGGGTGCCCAGAAAATTCACGATCTGGCCGCAGGCGGAGGAAAAGTGTTTCGGGGGCGCGGAGTTGACTGCCCCTGGCACCCCGTTGAATCCCTGCTCCAGCAGTTGGCGCAGGGACCATCCGGCACAGTATCCGGCCAGCATGTCCAGATCGTGGATGTGGATGTCACCGTCCCGGTGCGCGGCGGCCGCGTCCGGGGAGAACACCTGGCTCAGCCAGTAGTTGGCCACCACTTTGCCGGTGGAGTTGAGCATCATCCCGCCGAGGGAGAAGTCCTGGTTGGCGTTGGCGTTGACCCGCCAATCGGTGCGGGAGAGATACTCGTCGATGGTGCTGACCGGATCGACCAGCACCCGGTGTTGCTGGTCGATGGGGGTCACGGTGGGGGTGGGGTGGTCGTCCCCGGGGACGGACGGTGCCGCCGTGGGGGTGGAAGGAGCCGTGGTGGCGGGAGCGGAAAAAGTGGTCATGTCCGCTGACAATAGGAGCGATTGGCAACATTGAAAAGTCCCTATCGGCCCACTGGCGCCACAACAGGTAGTAGCTGAGGGAAACCAAAACACTACATCTTGTGGTTTGTCCAAAATTACGTAGCAGCGAAAACTCTCCCGTACAGGGCTTTGCGCACGGGTGCTGCCCGCCGCATCTTGTGGTGAACCATGCCACAAATAACACGTGTGTGATTTTTTGCACACACCGCCTGTGGCGGGCTGTGGGGCGAGGTCCGTGCTCTGTCTGCGGCAGGTGTTTTTCGGACTAGAAGGGCAAGGGAGGGCACGATCGCTGTGCCCCACGGCGTGTGCCCGGTGAGGCGGCGGTGGGACGCAACAAAAATATCCCTGGCCTGCCGGAGTCCTGTGCGGCGGCCCTGCTCCTGTTGCACTTTAACCCCCGAAGCCCGTGGTTTCCGGCTGTTTTGCCGGTTCGTCCAATGGGGCCCGCGGGGCTGAACCCCAAGCGTTGGAGCTGTGCTGAATAACAGTGCCCGGGACGGCGGCTTCGTTCCGGTCACCTGCAGCAAAAGCTCCCCGCACGTGTGTGGATGGTGTGGCGCCGGTAACGGCGGTGCTGAACCGCCGCTTAGTGATCATGGTGATTCGCCGGCCGGTGCCGGGTCAACCGCAGTGTCCGGCTGTGGGGCGCGTGGGTGCCGGGGGACTAGTCGGTGGTCTGTGCCCGGGTTTGGTGGCCGAAACCGACTGCCTGCCAGCCGGTGTCGGTGGGTTCGAAGACAATGGTGGAGTCGCTGTCGAAGACTTCCTCCTGCTGGCCGGTCATCGTGCACATGTTGATTTTGTCCAGCGGGTAGCGGGTGACAACAGTACGGTTGTCGCGGTAGACAATGACCAGAGCGTTGACCGAATCATCCAGGCCATCAGCGGGAATCTGCCGCAGCGGAACTTTTGTGATGGCTTCGGCGCTGCCGCGCGGCAGGTAGGGGCAGGCGATGAAAAAACCGGTCGGTTCGCCCGGGTACAGCCACGCTGGGTGGACCTCCACCGGGTTTGTGCCGCGGGCGACGGCTTCGTTGAGAATCGCCGACATGTCCGGGCCCGCCGACTCGAGGTCAGTGGCGTTTTCCGATGACAATGCGCAGCCGGTGACCGCCAGGCCGGCCAGGGCAACCGACACCGCGGGGGCGGGGGCTTTCCGGCGGATGGTGGGTTGTCCGGCGGATACATCGCGGGTACTCATGGCCGGGACCGGTCCTTCCATGGTGTCGGCGGCAGGGGCAACAGGAGTGGCACAACACCCCCAACCGGCAATACTACGTCACGATCCGTGACTGGGGAAAACGGTGGTGGTCTCCCGGCTGGGCCGAGTGCATGCGGGGGGCAGATCAGTGGCCGCGGGTGAACGGACCGGTGGGATGCGGCGGATCACCGATGACCGTCAACGTTTGTGTCGCGCGGGTGTAGGCGACATACAGGTCATTGAGTCCCTGCACCGAGGCCTCGGCAATGGCTGCCGGGTCGACCACAATGACATGGTCGAATTCCAGGCCTTTGATGTCGTCGACGGTGCGGGCCCCGTCGATACCGGACTGCGGCGGCGCGATGATCGCCGTCAACCGTTCGGGTTCGGCTTTTTCGAGCCGTTGTTTCACCGCCAGCGGGTCGGTGTCCGCCGGAACAATGGTCACCGGCCGGTTGCCGTCCCGGATGGCTGTCGGCGGGGTTTGTTCCGGGGCGATGACTTCCAGCAGTGGTTCGGCGAAATCGGTGATGGTCTGCGGGGTGCGGTAGTTGACGGTCAACTCGTGGCGGACACACCGGGTGCCGGCGAAAGGCTCAAGGGTTTCGGTCCACGAGTCAACACCGGCGGGATGGCCGGTTTGGGCGGTATCGCCGACCAATGTCATCCACCGGGCGGGGCAGCGGCGCATCACCATCCGCCACTCCATGGGGGAAAGCTCCTGTGCCTCATCGACAATGACATGACCAAAGGCCCAGGTGTGGTCGGCGGCGGCCCGCTGGGCGGTGGTGCGGGTGTCGCGGACTTTCTGCCGTTGCGCCAGGGTTTCCGGGTCGATGATGTCGTGGGCGGACAGTATTTCGGCCTCCGATTCATCATCCAGGTCGGTGTTGGCCGAGGACTGCAGAATGTCGAGGGCATCTTCGGCATCGGCGATCTGCTGCCGCCAGGCCCGCCGGTTGTTGTCGTCGGCCTGATCCGGGTCGGGAATACCGATCAGGTGCGCCAGTTCATCGATCAGTGCGGTGTCCGAGGTGGAAAAAGCAGACGGGTCATCGCGGTAGAGGGCGTTTTTGGTTTCCTCGTCGTAGCCTGTGGCCGCCGCATCGATGACTTCGGTGCTGCCGACCAGTTCGGCGAGAACCTCCACCGGATCCAGCTGCGGCCACAGCTGGTCGAGCAGATCGGTGAGCTGCTGCTCGTCGCAGATATCGTCGTGGATTTGGGCGACATCGCCTTCCCCGAGAAAATCCCCGCCCCCCAACGGGTCCGCGGAGATGTGGTGCGCGTAGGCCCGGGCAATGGATTCGGTGAGATGATCCCGGAAAATCGGGCGGGCGAAGTTGTGGGGTTTGCGGGAACGCCTGGCCCTGGTGCGGGAGGCCTTGACCATCGCCGGGGTGACGGTGACCTCCAGGCCCTCCAGGGTGATGGCCACCGGTTCGGAGGGGACCAGTTGGTGGTTTTTCACCGCCCGGTCCAGGATGGTGGCCATCTCCGCCGATCCCTTGATCTCTTTGACCAGCAGGCTTTCGGATTTCTGCGGGGAAAAACCAGGGTAGAGCCCGGCCACAGTCGACAGCACCACACCGGTTTCCCCGAGTTCGGGAAGGACCCGGGAGATGTAGTCCAAAAAGGTGGTGTTCGGGCCGATGATCAGCACCCCGGTTTTACTCAGCTGCGCCCGCCAGGTGTAGAGCAGATAAGCCACCCGGTGCAGGGCGACCGCGGTTTTGCCGGTGCCCGGCCCGCCGGTGACAACCATGATGCTGCGGGTGGAATCCCGGATGATTTCATCCTGCTCCCGCTGAATGGTTTCGACGATATCGCTCATATGCCCGCTGCGGGCACGATTCAAGGCCGCCAGCAGCGGGGTTTCATCGCCCACCGCACCACCGGCATGACCGGCGGCCTCCGGGATGTCGGCCAAATATTCGTCGGTGACATCGGTGACGGTGGTGCCTTTGGTTTTGATGTGCCGGCGGGCGATGACACCCTCCGGCTGGGCGGTGGTGGCCAGATAAAAGGGTCTGGCTGTCGGCGCCCGCCAGTCCAACAGCAGGGTCTCGTAGCCGTTGTCCCGGTCGTGCAACCCCAACCTGCCGATGTAGCGGCGGTCATGATCGGGGTGTCCGGGAACCGGGTGCTCGGGCCCTGCTTTGGTGGTGTCGAATACATCGATGCGCCCGAACACCAGGCCCAGGGAGGCGATGTTGAGCCGGTCGATGCGCTCGTTGAGGGAGTGGTACTCGGTTTCCCGTTCCACCAGGGCCTCCGGATCCGGATTGGAGGGATCGACCCTGAGCATGACCTCATCCAGGCGTTTGCGGGCTTTGGCGACTTCGGCGTCCAGATGCGCGATCAGCGAGTTGAGATGCTGCTGCTGCTCGCTGACGCGATCATCGACGTGGTCGGCTGGGGTGTGGTGTGTCGGCACAGCGGAGTGTTTTTCAGCTTCTGTTGTCGGTGGCAGGAGTAAAAGGGGGCGCCGGGTGGAAAAGGGGAGGATGCACAACACCCTCGCGGCTCTCCCGCGCCCTGCGGAAGAAACCATTTTAGACCACCTTTTTCGTATCGCCCACCGGCAATGCGGTTCGACACCACCACAACAGCGGCCGCCGGCCGGACAGTGGTGGTACTGTCCGGCCGGCGGCCGCGGCACGCAGGGCCATCCGGCGGCGCACCCCGTCCTGCGGCGGGCCGTGCCGGATGACGACGGGGCAGAGTTACAGCCCGAACTTCTTTTGCAGCTTCTTGACGGCCTTCGCCCGTGCCTTGTCGGCTTTCTTGGTGGCCTTACGGCTGGCTTTGCGGGCTTTTTTCGACCTGCTGCCGTATTCATCGGAAGCTTTTTTCGCGGCCTCGTCGGCACGCTGCTGGGCGATTTTCGCCGCCCGGACGGTGCGGTCTTTGGCTGCTTTGGCATTGGAATCGGCGGCAGCCAGCCAGTCATCTTTGTTGTCGTCGACGAAACTCTGGGCGCGGTCGTAATAGTCGCTGGCGAGTTCTTCGGCTTCTTCGAACCATTCACCTGCTTTTTCCGCCGCTGTCTCGTAGATGTCGCGGCCCTTGTCCTCCCAGAAGCCGGTGGCTTTGGCAGAAGCGGTGGCGGCGGTGGTGGCGGCCGCGGCTTTCGCGGCACCGGCGTATTCACCGGCTTTTTCCCGGCTCTGGTCGAGGTATTTTTCGGTCTCCGACTTACCCGGCAGCGCGGACTGCATCTTTTTGTTGGTGACCTTCGCGGCATGGCGGGTCCGCCAGACCAGATCCGGCTTGCCCTGGGTGTCGGAGACCGTGATCAACAGCCCGCCCAACAGGGCAACATTGGTCAGGAAACCGTTGCGGCGGGTGGTTTTTTCCTCCCCGTCCTCAGCCGCCCAGAATGCGTGGCGGGACAGGATTGTCGGAACCGCGGTCAGCGCCAGGGCGGCGGCGGACAGGCGCTGGAATTTACCCAGGGCCAGAAGCGTTCCGGCGGTGATTTTGGTCGCCCCGGCGGCTTTGACCACCAGTTCCGGGTTATCCGGAATAACGGAAGCATACGTGCCCGGCAGCAGTGACTTGGTGCGGTCGATGACCGCTTTCGCGCTGTCGCTGTGCTCGTTGGCGTTGATGACGGAATCGACACCGTCGGCAACATAGACCGACGCCAGCATTGGTCGTGCAATTTTACGGAACATGGTGGAAAACCAGCCTCCTTTTGGCCGGAGATTATCCGGCGGAATGATCGGTGGCACGCCTTGTTGCGGCGCGGCCACCGTGTCACATGGGATGGATGAACAAGTGTCGCGCATCCCGCCACCGGCAGCGTGGTGCCGCCTGCAGCGGGACACGGATGCGATTTAAAAAAACGTGTCCCGAAGTCTACCCGCAGCAGGCCTGCGGGTGTCTACCAGCCGCGCTCGCGCCACTGGTCCAGCTGCGGGCGTTCGGCCCCCAGGGTGGTGGGGGCACCGTGACCGGGATGAACCACGGTGTCATCGGGGTAGACGGTGAACACCCGGGTGACCACATCGTTGAGCAGCCGGGTGAAATCATTGCCGCCGGTGGTTTTGCCCACCCCGCCGGGAAACAACGAATCCCCGGTGAACAGGTGGTGCACCCCGTCGATGGTCACATCCAGTACCAGCCCGCCCGGGGTGTGTCCGCGCAGCACAATCACCGGAATCTCCAGCCCCGCCCAGTGCAGCACATCACCGTGGTCGAGTTCATGGTCGACCGGGGCGGGCAGGGCGGGGGCATCGAGCCGGCTGGCCACATGGACGGCCCCGGTGGAATCGAGAACCTCTTTCAGGGCGCGCACATGGTCGTTGTGGCGGTGGGTGGTGGCCACACAGGTCACCTCAACCCCGGCGCGGCTGATGAGGGAAGAAATCGCCGGTGCATCGTCGGCGGCGTCGATGAGCAGTCCCTCGCCGTCGTGGCTGAGCAGATAGACGTTGTTGTCCATCTCGGAGACGGAAATTGTGTCCAACCGGATCTCATGGGTCATGTGGTCCAGGGTAGCCCAGGCGGCCGGAGTCGATGGTGATAGCGTTTGGGTTGGCCGGCAGCCCGGGGACAACACCATTGACCCCCGCGGCCCGCGGCCCTCCTGCGTCCCCGGATCCGCCCCGGTCGTGTGTCCCGCAAAAAACAGGACAACCACCGGTGCCGCGGATTGCGGGATACACCCTTTTGTTCTAGCCCCCGACCAGCGTGAAAGACCGAGTGAACCGAAGTGGCTGACCGCCTGATTGTCCGTGGTGCCCGCGAGCACAACCTCAAAAGCGTCGACATTGACCTTCCCCGCGACCAGCTGGTCGTGTTCACCGGTTTGTCGGGTTCGGGTAAATCCTCCCTGGCTTTCGACACCATTTTCGCCGAAGGGCAGCGCCGCTATGTGGAATCCCTGTCGGCCTATGCCCGGCAGTTTCTGGGGCAGATGGACAAACCGGATGTCGATTTCATCGAGGGATTGTCCCCGGCGGTTTCAATCGACCAGAAATCGACCAACCGCAACCCGCGTTCGACCGTCGGCACCATCACCGAGGTCTATGACTATCTGCGTCTGCTCTACGCGCGGGCCGGGACCGCCCACTGCCCGGAGTGTGACGCGGTCATTGAACGGCAAACCCCGCAGCAGATCGTCGACCAGGTGCTCGCCATGGAAGAAGGCACCAAATTCCAGGTGCTGGCCCCGGTGGTGCGCACCAGGAAAGGTGAGTTCCAGGAGCTGTTTTCCGACCTGGCGGCGCAAGGCTATTCCCGGGTCCGGGTCGACGGGGTGGTCCACCAGCTCAGCGACCCGCCGACGCTGGAAAAACAGGTCAAACACGATATTGAGGTCGTCATCGACCGGCTGAAGGTCAAGCCCTCCGGTAAACAGCGCCTGACCGATTCGGTGGAAACCGCCCTCGGGCTGGCCGACGGGGTGGTGGTGCTCGACTTCGTTGATTTCGACGACACCGATCCGAACCGGACCCGCCGGTTCAGCGAGAAAATGGCCTGCCCCAACGGCCATGTGCTCGGGGTGGATGAACTCGAGCCGCGCAGTTTTTCCTTCAACAGCCCCTACGGCGCCTGCCCGGCGTGTGACGGATTGGGCACCACCCTGGAAGTGGACATGGATCTGATCATCCCCGATCCCTCCGCCCCACTGGTGGAAGCCATCGCCCCGTGGAACACCGGGTTCAACATCAAGTATTTCCGCAAACTGCTCACCGGCCTGGCCGACGCGATGGGCTTTGACCCTGACACCCCGTTTGACCGGCTGACCAAACCGCAGCAGAAAGCGGTGCTGACAGGCTCGAAACACAAGGTCAGTGTGCGCTACAAAAACCGCTACGGGCGTATCCGCAACTACACCGCCCCGTTTGAGGGGGTGCTCAACTACATCACCCGGAAACTGGACACCTCCGACTCGGAGACCCAGAAAGAACGCATGCTCGGCTACATGCGGGAGGTTGCCTGCTCCACCTGTTCCGGTGCCCGGCTGCGCCCGGAAATCCTGGCGGTGCGCCTGGCGTCACACTCCCACGGGGAGATGTCGATTGCCGATGTGACGGCCCTGAGCGTCGCCGACGCCGCGGATTTCCTCAACGATCTGGCCCTGGGCGCCCGAGAGGAAATGATCGCCGGGGCCGTGCTGCGTGAAGTGCAGGCCAGGCTGAAGTTTTTGATCGATGTCGGGCTGACCTACCTGTCGTTGGGCCGGGCGGCGGGCAGCCTGTCCGGCGGGGAAGCCCAGCGCATCCGGCTGGCCACCCAGATCGGCTCCGGGCTGGCCGGTGTTCTCTACGTCCTCGACGAGCCGTCGATCGGCCTGCACCAGCGTGACAACCAACGGCTGATCGCCACCCTGGAGCATCTGCGCGATATCGGCAACACCCTGATCGTGGTCGAACACGACGAGGAAACCATCCGCACCGCCGACTGGCTGGTCGATATCGGCCCGAAAGCCGGCGAATACGGCGGGCATATCGTCTACCAGGGAAAACCCAGTGGTGTGCTGGACTGTGATGAGTCGCTGACCGGCCAGTACCTGGCGGGGAAGAAAACACTCGGTATCCCCAACACCCGGCGCGCGACCGACCCCGGCCGGGTGTTGACCATCCGCGGGGCCCGGGAAAACAATCTCCGCAATGTCGATGTCACCATTCCGCTGGGGGTGCTGACCTGCATCACCGGCGTATCCGGATCCGGTAAATCCACCCTGATCAACCAGATTCTGGCGACAACCCTGGCCAACAAACTCAACGGCGCCAGGCTGGTGCCCGGTAAAGCCACCGGGGTTGACGGGTTGGAGCATCTGGACAAACTGGTGCAGGTCGACCAGTCGCCGATCGGCCGCACCCCCCGGTCGAATCCGGCCACCTACACCGGGGTGTTCGACAAGATCAGGAACCTGTTCGCCGAAACCAATGAGGCTAAGGTCCGCGGCTACAAACCCGGCCGGTTCTCCTTCAACGTCAAGGGCGGCCGCTGTGAGGCCTGCCGGGGCGATGGGACACTGAAAATCGAGATGAACTTCCTGCCGGATGTGTATGTTCCCTGCGAGGTGTGCCACGGGGCGCGCTACAACCGGGAAACCCTGGAGGTGAAATACAAGGGAAAAACGATCTCTGAGGTCCTGGACATGCCGATCAGCCAGGCGGCGGAGTTTTTCGCCCCGATCACCTCCATTGCCCGGTATCTGGACACCCTGGTGGATGTGGGCCTGGGCTATGTGCGTCTGGGGCAGTCGGCCACCACCTTGTCCGGCGGTGAGGCGCAGCGCGTGAAGCTTGCCAGCGAACTGCAGAAACGCTCCCGCGGCCGGACGATCTACATTCTCGACGAGCCGACCACCGGCCTGCATTTCGAGGACATCCGCAAACTGATGCTGGTCATCCAGGGCCTGGTGGACAAAGGCAACTCGGTTGTCGTCATCGAGCACAACCTGGATGTGATCAAGGCCGCGGACTGGATTGTCGACATGGGGCCGGAAGGCGGGGCAGGCGGCGGCACTGTGGTCGCCGAAGGCACCCCGGAAGATGTGGCCGCCGTGGCGCAGTCCTATACCGGCGGATATCTGAAACAGATTCTTGCCGGGCACCATGTCACGATGAAGTCCTAGCCTGCGTCTCCCCGGCGGGCGCGAGGCGGGCTGCAGATGATCTGCAGGGTCTTGTTTGTTTTCGGTGAACTCGGAATATTCAGTTGAACCAGGCTGTGGCCTGCTGCTGCAAGAAATGGCGCCCCGGCGCCCGGCATATTGGTGGTGTCACAATGAGCGAGACGCGAAAAAATAAAGGAGACCGCATGCACACCCGACGTGTGAGCGCCCGCACTGCCGTCCTGGCTGTTTGTTTCACTCTTGCCTCAGGCCAGGCGCCGGCAGTGGCCGATGAGACTTCCACCCCGCCCGTCCTCGGTACCGGGGAGACCAAAACCGACAGCTCGTCTGCGCCTGGATCGGCCCGGGCGCTGTCAGCTGAGCCCTTGGGCGCTGTCGGGGAGCTGGTCCGGTTGATCGCATCCTGGATGGGATCATCGACTGCCGATGTGCAGAACTCGTCGGTGACCAAAACTCTGGGCAATTTGGGCCGGAAAAGCCGGACAATCACCCCGCAAACACCGGTGATGGTGCATCAACAGCAGGTGCGGTCCACCAGTTGGTGGGTGGCCGACGATTCCACGATCCGCGTGGAGGTCACCACCAACGGCTGTAACCTGCTGCGCGGCTGGACCGACACCACCACCGACCGGGTGGTGTTCGGGGTGATCAACGGCAGGTCGCCTGAGCACCCGGAAGGCCCGTGCACCGACAATATTGTCTTCTCCACCATCGACATCCCGGTTCAGGGCGGTATCGGCGGCAGGCGTATCTCGGAAGGAACCATTCCCCGGGAGCAGCTGGCCGACTAAGAGAAACAACCACGCCATCACGCGGCATCCCCGCGGTCTTTTACCTTCACTGGGCAGGTCGGTGACCGGTTGGCAACCGGCCTGCCCGTGTGCTGGTGCCGCAGGCGCACGTGCAAGGAAACAACCGGCGGGGCAGATCTGTGGGGGTGCTCAAGCGTGCTTTTTTCGCCTAGTCGCTGGTGTCGCCCAAATCCTGCCGCTCCGGCTTGCCTTGCGTATAGGGTGATGTCCAGCCCGGGCGGTTATTGCTGTTGTCGACGGTGCCCGTGTCCGTTGTTCCCGGGGTGGCGGTGTGCGCCGCGGGCACGGGGGCGCCGGCAGCAGTGGCGGTGGCGTGGCTTACCGGGGTGGTGTTGTGTGTGTCCGGCAGTGTCGCACGGTCGCGGCGGGCGCGCAGGACGGCAATGACCAGGGTGCTGCTGCCGCACAGCAAAAACACCGCGATACGGATCCAGTCGTTGCTTCCGGCCAGATCCACGACCACCAGTTTGATGCTGGCTGCCACTGCCAGTGCCAGCCCCAGTGTGCCGCGGATCGCCGACTGGGTTGAACCCGGCCCAAGAAGCAGCCAGCCGGCGGCGACCAGCCACACCAGCGACACGGTGCCCTGTCCGACAAACACCGCCCAGTCGGTGGTCGAGACGGGGCTGAGGATAAACGCCACCACCGTGACAATGCCGGTGTAGGACAACAGCAGGGCGTAGAAAAACACCACCACCGCATTGAGTTTCGGCAGTGGGCCGAAGCGTGTGGCGACCACCACGGCCACCACCGTGACCAGCACACAGGTGATACCGGTGAGAATGCTCATGGTGCCGGAAAGCCACAGCGGTTTGAACTCCAGGGTGGATTCGATCAGCGGCAGGGGACCTGCGACCATCACCAGCGACCAGCAGACAACCGGCAGCGACATCGATTCGAACCGCACCAGGGCCAGCATCACCGCGGCCCCGGCAACCAGCATGCCCAGCCGGAGGACCTCGAAATCGACATCGGTCAGCGGGGAGGTGTCAATCAGCGCCTGGTAGAACGCCAGCAGATGCAGCGCCACCAGTGACAGCCCGGCGACAATCATGTGCATCCGCCTGTCGGCCAGGTCGCTTTGCACACCGGGGGCGGGGTCGGCAGCGGTGGTGGTGTCCCCGGGGGTGATCTCCCCGAGACGGGCACCGGCCAGGGCGACAGCCAAATAGAGGACGGTGACAACTGTGGCCAGGCCACGGGTGGCCCATGATTCGAACAGGATAATCACCACGCTGAGCACCGTGGCCGGTAAAACAACCAGCAGCAGACTGTCGCTGAGTGCACCCGGGGAGGGGCAGCGGCCGGACAGGGCGACAATAACCACCACCAGCACCACAACTGCTTCCCCGAGCAACACATAGGTTTCTTCCGTGGGGGAAAGCCACACCGCAACCAGGTGGGCGGCCGACGCAATCGAGCAGGTCACAGCTGTTGACGCGCGTACCGCCGACCAGGGTTTGCGCCGGGTGACGGCGACAACAACCAGTGCCAGCGCCACCGGGGACGCAAGAATAATCGCCGGTACATCCCACGAACCGGGTGATGGCGCATCTGCGGTGTTGACGGTGGCCACAACCATCATCAGCCCGGCCGCCCAGGCGATCGCCGTCGGCCGGTTGCGCCGGGTGAGCCAGAACAACAATCCCGCGTTTCCGGCCACCAGGAGCACACTGCTGACAATCGGCGGCCACAGGCCATAAACCGCCGACCCGGAGAGCACCGTTGCGGCATAGCCCAACAAAGCGGCCACCACGAACACCGAGGAAATCCCCTGCGGCAGCCGGGAACGCCCGGTGAGTACACCGGCGCCAAACAGAACAGCCGACAGCACCAGCCCGGCCGCCACAATGGCGCCGTCGGTGACAAGCCCGGCGTTGACGGCCGTTGCCACCAGCAGCCAGATACCGGCGATGGTCACCCCGGCGCCGAACAGCATGAGCACCCCGACCACACCCAGCGACCGGGACGGGCCCGGCCGGGCTGCGGGGCGCTGACGGCGGGACTGCTGCCGCCGGGATACGGGCGAACCCTTACCGGGGTGTCCCGGCCGGTTCCCGGCAGCAGCGCGCGGGGCGGCAGCTTTCGGGACAGTGTCGTGCACGGACTGTCCGTCCCGCTGCCGTGTGCCGGATGCGTCGGCCACCCGGCGGTGCGCGGCAGCGGGCTGCCGGTCGTCACCGGCGGGCAACCCGTTTCCGGGTTCACCGTCCACGGCGTCGATCAGCCGGTCGACCTTGTTTTCAAGCTCGGTCAGCCGCCTGGCAAGAAGGTCGACACGGTCGTGTTCATGGTCCGGACAATCGGTCATGGGCGCCCACTATACCGCTCCACCTGCCGCGGCCGACCGGCTCGCGTGTGGGGGATGACCGTGTCCGGCACCGTGCGCCGACCACCGGTGATGGCCTACCGTGGACCGGAAAACAACCGGATCCGCTCCGCATGTGGCCGCGGCTGAACAACAACTTCCAGGAACAAGGTGCCTCCATGACCCCATATCCTCCACCGCAACCCCGCCCGGGTGGTGGCCGCGGGCGTTTCACCCTGGCCGCCATGGTGGCCGCCATCGTTTTGCTGCTGGTTGTTCTCGGCAGCCTGGTTTATGCCGGGGTGAGACTTCTGGGCTGGGGAAGCCACGGCACCACGCAGCCGTCACCGGATGCCGCGACAGTGGTGGTGACCACCACCCGGGAACAACCTGCCCCCGGCAGCCACGCCCCGGCCCCGGCCAGTACCGCACCAACCACACGCACCACCGTCGATGGAGCTGCTCCACCACCCACCACCCGGGCTGATCAAGCCGCGCAGACACCATCCTCACCAACCACAACCACAACCACCGCCGCCGGCAGGCCGAGTGGCTTCACCCCGCCGGAAGGTGAGGGTGTGGAAAGCTGCGGGGCGGATGTGTGGGCGGAAACAACAGCCACCAGCTGCCCGTTTGCCCGCCAGGTTGCCGCGGTACTCGGCACCCCGCCGCCCGCCCAGGGGCGGGTGAGCATCACCGCCACCAGCCCGGTGACCAACAACGACTACCAGCTTGACTGTGTGCGGATCGACCAGACAACCGGGTGGCGCTGCCGGGGCGGCGACAATGCGGTCGTTGTCGTCAATCCGGGCCGTTGACATCTCACCGCCCCGCAGGACACACACCTTCCGTCGTTTTTGTTCCCGGCAGCCGGATGTGCTAGGTTGTTGGGCACTACCGCCGTGGCGGGCGCACGTGTGTGCCTGCGCGGTAGCAAGCGGAGATCCCTCCCACCAGATGCCTCCGGGAAACCGGATGGATAATGGTCACCACCCACGGCGTCACCACCAGCTGCACCAGCACAGCAATCCGCGGACCCGCATAAAGTCCGGCATGTTGTTGCGCAGGTTGTTTTCTGGCGTGACAGCCGACGGGGGTTTGAAACAGGATCTCCCGCGACCGGATCACCGGCCGCGGGATTTTTTGTGGGGTCTGACCGCCGGAGTGATCCGGCGTCAACCGGTTGGCGGTAGGACGCACACCGGCTGTGTCTGTTTGTTTTGAATTTTATCCCTTACATCTCACGACTCTAGGAGTTCCCATCAGCGCTGAAGCTCGCATCAATGAGCGCATTCGAGTACCCGAGGTACGTCTCGTCGGCCCCGACGGTGAGCAGGTGGGCATCGTCCGCATCGAAGATGCCCGCAAAATCGCCTACGACGCCGATCTTGACCTGGTGGAGCTTGCACCCAACGCCAAGCCCCCGGTCTGCAAGATCATGGATTACGGCAAATACAAGTACGAACAGGCCCAGAAGGCCCGTGAGTCCCGCCGCAACCAGCAGCAGACCGTGGTCAAGGAGCAGAAGTTCCGCCCCAAGATCGACGACCATGACTACGAGACCAAAAAAGGCAATGTCATCCGTTTCCTTGAAAAAGGCTCCAAAGTCAAGGTGACGATCATGTTCCGTGGCCGTGAGCAGTCCCGCCCCGAACTCGGTTTCCGGCTGCTGGAGCGGCTGGCTGACGATGTCGCCGACTACGGTGTCGTCGAAGCCCGGCCGAAGCAGGACGGACGCAACATGACGATGGTCCTGGGACCGGTCCGCAAGGGCAAGAAGTAAACACACACAAAGCCGGGCGTGTTCCACCACCCGCCCACACATGAAGGGCACACAGTTTCCCGGTCGACGCCTCTGTCCGGCCAATCCCCGGCAGGGGAGACCAACCGGTTGAAGGGGCCGTTGACCTTGTGCCCGTCAAGCCGGGCGTGCCGGATGATGCGGGATAGCGCAAGACGACCGTCTTCGCCCCGCGGCATCCGTCAGACCGCTTGAGGTAATCATCAACCACGATCATTGAAGACAAAGAAACGATCCGGAGAACACCATGAAGCAGAAGACCCACAAGGGCACCGCCAAGCGCGTGAAGATCACCGGCTCCGGCAAACTCCGCCGTGAGCAGGCCAACCGCCGCCACCTGCTGGAAGGTAAGCCGTCGACCCGTACCCGCCGCCTGAAGGGCACCACGGATGTCGACAAAGCTGACACCCGCCGCGTCAAGAGGCTTCTGGGCAAGGCCTAAGGCCGGGCCCCGGCCGTACCGGCAAGGTTGCATCAACCCCCGGTGGCCATCAGCGTCTCAGTTACAGATATTCAAACCCCGATCTTTTAACATTTAAGGAAGTTTTACCGTGGCACGTGTCAAGCGGTCCGTCAACGCCAAGAAGAAGCGTCGCGAAATCCTGAAGTCCGCCAAGGGCTACCGCGGCCAGCGCTCCCGCCTTTACCGCAAGGCCAAAGAGCAGTGGCTGCACTCCATGACCTACTCCTACAACGACCGCCGCAAGCGCAAGGGTCAGTTCCGCCGCCTGTGGATCACCCGCATCAACGCTGCGGCCCGTATGAACGGCATCACCTACAACCGGCTGATCCAGGGTCTGCGCCTGGCCGGTATCGAGGTCGACCGCAAGATGCTGGCTGAGCTGGCTGTCAGCGACTTCGCCACCTTCACCACCATCTGTGAAGCTGCCAAGGCCGCCCTTCCGGAGGACGTCAACGCCCCCAAGGCCGCCTAACAAGGCTTTAAAATAAGCACAACAAAGCCCGGGTGTGGTGGCCACCACCACCCAACCTCGGCCCTTGTGCCTGTGAATGCCGGATCCGCTCCGCGTGCCCCGACGGGCCACGGGGGATGGGTCCGGTTTTTCGTTGTCCACCCACCCATTGCCGCGACAAAGGACTGTTGTTCATGGACCACACCGACGGCCCCGGCCGCCCGCTCACCCGGCCCCGCGTTCCGGGGGAAAAACAACGCCGCCTGGTACTGGCTGTCCTGCCGGGGGCGGTGTTGTTCGCCGGATCCACACTGCTTCTTGGCGCCAGCCGCATGATTGGCGGCGATCTGCCGGAGATGGTGGATATGCTCTGGTATGTCCTGCAGGGCATGGTCGGTGTTTTCGTTGTCGGCACCGGGTTTTCCACCAAGCATCTCGGGACCGGATACCGGTGGCTCACCGTGGTCGGGGGCGCGGTATTCGCCGCTGCCGCCCTGAGCAATCTTCTGGCCCCGCCGGAAGGCGCGGAGCTGACCGGTCCCGGTGGATTCATCGGCGTGGTCGCAGGTGTTGTGGCACCGGTTGTCGGCTGGATCATCGGCCGCCGCCACATGGCAGGCCCCACCGCCGTCGGGGCAACCTAGATCACAACCACCCACTCCCTGGAATCACACCCAGCCCTTCCCGCCGCCGCACCTAGGCGGGAAGGGCCGTTTTTTGTTCCCCCACAGCCCAGCCGCACCACGCCTGTTGCACCCGCCACCCGACCTGAACCCTGCGGGTGTGGCCCACCACCGTTGATGTCCTCACCAACCCCACCGGCCCCAACCACCGGAGCGGTGGATGCGCCGGGGCGCACCGGCCATTCCAGGCCAGCAGCTTTCCCGGTTGAAGCAGCGTCAGGGGGAGTTGCTGAAACACAACGGTAAAACAATTCGAATATCTTTTAACAAACTGTTAAAAAAGCGCCGATAAAACACGCGGAAGAAAACAGATTTAATATCATGACGGGAAAAAATAAGTAGTCAGGATCGATACAAAAAAGAATGCAAAAATAAGGGTGCGGTAATAGCTGATCCGGGCATAAGGGAAGGGGTGTATCACAGGGTGTGCCACACGGATAAAAATGAAGGGTGGAAAAAAATAAGCCACCCCCGCTCCCTGTGGGAATGCGGGGGTGGTTGGGTGGTGTGTGGGGGGTGCTGCCCACCGGCATGGGGGTGGGTTAGTGACTGACGCCCCTGTCGCTTGTCGCTGCGGCCTCGCTGCCGGTGGGGGCGATGTTTTTGGCCATCAGCACCGCGTCGCTGGACAGCGGGGTGCGCGGCTTGTGGTAGCGGTTGTCCTTCTTCCACCAGGGCATCCAGCCGACCCAGCCGTCATCCGGCGGGGTGTCGGTATCCGGGGCAAAGCCGAGTTCAACCGGGGTGGGTTTGATCATGTCGGTCATCCACCACTTGTCTTTGTTGTCGGCGTGCTCGTTCATGATGGTGCGGAACTCTTTCATCTCCGCGTAGAGGGGATCGCGCAGCGGGTTGCGGCCGGTGGTGCGGATCTTGTACAGCCAGTAGACAAACAGCGCCACATTGGAGATGAACGCCGCCCAGGCGCAGACTTTGTTCGCGGTGGGATCCATCGTGGAGAAGTTCTGGATGGAGCTCGGCGGAACCAGCAGCTGCGGCAGCAGGTTGTTCATGGCGATCCAGAACATCAGGGTGAAGCAGCGGAACCAGATCCACTGGCCTTTCGCCCAGGTGAACGCCGGAATGGTGGCGGCCAGCAGCAGGGCGAGCGTGCAGTACCAGGTGTAGTCCGACAGGGCGTTGTAGAGGAAGGCATGGTTCCACAGGTCGTAGGCGATCACCCACGGCCAGACCATGTCGGCCCAGATCAGGCCTTTGACTTTCTGGTTTTTGTTGCTGGTGACATAGATTTTGCCGAGGCCGGTGATGGTGATGATGTTGAGCACACCGGCAATGGCGGTGATGATGTTCCAGTAGCCGCCGATGGTGCGGAAACCGGTGGCCGGGTCGATGCCGACACCGTTGGCGGCGAAGTTTGCGGCCACGGCCGCATACCAGGCATCGGAGCCGACGGGTTCACTGATGCCCCGGGACTCGGGCAGCCCGTTGATCATGTCGATGCCCACATGGGACTCGTTGATCGCCTTCAGGCACGACGGATCGGCGGCGCAGGCCAGGTAGGTGTCGTTTTCGAAGAAGATCGTGATGTCACGGATATTGGCTTCCATGATGTTGACTGCCAGGCCGATCCACAGCGCCACGCCGAACCAGATCGCGTACCGGCGGGCTTTGGCCGGGTTCTTTGTGCCGTACCACAACAGGAAACCGGTCATCGTCGCTGTCGCGACCATGATCACGTATTTGCCGAAGGGGAACCAGCCCACCATCGGGGTGCCGTGGATGGCTGCGTAGGGCATCAGGGCAATGCCGCCGATTGTCCACAGGGCGAAGATCGTCCAGGTCCAGCGGCGGTTGATTTCGGAGATCAGTATCTGCGCGGCGAACACGATGATCCACATCACGTACACCACGGGGGTGCCAATCTCCCAGAGAAATAATGAAGACATAATGACTCTTTCTCTATCGCGGAGGAGATAAACATCACCCTACACCCAGAAAAGGATTTTGTATATAATTAAGGAAGGCATTCAGAGCGGGTTTGGACGGCTTTCGTTAGCCGTGAAAGAATGAGTGCCTATTCCTAATTATCCGGCCCTTTGGAAAGAAAGGTTTGCGATGTCTGACACCCACAAAAAGGGTTCGAATTCGTGGCGTATGCCACTTCTGGCCACAGGCGGTGCCGCCCTGGCCGGTTTGGCCGGGATGTACACGTTCAGTCAGTTGACCGGACAGGCCACCGACAAGGAAAAGGCGTGGCGTTATCCGGGTGACGATCTCATCGACGCCAACTACGACAACGCCTACTCATCGACCTATGCGGTCACCATCGACGCGCCCGCCTACGCGGTCTACCGGTTGTTCAAACAGCTCGGCGCCGACAAGTCGGGATCGTTTTCCTCCGAGTGGCTGGAGCGCACCTTCGCCCGGCTGCCGTTTTTCAACAGCTACGAAATCCAGGAAGAGTTCCAGCAACCTGATTCGCTCATGCCGGGGGACATCGGTGCCTTCGATTTCCACGGCATGTCAATGGAGTGGGCCGATGTGGTGCCCGGCAAGTACGTCGTCCAATGGGTCGACACGAAAAACCCGCCGGCGGCCCCGGGTTCCTATGCATTCCGTTTCCCCGGCATGAAACACTTCGCGGCCGCCTGGTGCTTCTACATGGTTCCGCTCAAAGGCGGCAGAACCCGGCTGATCAACCACTGGCGCATCGGCTACGAGCCGGCAAGTACCGCGATGAAAGCACTCAACTGGGTCAATATCGAACTGATCGGTGGGGTGATGACCCGGTTGCAGAACATCTACGTCAAGCGCACCCTCGAGTTCAACAAAAAGCAGCAGCACACCGGAAAGTTCATGCGCGGTGTGCTCGGTGGCCGCTGGTTCAATTCCGGGACCCCGGCCGGGCGGTGGGATGGCACGCCCCTGTTTGAGGACACCTACACCCAGTGGTTCCGCTACGGCCGGCACAATCCGGCGGTGAAGGAAATCCGCGAACCTGTCACCGACAACCCGGACTGGCCGCCGACGGGGCCCGGCACCCCCTGGCACGGCCATGTCGATGAAGACTACTTCACCGATTGGGAGGAACCCGCCTTCAGCTGGGAGGAACAAATCCGCCAGAAGCGGGAACGCACCTACCTGCCCGACTGGGGCAAGAAGAAAAAATAGCACCGGCATCCGCCGGCTGGTTTCCCGCCCGCCGCATCTTCCGACCGAAGATGCGGCGGGCGGGTTGTTGTTTTCAGGCTCCCTCGCCATCCGGGGTGATCCACGATCCGGTGACCGGCCGCCGCGAAAAGGGGCGCACACAACGGCGCCCGGACCATGTCGCATCCGGGTGGATGCTGTGACATGGTCCGGGCGGGCAAAGGGGGAAACAATGTTCCGGCACTGTGTCCGGGATCCCGGTCGGGATTCCGGCAGGCATGTGCGTGGAATCCGAAGGTTGTGTTCGGTGCAACGCACGGCCAACCGGAAAGACCCCTAGGCTGTCACCCGGTCGGGGCCGGTGGATGTTGTCCGGTAGCCGCGGTAGCCGATTTCTTCGGCGGGCATGCCCAGACGGCGGGCAATGGCATCCTGGTCTTCCGGCGAGGCGTTGTCGCGGATGATCTCGATGCACTCGTCGGTGTCGGAGTAGACCTCCTGGGTGAACGGGTTGCGTTTGGTGGCCCGGATTTTCCGGATGTGCCAGACAAACACGACAATGTTGAGCACCAGGGCAACAAACGACAGCAGGAACATTGCATAGGGGTTGTGTGCCGAACGGTGGGCGAACAACGAATCCTGCATGAAGTGCGGGAAGGTGAGCACCACCGCCGACCACAGGGTCAGGGTGTAGGCACGGTACTGGATCCAGGCGCCGCGGCCGAACTTGAACAGCACCGGGATGGTGCAGGAGGCCAGCAGTGCCACGCCCGAATACCAGGCCCGGTCGGCCAGGCAGTTGTAGACGTACGCCAGATTCCAGGCGTCGTAGGCGATGATCCACCACAGGGTCAGATCAGGCCACAGGACAGCCCTCGACTTTCCGCGGGCGATGAAAATACCCACCCAGCCGGTGATCGCCAGCAGGTTGAGAATGCCGGCCACACCGTTCATGAGATTCCACGGACCTCCCCAGGTGACCATGCCCTGCTCCGGGTCGACACCGTGGATGAAGTAGCACTGGAAGTCACGGACGACCGCCTCGGCGATATTGACGGCGAGGATGAGCGGCGGGATGCACAGGTACCAGTATTTGTGGCGCAGCTTGTTGAAGTGCTGCAGGGCGACCAGGCTGAGCGAACCCGCCAGCGCCGAATACTGTTTGACGATGGGAAACCAGCCGGCCGAGTTGGTTCCCTCGGTGGAATGGGGCCACCAGAAAATGGTGAGCAATACAGGCGCGACGACGAACACCGCCAGCACCACCCATTTGTTGCGCTGCGCCAACCAGGCGGTCAGCGCCAGCGCGGCGGTGACCACAATCAGCATGATGTAGTCGGCGAACTCGCCGCGCTCGAAGAAAAACAGGGTGGGGTAGTCCGGGGCGGTCATTTCTTGCCACATGGCGGATCAACTCCGAATACTCGTGGTGTTGGCAGCTGCCGCGGGCCGGGGGTTGCCGGTCCGTTCGTGCCAATCAATAACCTCAATATAACCCGGCATAAAGCTCCTAAATGGTATAGAAAATACCGGTGGCGATAAAGATCACAAAGGCCTGTGCCTCGAGAAGAGAAAAGATTTCTTTGTCACAGCCTGTGAATAAATAATCTGGCTGCGGCGATGGAGCAATAACCTTGCTGAACTGGTGTTTTGGGTATGTGTGCGGCACACGGGCAGACACCGCCGCAGCTTTTTCCGCCGCGAGGGGAAAGCGTCCGGAAAAAGTCTGTCGTGGGCTTTCCGGCAGAGATGCCGGGAGCGTCAGCAAGCGGTGGGTGAAAACGGCGGTGACCCTTTCCCGGGGGCAGGTTGAAGCCGGGTGCGGGGGAGTTTTTTCCGGTGGCTGTCGAACCAGCACCCGGGGTCCGGCAAGTTCATGGTGGTGCGGCACCGGCTGACACCGCAGTGTGGTCGACACCCCCGGATCACCGGACTGGCTGCCGCTGCGGGTGTGCGGCGGCCGATGGGAAAAGCAGCCATGCCGCCGGGGACAAGGGGGGCGGGGCATCAGGAACGGCAAAGATACCGTTGCGGTGCCTGCCGGGATCGGTGTGCCGTCCATGCGTGCCCCGGGTTTTCCCGCGGATTCCTCGTCGGAGAGCAACCGGAGGTGGTTTTTCCGCCCCGGGCCAGCCGCATACCCGGCACCAGTAATCAGTGACTGACAACACGGTGACACCGCCGCCCACGCCGGGGTTGTGTCCACCCACGGACCCGGCAATGTCAGTCCCCCGGGAATCCGCAGATCAAAAACCGGGCGGGGGAGACCATCCGGGAGAAGTCCCCGCCGAGCGCGGATCAGCAACCGTGATGGTGCGGGGAGGCGGGTACCTACGGATCAGCCGGGATTGACCGGGTCCCGGCCTTTTCCGGGGCACCAGCGGTGGCGGACATCCGCCAGACTGTCACTGGGGGGCGAAGCGACGGGAAGGGGACGGCGGGACCGGTGTAGCCGTTGGACAGACAGGACAAACGTAGTAGCTTTAACTGCCGTGAACCCCGACGAAAAGCAGCTTTTCACCGAACGCACCCGCAGTGTGGTCAATGCGGCGAAACTTTTGTCCAGCTCCGGGCGGAAAAAAGCCGGACGGTTTCTGGTCGAAGGCCCCAATCTCGTCGAGGCCGCAGTCGCCGCCGGTAAAGCCACCGACATTTTCACCACCGTCGAAGCCGACGACCGCTATGCCGGTATCACCAACCCCGCCCGCTCCGGCGGGGTGTATGTGCACCTGATCAATGACCGGGCGGCCGCCCACCTGTCCGATACCGTGACAACAACCGGACTGTTTGCCGTGTGTGAACCGGTGGTGGTGCCGCTTGATCAGGCCCTGGGGGACAGCCCCCGGGAAGTGGTGGTGGCCGTCTCGACAACCGAACCGGGAAACACCGGAACCCTGCTCAGGCTGGCCGCCGGCCTGGGCGCGGACTGTGTGGTGCTGGCCGGACAGTGCGCCGACCCGCAGTCGGGCAAAGCGGCCAGGGCCAGCGCCGGATCATTGTTCACCGTCCCGGTGGCCCGGGTCGATGATGTCGACCGGGTGCTCGCTGAGGTGAAGAAAAGGTCCCTGACTGTGGTGGCCACCGCCTTGGACTGTGACACATCCCTTGGTGATCACCGGGCCGATGAGCTGCTGGCTGGTCCGGTGGCGTGGCTTTTCGGCAATGAGGCCCACGGCTTGGATCCCCGGGTGCTGGAGCAGTCCGATGTCAGAATGAATATTCCGATCACCGGCAAAGCCGAATCGTTGAATGTGGCCGCAGCCGCCGCCATCTGCCTGTGGGAGACCGCCCGGGTACGCGGCCGGCAGTGACCACTGCACGGTTGCGCCCCCGCTGCGGTGTGGTGGCGTCGGGTGGGTGACAGCCGGTGGCGGTTGGTAGGATGAGCGGCGTTTGCGGCGGCGCTGCGCACCGGAGGTTTTCTCCCCGGTCAGTGCGGCCTCCCGCAGCCCGCCGGTGGGGCGTTGCCCGCCGGTGGCGCATAACGGCGAAAGCTTGTTTTTCTTTTCCATCCCCAGTCGTCGAAGGACCGGACGTATACCAAGTGAGTGCACCAGAGCTGACCGAAGAAAATCTTGGCCGCGCAGCCGAAGAAGCCATCGCCGCGTTTGCCGCATGCACCAATCTCCAGGAGCTGGCCGGTGCCCGCAAAGCCCACCTGGGCGATGAGGCGGTGATCCCGCAGGCCCGCCAGGCGATCGGCCAGATGCCCAAAGACCAGCGCAAAGACGCCGGCCGTCTGGTCAATATGGCCCGCGGCAAAGTGGAGAAAGCCTTCGCCGCGACCAAAGTTGAGCTGGAGGAAAAACGCAACGCCGAAGTGCTTGTCGAAGAACGTGTCGATGTCACCGTGCCGGTGGGGCGACGCCGCAAGGGAGCGCTGCATCCTATTACCAGCCTGTCGGAGACAATCGCCGATATTTTCGTCGGCATGGGCTGGGAGATCGCCGACGGCCCGGAAGTGGAAGCAGAATACTTCAACTTCGATTCCCTGAACTTCCTGCCCGACCATCCGGCACGGACCCTGCAGGACACCTTCCACATCGCACCGGCAGGCTCGAAACAGGTGCTGCGCACCCACACCTCACCGGTGCAGATGCGCACCATGCTCTCCCGGGAGGTCCCGATCTACATCGCCTGCCCGGGACGGGTGTTTCGCACCGATGAACTCGATGCCACCCACACCCCGGTCTTCCACCAGGTGGAAGGTCTGGCCGTCGACAGGAATCTGACGATGGCCAACCTCAAAGGAACCCTGGACCATCTGGCCCGCACCCTGTTCGGCCCGGACACCACCACCCGCATGCGCACCAACTACTTCCCGTTCACCGAACCCTCGGCCGAGGTCGACGTGTGGTTCCCGAACAAAAAAGGCGGCGCAGGCTGGATCGAATGGGGCGGCTGCGGCATGGTCAACCCGAATGTGCTCACCGCCGCCGGCATTGATCCGGAGGTCTACAACGGATTCGCCTTCGGTATGGGACTGGAACGCACCCTGCAGTTCATGAATGGACTGTCCGATATGCGCGACATGGTTGAAGGGGATATCCGTTTCACCGAACCCTTCGGCATCCAGGCCTGACACGCGCCTGTCTGGCGGTAGGCCCACCGGTTACCCGCCGGACGAGAAAAAAGCCCCACACAGTCTTTTCCCCGAATCTTGCAAAGCAGGTTGTTTCCACCCCATGCTGATCTCCAAGAACTGGATCACCTCCATCCTCAACCGCACCAGCGGCAGCCAGGCCGACTGGTCGGTCACCGACGACGAGTTCGACAAGGGCTTCGTCCGCGTCGGATTCGAAACAGAAGGGTTTGCCCCCATCGAGGAAACCACCGGCCCGCTGGTGATCGGCCGGGTCGACTCGATCGAGGAACTCACCGGATTCAAAAAACCCATCCGGCACTGCTTCGTCGATGTCGGTGACGCCAACGGCACCGGCGAGAAACAGTCCATTGTCTGCGGCGCCCGCAACTTCACTGAAGGCGACCTGGTGGTTGTCTCCCTGCCGGGAACTGTTCTGCCCGGTGGATTCGCGATCTCCGCCCGGGAAACCTACGGGAGAATGTCCGCCGGCATGATCTGCTCCGCGGCGGAACTGGGTTTGTGCGACAAGCAGACCAAAGGCATCATCACCCTGGATGAATCAGCCGGTCAACCCGGTGACGATGCCCGGGCGGTCATGGGTCTTTGTGACACCGTGTTCGACGTCAACGTCACCCCGGACCGCGGCTATGCACTCTCGGCCCGCGGACTGGTGCGGGAAATCGCGTCCTCCTTCGATCTCGACTACACCGATCCGGCCGCGGATCCGTCGGTGGCGGGTATCAGCGTCACCGCCCCTGAACCTGCCGGTGAGTTGATCCCGGTGGAGCTGGAACAGGAAACCAAAGCCATCCGCTTCGGGCTGGCGAAAGTCACCGGCTGCAAGGCAGGTGTGGAATCGCCGATCTGGCTGCAGCGGGAATTGATGCTGTGCGGGCAGCGCCCGGTCAACGCCGCAACCGATGTCACCAACTACGTGATGATGCTGCTCGGCCAGCCGATGCATGCTTTTGACGCGGCAAAAATCGACGGCGGACTGGTGGTGCGCAACGCCACCGCGGGACAGACACTGGTCACTCTTGACGGAGTGGAGCGCACACTCGACGGGGAAGATGTCGTCATCTGCGACAACACCGGCATCCAGTCGCTGGCCGGGGTGATGGGCGGGGTAACAAGCGAAATCTCCGACGGGACCGAAGATGTGTTCCTGGAAGCCGCTACCTGGGATCCGGTCACCGTGGCCCGGGCATCCCGCCGCCACAAACTGACCAGTGAAGCCTCCCGCCGTTTCGAGCGCAGCGTCGATCCGGCCCTGGTGGACACAGCCCTCGATATCGCCACCAGTCTGCTGGTGCAGATCGCCGGCGGCACCATCGAACCGGCACGCACCGTGGTCGGCGAGGTTCCGGCCATGCCGCAGGTTCCTATGCCCGCCACCAAACCCGGACACATCGCCGGCAAAGCGATCAGCGACACCACAGTCATCAACCGCCTGGAAGAAGTCGGCTGCACCGTCGACAACAGTGACGGCGAACTGACCGTCACCCCGCCGACCTGGCGCAGCGACATCACCATGCACGCCGACCTGGTGGAAGAAGTCCTACGGCTGGAAGGCCTGGAAGACATTCCCTCGGTTACCCCGACCGCACCGGCCGGACGGGGACTGTCAGTGGCACAGAAACGCCGCCGCGCCGTCGGCCACGCCCTGGCCTACAACGGCTACCTGGAGATCATCCCCACCCCGTTTATCGCCAACGATGTTTTCGATGTCTGGGGACTGGACAAGGATGATCCGCGGCGCACCACCGTCAAGGTCCTCAATCCGCTGGAAGCCGATCATGCACAGCTGGGCAGCACACTGCTTCCGGCCATGCTGGAAGCCGTCGGACGCAACGCCGCCCGCGGCAACGCCGATGTCACCCTGTTTGGTGTGGCCCAGGTGGTGCAGGCCCGCGGTGGGGGAATCTCCCCCATGCTCGACGTCTCGTCCCGCCCGGCCGACAGCGAGGTCGAAGACCTGAAAAACACTCTTCCCGCCCAGCCGCTGCATGTGGCCACAGTCGGTGTCGGAAAACTGGAACCGACCGGCCCCTCGGCATCGGACAGTGTCTACGACTGGTCGGATGCGGTTGATGCGGCGCTGACCGTTGCCCGGGCGACCGGCACACATGCCACCGTCACCCAAGCCGAGCAGCTGCCCTGGCATCCCGGACGCTGTGCCGCGATCCTCGTCGACGGGGAAGTGGTCGGCTACGCCGGGGAGCTGCACCCGCAGATCCTCGACAAAGCCGAACTTCCGGCCCGCACCTGTGCGATGGAGATGGATCTGAGCAAACTTCTGTCCGCCACTCCGGTTCTTCCCGCCCCTGTGTTGAGTCCCTTCCCGGCGCTGCTGCAGGATGTGGCCCTGGTCGTTGACGAAGACACCCCGGCCGAGGAAGTCCGTGCCACCGTGCAGGAAGCCGCCGGTGAACTGGTCGAGACAGTGGAGCTGTTCGACATCTACCGCAGTGAATCTCTCGGTGAGGGAAAGAAATCCCTGGCTTTCGCCCTGAAGTTCCGGGCGGGCGACCGCACCTTGACCGACGACGAATGCAACGAAGCGAAAAACAAGGCCGTTGCCGCCGCCGCCGACAAACACGGTGCCGTCCAGCGCGCCTGATCATCGACCACCCCCGGTCACAGTCAACCAGTGACCGGCCCGAACCAAGCCCCTGCCATCGGCATGTTCCCGCCTGACCGGGAATGACCTTCGGCAGGGGCTTTGTACCGGCCGCGGCAACCCCGTTGACCAACCCGGCAACCACGAGTCGAAGAACAACGACGGCACACAGGGTGACAAGTCCAAGGGCAGCTCAGAAGGAAGCCCACCGGTGCTGATCGTGGTCGGTGTTCTGGTGGCTCTGGCGGCGGCTGCCGCAGGTGCAGTCGGTGCAGGCCTGATTTTTCCGGTTCCGGGTCTTCCCGGGGTGCCGAAATAACCGGATCACACCAAAAAAACCGGGCTGACAGCCCGGTCGTCGTGAAGTATCCGGCCTGTTGACCGGGGCGGGAAGCCGAGTGTTTCGCCCGCCCCGGTTCCTCTTTTTTCACGATTGTTCCCACCGGCCGGTTGACGGCAGGCTCCTGCCGCTGCCGGGAGGAGATGTTTTATTCCGGCACCCACTAAAGTGGGTTCCGTGTCGAAACGCAAACAGCGCAAACTCGAAGAAATCAGGGCCTCCGGCAGGCCGGTGAAACTCCGGGACACCCAGACCAAGCCGGGGCAGATCGGCGTGATCATCGATGCGGCCTTTTTCGTCGGGGCGACGGCGGCAACCGTGGTGTTCGCCGTCTACCTTCTGCGGTATTCGTTCAGTTTCGACCTGCTGCATCTGCTGGTTCTGGTGCCGTTTTGGGTGATCGTCGCCTACCTGCTGTTGCCGCGCATCCACAAGCTGCTGACCTCCATTTATGTGCCCGCCTACTTTTTCGGCCGGGCACGCACCAGTGACGGTCTGTTGGGGGATCCGATCAACCTGGCTGTCGACGGCACCGCCCGGCAGATTCACGCCGCCATGACCAGGGCCGGGTGGCATGTCGCCGACGATGTGACAGTGAAAAGCTCCGTCGGAATCATCAGGTCCGCGGTGCTGAAAGCCTCGTACCCGAATGCACCCGTCAGCCCGCTGATGGTCTTTGGCCGCAAACAGTGCCTGTCCTACCAGCAGGAGGTGGACGGCAACGCCTCCCAACGGCATCATGTCCGCTTCTGGCGGTGCCCCGACGGCTGGTTTCTGCCCGGTGGTGCCAGGGTCGGGTGGCTCGGCGGAGGGACCTACGACAAGTCGGTGGGCCTGAGTCTTTTCACCCTGCAGGTCACCCACAAAATCGACGAGAACATCGATATCGAACGCGACCACATTGTCTCCTGTCTGGAAAAAGCGAACCCGGAAGTCACCCACCACGTGATCGAGAACTTCTCGACCGGCTACCACTCCCGCAACGGCGGCGGCGACCTGATTGTCACCGACGGTCACCTGCCGGTCATCGATGTCACCGGTGTTGATCCCGGACAGTTGACAGACGATCTGCCCCCGCAGGTCCTTCGGGCCGCCGCCGGCTATGACGTTCCCGAGCAGGTGCGGATTGCCGGTCACGGTGGTTGCGCCAGTCCCGACGATGACGTCGACCCGGAGGTGCTCGACAACTATCTGGTTGAAGCCACCCGCCAGGTCAGGCCGTGGACGCTGGTTCTGGGGGTGGTGATGGCCGTGGCGACCGTGCTTGTGGAGGCGCTGGGCACATGGATCTTTGCCGCGGAGGCGGTAAAAGTCCTCGGCGAACAGGGTTTTGTTGCCCTGGTGGCCGGACTGCTGGTGCTGTGGGGGCTGGTGGTGTGGGCTGCCGGGCACACCTTCACCGGATCGGTGTTGTCCCGGATCTCGCTGATGGTGCTGGCGGTGGTCAGTCTCGGGTTGTCCGCGGTGGCCGGCCAGTTCACCCAGAATGTGCCCACCTCGCCGGTGGCACAGGTGATTCCGGTGGTGGTACCGGCGTTGAATCTGGTGCTGCTGCTGGCATTGTCCGGGGATGCGGCGCGTGAATGGTCCCGCATTGTCACCACCCGGCGCTACCGGAACAAAAAACGCCCCGCGAAAATGCGGCGCGTGGTCGACAAACTCTAGGTTTTCACACATCGCCGGACAACCTTCCCGGTCCGGGGCACCGGCAAAGCCCGGCAGGGCATGCCACCGGGTGTGTCGCGTGCCGGTGGGTGGGCCGGAGGGGTTCTTTCATCCCGCGGGCGAAGAAAAAGGCGGGGGTGCCGTCGGAAACGGCACACCCGCCCGGTGGTGGGGTGAGGGGAGTACCTCGGGTGTGGGTCAGGCCAGGTGGCCGGTGACGATCACATTGAAGGGAAGATCACGGCCTCCGCCGACGGCGCAGGTGAGAAGAACAATGCGGCCGGGGATGTGGGCGTTGTTGAGTTCAATGTCGTTGATCGAATCGGTTTTGCGGATCAGGTAGGCGTTGTCGACGATCCACTCGCGGCGCACATGGTTGTGGCCGTTCATGTAGATGCGGGTGCCGTTGAGAACGGTGGTGGGCCAACGGGGAACCTGTCCGCCGCCGTAGGCCGGAACCATCTGCGCCGGGCCACCGGTGTTGACCGAGGCCGCGACTTTCTCTGAGACGCCGTTGAACACCAGTTTCTGCTGTGCCCAGGCGTGGCCGAGAATGTAGAGGGTGCCGTGCTGGGCGTGCTGCGGGGCCACACCCCAGCCGTCAACCCAGCGGACCATGGAGGCCTGCGGGCCGGGCGGGTTGAGTGGCAGCTGGTAGGCCATCCGGTCATAGTCGGCCCGCGGCACACCCCACGGTCCGGTCATCGAAAACGATCCGGTCGGCGACAGGGCGCCGATGAAGTTGAGGGGATTGGCGACCTGGACCGCGGACGCAGGCGGTGGTGTGGTGGCCGGGGCATGCGGGGCCGCCGGATCAACCGCCGGGTCAAGAGCCAGGGTCGTCGGGTCGGCGAAGGTGGTTTCGGTGGCCGGATCAATCGGCTCGGCGCCGGGCTGCGGGCCGGATTCGGCGGCGATTTTGTCCTGTTCCTGAACCTCCGGGGGCGGGGGAACGGTGCTGGGCAGGGTGGTGGTCGGCGCCGGGGGTGACATGGTCGGTGCCGGCTGCGCCAGAATCGTGGCCGGGGTGGCCTCGGGTGCTGGTTCGGCGCCGGTGGTGTGGCGGGCCACACCCCATCCGGCGACGGTGACCAGCAGCAGCGCGATCACGGCGATCAGCGCTGCCACGGCTTTGTTATTGCGTGAAGTACTCTCCATAAGAGTTCAGTCTATTGATTAGCGGGTGTGATTGGTTAACCGAAGCGGCCGGAATTTCCCGCCTGCCTGCGGTTTTTACCGTGTGAACTGGTATTACATCAGCTTTTGCTGTCCGCCACCCCCACCCGCCCGGAGTGGTGGCTGCACCGTTGCACCCGGGCCAGCGTGTCGTTGCCGTTGTTTTCCCGGCCATGCAGGTGGGATAGTGTCGGTTGAAAGGTCCGGTCCGAATAATTGTTTCCGCCCGCCCGGCGTTCGTCGTCAACCACGCTCTGGTGCGGCTGGCGGGATGACTGTCTGAAAGGCAACCTGTGGCACCTCGTCGACGCCGTCACCCGGCCCCCACACCACTGGCTGTGGGGCTGTTGTGGCTGTCCCCGGCCGTGGCTGCCGCGGCCACCGTGGCCGCCGGTGCGGCAGGTCCCACCGCCGCCAGCAACGGGTGGGTGTTTGCGGCGGGTCTCGGGGCCGGGGGCGTGGCTGCGGTGGTGGGGCTTGTGCTGGCGGTCGCCGTGATCGTTGACCGTGCCCCCCGGACAATCGCCGGGCTGCCGGCATGCGGGCGCATGCCGGCCCTGGGGGTGGCTGTGTGCCTGGCCGGCTGCGCCGCACCGGCCGGGGTGGCCGGATATCCGGGGCTTGCCGGGATACTGCTGCTGGTGTCTTTGGGGGTGTGGCTTGTCGGCGGGCAAACGGCGTTGACCGCCATGATGGTGCGCCCCGGCGGGCAGACACAGGTGGCCGACAACGTGGCCGCCGCCCTGGCCGCCACGGCAGCCGCCCCCGCACCCGGCCGCCCGCCGGTGGCGGACACTGTCACCGAGGCGCTGCGCCTGGCCGGCAACACCCGGGATCATCCCGGGGACAACAACACCGGCACCGGCGGCAGCGGGGAAAGCGGCAGCCACCACCAGCGCCGCGGCAGGGGGGACACGCGGAACGGGCGTGCATAATTTGCAACCGTGTGCATAAAAGGTAGACTGTCGGCCATGTCCACACGAATTGCTGTTGCCGGTGCCTCCGGGTACGCGGGCTGCGAGATTTTGCGTATTCTGCTCGGCCACCCCGCCTACGCCGCCGGGGACATCGAGATTGGTTCCCTCACCGCCGGGTCCTCGGCCGGGACACCGATGGCCGAGATTGCCCCGCACCTTCCCGAGCTTGCCGACCGGGTTATCGAGGAGACCACCCCCAAGGTTCTCGCCGGGCATGACGTGGTGTTCCTGGCGCTGCCCCACGGCCATTCGGCAGCCATCGCCGAGGCGTTGGGGGAGTCGGTGATCATCATCGACTGCGGGGCCGATTTCCGGTTGCGTGACGGCAACGCCTGGGAAAAGTTCTACGGCAGCGAGCATGCCGGAAGCTGGCCCTACGGCATCCCGGAGATGCCCGGCCACCGTGAGCAGCTGGCCGGGGCCACCCGGATCGCGGTCCCGGGCTGTTTTCCCACCGGTGCCACACTGGCACTGTGGCCCGCGGTTCAGGCGGGTCTGATTGACCCGGTCATCAGTATCGTCAGTGTCACCGGGGTGTCCGGGGGCGGCAAAAAGGCCTCCGTCGGGCTGCTGGGGGCGGAAACCATGGGTTCACTCAAGGCCTACAACACGGCCGGCCGGCACCGCCACACCCCGGAGATCATCCAGAATCTGTCCGAGTTCACCAGCGCGCCGCTGTCTGTGTCATTCACCCCGGTCCTGGCCCCGCTGCCGCGCGGTATCCTGACCACCGCCACCGCCCCCCTGGCGGCCGGGGTCGATGCCGGTAAAGTCCGTGGGGTCTACCGTGCCGCCTACGCGAACGAGCCGTTTGTCCATCTGCTCGCCGAGGGCCTGCAACCGCAGACACAGTCGGTGGCGGGATCGAATATGTGCCATCTGCAGGCCGAGGTCGACCAGGCCGCAGGCCGGCTGGTGGTGGTCAGCGCCATCGACAATCTGACCAAGGGCACCGCCGGGGCGGCGGTGCAGTGCATGAACCTGGCGCTGGGACTTGAAGAACAGTCCGGCCTGTCCCGGGCCGGTGTCGCCCCCTGAAAAAAGACGCCCCACCCGCCACCGGCCAGACCGCCGGCTGCCACCGGCCTGAAAAAAACGTGAAGGCCCGCCGACCCGTGTTCCACCCCGCCCCACCCCGGTGGCGCCGGGGAGGGGGACATGGGCGGCCGGCCGGGGTGTTTTTTCTGCTTCCCGCCCGCCGGAAGGGGCCGGGTGCAGATAGGCTTGACCGGTGACACCGTCGGCGGTGGGTGAGACACCGCCCGTCGTTTTTTCGCTTTCCCCCCAAGTGCAAAGGAATTTCATCCGCTATGACCATTACCGGCATCACCACCCCGGAGGGCTTCGCCGCCGCAGCGGCCACGGCCGGGATCAAACAATCCGGCAAGCCTGATATGGCCCTGGTTGTCAACAAGGGGCCGAAATATGTGGCCGCCGCCGTGTTCACCCGCAACAAGGTGGTGGCAAGCCCCGTGAAACTGACCAGGAAAGCGGTCGCCGACCACCGTTTGAAAGCCGTGGTCTACAACTCGGGCTGCGCGAATGCCTGCAACGGTGTGCAGGGGGACAAGGATGCGGCGAAGGTGGTCGACGCCTTCACCACCCGGCTGGGACTGGCCGGTGATGATGTGGCCATGTGCTCGACCGGTCTGATCGGCGCGCTGCTGCCGGTGGACAAAATGATCGGTGCCGCCGACGGGCTGATCAAAAACCTGGGCGACAACGGCAACCGCGCGGCGGAGGCCATTTTGACCACCGACACCGCCCGCAAACAGGCCTGCATCCGCGCCGAGGGCTTTACCGTCGGCGGCATGGCCAAAGGCGTCGGCATGATCGCGCCCTCCATGGCCACCCTGCTGGGTTGTTTGACAACGGATGCCGATGTTGATGCCGAGATGGCCCAAAACGCCCTGGATGCGGCCGTGGAACAGACCTTCAACCGGCTCGATATCGACGGTTCGACCTCCACCAACGACACCGTCATCCTCATGGCCAACGGCGCCTCGGGAACAAAACCCGATGTCCGCGACTTCAACAAAGCGGTGCTCAACGCCTGCGAGGACCTCTGCCGCCAGCTGCAGGCTGATGCGGAAGGCGTGACCAAACGGGTGGTCATCAGGGTCATCGGGGCGGCAACGGACGAGCAGGCACTTACCGCCGCCCGCACCATCGGCCGCGACACCTTGACCAAATGCGCGCTGTTCGGATCCGACCCGAACTGGGGCCGGGTGCTGGCGGCGGTCGGTATGGCCGACGCGGAGATGGACCCGGACGAGATTTCGGTGTTTTTCAACGAAGAAGCCGTCTGCCTGCACTCGACCGGCACCCCCGATGCCCGCGAGGTTGATCTCACCGGTGAAGACATCACCGTCAAAGTCGATCTGGGTACCGGCGGGCACGGCACCGCCACGGTCTACACCACCGACCTGTCGCACGACTACGTCGAAATCAACTCCGCCTACAGCACCTAGCATCCGGTGGCCCCCGCAGCCGGAGGGCACCCGGGCAGTGCCCGCCATCGCGCATTCCGGGTGGGGAAGGGGTTGTGCTGTCCCTTCCGCCCCACACCGGCCGCCCGGTCCAGGGCGTCCCGCGCCGAATGATGTCCACCCCCCGATTTGTCAGTGAAGAAACCCCCACCATGACCGACCACATTGTCGACCAGCTCACCCCCAAACAACGGGCGCATGTTCTCTCCGAGGCCCTGCCCTGGCTGATGCACTACCGCGGCAAGATCGTGGTGATCAAATACGGCGGCAACGCCATGACCGACGAGCATCTGAAACAGGCGTTCGCCAAGGACATGGTGTTTTTGCGCACCGTCGGGGTCAAACCGGTGGTCGTCCACGGCGGTGGACCGCAGATCTCCGGCATGCTGGAACGCCTGGGCATCAAAGGTGAATTCGCCGGCGGCTTCCGGGTCACCACCCCGGAGGTCATGGATATTGTCCGCATGGTTCTTTTCGGCCAGGTCGGGCGGGATCTGGTCGGCAAAATCAACTCCTTCGGCCCCTTTGCCGTCGGCTGCTCCGGGGAGGACGGTGGGCTGTTTACCGCCAAGAAAAGGCTGGTCACCGTGGACGGCGAACAAACCGACATCGGCCAGGTCGGCACGATCACCCATGTGGATGCCTCCTCGTTGATGGACATCATTGACGCCGGGCGTATTCCGGTCGTGTCCACCATCGCCCCCGGTGAAGACGGCGAAGAAGTGTTCAACATCAACGCCGACACCGCCGCCGGTGCGCTGGCCAGTGCCATCGGCGCCGAACGGCTGTTGATTCTGACCAATGTGGCGGGCCTGTACACCAACTGGCCGGACCAGGGATCGCTGGTGAGCAAAATCGGGCTTGCCGAACTCGCCGGGATTTTGCCCGGTCTGGATTCGGGCATGATCCCGAAAATGGAATCCTGCTACAACGCGGTGAAAAACGGGGTCGAGGCAGCCCACATCATCGACGGCCGGGTGGCCCACTCGGTGCTGCTGGAACTTCTCACCGAAGGCGGCATCGGCACCATGGTGCGCCCCGAGATGGCCGACTTCGACGATGATGTCCCCGGCGGCACCGTCTACCGCGACACCCCGGACCAGTGATCCGCTTGATCGGGTGCGCGACTGAACCAGTGACTGTTGTTTTCTTTATCCCATCCCGCCGGTTGATGTGACCCGCGATTGTGCAAGGACGTGTTTTCGTTGACTACTTCATCTTCTTCCCCCACCGATCCCGTGGCCGTGTGGCCGACGGTTCTCATGGACACCTACGGACAGCCGAAGCTGGGGATTGTCTCCGGGCACGGCAGTGTGCTGCACGGCGCCAACGGCCGTGACTACATCGACATGCTCGCCGGTATCGCGGTCAGCTCCTTGGGGCAGGGTCATCCGGCGGTGGTGGCGGCGGTGACCGAACAAATCTCCACCCTCACCCATGTCTCCAACCTGTTTGCCACCACCCCGGTGGAACAGGTTGCCGCCGGGCTGATCGAGCGTTTCAGCGCCGGGGACGACTCGATCAAAAACAGCACCCGGGTGTTTTTCTGCAACTCGGGGGCCGAGGCCAACGAGGCCGCCTTCAAACTGGCCCGGCTCACCGGCAGGAAGCGGATCCTGGCCAGCGTCAACGGCTTCCACGGCCGCACCATGGGATCGTTGGCGATGACCGGCCAGCCGGACAAACGGGATAAATTCGCCCCGCTTCCCGGTGGGGTGGAGTTTTTCCCCTACGGTGATATCGACTACCTGACCACACTGGTCGAATCCAATCCGGCGGATACTGCCGCGGTGATCCTGGAGCCGATCCAGGGGGAAACCGGTGTGATCCCCGCCCCGGAGGGTTTTTTGGCGGCCGTGAGGAAACTCACCGCCGCCCACGGCATCCTGTTTGTCTGTGACGAAGTGCAAACCGGTGTCGGCCGTACCGGTGATTTTTTCGCCCACACCCACGACCGGGTGATCCCCGATGTGGTGACCATGGCCAAAGGCCTGGGTGCCGGCCTGCCGATCGGGGCGTGTCTGGCCACCGGGGACGCCGCCCGGCTGTTCGGCCCGGGATCGCACGGCACCACCTTCGGCGGTAACCCGGTTGCCTGTGCCGCAGCCACCGCCGTTCTTGACACCATCGACGATGCGTTTCTCGCCGAAGTCCGGCGCAAGGGGGACTACCTCGCCGGACAAATGCGGCAGCTCGACCACGTCGACCATGTGCGCGGCCGCGGTCTGATGCTGGGTGTTGTGCTTGACGCCCCCATCGCAAAACAAGCCGTCGACGCCGGATTGACCCACGGGGTGATCCTCAACGCACCGGCGGACACTGTGCTGCGCCTGGTGCCGCCGCTGGTGATCACCGACGACGAGATCGACCGGGCTGTGGAACGGATAGACCGCTGCCTGCACCAGGCCGCAGGTGACTAGTCCGGCCGACGCCGGCAGAGCACGTTTGCAAGAAAACTCCCCGACTGTCCTGCCCGAAGAAAAAACAAAGCAAATCCGGAAAGAAAACTGATGACTGTGCGCCATTTCCTCGCCGACGACGATGTCACCCCCGCCGAGCAGGCGGAGATTCTCACCCTGGCCGGTGAACTGAAAAAAGACCCCTACCGCGAAAAAACCTTCGCCGGCCCGCAGTCGGTGGCGGTGCTGTTTGACAAAACATCGACCCGCACCCGTTTTTCCTTCGACGCCGGTATCGCCGCGCTGGGCGGAAACCCGATTGTGGTTGACACCGGTTCCTCCCAAATGGGAAAAGGGGAAACCCTGCAGGACACCGGGGCCGTGCTCAGCCGGTTTGTCTCCATGATCATCTGGCGCACCTTCGCGCAGTCCAATCTCGAGCAGATGGCCGAAACCGCCACCGTGCCGATTATCAATGCGCTCACCGACGACATGCACCCCTGCCAAATTCTGGCCGATCTTTTCACCTGTGTGGAACACCTCACCGACAACCACACCCCGCGGGAACTGGCCGGCAAAAAAGCCATCTATCTCGGCGACGGGGCCAACAACATGGCCAACTCCTACATGCTGGGATTTGCCACCGCCGGGATGGACATGACCATCTGCGCCCCGGCCGGTTTCCAACCGGAGCAGCCGTTTGTCGACCGGGCCCGTGCCATCGGCCGGAGCACAGGTGCCACCATCACCGTCACCGACGATGTGGCCGCGGTTGCCGGACAGGATGTTGTCATCACCGACACCTGGGTGTCGATGGGGCAGGAAAACGACGGCAAAGACCGCACCACCCCCTTCCTGCCCTACCGGGTGACCGAAGAGATGATGGATACGGCGGGTAAAGACGCCATCTTTTTGCACTGTCTGCCCGCCTACCGGGGCAATGAAGTCACCGCCGGGGTCATCGACGGGCCGCGCAGCCGGGTCTTCGACGAGGCGGAAAACCGTCTGCACGCCCAAAAAGCACTGATGGTGTGGCTGGCCGCCCACCAGCCGGGCGCCTGACAACCCGCCGCGGGAGAATGCGAGGGCCATACCTTTTTTACCGGTGTCCCGCTTGCCCCGCGTCGTCGTGGAGTCCCTTTTTTTCAAACACGTACCGAAGAAACGAGCCGCCGCCGTGCCGACACCGCGCACCGACCCAAAAAACGTCAGCCGGGCTGCCCGGCAGGCGAAAATCACCGAGATCCTCACCACCACCAAGGTCCATTCCCAGGTGGCGCTGTCGGATATTCTGCTCGACGAGGGAATCGACATCACCCAGGCCACCCTGTCCCGGGATCTCGACGAGCTGGGGGCGAAAAAAGTCCGCGGCGGCAGCGGGCGGGCCTGGTATTCACTGGGCGGGCAGGAAGCCCAATCCACCGAAGCGATCAGCGGCACCGTCGACAAACTGCGCCGGGTGCTCGACGACATCCTGGTCAGCGTGGATTCCTCCGGCAATACCGCGGTGCTGCGCACACCCCCGGGGGCGGCCCAGTACCTGGCCAGTTTCATCGACCGGGCCGCCCTTCCCGAGGTTGTCGGCTCCATTGCCGGCGACGACACCATTTTTGTCCTGGCCAGACAGCCCATGACCGGCAGTGAACTGGCGCAGCGGTTTGCCGGGGGGCTGGCCTAACCGTCCCCCGCGGCGCCACAACAACTCCCGCCCGACCGGGGTGGGGGCGGTAGCGCTACAGTGGGGTACTCCGGTACGACAATCACGCAACCGAAAGCAACGAGACGGTGAAAAAGATCGGCCTGATCGGCGGAATGACCTGGGCCACCACCGAGGGCTACTACCGCATCATCAATGAATGCGTGCAGCAGCGCCTCGGCGGCCTGCACTCCGCCCGGATCGTGGTGTCCAGCCTCGACTTCGCCGAACTCGAACAGCAGCAGCGCCTGGGGGACTGGAACCGGGTTGCCGACATTGTCTGCGCCGCGGCCGCCGACCTGGAGCGGGCGCAGGTCGACATGGTGCTGATCTGTTCGAACACGATGCACAAAGTCGCCGATGCCGTCGCACAGCGCATCTGTCCACCGCTGCTGCATGTTGCCGAAGCCACCGCCCGCAGCGTTCGTGCCGCGGGCATCGACACCGTGGGGCTGCTGGGCACCCGCTACACGATGTGCCAGGATTTCTACACCGGCATTCTGGAAAGCCACGGCATCAGGGTGGTGCTGCCGAATTCCTCCGATATCGGGGCCGTCAACTCGGTGATCGTCAATGAACTCTACGACGGCACCGCGTCACCGACCTCGCGGGAAGATTTTCTGCGGATCATCTCCGGGCTGGGGGACAAAGGCGCTCAGGCCGTGGTGACAGCCAGTGCCCAGGTGGCGTTGCTGATGGATGTCTCAGGCTCGCGTCTGCCCGTCTTCGACACCGCCAGAATCCACGCCGAAGCCGCCGTTGACCTGGCGTTATCGGGTATGGAACAGACCGGCGGACAACCCGGGACCCATCGGATGCGGCTCCGCCGCACCACCCCGTGAATGCATAATTTGCATTTGAATGCATAAACTGGCTAGAGTGTGACACGTTGTCCGCTGCGGCGGGTAAGTTTTTCCCGCCACGCGGTAGGCTTGCCACCGTTGGACGGGGCACCGATGCTCCACCGGCGGCGGGATGGACCGCACAGAGATTTCCGACAGACATTACCTTTCAAGGAGCTTGTTTCACCATGACTGACCGCGTTGTTCTCGCCTACTCCGGCGGACTGGATACCTCCGTTGCCATTCCCTACCTCGCCAAGCAGACCGGCGGTGAAGTGGTGGCGGTGTCCATCGACCTCGGGCAGGGTGGCGAAGACATGGAATCGGTGCGCCAGCGCGCCCTGGACTGCGGTGCTGTCGAAGCCGTCGTCGTCGATGCCAAGGATGAATTCGCCGAAGAGTACTGTCTGCCCACCATCAAGGCCAACGGCCTGTACATGAAGCAGTACCCGCTGGTGTCCGCCATCTCCCGGCCGCTGATCGTCAAGCACCTGGTGCAGGCTGCCGAACAGTTCGGCGGCACCCACCTCTCGCACGGCTGCACCGGCAAGGGCAACGACCAGGTCCGCTTCGAGGTGGGCTTCATGGACAACAACCCGGATCTGAAGATCATCGCCCCGGCCCGTGATTTCGCCTGGACCCGCGACAAGGCGATCGCCTTTGCCGAAGAGATCAACCTGCCGATCGAACAGTCGAAAAAATCGCCGTTCTCCATCGACCAGAACGTCTGGGGCCGGGCCATTGAGACCGGTTTCCTCGAGGATCTGTGGAACCCGCCGACCAAGGACCTCTACTCCTACACCGAGGACCCGGCCCTGGGCAACGCCCCCGATGAGCTGATCATTTCCTTTGAGGGCGGAAAACCGGTCGCCATCGACGGCAAGAAAGTCACCGTGCTGGAAGCGATCGAGGAACTCAACCGCCGCGGCGGCGCCCAGGGGGTCGGCCGGCTGGACATGGTCGAGGACCGGCTGGTCGGCATCAAGTCCCGTGAGGTCTACGAAGCCCCGGGTGCGATGGTGCTGATCACCGCCCACCAGGCCCTGGAAGACATCTGCCTGGAGCGTGAACTGGCCCGCTACAAGCGGCTGATTGACGCCCGCTGGTCCGAAGAGGTCTACGACGGTTTGTGGTTCGCCCCGCTCAAACGCTCCCTGGACGCCTTCATCGACTCCACCCAGGAGCATGTCACCGGCGATATCCGGCTGGTGCTGCACGAGGGCCGGGTCACCGTCAACGGCCGCCGCAGCGACCATTCGCTCTACGACTTCAATCTGGCCACCTACGACACCGGCGACACCTTCGACCAGACGCTGGCCAAGGGCTTTGTGGAACTGCACGGCCTGTCGTCGAAGATCGCCTGCAAACGCGACCGGGACGCCAGCGGCAAATAAGTAAAAGACCACGTGCCCCCGCCGGCGGGAAGCTCGTCTTTTCCGCCGGCCGGGACAGATCACCGCCCGGCACCGTGTGCCAGCACCGTGCCGGGCGGATTTTTCTTGTCTCCCCCGGTGGTGCCGGGCAGAGCCCACCGGCTCACCAGGGCCTTGTCATGGTAGTCTGCGGGCAGGAAAAGCCCCGCTTATCACGGGTGGGATAGCCCCCGGCCGGGAAAGTGCCGGTGCGGAAAAAACTATGGAACGGAAAAAAATCAAGCATGTCAGCCGACAAGCACACAACAAACCAGGGAGCACTGTGGGGCGGACGGTTTTCCGGTGGTCCCTCCGAGGCGATGTTCGCACTGAGCGTGTCGACCCACTTCGACTGGGTGCTCGCCCCCTATGACGTGCTGGCCAGCAAAGCACACGCGAAGGTGCTGCACAAAGCCGGTCTGCTCACCGACGAGGATTTCGCGACCATGATCGACGGCCTGACCGAGCTGGGCCGCAAAGTCGCCGATGGAACCTTTGGTCCGGAACCGACCGATGAAGACGTCCACGGGGCCATGGAACGTGGACTGATCGAGATTGTCGGGTCCACTGTCGGCGGGCGGTTGCGGGCCGGCCGTTCCCGCAACGACCAGGTGGCCTGCCTGTTCCGGATGTGGGTGCGCGACGCGGTGCGGGAGACCGCTCTCGGGGTGACCGAGCTGATTGAGGCCTTATCCGACCAGGCGAAAAAACACCCCTCGGCAATCATGCCGGGCAAAACCCACTCCCAGGCCGCCCAACCGGTGCTTTTGGCCCACCAGCTGCTGGCCCACGCCCAACCGCTGCTGCGCGACATCGAGCGGATGCGGGATCTGGACAAACGCCTGGCCGAAAGCCCCTACGGCTCGGGCGCCCTGGCCGGGTCCTCCCTTCAGCTCGACCCGGAGGCCATTGCCGCGGAACTCGGCTTCAACACCGCCTGCGAGAACTCCCTCGATGGCACGGCCTCCCGGGATTTCGCCGCCGAAACCGCCTACGTTCTGGCCCAAACCGCCATCGACATGTCACGGCTGGCCGAAGAAATCATCTACTGGGCAACCCCGGAATACGGATACATCACCCTCGATGACGCCTGGTCGACCGGCTCGTCGATTATGCCGCAGAAGAAAAACCCGGACGTAGCGGAGTTGACGCGCGGCAAAACCGGCCGCCTGATCGGCAACCTCACCGGGCTGCTGGCCACCCTGAAAGCCCAGCCGCTGGCCTACAACCGGGACCTGCAGGAAGACAAGGAACCACTGGTTGATTCCTTCGCCCAGCTGGCACTGCTGCTGCCCGCCATGACCGGGCTGGTCGCCACCCTCGTCTTCCACGAGGACCGGATGCGTGAGCTGGCACCGAAAGGATTCACGTTGGCGACCGACCTGGCCGAATGGATGGTCCGGCAGGGGGTGCCCTTCCGGCAGGCCCACGAAGCCTCCGGCGCCTGCGTGCGCATTGCCGAAGACAAGGGCTGTGACTTGATTGATTTGACCGATGAGGATTTCGCCTCGGTTGATCCCCGCATCACCGCCGGGGTCCGCGAGGTGCTGACCATTGACGGGGCAGTGGCATCCCGCTCCACCAAGGGCGGCACGGCCGCGTCGCGGGTCAGTGAACAGCGCCAGCTCGTCGAGGAGAAAACCCGCCGCCACCGCCTGTGGGCCGCGACCCCGGTCCGTGGCAGCTGAACAAACGCCACCACCGTTATTTTCCCGCATCTTCCGCCGGGCCGTCAGCGGCCACCAGCACACGACGGCCGGTGTGTTCCCTCCGTGGCGCCACGTCTCCGCGCCGCCGGACGCACCGGCCGGGTAGGATAATCACCCATGAGCCTTGATCCGCACCTGCTCGAGATCCTCGTATGCCCGAAGGACAAAGGTCCTCTCGACTACCACGAGGAGGAGGGCCTTCTGGTCAATCCCCGTTTGTCCATCGCCTATCCGATCGACAACGGCATTCCCGTGATGCTGGCCGATGAAGCCCGTGACTATCCGGCTTCCTGACAACACCGCAACGATCTGATTGATCCGTGCCACATCGCATACCGGGCACACACCAGAAAACCCGACGACGAAATCTTTTTTCTCAAACATTAGGCGGCGTACCACCATGTCTTCCCCGATCATCGACGAACTTTCCTGGCGTGGGCTGATCAACCAGTCCACCGACCTGGAGGCCCTGTCCGAGGCCACTGACGGAAAATCCATCACCCTCTACTGCGGCTTCGACCCGACCGGACCGTCGCTGCATGCCGGCCATCTGGTGCCGCTGCTGATGCTCAAACGCTTCCAGAAACTTGGCCACCACCCCATCGTGCTGGCCGGTGGGGCCACCGGCATGATCGGTGACCCGCGCGATGTCGGCGAACGCAGCATGCTCGAAGACGATCAGGTGGCCAGCTGGGCGGAACGAATTTCCGGCCAACTGTCCAGGTTCGTCGACTTCGAGGGCGACAATTCCGCCCGGCTGGTCAACAACCGGGACTGGATCGAAAACATGAGCGTGATCACTTTCCTGCGGGATGTCGGAAAGAACTTCTCGCTCAACACCATGCTCAACCGAGACACCGTCAAACGGCGTCTGGAATCCGACGGTATTTCCTACACCGAATTTTCCTACATGCTGCTGCAGGCCAACGACTACGTGCAGCTGCACAACAACTACGGCTGCTGCCTGCAGATCGGTGGTTCCGACCAGTGGGGCAACATCGTCTCCGGCGTCGACCTCAACCGCCGGATCAACGGTGCCACCGTCCACGGCATGACCGTGCCGCTGGTCACCGACAGCGAAGGCAACAAGTTCGGCAAATCCACCGGCGGCGGGAAACTGTGGCTGGATCCGGAGATGACCAGCCCCTACAGCTGGTACCAGTACTTCTTCAACACCGGCGACGCCGATGTCATCAAATACCTGCGGTGGTTCACCTTCATCACCAAAGAAGAACTGGAGGCCCTGGAAACCGAGGTTGCCGAGCGCCCCTTCAAACGCGAAGCGCAGCGTCGGCTCGCCCGGGAGATGACCACCCTGGTGCACGGCGAAGACAACACCACAGCAGTGGAACTGGCCGCCCAGGCGCTGTTCGGTCGTGCTGAACTGCACGAACTCAACGAGCAAACCCTGGCCGGTGCACTGTCGGAAACAACCATCGCTGAGGTGGCTCCCGGGGATCCGGCCACGATTGTCGATCTTTTGGTGGCATCCGGACTCGTCGACTCCAAGGGCGCTGCCCGACGTGCCATCAAAGAAGGTGGGGCCTACGTCAACAACACCCGTATCGAAGACGAACAGTGGGAACCCGCCGACGACGATTTCCTCCACAACCGCTGGCTGGTGCTGCGCAAAGGCAAGAAGAACTTCGCCGGCGCACGGTTTAGCGGCCGGTAGAAAAAAACCGGGCAACCCCAAGCATTCCAGCGCGCACCGGGCACCACAGTGCCCGGTGCGCGCTGTCGCATATGCCGCAATTCCACGATTCACGTGGCCGCAAAGTGTCCGGCACATGGCATAAAAATGCTCGGTTACCTGCGGGGTTGCCATAAAGTGAAGAAGCGGTTAAAGTTCTATCTCACGCCGCCGGAACGGGTAACACCGTCCAACCGGAAAAGGCGCGGGAGACAACCACCCGGGCCGGTTTGACAGAGATGTCACCGAGCCACTAGGTTGAGTCAGGCCGCAGACGCCGCAAGAGCAGTAAACAAGCTCCTGTCAGGCGGTGCGTGCACATGATGTGTGAGAACTCGATAGTGTGCCAATGTACTTTTTTTCAAATGTTTGGCGTTTGAGATGAATGGTTTTTTTAGGCTGTTTGTTGATGGCGTTATTGTTTGTTGTGTTTGTCTGGGTGTGGCGTGTGCCGGGGACCTGGTTGGTTCCTTAACGTCTGCAACGTTTGGT
>NZ_JAFLEQ010000015.1:0-265 GCF_017307055.1 Corynebacterium mendelii | reverse complement strand
TGTGGGTCAGCCTGGATGGACGTTTTTTTCGGCTGGTGCGCATTTTTGTCCCCGTCGGGATGTGTGTGCTGGTTGGGAAGTTTTCATCTATTTTGTTTTTTTTGGACAATCTTTTGGACTGGCTGCCGGCTTTTGGGTTGGTGGTTGGTTTGCTGGTTGTTTGTTTTTTTGCCAAGTTTTCGAGCTTTCTTGACATTTAGTGTTTTAGCGAGAGTCCTGTGTGGGGTTTTGTCCTTGTGCGGGGTTTTTGTTGTTAAAGCTTTTG
>NZ_JAFLEQ010000014.1:117266-130520 GCF_017307055.1 Corynebacterium mendelii | reverse complement strand
TGACCGTGCATTCCGCAGCCAGGTGGCGTTGGGTGTGACAGAGCTGTGGGGTGTCGCCGGGGCTGCTGGTTAGGGTGGCCGGTCCAGCCATTGGATGGTGGGCCGGTTCACCATGTGAAAGAAGATCAGCGCGCACCGGAGTCCAGCAAACGGCAGCGGCATGGCGGCCGGGTTCAGTGGGGTGCGGTGCCGGCGTGTGTGTGACGGGTCGGCTGGGGCTGTGGATACGGGGAGTGCTTTTGTCCGCTCTAGATAAATGCTGCGGCGCCAAAAGCGACGAAGCCGCACACCAGGGTGGAGGCGGTATAAACCAGCGCTGTGATGCGGTCGGTTGTGATGAGTTCACCGATCTCTTTCGCCAGGGTCGACCATGTTGACAGCGCCCCGGCGAAACCCGCGGCGACCACGGCAGCACCAATATCATCGAGGTCGAAGCGCACCGCCAAACCCATGACAATGCAGGCCAGGATATTGGCGGTCCACGTGCCCCACAACAACGGCAGGAGCTGGCGCAGCCACCACCGCAGCTGACCGCCTGCAAAAGCGCCTGCCACGACAGCGGCAATGATGAACGGGGGAGTCATGATGCCACCTTTGTTGCCGGGCTGGTGCCGGGGCTGAAACGGTCACCGGCCAGGTATCCGCCGGTGCACAGCACCACCGTCACCACAACATAGGCGGCACCCGCCACAATGGAACCGGTGGTTGACAGGGCGATGAAAGAGGAAAAAGAGGTCAACCCCCCGAGGATCCCCACGCCCACGGTTTCTTTCGGTTTGGCGTAGCCCATCAGGGCGCTGCCGGCCACATTGATCAGCAGCAGCCAGTAGATATCGGGGCCGGGAAGGCCCATCAGCAGCATCCGGAGCAGTGCGCCGACAGCCGCCCCCACGCCTATCATCAGTGAGGTCTTCATGAAATATCAGGCTACCCCGCGCCAGCGGCCGGGCGGTGAAACTGTTGCGGCCTGTGACTGGCGGCCACCTGGGGCGGGGAAGAAAAACCATCGTTTGTGGTAGCGGGCGGCGGGGGAAAAGACCACAATGGAGGCTGTGGTGTTGTCCGCACCAGCCTGTGGTCGTCTGTTGGCCCGGTGAGTGTGCGGTACCCACGATTTTTCCCTTTTAATCCGACCAACGAGGAGCACCTCTTACCCATGGCCCACGAACGCGCAGGTACCCCGGCACGCGATTGCGATCTGATCGATATCGCCGAAGTCGTCACCGCCTACTACACCCGCACACCCGATGCGGAAAATCCCGACCAGAAGGTGACGTTCGGAACGTCCGGTCACCGGGGTTCCTCGCTGGACACGGCCTTCAACGAGGCTCATATCCTGGCCACAACCCAGGCGATTGTCGACTACCGCAAACGGCAGAACATCACCGGCCCGGTGTTTATCGGCCGTGACACCCACGCCCTGTCGGAACCGGCGATGATTTCCGCGATGGAGGTGCTGCTGGCCAATGACATTGAGATTCTGGTGGATGCCGCCGGCCGCTACACCCCCACCCCGGCTGTCAGCCACGCCATTTTGGCCCACAATGCCGCACTTCCCGGCGGGGTGACCGGAACCGATCCGAAACGTGCCGACGGCATTGTCATTACCCCGTCGCACAACCCGCCCCGGGACGGTGGTTTCAAATACAATCCGCCCAACGGTGGGCCGGCCGACACCGATGCCACCGACTGGATTGCCGCACAGGCCAACCGGTACCTGTTTGAGGGGCTGCGCGGGGTGGAGCGCACCCCCGTGGACGGGGTGCTTGATTCCCGGGCCAATAAACACGACTACATGCAGCACTACATCGCCGACCTGCCCAATGTCGTCGATATTGAGGCCATCGCCGCATCGGGCCTGACCATCGGCGCCGATCCGATGGGTGGGGCCTCGGTCGACTACTGGGGGGCGATTGCCGACACCCACGGGCTGAACCTGACTGTGGTCAACCCGAAAGTCGACGCCACCTGGCGGTTTATGACCTTGGACACCGACGGAAAAATCCGCATGGACTGCTCGTCGCCGGATTCGATGGCATCGCTGGTGAAAAACCGCGGCAGCTTCGATATCGCCACCGGCAATGACGCCGACAGTGACCGGCACGGCATCGTCACCCCGGATGCGGGTCTGATGAACCCCAACCATTACCTGGCGGTGGCCATCGACTACCTGTACCGCCGCCGCAGCAACTGGTCTGATTCGATTGCAGTCGGCAAAACCCTGGTGTCGTCGTCCATGATCGACCGGGTGGTCGCCGATCTGGGGCGCACCCTCATCGAGGTCCCGGTCGGCTTCAAATGGTTCGTGCCCGGGCTGATTGACGGCACCATCGGTTTCGGCGGCGAGGAATCGGCCGGGGCGTCCTTCCTGCGGCGCAACGGCGAAGTCTGGTCCACCGACAAAGACGGCATCATTCTGGATCTTCTGGCCAGTGAAATCACCGCCGTCACCGGCAAAACCCCCTCGGAGAAGTACCAGGAGTTCGCCGACAAGTTCGGTGCCCCCGTCTACGCCCGTACCGATGCGCCGGCCAACCGGGAGCAGAAAGCGGTGCTGAAGAAACTCTCGCCCGACCAGGTCACAGCCGACACCCTGGCCGGTGAGAAAATCACCGCCAAGCTCACCGAAGCCCCCGGCAACGGGGCAACAATCGGCGGGCTGAAAGTCACCACCGACAACGCCTGGTTCGCCGCCCGCCCCTCCGGCACGGAAGACAAATACAAAATCTACGCCGAGTCTTTCAACGGTGAAGAACATCTGGCGAAGGTGCAGCAAGAAGCGCAGGCCCTCGTCTCCGAGGTGCTCGGCTCCTGAACCCGGTAAAACACAACCACCCCCCGGCATTGCCCGCCGGGTGATAGCACCCGGCGGTCCCGGCCACCCCGTGAGCCTTCCTCAGGCTCACGGGGTGGCCGTTGGTGTGGGGGGAGAGTTTCTTCCCGGGGGAGGAGGGGGAGTTATTTCCCACCCGGCCACCCGGCCCGGATAGTAGGGTTTTTCCCGTGACCGAAACCAGCAGCACCCCGCCCAGTCCTGTATCAGTGACCCGCAGCACCGGTGGCAGCACCCTGGTGCTGGATACCATCAGTTTCCTGGCGCGTTTCGGCCTGGCGGCGGTGTGGCTGTATTCCGGCTGGGTGAAAATCACCGACCCGTTGGCCACCAAACAGTCGGTCAACGCCTACAAGCTGTTTTCCCCCGACATGGTCAACTTCATCGGCACCGCCCTGCCGCCGGTGGAGATCGCCCTCGGGGTGATGCTCGCCATCGGCCTGCTGCTGCGGCTGACCGGGGCCGTCAGTGCCGTGATATTTCTCGGCTTTATCGCCGGCATCGCCTCCGCATGGGCCAGGGGGCTGACCATCGACTGCGGGTGTTTCGGCACCGGCGGGGACAACCCGAATGTCACCGGGTGGACCTATGCCACAGAAATTCTTAGGGACCTGCTGTTTGTGGCCATGGCCTGGTGGACGGCCTGGCGCCCGTTCAACCGTTTCGCTTTCCCGCCGGGAAAGAAATAACCGGCCCTGAAAAAACCGGCCGTATCGGTTTGCCTGTTTCCCACCCCACCCCGCGGCTGTCCGGCCGCGGGGTGGGGGCGTCTATGACGGGTCCTAGGATGTTGACATTTTTTTCACAGGGTTTTGCCAACCACTGCCGGTAGGGTCAATCTGCCGGGGTGCCGTGACCGGCCCGGCACCGACCGCATAGACTGCTGGTGGCCATGTCCGCTGACCCTGTGGGATCACACCTGCGGGAAGTCCCCGCACCACCGGCGTGCGTGAATGATCAACGACAACAATCCCCGGGCCTGCCGGACCCGGATCGTGAAGAGGAACGGAAACAACTCCTACCGTGAGTACCAAGATCAAGTCCCCCAACGACAAGGGACACGGCTTTGTGTGGACCCTTATCGCCGTCGTGGTGATTATCGTCGCCGTGATCGCCTACATCATTGTCTCCAGCAACAAAAAGCAGGAGGAGGCCGTCCAGGCAGAGATGGAACAGGTGTCGATGGTTGTCTCCACTGACGCCGACCACATCACCCTGTCCGCCGACAAGCCCCAAGAGGACGCCAGAGTTGTCGACCTGTACGAGGACTACTCCTGCCCGCACTGCGGCGATCTGGCGAAAGCCACCGACGATTCGATGAAACAGCAGATCGAAGCCGGTACTCTGATCGTCAACGTGCACCCGCTGAACTTCCTCGACGGCGGCGACTACGGGCACTCCACCATGTCTGGGGTGGCCGCGGAAACCATTGCTGAAGCATCCGAACCGGTGGTCTACTGGAACTACCGCAAGATGCTCTTCGACAAGCAGCGCGACATCTACTCGGCGTGGAAGATGGATGACTTCGCCGACGCCGCGAAAAAGATGGGCGCGGCCAACGATGTGGTCGACAAAATCCGCGGCGAAGAACTCAAAGACAGCTACGAAAAGCAGGCCGCGGCCAACTCCGACAAGCTGCGTGAGGCCATCGGCAAAGTGTCCTCCCCGCAGGTCATCGTCGACGGTGTGTCTCTGTCGCTGGCCAATGACGCCGGCACCGATTTCGCCGACTGGCCGAAGAAACTCGTCGACGGCGGCTACGATGACGCCATCGCCGAAGGTGGGAAAGCCACAGCCGACGCCAAGTAGCCACCGTCTTGTCCCCGCCGAAGCGGGAAACCGTCCCACCTGTTGTTCCCGTCCGGGAACAACAGGTGGGACATGTTTTTTCTGTTTTGATCCCACACCGCCTGACTGGCCCGTCAGCTGGTGATTTGGTGGCTGTGGCGGTCGCGTGTACATTAGGGGAGTCCGTTTTTAAGGGGCTATGGCGCAGCTGGTAGCGCACCACACTGGCAGTGTGGGGGTCACGGGTTCGAATCCCGTTAGCTCCACTGGTTGTCAAACGCAACCGAGACAAATACATATTTTTCTTTACGGGGCTATGGCGCAGCTGGTAGCGCACCACACTGGCAGTGTGGGGGTCACGGGTTCGAATCCCGTTAGCTCCACCGGTAAACCCCGCCTAAGCATGCAGCTTGGGCGGGGTTTTTCTCGTTCTTCGGCAGTGTCCGGAATCCGGCCCCCACGACAATCGCCACGACAATCCCCACGGTATCTGAAACAATCCGCGCCGGGGCGGGGGAGTAGGGGGCGTGGGGACCGCTAGAAAAAAAAGGGGCCGGGGCCGGGACCGGGGTGCGGGGGATACATGTGATCCCACGACATTCATGTCGTGGGAAGCGACATGATTTACCGGGCGCCCACGGACATGTTTTTTCTGCCAGGTCAACCCTGGTGGGGCTGGTGTGGTCGTCTTGCCGGGCGGGGTGTGGCAGGGAGAAAAACAATCCCCCGCCGCCTGCTTTTTTAAAAAAGCAGGCGGCGGGGGAACAACCGGCGGTGGTCCGGTTACCTGGTGAGCTGGGCTGCCGCACCGTCAAGGGTGATGTCGATGCGGTCGGACCACCACTGGTAGTGGTCGGCCCGCATGGCGCCGAAAGCATTGGAATCCAGCTGCCGCCCGGTGGCGGGCTCCCACTGGCCGGCGGGCGTGTTGTGCATGTGTTCGTCGGCGTGCTCGAGCTTGTGGATCGACGAACAGGTGATGTCGAGAATGGTCTCCAGGATCAGCAGCGCCTGGCGGGGGTTGAAACCGTAGTCGATGAGCACCTCGACGGCCGTGGCGGTCAGCGAGCTGGTCTGCTCCGGGGGCGGGGAATCCAGTTCGAAGATGACACCGGCCATACCCGGGTGCGAGTTGAGCATCACCCACACCCGTTCAGCGATCTCCCGGAGGTATTCACGCCATGAGGAATGGTCGATGACGAAGTCGGTGTCGTCGACCACCCGGCTGATGGCCGCCAGCAGCAGTCCGCGGCGGGAATTGATGTGCCGGTACAGCGAGGATTGTTCCACCCCGAGATGCCGTGCCACCGAGGTCGTCGACACCCTGTCGAATCCCACCTCGATGACGGCTTTTTCGATCATTTCCCGGTTGATGCGGGCGGGCCTTCCCGGATGTGACCGCGTCATGTGCTTGTGCTCCTTCCGACTTGTTCAGCAAAAAACACCGGTATCCCTCAGCTGGGCCGGTCACCCGCTGCTCGTCCGGGTCCCCTCCCATCGGGGGCATGTGACACGCGTCGGGTGTGCCCTCGGCGGGTGAGGGCGTTAACAGTCCAATTTACCCTGCCTGCCGCTGCCGGTGGGAGTGATAGATAGTGTGATGCTCCTTCCCGCCGGTCGTCGCCGGATGATCGGGTTGCCCCACATGCCGGTAGCGGGCGGTGCGCGGCGGCGGCGCAACGGTGTGACTTTGCGCAATCGTGGGCACATCCGGGCCGCGGGAATGCAACAATGGTGGACATGGCTGACCACGATGATGTTGTAACGGTATTGAGCGATGACGAAGCCCTGGAGCTGATGGGCACCCAGGCTTTGGGGCGGCTGGTTGTCAGACGCAAAGATGACATGGATATTTTCCCGGTCAACTTCTGTGTTGACGACGGCAGGATTTACATCCGCACCGCCGAGGGCGCGAAACTGTTTTCCCTCTCGCTCAACGAGGATGTTCTTTTCGAGGCTGACTCCCACAGCGATGACGCCGCCTGGTCGGTGGTGGTCAAAGGCAACGCGACAGTGCTGAGCGACAACCGGGACATCCAGTACGCCGACACCCTGCCGCTGAAACCGTGGCTGCCGACACTGAAATACAACTTTGTGCGGATTACCCCGACCACGGTCTCCGGGCGGAGGTTCCGCCTCGGGGAAGAACCGGAACGCTACTAATTGTTCCCCTCCCCATCGTGTGCCCCGCCAAGTTGCGGGTTGATCCCCGTGCGGTGGTGGTGGGATGGGGCGACGAGCATGAGCAATCAATGATGGTGCGCTTGATGCGCCGGAAGCGGTAACAGTGACGGATAATCTGTTTGTGAAACGGCCCGCCGACCCGGAAGCGGCGGCCGCGGAAATCCAGGGCCTGCGGTGGCTGGCGGAAGCGGGGAAAGACTTCGTCGTTGCGGTGCCACCGGATATCGACGGCGCCGACGGGGTGGTGGCCACCGTACGGCTCGGCCGGTGCGCCCCGACCGCCGGGCAGGCCCGGCGGGCCGGGGAACTGCTGGCTGTCATGCACCGCGCCGGGGCGGAGGCCTTCGGCAGCCCACCGGCCCCCGGCGGGGTCACCTGGCGGGGGCGCACGTTCATCGGCCGTCTGCCCCAACAGTGTGTCCCCACCGCAGATTGGGGCGAGTTTTATGTCACCCAGCGGGTGATGCCCTTTGCCGAGCAGGCTCATGCCCGCGGCAACCTTGACACCCGCGGACTGGCTGTGGTGGAGACAGCCTGCGCCGCTGTGGCGGGGGCGGATTTTTCGGCGGTGCCGGTCAGCCGCATCCACGGGGATCTGTGGGCGGGCAATCTGTTGTTTACCCCTGACGGGCCGAAAGTCATTGATCCGGCGGCCCACGGCGGGCACGCGGAAACCGATTTGGGCATGCTGGCGCTGTTCGGGGCACCGTTTTTCAACGACATCATCGACGGCTACCGGTCGGTGACACCGCTGGATCCTGACTGGGCGGATTTTACTGCCCTGCACCAGCTGCACCCGCTGGCCGTCCACGCCACCACCCACGGTCCCGGCTACGCCGGGGAACTGGTCGAGGCCGCCCGCCGCACGCTTGCGGTGATCGGCTAGCCCGCCGGGGAGGGGTGGAAGTGCACGCGTCTCCGGCTGACCGGTGATGGAAGGAAATACCTTCCACGGCCTGCTGCGCCCCGCCGGGCAGGGGAGGGGGTGTCGGGGAGGGAGGGGAAGCTCACAACCATCGGGCGGCCGTCCCCGTACAGGGGCAAGGCCGTGTGATGGTGCACGGCGACCGCCCACCGTCATCTGCCGGGTGCGGGTTACCGCGGGGGAAAACTAGGTCGTTTTCCACCAGGTATCGTCCGGGGTGACCGGCAGGTGGCGCTTGTGGCGGCCGACGGCCCACAGGTGCTCCAGGCGTGCGCGGGCCGTGTCGGCGATGGTGCCGCCTTCCAGATAGTCGTCGATCTGGGTGTAGGTCACTCCCAGGGCTTCCTCGTCGGGAAGAGCCGGGCGGTCGTCTTCCAGATCGGCGGTGGGAACTTTTGTCCATGTCGACGGCGGGGCGCCCAGATACTCCAGCAGGGCTGCGCCCTGCCGTTTGGTCAGGCCCGCCAGGGGAAGAACATCGGCCGCACCGTCGCCGAATTTGGTGAAAAACCCGGTGATGTTTTCCGCGGCATGATCGGTGCCGATGACAATGAGATCCCGGTCCCCGGCGATCGCGTACTGGGCGATCATGCGCGCCCGGGCTTTGACATTGCCCTTGTCGAAATCGTCGATTTCCCCCTTCCCCAGCGCCGCGGCGACAGCAGCGTCCATGGCGTCGACACTGTCTTTGATATTGACCCGCACGCTGGTGTCCGGGCGGATGAACTCCAGGGCTGTTTGCGCATCATCCTCATCGGCCTGGATACCGTAGGGCAGCCGCACCGCGACGAATTCCGCATCCCCGCCGGCCGCCCGGACTTTTTCCACCGCCAGCTGCGCCAGCCGCCCGGCCAGGGTGGAATCCTGGCCGCCGCTGATTCCCAGCACATAGCCCTTCAGCCCGGTGGCGGTGAGGTAGTCGACGAGAAAACCGATGCGGCGACGGGCCTGTTCGCCCGGATCGATGGTGGGCTGGGCGCCGGTGTCACGGATAATCTCCTGCTGCAGATCCCCGCTGGCAGTGCTGTCATTGGCTGTGTTGGAGTCCATGCTGCCCGATCATACGGGGCGGCGGGGTATGCTGCGGTTTGCCCGTACACCCGCCCGCCGGTTACGATGTTTACCCGTGTCACGAGCGCAGGTGCCGTGCACCGTATTTTGGTGCACGTAGTTACCCCCCGCAGCTTCAACCGTCACCGGTAGCGGGAAGAGGTAACGCACTGTGCACGGACAGTCCCGACAGGATGCACGTGGCAGGCGGCCGCAGGGCCGCTGTTTTGTCGCTTCGGTGCTATCCAGTGGATGACGGTCCGCGCCGGTATCAGCCGGTGACAAATGAAAACCGTGACGTCTTTGTCCACTTATCCCGCCGGCAGCGCCCCAAGCCGCCGCCGACACCAACGAAAGGAGCGCCCGATGAAGGTCCGCAAATCCCTTCGGTCGCTGAAGAACAAGCCGGGCGCCCAGGTTGTGCGCCGCCACGGCAAGGTCTACGTGATCAACAAGAAAGATCCCCGTTTCAAGGCCCGCCAGGGCTAGCAAACGCCGCCCGTCGACCTGTCTCCGTCACTGACGGCCGGGTGGACAGGCGGACCGCATCTTTTCTCCGGCCCCCGCCGCATGCCTGCCATTTCCGGCAGGCCCGCGGCGGGGGTTTCGGCATGTCCGGGCCACCCGGATGGCCCCTGACCGTGGTTGTTTCGGCAGTTCAGGACTAGTATTGGTGGGTTATTGCAGGGGTGGTTGCCCCGGCAGTGCCCACCGGCCGAGTATGTCGGCAGCTCCTCCCACCCCCGTCGGCCCCCACGGGGGCGAAGGGCAAATATAACGTTTTGGTAACGCTGGGATGGGGCGACCAGCGGAAATGACAGGGGTGTTCTTTCCGGGGTTGCCACCGGTGTGATTTATCCGGGTGGTCTGGATGAACATCTGGTGCGAAGCGATGGGGCAACCTGGGACTTTCAATCATGTAACTACTACATGTTGTGGTCGTTGCATCCTGACACCCCCAGGTATAGTGTTTTTCTCGGTTGCTCCGAAACGGGGCCGGTGGAGAGAAACCGGTCGGAGAGCAGCATTCACAGCCGAAGAGCGCACCAGCCGCCGGCAGCCGCCGGCCGAAGACGAGAAGGTAAATCCCAGCTATGTCGATCACCCTTTACACCAAGCCCGCTTGCGTCCAGTGCACCGCCACCAAAAAGGCCCTGGATCGTGCCGGCCTGTCCTACCGTACGGTCGATATCAGCATGGATCCGGAAGCCCTCGACTACGTCAAGGCGCTCGGCTACCTGCAGGCTCCCGTCGTCGAGGTCGACGGTGAGCACTGGTCGGGCTTCCGCCCCGACCGTATCCAGAATCTCTCCGCGCAGGTCGCCTAAGGGCTTGTGTGCGGGGGGCGCACAGGGGTCCGGGCGTGACTGCATCAGCACGCTGCCGGGCCCTTATTTTTGTCCCGATGTAGTGTACGTACCACCGAACAATTGGATCATGCCGGACGGTGCCGGGGTGAACAACCCGGCCCGCCGGTACCGGGGCCTTGAGTTGGATCGCCCCTTTTTGGTCCGCCAGGAGCCGCAGCCGCGCCATGCTAGTCGTCTATTTTTCCTCAGCCACCGAAAACACCCACCGTTTCGTCGGCCACCTGGGACTGCCCAGCGCCCGGATTCCGCTGCGCAGAAGCGACCCCGACCTGGTCGTTGACGAACCCTATGTGCTGATCTGCCCCACCTACGGGGGAGGGGTCTCGATCAGCGGCCGGGAACCACGCCCGGTACCGCACCAGGTGATCAGGTTTTTGAACAACGAACACAACCGGTCGCTGATCCGGGCGGTCATAGCCTCCGGGAACACCAACTTCGGCTCCGATTTCGGCAAAGCCGGCGATGTGATCGCCGCCAAATGCAACGTGCCCTACGTCTACCGTTTCGAATTGATGGGAACCCCGGAAGACATTGACGCGGTGCGCCGCGGCTTGCTCGACAATGCCGAGGCCCTGGGGCTGCACACACTCGAGGCTGTCGGCTAGGACCTCCCCCCAGACTTCAGGGTGCGGGGGCACCTGCAGTGGCTGACGATGACCGGCCACACCGCACCCAACTGCATCAGACGGCCACACCGGCCCCACCGGATACCCATCCACGGGCGCGCCCGCCGCGAACTCGGTAGTGTGCACCCCTGTGGGCCGATTCGATACCCATCCGGCTGAATCTTTTTCCCTTTCCCCGCCCTGCCGCACCCGATGCCGGTCGGCCGGGGCACCCGCCCCCGGCGGGTGGCCACATCACTGAACGCACACCATCATCACCGAAGGAACCCCAAGCGCCCTATGGATACCCACGGCAAAAAAGTCGCCGAACCGGTCAGCGAACGCGAACAGCTCGACTACCACGCCCTCAACGCCTTGCTGAACCTCTACGACGACAACCACAAGATCCAGTTCGACAAGGACCGTGAGGCCGCGAACCAGTTTTTCCTGCAGCACGTCAACCAGAACACGGTGTTCTTCCACGATCTGGAGGAAAAATTCGAGTATCTGCTCGACAACAACTACTACGAGCGGGAACTGGTCGATCTCTACGACTTCGAGTTCATCAAAACGCTGTTCAAGCGGGCCTACGGAAAGAAATTCCGTTTCCCCACGTTCCTCGGGGCGTTCAAGTACTACACCTCCTACACGCTGAAAACCTTCGACGGGCGCCGCTACCTGGAGCGCTACGAGGACCGGGTGTGCATGGTGGCGCTGAAGCTGGCTGACGGTGACGAGCAGATGGCCTGTGACCTGGTCGACGAGATTATGGCCGGGCGTTTCCAGCCGGCCACCCCGACCTTCCTCAACTCCGGTAAAGCAGCCCGCGGTGAACCGGTGTCCTGCTTCCTGCTGCGCATCGAGGACAATATGGAATCGATCGGCCGGTCGATCAACTCCGCGCTGCAGCTGTCCAAACGTGGCGGCGGTGTGGCGCTGTTGCTGTCGAACCTGCGGGAAGCCGGGGCGCCGATCAAACGGATCGAAAACCAGTCGTCCGGTGTGATCCCGGTCATGAAGCTTTTGGAGGACTCCTTCTCCTACGCCAACCAACTCGGCGCACGCCAGGGGGCCGGGGCGGTCTACCTGTCGGCCCACCACCCGGACATCCTGAAATTCCTCGACACCAAACGCGAAAACGCCGACGAGAAAATCCGCATCAAAACCCTCTCGCTGGGGGTCGTCATCCCCGACATCACCTTCGAGCTGGCGAAAAAGAACGAGGACATGTACCTGTTCTCCCCCTACGATGTGGAACGGGTCTACGGCAAAGCATTCGCCGATATCTCGGTGACCGAGCACTACCGCGACATGGTCGAGGATCCGCGCATCCGCAAAACCAAGATCAATGCCCGCCAGTTCTTCCAGACGCTGGCGGAAATCCAGTTCGAATCCGGCTACCCGTACATCATGTTCGAGGACACCGCCAACAAGGCCAACCCGGTCAAAGCCGGCCGGATCACCCTGTCGAACCTGTGCAGCGAGATCCTGCAGATCTCCACCCCGTCGACCTACAACGCCGACTTGAGCTACTCCCACATCGGGGAAGACATCTCCTGCAACCTCGGCTCGCTCAATATCGCCAAAGCCATGGATTCACCGGATTTTTCCCGCACCATCCGCACCGCCATCAAAGGGCTGACCGCCGTATCCGAGCAGACCTCGATTGACTCGGTGCCGTCGATCAAAAAAGGCAACGACGCCGCCCACGCCATCGGTTTGGGGCAGATGAACCTGCACGGCTACTTCGGCCGCGAGGGCATCCACTACGGCTCCGAGGAAGGCCTTGATTTCACCAACGCCTACTTCGCCGCGGTGATGTACGAGGCGATCAAAGCCTCGATGGAGATCGCCCGCGAACGCGGGGAAAAATTCTCCAAATTCGACCAGTCCGACTACGCCACCGGCGCGTTCTTCGACCGCTTCGATCCGGAAGAATTCAAACCCACCACCGAGCGGGTCAAGCAGCTGTTCGCCCAATCGTCGATCCACACCCCGACCGCCGGGGAGTGGGCGCAGCTGAAAGCCGATGTTGCGGAACACGGCATGTTCAACCGCTATCTGCAGGCCATTCCGCCGACCGGGTCGATCTCCTACATCAACAACTCCACCTCGTCGATCCACCCCATCGCCTCCCGGATCGAAATCCGCAAGGAAGGGAAACTGGGGCGGGTCTACTACCCGGCGCCGTACATGACCAACGACAACCTGGAGTACTACAAAGACGCCTACGAGGTCGGCTACCAGGCGATCATCGACACCTATGCGGTGGCCACCAAATACGTCGACCAGGGGCTGTCGCTGACGCTGTTTTTCAAAGACACCGCCACCACCCGGGAGATCAACAAAGCCCAGATTTACGCCTGGCGCAAAGGCATCAAAACCATCTACTACATCCGGCTGCGGCAGACCGCACTGACCGGAACCGAGGTTGAAGGCTGCGTGTCCTGCATGCTCTAGCGGCATCGGCCGCGGCCTCGCCGGTTGCGGGCCATCCGG
>NZ_JAFLEQ010000014.1:116443-117212 GCF_017307055.1 Corynebacterium mendelii | reverse complement strand
GGACCCCGTTTTTATGTCCGCATGTTTGTTGTTGGATATGGTGCCGGGCAGGAATCTTACCGGGATAACAGCTAGCGGTAAGTCTTTGACCAGTGACAACGCTTGTCCGGTCGGGTTAATGGGATGGCTGAAGGTTTGATTCCCGCGGGTGGGGTGCATAATCGGGGGGACACTGTCAATATTTGATTCGTTCTTAGGGAAAAATCATGTCCACTACAACCTCCGCCGGTTCCCCGCGAACTGGCGGTACCAATGCGGTTGCCGAGTTGACGCTGCGAGGCGTCATCATCGGCGGCATCATCACCCTGGTGTTCACCGCGGCAAACGTTTATCTGGGGCTGAAAGTCGGCCTCACCTTCGCCACCTCGATTCCGGCGGCGGTGATCTCGATGGCGGTGCTGCGCAAATTCGCCAACCACTCCATCGTCGAAAACAACATCGTCCAGACCATCGCCTCGGCTGCAGGTACCCTGTCGGCGATCATCTTTGTGCTGCCCGGCCTGGTCATGGTCGGCTACTGGACCGGGTTCAGCTACTGGGAAACAGCAGCGGTGTGCGCCATCGGCGGCGTGCTCGGTGTCATGTACTCCATTCCGCTGCGCCGCGCACTGGTCACCGGTTCCGATCTGCCCTACCCGGAAGGTGTCGCCGCCGCAGAGGTCCTCAAAGTCGGCGACGAACACGGCTCGGCCGAAGACAACAAACTGGGTCTGAAAGTCATTGTCATCGGCGCCCTGGCCTCCGCCGGGATGCAGCTGGCGGTGTCACT
>NZ_JAFLEQ010000014.1:97785-116400 GCF_017307055.1 Corynebacterium mendelii | reverse complement strand
CGGTGCCACCACCCTCGGCTCCTCGCTGTCGCTGGCCCTGATCGGTGTCGGCCACCTGGTCGGCCCCGCCGTCGGTATCGCCATGATCGTCGGCCTGGTGATCTCATTTTTCATCCTCCTGCCGATCTACTCGGCCGGGGAACTGGCCGGTGTGCTCGACCCCGATATTGTCGACACGACCTTCAGCCAGGACATCCGCTTCATCGGCGCCGGGGCGATGGCGGTCGCCGCGGTGTGGACACTGCTGAAAATCATCGGCCCCATCGCCAAAGGCATCAAAGCTTCCCTGGCATCCTCCCGCACCCGGTCCTCCGGTGGAGTGGTGCCGGTGGTTGAACGCGACATCCCCTTCCCGGTGGTTGCCGGGGTGACCGTCGCCTCGATGATCCCGGTCGGCCTTCTTCTGTGGCTGTTTGTCAAAGACACCCCGATCGCCCACCACACCACCGGACTGATCCTGCTGTCGATCATCTACACCCTGCTGCTCGGCCTGCTCATCGCCTCGGTGTGCGGCTACATGGCCGGTCTGATCGGTGCCTCGAACTCGCCGATCTCCGGTGTGGGCATCATCGTGGTGATCACCGCGGCACTGCTGATCAAAATGGTCACCGGCAACGAATCCCAGACCCACCCGGATGCGCTGATCGCCTACACGCTGTTTACCGCCTCGGTGGTCTTCGGTATCGCCACGATCTCCAACGACAACCTGCAGGATCTGAAAACCGGCCAGCTGGTCGGCGCCACCCCGTGGAAACAGCAGGTGGCCCTGATCCTCGGTGTGCTGTTCGGCTCCGCGGTCATTCCGCCGATCCTGCAGCTGATGTTCACCGCTTTCGGTTTCGTCGGCATGGAAGGTGCCGGGCCCGATGCCCTGGCCGCCCCGCAGGCCGCGCTGATGTCGTCTGTGGCCCAGGGAATTTTCGGTGACTCCCTCGACTGGTCCCTGGTGGGCCTGGGCTGCCTGATCGGCTGCGGCGTCGTCATCGTCGATGAGGTGCTGGGTAAAACCACCGGCCGGTTCCGGCTTCCCCCGCTGGCCGTCGGCATGGGCATGTACCTGCCTGTCAGTTTGACCCTGATCATCCCGATCGGCGCCTTCCTCGGTGTGTTCTACGACCGCTGGGCCGACAAACAATCCAACTCCGGCGGCAAGAAGCGTCTCGGCGTGCTCATGGCCACCGGTTTGATCGTCGGTGAATCCCTCTACGGTGTGCTCAACGCCGGTGTTATCGCCGGTTCCGGCAACCCGTCCCCGATCGGTATCTTCCCGGATTCCTTTGCCGGGATCTCCAACTGGGTGGGCTTTGTGCTGTTCGCCGGTTTGATCCTTGTCTGCTACCGGTGGGTGCAGAACCTGTCGGCACAGCTGACTGTCCCGGTCACCGAAGACGGTGCCCCGGTCACCGGCAGTGTCGAACGCAAATAGAACATCCCTTTCTCCGGGGTGACCCGGAGCCCGGCCCCACGTCCACCGCATGACCGCGGTGGCCGTGGGGCCGGTTTTTTATCCGCAACAGCGGTTCAACACGCGGGGAAATTATCCCCAGGCAGAAAGTCCGGGTGGGCGGGAAACCCGCCGTCGGGAAGGCGCCGGTGGACAACCTGATGGGCCGGTGTTTCCCTGACTGCGGTTTTCCCCGGCTGTGGTTGACCCCTCCGGGTGTGACCGGCCGTGCCTTGTTGCGGCACCGGGGGAGCGGTGAACGCGTGGTGGCGGGGTGCCCTATGAGCGGGGTCCGCCGGTGGGGTGACAGCGGGCAGGACAGGCACAAAGACCCGGAAGGGGGAAACAAAAACCGCGCCCACCGGAAAAATCCGGTGGGCGCGGGTGGAAGGATATCCCCGCCGGGGCGGGGTGTCCCGGTGCGGAAAAAATCAGCGGCTCTATTTGTCGCCGAGGGCCTGGGCCACTTCGGTCAGCAGTGCCCGCGAGTGCATTTCAGCGGCGGCTTTGTCACCGCGGTTGATGGATTCAGCCAGCGCGGCATGGCGCTCCAGTGCTTCTTTGACCGGATGCGCCGGCTGCATGCCCAACTGTGTTCTGCCGTCCAGCACGGCGGCGACGGTGGGGGCCAGGGCGGCAAACATTTCGTTGCGGGAAGCCTTGAGGATCAGGGTGTGGAACTCGATGTCGGCCATGAGGAACTCATGGGAGTCACCGCGCCCGGAATCACCCAGATGCTGCAGCAGTTTAGCCAGTTCAACGATTCTTTCCCGGGCTTCCTCGGAGGCGTGCTGGGCCATGGCGGAGGCGGCCACCGGTTCGACTGCGGTGCGCAGTTCGGTCAGTGACTGCAGCTGCCTGGCGCGCTCGTGGTGATTGTCCAGACGCCACCGGATGATCGCGGAATCAAACACAGCCCAGTCGCTTTGCGGGCGGACGGTGATGCCGACCCGGCGGGAGGACGAGACCATGTTCAGCTGCTCCAGGGCACGCATCGCTTCCCGGGCGACGGTGCGGGAGATATCGAATCTGGAACAGATGTCGTTGAGGGTGAATGTGTCGCCCTCGCTCAAACGGCCGTCGACAATGTCGCAGCCAAGCTGGTTGAGAACTGTCTCGAGCAGGGGAAGGGTGTGTGACTTCGGCACGGGAAACCGCCTAACGGTGAATGAAGGGCTGCCGCTGTAAAAAACCGTGTCGCCGGAACCGGGGTCCGGCGCACTGATCCCGCAGCGTCTGCTGCTGCGGCGGCAGGAAATCATCGGTGAAAGCGGCGTACGGCACAGGGCCGACGGTCGTTGGGGGAAAATCAGGAAAAACCTGCAAAGACCGGTGATTTCGTATTCAACTAGACATTACCCGATCAAAGGGAGCATATGCGACTAAAGGGGTGGTGGTATCTTTGCGGCTCCCCGTCGCGGCGGTGGGGTGGGGGTGGCGCCATTCACCATTATTTGATGCGAAAATATGACTTTTCAATCACCGGCACTATCCTTAAGTGGGCGGTGTCGTCCGGACAGTCCCCCGGTGGGATCCCTAATCCGCCCGCGACGGGCCGGAACCGGTCGGCACCTGCCGACTCTCAACCTCTGATACCCGCCCACGACAAGGAGTCGCCATGTCCGGGACGATGACATCGTGCATTGCGGCCGCATCCGGACAGACTGTGCCGTCAGGCCGTATTGACGGCCGTCGTGACCCGCACGGTATGCCGGTGGCGGGGGTGGAGACCCCCACTGCCGGACCCGTCACCCCCATGTCGGTGGGTCATACCAATAGCTGATCGGCGACAGGTTTTCCGCCCTGATCTGTGCGGTGGGTGGGTGACCGGCCGCCCGGGGCCCGGAAGAAAAAACCGGCCGCCGGCCGTCGCCGCAGACATTTCAGCCACCATTTACCACCCACCCACAGATGCCGGATGATCCGGCAGACGGACAAGGCAACACCATGACAGGAATCCGCGCACAGGCCACCGTGGCCTTCCCGGCCGTGGGCAGGGCGGGTGGACACCCTGCCTGCCACGGGCGGGGTGGGCCACTGCACATTGTTGTCATGGGGGTCTCGGGGGCGGGGAAAACCACCATCGGGCACTGCCTGGCGGACATGCTGGCCGCCCGTTTCGCCGACGGCGATGACTTTCACCCGGATGCCAGTATCGCGAAAATGTCGGGCGGTATCCCGCTGACCGATGATGACCGGCAACCGTGGCTGGCACGCCTGGCGGCGCACATGACCGGTGTCGGCGCCACCGGCGGCAGTTGCGTCATCGCCTGCTCGGCGCTGCGCCGCTGCTACCGGGATATTCTGCGCACCGCACCCGGGCGGGTGGTATTTGTCCATCTGACCCTGCCCCGCGAGGTCGTCGCCGAACGTCTGGTCGGTCGGCTGGGGCATTTCATGCCGTTGTCGCTGCTGCCCAGCCAGTTGGCCGCGCTGGAGGGGTTGACGGACGACGAAGCCGGCATCACCATGGCCAACAGCGGCAGTCCGGATACCGTCGCCGCCGGGATTATCGACGCCCTGGGGCTCCGGGACCGCCGCCGGGCAGCCGCCGGAAAACCCCGAGAAATGGGGGTGGAATGAGAAAAATATTTTCGACCACTGCCCGGTCGCAGGTGTAGTGCGGGGTTGATGTTGTCCGTTTCGGCCGTTGCTCGCTGATAGATTCATATCTGTCTCCGGCCCCGGTGCGTGCACCGCCTGTTTCCGGCACCTGCCCCGGGGAATCACCGGTGGGGCCGGTGCCGGGTGCATCCGGCATCCCGCCGCCGGGCCGAGAAACCCATTCCCCGCAATCCCCACCCCCATACCTGATGAAAACGCTGAACTGACATGCTCAAAAAAATTCTTGTCGCCAACCGTGGTGAAATAGCCGTCCGCGCCTTCCGTGCGGCCTACGAAGTGGGGGCGGCCACCGTCGCCGTCTACCCGATCGAGGACCGCAACTCCTTCCACCGGGCTTTCGCCAGCGAAGCCCACCGCATCGGGGAGGGTGATTCGCCGGTCAAGGCCTACCTCAATATCGACGAGATGATCCGGGCGGCCGAACAATCCGGGGCCGACGCCATCTACCCCGGCTACGGCTTTTTGTCCGAAAACGCGGTGCTGGCGAAAAAATGCGCCGACAAGGGCATCATCTTCATCGGCCCCACCCCCCAGGTGCTGGAATTGACCGGCGACAAATCAGCCGCCGTGCATGCCGCCGCAGCCGCGGGCCTGCCGATCCTCAACGACTCCGCGCCCACCGCCGACATCGATGAACTGGTGGCAATGTCGGCGAGCATGACATACCCGCTGTTTGCCAAAGCCGTGGCCGGCGGCGGCGGGCGGGGCATGCGTTTCGTCCCCTCGGCCGACGTGCTGGCGGACCTGGCCGCCGAAGCTTCCCGGGAAGCGCACTCCGCGTTCGGTGACCCGAGTGTCTACCTGGAACAGGCGGTGATCAAACCACAGCACATCGAAGTGCAGATTCTGGCCGATACCCACGGCAATGTGGTGCACCTTTTCGAACGTGACTGCTCGTTGCAGCGCCGCCACCAAAAAGTCGTCGAAATTGCGCCCTCGCAGCACCTGGACGAGAGGTTGCGGGAAAAAATCTGCGCGGACGCGGTGGCGTTTGCCAAACACATCAACTACACCGGGGCGGGCACGGTCGAATTCCTGGTTGATGAACAGGGGCGTCACGTGTTCATCGAAATGAACCCCCGCATCCAGGTCGAGCACACCGTCACCGAGGAAATCACCGGCATCGACATTGTCAAAGCCCAGATGCGCATCGCCGCCGGTGACTCCCTGCCCGATATGGGGATTACCCAGGAGTCGGTGCAGATCAGGGGAGTGGCCCTGCAGTGCCGCATCACCACCGAGGACCCGAACAACGGATTCCGCCCCGACACCGGTATTGTCACCGCCTACCGCAGCCCCGGTGGTGCCGGTGTACGCCTGGACGGTGCAGCGCAGCTGGGCGGGGAAATCACCGCCCATTTTGATTCCATGCTGGTAAAAATGACCTGCCGGGGGCGGGATTTCGCGGCAGCGGTCACCCGGGCGCGCCGGGCACTGAATGAATTCACCGTCGCCGGTGTCGCCACCAACATCGGATTCCTGCGCGCGCTGTTGAAAGAACCCGACTTCACGGGAAAACGCATCGACACCTCGTTCATTGACATCCACCCGTGGCTGCTGCAGGCCCCGCCGGCCGACGATGAGGCGGGGCTGGTGCTCAACTACCTGGCCTCAACCACAGTCAACCGGCCGCACGGCAACCGGCCGGTGGCCCCGGTACCGGAAGACAAACTGCCGGCAATCGACCTGCAGGCCCCGCTGCCCGAAGGATCCCGGGACCGGTTGAAAAAACTGGGCCCGGCCAGATTCGCCGAGCAGCTGCGCGCCCAACAACCGGTCGCCCTGACCGAAACGACGTTCCGTGATGCCCACCAGTCACTGCTGGCCACCCGGGTGAGATCCTCGGCCCTGGTTTCAGCCGCCCGGGTCACCGCACGCACCACCCCGCAGCTGTTGTCGGTGGAAGCCTGGGGCGGGGCAACCTACGATGTGGCGCTGCGCTTTCTCCACGAAGACCCGTGGGCGCGGCTTGATGCGCTGCGGCAGGCCATGCCCAACATCAATATCCAGATGCTGCTGCGCGGCCGCAACACCGTCGGCTACACCCCCTACCCGGATACCGTCTGCACCGCATTCGTCGATGAGGCGGCCCGCTCCGGCATCGACATCTTCCGGATTTTCGATGCCCTCAACGATGTCTCCCAGATGAAACCGGCCATTGATGCGGTGCTGTCCACCGGCACCGCCGTCGCCGAGGTCGCCATGGCCTACTCGGGGGATATGACCGACCCGGGGGAAAACATCTACACCCTCGACTACTACCTGCGGCTGGCGGAAGAAATCGTCGCCACCGGCGCGCATATCCTGGCGGTCAAAGACATGGCCGGTCTGCTGCGGCCCCAGGCGGCCCGGCAACTGGTCACCGCACTGCGCACAAACTTCGACCTGCCGGTGCACATCCACACCCACGACACCGCCGGCGGACAGTTGGCCACCTATATGGCGGCCGTGGTCGCCGGTGCCGACGCCATCGACGGGGCGGCCGCCCCCTTGTCCGGCACCACCTCCCAGCCGTCGCTGTCGGCCATTGTCGCCGCCCTGGCCCACACCGAACTGGATCCCGGTATCAGCCTTGATGCGGTCTGCGACATGGAACCCTACTGGGAAGCCGTCCGCAAGGTCTACGCCCCCTTCGAATCCGGAACCCCGGGGCCGACGGGCCGTGTGTACCGGCACGAAATCCCCGGCGGGCAGCTGTCGAATCTGCGTGCACAGGCTCAAGCCCTCGGCCTGGCCGACCGTTTCGAACTCGTCGAGGACTACTACGCCGCAGTCAACGAGATGCTGGGCCGCCCCACCAAAGTCACCCCGTCGTCGAAAGTGGTCGGTGACCTGGCACTACACCTGGTCGGCGCGAATGTGGATCCGGCGGATTTCGTCGCCGACCCGCAGAAATACGACATCCCCGATTCGGTGATCGCTTTCCTACGCGGGGAACTGGGCACCCCGCCCGGCGGCTGGCCGGAACCGTTGCGCAGCAGGGCGTTGCAGGGCAGGGCCGACCGGCCGACGGCAACGGCCACCATCAGCCACGACGATGAAGTGAATTTGGCCTCCGGTAACGCGGCGACCCGCCGGGCCACCCTGGACCGGCTGCTGTTTGCCGGACCGGCCAAAGAACTGGCCGACCACCGGCTGATCAACGGCGATACCACGGTGCTTGACGACAACAAGTTCTTCTACGGACTCTACGAAGGTGAGGAAGACACCGTCCGGTTGGCCGACGGCCGGGAATTCACCGTCCGTCTGGATGCTGTCGGGGAACCGGACGCGAAAGGCATGTGCACCGTGGTGTGCACCGTCAACGGGCAAATCCGTCCCGTGCGGGTGCGTGACACCTCCGCCGCCACCGATGTCCCCGAGGCGGAAAAAGCCGACCCGGACAATGCAGGTCATGTTCCCGCGCCCTTCGCCGGAGTGGTCAGTGCCAGCGTCAGCGAAGGCGACACCGTCAACGCCGGTGACCCGGTGGCGGTCATTGAAGCCATGAAAATGGAGGCCACCATCACCGCGCCGGTGGCCGGAACCATCAGCCGGGTGGTTGTCGGTGCAGCGGTGAAAGTCGAAGGCGGTGACCTTCTGGTGGTCATCGACCCGGACGGCCAACACTAGGGGAACACACCGGCGGAACAACAACCCGGATCATCCCGCCGCTGCGCGCCGCGGTCACCCGGAAGCGGGAAGGATGATCCGGGTCCGGTCGGGTTGTCCTAGCCGGTGAAGTCACCGGCGGGAACAGACGGCCGGGCCTCTGCTGCCGGAAGCCGGGTGGCTCCGGCCGGATCAGCGGTCGTGATCACCGGCGTGGACGGGCGGTTGTCGCCCAGCGAGGTGATGAGGAAATCAAGTTTGACCGACAGATAGTCCCGCTGCCAGGTGGCCGGATCCGCGGGACGGGCGTAGCCGGGGGCATCGCCGGTCCGCCCGTTGTCGTCGGCCGGGCCGGGAATGGCATCGATGACTTTGTGGGTTCCCACCACACAGTCGCCGACCACCGCCAGGGCGAAGCTGGCCTGCCGGTCGGTGAAGCCGTGGGCGACAAGCTGGTCGCGTACCCCGGCCAGATGCGGGGTGAACGCGGCGGTGGTACCGGGGGCGGTTAACAGCACACTGCTGAAACCGGGATAGCTTTCACAGATCCCCCACAGCCGGTCGGCGAAATCGCGCAGGACCTCCTGCCAGCTGCCGTGTCCGGGCAGCAGGGGAGTCAACGAGGCGATTTTCTCCACCGCCAGCACCACCAGGTCGGTGCGGTCATTGACCAGACGGTACAACGCCGAGGAACGCACCCCCACTTCTTTGGCCACTGCCGCGACAGTGATATCGAGCAACCCGACCTTCAGGCCGGCCGCCCCGAGCGAGTCTTTGTTGAATACCGGTTTCCGCCCGATTCGCGATGGTGCAGCAGTCATACACCGTATTTTTTCACCCGCGGTCGAAGTGTGCACGCAGCAGGGGACACCAGATTCGGCGCTGCCGCCACGGCGGTGGGGTGTGCCGGATTTCCCGCGGGGGAGTCCGTTATGTGTCGGCGCACCCCGGTTGCCACCCCCGGGCTGGCCCGGGAACAAAAGACAGCGATCCCCATCGGCCAAAAGTAAATGACTATCATTACCAGTAGCATATTGTTGACTCAACAAGTGTGGGAATGGTCATTCGGCGACACACCCGACAGGCGGCGCAATACAGCGGCACGGTACCGACCGGGGGCCGGCCCGAAAATGGGGGTGGTGCAGGTGTGCTACAGGGATGTATCACATATGACGCGCGGGGGTGGGAAATGGTGGAACATTGTTCTAGTAATTGCGCGCGAACTGTTCCCTTTTGTCCGGCAGAAGGCTAGCCTTGGCTGTGGTGCCGTACTGACCGGGTGCGGCGTGCCCGCACCTGAAGCGGGAAGCAACGCTTGCGGATAAGGGAAGGACAAGCAGCATGAAATCCACTGTGGCGACTGATCCACCGGATACCGGGCAACCGGCTGATCCGCACACACTCAAACAGGAGCGGGCGGAAGGAAAACAGGCCCTCAAGGAACTGATGCGGCCGCTGCAGGGCAAGATTTACCTCGCCCAGGCGCTGGCGGCCGTGGCCGCGGTGCTGACGGTGGTTCCGTTTTGGGCGTTGGTTGCCATTGGCAATGAATTCATGCAGGCAGGCAACGGGCCGGTCGACTCATCCAGGGTATGGACCCTGGTGGCGATACTGACCGGGGCCATGGTCGTCAAGGCCGCACTCGGAATACTTGCCGGGGGAATCACCCACGCCGTGGATGCCGAACTCAATGCCGCCATCCGCGACGATATGGTCGAGGCTTTGTCGAAAGCCCCACTGTCGTGGTTTACGGCCACCAATTCCGGTCGGGTCCGCAAATCACTGCAGGACGATCTGGCACAGGTTCACATGCTCATCGCCCATCAACCGGTGGATGGTGTCATGGCCTCGGTGACCCCGGTGGTGCTGCTGGCCTATTCGTTCATCATTGACTGGCGGCTGGGCCTTTTGACGGTGGCGACGCTGCCGATCTACTTCGCCTTCATGTACTGGATGATGCACGATATGGGGGAAAAGACCGTCGAAATGGATGCCCGCCTGGACGAGGTGTCCTCGCAGATGGTGCAGTACATCTCCGGTATCTCGGTGGTGAAAGCTTTCGGCCAGGTCGGCAAAGCCCACGCGTCCTACCGGCAGGCTGCCCGCAAATTCACCGAGATGTACCGCAACTGGGTGGGGCCGATGCTGGTCGGCTCGGGGGTCAGCTACGCGCTGATTTCCGTGCCGGTCCTGCTCGCGGTCATGCTCGGCGGCGGTCTGTGGCTGCACAATATGGGCTATGTCACCGCCCCGCAGATCCTGGCCGCCACGCTGATCTGCTTCATCATTCCGCAGGCCGTCAACTCCATGGGCGGTTCAGTCTGGATCTACCAGATTGCCGGGGCGGCGGCATTGCGCATCAAACGTACCCTGGATACCCCGGAACTCGACTACACCGACAATTCGAAAACCCCGGACGGCCATGACATTGAGTTTGATCATGTCAGCTATTCCTTCGGCCAGAACCTGGCCGTTGATGATGTCAGCTTCCACCTCGACGAAGCGACGGTGACCGCGCTGGTGGGACCGTCGGGCTCGGGAAAGTCAACCATTGCAACCCTGGTGGCCCGTTTCGACGACCCCGACTCGGGAACGGTGCGGCTGGGGGGAACAGACGTGTCGGAGATGGCGGAAAACACCCTCTACCGGCATGTGGGTTTCGTCCTGCAGGATCCCCAGCTGCTGGACACCACCATCGCGGAAAATATCCGGCTGGCCAAACCTGAAGCCACCATGGACGAGATCGTGGCAGCCGCCAAAGACGCCAATATCGACCACGTCATCCAGGCCCTGCCGCACGGCTACGACACCGAACTCGGTGACATCAGCCTGTCCGGCGGCCAACAGCAGCGCATCGCCATTGCCCGGGCCCTGATCGGGGACTGCCCGGTGCTGATTCTCGACGAAGCGACGGCTTTTTCCGATCCGGAATCCGAAGCGGAGATCCAGCGGGCACTCAACCGGCTGGTGAAGGGCAAAACAGTGCTGGTGATCGCCCACCGGCCCGAATCGGTCACCGGTGCCGACCGGATCATCGTTGTCGATCGGGGCAGGATCGTCGCCAACGGAACCCCGGAACAGGTAAAAGACAATCCGCTCTATTCTGCGCTGTTCACCCACGCCAGGTGCGGGGACGATGCGGCCCCCAGCCGGGATACCACCACTGACGGGAAGGATTAGCCATGGCTGTGCAATTCATCAAGGTGCTCGACCAGTCGCGGACAATGTGTTCGCAACCCGAACGCGTCGACAAGGCCGTCCGCATCGCCGCCCTGCAAGGCGTGGTTGAGGGGCTGGCTTTGATGGCTCTCATCCCCGCGGTGAGCGCCTTCGCCACCTCGGGTCCTTTTATGGGGTTGGGGGCACTGGGCTGGTTCGGAATCAGCGTGGTGCTGGCGGTTATCGGCTTCTGGGTGGCCTACCGGCGCAATATGGCCGGCTACGCGGTGGGTTTGGATTTCATCGAAACCGTCCATGAGCGGGTCGGCGACCAGATTTCCCGGTTGCCGCTGGGCTGGTTCAAAGCCCCGACCGCGGGCGCACTGTCGAAAATGGTGGCCAACGATTTGATGATGGCCGGGGAACTGGTGGTCCATTCCCTTGTCGCTCTGGTCACAAACAGTGTGGCCGTGGTGGTGATTTGTCTCGCCAGCTGGCTGGTCAACATCTGGCTGGGACTTGCCTTCACCCTGGTGGTGCCGATCTATGTGGCGCTGCAGGTTTTTGCCTCGAAAATGCACTCGAAGGGAAAAACGATCACCGAACCCGCGGAGCAGGATCTGGCCAGCAGGCTGATCGAGATGAGCCGCCGCCAGCAGGCCCTGCGCTCCTGCGGGCAATCCCGCACCTACCATAAATTGGAGCAGTCCACCCGCCAGTGGCTGGAGAAAAAACAGGAGGGCGCCCGCTTTTCCGGCAGCGGGATGGTGGTCGCGAAAGTGGTCACCGAGATGATCGTGGCGGTGTTGATGGCGGTTGCTGTTGCCACTGCCCTCTACGGCGGCACCAGTCCGCTGGTGGCTATCGCCTACATCGGTATCGCCCTGCGGTACGCGCTGACCCTGCATGAACTGACTGACGCGGTCATGGCGCTGCAGGAACGCGAACAAACCACTTCGTTCATTGTTGATGTACTCACCGCGAATCCGCTGCCGGAACCGGCCGAACCGGCGGTGATCACCGATCCCGGTGCGGTTGAACTGTCTGATGTCACCTTCGGCTACATTCCCGGTGAAACAGTCATCGACGGGGTCAGTTTCTCCGCGGAACCGGCCACGATGGTGGCTTTGGTGGGGCCGTCCGGCTGCGGTAAAACAACTCTCGCACGGCTGATCAGCCGCTTTTGGGATGTTGACTCCGGTTCGGTGAAAGTCGGCGGGGTTGACGTGCGTGAGCAGACAACGCAGCAGCTGATGGCACAGCTGTCGATGGTGTTCCAGGACGTGTATCTGTTCGACGACACACTGCGGGAAAATGTGCGTATCGGACGCCAGGATGCCACGGACGAAGAAATCGAGCAGGCCGCGGCATTGGCCGGGGTCACCGAAATCGTCGATCGGCTTCCCGACGGCTGGGACAGCCGCGTCGGGGAAGGGGGCCGGGCGCTGTCCGGTGGTGAAAGGCAGCGGGTGTCCATCGCCCGTGCGCTGCTGAAGAAAGCACCCATTGTCCTTTTCGATGAAGCGACCAGCGCCCTGGATCCGGAAAACGAAAACAATATTCTCGCCTCCACCGAGCAGTTGCGCCGGCATTCCACGCTGATTGTCATCGCCCACAAACTGGACACCATCATGCGGGCGGACAAGATTGTGCAGTTGGACGGCAACGGACGGGTCGAGGACATCGGCACCCATGAACAGCTGCTTGCCCGTGACGGCCACTACAGGCGTTTCTGGCAGGCCCGGTCGGATGCCACCGGCTGGAAACTGGTCTAGGAAAACCGTCGCCCAGCTTCACGGGGCACCCAGCCCGGCGGCACGGGAACGTGCTGCCGGGCTGTGACCGTTGTTGCGGCGTCCCGCCCGGCGGATCACCGTCGCCTATGCGGTGGTGCCGCCGTGATCTCCGGCCGCGGCCGTTGTCAGCCCCAGCACGCCCTCGGCCCAGCGGGTAACCACCGAGACAGCTTCATCGGCCGCATCCTGGTAGGTTTTGCGCTCCAGATCATCGGGGTTGGGGACCAGTGTTGCGGGGTCACCGGCCGGTTGCCCGGTGATGGTGCAGGTGCCGTCCCCGTGGCGGACCAGGGTGATCAATGCCGCCATGTCGATGCAGGTTTGTTCACACGACGCCCAGGTGTAGACGGTGTCGCTCAACCAGTCGTGGCGTGCCCTGGTGACGAAATCGTCGTCAACTTCGTGTCCGAACACCGCCGCTAGTGCGGGCCGGTCGTCGATGCGGTCGTCGTCGTGCAGTGGCCGGATATAGAAACGGCCACCGTTGATGTCACTGGGTTGCATGAGATGTCTTTCTTGTACGGCCGCCCGTTACCGGCAGCGGGCGCACAGCTGCCCGCAGCTGCCGCCGGGGCGGGGGATATCCGTGTTACCGGTCGCGGAATGGGTCGAAGCTGTCGGTGCTGCCACGGACGCTGGAACCCAACTGTCTGATCTGTTCGGCGGAACGCTGCAGCATCGTCGGTGTGGGCTGGTACCAGGACGCCGGGCCGACTTTCATCACATAGAGCAAAATCCACACCACCGGGATGAGTAGGGCGGCGAAACCGAAACCGGGGACATTGATTCCGGAGATGGCCACCAGGCCGATGGTGGAAATCAGCGCGACACCCAACCGCTGGCTTTTTCCGCTGGCCCGCGGTTTGGTGATCTCGGGAAGGTTGAAACTGGTGCGCGTGACCTGCTGTGACTGTGTGGTGGCGGGCAGATTGCCCCGGTTGGTGAAAGCCTGGCGGGGAAGATCGGTGAACAGGTCGGTGATCTCCCCGCGGGTGGTGGCGGCACAGGCCAGCCTGGTGCGTTCGTCGAATTCGGAGACGGTCAAATACCCGGCGGCATACAGATCCTGCAGGCATTGCATCGCTTTGTCACGGTCGGCGTTACCGACCCGCAGATCACGGTTGTTGCCCTGGTTCATGCACGTCATGTTACCAGCGGGGGGCCGCAGGCGACCGGGTGTTTCGCTGTCAGCTGACGGCCCACAGCGACGACCCCCGTCCCAAGGGGCGGGGGTCGTCGGTTGCTGCCGGTGCGGGGTGCTCCAGGCGGTTCGGTCGGGGTGGGTTTACTTGATTTCCATCAGGACGGCACCCTTGTTGACACCGTCGCCTTCAGCGGCCGCCAGATCGGTGACGGTACCGGACTTGTGGGCCTTGACCGGGTTTTCCATCTTCATGGCCTCGAGAACAACCACGGTCTCGCCTTCCTCGACTTCCTGGCCTTCCTCGACATTGACCTTGATGATGGTGCCCTGCATGGGGGCTGCCACCGCATCACCGGAGACGGCTTTTTTGCCTGCGGCACGCTTTTTCTTGGTCTTCTTCTTCGCCCCGCCGGCGCCGCCACCGAGTGCCAGATCGCCGGGCAGAGCCACCTCGACGCGGCGGCCGTCGATTTCGACGACAACCTTCTGGGCGGGAACTTTCTCTTCGTCTTCCTCGGCGTCTGCCGGGTCGGCATACGGCGGAATCGGGTTGTCCCACTCTTCTTCGATCCACTTGGTGTAGACGTCGAAGCCGTTGTCGTCACCGACAAACGCCGGATTGTCGACAATGTGGCGGTGGAAGGGGATGGCCGTCGGCATGCCCTCGATGACGAACTCCTCCAACGCCCGGCGGGAACGCTGCAGGGCCTCTTCACGGGTCTCCCCGTAGACGATGAGTTTCGCCAGCATGGAGTCGAACTGGCCGCCGATAACCGATCCCAGTTTCACACCGGAATCCATGCGCACACCCGGCCCGGTGGGTTCTTTGTAGGTGACGATCGTGCCCGGGGCGGGCATGAAGTTCGAGCCTGCGTCTTCACCGTTGATACGGAACTCGAAGGCGTGGCCGCGCGGCTTGGGATCTTCTTTGTGCAGAATCTCCCGGCCCTCGGCGATGCGGAACTGCTCGCGAACCAGGTCAATGCCGGTGGTGACCTCCGTGACCGGGTGCTCGACCTGCAGGCGGGTGTTGACCTCGAGGAAGGAGATCAATCCGTCGGTTTTGTCGACCATGAACTCCACGGTGCCCGCACCGTAGTAGCCCGCTTCCCGGCAAATCGCCTTGGCCGACTCGTGCAGCCGGTGGCGCTGGTCGTCGGTGAGGAAGGGGGCGGGTGCCTCCTCCACCAGTTTCTGGAAGCGGCGCTGCAGGGTGCAGTCGCGGGTACCGGCGACAATGACATTGCCGTGCATGTCGGCAACCACCTGGCATTCGACGTGGCGGGCCTTGTCCAGGTAGCGCTCCACGAAACACTCACCACGGCCGAAGGCGGCGGTGGCTTCGCGGGTGGCGGATTCGAAAAGGTCTTTGACCTCTTCCATCTTGTGGGCGACCTTCATGCCGCGGCCACCGCCACCGAACGCGGCTTTGATGGCGATCGGCAGGCCGTGCTCCTTGGCGAAAGCCACCACATCCTCGGCGTCTTTGACCGGCTCTTTGGTGCCCGGGGCCATCGGGGCGTTGGCACGCAGCGCAATATGGCGGGCTGTGACTTTATCGCCCAGGTCGCGGATCGACTGCGGGGAAGGGCCGATCCAGATCAGGCCCGCGTTCTCCACGGCTTCGGCGAAGTCGCCGTTTTCGGAGAGGAAGCCGTAGCCGGGGTGGATGGCGTCGGCACCGGATTTTTTCGCGGCGTCGAGAATCTTGTCGAATACGAGATAGGTTTCGGCGGAGTTTTGTCCCCCCAGGGCGAATGCCTCATCGGCAAGTTCCACAAAGGGGGCGTCCTTGTCCGGGTCGGCGTAGACCGCCACCGACTTGATGCCGGCATCCTTGGCCGCACGGATCACCCGCACCGCGATCTCACCGCGGTTGGCGACCAGCACCTTGTTGATTTTCTTCGTCTCGACAGTCACAGACAACCCCTCCTCGAGGTTTGTTGAAAAATTCATGTGGCCCCACCCGGAAAGCGGGCAGGCGGCACACAGTGCCGTGGGCATCACGGACCACCTGCGGCCAGCTGTCCTGGAAGACGGCGGAGCCGGTCATACACGTCATTGTTGCATAAATGTGGCAGTGCTCATGTGCGAATAGGCGAACGCCGCCCGCCCGGCCGCACCGGCTTGCGTCCCGCCGTGCGGCGGTGGCTGCGGTGCTGGTCGGGGGGCGCCTTCACAGGCGCACGTCACTGCCCCCCATTGTTTCACAAGGCACACCTAGGCGTAGGGGATTTTATGTGCGGGGTTGTCCGGTCTGGGGGTGGAAAAGGGGGATACGTTTATGAATCGGGTGCCGATCGGGGCCGCTTAAGCGCGTGATTGAACACCGTTCAGGTTATGTGGCGGCACTGCCCGGCATATCCCCCGGTTCGCTACCCCTTGTCACCGGCATGCGCACCATATTGCCCCACTCGGCCCACGAGCCGTCGTAGTTGCGCACCGCAGGCCAGCCCAACAGATAGGTCAGCACAAACCAGGTCAGGGCGCTGCGCTCACCGAGCCGGCAGTAGACCACGGTGGGCTTTGTGGGGTCGGCTCCCGCTTGGGCGTAGAGCTTGTCCAGATCCTCGCGGGATTTGAAACGGCCGTTGGGGTGGACGGTTCGCCGCCAGGGCACCGATACGGCGGTGGGGATGTGGCCGCCGCGCATGGTGGCCACCGCCCCGTAGGAGTCATCCGGATTCGACTCGCCGGTGTATTCCTCTGGCAGGCGCACATCGACAATGGTGCCCCGGCCGATGTTGTCGAGCAGATCGGTGCAGAAAATACGGTGGGTGCTGTCATCGCGCACCGGAACGGGATAATTCGTCGGCGGGTAGTCGGGAACCACGAAACTGGTGTCGCGTTCCTCGGCCATCCAGGCGTCGCGGCCGCCGTTGAGCAGCCGTACATCCTCGTGGCCGAACATGGTGAACACCCAGAATGTGAACGCCGCCCACCAGTTGGATTGATCGCCGTAGATGACCACCGTGTCATCTTTGGCTATACCCTTGTCGTTCATCAGTGCGGCGAACTGCTCGCCGTCGATGAAATCGCGGGTCACCGGGTCGTTGAGATCCCGCCGCCAGTCGATGCGCACGGCGCCGGGGATATGCCCGATGTCATACAGCAGTGCGTCGGCATCCGATTCGACGACCTTCAAACCGTCGATGCCCAGCCGGGCCGACAGCCAGGAGGCACTGACCAGCCGGTCGGGATGGGCATAGTCGGCGAAAGCCGGATGTGGGTCGAAGGGAACGGTCATAATCGCCTGATCACACTTTCTTGATCGTCGGGGACAACGGGGCACTGCGACACTTCAGGGGTGGGCGGGGCCTGTCGGGGGCATGGGGGCCGGTCCGGCGGCATTCGCCCGGCGCCCACCGTACGCGCCGGGGGCTACCGGCTACCCATAGTAGTTCACTGCGCCACAGTCAGAGATAATTAAGACATTGGTCACACATGGCCTGCGGTTGGTGGTGGCATCTGCCCCCTGTCCCGGTGATCTGATGTGGTCCCCGGGTGTGGATTCCTCCCCGGCGGACCACCCCTGCGGGTGTGTGTTCCTTGTCATGTCTTTTCCACCCCGGCCCCATGGTGCAATCGTCTCACCTAACCTTGGGGGTGTTGCCGGGCCATCCCCGGTCCGCACACGGGGCTGGAGTGTGGTCGTCCGCATCTGGGGCAACCGCACAGGCACCAGCCCACCGCATCTGAAGCATCTGAAACAACACCCAAGGAGCACCATCCGCATGAAGAAAGCCATCGTCGTATTCGAGGTTGAGGGCGGCAGCGACAAGACCTTCAACGGCCACCGCAAAGACACGATGCCCATCGTGGAAGCCATCCGCGAAAAAGGCTGGGACTCGGAGGTCGTGTTCTACCGCCCCGAATGGGCCGACGCCATCTTCGACTACGTCTCCAAGAATTTCGGGGGCTACATCTCGCGTGTCAACCCCGGCAACATTCCCGGCGGCGAGAAGGGCTACTTCGATCTGCTGATGAAGCTCAGCGATCAAGCAGGGCTGGTGGGCATGTCGCGTCCCGACGAGATGATGTCCTACGGCGCCAAAGACGCCCTGGTCAAGCTCGCCCAGACCGACCTTGTTCCCGAGGACACCTACGCCTACTACGAGGTCGACGAGTTCCACAAGACCTTCCCGAAGTCGATCTCCTACGGTGAGCGCGTACTCAAGCAGAACCGCGGATCGACCGGTTCCGGCATTTGGCGTGTGCAGCTGGCCGACAAGGAACTGGCCGCCAAAGTTGAGCCCGGCACTGAACTGCCGCTGGACACCGAACTGAAATGCACCGAGGCCGTGGACAACCACACCGAGGTCAAAAAGCTCGGCGAGTTCATGGACTTCTGTGACCAGTACATCATCGGCGACAACGGCATGCTGGTCGATATGCGCTTCATGCCGCGCATCGTGGAAGGCGAAATCCGTATTCTTCTCGTCGGCCCGCACCCGGTGTTCGTGGTGCACAAAAAGCCGGCCGCCGGCGGCGACAACTTCTCGGCGACCCTGTTCTCCGGCGCGCAGTACACCTACGACAAGCCGGAAGCCTGGCAGGACCTGGTCGACATGTTTGCCGACGCCCGCCCGGTGATCGCCGAAAAGCTCGGCGGCGACAACATTCCGCTGATCTGGACCGCCGACTTCATGCTCGATGACGGCGACAACGGCGAGGACACCTACGTTCTCGGTGAGATCAACTGCTCCTGCGTCGGATTCACCTCCGAACTCGATATGGGTATCCAGCAGAAGGTGGCCGAAGAAGCCATCAAGCGCGTCGAGGCCAAGGCCTAGAGCACACGCACCACACCACAGAAGAGACCATCTGTGGGCTTTGTGGGATAACGACCAGGGCAC
>NZ_JAFLEQ010000014.1:27327-97729 GCF_017307055.1 Corynebacterium mendelii | reverse complement strand
CCCTGGTCATCTTTCCCGCCCGGGACCCTGTACTGTCCGTCTGCCCATAAGATGGGGCACATGCCGGCCGTCGGTCGGCCTGATGGAAAACAAATCAATGCCAAGGAGCGTGACCGTGTCCGGGACCTATACCGTCGCCGACTATCTGTTCGACCGCATCGCCGAGTTGGGGGTGCGCCATATTTTCGGCGTTCCCGGGGACTTCAACCTCGGGTTTTTGGACACGGTTTTGGCCCACGACCAGTTGGAATGGGTGGGCAACAACAATGAGCTCAACGGCGGCTACGCCGCCGACGGCTATGCCCGGCTGAAAGGCTTCGGCGCCATGGTCACCACCTTCGGCGTCGGTGAACTCTCGGCGATCAACGCCTCCGGTGGCTCGTACGCCGAATATGCGCCGGTACTGCATATTGTGGGCGCCCCGTCGACCGCCACCCGGAAAAAGGGCGGCAAAGTCCACCACACCCTGGGCGACGGGGACTTCACCCACTTTTTCGACATGGCCCGCCATGTCAGCTGTGCCCAGGCCTGGCTGGACGACACCTCGGCCCCGGCCGATATCGACCGGGTGATCCGCACCATGCTCGCCGAACACCGCCCCGGCTATATTGTGCTGCCGCAGGATATCGCCGATGTGCCGGTCTACCGGCCCGACGAACCGATCAACCAGGATGAGGTGCGGCGCCACACCACTTCCTCCGGGGCGTTGAAAGCCTTTGCCGAAGCCGCCGCCGAATTTTTGGACGGCCGCCAGGCCACCGTGCTCACCGACATGCTGGTGCTGCGGGTCGGTGCCCGTGACCAGCTGATCAACCTGCTTGACCACTGTGACCTGCCGTACTGCACCCTGACCTGGGGTAAGTCGATTGTCTACGAAAACTCCGAGCGTTTCGCCGGCATCTACACCGGGGTGGCATCCCCGCCGGCGACCAAAGACGCGGTGGAAAACGCCGAGCGCCTTATTGCCGCCGGTGTGGAATTCACCGATTCCACCTCAGCCGGGTTTTCCATGCGGATCAACCCGGAGAACATGCTGCGCATCGACCCCGGCAAAGTCACCGTCGGCGGCCGCGGGTTCGCCCCGATCGCCATGGCTGATGCCCTGGACACGCTGACAACGATCATCACCACCGACGCCACCGTCAGCCCGCATCCGCTGAAAAAAGAAACCGTCAGCCCCACCACTGAGGTTGATCCGGATACCCCGCTGACGCAGAACGAGTTGTGGACCATCATCGCCGACTGGATGCCGGGTGACACCCTGTGCCTGGCCGACCAGGGAACCAGCTTTTTCGGCATGGCCCAAAAACCGGTGCCCGACACGACGTTGTTCATGGGGCAGCCGCTGTGGGGTTCGATCGGCTACACCATTCCCGCCGCCCTGGGCGCGGCCATCGGTGACGACCGCAACAGGCGGCCGATCGTGCTCATCGGTGACGGTTCCGCGCAGCTGACCGTCCAAGAGATCGCCACCCATCTGCGGCAGAAAACCTGCCCGGTGATTGTGCTGGTCAACAATGACGGCTACACCATCGAGCGCACCATCCACGGACCCGACCAGGCCTACAACGATATTGCCCCCTACAACTGGCAGTACATTCCGAAAGCCTTCGGCGCCACCGACGACACGGCCCTGGTGCTGGATGCCCGCACCCCCAACCAACTGCGGGAGGCGTTGGCGCAGGCCGAACAGGCCACCGACAAACTGGTGTTTGTCGAAGTCCACACCGACGCCGACGACACCCCCGATTTCCTGGCGACCGTCTTCGACGCGATCAAAGCCTCCGGAAGCCAACCCGCCGGGGAATAGGGCTTTGTCCCTGCCGGGGGTCCACCGCACAAGCCCGTGGCGCGCCAGTGGCATCCCGGCCGCAGATGGTTGTTGACCAAGGGCCGGGATGTGATTGTTCCCGTTGCGGGCGGGGGTGTTCCGCGGGATGCCACCCATCCCTGTGCGGGGACGGCCGGTCACACAGTCGTGGTGGGGTCCTCGGAGTGCACCCGTTTGCGGATCACACGGATCTGGTTGATGGCAAGACCCAGTGTGACGATGGTCAGCACTGCGGAAACAACGCCGAAGACAAGGTGCGCCGGGTCATTGTTCTGCAAAAAACTTGCAGTCCAGGAACCGGCGATCACGGTGAAAAGGACATACCAGGCCAACTGCCACTTGTCGTCGGTGACGCTGCGTTTGTGCCCGCCCGCCAGGCTGTGCGCCATGACGGCGGGATCACCGTATTCCTCCTTCGGGTTGGTTGCGGCTTCGGTGACATGGTCGACCAGCTGCCCGATGGTGGCGTTGGCCTGGCTGCGGGAATATCCGTAGCGGGCGATCAGCAGCCCCCTCAGCCGCCCGAACCATGCGGCCGGATCCTCCGGAATGTCATCGGTGGTGCCGTCGGCGGCGGTGTCTCCCCACAGGTTGTTGGCCTCCGCATCCACCATCCACAGCCCCAGGGCACCGAAGGCCACGCCGAGGACGAGAATCATGCCGCAGGTGATCACACCGAGGGGGGCCGGTGTGGTGGAGGTGGTCAACCAGCCGGTGGCCGCACATCCGCCGATCATCGCCGCCACCAGGGCCACCCCGCGGGTGATCCGGCCGGTTTTCACCGCCTCTACCGCGTAAAACAGCAGCAGAACAAGCACCGCCACCCCGGCGGAGAGGATCAACCCCCGGCTGGTCAGCAGTATGGACCAGCCGTGGGAGAGCCACACATACAGCCCGGCGATGACTGTCAGCACCGACAACTGGAGCAGCCAGGCAGACAGCACCCCCTTGGCCGAAACAGTGGAGCCGCCGGCGGCTGATTCTGGATCCGCGAGGAAGCGTTCGGCGGCCTGCTCCGGGGAATCCCAGTCGGGGCCGAAAGGATCCACGCCCGCGGCTAGGAGCTGTTTTTCCAGTTCATTGCGTTTTTGTCTGACCGCGCTATCAGGGGCATCGCCATCGATGATCACCCGGTAGACAAAAGTGGTCAGCCACCGGTCGATGGCCTGGCGGTGGGCGCCGTCGGTTGTCTGGCTTGTCACGGTAGAAAAAACTCCTTGCGCTGGTGGGGGAAACAACGACAGTTCGGCTGGGCGAGCCGGATGGCATGCGGGTGCTGGCACCGGGGGTGTCTGTTCTAGCTGTAGCTGTCGACAATCGCGGCGAAAGCGGCGAACAGTTCCCGGTGGGCGACAAGCATGCGCCGGCCCTGATCGGTGATCGAATAGACCTTGCGGCCCGGCCCGGAAGACTGCTCTTCCCACCGGGTGTCGGCAAGACCGGCCTGTTCCAGCTTGTTCAGCGCCGGGTACAGGGCCGCGCCCTTCAACCGCGGCATGCCTTTGTCGGCCAGTCTTCCCGCCAGGGCGTAACCGTGGCCGTCGCCGACGGCCAGTTCCGCCAACAGCAGATGCGGCAGCTGGGCGCGTTGCAATGCCGCGAAATCCTTCGACAAGTCCGTCCCGGCGATCATCCAGTCGGCTTGTTTGAGTGTGATGGGGTCTGCCATCGCGGCTCCGGCCTTTCTGTGGGGAACATTCGCACCTACAGTAAAATGCAGTATAGGTAGAAAAGCAACCTATGTCGATGAGGGGATTTCCGCGGGCCTCTTCTTTTGGGGAAACCGCATGTCAACGCAACAAAAGGCCCCGCACTGCGGGGCCTTGTTGTCGGTTGTGAACACCAGTGCCCGATATTCGGGCGGTGGATGGTGGGGAGAATGGGTTAGCCGAAAAACATTTTCTCGCAGGCCGGATCGCATTCGGCGACCAGTGTCCGGCAGCGGTCGTATTCGTCGGTTTCGCCGATTGTCTCCGCGGCTTTCGCCAGCGCGGCAATCGCCCGGATCACCCCGCGGTTGGCTTCATGTGACCACGGCACCGGCCCGAAGCCTTTCCAGCCGTTGCGGCGCAGGGTATCCAGCCCCCGGTGGTAGCCGGTGCGGGCCAGCGCGTAGGCGGTGACTTTGTCGTGGTCTGATTCCGCCGTGGCAAGGGCCTGTTCCGCCAAAACGGCCCACACCACGGGACTTGCCGGGTGGGCGATGGCATCGGCGGGGGTTGCCCCGTCGGCTGTCACCGGGTCATCCGGCAGCAACACAGGGGGCGGGGCCAGAAGATTTCGTTGCTCGCTCATATTCCCCACCCTAGTGGTGTGCGGCAGGTGGGGTGGCCCACCGTACCGGGAGGGCGTGTGTCAGCGGGCGTTGCGTTGGGCGCGCTCGGCTTCGATGCGGGCGTGGCGTTCATCGGCCTGCAGCTGCAGCAGATTGTCGGCCAGCCAGATTCCGGTGATCGCCCGGGTGTCCGGGTGGTACCGGATGATCCAGGCGGTGCCGTGCGCCTGGGAGGAGACGAAGCCGCAGAAGTTTTCCTTCGTCGACGACCAGTAGCAGTGGACCGGCTGCCCGTACAGGGAGAAGGCCCGTGAAATATCGTCGCCGAGGACCAGCTTGTCCGGGGTGCGGGGGGTGGCGATGCGCACCAGTTTCTGGCCCTCGAAATAGTAGCGGGCGCTTTTGTAGTCGTAGCGTGTCACCGAGCGGCCGTCGTCGAGGTATTCCGGCCAGCCGACCGGCGGGAAAAGTGTGGTGGCGCCGCGCACGGAGGCCATATCCAAATCCAGCGACACACTGTTGATGTAGACGGTGCCGTCGCCGGTGGCCACAACCATCGGGTAGGTGGTGTCGGCGGTGGGGAAAGGCGGCACGGCGGTCGCGATGGTCGACCCGCCCCCGAACAGTCCCGGCGGAATCACCGACGGGATCTGGTTGATCAGTGTGACCAGCACAGTGAAAAACGTCATCAGGCCGGTGATGATCTGTACGAAGTGCTGCTGCTGGGGCATAGTAACCACCAGATTATCAGCATGGCCGGCCGCGGTAGACGACATTTGGCGCACCGATTGCCCCAATCTGCGGTGCCGGTGGGTGTGTTTCCCGCGGCGGTAGCCACCCGGGACGATGGCCTACGGCTAGAAAAAGTCGCAGACATCCAGCCCCATGGAATACAGCGCTTTGCGCACCAGGGGCAGCGACAGTCCGATCACCCCCGAGGGATCGCCCTCGATGGAATCGATGAACCAGCCGCCGATGGCTTCCAGGGTGAACGCCCCGGCACACCACAGCGGCTCTTTCGAACGGGCGTAGGCGGCAATATCCGCGTCGGAGACATTCCCGAAGCGGATGGTGGTTGACGATGTCCGGGTGACCGTCTGCCCCTGCGGGCCGATGATGCAGTGGCCGGTGTGCAGCACGGCTGTGGTGCCCCGCTGGTTTTTCCACCGCTCAATGGTGGTCTCGACGGTTTTCGGCTTGCCCTGCAGCACCCCGTTGATCAGCAGCATGGAATCCCCGCCGATGATCACATCACCCGGGTGGCGTCCGGCCACCGCCCGTGCCTTGTTTTCCGCCAGCACCGCCACCTGCTGTTCGGGTGGAAGATGGCTGCAGGTTGAAAAAACAGCATCTTCGTCGATGTCCGCCGGATCAATGACCGGCTGCACCCCGGCATCGCACAGCAGTTTTTTCCGCGACGGGGAACTGGAAGCCAAAACAATGCGCATGGTCGACAAGTCTATAAGCAGTCCCACAGCCGGGGATGCCGGCTGTGGGAGTGCCGCCGCCGGGGCGGGAAACGCACATATGCGGCCATTGTCAAAGTGTCGCTGGTGTGGCTATCCTAAAAGAGCACGAAATATGCCGCCACCTGCACTACAGTGCCTCTTTTCCGGCAGATTGTCCGGTTCCGTCTGCGGCAGAGCCGCACACCACCGTCGCGCCGATGATCCCGCACCCGCCGGGAAGGGGATATCGGGGGGCAGCTGGCCCGGGTGAGTCGGCGTGCGTGTATCCGGCGGTGAAAAAACGATAAGAGGTCCAATCGCCATGACAGCAATCGAAGTGTCGCAGCTGGTGAAAACTTTCGGCACTGTCCGTGCCCTGGACAATTTGACGATGAGCGTCACCAGGGGGCAGGTGCACGGATTCCTGGGTCCCAACGGGGCCGGGAAGTCGACCACCATCAGGGTGCTGTTGGGACTGTTGCACCCCGACCGGGGCACAGTGCGGGTACTGGGGTGTGACCCGCGGCAGCATCCGGAAGTGCTCGCCCGGGTCGGTTACGTTCCCGGCGAGGTGGCCCTGTGGCCGAAACTGACCGGCCGGGAAACCCTCACCGCCCTGGCCCGCCTGCGGGGAACACCCGTCGATACCGCCCGCCAGCGGGAACTGATTGAGCTGTTCGATCTGGATGTCGACCGGCCCTGCCGCACCTATTCCACCGGCAACAAACGCAAAGTGCTGCTGGTTGCCGCGTTGTCGGCCGGTGCCGAACTGCTGATCCTGGATGAACCGACCGCCGGTTTGGACCCGCTGATGGAAAAGGTGTTCACCGACCAGGTGCGCCGCGAAGCCGCCAACGGCACCACGGTGCTGCTTTCCAGCCACATCATGAACGAGGTGGAGTCGGTCTGTGACACGGTGACCATCATCAAACAGGGAAGTGTGGTTGAACAGGGCAGCGTCGAGCAGCTCAAACACCTGTCCTCCCGGACCATTTCCGCCCGCTTCGACGGCGGGGTGCCCGCGGCGGTGGCTGAGTTGCCGGGATGCGTGATCCGGGGGTCAACCGCCACTGTCACCGCTGCCGGAACCAGGGCCGAGGATATTGTGCGTCTGGTGCTTGACCACCACGGACAGCAGGTGACCTGCACCACCGCCAGCCTGGAGGATATTTTCCTCAGCCACTACGAAAAAGGGGAGTGACAACCCCATGTTGCGCGAAGTGGCGGCTGTTGCCCGCCTGAATCTGAGGCTGAAAGCCAAGTGGATTGCCGGGTGGTGGATCGGGGTGACTGTCTTCGCCTACCTGACGCCCGGCGCCTACCTGGAGCATTACCCGACCCTGGAATCACGGGCCGGATTTCTGCAATCCATGCAAACGGCCACCGGGGCCGTGGCCATGTACGGCCGCATTGACGACCCGGGCACCATCGGCCAATTGTCCGCCTGGGAGGCAGCCGCCTGGATTATTGTGCTGCTGTCGATCATGTCGATTCTGACGGTGACATCACTGACCCGGTTGGCCGAAGACGATCACACGGCGGAAATCGTGCGCGCCACCGGCACCGGGCCGGGGGTGATGCTCACCGCGGCGTGGGTGGTCACCGTCATCATCGGGCTGGTGATGGGGGCGGGAATTACCGGGGCGATGCTGCTGGCCGCCAGAAGCATCGGGGAGCTGACCACCGCCGGTGCCCTCGCCTACGGGCTGGCGGTGTGCCTGGCGGTGATCGGGGCGGCGATTGTGGCGGTCGCGGTCAGTTTCCTGGTCACTGACGCCGGCAGCCTCCGCCGCTGGGCGATGCTGTCACTGGCGGTGACGTTCATGCTTAGGGCGGTCGCCGATGTGCGTGATATCGGTGTGCTGCGCTGGTTCAGCCCGCAGGGATGGTTGGCGGTCATTGACCCCTACGGCAGCAACAATATGGCGGCAGGTGCGGTGTGTGCTGCGGTGTGTGTGGCCGCCATGGCCGGGTGCGTGGTGGTGGACACACAGCGCGAATACGGCCGGGGTCTTCTTCCCGACCGGCCCGCGGCGGCCTCCTCCCGCCGGAACCTTGATTCTTTGGGCGGGCTGCGCCGGGTGCTGGACCGCCCGACTGCGGTGGGCTGGGGGATCGGCCTGGTGATTCTGGCCGCGTTTTTCGGCTCCCTGACCGGCACCATCGACGACATGCTGGCCCGCGGCGACAACACCGCGGAGATCCTCGGTGAGGCACTGGCGGGGCAGGATGTGGAAGCCGGATACGCCGGGTTCTGTGCCGTATTCGCGGGCATTTTCATTGCTGCCGCGGGAGTGCAGATTGTTCTGCGGCAGTGCCGGGAGGAAACAGCCCGGCTGATCGATCTGGTGCGGGCAAGTGGCATCGCCCGGTGGCGGCCGCTGGCGGCGACAACGGTGAGCGCGCTGCGGGCGGTGGTCCTGCTCACCCTGGTCAGCGGAATCGTTTTTGCCGCCGCCGCCTACTCACCGGCCCACAACACCCGGGGCGTGCTCGAAGCCTGCCTGTATGCTTTTTCCACCCAGCTCGCCCCGGTGATGCTGTTGACCGGGGTGGCGGTATTTCTGGTGGGGTTCAACCCCCGGCTGGCTGTGGTGTCGTGGATACCGGTGGGCTATGCCGCGGTTGTGGCGATGATGGGAAAAATGTTTGATCTGCCCGACTGGATGATGAAACTGTCGGCGTTCAACCACCTGATTCTTCCCGACACCATCGACGACCAGTGGGGTTGGAATGCGGGCATGTGCCTGATCGGCTGCGCCCTGGCGTCTGCGGGCATCGCTTGGTCAGCCCGCCGGGAAGTGCACTGATCCACCCGGCCTGCCGGCCCGGCGCACGGGTGGTGGCCGAAAAAAACGACACCACCGTGCACCAGATGGCAACTGTGGTGCACGGTGGATGCGGGCGATGGACTCCCCGCCCGCCCGGGTCCTGCCCGGTGGAAGCCGTTTTTTTACGAAAAAGCCTAGTAGAACTCGACGTTGCGGAAAGAACCCGGGGCAAACGACAGCACCCGGCGGGCCAGGCGCTCCCGGTGGCTGCCCCACATATTGCGGTCGCGTTGTTCTTTCTCCGCGGCCGCGGCCGCAGCGGACGCCATACCCGCAAACAGGACGGTCAGTGCCGCGACCTGGGTGTCATCCGGGTTGCCGGAGATAATTTTCAAAAACGGCTCTTTCGGTTTGTCCGTTTCCTGGTTCCCGGTATCCGCCGGTGCGGTGGTGGTCTCTGACATGAAATGCCGGTCACTTTCTTCTTCTCTGGCCCGGTGGATCAAATGTTCATGGGGCCGGTTCCGCGGGCGGGGACTGCCGGTGGGGTCTTCCACCGCGGTTCCCGCCCGCGGACGACGATATACAGGGCTGGGGTTGTCTACAGCGGAATGTTGCCGTGTTTTTTGGCCGGAACATTAACGACCTTGCGGTCGAGCAGACGCAGTGCCTCAATGATCTGGCCGCGGGTCTCCGAGGGAGGGATGACCGCATCAACGTAGCCGCGTTCGGCAGCCATGTACGGGTTGACCAGGGTCTCTTCGTACTCGTCCTGGTATTTTTTGAGCACTTCCTGCGGGTCTTTGCCTGCCTTGGCGGCTTCCTTGATCTGCTTGCGGTAGATGAAGCCGACGGCGCCGGCCGCACCCATGACGGCGATCTGGGCGGTCGGCCAGGCCAGGCACACATCCGCGCCCATGTCCTTCGACCCCATGACACAGTAGGCGCCACCGTAGGACTTGCGGGTGATCACCGTGATCTTCGGCACCGTGGCCTCGGAGTAGGCGAACAGCAGCTTCGCACCGCGGCGGATGATGCCGTCGTATTCCTGGGAGGTGCCGGGAAGGAAGCCGGGCACATCCACCAGTTCGATGATCGGGATATTGAAGCAGTCGCAGGTGCGCACGAAGCGGGCGGCTTTCTCCGAGGCTTTGATGTCCAGACAGCCGGCGAACTGCATCGGCTGGTTGCAGACGAAACCGACCGAGCGGCCCTCGACACGGCCGAAACCGATGATGATGTTTTCGGCGTAGCCTTCCTGGATTTCGAAAAACTCCCCGTCATCGACCAGGCGGGTGATGACTTCCTTCATGTCGTAGGGCAGGTTCGGCGAATCCGGGATGATGGTGTCGAGTTCCAGATCGGATTCGGTGATGTTGTCGGCGATGGAGCCTTCCATGATCTCGGCATCCATCCGCGGGGCCTCGGCCCGGTTGTTCTGCGGCAGGTAGGTGACCAGTTCACGCACCCAATCCAGGGCGTCAGCGTCATCGCTGGCGGTGTAGTGGGAGGTACCCGACAGGGACATGTGGGTGTCGGCACCACCCAGCTCCTCCTGGGTGACGGCCTCACCAGTGACGGTTTTGATCACATCGGGGCCGGTAATGAACATCTTCGAGGTCTTGTCGACCATGATGATGAAGTCGGTCAGGGCGGGCGAGTAGACATGGCCGCCGGCACACGCGCCCATGATCATCGAAATCTGCGGGATCACACCGGAAGCCAGGGTGTTGCGGTAGAAAATCTGGGAATACAACCCCAGGGAGACCACACCTTCCTGGATGCGGGCACCGGCACCTTCGTTGATGCCGATCAGCGGAACACCGGTTTTGATCGCCAGATCCATGATCTTGACGATCTTTTCGCCGTAGACCTCACCCAGCGCGCCGCCGAAGACGGCACCATCCTGGGAGAAGCAGCACACTTTGCGGCCGTCGATGGTGCCGTAGCCGGTGACCACACCATCGGTGACCGGGCGCTTGGCGTCCAGCCCGAAGTTTTTCGAACGGTGCCTGGCAAGAGCATCGATTTCGACGAAAGAGCCTTCGTCAAAAAGGTATTCGATACGCTCCCGGGCGGTTTTCTTGCCGGCGTCGTGAACCTTTTGCACCGATGCCTCGCCCATCGGGTGCAGGGTCTCTGTCAGCCTGTTGCGGAGGTCGGCGAGCTTGCCGGCCGTGGTTGTCAGATCGGGGGCCTGGGTGGCCGAGTCATTTACAGCAGTCGTCATAGTTACCAAGTCTAGGGTGTATCGGGCCTTATGTGCATGAACTTCCAAGGATTTCGGGGGTTGGAGCACTCCCAACCCGGGGGTGGGGGAGGGGGTTCGGGGGTAATAGGTGGCCTTGGGGGTACATCTTTGTACCCGTTCAAATCCCCGTGATGCGGGTGAGACACCGTCTGCCGGGGTGGCTTCGCCCGCGGTGCGGCCGACAGCGCCGGTCCAGGGCGGCCGGATCCCGTGGCCGTGGTGGATTTCACCCCCGTGATCCGCGGGGGCGGGATGCCGGTGGGGTGTGCACCACGGGTGCCGCGGGCCCAGGGGAGAAAAGGTATGTGAGGCGATGAGAGGATACAGGCGCAGACGGTTATTGTGGTGGCCATGACCGAACGTGAACCGCTCAGAAGCGGTGACCTTGTCGACCGGGTGGTCAACCACGGGCCGTACCGGGCTGTGGTCCACACCCCGGCCACCGGTTCCACCAATACTGACCTGGTGGCCGCCGCCCAGGCCGGGGCACCCGCCTGGACAGCCCATGTCACCGACCACCAGACCGCGGGCCGGGGCCGGCACGGCCGCCCCTGGCAGGCGCCCGAGTATTCACAGGTCACCCTTTCGGTACTCGTCAAACCCGGGGCCGCCGCCCTGGGCCGGTTGGGGACCCTCCCGCTGGCGGCGGGCCTGGCAGTTGTTGATGCGGTCCGGGACACTGTGGCCGCCCTTGCTGCCGGGGACCCCTCGATCGGGTACGCACGGACAATGACCGAGGATGAACGCCAGCGCTACAACGACCAGTTGGCCACTGCGCGGGCACATGCCCGGCGGCGGCCGGTACCGGGCGATGACTGCCGGGTGACCGGACCGGAGCAGGGAGTCTATGCCGCTGACGGCCTGGCGGCCGATGCCGGGCGCTACGGGATACTCGGCCGGTTGGTGCCGCGGCTGAAATGGCCCAATGATGCGCTGGTGGGCGGACGCAAAATATCCGGGATTCTGGCCGAAGCCGCCAATCTCACCGATGACCCGGCAGTGGTGGTGGGCCTGGGGCTGAATGTGTCGCTGCGCCCGGATGAACTGCCGGTGGCGCATGCCACCTCCCTGGATATCGCCGCCGCCGAACAGGGACTGGCCCTCGAGGTCGACCGCACCGCGGTGTGCGCGCAGGTGCTGCTCAGCCTGCACCGCCGGTTGAGTCAATGGGCCTGCGGCGATCCGGCACTGCTGGGCGACTACACCCGGCAGTCGGGAACCATCGGGGAAAAAGTCACCGTCTATCTGCCCGGTGATGACACCCTCACCGGAACCGCGACCGCAGTACTGCCCGACGGACGTCTGGTGGTCACAGACGACAACGGCCGCCCCGTGGAGGTGACTGCAGGTGATGTGGCTCACCTGCGGCAGGCATGAGCGCGTTCAAACGCCGCGGGACCGCCGGCCCTGAAACCGCCGGATATCCGGCACAGCCCCACCCCGACACACCGTGGCCGCCACCGGTGGACAACCCCCGGGGTTATCCACCGCAGCAGGGCTATACCCCGCCCGCCCCGGTGGTTGACGACGACGAGTTTGTGGTGGTTGATGTGTGCGCCCCGTTGCGCACCACCGTCTATCCGCTGCTGAAACTGATAGCGGTCACCGGCCTGAGCTGGATCGCCGTCGGGGTGATCGACCGGACGGAACCAGTCATGGGCCTGGACCTGCCGCCGTGGAGCCACAATGCGGTGGTGCTCGCCTGGCTGGTGGTGTCGGTACTGGTGTTTGTGGTGCCGCTCGTCGCCGGCCGGCGCCGTCGGTTGACGGTGACCAACCACCGGATCACTGTCTCCGGGTACGGCCGGGCGGGCATTGACGGCGACTACCCGATCCATCTGGTCGGCGGGGCGAGCAGACAGAAAAACGATGTTCTGTTTTCGGTGGCCACCAGCCCCTACCCGGTGCGGGTACCGGGGGTGGCCCGGCCGAAAAAAACAGCCGGGGCCATCAACGCCATGATCGACCGCCACCGCCGGATGTTTTATTACTACTGAGTTCTTTTTCTCCCGTGCGCAGCACCTGCCAGGGGCGGTGCGGGGCAGAAAAAATGCTGCCGCACCCGGTGGTTTCACCCAGTTGTTGGGCCTGCCAGCGGGTGCCGCAGCGCATGTGGTGCTGTGGTGTGTTTTTCCCGCAACCGTTTTCGGGGACCACATTCCCGGCGGGCTGTGCTTTTCCTACAGCGGGATGTTGCCGTGTTTGCGCGCCGGGCGGGAGACATGCTTGTCGCGCAGCATTCTCAGCGAACGGGCGATGGTGCCGCGGGTTTCACAGGGCAGGATCACCGCGTCAATCAGGCCGCGCTCGGCAGCCAGATACGGGTTGAGCATGTGCTCTTCGTAGGCGCGTTCGTATTCGGCGAACAACGCCTGGGTATCGGCCCCGTTTTTTTCCGCCGCGGCCAGTTGCTTGCGGTGGATGAAACCGACCGCACCTTTGGCGCCCATGACCGCGATCTGGGCGGTCGGCCAGGCGAGATTCACATCCGCCCCCAGGCCCTTGGACCCCATCACGCAGTAGGCGCCGCCGTAGGATTTGCGCAAAATCACCGTGATCTTCGGTACTGTCGCTTCCCCGTAGGCGTAGAGCAGTTTCGCGCCGCGGCGCAAAATACCGCCGTATTCCTGGCCTGCACCGGGCAGGAAACCGGGCACATCAACCAGCATGATCACCGGAATGTTGTAGCAGTCCAGGGTGCGGATGAAGCGGGCGGCTTTCTCCGAGGAATCAATATCCAGACAACCGGCGTAGTGCATCGGCTGGTTGGCGACAAAACCGACCGACTGGCCTTCGATACGGCCGAAGGCGCACACCACATTCGGTGCCCGGTCTTCCTGGATTTCGAAAAAGTCACCTTCATCGGTCAAACACGAGATCACGTCGCGTACATCGTAGGGAACTGTCGCCGAATCCGGGATAATGCCGTCCAGTGCCAGATCATCGGCGGTCAGTTCCTCGTCGATGGAACCTGTCTGCGGCTCGAAATCCTCCACCGGGGCGGTCATGCGGTTGTTGCTGGGCAGATAACCCACCAGTTCCTGCACCCACTCCAGGGCGTCTTCCTCCGACGAGGCGGTGTAGTGGGTGTTGCCGGCGGTCGACATGTGGGTGGCCGCCCCGCCCAGTTCCTCCTGGGAGATCTCCTCACCGGTGACGGTTTTGATCACATCGGGTCCGGTGACAAACATCTTCGAAGTGCCCTCGACCATGACCGTAAAATCCGTCAGTGCCGGGGAATAGGCCGAGCCACCGGCGCACGCGCCCATAATCACCGAAATCTGCGGCACCACCCCGGAGGCGTTGATGTTGTGGCGGAATGTCTGCGCAATCAGATCGAGGGAGACCGCACCATCCTGGATGCGGGCACCGGCACCCTCGTACAGGCCGATCAGCGGCCGGTTGGTGGTGATGGCGAATTCCATCAGTTTGGTCATTTTCTCGCCGAACACCTCACCCAGCGCTCCGCCGAACACGGTGCCGTCCTGGGCGAAGACACACACTTCCCGCCCGTCGATGGTTCCCCAGCCGGTGATGATGCCGTCGGTGGCCGGTCGCCGGGCATCCATGCCGAAAGCAGTGGTGCGGTGGCGCACCAGCTGATCGGTCTCAATGAAAGAACCCTCGTCGAGCAGATAACTGATGCGTTCCCGGGCGGTCATCCGGCCCTGGGAATGAACCTTCTGGATGGGGCCGACGCCGACGGGCACACTGGCTTCGGCGCGGCGGGCTTTCAAATCGGCGATCTTTCCGGCGGTGGTGGAAATGCCGGGAAGAGCCGCAACATCGATCATGGTTTGTGTGGGAGGCGTCATGGCTCCGCACTGTAACCACTGGAAAATAGAATTACCAAGGAAAAATGGCTGTGATCTGAATCACAGAATGGAATTCATTTCTTTTACCGGTGACGATACATTGGGGTATGGCGAAAAAATACCCGAATGCATCGAAAAATCTCCCCCTTTTCCCGTCCCGACGGTTGTTTTTTGCGGCATCTGCACAGGTAGGGCGCATACAATAGTGTATTTAAAAAAGAAAACGTTATATCCGGTGCGGGCAATTGCCATTACGGTACGGCAAATACTAAAGGGGCTAAAAGAAACATTTCCGTATTCCTGCCCCACGGGGGCTGTGCCCCGGGGAGCAGCGGATGGCGGTCAGCTCGGCTGCCCCATCCGCCCGTAGGGCAGTGCCCGGCCGGCGGATCGGCTCTGCCCTATATAGTTGGGGGCGTGAATGAGCACGATGATCCGCACGCCCACAAGCATCCGGCCCATGTTGACGGTCTGTCGGTGGTCGCCGTCATCGGTGACGGCCAGCTGGCCCGGATGACCCAGACGGCAGCCATTGAACTGGGCCTGTCCCTGCGTCTTCTGGCCGGGACCGACAATTCATCGGCCGCCCAGGTCACCGCCGATGTGGTGGTGGGCGACTACACGAACCTGGACGATCTTCTGCGCGCCGTCGACGGGGCCACTGTGGTCACCTTCGACCATGAGCATGTCCCGCAGGAACACCTGGCCGTGCTGGCCAGCCGGGGGGTCAACCTGCAGCCGGGGCCGGGCGCGCTGAAATACGCCCAGAACAAGCTGGCCATGCGCACCATGCTGGCCGAGCATGGGCTGCCGGTTCCCGTGTTCGCCGAGATCACCGGTGCCCATGATGCCGGGGCTTTCTGGGATCTGGTGCAGTCGCGGGTGTGCGTGAAAGCGGCCAGCGGCGGCTACGACGGCAAGGGGGTGTGGTTTCCCGGCAGCAAGCAGGAGATGATCGAGCTGGTCGACAGACTCCTGTCCGATGGTGTCCAGGTGCTGGCGGAGGAAAAAATCACCCTCACCCGGGAATTGTCGGCCATGGTGGCCCGGCGGCCTTCCGGGGAGACGAAAGTGTGGCCGGTGGTTGAATCGGTGCAGGAGGACGGTATCTGCACCACAGCCATTGCCCCGGCCCCGGGGATCAGCGACACGTTGGCGCGCACCGCCCAGGATATTGCGGTCACCATCGCCGGGACCCTCGGCGTCACCGGTGTGATGGCGGTGGAACTGTTCGAGTTCACCGCCCCCGACGGCACCCAGCGGGTGAGCATCAATGAGCTGGCGATGCGTCCCCACAACACCGGGCACTGGACCCAGGACGGGTGTGTGACCAGCCAGTTCGAGCAGCACATCCGGGCTGTGGCCGATGCCCCGCTGGGGGATACCAGCCCCACCGCCGACTACACCTGCATGGTCAATGTGCTGGGAGCCGACACCGATCCCGAGATGGGGATCAAAGCCCGGGTCCGCGAGGTGTGGAAGCGCTTCCCGGAGGCGAAAATCCACCTCTACGGCAAAGACTGGCGGCCCGGCCGCAAGCTCGGGCACGTCACCATCGCCGCCAGTGACCGCAGCCCGAAAAAGCTTCTGGCCGATACCAGGTGTGCGGCCGGTTTCCTCATGCACGCCCGCTGGGAGGACGGATACACCACCACCGGCTGAAGCGGGCATGGTTTTTTACCTCTTGTCACCCTCACCTGCCCCACCCTCTTTTCGTGAAGGACGCTGAAGAAAGCAATGCCTGAAAAACCTGTTGTCGGAATCATCATGGGATCGGATTCGGACTGGCCGACCGTTGCCCCGGCCGCCGAGATTCTCGCCGAATTCCAGATCCCCTTCGAGGTGGGGGTGGTCAGCGCCCACCGCACCCCGGAGAAAATGCTCGCCTACGCCTCATCGGCCCACACCCGCGGGATCAAAGTGATCATGGCCTGCGCCGGGGGTGCCGCCCACCTGCCCGGTATGACTGCTGCAGCCACCCCGCTTCCGGTGATCGGTATTCCCCGTGCCCTGGGCAATCTGGACGGCATGGATTCGCTGCTGTCGATTGTGCAGATGCCGGCCGGGGTTCCGGTGGCCACCGTCAGCATCGACGGGGCGAAAAACGCGGGCCTTCTGGCAGTAAGGATTCTCGGGGCCTGTGACAGTGCGCTGCAGCAGAAAATGGTCGCCTACCAGCAGCAGATGGCCGACCAGGTGGAAGAAAAAGAACAGGCCCTGAAAAACCGTCTCATGGGCGGGCAGGACTAACGCAAGCGCCCGCACCCTGCTTATACCGGAAACACTGGGGGTAAACCATGGCCGGGACACACACTGTCGTGGTGCTGGGATGCCGTTTGACCAACGGGGTACCGGGCACAGCACTGTCCGCCCGGTTGACTGCGGCCCTGCCGTTGATTCACCCCGGGGTGACGGTGGTGGTCACCGGACGCAATGAGGCCCCGGCGATGGCGCAGTGGTTAACGCGTCACGGCGTGGATCCGGAAACAATCCTGGTGGAAAACCGGGCGGAATCCACCAACGAGAACCTCGAATACACCCGGGAACTGTTGGGCGGCTGCACCGGATGGACAGTGGTGACCAGTGACTTCCACAAACCACGGGTGGCGATGTGGGCCTGGCACCACGGCTACACGGTGACAGTGGTCAGCGCCCCCACCCCGCTTGCCCGGGCACCGTATCTGTGGACCCGGGAGATTGCGGCCCTGGGCCATTCCGCCGCCCGGGTGGTCTGGCGGCGGATGATCCGGAGGCTCACCGGCCGGTAGGCCGGTGCGGGTGTTGTCCGCGCAACCACAGATGTCACACCCGGCCGACGGCTGTGCCGGTGACAGGATCAAAGACATGGATTTCCCCGGCAATCGGTGCCACGCGGATGGTGGAATCAACACTGACGCGCCGGCCGCGTTCCAGCATGACGGCGATGCGCCGGGTGGACGGACCCCTGCCGGTCGATGACGGGGTTTCGGCGCTGGTGCGGCCGGTGGCGCGCAGCGTGGCGAAGCGGCTTTTTTTGCGCACCGGTTGCCCGGACTTTTTGGCCCGCGTCATCGATGATTGGTCACTGGTGTGGACATCCACGGGCACGGTGGTCTGCCCGTAGCAGTAGTTCTGGGATCCGAGCATCTCCACCAGCTGGCAGGAAAGCTCCACGGCCTGCTCATCAGCCCCGGCCATCCGCCACGACTCGGGGCGGATACCGATGCACACCGTATCCCCGGTGAGGACGCTGCGGACCTCCCGTGGAAGACCGATGGTGATTCCGGCCAGATGCGCCCGGCCGTCGGCGTCGACGGGGCAGTCGAACAAACCGATCGCCGGGGATCCGATGAAACCGGCGACAAATGTGTTGACCGGATTGGCGTAGAGGGTTTCCGGGGTGTCGATCTGCTGCAGCTGGCCGTCTTTGAGCACTGCCACCCGGTGCCCCATGGTCATTGCTTCCGTTTGGTCGTGGGTGACGTAGATGGTGGTTGTTTCCAGCCTGCGCTGCAGGGACGCCAGTTCCCCGCGCATGGTCACCCGCAGTTTCGCATCCAGATTCGACAGCGGCTCATCCATGCAGAACACCCTCGGTTTGCGGACAATCGCCCGGCCCATCGCCACCCGCTGGCGCTGCCCGCCGGAGAGTGCCGCGGGTTTGCGGTCGACCAGATCGGTCAGCTCCAGCATGTCGGCGACATCGGTGACCCGCCGCCGAATCTCGTCTTTGGGCAGTTTCTGGTTTTCCAACGCGAACGCCATGTTCTGGGCGACGGTCATATTCGGGTACAGGGCATAAGACTGGAAGACCATGGCCACATCCCGCTGGCGGGGACGCACCCCGGTGACATCTTTTTCCCCGATCAGCACTGTGCCGGAGGTGGTGGGTTCCAGCCCTGCCACCATGCGCAGCGATGTTGATTTCCCGCAGCCGGACGGGCCGACGAACACAACGCATTCCCCGTCGTCGATGGTGAGAGTCAAATCATTCACCGCCGGGATGGGCGAGTCGTCGAATTGGCGGGTTGCGTGGTCGAAAATAACGTTTGCCATGGGTGCGGGTGCCTACAACGCTTTCACATCGGTAACAGGTATCGGACAGGGGAAAACAACATGCAACCCGGCCGGGCAACACGCTGACCGGGCACAAAAGAAAAGAAGAGGGAAAAACCAGGTAGCAATCGTGGTGGTGTACGCCGGAGCAGCGGCAGGGGCCGGGCGGATATCCGCCCGGCACACACCACCTGCGCACACCAGCTGTGCCGCCTGCTTTTTCCCGGGTCCTGCCGGGGAGACAGGGGGCGGTTTTTCCCACCTGCCGAAAAACATGTGGCGGGTGGGGGGACAGACCGGGGTCCCAGCGTGCTGCCGCGGGGGCTATTTCAGCTTCGGTGTGATCTCGGAATCGATGAGCTTTTGCTGCTCGGCATCAATGCCGCCGAATACTTCCTCGACGGTGGCACCCTGGGCGATCTTGTCCAGACCGGCGCCGATGCGCATACCGCCGCCGGGCACGAACACGCGGCCGGCATCCTGTTTTTTGGTGTGCGGCAGCTGCTCGATGGCAGTGGAGTAGTTCGGATCCTCCTGCATGCGTTTTTGCACTTCGGGAAGCTCAATGGCGGAGGTACGCACCGGCATGTAGCCGGTGTTTTCCGAGAAGTAGTTGGTGTTGGCGGTGTTGGTGGCAAACGCCACGAACTTCGCGGCCGCCTCCTGGTTTTTCGACTTCGCCGGAACAGCCAGACCAGCACCACCGGTCGGGCAGCCTTCCACACCCTCCGGGGAGGGCAGGAAAGCGGTGCCGAAGTTGATTTTGTCGGCCTTGGTCAAACCTCCCAGCGAACCGGTGGATTCCAGGATCGCGGCAGTTTGTCCGGCCAGGAACGGGGCGGTGGCGTCTTTGGCGGCTTTGAAGTAGCCCTGCTCGAACTGGGATTTGAGGAACTGGCCGGCTTTGACCGAGTCGTCATCGCCCATGGCCATGGTCCACTCGTTGGAGTAGGCGCCACCCAGCGACCAGATCATGCCCTGGAAATACCAGTCCATGTAGTTGGTGCCGTCGGGGATGACCAGCGGGGACACACCCGCATCCAGGGTTTGTTTCAGCTTCGGGGCGAACTCGTCATTCCACTCGTCCCAGTCTTTCGGGCCGCGCTCGGGAAGACCGGCCTTGGCCCACATGTCCTTGTTGTAATAAAACAGCGGCGTGGAACGGGAATAGGGCACCGCATAGTGGTTGCCGTCCAGGGTGTATTCGTCGTAAAAGTTGGAGATGTAGTCGGCCGGATCACCGCCGACTTTTTCCAGCAGATCACCGATCGGGGCCAGCTGGTCGTTGAGCGCGAAGTTGAACCAGGTCACATCGGGAGGCGACGACCACATCCGGCACCTGCCCACCGGCCAGGGCGGCGTTGAACTTCTGCGCGACTTCTTCGTAGTTTTTGCCGCCGTCGACCAGTTTGACTGTGATATCGGGGTTTTCTTTCTCGAAATCGGAGATGATCTTCTTTTCCAGCTCCAGTGAGTTGCCGGGATGGTTCGACCAGAACTCGATGGTGGTTGTTGACGAGTCGGACTTCGCGGCGGAGTTGCCGGATGAGGACTGGGACGATGCCTGCGACTTATCGTCCGCGGTGGAGGCGACATCCGGGGTGGTGCCGGTTCCGGCGCAGCCGGCCAGGAGGGCGGCAGCGCCGACGAAGGTAACCAAAGCTGTGGTGTGTTTCATGGGGATTCCTTACAGTGCCTTTCGGCGGGAAAGCGAAAATGGGTGGACAAGCGGCACGGGAACGCGCAGCCGGAAGGCAATGCTCTCCGGCCGGTGCGACCCGGGGACAGGTCCCGGTGGCTGCCGGGGCCGGTCTCCGGATAACGCACCGGGGAAGGAAAACCGGTGGTGTCCGTGGCCTGTATTCGGTTGTGTCTCAGTGGCGGGTGTTGCCGCCCCTAGCCTTTGACGGCGCCGGTGACCATGCCTTTGATCATGTTTTTCTGCATGAGCACAAACACGATCAGCATCGGCAGTACCGCCAGGACGGTGCCCGCCATCACCACCCCCCAGTTGGTCAGGCCGTCGTTGTTGAGCAGGAAAGTCAAACCGATCTGCAGCGGGGCGGTGCGGGCGTCATCGCTCATCAAAAACGGCCACAGGTATTCGTTCCAGTCGGCGACAATGGTGATCAGTGCGAAAGCCGTCAGTGTCGGCCAGCTCATGGGCAGCACCACCCGCCACAGCATCTTCACCGGACCGGCCCCATCCATGCGGGCGGCCTCAATGACTTCTTTCGGCAAAGAGATGAAGTGGTTGCGCATCAAAAACGTGCCGAACGCAGTACCCGCCAGCGGCAAAATAATGCCGGTGAACGTGTTGCGCAGACCCAGCCCGGCGATCAACGAATAGTTGGAGATAATGGTGATCTGGTTGGGCACCAGAAGAGAGGCCACCACAATCAAAAACACCAGGTTCCTGCCCGGAAACCGCACCAGCGACAGGGCGTAGGCACTGGTGACGCCGATGACGATCTTGATCGACGACAGCACCACCGTGAGGATGATGGAGTTGCGCAGATAGGCGCCGAACTGGATGTTTTCGGTCACGTCGTGGTAGTTGCCCCAGGTGAAAGGCTGCGGCCACCAGGTGGCCGGGGTGGTGTAGATATCGCCCTGTGTTTTAAAGGAGGCGACCACAATCCACCACACCGGAACCACAACCACCAGCACCGTGATCAGCAGGGTCACATAGCCTGCCAGGCGGTAGGCGATCGGCTGGCCGGACAAACCCCGGCCACTGGTGCCACGGTTGCGGCGCTGTTGTCTTGTGGCGGCGGCGGACATGGTGGGATCGGTCATCGGTTAGTTCTCCTCGCCTTTCTGCATGACACGGACCTGCAGCATGGTGACCACGAACAACACCAGAAACAGGATGGTGGCCACCGTGGCGCCGTAGCCTGCCCGCAGATTGACGAATGTTTCCTGGTAGACCTGGTAGATCATGGTGGTGGTGCCGATCCCCTGCGGACCGCCCCGGGTCATGACATTGATGATGTCGAAGACCTGCATCGAATTGAGCAGCACGGTGATCGACAGGAAGAAGGTGGTGGGCCGCAGCTGCGGCAGTACCACCCGGGTCAAATGACGCCAGGCCGGGGTACCGTCGATTTCGGCCGCTTCATCCAAATCCTTCCGCCGGGCCTGCAGCGCGGCGAGATAGATGACGAAGGTGTAGCCCAGGTTCTTCCAGATGTAGGTGGCGGTGATCATCACCAGCGCCCAGCCGGGCACCTGGTAGAAGTCGGGGGAGAGGATCCCGAAACGGCCCAGCAAATCCTTGATCAGGCCGAACTGCGGGTCGAACACGAACTGGAACGCCACACCGATCGCCGCCCCGGAGATCACGTAGGGGGCGAATATCGCTGAGCGCACCAGATTGCGGCCGAGGATTTTCTGGTCCAGCACCAGTGCCAGCCCCAGACCCAGAAACAGACTCCCGATGACGGTGACCCCGGTGAAAATCACCGTGTTTTTCACGATCAGCCAACTGTCGGGGTTGGTGAACCAGTTGACGTAGTTGTCGAAACCGATGAATGTCGCCGTCGGGGAGGCGATGTTCCAACTGGTCAGTGACAGCCGCAGGTTATCGACCAGCGGCCGGTAGGTGAAAAGTCCCAGCAGCACCAGGTTCGGCACCAGCAGCACTGCCGCGAGGATCCACTCCCGGCGGTCGCCGGTGAAACTGGGCCTGCCGGTGTCCCGGTGGCCGGTGGTGCCGGGTGCGTTGCCGGATGTTGTCGGTGCATTCACGTCTGGCGACGTTACGAAACGACAGTGAACATCGTGGGGCTGTGGCATGAAACGGCACATGAACTTTTACCCATCCCGCGATAGCGCAGGCCACCGTCTGCTCACCGGTGCCGTTAGTGCCGGAAAAACCACGGTGACAAGCAGCCGCAGAGATAAAACCGGGTCCCGGCACATCATGGGCTGACACCCGCTATCTATCCGTCTCTGCCCCGGTGGCCGAGCAGGTACCCCACCGGTTGCAACCGGACTCAGCCGCGGGCGGGTCAGCGGCACAATGGCTGTTCAGAACCGGTAACTGGCCGGTGGGGCCGGGGGCGGGATATCTGTGCGGTGAACCTTGGGGCAGGCTGGTGGCAGTCCGGTTGTCGGGGCGGTGAACACCCTGCAACCTGCCGGTGTCCCCCGGTTTACAGGTGTGATCAAAACCTGGTGCCGCCGGTTGCCGGTGTATTCGATAAGGGGCATTAACTATTGTTTCGGGACTTCTCCACCTTCCCCGGGGATCATCGGGCTTGCGGATCACGGGGGGCTGCGGCTTGTCCGGTTTTCGGGCCGGGGCGAAAGGGGAGCGGGACAGTCGAGGCCATCAGCCACCGGCAGCCAGCACAACCGATAGGATGGACAACAGCACCGGCACAGCCCACCGGCCGGGGGACTGCACTGCCCGCGCAACCGGTGTGTCCACGCGGAATCGAACACGGGAAAAACTGTCAGACAATGGAATCGACGTCGATCATTCGGGCCGGCATGCTGGCGGTGACGGCTGCAGCGACTCTGCTCGTTGCCGGTTGTTCCGGCTCCGGGGACAGCGACGGCACACGGGTGATCGTCACATTGAACTCCTCCCCGGACGGGGCACCCGGCGGACACGGCAACCAGCCCACCGGCCCGGCCAGGGTCACCACCACCGCGCAGCCTTATGTCCCGGACAATCAGCCCCCGCCCCCGCCTGCTGCCCCACAGTCGATGTCCGCCACCACCAGCGCACTGCCGCAGGTACCGCAGGCAGAAAAACCCGACAGCCCCACGCATCAGCCGAAACCCAGCCGGGAGCGCCGGGAGCGCTACCACAACAGCAGTGACTGGGAGTGGCTCACGAAAACCGACCGGGTGGTTCCCGGGGTGCGGGTATACAACGTCGACGGGAAAACCTCTTGTTCGGCCGGCTGGTTCGCGCACAAGGGCGAACGCAAAATAATGGTCACCGCCGGGCACTGCGGCAGTGTCGGCGACCGGGTGGTGTTCGTCAACAAGCAGGGCGAGAAATTCCTTCTCGGCAGATATGTCGTCAGCGACAACACCATGGGAAAAATCGATATCGGGCTGGTCGATGTCACCGACTCGCAGGCCCCCTGGTATTCCTCCCCGCCGCTGAAGGAAAAAGTCACCCGGCTCTGGGGCTTCGATGAACTGCAGAAAGCCGATCCGATGGTGTGCCGTCTGGGATTCCGCACCGGAATGACCTGTGGTGATCTGGCGGAAATCACCAACAGACAAACATTTTCCGCCTACGCGCCGGGCGATCGCGGGGATTCCGGCGGCCCGGTGTTCGCCTTCGTCGACAAAGTGCTCTACCCGGTGGGGGTGACCAGCTACCGCAACGATTACCGGCCGGACCAGGGCTGGTTCCAGGGGCTGAAAACGATTCTGGACACCTACGGCCTGCAGCTCTACGGGTGACAGGCACCGGAAGGCACAACGGCTCCACCCGGCCACCGGCGCCGTGCCTGCGGGAGGGTTTCAGCCGCGCCTTCCCGGCCGGGTGATCCGGTAGACCACCACGAACAGGATCACCATCACCAGTGCCAGCAGGGCCGGCCACACCAGCGGTTCGGGGCGCAGCACATTGATCACCGCCTGCACCACGGACAGGAAGGCGAAAAATCCGACGAAACCGACCACCGAGTCACGCACCAGCTGCTGGCGCTGACTGTCGTGGTGTTTTTTTGTTGGTGACACAGCTGTTGCTTCCTTGAACAATCGTCCATACGCCACCCCACACCGCGAAGCCGTTGCCGGTCTGCGGCGGGGACAGTGGGCTGATTTTTTCTAGGCCTTCACGCCCCCGGCGGTCAACCCGGCGACAATCCGGCGCTGGAACAGCAGCACCATAATCACCAGCGGTACGGTCACCAGTGCCCCTGCGGCCATGACAGAGGTGTAGGGGTATTCGAAACTCGACGGCCCGGAGAACCGGGCGATGGCCACGGTGACCGGTTCAGTGTCCGGATTCGACAGCTGTTTGGCGAGCATGAACTCGTTCCACGAGGCGATGAACGCCAAAATAGCGGTGGTGAACAGCGCCGGGGCTGCCAGCGGCAGCAGTACTTTCCGGAAAGCTGTTCCCCGGGAAGCACCATCGACGCGGGCAGCTTCTTCCAGCTCCCAGGGAAGCTGCTGGAAGAAACTGACCAGGGTGTAGATCGTCAGCGGCAGGGCGAAAGAAATATTGGGGATGATCAGCGCCCGGTAGGTGCCGATCCACCCCAGGTCGGTGAACAGCTGGAACAGCGGGGTCACCAAAGCGATTCCCGGGAACATGGAGGCGGCCAGCACAATGCCGGTGACAAAGCCTTTGCCCGGAAAATTCAACCGGGCCAGGGCGTAGGCGGTGAACACCCCGACCGCCACCGACACAATGGTGGTGGCGATACCGATGATCAGTGAGTTGATGATCGCGGAGAGGAAATCGTTGCCTTCCGCGGTCGACAGTGCCTTGCCGAAGTTGTCGAGTGTCACATGGGTCGGCCACGGGGTGGTGTCGAAGGTGAAGTCGGCGTCCCGCAGCGCGGTGATCAGCATCCAGTAGAACGGGGCCAGCCCCCAGATGAGAATGAGGACCACGCCGAAATAGGTGCGGATGGTTTTCATTGCTTATATCCCTCCTCGTGTCGTGTCGGCCGCGGCCAGTACGGCCCGGTCGACAACCAGCGGACTGGCCGACGACACCTCATCTTCCTGTGGTGCCGGGGGTGTGGATGGTTGCCTGGAGCTGCCCCTGACATCGGCGCCCAGGAACTTGATCATCACGAAAGCCACGGCGAAGATGAGCAGGAAAATCAACGTCGACAGTGCCGAGGCGGAGTTGAAGTTGTTCTGCCGCATGTCTTCGACCACCAGCATGGAGATCGTCGCCGTCGGTGAGTTGGAGGAGGAAGAAATCATGATCAGCGGCAGGTCGTACATGCGCAGTGCATCCAGTGTTCTGAACAGTACGGCCACCATCAGTGCCGGGCGCACCAGAGGCAGGGTGATTTTGGTGAAAATCTGCCACCGGTTCGCGCCGTCGACACGGGCTGCCTCATAGACGTCTTTCGGGATCATCTGCAGTCCGGCCAGAATCAGCAGCGCCATAAACGGCGTGGTTTTCCACACATCGGCGATAATCACCGCGGTGCGGGCCGCCCACGGATCAGTCGTCCAGGCGATATCGGTTCCCAGCAGCGCGTTGATGATGCCCTGCGGGGCGAAAATGAACTGCCACAGTTTCGCGGTCACCGCAGTCGGGATGGCCCACGGCACCAGCACTGCGGCCCGCAGAAGACCCCGGCCGCGGAATTCCCGGTTCATCACTGTGGCCATCCAAAACCCCAGAATGGTTTCCAGGGTGACTGTCACCACGGCGAAAAACAGGGTGATGCGGATGGCCGGCCAAAAGTCGGTGGCCAGCACACCCGGCGCGCAGGTGGTGTAGCCGGATGGATCGGTCGGCGAGGCGCAGCGCTGCGTCAGCCAGTAGATGTAGTGCTCGAAACCGGCGAAGCCGCCTTCCTCGAAGAAACCGGTCTTCGGGTTGAAGGATTTGTTGGCCTGGAACGACAGATAGATCGCCCGGATGATCGGATAGCCGATCACCACGGCGAGCACCGTCAGTGCCGGGGCGATCAGAAACATCGCCGCGCGGGTTTCTTTCAACCGTGTCACCGGTTATCACACTCCTGCGGTGGATGGATTAAAAAGCCACGTTGGACCGGCTGGCGTCCGGTCAACCGGCCGGGAGGGGCGGGCGCGAGCCCGTGCGGCGGCCGGTTGTGGCATGTGCTCTCAAGGCTACCGTGCCCCGGGGTGCTGCAGCTGCGGGGTCCTGGAGGGGAAATCTCTGGAAAAAAGCCACAAAAACGGGGTGCGCCGGCGGGGCCGGGCGCACCCCGTGCCATCCCCCCGCCGCCGGGCGGCGGGGGGATGTAAAGCCACAAAAAATGTGGGCGCTTATTTACTTGTTGGCCTGGCCGATGGCGGCTTCCATGTCCTTGGACGCGTCCTCAACAGACTTGTCACCGTTCAAAGCCGCGTAGGCGTTGTCCTGGATGGCCTTGGAGATCGCCGGGTAGAAGGGCGAGACCGGGCGGGGGACCGCATTTTCCAGCGACTGCTTCAGCGCGGGCAGGAACGGGTAGTCCTTGATCAGGTCCGCATCATCGTAGATGGAGGCCAGAACCGGCGGGAAGGAGGCTTCGGCAAACGACTTCTGGTTCTTTTCGTTGGTGATGAACTCAACGAAGTCACGGGCGGTCAGCTTGTTCTCCGAGAAGGGGTTGATGCCGTTGTTGTAGCCGCCCAGGGTGGAGGCGAATCCGAGGGTGTCTTTGCCCAGCGGCTGCACGTCGAAGTGGTCTTTGACCGTGGAGGAATCGTTGGTCTTGGCCATGTCGTACATGTACGGCCAGTTGATGGCGAAGGCGGACTTGCCCTCGATGAAGGTCAGGTGGGTGGTTTCCTCGTTGGCGCCGGTTGCGGCCTTGGCGATCACACCATCTTTGTAGGCGCCGACCATGGTTTCCAGGCCCTTCATCGACTCGGCGGAGGTGACCTCGGGGGTTTTACCGTCATCGCCGACAATGTGTCCGCCCGCACCCTCAATAAAGCCGGCGGTGTTGACGGTCAGACCCTCGTACTGCTTGAGCTGGGTGATCAGGCAGTCAGTGCCATCGGGCAGATTAGTGCAGTCGGCTGCCAGCTGGGCGAAGTCTTTCGGGGCTTCCGGCACCAGTTCGGTGTTGCGGAACAGCAGCTGGCCGTTGGTGTTTTGCGGCATGGCGTAGAGCTTGCCGGCGTAGGTGGCCGAATCAACAGTGGGCTTGAGCAGCTTGGAGGTGTCGACGGCCATGTCGCCTTCCAGCGGCTCCAGCCACTGGTTGGCGGCGAACTCGGCGGTCCACACCACATCGAGGGCCATGACATCGTATTCACCGGACTTGGCCTGCAGCGACTGCACCAGGGTTTCGCGCTGTGCGTCAGCCTCACCGGCCAGTTCCTTCAAGGTGACTTTCTCGTCCGGGTGTTCTTTGTTCCAGTCCGCGATCACCGGCTTGAGTTTGTCGGTGTCGTTTTTACCCATCGCGAAGGTGATGGGGCCGCGGCCGGCTTCCATCTCCTTGCCCTTGTCCTTGTCTTTGTCGGCGCTGGCTTCCGTGGTGGCTTCTGCCGCGGCTGTCGAGGAGGAACCGTCGGAGGAGCTGTCGGAGGAACCGGCGTCGGAGGAACAGCCGGACAAGGCGACGGCAGCTGTCAGCGTGGCCGCCCCGAGTGCGGCGAGAGTTTTACGGGTGTAGATGGTCATGGATGAAAAATTCCCTCTCAGTTGATGGGTCTTCCGCCGGGAAACGGGCGCCGTTGAAGGCCACCGCACACATCTGTTTTGCCGTCACCGCGACCCGGTGGCGAAACAGCGCGGCTGCGGCGGGCATGCCGCCCCGTCTCAGGGGGATGCCCGGCAAACACACAGCACAGGGGGTGAGGCAACCCGTCCCCCGGGCGGTGCAGTGTGCCCGCAGACGGAACACTTGTCTCGATCCTACCCATCCTGAGGGTATTGCACAGGGTTTGGGGCAAAAAGCCCGGACATGATCACTCGATCCGCTGCCCGTTTTCGGCGTCGAAAAAATGTGCCCGGCGCATGTCGAGAGCCAGTGTGACCGTCTGCTCCGGGGCAGGGGATGGTTGACCGGACAACCTGCAGGTCACCATCACCTGCGGGTCATCGGTGCGGTGGGCGTACACAAAGGTGGCGCTGCCCAGTTCCTCGACGACATCAATGTGTGCTGCAACCCCCAGTTCGTGGGGTTCGACCGGATGGCCCGCAACCACCAGACGGGTGTGCTCCGGCCGGATACCGACAGTCACAGCCCCATGATCCGGGTGGGTGGCCGCCAGAAGATTCATCGCCGGGGAACCGATGAAACCCGCCACAAACGCATTGGCCGGCCGGTCATACAGTTCAGCGGGGGTGGCCACCTGCATCAGTTCGCCGTCTTTCAAAATGGCCACCCGGTCACCCATGGTCATCGCCTCCACCTGGTCGTGGGTGACATAGACGGTGGTGGTCCCCAGCCTGTGCTGCAGATCAGCCAGCTGGGTGCGGGTCTGCACCCTGAGTTTCGCGTCCAGGTTGCTCAACGGCTCATCCATCAAAAACACCTGCGGGGTGCGCACAATCGCCCGCCCCATGGCCACCCGCTGGCGCTGCCCGCCGGAAAGATCCTTCGGTTTGCGCTGCAGGTATTCGATCAACCCGAGAAGCTGTGCGGCCTTGTCGATTTTGCTGTCGATGACGGTGCTGTTTTCTTTGGCCAGTTTCAGCGGGAACGCCAGGTTCTTTTTCACCGAATAGTGCGGGTAGAGCGCGTAAGTCTGGAACACCATGGCGATGTCCCGGTCTTTCGGATCGGTGTGGGTGACATCTTCGCCGCCGATCGACACCGTGCCGGATTCGATGTTTTCCAGTCCCGCCAGAGCACGCAGGGTGGTGGATTTTCCGCAGCCGGACGGTCCCACCAGCACCAGGAATTCCCCGTCGTCGATGGTCAAATTCAGGTTGCTGACACTGGGTTTGTCGGCACCGGGGTAGCGGATGGTGACATTGGAAAACTCAACTTGCGCCATATCGGCCAATCTACCCACCTTTGCCCGGATTCACAGGCTGATCATCCGCACGGCACCAGTGGCCGGGACCCCAAGGGTGTGGGTGGGGCGGGAAGGTGTGCTGCCGGTTACCGCAGAATCTGGGTGACGTTTTCTTCCGCGGCGATGGTCTCCAGCCGGTCGGCACCGGTGGGGCCGGTGACAATGACCGCTGATCCGCCGGCTGCCAGTGGCTCAAGCACGGTACTGATCAGGGAGGCGGTGTCGGTAAAACCCGTCGACATAACCCGGGCCGGGGTCGACCGTGGCGTGTCCGGACCAGCCGGGTACAGCGTGTCCAGTCGCGGAGTGGGGGCCGGGTATATGTCGCCGTAGACACGCACCGTCGGCCCGAAATCAACCAGCCCGTCCGGTACCTCACCACCGGTTTCGACGACGCCGCGGCCCATCGGGTCATCGGTGACCAGGGCAATATCGCAGTCGCTTCCTTCCACCAGGTCATCGGTGATCCGGTCCGGGGAGGTGAACACCACCTCCGGGACATCATCGGGGATGCCGATGGTCCAATCGATACCGGCGGCCAATGCCCCCAGCACAATCACCACCGGCTGCCAGCCGGCCGGTAAATCAACGGCGATACGGCAGCCCGGTTCGCAATCGAACTCCTCGACGAGCATGTTGCCCACTTTCGCCGCCCAGTTGTCCAGGGTGGTGGCGGAAAAATCGAGACGGGCCCCGGTGGTTTCGTTGTAGACCGTCAGTCGCGGGGCCGCGGGATCACTCGTCAAAAGAGCGTTCAGCAGTTCCATACCCGCCCAGGGTAGGCATGAAACGCCGGTTGTGCCGGTGGGTGCAACCGGTTGCCCGTCTCATGCGTCATCGTCTCAGGTCCACTTTCTGCACTCCTGAACAAGAGACAGGGTAAATCTGGTTGTCCCCCCACGTTTTCATGTGGTCTGGAGCAAGGCCGGGATAGATTCCCTTGTCACGGGGGCGGGCGAGTCACGTCCGGTCTTCGCTGTTCCGCGGCACTGCTGGAAGACCCCCGACACGCTGGAGCACGCGGTGGATAAAGCACCGGGCGGTTTTTACGGGACTGTCAATGACCGGCGCGGGAAGTGGCGGATGACGCTTTTGGGGGAGGTGCCTGCCACATCCCGTTCGGGACCGGGGACACAGACAACCCCTGCATCTCCGAACCGTGGATGTGCAGGGGCTGGTGGTTGTGCCCGGGGTTAGTTCACACACCGCGGGCCGTTGCCGCCACCGTCGATGACCGGGGTGGTCGGCGGTGCGGGGGCTTCACCCGGTTGCCCGATCACGCTGGGGGTGCCGGTGCCGGTGGTGCCGTCGGCAGACAGCGGCTCATCTGATTTCGGCCCGGTGTAGTCGTCGGCGACGGCAATAACCGCCTCCCCCGGCTCCAGGGACTGGGCCTGTTCCACCGGCAGCCCACCCAGGTCTTTGGCCAGGGCGATGACATCCGGGTCGGTGGTGTCGTCGGCCAGGACCTGCGAATAGGTGTAGAGGCCGTCGGGGGCATTGCCGATCTCGCCGATGGGGTAGCCCATGTTTTTCACCGCCCCGGCCACCCGGCCCGCCAGACCGCTGGTGGTGGTGGCGTTGAGAGTGTGGACCTCCAGGGTTTTACGCGGGGCTTCGGTGGTGGTGGGGGCTGTCGGTGACGGGCTGGGGGATTGGCTGCCCAGCAGGGTTTTGAAGAAGGCGTGGATCTCCGGCACCGAGACCGTGACCACGGATTCGCCGTAGTCGCCGACACCGTCGATCGAGGTCACCGGGATGGTGGCGAATTTCACTTTGCCGCCGGCCAGGTTCTGCAGCTGGTTGGCAAAGCCCATAATGTCCCAGCCCTGGTCGATGATGACCGAGCGGCGGACCGCATCAGCAAGTGACGACAGTTTCGCGGGACTGGACAAGGTTCCGTTGGACAGGACTTTGTTGACCAGGGAAGCCATAAACGCCTGCTGGCGGGTGATCCGGTCCAGGTCGCCGCGGGGAAGACCGTGGCGCTGGCGGACGAAACTCAACGCGTCGGGGCCGCCCAGGGTCTGCACACCGGCCGGGAAATCAGCCTGGGAGAACTCGTCGTAGACGGCATTGTTCAAACACACATCCACCCCGCCGACAGCATCGGTGAGCAGGACGAAGCCGAGCAAACCGATTTCGGCGTAGTGGTCGACGGTCACCCCGGTCAGCCGGGAGATTGCCCTGATCAGGGCGGCGCGGCCGGCTTCGGTGGATTTTTCGTCGATGGTCTGCTGGTCGGTGACCCCCTGCTCAACAAGCTGGGTGGCTTTCGCCGCCTTGTATGAGGAATAGACACCGTTGATTTTCAGGTTGCCCATTTTCGGGTCATGGATGTAGGTGTCCCGCGGAATCGAAATCGCGGTGGCCGAGGAACCGTCATTGGGTACCCGGATGACCATGATGGTGTCGGTGTTGTCGTTTTGTTCATCACCGGCGCGCAGCATCGCAATTTCTTCCGGGGTGAGTGGATTGCCCTGGGCATCGGCCCGGGAATCGGATCCGACCAGCAGAATATCGGTGGCGCCGTCGGCGGCTTCACCGTGGACGGGGGCTTTCATCGCCCCGCCACCGCCGGCGATCTCCTCCCCGAGATGCAGCGCACTGTCGGATTTGATGTCCTCACTGATTCTGCCGACTGTCGCCCAGCCCGCCCCGGAGACAGCCAGCACCATCACCGCCAGCACCGCGACAAGGATCCGGACGAAGCGCGGCCCCGACTGTGCGGCGGGATTGGCCGGGACAGGGGCCGCGTGGATGTCGCGCACGGGGCGGGATGGGGATGCCACAAATACTCCTGGCGGTGTCGTCGGATGTGGTCGGTGGCCGCAAGCGGGCGGTGAACACGCCGGGGCCGCACCGGGTGCAAACCGTTGCTGTAGATAGATAATAGGCCGTGGATGCGGTTGCATTCGAAATCAACCGGTTTCCCGCACGCCGCACACCCCGGGCGGGCCGATGCGCATCCACCGCATGCAGCTGTGGTGCCGCCGGGAAAGTCGGCCCTGTTGAGATTGAGATGATGAGAGGACCCGCTTTGCCTGCCAGGAACACGCCACAGCCGGGACACCGGGTCTTCCGGGTGCTTGTCCTGGGTACCGGACAGCTGTCGATCGCGCTGGCGGCAACCAAGCCCAACAATGTTGAGATGGTGGTTGTCGGGCGGGAGACACTCGATGTCGGCGACCCTTCGGTAGTGAGACGGTCACCGGTTTTCCGGGGGGTGGATGCGGTGATCAACACCGCGGCTTTTACCGCTGTTGACGCCGCCCAGGATTCGGCCAAACAGGATGAGGTCCACAGAGTCAATGTCGGCGCCCCGGAATATATTGCCCGGCGCTGCGCCAGTCGCGGGCTGCCGCTGATCCATGTGTCCACCGATTACGTGTTCGGCGCCCCGGTGGCGGGGCGGGCGGACACCGCCGCAGATGGCGTGGTGGGCCGGCCGCTGCGCCCGGAGGATCCGCCCTGCCCGTCCAGTATGTACGGGGCAACGAAACTGCTCGGCGAACAGCTTCTGGCGGCGGCCTGCCCGCAGGCCAGTGTGGTGCGTACCGCGTGGCTGTACACCGGCCGCGCGCTGGGGCAGCGGCATGCCGGTGATTTCGTCTGCACCATGCTGCGGCTGGCGGAACAGGGGGTCTGCCCCGCCGTCGTCGATGACCAGTGGGGCTCGCCCACCTTCGCCCCCGATCTGGCGCGGTGGCTGTGGCGGCTGACAGGGATAAAGATTGTCAGCCGCCACCGGGCTGTGGGGAACGCCTTCAGCGTGGGGGATGCGGCTGCAATCTACCGGTCGGCGACCTGCCCGGCCGCGGGAGTGCTGCATGCGGCGGGTGAGAAGCCGGCCAGTTGGTATCTGCTGGCGCGGGAAGTGTTTGCTGCCGCAGGTTACGACCCGGACCGGGTGTGCGCCACCACCACAGCGAACTATCCGCGCCCGGCGCCCCGGCCGGCCTGGTCGGTTCTTGCCACCTCACGCGATGTGGTGGATGTGCCGGTTGCCGGTTTTACCGACCGTGTCCGCACGGCGGTGACAAAAACATGCCCCCGGCCCGCTACACTCTGGTGACTGTGAAACCCGCCATCGCCTGTGTGACCGTGACCTACAGCCCGGGCAAGTATCTGGCCCAGATGCTCGACTCGCTCGATCAAGCCACCACCCGTGGCACTGCCGTGGTGCTTGCCGACAACGGATCCACCGACGGTGCGGCCAGGGAGCAGGCGCAGCGGCGGGAGAATGTGTGGTTTGTGCCCACCGGCGGAAATGTCGGCTACGGGGCCGGTGTCAACCGCGGGGTGGAGGCGCTGGCCGCACTGCGCGACAAAGGTGAAATCGAGGGGGATTATCTGTTGATCACCAACCCGGATGTGGTCTTCGACACCGGGTCTGTTGACGCCATGATCGACTGCATGCGGCGCAACCCGCAGGCCGGGGCCGTTGGCCCCGCGATCCGGGAACCCGACGGCAGCCCCTACCCGTCGGCCAGGGCTTTGCCCACCCTCGGCAACGGAATCGGGCATGCCCTGCTGGGTGGGGTGTGGAAAAACAATCCTTTCTCCCGGACGTACAGAAAAGACCGGGACCTTTCGGGCGAGCACACCTGCGGCTGGCTGTCGGGATCCTGCCTGTTGGTCCGGTGGGAGGTCTTTGACGCCATCGGCGGATTCGACGAACGCTATTTCATGTACATGGAAGACGTGGATCTGGGCGACAGGCTGGCCCGGGCCGGCTGGGCGAACGTGTACTGCCCCACCGCCACGGTGCGCCACGACAGGGGACATGCGGCCGGCAAACACCCGGAGACCATGCTTCCCGCCCACCACGCCTCCGCCTACCGTTTCCAGGCCGACCGGCACCCCGGGTGGGTGTTCGCCCCCCTGCGGCTTGCGCTTCGTCTTGGACTTGCTGTGCGCTGCCGGGCGGCCGTGGTGGCGGCGCGGCGTAGAATCGGCAAAAATTAATAGCCGTCTGTGTCTGCCGCACCGGCCACAGCCCGCCGGCGGGGGATTGCAAGGCACAGTTTTTCACCCATTAGACCCGATACGAAAACACGATCACGCCATGGACACTTCCACCCAACCAGCCCATCCGCCCGCCGAAGCTGTCGTGCTGGTCGGCGGTAAGGGAACCAGGCTGAGGCCTTTGACCTGCCGGACCCCCAAACCGATGCTGCCGACCGGCGGGGTGCCTTTTTTGGAGCATCTTCTGGCCCGCATCAAACAAGCCGGCATCACCCGGGTGGTGTTGGGCACCAGTTTCCGCCGGGAAGTCTTCGAGGACTATTTCGGTGACGGTTCAAAAATGGGTTTGGACATCCAGTATGTGTTCGAGGAAAAGCCGCTGGGCACCGGTGGGGCGATCCGCAATGTGCTGCCGAAGCTCACCCATGACACGGTGATCGTGTTCAACGGCGATGTCTTCGGCGGGCTGGATTTGAATGCGATCCTGGACAACCACCACTCAACCGGCGCGGATGTGACCATGCATCTGGTGCGGGTGTCTGATCCGCGGGCCTACGGGTGTGTGCCCACCGATGCTTCCGGCCGGGTGCAGGCTTTTCTGGAAAAAACCATGGATCCGCCGACCGACCAGATCAATGCCGGCTGCTACGTGTTCAAAAAAGAAATCATCGAATCCATTCCGGCCGGGAAAGTGGTCTCTGTGGAGCGTGACATCTTCCCCGGGCTGCTGGATCAGGGCAAGCTGTTGCAGGGGTTTGTCGATACCTCCTACTGGCGGGATATGGGTACCCCGCACGATTTCGTGCGCGGATCCTCTGATCTGGTGCGCGGTATCGTCTACTCGCCGGTACTCAAGGGCAAGACCGGGGAGTCGATCGTCCACGAATCCGCCTGTGTGAAAGACGGGGTGCTGCTGCTGGGTGGCACGGTGGTCGGCCGCGGCACCGAGATCGGGGCGGGCTGCCGTATCGATGATTCAGCCATTTTCGATGGCGTGACCATCGAGCCGGGGGCGATCATCAAAAATTCGATCATCGCCGACGGGGCGCACATCGGCCCGAATGCCCGCGTGTTTGACTGCCTGATCGGTGAGGGAGCCAGCATCGGGGCGCGCTGTGAGCTGCGCAAAGGCATGCGGGTATGGCCCGGGGTCACGATTCCCGACGGCGGCATAAGGTTTTCCACCGACGCCTGACATCCGCCACGGGTGGTGTGTCTGTCTCCCCCGGCAGCGGGGGCTGCCGGCAGGGGAGGTGGTGGCGGGTTGAAAAAAATCCCTGTCCGGCCGGGGCAGGGCAGCCCACCGCCCGGTGCCGGCCGCCCGGAAAATGGATGCGTGCCCGCGGTATGTTCCTCCCGCCACGGCAGGTGGCGGGAGGGTTATTTTTTTGGCCTTCCCTTTCCTGCACCGGCAAACACCCCCAAGTAGATCTGGTCGGGATGGTCCGCCGGTCAGTCGGGCGGGGTCCCGGAGCGGGGGCTGTGGCACCCGGTGCGGGTGGTGCACCCCGCCAATGTCAGGGGTGGCGCATATGTGCAGCCCAATTGTGCTGCGGTGATGGGGGTACGGCCTGTGGCAGGTGTGGGTGGCGGCTTTTGGTGTGCGGCACCAGGTGGGGGTGATAGCACCGACGGCGGCGGGAAGTGGGTGCGACACGCCGCGGAATGGCCGTCTTGGGGTGCATGATGGATGCAGCCACAATATGTGGTACCCCCGGCTTTTACACCCGGGATGGGGGAAATGGTGCTGGTGTGACTGATGTGATTGGTTGTCGGGGGAAACTACCATGTGTGCAGGATTTATTTCACCCAAGGTTGACGCTTGCTTACCGGCGCGTGTGTAATCAGCTGTGTAACGCCATCGACCGGCAACCGCAGATTTTGCGGGTATGTCCCGCCCCGGTGCCGCATGGTGGACAGTGGTTGTCCGCACGGCGGAGCATCCCGTAGACTCCGGCAGCACCGCTGAAAAAGTCAATGATTTATTTTCCCCTCCCGCCGCCGGTCGGCCGGGACCGGAACAGGCCCAATGAACATTTCTATGAAGGGAGAGCCCGTGGAGGATATCGCTGGCGATAAGTCCCGCCGCGGCGGTACGCCGCACGGTGGTGCGGTACGCCGTACATCCGGGTTGTCTCCTGCGGCGACCATGAGTATCGATGCCCTGTTTGACGCGGTCGAGGGGGAGTGGCAGGAACAGGCTCTGTGCGCACAGACCGATCCCGAGGCATTCTTCCCCGAAAAAGGCGGCTCGACCAAGGACGCCAAGCGCATCTGCAAGGCCTGCGCGGTGCGTGACGAATGCCTGGAATACGCCCTCGAGCATGACGAGCGTTTCGGTATCTGGGGCGGGCTGTCGGAGCGTGAACGCCGCCGCTGGAAGCGCAATCTCGCCTCCTAGACGACCCGGTTCGCGTCAGTTTGCCTGTCCGTCGTGGTGTGTGACGGTGCCGTTTACCGGCAGTGCATGCGCTACGGCGGTTTTTTCATCCCGTGTGGTCTTTGTTGTTTCCGGCTAGTCCCAGGCCCTGATATCCGGGTCGATGTCGGTGTCGTCGATATTGAGGTAGGCGGCCACCAGCTGCACCAGAATCCGGTGCAACAGCTCCGCCAGCTCCTCGGCGTTCCGGCAGCGGGCTTCCACCGGGCGGCGGAAGACAACGATTCTGGCCCGGGTGGGCTGGCCCGTGCTGTCGACGGCCGTGGGAATCAACCGGCCCAGGGGAACCGGCCCGTCGGCGGCGATTTCCCGGGTGAAATAGGTGGTGTCGGCATCCAGCTGCATGCGCGGAATCGTGTCAACCGCAATATCCAGGCCCGCCAGCTCCGCGGCGAAACGTTCATCCAATTCGGCGTAGGCGTCAATGACGGCAGTGTCGAAACGGCGGGGGCGCGGCGTGAAACCGGGGGCGGCCGGGGGAATGACCATGCCGCGCACACCCCTGCCGTGGCGGTCGCGGGAGGAATTCGGCTGCATGGGGTTTAACCCTATTACCCTGCCCCGGCCCGGTGGTTGAGGGCGCGCCGGACAGGCGGTGGACTAGTTAAACCTCAACCAAACCTTTAGACTGTGGTGTCGTGAGTACCTCCCGACGCTGCTGCCGACCCGGCTGCGGCAAGCCCGCAGTCGCCACCCTGACTTACTCGCAGTCGAAGTTCAGGGCGACTTTGCGTGAGCTGGCCCCGGAAAACAACCCCCATGCCTGGGATTTGTGTGTCGATCACGCATCCCGCATCGGTGCCCCGGTCGGCTGGACGCTCATCGACCCGTGCGGTTTTTCCCGGAAAACCCGTCGCCGGAATGTCGAATCACTCACCGCCCTGGCTGAAGCGGTCCGCGAAAAAGGACGGCTGACCACCGGGCTGGTTGCCGAACCGCCGGCCCCGGCCGGGCCGGTGCCGCCCCCGGCCGGACCCGGCGGCACCCACCCGTCCCAGATGCGCCGGCGCCCCGGCCGGCGGCGGCACCTGCACCTGGTGGCCGATACCGGTGCCGACCCGGAGCGGTAGCGTCACCCCATCTCCTGCCCCGGCCATCCGGTACACGGACACATCCCCGGTGGTGGGCCTTGGCGTGCCCGCAGAGGTTTGTGCAAAACTCGGATAAGCTGGAAAACCACCCCGTCGGCGTGACCATCCCGCCGGAATGCTGTCGGGGTGTGGCGGGAGGATTTTTTGAAAAAACCCACCCGCGCACCGGAGTTGCATCACCCCGGTGGGCGGCAGCGGGATCGACGGGTCGTTGTTGTCAGCCGCGGTGGACAGCCGCCGGGGAAAACCGGCGGCGTGCTGTTCGTCCCGCACCACAACTTCACCGGTGGGGTTTTTCCAAAAAACACCACGGTATCCTCCCGCGTTAAGTTTCCAACCATTTTCTTTTGTTCTTCCCCGCCCCTTTTTTCCAAAAGGTGCGGTGGTGAAAGCAGTCGGTGAATCCACAAATGACCAAACGTTCCCGTGCCGATGTTGACGCGATTGTCAAGGCCTACGACATCCGTGGCCTGGTGGCAACCCAGCTGGATGCGGAGCTTGCCCGGGATGCGGGCGCTTCGTTTGCCGTGTTGATGGGCAAAGAGGGCGCGGAAAAAATCTGTGTCGGCCACGATATGAGGGATTCCTCACCCGCACTGGCCGCGGCCTTCGCCCGCGGTGCGGCCACCGCCGGCATGGATGTGGTGATGCTGGGGCTGACCGGCACCGACGAGATGTACTACGTCTCCGGGGTGTGGGACTGCCCGGGGGCGATGTTCACCGCCTCCCACAATCCGGCCAGCTACAACGGCATCAAACTGTGCCGGGCGGGCGCGAAACCGGTCAGCCGGGACACCGGTCTGGCCGCCATCGCCGATGACCTGGTGGCCGGGGGGCTTGCCGCGGCCGACAATCCCGGCACCATCAGCCGGGCGGATGTGCTGGCCGACTACGGCACCTACCTGCGCGGCCTGGTTGATCTGGAGGGTATCCGCCCGTTGACGGTGGCGGTGGATGCCGGAAACGGCATGGCCGGGCTGACCGTGCCGGCGGTATTCACCGGCCTGCCGATCACCATCAAACCGCTCTACTTCGAGCTCGACGGCAGCTTCCCCAATCATGAGGCCAACCCGCTGGATCCGAAAAACCTGGTTGATCTGCAAAACCACGTCAAACAAACCGGCGCCGACATCGGTTTGGCCTTCGACGGGGACGCCGACCGGTGTTTCGTCGTCGACAACAACGGCGATCCCGTCTCCCCGTCGGCGGTGACGGCCATGGTGGCGAAAAACTATCTGGCGAAATACCCCGGTGCCACCATCATCCACAATCTGATCTGTTCGAAAACGGTGCCGGAAATCATCGCCGACAACGGCGGCACCGCGGTGCGCACCCGGGTGGGGCACTCCTACATCAAAGCCACCATGGCCGAAGAAAACGCCGTGTTCGGCGGGGAGCATTCCGCCCACTACTACTTCAGGGAATTCTTCAACGCCGATTCGGGTCTGCTGGCCGCACTGCACGTGATCAGTGTGCTGGGGCACGCCGACAGGCCCATGGATCAGCTGGCCGGTGAATTCGACCGCTATGCCGCCTCCGGGGAGATCAACTCCCGCCTGGAGTCGGCGGAAGCGCAAAAGCAGCGCACCGACGCGGTGCTCGAGGCGTTTGCCGACCGCACCGAATCCGTCGACCGCCTGGACGGGGTGACCGTGCAGCTGACTGGCACCCCGGCCTGGTTCAGCCTGCGGCCGTCGAATACCGAGCCGCTGCTGCGCCTGAACGTCGAGGCCCCGACCAAAGAGGCCTGCGACGCGTTGACGGAGGAGATTCTCGCCGTCATCCGCGGCTGAGCCCACCCGCCGGCTGACACTTCCACACCGACACCAAGGGATCAGGGACAGGAGCACAAAAGACCGCCATGAATGGATCATCCGCTGAGGAGTTTTTCTCGGGAGACCCATCCCACAACCCGGCCGCCGTCCGGTTTTTCGATGTTGCCCATGAAGGCGCCCGGGTGCGTGCCGTGGCCGGCTTCCTATCCGACGGCGGTGTGGACGATATCGCCGGCACCGCACCCCGGTCGGTGGTGGTGGTCACCGGTGACCGGCTGGCGGCGGCTGCTGCCGGTTTGGTTGATGCGCTGGCCACCCCGGCGCAGGTGCCGCTGGTTGTCACCGACACCCTGCCGTCCTATGTGGGCGCCCTGGATGTGGTTGTGGGGGTGGTCGATGAGACCACCCCGGCTAGCGCACGGGCAGTCGCTGATGCGTGCAGCCGGGGCGCCGGGGTGGTGGCCATCGGCGGCGGGGATGGTCTTAGCGGGGCTGTGCCGTCGGCTGTGCCGGTGGTTCCCGCCCCACCGCATGTCACCGGTATCACCCCGGCGTCGGTGGCTGCCACTGTCCATGCGGTGATGGGGCTTGTCACCGGCCATCCGGTCGACATGGTGGCCGCGGCCGCCAACGATACCGCCGACAGCATCGACGGGCAGCTGGGGTTGTGCGCCCCCGACCGCGACAGCCTGGTCAACCCGGCGGCACAGCTGAACCGGCATGTGGTCGACCATCCGGTCATCCACACCGCATCCAGCCGCTACGGTCTGGCGATTGCCCGTATCGCCGCCCACCAGCTGGCGGTGGAAGGGCACAGCGGAATGGTCCTTGACCGCAACAGTGCCGCCCTGGCCGCACAGGCCCACACCCGGCGCCGCCGGGACGACCGTGGGATACCACCGGAAGACGATCCGGACAGTATTTTCTTCGACCCCGTCACCACCGGGGCATCCACCCCGCCCGGCCCGGCGCTGCGGACCGTGACCTGGGCGGAAGCCGTCGACGGGCTTCCTGACGGGCTGGAACAAACCATCGAGGAACGCCCGGGCCACAGCCTGGCGGCCGGTCTTGCGCTGTGCACCCGGGCGTGGGCGGCGGCAGTCTTCCAGCCCTAGCCGGTCAGCAGTTGTGGTGCCACCGGATGGCCGGGTGGGCAACCCACCGGGTACCATTGCTGCGGACCGCCCGCGGCAGTGTGTGTCTGACACACCCCGGTGGGCTGTGGTTAGCTGCGGGGGAACAACCGGTCCGGGACACAACCCGCCCCGGTGATCCTCCGGCAGCGCCACTGGTTGCCTGCCCCTGTGCGGGGAGATGGTCCTGCCGGACGGTGCACACCGCCCGGGGCAGACGGGCAACCGTGCCGTATCCGCGATACCTAGGGAAGTGACTTTTTACACATGAAGCTTGTGACCGGGGCCGTCCGCTCCTACCCGTGGGGATCGCGCACGCTCATTCCGGCCATGCGCGGCGACGGACCCAGTCAGTCCCCGGTGGCCGAAGTCTGGTTCGGCGCCCACCCCGGCGCCCCGGCCACAGTCGACGGCACCGCATTAAACGACCTGATCGCCGCCGACCCGGTGGCCGCTTTGGGGGAAAAAGCTGTCGCCGCCCACGGGCCGCGGCTGCCGTATCTGCTGAAACTTTTGGCCGCCGCCGAGCCGTTGAGCCTGCAGGCACACCCGTCGAAAGCACAGGCCGAGGCCGGCTGCGCCGCCGAGGATGAGGCCGGTATTGCCCGCGATGCCGACAACCGCAACTACCGCGACGACAACCACAAACCCGAAACCCTGGTGGCCCTCACCCCGTTTGAGGCTTTCGCCGGTTTCCGCCCCATCGCTGCCACAGGAGAATTGTTCACCGCCCTGAACTGCCGTGAACTCGCCCAGTACACCGGGATGCTGGCCGGCGACGGAACCAGTCCGGTGGACCCGGACACGGCTCTCAGGGCACTGTTTACCACCTGGATCGCCCTGCCGGCGGCCACCCGCACCACACTGGTTGATGCGGTCACCCGCGCCGCCCAGGCTTACCTGGACAGCCACGGGCCCGATGATCAGCCGTGGATTGCTGATGTGCTGGCAACGATTGTGGCCGTCGCCGAACGCTACCCCGGCGATGTCGGGGTGCTGGGCGCGCTGCTGCTGAACAAAGTCAATCTGGCCCCGGGCGAGGGCGTGTTTTTGGGCGCGGGCAACCTGCACTCCTACATCAGCGGCCTGGGAGTGGAGATCATGGCCAACTCCGACAATGTGCTGCGCGGCGGATTGACCTCCAAACACGTCGACGTGCCCGAACTGGTCAAAGTGCTCTCCTTTGATCCGCTGGCCGATCCGCGTATCACCACCATCGGCAACGGCCGTCAGACCGACTACGACATTCCCGCCGCCGAATTCACCCTCACCCGCCACGAGTGCACCACCAGCGGTCAGCCGCTTGCCGCATCCGGCCCGCGGATTGCCCTGTGCACCAGCGCAACGGTGACCCTGCAGCGGGTCCGGGACAACCAGACACTGGTCCTCCACCCCACCCAGGCGGCCTGGATTCCGGATTCCGACGGGCCGGTCAACGCCACCGGAACCGGCCAGCTGTTCCTCGCCGGCTGCTAGGGGCACAGGGCACAACCGGGATCCGCGCCGGGCGGGAGAAAAACACCGGCGACCCCGGTGCCGACTGGCACTGCGGTCAGTCGGGGCGGGCGGCCACCGTTTCACCGGTTGCGGGATCGTTGTCCGGCTGCCGGACCACCGGGCCGGTGGGGGCCGCACTGTCACCTGCTTCAGCGGCAGGCGTGCCGGCCGCTGCCCCGGGGGCCGGGCGTGCCGTCCGCGGGGACCCCGGCGCGGTGGGGTCGGTGCCGGTGGGCGACGGTTCGGCGGCCGGCGCTGTGGTCGTGGTCCCTTCCGGCAGGGTCGTCGCCGGTCCCGTCGTCGGGGTCGGCGGGGTGCCCGTCACCCCCGGGTCGTCCTCGGTCGGGGTGGGCTGTGGTGTGCCGGACGGGGACGTGGTTGGCTGTGTGCCTGTCTGATCCGGGGAAGCAGGGGGCGTGGTGGTTGACGGTTCCGGATTATCCGGTGTCGTCGGGGGAACCGGAGAATCGGTGGGGGTGCCCGTCGGCGGGGTGCCGGTGGGCACCGGGGCAGGGGTGGGTGAGCCGGTGCCGGCCGGTGTGCCCTTGTCCGCCGGGGCGGTGGTGGTGGCCTGTGCCGTCGGCGGCAGCGCCGGGGCCGGTTCCCGGTTTTCCGGCCTGCCCCACGGAACGGGACGGTGGTCCAGATAGGTCGGTTCCGGCGGCAGCGGGAAACCCGTGAGGCCGCCGACGATTTCCGCTTTCGGCGCCACCGGCTGCGGGGAATAAGTGGTTGTCGGCTGTGGTGTGGTGCCGTGCCTGCGGCTTAAATGGGCATGCGGCGGCAGGAGGGGATCATGGGCGAAAAGCTGTGTCGGGGCTGCCGTCTGCGCGGCGGGGGCGGGAAGTGATGGCACCGGTGACGCGGTCGACGAATCAGCGGCGGCAGGGATATCGGTGCCGGGGACCGTCTGCGTGCGGGTGGCGGCCGGCGCAGCTGCCGCGGTGCTGGCGGGCCCGGCCTGATTGGCCGGATCACCGTCAGTGGGGGACTGCAGGTGGTGGATGCCGGCCATCCCGGCCGACAGCAGGCCCACGGCCGCAAACACCGCGCCGGTGCGGTTGCGCCGTGCCATGGGGCCTCCTTTTGTGTCAAACCAACCTGCGGGGGAAGAAAAAACACCGCCTGCCGCGGCAGCTGCTGCGCGGCACAGGGTGATGCCGTGGGGGCGGGGACAACGATTGGGACGGGACCACACCGTCCAGCCGGTGCCGGCGGCAAGCCCCCACGCAACCGGTGCCGCCAACCTACACCGGGTTGCCTGTGCCACGCCAGCGGCGGGCGGGGCGCGCCGGGGAAAAAAACTTTTCCGGACACGTCGACCAACCTGACCACGAATACTGTGCCGTGGCGCTACGGTGGTGGTAGTTTCACCGACACCGGATCGCCAGTTGTCACAATCCGGTAACGCTGCGAGACTAGCATGGACCTGAAGGGTAAACAGTGTGCAGCCGCCACCGGCGGCGGGCACGCGTGCCCCGCCACGCCCCCGACCGGTCGTGTCCGCTCCCTAGTTTTTTCCAAAAAGTACCGTTTACCACCCGCTTGCCGGGACCAGTGAGGAGTCCGTCATGGAGCCATGGGATTTGATGATTTTCAACGAAGACACCAGCCAGGACTTCTTCGATGAACTCGCCGATCTTGACGGTGAGGAGATCGTCGAAGCCGTCGCCGACGCCTGCGCTCTTGTCACCCGGGACCCCAACATCACCGATGATGATCTGCTCATCGGCCGGGCCGCAGCCACCATCGCCGCCATCTGGGCCGGGGCACCGTATACCGCGGGCGAAGTCGTCGAAGATTACCCCTTCATCCGGGAACTGATCGGACACGGGGAAGAACAGATGTTCACCGACGCCTGCGACATCCTGGAAGCCGTCGAGGTGGAAGCCGACCTGGATTCCTTCATTGAGGCGCTGTCCTCCGCGGACGTGGGGTAAATCCCGCCGCCCGCATCCGCCCTTTGTTGCCCATCCACCGCACACCCGCCGTCGGCAGGTGGTGTGCCGCAGAAAAAAGAGACGACCACCAACCGTGATCATCAGCATTGAAGGTATCGACGGGGCCGGAAAAAACACCCTCGTCACTGCCATTTGCAACCAGATTGACGCAGAAGTCATCGCTTTTCCCCGCTACGGGGTCTCCGTCGAGGCGCAGCTGGCCCGGCAGGCGCTCTACGGGAAAATGGGCGATCTCACCGACTCGGTCAACGGCATGGCGGTGCTGTTCGCCCTGGACCGGGCCGGTGCGAAAGACCGTCTGGCCCGCTACGCGCCCGGCGGGGATTTGCAGGACTGTCTGGTGCTGCTGGACCGGTATGTGGCCAGCAACGCCGCCTATTCGGTGGCCCGCACCTCCGACAGCTCTGTGGCGCAGTGGGTTTATGATCTGGAATTCGGCTTCCTGGGTCTGCCCACCCCCGACCTGCAGATTCTGCTGGCCACCGACCCGGCGGTAGCCGGTCAGCGGGCCAGCAGCCGGGCCGCCGGCGATCCCTCCCGGGCAGTGGACGCCTACGAATCCGATACCGCACTGCAGGCGGCGACCCTGAACGCCTACCGGGATCTGGCGGCCACCGGCTGGGCGTCGCCGTGGCATGTGGTTGCCGCAGGGGTCAACAGCCCGCGGCAAACCGCCAGCGATATTCTTGACAGCCTGGGCTACGGCGCCGACTGACACACCGCCGCCGCAGGGCCTGCTACTGGCCCAAATGATCCACCGCGTACTGCGCCTGCTCCGGAGTGTATTTCTCCCCGAAATCCGACTGCAGCTGATCTTTGATGGCTGCGGTCGACATGCCCATCTCGGCGTAGCTGCGTGCGCTGCGCAGGGCATTGTCGTTCCAGTCGGTGTCAACATGCTCCACGGCGTACTGCGCCTGCTCTTCGGTGAATTTATCCCCCGCATCCGAACTCAACTGGTCAGCCAGGCCGGCTTTGGAAAAACCACTCATGGACAGGTAGTTTTCTGCGGCGCGCACCGCCTGCTCATTCCAGTCGGCAGCGACATGGTCAACCGCCCACTGGGCGGCATCGTCCGGGAACTTGTCACCGTAGGGGCTGGTCAACTGCTCAAACAGGCCCCGTTCGGAAAATCCCTGGAATGACAGGTAGTTGTTCGCCGAACGCACAGCATTGCTGAACTCCCGGGGCACATCATCGTCGGTCGGCGGCTGGGCGGCCTCCGCCGGAGCGGGTGTGTCACCGCTGGCCACCGCCGGTTGCTCGGCGGCCGGTTGCGCAGCCGGACTACCCGACTGCCCGCCCGCCGGCGCGGCACCGGCGGTGCCGGCAGCTGTCGTGGTGTCGGTGGCGGTCGTATCCCCGTTGGAGATACAGGAGCCGACGACTGCGATCATCGCCAGTACGGCAAGGGCGATGCCGCAGCCTTTGGCTTTGCCCGCCCCCGTGGTTTTGTTTCCCGGGGCGGTGGTCGGCTGCTGCGGCAGGTCGGGGGTTTCGGCGGTGGCCATGATGGGAAGTCCTTTGCTGTTGGGGGCGGAAAAAACTCATGTTCTCCGGCATGGACGGATGATGATGCCATCGAGCACTTCGATGAAAAACCATGCGTGATCGAAAGATAGTGGCCGTGTTCCAGATGACCTGCGGCGCAATCACACAACTGTGTGACAGCGGTTGTGCTGCCGGTGCCGGCGACGGGTGTTTTCCGGAAAAAGGTGACGGCTGGTTGACGTATCCCCGCGCCGGGGGTGGCGCGAGCCTGCAGTTTTTCCGGGGAAGGTTTTTGGGGCCGTGCCGCGGACACGGCCGGTGGATGCGGCCGGCGGTGCGGTGGGATCCGGGGAGGCGATGGGGTGGGTCAACCAGTTTGAACTGGGCAGACAGCCGATGCCGCGGTACTCGCGCGGCGGGTGCGTGATATTTTCGGAAGAGGACATCCCGCCGGAAGGGGTGTCGGAAGGGCAGTAGAGTGTCACTGGCGCCCGTGCCCACCGTTTTTCTCCCAGCTTGTTGCTAAGGAATCCCATGAATTCGAAAATCCTCGTCGTCGACGATGACCCCGCGATCTCCGAGATGCTCACCCTGGTCCTGCAGGCCGAGGGTTTCGCGACTGTCGCCGTCATGGACGGGGCTGAGGCAGTGGCGACCGCGGAACGGGAACAACCCGATCTGATCCTTCTGGATTTGATGCTTCCCGGCATGAACGGCATCGACATCTGCAAGGCGATCCGCCAGAAATCCTCGGTGCCGATTGTCATGCTCACCGCGAAAACCGACACCGTCGATGTGGTGCTGGGACTGGAATCGGGTGCCGACGACTACGTCAACAAGCCGTTCAAACCGAAAGAACTCGTCGCCCGCATCCGTGCCCGGCTGCGGCGGAAGGAAACAGATCCCGCCGAGCTGCTGGAAGTCGGGGATCTCACCATCGATGTTCCCGGCCACATGGTCACCCGCGGTGAGGAGGAAATTCAGCTCACCCCGCTGGAGTTCGATCTTCTGCTGGAACTGGCCCGCAAACCCCGGCAGGTGTTCACCCGCGAGGAACTGCTGGAAAAAGTATGGGGCTACCGGCATGCCAGCGACACCCGGCTGGTCAATGTCCATGTGCAGCGGCTGCGCGCCAAAATCGAGCAGGATCCGGAAAACCCGCAGATCGTGCTCACTGTTCGTGGGGTGGGCTACAAAACCGGCGAATAGCCGCCGGAGACGTTGTTTTTTGAAGTTTTCACCCATTTCCCACCCGTACACCACCGGCGGCGGCACGTCCGCCGCTGTGGTGTGGTTGACCGACGAGGATCAAGCGCCATCAGTTCGTTTTCCACAAGGCTGAAAAATAAAGCCCTCACCTCCTGGCGGACGTCGCTGCAGGTCAGGGTGATCGGCTCTATTCTGGCCGCTTCATCTGCGGTGGTGCTGATTTTGGGTTTGGTGATGGTGTCGTTTGTCGCCCAGCAGCTGGTCGACTCGAAACTGACCATCGCCACCAGCGAGATCGAGCGGGCCCGGGCCACCGTGGAACAGCAGATCGCGGCCACCGACACCTCCAACACGCTGCAGGTGAGGCTGAATTCGGCGCGCGCCGCCCTGACCAACAGATCCGGATCCACGTCGGCCGATTCCACGGCCGTCTTCGAACCGGTGGTCATTGTCACCGGCAACGACGATACGGTCACCGCCTCCCCGGAGGGCTACCGGATACCCGCCTCACTGCGGCAGTTCGTGTCGAAAAACCAGGTGGCCTACCAGTATTCGACCATCAACCGGGCCGACGGGTCGACCTACAAGGCGCTGATCATCGGCACCCCCACTGATTCGGATATCCCCGGGCTGCAGGTCTATCTGGTCCTGCCGCTGGAAAACGAGGAATCAACCCTGGCGCTGATGCGTGGGCTGCTCTCGGCCGGTGGGGTGGTGCTGATTGTGCTGCTGCTCGGGATCGCCTGGCTGTTGACCCAGCAGGTTACCGCCCCGGTGCGGTCGGCCTCGCGGATTGCGCAGCGTTTCGCCGCCGGACATCTCAAAGAACGCATGCGGGTGGAAGGCGAAGACGAGATGGCCACCCTGGCCGACTCCTTCAACGCCATGGCCGAATCATTGTCGAAGCAGATCACCCAGCTGGAGGAATACGGCAACCTGCAAAGACAGTTCACCTCCGATGTCTCCCACGAGCTGCGCACCCCGCTGACCACGGTGCGGATGGCCGCCGACATGATCGCCGACAAAAAAGACGAACTCGACCCCTACACCGCCCGGGCCAGTGAACTGATGACCCGCGAGCTGGACCGCTTCGAATCGCTGCTGGCTGATCTGCTGGAAATCTCCCGCCACGATGCCGGGGTGGCTGATCTGTCGGAGGAAAAAGTCGATATCCGCAACTGCATCACCTCGGTGTGGCCGCAGGTGTCCCACCTGGCCGATGAACTCGGGGTGGAGGTCACCTTCCGGCTGCCCGACCAGCCGGTGATCGTCACCGTCGATACCCGGCGCATTGAACGGATTCTGCGTAATCTTCTGGCCAACGCCATCGACCATTCGGAGGGCAACCCGGTGGAAGTGGTGCTGGCGGCAACCACCGATGCCGTGGCGATCACCGTCACCGACCACGGGGTGGGGCTGAAACCCGGCCAGGAAGAACTGGTGTTCAACCGTTTCTGGCGGGCTGATTCCTCCCGGGTGAGGCATTCCGGCGGGACCGGCCTGGGGCTGGCGATCAGCCACGAGGACGCCCTGCTGCACGGCGGGACACTGGACGCGTGCGGCGAACCGGGGATCGGATCCTGCTTCCGGTTGACCATTCCCCGCATCCCCGGCCAGACCGTCACCGATTCACCGCTGCCGCTGGCGGTCCCGGCCCCGCATGTTCCGCCCGGCAAACCGAAAGTCCAGCCGGTACCGCAGCCGGTGGATTCGGCCCCCGCCCGGGACAACGGGATGGTGTCCGGGTTCCGTGGGTTTGATGACAGTCTGGTTGATGCGCAAGCCGATACCGACGGGGTGACCCACATCTTCCACCCGTCGGCCGGGATGGATCATCCCGGAACCGAGAACCCCGGGCAGCGAGGACTGTGATGATGACAACAGCAGGTTTCACACGGGTAACCCGGACCGGGCGCAGGGCTGCTGCCGCGGCTGTCCTTGCTGCGGTGTGTCTTGTCGCGGGCGGCTGCACCAGCCTGCCGGGGGATTCCTCACCGCAGGTGGTGCGCAGTTTCAGCCCGGCGCCGTCGACGGAAGAGGAAATTGCGCCCACCCCGGGCCAGGAACCGGATCTTTTGCTGCGCGATTTTTTCACCGCTTCCGGTAAACCGACCCAGAAACACCAGGCGGCCCGGGCGTTTTTGACCCCGTCGGTGGCAGAGCGGTGGGATGATTCGGCGGCCACCCTCATTCTGGACCGGATCGATTTGAATGCCGAACCCGGGGCCAGTGAAGACAACATCTCCTACGTGGTGCGCGGCACGGTGGTCGGCAAACTGGAAACCGGTGGTGTGTTCACCCCCGAAAACGCCTCCTACGAGGCGAAAATGGAACTGTCACGCACGGGCGGGCAGTGGCGGATATCGGCCCTGCCGCCCGGGGTGATCATGGAACGCACCGAATTGCGCAACCGCTACACCCCGCAGGAACTGTTCTTTTTCAACCCGTCGGGGCGGATGCTGGTGCGTGACCGGCGGTGGGTCTACAACGGCCAGGCCAGCCTGGACACCGCGCTGCTGTCACTTTTGATGGAAGGCCCGCAGAAACTGCTCGCCCCCGGGGTGGTCAACGACATCCCGCCCACCGGGGTGTTCGCCGGCTACGAGCAGGGGGTCTACGGGTTTACCGGATTCGAGGATCTGGACTCCGACGAGCGGCACCGTTTTGCGGCCCAGGTTGTGTGGGTTCTGGCCCGCGCCGGAATCCCCGGCCCCTACCGGGTGCAGCTGGACGGCACCCCGATTGACCCGGATCATCTGGAGCTTTCGGTGGAGGATGTCGCCGAATTCAACCCCAATGCGCAGGCGGGCACCATCTCCCCGCTGTATGCGCTGAAAAACGGTTCCCTGTCGACCATCGACGGCTACACCGTCACCCCGGTGCCGGGTCCGTTGGGTCAATCCCAGCAGGTCGAATCAGCTGACGTGTCCTCCTCCGGGGGAGTGGCCGCTGCGGTGATCAGCCGGGGCAGCGGGGACAGCAAAGTCTCTGAACTGGTGCTCGGGCCGGTGGGCGGGCCGACGACCAAAGTGCAGGAAGCCAGGACACTGACCCGCCCGTCGTTCGAGTATGAGGCCACCGCCGTGTGGAGTGTGGTTGACGGGCGCACCATCACCCGCATCGCCCGGTCGACCTCCACCGGGGAGATGTCGCAGATCGAAGTCGATTCTTCTGTTCTTTCCGGCCAGTCGCCCGACGGGCCCGGGGAGCCGATCAGTGTGCTGCGGCTGTCACCGACCGGTGTGCGGGTGGCATTCATCCGCGACGGGTCGGTGTGGGTGTCGACGGTCTCCCGGCCCAAACCCGGTGACCGGGCGATCGCCAACGCCACCGAAATCGCCCCGGCCCTGGGGGATACCGCCTTATCGCTGGACTGGCTGCAGGACGGCTCACTGGTGGTGGGCACCTCCTCGCCGGCCACCCCGGTGTGGCATGTGGAAACCGACGGATCCTCGTTGACGCCGCTGCCCAGCGGCAATATCACTGCCCCGGTGGTGGCGGTGGCCGCCAGCCCCTCCACCCTGTATCTCACCGACGCCCACGCCATGCTGCAGCTTCCCGCCGCAGCCTCGGCAGCCGCCTTCTGGCGGGAAGTTCCGGCGGTGCAGGGCACCCGGGCTGTGCCGGTGGTCGCCAACTAGTGGTCGGGGCCGGCAACAAGCCCGGCCCCGTGTGCTCCGGGCGGGGAGCGGAGAATTACCGGACCAGTGGGGCAACCGCCGGTTGGGCTTGCCATACCCGCAGGCCCCCCGCATAGGGGGTGGGGGAGAAAATTTGAACTGCGTTAACGAGTCAGCAACAGTCCGCTTTCCCGGGTTTTTGCCGGATTGTGTTTTTCAACCCCTTCAGCCGGTGGCGCCCACAGGTAGAATTGGCCGTGGAAGTCCCCGTCACCCGAGGGCACTGTCAGTAATCCCGCTCACAGTGCCGGGGTGAGCCGATACCGGGAGGTAAAAGCACGTGACCACACCTGCTGACAATGAAAGCGCCCTGCGACCGGAGACACAGGTCTCTATCACCGGCCGCAATGTCGAGGTCCCCGACCACTTCGCCGAGCGCGTGAACACGAAACTGGCGAAGATCGAACGACTCGACCCGACGCTGACCTTCTTCCATGTCGAACTGCACCATGAGCCGAACCCGCGCCGTGGTGACCAGTCCGACAAGATTCAGATCACCGCCACCGGCAAGGGGCACATTGCCCGCGCCGAGGCGAAGGAAGACAGCTTCTACGCCGCCCTGGAAACTGCTCTCGCCCGTATGGAGCGTTCCCTGCGCAAGGTCAAGGCCCGCCGCAAGATCGCCCGTTCCGGACACCGTGCCCCCCTGTCCACCGGTGAAATGGCGGCAGCCGCTGTCGCTGATCTGAGTGAGCCGCAGGCGGCCAAGGAGCAGTCCGAATTCGACAACGACCCCTACGCCGATTCGGTCAAGGATGTTGTCCCCGGCCAGATCGTCCGCCGCAAGGAGCACTCCGCCACCCCCATGAGCGTCGATGACGCTCTCAGCGAGATGGAACTGGTCGGACACGACTTCTACCTGTTCGTCAACGAGGAAAACAACCGCCCGTCGGTGGTCTACCGCCGCCACGCCTTCGACTACGGCCTGATCACCCTGGCCGAGGAAGAAGACAACGGCTAACCCCCGGAGCACACCTTCCGGGATGGCAAGCCCCATCCCGGAAGGTCTGTCCCGCAGGTGGGATGGCAACCCGGTTTTTTGAAAAAACCTGCTTCCCGCCGGGCGGTGACCGGGCCGGTGACACGGCAGAAAACTTGTGAGCAAACCCGGATCGGGTGCCGGTGAGTGTGGCACCCGATCCGGGTTTGGCCTTGTTTTAGCCAGCGGCGGTGCATCAGGTGTGTGGACCGGTTGCGTAGAATGAACCGGTGATATGGGCGGTGTACCCGCCGGCATCCATCCGACCAGGCCGTTGCCGACCGTTTGCCACGGTTGACCGGAGTAATGAGGATGCCCTTTGGCACCGGTTTTTTCCGTGGTGTCGCGGATGCCGTCGACCGCACCGGCCCAAAAAACAATAGCGAACGTATACATTCCCGGATTACTTTCAAAGGACGACTGCCCGTGTTCAAAATGCTCAACATTCTCCGAGTCGGCGAAGGCCGCGCCGTCAAACGGCTCGCCAAAATCGCCGACCAGGTGATGGCCCTTGAGCCGCAGTACGCCGATATCAGCGATGACGACCTCAAGGCGAAAACCGGCGAGTTCAAAGACCGTCTCGCCAAAGGGGAAAGCGTCGATGATCTTTTGCTGGAGGCCTTCGCCGTTGCCCGTGAGGCATCGTGGCGTGTTCTCGGCCAGAAGCACTACAAGGTTCAGATCATGGGCGGTGCGGCCCTGCACTTCGGCAACGTCGCCGAGATGAGAACCGGTGAAGGTAAAACCCTGACCTGTGTGCTTCCCGCCTACCTCAACGCCCTGGAGGGCAAGGGCGTGCACGTGGTCACCGTCAACGACTACCTGGCCAAACGCGACTCCGAGTGGATGGGCCGCGTGCACCGTTTCCTGGGGCTTGAAACCGACGTTATTTTGGGCGATATGACCCCGCCGCAGCGGCGCAAAGCCTACAACGCCGATATCACCTACGGCACCAACAATGAGCTGGGCTTTGACTACCTGCGCGACAATATGGCCAAATCACTCGACGAGCTGGTGCAGCGCGAACACCACTACGCCATCGTCGACGAGGTGGACTCGATTCTCATCGACGAGGCCCGTACCCCGCTGATCATCTCCGGGCCGGCCGACGGCTCGAGCGAGTGGTACCACGCTTTCTCCGAGATCGTGCCGCGCATGAAGCCGGAAATCCACTACGAGGTCGACCACCGCAAACGCACCATCGGTGTGCGTGAGGAAGGTGTCTCCTACGTCGAGGATCAGCTCGGCATCGACAACCTTTACGCCCCCGAGCACTCCCAGCTGGTCAGCTACCTCAACAACGCCATCAAAGCCAAGGAGCTGTTCACCCGCGACAAGGACTACATTGTCCGCAACGGCGAGGTGCTCATCGTCGACGAGTTCACCGGCCGTGTGCTTCCCGGCCGCCGCTACAACGAGGGCATGCACCAGGCGATTGAAGCCAAAGAGGGCGTGGAGATCAAAAACGAAAACCAGACCCTGGCGACCATCACCCTGCAGAACTACTTCCGTCTCTACGACAAGCTGGCCGGGATGACCGGTACCGCCGAAACCGAAGCCAGTGAGCTGCACCAGATTTACAAGCTTGATGTGGTCCAGATTCCGACCAACCGCCCCAACCAGCGCAAAGACCTCGACGACCTGATCTACAAGACCCAGGAAGCCAAGTTCGCCGCGGTGGCCGACGATATTGCCGAATGCGTCGACAAAGGCCAGCCGGTGCTGGTGGGCACCACCTCGGTGGAACGAAGCGAATACCTGTCCGGGCTGCTGCAGCGCAAAGGCATCAAACACCATGTGCTCAACGCCAAGCACCACGAGGAAGAAGCCGAAATCGTCGCCCAGGCCGGTTTGCCCGGTGCGGTGACAGTGGCCACCAACATGGCCGGCCGCGGCACCGACATTGTCCTCGGTGGCAACCCCGATATTCTCGCCGACATCAACCTGCGTGAGCGGGGCCTCGACCCGGTGGAAACCCCGGACGAATACGAGGCCGCCTGGGATGAGGAAATCGAGAAGATGAAGGCCCGCCAGCAGAAATACGCCGAGAAGGTCCGTGAGGCCGGTGGGCTGTATGTGCTGGGTACCGAACGCCACGAGTCCCGCCGCATCGACAACCAGCTGCGCGGTCGTTCCGGCCGTCAGGGCGACCCGGGCCAGACCCGCTTCTACCTGTCGATGCGTGACGAGCTGATGGTGCGTTTCGTCGGCCAGTCGATGGAAAACATGATGAACCGCCTCAATGTGCCCGATGATGTTCCGGTCGAGGCGAAAATGGTGACCAACGCCGTCAAGGGTGCCCAGACCCAGGTTGAGCAGCAGAACTTCGAGATGCGCAAAAACGTGCTCAAATACGACGAGGTCATGAATGAGCAGCGCAAGGTCATCTACAAAGAACGCCGCCAGATTCTCGACGGCGCCGATGTTGCCCCGCAGGTGCGCAACATGATCGAGGAAACCATCACCGCCTATGTCGCGGCCGAGACCTCCGAAGGCTATGTCGAGGACTGGGACATGGACAAGCTGTGGAAGGCCCTGGAATCCCTCTACGGCCCGTCGAAGGGGTGGAAAGAACTGCTGGAATCCCCCGACTGCGGCCCGAAGGGCGAGCTGGCCGCCGACGATCTGCTGGAAACGCTGATCAAGGACGCCCAGGAGCAGTACACAGAACTGGAAGACGGTGTCGAACAGCTCACCGGCGATATCTCCAACATGCGGGATCTGGAACGCTCCACCATCCTGTCGGTGGTCGACACCAAGTGGCGCGAGCACCTCTACGAGATGGACTATCTCAAAGAGGGCATCGGCCTGCGTGCCATGGCGCAGCGTGACCCGCTGGTGGAATACCAGAAAGAAGGCGGCGACATGTTCAACGCCATGAAGGACGCCATCATGGAAGAAACCGTCCGCAGCCTGTTCACCGTCCGCTCCCAGGTGCTGCCCGCCATCCAGGCCTCCGGCAACCCGGACACCAACAATGACGGGGTGGTCGATGAAAAAGACCTCGACCCCAACCCCGACCAGGGTCCGGATCCCTCCGCCATGAAGTACTCCGCACCCGACGAGGTGTAAAACAGCCAGCCAGCCCGGCCGGGCACGCATCCGGTCCCGGCACGGTAGCGCCATCCACCGCCGTCGGCGGGGTGGGGAAAATCCCGCCCCACCGACGGCGGTGGTGTTTTTTATCCGCCGTTTCACATCCCACTGCCGCGCATTCGACCCGACGGTGTCCGGGGCAACCACCACCCTGCGAAAGCGGGGAGGGGACAGAGTCCCGCTAGAGGATCCGCAGGCCGGCCAGCTGAAGTTTCGTGCTGATACGCCGGTCGGAGGAAGCGACGAAATACCCGCAGAAGGCCTGTCGCTTCGTGCCGCAGCGAAGAGAACCGGCGACCTCGTAGCGGCTGGTTCCGGGCACGGCCTGCACATGGCAGGACAACATACTGACAGGAGTGTCAGGACGCCGGGCGGTGTTGACTTGGATGACTACCTCCCGGCGGACAGCGGCACCAAATTCCGGTCGGTCCATCATGGTCAGCGGCCTGGTTCCGGCGGCTGTTTCCACGCACAGCACAATCTTGCGGCACATCCAGCCGAAGGTGTCCCGGTCGACCGGGCAGGGGCCGAAACTGCGGGGGGAGGCCATCGTGCGGGCTACAGCTGTCCCGGGCCGGGCGGTCGCCGGTGGTGGTAGCTGTGGTGAATCAACCAGTTTCAGATGGGCTGAACCCGGAACCGGGGCGAGGACGGTCATGGTGGTTTGCTCTCCTGGATGGGTGGGACAAGATACGGCCACGGGGCCGCTGTGGCTGTGTGACAACGGGGGCGGGGTGGCCCCTCACACCCGATATCCAGTTGGACTTGGAAAACCGGTCGCCGGTTCCCACCCGTCGTGGTGAAAGCCGCGCCACGGCCGCGGCGTGTAGGGTTTTTGTGGTAAACCCCACCGACCCCCGGATGCCACCGGGCGCCGGGAGGGACATATGCCGTCTGCCGTGGCCGCTGTGACAGCGCGGATTGTGTCGCCCCGAAGCGTGGCTCATCCGGATACCGCTTGTGGCTGCAGCCGTTGTTGCCGTGGCGGGTAAGACGTGCACACAGCAGAAAACAAACAGATGAAAGACTGGTGGAGAAAGCAAAGTGCGAGGATTGATCGTCGATTACTGTGGTGTCCTTGATGTCAGTGAAGAGGATTCCCGCCGTTGGCGGGCTCTTTTTGCAGCCGCGAGGAAAAACAATGTCGCAACGGCTGTGCTGAGCAATGATCCCGGTGGCCCCGGTGCCGAGCACATCCGTGAATGGGAGTTCAACGGCATTGTTGATGCTGTGGTGCTCTCCGGGGAGATCGGACACGACAAGCCGGATCCGCGGGCTTTCGCCATTGCCGCCGACACCATCGGTGTGGAGATGAACGACTGTGTGCTGGTCGACGATTCGATTCTCAATGTGCGCGCCGCTGTCGACAACGGTCTGGTCGGTGTCTACTACCAGCAGTTCGACCGGGCAGTCGTCGAGATCACCGGTCTGTTCAACATCGAGGGCGAGTTCTAGGCCGACAGGCCCCGCACCCTGCCCCACCAGCCGGGGACACCACAAAAACAGTCTGCGGCTGCATCTACCGAGGAGTTTATTTCAACGACATGCGTGTCTATCTTCCGGCGACATTCGCCAGCTTGAAGGAATTGTCCGATACCGGGGAAATGGTGGTTCAGCAGGGCTGGGGTTTTGCCGTCACCCCGGCACTCGAAGAGTTTTACACCGTCGGCGATGAAGAGGAAATAGCCCATGTGGCGTTCCAGGAGGCCGCCCGTGCATCGCTTCGGCTGCTGAGTCTTGGAACCGAGCATTTCCCGCACCGCCGGGTGGTTGTCACTGTCGACGTGGATGACAAGCAGGTCACGCCGACGCCTGAAAACGGGGAAGCGGTTGTTTCCCTTGATCCGCAGCGGATCAGTTTTGCTGATCTGGCTGCCCTGCACGTCGATATCGGTGCCAACGAGGAAGCCACGGCGCAGGGTGTGGAAGCCGTCCACGACGCCGATCTGGGCGATGAGGACGCGGAACTGACTGTCGGGGATGCACTGGACAACTTCCTCGCCTGGTACGACCCGACAGAGCTGAATGTTCTTGTGGCACTGATGTAGCCGGTTCGGTCGGATGAAACGGCAACCCACAACCGGGTGTCTGCCCTGCAGGCACCCGGTTGACGGCTACCCGGGTAGTGCAGTTTGTGCAAAATTGGCTGATATCAGGTCTGCTGTGTGGACTCCGGCCGCCGGGCAGAAGGCCGTGAGCCTGCATCAGGGCCGCCGAGATCTGACTGTTTTCACCATCCGATTCACCGGCCCGGCCGGGGAAGTTGAGGCCGGGGTGCTGTGTTGAGACAACAATGCGGACGACAACGGCATCGTCCTGTTCATCCGGAAAAAGCCTGTGACCATCTCCGCCGCGGGCAATCTGAAATCCGGGTCGGGAAAGATGGTTTTTGTCCGGTCGGTGATGCCGGTGCAACACGGTGGCATGCAACGAAAAGGCTGTTTCTACAACGGCTGTTGTGGAATCTCATAGTGGTTGCTCCAGGTTCTTCCCGGGATATACGTTGGAAAAAACGGAGCACACTTGCGTGTTTTCCCAATCGGCGTCGCCCCAAAAAGGTCTTTTCGGTTCTTCATTGATACCGGGAGGGGCTGACGAGAGGGGAGTTGAAATTCCTGGTGGTTTGTCTCTGCAGGCAAGATGATGGGAACAACGAAAGGAGGGGCCAATGGGGTTGCATATCAGCATCACCCCTTGTGTGCCGCAGTGGACAGTTCACCGAGCAGGACTTACTCCCGAAGATCTTGCAAAATAAGTTGACCTCCGTCGGCTGCACTCTTGGCTCTCCGGAGACAGCAAGCCCACCCTGCGTCGGGCGGAAGTCCTTGCCGCGGCTGCCCGGATTCCCTTTGGATACCTCCTCCTGGATGAAGCAACCGACGATCCCCTCAACCTTCCCGATTTCCGTACCCTGAATAATCGGCAACCATCCACCGTCAGCCCCGATCCACGGGATGTCATCAACGAGTGTTCCCTTCGTCTGTCCTGCTACGCGGAATATGCCGGTGAAGTCGGCATTGAAGCTCCTAGCCTGTTGGGTAGTGCTGGACTCGACTAATCCCCAAACAAAGCAGAGCAACTGGTGGCCAAGACTCTCGGATGGGCCGCAGGAGGTAAAAAACGTGGCCGGGAAACAATCGCTTCTTTGCCCGACGTGAACGAGGATGCTGGGATTGTTGTGATGCGCAACTCTTGTTGTGGGCAACAACACTCGCCGGCGTCTTGAGCGTAGATGAATTCCGCGGATTCAATCTGGTGGACGATTGTTATTCTCTGATCTTCATCAATGCAGCTGACGCGAAGACCGCTCAGCCATTCAGTTTGGCCCATGAACTGGGGCACGTTGTCCTGGGTGAGCCCGGTATTTTTTGGAGATGAGGAAGAGCAGGATCGCGCCGCGCGCTGGTGCAATCGTTTTGCGGCAGAATTTCCGCTTCCCGGGGTTGATATTGTCGAACGTTTTTCCGGGAAAAAAGACACACTTCAATGTGTGGAAAAACAGGCTCGTACTTATGGCGTCAGCCGTGAGGCCGTGACATGGCGCTTGGTGGATCGGAGAAAAATCAGCCACGCTGAAGCTGAGACACTGATTGCCTCTGTCCCACCTGTCAGCCGCAGGAAGAAAGATGGCGGCGGTTCGGATACACCACACGGACCCGTTTGGGGCGTCACTTTGTGGGAGCTGTTGCCGAGGCCGCTATGAGCGGTGATTTGTTCCAACGGGATGCGGCACGTTTTTCCGGGAGTGCGCAATGCCGCAGCTTTGCTGCACCGTGGTGGACTTCGGCTCGGAGGCCGCGTAATCGTGTACTTGATTGACACCAACATTCTCGCGGAGGGGAGAGTCGGTATCCTTGTGGTATTTTTCCCGGGTAGTGGCGTGAATCAAGCAATCTTGCCTCTTCCGGGAAGACCTTTTTTTCACACGAAGGTCAGGGATGAAACCGTTGTGTGGGACGATCAAGTAAACAAGTGGTTCAAGGAATGTGTGCCTCCTGAAGCATGAGTACCGGTAGATGAGGATCAGCTTTTCCTGTTACCGGGAATTGGTTGAACGGGCAAAGAACGAACACCGCCCGTATAACTTTGGGGGCCGGAAAAGATTTTTTGTCGGTTGCGGATTCCTGGATTGTGGCGGCTGCCACAAGCCGCCACCTGACGATCGTTACCTATGAAGTCAGTGCGAAGTCCGCAAAATCAAAAGTCAAGATTCCTGATGCTGCAGAGGCCTTGGGGGTGCCGTGCATTGACCCCCGTCGAATGTGTCGAAACGGAAAAATCGTTGTCGGCTAGAGGGTTGTCTGCGGTTGACATCACGTCGGTTCAACGCGGCTGATCAACCGCTTCGTGCGCGTCAACGGAAACCCCAAAATCTGCAGAAAACCCACCTACTGTCGTGGGGTATCCCCACTCTGGCCGGGATCCCGGTCCAGGGTATCGCTGTCCTGGGCGGCCCGGGTGGTGTCGTCGTCACCTATTTCGTCCGGGCCTTTGGGTTTGTCGGCCACTTCGTCCGGGTGGCTGCCCAACGGGTTACCGTCGGCGGACTCCCTGTCGTTGGGTTTGATGTCTTTGTGGGTGACATCGGGGTGGATTTTGCCGTCGCTGTTGGCGTGCTGTTTGCCGACCGAGTCATTGGAGGAACTGGTTCCGGTCCAGGCCGCGGTGGTGAAAGCCGCGAGTTTCACTTCCTTTTTCAGGATGACGCCCAGCACCCGCACCGACAGGGCGGCGGCGATGACCGTCAAAAACAGTGCCAGGTAGCCCTGGGCTGCCATGTCGGTGAATTCAACCGCGGCCAGCATGCCGAACATGGGGGCCGCCATGGTGGTCGACAGGAAAGCCGCTGCCCCCATAATGGCGAAGGCTGCTGTGGGAACATCGGGAAAAAGCGGGGCCAGCAGGGTGCCGATCAGCGCCCCGATAATCGCCCCCAAAGAAAAACTGGGGGTCAGGGTACCGCCGACAGTGCCGGCCCGGAAACACATGATGATGGCGGTGGCTCTGATGATGGCCAGAAATACCAGCGTCAGCGCCGGGATACCGACAGTGAAGACTTCCTCCGCCGCCCACCGGCCGGAACCGGACACGCCGGGCACGAAGTTTGCGGCCACCGCCAGACCGATGAACACAATCGGCATTTCCCAGAGAATATTCGCACCCAGGGGCCTGGCAGCTGCTGCCTTGCGGGCGCCGATACCGAACAGGTGCCCGGCCAGGCCCGCGCACACACCCACAATCAGGGCAGCGATGAGCATCTGCGGTTTTTCGCTCAATTCAACTGTCGCGTAGATCGGGTGCGGGTCGATGAACACACCGGCTGCCGCCACCGCTGTCGCCGAGGTCAACATGGCGGTGACGACGGTGCGGGTGGACATCTCAACCAGCAGCAGTTCCAGGGCGAACAGGGCGCCTGCCAGTGGAAGGTGGAAGGATGCCGCCAAACCGGCACCGGCGGCCGATGCGACCAGTATGCGCCGGGCGTCACTGTCCAGGTGCAGCGCAGAGCTGATGCGTGAAGCTGCCAGACCACCAGCCAGGCGCGGGGCGTTTTCGCGTCCCACCGGTGCACCCGCGGCAACGGCTGTTACCTGCGCAAACGCTGACACGGTTGTTTCGAAAACCGGCATTTTCGTCCCTGCCATGGCACCCGGCACAGATACTGCCGGACGGCCGAAGCGTTTGAGCAGATACCACGTCCAGGAGCTGAACAGCCCCACCAGAAACAAGGTGACCGCCAGTCGGAAAGGGCTGACATTCGAGCCGGGAAACACCGATGAGTAGTGGTTGACGCCGTAGACCTTTTCCTCGGTCCATAGCACCGTGTAGTTCAAAGCTGCCGTCAAAAGACCGGTGACAATGCCGGTGAGTACCGCATAGAGCGCCAGGTGGTTCAGCGGTGTTTCAGTCATCGGGGCCCGCAGGATGGGTGGTGAAGCCTGGGAGGAATTGTCCTTGTGCTCGACGGTTTTGTGGTGCCGCCGTTTTCTTCCCCACAGCCTGGACCGTTTTTTGTGCCGGCGTTTGGCCCCCGAAGAGCGGGTGTCCGGGTTGGGGGACCGGTCATGATGGGCGTCATCGACCCGGCGTTCAGGCAGGGGGCGCCCAGCATGGTCATCGTCGCGGGAATGCCCGCTGCCGATCCACCAGCCCATGAATGCTCCCTGGTACTGAAAAAATGAAGGAAATACTCCGCCCGGCTTACGGTGCTGCCGGGAAATTTTAAGGGTTGTCTCACCCAGACTAACCGGTCACAAGGTCTGTTGCCGGCCGATTGGGCGGATCAAACCCGCCGGTGGGGCACCCGTTGGACACCCGGGTCACCGGGTGATGATCCGGCCGGCGTGCCGGGAGGGCGAAAACCGGAGGGTTTAAGGGTTTTCAGGTTCTGCGGAGGGGTCTACATATCCCAGTCGTCGTTGGTGTTGAGGGCCTCAATGATCTGGCGGATGGCCGCAAGCCGCCTGGCCGATGCCCCGTCGAGACTGTCCAGGGCGCATTCGGGATCGGCGGGTGGACCCAGGTGGGTGCAGCCGCGGGGGCAGTCGGCGGCAGTGTCGCGCAGATCGTCGAACACCCCGATGACGGTGTCGGGCTGGATATGGGCCAAACCGAAACTGCGGATACCGGGGGTGTCGATGATCCAGCCGCCGCCGGGCAGCCTGAGTGCCACCGACTGGGTGGAGGTGTGACGGCCTTTACCCACCCCGGAGACTTCCCCGGTCGCCCGGTCGGCATCGGGTACCAGCCTGTTGACCAGAGTGGATTTACCGACCCCGGAATGGCCGATTAACGCGGTGACATGCCCGTCGATGAGATCGGTGACCGATTCCAGCCGATCGTCGATACCGCAGGTGACCACCGGCACATCCAGGGCGGCGAAGTTGGCGGCGAATTCGGCCGGATCCGCCAAATCCGACTTCGTCAGGCACACAATAGGTTCAATCTTGCCGGCGAAGGCGGCCACCAGGGCACGCTCGACGAAACCGGCCCGGGGTGGGGGATCGGCGACCGCGCACACAATGAGCAGCTTGTCGGCATTGGCGATGACAATCCGTTCGAAGGCGTCCGTGTCATCGGCGGTCCGCCGCAGCACACTGGTGCGCTCTTCCAGTTTGACGATCCTGGCCAAACTGCCCGGTGCACCGGAGGTGTCACCGACCACACCCACCCGGTCCCCGACCACAATGCCGGTCCGACCCAGTTCCCGGGCGCGCATGCACACAATCGGCTCTCTGTCCGGGCTGCCGGCGTCCCGGTCCAGCACCACCCCCCAGCGGCCCCGGTCCTTGGTGACCACCAGCCCGAACTCGGCGTCATCGTGGCTGGGCCGGACCTTGGATCTGGGCCGGGAGCGTTTACCGGGCCGGATTTTCACATCCGATTCATCCCACCGGCGACGTGCTGCCACTAGTTCTCACCGTCCTCGACCACGCTCAGCCGCGGTGACGGCCCGTCGACCAGCCGGTGCCACAGGCTACTGAAATCGGGCAGGGTTTTCCTGGTGGTCCCGATATCGGCGACAGTGACCCCCGCAACCGCCAGGCCGATGATCGCGCCGAAGGTGGCCATCCGGTGGTCGGCATAGGTGTGCACATGCCCGCCGTGCAGTTGCGCCGGTTCAATGATCAGGCTGTCGGCGCTGTCACGGCAGCACCCGCCCAAACGGGTGATCTCATTGGTCAGGGCTTTCAGACGGTCGGTTTCATGCCCGCGCAAATGCCCGATACCGGTCAGCCGGGACGTGGTGGTGGCTACAGCGGCGACCGCGGCCACAGTGGGGGTCAACTCCCCGAGATCGCTCAAATCAATATCGATGCCGGTCACAGTCCCCGGTTTCGGCCCCGTCAAGGTCATGGTGCCGCATCCGGGATGATCCGGATCAGCGTCGAACCGGCTCGTGCATCCCATGGCCTCGAAAATGGGGATGAACTGCGCGCCGGGCTGGGTTGTCGTCTTGGGCCAGGCCCTGATGCCCACACTGCCGCCGGTGACAGCCGCCGCCGCCAGGAAAGGACCCGCATTCGACAGGTCCGGTTCCACGACCCAGTGGTGTGCCGCCACCGGACCCGGGTGGACGGTCCACGAATCCGATCCGGCGTCCACTGTGACGCCCGCCTGCCGCAGCATGTCGACGGTCATGTCGATGTGCGGCTGGGAGGGAAGCGCCCCACCGACGTGGGTGACGGTGATGCCGGTTGCATAGCGTGCCCCCGACAACAACAACCCGGAGACAAACTGGCTCGAGGACGACGCATCAATGGTGACCCTGCCGCCGGCCGGTACCCCGGCGGAGGAATCGATGGTAAACGGCAACCGGGAACCGGTGACTGTCACCCCCAAATCGGCCAGCGCATCCAGCATGGTCGACATCGGGCGCAGCCGGGCCTGGGCATCACCGTCGAAAGTGACCTCCCCGCCGGCCAGGGCGGCGGCAGGCGGCACGAACCGCATGACGGTTCCTGCCAGCCCGCACTCGATGTGCCCGGGGCCTAGCTGCGCCGGGTCGACGCTGATCACCGGCAGCGGGCCGGTGGTGTCGATGGTGATGGCCACCCCCAGGCCGCGCAATGCGTCAACCATCAGTTCAGTGTCCCGGGACACAAGGGCACCGGTAATCGTCGACGGGCCATCAGCCAGGGCTGACAGGATCAGCGCCCGGTTGGTGATCGACTTGCTGCCGGGAACGCTCAGCGTGCCGGTCACAGGGTGCCGCGGGTGCGGGGCGGGCCAGGAATCAGCGTGGTGGTGGGTTTCGGTCACACAGCCCATCATAGGGGGTGCCGGCCCGCCGGTCCGGCGGCCCACCGGCGGGAAAAACAAGCCGATACAATCGGTGGCCGTGTGCGGGCGTTACGTATTGTTCAGCGGCGGTGACCATCTGCTGGCCTCAGCTGCGGCGTGGCCGGGAATCGGCACAGTTGTCGCCCCGGAAGGTCTGCCCGGTCCCAGATTCAATATCGCCCCCACCACCCCGGTCCCGATTGTGCGGGCGGCAGGTCAAGGGGACAATCCATCGGCGGCAGCTGCCGCCCGCGGGGCACTGTCGGTGGTCGGGTCGTCACCTGCAGGGCTGGAGTTGCTGGTTGTTCCCGCCCGCTGGGGATTGCTGCCGCACTGGAAAAAAGACCTGGACGGTCCCGTGCTGTTTAATGCACGCACGGAAACGATGGCCGCCAAACCCTCCTTCCGGGCGGCCGTGAAATACCGCCGCTGCCTGGTGCCGATGAACGGCTACTACGAGTGGCGCAGCAAACAGCCCTACTTTGTCTCACCCGCCGGGGACAGCGGATGCGGGGCGGAAGCCGGAGACAGCACCGCGCCCGTGTTGTGGGCGGCCGGCCTGTGGGATACCGGGCTGGACCTGGTGTCCGCGGCCATTGTCACCACCGCTGCGCGGGAACCGATCGACTGGCTGCACGACAGAATGCCGGTGTTTCTGGAGGGCGACAATGCCGTCCGCTGGCTGACCCGGGACGCGGACGAGGCCGTGGCTGTTGCCGCCACCACGCAGGAGACGATTGTCAACAGCCTCGTGACCCGCCGGGTCGGCAGGCAAGTGGGTGATTCGCGCACCACCGGCGGGCACCTGATCAGCCCGGCAGGTGAACTGTTCTAGTCGGCGGCGATATCGGCGGTGACTGCGCCGGTGACCGCTGCCAAATCCTGCGGGGAAAGCTCAATGTCGAGTCCGCGCCTGCCCCCGGAGACGCATATCCGGCCGTAATTGTTGGCGGAAGAGTCGATGACCGTGGGCAGCGGATTTTTCTGTCCGACCGGGGAGATGCCGCCCGCAATGTAGCCGGAGGAGCGCTGCGCATCCTGTTGGTCGGCCATATCCGCTTTGGCCGACCATCCCAGCGCCCTGGCGGCCTTTTTCAGCGACAGGCTGCCGGTGACCGGCACACAGGCGACAGCCAGTCCGCGGTTGCCTGTGGTGCCGTGTTCCCGGATCACCAGTGTCTTGAAAATCTGGCCGGCTTCGATTCCCTCGGCAGCCAGTTGCGCCGCGGCATGGTCACCGAAGTGGTCGTGACCCGGGTCGAATTCGTGGACACCGAAGGCAACACCGGACTGCGTCAGCACCTGCAGGGCCGGGGTGGCCGCCGATTTCTTCTTCTTTGCCATGTGCCCAAGCCTAGGACCGTGCCGTCTGTTGCGGGAAAAGCTGTGGCGGCAGTTGCCGCGCCCGGGTTCCGCCCCCCCCGGCAGCGGGACTGCTGCAGCAGGGCCATCCACTACTATGGTTGCGGCGGACACCGCATGTTGCAAGGCCCCGGTGCTACCGCCGGACCCGACTACCCAGCGGAGGTGAGCGTCGTGGCCGATGACACGCCAGACGAACTCGAACGGCGCTTCGAGCAGGAAGCACTGCCCTTTATCGATCAGCTGTATGCCGGTGCACTGCGCATGACCCGCAATCCCGCGGATGCGGAAGATCTTGTGCAGGACACTTACATGAAGGCCTTCCAGGCGTTCGGATCCTTCAAAAAGGGAACCAACCTGAAGGCCTGGCTGTACCGGATTATGACCAACACCTACATTTCCGCCTACCGGAAAGCGAAACGGCGCCCGTCGCAGACATCGGCCGACGAGATCACCGATTCGCAGCTTCTGACCTCGTCCTCCCACCAGGCGCAGGGACTGGAGTCGGCGGAAGTGGAAGCGCTGAAGCTGCTGCCCAACAACGATATCGCCGAAGCCTTCAATGATTTATCCGACGACTACCGGATGGTGGTCTGGTACGCCGACGTGGAGGGCCTGGCCTACAAAGAGATCGCCGAGATCATGGACACCCCGATCGGAACGGTGATGAGCCGGCTGCACCGGGGAAGAAAACAGCTCCGCGACAAGTTACGTGAAGTGGCACGTGATTCAGGCATTGATGTCGATGCTGCCGATCCGACGACCGCGAAGGGAGCCACGAAATGAGCCGCAACGACTGCAACTGCGACTGCGCGGAGGTCTACGCCTCCGTCTACGAGCTGGTGTACGGCCGCTGCGACGAATCCCGTCGCGCCGCCCTTGTCGCCCACATCGACAACTGTCCCGGCTGCCTGGAGAAACTGGGCATTGAAAAACAGGTTGCCCGCCTGATCAAACGTTCCTGCTGTGAACCGGCCCCGGCGCACTTGAAAGAACGCATTGTGGTGCGCCTGCGGGTGCACACCACCACCATCCGGCACAGCCGCGACTGAGCCGCAGGCCCCGGCAACCGCCGCCACCATCATCCGCGGGCGGATGGCGCAGGCACGTGAAAACCCCCACCGGCGCAGCCGGTGGGGGCGAACAGAACACGCCGGTGGCGCTGTCAGGGACTTGTCTTTGCCCGCCGCGGCAGGTGCAGCCGCAGCTGGGCTGCACCTGCCGCGGCGGGCGGGGGAAAACGACACAACCGGCCGGGGGATGAATATCCGGGGGCGGTTACAGGCAGTCCTGACAGTGCTTGCGTCAGGGGCCGGTACTAGGCGTTGGGGCGCCTGCCGTGGTTGGCCTTCTTCTTGCGGCGTTCTTTACGCTTGCGGCCACGTTTGCTCATGGTCGGTCTCCTTAGTCGTTGGGGGTGGTGCGGCGAAACCGGAGTGTCTGTGACCTGCCGGAGGAAAAGTGATCCGCGCCGCGGATGGTTCGCCAAAAGTCTAGTCGGGACCGGATGGTGCACCCAAACCGGTCCCGGTTTTCAAAAAAAATCCCCGCCGGGGCGGCGGTGGCCGACCCGGCGGGGTGGAAGGTTGGTGACAGGTTCCGGTGGTGGAGACCTCTCGCCCGGAAGCTGTGCTGCGGGCTGCGGCTAAATACTAGACCCGGCTGGCGGCGCGGGCGCGGCCACGGTTCTTGCGGCGCTTGAGGGCGCGGCGCTCATCTTCGCTCATACCGCCCCACACGCCGGCATCCTGGCCGGACTCAAGTGCCCATGCCAGGCACTGGGAAGTCACCGGGCAGCGGTTGCACACCTTTTTGGCCTGGGCGATCTGGGCCAAAGCCGGGCCGGAGTTACCGACCGGGAAAAACAGTTCGGGGTCTTCGTCTCTGCATACTGCCTTGTGGCGCCAGTCCATGATTGTCTCCTTGATGTTAATTCTGGGTAAAAGTTCTGTTGCCCGCCGCTGTACTGCCGGAAAACGGACGTTATTGATAGTTTCTTTGGAACTGACTGATCGCACGCGAAAAGCAGGGCATTTCCACAGACACGGAAAAACCTTGCGGTGGTACCAGGGACAGGGGACCAACCGGTCGGGCGGAAAAACTTTTCCGACGGGTCCGAAGGAGGTTGTCCGCCGCCCGCCTTTGTGCAAGGGAAGCGGTGGAGGTGGTCAACCCCGTCAACCTTGGGCGGTCGCATGTGACCGTCAATCTCGTCAGCCGGGATATACGATCCGGAAACTACCGCCACCGACCCCTGTGACAGAGTGGGTGGCATCGCCGGACGCGTGACCGCGGCTGATCCAACGAGGGTTTATGCTCGCACGGATATCCCGAAAATACTAGTGTTTAAGACGAAAATGTGACAAAGAACACTATTTTCCATTGTCGCTAGGTGACACAACATCGATCACTTCGGCACACGAAACAAGTTCGAGTTTCTTGGATTTGCCCGCTGATTCGCCGTCAACCTGCCATTTCAGTGGTTCCTGGGAAGTGAGTACGAGACGGTCGATATCGTCAACCCGGATTTCGCGGAAATCCACCCGCATGAGACTCCAGCGGCGCTGGCCGATTCCCAGGGCGTGCAGCAGGGCCGCCGCGCCGCCCGGCCCGTCGATATCGCGCAGCCCGTACAGCGACAGGCCGTTGTCCACGGCGGCCGACGGGTTGAGGATCACCGGCAGGGGGCCGGCGTAGGTCCACGGGTTCGTGTTGGAGACCATCACCAGGGGAAGATGCTCCCCATGGGTGGTTTTCTCCCCGGAGTGCGCCCGGAAACTGATCGTCGGGCGGCGTTTGACCACCTCTGCCCAGGCCTTGAGGCCCAGCACCAGATAGGCGCCCGGGGTGGCGATCATGCCCCGCTTGCGCAGGCGTTCCATTTTGTCGATCACATTGGCATCCAAACCGATGCCGGTGTTGACGCAGAACCAGCGGTTTTCCACTCTGCCCAGGGGCAGGCGGCGCACCGACCGGGAGGCGATGAGGGAGGCGAGTTGTTTGGCCGCCGGTTCCGGATCGTTGGGAAAGCCCAGGGCGCGGGCGAAAACATTGGCGCTGCCGGTCGGTACCACCGCCAGAGCGGGAATATCCCCCGGGCCGGGCCGGTGGTCGGGATCGTGGCCCAACAACCCGTTGACGGCCTCATTGACCGTCCCGTCGCCGCCGACAACGATGACCACATCAAAGTCGCTGCGGGACAGTCCGCGGCAGATGTCTTCGGCGTGTCCGGCGTACATGGTGTGCACTGATTTGATCGTGCAGACTTTGGTCAGGGGGCCGACGATTCGGCGGGTCACCGAGTCCGTCAGGGACGTCGATTCCGGATTCGACAGCATCAGGGCTCGCATGGTGGGCAGTGTAGCGGAAAACCTGTTGCAGGCCGCGACCGCCCGCCGGGTAGAGTTGAAGCCCGTGACTGACACCACCACCACAGATCCCGTGCCCGTGCCCTGGCCCGTCCGTGCGGCGGGAATGCTGGCGATCGCTGAATCGGCACTGGTCCTCGTCTATTCCGTGTTTTTGATCATCCGGGATGTTCTCGGCTACCGGGATCCCTCGGCGGTGTTCGCCGAGCAGGCGGCGGGCCGGGCCGATTTTCTGGGGGTGGGAACAGCGCTGTGCCTGATCCTCATGTTCGGCGGGGTGGCCGCCGCCGGGGTCAACTACATGCGCGGCGGACGCTTCGGGCGCGGCCCGGTGTTCATGCTGCAGATTCTTCTTTTGCCGGTGAGCTGGTACATCATCCAATCCGGCCACTGGCCGGTGGCCGTGGTGGTGGCTGCTGTGGCACTGACCGGCCTGTATCTGCTCATCCATCCGGCCGCGGTGAGCCGGGCACAGTCCACCTACGCCTTCAAACAGTGAGAGCCTCACCGTGCGCCGTGCTCCTGAAGCCGGGAAAAGGACAACGCTGTTGACCCCCGTGAGTGGTGTCTTCTTGAAGGCTCGTCGTCATTGACGGCCGCATAAACAGCACCGCCTGTGCACCGTGACCGCTTGCGCGCCACCGTCGGCAGCGCAGGGAAAAAACCTTTGCTGCCAACCCCGCTTTTTCTCCCCCACCCTCACGGTGTTGTCAGCGGGGCAGGGGCAGCGGAGGTTGTTCTTTTCCGTCCGGCGGTGTCGGTGTCCGCCCGCCGGTTGACGGCCGGTCGGGTGTATCAGCTCCCGGCCGGGGTGGTGGTGGCCTGGCCTGTGGCGGCCTGTTCTTTGGCGACTTCGTCGGCGTCGCGCAGCCCCACCAGGGTGCGGCCGCGTTTTTCCACGATGGCCGGTCCCGCCACCGCCACGCCGACGACACCGGTGTAGCTGTCCCGGTCCACCGCAATGGAGCGGGTGATCACCGTCGAGTAGCCGTCGGTGACGTCATAGCCCTGGTTGGTGGGGATGAACAGCTGGCCGTCGATGTCAACCGGGGTGCCGGTCGCCTGATCGAAGACGGCCATGATCTCCAGGGTGTCGGGGGAGAAAAGAATCAGCCGGGCGCCATCGAAAAAACTCATCGCATGGGCAAGATCGCTGGTGACAGGGGTAAACACCGCACCGCTTCCCGGGGGATCGGCGGGCATCCGCGGCACCGGCTGCCGGCTGATCTGTGTGCCGGCGTCATCGAATGAGGCGATCTCGGCACTGTCCCGGCCGGTGAGAAGCTCCACTGCGGCAAGTCCCTGGCCGACGGCGACAAGATGGGCCGGGGCGTCCAGCGGGACGGATGCGCTGAACTCGGGTTTGCGGGAATCCTCCGGAACGCGGCCGACAAAACGCAGCCACCACTGTTGGCCGTCGACAATGATCGGCTCACCTGTTGCTTTGGTGCCCTCATCGCCGTCTGTTTCGGTGTGGTTGGCCGGGCAGACCTCGACAATGGCCACTGTTTCAGTCCGTGTCAGTGCAGAATCGATGGTGCAGTTCTCGGTGGGCTGCATATTCGGTTCCTGTTTGGCGGTTTTGTCCCCGTATTCGATGGTGCGCACCAGATCGGAGCGCCACAACTCCAGCCGGTCGGGGCCGACGGTGCCCGCGGCACTGTTGGACATCACCGGTGCCCCCGACAAAGAGGCGATATCGCTGCGGGTCGCCCGGTAGGTGCCGGTATCGGCGTTGATGGCGGTCACATCACCGCAGCCGCCCGGGAAGGCGTAGGCGGCAATGACACTTCCCCAGCTGGCCACCGACATCGAGCACAGGGTGCTGTCACGGGTGTAGCTCCACACCTCGTGGCCGTCGGTGGGATCCAGGGCGGTGACGGTGGCGTCGGTTCCGGCGAAGACCAGCCCGGAGTTTTTGTCGACCAGCGGCAGGGCCAGTTCCGGCACCGCAGGCGATGGCCGGCGCCAGGCTTCCGCCAGATTGTCCGGCGCCCGGTCAATCGCGGAAACCGGGTCAAACGGTGTGCTGAACGTCGTCAGATGCGAGTGGCGCACCGGTGCCCCCACCCACACGGTGGTCACCAGTGCGCAGCACACCGCGGCAATGACGCCGGCAGCCACCAGGTCACGGCGTTTGCGCCGCAACGGCCCCCTGACGCGCGGCTGTGCGGGCCCCGCGGATTCTGCTGCGGGGTCTGCGGCCTCGTCGGCGGGCACGGCGGCGGTGTCACTGTCACCGGGCAGGTCACCGTTCGTGGTCGTCCCGGCTGTATCCGGGTGCTGGCGGGACGGTGTCTCAGGGGGACCGTCCTGTGGAGTGTCGCCGCCGCCGGGTGCCGGTGCGGGATCCCCGTCGTGTGGCTGCTGCCGACCGTGGCTGGCGGTGGGCAACCCGCGCCAGGCCACCGCCGCAGCCAACGGCAGCAGGACTGCGGCAACAACACGTGTCGGTGGTTTGTTCACCGGCGACCCCCGCGGCCGGTCCG
>NZ_JAFLEQ010000014.1:0-27292 GCF_017307055.1 Corynebacterium mendelii | reverse complement strand
CCCCGGCGGGCGGCCGGCCTGGTCACTGATGCGCCACCGAAGACTTTGCGCGGCGAGCCGATGGTCTCGCCGGCGGATTCGGGGATATCCAGTGCCTCATACAGTTCCGGGGAGGTGGAAAACCACTGCGGCGGCTCCGGCTTGTTCAGCCCCAGCTCCGCGTCGATCATCTTCCACTTGTTCATCTCGTCGTAGCCGACGAGGGTGACCGCGATACCGGTGTTTCCGGCCCGGCCGGTGCGTCCGATCCGGTGCACATAGGTCATCGGGTCATCGGGGGTTTCGTAGTTGATGACATGGGTGACATCGTCAATGTCGATGCCGCGGGCGGCCACATCGGTGGCGGCCAGAATATCGATGGTGCCGGATTTGAAAGCACCGAGGGATTTCTCCCGGGCGGGCTGGCCCATATCGCCGTGCACCGCGCCGACGGAGAAACCTTTCTCCGCCAGATCCTCGGCAATCCGGGCGCAGGAGCGTTTGGTGCGCGCGAAAATAATGGTTTTGCCGCGGGTTTTTCCCTGCAGGATCCGGGCCAGGCAGGCCACTTTGTTCATCTTGTGGGCCTGGAACACCACCTGCCGGGTGGTGGCGTGGGTTTGCGCGGCGTCGGCTGCCTCGGCGCGGATGTGCACCGGCCGGTCCATGAAGGTTCTGGCCAGCGAGATAATCGGTCCCGGCATGGTGGCCGAAAACAGCATCGTCTGGTGTTTGTGGGTGAGCCGTTTCAGCAGTTTCTCGATATCGGGGAGGAAACCCAGGTCGAGCATTTCGTCGGCTTCGTCGAGCACCAGCACGGCCACCCGCTCGAGTTTCAGCACCCCGCGGTTGCACAAATCGATGAGCCTTCCCGGGGTGCCCACCACCACGTCAATCCCCGCATCGAGGGCATCGATCTGCTCTTCGTAGGGGCGCCCGCCGTAGATGGTCAGCACCCGCACGGGAAGGTTGTCGGCGGCCCGTTCCAGGTCCTCGCCGACCTGCACGGCCAGCTCCCGGGTGGGAACCACCACCAGTGCCCGGGGGGTTCCGTCGAGTTCCTCCACCCCGGCATCGTCGAAGATACGGTCCAGCAGCGGAACACCGAAACCGAGGGTTTTGCCCATGCCGGTGCGGGCCTGGCCGATCAGGTCCGTTCCCTTCAATGCCAGGGGCAACGTCAGTTCCTGGATGGCGAAGGTGCGGACAATGCCGTTCGCGGACAGGGCATCGGTGATTTCGGCGGCGACGCCGAGTTCGGTGAATGTGGGAGGGGTCTTTTTTTCGGGCACGGCAATAATAGTATCGCCTCTGCCTGGTGGCCGTGGTGCGGGGTTTGACTGTCCGGCCAACCCGCCCGGCCCACCCGGCCGGTCACCCACCCGCCCCGTGGTGTCGGATACAGTTTGTGCCAACCCCCGCCGGCAGCGAACCGCCGTGGCGGGACAACAAGAACACCCCCACACGGTGCGCCCCCGGAAGACGGGGCACACCATCAAAGCGTCTGGAGCCAACACACAGTGGACATCAAGATCGGATTCACCGACAACGCCCGGGAAATCGCCCTGAACGTCGACGAGGACCGGGAGAGCCTGCTGGCCAGGATCACCGCGGCCGTCAACGACGATGAGGGGGTGTTCGAGCTGACTGACGCCAAAGGCACCTCCATTGTGGCGAAAAACTCGAAAATCGCCTGGATTCAACTCGGCTCCGCCGCCCAGGGCCGGGTCGGCTTCAATATTGGTGGTTAACCACCGGGGCAGCGCGATACAATGGGTGGTCCGGCCGGTCCGCGGCGGAGCGCCCCACAGCCCGCCCGTCCTGTGGCGGCAGTGACCGCAGGCGTGTGTGTTTTTCGCCTTTTTCCATAGATTCCCCGGTCACCGGATACGGTGGGCGGCACAACCGTTCTTCCGCACCATCCGGCCGACCGACCAAGATGAGGTAAACCCAAGTGGAGCCCATGCTCGTCAGATTCGCCCGCAACTACGGTTGGCGCGCCTACGCCATCCCCGTGCTTGTCGTGATCACGGTCTGGGTGCTGGTCGATGTGTGCCGCGGTGGATTGTTCACCGGCGATGACGGGGCCGCCCCGGCTCCGGCGACCTCACCTGCGGCGGTGGCCACCACCGCCGCCGCCGACGGTGACGGCCGGGGGGAGCAGACAACCACCCGGGGCCGCGGACCCGACCCGGCCACCCACACCCCCGCCATCGACGATGAATCCGGGCAGCTGCCGCCGGGCGGACCCTTCGTCAAACAGGGCACCGGTTTGTACCATCTGGCGGGCCGGGCCGGCGAACAGTTCGGCCAGGGGACGGAAAAAGTGTTCACCTACACCGTCGAGGTGGAAGAAGGCATTCCCGCCAGCCACTACGGCGGCGACGGGGCTTTTGCCGCCCTGGTCGATGCCACCTTGTCCGATCCGCGCGGCTGGACCCAGGATCCGCGTTTCGGATTCCGCCACATTGACGGCACCTCCACCGAACAACCCGATCTGCGCATCCAGCTGACCAGTGTCGGCTCCACCCACGATGCCTGCGGGCATGACATCGGGATGGAAACCTCCTGTTTCACCACCATCGGCAATCGGGTGGTCATCAACGAATCACGGTGGGTGCGCGGGGCGATTCCCTTCAACGGTGACATCGGCTCCTACCGGCGCTACCTGATCAACCATGAGGTCGGCCACGCCATCGGCTACGCCGCCCACGAACCCTGTGGGGCGGACGGCGCCCTGGCGCCGGTGATGATGCAGCAGACATTGAGCCTGTCGAACAGTTTCCTGCACAACCTGGAACCCAGCGAGGTCTACCCCGACGACGGGGCGGTGTGCCGCTACAACCCGTGGCCGTTCCCCGCGCCGCAGCCGCCGGCCCCCGAACCCCCGGCAGCGGAGGTTCCCCCGGCACCTGACCAGCCCCCGGCAGCGGAGGTTCCCCCGGCACCTGACCAGCCCCCGGCAGCGGAGGTTCCCCCGGAACCGGCGCCCTGATCGGCACAACGGGGTTAAAAAAACCGGTGCGGACAGCGTCCGTCTCAGCCGTGGCGGCCGCCGGTGGGGGACAGATAGAGTTGTAAGACATGAACGCCACACCGCCGCCCAGCAGCATCCGACGGGCTTTCAAAACACCCCCCGGGCAACCGGTACGGCTCGGGCACGCCTGGGACTACGGGTGGCGCATCGGCTCGGTGGTGCTGCAGAAAGTCACCGACCCCCAGGCGGCCGGGATATCGGCGCAGTTGAGGGAGAACCTCCACCCGGACAGTCTGCGGGTGGCCGCAGGCATCCGGGCCGCCGACGGCCGTTTGACGGTGACCGGCTGGCGGGCCAGTTCCTTTGTTGACGGCCAGCCGGACAACCGGCCCGATGAAACAGCCGCCGCGGCACTGCGGCTGGATGACGCGTTGGCCGGGCTGGCTGTTCCCGCCGGGCTTGCAACAGCCGCGCAACGCTCACCGGCGGGTGTGTTCGCCGCCGCCGATGAGGCGGCGTTCAACGATGCACCAACCCTGGCCGCCGCCCCGGCCGCCCCGGCCGGGGCCGCGGCGCTGCGGATGCGCGGTGTTCGCCGCCGCGGCACCGCCTCCCGGCGGCGGGCCGACGAACACGAGATGGCGGCGCGGTTGTTTGCGGAGGTGAAAAAACAGCTCCCGCCGTCGACCGCCGAAGTGCAGATCACCCACGCCGATATGCTGGCCACCACCATCTTCGATGGTCTTTTACCCCCGGCGGTCACCGATATCGTGCCGGTGATCAGACCCCACGGCTACACCTGTGCGCTGGTGATCGTCGATGCACTGGTCCGGGGGATCACCGACGCCGGGATCATTGACCGGTTCAGTCATGTTCCCGGTATCGACCACCTGATCGGCCGCGCTTTGGCCTACCGGCTGGCGGTGCACGCCCTGGTGCCCGAACCGGCGAAAACCACCGGGGAAGGGCTGCAACGGGCGTATTCGGCGGTGATCTCCCGGATGTCTGCCACACTGTGAGATGTGACTGATACCCCGGTTGAAGCCGTATTTTCCCCGACAAGCCGCAAAGACCAGCGTGAATCGCTGCGGATCCGGCTGGTGCGCGCGCCCGCGCGCGCGGACGCGCCGGTCCGGGACTGGACCGGCCCGGCCGGCCGGCTGGTTGATCCCGCCACCACCGGCACCTGGACTGTCACCGGTCCCGCCGGATCAGGGGTCAGTGAGCTGCTGCTGGATGCCGTCGCCACCCGCATCGCCGGTCCTGACGGCCTGGCCGGACGCACCATGGTCATCGCCACCGGCAAAGAGCAGGCTTTCGCGTTGGCCGGTCGGCTGCGGCAGAAACTCGGCGGGGATTTCACCGGCGGCGACGCGGTGGTGCGCTCCGTGCACTCGCTGGCGTTTGCCGTTGTCAGGGCGCATGCGGCCAGGCACAACCAGCCGGAGCCGCGGCTGATCACCGGGGCTGAACAGGACAACGCTTTCCGGGAACTTCTGGCCGGGCAGGCCGCGGATCAGACGGGCACCTGGCCGGAGGATCTGCGCCCCGCGCTGGCTTTGCCCGGTTTTGCCAGGGGACTGAAGGATCTGATCCTGCGGGCCGCTGAACGTGGCCTGGATCCGGCGCAGCTGGCTGAGCTGGGGGCCACCCACGATCGTGCGGTGTGGGTGGCCGCCGCCGATTTCTGGCGCGACTACCGGCGCACCATGGCGCTGTCGGGAACCAGAACACTGTCCGCCGCCGAACTGGTCCACACCGCGGTATGCCTGCTCGAGGAAGATACGGGCCTGGCCGCCACGGTGCGGGCCAAAGCCGACATCCTGGCTGTCGATGACGCACAGAACTTCGATCCCGCCTCCTGCCGGCTGATCGGCATGCTGGCCGATCATGCCCGGCTGGCGGTCATCGCCGGGGATACCGCCCAGTCGGTGTTCCATTTCCGCGGCGCCACCGGACAACTGCTGGGCGGCTACCCCACCGGGCACACCATCACCCTGCCCGGTAGCTTCCGCCATCCGGTAACCAGCACCGTCATCTGCCCCGACACCACCACCCAGGCCGATCTGATCGCCGACACGCTGCGCCGCCGGCACGCCGCCGACGGTATCGCCTGGCGCGATATGGCGGTGATCGTGCGCTCCACCGGGGACACCGGCCCGCTGACCCGGCGGCTGGCCGCCGCCGATATTCCCGTCGCAAGCCAGCAATCAGACACGGTGCTGACCAGGCAGCCGCTGGTCAAAGCATTGCTGACCGCACTGGATACCGTCACCGGACACGCGGATGCGGAAAAGATCACCGAGCTGGCCCTCGGCCCCATCGGCGGGGCGGATCCGGTGCTGTGGCGCAGCCTGCTGCGCGGGCTGGCCGGGCCCGCCCGCCGGGCGGGAACAGATGCGGCCACCTTCGCTGCCCGGCTGGTCACCGGGCAGACCAGCCTGCCCGGCTGGGACGGCGCCGCCACCGCCACCGCGGACGACGCCCCCACCGCCACCGCGGGTCCTGCTGACGGAACTGGCCGGGACGATACCGCGGGGGAGAAGAAACCATCAGCGGATCCGGTGCTCAGCCCGCGGGAAGACACCGTGCTGCGCCGGGTGGCCGGGGTGTTGGGGGCCGGGCGGGCCGCCCACGCCCGCGGGGAATCGGTGGAGATGCTGCTGTGGTCGCTGTGGTCGGCGGCCGGGCTGGCCGACAAACTGGCCTACGCGGCACTCGGCGGGGGAAGCGCCGGGGCGCGGGCGGATGCCGACCTGGACTGTGTGATGGCGCTTTTTGACGTGGCCGGTGATTTCACCGAACACCGCCCGGGCAGTGGCGCCGCCTCCTTCGTCAGATGGATGGCAGCGCAGGATCTGCCGATCGTCGGCAGGCTGCGCCGCGACGGCGGCGCCGATGCGGTCACTGTTGTCACCGCCCACGGCGCGGCCGGGGGACAGTGGAACACCGTCATTGTCGCCGGGGTGCAGGAGGGCAGCTGGCCGACCACCAGTGTCACCGGCTCGCTGTTCGACCAGGAGGAACTGGTGGGGCTGATCGACCGCGACATCGACCCGTCCGTGCACGTCAACCATCTCGGTGAGCGCATCAGGGAAGAACAACGGTTGCTCGATCTGGCATGCAGCCGGGCCACGGACCGGCTGGTGGTCACCGCCGTTGACGCCCCCGACTCCGATGAAGCACTGGAAGTCAGCCGCTTTATCGACCGGGACGCCGCCACCTGCTACCGACCGCCCGCTGACGGGGGGTTTCCGGTGATCAGTGTGCCGGCGGTGGTCGGCCAGCTGCGGCGGATCGTCTGTGACCGGCAGGCAGGTGAAAACGACACCGCCCAGGCGGGCCGCCAGCTGGCGCGGCTGGCCGCGGCCGGCGTGCCGGGGGCCGACCCGGCCCAGTGGTGGGGGGTGCACGGCCCGTCGACCGACACGCCCCCGGCCGGTCGCGATGCGCCGGTGAGATTGTCCCCGTCGATGATCGACACGGCTGTGTCCTGCCCGCTGCGGGCGGTTCTGGGCCGGTGGGGCAACGAGGACGCCGACACCACCAACCTGGTGTTGGGAACCATCATCCACGCCTTCGCCCAGGGGCTGGCCGACGGCATCGACCCGGAGGCGGCGGCCGATGCCGCAGCCCGCACCTGGCTGGAGTATCTTTGCCCACCGCCGTGGCGGAAACAGGCAGCCGAGGAGGAATTCCGGGCCGCCCTCAACCGCACCGCCACCCATGTGGCGGCCACTGCCGCGCGCTGTGATCCCGTGGGGGCGGAAATACCGGTGCGGGTGCCGGTGGCCGCCACCGCCGACGGCCGGCCGATCATCATCAACGGCAGGCTGGACAGACTGGATCTGACCGGTACGGACAAGGCGGCGATCATCACCGATTTCAAAACCGGCACCACCATCCCCACCCGCCGGGCCGCCAACGACAATCTGCAGCTGTACGCCTACCAGCTGGCGCTGTCGAAAGGACAGATCACCACCGGCCCCGACGGCCCGGAGATCACCGCCGCCGACAGCCCGGACAACACGATCGCCATCGACCACGCCGAACTGGTCTATGTCCGGGCGCCGAACAAAACAAGCGGTATCGCCGTTCTGGCGCAGGCCCGCAAAGACGCGGTCCAGCTGGCCGGGCTGGAAAAAGTACTGGTGGAGCTTGCCGCCGCCACACACGGCCCGCAGCTTGCCGCCTATGTCACCGATGCCTGCCGGCGCACCGATTTCGCCGCCGTCTGCCGTTTCGTCGCCGAAGGAAGGACCACCACCAATGACCGACCATAACCGCCCCGGCGCCCCCGCACAGCCCGGGCCGGCCGACCCGGCGGCAGGGTTTTGCAGGCAGGTGTCCCCGCGGCTGCTGTCACAGATGCTGGGGCAGGCCCACCATCCCACCGCCCAGCAGGCGGAGGTCATCGGTGCCGCCCCCGGCCCGATGCTGGTGGTGGCCGGGGCCGGTGCCGGGAAAACCGAAACCATGGCCGCCCGGGTGGTGTGGCTGGTGGCCAACGGCTACGCCCGGCCGGAAGAAATCCTGGGGTTGACCTTCACCCGCAAAGCCGCCCAACAGCTCTCCCGGCGGATCCGCGACCGGCTGGGCACACTGGCCGGTATTCCCGCCCTCACCGACATCGACCCCACCGGGCGTCTGTCGGCATCCCTGGAATCGATCACCCCCACCGTGAGCACCTACGATGCCTTCGCCGGATCCCTGGTCGCGGAATTCGGTCTGCTCTACCCGGTGGAACCCTCGGCCAGGACCATCGGCATGACGGAACTGTTCCAGATCGCCCGCCGGGTGGTGGCGGGCCACACCCGGGCCATGACCGGCAACCCGAACCCGGCCACCGTCACCGACAATCTGCTCTCACTGGTCGGTGAACTGGACAACCATCTGATCACCGCCACGGAACTGAAACAGGAAACCGACGCGTTTACCGCCCTTATCGACGAGTTGCCGAAAGGACCCCGGCAGCGCGGTGACGGGATGACCAAAAAACTGCTGCGGGTGAAAAACACCCAGCTTCTGCGGGTGGACTACCTGTCGCTGATCGAGGAACTGGCAGAAGAGATGCGCCGCCGGGCGGTGACAACCTTCGGGGAGAAAATGAGCCAGGCCGCCCGCCTGGCCACCGCGCATCCGCGGATCGGCCAGGCCATGCGCCGCCGCTACCGGGTGGTGATGCTCGACGAATACCAGGACACCTCCCACGCGCAGCGGGTGCTGCTGACGGGACTGTTCGGCGGATGCGACCCCGGGCTGACGGTGACGGCGGTCGGCGACCCGATGCAGTCGATCTACGGCTGGCGGGGCGCGACCGCCGCCAACCTGGAGCGGTTCACCACCGATTTCCCGCTCCTGGACGACACCGGTAGCCCTGTCGGGCCGGCACCGAAAAAACAACTCACCGTCTCCTGGCGCAACCCGGGCACTATTTTGCGGGCCGCCAACATGGTCGCCGACACAGTGCTGGGCGACAGCACCAGCCCGCGGCGGGCGGTACAGCCACTTACCCCCCGCGACGGCGCCCCCGCCGGAACACTCACCGTGGGCTGGTACCCGACGGAAAAAGACGAACATGCCGCGATCGCGGAGGCATTGAAAAACATCCGCGACGATGCCGCCGCCCGCGGCGAACTCGACTTATGGACCGCGGCGGTGCTGATCAGGGCCAACAAACAGGCGGCAGGTCTTTCCGCCGCCCTGGACCGGGCCGGGGTGGCCAACGACATCGTCGGCGTCGGTGGCCTGCTGCACGTCCCCGAGATCGCCGACCTGGTGGCGGTACTGACCATGCTGGTGCGCCCCGGCAACAACACCGCGGCGTTGCGCATCCTGGCAGGGCCCATGGTTGATCTGGGACTTGCCGACATTGTGGCTGTGGGCCGCCGGGCCACAAACCTGGCCGCCAGGGCCAGGCGGGACGGCGCGCCTGAGACGCCAACCGATCCATCCGGCGACGGTGACAGCGACATCACCGGCTGGGAGACCAACCGGGCCGAGAGGCGTTTCGCCGCACAGCTGGCCGGTATTATTCCCGCCGCCGCCACCTGCGGGGCAGGACTGGTCGATGCCATCGCCGATCTCGGGGAGCCGGAACGCTACAGCGAACAGGGCTACACCCGACTGGTCAGGCTGGGGCAACTGCTGCGGCGGCTGCGCACCATGACCGCCGGACGGCCGGTGGTTGATGCGGTGGCGGTGGTGGACAAAGAAATCGGCCTGCGCCAGGAGGTTCTCGCCCGGGCCGACCCGGCCGCCGAAGGGGTGGCCGGAACCCGGCACCTGGACCGGTTCATCAGCTACGCGGCACAGTTTTCCGACACCCCGGGGGCGGATCTGGCCTCCTTCATCGACTACCTGTCGCTGGCCGAGGACAAAGAACAGGCACTCAACCAGCCGGAGGTCCCGTCCGCGCCGGGTAGGGTGCAGATTCTCACGGTGCACAAAGCCAAGGGACTGGAATGGCACACCGTGGTCGTCCCCGGTGCCTCCAACAGCAACTACCCGGACCAGTCGTGGGAATCGAAACGCACCACCACCTGGTTGACCGACATCACCGCCGTGCCGTCGACACTGCGCGGGGACGCCGGGCAGGACGGCGAGGATCCGGCCACCGCCAGCGCCCCGGTGCTGGATGTCACAGCCGTCGAGGACCTGTCCCAGCTGCAAAAAGCCATCGACGAGCATCCCCGCGCCTACCGGGAAGCCGACATGGAGGAAGCCACCCGGCTGTTCTATGTGGCCCTCACCCGCAGCGAATCCACCCTGTTTGTCACCGGCTCCCCGTCGCCGGGCCGCACACACTCCGGCCCGGCCGATGCCCTGGTGGCGATGAAAAAACATTTCCCCGACTGTGTCAGCAGCTGGTGGGACGGTGAGGCCGATCCCGCAGCCGACGATTCCAGCGTGCCCGCAGGTGACGCTGCGGACGATATCGCCGAGGCGTTGTCCACCCGGCCGGAGACCACGGTCGCAGGAGTATTTCCCATCGACCACCTGGGTGACCGGCGGGCAGGGATCACCACCGGACTGCAGGCGGTGGGCGCCGCCCTGGACCGGCTGCCGGAGTTGTCGGATCATCCGGTCCACACCCGCTGGGAAGAGGACGTCACTTTTTTGATCGACGAACACCGGCGCCGCCAATCCAGCCTCATTGAGGTGGTGCTGCCCGATGACCTGTCGGCCAGTGACCTGGTGGCGCTGAAAAAAGATCCGGACAGCTTCGCCCGGCGGCTGGCGCGGCCGGTGCCGTTCAAACCGAACCGTTTCGCCAAACGGGGCACCGCCCTGCACCGGTGGCTGGAGAAACGTTTCGGCGGGCAGACCATGCTCGATTTCGATGAACTGCCCGGCAGCGGGGAACCCGATGCCACAGCCGAGAAGCTGGAACAGTTGAAAGCGGCATTCCTGGCCTCCGAATGGGCCGACCGGCAGCCGGTGCGGGTGGAACAGCCTTTCGCGGTCACCATCGGTGGCACCCTGGTGCGCGGCCGGATGGATGCGGTCTTCCACTTTTGCGACCAACCGGACACAGGGTGGATGGTTGTCGACTGGAAAACCGGGAAAGTTCCCGTCGGCGCCGACATGGAGGCGGCGCAGGTGCAGTTGGCGGTCTACCGCTACGCGTGGGCGAAACTGGTCAGTCAATCCACCGGCACCCAGGTTCCCGCGGACAAGGTGCGGGCCGCATTCTTCTACATCGGGGCGAACAAAACGATCGAGCCCAGTACACTACCCGGTGTTGAGGAGCTGGCCCGGCTGATAGGCGGCCCGGCGGCCACCCCGACGACCGATTGACCCGACGTTTTGCTGCACACCAGGCAGGCCGGCCCGCCGCGGGGAGAACCCGCGGCCCGGTTTCCCGCCCCGGCAAGGAGGTGCCCCACCAACATGCGTGAACGATTCAGGCACCGCTTCGATACCGAGCGGGAACTCACCGAGATGCCCGACCATGCGCTGCTGAACATTATTTCCATCCCCGAGTCCCGGACGGCCTCCCCGTGGGTGCTGATCACCCGGCGGGTGGTCTATGCGCTGATCCTGCTGGCGGCGGTGGCCCTTTTGACCTATTCCGACAGGGACGGCTACACCGAGGATCTGACATTTGTCGACGCCGTCTACTATTCGGCGGTGTCCCTGTCGACCACCGGTTACGGCGATATCACCCCGGTGACCCAGCATGCACGCCTGATCAACATCATCATCATCACCCCGATCCGCATCGCCTTCCTTATTCTTCTGGTCGGTACCACCCTGTCGGTTCTGACCGAGGAAACCCGCAAGGCCCTGCAGATCCAGCGCTGGAGGAAACGCATGCGCAACCACACCGTCGTCGTCGGTTTCGGCACCAAAGGCCGCAGCGCGGTGGCCGCCCTGCTGGCCGACGGCACCCCCACCAGCCAGATCGTGGTGGTCGACACCGACAAGGAATCACTGGCCCAGGCCTCCAGCCAGGGGCTGGTGACCGTCCACGGATCGGCGACAAAAGCCGATGTTCTCAAACTGGCCGGAGTCACCCGGGCGCGGGCGGTGGTGGTGGCCCCCAACATGGACGACACCGCGGTGCTGGTGACCCTGTCGGTGCGGGAAATAGCCCCCTCGGCCACGATCGTCGCCAGTGTGCGGGAAGCGGAAAACCTGCACCTTCTGAAACAATCCGGTGCCGATTCGGTGGTTATTTCCTCCGAAACCGCGGGACGTATGCTGGGGCTTGCCACCGTCACCCCGTCGGTGGTGGAAATGATGGAGGACCTGCTGTCCCCGGATGAGGGCTTTTCCATTGCCGAGCGTCTGGTCGGCGAGGACGAAGTGGGCGCCAACCCCCGGCATCTGGCCGATATTGTGCTCGGCGTGGTGCGTTCCGGTGAGCTGTACCGGATTGATTCCGCGGAAGCCGAAACCGTCGAACCCGGCGACCGGCTGCTGTTTGTGCGCCGTGTCTTCCGCGAGGATGTGCCGGCCCAGTGACCGCCGCCCACCCCGACCGGCCGGCACCGTGTCTCCACCGCTTCGTCGACTTCCCGCCCTCCGGCCCGGTCACTGTCACTGTGGCACAGCCGGGTCCCGGGGTATCCACCCCCGGCTGGCGCCACCGGTTGCTGCCGGTATCCCCCCGCGGAACAATTCTCGTCGGCCGGGATCTGTCACAGCTTGCCACCATGGCGGCACTGGGCATGGACGATGCTGTGGCCGCCGGTGCGCCCGGGCACCCGGATGCGCTGGCCGGGATCATCGCCGGGCCGGGGGAAACACACACCGCGGTGTGGGCGGCAGCGGTGGACAACCGGTGCATGCGGCAGTTGGCGGAAACAAGAAAAGACCTCGTGGAGGTGGGTGCGCGGGATGTGTTTGCCGCCGGTGATCCGGCCGCCGGCCGCGCGGCGGCCCGGGCGGTGTCCCTGGTCAGGAACAAAACCCTGTCCGGTTTCGACCCGGCCACCGGCCAGCCGGTGCAGTGGGACGGCTCCGGGGGGCGGGGAACAACAGCTGCGGGCGGGGAGTGCTTCGCCCGGATCAACCCGTGCGTGATCGGGCTGGTGAAAAAACCGGGCGAAGACAAAATCCTGCTGGGCCGCAATGCGGTGCGCTCCGGCTATTTCTCGGCCCTGGCCGGATACTGCGAGCCGGGGGAGACCCTCGAGCAGGCGTTTATGCGGGAAGTCTTCGAGGAATCGGGTGTCACCATCACCGGTATCCGCTACGTCAGTTCCCAACCGTGGCCGGACAGCGGATCACTGATGGTGGCGTTTACCGCCGTGGCCGACCCGTCAAGCACACCCCGGCCCGTCGACGGGGAACTTGCGGAGGTGGGCTGGTTTTCCGCCCGGCAGATCTCAAGCGGCCGGGTGCCGCTTCCCCGGCCGGGTTCGGTCGCCCGCCGCATGATCGATGCCTTCGCCGCCGGGGAGCTGATCATCGGGGACAATTAGCACACCAGGCTTCACCCCGCACGGCTTACCGCCCGCACCCCGTACAGGCCGTTGCAGGGCAAAGGAAAAAGACAACGGCGGCGGGGGAGGATGTGCCGGTTCCCCCATTTTCCCCCACCGGCAACCCCGCCGCCGCCCGGGGTGTGGACATCCCCGCCGTGTCCACTGCCGCAGGCGGCACCGTCAGCGAACCAGTGGCGGTGATCCCGGGGTGGTCTGATAGCTTGGCAGCGCGGGCACCGGCACAGATGATGCGGCGGATTGGCCGGAAGGTGAAACACTGTCAACCAGGGCGAGGAGCAACCGGTGGGTTTCGACGTCAATGATCTCGATGACAACCAGCGTCAGGCGGCCCTGGCCCCCCGCGGGCCGGTGTGCATTCTGGCGGGAGCCGGAACCGGTAAAACCCGCACCATCATCTACCGCATCGCCTCGTTGATCGACCGGGGACTGTCCTCCCCGGAGCGGATGCTGGCGGTGACCTACACCGCCAAAGCCGCCACCGAGATGCGGCAACGCCTGGCCGGCATGGGAATCCCGGGGGTGCAGGCACGCACCTTCCACGCCTCGGCCAGAATGCAGCTGCGCCACTTCTGGCCGCAGGTCTACGGCAATATCCGCTGGGAGTTGGTCGACAACCCGTGGCGGATGATCCAGGCCGCGGTGGCGGCACACGGGCTGAATGCCACCACCACCACGGTGCGGGATGTCAGGGAAGAAATCTCCTGGGCCAAAGCCACCCTGATCAGCCCGGCAGACTATGCGGCCACCGTGGCGGGCAGCGGGCGGACCCCGCCGGTGGACGCCACGAGTTTCGCCGCTATCTACCGCGACTACGAACAGTCGAAAGTCCGCGACGATGTGGTGCTGCTCGATTTCGATGATCTGCTGGTCCACATTGCCGCGATGATGGAACAATCCCCGGCCGTGGCCGAGGAATTCCGTGCCCGCTACCGCAGTTTCACCGTCGACGAATACCAGGATGTCACCCCGCTGCAGCAGCGGGTGCTCAACGCCTGGCTGGGACCGCGCACCGACATCACCGTGGTGGGGGATGCCAACCAGACGATCTACTCGTTTACCGGCGCCACCCCGGATTATCTGCTCAACTTCTCCCGCACCTATCCGGATGCCACCATGATCCGCCTGCAGCGGGACTACCGTTCCACCCCGCAGATCACCCGCCTGGCCAATACTGTCATCGGCAAAGCCCGCGGCCGGGTGGCCGCCACCCGACTGACGCTGGAAGGGATGCGCCCGGCAGGCGATGAGCCGTCCTTTACCGCCTACGCCACCGATGACGCGGAAGCCGACGGGGTGGCCGCGGCCATCAAAGATCTCATCGACGGCGGCGCCCTCCCCTCACAGATCGCGGTGCTCTACCGCATCAACGCCCAATCCCAGGCCTATGAAAACTCGCTGGCCAGAATCGGTGTCGCCTACCAGGTCAAAGGGGGGAAAAGTTTTTTCTCCCGCCCGGAGGTCACCCGGTCGGTCGGTGCCTTGTCCCGGGCGGCGCGCACCCCGGCAACCGCCGGACTATCCGGGACAAACCTGCGTGCCCTGGTCAATAAAATCCTTGCCGACAACGGTCTTTCCCCCACCGAACCGGCCGGCCGGCAGGCGAAGGAACAGTGGCGGGCGCTATCGACACTGAAAGACCTGTGCCTGGATTTGGTTGAGGCGGACAGCGATCTCGATACCGCCGGGCTGGCCGTTGAGCTGTCCCGCCGCGGCCAGCAGAAAGAATCCTCCGGCGTGGAGGCCGTCACCCTGACCAGCCTGCATGCGGCCAAAGGTCTGGAATGGGACACCGTGTTTCTGGTCGGCCTGACCGAAGGCTCCGTCCCGATCAGCCAGGCGATCAAATCCGGTGACTACCAGATAGAAGAAGAACGCCGCCTGTTTTACGTCGGGGTTACCCGCGCCCGGGAAAAACTGCTGTGCTCCTGGGCGATCCACCACAGCGCGGATTCCCGCACCACCCGCACCCGCACCCGTTTTTTGGACGGCATCGTCGACGACGGGCCCACTAACGACCGCGGCCAGCGCGCCGACCGGGCGAAAAGACGGCTCACAGCCTCCCGCCGGGGAAGCTCGAAGCGCTGCCCTGTGTGCGGCGCACCACTGGACAGCCCGGCCGCGGCGATTCTGGGTCACTGCGAGGACTGTGCCGGGGACACCAATCCGGAGGCTGTCGCCGGGCTCCGGCAGTGGCGGCGTGATCTGGCGAAAGAAAAAAATGTGCCCGCCTACATTATCTTCACCGACGCCACCCTGCTGGCGATCGCCGAAGCACTGCCGGCGAACCGGGAGGAGCTGTTGACCATCGCCGGTATCGGACCGATGAAAATGGCCGAATACGGCGATGACCTTCTGGCCCTTGTCGCCCAATGGCGTTAGGTGGGAAAACCACGCCCCGGCGTGAGAGGCCAGCTGCCGCCGCACACACCATCGGCCACCGTGAACCGGCGGTCCTGTTGCCGCCCCGCCGGGCGAACCCGGGCAAGTTCACAGAAAAACCCGTCAGACGGCGTCGGCGCGCCGCCTGCCGTCGGCGCCGGCCGCGGGTGCGCCGGTGGCGCGGGCACTGGTGGGTCTGCCGCCGAAACACACCGGGCACCGCGGATGCGGACGGGAAGTGTCGGTTTCGGTGAAAAAGCGGAAAGGATCAACAGTCAGGGTGGTGCCCGCACTCAGCAGGGCCGGCACCCGGGACGCCGGTTCCAGGTGCACATTCTGTGCCAGCGCCACCATCGCCGCCACCCTGCCCGCCACCACTGACAGCAGTGCCGGATCCACCGGTTTGTGCTGCGCGGCGTAGCGCCGGACCATCTGCGGGTGCAGGGGATCGGCGTCACTGGCGTGAAAAACCGCGCACAGCGGGCACGGACCCTGCCCGTTGAAACGCACCGGCCCGATGACCCCGCGGCCGTCGACGGCCTGCACCGGGATCACTGTTCCCCCGCGGCGGACACATGCCCCGGCCACCTGCTGGTAGCGGTGGCGCATATCAACAATCACCAGTGGCAGACCGTGTCCTGCCCGCAGCATGGTCGTGGTGTCATCGGCCCCGGCCAGCCGGGTGATCACCTGCATACCCATCGAATCGATGACCCGGACCACCGCTTCAGCCAGTGCCGATGAACCGATGACCACCGCGCCGGGCCGCCGGGGCGGGACGGTGGTGATCACCCCGTAGCCGGTCAGATCCTCCAGGATGAAACCTGCCGCCACACGGTCCACGCCCGCCCGGCATAACGCCTCGGCCAGCAGGCTTTTCGGCTGTGGTGTGCGGGCCGCGGCAAACACTGCGGCGATGGTGTCCAGCAGCTGCTGGTCCAGCCCGTTGATAATGCCCGCCCGGGTGGAATCAAGACCGAACTGGATGGCGTCCGGCGGCCGGACAAGAACAGTGGCGGACGGCGATAACGCAAGCTGGACTTCATCATCGTCATCCACCGGATGTTCCGGCCGCCACCAGTGCGAGAGTGCCGGAATGCTGTCGCAGGCAAGACCCTGGGTCATGCGCTTAGCTGAGGCGGCAAACCGCCGGATCCCGGGCCGGTTGTCCGGTGCGGCAGGCACACATGCCACCGCGGCATCATCCGGATCGGGCAGCCGCACCGGGGCCAGGCCGCGGATACGCTGACGGTCATCTGCTGTCACAGGGGATACTCCTTCCACGCGCTGTGGGAAAAACAACGTCCGGCAGGCACCGGTGCGATCGCACCGGTGCGAACGTGTCGATGAAAAAAAGACACACGCCCACTGACCATCAGTGGCGGACACACCTGCAGGGGCGGACCTGCCCCGTATGCGCCGGGGGTGCGGGGCGGGACTGTGGTCTGCCCGTACACGGTGGTTGGTCTTGTGCGGTGGTCTGCCGGTTCCACGGACGGCGGATACCACCCCGGTTTGTGGGGCATCCGGATAGACTTGGCCGTCATGGATGAAGCACCGGTGAGAATCATCCGCTCGAAGAAACGGCGGAAAACCCTCGAGGCCCGGTGGGCGGACGGGCAGATAGTGGTGCGGGTTCCCTTCGGCATGGGGCAGCAAGCCGAAGCCGAGGCCGTGGACCGTGTGGTTGCCAAGTTGCGCCGCAAATCCACCCGGGCCGGAATCAGCGATGAGGATCTGGTGCAGCGTGCCGCACAACTCAACCGGGCTTTTTTGGACAGTGCCGCACGCCCCGGCAGTATCCGCTGGGTGAGCAACCAAACCCGCCGCTGGGGTTCGTGCACCACCGCAACAGGAGATATCCGCATCAGCGACAGATTGAAAGATGTTCCGGCCTATGTTCTGGATGCGGTGCTGCTGCACGAGTTGATCCACACCATTACCCGCGGCCACGGCGCGGAATTCCGTCGGCTGATGCAGACCTATCCCGACCATGCCAAAGCAGAGGGCTACCTGGAGTGCTACCAGCGTTTCGGTCCCGGTAATCCGGCAGCCGACAACAGCTGCTAAGACCGTTCGGCCGGACAGGACGCAAAAACACCACTGTTGCCACCGGGGTACATCACCTGCTGCTGCACGCCCCACCAGGGGAAGATGATGGCACAGGGCCGCTCCGTCGGCGGGAGAGAAAAACAACCACTGGTGTCCGGTGAATACGGGCGTTCATCCCCGCGGGGTATGTGGATCGTGCCTGCTTGTAGCGTTATTCCCCGGAACAAGGGGCACCGGGGGCCATCGACTGATCGTCGACATCATTCCGGTTGCCTCCGGTGGGGGTTTCTTCCGGCGGGCAAAGCCCCACCGCCGGTGCATGCGCCACAAGGCACCGCACCGGAGTCGTCGAAAGTTTGCCTGATCCGCCGCCGCGACCCTCAGCAGCGTGAAGGACAAGAACGAAAATCCCCTTGAGGATCGACCACCGTGGCAGGTGGGCCTTGCGGATTCCCCACCAGCGCGGAACCCGGCACAGTGCCGGCAGAGCACAGACCCGCCAATGTGACGGCGGTGTCAGTCTGGGGCGTCAATGGTGGGTGTGGGCGGGGCTGTTTTCCCCATTGATCGTGGCTGTCACGGTAAACGGGATGCACCAGGTGTGGTCAGGCCGACCTGCGCCCGGACCGGGTCGTGTGGCATCCGGACAGCTGCCGCCGGTGCCACCGGAGCAGCAGTGAGGTGGAAGCGGCCGCAGGGCCTATCGTGTGCGGTTTGCCGTGGCCTTGAAAGGGACGCTCCCGGAAAAACGATCAAGGACAACGGGAAAACCCGTACGGGTCAATGGACACTGCCGACAGCCGGAAAAGCTGGGAGCGCAACTGCCGCCCGGGCCGCACGGGGGTGCCTGCACCACAGGACGCTGGTGCAGGCATGTGGGCGTCGGTGGCTGTTACCTAGGATTTGTCGTCCCCGTCGGCGTTGTCATCGCCGGTGTCACCGTCATCGGTGCTGTCGGTGCTGTCCTGCTGCTGTTTTTCTTCCTCGGCCTTGCGGGCGAGTTCCTCTTCCAGGGCGTTGATTTCCGCAATCGGATCGAAGTCGTCGCCGTCGGCGTCATCGAGCAGCCGGTCGATGAAAGCGGCCGGGTGGTCAAGATCGTCGGCATCGGGCAGGAAATCGGGGTGATCCCACACCGCGTCGCGGCGCTGCCCGCCGACAGCGGTGGTGGCCCGCTGCCACAGATTGGCCGCGGCCTCGATCTTCGGGGCTGAAATGGTGATGCCCACAATGCGTTCCATGGCTTTGTCCGCACTGCCGCCTGTGGCGCGTCGGCGGGTGAAAGCCTCGGTGATCAGTGGTGTCGACGGGATGCGTTCACCGAGCGTTTCACCGACAACATGATCGACCCAACCTTCCACCAGGGCCAGAAGGGTTTCCAGACGGGTGGTGGCTCCGGCATTGCGGGAAGAGATCCTGGGGGAGAGATCCATGCTCTGCAGTTTGCCGATCGCATCCTGGATGTCTGTGGGTTCACCGGATTCCAGGTTCAGTTCCCTGGCGGCATCCTCAATGTGGGAGGTGTCGATGACCAGGCCGCGGGCATACTCCTCGACCGAAGAGACAAGCTGTTCGGTCAGCCACGGCACATGGGTGAAAAGCCGCTGCCGGGCAGCTTCCCGGGCGGCCACATAGATCATCAAATCCCGGCGTTCACAGCCCACCTCCTTGGCAATGGAGATAATGCGCTGCGGCAGCAGGGCGACGGTGTTTTTCGGGGCGACCGGCAGACCCATGTCGCAGCCGGAAATAACCTGGCCGGCCAACTCCCCGAGGGAAGAACCCAACTGCATTCCCGAGTTCATGCCGCTCATCTGGTTCATCATGGTCAACATGGGGCCAACCATTTCCCGGGCCTGCTCCGGGAGGGATTCCAGCTGCGCTTCGTTCATGCGCTCAGCTACCGGGGTGACAAAGCGTTTCCAGCTGTCAAGGGTGCCGTGCAGCCAGTCTTTGGGCGACCATGCAACCACCTGGGCGCCGGAAGACGGCAGATCGGTGACTCCGTCCATCCACACATCAGCCAGCCGGACGGCCTCTTCAACCGCCTGGGATTGCGCCGGGCTGGGCTGGGCGGGCGAGCCGATTTCCTGCAGCGCAATTTTTTCGGCGAGCTGGTAATTGACGGCCCCGCCGTCGGAGTTGTTCATGGTGGAACCGACCCCGGAGAGCATTTGCCCGAACTGGTTGAGCATATCGCCCAAACTTCCCCCGCCGGACGGGGCGCCGAAGCCGAAAATCGAGAAAGGATTGTCGTCTTTGCGGCGGTCGTCGTCATCATCGTCGTCGCGGGGGGTGAAACCGAATCCGTTGCTAGCCATGTGCCCAATCTACCGAGACGCCAAGTCCCGACGCCATTTTTTCCCGCGTGCTGTCAGCGAACAGCACAGGGGGCACAAACTTCACGCAGGAGCTGAACCGGATCGGCGGCTGTGTCGGCGGGCTGCTGCCTGGTAGCTGAAGCGGGCCGGTAAGGTCTATGGGCGTGAAACGCCGAACCGCAACAGTTGTCTACGGGGCCATTCCCGTGGTTGTGCTCGCCCTGGCCGCCGGAGCCGATTCCCTGCCGGTGGTGGGGGATTCGTTGCGTGTTCCCTACGCCGCCGAGGGACCGGGCCCCACCTACAACGTGCTCGGGGACTACGAAGGTGAGCCGATCATCGAGATAACCGGCGCGCCAACCGGCGCCACCAGCGGGCATTTGAACATGACCACTGTGTCGGTGGTACACAACATGACCCTGATGCAGGCATTGCATCGGTGGGCGACAACCGATGACACATTCGTGCCCCTGGACCAGATCATCCCGCCGGGGCAGACGGTGGAGGATGTCCGGGAAACCTCGACCATCCAGTTCAATCTCTCGGAGGCGAAAGCCACCACCGCGGCACTGACCTATGTGGGCAAACCCGTTGAAACCTTTGCCGCCGGGACCGTCGACGGCTCCGCGGCCAGTGGGGTGATCGCGGAGGGGGATGTGATTGTGTCCGTCGACGGGGAAAAAGTGTCCTCCCCGCTGGAGGTCACTGAGCTGGTGCGCCGCCGCAAACCGGGCGAGCAGATTCACATGCGGGTGCGGGAGGAAAAAACAGGCACCGAAAAAGATGTCGAATTCACTCTCGGCAGGCATTCGACAGGATCCGGCACGTCGGTGGCGTTCGCCGGTATTCAGCTGGGTGCCAGACCGGCCGACGGAATGGAGGTCACCTTCAATCTTTCCGGTGTCGGCGGCCCGTCAGCCGGATTGATTTTCACGCTGGCGCTCATCGACAAACTGGATGACCGGGAGTTGACCGGCGGTGCCTTCATCGCCGGAACCGGCACCATCGACTACGACGGAACAGTCGGGATGATTGGCGGTATCAGCCACAAAGTGGAAGCCGCCGTCAACGCCGGGGCCGACGTGTTTTTGGCCCCGACCGGCAACTGTGCGGAAGCGGTGGCCAAACCGCATGGCCAGATGCTGGTGCTGAAAGCAGACGATCTGGCCGACGCCGTCAACCAGATCGAGGCTTTCAAGAAAGGCTCCGGCTACACCACCTGCGAGCAGTCGCTGGACTCATAAGATTCCGGTGACCACTTCGCCGGTCTGCGGCCCACCGGCGGCTTTGCGGGCTAGTGTCCGATGGCCGCATGCAGGGCTTCCGCGATGACCGGCTCCACCTTCGAGCCGTCTTTGATCATCGGTTTTCCCTCTTCGTCGATTGTTTCCAGAAGAATCAGCTTCAGTCCACCGCGCCAGACACCGGTGTGCAGCACAGCCTGCTGGTCGACGCCGGTGTTCGGGTCCCGGATCGTGACGGTGTGGCTGAGTATCACCCCGTCGGGTTCCCCCGGAACGACCAGGGTCGACAGGAATGTCTCCATGTCGGCGATTTCTGCCTCGTCCAACTGTTCGGGGACGACCAGTACCGGTGAATCGCCGATTTTTTCTTCCAGCTCGGGGTGGCGCCGGCGAAACTTCTCCCCATCGAACAAGGTGCACAATGCTGGAAGCGTGCCGGTGGTGCGCAGATGGTTGACTGCCTGCAGGGAGGCGATGTTGAGCTTGGCCTGCTCTCTGCGGCCGGGATCGTCCGGTAACGGGTGGCTCATGGCAATCCTTAGAAAAAGTCGTGGAATACCGGACAAGGGGCTGTGGATGGCTGGTCAATAAGTCACCGCAACCTGAGAACCCGCATCCGGTGGTGTCCGCTGTGGGACACCGCCACCAGTGTATGGAAGACTGGGCTTGCCCGTCGGCGGCGCGGGGCGTGCAACCTATCGCTGTGCGCCGTTTCACCGCTCACGCTGTGCCGGGCGGGGAGAATGTTTCCACCCGCCCGCCCATAGCCCCGCAGTCAAACGCGCCGCTGTTCACTTCGGGCATGTCTCACGTTGCCTTTCGCACCTAGGAGTGACACCACCATCGTGGCTGATCCAACACAGATGCCGTTTCCGCCCGGCCCATCACAGCAGAAGCGCCCGCCCCGCGGGCTAATGATCGGTGCGGCGATTGTCGGCGCCGTTTTGTTCCTGCTTCCCATGATTGTCGGGTTCATCACCGACTGGGAATGGTTCGCCTCCGTCGACTACAGCGGGGTCTTTACCACCGTTGTCCTGCTGCGGATCGCCATGTTCGCCGCTTTCGCGGCCGTGGCGGTCCTGGTGACCGGGCTGGCCGGATGGGTGGCCTACCGCACCAGACCCAAGCACACCGGCGGATTTGATCCCTCCAGTCCGCTGTCGAGCTACCATTCCGCCATCGAGCAGTCATTGAAGCGGGTGCTCATCGGGGTGCCGCTGATTATCGGGGTCGGGGCCGGTCTGGTCGGCCAGGCGTCGTGGACAACCGCGGCGATGGCGTTCAACTACCATTCCTTCGGCCAGACTGACCCGCAGTTCGGCCGGGACTACGGCTTCTACGCCTTCATCCTGCCCTTCCTGCGGATGCTGGCCGGTTCAATCTCGGTGCTGCTGGTGGTGGCGTTCCTGGTGGCCCTGGCCGCCCACTACCTGCTGGGAGGCATTAAAGCCGGCTCCATCGGCGGCGGGTTCAAAGGGACTCTTTCCCGTGGTGCGCGCATCGAACTGTCGGTGATCGCCGGTATTTTCATGCTGGTCAAAGTCGCCGGATTCTGGCTGGACCGCTACGACCTGCTGTCGCGGGAGCATGTGCTCTCCCAAGCCCAGACCTCGTTTACCGGCGGCAACTACACCGACATCAACGCGGTCCTGCCGGCGAAAATTCTGCTCATGGTCATCGCCCTGGTGGTGGCTTTCGCCTTTTTCGCCACCGTGGTTTTGAAGGATCTGCGCATCCCGGCCCTGGCCACCGCACTGATGGTGCTCAGCTCCGCGATCATCGGGGTGGCCTGGCCGATGGCCGTGGAACAGTTCTCCGTGGTGCCCAACCGTGCGGAAAAAGAATCCAAATACATCGCCCGCAATATTGAGGCCACCCGCTACGCCTACGGCTTGACCGACAACCACGTCACCTACGAGATGAACTGGGGCGCTGACGGTGCCTCCAATGAGGCAGTCGCCAATGATACGGCCACCCTGTCGAATATCCGTCTGCTGGATCCGCAGATTCTCGCCGACACTTTCACCCAGCGTGAACAGCTGAAAAACTTCTACGGCTTCCCGAAGAAGCTGAACATTGACCGCTACACCGTCGACGGCGAGCTGCGCGACTATGTGGTCGCCGCCCGTGAAATCGACCCCAATGCGCTGACCGACAATCAGCGTGACTGGATCAACCGGCACACCGTCTACACCCACGGCAACGGACTGGTGGCAGCGCCCGCCAACAAAGTCGACGAGGTGGCCCGCGATGTCGGATCGACCCGTGGTGGCTACCCGATTTTCATTGTTTCCGACCTGCAGACACTCGAACGCCAGCAAAACGATCCCGATGCCAAGAAACTCGGCATTGAGGTCACCGAACCCCGCATCTACTACGGGCCGGTGATTTCCTCCGGGCCGACCAACCAGGACTACGCGATCGTCGGCGGCAAACTCAACGGCAAATCACTGGAATACGACACCGACGGCTCGACCTACACCTACCAGGGAAGCGGTGGCGTGAGTATCGGCAACCTGGCGCAGCGCGCCCTGTTCGCCGCGAAATACCAGGAACTGAACATGCTGCTCAGTGACCGGATCAGCGGGGACTCGAAGATTATCTTCAACCGTGACCCGCGGTCCCGGGTGGAAAAAGTCGCCCCCTGGCTGACCACCGATTCCGCCACCTACCCGGCGGTGATTGACGGCCACATCAAGTGGATCGTCGACGGCTACACCACCCTGGAATCCCTGCCGTACGCGAAAACCACACAGCTCGACAGTGTCACCCGGGATGCGCTCAACGCCACCGGGCTGAACCAGAATGTGTTCACCCCGAAGATCGGCTACATCAGAAACTCCGTCAAAGCCGTCGTCGACGCCTACGACGGAACCGTGGAACTCTACGCCTTCGACGAGGAAGACCCGGTACTCAAGGCCTGGCAGGGTGTGTTCCCGGATACGGTCAAGCCGAAAAGTGACATCTCCGATGCGCTGATGAACCACCTGCGCTACCCGGAGGACATGTTCAAGGTGCAGCGCGAGATGATCGCCAAGTACCACGTCGATGATGCCCGGGTGTTTTTCACCTCCGACAACTTCTGGTCCGTCCCCTCCGATCCGACCAGTGAAATCCAGGGATCGAAACTGGCCCAGCCGCCCTACTACGTGGTGGCCGGTTCCCCGAAAGACGATGACCCCAGCTTCCAGCTGATCACCCCCTTCCGCGGGTTCGAGCGTGAGTTCCTCGCCGCCCACATGACCGTCAGCTCTGATCCGGAGACCTACGGTGATATCACCGTCCGTGTCCTTCCCACCGACACCCAGACCTTCGGCCCGGCGCAGGCGCAGGATGCGATGATGTCGTCGGACCAGATTGCCCGTGACCGTTCGCTGTGGCAGGCCACCAACGACATCACCAACGGCAACCTGTTGACTCTGCCGGTCGGTGGCGGGGAAATCCTCTACGTTGAACCGATCTACACCAAGCGCAAGAACCAGGAATCGGCTTTCCCGAAGCTGCTTCGTGTGCTGGTCTATTACAAGGGTTCGGTCGGCTACGCGCCGACGATCGCCGAAGCATTAAGCCAGGTGGGTATTGACCCGAAGGCTGCTGCTGACCTGGCGGAAGCCGAAAAGACCGGTGGTGCCATCAATGTCGATGACGCTGATACCCCGGCGACAACCGGCAGTGAGGACACTCCGGCAGGCACGGCTGCGACAGTGCCGCAGGCCAGCGACGCCGCCCCGGCCGATGTTGCCGAAGCGCTGCAGCGGGTGCGCGATGCACTCGATGCCTTAAATGGCGCCAAGTCCGGTTCCTTCGAAGACTACGGACGGGCACTCGACAGGCTGGACAAAGCCGTTGCCGACTACCAGCAGCTGACCGGTAACCCGCAGCCGAGCGTGAGCGAACAACTCGACAGCCCGGCCGCCGATGCGGAATCCGGAGACAAGGAGGCTGCCGCGGTGGCGCAGTAACCACCACCCGGTTTTTTGCGGAGGCACACAGAGACGGCCCCACCACTCCCAACCCCGAAATGGGGGAGGGGTGGGGGGCCGTCTTTTTTCGCGCCATAACCGGCATTGACCAGCTATTTTATCGGTAGTGTGGGTGGCTGTGATCTTTGTCGGCGCACCGCTGCATGACTGGAGAGGCTTGTGGCGAAGTCCATCTGGGAGCCGTTTTTAATGTTGATCTTGTTGGTTCACAGACCAACAAAAACACACACCGTCCGGTTGATGTTTCTGGGATAAGGAACATGGAAATGACAGGGTCGCAGGTTTCCCGCAAGGGAGGTGACCCGGTGCCGCCAATGAGTGCCAGTCATTCACCGGACCTGAGTTCCCTTCAGGAGGAACATCATGGAGACCAACTCCACCACCCAGAGCCCGTCCACCGAGCGCACCTTCACGGTTCAGATTCTCAACCCCGTGTCGAACCTCGGAATCAACTCCGGCTTCCTGCCGATCCCGAACAAGGGACCCGGTTTTTCCGCGGTCAACAACATCGGTCGACTGACCGGGTTCATTGAAATCCGGAACCTGGTGCCGATCATCGACAACTGCACGCTTGATTCCAATCCGCGGTTTTCCCGCAGGGGCGAGGTGACCGATGAAATCGAGGAGACCATTGCTCTCACCCCGGAGCTGCTGCCCTTCAAATCCAAGGGCATTCTCATGGCAGTGCCCTCGGTGGTGTCCCTCGACCGCAACCGGGTCAGCCTGACCATCGAAAACCCGATGGCGGAAGGAATCCTTGACGGTGGACACAATGCGCTGGCCGCAGGTCTGTCGCTGCTGCGCAAGACCTCCATGGACCGCAAGGAATTCAACAAGATCAAGACCTGGAAGGATCTGAAGCAGGCATGGGGACAGTTCGCCGATGAGCTTGATGCCATCCGCCGGGATCCGGACGAAAACAAAGCGTTGATGCCGCTGGAAATCCTCTTCCCGGCCAATCCGGACGACGAGTCCTGTGTCGCCTACTTCAACGAGCATCTGCTGGAAGTGTGTGCCGCCCGCAACAACAACGTGCAGCTGGCGCCGACAACCACCGCCAACCAGGAGGGTCTGCTCGATCCGCTCAAGCAAGTGCTCGCAGGCTGTGGCGTCACAGAGCGTATCCAGTGGAAGACCAACGGTGAAGGCACGATCGCGGTCCCCGATGTCACGGCATTGGCCTGGATTCCGCTCAGTGCCATCGATCTTCCCGTCGACGATGACGGCATGCAGGTCACCGCGCTGACAGGCCGCAGTGCCTACGCACAGAAAGGCCTGGCCTTTAAGCGCTACAAAAAGCTCATGTCCTGCCGTGCGGTCTCATCGGCCAAGAACAACGACTACCAGCGTGAGGTCGATAACGAGCAGGTGTGGGCCGCCCACGAGCTGCTGCCGGATATCGTCAGGGCCTACGACTACATCCAGTGCAACTTCGCCGAGGCCTATAACGCGACCGGCGGTAAGTTCGGCCGCATCACCTCCGTGCAGGCGGTCAACAAGGGCAAGTCCCCGAAGTCGTCGAAGTTCTTCGGCAAGCCGGTGGCCACAGATGTGCCCCTCGGATTCCTCATGCCGGTGGTCTTCGCTCTCCGGGTGCTGATCACCCAGGATCAGAAGACGAAGCTGCCGATGTGGCGGGACAATATGGACCCGGTGGCCTTTCTGGAAGAGCACCTGGCGGAGATCGTCAAGGAGATGCGGGGTCTGTACGAATCCTTCAACTTCGATCCGCAGAAAGTCGGCAAGGAGAACCACTCCTACAGTGCCGCTGAAGCTGCGGTGAAGAATATCTACATGTCAGCAATGCTGGGCATGTAGCGCGCTATGGGCTGCCGCACGGCAGTCGACAGAGATGCCTTTCGGGTGAACTAATCACTGCCCCATCGGGGACGACAACCGGCTGATGGTCGGGAAAGTCCCTGGTGGGGCTTTGATTTGTTGTTTTGGCCCGACGTCTGTAACATTGTGCAAGTCAGCGGGCCGGAAGGCCTGCCCGACATGGTGAATAACATCACCCGACGCGGGGTGGAGCAGCTCGGTAGCTCGCTGGGCTCATAACCCAGAGGTCGTAGGTTCGAATCCTGCCCCCGCTACCACTTCAACTCCCTACCAGCACCCGTGCTGGTAGGGAGTTTTTTCATTTCAGCCGCACTGCCGAGACGGGGCTAAGGTGCACAATGTGTGTCCGGACTGGGGGGGTACATCCGGTACGAGGCGAAAAAAATAGGGTTGGCTTGGCTCTGCTGGGGGTGGTGCTGTGCCTGTTGCGGTGTGATGGGGGTGGGTGGTTGACCTGCCGGGGATAAAAGTTGTAGGTGTCTTTATCGCTGGTGGTACCGAATGTTTGGGGGTGTGTCCGCCTGGAAGGAGGGGATGGATTGCCATCTTTTGGATGATGGTG
>NZ_JAFLEQ010000013.1 GCF_017307055.1 Corynebacterium mendelii | reverse complement strand
TGTGTGTGCTGGGCGGAAGTTGCTCTACCACGGGCATGTGGATGGTCCCTATGTCAGCCGCAATGGTGATGGGGATCTGACGGTGATGGCTGTTGATGGCTCTGAAGTCCTTGATTCGGATGATGTGTGCATGCGGTTGGGTCCGGATTCCTTCAATGGGAAAGAAGTTTCCCGGATGGTGGTTCCGGATGATCCGAATCTGTCGTTTCTGGGGCAGCCCGGAACTATTTTGTGGCATGCCCCGGCGCAGCTGTATGACGGGTGGAAGCCGATTTGGGCCGGATTCGGTGCCTTCGATCCCGGCCACGAGTGGAATGTGCCGGATGATTTCGTCAGCAACACGCTGGAATTGGAGCTGAAGGATTTCGCCGGGCCGGGAGAGATGGAGGTGTGGAACTATATTGCCGGCTGGGGCAGTGCCAGCAGGATCTTTTCCTCCCGGGATATTCGTAAATACATTGTGTCTGTTGGTGGGCATGCCCACACCAACTGGACGTTTACTGAGCCGGGTATCTACAAGCTGACCTGGCAGGCCACGGGCCGTCATTTTGACGGTACGACGGAAAAAACCCCGGAGATCACCCACTATTGGCTGGTGGGTACCGATGGGGATGTGCACCTGGCTGATGGCAGTTCACCTGGTTTGGGTTCCACCGGTGTGACGGCTGAGCAGCAGCGCGAAGAGATGGGTCTTTCAGAACCTGTCGGTGATCGTCCTGAGCCGCCGGCCCCGGTGGTCGACCAGCCGACTTTGGATGAGGAGAATCTCAAAACACAGTTCGACAAAGCCTGGCCCCCGGAGAACCTGGACAACACGTTTTCCGGTGGGGTTGTCACCAGCAAACTCGGCTACGACGACTACGGGTATCTGGAGCCGAAGTGGTCGGATGACAAAGACAAGTCCTTCGGTTCCACTGTCTGGGTGGAGGTTCCCGACAATACTTTGAGTTGCCTGGATGGTGATGATAAAAACCTGAAGGATTTCATCCGTAACTCCGGGAAAACCAGTGCCTGGATCACCGGCGGGGAATCAGACGATGATGCCCCGACCGTGGTGTTTGACACCACCGGTGTTGATTACGACAAGCTCAACGACCAGAAACTCACCTATTCGGTGACTACCGAATCCTATGGCGGCGGTGTGGTTGCCGCGGGTCCGGGCAAGAGCAACACGTTCATGCCGGTTTCTGTCGGCGGGTCGACGATTTCCCGGAAACTGCAGTTCCTGCAGGCCGGTCAGTATCCGACCCGGTTCATGTTTTCGCATCCCGGTATCTACAGTCACACCATTGATGTGATCGGTAAAACCCCGGAAGACAAATACACCTCCGGGTGGGTGACCCTGAAGTTCCTGGTCGGCAACGAAACCATCAACTACTGGCGCGATAAACTCGGCGATGACGAGCAGATGCTGTCTGTTGATGCTGACCGTGGCTGTGGTACCACCATCGTTACCGCTGAT
>NZ_JAFLEQ010000012.1:63749-88710 GCF_017307055.1 Corynebacterium mendelii | reverse complement strand
AGTCCGGCTATTTTCGGCTCTCTCTTCCAGTTGGTGAAGTCGAAAGAAGCACGGCGAAGCGACGGGGAGCACTACACCAGCGAAACCAACATTTTGAAGGTTCTAGAGCCGTTGTTCCTCGATCAACTGCGGGATGAAGCCCGCCGGTTGGTGACCAACAAGTCCACGACGATTAAGCAGTTGCGGGCCTTCCGTGACTCGCTGGCGGACATGATCTTCCTTGACCCGGCGTGTGGTTGCGGAAACTTCCTTGTGGTCGCCTACCGGGAGCTACGCAAGATTGAGACGGAGATTATCGCGGCGATCTACGAGCGGGAGGGGCTGACCACGGGTGCCCTTGACGTGACGCTCGACCAGCGGTTGTCTATCGGCCAGTTCTACGGCTTCGAGATTAACTGGTGGCCTGCGCGTATCGCTGAGGTCGCCATGTTCTTGGTCGATCATCAGGCAAACCAAGCGCTTGCTTCACGGATTGGTCTTGCCCCGGAGCGCCTGCCGATCAAGATCACCGCCCATATCGTGCACGGCAACGCGCTGCACATGGCGTGGGATACGACTGTTCCGAGAACTCCCGGCATGACCTACGTGTTCGGTAACCCGCCGTTTATCGGCCACCAGACTAAAAACAAGGAACAAGTAGCTGACCTGAAACAAGCATGGGGGAAAAACTATGACGGCTATTTGGACTACGTGACGGCTTGGCACGCGAAAACCTTGGACTTGTTGCGCCACCGGGGTGGTGAGTTCGGCTATGTGACCACCAACAGTATTTGTCAGGGGCAGCCGGTTCCGGCGTTGTTTGACCCGATCTATTTTGACGGCTGGAACATCAAGTTCGCGCACCGTACCTTTGCCTGGGACTCCGAAGCGCCCGGTAAAGCGGCCGTGCATTGCGTGATTGTTGGCTTCACCCGCGACAAGCACACCAAGCAGCGCTTGTGGGACTATCCTGACATAACCGGCGAACCGGTACCTGTGGCTGTGGAAAAAGGCGTCAATGCCTACCTGATCGATGGTCCACAGATTCTCGTCTGGAAAACCACTAAAGCTATTTCTCCCGAGGTTTCCCGAGCGTCCTTTGGGACAATGCCTGTGGATGGAGGGAATCTCCTAGTAGAAAAAGACGACTATGCCGAAGTGGACGCTGACCCTGTTGCCGCTAAATATTTGCGCCCCTTCCGCGGAGCCAGGGAACTAGTGCACGACCTAGATCGCTGGTGCCTATGGATGGGTGACGAGGACTTCAATCCGGCTGACATTGCCAAGTCTCCGGTGCTGAAACAGCGCGTGGCCTCCTGTAAGGAATGGCGTTCTCAGCAGAAACCCACGGGAGATGCCTTCAAACTCAAAGACACTCCCCACTTGTTCCGACCCAACAGCAAACGGCCACTAACTGATTACGTTTGTATTCCGCGTGTTGTGAGTGAGAACCGCAAATACTTCCTTGCAGATCACTACACAGCCAACATTATTGCGAGTGATGCAACGTTTACGATCTCGGATCCTGATGGACTCATGTTTGCGTTGCTGTCGTCGTCGATGTTCATCACATGGCAGCGTGCGGTAGGCGGGCGTTTAAAGTCTGATCTTCGTTTCTCCGCCACGTTGGTGTGGAACACTTTCCCCGTCCCGGAGCTGACCGAGAAGCAGCGCCAGGAGATTATCGCGGGCGGTAAGGCGGTGCTTGAGGCCCGCGCGCTTCACCCCGAGCGGTCGTTGGCTGACCACTACAACCCACTGGCAATGGACCCGGCACTGTTGAAGGCACACGACAAGCTAGACCGCGCGGTGGATAAGGCACTGGGGGCTTCACGCAAGCTCACAACCGAAGAACAGCGGCTAGAGATTCTGTTCAAAAACTACGCCGACTTAACAGGAAACGAATCACTTTAAGAAGAAACACCACAGTGCAATCCCGTAGCCGGGCGTAACACGGAAGCTTGACTGGCGGGCGCTTGCGTCTAGAAGCGATGAAAGACCACGGCTACCTGTCCGCCTTCCACGGTGATTTCCACCCGGCCGGGCACACAGTCGGTGCCGCATCGCCCCCAGTGGCAGCCGGGCCACACAATCGGCGGGTTGCCGCAGACCACAACCGGTTCATGCACATGGCCCAAAAGCCAGGCGTCGTATCCGAGGTCAACCAGCTCCTATTTGGTGGTGGGCAGACGCACCGACCGGCTGTGCTCCCCCGTCAAAGAGGTGTGCAGCATACCGATGGTGGTGCTGTTTTTGCGTGGCGCGGGAAAACGGTGGATGATTCTGCGCGGATCCGGGTCCCCGGTCACACCGGCGGTCACAATATCGATGCCGCCACCTTCGATTTCAATGACCGCAGGCTCCCCGGCGGTGATCACCGTCAGGCCATCACGGGGTGCAAGGTGTTCCAGCAGTCCGACGGCCGCATCATGGTTGCCGCTGGTGATGATCACCAGCATGCCGACACTGATGGCCCGGTCGATGATGGTGCCGGCGGCTTCCGGTGATTCCGCTTATCCACGGCTGTCACAGAGGGTCGCCCGGTCAAACAAATCCCCGGCCACAAAAAAGTGGTGGTCTCTTGTCCGGCAGCCTGCTCCAGAGCCCGGCACACCGCGGTGGTCACGGTGGTGGTTGGTTCACCACTGTTTGTGCGAGCCAGGTGCAGGTCATTCATACCGGTTAAAACGATACTGACTGGCCATGGCTATGTTTTCGGGCAACAGTTCCCCGGCGGAGCAGGTCTGTGTATCGGTCGTACCGGAGGCCGGTACGGCAGTTCCTTTTCGCCCCGGCGGACAACACATGAACACAATCCAAAAGACCAGCCAACAGTTGCCGTTATCCTACGGGCAGACGGTTTTCTAAGTGCGATCACGTGTTACCGCAACCATTCCGGGATCACCCGGCCACCACTTATCCCTCATCCCGGTCGAGGTGTTCGTGGGTGTCTTCCGCCCCGCGTTTCCAGTAGCCGGTGACCGAAATATCGCCCCGTTGAAGCTGCAGATCGTGCTTTATCCATCCCCGCAGCGGTTTGATGGCGGCTGCTTCCCCGGCCAGCCACACGAACACACTGGCCCCGTGGGGGATATCCGTTGCCGTGACAGTGTCGGCCAGAACGGTGGAGGCTTTGCCGTGGTTGTGCACCCAGGTGACGGTGAAGCCGGGATGGTCCGCCAGATCGATTTCCGAGTGCTTGTCAGGGACCTCCACCACGACGGTGCCTTTCATCCCGGGATCGGCTTCCTCCAGGAAACGGGCCATCGATGGCAGTCCGGTCTCATCGCCGGCCAGCACATAGAAGTCGTAGTCGCGGGATATCTCCCAGCCGCCGGGTGGGCCGGCCACATGCAGACGGTCACCGATGGTGCAGTTTTCCGCCCACGAGCCGGCCAGCCCTTCGCCGTGGACGACGAAATCGATGTCGAATTCGTGGCTTTCGGGACGGTGTTTGCGGATGGTGTATTCCCGGCCCACCGGTTTCGGGGTGGGCCATTCAAGCTTGTCGCCCACCTGCTGCGGCAGCCGCAGCTCACCGGTTGAAGGATCGGTGAAAATCAGTTTGACGTGTTCGTCGAAGATCCCTGATTCGAAGCCGCGGGCACCCTCCCCGCCGAAGGTGATGCGCAGCATGGTGGGGGACAGTTGTTTTTTCGCCACCACCTCAACTTGACGGATACGGACGGGAAAACGCCGGTAGTGCTTCGGTGTCGGGGTATCGGTCACAGTGCTGTTCCTTCCGGCCGGTGGGCAATGCGGGGCGAGTCTACCCTTACCGGGCCGATTTTTCCGCTCTTGCCTTCGGCAGCAGCTGTATCCGGGTGGAATACACAGTCTTGCGGCATGCGGAAAGCCGCCGGATGCTTCCCCGCATCCGGCGGCTTCGGCCGTGATGGCCGCTTGTGCGCAGTTGGTTGCCGCTTACCCGGCTTCGCCCTGGGCGCGCTTGATTTCGTGGGAGAGTTTCTCCGCGTTTTTCAGCAGGATCAAAAGGTCACCAACCGAGTAGTCGCCTTCGGCTGCCATGGTCTTCAAATCATCGATCGGCAGGTTGCCGGAAGCAATCAGATGCTGGACGTAGTCAACCAGCTGGTTGGCCGGGCCGAGGTCAAGTCCCTGGCTGCGGGCGAAGGTGAGCAGGGCACCGATACCGATGACACCGGCGGCCACGGCCAAAATCGCACCGACGAGTTCCCGGTTGTTTTCCCCGAAGGTTTTCAGTTCCATGGCGGTGCCGACCAGCCGGTCGGAGCTGATATTGCCTTCAATGATCGTGCCCAGCGACAGGTTGTTGCCGGCCACCAGGTCATTGAGCTGCCCTCTGGTGCCGTTGAAAATGTTGTAGTCGGTGGCACCGGGGATACCGCTGATGGTGGCATGGTCGGACTGCTGCCAGAACGTCATGAAATCCCAGCCGCCGGGAATATCGGTCGGCGCGGTGTCCTGGTAGGCGGCCAGCCACAGCGGGTAGTCGGTGAAGGCGGTGGTGTTGCCCATCTCGACATTCCAGAAGTACCGGTAGGTGTAGATCATCGGCTGGCGGCCGGTGAGTGTCTCTATTTCCCGCAGGAAGGTGTCGGTCCAGTCAACCAGCTGTGAGGGCGTCAACCCTTCGGAGACCTCCAGGTCAAGTACCGGCGGCAGTGAGGGCTGCGGCTGGGCGACCAGTGATGCCGCATATTCACGTGCCTGCATCCGCGCATCCTGGGCGGGCCGGGCGTAGTGGTAGGAGCCGACCAGCATCCCGTTTTTCGCGGCCTGCTTCGAATCGACAATGAAGTAGGGGTTGACGTAGCCGATGCCTTCGGTTGATTTGACGAAAGCAAAGTCGTGGCCCGCGTATTTCACCGACGACCAGTTGATGGCGGCTCCATCAACGTGCTGCCACGAGGCAACATCGGGTCCGGTGGGATACAGCTTTTCATCGGCGTCGGCCGTGACAACAAGCAGTCCCGCCACAACAGCGAGAACAGTGAGAATACTGGCCACAGCGATGGCCGGGATACGCCGCCGGTGCAACGGGATGGCGGTGGTGGTGCGGGGAAACTCCATGTGTAACAACCTACAACATATTCACTTCTTTCACATCCTCAACACCAGTCACATCCACCCCAGGGTTGTCTTTTTTGCTGCAACCTGGGGGAACAACTGAAGCCCCGCCCGTGGCAGAGCATCAACACCCCCGCCATCCGGCCCGGATGACGGGGGTTGCGGTCAGTGTCGGTGGCCCCGGGTTCTCTGCCACGGGCTGTCGTTTCATCCGTCTGCCGCCGAAAGAAATCGGGCAGCGACAAGCCCGGTTTGTCCGCCACCGATCTCCAGGGATCAGGCACACGCCGGGGAATCCGGTTTTTGCCCCTCTTCTTCCTCCCGCAGGCGCCTGCGCTCCCGGGAATACTGGTACAGCTGGTAGACCATGTAGGTCAGCAGGATCGCCACCACAATCAGCACGCCACCGGTGCGTTGTTTCCCGTGCAGCCGTCCCGTCACATACCCCAGGTAGGGAAGGTGGTAGCGGTAGGTGGCACGAACCTGGAAGTCGGCCACCTCATCCGGATCGGGGGCCTGGTTGGCATCTCCTTTGAACTTGTAGAAGACGGTTCCGTCGGTGCGGGTGGAGCGGTCAATGATCCGGTGGGTGACAAGGGTTGGATCATCGGGATTCGGCATATAGGTGGCAATCTGACCCGCCGACAGTTCCCGGCGCCCGTCGGTTGTATCCACCGGTTTGACCACCACCAGGGATCCCGGGGAGATGCGCGGTTCCATGGATCCGGTGAGCACCGTCAGCGGCACCCAGCCCATGATCTGCGGCACAACTACCGCGGCTGCGGCCAGAAATACCAGCACCGAAACAATGATCCAGGTGATGACCGTGCCGATAAATCCCGGCAGGGAAAACTCCTCGTCTTCTTCCTCGGAAACGGTATGCGGTTCCGGCTGACCTGCGGCGGCAGAAGCAGCGGGTACAGCATCCGCGGCAGCAGCGGGACCACCCGCCACCGCAGCAGCGGAAGCTGCGGCGGCGGCGTTGTCGGGAACAGTCCCGGCGGGCGGAGCCGTCGATTCACCGAGAGCAGATGCCTGTCGACTGTCATCCCCGTGGTCCATGCCCGGTGCCGACGGTCCGGCAGCCGACGATACCCGGCTGCTGCCGGCAGCATTACCGTCGGGAACAGATGTGGCCGACTCTTTCGCACCAGCTGTCGGGGGATTCCACTTCAGCGGTGGCGTGGTAGTGCCGTTATCCGGTAGTTGATCGGGATCTGTCACTGGCGGTCACTTTCCTTGAATAAGCAGCAGGCTGCATTGTGTATTCGGTACCGGACGCCCCCGCCGCTTGCGCGGTCACCGGATGGTTTTTCCGGCAGGAGATGCCGGGGGCGGATCATTGCTGCGGGATTACATCTTCCGTCATGATGCGGGCCCCGCCGAACGGTGGAGCCAACTTGCTGCTTTCCATCTCATCGTCCGGCAACGCCACCGGCTTGCACCGGAGATCCTGCGATTCGCCGTTGTCATGTCTGGGGTAGTAGACGCGGATCGCAAAGGGCGAATCGATCCAGTTGATCGGCGGGGCGTCTTTGTCGTTTCCCCCGTTTGACGAATCGGTTTTCAAAATGAGCCTGGCCCGCAGATCCAACTGGTACATCTGCTTATCGCCGGACCAGTCGGGAATCTCCGCAGGATCGGCAACCGAACCCAGCTCGGCGATATTCCACCGGTGGATTTTGGTGTCGTCCAGTCTGTCGGGCTGACCAGCAAGGAGACTAAACTCGGCGCTGCCGTCCGGCCCGCCGAACAGCCTGTCCCTGCCGGGATCGTTCGTGGATTGTCCGGTCAACGGCACCCAGGGATCCCCGGGTTTGGCCGGATCCCGGTAGAGAATCTGCTCACCCCACTGGGCGCCTCCCGAAAATAAGCTGGGAACGTATCCCCCCGGCCAGCTAAAGCGCAGGAAAAGGTAGTTCGGGTAGCCAATAATCTCGCACAGACTCTTCGGTTCTGTTTCATGCTGTCCGGCACGCCCCACCCAGGGAATGTATGCCATCACGTGGGAGATGGAGGAACCGGCTCCCTCCCACTCCAGCCCGTCCTCCTCCAGGGACTTGGGGGTGGGCACCCGGTAGGTGTATCCCAGTGCCATAGCAACCCCGGTTCCCGCGTACCTCCACACAAAATCCACACGATCCTTCTCGTTGGAAAAATTGTATAAACTCCGCTCAACCAGGTGGATGCACACCCAGACAGATCCCTGCGGCGGCAACGTGAGGGAGAATTTCTCTTCCGGCAGACCGATTGTTTGGGATTCACCTTTGATGTCTTTGAGTATCTTGCCTTTGATCTTGTGGCCATCCTGTTTGGCGCAGGTACTGGGCCCGGCGTCGCGGCGCACGGTCAGTTCAAATTTCGTTCGCCCCAATCCCATCCAGTTGTCAGAGCTTCTGATCGTGTCAATCGGGTCCATGGCCAAACTGCGCAGGACGACAACCATGTAACCGGAGGTGGCCATATTCGTTAATTTCCAGGCGGCAGGGTTGGCGGGAACGCTCTCCGTGTCACCGGTGGGATCGTCGAGCATCGCCCACGCACCATCAACCTGGTCGACTGCCTCCACTTTGAGGGCATCCCGTTTGATGGTGTGCGGGCCGACCGTGGTTGCCGCATACCAGCGCGCCTCAGTTGTGGGGGCGTGATGACCAAACAGCACCGCCGATATGGCAACGACGGCAAGCAGGGCACAAACAACCCGCATGATTGATCGGCTGGAACGCATCTGACTCACTGGCGGTCAGCCTCCTGGGCGATGAAAGTTATCTCCGGCAGCAGGGCTTCCGACACCTCGCCGCAGACGATCGAATCGCATCTGGCGGCCTTCAAGCTCACCGTGTAGGTAACTTTCAGATAGTAGGGTTCATCTTGTTCGGCGAACTCGTCACCGTCTTCAACCACCGTGATGACGCTGGCGGCCACATCGGGACCAGATACACGCTCGACCACCGGTTCACTCAGCGTTGTCCCCGCGGGCAAACCAGACAGCTGCTTGTCGACTGTCGCTTTGGGCTGCGCCATAAGATTTTTACCGTGCACGGTCAGGGAGAAAACCTGTGAATACTCGATGTCATCGCCCCCGGAAACTGTCAGCAGATCAATCTTGTCCGGGGGAAACGGGCACCGGAATTTAAACCCTCTGCGGGTTGCTTTCGAACATTCGACGCTTCTGTCACCATCGGTAAATACCCGGGAGCGCGATTTGGGTGTCCTCTGCCTCGACCACAACACAGCACTGAGCTGGCCGTCAACGGGAGCCACCGCCAGCTGACCGGTGGATATGGATTCCATACCCAAAGGCTGCGCATCATAGAAGCGGGCCGAAGTGCCGGGGACAAAGGCGAACACCAGCAGACCCAGGGCAGCGAAACCCGACACTGCCGCCAACACCAACGAACGCCTGGCTGCCGCCCTGATGCGCCGGATGCGGGCAGATTGCCGCGGCACATCATGCGCGGCTGGTCGCACCATGGTGATCACCTGCCGAAATAGCGGGGGAGTGGGGAAGGGGAAACACAACTTCGAAAAACGGCAAGCAGGTTTCCGGGGAGCTGGACGCCGATAGGGACTGGTCGATCAACAAAGGCGGCACGGCTCCGGTGACAGCACCAGAACCGGCCGCCTGTATCGGCCACATCGATCAATGCCGATGGCCGGAGATGTGTTTTAGGCGCCCCTGTTGGTCTGTTTCAGGGCCAGCTTGAGACCAGTGAAATTGAGTTCCTGATTCTGGAGTGTCTGATCCCACCAGGTGTCATTATGCTCCCGGTCACCCGCCGAAGGATCGGTGATGTCGGTGAATTCGGGGAAGGTGATTGTCACCTTTACCTCCTGGTCATGGCCATTGTCGTCTTCTGTCAGAGCGGTCTTTCCGACGATCTCGGAGGACACGTTGACCACCCCGGCAGCTTTGGCTTTGGCCCACACATCGGACTGACCGGCCACCTCGGAATCGTCGATAACCAGCTCCGCCTTCAGGTTCTTGCCCACGATGGTGGGGGTGACGTTAGCGGTGTAAGTGATGACATCGCCGGGGGCGATCTTGTCGCTGGCGGGATTGAAATCCTGAGTCACGCCATCCGAATCCGGGGTGTTGATCTGCCAGGTGCCCTTACCATCAACCTTCAGCTTCAACTCACCGGCGGTAACCGTGTTCATCTCGATATCTTTTTCGTCGTACCAGCGGGCGAAAGTTCCGGCTCCGCCGGAGAAAAGAAGAAGGGCTGCAGCAGTACCCGCGACGGCGGCTTTTGTCTTGCGGTTCATGAAACTCGGTCTCCTCAGTTTTGGGGATATCTCCCGGCGTCAACATCGACCGTAAAACACGTGAACCCCACACCCGGATTGTCTTTCACATCCGGCTGTAGCTTTTCACGCACAAAGCTCACAAACGGCCCTGACGACGGAAAAGTTGGTGCGGAACATTCTTCGCGGAAAACCGGTGCGCCACAGCTTGCGCGCCGATGACAACACATACAGCGTCATCAATCAGCACTGCCTCAACTGCTGCACGAACAGTATCCGCAGGACCCATGGGAGAAGGTCCGCCCTTAGATTAGCGGGTTTGCCGCCGCAACAAAACCACTGTTGAGCAGGCAATCAAAGCGTTATAAGTAACGGCAATGTTATTCAATTCGCAGCTAGTGGACAATAGACACCATCTCAGGCCATGACCAGCAAAAACAGTTAATGGACTGAAACCTTTCACTTTCGAATCAATCAAGGTGCCGCCGAGGCCTAAGAACCACCGTGCAAAAAAGTGATCTCTTTCACGGTATCCGCGTTCTGAAAACCCCCTGCACGGGGGATATGCACTCATCGTTGGTGACACATCGTTTTCCACCACGCCTCCGCTGGAGAATCGTTTTTCCGACCATCCGATCCCGGGCGTGATGGTGTCGGCACACGCCATGTTCGCTGTCGGCACGTACACAATCGCAGCAGCCGCCGGTGTCCAGTTCGTATGGTGGAAGCCATGAGAGATCTTTTCCGGTACATGAACGGCCCCTGGCTTGATTCCCACGACATACCCGCCGACCGCGCGGTCGACGGAATGTTCCACAAATTACGGGACAAGTCCGAAGAGGATGTCCACGAGATCGTGAAAAAAGACACCGGCCGCGCGGGTGTGCTGTTCCGTTCATTCATGGACACCGACGCCATTGAAAAAGCCGGAACCACCCCGATCCGCGGTGATCTGGACGAAGTTGCCGCTATTTCAACCGTCGAAGAGCTGCTCACGGTAATTGGCCGCTTCGACCGGGCGGGCTTTGGTTCCCCGATCGGTTTCTATGTGGTGAAAACCCCCGATTCCGAGCAGGCCGCCCCCTTCCTGGTGCAGTCCGGCCTGGGACTTCCCGACGAGGCCTATTACCGCGAGGATGCCCACGCCGACACCCTGGCCACGTACGAAAAGCATGTCGCCACAATGCTCGGATTCATCGACTCCGCATATCTGCTGGGCCACTCGCCTGCTGAAGCAGCCCGCATGATTGTGGAGCTGGAGAAGAAAATCGCCGCCGGCCACTGGGATGTTGTTGCTTCCCGCGATGCCGTCAAGACCTTCAACCCGATGGAGTTTTCTGAACTGCCCACTTCGGCGCAAAAGATTCTGCGCGCCGCCGGCCTTCCCGAAGCCCGGGTCATCAACCAGCAGCCGAGCTTTGTCACCCACCTGGACTGCCTGTTCACCGACGATCTTGTCCCGTCCTGGAAGCTCTATCTTTTCTGGCATGTGTTGTCCTCGGTCACGGGTTTGCTTCCCGATGAGATCACCGAAGCCAACTTCGATTTCTACGGCCGGGAGCTCTCCGGTGCGGAGGAGCTGCGCGACCGGTGGAAGCGCGGCCTGCAGCTGGTGGAAGGTGCCGTCGGCGAAGAACTGGGCAAACCCTATGTCGCCGAGCATTTCCCGCCGAGCCACAAACAGGAGATGGTGGAACTGGTCCAATGGCTGACCAAGGCCTACCATGAGCGGATTTCGAAACTGCAATGGATGACCCCGGAAACCCGGGAGCGCGCCCTGGAGAAACTGTCGAAGTTCCGGGCGAAGATCGGCTACCCCGACACCTGGCGCGATTTCACCGGCCTGGAGTTCACCGAAGGTGGGGCGCACCTGATAGACAACTACAAGGCTGCGGCTGCTTTCAACCACGACTACGAGATTTCCAAGGCCGGCAAACCCGCTGACCGGGATGAATGGCACTGCACCCCGCAAACGGTCAATGCCTTCTACAATCCGGTGGTCAATGACATCACCTTCCCGGCAGCTATCCTGCAGTGGCCGTTTTATGACCCAACCGCTGATGCCGCAGAAAACTTCGGCGCCATCGGCGCGGTGATCGGCCATGAGATCGGCCACGGTTTCGATGACCAGGGCAGCCAGTACGACGGGGTCGGCAACCTCAACTCCTGGTGGACCGATGAGGACCGCAAGGCGTTTGAGGAGCTGACCGGGAAACTGGTCAACCAGTACCAGGGGCTGGTGCCGACAGTGTTGAAAGAAAACGGCATCGAATCAGCCGGTGTCAACGGCCAGTTCACCCTTGGTGAAAACATCGGCGATTTGGGTGGCCTTGGTATTGCGGTGGTCGCCTACCGGATGTACCTGGAAGACAAAGGCCTGGATTTTGATTCGGCCCCGGTGACCACCACCGATGCCGATGGTGCCGACCCGGAAGTCGAGGGAAAGCAGTTCACTGCCCTACAGCGGATGTTTCTGGCGTGGGCCAGGGTGTGGCGTACCGCCATCCGCCCGCAGATGGCCACCCAGTACCTGGCCATTGACCCGCATTCACCGGCGGAATTCCGCTGCAATGTCATCGCCGCCAATATCGATGAGTTCTACTCTGCCTTTGAGGTGGACAAAGATTCCATCATGTGGATTGATCCCAAAGACCGCGTCACCATCTGGTAGCTGCCTGGACCACAAGCCGATTCCCGGCTGAAAGGGGGCAGCAATCCCCCCTTTTTTCAACCTGTCACAACCGGCGGCGGAACGCGATCGTTTCGAAAAAACTTCTCACCTGCTGTCCGTCGCCGGTTTCGTTTCGGTCGGGCCGAAAAAGGGTTCTTCATGTGGAGTGCCTAGGGCCGGTGGCAGCTGAAGGTGTACCGGTGTCGTGGGCCGCCAGTGGTGACCGGATGGGCAAAAGCCGGAGGCTGTGCCGGCCTTCCGGACCACATGGACACGTAGCTTCCCTGGTTACCGGCAGCTCGGGCGGCAATTGTCCGTGTCCCCGGGACGACGAAGCGCCCGGGTGGTGTTGCTGCCGGTGACAAGAGCTGCGAAGTAACTCATATCGGCCATGGACCCTGGTGCTGTCAGACACCAGGGGCCTGTCACTTCGCGGTCCAGCTGAAAAATGTGTCGCCACAGATCCAAAAACAACGCAGCGTCTGACACCGGGAAAGCGGCGGGTCACGTGTCAGGCCGGCGTGTTTTTTGAACATCATTTCCAGCCGCTTCTCGGTGGTGGTGAGCTTGCGTGACGCGCCTCATTGGTGCTGGGGGGAACGGTTATTTTTCGTGTAGAGGTGGGCTGCTACCAGTGCTGCCAGACAGAAAACAGCGACGGCAACTGAAGCGCATTGGGTGTTTGCGAGTTTGGATATTGACGGGGTCAGCGCTGCGGTGAGTGAATAGCCAATCCCTCCTGCCGCATAGAGGTACGAAAATGCGGTGGCTTGCTGGTTTTTCGGGACTTTGTCCGCAATGATTTGCTGCCGGAAGATCATGGCGGGTGCCTGAAAAGCGCCGAGCACCACAGCTACAGCCATGAGGGTTGGGAAAGAGTATGTGAAACCGGTTGCCCCAATGAGAAAAACAACGAGGAGCGTGAAAAACGCCGACTTCTTTTCCTTGCCGCTCCAGCGTGTTTTGACTCCGATAAGCGCCGAGATCAAGACACTGGAACCGGCCAGGGCGGCAAGCACCCACCCCGTACGCACGTCAGTTCCCGACCACTCGGTCAGCAGTATCGGCACCAAGGTGTCAAAAGAGGCCGTCACGGCCATGATCACTGCCGACGCAACTATCGGATTCATAACGATGCGTACATCTGGTGTGGACTCCGTACCGCTCGACTGATGATAGTTATTGGTGATTGCTCTGGGAGTTGTCATCATGGCAATCACCAAGAAGATCCCCAGAAGGAAGAAGGCCGATAGGGTTCCAAAGCTGTGAACCACAGCGACACCGAGAACTGGACCTATAACCCAGCTGCTCTGGTTGATCGCGTTGTCCAGGCTCATTGCCCGGGCCGGACTGCTGGACGACTGGCTGATTGACGAGCGCAGGACTCCCGGTATGGGTGCAGACAGTAAACCAGTGATAAAAACCAGAAGAGGCACAGAAAAGTTATACGGCGCCCCGTTTACGGCAAGGATGCCGGAGGCGAAGAGCAGAAGAGCGCACACGGCACACCCTTGGAACAGACGCTTCTTCACGTTGCGGCGTGAAAGCAGTGGCGTGAGCCAAATGGCCCCTACAGATTCTCCAATTGCGTACGCGCCCGAGGTGAACCCACCCAGAACAAACGAACCGTTCGCGGCCGCTATGCCCACAATGCTCACCATCGGGATGGACGTTACTGTCAAACGAGTAAAAATCGTTGACACTAGCCATGCCATAAAATGTCTGTCTGTTTTGGAAAAAGGCATCCGACAATCTTTCTTATCTAAAAAATTATTCGGAGAGTGGCCCATACTAGGAGGCCGCACACCGTGGTGACAACGACCGTGGGGCGGGGGCCTAGGTACCGTCAATGGTCGGGCGGCCCCCGACAGCAACGGCCGGGATCAGGAGGTGCTCATCCCCAACGCTGACAATCAACAAGGCCGGATGTTTCACACAGCGGACCCAACGCGTGGTGTTGGGTCCGCTTTTTCTTTTTGTACGGTTGCTAGGGCCCGCGTGGAGGTGAACTCAATCCTCCGACTGTTCGTGCTCACGCTTTTCGCGTGAGGCAGTCGCGTGCTCCCGGCGGCGCGCGGATTCTTGCCCAGCACGCACTGTGTAGATGTGCTCTAGCTCGTCAAGGTATGTACCCAACGCTTCACGGATGTAGAACGCGCGCGGGAGTCCTGTTTTTCCGCCAACGCATCCAACCGGTTTTTCTCATCATCAGTAAGCCGAAGACTCACAACACCACCGATGTAGACATGTTTACACCTTCCCGGTATCTGCACAAGCATCTCGGCCAAACAGCCCAGACCCCGGAGTCCCAAGACCGCGCCGCCGCGCCAGGTGCTCGCCCGACCACACCAAAAAACCGGCCCCGACCGGCCACAGATACCCCGTTTTATCTAGTGCGATGGGGCAATTTTATTGTGCTGCAACCGGGAAGATAGCCGCCGGCAAAGATACGGAAGGCTGCTTCAAGGCTGCGGTCAGCGGGTACCCCCGAAAAAGAACAGGTATTGCTTACCGGGTAAGCAACAACTAGATTACCCAGTAAGTTACCCGGTAAGTAAGTCTTCTTGCCCGGGGCGGGCACGAACAGACGGTGCCCGGTTGTTTTCAGCCAATCTGTGTTTTCGTCCAAGGAGGACACTATGTCCGTCAAACACGCACTGTTGAGCGCCCTGGCGCTCCAACCGTGCGGTGTGGGCAAGCTGCGGCGGGTGTTCGAGGACGCCACTGTCGGTACCTGGCCGATCAATGTCGGCCAGGTCTACCAGACAGTGCAGCGTCTTGAACGCGACGGGCTTGTGCACACCCACGGTGAACTCACCGATCCCGACACCGGCCGGAGCGTGGACATCTACGCGGTCACGGCCACAGGCGAGGAAGAAATAGCCGACTGGTTTTCCACCCCGGTCGTCAAATCCCGCAATGACCGCGATGAGCTGGTGATCAAAATCGCCATGGCAGCGGCCGCGGGAAAAGACGTGGCCGGTGTCATCCAGGCGCAGCGGGAAGCCGTCATCGCCGAAATCCGGGACATTCTGCAAGAAAAAGCGTTGACCGACGAGTCGTTGAACGCGAAAAGACTCACCCTGGAAAAAAGAATCTTCGACCTGGAGGGTGAGGCCCGGTGGCTCGACCACATCGAAACACTGCCCCCGGCATCTGCCGGGACCGAAACAAACGGAAAGGACGCGTGAGCACCACCATGAACGCCACCACCAACACTCCCGCGCTCGTGATGGACTCCGTCACCCGCCGCTACCCCGATGGCCCGACAGAGATAGTCGCCCTCAACGAGGTGTCGCTGACAGTCAACCCCGGTGAACTGGTTGCGGTGATGGGACCGTCCGGGTCCGGTAAATCCACCCTGCTGCAAATAGCCGGCACCCTGGATTCCCCGTCGACGGGAACCGTCACCGTCGCCGGCACCGATGTCTCCCACATGTCGGCCGCGGACAAAGCAGAGATGCGGCGCAAACATGTCGGTTTTGTTTTCCAGAGCTACAACCTGGTGGAAACACTCACCGTCGCCGAAAATGTGGCTCTTCCCCTGGAGCTTGACGGCGTAGCGGCGGCCACTGCACGCGGGCAGGCGGTCAAAGCCTTGGACAACATCGGTTTGGCCGACCTGGCCGACCGCTTCCCCGCGGAGGTTTCCGGCGGGGAGCGCCAGCGGGTGGCCATTGCCCGCGGCCTGGTGGGTACCCGGCGGCTGATTCTGGCCGATGAACCCACCGGTGCACTGGATACCTCCACCGCGGAAGCGGTCATGGGGCTTATCCGCGAACAGGTCGACCGGGGGGCGGCTGCGGTGGTGGTCACCCACGAACCGCGTTTTGCCGCCTGGGCCGACCGGGTGATCTACCTGCGGGACGGCCGGATGGTATCTCCCGCCCACTCCTCCTACCGTGTTCCGGCGCAGCCGACCGGTGATGCCGCGGCCGGTGCAACCGATCCGGGCAACGGCAACCGGAAGGAGGTGTAGCAGACAGCATGGGTATCACACTCAAACTTGCTGTGCGCGATCTGAAAGCGCACAAAAAACGGCTGGTGGCGGGTATTTTGCTGTTTGCCCTGCCCATTGCTCTCGCCATCGGGGCGGTGTCGGCGGACTCCAGCGACCGCACCGGTACTGATCCGGACTATTTCCCGGCCAGTTCCGGCCTGTCGGAGGTGTGGATCGACTCCTCCACCTGCTGGGTAGATGACACTGATCCGGTCGGATGCATCTCCCCGGACAACGCTGATCTGCTGGATATGCCTCCGGAAGCGGCGGTGGAAAAAGTCTTGCCCGGTACCACCCTGTATCTGGCCACCCCGGTGAGTTTCTCCTTCACCGCCGGCGACATCCGCGGCACCCGCGAGGTGCTGGTGGTTGATTCCCAAACCCCCGGTGCACCTGCCGAAGGAGAGGTTTTCATCGGCGCGGATGCCGAACCACTGGGTATTGCACCCGGCTCACCGATCACCCTGAAAGCGGTGATGCCCAGCGGAATCAGCGACGGGTCGGATAGTGACCGGCTTGTTCCCGGACCGCAGCAGCGGCGCAGCGGCGCGGGTGGTGAAACCTTCGTGCTGCCTGCCGGTCACCCGATTGAGTTTCCCGCCGTTCAGGCCACCACCGCCCCCGGTGGCGATACACACACGTGGGTGATCTCTTCACAGACCGTGCCGGATGTGTTCGCCAGCCTGACCCACATCTCGCAAATCTCACCGTTAAACGGGGTGGCATCGATGGCGTACCTGGCGGAATTTCCCGCAGGCACCGCAACCGGCGACGGTTACCGGAAAGAGTTTGCCGGAACCGGTGTGAGCGTCTGGCATTTTGATCAGGTGCGCGATATTCCCGATCAATCCCTGGTGGCGCTGTGGTGGAACTCCTCGCACACCATGACCGAGGTGCTGCTGATTGTTCTCCTCCTGCTGCTGGTGGTCAGTTTGATCACCCCGATTTTCGCGGTGGCCGCCCGCCGGCAGACCCGGCAGATGGGTCTTTTGGCCGCCCAGGGGGCAACCGGGAGCCACCTGTCGAAGGTACTTGTCTGGCAGGGGCTTGTCATCGGTGCCATCGGTTCGGTGGCGGGTATTGTGCTCAGCTGGCCGGTCGGCTACGGGCTTTTGGTTGCTTTCGGTGACACCGACCGCATCTACCGCTGGACCTGGGATGTGGCACTGCTGGTGGCGGTTGCCGGAACCATGGTCGGTGTGGCCTCTGCCGTGGCCCCGGCGCGTTTTGCGGCAGCCGCTGATCCGGTGACCAGTCTGGCCGGCGGAAAGGCCGTGGCCACACCGACCATCACCCCCAGACTGTGGTTCGGGCCGGTGCTGACGGTGCTGGCATCGGCCGGGTTTATTGCCCTGCAGTTCGGCGGCGTCGCGGCGGATCGTCCATACAATTTCTTAGATTTGTCAACCATGCTGGTGCCGCTGATCGGTATCGGCCTGGTGGCCAGCGGCCGGTTTATGGTGCTGGCCTGCGGAAAATTTGCGGGTCTTTTGCCGCTGGGGCCCCGGCTGGCGCTGCGGGATGCCTGGCGCAACAACCGCCGTACCGGTCCCGCCGTGTCAGCGGTGGCGGGGACAACGTTTTGCGCCGCAGTGCTGATCACCCTGTTCATCGCCGAATCCCCGGGGATGTTCGCAAGCCAAGGCCCGGCAGGCGACAAGACGGCCACTGTCTCCTCCTGGTTTGATTCGCACCTTATCGACGGCCCCAGCCAGTCCACGAAAGCTGACATCGACACGATTGCCTCCCACCTGGGGGCGGAAGAATCCTTCAGCTACTTCTCCCCCGTCGAACAAGGCTCCGACTATCCGGCATGGAAACCGGTCTCCACGAGGGTTATTGGCAGCGAGGAGCCGATCGGCTCCTGGTCGACGGTGTACCCGGCAATGAATCACCCTGTGGCGGTGGCATCCGCCGCAAGCGCGGCCGCCATCACCAGTGACCCGGCCACCCGGGACACGATCGCCGCTGCCCTGAGCGACGGCAAAGCTGTGGTCTTCAACCGGAATCTGCTGCAACCCGACGGCACCGTCACCCTGGCTTTGGGCTACGGGCCAACCACCGACTACTGGACACTCGATGACACTGCAGTACCCGGTGAACCCATCACAGGTGAATCGATCACGGGTGGATCCATTAAAGGCGTGAAGTCGTCGCCCGGGGGCTACTACTCCGTCGACCAGGATGATCCCTTCTTCGGCACCGAGCCGCCGCTGGCCACCACCAGTGTTCCGGCGGTGTGGGTGGCCCCGCCGGCCTCGGACAATCCGGTCCAGCCGGAGAAAAACTGGGGCTACCGGACAGGCCTGGTGTTGATCACCCCGCACACGGCCGCAGCCACCAACATCGATATCCAGTGGGTCGGTGAGATGATGCTCTTCGATCACCGCCCCGGGTTCATCCGGCAGCTCAAAGCACTGTCCGTGGCAGACCACAACCGCGCCCTCAACCTGAACCTGCCCGACGACAGTGTGATGATGGTGCTTGTTTTGTCCGTCCCGGTCTCCCTGGCCTGGCTTGTCGCCTGCCTGGCGATCGCCCTGGTGCTGGGGCTGTCGGCGGCAGAGGCCCGGCGCACCCTGTCGCTGGTGTCCGCTGTCGGCGGGTCCCCGGGTACCGTGCGCACATTCCTCGCCCACGAAGGTCTGCTGGTGGCGCTGATGGGAAGCATCCCCGGTGCTGTGGCCGGTATCGGTGTCGGCGCGGTATTGACGCACGTCTACTTCTCCGGCAGCGTCACCGCCACCGCCCTGCTGGTTGTTGGTGCCGGGTCGCTGATCATCCCGCTGGTTGCCTGGATAACCGGATTGTTGTTCGGCCGGTCAATCCGCACCGACATCCCGGCACTGCGGGCCGACTAGGGGGGGCAACCGGCTGTCACTGCACAGCACGCAATCCACACCTGAATCCGGGTCACGTCTTCCCGGTTGCCCACCGGCCGGGTCCGATCACCGCCGCGCAGACGTCGTTCTGCGCGGCGGTGTTTTTTCGCCTCTCCCGCCCCTTGTTGTTCACATCCCGCGGATTCGGGAAGGCCGGAACCCGGCGGACAATGAATGAGCCCCCGCCTGCTGCCACCCCACGGTTTTTCACCGTGGAAGCAAAAACAACCGGCGGGGGACTTCCATCCATTCATCGCACACGATCGGTGTCAAGGACCGGCGCTCCCGCCACCGTCACCGGCGCCGGGACCGGATTTCCCTGTACCAACCGTTCCCACCTATTGACGATAGAGGCCAATCCTGGCAAAACCCTGCCAAGAAACCACGGGTTTATTGTGGGTTGGCGGCATGTTCCTTAACAGAAACTTGCAACCTGTCTTCTGCCACCCGAAATACCGGGTCACGCCCCTCATCACGGATTGCCCGCGGGAAGGACACACCACGGTTGCGCCGCTTTTATTGTCAGGCCACAGGCCCGCCGCCCTGTTCCAGGCGCAGCAAACGCTGTTTGAATTCCAGCGGCCCGGCGAAACCACCGATACCGGCGGCGGCCACCACCCGGTGGCAGGGGACAATCACCGGGCAAGGGTTCGCCCCCAGGGCACCACCGACCGCGCGGGCGGCTGTCGGGCAGCCGATGAGACCGGCCAACTCACCATAAGTGACAGTCCGGCCGTAGCCGACGTGACCCAGTGCCTGCCACACCCGGCGGCGGAAACTGCTGGCCCGGGCTGTGGCAGACGGATCCAGCGCAATGGTGAAGTGTGTGAGGCACCCGGCGAAATAGGCGGCAAGTTCCCCGGCGGCAGCCGCAGCCACGGCACCGGCGGCGGGGTGAACACCCGCAGCCCCAGCCGCCCGGGAAGCTGCATCCGTGTCCACTGGCCATTCCGGGGCGGTGGTGGCGGGGTCTGTGCCGGCGAAGTCCACCCGCACAATGCCGCGGGCGGTCGCGGTCACAGTCACCGGGCCGGCCGGTACAGTCACCGTGGCGGTAGCAGGGGCGGCAGTGGTTGAGGATGTGTGCACAGCCGCCCAGTGTAGGCGCCGGTGTGTGTTTTACCCCGGTAGACTTGTCCCCCATGAGCGAAGAGATCACCAGTTCCGGCCCGTCGAATGTCCACGATCCGGACACCGGCCGGGATTTTGTTGTCGGCGGCACGTCCACCCCGCTGGATGAGGGCGAACGGCTGGAACAGCTCAGCTGGTATTTCAGCCAGCACTATCCCGCCCCTGACCCGACCCCGCCGTGGGCCGGGGGAACCACCGGCCGGGAGATTGCCGACAATTGGGCGGCGAAACTGCCCGACCGGCTTACCCACACTTCGATGGTGATGCTGGGCAGCGCCTGCGACCACACCATGCCGGGGGTTGCCTACACGTCCGGCCACAACCTGCACATCACCGGCACAGACTCCCTGACGGTGATCACACCGGACGGGGTCGAGCAATCAGGCACCTGGATTGTGTCGGTGCACGGCGGGGGTTTCTGGCGCGGCGGAGGGGCCGCCCTGGAGTTTTCCCACCGCCCGGAGGCCGCGGCCCTGGGGGTGTTGGCCGGCGCCACCGTGGTTGATGTCGACTATCCGCTCGCACCAGAGGCCACTCTCGCCGAGCAGGCAGAACATGTTGCAGCCGCGATTGACCATGCGAAAGACAAAGGTGCCAGCCGGATTGTCGGCTACGGTGTCAGCGCCGGGGCGGGACTTCTGGCCGGTCTGGCAGACCGCTTCGATGCGCTTGTCATGGCCCGCCCGCAGCTGACTCTTGACTCCGTGCCGGATGAAATCAGGGGCGGTTTCACAACGGTTGATACTCACCTCTGGCCAGAGAAAGTGCTCTTCCAGACCGGTAACCGGGATATCCGGGTCACAGTCCCCCTGGAGCATGTGCTGATCGGGCGGGTGGCCACCTACACCGCGCAACACTGCATCGTCGAACCCCGGGTGGCGCGGCAGCGCCTGGTGGATGCGGCATCCTTTATTGCCGGGCACGTCATCGACGATCCGCGGGCCAAGGTGGAACAACAGGTCGCCGCCAAACAGCAGCAGGAAAACACCGGCCGGTAGCACCCCCGGCAGCAGCCGGGGCACCGGCCCGGCTGCTGCCGGGCAGTGCTTTTTTCAACTGTTGCCCGGGGTGTCATGCCTGCACCACACCCCCGTCACCGCACAAGCCAGCCGGCAGGTGGGGTTGATGCAGGCCGGGATCGTACACAGCCCCGCGGGGAGGCGGTATCCGTGTGCCGGGGGGCCACGGTGTTACTGCCGGTTGTTCTCCGGCAGTGGGGTGGTGTCAATGCCGTAGGCCGATAAATCCATTCCCGCCAGCTCGTCGCCTTCGTGGCCCTGTTCCACATACGGAGCAACCTCACAGAAAGTGACGGTCGCCCCGGTGGAATCGGCCACCACCATCATCGGGCCGAAAGGCGAGTTCTGCGGGCCGCTGACCACTTCCCCGCCGGCCCGGACGACAGCCTCGTGTGCTGTGCCGAGATCCTCGACCCCCAGATACGACTGCCAGAAGCTGGGGACGTGTGTGCCGAACACCCCGGCGGCATCCCAGAAACCGGCGAAGGGCATGCCCTCTTCGGTGGCCACACCGTATTTCCGGTTGTGCTCGTCAACAGTGACCTCAATCGCCCAGTCGAACAGCTCGGCATAAAAGGCAATGGTTTCGTCGAAAGCGGTGACCACGGCGTTTTCATGCCACACGGTGGTTCCCGGTTCACCCCCGGCAATGAAAGCATCACCGGAATGCGGCTGGATCAGGCCGAACAGGGCACCGGCGGGATCAACCAGCACAGCCATGGTTCCCAGGGCGATCTCCTGCGGTCCGGCCAGCACCCGCGAGCCGAGTTCAGCTGCCTTGTCTGTCAGGGCTTCCAGGTCATCGGCCATGAAATAGGTGACCCAGGTGTCGGTGAAAAAGTCGTCCGGTTTTTCCAGCATCCCGGCCACCGGCAGGCCCTGGGCTTTGGCCATCCGCCAGCCGGAGTCGGTTTCTGCAATGTCCCAGCCCAGGACAGTGGAATAAAAATAGGTGGATTTGCGGGTATCGGTCGACATCAAATCGAGCCAATACGGCATGGTGGCAACAGCGTTGAAGGCGGGCATGTCGGTTTTAGAGGTTCTCCCACTTGGTCGGATCGAAGTCGTCGTCGGCGGTTGTCTCGTCGAAGAAATCGTCGCCATCGCCGGTGAAGTCTTCCGCATCAACGACTCTCGCCGCACGGCCGTCGACGGTGACGGTGTCGCCGGGGCGCAGGGTTTTACCGCGCCGGGTGTCTTTTTCACCGTTGACGGCCACCCGGCCTTCGGCGATGGCTTGTTTGGCGTCCCCGCCGGTGTCGACGAGTCCGGCCAGTTTGATGAACTGCCCGAGTTTGATGCTGCCGCCGGCAACCGCTACTTCTTCTGGCGTGGTCATAGCAGACGAGTCTAGCCGGTCGGTGCTTCCGGCCCGGCTGCCGGTGCCACCGGTGCCCCAACCGGGTGGTGGTGTTATCCGGCCGGTTCAATGGTGACGGCTGTCCCGGAGGCCGCCACCATCAGCATGCCGTTGTCGGCGCCGAGAGCCATGTAGTCGATATCGACTCCGACCACCGCGTTCGCCCCCAGCTGGCTGGCCCGGTCAACCAGTTCCCCGAGTGCTGCCTCCCGGGCGCCCACCAGTTCTTTTTCATAGGATCCGCTGCGCCCGCCGACCAGGTTGCGCAATCCCGCGGCCATGTCTTTGAAGGCGTTGATGCCGACAATGGTTTCCCCCGCCACCACCCGCAGGTAGCCGGTGATGCGGTAGCCGTCGACCTGGGGGGTGGTGGTGACAATCATGGTGCCGTCCTTGAAGAAAGTGGATGCGGTGGAAAAAACCGGGGAAGACAATACGGGTCCCGCCGCTGGGGATGGGTTCCTGTCCTGTTCGTCAGCCGGGGGTTTCACCACTCCGGCACGCCCATGGGGACAGTGTAGACCGAAAAAACCGGCGCCGGGTCCGCGGGGAAACCGGCGCCGGGTCCGCGGGGCTTTTCCAGTCCCCCGGCAGTGGTCCGGCGGCAGGGCGGGGGTTTACAGCAGGGCGAACAGCACAATCTGGGCGGCAATGATTTTCGCCACCATCGCCATCGGGTAGACGGTGGTGTAGCCGATCGAGGGCAGCTCGTTTTTGGTTTGGTCGGACACGTAGCTGAGCACCGCCGGATGTGTTTGCAGACCGGCCAGAATCCCGGCCACCTGGCCGAAGGGGATTTTCAGCACCCGGTAGCCGACCCACAGCGTGAGGAAAGAGACGAAGAAGGTCAAAATGGCGCCGCCGCCGATAATCGTCAGCGATGACGGATCCGACAGGGCTTCTTTGAAACCGGCGCCGGCGGTGGTGCCGATACCGGCCAAAAACAGTGCGATACCCAGCTGGCGCAGCGCCAGGTTCGCCCCGTAGGGCACCTGCCACACAATCGGGCCGGTCCGCCCGATCGCCCCCAAAACCAGGGCCACAATCAGCGGGCCGCCGGCACTGCCGAGTTTCAGATCCACCCCGCCGGGCAGGGCCACCGGGATCATGCCCACCACAAGACCCAGGCTCAGCCCGACCAGAAGCGGCAGCAGGTTGACGTCGCTCAAACGCTTGTAGGAGTCACCGAACAGCCGGGTGGCCGATTCGATGCGGTCGTGCAGGGCCACCACCCGCACCCTGTCGCCCAGCTGCAGCACAGTATCGTCGGTGACCACCATGTCCTTGTCGCCGCGGCGCACCCGCGTGACCAGCATGCCGTGCAGGCGGGGCCGCAGTTTCCGCAGCGGGATACCGACCATGTCTTTCTGGGAGACGAAAATCCGGCGGTAGTCGAGCCGCTCATCGTGGGTGGGATCGCCGGGAAGAAGCTCACCGATCATCTCCACGGCGCGCGCAATTTCCTCCTCGGTGCCGACCACGGAGACCACATCGCCCGGATCAACCTGGTCGCCCGGTTCGGGGATGAACAGTTTGCCGTTGTGTTCGATGCGGCTGACAATGATCTGCAGGCCGAATTTGTGCGGCAGGGTCGTCACACTGGGCAGGCCCGGTGTGGTCACCCGGATCCGGTGGGTGATCAGCTGCTGCAGCGCCACCCCGGCGCGGCGGGCTTCCCGCTCGTGGTCGATGCGGAAGTATTTGCCCATCACCGCAATGGTGAGGATCACCCCCAGCACACCGATCGGATAGGCCAGGGAATAGGCCACCACCGGCAGTTCCGCCAGATAGTGCAGTTTCCTTTCCTCTTTGACGATCAGCGGCAGGGTGTCGACCACCGCCGCCATGGCCGGGGTGTTGGTCACCGCGCCGGTGAACATGCCGGCCCCCGACGCACCTTCGATCCGGAAGAGTTTGACCACGATAAACGCCAGGACGCTGACGGCCGCGATCACCCCCAGGCCGAACAGGTTGTGCCGGATACCGGTGGTTTTCATCGACCGGAAAAACCCGGGCCCGGCCTCCAGGCCGATGGTGTAGACGAAGATCGACAAACCGACGATGAACACGATCGGCGGCAGGGTGATGGCCGGCTCGATGGTGGCCAGCCCCAGGCCGACGAACAGCACGGCGGCCACCCCGAGGGAAAACCCGGCGATGCGGATTTTGCCCAGCCCCAGTCCCAGGGCCATAACCACGAACAGTGTCAGGAGAGGTTCTTGCGCGAAGATTTCCACAAGGCCCATACAACCAAAAGCAAGCGGACAAAGACAACCGCAAAAATGATGCATAACCGGACAGCGCCGCGCATTATTCCACGTAAAACACTTGTTTACACCCCCCATGTGTGGCAGTTAGTGTGCACTATCTTGCGTATCGCGCGGGCACGTGGTGCCCGGATGGGGGACACACCACAGCCACCGGCGGCCGGCCCGGCCCACTACCACCGGGGGTATGCGGCCTGTCAGCGGCCCACCCGGGGCAGCAAAACCGCCGGTGACGGGTGCTTAAGACAGGCCCGGCGCCGCCGGGTGGCCCCGCCCGGGCAGGTGGTGGTCAGGTGAACTTTCCGCGGGATTTCCCCCGCTGCCGCGACGTTGGTGCCCGCGGCCGGCGGCC
>NZ_JAFLEQ010000012.1:48957-63715 GCF_017307055.1 Corynebacterium mendelii | reverse complement strand
CGGGGCCGCCGGCCGGGGGCGGCACAGATGCCGTAAACCATGCCGTGACCTGCCGTTTTACTCTTTCTTCCCGGTCGGTCGGGCAGGGGTGGGCAGCAGAATGTGAGATTGCTCAACCGGCACCGGTGCCGGGTGGTGCGCCGGCGGGCACGCCCTGCCGTGTGTCGGGGCGGTGATGGTTTTGTCAGAACATCAGGGCGCCGGCGGCCTCGCCGAGCATCACCGCGGCCACGGCCAGAAACACCACGCCGGCGACCGCGTCAATCAGCTGCGCCCGGGCGCGGATGGTCGCCGCCATTTTCTCCACCGCCACGGCCACCCCGACAAACCACACCACCTCCACCGCCACCAGCACCACAGTGATGACCACCGCCGTGGCGATGGTGTCGTCGGGGTGGATGAAGCGGGCGAAAATGGCGCCGAAAAACAGCAGTGCCTTCGGATTCGACAGGTTGGTGGCCACCCCCAGGCGCCACGCCGCCCACCGGTGCCGGGGCGGCGGCGGGGCCGCGCCGGCACCGCCCGGCGGGGCCGAGGCCCGCCGCCAGGCGGCCACGGCGGCAATGCCCAGCCACCCGAGAAACAGCCCGCCGACGATCTGCAGGGCGGTGACAATGCCGGGGAAGGTGCGCACCGCAGCACTCAAACCCGCCAGGCTGGCGGTGATCCAGATGAGGTTTCCGGTGCAAATGCCCACGGCACACCAGATACCGGCGGTGCGGCTGGCGGCACCGGTGCGGATGATCTGCACAATATCCGGCCCCGGGCTGGCGATGGCCGCCATCCACACGGCAACCAGCGGCAGCAGTACATCGGCCACCGGGCGCTACACCACCTGGTCGGTGGGGGTCAGCTGGATGGTGTCGATATTGACGTGGGCGGGAAGGGAAGCCACCCAGCGCACCGCTTCAGCCACATCACCGGCGGTGAGCGAAATATTGTTCTCGTACACTTTCGCCGCTTTGTCCCGGTCGCCTTTGAAACGGTTGACGGAGAAATCGGTGTGCACCCGGCCGGGATTGATTTCAGTCACCCGCAGGGTGGTGCCCGCGGTTTCGATCCGCAGGCATTTATTCAGCGCGCTTTGGCCGTGTTTGGCCGCATTGTAGCCGCCGCCACCCCGGTAGGGGTGGTGCCCGGCGATCGAGCACATGGTCACCACCAGCCCGTTGGCGGCAATGAGTTTGTCGACCAGTGCCTGGGTGACCTGCAGGGTACCGATCACATTGGTCTCGTACATCACCCGCCAGTCCTCCACCAGGCCATCGGCGACGTGGTCCAGACCCAACGCCCCGCCGGCATTGTTGACCAGCAGATCCAGGCTGTCGATTGCCTCGGCCAGCACCGCCACACTGTCCGGGTCGGTGACATCGACCACCGCTGCGGTGCCGCCGATGTCCGCGGCAATTTTTTTCACTTTCCCGGCCCGGCGCGCCGCACAGATGACATGCCAGCCGTCAGCCGCCAGCGCCCGGGCGGTGGCCTCGCCGATACCGGCCGAAGCCCCGGTGACAAGGGCGGTTTTCCCTTCACCGGGGCGGGAAGAAGGACAGGGATTGATCTCGGTCATAACCGCCATGGTGCCATGCGGCGCCTTCCCGCTGTGCCACCACACCCCGTGGCGGATCCGCCACCACCACCCGGGCATGGTTTTTTTCGCGGGTGCCCCCGCCGCGTGCCGCTGCTGCCGCCGGTGCCGGGGCCTGCCCGCCGCGTGTCTTCTACAGTGGTGGCCATGTCGCAGCCGCCCGCTTTCGCCCTTGACTGTATCGGCCGTGGCCTGCCGGTGGCCGCCACAACTTCAGCGATAGCCGATAAAGCCCGGCGCTTCACCCCGCTGGTTGTGGTGGCCCCGCCCGGGACCGGTAAAACCACCCTGGTTCCCCCGGTGATCGCCAACAATGTTCCCGGCCGGGTGATCGTAACCGCACCCCGGCGGGTGGCTGTGCGGGCCGCCGCCCGGCGCCTGGCGCACCTGGACGGCTCGCGGCTGGGGGACACAGTCGGCTATTCGGTGCGCGGGGAACACATCCCCGGATCCAGGGTGCAGTTCGTCACCCCCGGGGTACTGCTGCGGCAGCTGCTGGCCGATCCCTCTCTTCCCGGGGTCTCCGCGGTATGCCTGGATGAGGTGCACGAGCGGCAGACAGATACCGATCTGGTGCTCGGCATGGCCGCAGAGATCGCCTGCCTGCGCGATGACCTGATGGTGGCGGCCATGTCGGCGACCGTGGATGCGCAGCGTTTCGCCGACCTGCTGGCAGCCGACATCATCGAACAGCCCGCCCCCACCCATCCGTTAAAGATCATCCACCAGCCGGGACCGGTGCGCCTGGGCCGATTCGGGGTGGAGCAGTCCTTCCTCGAGCACATGGCCCGCACCACCGCCCGGGCGGCAGCACAGACAACCGGGTCTGTGCTGGTGTTTGTTCCCGGCCGCCGGGAAGTGGACACAGTTGCCCGTCACCTGCGGACACTGGCCGATACTCCGGTGTTCCCGCTGCACGGCGGGCTTGATGCAGCCGCCCAGGACAAAGCCCTGGACCCCAGATCGGGCAAAAAAATCGTGGTGGCAACCACCATCGCCGAATCCTCCCTGACAGTCGCCGGGGTTGATACGGTCGTTGACTCCGGTCTTGCCCGGGTGCCGAAAAGAGACGCCAAACGCGGTTTTTCCGGACTTGTCACCGAATCGGCGGCGAAATCCTCCATGGACCAGCGGGCGGGGCGGGCGGGACGGGAACGCCCCGGCACCGTGATCCGCTGTTTCACCCCGGCCGAATACAGTGGCGCGAAAGATTTCCCCACCCCGGAGATGTTTTCCACCGATCTCACCCAGGCGGCACTGCAGCTGGCCTGCTGGGGCACCCCCCGCGGCCAGGGCCTGAAACTCATCGACCAGCCGCCGGACAAAGCCATGGACGATGCCATGGACACACTGTTGTCCATCGGTGCGGTCACACAGGACGGGAAGGCCACAAAGACCGGGAAAATCCTGTCCACCATCCCCGCCGACCCCCGGCTTGCCCGGGCGCTGGTCGATGGGACAGCGGCCTGCGGGCGAAAAGCCGCCGAAGTGGTGGCCGTGTTATCCGATAACCCGGCAGGGGATATCGCCACAGATATCGCTTCACGCAACAACACCCGCCGCAGCCGCTTTCACCGGGAGGTTGACCGGCTGGCCGCCGCCGCCGACACAGCCCTGGCCGCGTTGCCCGACCACACCGGAAACACCACGGCCGTCACCACCGGTGCCATAGCCGCATCCAGGTGGTGCGGCTATGTCACCGGCCTGGCTTATCCCGGCTGGATCGCGAAACTCATGGACGACGGAACCTGGCTTCTTGCCTGCGGCACCCGGGCGGCAGCCGATGGCAGCATCCGCCGCAGCCACACCGGCTGGATGGCTGTCGCCGCCATCGGCCGGACCCAGAAAAAAGGGGACGGGCACACCGGGGCGATCATCCGTGCCGCCGCCGACATCGATGAAGACACCGCCCTGCGCCTGATCGGCACCACCACAACCACCACCGTCACGGTCACCGCCGGTGGGATCACCGCCCGACAGGTGGTGCGCGCCGGGGCCATCGAATTGTCCTCCACCCCGGTCAAACCCGATCCGGCCGACGCGGTCGCCGCCCTGGCGGAGGAGATAAAAACCCACGGCCTGGGCATGTTCACCTTCGATGCGAAAGCCACCGCCCTGCGGCAGCGGCTGGCCTGGGCGCACACCCACATCGGTGCGCCGTGGCCCGATGTCAGCGACACGGCCCTGGCGCACACAGCCGAGATGTGGCTGGCCGGCGAACTGGAGGAGATTGCCCGCGGCACACCCCCGAAACAGATTCGTCTTTCCGAGCCGCTGCGCCGCCTGCTGCCGTGGCCCGCGGCCGCCGATTTCGCCGACCTGGTTCCCGAAACCCTGGCGGTGCCCTCCGGAAGGAACCCGGCCATCGACTATTCGGGGGAAGTCCCGGTGGTGAAAGTGAAACTGCAGGAATGCTTCGGCATGACCGCCTCACCGACGGTCACCGGTGTTGCGGTGCGGTTCCACCTGCTGTCCCCGGCCGGACGGCCCCTGGCGGTCACCGATGATCTGGACAGTTTTTTCGCCGGCCCGTACCAGGAGGTGCGCAAACAGATGCGCGGCCGCTACCCGAAACACCCCTGGCCGGAGGATCCCTTCACCGCCCGGGCCACCCACAGAACCAAAAAACGGATGTAGCCGCACCCGTTGGGCAGGCTGCCGGAGGTGCTCACACCAGCACAATGACCTGCACGAGCAGGATTTTCACGATTGTTCCCAGCGCGAACAAAGCCCCGTAGGCCGATTCGATGCGTTCATCGTTGCGCAGGCTCAGCGCATACTGCAGGATGGCCGGCTGGCCGACGAAACCGGCGAAGGCACCGGCCGCCCGCTGCGCCGACAGCTGCGAGATGAAGGCCCCGGTAATCGAGATCACCCCACCAACCAGCAGGGAGACAGCGGCAACGGCGGCGAGTTTCGCACCGGTGGAGGTCAGGGCCTGCTCGGCGAACGACGGGCCGGAGGCCAGGCCGACACAGGCCAGAAACACCATCAGCCCGATCTGTTTCAAAATGGTGCCCTCCGCATGCGACATGTCCCACCGCAGCGGACCGGTTTTGTGCACGGCCCCCAACACCATGCCGACCACCAGCGGGCCTGCTGCAGCACCGAGGGAAAACGTCAGTCCGCCGGGAAGATTGAGGGTGAAAGCCCCGGCAACAAGCCCCAGGGTCGCCCCCAATCCGAGGGTCAGGGCGTTGAGGTTCGACGAACCCTGCTCGGAATCGCCGAAAAAGTCGGTGGCGATGCGCAGGTAGTCGTTGGGGACGACCGCCAGCACCCGGTCGCCGGGCTGCAGCACAACATCATCGGTGCCGAGCATATCCAGGTCCCCGCGGCGCACCCGGGTGATCACCCCACCGGTGATGGTGCGGAAATCTTCCCGGATTTTACCGAGTTTGCGTCCGGCCAGCCGGTTGTTGGAGATCACGAACCGGCGGAAATCAATGGTCTGCCGGTTGGCGGTCAGTTCGTCTTTCTCATCGGCCGGCCGGCCGATGGCCTGCACTGCCTGAGCCACATCATCGGGGCTTCCGACCAGCAGCACCTCGTCGCCCGGCTGCAGTTCCAGCCGCGGGTGGGCAATCCCCAGATCGGATTCCCGCAGCAGATAGGACATGCGGACTTTCCCGTCGGCAAAACCCGGCACATCAGCCACTGTCACGGCGGTGTCGACATAGGTTGATTGGGCGGTGATCCCGGATTCCGCCTGGGAGGGAACATCGCCGTGGGCGGGCCAGGTCCTGGTGGTGATCACCGCGGTCATCAGCAGTGCCACCAGCACACCCACCGGGTAGCTGACGGCATAGCCGACCAGTGTGTCGGGGGAGAAATCGGTGGCTTTTTCCGCCGCGTCAATCGCCGGGGAGGTCAGGGTCCCGGCGTACAGGCCGGAGATGTGGGCGGGGCTTAACCCCACCAGTTTCCCGGCGGCGGAGGCCACCGCCGCCATCACCCCCAGCCCCACCACCCCGGAGAGCATCAGCGCCCACTGTCTTTTCAGGTCACTGATAAACGTGGCTCCCGCCGTCAGGCCCACCGCGTAGCAAAACAGCACCACCCCGAAGGTTTTGACCAAGTCCAGCCCCTCCCCCAGGCGCGGATCGGCGGCCCCGGCGAGCAGTCCCACAAACAACGCACCGGCGGCACCGAATTTCAGCGGACCGACCCGGATGCGGCCCACGGCCGCCCCCACGGCCAGCACCGCACAAATGGTGAGCACTTTGTGGTTGACGGCGAATTCGACAAGTGCGGCTGCGGCACCGGTATCGGCCATGGGTCGGCACTGACCTTTCGACTTTTTTCCTGCCCCTGGCCACGGTTTTAGCGGTTGACGAAAAAACCGGCGGCAAGCCGGACACCGGCTGTCAAAGGGACGTATTTTTCCCTGCAGCAGTCTAGACCCGTAGCCGGGACACCGGGATCCCCACCCGGTTGTTTCCGCGGCACCGGTGGACGGTACCGGGTGGGCGGGTACACCTGCCGACACGACAACCGTGGAAGCTAACAGCCTTAGGCGCTAGATTGGTGAGTATGACCAGTGACGTCAAATGCAACAACAAACAAAGCTCCGCTGCCGCACTGCGATGGGTTGAAGAGCAAATCGCCGCGGACCGGGTTCTCACCGAGCCGGAGATCTGTCAGGCCACCGGTGAAAGCCCGGAAAAGGTCGACAATATGATGCGTTTTCTCAACCTGCTCGGCCACACCGTCAAAGACCCGGAAGGCCCCACCCGCGGCCCTGAGGTCCGGTGGATGAAAAAGCCGGGCAGCTAGCCGAAACTGCAGTCCCGGCCCCGGAGTCGTCCCGCACCGCCCACCGGGCAGGCGGCGGGTATCCGGGCCGGTGCGCCGGTTGGCGGACAACCCGCACCAGTTGCCGCCGCATGCTGGTTGACCACCACGCGGCGGCCGCAGGTGTGCCCGCCCGTCCACGGCATCTTTCCCACCCACCGGTCTTTTCCGCCGGTCACGGGTGGGTTTTTGGCTTGGCCTAGGCGGCGGCCACATCCTCCATGCTCTCGTCGATGCCGAAATCACCGGAGTCATTGATCAGTTCCAGGGTTGTGTTCCACACCGCAGCGGTGATCCCATCGTCGTAGGCCAGCTCGTGGGTGCGCACCGGCTGATTGTTCGAGTAGTAGCCGCCGGGGACGAAATCGACACCGACAGTGCCGTTGGCCAGGGCGGTCAAACGTTCGGCGGCCCGCTCCGGGTGCAGCAGCCAGGACCGGAACAACCTGCTGCGGTAGGCCCGGCCGACCAGGCCGTCACTGGTGGTGGCGAAACTGCTGGCCACCACACCCGGGTGGAAGGAGACGGCGAAAATCCCGTGGGCGGCGAAACGGCGCGACAACTCCCGGGCGAAGATGGCGTTCATCAGTTTCGAATCGGCGTAGGCCTCCATGGGGCGGTAGCTGCGGCGGGTCCGTTCGATGTCGGTGACATCCAGCGAGGAAAAAGCTTTGCCCGCCACCGAGGAAGTCATGACCACATAGCCCAGGCCCCGCTGCAGGCAGGGCAGGAGCTTCAGGGTCAGCAGCGACGGCGACAAGTGGTTGACCTGCAGGGTTTTTTCATGCCCGTCGACGGTGCGCTCCCGCGCGGAGAAATAAGCCCCGGCATTGTTGGCCAGCACATCAATGTGGTCGGTCGCTGCGGCAATGTCCCGGGCCAGGCGGGCCACATCGGCGAAATCGGCGAAATCGCAGACAAACCATTCGTTGCCGAGCCGGGCCGCCAAGCCGCTGATTTTCTCGGGGTTGCGCCCGACGGAGATCACCCGGTGGCCCTCCGCCAGCAGCTTTTCCGTCGCCGCCAGACCAATGCCGCTGGAGGCACCGGTGACAACGATCGTCCGGCGACCGTTGCCCGTGCCCCTTGCCACCCCAACTGAATACGCCATGTCAGGATCCTTTCGCATTGCTCGGCAGGAGGGCACGCACCTCTCCCCAGGGAGTTTCTTTAGGGAAACAAAACATCGGGTGGATCATAACCGGCCACCGCCCTGCAATACCCAACCGCAAAAGGGTGGCCGCCCCGGCGCTCCGACCACGTTTGATTCGTGAATATATTTGTGCAGCTCACCAGCTATCAACAAATACTGATCATATCTGACCAGCTGCGGCCCCACTCCCCCCATTAGGGTCAATAGGAATTCCCCCACCCTTTCCCAACTGCACAAACTCACCCGTAGGTCAACATCGGCGCCACCACAGGACGGGGTAGCGCCTGTGCCATGACGGCCATCCGTGCCCCGGGGTCCGCACCCGGTCCGTGGGTCAACGCCCCACACCATCCACCGCCGAACCGCCCCCGGCCGGGGTGACCGCTAGACGGCGTCCAGGGATTCGCCGAGCACAACCTGCGCCAGAATTCCCATCGGGATCGAGCCTTCGGCCAGGGCTGTCGAATGGAAGGCACGGGTGGTCATTGCCTTCGCTTCCGCCCGGGCGCGCATCCGCTGCCACAGGTTCTGCCCCAGGGCATAGGAGGGTGCCTGCCCCGGCCAGCCGAGGTAACGGTGGAATTCAAATCTCAGATTGGCCTCCGCCATGGCCACATTGTCCCGCAGGAAAGACCAGGCGTAGTCGGCATCCCACCGGCCACCGTCACCGGTGTCCTTTTTCAGGTGCACACCGGTATCGAGCACCACCCGGGCGGCCCGCAGCCGCTGCGCGTCAAGCAGCCCCATCTTTGTTCCCGGATCATCGTGGTAGCCCAGTTCATCCATGAGCGCTTCCGCATACAGCGCCCACCCTTCCCCGTGCCCGGAGTTCCAGCAGGCCAGTCTGCGCCACAGGTTCAGCCGGTCGCGTTCGCACACCGCCTGGCCGCATTGCAGGTGGTGGCCGGGAACACCCTCGTGGTAGACGGTGGTCAGTTCCTGCCAGCGGTGGAAGGTGTCCTCCCCGGCGGGAACCGACCACCACATCCGGCCCGGACGGGAGAAATCGTCGTTGGGCGGGGTGTAGAAAATCCCGCCGGTCCCGGCCGGATCGATCAGGCATTCAATGGTCTGTACCGGGGCGGGAATATCAAAGTGGGTGCCGTGCAAATCGGCGATCGCCCTGTCGGCGGTTTCCTGCATCCACTCGGTCAGCGCCGAGGTGCCGTGGATGAGGTATTTTTCCTCCCGGTTCAGCCGGTCCATGGCCTGCCACACGGTGGTGCCCCGGCCGTACAGGTCCTCGGCGATCGCGGTCTGCTGGTCGATGATCTCGGCCAGTTTTTCCTTGCCCCACTCGTGTGCGCGATCCGGGTCGACATCGAAACCGACGAACTGGCGCAAAAACCTGCGGTAGCGTTCCTCCCCGACCGCATCGTCCGCGGGTGCCCGCTCGGCCAGGGTGGTCTCCAACCAGTCGGCCAGGCGGCCGAAAGCCTCCATGGCCGACCCCACGGCCCGGTCATGCTGCTCACCCAGGTCGAACGTGGTCAGCAGGGAGTCTTGTGCCGCCAGGTCACGGCACTGGGCGGCCACCAGCAGCACCTGCCGTCGGGCGGCCACATCACCGTTGGCCGCGGCTTTGTCCAGCGACGCCCGGTATCCGGCCAGGGCGGCATCCACTTTCGACAGGCGGGAGGCGATAGTGTTTTTATCCCGTTCGCTGTCATTGGGCATCAGCGACAGGGTGTCGCGGATGATCTGCACCGGGGAAGCGATCACGTTCAGATCCCGCAGATCTTCGCCGGCCTCATGCAGTTCGAGGTCCAGCCCGAGCCGGTCACGCATCACCGCGGCCGTGACTTTATCGGTGGCGTCGAAATCGATGCTGTCGTCATCGGCGGCCAGCTGCTCCTGGTAGTCGATTTCTTGCAGCATTGTGCGGGTGCGTGAGGCAACTTCGTCGAAAAATTCCGGGGAAAAATCCTGCAACTGGTCGTCATAGCCCAACCCCCAGTCACTGCCCAGGGTGGGAACAAGGGCCGCAAGATCATGGACATAGGCCTCGGCGGCGATATCAAGACGCGACGGCTGGCGGATTTCATCGGCGGTGTGTTCAGTCATGGGCCCAACGATACCTATGCACGCGCACTGTCCCACCCGATTCGGCGGCACCGCAACCGCCCCCGCGGGCCGGTCACCCGGCCGGTGCCCTACCGGCGGCGCATAATACCGGCCACCCATTTGGTTCCCGGCGGCACCCACGAGTCCAGTGCGGTGAACATCTCGTCAACCGTGTCGACGACAATCAGGCTGTCGTAGTAGCGGCGGGCCAGGAAACCCTCGTCGACCATGTGCTTCAGGAACTGCAAAAACGGCGTCCAGTAGCCGCCGGCGTTGACGAACACCATCGGCCCGGCACCGGGCACCAGCTGCAGGTTGGTCATGATTTCCGTCAGTTCCTCCAGGGTTCCGGTACCGCCGGGCAATGCGACAAACGCATCGGATAATTCGATCATCCGGGACTTGCGTGCCGCCATGGTGGCAACGATCTCCAGGCGGTCCAGGTGCTCGTGGGCGATTTCCTTGTCCCGCAGATAGTCGGTGATCACCCCGGTCACCTGGCCGCCGGCATCAAGGGCGGCTTGCGCCACAACCCCCATCAAGCCGATATTGCCGCCCCCGTAGACCAGGGTTTTCCCCCGCCGACCCAGGTGGCGGCCCAGCTCCTCGGCGGTGTCCCGGTAAATCTCCCGGCGGCCCATGGATGATCCGCAGTAGACGGCGACGGAGTTTATCTGCGGGGTGAACACCATCCGGTAGACACCCTCTTTGCCGCCTGAAACAGCCTCAAACCCGAGGCGGGCGAAAAACTGCACCGCCGGATTGTCTTCCGCACAGGTCACACTGACCCCCGCCCACCCGGCGCGCCGGCCTTCCTGCAGCACCCGACCCACCAGAACCGACCCGGTTCCACCGTCCCGGAAATGGTCGTCGACATGAACCACCAGCTCCGGCATGGCGGCATCCAACTGGCCCGCGGTACCGGAATCAAACCGCGCCCAGGCGCAACCGACCACATCAGATCCGGAACGGTTCGGTTTGCACGACGGTGCCCGTGTCTGGGCGATAAAGCCGATATCGCCGCGCTCCGGGGCGAACGCTGCCGCACCACTGAACAATGCTTCGGCACCAGCCGGTTCAATCGGGCGGCCGTCACGGCAGGCATTGCCGTTCAACGCCCACAACCGCCACGGACGGTCGGCCGGGGTCATGGGACGGATTTCAAGCTTCGGCTGGGTGCTATCGGTCATGGACCCAACTGTAGAACGCCACAAGGCGGCTGTGTGGCACTAAGTTCTGGCGGGTATCCACCACACCCCTACCCCGCCCCACAAGTGAAGCCACCGCCGCAGCGGAAACCATCCGGCACATAACTCCCCCATCCGGCGGATGCAACAGCGATAGGCTGGAAGACAACGGGCCATCCGGCCGGGTGTTCACCCCCGGCGGTAGCCCGGTGCCCCCTTTAGTTGTTTCCCCAAAAAACGGTGCCCGCCATGACTTCATCCACCCCCAGCCCCGTGACCGTCCCCGACGAAGTACTGGATCTTGCCCGCGGACGACAGCGGGTGGTGCTGTTCACCGGGGCCGGGATGTCGAAGGAATCGGGTATCCCGGTCTACCGCAACGATTCAACCGGCCTGTGGGAAAACGTCAACCCGGAGGAGATGTCCTCCATTGCCGGGTGGGCGAAAGATCCGGAACCGATGTGGGCGTTTTCCCTGTGGCGGGCCAGGGTATCCCTCAACGCCGCCCCCAATGCGGGACACACAGCCATCGCCAGGTGGAATGCGATCGACGGTACAGATGTCTCTGTCATCACACAGAACATCGATAATCTGCATGAGCGCGGCGGCATGGAGCATCCGGTGCACCTGCACGGATCGCTGTTCACCTTCCGCTGCACGATCTGCTCGAAACCGGCCCGCCAGCCGGAGATCCCCCATCAGCCCGTCGAGCGGCTGACACCGCCGAAGTGTTCGTTGTGCGGCAACTATGTGCGCCCGGGTGTGGTGTGGTTCGGCGAACCGCTGCCGCACAAGGAGTGGGAGCAGGCGGAGCGTCTTCTCACCGAGGCTGACCTGGTGGTGATTGTGGGGACCTCCGGGGTGGTGCAGCCGGCCTGTTCCCTGCCGCTGATCGCCAAAGACCTGGGAACGGTACTGGTGGAAATCACACCGGCACCCACCGCCTACGACACTGTGGTCGACTATTCCTGGCGGGCGACAGCCGCCACCGGCCTTCCCGCACTGGTTGATGCGCTGGGCGGGTGACGGGAGATCAGCGGATCGTCGTGGGTTTTTTCAAAAAGACCGGGCCTTGCACAACCGCACCCACCGTCTGTTCCGCCCGGGATCAACGGGACCGTGGCCACCACCGGCAGCACCATCAGTGGGCCACCACACGGCCGGTGGCCACCGCCGCTCCCGTCACCGGCGGTGGGCACCAGGGGTGCTACTGCGTGGTGGGGGCCGCTTTTTTAAACCGTCGGCCCGTTGCCGCCAACACCAGGGCAGCCAGTGTCGCGCACACCGCCACCACCAGCACGGCATCGGTTCCACCGGAGACAACACCGATACCCGTCGGCGCCAGCCAACCGGCCTCGACACCGCCGCCGATCAAAGCGCCCATGGCGATGGCGATATTGAACGCCCCGGAGTTCAAACCGCTGGCGGCCTCCGCGTAGTCACCGGCGTACGCCAGCACCCACCCCTGGGAGACCACCGAGATCATCCCGGCGAACACGCCCCACAGCAGCATCGCCGCATAGCCGGTGGCCGGGGAATCGACCAGGAAAATAAACACGGAAAGGGCCGCTGCCACACCGGCGGGAATCGCTGTCACCGTGGCTACCAGGCAGCGTCTCATCATCGGCCCGGCCAGGAAGTTCCCGGCCATGCCGGCCACCCCGGCGGCCAACAGCACCCCGGCCACACCGGAGGCGGTCACCCCGGCTTTGTCCTGCAGAATCGGGCTGGCGTAGGTGTATGCGGTGAAATTGGCGGTCACCATCAGCAGTGTGAAGGCGACCCCGAACCGCAGTCCCGGGATAGCGGCCGCTTTTTTCAGATCCGACATCTTTCCCGCTGCCCCGCCCTGTGAGGCGGGAACAGTCGCGGCCACCGCCACACCGGTGGCAGCTGCCGCGGCGGCCACAATGGCGAACGCCGCCTTCCAGCCGACAGCGTTGCCCAGAAAAGTCGCCACCGGAATACCCAGCACAATGGCGGCCGCCGTACCGGAAAACGCCACCGTCAACGCCGTGGCCACCTGCTGGGGTGCGGCCAGCCGGGCAACAGTGGCACCCAACAGTGACCAGAACACCCCCAGCCCGAGACCAACCAGAATCCGGGAGGCCAGAAACACCGGCACGCTGGTTGAGACCGCGGAGACGACACCACTGGCCGCGCCGAGGAACACAGCGCCCGCAAGCAGCGTGCGCCGGTCGGTGCGGCCGAATAATCCGGGGGCCACAATGGCGGTGACACCGGCCAACAGCCCGGGGATGGTCACTCCCAGGCCAATGACACCGTTGTCGACCCGGAAATCATCGGCAACCAGGGTGAGCACACCGATGGGCAGCTGCTCCAGGGTGGTCATCATGAAAATTCCCAGCCCCAGGGCCGCAACACCGGCCCATCTGGTGGATTGCTGCTGTGTGCCGGCCACCGTCTGATCCTCCTTTGCACAAAAACACAAAGACACCGCCGCGGATATCCGGGCGGTGCGTTGACCAGGCACAGACTACTCCTGCAGACCATGGGTGTTTCACCAAGGGTGGTTTCACCGCACACGCTTCAGCCACCTGGTGTTTCAAGCATTACCAGTCCACCACGCGTTGTGCCCCCACCCTTGACCCCGGGGGAGAAAAACACAGTTCCTTTGGGTGGTGGAAAAACCGGTCACCGGGGCGGTTATTCACCGCCGGCGGGACAGCCACGGTTATTCCGCACCAGTTTTTACGTGTCGGTGAGTACTTCTTCCAGATCCATCGCCCGGCCCAGTTGCCGGTGCCTGCGGCCCACATCCACGTAGTGGGCGGCGTGGGGGATAAAGGAACCGGACTGTTCGTCGGACAGTTCCCGGCGGACTTTCGCGGGTACTCCCGCGGCCAAAGACTTCGGCGGAATGTCCTGTCCCTCCAGCACCACGGCACCGGCGGCGACAAGGCAACCGGCACCGATTGTCGAACCCGACAGCAGTGCGGCTTTCATGCCGATCAGGCAGCCGTCGGCCACGGTGGCGCCGTGGATGAGGGCCATATGCCCGATGGTGACATCCTCACCCAGGGTGCAGGGCTGGTCGCCGTCGACATGGAACACCGAATTGTCCTGCACATTCGACCGGGCGCCGATGGTGATGGTGTTGACATCCCCGCGCAGCACGCAACCGTAGAAAATTCCGGCGTCCGGGCCGATGACAACATCACCGATGATGGTGGCATTCGGGGCAATGAAGGCGGACGGGTGAATGCGGGGCGTTTTCCCGCGGTAGGCGTAGATCAGTGGTTTCATGACACCATTGTGGCCCAAAACACATCGGCGTGGTGTGGGTCCACCCCTGCCGGTATGCGGCTACAGCTCGTCGAGGACCCGGTCGAGTACGTGTTTGCCGGTGAACACGTGGGCCTGAAGGCCGGCCTTCCGGGCGCCGTCAACGTTGGGCGGCGAGTCATCGAAGAATATGGTGTGTTCCGGCTGACTGTGCAGTGCGTCGGTAGCTGTGGTGTAGGCCCGCGGATCCGGTTTGGCCACCCCAATGTCACAGGACATGGTCACCGCGTGGAAGCGGGTGAAAAAGTCGAATTCGGCTTTGACGGCATCGGCCAGGAAGTGGGGGATATTGCTCAGCAAACCCACCGTCCAGCCGCCATCGATCAGATCGCGGACAGCCCCGATCATCTCGTCGTCGGGCCTGAGCCAACTGGCGGTATCGGCGGATATGACCCGGTCAATGTCGACATGGTCCAGCTCCAGGCGGTCACAGACAGCCCGCCAGTACTGTTCGGCCGACAGCTGGCCGGCATCAAAGGCCGGGCGGAGCTGCCAGTAGACCGGCCACAGTCTGCCGTCTGTTCCCGCCGCCTGCTCGATGGCCGCGATATCCCGGTCGGACTGCATGTGCAGCAGCACCCCGTAAAGATCGAAAAGCAGGGCGGGTCGGGTCATCGATTTCTCCTTCAGGCGTACTCGGCCGGTCAGTGCCAGTTTAGGCAGTCT
>NZ_JAFLEQ010000012.1:390-48908 GCF_017307055.1 Corynebacterium mendelii | reverse complement strand
CCACCGCCGGTGACGGCGGACCATGGTCAGGCGGTGCCATCTGTGGCGGAGTGTTGTTCCTTTTCCGCCTTTGCGCGGGCGTCTTCTTCACAGAGTTGGCGCGCCCGCTGCTCCTCATACTCCCATTCGGCCCGCAACTCGGGGATCCTGTCCTCGGCGAATTCCGGGAGTCCGCTGCTGACCCGGATGGCGTTGACCAATGCCAGGGCATCCTCGAACTCACCGAGGCTGTCGACAAGGGCGTAAGGGGTTCTGGTGTTGCTGCTCATTGTGGTTCTTTCTCCCTGATTGTCTTGTTGTTCCGGCGCACGGCAACAGATGGCGCGTTTGCCGGCTGCCCGGTGTCTGCCGGGCGGGGATTGATGGTTGTTGATGTCAACTGTATGCCCACCCTCCGAGACCTCCTTCCCTTTTTGTCGCTTCTGTGTTTGATCGCCTGCGCCGGCGGTGGGGCACCACCCACCGTTACCGGTGCGGCGCGGGCGGCTCGTAGACTTGGCAACCATGCCCGAAGGTCACGTCATCCACAGGCTCGCCACCCAGATCACCAGTCAATTCGGCGGGAAGGTTCCCGCGGTGTCCTCGCCGCAGGGGCGTTTCGCCGCCGAGGCTGCCCGGGTGGACGGTGCAGTGCTGGCCGGGGCATCAGCGTGGGGCAAGCATCTGTTCATCGACTTCGACTCGGATATCCCGGACCACATCATCCACATTCATCTGGGGCTGATCGGCAAACTGCGTGTCAGGCCGCTGGCCGATCCGGTCGGTCATGTTCGTCTGCGGATCGCCGATGACCGGCAGGCCGCCGATCTGACCGGCCCCCAGTGGTGCCGGCTGATCACCGGGGAAGAGCAGGCGGCCGCGGTGGCGAAACTGGGGGCCGATCCACTGCGCGCCGATGCCGATCCGGAACCGGTGTGGAAAAAAGTGGCGGCATCTTCCCGCGCGATCGGGGATTTGCTGCTGGACCAGGCGCTGTTTGCCGGGGTGGGCAACATCTACCGGGCGGAAGTGCTCTTCCGCCACGGGATCCGGCCGTCGCGGCCGGGCACACAGATCAGGCGCCGTGAATTCGACGCCATCTGGGATGATCTGGTGTCCCTGATGGCCGATGGGGTGGCGGTGGGTCGGATTGACACTGTCCGCCCCGACCACACCCCGGAGGCGATGGGCCGCCCGCCGCGGGAGGATGCCCACGGCGGTGAGGTGTATGTCTACCGGCGGGCCGGCCAGCCCTGTCTGGTGTGCGGCACACCGGTGGCGGTCACAAGCGTCAAAGGCAGGAACCTGTTTTACTGCCCCGCCTGCCAGCGGTGACAGGATGGTGGCCGGGGCCGCCCGCGCCCGGCCGGCCCACCCCATTGGTATGATGTGAAAACTGGCTTAACGGCAACTGATAGACTCCGGAGAGTCCCGGCGTGGCCGACCGGTGCCGCAGGCACCGGCGGGCCGGGGAGAAAACGGGAATGACCAATGAAGGAGATGGGGCAGCTATGGTGGCTCGCGACAAGACTGTCACGGAGTGGTTGGTGGCGTTCGTCAGGCAGCATATCGCCCCCCGTGATCCGCAGGTATTCGACCCCAATGATCCGGAAGGGCACTGGCCGCCTTTCCCGCCCGACTGCCTGGCCGACAGCCCCCTTCCGGCCGCAGCCGCGGATGCGGCGGCAACCGCCGCCCGGGTCAGCCATGAAGCTCATTTTGACGGCCTGGCCGATGCGCTGCTGCAGCTTGCTGCGGTGGCCCGGCTGATCACCACCGATGAGGTCACCGGCCAGGCGGCACTGTATTCACCCTCCACCCGCAATGCCCTGGAGATGGTGTTCACCCTGGCGGTGCGTATCGCGGAGGAAAAACAGGCCAAAATCATCATCACCGACCAGGAGATCGCCCGGCTGCTCGACGAGCTGGAAACAACCGGGCCCCGCTAGGGTGCGGTCCGGGCACGCCGGGCGCTAGCGCGCCCGCCCGAAAATGTGGTCGACCACCGCCGCCGCGGTTTGTTCGGCCGACAGCAGCGCACCGTTGAAACTGGCCGAATGGCACCAGTCGCCGCAGACACTCACCCCGCCGTCGACGGTCGGGGTGCGGGCCGGTCGGCCGGGCTGCTGGAACACCAGGGCGTGGGGGAGATCATCGCGGGCCAGAAGATCCCAGCCGCGGGTGTCGACCCCGAGAATATCGGCCACGTGGCGGCGCACCTCGTGTTCTGCCACCTCCGCCGGATCGGTGCTGCGCCCCCAGGCCGCGGTGGCCTGGATCAGTGATGTGCCGGGCGGGGCCAATGCCGGGTTGATGTTGGACATGACCACCGTCGAGGACAACGGCCCGGAGCGGGTGGTATCGATCATCGGCTGCTTCGACGGGTGCGGCTGGCCGTCAACGGCAAACCACCAGGTGCTCAAACCGTTCATGGGTACCGGCGTGGTGCCCATAAGCCCTGCCGCCCCATCCGGGTCACAGGCGACAACCACCACTTTTGCGGTCATGGTGCGCCCGTCGGCCAGGGTGACCGACGGTGTTGTCTCATCCCGGTTGACGGCCACGACTTCGGTTCCGGTGAGCACCTGCGCCCCGGCGGATGTCGCCTGACAGGCCAGGTAGGCGGGAATCGCGGCGATACCGCGGCCGGGAATCGCGGCCCGGCCGGCCAGAAACAGCCAGCCCATCACCCGGGCGAACTCGTTGGAGGTCTGTGCCGACCAGTCGGTGAACAGGGCGGAGAAAAACGTGTCGAACACCCGGCGCATCGGCCCGGTCAGGCCGGCTTTGTCCAGGCCTTCTTCCAGGGTGCAGTCCGGGTTGCCGGTGGGGAAACTGTAGGTGCGGGTACTCGCCAACTGCGGGTCGAACCATTTGATGCAGGCGGCCACCGACGGGGGATCGACCAACCCGGAGGAAAACAGGCTGGTCAACCGCTGCGGATGGTGCAGCGGGGAGGCCAGTGACACCAGCCGCGGTGGCTGACCCTGTTTTTTGCCCGGCACCCGGAAACAGGCACCGGTGTCGTAGTAGTGCAAATCCAGGGCAGCATAGTCGAGCGCTTTCTCCGCCTCCGGGTACTGCGGGTTGAACACATGGAAGCCCTCGTCGACGACGAAGCCGTCGATCAGGCGGGTTTTCTGCCGCCCGCCGATCTGCGGGTCCTTTTCGACCACGGTCACCGACAGCCCGTCAGCCGCCAGAATGCCGGCCGCCCGCAGCCCGGCCGCACCGGCACCGATGATGATGACGTCTGCCTCCATGGCGTGTGGATCAGCTCCTCGCAAAAAATAGGGGTCAGCCCCACCCGGGGCCCGGCGCCGGGACAGCCCCGGTGCAACGGGAGTTCGCGGGGACAGTCTATCCCACCCCGCCGGGCGGGCGGAAGCATGTTCACCGGGGGAACCGGCCCGTTTTTTCCACCCTTCAGCTCTTTTTGGGCGGGGTGGTGGCATCCATGGTGGAACGGTTGTTGGCCCTCAGCACCGCCCCGGCGGCCAGCCGCCCGGACACCAGCGCCCCGTTGAGGGTGGCTGAATGGCACCAGTCACCGGCGAACACCACATTGCGCAGCGTCTGCGGGGCGCGTGGCTCACGGCCGGGCAGCTGGGTGGGCAGCGCCCGGACAATATCGTCGCGGACAATCAGCTCAAAGTGGCCCGGATCCATGCCCCAGATGAAACTCATGTGGTCCAGGGCTTCCCGGTCGGTCAGTGCCCGGTGGTTTTTGATGATCGCCGAGGCCTGCACCAGATGCTTTCCCACCGGCGCCAGATTCGGGTTGGTGTTGCTCATTACCACCGTATTGACAAGTGGCCCGCGGGCATGCGGATCCATGGTCAAATGTTTGCCTTCCGGCGGCTCATCGGCGGCGTACCACCACGTCGACAGTCCCCGCATCGCCGGGGCTGTGCTGCCGAAAGTGTCGGCGGCGGTAACGGCGTCAGTGGCGATGACCACATGGTTGGCGGTAATACTGTCACCGTCGACGACGGCAACCACCGGCCGGTCGGCGCGGGATTCATCCACCCCGGCCACAGCGGTGGAGAAACAAAACCGCACCCCGAGCTGCTGCGCCCGGTGGACCAGCTGTTCGGCAATCATGCCGATACCGCGCACCGGCAGCGACGGCTGCCCGGCGGTGAAAGCCTTGAGCATGCATTTGGCGTACGTCGCCGAGCTTTCCCCCTTGTCCTCGCCCAGCACCCCGGCGAAAAACATGATGAGCAGCTGTTTCGACGACTCCGGGAAACCGGCCCGGTCCAACGACTCGCTCAGCGGCATATCCGGTTCATCACCGGGAAAGGGATAGGCGGAGCGGGTGTTGATCGCCGGAAGCATCCACCGCAGGGCGCCGCGGGCGGTATCCAGGCTGAACATTCCCTGCCGCGCGGCGGTGACCAGGGTGGAGGCGGTGACCAGGGGATTGAACCCCGGTTTGGCGAACAGCGCCAACGGTGCTTCCGGCTGGTCTTTGACCGCCAGCCCGGGGGCCAGGGGATGCAGATCCAGGGCCGGGATATCGAGCATCATCGCGTTTTCCGGGTACACCGGATTGAAGGTGTGGAACCCCTCATCCAGCAGAAAACCGTCAATGGTGCGGGTGTGGGCGCGGCCACCGGCATGATCGGCGGCCTCCAGCACGAGCACTTCCCGGCCGGCCTGGGCCAAGTGGATGGCGGCAGCCACACCGGCGGCCCCGGCACCAACAACAACGACGTCAGCATCCATGTGTGTTCAACGACTCCTCGCCACCGGACGGGCGGGTAAAAAACCAGTGTGCCGGTGGTTGCGCACACACCAGCCTGCCGTGAACAACATTAGCCAGTGTGCCGCGTGTGGCGCACCCCTGTGCGCCACACGCTGCGGAAATAGCCGTGACAGCTGATCAGCCGACGACGATATTGACGATTTTTCCGGGCACCACAATCGTCTTGCGGATTTCTTTGCCGTCCACATGGGCCCGCACATTGTCCTGGGCCAGCGCCATGTCGACAATGCTGTCTTTGTCGGCGTCGACCGGAACTTCCATGGTGGCCCGGACTTTGCCGTTGACCTGGACCGGGTAGGTGACAGTGTCATCGACAAGCCACTTGTCGTCGTAGTCGGGGAAGGGCTCGTAGGCCAGTGAAGTGTCGTGGCCCAACCGCTGCCACAGCTCTTCACAGATGTGCGGGGCCACCGGCGCGAGCATCAGCACCGCGGGGGCGACCGCGTCGACGGGTGCGCCCGCGGGATAGGTTTTGGTCAGGTAGTTGACGTATTCGATCAGTTTCGCCACCACCGTATTCAGCCGCAGGTTCTCGTAGTCGTCGCGGGCACCGGCAATGGTGCGGTGCAGTTTCGCCGCATCCCCGTCGGTGAGTTTATCGGCGGTGACCACGCACCGGCCGGTTGTTTCATCAACCACCAGCCGCCACAGGCGCTGCAGGAACCGCTGCGCGCCGATGACGTCTTTGGTCGCCCACGGCTTCGACTGGTCCAGCGGACCCATCGACATCTCGTAGACGCGCAGCGTGTCGGCACCGTATTCGGCACAGAAATCATCCGGGGCGATGGCGTTTTTCAGCGACTTGCCCATCTTGCCGTATTCCTGGGTGACTTTTTGGCCGTCGTAGAAGAATTTGCCGTCTTTTTCTTCCACTTCAGCCGCCGGCACACACATGCCGCGGGAATCCCGGTAGGCGTAGGCCTGAATGTAGCCCTGGTTGTACAGCCGGCGGTAGGGCTCTTTGCTTGTGACATACCCCAGATCAAACAGAATCTTGTGCCAGAAGCGTGAGTACAAAAGGTGCAGCACGGCGTGTTCCACACCGCCGACATAAAAGTCGACGCCACCGGGATCGTTGGGGCCGTGGATATCCGGGCGCGGCCCCGTCCAGTAGGCCTCGTTGTCTTTGTCGCAGAAAGCCCGGTCATTGTTCGGATCAATGTAGCGCAGCTGGTACCAGGAGGAGCCGGCCCACTGCGGCATGACGTTGGTGTCCCGGGTGTAGGTTTTCGGCCCGTCACCCAAATCCAGTTCCACCGTCAACCAGTCTTTCGCTTTCGCCAGCGGCGGGTGCGGCTCGGAATTTTTGTCCTCCGGGTCGAAGGAGACCGGCTTGTAGTCGTCGACTTCCGGCAGGGTCACCGGCAGCATGGATTCGGGCAAAGCGTGCGGCAGCCCGTCGGAGTCGTAGACAATCGGGAAGGGCTCGCCCCAGTAGCGCTGGCGGGCAAACAGCCAGTCACGCAGTTTGTACTGGATTTTCTTGGTGCCCACACCCTTGTCTTCCAGCCAGGCGATGGTCTGTGCGATCGCATCAACCTTGGCCAGCCCGTTGATGTCCAGGCCGGAGTCGTTGGCGGAATTAACCGCTTTCCCGGATTCGGTGTAGGCGGCCTGACTGGTATTGCCGCCTGCCACGACCTCCACTATCGGCAGGCCGAAAACGGTGGCGAATTCCCAGTCGCGGTCGTCGTGGGCGGGAACAGCCATAATCGCGCCGGTGCCGTAGCCGGTGAGCACATAGTCGGCGATGAACACCGGGATTTTCTCACCGTTGACCGGGTTGGTGGCGTATGCGCCGGTGAACACACCGGTTTTGTCCTTGTTTTCCTGGCGTTCCAGCTCCGATTTCGCGGCAATCGCCGTCCGGTAGGCGGCCACGGCCGCTGCCGGAGAAGCTTCCCCGAATGTCCACCGGCTGTCGATGCCGTCGTAGCTGCCGGTGCCGCCGGCCACCAGGTCATCGACCAGCTCGTGTTCGGGGGCCAGCACCATGTAGGTGGCGCCGAACAGGGTGTCCGGGCGGGTGGTGAACACAGTGAGTTTGTGGCCCTGGCAGGTGAAGTCGACCTCTGCGCCCACCGACCGGCCGATCCAGTTGCGCTGCATCGCTTTCACCTTGTCCGGCCAGTCCAGGTATTCCAGATCGTCGACCAGCCGGTCGGCGTAGGCGGTGATCCGCATCATCCACTGCGACAGTTTCTTGCGGAAGACCGGGAAGTCGCCGCGCTCTGATTTACCCTCGGCGGTGACTTCCTCATTGGCCAGCACGGTACCCAAACCGGGGCACCAGTTGACCATCGACGAGGAGCGGTAGACCAGCCGGTAGCGGTCAATGACCTCTGCTTTCTGGATGCGGTCCAGGCTGGCGTAGTCGGTGGTACCGAACTGGTCGGCCAGTTCCGCAGGCACCGGGCGGGCACCGGATTCCAGCAGCGGGATCAGCTCGTCGATGTGGCGGGCCTTGTTTTCTTCCGGGTCGAACCACGAGTTGAAGATCGTCAGGAAAATCCACTGGGTCCACCGGTAGTAGTCCGGGTCGGTGGTGGCGAAGCTGCGGCGCTTGTCGTGCGCCAGGCCCAGAAGATCGAGCTGGCGTTCCATATTGGCGATGGATTCCTTGGTTTTCACCGCCGGGTGGGTGCCGGTTTGGATGGCGTACTGCTCGGCAGGCAGGCCGAAAGCGTCGTAGCCCATGGTGTGCAGCACATTGGTGCCCAGCATGCGGTGGAAACGGCCGAACACATCTGTTGCGATGTAGCCCAGCGGGTGACCGACGTGAAGCCCCACCCCGGAGGGGAAGGGGAACATGTCCTGCACGAACAACTTGTTGTCCGGCACCTGAACACCGTCGGCCGGCGCCAGATCGCCGACAGGGTTCGGGGCCTGAAAGGTGCCGTTGTCGCGCCAGTAGCTCTGCCAGGTTTTTTCGATCTTCCCGGCCAGCTCCGGTGAGTAACGGTGTGCGGGAACTTCACTCGGTCTAGTCATGCCAAAAAGAATAGTCAACCTGTGTGAAACCCCCTGACACCACCCGCGGATTTCCTTGCCGCCCCGGCCGGCACAACCACAGGCATCCGGTGGGGGCGGACAGACGGGAAAACACCTGTCACGCCCGGCGCGCCCGGCGGGTGGTCCGGGGAGGTCTTCCGGAAAGCATCACCGGCGGGATTTTTTCGCTGGCCTGCACCACCGCCGCAGCCGGCTGGTCGCCGCTTGTTGCCGGGTGATCGCTGACAATCCGGTGGACCGGGCCGGGGGACATCGCCCCGGCAGCGGTGCCGGCAATCCGCAGCACGTTCCCGGCCGTTGTTTTTTCGCCCTGCCGCACCCGGCGGGAAAAATGTCGACCGCTGTCACCCACCCCCGCTTTTGGGCTTTGATCGACGAACCACGGTATGTCCGGCCAGATGCCCGGCGTGCCGGAATCCCGGTTCCGCCACGGTGTCACCGGGTCCCGGGGCTGCCGGCGGGTTCCCCGCGGTGGGAGCCGCCACCCCCACGGCAATTTTTTCCAGGATTTTTTTCTTCCCGCCCCCACTGTCTTCACACAGGGTCCATAGCGATGTCCAATGGGGAAAGGTGTTTTTTTATTCTGATTTTAAAGGGAAGGGAAATTCGGGACATCCGGCGTTGGGAAGGGGGATAAACCGGCGGGGGACAACACCACGGGGGCGGGGGCGAAAATGCGAGTGCAGTGACCTGTTTGCGCTTGTCACAGGCTTGTGTGGGCTGAAACAGTGGGGGCGCGCCGGACGGAAAGAAGCCCGGATCGCCGACAGGCCGGCCGGTGGATTGTTCTTCTTCCCGGCGCACCGACATCTCCCTCTTTTTTTCCAGGAAAGGTGGCTTACCGCCATGCACGATCATCCATCCCCCACCCCGGATTCGACGGACACCGCTTCCGGGACGGCAGCGCCCACGGTGTTGCTGAATCTGGCCCGTATCGCCCGGGCCACGGTCGCCCGCTGCGGGCTGGCCGTCGAAGACACCGTCCGTATCCACCGGGTCACCGACCCCTTTGACGGGGTGGCGGTCAGTGTGTGGGACGGCCCGGACAACACCCACCGCTATTTCTACGGTGTGGTCAAAGACCTGGCCACACAACAGATTCCGCATCTGCTGCTGTGCATGGGCCGCACCCCCTCCTACGGCGGGTCGGTGGCGGCCGACGGCACGCCCCGGCCGCTTGACCCGTACAGCCGGTGCGTCACCGAACGTGCCTGCCGGGGGCATCTGCGTCTGGTGCGCCACACAACCGAGGGGCTGGTGCGGCTGCGGCATACCCCGGCCGCCGATTTCATTCCCGTCGCCGAACCCGACGAGGATGAACCGGACCGGTCATGGGTCGGCAACGGGGCGGAAGTCGACGGGGTCATCATGCTCAACCTGTTCAGCTACCGCTTCGGAAGGGATGTGCGGGACAAGCTCGCAACCCGCCCCCACGGGGAGGTCATGGATGTTTTCCGCACCGCGGTCAGTGTTGCCGAATCGGTTGCCGCCGGCTGCGGGCGCTACAGCCTGCACCGTGATGCGGCGCTGTTGCACTGGGGAACCGACAGTTGGCTGCAGTTCTATGCCGGGCTGATGTACCGGGCGCTCGCCAGGACCACCACCGGCTGCTCCCCGCTGACAGTGGTCTATGACGGGCAGGAGCCGAACCCGGCCGTGATCGGCTGCCCGGCGGCGGGAATACTTCCCCGGGCCGACGGCGACACTGACCATGTCTGGTCGGGCAAGCTGCAGCTGGCCCTGCCGCGGCCCATCCCGACCTGGTGACAGGTGGCGTAGCCGGGCCGGTCCCGTGACTGGTCTAGCGGGGGACCGGCAGCCCGTGCCGGCGCAGATACCAGGGTTGTTCGGTCAGCGGTGCCCGGCGCAGCGAACCCGGCGGGTCGGTGCGGATCGCCGCCCGGTCGGCGTCGGTGACAGCAGTGGTGGCGTGGCTTACGGTGGGTCGCGGGCAGGCGGCGACCATGGTGGCCAGCCAGCCCGGCACTGTCACGGACGCACTGATTGCCGACGACAGGCCCGAGGACAGTGCTGCCGATGAGCCGCCCGCGGCACAGGCGATCCGGTCGGTGACAATGTGCAGCGGCACGGCGTCACCGGGCCGGTAGACCGCATCGGCGTGCCCGGCGCTGTGGTCCGGGTCGGGGATGCGCCCGGTGGCGGCCGCCGGGTCGAATACCGGATCGGCGGTGTTGGCCCGGTTGAAGTTGTGGCCCGGGCGCGCCCCCAACCCCGACAGGTCGGCGGTGAGCTGATCTGCGGGGCCGGTGGTGCGGGCGGCCACAACAAAGTCGCGGCCCACTGACACGGTGGCGTTGATCAGCCCGTCATCATCCCAGCCGAATTTGGTGGCCCACACCCCGTCGATGGTGGAGGTGCCGTAGTTTTGCCGGTAGCCGTCGGCGGCGACCGGGGTGGCGGCTCTCATGCCCTCAAGGATCGGCTGCCCCACCGGATCGTCCCGGATGGCCTGCACGAAATAGGCCACATCACTCATGGTGGTGCTGCCCCAGCCCCAGGTCGGCCCGGCGGTGGTGCCGGTCAAACCGAACCGTGTGATGGTCCAGTCAATGGCCCCGGGATAGGTGGCGTCCAGAGAGGATGCCACCGCATCATCGGAGGTGGCGATCATGTGCGGGACTTTCGCCGCGTCGGCCGGGTCCCCGGCGGCGATGACCGCATAGCCCAGATACAGTTTGGCCAGCGACAGCGACGGCCCCGGGCGGGTGGCGTTGGATCCGCTCCAGGAGCCGGTGGCACCGTCAAACACCGCTACCTCGGTGCGGGCCGGGACGGGGGCGGTGACCGACAAAGCCGAGGCCCACGGGGAGGACACCGCCGGGATACCGACGGCAAGACTGGCAGACACCACCACTGCGGCAAGCGCTGGCGTGACACGGGTTTTTTTCACAGCCCCCAAGTCTAGTGGCCGCACCCGTCACCCACCGGGGCAAGGGGCACGGAAAAACCCGCCGCAGGCTGTGCCCGCCCTGGTGGCGGGCACAACCCGCGGCGGGCGGGGTGGTTGTTTTTTTGAAATTCCGCTGTCTGCGGGGCCGGGGTGGTGGCTGCCACCCGGTGGTCTACAGGCGGTGTCTGCCGTCGGGGGCGCTGGACTCTACCCGGCTGTCGGCGGCGGTGGTGTCCTCGATGTCTTCCTCGATGACGGAGTCGATCTCGAAGTTGGGGGTGTCGACCAGTTCGGCACGCGAAATCTGGCCCTTGGCGAACTTGTTGATGATCAGCGCGATCGCGCCGTCACCGGTGACGTTGCAGGCGGTGCCGAAGGAGTCGATGGCAATGTAGGCGGCGATCATCAGTGCCTGCTGTTCCGGGGAGAACCCCAGCATCGATTCCAGAAGGCCGATGGCGGCCATGATCGCGCCACCGGGAACACCGGGGGCGGCCACCATGGTCACGCCCAGCATGAGGATGAAGCCGATGGCTTTCCCGGCCGGGAGATCCATGCCGTCCATCGACATGATGGCGAAAGCGAACAGGCAGATTTTCATCATCGAACCGGCCAGGTGGGTGGTGGCGCACAGCGGGACGGTGAAACCGGCCACAGAGGGGGCGACGCCGTTTTTCTTCGCGCAGGCGTAGGTCACCGGGATGGTGGCCGCCGACGAGGAGGTACCCAACGCCGTGCCGTAGGCGGGCAGCATCGTGGCGAACGCCTTCCACGGGTTGACCCGGGCAATCCCGCCGACCAGAAGATACTGGATGACCAGCAGCACAATGGTCATGATCACCGCCAGCAGCAGCACCTTGGCGAAGGTGGTGAGTGTGGCGGTCAGGTTGCCGTTCATGCCCATGCCGAGGAACATGCCGAAGATGTAGACCGGCAGCAGCGGAATGATGAAGCGGGTGATCACCCGCATGATCACACGCTCCAGGTCACGCACCCCGTTGTAGAGGGTGTCCGATTTCACCGCGGTCATCGCCACGCCGAGGGTGAAAGCCAGCAGCAGGGCGGTCATCACCCCGACCGGGGCGGGCATCTCAATGGTGAAGTAGGAGCTCAGCGCACCGGAGTCGACGTCTTTTGCTTCCGCGGTCGATTCCCCGGCCAACAGCCACGGGTAGATCGCCTGGGAGGAGGCGTAGGCCAAAAGACCGGCGAAAACCGTCGAGGCGTAGGCCACACCGGTGGTGATCGCCAGCCACTTTCCGGCACCGCGGCCGATACCGGCGATCGCCGGGGTGATCAGGGCGAAAATCAGCACCGGGATGAAAAATCCGAGGAAGTTGCCGAACAGGCCGTTGAAGGTGATGAACACGCGGGCAAGCGGCTCCGGCAGGAAGAAACTGCAGACAATGCCGGCGATGATCGCCACAATGATTTTGAAAAGAAGCGTGGAGGTGAATTTCTGTTTTTGCATGGGGGAAAATTTTCGGGTTGACGGATATCCATACCGCCGGGGCAGCCGACATGCGGCACCGGTCCTGTCACAAAAAGACCGGCACCGGTGTGGCCGCCGCGGCGGGAACACGCGGATGGTGGGCACCGCCGCAGCACCTGCGGCCCGGTGCACCGCACCCGGCACCCTGTTGCGGTGGATGGACCGATCAGTGTGCGCGGGTTTGTCCTATCTTAAAGAATTGTGAGCAGGTATTAAAAACTTCTCACAGCTTCACCGGCTGTCCCGGGCTGCCGCCCTGCCGCCGTGACCGGCGTTTTCCCTGTGCGGCCGGATGGGTGCGCTGTGATTGTTGCCACCATGCCGGCAGGCGATAGAGTAAACGGCATGACTATCCTGGCCGTCGTTTTCCTGGTTTTCGCTCTCGCCGTCATCGCCGCGGGTGTGCTGGCATGGACCGGCCGACTGCCCGGCAACGCGGTCGTCGGCCTGCGCATCCCGGAGGTCCGCCGCTCCCCGGCCCTGTGGGAGATCGCCCACAAAGTCGCCGGCCCCTTGTGGACCATCGGCGGGGTGGTGTTCGTGCTCGGCTCCATGGTCACCTTCACCGCCCGCGGCTGGCTGTGGATCATCCCGGCGATCGCCCTGGCCGGCGGGCTGATTCTGATTGGGGTGGGGGCCGCCATGGGCGCCAACGCGGTGGCCCTGATCGACAGCAAGATGGATATCGACGGCACCGCACAGCCCGCACCCGGCGGCTGCTGCGGCGGGGCCGGTGGCGCCACCGGCCCGCAGGTCAACCTGGAGGCGGTGCGCAAAGCCGCGCAATCGACCGATTCCGGCACCGCCGCCGGGACGTAAAGCCCCCACCCGGGCCCGCCGACGACACTGTCCCGCAACCACGACACCCGCCGGATTTCTCCGGCGGGTTTTTCAAATCCCGCAACCACAGGTGCCCGGCGGCGGCCTCAGGCAAACAGGTCGGGTGCCACCAACTCCGGCGGCACCCCGAAGCGGGCGGCAACGGACAGGCAGGTGTCCAGATTCCGGCGGTCGATCATCGATTTCAGGACAAACACGTCGGCCAGCCACCACACCAGGAAACCGCCGCCGGTGAGAAACTGGGCGATGCCGCTGACGGCACGGCCCAGATAAAAGCGGTGGATACCGAAGATCCCGAGACACAGCCACAGCACCACCGTCACCCCGGCCTCACGCGACTGGGTGCGGTAGGCGGCCCGCGCCCAGCCCAGTGCCTGATCATCCACCGGCACCGGCCCGGCCAGCGGCGTGCCGGGGACCGGAACCGGGAAGGCGGCATGCCCCGGGCCGGCCGCATCCGCCAGGGGATTGCCGCAGCCCGCGGCCGGAACAATGCCGAAATGGCCGACCCCGCTTCGCGGCGGCACGGTGGTGTGCCCCGGCGGGCCGACCGGTGGCACCGGCGGCTGCGGCGCACTGTTGTCCCAGGCTGCTGCCGCATCAAAGCTGCCGGAACGGAAAAAATCCGGCTGCCCGTCGGCGTTGCGGTCCATGGAAATCATTCCTTCCGGGAAGATGGGGCAATCAGGTCACACAGATACAGACATCACCCTACCCGCCACCCCGCAGGCGCACCCCCTTCCTTTTAATACAGTTATTGCTGTACTATCTCGGGTATGAGCACACCCGCCTCCACCCACGCACTGACCCGCATCGGCAAAGCATTGGCCGATGCCACCAGATGCAGAATTCTTCTGGCCATTACCGGCGGCTGCACCTACCCGGCCGAGCTGGCCGACAACCTGGGGCTGACCCGGGCCAACGTGTCCAACCATCTGGCATGCCTGCGCGGCTGCGGACTGGTGACAGCCACCAAACAGGGCCGGCGGGTGCGCTATGACATCTCTTCCCCGGAACTCGGCCACGCGCTCACTGCGCTGGGCCACGTCACGCTGGTCACCGACCCGGACGAAAAGTGCCCCTGCGGCTGCACCCGGTGACCGCGTCCCGGCGTGCGGGGCACTTTTCGCCCCACCGCACCGCAAAGCCCGGGACCCCGGATTTGTGCCTGACACCTTGTTTTTCCACCGGCCGGCCCCACCGGGCCGGCCGCGACCACCAACCAACCGACAACACACCCCAAGGGACCTGATTTTTTCCGTGAATGACACACCCATCGGCACCCCGCCACCCGCGGGCAGCAACGACATCCCCCTGAACGACATTTCCCCCTCACCCGACGGCTGCGGGTGCGGCTGCGACGACAGCTGCGGCGATGACACCGCACCCCCCACCAGCTGTACCAATGACAGCGGTACACACGGCTGCGGCTGTGCCAGCGACACCAGCGGGGACAGCTGCGGCCGGGACGACACCGGGGCCGACAGTGACTGCGGGACCGCCAGTGACTGCGGGCAGTCCTGTGACGATGACTGCTGCAGCAGCCAGACGGCACCGGCCGCCGCCCCGATTGGGTTTGTCGACGCCTGCGGATGTGTGGAGGAACCCGAAACCGTCACCACCGAGCAGAACACCCCCTGGTACAAAGACAGCTCAATCCTGGTGCCGCTGGCAGCCGGCGTGATGCTGGTTGCAGGTCATCTGGCCCATCCGCTGTTTTTCTTCGCGGCGCTGGCACTGGGCGCTTCCCAGTTCGTGCCCGGTTCACTGACCCGTCTTGTCACCGGCCCGAAACGCCTGACCATCGGGCTGCTGATGACGATCTCCGCGGCCGGTGCCGTGGCGCTGGGGGAAATATCATCCGCCGCGGCACTGGCTTTTCTGTTCTCCCTCGCGGAGGCTCTGGAGCACACCGCCATGCGGCGGGCCCGGGCATCCCTGACCGCTCTTGTGTCCCTCATCCCCGACACCGTCCGACTGGTGGTGGACAAGGGTCGGCGATCGATACTGTCACCGGCCAGCGCCTCCACCCGGCAGATCCCGGTCGCTGACCTGGCCGCCGGTGACGTGTTCGCGGTTTTCCCCGGCGAACGCATCCCCACCGATGGAATCGTGGTGTGGGGAAACTGCGCCATTGACGCCTCGGCGGTCACCGGTGAATCCATTCCGGTTGCCGTCGACGAAGGTGACAGTGTCCCCGCCGGGGCGATTGTGCAGTCCTCGCCGGTCACGGTGAAAGCCACCGCCCCCGGCAGCGACAACACCCTGACCACGATCGTGTCTTTGGTCACCGCCGCCCAGCGGGACAAAGGGGAGCGCGCCCGCATGGCCGACACCGTCGCCGCCCCACTGATCCCCACGGTGCTGGCGGTGTCCGCGGCAGTGGCGGCCATCGGCTCACTGCTGGGGGATCCGCACGTCTGGATCAACCGTGCCCTGGTGGTTCTGGTCGCGGCCAGCCCCTGCGCCTTGGCCATCGCGGTCCCGGTGACGGTGATCGCCGCTATTGGCGCGGCCAGCAAAATCGGCGTGGTGGTCACCTCCGGGGCGGCTTTCGAACGCCTCGGGGCCATCAACCGGATCGCTTTCGACAAAACCGGAACACTAACCACCGGCACCCCGAAAGTCGTGGCCGTGGAAGGTGACGGGCGCACCCTCGAACTGGCCGCCGCCCTGGAAAGAACCTCCACCCACCCGCTGGCGGTGGCCATCACCCAGGCCGCCGAAGACCAGGGTCTTTCCCTTCCCACCGTCAGCCACCTGGACGAGCACCCCGGCAAAGGGGTCTCCGGGGTGGTTGAGCGCCAGTCGGTGACAGTGGCCAACCCGCGGGCACTGAACCCGGGACGCTTCGCCGACCGGGTCACCCACCATGAAAACCAGGGCCGCAGTGTGGCCGTCGTGGCGTGGGGCGCGAAAATCATCGGCATCATCGCCGTCGCCGACCCGGTGCGCGACGATGCCGCGGAGTCGATCACCCACATGATGTCCATGGGTATTGAACCGGTCATGCTCACCGGCGACAACCAGGCCACCGCCACAGCCGTCGGCACCCGGCTGGGAATCGATGCGGCCAATATCCACGCCCAACTGGCACCCGGCGACAAAGCCGACTACGTCGGCGGGGACCACACCGCCATGATCGGTGACGGCATCAATGACGCACCCGCCCTGGCCCGGGCCGATGTGGGAATTGCCATGGGGCCGAAAGCCACCGACGCAGCCGTGGAATCAGCCGATGTGGCCTTGCGCTCCGACAACCTCGCCACACTGGTCACAGCTGTCAGGCACGCCCGGCGCGGGCGGCGGATCATCACCGCGAACATCATCCTGGCACTGGCCGTGATCTGTGTGCTTCCCCCGCTGGCACTGTTCGGTGTGCTCGGCCTGGGATGGGTGGTCCTCATCCACGAAACAGCCGAGGTCATCATTATCGCCAACGGCCTGCGGGCCGCCCGGGTGACCGGATGGACCCCGCCTGCGGCGCCTCCCATTCGGGGGGAGAAACTAACACACCACAGCAACTCTGAGTGATATATCACAGCACAGCGATGGGTGTGACCGACACGACGGCCACACCCACGCACCGTGCTTGCGACCAGTGGAAATGTTGCCCGGCCACGTGCCACCAATGGCCAATGAAATCATTTTTCATTTTTAGCCTTGCCTAATTAACGTTAAGTTACCTCTCAGCACTGGAATCCCCTTGCGAGTGTTGGCTAGCCTTCCCTACGACTTCCGGATTTTCCCGGGGGAACCACCGGATTGTGTCGTAGCTGCCCCCACACACTGTAAGGACTGCATGTTGTTGATTTCCTCCCGCTCCGCCACCCACCGCATCGGCCGCAAGGCCATCGCCGCACTGGCCACCACCGCCATGCTCACCGCCGGTATTCCGGCCGTCGCCTACGCCGCTGACGACACCACCACCGATCAGGGCTCCACCCAGGGCGTGAAAGGCAAAGTCGCCGCCAACGGCGCCGAATTCAAAAAGCCCGAGTTGTCCGGGCCGCAGAAAGTTACCGCCGCGGAATCGGTCGAAGCCGGCAAGGGGCTGCTCATCCAGGGCACCGGGTACACCGAAGGCGATCAGATCACCATCAAGTTTTTGGATGGCGACAAATCCGATGACGGTGATCCGCTGCCCCAATGGCTTGAACAGGATCCGGATGTCTTCGAAAAGCTGGATAAAAGCAGCGGAGCATCCGTGGTGAAACAGCCCGTTGGCGACAACGGGACGTTCTCCGTCTACTACAAGGTGCCGAAAAACATTCCGGCCGGCTGGTACTGGGTCCGCGTCCTGATTCCCGGCGGCTCGAAGGTCGCCTGGTTCAAGGTCACACCCAGCACCAACCCCGGTGGGGGAGACGAAGAGACGACACCCGCCGCCAAGCTGATCATGCAGCAGCCCGGCAGCACCCGGCTGCCCAGGGGAGCCAACAGCCTGGATGAGCTGACCGTCGTGTACAGCGTGTCGGCTGAGGGGCTGACCGAGGGCACGGAGCTGATCGCGAAACTAACCAAGGGCAACTCCCAGGAAACTTTCCCGGTCGAGTTCGCAATGGGCCACGGTAAAACCTCCAAAACCTACAAGGCCAAAGGCGGCGACAAGGACCAGTTCACCATTGTGGTCTCCCCAGAGGACGTCAAAGACGGTAAAGCACTGGCTTTCCAGGGCCACTCCGTCAAGCTTTACGACGCCAAGGACGAGACCACACCGATTGCCGAAACCCGTAAGCGCACCGCCCTGTACTCGTCATTCAAGTCAGTGGACAATCCGCGGGTGAACAACACCGCCATCAATTCCACCGCCAAGGTGACGCTGGGCAACCTGCCGGAAAACACCAAGATCACGGCCGTCACCGCCGGCGGGACCATCGAGGAATTCAAGCTCACCGGCGGAATGAATCTCCTCAAGGAAGAAAAGGTCATCGGGGCCAACCACGCCACTGAGTTCACCCTGGACCTGCCCAACGACAAAAACCTCATCGGCAAGGAATTGTCTGTGAGTCTGAAAAACGAACGTGGCTATGTCGAGACCTGGGCCACCGGGTCCGTCGTCACAGCCGATAACACCATTTTCGGTACCGATGAGGTGGAAGTCACCAAGAAATCGGTCGCCAGCGGCCTCTACCAGGAGGCCTACGACAGCAAAAACAACAAGCTGTATGTCACCCGCAACGACTTCGGCGGCTCCTCGTCGCTGCTGAAACTCGACCCGGAGACTCTCGAGACCCTGGCCTCGACAAATGTCAGCGATGACAACCGCGTGTTCGGTATCGCCGCCCCCCACAATGACCACCTGTGGGTGACCAACACCCTCTCCAACAGCGTGGCCGTCTACAACGCCAAGGATCTCTCGCTGATCCAACAGTTCGACAAAGACATCGTCGGCCACCCGCGGGCAGTGGCGATCAACGAAGAATCCGGCAAGGTCTACATTTCCTCACCGGTGTCCAAAGATGAGAGCATGACTGTCATTGACGGAAAAACCAAGCAGGTTTCCACTGTCCCAACCCCCGGCTTCGCCGGCGCCATGGGCATGGAGATCGATCCCGAGACCAAGATGTTGTACACGACTTCCTTCGCCGGCGGCAAAGTCATGCGGTTGAACACCACCAACAACGACGTCACGGTCTTTGATCTGAACAAGGACGCAGCCGAAGACAACATGGTGCTCGAGCGCGGCACCGATGTGGCCTACGACCACGAACGCAACCGTCTCTACATTGCCGGTCAAAAGACCAACAACCTGGTTGTTGTCGACATGAGCAACGGCAAGGTCTTGAAAAACATGCCCACCGGCGACCAGCCTGTCGGCATCACCTACGACAAGAGCATCGACAAGATCGTGGTTCTCAACCGCACCTCCGGCACCGCCACGGTCGTTGACGGTGAATCCCTGACCAAGGTCGCGAACCTGGATGTCGGCAACAACCCGAACTTCGCGACAACCGACGGCAAAGGCCGGATCTTCATGGTCAACAAACAGTCCCAGGTCGGAAAAGACAACGATGAAGTGGTTGTTCTGAAGTGGAAGAACGCCGAGACTGAACCCGACGGCGACAGCACTCCCGGCGAAGGCGGCGACAGCACTCCCGGCGAAGGCGGCGACAGCACTCCCGGCGAGGGTGACAACAACACTCCCGGCAAGGGCAGCGAAGGGTCCTCGTCCGACAAGTCCGGTTCCTCCGACGGCAAGGACAGCAACAATCAACAAGGCTCCGGCGGGGCGCTGGGTCCGATTGCCGGTGTAGTGGCACTGCTCGGTGTTCTCGGCGCGCTGATGTTCAGCCTGTTCAACTCCGGGATGATGCCCGCTGGTTTGATGGCCGCCCTTCCCCCGCAGTTGAAGGGGATGCTGGGCTAACGGCCCAATTCGCAGGTCGAAAGCACTTTCGCGCCTGATTCCCGCAGCCGTGGACGCCCCGGCAGTGCCTCAAAAAGGCGCTGCCGGGGCACGACGCGCGTCAGGGACCGGTGCCTTGTTGTGCTGCTCCGCCTGTCTGTTTTTCTTGCACCACCCCATCCCTCCATGGAAGGTCCGACCCTATGTCCCTCGCCCGCCGAATGATTGTGCTTTTGGGCACCGGTCTTTTCACCTGCGTCTCCGCCTGCTCCGGGGCCAGTCCCACCGATCAGACATCAGCAACGCACACCCGTCAGATCACAGATATCCAGGACACCGTTGTCGATGTTCCCATCCACCCGCAGCGCATTGTCGCTCTCTCTGAGCCGACTCTCGACGGGCTTTTGGCTTTGGGGATCAAACCCGTGGGGGCTGTCGCCGGCCGGGGACAGCGCGATATTGCGCCATACCTTAAAGACCGCACCGAAGGCGTGGAGCTTCTCGGTAACGTGGCACAGCCCAACTTTGAAGCTGTCGGGGCCGCGCAACCGGACCTGATCCTGGTCGATGGAACATCGATCAACAACAACCCCCCGGTGGTGGAGGCACTCCGACGGATCGCGCCGGTGGTTTACACCGGCTACGCCGGCGGTGACTGGAAAGAGAATTTCCGCAACACCGCCAATGCCGTCAACATGGTCGACAAAGGCGAGGAAGTTCTGGCCAGCTACGACAACAACGTCGCCGAAACCCGCAAGAAACTGGGGGACTTGGCCAACGACACCTACTCAGTGGTGCGCTGGCAGGGCAATTCCGCATCAATGATCTTGAAAGACCTTCCCCCCGGAATGGCATTGACCGATCTGGGACTGAAACGTCCACCCAACCAGGACCGGCGGGGCAGGGGCCACTCCGAACCGGTGTCGGCGGAAAACCTGCAGGAAATCGACGCTGACTGGATATTTTTCGGAACTCTCGGAGGATCGTCGGTCGCCAACCCCGATAACGGCGGTGACGCCGGTGTCCAAGGGGCCAAAGACGCCCTGAAACAAGCCGAGGAAGTGCCCGGCTTCAGCACTCTCAATGCATACAAGAAAGGCCACATTGTTCCCGTGCAGGGCGCGGTGTGGACTTCCACCGGGGGGCCGATACTGATGAACCACATTATCGACGATGTCGCCCGTTTCGCCGAGGAGAACAGCAAGTGATGACGAAGCCATCTTCCCGATCCTCGAAGGTTGCCCGCCTGACGGCAGCTGTCGCCCTAGCAGCAGCCCCGGCAATCATTGCCGCACCGGTGTCCTTTGCCGCCGAAGCACAACAGACCGTCAGCGGCGACTCCATCACCGTCACCGACAGCGGGGTGGGGATAACCGTTCCCTCGGGTGTGGATCCCGGCCAGGAAATCACCATCACCGGAACCGGCTGGCAAAGCACCGTCGGTTCCGGATCCACCCTGGTGATCAAACTGCACCAGCTCGATGACGCGGGTATCGACGAGATGCTCACCCGCACAGACGGGATCATCAACCATCCCCGCAACGGCAATCCCGACCCGACGATCTGGGCATTGACGAAAGCGGGCGACGATGGCAGGTTTTCCCTCACCACCACCCTTCCCGACACCCTGATCCCGGGCCAGCGATTCGATATCCAGGTCTCCTCGGGACTGGCCGATGACACCGATGTGCGCCGTTCATTGAAAGCCCTGGAGATACCGGTGGGCGGGGTTGATTGGGTCGATCCCAACGGCGGGGAAGCCATCACATGTGTTCCCTCCACACCATCACCGACGCTGACAGTCGATGCCCGCCCCAACCAGTCGAGTGAAGTCACCATCACCGGCACCGGATTCTGCCACCCCACCAACGGTGGATCCATCGTCGCCTTCAAAATCGATGACGGAAAGTACAAACATGTGCCCGGCCACCTGGTCAACTCCAACGCCACGGTGTGGGGGTTGACGAAAACTGATCCGCATACCGGCGATTTCACCTATGTGATGCGTCTTCCCGACGGCACCGACAGTGGACCATTCGGCTCGGATCCGGTGTTTCCCCTGGGTGTGCACACCCTGCGGGCACTGACCGGATCGTTGAAACAGGGTGACCTGATCCGCAGTCTTCCCAGCCGCAATTCCCATGCCCTCGATTTCGTCATCGGCGCCTATGAGCCGAACGCCGTCCCGCCGCCGGTGGGATACGAGCGGGACGTGACCCCGGGCACCCGCTACGGGGTCACAGCGGAATTGGGCGATGACGCGATAACTGTCACTGTGCCCGGCGCTGTGGAAGGTGACTGGTTTATACCGACCCTGTTTCTGCCGGATTCCTCCCCCATCTGGCCCTGGGGCGGGCGTTGGTTCCGCACCAATGACCGGGCCGAATTTGTTTTGCCGATCACCGAGGAAGTGCACATTCCCGCCGGCAAACTGAAGCTTGTGCTGCAGTCCGGCAATGAGGGTGTGCAGGGAACATTGATGGGCTGGACACCGCTGGATATTGCTGAAGCCATCAACCCCCGCGGTGGGGATACTGCTGTGGACACCCCCGCGGAGCCGAAGAAAAAACAAGCCGACCCACCGTTGGCCACAGACGGACCCGGGTTTTTCTACACCAACCAGGATTCGCTTTTCCAGCTGGTCGACAACATCGGCACGGTGGCCAAGAAAACCGACACCACCGTTGACCTGGTCGACGCGGTCTTCGGTATCGGGGCGACCGGCCCCGCCGACACCGCTGCCGATGACACGACTGGTGCCCCAACGACACAGGCTGCCGCCGCTCCCGCCGTTGGTCAACAGTCCGCCCCGCCCACCGACACCGTTGTCACGGTGATTAAAAAAACCGTGACCCGGGAGATTCCCGCCGATACACCCGGGTGGTCAGATACACCCCGACCGGATTCCCCGCCGAACAACCAACCGACCAGTGAGGCTGATCTTGTCGACGCCAACAAAGGTCCGGTGACCGCATCGGTGGTGGGTGATGCCATGACGATTGTGGTTACCGGTCAATCCCCCGGCAGCTGGGTGTATGTCAGCGCCTTCGTCAACGGGTTGGCCCACGACATCGGCTTTGCCCAGTTGGACGGCAACAAGTCGTTTGTTCTGGATATCTCTTCCCTCCCCGACGGCGAGCATGCCATCGCGCTGACCACCGAGTCGGGTTTTGTCGGCTGGGCGCCGTTGACACGGGGCACGCCGACCGGCACACAACCCCACACACCGACCCAGCAGGCTGCGGCGGCGACCACCACACCGAATGACACCACCGTGCCAGCCGCCCAGGTAACGGCGGCCGCGGCACCGGTTGTGGGCATCACCGACTGGCTGCTGATCGTCGGCGCTGCCGTGGTGACCGGTCTGGGGGCAGTGGTCGTTCGCCGCCGGGTGGCGACAGCCTAGAGCACAACCCCCATCCATCCGCCCTTTTTCCACCCATTACCGACCAAGGACATCCCCGTGAAACTGTTTTTGCGCATCCCTGCCGCCGCCGCACTGTTTATCGGCACCCTGCTGTGTGCGGGTGTTCCGTCACAGGCTCTTCCGCCCGGCGGTGCCGGCCCGGACACCCCCGGCACCAGTGCCACTATTTCGCCCACCACCGTCACCCAGTGTGAACGCATCTCCTACAAGGTCACCGGTTTCCCGGCCGGTGAAACAGTCAATGTGAAAATTGACGACGGGGCCGGCTACTCCGACCAGTCGGTGCACGGCTCCGGGGTGGTCTCCCGGCAGCAGATCGCCTCCGACGGGACTGCCAGCGGATCGGTGGTCATCGACTGTGACACCACCCCGGGAAGCCACTGGCTGCGTTTTCTGGCTGCCGCGGAAATCATCGACGACAAAACCGGTGAGTACAAAGGTGTCGACGGATACACCCGGCGCGGCGCCAACTTCACGGTGGTCGCCAAATCCGCCGGTGGCACCGGCACCACCGGTACCGGTGGTGCCGGATCCCGCGCCCCGGTGGGAACGGTCAATGTCGATGAACTTTCCCTCGACAGCAAAGCAGACGAGGAATTCCTCAAAAATCGTGCGGACCAGGCTAGCGGCAGCCAGCAGTCCATCGCCGACGCAGCCCCGGCTGCGGGCACCACCCGGCAGAACACCACCGCCGCTTCCGGCAACCGGCAGCAGGCGGCAGCTCCCCGGGAAGCCGTCACAGTCACCAGCGTGGTGGAAGAAAACATCACCCAGGGCGGGGGAGGAGCTGACACATCCGCCGGCACTGAGCCGACAGCGGCGCACTCCAGCCTGTCAGCGGACATCCCGGATTCGGCAACAACCGGTGATGATTCTTCGGCCGCCGCCAAAACCACCGCAGCCACCGGCACTCCGGGCACGGGCGGCACACGCGGGGAGGAAGTCTCCCGGGATGCCGCGGCCGCTGATGCCGCTGCCGCACCGGGCGGCAGGGCACCCGTTATCGGGTTGCTGGTCGGCGGGGCGATCCTTGTGGTCGGATTCGCTTTCATCGCCAGCTACCTCTACGTCAACCGGCGGAAAAACTAGGACGCCCCCCTTATCTTCGCCCCCGTCACGCACACCCCCGCCACAGAACCCGCACCCCTGTCATGAACACCATCCGTTCCCGCCGCCGCATCGGTCTTGCTGTCGGCATCGTCCTGGTCGTTGTGCTGTCGGCGGCCTCGCTTTTCATCGGTTCCAACCCTCTTCCGCCGGGCCGGGTGATGCATCTGCTGCTCAACCCGGGTGATGGTTTCGACACCACCGTCATCTACGCCCAACGCATTCCCCGCACCATTCTGGTGATCCTGGTGGGTGCAGCCCTTGGCACCGCCGGGGCGCTGATGCAGTCACTGACCCGCAATCCGCTGGCTGATCCCGGGATACTGGGTGTCAACGCCGGTGCCTCCCTGGCGGTGGTGGTCTCGGTGGCGGTGGCCGGCATCACCGGCATCTGGTTTTACCTGTGGTTTGCGTTTGCCGGCGCCGCCCTGGCCAGTGTGTTCGTCTATGTTCTCGGCGGCGGCGGATCCCACAGCGCCTCTCCGGTGCGGCTGGCTCTGGCCGGGGTGGCTGTCACCATGGCGATCAGCTCCATTGTGCAGGTGGTGATTTTATCGGACCAGAATGCCTTCAACGAGTTTCGGCTGTGGGCCACCGGATCGGTGGAAAACCGCGGCTGGCCGGTGGTGACAGCGGTGGTCGGCTTTATTGTGCTGGGGTTGGTGCTGGCTTGTGTATCCGCACCGGCCCTCAATGCGGTGGCCCTGGGCGATGAACAGGGAACGTCACTGGGGGTCAATGTGGTGCGCCTGCGGGCCATGGTCATGCTGGCGGTGACTGTTCTTGCCGGTGCCGCCACCGCTGCCGTGGGGCCGATTATGTTCATTGGCCTGGGGGTCCCCTATATTGCCCGGGCGGTGTGCGGACCCGACCAGCGGTGGATGATCCCATTTTCCGCACTGTGCGCCCCGGTGGTGATGCTGGTGGCTGATCTTATGGCGCGCACCGTGATCGCGCCGCAGGAAATCCAGACCGGCATTATCACCACGATCATCGGCGGACCGTTTTTCATCGCGATTGTGCGCCGCCGCAGAATCGAGGCCCTGTAACAATGACCGTACCCACCACCACTGCACCCGGTAACCTGCCCAGCCGGTCGCTGAGTACCAAGCGTTTTATTGTTGTTCCCCTGGGCGGGATGGTATTCCGCCAGGAAAAACGCGGCATCATTGTGGCCGCCTGCCTGCTGGTCGCCATTGCCGTTGTATCCGTCTGGTCGCTGATGACCGGTGACTATCCCGTCAGCGCGGGCGGTGTGCTGGCCACCCTGGCCGGGGCCGGAACCGATTCCATGGCCGGTTTTTTCATCCTCGAGCTGCGCGCACCCCGGGTGGTGCTGGCGCTGCTGTTGGGGGCGGCGTTGGGCATATCGGGCGCTATTTTCCAGACCCTGACCGCCAACCCGCTGGGCAGCCCCGACATCACCGGCTTTACCACCGGCGCGGCCACCGGGGCGATCATCCAGATCATCGTCATCGGCGGCGGCCCGCTGGCCATCGGGCTGGGGGCCTTATTCGGCGGGGCCGCCACCGGTGTCACTGTCTATCTGCTCAGCCGCAGGCAGGGGGTGACCGGAACCCGTTTCGTGCTCATCGGCATCGGGGTGGCCGCCATCCTGCAGGGTGTCAACGGCCTGCTGATCGTCAAAGCATCACTGACGGCCGCCCAAACCGCAGCCCAGTGGCTGGCCGGATCCCTCAACGCCACCGGGTGGGGGAAAGTCACCGTCATCGCCATGGCCCTGGCAGTACTGGTGCCGGCCGCATTTGTGCTGGCCCGCCCCCTGACCGTGCTGGTCACCGGGGCTGATCTCGCAACCGGTTTGGGGGTCAACGTACCCGCGGTGCGGGCCGCACTGATCGTCGTCGGGGTTGGTCTGGTGGCGGTGGCCGTCAGTGCCGCCGGTCCCATCGCTTTTGTCGCATTGGCCGCCCCGCAGCTGGCCAAACGGCTCACCGGCAGCTCCGGGGCGGGAATGGGCAATGCCGGTTTGATGGGGGCACTGCTGGTGGTGGCAAGCGACCTGGTGGCCATGCGCATTGTGGCGCCCGTCCAGCTGCCGGTCGGCATTGTCACTGGCTCACTGGGCGGTATTTATCTCATCTGGTTGCTGTCCCGGCAGTGGAAAAAGGAGAAAAACGCATGAGCAACCCCACCGGAACACACCGGCAGGCCACCGCCCGTGATAGCGGCCCCGTGGAACTCTCGGCTGCCGGAATCACCGTCGGCTACGGCAGCAGGACGATCATCGACAACCTGTCGACCACGATTCCCACCGGCAGTTTCACCGTCATTGTCGGCCCCAACGCCTGCGGCAAATCCACGTTGCTGAAAGCCCTGTCGCGGATGCTTCCCACCACCACCGGCCAGGTGCGGCTCGGGGGAGAAGACATCACCCGTTTGAAACCGAAACAGGTGGCCCGCACCCTGGCCCTGCTGCCGCAGGCGCCGGTGGCACCGGAGGGCATCATTGTCGAGGATCTGGTGGCCCGGGGACGCTACCCGCACCAGGGAACCTTCCACCAGTGGTCACAGGCTGACCAACAGGCCGTCGATCAGGCATTGCACCGTGCCAATGTGTGGGATTTGAAAGACCGCTTCGTCCACGAATTATCTGGCGGGCAGCGCCAGCGGGTGTGGGTGGCCCTGGTGCTGGCCCAGCAGACCCCGGTGGTGCTGCTGGATGAACCGACCACCTACCTGGATATCACCCACCAGGTGGAGCTGTTGAACCTGGTGCAGCAGCTGCAGCGGGAAGGTACCACCGTGGTCGCTGTGTTGCACGAGCTGATGCTCGCCTTCCGCTACGCCACCCATCTGATTGTCATGAAAGACGGGGCCATTGTCGCCGAAGGCCCGGTGGAAGACGTGGTGACAGCCGAGGTGATCGGCAGGGTCTACAACCTTGACTGCCGGCTGATCACCGACCCGACCACTGGGCGGCCGATCGTGGTGCCCGCTCCCGCCGTCGACCAGCCCTGACACAGAGCGGTTCGCACAATCTTATCCACCCCCCGGACCACCCAGCCGAATACCGTGGCTTCCCCCACCGTGGGTCTGGCCCAGGAGTGGGCGTTGTGCGGCCCGCGCACGCGGGTCGGTCACGCCGGGGCCTGCGGACTGGACCCGGCGGTTTCTGGGAGGTCACACGGATGCGGCAGGACCGGTGAGGAGGGTCATGGTACCCGGTGGCGGTGCCGGGGAATCCTGTGATTGCTGGCTGTCCCCATAGTGGGTGCTGCCGGGTATATGGCGCACGTGGGCGGCAAAAAGACACTGCTGCACCGACGCCAAACGGCACCCGGTCGACCGGTGTGGTCGGCCAGGGTGCCGTCGGTTGCTGTTACGCGCCGTCCCGTCTCACCCGCCGCAGCCGGCATGGCGTGGGCGGGAGAGGGGGAGGGGAAGGATTACTTCTCTGCTTCGAGATCCTTCTTGATGCGGTTGTGGGCATCCCAGATGCGCTCGGGCAGGTGCGGGAACTGGTTGAGGTGCTCCTCGCGGCCGGCCATCTCCTGCATCCAGCGCTCGTGATCGATGGTCAGGATGGCCTTGAGGTCATCCATGGAGCCCTTGAAGCCGTTGAGGTTGAGCTCGTCGATCTTCGGGATGTAGCCGACGGAGGTCTTGGTGCCCTCGACCTTGCCGTCCTTGAAGTCGAGCATCCACAGCAGGGCGCGCAGGTTGTCGCGGTAGCCGGGCCACATGTAGCGGCCGTCCTCGCCACGCTGGAACCAGTTGACGTGGGCGAAGATCGGCATGGCCTTCTCGCCGCCCTTTTCCTTGACCTGGTCGAGGATGTCCAGCCAGTGCTGGCCGTACTTGCCTTCGGGGTAGGACAGGAACGGACGCATCGACATCGGGTCGTAGCGCAGGGTACCGGCGACACCGTCAGCGGCGGCGGTGGCTTCAGCACCCAGGGTCAGGCCGTCGTAGACACCTTCGGCCGGGTCGCGGAAGGCGCGGATCAGCGGCTCACGGTCGCGGACACGGCCACCGAAGATGATCGCGTCGATCGGCACGCCCTGCGGCTCCTCGTAGTCGGGGGCAACGTTCGGGACGTTCGACAGGGAGGTGGTGAAGCGGGAGTTCGGGTGTGCCCAGGCGTCTTCCTTGGTGCCCGACTTCTGGCGGTCGGCGGGACGGTCGGCAATGCGCTCGCCCTTCCAGTCCAGCCAGCCGTCGACATCTTCCGGGTAGTCCGGGGTGAGGCCTTCCCACCAGACCTCTTCGGTCTTTTCGTTGTAGGCGACGTTGGTGAAGATGGCGCCGGTGCCGGGCTTGATGGCCTCGATGGCGGTCGGGTTGGTCTTCTCGTTGGTGTCGGGGGCGACACCGAAGGCGCCGTACTCCGGGTTCATGCCGTACAGACGTCCGTCTTCACCGATGCGCAGCCAGACGATGTCATCGCCGTAGAAGTAGACGTTGTAGTCTTCCAGGCCTTCCGGAGCCAGGGTCATGGCGAGGTTGGTCTTGCCGGAAGCGGACGGGAAGCCACCACAGACGTAGCGCTTCTCACCGGTCTTCTTGTTCTCGATGCCGATGAGCATGAACTGCTCGGCAAGGAAGTCGCCGGAAGCCCAGCCGTCGTAGCAGGCCTGGCGCAGACCGTGGGCGATCTTGCCCAGCAGGGCGTTTCCGCCGTAGGAGGAACCGAAGTGCAGGATGGTGCGGTCATCGGCAACGGTGGCGAAGCAGCGCTGGTCGTTGTCGGTGCCCTGGCCCAGGTTCTCGATGTCACCGGTGACATGCACCGAGTGCTCGAAGTGTGCCGGATCCTCCAGATCGGACAGGTAGTCGATGCCGACACGCGCCATGCGGATCATCTGCAGGCAGACCGAGCGGTTGTCGGTCAGCTCGACACCGGCGGCCCACTTGGCGAAGGGGGAGTCCTTCGGGCTCATCAGGTAGGGCAGGACGTACATGGTCTTGCCCTTGTAGGCGCCCTTCATCTTCTCCAGCTGGGAGGCCTTGATCTTCTCGGCGTCACGCCAGTTGTTGTAGACGCCCTTGTCCTCTTCGGAGTGGGTGGCGACAACGGTGCAGGACTCGTTGCGGGCGGTGTCCTTGGAGTAGGAACGCGAGTAGTAGAGATCCTTGCCGGCGGGAAGCATTTCCCCGTCCTCGAGGCAGGCCTTGAGCAGACGGTCGTTGTCAGCGGCAGTGATGACCTCGATGGCGGAAGGCTCCAGGATGTCCGCCCACTTCTCGACGAATTCGACAATGTGCTTGTTGTCGACGCCCGCCTTGGACAGAACCTCGGAGACATTAATGTTGTCGGTCACTTATTTCTTCCCTTCCCCGGCCCCGGTACCCGTGGTCGGGAACACAATGGAGGGCCGGATGTGAAACTCTTTTGCCTCCGCCAGAATACCAGAAATCCGGCTACCCCCGAGGGGTGCCGAAAAACCTGCCCGATCGGTCACCCACACCGATCAGCTACCCCCGTTGCACTCACCCCGACGTCCGGTGACGTGGATCCCGGCGAGCTTTGAAAACTGTCTGCTAACAGTGTGAAACATCATATCCGCAGGCAACGGGGCACTTTGCTTTTTCCGCCCGCCCACATGCCGGGGGGTTTACCCCCGCCGGGCGAAGTATTATGTCCTAACGACAACCGTGTTCCACACCACACTGCCCCACCCGTCAGGCCCCGGAATTGCCGGTGTTAAATCGGCCACATAGTTTTCCGGCCCCGGAACCGAACTGAGTTCGCGTCATGTCACCAACAGCCAGCTCACGGCAGGTTTCACGGGCTTTGGCCCCGGGTGTTCCCGTCCCCCGGCTGTGATTTATACGACAGTGGCGCCCCGGTGGTGTTGCGGCGCCCGCTGTCGCCGGTGATGTCGCCGGGGTGCACAGTTCGCGGCCGTGACGGCCACCGGAACAGTGCGGGTGATAACCTTATGTACTGTGATTTTGTTTCGTCGATGGCCCAGCCGCACCCCCTGCCCGGTTGCGGTGCCGCATAGGGTCCGACAGGTTGTGTGACAACCAGCCTGCCGCGTCACCCTGGCCCACAGATCGCCTGGTGGCATGCGGCCCATCGACGTTGTGCACAGGCATTTAGTTGACCAGCCCACCCGCAGCCGACCCCCCGGGGCGTGCGGGTGTTTTTTTCACCCACCAGCTTGTCCGTCCAGTCCCCCTCAACGATCATCCCATCGGAGTCGCCATGACACGGTCCGTTCCCGTCGGAGAAGGTTCCGCCGTTTCCGTTCCCGGCATCAGCGCGCATGTGGTGCAGCTGCCGGTGCGCCACCACGCCAACGCCTGCCGGTTGTTCGAGTATCTCGGCGCCACCTCAGCCGGTGACGCGGTGCTGTTGGAAAGCGCCGACATCTCCACCAAGCGGGGAGTCAATTCCCTGATGGTGCTGGCCGGTTCGGTCCGGTTGACCTGCCGCGGGCAAACGGTCACCGCCGAGGCGCTGTCCGATTCCGGGGAAGTGATCATCGGGCGGCTGTGCGCCCAGCTGGCCGACTATGCCAGCCCCGGGGCCACCACCCAACGGGCGTCCTTCGAGTTTCCGGTCTCCACCGCCGTTGAGGAGCGGGAACGGTTGACCGCCCCATCGACGATGCTGCCGCTGAAGCTGCTGCAGTCCGCCCCCGGCTACACCCACATGGACGGCTCCCTGCCGCTTCTGGCCGGTGGCTTCGCTTTCGACTACCTGGAGACCTTCGAGGACCTTCCGCCGGTGGCGGCATCGGCCAACACCTACCCCGACTACCAGTTCCTGCTGGCCGAAGTGGTGCTCACGATCGACCACAGAAACCAGACCGCCAGCCTTTTGGGGGTGGCCGCGGGAGCCGCCGCAGGCCAGTTGGATGACAGGCTGGCAACACTCAAACACACCATCGACACAGCCGAGCTTCCCGTCGACCATCCGCACGACAGCGCCGCCGATACCGCCGGCACCCTGACGGTGACAGCCACCGTCAGTGACGCCGATTTCCGGCAGGAGGTGCAACAGCTGAAAAACAACATCACCGCCGGGGATATCTACCAGGTGGTTCCGGCCCGGGCGTTTACCGCCGACTGCCCGGATGCTTTCGCCGCCTACCGGGCACTGCGGGAAACAAACCCCAGCCCGTACATGTTTTATGTGCGCGGCACCGACGGCACTGAGCCTTATGAATTGTTCGGCGCCTCCCCGGAATCGAATCTGAAATACACCGCGGACGACCGCACCCTGCAGCTGTACCCGATCGCCGGTACCGTGCCCCGCGGGCTGAATGCGGACGGGTCAATCAACCCGGAGCTGGATATCCGCCAGGAGTTGTCGCTGCGCACCGACGCCAAGGAGCTGGCCGAACACACCATGCTGGTGGATTTGGCGCGCAACGATCTGGCCCGGGTCGCGGTCCCGGCCACCCGGGAGGTCAAGGACCTGCTCATGGTGGACCGCTATTCGCGGGTGATGCACCTGGTCAGCCGGGTCACCGCCGAACTGTCACCTGATCTGGACGCCCTGGACGCCTACCGGGCGTGCATGAATATGGGAACCCTGACAGGCGCACCGAAACTGAAGGCCACCGAGCTTTTGCGCGGGGTGGAAAAAACCCGGCGCGGCACCTACGGCGGGGCTGTGGGCTATGTCCGCGGCTCCGGGGACATGGACACCTGCATTGTCATCCGGTCGGCCTACGTGTCGGGGGGCACCGCGATTGTGCAGGCCGGCGCCGGGGTGGTCCGGGATTCCCAACCGCAGCGGGAAGCCGACGAGTCGCTGCACAAAGCATGGGCGGTGCTCAATGCGCTGGCCATCGCCCAAAACCGCACCCTGGAGGTGATCCGCTGATCATGGAAACAACCGATACTCCCGTTATCACCACCGCCGACGGCACCCGCAACGTCAGGGTGCTGCTGATCGACAACCGGGATTCTTTCGTCTATAACCTGGTCGATGCATTCGCCGTCTCAGGCATGGACTGCACCGTCTACCGCAACACCGTCGATGTGGCCACCATTGTCGCCGCCGAACCGGATTTGATCTGCCTGTCCCCGGGTCCGGGGCATCCGCGGGACGCCGGAACAATGATGGAACTGATCGACACGGTGATAGGTGATATCCCCATTTTGGGTATCTGCCTGGGTTTTCAGGCCCTGCTGGAGCATTTCGGCGGCCGGGTCGCCCCCTGTGGGCCGGTGCACGGCATCACCGATGACATGGTACTCACCGATGCCGGCTGCGCCTCGGAAGTGTTCACCGGTTTGACCACCGACGATGATCCGGTGCAGGCGGGACAGGGTCCGCGCACGGTACCGGTGGCCCGCTACCACTCGCTGGGCTGCCGCTTCACCCCGCCGGGACTGGTGTCCTGGGCTGAATGCAACTCCTCGATCGGCCCGGTGACCATGGCCGGCGCCACCGAGGACGGCATGGCCATCGGCCTGCAGTTCCATCCCGAATCAGTGCTCAGCCCCGCGGGTCCGCACATTCTCTCCCGGTGTGTGACAGCGTTGCTCAACGCCCGGGCCACCCTCCAATCCACCCAGTCACCCCATCTGCCGAAAGGAACATCCGTGTCCGGACATGATCAGGCCAGTGCCAGGTTGAGGGAATTCCTCACCAACGACAACCCCACCGTGGAGGAAGCCACCGCTGTTTTTGAGCCGTTGACCGAGGGTGTGTACTCGGATGTGGAAACAGCGGCTCTTCTCGTGGCGATCCGTACCCGGGGGGAATCAGCCGCCGACCTGGCGGGCGCTGCCCGGGCGTTCATCGACAAGGCGAAACCCTTCCCGAAAGACGGCACCGGGCTGGTTGATTCCTGCGGTACCGGCGGCGACGGGGCGCACACCATCAATGTCTCCACCGCCGCCGCCCTGGTGGCTGCCGCCGCAGGAGTTGCGATGGTCAAGCACGGCAACCGGTCGGTGTCGTCGAAATCCGGCTCCGCCGATGTGCTGGAAGCGCTGGGGATTCCACTGGATCTTGCACCGGATGCCGCGGCACGACAGCTCGAGGACGCCAACTTCACTTTCCTGTTCGCCCCCGCCTACCACCCGGCGATCGCGCATGTGATGCCGGTGCGAAAAGCCCTGAAAGTACCGACCGTATTCAATGTGCTCGGCCCGCTTTTGAACCCGGCACGGCCCACCATCCAGCTGATGGGGGTCGCCAACAAAGATATCTGCGGCACGGTGATCGAGGTGATGGAAACCCTCGGCCGGGAGCGTGCGATGGTGGTTCACGGCGACGGCATCGACGAGATTGCCGTCCATGGGCCGACCAGTGTCTGGGAGCTGAACGACGGCCGTATCACCACCTATGAGATCACCCCTGAACAGCTGGGGTTGTCCCGCCACCCGCTCAGTGACCTCAGCGGCGGCGACGGGGAGCACAATGCCCGTATCCTGCGGGAAATCCTGGCCGGTCAAGGGGCCCCTGCCCACCGTGATGCGGTGGCCGCCAATGCCGGTGCGCTGCTGTACCTCAACGGTGATGCCGACACCCTGAAACAAGGTGTCGCCAAAGCCGGAAGTCTCATCGATTCGGGCACGGTGCTCGATTTCGTCGACAGCCACTTTCCGCAGGCGGGGGAGTAGCAGCCGGTGAACAAGCCCATGCCCACGGTGCTGGAAGGCATCGTCACGAAACGACGCGGACACCTGGATTCCATCCGCCGGCGGATCAGTGGTCTCGACCCGCAGACACTGCCGGTATCAACCCGCAGTCTCTACGACTCTCTGTGCCATAGGCAACCATACAGTCCACAGCGTGACCCGCAGTCGGATGAGACTCAGTCATCCCCGCTGCCGCGCGGCAACAAGCGATTCATCATGGAGTGCAAGTCGGCGTCCCCGTCGCTGGGGATGATCCGGGAGCATTACCAGCCGGGGGATATCGCCCGCATCTATTCCCGCTACGCGGCGGGTATCAGTGTGTTGTGTGAACCGGAACGCTTCGGCGGGGACTACGACCATCTGGCCACTGTGGCACAGTCCACCCATCTTCCCGTCCTGTGCAAGGACTTCATCATCGATGAGTGCCAGCTGCATGCGGCCCGCTACTTCGGGGCCGATGCGGTGCTGTTGATGCTGTCGGTACTCGACGATGACGACTATGCCCGCCTGGCACAAGAAGCCACCCGCCTGGGGCTGGACATTCTCACCGAGGTGGTCGATGACGGGGAGATGGAACGCGCCCGCGCACACGGTGCCCGCATTATCGGGATCAACCACCGGAATCTCCACGATCTGTCGATTGATCTGTCACGGTCCGGGCAGTTGGCGCCCTCAGCGCCCCTGGACGCCGTTGTCATCGCCGAATCGGGCATCCGGGACCATGCAACCGTCACCAGGCTTGCAGGCCCCGTCAACGGCTTCCTGGTGGGCAGTCAGCTCACCGGGGAACCCGATATTGATCTGGCGGCCCGCAGGCTGGTCTTCGGCGACAATAAGGTCTGCGGCCTGAAAACCGCCCGCGCCGCCCAGGCTGCCCGGGCGGCAGGTGCTGTCTACGGCGGGTTGATCCTCGACGAGAACTCACCGCGCACCGTGACAGCCGACGAAGCAGTGGGCATCATCAACGCTGAACCGGGTCTGAAATATGTGGCGGTCTCCCGGCACGAACAGGACTGGGGCCGCCTGGCACTGGCTGGCGTCCACGCCGTTCAGGTTCATGAGCCTGTCGGATCGATTGAACAGGAACGTCAGCTGGCCAGAAAAGTCACCGCGGAGATTGCCGGTGAGGCCGGGTCACCCCGCTACTGGCGGGCACTGTCGATGACTACTGACGGCGCTGGAGCAGTTGCCGAGATGCTGATCGACGAGGACCTGGTCGACATGCTTGTGCTTGACTCCGGTCGCGGCGGCACGGGCACCAGTTTCGATTGGACGAGGATCCCGGACAAGATCAAACAACGCAGTCTGCTCGCCGGTGGTTTAACTCTTGACAATCTGGATGATGCGCTCAGGGTCGGATGTGGGGGAGTGGACCTCAACTCCGGTCTGGAATACGGCCCGTCCGCCGGCACGTGGGCGCACCACAAAGACGCCGGTAAAATCGCGGAGGCCTTCGGCCGGATCCGCGCCTTCATCGACTGAATCACCCACCAACGCCCACAAGAAATCTGTGGCGGTGTTTCACGTGAAACATCGCCCGGGCACACCGGATGTTTCACGTGAAACATCCATGCGGCGCCCGGTACCCGGCCGCAGACCGAAAACAATAAACAACCAACCAACCCCTTCAGGATCACCATGACCGACCAGACACCGTCTGTCGACACCAATTCGGGTGGCCACACCATCCTTCCCGCATACTTCGGGAAGTTCGGCGGCCAGTTCGTCCCCGAGCTTTTAATTCCGGCTCTTGACCAGCTGGAGCAGGCTTTTGTCGACGCCATCAACGACGACGACTTCAAGGAGGAATTGGCGGGATATCTCCGGGACTATCTGGGCCGCCCGACCCCGTTAACCGAATGCCGCAACCTGCCTCTGGAAGGCAGGGGAAAAGGCCATGCCCGCATCTTCCTCAAAAGGGAAGACCTGGTCCACGGCGGAGCCCACAAAACCAACCAGGTCATCGGCCAGGCGCTGCTGGCCAAACGGATGGGTAAAACCCGCATTATCGCCGAAACCGGTGCCGGACAACACGGCACCGCCACGGCATTGGCCTGTGCACTGCTGGGGCTGGACTGTGTGGTGTACATGGGGGCGGAAGATGTCCGCCGGCAGCAGCCGAACGTCTACCGCATGGAACTGATGGGCGCGACCGTGGTGCCCGTCACCGCCGGCAAAGGGACCCTGAAAGAAGCCGTCAACGAAGCGCTGCGCGATTGGACCGCCACCTTCCACGAATCCCATTATCTGCTCGGTACCGCGGCCGGACCGCACCCGTTTCCGACCATCGTCCGGGAATTCCACCGGGTGATTTCCCGGGAAGCCCGGCAGCAGATGCTTGAGCGCACCGATGCTCTTCCCGATGTTGTGACAGCCTGTGTCGGCGGAGGTTCCAATGCCATCGGCATGTTCGCCGACTTCATCGATGACGAGTCCGTGGAATTGGTTGGTGTCGAACCGGCCGGCGAAGGCTTTGACACCGGCCACCACGGTGGTGCCATCCACGCCGGCGAACTGGGTATTTTGCACGGCTCCCACTCGTATCTGATGCGCACCGGCGACGGGCAGGTGGAAGAAAGCTACTCGATCTCCGCGGGCCTGGACTACCCGGGGGTTGGACCGCAGCACGCGTATCTTCACGACTCCGGTCGGGCCACATACGTCGGAATCACCGATAAAGAAGCCATCAGGGCCTTCCAGTACCTGTCCCGCTTCGAGGGCATCATTCCCGCCCTGGAGTCCTCGCACGCGATGGCCTACGCCCTTAAACGAGCAGAGTTTGCAGAGAAAAACGATGAGCAGATCACCATTTTGGTGTCTCTGTCCGGGCGCGGCGACAAGGATGTCGACCACATCTGCCGCACACTGGAAGACAAGCCCGACTACCTCCTGGAGGATCAGCGATGAGCCGCTACGAAGATTTGTTCGCGACACTGAAGTCCAAAAACGAAGGCGCTTTCGTCCCCTTCATCATGCTCGGCGATCCGGACGCCGACACCAGCTTCAGCATTATCGAGGCCGTCATCGAAGCCGGGGCAGACGCCCTGGAACTCGGTGTTCCTTTCAGTGATCCTGTCGCCGATGGACCAACCATCCAGGACTCCCATTTGCGGGCATTGGATGCCGGAGTCGATGTGGATACCTGTTTCGGTGTCGTGAAACGGATCCGGGACACCTATCCGTCCCTGCCAATCGGTTTGCTGATCTACGGCAATGTGCCCTTCGCCCGCGGACTGGACAGTTTCTATTCGCATCTGGCGAAAGCCGGCGCCGATTCAGTGCTGATCCCCGATGTTCCCGTCCGTGAAGGCAGACCCTTCAAAGAGTCCGCCAACCGGCACGGCATCGACCAGATCTTCATTGCCCCGCCCTCAGCGAGCGAGCAGACCATTGCCAGTGTCGCCGCCTATTCCACCGGTTACATCTACGCCGTGAGTCGACTTGGTGTCACCGGTACCGAGGTCGAGTCCTCCACCGAGGGACTGTCCGATATCGTCACGTACCTCGAGGGTTTTCATCGCGCACCGGCGCTTCTGGGCTTTGGTATCTCCACACCAGACCATGTCGCCAATGCCATTGCCGCGGGTGCGGCCGGGGCGATCTCGGGAAGCGCGATCACCAAAATCATCGCCCGGCATTGTGTCGGTCAGCACCCGGATCCCCGCACGGTTGATGACAAAGAAGCCTTGCGGCGCGATCTCATCAACTTTGTCTCAGCGATGAAAGCCGCCACCAGGCGTTAAAATAACGTGAAACGAAACCCGGCCACACTGTGGCCGGGTTTCTTTCTGCGCCGGCCCCTACGACAACCCAGACGCGCACTATCACGGCGGCTTTCCCATGTGGGATGAAAATAAACAGTCCCTGTTTCACGTGAAACATCGCTTATCGCCATCGTAGGCGCAGAAGTGGGCCACACCGGATGTTTCACGTGAAACATCTGTGTGCCGAACGGTTCCCCTTGACCCTTATCTGCGGACAATCGTCCGGGCCACGATGGCCACCACTCCGGGTCCACGTTGATTGAAACCACACGATGTCAGGTTGCGGTAGCTGTGCCGGGCACAGGTTCGTGCCGATTGAACCAGTCCGCCCAGCGCATCAAAGCAGCGCTGCATCCGTTATCTCTTATACCGCAGGCGAGGAAAGGACAGTGCCACTCCAGCAAAAAATTGGCGGACCGGATATCAATCCACGGGTCCCAGGTGAAACGATATTGTTTCACATGTTTCACGTGAAACATCCTGGAACCTGGTCCACGTCAACGCAAAACCCCAGCTGCCGGGTATAACGCTTGACCTGCACACGACCATCTCGCAGCAGCGCCTTAAGCAAGGGCCGGGACGATCCACATCGGGCAACCATGGACGCCAAATGCCGCACAACTTTGATACTCCACACCATCCATTCGGGGGATCGGTCGCAAACTCAACGATGGGGCGGACATTGCTCCAGGGCATGAAAGATATCTGACCGGCACACGTCACGGGCCAGGGAGCGCACCTTGTCACCCATCACATGGCTCCGCAACAGAAATCTTCTTCATTTTTTCTTGGCCAAGCCCCACCGCCATCTCATGAGTCAATGATGAACACACCGGACCCACAACCTCTCAACGCCGAGAGGTGCGAAGGCCCAGTGCTCGATTCGGTGGTGATTTTTTATGGCAGCCAAGTTTCATCAGATCCCGATAGAAAAGCACTGCCCGCTGCCCTTCTGCGTTGGCGCTTTGCGACACCCGCCAGTGTGTGCGTCACAACGTTGAGAAGTACTCAGTGGCACACACGAAACCCCGGACCATCATTCTCCTACCATTCACGTGCCCCGCATAGAGATCAGGCAGCGGATTTTCTCCCGCCATCCGCAAAGCCACCAGAGTGAAAACCCTACGGCACATCAGCCATGTGGACGTCAACCGGAGAGCAGTCATAGCAACGCCTTCCTCCCGCCGCGACAAAAGGCGGTGATGTTTCACGTGAAACAACGGCCCACAGGGACAGCCTGGCGTCAGCGTCGGCACAAAGCGGACCTTCGAAGGTTGGGGGAGGGGCTAGTTTTCCTTGCCAGAGCCAGAAAACTCTGTACCGGTTATTAGCTTTGCTAATATTCCGCTTGGACATTGTGCCGTCGCCGTAAACCAGTAAATGGAGTCTCGCCGCTCATACCCCATCAGTGTCACAGTGACGTTACGCGACGGGGTCAGTATACGTCCATTTTTTCGTCGTTTTTTGTCACTAAGACGAGTGTGTGGATCCTTCTGCCCACATGAGGATGCCACGACGGCAAAACTGTGTTTATCCTCGGATCCACCTCACACAAGCAGAGCGGGGAAACACCGTGTTTTCCGCCCACCCAAATTTGTCCCCGTAGGAGCATCCGGCCACAGCTGGGACCCGAGCATGCCAAAACAGCAACGAGCCGCTGACCCATGCAGGTAGCCCTCGACCACCTCATTGTCCCTCCGCCTTCTTTTACGCACACCGCTTCCCCGTCCCACCTGTTGCACAATGTTCGCCCCGAGGGAAGCATCCGGTGTCACCTTTGGCGGCAGGACTCCAACGGGAAGAGGCACCAGCATCCCGGAGGCTGCAACGGGTGTCTCATTCGCCAACTCGCGGCAAATGAAGCACCAGATGGAAGGAATCTGTTGAGTCCTGAGCCAATTCTTGCCCCGTCGGCGGCACGGATGTCATTCCACGATGTTTCACGTGAAACATCCCTAGCGCGTTGCAGCTTGAGAACTTTCACGACACTACCTGCACGACAGTCATAAAGCTGATCGATGACCGATTGGGGTGGGGCGATTGGGGACACCGGTGTCATGAGACATCCCCACAACCACCAGAGGCCCAAAAACGAACACCCGGGGGAGTATCGGGCAATTTTTCCGGCCCGGGTGACTGCCATTGTCAGGGGACATTCTCAACAGGGATCGCTATCCCACCACTGACCCGAAGTGCCATCACCCCACTGTTATTTCTATTTGCTTCCACTTCCCGGGTAGGCACTATGGAGGCAAGATACCGGTGAGGGGGACACCTGTAAGCCCATGCTCAATCGACGTCGCCGCCTGACAATCCACAAACACCCGTAGGTCAACCGCTGCAGCACGTTGCCACCCCGGGACAGAGAAACATGTCTTCCCGGACCTCCGAGTCACCAATGACTACAACCACGAGTGACAGCCCGTCGTCGGCCCACAACAAGCTCTTTGAAAAAGGAATCTCGTTTAACCACAACGGCTCACCGATTTCGTGGACACATATCGGCAAGCCCGGCACACGTTTCGGATGAGGAAAAGGCGATCAGCCAACCGCGAGTGCCCACAACACCCCACCGGCAGCCAGTCCAGTGCACTGCTGACTAACCGATGACACCAGGCCCGTGGTCTTGAAAAATATCGAGACAAGTGGATGCCAAGGTATGTGAATTTACCGGTGACCAGCCACTGCCTGGTGACGAATTAACCGGATTTCGCGCATAACGAAACGCCGCATTCCGGGTGATCGTTCACCCACACAACCGGCACCTGTCTCATGCCGGACAACCATGGGGGACAAATAACCGTGTTTCACGTGAAACATACCCACCTACCGTGCCGCTCCATTCGCGCCGATCGGCGCTCCCACCGCCGCCGAAGGAGATACCGATTGCTAACGGAGCCGGAGTTCACAACGTTGTTCCCCACTAGACCGTCCACGTACGCGCAGCTGACTTTGGTCCATCCTGTACCTGAATCTTTCTCCGCGGTGGGGGAGGGGAGGAACCGACTGCAGGAATACCAAGCCGGGGTTCCGGATGTTTCACGTGAAACATCCGGGTTTGCAGGTTATCGTGTGGGCCGCCAATGGTGTGTCAATCCCGTCTCCGCGGCACCCCATCCGGTCAAAGGGGAGCCACGTGTCACCCCGCAGCATTGCACGGACAAAGCAGAAAGCCAAGAGATCGAACCACTGCGACAAGGCGAGGCCCACGGAAAAGACGGCTTTTGCCGATGCACCTGTAATAGGTCATGAACCACTATGTTGGGGGAGGTTGCGCCCTCCCGCCGAAGCCTAGTGCCTGCCGAGAACGAGATGCTTCAGCTAAAACTTAATACACCGTTCTGACGGGTTACAGCCGCACGTCTGAGGAAGACAGATAACGAATGTGGAGGACACCAGGGCGGGTGCAGATTCAAAAAGACCGAAGGCGACACCTGTCTTTTCAAGGCGCTAGCCACGTAAAAAATTCGGCAGAGGAGTTTGTAGGCGCGCACGTATTGCCACCTGCAACCGATTGAGTCCACGGCTCTACCGGTCCACGCTGCCCACCCATCGTGGCCAACAAGCACCTGAGAGGACACGTTCCACAACACCATTGCCGGGGTTGTCCATCGCTGATGTTTCACGTGAAACATCAGCGGCAACTACGCTGCTGGATAAACAGCGACCACCACGGAAAGCACCTATCCACTCAGCGTTGATGATCTTGCCCTTTCACGACGCACCATCCACAATCTTCAGGCACTGCCGAGGAAGACCAATACTTGTCACCGGGCACCGCGACGTTGACCGTCTGCCAGGGCAGTACCAACAGACGTTTCATGTTTCACGTGAAACATCCCGATCGTCAACGAAATGACAACAGATCCCCACACAGCCATCAACGCCTCCCCGGACCGGGACCGGCCTCTCCCATGGGCACACCGAGGGCGTTGGCCGCTGGGAACGATGCATGCCGGGCGGAATCCTAAGGGCCGAAGAGACTCTTTGAATGACGTCCGGGAACACCTCGGGCTTCAATTCCTGCCCCGTCGGCAAAGCGGTGCGCTCGTCTGATGTTCCCTGCCTCGCGGGAGAAACAATTCCGCCTAATGCTCACCGCGGTCCTTATATGCAAAACCCGCCGCACGAGAAGGTGCGACGGGATGGAAGCGGGGGAGAGCTAGTGGTTGAGATCGGCCACGGGTTTTCTGCCCGGCGCCCACATTGCCGACCCGACAAGTTCGAACAGGGCGGGAACGACGATCGTCCGAACGAGGAAGGTATCGACAAGGATCCCGATACTGACAATAATGCCGACCTGCGTCAGGGTGATCAACGGCAGGACGCCAAGTACAACGAAGACCGCGGCAAGAACGATACCGGCTGATGTGATCACTCCACCGGTTAGTCCAACAGCCCGAATCATACCGTCCCTGGTGCCGTGATCATCGGCTTCTTCTCTGGCCCGCAGAACCAAAAACACGGTGTAGTCGATACCCAGCGCAATGAGGAAAAGAACTGAATACAGCGGCGCTTCGTAGGCCAGGCCGGGGAATTGGAAAACAAGAGAAGACACCGCGGCTCCCACTCCCATAGCGGCCACTGCCGACAGGGCGGCGGCGAGAAGCAGAAGTACCGGAGCCACCAGGGCCCGCAGAACCACGATCAACACGAGGAAGACGACGAGAAAGATCAGTGGGATAACCACCTTCATATCCCGCAGCGTCCCATTCTTCGAGTCCACGGTCGACGCGGGCAGTCCCCCTACCAGACTGTCCGGGACCGCCTGATGTAATGATGACCTGATATCTGTGACAGCTTCCAGCTGCTGTGGGGAACCGGGGGCGCCCGGAGGCTGAACATTAATCAGCACCAGTGTGTTGTCGGAGTTTGTCACCGGAGGACCGAAAGGTGACAATCCGAGGGATTCCACTTCCTTGATCAAGGCTTGTGTGTGCTGTGATGGCGCGATGATGTGCAAAGGACCGGAAGAGGAACCGGCGGAATGACTGGCCACAAGTTTCTGCCCCTCGACCGCTTCGGAGCGGGTGCGGAACTGCTCGGTCGACGACAGACCGTAGTCGGTGGTGGCTAAACCACAGCCGAGCACGCCAAGCAGAAACACCATAATCACGGTAACGGCCGCAGGTTTGCGCCCCACCGCCCGAGCAATACGGTAGAACATGCCGCCAACCTGGTCTCGATCCACACCCTGAGTCGGTCGCGGGATTTTCGGCCAGAACAAAACTCGGCCGGTCACCGACAGCATGGCCGGAAGAAGCAGCAGGGCGAATGCCAGCGCGAACAATAGCCCGATAGCCGAGGACAGGCCCAGGCTGCGGTAGGCCGGAACTGAGGCTGCAAGCAGAGTAAGAAGGGCAAGAACGACAGTCAGGTTCGAGGCAACGATGGCGGGAAGCGAAGCCCGCACAGCACGGGCTAGCGCACGATGGTGATTGGTTTCTTTTCTTAATTCCTCCCGGTAGCGGCTGACCAGAAGAAGCGCGTAGTTGGTGCCGGCACCGAACACCAGAACCGAGGTGATGCCGGAAGTCGACCCGTCGCTGGCAAACCAGCCGGTTTCGGCGGACAACCATCCGGTGAACACTCCTGCTGCCCGGTCAGCCAAGCCGATGCCGATCAACGGCACCAGCCACAGGACAGGGGAGCGGTAGGTGACGATCAACAATACGGCCACCACCGCAGCCGTGATGCCCAATAGCCGGAAATCAGCGCCTTTGAAAGCGTTGGCGGTGTCCGCGGCGAACCCGGCGGGGCCAGTCACGCTGGCAGTAACGGACTCGGGTAGTTCATTGCCGAGTGCATCCCGTAAACCTTCAACAACCTCGGTGACATCCATTCCCGACAGTTCCGCCGGCAGGGACACTTCAGCCCTGGCGACGGTGTCGTCAAGCGGTATCACCGGGGACGATTGCCGAATGAAAGCCTGCTGCGTTCCGTAGGTGTTCTCCAGAATGTCCTGCAGCCGTCCATTGAGCATGCCCAGCTCACGTGGAGTAAGCCCGGAACTGTCCTCAAAGACGATGGTGGCCGGTAATCCGTCCCCGTCGGAAAATTCGGGAAGGAGATCACTGACACGGTGAGATTCGGACTGGGTTGGTACCGTCTGTGGCGCTCCGGAGGAGGTGCCGCCGTCAAGCAACGTCATCAGCGCTATGGCTGCGCCGAAAAAGACGACAATCACCGCCCATGCAACAGATTTTTTCAGTGCCACCAAGTCCAACGGACCGGACTCCCGGTCGGTGAAACCGTGGTGAGCATGCCCGGGTGCACAGGCGTCTCGGGCAGGTGTATCAGAATTCATAACTCCGATAGTGCCACCGATAGAGAGATGCTGCCTGTGTGCATACAATCAGGCCCATGAACAAACCGGGCATTCGCATCGATCCGTTGATCGTTCTCATCATTGGCGCCGTTATTGTCGCCGCTGTGTTTCCGGTGACTGGTCAGGCTGAACACCTATTCACCATCGCCACGAAGTTAGCTATTGCACTGCTGTTTTTCCTCTATGGCGCTCGTTTATCGCCGCAGGAAGCTCTGCGGGGACTTAAACACTGGCGGCTGCATCTGACGATTCTGGTATTTACCTTTGTGGTGTTTCCACTGATCGGTATCGCCATGGCTCCCTTGTCGGACCTGATGCCACACGGGCTATTTTTGGGTTTGGTCTATCTCACCCTGGTGCCGTCGACTGTGCAAAGCTCGGTGGCTTTTACCTCTATTTCACGGGGCAATGTTGCAGGTGCCATTGTCAGTGCCTCGGCGTCAAATCTCCTCGGTGTCGTGATCACCCCGCTGCTGGTATTACTCGTGATGGCACAGGGCAGTGGGGTTCACATTGACGGACAGGTGTTCGCCGATATTGCGATCCAACTGCTGTTGCCTTTTGCCCTGGGACAGCTCACCCGTCGGTGGGTGAAAAACTTCGCTGCGATGAAAGCGACCAAGATCGTTGACCGCGGGTCGATCACCATGGTTGTCTATTCGGCGTTCTCGGCGGGAATGGTGGAGGGAATCTGGGCGAAAGTATCACCCCGAAGCATCGTTTTTTTGGTGTTGTTCTCAATCGCCGTCGTTCTGTTCATGCTGTGGCTGACTCGTTTTACGGCTTTACGACTTGGTTTCGACGACTCCGATATGAAAGCGATCCAATTCTGCGGAACAAAAAAATCATTGGCTACCGGGTTGCCGATGGCCGCCGTGATCTTCGGTGGAGCAGGTGTGGGCCTGCTTATTTTGCCGCTGATGATTTTTCACCAGGTTCAGTTGATGATGTGTGCCTGGTTGGCCGGCCGCTACGCGACAGCGGCAGCCACTTCGGATTCAAGCCGCCGCGCCGCTGGCTGAAAACACCTGCCCGGAATCAGTCGCGCTGGCCCAGTTCTCCTTGTCCCTTCAATGACTGGGTATCGCAACAAGGATGTTTCACGTGAAACATCCTTGTTTTTTTCATGGTTTGCCGCCGGGGGAGTCTCCGGCCACAATGGACCGGTGAGCGAATCCAACTTTTTGTATGTGAGACTTCTCCTGGACGTACCGGGGGCGGCACGGCTGGCCCACGCCGCAGAACTTCGACCCGACCCCGGCACAGACATGTGCACGGTAGTCCGGATGGTCGAGATGGCCGATGGGACGGATAAGGTCACCGGCGGCTACACGGCGGGAAAGGCCCGCAATATGGCCGCCCCTCCCTTGCAACAGGTGCCGCACCCGGACCAGTTCCATCATTTCCCGGATATTTCGCACGAATCAATCACTCCCGACCAATTCAATCGCTGGTGGGCAGAAGCTGTCGAACTTTTTGCCGATCTGCAAGACTGATATCGGCTTGATGGCTCGTTGCTCCGGCGTCCCGGAGCATGGACGCCTTTTCGTCATGTGACTATTCTAGCCGTTGGGCCGGGGACGCCGCTATCGACGTTTTTCCCATCCTGATTTCCGCATCCGGGGGAGCGCCCCCCTCCAGCCAGTGAGGTGCGCCAGGAACTCGCCCCACCGCACCGGATGCGCCCTCACCGTCAGTACAAGCGGGATGGCTGGATACCGATACGAATCCCCGGCGGGCGACCAGCGGGCAGGTGGCAATCGCCGTCCCGCCTCGTGTGTGCCACACACCACGATGATGCACAGTCAGCAGCGGCATACTCCGCCTGCCCGGCCGATTATTCCGGCGGGCCAGTGCCATCGGACCCACTCCCACCCGGGCCGGCACGATTCTTTCCCTGCTGCCGCCTGCACGCCAGGCATTGCCCCCTGCACAAGTAAAAGCACGTTTAGCCCGGCCACAACACGCTGGGGCGGTGTGTGCGGGCGACAGCTGCCTGCCCGCCAAAGACACGGCTTGCCCTTCAGGCCGAGAACGACCGGCACGGCAGGGTGAACCTGGTCTGAAAAAACCCATACTTTCCTGGCTTTTTCCTTACCCCCCTCTTACGGCAGCACCTCGCAACAGGTGAACGGGGGTGAAAAAAGACGGATTTTCACATTTATGACCGTCTTTTTTTCAGCTACTACGCACTCTTTCTACATACGCTGTACTGTTTCGATTGACTCAGTTTGCCCGTGCCGGGCAAACGATTAAACATAGACTATGCCGCCGCCGCTTCCTCAGGTTATATTATGACTCCTCGTCATTTTTAGGGCCTATTTTTGATGAGGTCACCCTTATTCCGGAGCACGGTGCATCCCGTTTTCCGATCAGTGAGCGGTCGGCGCCGCACATTTTCAGCCACCCCTGATCACCACTGACCATTATTAGATATCATCTAATGGCGTAAGCTCAAAGGTGCCGTCCGGTGGCAGCTATGCCGTTTAAGCGCATTGCCGTCATGAGTAAACACACCGGACCACATCTTTTCCGTCATGGCAGTTTTCTACTGCCAGAGAACACGTCGCACGACGGATGAGACTTAAAGCGGCGAAGAGCAATTGAAGGTTCCCTTGAGTAGTACTGAGAAGAAAACGAACAAACGAGTCGGTCGGATGGTGATCGCCGCCTTGTCGGCCGTCACGATGAGCTTCGGCGCAATCACTGTCGTTCCCCAAACCATCGGCGTGGCAAGTGCGGCATTGCCGTCACAGCAGTTCGCGCCGGTCCCCGAAGGCGCTGAGGAATCAGCCATCGATTCGTCGGGGGACACCCAAGCCAAGCCGGTTGCAGGTCGCGTATTCGTGAACTTCTCGGAAAGACAGGGCTACCGTTGGGATGAGGAAGATATTCCGGTGGGGGGACTGCCGGTCTACGCCTACTGGACCGAGGACGGCTACCGTTCCCCGGTCTATACCGCTGTCACCGCCGCAGACGGCACCTACCGCATCCCCATGTCGGATTTCACTGCTTTCGACGGCACCACCCACGTCTTTGAGGCCGACGGGGCGGAATTTATCAAGGTGTGGACCAATACTGTCGGCACCGAATGGCTGCCCGCCTACAACGATTCGCAGGGGCGTCTGCAGTCCCGCATCGCCAACCGCCAGTTCTCCCAGTGGCTGCCCGCCGGTGACAACGGCCAGGTTCGCCGCTACAACATGGCTGTTGAACGCAAACCATTGGGCCTGCAAAAAGACCGCGACCAGTGGGATGACTCCGGTGACTCCGGCGAGGCCGTGCCCCTGGCGATCAGAAACATCCGTGGACGCGTCCAGGGTGAGGTTTTCTGGAACCTGAAAGACGCCACAGGTCTGGGTCCGGTCAACGGCCCCGACTTCCCGAAACGGTCACGGACCCGTGATCCCTGGGCCACGGGCGTGACTATCGTCGCCTCATATTTGAACGACACCGGCAAAGAACTGATGGATGCCTGGAAAGCAGCGCACCCGGATGCCTCGGAAATCGACATCACCAATGAAGTGACCAGGCTGGTTACCGAGCGTCCCGCCCTGATTGCCGAAACCGCAACGGGCACCGTTCAGGAAAACGGTGAATACTCCATCCAGTTCAAGGGACTTATCAACGGGCAAAAAGATGTGGTCGACACCAACGGCACCATCGGCACGTCCGAGGGCAAAGGCTGGGAGACCGGCCGCGGCAGTCGAAAAACAGAACTCAAGCACATCAACCGTGATTATCTCTACATCGCACCGGATATCGATGACTCACTGTCCACCTACGGCTACTTCCCGTTGGGCTACCGCGACGCTTCCGGTGTGCTCGGCTTGGATACGCATACCCCGTATTCCGTCGGCAGCGCGGACTTCGCTCTCGGCCGTGGTAAAGCAACCTTCAATGTGAAGGAATACGATTCAATCAGCAATCCGGCTCCGGGCGGCACCACCGTCCAGACCGAAACCAACGGCTACCCGCCGGTGGAGAACCTCACCTACGTGATCAAGTGGTACAAAACCACGTTCAATGATGACGGTACCCGTGGCACAACGGAAGAAGTCACTGGCGCCCGTTGCGAGAACCTTGTTCCTGACGCCGCCGCGCACCTGCCCTCCTGCCCGATCACCGTGCCCGATGATTTGGAAAACACCACCCTCTACGAGGCAAAGGTGTTCGAAACCGGTGCGGAAGATGACGGACCGCTGGGCGTGGATTCGTTTGTCTCGCTGGCCAAGCAGACCAACACACCGGTGGGGGTCATCGGTGACGATGGTTCCTACTCCGGTTCAGTCACCCAGTCGGTTCCCGACGATGCCAGTGTCTCCTACCAGCTGGCCGAGGGTGAACAACTTCCCGACGGTCTGCAGTTGGACGAGAACGGAAACATCACCGGCAAACCTGCCCCCGGTTCCGCCGGCTACACCGACGCACTGGTCGTGGCAACAATCACCTATGCCGACGGTCGTACCGAAGACAAGGAAATTCCGACCCGTATCCTGGTGGTCGACACCGCCGCACCGGCCGATGACAGCCTCGTTGACAAGGGACTCAAACAAGGGGAACAGGCCGTCAAAGACGAGCCGTATTCCCAGCCGTTGACTGTTGCCGGTGTCGACGCCCGGACAAAGGCAACCCAGTTCACGATCCCGGAAGGCGGCAATCTTCCGGAAGGCATGAGCCTGTCCGACGACGGCACCCTGTCAGGCACCCCGACCGAGGCAGGCACCCACACTTTCCCGGTCAGCTATCAGGTCACCGGCCCCGACGGCATCAATTATCCCGTCACTGACACCATCACCTTTGTCGTCGGTGAAGGCGACAGCGATCGTGACGGTGACGGTATCCCCGATAGCAGGGACCCGGACGCCGACGGCGACGGCGTAAACAACGCCGACGAAAAAATCGTCGGCACCGACCCGCTGAACCCCACAACCGACGGCGTCACCAACGACGGCGACCTTGACT
>NZ_JAFLEQ010000012.1:0-374 GCF_017307055.1 Corynebacterium mendelii | reverse complement strand
GACAAGGGCGGGAAAGCAAATGTGGCCACCGTGGCCGCACCCACTTTCACCGACCCGTCGAAGGATGACGCGGACACCACACTGCCCGAAAAATCCACCTTCGCTTTGGATTCCACCAAATTCAATGAAAAAGACGTCACAGCGGTTGTCGATCCGACCACGGGTGCTGTGACAGTGACCTCCGGCACCGACGCAACACAGGGTCCGGTGACAATCCCGGTGATCGTCACCTACCCGGACGGTTCCACCGACACAGTCGACGTCCCGGTCACTATCAGTCCTCTGGCTGATGCTGACGGTGACGGCATTCCGGACGACAAAGACCCGGACGCCGACGGCGACGGCGTGAGCAACGCCGACGAAAAAATCGTCGG
>NZ_JAFLEQ010000011.1:91173-126322 GCF_017307055.1 Corynebacterium mendelii | reverse complement strand
CGGTCGCGCTGACTTGAATAAACATACACACCAACCAACACACACACAAATCCCCAGCACACAGCGTATTTTTCGGAAACGTATTCGGCGGTGTTTTTGTTGTTTGCGGTTGTTTGCCCGCTCCCGGGCCGCGTGGCCGTTGATCACCCGGGCATGATGCGTCGGGCATCGATGGCGGCAACGGTGATGACAATGGCCGAGGCAATCACGGCGACCAGTGGGGGCAGCCAGATGCTTGTCGGGGAGGAATCCACAGCGAAGGTGTAGGCGCAGGCGGCCGCAAACACCCATCCAGCGGTGCGCCACGATCTTTTTCCGGCCCGGGCGCGCCCGTAGGTGGCGGCAACCGCGCTGGCTGCGGCAACCAGTCCGTAGAAAGCCAGGAGCATGAAGATTGTCCACAAAGGCATGGTGAAAACCTCCGGGGTGCGGTGGTTGGCCCAAAGTACTGCGGGCGCAACGGCCACGGGTGTGATCACGACCAGCTGAAGATAGCGGCGGACGGTGGCGGAAAAGTGCTTTTTGCGGGTGCCGCCGAAAGCAAGCCATTCGCGGTAGGTGCTGGTGACCATGTCGGAGGAGAGCACAATGCACATAATCGCCGGCACGATGACGCTGCGCTGCACTCCCATTAAAACCACAATGACCGCCATGACCCCGAAGAATATGCCGAATGTCAGCGGTGACGGGGAGGGTGTGGACAACTGGACAAAACTTTCGGCCTTGACCGGTTGTGCCTGTTTGGGGCCGGGGTTGATTTTTCCTGGTGCGATGTTTTCACCGTGGATGGTCTTCCACACGGTCCACAGGGTCAGGGCCGAGGCGGTGAAAGCCAACAAGGGCAACGGTTGGCCGGTGATATATGCCAGGGCGGCGAAGGTGATAGTCCATACTGCCGTCTGGGCGAGGGTGATGCGTCTGGCGGTTTCCGCCCACGCTGTCGGGGAGATGCTCAGTGACATGGCTACCGGCTGCCGGTTGTCAAGATAGGTTTCCCAGGTTGCGGCAACCGTCACAGATAAGACAGCTGCTGCGGCCACCATTACCACCCACCGCCACGGTGAGGTCCCCACCCACAGGTAGGTGGTGGCGAAAAACACCGCGGCTGTGGCGAAATTGGTGACTACCCGAATGGCCTCCGGCGCCGATGGTCTGGCCATGATGTGCCGCAGCGCCCGGCGCACCCCGGGCTGAACCTTCGCCGGTCGCTGCCGGTGGCCTTCAAGTTTCGCGGTCATGGCTTTGTTGCTCCTTCCACCGGTTTTTCGGGCTGTTCCCGGCGCTGTCCTTATATATGTGTTGTGTTGTGTCGTGTGCGACCCGGCGCGGCGGGACAAGACGGAATCGGCCGTCTTTAGTTTTTGTCTGTGCCGGAAGGTCTCTGGGTTGGTCCCCCGGCGGGATGCGTCGACACCTTAGTGTCAAAGGTGGTGGGTGGTTGTCGTCGCATCCGCCGGGGAAGTTGTGGATGGTCGGGGTGTTTGCTGTGTGGCGGTACCCGGTGGTGACCGGTCGGCTATGAGCCGGCTGCCCGGGTGTTTCGTTGCGGGTTGTAGTCGCCGCGGGTGTTGTCGAAGTTCATTGCCAGCCGCCGGGAGACAACCAGTGACAGCACCATGCCCGCCAGGGGAATGCCCAGACTTAAAGGATGGGTGATGTTGATGGCGATAACTGCGGCCAGCCCTGTTGCCGCGGCGGTTGCATAGGCCGCCAGCAGCTGGCCGTACTGCACATAGGTCAAAACGACTGTGATGCCGAATAACGTGAAGGCAACTTTCAGGGAATTTGCGGCCACAAACGCCAGTCCGGCATCGCGGGATTCAGGGGTGAACACCCAGGACAACACACCGACAAAGACAGCTGTCACCGCAATGGAGGGCAGCAGTTTTTTCACGGTCCTTTGCCAGTGGCCCGCCCTGGTGCCGCCCAGGTTCAACCAGGCGGCAACATTGTTCGACCGGATGCCGAAGCTGCCGCCGAAGACGGCACTGCTGGCGGTGGCAAATACCAGCGCCGCATTACCTTCCGGTTTCACGGTCATTCCCATCACCGGCACAATCACCACCATGACCAGCAGGAGGATGCAGACACTCGACCACTGCACATAGGCGTTTGCCAGGGCGGCGAAGTTTTTCGGATTCCGCACAGACTCATGCAGACTCCAGTCAGTCCACTTCGATCTGGTGAATCCTTTTTTTGCAGGTGCCGTGGGTGTGTCTATCTCGCCGACAGGCCAGATACGTCCCGGCCACACGAGAACCTGCAGCAGGTAGAAGCCGATCAGGACAACCAGCAGGATGACGGCGAGCAGGGATTGAACCACCAGGGCGCTGACCACCATTGGCAGTGCCGGGGCAGCAAGCAGCACGGCGGTCACTATGGGCAGGTGTTTCAGCCACGTGCCGCGCGGCACCCCCAGCCCCCGGTAGCCGGCGGTCATGGTTTTCAGCATTTGCGGAATAAAACCCACTACCGCCAGGCTTGCCGTCAGGGCCACGTGTATGCCGCTCAGTGCCAGGAAGCCGAGCATGCTGATGGCGATGATGAGTGCCAGCATCCACCGGTTGCCGTCCAGGGCGGCGACAAGCGCACTGCGCCAGGTCAACTGCCCTGTCGGGGCTGGTGCTGTGTGGCGGGGTGTAGCCGGGGTGCGGGTACGGGTGGCGTTCATGGTGTCTCAACTCTCCTTTGCCTGCGGGACACTGCCGGGAGTTTTTTTTAAATAAGCCGCGGACAAGCCGACGGGGTATGTCATTTTTTGGGTCTTGTCGCACGTGCGTGTCGCCGTGGCGTCAAACTCGGGGGTCAGCCGCGGTTTTTACTGATTAACGCGGCAATGGTGGTGTCCAATTCGGTGGGCCCGGCTGTCAGCTTCAACTGGGCGGCTTTGTCGGCCAGGCGGGAGAAAACGATGTCGTCCTGCCCGCGCAGGTCGATGATCACCCGGCTCATGCCGGTTGTTGTGGTGGTGGCCAGCACCAGGTCGGGGCAGTCGGCGGTGAGCTTTTCGCAGGCATTCGACGGCCCGGCCACCGTGACCACATCGTCGGCCAGCTGCTCGGCGGTGGCGCAGAACAGCATCTTTTTCTCATCCAGCACCGTGACTGTGTCTGTAATGGATGCGGCATCGGCGGGTTCGTGGGTGGCGATAATGAAGGTGCGGGGATGGTGGGCGATTTCTTCGGCCAGCTCCCGGTACAAAATCCCGCGGCGTTCAATATCCAGTCCCAGATAGGGTTCATCCAGGCAGGTGATCGGGCACCGGGCGGCAAGAGCCACAACCACCTGCAGGGCGGTTTTCTGCCCGCGGGACAATTCCCCGTAGTTTTTGTCCGTGTCCAGCCCGAAGATGTCCACCAGCTCATCGGCGCGGGAGGTATCGAAGGTGGACCACCGGTCGGCGGCGATGCGCAGCACCGTGCGTGCTTTCCACGCCGTCGGGAAACCGATATCGGCACCCATGAGCACGCACTGGTCCATAATCTGCTGGTTGTCGAAGGGTTTGTCCCCGGACACGGTGAAGGTGCCGTCGACGGGTATCTGCCCGGCGATTGCCCGCAAAAGCGTGGTTTTGCCCGAGCCGTTGGGTCCTACCACCAGATGGCAGCCGGGTGTTGTCAACGCCAGGGTGATATCGGTGGCGACAGTGGTTTTTCCGTAGGCCAGCCGGGCGTGATCGGCGTGGATGACCCTGTCGCCCGGGGTGGGGGAAGAGTACGTCATGGTGGGCTACCTCTTTTCTGGTACCGGTATGTCTTTGTTGTTTGTTGTCGTCCCGCAGGCGGGGTGACCGCTACCTGCCGGGCAGGGCATCCGGGCCGGACGGCGTATCCGCCCGGTCCACCTGGTCGAGCAGTGCCTGGTCGATGAGGTCGTGCAGGTGGGTGCCGCTGATATTCAAGGCCCGGGCCTCCCGGACCAGTGGCGCCACATAGTCGGCGGCGAAATCCCGGGTGCGGTCGGCGAGGATCAGTTGTTTGGCGTCGTCGGTGACGAACATCCCCAGCCCGCGGCGCTTGTGGAGAATATTGCGCTCGACGAGGATGCTCAGGCCCTTTCGGGCGGTGGCCGGATTGACGTTGTGGAACCGGGCCAATTCGTTTTGTGAGGGGGCACGGTCCCCGGGGTTGAGGGAACCGGCCACGATCGCATCGACGATCAGGCGGGCTATCTGTTCAAACAGCGGGCCCTGCGCATCGTCCATGTCTCCTCCTGACCGGTTGATGGGTTAGTTACTTGTGTAACCAACCATAGGACCCGTGGGGTTCCCCGCGCAATACCGCTCCCTGTTGTCCGCCACCCCGCCCCGGCGGCAACGCCGACACCACAAGTGGAAAAACGCACCCCACCACCACCCCGGCGACTGCCCGCCCCACAGCAACCAGCCACCCCCGGCCCACCCCCGGCAGACGGGAACCCGATGCCGCACCGTCTGTTTTTCCCGTCCCCGCCCCGGTGGAGTCACACCATCAATCACCCGCTCCATCACCCGCCACAGCCGCCACGGCAGGCCCGGCGCGGCGGGGCGGGTAGCCGCAGCCACCACGGCACGGGGCGCATCAGGAGGGGCGTGGAAAAACGAAATCCGGTTTAGCTGCAGCGATTGTCGCCCAGATCGACGGAAGGCGGGTGCATGGTGCATGCTGGTAGGCACAACACATTACTTAAATCGTAGGAATGGAAATAGTGGAGACATGCTTGAACGCACACAAGTGTTCGTGGATACGTCCTATTTGCTCGCGAGCTTTTACAACTCGTGGGAAACAGGTGCCCGGGCACAGTTAGAAATCGATCTTCCGGAGGTAGTCAATGTTTTAGGGGGCATGGTCCAGTCCCAGTTGGGCCAGCCCATTCAACGCCAGATGTGGTACGACGGAATCCCCGATTCCGGACCGCACCGTTACCAGCGTGCCCTGCGCACCTGTGACGGTGTTCAGTTGCGTGCCGGGCAGCTGATCGAATGGGGCGAACGCCGCACCCAGAAAGCGGTCGACACGCGTCTGGTCGCCGATATGGTCATCGCCGGTTTGCGCGGCCAGTGCAGCGATATTGTGCTGGTCTCCGGGGATGCCGACATGCTTCCCGGTGTCAAAGAGGCCACCGCCGCCGGGGTACGGGTCCATTTGTACGGCTTCGGCTGGGATTCGATGAGTTCGGCGCTGCGGCACGCCTGCGATTCCACCACGATTCTGGATCCGCGGGAGGATTTCGCCGACTGCATGCAGCTGCAGGTCCTGGAGGGTCCGCTGCCGCCGGTGGTCAGGGGTAAACCGGTCGGTGATGTTGAACCACCGGAAGACAAAGGACCCACCAAAGTTCCCACTGTCGGCCCGCATGGTCCGCACCAGACGGCACCGGCGGCACCGCCCGTCCCCGACAGCCAGTCAACCGACACCCCACCAGACACCGAATCCCGGACAGATGACACCGAATCCCGGACAGATGACTCCGGGGTCCGGACCGACGACGGCTGCGGGGAAACCACCCCGGACACCGACAGCCGGCCGGCGGCTGATGAGCAGGCGGCGGGCGAGGGTGACCGGAACCAACCGGCTGCGGACCCGGGGCAGCCGGAAGCGGATGCCGGCAGCACCGGCGATGCTGCGGACCGGCCGGACCAGCAGGCGGCAGCTGACTGTGCCGCGGTTGAACCAGCCCCGGACAGCGGCCAGTGCGCCTTCACCGGTGATGCTGCCACCCGGGCCGATGGCGGTCATTCGGTTGACCGGCACAGTGTGCCCACTCCCCCGCTGGCCGCACGGGATGCCACCGGTGATGAGCCGGCACCCGACAGTGCCTCGGCAGCCACCCCGGCCACCAATGCCGGGGTACGGCAACACCCCGGCGAGGATCTTCCCTCCGAAGAAGACGCCCGGCAGCGGGCCATTGTCAACGCCCACCGGGACAGCAAGACCCCGGCAGACACAGCCGGTGATATCTCCGGTGAGATGACTGACACCGGGGAAGAGGTCCGGCAGCCGGATACCGACAGCGACAGCGGCAGCGCGGCCGACGACACCGACCGGGCGGCGGAACAGAACACGGCGGCCGACGACGGGGCCGCGGGCGCTTCTGCCGGACAACGCTCACCCAGCCCCGGGGATGTGCCGAAAAAAACCATTCCCCTGCCGTCGATGATGGCCCCGAAACGGCGGCTGAATTCCCGCTATGTCCCGGTCTCGAATGAGGTGTGGGGATCAGGTGGCTTCCAGACCCCCTACGATGTGGGCCAGCAGTACGCCATCTGGTGGTACGACAATGCCGCCACTGAAGAGCAGCTGGATCGGGCGCATGAACTGTCCGGCGGATCACTGCCCAACGAGGTGGACCGGCCGCTGCTGCAGTTCGCCTGTGAACGCCTTCACGAATACACCCTCACCGACGCCCAGCGGGTGGAACTGCGCGACGGCTTCCACCAGGGCATCAGAGGGGTTCTTCTCAACCGGAGGGACTACTGATCCCTCCCCCGCCGCCCTGTGGGTGCCGGGGCAGCATCCGGCTGATCCCGGCAGGGGTGGGGTGGGTGAATTAAACCCGGGAACGATACAACACATCCGGCCCCCGCCGAAAAATAAACGGTGGGGGCCGGATGTGTGTTTTTCCCCTACAGGTTCAGCAAAGGTGGGGTGCCCACTTTAGAAACGCTTGGTTTTTTTCGGCTCGGCCTGCCGGTCGATGTCGCGGCGCACCTGATCCATGTCCAGTTTCTTGGTCTCGTCAACCAGGTGGGAGAGATTGCGTTTGTCCATCGCCCCCGAGGAGCGGTAGACCATCACCCCGTCGCGGAAAATCATCACCGTGGGGATGGAAGAGATATCCAGTGCGGCGGCGATCTCCTGGTTGTGTTCGGTATCCAGCTTGCCGAAGGTCACATCGTCATAGGCTTCAGAGACTTCCTCGAAAATCGGCCCGAAACGACGGCACGGCCCGCACCAGGCAGCCCAGCAGTCGACCAGGGTAATTCCCTCCGCGGTAACGGTGTCCTGGAAGTTGGATGCATTCAATTCAATGGTTGCCATTGGTAGGTCTCCTTGGAAAAAATAGTTGTTGGCTGTGTACCGGCTGCCCCGGCGGCGTCTGCTGCTGCCCCGGCGGTGCCGATATGCATGTTGGGGATCGCGCAGTGTCCGCACAGTCCCCGGCAGGGGCACCGAGGATACGGGTCACCACCGGATCAGCACCACCGGTTCCGGCGGCCTGTTGCCCGGCATTGCCGGTGTGCACCCCCTTGCAACGCCGCGGGCGCAGCAGACATTCCCTTGGCCGCGGCGGGGAATGAATCCGCCACCGGGTGGCGTTGCAGTGGATGGTGTCCCGGCAAGCGGGCGCCGCACCAGCACCCGGGCGGATGCCCGGCAGTGTTTTTTACCGTCAGGCAAAAAGATCAGAGAAAAGAAAGGCCCGGTTGGAAAAGATCATGGGTACAACTGTCTACAGCGTGGATGGCATGACCTGCGGACACTGTGTGAGCGCGGTGACGCAAGAGGTGGGCAAAGTCCCCGGCGTCACCGGCGTCGAGGTTGATCTGACAGCCGGCACCGCAACGGTCACCGGTGAGGGTTTCACCGATGACGCCGTGATCGCCGCTGTCGACGAGGCCGGTTTCACCGCCACCGTGAGTTAGGTTTTCCCACCGGCTCACTTTTCTTCCCGCGGCACCGCTTCCCCGCCCGGGGCATACGGCTGACGCGGGGAAAGCGGTGCCGCCGGATGGGAGCCCGCCGTACCAGATTGCCCGAAAAAAGAGTGGACCTTCAAAGAAAATGACAACCCCCGCCGCGGCAACCACCGACCACGTGGAGCTGGGTATCACCGGAATGTCGTGCACCGCTTGTTCGGGGCGCATCGAGAAAAAACTCAACCGTCTCGACGGGGTGGACGCCACCGTCAACTTCGCCACCGAACAAGCCCGCATCACCTTCGATCCGCAGCGCTACACCAGCAGTGATTTCACCGATCTGGTGGAAAAAATGGGCTACGGCGGTTTCGTGCTCGGCGCCCCCGGGGACACCCCGTCCGACAGCCCGGCCAGTTGTGACAATGACCCCATCGGCACCGCCCGCCGGAAACACCAGCGGGAACTGGGCCACCGGCTGTGGGTGAGCATGGCACTGGGGCTGCCGGTGATGGCGCTGTCGATGATTCCGCCACTGCAGTTCGACCACTGGCAGTGGCTGTGTCTGGCGCTGGCCGGACCGGTGTGGCTGTGGGGCGGCTGGCCTTTCCACCGCACCGCGGTAACAAACCTGCCCAGCCTGACGTTCACCATGGACACCCTGGTCAGTGTGGGAACCACGGCCGCTTTCGGCTGGTCTGTCATTGCCCTGTTTTTCGGCGGGGCCGGCGAGAAAACCATGCGGATGGGATTCCATTTCACCGGGCACGCCGGGCACGCCGCACTGTCGGAGATTTACCTCGACACCGCCGCCATGGTGGTGGTGTTTTTGCTGTGCGGAAAATACCTGGAGGCGAAAGCCAGGGCATCCTCCGCCGAAGCGATCAGTGAACTGGCCCGTCTGGGGGCCACCCAGGCCTCACTGATCACCGACGGCAAAGAACAGCTCGTCGATGTCGATACCCTGGTTGTCGGCGATACGGTGCTGGTGCGCCCGGGCGGAAAAATACCGCTCGACGGCACCGTGGTGCACGGCTCGTCGGCGGTCGACGAATCAATGCTCACCGGTGAATCAGTTCCGGTGGAAGTCACCGTCGGTGACGCCGTCACCGGGGCGACGGTCAATACCTCCGGGCGACTGATCGTCGAAGTCACCCGCACCGGCGCGGACACCACCCTGGCGGCCATCACCGAGATGGTCGCCAACGCCCAGGCGGCCAAAGCCCCGGTGCAGAAACTGGTCGACAAAATATCGGCCGTCTTCGTGCCGGTGGTGCTGGCAGTCAGTGTCCTCACCCTCATCGGCCAGCTGGCCGCCGGAGCTGCGGTGGCCAGTGCTTTTTCCGCCGCGGTCGCAGTGGTTGTGGTGGCCTGCCCGTGTGCCCTGGGTCTTGCCACCCCCACCGCGCTGCTGGTCGGCACCGGCCGCGGCGCGCAGCTGGGGCTGTTGATCACCGGCCCGGAGGCAGTGGAGGCCTCCCGGGGAATCGACACCATGGTGCTGGACAAAACAGGCACCCTGACAACCGGTTGCATGCGGGTCACCGACATCACCACCGCCCCCGGCTGGGATGCGGCCACCACCGCGGCACTGGCCGCGGCGGTCGAGCACGGTTCGGAACACCCCATCGCCCGGGCGGTCACCACGTTCGCCCACTCCCACCCGCCCGCCGCTGCCGCCGATACCGGGTTCCCGGCCGACGGGCTGACCGCGGCACTGGCCGGCACAGCCGAAGCCGACTGGCACAGCCTGGTCGATGATTTCAGCTCCACGGCCGGTGTGGGGGTCAGCGGATCCATCGGCGGGCACAGGATCGCCGTCGGCCGGGCCGGTGGGGATATAACCGGAGTGTTGGCGGAAGCACACGAACAGGCCCTGGCCCACGGGGCGACCACTGTGGCGGTTTCCGTCGACGGACAACCGGTGGCGGTGATCGCGGTCAGTGACACCGTCAAACCCACCTCCCGGCAGGCAATCGAGGCACTGCGTGCCCTGGGTATCCGGCCGGTGATGGTCACCGGTGACAATGCCGCCGCGGCCGCGGCGGTAGCCGCCGACACCGGTATCGACCCCGATTGTGTGGTGGCCGGCGCCAGCCCGCGGGGCAAACTCGACGAAGTGGCACGCCTGCAGAAAAATGGCTCGGTTGTTGCCGTGGCGGGCGACGGGGTCAATGATGCGGCCGCCCTGGCGCAGGCCGATCTGGGTCTTGCCATGGGGGCGGGAACCGATGTGGCCATCGCCGCCAGTGACATCACCATCATGAAAAACAGTGTGCTCGGCGCCGCCGATGCGGTGCGGCTGGCGCGGGCCACCTTCCGGACAATCAGGGGCAACCTGGTGTGGGCTTTCGCCTACAATGTGGTGCTCATTCCGGTGGCGGCCATGGGGCTTCTCAACCCGATGCTCGCCGGGGCGGCCATGGCCTTCTCCTCGGTGTTTGTGGTCACCAACTCGCTGCGGCTGAAAAAATTCTCCCCGCTCAGTCCCGCGTAAAAAGCCTCCCGCCCACCACAGCACACACGCTAAACACACACGCACAACAGACACACAACGCGCCCCCTGCCGGACAATCTGTGTGCAGGGGGCGCGTGCAGTGGCGCAGCGGGGCGGGTTTGGGTTATTCCGGTTCCCGGGCCATGTCCACGAAACGGCTGTAGTGCATCTGGTGGGCCAGGTTGACGGTGCCGATCGGTCCACCACGGTGTTTGGCGACAATCACATCGGCTTCCCCGGCCCGGTCATCGTTGGGGTTTTGCGAGTCCGGCCGGTAGAGCAGAAACACCATGTCGGCGTCCTGCTCCAGGGAGCCGGACTCACGCAGGTCAGCCAGCTGCGGTTTTTTATCGGTGCGGGATTCCGGGCCACGGTTGAGCTGGGAGATCGCAACCACCGGCACATCAAGTTCCTTGGCCAGAAGCTTCATCTGCCGGGAGAACTCACTGACCTCCTGCTGGCGGGATTCGACCCGTTTACCCGACGACATCAACTGCAGGTAGTCCAGCACAATCAGCCCCAGGTCGACGCTTTGCGCCAGGCGGCGGGCTTTGGCGCGCACATCCATCATCGTCATGGAGGCGTTGTCGGAGATATACAGCGGCGCGTCTTCCAGGTGGTTGAGTGATTCGGCCAGCTTGTCCCAGTGCTCGTCGGTGAGCCGCCCGGACCGCATATCGGCCAGCTTGACGCTGGCTTCCGCCGCCAGGATCCGCTGCACCACCTCTGATTTGCTCATTTCCAGCGAAAACAGGATCGAGGCTTTGTTCTGCCGGATCGAACACGAGCGCATGAAGTCCATGGCGATGGTGGATTTACCGACACCGGGGCGGGCGGCGACAATGATCATCTGGCCGCCGTGCAAACCGTTGACCAGTTTGTCCAGATCCTTGAAACCGGTCGATACCCCGTTGGCCATCCCGTCGGAGCGGGTCAACGCATCAAGCTCTTCCCAGACCGGGTTGATCAAATCCCCCAGCACCTGGTAGTCGTCTTCCTTGTTGCCTCGCCCGATGGCGAACACCGCCTGCTGGGCGCTGTCGAGAACCCCGTCGATTTCGGCGCCTTCCAGCCCCTCATAGCCCAGCTGAACCACTTTGGTGCCCGCATTGACCAGTCCCCGCAAAATAGCTTTCTCGGCGACGATTTCGGCGTAGTAGACGGCGTTGGCTGACGTGGGCACCGATTCGACCAGGGTGTGCAGGTAGGCCGGGCCGCCGACCTGCTCCAGTTCCCCGTTACGGCGCAGCCGGTTGGACACCAGCACCGCATCAACCTGCTTGTTGTTGGCGAATAAGTCGACAATCGCCCGGTAGATCAGCTGGTGGCTGACCCGGTAGAAGGAATCCTCCGACAGGGTGCCGACAATATCGACGATCGCCCCCGGGGACAGCATCATCGACCCCAGCACACCCATTTCGGCTTCCACATCGTGCGGTGGGGTGCGGTCGGCACGGTAGCGCCCGGCCGGGGCGGATACCGGATCGAAGGGCGGCTCTTCCGGGGGAAGATCAGCGGCGAAAGCGTGTTGCTCGGTCATGGTCACTTTTCACTTCGGGCGGCAGGGACACGTCGTCGACGGCACGGCACACCGGGTGTTGGGGCTAAACCCCCGGCTGCACCGCAACAGGCTGCGACACCAGGCTCACCGGCACCTGGATCCTGTTTTTTGCGGGTTGCACGGGAGTTTGGGGGCCACCGACCGACAACTAGTGAACTCTAGGTGTCAACCGGGGGTTGCACAACCGCCGGCCACGGCCGGCGGGCCACCCGACCCGGTGGCGGCAGAGGCAAAACCCGAGGACACCGCGGTGTTGTTCCCGGTTTTTCCCACTCGCCCACCCGGCCGCTGCGGGTGGCTGCACCGGGTGCCACCCGGGGGTGGAAGCAGCCAACCGCCCCGACCGGGGAGGTGATCCCCCGGCCCCGGACCGGGCACCGGTCGGCCGCGGCCCGGGGCCGGGGAACCCGCCACGAAAAAAGGCCCCGGGCATCCGTTGAAAGGGCCGGGCACCACCGCTGCCACCCACCCGGCGAACCTGTCGCGGCGGTAAACCCGCCGCGCTGGGTGACCGGTATCTCCCACAGTTTCCCCGGCCCGAACACAGGGTTATCCACAACTGCTGTGGATAACCCTGTGGGCACATTGGGGATAACGTGCCTTTCCACAGGCCACAGCCACCACAGCCGGGCAATTCCTCCCCCAAGCCCACTGGCGCATTTACTGTTACTGCAGGTAGATGACGAAAAAGTGATCTTCCTTACAGGCGGGGCGGGTGCCGGGATGGCCGGGTACATCATCCGGGACAGGTGGCGCACCTGATGCGGCAGCAGAGGTCATGGACCGGGCACACCGCGGTGCCGGTGCGGTTATCCACAGACTGCGGGAGGTTATCCACAGGGGCATTGACCGGGGTCGATGGGCATTTATCGGGGTAAACACCGGCTGAGAAATAGGTAAACGGCACCCGGTGCGCCGCGGCGGTGTGCCTGGCGTAACGGATGCCGTTGTCCTTGTGTCCGACGGTGCGGATCGACGGTCATGTCACGGCCGTCGAGGCCGCTTCCGGCGGGATGCTGTTGTCGTATGAGTATGGCGTGATGGTTGCTGTGCCAACCACCGGGACAACGTCCCGGGGATTGGATAGTGTCTACGCTGTGTTTTTGCCTGCCCGGTAAGTATCCCCACCGTGGCCGCGGTGTCAGGCGCGGCGTGGGGCGCTGTAGAAGATAAGGGAAAAACTTATCCCGGCGCCGGTGGTGGGATGTCTCCGGGGTGTCACACCCGGCGGGGTTCAAGCGGCCCGCGTGTCAGGCGGGCGGTGGTGCGCGTCATACGCGCTGGGCGTAGAAACAACTTCGGGGTGGTGTCGGTTAGGACTCTTTGTCCAGCGCAACGACCTCGAAGGAGACCTCAGCCTGAATGTCGGTGTGCAGGTCGACCGGGGCGCTGTGCGTACCGGTGGTTTTGACCTGTCCCTTGGCCAGCCCAATCATGGAGGGGTCGATCTCCGGGCCGCCGGCCTCGGTGATGGCCGCAGCCAGGTGGGATGCCATGACCGAACCGAACAGTTTGCCCTTGTCGGAGGTCTTCACCTTGATGGTGACGCCCTCCAGGGAATCCAGCTGTTCTTTCAGCTCATGGGCGTGGTCCAGATCGCGGACCAGCTTCGACTGGCGCCGCTTGCGCAGCTCCAGTGCTTCCTTCTCGGCGCCCTTGGTGGCCACAATGGCCAGGCCGCGCGGAAGCAGGTAGTTACGTCCGTAGCCGGGTTTGACCTCGACGATGTCACCAGTGACACCGAGGTTCTCGACCGCGGCTGTGAGGATCAGCTTCATGATCCCTGCCTTTCAAAAAAGTTTCTCGTTTAAAAAATTCGACTTGTGGTGTGGTCCCGTTGACCGTGGACGACCGGCGGTTGCGCCGACCGGTGTCCCGCTGGAGTCCACGGGGATCAGAAGGGGGGATCGTCCTGCTGGTTGTTGAAACCGCCTGCCGCCGGTGCTGTCGACCACGGATCGGAATCGGGCTGCGGTTGATTGTTGCCGCCCTGGTTCCGGTTATTTCCCTGGTATCCGCCGCGGTTGCCCGCGGGCTGGCCGCCGGAAGCATTGTTGTTCTGGTAGCCGCCACCGCCGCCGCCGTAGCCACCGCCGCCGTAGTTTCCGCCCCCGCCGGAAGGCGGGTTGCGTTTGACTTCGGCGGAGGCGTATTTCAGCGACGGGCCGACATCGTCGACCTCAATTTCAAACACTGTGCGGCGCTCACCCTCACGGGTGTCGAAAGAACGCTGACGCAACCGGCCGTTGACAATCACCCGCATACCCTTGTGCAGGGTTTCGGCGACGTTTTCGGCGGCTTGACGCCACACATTGCAGGTCAAAAACAGGGTGTCGCCCTCCACCCAGCCGTTGGACTGGGAGTCGAAGCGCCGGGAGGTCGATGCCACCCGGAAATTGGCCACCGCTGACCCCGACGGGGTGTAGCGCAGTTCCGGATCGTCGACCAGATTGCCGACGACAGTAATGGGTGTTTCTCCGATAGCCATGTGTGCTGTTTCTGCCTTTCTGTGTGCCCGCCTTCTGTCGGGGGCGGCGCCTGCGGCCGTTGTGACGGCTTGGCTGCGCCGGTTACCTGGCACTGTGTCATCCACGTGCCACAACCGGTGAACATCGCCGCAACCCGGGGGTCGGGGAAAGTTCGGCCGGTGGTGGAAAAGCGGATAACGGTGCGGGTCACACTGGAAAAATTGTGGTGGAAGCCTGAGACGGCGGGTGGGTGTGCACCCACCGGCACCACGGATGACAAGCATCCGCATCTTCAAGTTTCACAAAGCAGGTCCCCTGCCGCCACCGGGGTTGGTGTCCTCGGGTGCACCGCCGGTGCATCCGCGGACATCTCCGCATCCGGTGGTCCCTGCGTTTCCCCTGCGGGGCGGTGCGGGCTTGTCGCCTTAAGCCGCGTCCGGGAGGATGGGACCGGGGTTCAAACGGTCAGCGTTCGGTACGCAGGACTTTCGTCCGCAGAATGCTGTCGTTGAGGTTCAGAAGACGGTCAAGCTCCTGCACGGTGTCGGGCTCACATGTGAGATCGACGACGGCGTAGATGCCCTCTTCCTTCTTGTTGATCGGGTACGCCAGATGGCGCTTACCCCAAATGTCAACCTTGTCGACTGTTCCGTCTTCCTTGCGGACGACGTCGAGGAACTTGTCCAGGGACGGGGCGACAGTGCGCTCATCCTGACTGGGGTCGAGAATGATCATGAGTTCGTAGTGACGCACGGACCTCATCACCTCCTGTGGTCTAGTAATTGTGTAATCGGCCGCACCCGGTCCAATGTGGGTACGGCAGGAGGGTCGTTGCGTCAAGCAACCTAACCACCGTACACGAGACAGCGGGCGAAAAGACAATCGCCGACCGGCCGGTCGGCGGGCGGGCACACACGTTTCACCCAAACACCATCGGTGTCATTTTCTTCCCCCCTCGACCGGCAGGATGCGGGCCACTCCGCGGGCAGGCTAGGGCGCCGGTGGCGTGGAGGCCGCGAAAACGGCCAGAAACACCGGGATCACGGTCAAAAACATGATCGCCACCCCGAACAGGGTCCAGGTGAGTTTCTGCGGTTTTTTGTAGTAGTAGCTCAAAAAAGAACCCATGAACAAAAAGAAACCGATACCGATGCTGACCACACCGGCCATGGTTGTCGAATCAGGCACAGGTGTCCTTCCCGGGTGCCGCGGCACCCTCACAGTTGTTGCCGCTTGCCGGTTGATCCCCGGCCGGGTGGCCGGCCACCCGGGGTGACGGCGGGGCGAAATCCCCGGCCAGCGGATCAGTTGTGCCGTCGGCACCGGCCAACGGATCATCATGTTTGCCCATGATGGTGCGCACCACCACCACCGCCAGAGCCACCAGCAGCACCCCGCGCAGGGTGACAATGGTGTTGAGGAACGGATCCGGCAGGGCTTTGTTGTCCGCGCCGAGCATGGTCCAGCACAAAATCGGCCACAGCATCATGTCGGCGAGCATCCAGGAAACCACCAATTTCGGCCGGTTTCCCACCGCCAGCACCGCAAACGGCACCAGCCACATCGAATACTGCGGGCTGTAGACCTTGTTGGTGAGCACGAACGCCACCAGGATCAGAAAAATCAGCTGGGCAACCCGCGGGCGGTATCGTGCGCCGGTGCCCAGCGCCAGGATCGCCGCGCAGCACAGGATGAACGCCACCATGCTGATGCTGTTGAGCAGGCCCGGCCCGCTATCGGCGGTGTGGAAGGTGTCGTATCCGGTGAGCCGGTTGATCAGCGCGTAGACGGTCGACCATTCCGCGCCCCTGGTGGAGTTCATCCGCCAGAATTCCATCCAGCCGTCCGGCCAGGCCAGATACACCGGCAGGTTGATGGCCACCCAGCTGGCCGAGGCACCGGCGAGCATCAGCGAGAAAGGCCGGAAGGTTTTGTGGCGTACCGCGAGCGTGAGATAGGCGCCCAGCAAAAACAGCGGCCACAGTTTAAAAGCGGTACCGACACCGATGGCCACCCCGGCGGCGGTGCTGCTGCCCCGGGCGGCGGCGGCCACGGCCAGCACCGCGAAAAAGATCGGCAGCATATCCCAGTTGGTGAACGCATGCATGATCACGATCGGGCAGGCCGCGGCCAGCAGCACATCCCACGGCCGGGGGCCTGCCAGCCGCCGCAGAAGCACAATGGTGCCCAGCCACAGTCCGGACAACAGCACCGCATTGACGATGAAAAAGACTGCCGCCGGGGCCAGCGGAATAAACCCGGTGGCATGGATCAGCGGATAGATCGCCCGGGTGATCGCCGCGGTCAGCCACATGAAAAAGCCGGTGGCCACCGGGTATTCGGTGTAGCGGATCTGTCCGTCGGATTCCCAGCTGTAGCGGTAGGGCACCGCCCCGTCGGAAAAGCCTTCCAGCCCGTAGAGGGGAACAATGTCGTTGTAGCAAAACGAGATGTACTGCCGGTGGCCGGACCAGTTGATCGAAAAGGTGCCGTCGCCCGGCGCGCTGCTCAGGCAGTTGGCTTTGGTGGCAAAGCCCAGCAGCAGGAAAAACCCGGCCACCAACAGCAGCGTGGCGGTGATACCGGGCAGCCCGCGGGTGACCGGGGAGGCCAGTTTTCCGGCCGGTCCGCCAAGAAAACGGGTCACCTCACCGCCGGTGTGATCGCGGGCAACCGCGGGGGCGTGATCCCCGGGGTTGGTCTGGGCCGTCGGCACGGGTGTTCTCCTTCGGGGTTGCTGCGTTTTTTCCGCACACAAAAACAAGCTCATGATCGATTGCCGGGCAATCACGGCTGTCGTGTCAGGGTACCTGGGGTGATTATCCATCCCCGCGACCGACTGACACAACCGGCCGGCACACCATGGGCCGGGCGGTGCCGGCCCCGCCGGCACCGCCCGCGGCAGCTGCCTGTGGCCGGGGCTTACAGGCCGAATATGTTCGGCACACTCACCCCGGGCAGAATCTCTATCTGCTCCGGCGGGGCGGGGGCCGGGGCCGGTTCAACCGGTTCAGCCGGTTGCTGCCCCTCAGTCTCCTCCGGGATGGTCTCGGCGGCTGGGGGTGCCGACCCCGACCAGCCGGATCCGCCGTAATTGAGGGTGATCTTCGGGCTGGTGTAGCCCAACGGCTTCGCCTGCGGGAACTCGAGAATCTCCTCGTCGGTCAGGGCGCCGGTCATCAGCTGCTGCCAGATGGTTCCCGGCAGGCCCGCGCCGTACATCGGCCCGCCCCAGGAGTTGGTCAGCGGGGTGTTGTTTTCGGTTCCCACCCACACCGCGGTCGCCAGCTGCGGGGTGGCGCCGATCCACCAGGCGTCTTTGTTCTGGCCGGTATCGCCCAGCTGCACGGTGCCGGTTTTCACCGCCGACTGCCGGTTGGGCAGTGTTTTGCCGTTCGACCACGAGGCAATCGGCAGCATGGCGTTGATGACACTGTTGGCCACATTCGCCCCCACCCGGCGCTGGCCCTGGCCGTCGCGGTGCCGGTAGAGCACCTGCCCGGCGGAATCGGTGACCAGCTCGACGAAATGCGGCTGATGCCATATCCCCTGGTTGGCCAGGGTGGACAGGCCGACAGCCATATCGAAGGGGCGGGAATCGTACTGGCCCAAAATAATGCCGTCGTAGGGCGGGGTATCGCCCGGTTCGGCCAGGGTGTCACCGATGCCGGGCAGGGTGCGGGCCACCCCCAGGGCGTGCGCGGTGTCGGCCACATCCTGCGGGCCGTTGAACAAATCCCCCTCCAGCCGCAGGAACGAGGTGTTCAGGCTCATTTTCAGGGCTGTTTCAATGGAGCAGAAACCGCAGGTCTCACCATCGGAGTTGGTCACCCAGGTATCCCCGGTCTGAACCGGGGCGGAGGAATAGCCCTGCGTCAGTGGAATGCCCTGGGTCAGGGCTGCGGCCAGGCCGAAGATTTTGAAGGTCGATCCCGTCGGCCGGGGACCGTTGGCGTAATCCCAGCCCTGCGGATCCTCCCCGCCGTAGTAGCCCTTGACCGCCCCGGTGCGCGGATCAATGCTCACCACCGCCTGCCGGATCTGGTCATCCCAGTCGGGGGCGTTGTCATTGACCGCGTCAACGATGGCGTTTTGCACCTTCGGATCGATGGTGGTGGTCACCCGCAGGCCTTTGGTCTGCACGTCGTGTTCGCTCAAACCCAACCGGTTCAATTCCGCCATCACCCGGTTTTTGATCAGCCCGTTGGTGGACTGGGCCACGGTGTAGGGCTGGTTGGTGGCCGGGTCGGTGACCTCCGGGTAGACCATGTCGGCGCGTTCCCGCTCGATGAGATAGCCCATTTTCACCATCCCGTCGAGAACATAGTTCCACCGGGCTTCGGCCGCTTCCCGGTTGAACCAGGGGTCCAGCTGGCTGGGCCGTTGGATGGCCGCGGCCAGCACCGCCGACTGGGCGGGGGTGAGCTGGTCGATGGGGATACCGAAGTAGGCCCGGGCGGCCGCGGCCACCCCGTAGGAGGAACGGCCGAAGTAGATGGTGTTCAAATAGGCTTCCAGCACATCGTCCTTGGACCACTGGTTGGCCATTTTCGCCGAGATCACCAGCTCTTTGAGTTTGCGCCGGATGGAACGCTCATTGCCGACGACGGCGTTTTTGACGTACTGCTGGGTGATCGTCGACCCGCCGCCGGCGCTGCTGTTGCCGGTCAGCTGCCCGATGACGGCCCGGCCGAAACCGGTCAGGGAAAAACCCGGATTGGAGTAGAACTCCCGGTCCTCGGCCGACATGACCGCATACAGCAGCGACTGCGGCATCTGTTCCAGGCTCACTGCCTGCCGGTTGCCCTCCGGGGGAACGATACGGGCCAGTTCAGTCTGGCCGTCGGCGGCGTAGACCGTCGAGACCTGTTTGGTCACCAGCTGTTCAGGTTCGGGAACATCGGTGACGATGTAGGCGGTGGCAAACACCCCGACAGGCAGGGCAACCGCCAGGACAACCAGCACAATCACAACCCGCCACACCAAGCGCAGCGGGGTGGTCGTCTTGTGGTGCCGGGGGCGTCGATCCCGGTTGTTCTCGGCAGTGGCCACCGTTGGGAATCCTTAAAAAGAAAGTGTCTGGGAAAAACAGGTGCGGAAAACACCACCGGCGGGCGCCCCGGCGGGCGGACGAACCAACAACCGGGGGCGGGCGGTGTGGATCCCAAGTCTAAGTCCTTGCAACCCGGCAGGTCACATCGCACAGGCGGCACGGCGCATACCCGGCGGCGGCAGACAAACCCGCCACCTGTGGGGTGGTGGACCAGGACAACCGGCAGCCGGGGGTGACCGGACAACCCACAGGTACCGTCGGCCGGCACCCCGACAGAGACGGCAGCGGGAAAACACGGGTTTTCCCAGGACACAACTCATTCCGGGATGGTGTCACCGGCTGGTGCCCCGCAGCCATGCACCGGGTGCGGCGGTGGGGGCAATCAGCCCACCCGCGGGAATGGGCACGGGGGTTTACCGGTACCCGCCGCCGGTTGTACTAGATTATGGTGTCCTAGACAAAACCACCCGCACCAGCGTGCTGTGGTGCAGGTATTTTCACCCCGTCAGCCGGCGCCTGACATACCGTGTTCGCCCACCGGATGCGGCGCATGTTTTTTCCGGTTGACCCAACCGTGACCAGTTGCGCCGACCGCCGATTCTGACGTTAGATAGAAGCTATGACCGCCGATCCCGAGGATCTTGCAGCCAAGATCCGGCCAGCCTTGACGAAGTTGTACGTCACGTACTTCCGCATGGCTGAGCAATCCGATCTCACGGGGCCGCAGATCACCATTCTCACCCGTCTGGAAGAGCACGGGGCTTCCCGCATCAGTGAGGTTGCCCGCCAGGAGGGTATCCGCATGCCGACCGCCTCCAACGCTTTGCACCAGCTGGAACACCGTGGTCTGGTGGAACGCATCCGTGATACTTCCGACCGGCGTGGGGTGCGTGTGCAGCTGACGAAGTTCGGCCGCGCGGAACTGGCCCGGGTCGGCGAAGAACGCACCCGCTACCTGGGGCAGCTGTTCGCCTACTGGGAGCCGGAGGAACTCGACCAGGTCGCGAAACTGGCTCCGCTGGTGGAAATTCTGGCTGACCGCTACGGTATCGGCGCGGAACCGGAATAACGGCGGCTTGACCCCCTTTTTCCGGCATGTGAAGGCCCGTGATCGGTCACGGGCCTTTTTGTCAACCCTTCCCGACCGCCGGCGGAACCCCGCCACAGAATTCCACCCCCTGTAAAGGGGTAATTTTGGGGGATGGAAAACCACTGTCCGCCCGGCGGTGTCATCCGCCGCCCCTCCCGGTGGGTGTGTCCTGGTTAACACAACGGTGGTTTGGCCGACTGTTCGGCCACCGGGGCCGGAAAAGCTGCCTAACATAAGTGGCAGCCATGAACGCCTCCACCGACCATCCGCCCGCATCCCCCGCCCGCCGACTGCGGGTGCTGGTGGCCTGTCCGCCCGGCGACCACAGCGACGCCGCCTACACCGGGGCCGCCTGGATCGCCCGCACCACCGACACCGACATCCGGGTGGCGGTGGCCTTCGCCCGCCCCTGGCCGAGCCTGGCGGCAGCCAAACTGCAGGGCAGCTACGACTCGTGGCGGGACGGTGAGGCAGCCAAAGCCAAAGGGCGGGTGCTGGCCGCGCTGCGGCGGGCCGGGGTATCGGCCGGATGCCTCAACCACACGCCGGTGGTGTTTTGCGACGGACCGGCCGCAGCACCGCTGATCACCCAGGAAGCCACCGAATTCCGGGCGGATCTGATTCTTCTGGGGCCGGAAGGCTCCGCCAAAAAGGGCCGGTTCAGCGCCTCCACCACAGCCGATGCGCTGCTGCACACCTCGCCCGCGGCACTGGGCCTGGTCCCGCGGAAAGCGAAACTGTCGAAAAAAGGCGTCACCCGGCTGACTCTGGCGGTGACCTCCCCGGAGGAATTCGATCCCGAAACCCTCTCCCGCGCCACCGCCATCGCCCAAGCCGCCCGGCTGCCGCTGCGGATCATCGCGGTCACCCCGCAGGGATTGACCGGCCCCACCGAGGGCGATGTTCCCCCACAGCTGCAGGATGCCATCAGTCACGGATGGCGGGAACACACCCTGGCTTTCCTCGACCGGCTGTCCGACACTGTTTTCGACACCGCCCCCGGCATCCAGTGCACCACCGGCATCGGGGCGGGCCACGGCTTCAGCGGCGCCCTGGAAAGCGTGTCGTGGAAAAAAGGCGACCTGTTGGTGGTCGGATCCACCCCCACCGGCGCATTCGAGCGGGTGTTCATCGGTTCCGTGGCCAGTGAAATCCTCAAAACCTCCCCCGTCCCGGTGCTGGTGCTTCCGGCCGGCGGCGCCTAGAAAAACAATTTCTCTGGCACAGCCGACGGGCGGACGAATACACTCAAAGTGATCGGACGTGGTCTGCCCGGCGGTCACAGCCCGAATGGTTGCGGCACACCCGGATGCGCCACCGACAATGACAGACAAGCAGAAAGGACCGGGACACACCGAACAGTCATGCCTACAGCAATTGTGACCGGCGCCAGTGGCGGCCTCGGATCGGAAGTCACCTCCCTTCTTGTCGAACGCGGCTGGGAGGTGCTGGCCCAGTACCACAACCAGCCGGGAGCGGAAAAAGACGCCATCTGGTGGAAAGCGGACTTCACTTCCGGTGCCCCCGAATTCGAGCATCTGCCCCACCGCAAACACATCCACGCGTTGATCCACTGTGCGGGCACCGCCACCCAGACCCGCTGTGAAGACGCCTTCATCGACGACTGGCAGGAAGCCATGGCGCTGCACCTGATCGGCCCGGCGCAGCTGACCAACCAGTGTCTTCCCGCGTTACGGCAGGCCGCCGGACATGTCATCTACATCAATTCACTGATCGCGCTGACCCCGGAAGCCGAGTGGGCGCCCTACTGTGCCTCCAAAGCGGCGGCCAAAGCCTGGCTGGCCTGCCTGCGGCAGGAGGAACCCGGCATTGTCGCCACCGAAATTTTCGCCGACAAGATCGACACCCAGCAGCGGCGCACCGTCCTGGCGAAAAGCTCGATGCTCTACGAGCCGGACGACTACATGCAGCCGGAGGCTGTCGCCCGGGTGGTGGCCCGCCTGCTGGACGCACCCCCGGAGATCGAACCCTCATCAGTGATGCTGCGGCGCAGCGGACGCTAACCGGTCCCGCCGCCGGACGCGGGCGGCACACCACCCCCACGGCCGGTCAGCAACAGGTAGCCTGGGGTCATCGGCAGGGTGCACACCCGGCCGTGCAGCAGCACGAACGCAACCCCCATCCAACCCCCAGGACCGGAAAAACCAGCAACCATGGATGAGCCTTTCCCCAAGCATCGTCCCGGCGATGACCCCCGGGATGAATCCTCCCCGGACAGCCAGCGAGGTCGTGACGGGTTCACCGACGACGGGGAATCCCGGCTTCACGGCAAACAACAGGATGCGGCAACACCGACTCAGCCCACCGGCCCCACCACCGGTCGGCCGGGCATCGATCCGCACCTTGACCGCCCGCAGAAGCGGCTGAGCAGACTGGATTTGGAAATGGATCCGCTGCTGCGACTGGAGGACAACCGCAAAAGCGTGCGCAACGCCATTGTTTTCGCGGTCATGATTCCGCTTCTCACCTTGACCACCGGGCTGATTATCGCGTTGATCTCCCGGTCGCAGGGCGGCCCGATCTGTGACTCGGGCCATTCGAACTGGATTTGCACCAGAACCTACGAAATCATCTTCCCCGTGCTGCCGGGCGTGATTTCTTTCGGCGGGCTGATTATCGCCTGCGGCATCACCTGGCGGCAGTGGGCACAGGACCGCTACTGGCAGCCGTGGCTGGGCATTATCTGGCTGCTGATCCCCTTCACCCTGCTGTGGGCCACCGGTGTCGGGGCGATGGCCATCGTCGGCCACCACACATTCCCGCAGCCTTGAGCCGCCACCGGTGAAACAGTGCCCTTTTCCCCGCCGGGAACACCGGGTGGGTGGGGGAAGCGGGAAAACGCACCAGCCGTCAGATGGCTAGTTGTCTGCGGGCAACGATTCCACCACAACGTCGAATTCGAGCAGTTCAGCCTTGACGGCGGCTTTCTTGCCCGTCGGGGAGTGCGCTGTGCGGGCCGCCCCGTCACGCCACTGGGCGAAGGATTTCTCATCAGCCCACTGGGTGACCACAAAGTAGCGGTCATCGCCGCTGACCGGCCGCAGCAGCCGGAAGCCCTCGAAACCGGGGCAGGATTCAACCAGGTGCGCGCGGGCGGCGAAACGCTCTTCCAGCAGTGGGCCGGCGCCCTCTTCGACGGTGATGGCATTGATTTTGACGACACTCATGCCGCCCAGGGTAGGGCACATGCGGCCGCACCACTGCACTCCCCCACCCCCGTGCACCACCACGGCAGACACACAATAAACCCCCTCATCTCCCACGCTTGCCCGAAGGCGGGCGTGAACAATAAGGGGGTTGCCGCAAAAAGATACACCCGGATACCACCGGCGGGCAGTTCCTGCCCGCCCAACCGGTGGCCGGGATATTTTTACTTGTCCTCCGGCTTCAAGTGGCGGGGGCCGTCAGTCTGTCCGTTGCGGGATGAGCGGGTGTTGTCGTCAACCCATTCGCGGATGATGTCGTGGGCATCATCCTGGATATTGGAATCCGGATCCTTGCCGGTGTCTTCCAACAGTGAATCGGCGGCCGGATCAACATCGGTGGCTTCTTCGGTGGCTGCATACAGCGGGGTGGAGGCGGCGGGGGCGATCTCCTCGTCGGTGACGATGTTCACCTCGAGTTCCCCGTCATCACCGTCAGCCTTGTCGGCGGCTTTGTCGGCAACCTCATCGGCCTTGTCGGCGACTTCGTCAGCCTTGTCGGCGGCTTTGTCGGCAACCTCATCGGCCTTGTCGGCGGCTTTATCGGCAACCTCATCGGCCTTGTCAGCCACTTCGCCGGCTTTATCGGCCGCATCGTCAACAAAATCGGCGGCGCCGGCTTTCAGATCGTCGACCAGTCCCCGGGCTTTGTCGCGCAGATCCTCGGCTTTGTCGGACGCAGCGGATGCGGCACCGGTGGTCACGTCTTTCATCCGGTCGGTGGCACCGGGACCAGTGGTGGACGGCTCGGCGGCATGGTCCTGCACCCGCGGCGGAACGCTGGGGGTGTCTTTGGCTTCCTTGCGGGTCACCCACCACCAGGCGGTGACACCGATACCGATGAACACCGCCAGAATGGAGATGAACTTCCCCACTCCGCCGGACGTGGATGAACCGGCGGATGGCAGCGATGCGGACGCTTTCTTCGCCGCCCGGCCCTTGGCTTTGGCGGCTGCTGCACCGAGTTTGTCTTCCGCCGCGGAGACAGCACCGCTGATCTGTGCGGCATCAATGTCACCGGCTTTCGCGGCGGCCGCACCGGCGGCAGCCGCAACAGAACTGGTGCGGGCGGCCTTGGCCGCGCGCGCGGCTTTCCGTTTCAGGCAGCCGCAGCACTTTTTACGGTTCTTGGCCGCTTTTTTGGCGGCTTTGCGCCCGGCTTTCGCCGCTTTTTTCTTTCCCCGTGAACTCAGCTCGCCGGCCGTGGCGCCAACCGAGTCGGCTTTCTCCCCGGCAGCCTCAAAAAGCCTGGAGGATTCGTCACTCAGCTCGGCGCGCTTGCCGGCGGCTTTTTTCCTCAGCTGGTCAATCTCGTCGTAGATTTCGCCGGCTTTTTCATCGCGGCGGTCCTTGACGGTTTCCAGCGCCTTGCGCCCCATCTTCAGCGCCATGCGGATGGTGGTGGGATTCAAAGGTGTCTCCTCGAGTTGTGGGTTGTTGTCCCGGATGCTTCTGGTCGGCCCCAACGGCACCGAAAAAGCACCCGGAAAAACGATGCCACCTGTTTGTTGTTTTTTTCTTGACCATCACCGGCACAGCGGGTGTGGCACACCTATGCGCCGGGATGGTTCACCTGCCCATCCACAGTAGTCGCAACCGGCAAAACCCGCCTGTCGGGCAGGGGCGCGTGAAACGGCCAGTCACCCTGCCGCCACCCATGTGCCCGGCAACCCCGTGGGGGGTGGGGAAAAAGTTGCTTCACTCCGTGGCGCCCACGCCCCCGGCTTTCCGGTCACGCCTGCTTTCACCTGCATTTTTGCGCCACCGGCCGGTAACCGGCGGGACCCGGCCATAGGTACCGGTTGTGCTGGCCGGATCAGTGTTTACTGGCCCTGGCGGCAACAGCCCCGGGGGTGGAAACCAGTGACCGGGGCTGCGCCACGCGCATGTCAAAGCGGCACCGCCGTGCATGGACCGGGCCGGTCCACTAGAGTTGTGGCCATGACTGACAAGACCGCTACAGCGATCATCCACACCAACCGTGGGGACATCGCCATCGAGCTGTTCGGCAACCATGCCCCCGAGACCGTGGCCAACTTCATCGGCCTGGCGCAGGGAACCAAGGACTACAACGCCCCGAACGCCGCAGGAACCACTTCCGGACCGTTCTACGACGGTGCCATCTTCCACCGCGTGATCGAGGGCTTCATGATCCAGGGTGGCGACCCGACGGGCAAAGGCTACGGCGGACCGGGCTACCAGTTCGGTGACGAGTTCCACCCGGAGCTGTCCTTCAGCAAGCCCTACCTTTTGGCCATGGCCAACGCCGGCCCGAACACCAACGGTTCCCAGTTCTTCATCACCGTCACCAAGACCCCGCACCTGAACAACAGGCACACCATCTTCGGTGAAGTGACTGACGAAGCCTCGCAGAAAGTGGTCGACGAGATCGCGACAACCGCCACTGACCGCGCGGACCGCCCGGTCGATCCGGTCGTCATCGAATCCATCGAGATCACCCAGTAAGTTTTTTTGGGGGGATCGTCACGGCAGGCTGCCGGCTGGCAGCCTGCTTTTTCTTTTTTGTTTCCGCAAACGCCACCACACATGGCCCCGGCAACACGCCCAGACACAACAGATATCTGAATGCGCCATGGCGCCGTCCCCGGCAGCTAGCCGGGGAACCGCCCGGCAGACAACGGGGCCACCGGTTCGGTGGCCCCGCATCGGTCCGGTGGTCTGTGCCGCAGCCGGTGCGGCACACATTTTTTCCCGCTCCCGCCACCACGGGCAGGCACAGGTGCTTTTGGGCGGCATGACCCGTTGTTCACCCGGATGCGGCAGCGGGTCCTCCGCGTAGGGGCGGCCCGGCGCGCACGGAAGGCAGTGCGCTGGTGGGAAAAGCCGCTGAAGGGGCGGAAACTTTCTGCCCCGGCGGTGACCGCTTCTGCCGGTATCTACTGGCTGTCGCCGCTGTCCCAGTTCAGGCTGCGGCTGACGGCCTTGCGCCAGCCGGCCAGTCGGCGGAGGCGTTGTTCTTCCGGCATGGAGGGGATGAATTCTTTGTCCACCGTCCAGGTGTTCGCCAGGTCGTCGGGGCTGTCCCAGTAGCCGACGGCCAGACCCGCCAGGTAAGCGGCCCCCAGGGCGGTTGTTTCGGTGACTGTCGGCCGTTGCACGGTCACGCCGAGAATATCGGCCTGGAACTGCATGAGCAGATCGTTGGTGGAGGCCCCGCCGTCGACACGCAGTTGTTTCAGCTTGAATCCGGCGTCTTTCTGCATCGCCTCGAGCAGTTCCGCGGATTGGAACACAATCGATTCCAGGGCGGCGCGGGCGATGTGCCCGGCGGTGGTGCCGCGGGTGATCCCCACCATGGTGCCGCGGGCATGCGGATCCCAGTAGGGGGCGCCCAGACCGGTGAAAGCCGGAACCAGGTACAGTCCACCGGAGTCGTCGACTGTTGCGGCGAGTTGTTCGACCTCTTTCGCCGAGCGGATAATGCCCAAGCCGTCGCGCAGCCACTGCACCACCGCCCCGCCGATGAACACCGATCCTTCCAGGGCATAGGTGGTGCGCCCGCCGTAGCGGCAGGCCACGGTGGTCAACAGTTTGTTGTTGGAGGGCACAGCCTCGGTGCCGGTGTTGAGCAGCATGAAACAGCCCGTGCCGTAGGTGTTTTTCGCCATGCCCGGGTAGATGCAGGCCTGGCCGAAGGTGGCGGCCTGCTGGTCCCCGGCGATACCGGCGATGGGTATCTGGCTGCCGAACAGTCCGTCGGCGGTGGTGCCGTAGAGCTGGGAGCTGTCATGGACTTCCGGCAGCATCGCGCGGGGTACACCGAAAATCTCCAGCAGCTCATCATCCCAGTCGCCGGTGTGAATGTTGTAGAGCAGGGTGCGGCTGGCGTTGGTGGCGTCGGTGACATGGCACCGGCCGCCGGTCAGATTCCAGATCAGCCACGAATCGATGGTGCCGAAGGCCAGCCGGCCGGCCCGGGCCGCCTTTCGGGCGCCGTCGACATTGTCGAGTATCCACATCAGTTTCGTTCCGGAGAAATACGCATCCAGCATCAACCCGGTTTTCGCCCGGATAAGCTCCAGCCGGCCGGCCTGCCGCAGGCGGTCACAGATACCGGCGGTCCGCCGGTCCTGCCACACAATGGCCCGGCACACCGGTGCCCCGGTCTCCCGGTCCCACACCACTGTTGTTTCCCGCTGGTTGGTGATCCCGATGGCGGCAATGTCGCGGGCTTTCACATTCGCCCGGGTGATGGCTTCCTGGGCGACACCGGATTGGGTGGACCAGATTTCCCGCGCATCATGTTCCACCCATCCCGGCTGCGGGAAGTGCTGGGTGAATTCATGCTGCGCGGAGGCGACGATCATCCCGTCGTGGTCGAAGACAATCGCCCGGGAGGAAGTGGTTCCCTGATCCAGGGCGAGAATGTAGCTCTCGGATGCGCTCATGGTGTCTCACCGGTTCCTTGCAGTGGTTGGGTAAAAAATCTCGTCGGGCCCTGCCCGCCGGCACCGGCACGCCGGTGCCGGAAATGAGGCGGTAGAACCGAAATTACCGCACCACGGGCAAGCGATCGTGGCTGATGCGCTTCGACCGGTGCCGCCACCGCCGGTCCGACCACCCCGGTGCATGCATCCGGCACAGATTCGATCTCCGGCCAGCCGCCACCGCCACTGTCCGGTGCCTGATGCGACAGGTGTTCCGGCTCCGATGTCGTTTCCACAGCGATTGCCCGCCGCCCTGACCGGCGGGCTTTTGACCCGGGTGCTCGTCGACGGGGACACAGCCGTGAAAGTATGGGAGATTGCCGGGAAGGGATCTTTGTCCCGGCGTGCCCCGGCCATCCTGATGCATCCCACCCCGCCCGTGGGCATCCTCGGCGACCGGCCGGTGCAATAATCTCCCCCAGACCATCAGCCCGCCACCCACTGACCTGTTGAAAGGCCCGCCGGTTTTTTCAATGTCCACTTCTTTTTTCCGCTCACAACTCACCCACAAGGCCCCGGCCACCGTTGCCCTGCTGGCGGCGATGGCCGCCGTGTTTGTGCTCACCGCCGTCGAATCCCGCTCCCTGAACGGTAATTTGACCGCCAGCTGGATTGCGGACCACTGGACGTTGTATCTGCCGGCCATGGGCGACAGCTGGTTCGGGCCGGCGCGGGCAGTGGGCGCGATGTTCCTCCACCAGGGTGTGACCCATCTTCTGCTCAACGGGCTGATGATCTTCGTACTCGGCCAGGAACTGGAAAACATCATCGGCTCCCGGCTTTTCACGGCCATGTTTTTCGCCGGCGGCATCGGCTCGTCGGCGGTGACGGTGTGGGCATCCCCCACCAGCGCCACCGTTGGTGCTTCCGGCGCACTGTACGCCCTGCTGGCCATCGCTTTGGGGCTGTCGGTCAGGACCGCCGTCAACACCCGCTCGCTGGTGATACTGATAGCGGTCAACCTGGGATTTACCTTCATTGTTCCCGGCATATCGATCTGGGGGCACATCGGCGGGCTGATCACCGGGGCAGTGATCGCGGTACCCATCGCCCTGGGGGCCGGCAAAAACCAGACCAGACTTGTCACCTGGGCCGCCATTGTGCTTTCCTGCGCGGCCGTTATCGCACGGGTTGCAACCACCGCCCCCGGCGTGTGGGCCGTGATCTAGGACAAACCACACCCGGCCACGCCGCAGCGCATTGCCCGGCCCCCGGAAACGCTTTTTCTTCCCGCCACCCCGGCCAGCACAGTCTGCCGGGGTGGCGGCCTTTTCCCCCTTCCGGCACCGCCGCAGCCCCCACTGTGCGGCGGATATGTAATTCAAACCAAATTTTGGGCCAAACACCCCCAATCAGCGACAGCTTTTTTATGTGTCACAACGCACAATAATGCTCTTTTTCACTCCCCATGGCTCTCCATATCAGGCTGTGCACAACCGGCCCAGTTATCCACAATGGCTGTGGACAATGTGGATAATTACATGGGGGTAAGCCTCAAGAAGAAGATGAGAGTTAGCAGATTTTGCTACTTTGGCCAGTGGTTTTACTTACTCCACAAGTCCGGCGTGTCGCTCACAGCCGGTGCACAAAGTTATCCACAACCTGATGATAACCGGGTGCTCCACCGGGGGTGGCCAGGCAGAACAACAGAGCTGAAATCTAAGGGGTATCGAACAGGAAATATGCTATCGGCTTTAGGGAAGGCTGAGTTTTATTGCTACACTTACCGCGTTTTGACGTCCTCATACTTTAGGAGTATTTATGCGCCGCATTTTGGCTACCAGTCTTGCCGCCGCTCTCGTAGCATCCGGAGCAGTCGCCTGCTCGAATTCCGACGACACCGTTTCCGACAAAGCCGATGAAGCAATTTCCACCGCCAAGGAAGCCGCTTCAGAAGCAAAGGAAGCTACTTCAGAAGCAAAGGAAGCCACCGACAAAGCCTCCAGCGACGTTTTGAAGGTCTACTCGTCACGTCACTATGACACCGACAAAGAGGTCTACGAGATGTTCGAGAAGGAAACCGGCATCAAGATTGATCTTGTTGAAGGCAAGTCCGGTGAACTGATCGAGCGCATCTCCCGTGAGGCCGGCGACGCCCAGGCCGACGTGTTCCTGACTGTCGGCGCCGAGTCAATTGCCCAGTTGGTTGATGCTGACGCGATCACCAAGTCGACTTCCCCGACCATCGAGAAGAACATTCCCGACAATTACCGTGGCGAGAACTGGATGGGCATTGTGTCCCGTGCCCGCGTCATCGCCTACGACAAGGACCGCACCGACCCGTCGCTGATCAAGTCCTACGAAGACCTGACCAAGCCGGAATGGAACGGCAAGGTTCTGGCCCGTTCTTCCTCCAACTCCTACAACCAGGCTCTGCTGTCGAGCTTCATCTCCCTGTGGGGCAAAGAGAAGGCCACCGAATGGGCACAGGGTGTTGTCGACAACTTCGCCCGTGAGCCCAAGGGCAACGACCGCGACCAGGCCAAGGCTGTTGTCGCCGGTGAAGGCGATCTGGCAATCATGAACTCCTACTACCTGGTGCGCATGGCCAAGTCCTCCGATCCGGAAGAAGTCAAGGTCGCCGAAAAGATCGGCCTGATCTTCCCGGAGAAGACCCACGTCAACCTCTCCTACGCCGCCGTGCTCAAGGGTGCGGAGCACCAGGACAACGCCATCAAGTTCCTCGAGTTCCTCTCCTCGGAGAAGGTCCAGGAATTCATCGCCGAAAACAACGGCGAGTTCCCGCTCAACCCGGCTGCCCCCATGCCCGAGATGCAGAAATCCTGGGGTGAATTCACCATCCAGGATCTCGACTTCGCCACCTTCGGCGAGGAAAAGCCGGAGGCCACCCTCATCTTCGACCAGGTTGGCTGGAAATAACAGCGTCTTCTTCGGCTGCGCCGGCCGGAGGTAAGACCACCAACATGTGAGTGTGCCGGGTTCGTTGATCGACAACAAGGAACCCGGCACACTCTTTTTCCCGGCACGATCTTTTAACCCCAACACCATTCTTCCTTCCCCGGAAAGGACGTCGAGATGGTCAAAGCACGTCTCGGCTGGCTGACAGGCAGTATCCTCGTGGTCACTGTCATGGCATTACCGATCATCGGTGTGCTGGCCGGTCTGTTCAGTCCCCTCAACGACACCTGGCGCCACATCCAGAAGTATCTTCTGGCCGACTATCTCATCCAGACCGCGATCCTGACGATCGGCAGCGTCACCTGCGGGATCATCCTGGCCAGCCTGTTGGCCTGGTTCGTGACGGCCTACCGGTTTACCGGCAGCAGATTCCTGGCAGTCGCCCTGGTCATGCCCTTGGCCATCCCGCCCTACATCGGCGGCTACACCTATGCGTCAATGACCGGCTACACCGGTCCGATCCAGGTGTTTTTGCGCAACCGGGTCGGCTGGACCCCGCCGCCGGGTTTTCTGGACATGATGAACATGCGGGGCGCGATCATTGTCTTCACGTTATTTCTCTACCCCTATATTTATCTGGTGGTGCGCGGCTTCCTCGACCGGCAGGCCGGCCAGCTGGTGGAAGCCTCCCGCATGCTGGGGGCGTCCCGGACCAGAACCTATTTCAAGGTCATTGTGCCGCTGACCCGCAACGCGGTGGTCGCCGGTTCCACCCTGATGGCCTTTGAGGTGTTGAGCGACTACGGGGTGGTCTCCCACTTCGGGCTGAACGTGTTCACCACCGCCATTTTCAAATCCTGGCTGGGATTGAACGATATTGCCGCCGCTTTGAAGCTGGCCGCGATTTTGCTGGTGGTCGTCACCGCGGTGAGCATGGGGGAAAAAGCCCTGCGCGGCAGGCGCTCCCACTCCTATGCCTCCGCCCGGGTGACACCACTGACACCGGTTGCCCCCACCGGATGGCGCAAGATCGTGGTTCCCCTGGTGTGCTGGGGCACCTTTGCGGTGGCTCTGGTCATTCCCATGGCCCAGATGATCTGGTGGGCGTTTCTGTCGTGGGACAATATCCGCCGCACCGGTATTTTCTCCGCCTTCGGCATGACATTGGGGGTGGCACTGGCCGGAGCGCTGTTGACCACCCTGTGCGCCCTGATTGTCGCCCAGCACCAGCGCATCTGGCCGACACCGCTGTCAAAGACTCTGGCCCGGATCACGGTGATCGGCTACTCAATCCCGTCGACGGTGATCGCTCTATCGATTCTGTCGATCATGGTGTGGCTGTCCGAGAAGACCCCGCTGCCGTTGGTGATGACCCCGTCGCTGATTGTTCTGGCCTACCTCATCCGCTACCTGGCGGTGTCCATGCAGCCGATGGAATCCGGTTTCGAACGCATCGGCACCCGTTTCACCGAAGCCTCCCGCATGCTGGGCCACGGGCCGACCGCCACCCTGGCACGGGTGGATCTGCCGATGATGAAAACCGCTCTGGCGGGCGCATTCCTGCTGGCGTTTATCGACATGGTCAAAGAACTGCCGATCGTGCTGATTTTGCGGCCCTTCAACTTCTCGACGTTGTCCACCACCGTCTTCCAGTACGCCAACGACGAGCAGATCCCCGAATCCTCCCTGGCCAGCCTGCTCATTATCGCGCTGGCGTTTGTTCCCGTGCTGCTGCTTGTGGCACGCGGGAACACCACAGACAAGAAAGAACACCCGGCACCATGACCGCCATTGAACTGAGCAACATCGTTTTTTCATACCCCGGTTCCGCCACCCGGCAGCTGGACGGTTTTTCTGTGGTGGTGCCCTCCGGCAAATGCACCGCCCTGCTCGGCCCCAGCGGCTGCGCCAAAACTACGGTTCTGCGGTTGATCGCCGGTCTGGAAAAACCGGTGTCCGGCACCATCACCATGGGCGGTAAAGTGCTGGCCGACCGCGGCCATTTCATTGAACCCGAGCACCGGGCCATCGGCATGATTTTCCAGGACTACGCTTTATTCCCCCATATGACGGTGGAAAAAAACGTCGCCTACGGATTAACCGGCATGCCCCGCAGCCGCGTCAAGGAAAGGGTCGGGCAGGTCCTCGAGCTTGTCGGGATGGCCGACTACCTCACCCGCTACCCCTACCAGCTCTCCGGCGGGCAGCAGCAGCGTATTGCGGTGGCCCGCGCCCTGGCACCCGATCCGGAGGTGCTGCTGTTGGATGAACCTTTCTCCAATCTGGACACCAACCTGCGGGCCAGTGTGCGCCAAGAAATCAAATCCCTGCTGGTATCTGCCGGCGTGACCAGTGTGCTGGTCACCCACGACGAGGAGGACGCGGCCGTGCTGGCCGAGAACACGGTTCGTATGACCGCGCCCTGACACCCCTTAGTTTTGGTGACAAATTAAGATCCCTTCCGCTGCAGATGAGCTTTTTTAGCTCGGGGGTGAAAATATGACGTTCTTTCACCAGTTCGGCGGAAACACGGTTCTTACGCTGCCAAAACAAAAAATACCCCCGTCGCCCTAAGGGGTGTAAAGGATTGTTTCACCCAAGGAAAATAAAGATCCTCCCATCCGTATCGGACATCACACCCCGTGACGAAACCCCCGCCTGCCGGAGGATAGTTGCAGTTGGGGGCTACAACCCGGCGCAATCGGACAGTGTCGTTTCGGCACAGTCACCCGCCCGGGAGGCGTCGGTGCAGGTGGTACGGCCAACAAAATGGTGAACGCCTTTCTTTTAAGGGGGGTTAGGGATTACCTGTGGGCGCCATTTTGTTGGTAGTGTCCAAGGTACCGGCAGCGGTTGGCCGTCCCACATGTGGGCGCTTGCATCAGGCGAACCGACCGCGGTCGTCCGGTGACAACCAAGTAAAGTAACAACGCTCATCTGCCCACCACCGGCATGGAAGACACCGAACGGCCCTGTGACGTGACTGCTGCAGGTGCGACACGCACCGGGCAACCACCTTGTTGCAAGGCCACGGTGTGTCGGTCTAGGGCAGTTCCCAGAACACCAGTCGTTTTTTTCTTTTGCCGCGATCCTGTCTTCGGGCAGTGTGAGACTGCTTGTTGACGGCCCCGCCACCCTTGTCGGCGGCGGTGACGGGCAGTCGCATTCTGCCCGCGCATGCGCACGGATCACAGGCGGAGACAATAACGGTCAGGAGCATCCATCAGCCATGCCTGATTATCCCATCGGCCATGAATCAATCAGCACTGTCGCGCTGCTGACCAATCCGCGCTCCGGCACGGGTTCGGCCTGCTATGCCGCCGCCCGGGCCACCGCCCAACTGGAGCGGCGGGGAGTCACCGCGGTGAGCTTCACCTCCTCCACCCCGGAGGACAATACCCGGGTGATGCGCCAGGCTCTGGCCGACGACAACTTCGAGGCGGTGATTGTCTGCGGCGGTGACGGCCTGATCAACAGTGTCCTGCAGATCACCGCCGAAACCGGTATGCCGATCGGCATTATTCCGGCCGGCTCGGGCAATGACACGGCCCGCCAGTTTTCCATTCCCTTCGACCCGGTGCAGGCCGCCGACTGTATTGCCGACGGTTTTGTCACCACCACCGATTTGGGCCTGGTCAGCGACGATAATGGCCACCAGATGTGGTTCGGGACGTTGCTCGGCTGTGGTATCGACGCGTATGCCACCCAATTGGCCGAGTCCCTGGGCCACCGGGTATCCGGCCGCTACAAATTCTCGCTGGCATCGGTCAGGCAGCTGTTGAAACCGACGATCCACCGCTTCACCATCGAGCTCGAGGACACCAGCCTGGTGCCCTATTCCACTCCCGGGCAGGTGCAGCGGGCGGCGGCCCGTGACGGGCGTATTCCCGACAGCGGGAATCTGACCCTGGACCGCAGGATTTCGATCGTGACGTTCGGCAACACCCGCTCCTACGGTGGCGGACGCCTGGCCTGCCCGAAAGCCGACGTCAAAGACGGCCGCCTGGATTTGACGATCTGCGAGAACGTCCATCCGCTGCGCTACGCCCGCCACTACCGGAATTTCCTTGCCGGGCACCACGAAAACATTCCCTTCGTCACCAACTACCGCTGCCGCAAAGCACGCATCACCTGCCCGGAGATGACCATCCCGGTCTACGGCGACGGGGAGCCGATGCTGACGATGCCGCTGACGGTTGAAGCGGTGTCAGCCGCCGGACGCTATATCGTTCCCGCGCCCTGAAAATCCCCGGGGACTGCACCTGGACTCAAGGGGTGCTGACGGAACATATCCCGTGGCTGTGGCACCATTGGGCCACCGGGTACGCTCCCTC
>NZ_JAFLEQ010000011.1:46092-91133 GCF_017307055.1 Corynebacterium mendelii | reverse complement strand
GTTGCGGTCGGTCAGCAGCCAATGACCACCTCCCGGCACATCTCGTGGCGCCGCCTAGCGACGCTGCCAACGGTTGTGCGGCGCCCCTAAGGCCGCGGGCAGCACGCCGCGCGCATGCTCTCCGCGGTGCCGGTTGCCGGAGGATCATTGTCCCGGGTGAAACACCCGCGGGCGGCCAACCCGACGGTGGCTTAGTCGGCCGTGGATGATGTGGTGTGGGCGCGGAGAAACCGCTGTGGTTTCTGGCTGCGGCGCACCACGGTAGAGCTGTACCTGGCCTGCACCCGGTTCACGGCCAGGGACACCACCACTCCCAGCGGGATGGACACCATCACCGTCGGCCAGCCGTAAGAGAGCACGGCCAGCACATCGAACTGCACCAGATAGATGTAGAGCGTGGCCGATGACATCAGGGTCACCGGGGTGAGCAGAATACGGGGTACCGGAAGCCGGGGCACAAACAAAAGCACCAGCAGGACGACGAACACATAGAAACGCTGCTGTTCAGTCCAGAAGTAGTCCCGGGACACCACCGCAAACACCGCCACAACCAGAAGCTTTTTCGGGTAGCGGTCGGCGTTGAGCACGGCAAGCCCCAGCAGCACCAGCCACAGCACACCAGCCGGATCCCAGCGCAAAATATCGACGTCGAATGCCAGCGCGTAGCGGAACCCGATGGCAACGGCAAGAAGTGCCAGCGAGGTTGCGAAGGGATGCCGCCGGTAGGAGCCGACCACCGGGGGGATGCAGAACACACCGGCTATCAGCCCCAGATCCCACATGTAGGCCTCAATGAACCACAGGTGGCGCTGCGATCCGGGAAACTCCCACAACCAGTGGATCAGCAGCGCATTGGACAAGCCGTAGGTGCCGGTGAACAGCACCCCCAGGGTGGCGACGATGGAGGCGGGGACCGCCACCGACACAATGGTGCGGAGCACAGAAGACAGGCGCTGTGTCCGGCTGGTTTTGCTCAAGGTGAACATGCCCAGGGCAAAGCCCGCGACCATCAGCAGCGAATGTGCGCCGCCGGTGACATCCATGACCGAAGCGTGGCTGGCGACAATGGTGAACGCGGCCACCATGCGGATGATGACCGGGCTGTCGATCCACACCGCTTTCCAGGGGGCCATTCTGACATGTGTGTCCGGCAGCAGCGTGGACAACGGTTCGTTGGCCCAGCCCACCGGAAGGGTGCCGCATACTTTCGTCAGGGCCGCGGCGGCGGCCACCTGGTTGAGGGAGGTACCGCCGTTGGCGGCAAACGATTTGTTGAAGTCGATGCCGTCGACTCCCAGAATCCGTTCCAGTTGCCCGGCTACACGTTTCTCCGGGCTCGCAACCTGCTGCTGTTCCGCTTTCTCAGCCTGCCCGGTGATCTGTGCGACCATCCGGTCGGCCGTGGCCCGGTCCGGTTTCTCATTGGCCAGCCGCGGCAGCACGCCGGTGGCGGCGACACTGATATGCCCGGCATCAATACCTGTGTGGTCAACCAGGAATTTTCTCACCGCCGCCGGCCCGGCGCTGCCGTCGGTGACCGAGGTTTGTTTCTCCACCAGCACCCGCACGCCGCTGTCATCACCGGTGACCAGGCTGTTGATGCCTTTCTCCGACAGCATTTCCTGCAGCCGGTGCAGTTCGATGCGAAGCCCTGCGATCTTGACGAAGTCGGCTTTGCGCCCGGTGATGGTGACCAGGCCGTCATCATCGACGGTTCCCACATCGCCGGTGTCCAGATGATCGATCATCACCCCCAGCGCCAGATCCTGCGGGGTGTGGGCGTAGCCCATCATCACATTCGGCCCTTCGAACACCAGCTCCCCGGTGCCGTCGGGGGCCGGATCACGCACCGTCATCGAACAGCCGTCAAGAACATACCCGGCCGCATCGGGATGGGTGGCGGCACACCCTTTTTTCATCACCGTCATCCGGGCGGTGGCTTCCGTCTGCCCGTACATCACCCGGAAATCGATGCCCAGCCGGTCACAATCACCGGCCCAGGCCACTGTTTTGTGCCTGTCAAGCTTCCCGCCCGCCTGGTAGATCAGGCGCAGCGCGCCGGCTGCCGCCGGAAGCGGCGCGGTGGCACGCAACAGGTCCAGCATGTGCGGGACGGCGCCGAAGTTGGTCACCCCGAGCTGTCGGACACGGGTGAAAAACTCCGGGTCGGTGACACCGTAGTTGCCGACCACCAGGCTGGCGCCGGCCAGAAGATGGGTGTTGACGACACTGAGGCCGAAAGAATAGTGCGGCGGCAGGACAGTCAGTGACCGGTCGGCGGCGGTAATGCCCAGTGCCTGCACAATCCCGGTGGCGTTGGCGACGATATTCGTTCCGGTCAACCGGACCAGTTTCTGGGAGCCGGTGGTCCCCGATGTCGACATCAGCACCGCGGTATCCGGGTGAATGTCGTGGTGGGGGGTCACGGCACAGTCCGCTGTTATCTCCCCGGAGCCGTCGCCGAGCAGGAAACACCCGTCGGCGGTGACTGTCACATCAGCCGGATAGCGGTCGGTGACCGGCTCATACTGCCCCGGATCCGGTGCGGTGAGAAGCACCGCATGTCCTGTTTTCAGCGCCGCCAGATAGGCGATGATGCAGCCGGTGGTGCGGTGGAAAGGCAGATGGACCAGCAGTTTGACGTCCACCGGCAGCACAGCGCAGGCCCTGTCCACCAGATCGGCCAGCTGGCCGTAGGTGATTGTTGCACCATCATCTGCGATCAGTGCCGGATCGCCCGGATCTCCGGTGCCGGTCAAACAATCGGTCACGGTCGGGCAGGTGGTACTCACAGAAGAAGACACGTCGGTTAAAAAAGCTGCAATCTCACGAAAAGGGGACAAAGGGGCGGATGACCATACGGGGCGACCACACCGTCAGTATGCGTGGCCGGAGAACAATAGCCTCAATATAGACGGTTCGGTTACCCTAAACAAGGCCGGTGCACAGCTGTTCTTCAAGGTCCAGCTGCGAAAAGGATTCTCCAGCACCGCATTGATCCCCCTTTCTTAACAAGGACTTAAAGGAGGTAGGGGCCCGTTGACCGCTGCGACTGAGCCACCAACCGTCACTTGTTGGTGGGCCTGTCTCCACAGCGCGGACATCCGCCTTAAGACCCTGCTCCGGCCCGCTGACAGCACGCGGATACAACAGTTCACCCAGCCCTCTGACCGGGGTCGGCGCATGGTGGCCCAGGTCCTGGTGGATGCCCTTGCCCCGGACAGCACACGACTGTGCCCGGAGTGCGCCTCCCGCAGCCACGGGGCGGTGGTGGCCCGCAGCCGTTTCGTTTCGGTCAGCCATGCCCGCAGCCTGGTGGTGGTGGCTGTATCAGACTGGCCGGTGGGTATCGATGTCGACCATGCCGGGGATATCCGCGGCACCACAGGCGCAACCAACCCCCACCTCTGGACCCGTCGGGAAGCGGTGGTGAAACTGCGCGGAATCCGGGATGCCACCGCAACCCTGGCCTGCGCCGGTGTGTCCGTCTGCCCGTGGCCGCAGCATGCCGTGGCCACCGCAGGACAAGTGGCCACCACTGATCTGGTCATTCCAGCCGGCCGCGGTACCGGCCGTTACGCCGCTTCTGTGGCGTGGCCGACCAGCGGGACCACACCGGCTCACAGCAGCATGACTGTGGTGCACCGGGACGGTGACAGGCTCATTGCCCGCCTGTTGGGCAAGCAGCAGACCGCACCGTGATCCACAGTCCCGGATACCGCGGCGCCGGGCGGGACATGGCCGCCCCGGACAAGGATCCGGCGGGCGCCCGGTGGAACCCGCGTGGCCACCGGGGTGTGACCGCCCAAGCTGATGCGGGCGGTCAGCGCCAGCCCATGGTCATCAGCAGGCCGACGATGAACAGCCCGAAACCGATGCCGTAGTTCCACGGGCCGAGTTCCCGCATGAACGCAATGTCCGGGCCCACCAGATAGTTGGCCACCAGCCACAACAGTCCGGCCAGCATGAAACCGAACATGAGGATCTTGTACCACAGCGGCGTGCCGGAGGAATTGATCTTCACCGGGGTCCGGTTGATCGAACCCGACTGGGGCATCGAAGAGCGGGAAACCTTTGACTTGGGCATGGGGATCGTTCCTAGAGTTTGTTTTTCGGCACAGGGCCCCCGACGCAGATCACGCGGGGGCTGTGTTGTGTGTAAAAGACTAGCGCACCCCAATCTAACACGGGGAAAACCACCCGCCGGCATGCCTGCGGGAGGCGCTAGTTGCCGAAGGCGGCCAGCGGATCAAAGGAGCCGACCCGGATGCTGACCAGGCCGTCGTTTTTCAGCATGTCGCCGGGCAGCGGGGTCTGTGACTGGATCAGCCCGGATTCCACCAGGGATCCGGTGGGTACCGGCTGGCTGAGCAGTGAGGTCTGCGGGGCGATCCACCCGGCCGCCCGCAGCGCCTGGAAAGCCTGGTCGGGATTCATGCCGGTCAGATCGGGCATCGACACCAGCAGCCCGTTGGATACTTTGACCACGATGGACGAACCCGTCGGCTGGTCGGTGCCTTCGTGTTCGCAGTCGACGACGGTGCCTTCCGGCAGCTCGGAGTCAATGTTTTGGACCACCGGGGTGAATCCGGCGGCGATCAGATTGGATTCGGCCTGCTGCCACTTCTGCCCGGTGATCACCGGCACCCGCTGGGTGCCGGCCCCGGTGGAGACGGTGATGGTGACTTTTGATCCTTTGGCCACCTGCTCGGTGGGGGACGGATCCTGGTCGATGACCCGCCCGGCGGCGACGGTGTCGCTGGTTTCTTCCCTCACTTCGGTATCCAGCAGCAGCCCGGCGCGCTCCAGTATGGTGGCCGCGACTTCGGTGGTGCGGTTTTTCACGCTGGGTACCGTGGTCAGGGTTTGCCCCGAGGAGACACTGATCACCACCGTGGATCCTGTTTTCAGCTGGGAACCGGCCCCCGGGTTGGTGGCGATGACGGCGCCTTCGGCAATATCCGGGGAGGCTTCGGTGGTGGCGGTGACCACCAACCCCAGGTTTTCCAGATCTGTGGTGGCATCCTGTTGGCTGTGGCCCGCCAGCTGCGGGATGGTGGCGGTTGTTTCCCGCCCCCCGGTGAGATAGTCCCAGGTGAAAAACGCGCCGACAATGATGACGGTGACTGCCAGCACACCGATGACAGCTGTCAGCACCCCGCCGGTGCGGCCGGACTCGGCCGGGACGGGTTCGGCGGCGTGCCGGCCGGCCGGGGCCGGGGCACCGGGCCCGGGCGGGCCGTCCGGGTGCCCGCCGTCGGGGGCGTGGTGGCTGTGGTGGTCGGGAACCGACCGCTGCACCACGGTGACGGCGGCTGTTTCGGCGGTAATCGGGTTGGCCACGCCGTGCCGGTTCCCGGCGGCTGGCGCCAGGTGGGCTTTCGCCGCGAAGCTGACCGCGTTACGGCTGACCAGTTGCAGGTCTTTGCCCAGTTCCGCGGCCGACTGGTAGCGGTCGGCCGGGTTTTTCGCCATGGCGGTCAGCACCACCGAGTCGATGTTGACGGCCGCTGTGGGGCTTAAATCCGGGATCAGTGTCGACGGCTGGACCGGGTTTTCCTGCACATGCTTGTAGGCCACCGCGAAAGGTGAATCGGCCTCAAACGGCGGGTTGCCGGTCACCGCCTCGTAGAGGACACACCCCAGGGCGTAGACATCGGATCTGGCGTCTGCTGATTTGCCGCGGGCCTGTTCCGGGGACAGGTATTGGGCGGTACCGATCACCGCCTGGGTTTGGGTCATGGAGGCGGCCGCATCGCCGGTGACCCGGGCGATGCCGAAGTCCATGATTTTCACGTCACCGGTGTTGGTGATCATGATGTTGGCGGGTTTGACGTCGCGGTGCACAATGCCCTGCTCGTGGGAATGCTGCAGCGCAGAACACACCGGCAGCAGGATTTTGGCTGCGTCCACCGGGGTGTAGGGGCCGTCCTCGTGGACAATGTCGCGCAATGTGCGGCCCTGGACACGCTCCATGACGATATAGGGCACCTGGACGCCGTTGATGTCGGTTTCCCCGGTGTCATAGATTTGCACGATCGCGTCATGGTTGAGTTTTGCCGCGTTCTGCGCCTCCCGGCGGAAGCGTTCCCGGAACACCTCGTCACTGGCCAGGTTCGAGCGCATCATTTTCACCGCCACATCGCGGCCCAGCATCGTGTCGGTGGTGGCGTAGACATCAGCCATCCCCCCGGAGCCGATGATGAACCCGAGCTTGTAGCGGCCGGCCAGAAGATTGTCTGTCACAACGCCTCCTCGGGGGCGCGGGCGCCGTCGGCGCCGTCGGCGGAATTGTCAGTGTTGCCGGTACCGGTGCCGCGCGAGGATGGCCCGGACACGCCGGTCCGCTCCGGCTGGCCGGATGCGCCCGGCGCCCGGTCAGCGCCGGTCGCCGACGGGGCAGCACCGCCGGTGGCCGACGGGGCCGGCGGGGTGCTCGCCGACGGGGCAGCACCGCCGGTGGCTGTCGCGGCGGGCCGACTGGTGGGGCTGGCCTGGCTGGTCGGGGGCTGGACCGGGGGAACGGTGACGGTGGTGGTGATATTCCGGGTGGTTGCCACCGCCGACGACTGCTGCTCGCGGCGCCGTTGTTCTTCTTCCCGGCGCTGCTCTTCTTCCCGGCGCCGCTGCTGTTCCTCCCGCCGCTGCTGTTCCTCGCGGCGCTGTTGTTCCTCGCGGCGCTGCTGTTCCTCGCGGCGCCGTTGTTCTTCTTCCCGGCGCTGCTGTTCCTCCCGGCGGGCCGCATCACTGTCGGTGGTGGTGGGGGCTTGTTCGGTCGGGGTGACCGGCGCCGGCGGTGCGGTGGGGGCGCCGGTGACCGGCGGCAGGTGGGTCACCGGCGGGGTGGTGGGGGTTGACGGGGGGCGGGTGGCCGCATAGGCGATGGCGGCCACCGCCAGGGCCATGGCCACCAGGACCGCGACCAGGACCCACAGTTTCCCGGTCGAACCGCCGGATTCGACCACCGCCGGGCGGATGGCGGCGGGCATGGCCCGCCCGCCGGGCCGGCGGTCCTCCGGGTAGGTGGTCGTCGGCACGGTCGCCCGGCCCAGCGCCAGCCGGGCTTCCGGGTCGGCCGGGTGGGACGGCGCTGCGGTGTCGGCGACCGCGGCGGCATGCGGCAGCGGCGGCCGCTGGCCGATGCGTACCGCGCAGATCGCCTGCGCGAATTCACCGCCGTCGGCGTAGCGGCGGGCCGGATCCTTGCGCAGCGCCAAACCGATCAGTTCCCGGGTGTGGTCGGTGACCGATCCGGGCAGCTGCGGGGCGGGGGTGTTGATGTGGGCGATGGCCACACTCACCGACGAATCGCCGCTGAACGGCCGGTGGCCGCTGAGCAGTTCGAAGCCGACCACAGCCAGGGAGTAGACGTCACTGGCCGGATCCACATCGGTGCCCTGGGCCTGCTCCGGGGAGACATACTGCACGGTGCCGACCACCATGCCGGTGCGGGTCAGCGGGACAGCGGCCGCGGCTTTGGCGATGCCGAAGTCGGTGATTTTCACCGTCCCGTCTTCGGTGATCAGCAGATTGCCGGGTTTGACATCCCGGTGCACCATGCCCATGGAGTGGATCACCGCCAGGCCGTGGGCGGCCTGCTCAATGACATCCAAAGCCAAAGGTTCTTCGAGTTTGCCGCGGCGGTGGATCAGATCGGCCAGGGATTCACCGCGCACGTATTCCATGACGATGAAACAGAACGTGTTGCCCGCCGGGGCGGTGACCTCCCGGTAGTCGTAGGTTTTGACCACGTTGACTGATTCGATTGCCCGCGCCGCGGTGGCTTCGTTGCGGAAACGCGACAGAAATTCGTGGTTGTCGGAAAATTCCGGGCGCAGCACTTTCAGCGCCACATCCCGGCCGTGCAGCATGTCGTGGGCCAGCCACACCGTGGCCATGCCGCCGTGGCCGATAATGAACTGCAGCCGGTAGTCGTCACCGATCAGGGCCTGCAGCTGCTGCTGTTCCCGCCCCAGGGTCTGCTCCGGGTGATCGCTCATGACTGACCACCACCCGCCGGGACTGTTTCCGCCGCGGCGATCACCGCCCGGCCGATGGGGGCGGCCACCGTGGCGCCGGTGGCCTCCCGGCCACGGTCGCCGCCGTTTTCGACCACCACGGCCACCGCCACGTCCTTGCCCGGATCAAAAGCGATGTACCAGGCGTGCGGTGCGGAGGAACGCGAATCGACACCGTGTTCGGCGGTGCCGGTTTTCGAGGCCAGACCACTGCGCCCCCCGGAGAAGCGTTCACTGGCCAGCATCATCTGGGTGATTTGTTCGGCGACTTGTTCACTCACGGGCCGGGACAACTCCTTTGGTTTGGTCACCGTAACCGGTGACAGATCCGGGGCCTGGACACGGGAGACCACATGGGGTTCCATGCGGACACCACCATTGGCGATGGTGGCGGCCACCACCGCGTTTTCCAGCACCGTCATACCCACATCATGCTGGCCGATCGCCGACTGGGCGCGCACCGAATCCTGCGACAGATCCCCCACGGTGCCCGGCTGGTAGGGCAGGCCCAGATCATAGGTGTCGGTGACCCCGAACTGGTCGGCCATCGACACCAGATCCTTGTCCCCGACAGCCACCCCCAGTTCGGCGAAAGCGGTGTTGCAGGAACGCTGGAAGGCGTTGAGAAGACTGGTGTCGGCCTCCGGGCCGCAGTGCTCGCCCCCGTAGTTTTCCAGGGTGGCGGTTGATCCGGGCAGCGTGATCGAGGACGCGGCGGTCAGCCGCGACTCGGGGGTGTAGCGCCCGCTGGCCAACGCTGCCGCGGTGGTGATGACCTTGAATGTGGATCCGGGCGGCAGAACAATCTGGGTGGCATGGTTGACCAGGGGTTTGTTCTCCGCCAGGGGCGGGGTGGTCAACTCCTGCCAGGTGTCCCGGGCGGTGGAAGGGTCGGCGAGCAGCGCCGGATTGTACGACGGGGTTGATGCCATGGCCAGCACTTCCCCGGTCGACGGGCGCAGCGCCACCACCGCGCCGGTGAAGTTTTTCTCCGCCATCATCCGGTAGGCGGTGGTCTGCGCCTGCGGGTTGAGGGTCAGCTCCACGGTGGCCCCCACCGTCGGTTTGCCGGACAGATAGTTCCTGATTCCGCTGACTGAGGTGCCCAGGTTTTTGCCCGACAGCACCGCATTGTGGGATTTCTCCAGCCCCGACAGCCCGTAGATGTCGGAGGCAAACCCCACCACCGGCCCGTAGGCGGTCAGGTCGGTGGGATAGGTGCGGTGGAAAAACCCGTCGGGGCCTTTCTCGGAGGCCGCCAGCACCAGCCCGCCGGCGGTGATCGCACCCCGCTGCACCGACTTCATCTCGTAGGTGGCGCGCTTGTTGTATTCGTTGCTGACATAGGTGTCACGGGCAATGACCTGCACCCGGGTCAGGCTGCCGATCATCACCACCAGCAGCAGCATGCACACCAGGGCCACAGCACGGATCGATCTGTTCACTGCCCGCCCCCCATCACCGTGGCCGGCCTGCGCGCGGCCGCGGGGCGGCGGTGCCCCCGGTAGGCGGTATCCGATATCCGCATCAGCAGCGCCACCAGAATATAGCTGCTCACCAGTGACGATCCGCCCGCACTGACAAACGGTGTGGTCAAACCGGTCATCGGCAGCAGTGCGGACGTACCCGCCACCACGGTGAACAGCTGGATCATCATGATCACCGCGAAACCGCCGGCCATCAGTTTGCTGAACGGATCCGCGGCCGCCAGCGCAGCCACCAGGCCGCGCGCCACAATCAGGGTGCTGACGACAATCAGGGCACTGACACCGGCAAGACCGGTTTCCTCACCGAAGGCGGTGAGAATGAAGTCGGTGTGGGCCACCGGAACATCCTGCGGCCAGCCGCGCCCCAAACCGGTGCCGGTCAACCCGCCCCACGACCAGGAAAACATTGCTTCCGCCGCCTGGTAGGTGGTGTTGGTCGGGTCAGACAGCGGATCCAGGCCCTGGATGCGCTGCTGGATTTTCTCCGACACGTGGTACATGATCCACCCGCCGACACCGATGAGCACCAAACCCAGACCCACCAGGCTGGTGCGGCCGGTGGCCATGTACAGCATCGCCACCGCGGTACCGAACAGCAGCAGCACCGGGCCGAAATCGTTCTGGAAGACCAAAATCACCATCGCCACACCCCAGAACACCACCACCTGGGCGACATCGCGCAGCCGGGGGAAGACAATCCCGAACTTTTTCGTTCCCGCCAGATTGAAGGAATGCCGGTGCTCGCTGAGGAAATAGGCGAAGTAGATGATCAGGAGGATTTTCGCCAACTCGCCCGGCTGGATGCTGCGCCCCCCGATGGAGATCCAGATCCGGGTGGTGTCATCAAGCCGGTCACCCGGCCACAGCAGGGCCACCAGCAGCATCACCAGACCGGCCAAACCCAGCAGATTCGCGTAGCCTGCCAGCTTCGCGCCATTGCGCACCACCACCGCCACCAGGACAAACACCACCAACCCCAGCAGGGTGAACCGTAGCTGTGACGGGCCGGCCACAACCGGAATGTACTGCGGGTTGCGATCCGCCCTATCCAGGGAAGCCGCGTCCAGCCGGTGGAGCATGACGATGCCCACCCCGTTGAGCAGGGCCACACACGGCATGATGATCTGGTCGGAGGACGGAACAACAGCGGTGATCACCAGGTGGACCACCAGCAGTGTGACCGCGCAGGCGATGATGAACCAGCGGGTGTCGAGACTGTAGTGCGGGGAGGTCACACTGGCGCCGGTGGCGGTGGCAGCTGCCGCCACAATCGCCAGCACCAGCACAAACAGCAGCCGTTCGGTGCGGCGGGCGGCAAGTCGTTTCAGATACGTCACGGCTTTTTCAGTTCACCTCCCGGCAATCGATTCCGGGCTGTGTCCTGCTGCCGGACCGGTTGGTGCTGGTCGCGGTTGCGGCTGCGGTTTCCGACGGGGACGCCGACGGTTCACCGGTGGTGGTGGCCGATGCGGCGTCGGTGGGTTCACCCTCAGACGGTGCGTCGGTCGCAGTCGCATCAGCGGCGGTGGTCTCTTCTGTGGCGGGTTCTTCCCCTGTGGTTGTGGTCTCTTCCGCGGCGGGTTCTTCCCCTGTGGCGGTGGGTTCGCCTGTGGCGGATTCTTCCGCGGCGGTGGTCGCGGCACTCGGTTCAGTGGTGGTCGTTGCCGGGGTGCGGGTCACGCACACCGGCAGCGCCCGGTCGGCCAGCCGCTGGATTTGGGTGACAACCGTGTCATAGCTGCCGCCGGTGAGGGTGGCCACCGCCCCGCGGTCCGCGGCGGCGAGATCCGACAGGGTGAACAGGCTGCAGCCGTCCGGCAGAGCCGCGGCGTCGCCGTCGGCGGCGGCCGGATCAATCAGGGACACCCGCCCGGTGGTGTCCAGACAGGTCGCCTGGTAGCGGTGGTGCAAACTACGGCCGAACACCACCTGGTCGACACCCTGGTCAATGACGATCGCCTCGTTGTTGGTGGTCACGAAATAGTCGTTGGACAACCTGTCGGAGATCGCCCACCCCGCGGCGGCCACCACCAGCAGCACCACCGCCAGAACCAGCACCACCAGCGGGCCGCGGCGGGAGCGGGGGTTGTTTTTCCCGCTGCCGGGCCCGGCCGCCAGCGGCGGCGGGGCGGCAATGACGGGAAGATCCGGGTGCGGGCCATCAGGGGCGGGCGGGATTTCCCGCGGGGTGCGGGCCGCCAGTTCCGCGGCACGGCCCGCCGCCGTATCGGGGCGGGGTACTTCCGGGTCATCCGGGTTGATCGCCCCGACCAGCAGCGGGGTCACCGGCAGCGGATCATCACCGGCAGTCTCATCGTCGACGATGTCGGCGACAACGACAGTGATGTTGTCCGGCCCGCCGGCCTGCATGGCCAGCTCCACCAGCCGGTCGGCCGCGGCCTGCGGGCTGGGGGCCTGGTTCATGGCTGTTTCGATGGTGTCGAAACTGACCGGGTCACTCAACCCGTCGGAGCAGATCATGTACCGGTCGCCGACCCGGGGACCGAGGTTGGTCAGCAGCGGCTCCACGGGTCGGCCGGTGTAGGCCTTGAGCAGCATGGAGCGCTGCGGATGGTCGGAGACCTCCGCGGGGGTGAGGGAACCTTCCTCCACCATCTTCTGCACCAGGGTGTCATCGACGGTGATCTGCTCCAGCTTGCCGTCGCGCAGCCGGTAGCCGCGGGAATCACCGACATGGATCATCGCCAGTTCATCGCCGCCGAGCAGCAGGGCGGTCAATGTGGTGCCCATCCCGTCGGTGGAAGGATCATTGCGCACCCCGGCGGCAATGGCCCGGTTGCCGTCATCGGCCACCGACCCCAGAAGCGCCAGCATGTCGTTGTCGCCGTGATCGGCATCCAGTTTTTTGATCTGCTCGATCATCAGCGCGGAGGCCACTTCCCCGGCGGCATGGCCACCCATCCCGTCGGACAGCGCGATCAGATGGGGCCCGGCGTAGGCCGAGTCCTCGTTGTTGCGTCGCACCAGCCCCCTGTCGGAGCGGATGGCGTAGAAGAGTTTCACGCTCATGTCAGTCTCACCAGCGATTCGCCGATCAGAAATTCGGTACCGGCTGTCACAGGCCTTGATCCCGCAAGCGTCTGCCCCGGGGCCGGGTAGATGATGGTTCCGTTCTGGGAATTCAGGTCACGGGCCGACCAGCGGCCGCTGGCTTCCCGCGTGAGCTGCAGATGCTGCTGGGAGATGAAACCGTCCTGCGGCAATGAGACCTGGCAGTCGCGATCGCGGCCGATGATCACCGTCTGGGTGCCCTCGGCGGACAGCTGATGGTTCGTTCCGGCGTGCGGGCCGGTCAGCACCACCATTTCGGTGGGCTGCTTTTTGCTTCTGCCGCCCCCACCGCCGGTGGTGGGGGCGAAAGAAAACGACTTCCCCATGCCGACGACAGCGGCCAGCACAAACAGCCACACCAGTGCCAGAAGGGCGAATTTCAGCGCCAACAGCACGATGTTGGATTCCATATGTCAAGCTCCCTCGTCGGTAACGAAAGCCAAAAACGGCGGCCGGGCACTTCTGTGGTCTTCCCTTGTGCCCCGGCACAGACACCACACCCAGATTAGCCGAACAACCACCGCCGGCATGCCGACGCAGCTGCCGCAACAACCCGGCAGGCCGGGTGCGGGCGGACTTTTGACGGGCGGGCCGGTCTACATCCCGGTTTCACCGGTGATGCGCACTTCAATGTAGGAGTGGCCGATGGTGATGACATCCCCGTCGGCCAGCTGCCAGTTGTCAACGGGAATGTTGTTGACCATGGTGCCGTTTCTGGAGTGCAGATCCACCAGCACCGCATCCCGGCCGTCCCAGGTTATTTCGGCGTGCCGCCGGGACACCCCGGTGTCGGGCAGACGGAAATCGACATCACTGGCACGGCCGATGATGTTGGCGCCCTCCATCACCAGATATGTGCGGGAGGATCCGTCCTGCAACAGCAGTGTCACCGTCGGCGCATGTCTGACCGGTTCCGGCGGGTAGGCGCCCGTGGGACTGGCCGGGGCCGGCATGCCGCCGCCGGTGTGCCCGGGCTGGGCCGGGTGTCCCCCGGCCAGTCCGGCGGGACCCGCCGCCGGGTCGGCGGGATAGAGTCGCCCGCCCCGGTAGGTGGCCGCACCACCGTCAAGTGGCGCCTCCGGCACGGCCGGCCGACCCGGCACGGACGGAACCTGCCGGTGGTCACGCTGCGGCGGGGTGACGGCGGTGCCGCCGACCACTGTGCCGTCGGCGTCGATGAAAGCACTGGCGGCCGCGGGGGCGGGATCGGTGTGTGACTCACAGTTCAACTGGCCGGTCCGCAGCTTCGGGGATTCGACAATGCTGACCACCACGGCCCCCGCCCTGCTCCAGCCTTCGTTGCGGGCCAGACGCGACAGCATGTCGGCGCAGTTACCCGCCAAGCCGGGATTGACCGAGACCAGGTTGGCGAAATCTTTCGGCGACACCTGCGCCCGGAACACGTTGGGTACTTCGGTGCCGCCGGCACCCACCACCCGGTTGTGGGCCATTTCCTCGCACAGCGCCTGCTCAAACTCGCTGACAACGATTTTCCCGCCCATCAAAAAAGCGAAACTGTTGGTCATCCGCCGCTGCAGTTTACGGTCCATTCTCTGCAGTTTCTGATCGAAATTGGTGAAGTACTTGCGTACTGACACGTCGCGTTCACGCTCCTTTTGCGATCCCCGGCAGGTTATGGAAGGGACACCGGAATTCCCGGATGGGACAGTACCGACCGTCCACCGCCGCATCCGGTCATGGATTGATCTGTCAACGTTGCCGGGAATCTCCCGCACGGTGTTGCTGCGAAGTATAGGTGGCACAGGACCCGGCAACACAACACGCACGGCGGAAAAACCCGGCGAAATACGTGCCCGCGATCCCCGTTCCATCCCTCCCCCATGGCCTTCCACCTGCCAAAACATACGCTGATTTGGTGGTGGTGGGCATCTGCGTGATATGTTTTTAACCGCTCCACGCGGAGTCCAACACTCGGGCGAGTGGCGGAATGGTAGACGCGCTGGCTTCAGGTGCCAGTGTCCTTCTAGGACGTGGGGGTTCAAGTCCCCCTTCGCCCACAGCATGTGCACCACCCCGGCCGGAACCACTAGATGGTTCCGGCCGGGGTGTTTCACGTTGCCCTGAATCTTTGGGCCGGGATACGGGGTGCGGGCAAACCCGGCAGCTCGCACTGCCCGGTTCCCCCGCACCGCGGCGCCTGTTGATCAGGATCCGGCAGTGGCCCGGATCTTTGGTGCCGTCTACGGCAGCGGGCCTGCCAGCGGGAAGATGACGGTCTTCATCCATCTCACCAGCGCGGCATAGATATCGGAGTGCAGTGGGTTCCACCACGGCACCAGCTGCATCAGCGCCGGCCCGTAGGTCATGGCGGCAGCCGCACCGGTGGCGAGAACACCCACCACAGGTACCGCGGCCATGGTTGCGGCCATCAGCTCCACGGCCCGGTTGTCGGCCGGTGGCAGCGTGTCCCTGGGGGCGGGCTGTTGTTTTTCTTCCGGATTGTCCCGCCCGTCGGCGGGATCACTGTCACCGGCACCGGCCGGTTGACTATCCACCGGTTCCGGCTCACCAGCCGGTTCAATCTCCACCGGCTCACCAGCCGGTTCAATCTCCACCGGCTCACCGGCCGGTTCAATCTCCACCGGTTCCGGCTCAGCAGCAGCGGTGACAGTAACTGTCTGCGCATCAGCTGTCACGGTGGTGGTCGCCTTGACAGTGGTGGTGACTGTTTTAGGGGCAGCTGCCGGAGGGGTGACGGTCACGGTCTCTGTGGGCGGGGCCGGAAGTGTCGTGGTCACGGTCACCGGGGCGGGGGCCGGTGCTGTCACTGTGTGTGTCACCGTGGCAGGGGACGGCTCGGCCGGTTCCGGTTCGAGGAAGGTGGTCACCGTCGTCACCGGGGTTTCGGTGACCACGAGGGTCGTTGTCACCGCTGTCGGAACCGCCACCTCGGTTGTCACCGTGGAGGTCCGCGTCGCAGTTGAGGTGGCTGTCACCGTCTTCGTCGCGGTCGCGGTCTGTGTCACATGACTGGTGACCGGCCTGTCAACCGTGGTGGTGGCCGTGGTGGTCACCGGCCGTGGGGTCGTGGTCACGGTGATCGGCACAGGTTCCGGTGCGGTGGTGGTGGCCGTTGTCGTGGCCGTGGTGGTTTCGGTGACAGTGGCCGGAGTTGTGGTCACGGTTTCTGTCACCGGGACTTCCACCCTGGTTGTTGCGGTGGTTGTCTGTGCCGGCGGTGTGGTGGTCACCGTGGTGGTCACCGGGGCCGGGGTGTGGGTCACCGTGGCCGGTTCCGGGTGTTTGGTGATGGTTTCCGGCTGCTTGGTGACTGTTTCGGTCACCGGTGGCAGCGTCGTGGTGGAGGTTTCGGTGACGGTTGTCGGCGTGACCACTGTCGTTGTTTCCACCGGCGGTGTCGTTGTTGTTGTTTGCGTCACCGTGGCGGTGGTGGTCGTGGTGGATGTCGCGGTCACCGGGCTGGGGACGGGTTTGATCACCAGCGCTGCCGTGCCTTCGGCCGCCAGACGGATTTCGGTTTCTTTTTCTTCCCGGTCAACGGTGGCCCTGATGTGTCTGGTGAGTTCGGACCGGCCGGCCGGAAGGCTGGCGACATCGTATTCGACGACCGCCCGACCATCATCACCGGTGGTGGCGGTGGCCACGGCATCATCGTCGACGAAAAAACTCACCCGGACATCCGGCTGCGGATTGGTGTCGGCACCGGTGACTGTGGCAGCCAGCACAATGGTCTGTGTCTGGCCGTTGGAGACCACCGGGTGGCGCTCGTGGACGGTCACGCGGCGCGGGCTATCCGGTTTCGGCTGCGGCAGGACAGTGACGGTGTTGAAACCGTCACGGGTGGTGAAAGAGCGGGTTTTGTCCGCCGGGATGATCAACCGGGCTGTGACCGCATAGTCTTTTTCCACCTGGCCCGGGCCGATGGACGGCACCGTGACATCAATGGAGGCACTGTTGTCGGAGGAAACATCGTTCTGGCCGATCTGGATTCCGTCGGCGTAGAAACGGATGGCGCTGCCCGCGGGAAGGGGCGCATCATCATCGACGACAACCGTGGCCCGCAGGGGTACCTGCTGTTCACTGCCGTCGGAGACCACCGGTTCCACCCGTTCAACCGACACCGCGGTGTGGTGCACCACTGTCGGCGACACATCATTTTTCGGGGTGATCACCGTCAGTGTTTCCGTGGTCCGGGTCGGCCCGCCCTTCGGGGTGATCGCCCAGGTGGTTGTGAACTGCACGTGGCCGCGTTCCACATCGTCTGCTGTGACGGTGTAGAACGCAAAATCACAGCTTGCTTTGTGGCGGGCGCCGAAGGTGCCCCACCGGCAGTTTTTGCCTGTCGTGGTGGTGAAGGGGTCAAAGCCATCCAATTCGCTGCTGGAGGGAACAATATTGACCGGGTGCGGGGTGGGATTGTTGACCACAAAGCGGTAACGGATCTGCTGGCCTTCGGTGAGCACCTTCCCGGCAGTGCCGAGGACCTCCGATGTCACCGTCACCTCCCGGGAGACATCCCGCCCGCCGGTGACTGTGACGGTGAAGGAATCCTGCGCGATCTGGTAGCCGTTGGCCACCGACAGCAGGATCTTGTTCTTCCCGTCCCAGGCCTCGGCCGGGGTGCGGACAACCACCGGAATCGTGGCGGTCTCCCCCGGGGCGAGGGTGAGATTGTCGGCGGTGACCTCCCATCCGCTGGGGGCGGTAAAGCGCACCGGCTGATCGACGATGGCGCCGCCGACCGGGTTGGATACCGTCACCATTACCTCGCCCGACGAGTCGGCGGCAATGACAGTGTCGTCGGCTGTGGCCTGCATGCATGTTCCGCCGAGCCAGGCAAGATTGAACTTCGTGAAGTGGATGTTGTTGTGGGCGCCGTGGTTGTGGTTTTCCCACAGCACACCGACCGTGCCGTCGGGCAGGGTCGCCATTGACGTGTACTGGATGTCGTCGGCTTTGAACAGTTTGGCCACCGGCCAGGTCTGCCCGTCATCGCAGGACATGCGGATGGTGGCGTTGTTGCGGTTGCTGAAAGCCACCGCCCCGTTGGCCGTGTTCGAAAACAGCAGCACCTTCGATTTCGGTGATCCCATGGGCGCGTTGGGGAACAGGCGGATAATCGACGCATTGTTGTGCGGATCCGGCAGATTCGGATCCCCCACCGGGTCGGTGAAGGTGTCACCGCCGTCATCCGAATGGGAAATCAGGCGCACCCCCTGCCCACCCCGGGAGGAGCGGCTGTTGTCCATGATCCGCCCGTCCGACAGTTCGACCATTTTGTTTTCGTCACCGTGGTTGCCAAACAGCTCACCGGCCTGCCAGGTCTCGCCATGATCATCGGAATACCATGCCACATTGCCCCACTGGCCGGGACGGATGACCATCGCCGGTTGGATCAGCCGGCCGGCATGCGGCTCGTACTGCTTCTGGATGCCGTTGCCGGAGGTGGCGAAACGGGCGCGCCAATCGCTCTGGTTGGTGACGTCCCCGGTGATGACATGGTCGTATGTCCAGTTCAACCCGTTGTCGGTGGACTTGGCGTAGGCGGCGTGGATGACATTGCGGTCATCGGGGTCAGTGCCCTGCCGGGAGCCGCCGATACCGGTGTTGAAGGACTTGACGTGGAAGTTGAAAATGGTGCCGGTCTGCCAGTCGGTGATCACCGACGGATCGGAGTAGCCGAATTTCTGCCCGTGGTTTTGCCCCGGGGCGATTTCCACCGGATCCGTCCAGCTGCCGCCACTGTCGGTACTGCGCCGCAAAACAATGGAGTTGCCCTGCGGGGCGTCCTGGCAGTTGTGGGGGCGACCGTCGTAGCTGGCCAAAACCGTGCCATCTGTGGCCACACCGAGGGACGGAATGCGGTAGCAGTTGAATCCGTCATCACCCCCGTGGGCCAGTTCCACGGTCTCAAACAGCGGGTCAGCGGTCATATCGGGGTCAACGTCATAGCCCGCGGGGCCTGCGGCGAATTCCGGCGGCGGCGGATCACCGGGCGCGGCCTGGGCTTGCGGTACCCCTACTGCCGCAGCGCCCAAAGCCAGGGCGGCCAGGGCGGCTGTCACCGGCTTGAGCTTTGTCAACACAGTCATGGATGTGCCTTTCTGTCCTTGTCCGCGGCAGGAAAAACACCACTCCTCGGGCGGTGGTTCACCGGCCGCGAAACACTCGTCCGACGGACCCTATCGCGAAATAACCCACCCCCGGGGCGGTCGCCGACATAGCACCCACCCCAAAACTTTTTTCCCTCCCCGGCCCGGCCGTGGGATTATGTCCGATTACCCCACCAGCGGTATGGGCATATCTTTCCGGCAGCCCGTGGCAGCCCCCGCTACCGCCTGTTTCCGCTGCCCGGCGCACCGTGAGCACAAACACCCCGGCACCCGTACCGCAGCTGCCACACAGGAGAAAAAAGCACCATCGATACATCCGCGGGGGTGCGCTGGGTGGTACCGCCCCGAAAAAAGCAGCCGGGGCCGCGCCGCCGGCTATTCCACCGCCACCGACCGAAACGACGGCGCCGGATGCCGCCCGATACCGGCACACCCCACCGGACACCCGCCGCAGACCGCGCCAGCCGCCGGCCAAGAAGGGGTGGGAGCAACCCCACATGGCGGCTGGTTTTCATGCCCACCCACCCCTATCGGGGGCACCCGTCCATCCTCTTCTGGGGTTATCATCCGCGACTGGGGCAAAGAAAGGAAAAGTGTCATTGTGTCACTGCGACCCCGATACCGGTTAGGTAATCACAGACATAACTTTTGCCGACAGATGATAGGGAAATGCAGTGTAACGGTTATTTTCACGGTTTTATCCCCTTACCAAAACACCCCTCACGACCACCCCTTGGCGTGAATGTGTGACGCTCATAGTTTCCTGCGCATTTCCTTTCCCTCCCCCCGTTATGGGGTCGTGCGGATCGCCCGATGCCCACCACCGACAGTGACAGATTCCACAGTCACCGGGGGTAGTGGTTCAGGCGTTTTACGACAGGTGCGGGCCGGCAGCCGGCAGGCCCGGCCACAGCCGAGTGCACAACCGTCGTCCCGGTGGATGCGGGGTGCCGGCCGGGTCCCGCCCACCCGGCGCTGCCGGCTGCACTAGCGTGGATGAAACAAACCCCGACAGCGGGCCGGGGCTTGCGGTGTGTGTCACTTGTAGCCCACCCGCCCACCGATGAAATGGTGAGGACATCATGACTGAACGTTTTCCGGCCGGGCACGGTAGCAACCGGCGGCTGAGTGTGGTGATCCCCTGCCTTGATGACGCGGAGCTGCTGCGCAGGGCCCTGTCCGGATTTGCCCGCCAAACCCGCCCGGCCGATGAGATCATTGTCGTCGACAACGGCTGCACCGATCATTCCGCTGCCGTTGCCGCCTCCTTCGGCGCCCGGGTTGTCCCCGAGGCCCGGCGCGGCATCACTTTTGCCACCGGCACCGGTTTTTCCGCGGCCACCGGTGACGTGATGCTGCGCACCGACGCCGATGTGGTTCCCGGTCCCGATTTCATTGCCCGGCTGCACCGCACCTGGGATGCGGTGGACAGCCAGGCGGGTTCCGGCGGACGGGAAGTGGTGGCGGTGACAGGCTCCGGGCATTTCATGCTCCCCGACCCGGCCGGGAGGGTGTCATCGGCGCTGTATCTGGGGGCCTACCGGCGGTCGGTGGGTCTGGCGCTGGGACATCAGCCGATGTTCGGCACCAATTACTGCATCCGGAGGTCTTTTTGGGAGCAGGTCAAAGACACCGTCGATTTCACCGACACTGTCGTCCACGAGGACATGCAGCTGTCGTTTACCCTCACCCCCGATCAGACGGTGTGGCTGCAAAAAGATCTCGTCCTGGAGATGGATCCGCGTGCCCTTGTCGGGGCCGGGCAGATCGCCAGGCGTTTCTTGCGCGGCATGCACACCATCACGGTGAACTGGTCAAAGCAGCCGCCCTGGGTGCGTCTGGCCGAACGCGGCCGCCTGCCCGCCCCGCTGCGGCAGCTGGTTTAGTCCGCCGGAAAGACCACCGGTTGGCCCCCACGCCCGCAACTGTTACAGCGCCCGGCCCCGCCAATCCGACTAGCATCGGGAAATACGCAGGTACCCGGCCGGGAAGCTTGGTACAGTCCCGGCAGGTTTCGCCCCGCCTGCGGCGGCCCGCGGTGTGACGTGTGTGTTGCACATGTTTTTCCATTGCCGTTTTCTCCCGGGCCGACCACACCTGTCGCGTTAGCGGCGGAAAGGACACGTCATCCCCATGGCCACACCCCAGCACACGGATCCGTCACACACGAAGGTGGTGGTCATCGGGGCCGGCTGCGCCGGGCTTGCCACCAGTGCGCTGCTGGCGAAACTCGGCTATGAGGTGACCTGCATCGACCGTACCGACACCATCGGCGGGCGGGCGTTTTCCCTTGCCACTGATCAGGCGGAGGGATTTCGCTGGGATGCCGGCCCGTCGTGGTATCTCATGCCCGATGCTTTCGACCATTTCTTCGCCATGATGGGCACCAGCACCGACGAGCAGCTTGACTGCCCGATGCTGGATCCGGCCTACCGGATTTATCCGGAACACGGCGGGATGCTCGACGTCCCCAACGGCAAAGACAAAGTTGTCGGGCTGTTCGAGTCGATTGAACCGGGTTCCGGCGAGAAACTGCGCGACTATCTTGATTCGGCGGCCGACGCCTACGACATTGCGGTGCGGCGTTTCCTCTACACCACGTTCAGCTCTGTCAAGCAGATCGTCACCGGTGAGGTGGTGGCGAAATCTCCGCAGCTGGCGACGCTGCTGACCACCTCGATGAAAGATTTCGCCGAACGCTACGTCCACGACACCCGGCTGCTGCAGATACTGACCTATCCGGCGGTGTTTTTATCCACCCGGCCGTCGGCGGCCCCCAGCCTGTACCACCTGATGAGTCACGCCGATCTCACCCAGGGGGTGCGCTACCCGATGGGCGGGTTTACCGCGGTGATGGACTCGATGCACCGGCTCGCCGAGCAGCACGGGGCCACGTTCCGGCTGTCCACCGAAGCATTGGCCATCACCACCACACCGTCAGCCGCACCCTATGCCGGCCCGCTGCAGCGGGCCGCCGACCGGCTCGGCCGGATTCCCGGCCCGTGGTCCCGGCTGCGCCACCCGGTGGCCGATGCCACCGGGGTCAGGGTGCGCAGCGCCGACGGTGCCATTGTGCATCTGCCCGCCGATATTGTGGTCAGCTGCGCTGATCTGCACCACACGGAAACAGCGCTGGTGCCCGCCGGGTACCGGACGTTTCCCGAGTCGTGGTGGGGCAGCCGGGATCCGGGCCCGTCGACGGTGCTGGTCTATCTGGGGGTCAAAGGTCAGCTGCCGCAGCTGGCCCACCACACGCTGCTGTTCAGTGATGACTGGACCACCGATTTCCGTATCGTCTACGACCGTATCGGCGACGGTCTGCCGCGCAGCAGTTCGATCTACATTTCCACGCCCTCGAAAACCGACCCGGGGGTGGCCCCGGACGGCCACGAAAACCTGTTTGTGCTCATCCCGGTTCCCGCCGACCCGAATCTGGGCCACGGCAGCGTGTTTTCCGGCACCGGCTCGCCCCTGGTGGAAGATATCGCCGATGCCGCGATCGCCCAGATCGCCCAGTGGGCCGACATCCCCGACTTGGCCGACCGGATCGTGCACCGTTTCACTGCCGGCCCGGCCGATTTCGCCGACCGCTACCACGCCTTCCGCGGCGGCTCGATCGGGCCGGCCCACACCCTGGCCCAGTCGGCTTTTTTCCGGGGCGCCAACCAGTCGGCGCGGATCGGCAATCTGTACTATGCCGGCGGGACCACCGTGCCGGGAGTCGGGATTCCGATGTGTCTGATCAGTGCGGAAAACGTGGTGAAAAGACTGCGCGGCGATCTCACCCCCGACCGGCTGGAAGAACCACTGTCGGCACCCCCCGGCGGGCGCGCCGCGGCGGGACGCTAGCGACCCCGCGGGAACAGCCATGCAGCCGTTGAGTTACCTTGTCTGTGTTCTTGCCTCCACCGGCGCGATGGTGGCCTGCGACTACCGGTGGAAACTGGCGTTTTTCCGGCAGCCGAAACGGGCTGCGGCGCTGGTCGTGGCACTGGTGGCGGTTTTTCTTCTCTGGGACAGCGCCGCCATTTTCTGCGGGGTGTTTTTCCGCGGCGACTCCCCCTGGATGTCAGGTATCGAGCTGTTTGACGACATGCCCCTGGAAGAGCCGTTTTTCCTGCTGTTCCTTGTCTATCTGACCATCAATCTCACCGCCGCGGCCCGCGCGCTGGTCGCCCGGGGCCACCGGATCCCCGGCACCCGCGGCGGCACTGACAGCGGGGCGGACCGATGACCTATTTTCTTCTCAGCGCACCGTTTGTGGTGGTGGCCGGATTGCTGTGGTGGCGGGCCCGCCACCGGATGGCCCACCAGCCGGCTGTCACCGGCCTGGTGATTGCCGCCCTGACGGTGCTGACGGTTATTTTCGACAATCTCATGATCGCCGTGGGCCTGGTCGGCTACGCCGGTGAACACAACTCCGGGATCACCATCGGGCTGATGCCCGTCGAGGATCTCACCTACCCGCTGGTGGCCGCCCTGGTGGTCACCGGTTTCTGGCCCTGGAAAGGAACCCGCCGGTGACACACCCCACCACCCGCACCAGACAGTGGCTCCACGCGGTGGCCGTTGTCATCGGCGCCTCCCGGCCGATCAGCTGGATCAACACCGCTTTCCCCTTCGCCGCGGCCTACCTGTTGACCGGCGGCGGGATCGACTGGCGGTGGGTGTGCGGCACCCTGTTTTTCCTCGTCCCGTACAACATCGCCATGTACGGCATCAACGATGTCTTCGATTTCGAATCCGATATCCGCAATCCCCGCAAGGGTGGGGTCGAGGGCACCGTCACCGACCGTGTCCACCACAGGCTGCTGTTGACTGCTTCGGCGGTGACCACCGTTCCTTTCCTGGTGCTTCTTCTGGTGGGCGGGACCTGGGCCAGCGGCGTCTGGCTGGTGGTCAGTTCACTGATGGTGCTGGCCTATTCGGTCAAGGGCCTGCGGTTCAAAGAAAAACCCTTCCTTGATTCGGTGACCTCCGCCGCGCACTTTGTCACCCCGGCTCTGGTGGGCGCCACCATGACCGGCAATCCGGTCGGCAGCTGGTTCATCTGGTCGATGGTCGCGTTTTTCCTGTGGGGCATGGCCAGCCACGCCCTGGGGGCGATCCAGGATGTCACCGCCGACCGGGCGGGCGGCCTGGCCAGTATCGCCACTGTCACCGGGGCAGCCAACACCGCCCGTCTGGCCACCGCCTGGTATGTGCTGGCCGCCCTGATTTTGCTGTTTCTTCCCTCCCCCAGTTTCATCGCCGCCCTGGCGGTGGTGCCCTATGCGGTCAACTCCGGCCGGTTCATGGGGCTGGCCGATGACAACTGCACCCGGGCGCGCAGCGGGTGGCGGGTGTTTTTGCTCTACAACTACCTGGCCGGGGCCATCATCACCATCACCATGCTGGCGTCCACCATCGGCTAGATCACCGCATCCGCACTCCGCGGCAGAGACATCCCCCGCCCCGCGCATCGTCTGCCACCGACACCACCGGCGGAGTTGCTGCCGGGCGTGCTCCCGGGCCTACCCCACGCGGTGTCCGGGGCCTGCGGGGTGGCCTGCCGCGGCTGTGGTTTTCAGCAGGGGTTTTCGGCACGGCCGGTGACGCTGTCATCGACCATGCCCCCACGGCCGGCACAATCCCCGGCGGCACGTGCCCACCTTTGTCCTGCCGACCGGTTAAACGCCCCGGCGGCGCCCTCGCGGGCATGCCGGAGCCGGCCCGCCGGGCGTTGTTTTCGGCCGCCGGGGCATCTGCCGGGGAAAACACACCGCCACCCCACCGGTGGGCCGGGGCGGCGGCGTTGGCGGTGGGGTGGCGGGGAAAGACTATCCCGGGGTGCCGGGGCTGTGTCAGCCGATTTTGTTCAGGTAATCCTGCCGGTGCTCCCGAACAAAACGCACCCACGGCTCCCAGGTGTGCAGCCCCTGGGAGGGGTAGTAGCGCACCGCAACCCCGCCGGCCCGGGCTTTGTTGACGAAACTGTCGGTGGCGATCCGGATCAGTCTCTCCCCGACGATCGACTGGATGACAGCTGTCGGCGGCGGGAAATGATCCTGCGCCGGTTTCGACCCGTCACCGGCGTAGACCATCACATCCAGTCCGTGCAGCGCCGGGATTTGGCGGGCCGGATCCATTTTCGCCATATTCGACGAGAACCCGGACGAGCCGTACAGTTCCCACAGCTGGCCGCCGCCGAACAGGGAGGCGGTGATCTGCACCATTGTCAGGTAGAGCAGACTAGTGAAAATCGTCGGGTCAATGAACCCGGACAGGGCGGTGGTCTGGACGAACTGGTCTTTGTGGCGGGCGGCAATCGTCAATGCGGGAAGCGCCCCCATGGAGATCCCCAGAATCGAGTTGCGGTGCCGGTCGACCCCGAAGTTGGCTTCCAGCCAGCCGGGCAGTTCGGCGGTGAGGAAGGTTTCCCACTGGATGATCTGCACCGGCGGGATACCGCCGGAATCATTCGATGACACTCCCGACGACAAGGGCTGCCCGGCCATCGCCCAGTCGGCGTAGAACTGTCCGCCGCCGCCACCGGGCATAATCAGGTTGATGTTGTCGTCGAGGAAGATTTCCATCGCCGGGGTGCGGGCCCAGTAGTTGTCGTCTTTCGGCGCTTCCAACCCGTCGAGCATGTACAGGCCGCCGCGGCCGCCGAATTTCGACGGCTGCACCAGCACCGGGATATGCCGCTGGTTGGCATCCGACCACACCCAGCATTTCTGGATCCAGTGGCCGTGCACATCCCAGGAGCAGCCGGGCCGCAGCCAGTCCCGGTTTCCGGCGGCGGCTGCCTGCGGCATGCCGCCGAGGGCGACCGCCAGGGCCACAAGCGCGGCGATGACAACACTCAGGCGGCTGCGGGTTGTTCCGCCTTGTGCGCGGGTTTTTGCCATGTGTTCCTATCCTTTATGCGGGGAGTCTGGTTCGGGCCGTCGCGGCAATACCGAACCCCACCAACAATACAACTTTCACCCCACCAGTCACACAAATAAACACAATTCACATGAGTCTGTGCCGGTGGGTGTACCCCCCTATCCGCGGCCGTCCGGCCCGGTGTTACATCCCGGCCCCCGTCAGCTTCCGGTGGGCGGTGCGCCCCGCCCCCGGCCCGCCGGGGCCAGGGGGCGGGATTATTTGATCGCTTCCCAGCGGGCCAACGCCTCGGCGCGTTCGGCCGCATGGTCGACCAGCGGTGCCGGGTAGGCGGCGGGCAGATTCCGCTGGGCGTGGATATCGGCCGGCGCCACCCCGGCGAGTTCCGGCACCCACCGGGTGATGTAGGTGGCCTGCGGATCGAATTTTTTGCCCTGGGTCTGCGGGTTGAAGATCCGGAAATACGGGGAGGCGTCGGTGCCGGTTCCGGCACACCACTGCCAGGAGTGCTGGTTGGTGGCCGGATCAAAATCGATGAGGGTGGCGGCGAAATAGTCGGCGCCGTCCTGCCACGGCAGGTGCAGGTCTTTGGTGAGGAAACTGGCGGCCAGCATCCGCACCCGGTTGTGCATCCACCCGGTGGCGTTGAGCTGCCGCATGCCCGCGTCAACGATGGGGAAACCGGTGCGTCCCTGTGCCCAGGCGGTCAATTCCTCCCCGGAGGTGTTGAGCGCCATGGCGTTGAATTTCGGGTTGACGTTGCTGTGTTCGGTCTCCGGGCGGCGGAAAAGGACATCGGCGTAAAACTCCCGGAACGCCAGTTCGCGGGTGTAGGCCAGGCAGTCGTCGGCCCCGGCCGGGCCGCTGCCGATGGTGGCCAGCATTTCCCGCGGATGGATCGCCCCGATGGCCAAAGCCGCACTCATGCGGCTGGTGCCGTCGACGGCCGGGATATCCCGGCTGTCGCGGTAGCCGGGCAGACGGTGGCCGATGAACTCCAGCCAGTCGTCCCACACCGGATCGTCACCGCGGCGCGGCAGTTCGCCGTGCACCGGGTCGGCCCCGCAGCCCTGCCAGGCGTTGAAAAACGGGGTGTAGACCTTGTAGCCGGTGCCCGCACCGGTTGTCAGGGTGCCGGGCGGGATCGCGTAGCGGGTGTCCGCCGATTCCAGGACCGACCCGCCCAACCGGTCGGCGACGCGGCGGTCGCGCCGCAGCCCGGCCGGACTGTGGTCGGCGGTGACATAGACTTTCACCGGCCGCAGCGCGGCCAGCACCTCCCCCGGGTCACCGGCGGTGACCCTGATGGTTCCGGCCAGCCGCCGGTCGTGGGTGTTGAGCCAGCGCAGCCGGTTGTCGATCAGCTGTGTTTGCGCCGGGTTGGTCGCCGGGTCGGTGATATAGACAATCTCCAGCGGGCGGCGGGAACTGGCCGCCAGCTGCCGGCCGGCATCCAGGGCCGGATGGTCATGGCTGCGCAGATCCTGCCGCAGCCACACCACCACGGGACGGTCGCAATCTGAGGGGCACACAGGTCGGTTGACACCGGCTTTCACCGCCGCCGGGGCGGATGGTTCTCGGCGGTGGCGGGCCGGGAACACAACCGGCGCCGCCACCGTTTTTTCACGGAGGCTCAGCGGAGGAAATGTTTGGCCAGTTTCAGGCCCTTGGTCATCGTGTCGGCGAAGGTGTTGCCGGTCCAGTCCTCCGGTTTCTGGGAGAATGAACTGATAAAACGCTGTTCGGCGACGGTGCGTTCCTCGGTGAAGGAAGTCAGACCGGTATCGCCGTGGCGGCGGCCGATACCGGAAATCTTCCAGCCGCCCATCGGCGCGTGCACCGACCCCCACGCCGCGGCGTAGCCGTCATTGATGCCGACGGTGCCGGCATGCATGTGCTGGGCGAGTTTCCAGGCCTGGGCGCGCGGCCCGAAGATCGACACGTTCAGCCCGTAGTCGGTGTTGTTGGCTTTCTCGATCGCATCGTCGATGGAGTCGATTTGCTCCAGATAGACGACGGGACCGAACACTTCCTCGCTGCCGAGGATCATCTGGTCGGTGATGCCCTCCAGGACCGTGGGCGCATAGAAACTGGGCCCCAGGTTCGGCAGTGCATGCCCGCCGGTGAGCAGCACCGCGCCTTTATCCACCGCGTCCGTGACGATTTTATCCATCCGTTCGACTTGTTCCGGGGCGTACAGGCATCCCATGTCAATCTCCCAGGAGGATCCGGCCCCGACCGCCATGCTTTTCACGTCGGCGACGAACCTGGTTTTGAATTCGTCGTAAATATCTTTGTGGACGAGGATTCTCTCCGAGGAAATGCACATCTGCCCGGCAGAGGAAAACGCCGCCCGCCGGGCGCCGCGGATGGCGCGTTCCATATTGCAGCCGGGCAGCACAATCATCGGGTTTTTCCCCGACAGCTCGGCGGTGTAGCCGACCAGCCGCTCCCCGGCCTTGGCCCCCAGGACCCGGCCGGTGCTGGTCGAACCGGTGAACATCAGATAGTCGCAGTTTTCCGCGATGGCCTGGCCCACTTCGATGCCGTGGCCGGGAAGCACGTGCAAAAGACCATCGGGAATACCGGCTTTGAGCAGAAGTTCCGCGGCCGACAGGGCGGTGTGCGGGGTGCGTGAATCCGGTTTCAGGATCACCCCGTTGCCCGCGATCAGGGCCGGGATGACATCGGCGACAGCGAAGCTGAGCGGATAGTTCCACGGGGCGATGAAACCGACCACGCCGACGGGGGCGCGCTGCACCACGGTTTTATGGATGATCGGCAACGGGCCGCGCACCCGTTTCGGCCGCAGGAGTTTTTCCGCGGTGAACCCGTAGTGGCGGGCGGTGACCGCCACGTCGAGGACTTCCTCGAACGCACCGGCCCGGTTTTTCCCGGTTTCCGCCTGGATGATGTCCATCAGCCGGGACTGGTTGTCGAGCACGTAATCGTGCATCCGCTTGCCGATTTTGGCCCGCTTGCGCACCGGCACTGCGGCCCACTCCGCCTGGGCCCGGCGGGCGCGGGCGAACGCCGCGACCACGTCGTCGGTGTTGTGGGCGGCAAGGGTACCGACCACCCGGCCATCGACCGGGGAGTGGACAACAATGTCGGGAAGTGAACTCATCATCAGCCTCATCGGGTAAGAAACCTGGGGTGCCCGGGGCAACAACAGGTGCAGCCACCGGCACAGCGGTGGCCGCACAGTTTTGCTCATTGCCGGGCGCAGGTGCGCGGAAAAACGTCAAAAACAGTGCAACGGCAGGTGCAAGGTGTGGCACGCCATGGGTCACGGACCCCGGTGGAACGGATGCGTCACCACCCGCGGCCGGGGGCAACCGGCGGGTTTGCTCACCACCCACAGCCCGAAGCACACCTGTTGGCGGTCATTCTACTCTTTCCCCACCGGCCCGTGCACCGGCGAAGACAATTATCCGCCCCGGCAGACGCACCGGCCCGGGGGCGCCCGGCCGACGGGATGCACCGGGCCGCTTTTTCCGCGCCTATGGTGGTGGCCATGGAATGGACCCAACATGCCCATGCCGCCGATGCGGTGGCTGATTTGTGCGCCCGCTACGAGCGGGCGGTGGCCACCGCCCGCGGCATCGTCTCCGGCAGCCGGGCGGCCGGGGCCGATGACTGGCGGGCGGTCACCTACCCGACACTGGCCGTCGATGTCCGATCCTGGCAGCCCATCGACCGCACCGAACCGTTCGGCTATGTCGACCGTCCCGGCCGCTACCAGGCGACAGTGTCACGCCCGGCGATCATGGCCGACTATTTCACCACCCAACTGTCGCGGCTGTGCGCCAACTATCCGTGCAGTATCTCCGTCGGGGATTCCGGGGTGCGCATCCCCCCGGAATACCTGGATTTGTCCGGTATCGACGACGCCGATGCCACAGTGGCCCGGCTGCGCAGCCGCAGCGGCGGTGGAGCCGACCCGATTCCGCGGCCCAGTCTCGACGATGTCGATGACGCCATCATCGACGGGGCGTGGGCCGCGTTCCACGGCGGGCAGATGCCGCTTTTCCATTTCACCCCGCAGCGCTTCGACATCGCCTGCGAAAGGATCAGCCACTACACCGGCATCCCCGCCGACGGGGTGCAGAAATACATTTTGTTCACCAACTATGCGATGCACACCCGGGAGTTCGTCGATTTGGCACTGGCCCGGCTGACCGACCCGGCAAGCCGCTACACCGCTCTGGTGCTGCCGGATGCGACCACCATCACCCGGCGGCAGGCCGCACAGGTGTGCGCCGCGGACCTGGATACCGGATCAACCCGGCAGATGCCGCGGTTTGATCTTGTGGCCGACGCCAACACCGGCATCACCATGATCAATATCGGGGTCGGGCCGTCCAATGCGAAAACCATCACCGACTGTTTGGCGGTACTGCGCCCGGAATGCTGGATCATGATCGGCCACTGCGCCGGGTTGGATGCGCGCATGCGCATGGGGGATTTGATTCTCGGCAACGCCTACCAGCGCCGCGACCATATTCTTGACGAGCACATCGCCCAATCGATTCCCATCCCCGCCGTCCCGGAGGTGCAGCGGGCACTGGAAAAATCGGTGCGCCATGTCTACAGCTCCGGCCAGCAGCTGATGCGGACCGGCACCGTCATGTCCACCGACGACCGGAACTGGGAGTGGAATTCCCGCCACCGCATGTGGGAGCTGCTGCGCGGTTCGACGGCGGTGGCCGTCGACATGGAATCAGCCACGCTGGCCGCCAACGGCTACCGCTACCGGGTGCCCTACGGAACCTTGCTGAGCGTGTCTGATCTGCCGCTGCATGATGTGCCGAAACTTCCTGCCGCAGCCCAGTCTTTCTACGCTTCGTCGAAACAGGCCCATGTGCAGTGCGCCATGCACGCGGTGGAGAAACTGGCGAAAAAACCGTCGAAACTACACACCCGGAAACTGCGCCGCACCATCGCCGAGGTTCCCTTCCGGTAAGCCGGCCGGCCGCGGCCGACTAACGGCCGAAGCGCACAAGCCGCTTGACGGTGGCCCACCAGCCGCCGGGGTGGTGCCGGCGCCCCTCCGGCGGGCAGATGCCATCGGCCACCGCGAAACCCGCGCAATGCCAGGTCAACGGCTGCGGAAGGGATACCACGGCGCCGCGGCCGTCGATGATTCGCCGCCACAAATCACGGTCGCTGCCGCCCGCCCATCCCCCGGCGGCAGTCAACGCCGCCCGGCGGGCCGTGACCGTGGTGGCCAGCACCGGCACCGCCGCTTTTGTGGCTTTGGCCGGCGAGGTGGGGAAACTGCGGACGGACACAGCCGAGGAAATCAGCTCCAGCGGGGAGGAAAATTCCAGGGAGGCGTCAAATTCGTAGACAGCCGTGCCCACCACATCAACCCGCCTGCCCCGCCGGTCGGCGCGGGCGAATTCCTCCAGCGCGCGGGCAGTGCGCTCGTTGTGGGCGACATCGCCGGCATCAAGCCGCATAATAAATTCCGTCCCGCAGGACGCCAGAGCCTGATCCAGGGCGGCGGCACCATCCCCGGCATCCCCCGCACCCGCCTGCGGATCACCGACAATGTAGCGGACCCCCGCCGCCACAGCATCAGGCGCCCGGAGAATACTTTCCGCCTCCGGGTGCAGCCGGGCCGGGGCCGCCACCAAAATCGCATCAATGGGATGGGTTTGGGCGACAACACTGGCCAACGAGCGGGTCAAAAAATCCACCGGCGTATCCACGGACACGGCAATAATCGCGGTGACATCAGTCATGCCCACCGATCCTATGCGGTTGCCCAACCGCACCCACCCCGATCCGACACGCCGGAATCAACGAACCGGCCGGCGGCTAGCTGTCTGACCCCTCCGACTGCTCGACGGCCACCAGAGCCAGCCGCAGCAGCGCTTCGAGTTCTTCCCGCTGCTCCGGCGTCAGTCCCGGAGGTGTGGTGCGGCACACCTCAATATGGGTGGGAAACACCCGATCCAGCAATTCTGTACCCTCCGGCGACAGGCTGATCAGCACCTGGCGACGGTTATTCGGGTCGACGGTTCTAAACACCCAGCCTTTGCTGACCAGCTTGTCGACCCGGTTGGTCAACGCCGGCTGGGAGACCATGGTGGACTCGGCGAGACGCCGGGCGGTCACAGCCTCCCCGACCCTCCGCAGCGTTGCCAGCACATCAAATTGCCACGGCTCCAGGCCAAACTGCGCGAGGTTGGCGGAGATATCACTCGACACTGCCCGCGTCAGCCTGAGAAGACGGCCGGCAAGAGCCATCTCGTGGGAGTCGATCTCCGGACGCAACTGGGCCCACTGCGCCATAATCCGGTCCACGCAATCCGTGCGCTCCGGTGTGTTCTGCGACGTCACTTTCCGGCACCTTCCTTCCATAAACCAACCACAACTTTTCCGGATCGGGGACACCCGGTGGTGTCCCGTCACACCCGGATCCAACAAGAATTAATCCGGTGATACCGCTACTGAAGGTTCATCACCAACGGCATCCACCCTACTATGCCGGGCTTTACTGCACTTATTCTGCATGGATCAGCCAGCAGGATTTGCCCGCAAATCCCAAAAACTACACTATTGCTTTAATCATTTTCCCACGAATTCTCCGCGGTCTAATAATTTTCACGCGGGCACGCTGTCAGCCGGTGATGGCCGATTGCCCGCCACACGGCACCGCCGGACATTGTCGTAAAAACAATTAAAACAAAAACAAATATTTTAACGAGGCCATTTCAGTCAATCGCCAACAACGCTTGCCCACACGGTGATATCCGGATGAGTCATCCCGGAAAAAACAGTGGCGCACGGATGCAAATATCCGGCACGCACATGGTTCCCCGGGTGAATTCCGGAGGAGTTTTTGTCGCGTATCACACGCTACCGATTACGGGACAATACTCCCCGGGTCACACATCAGACAAACAGCCGTTGACAAGCAATGCCCTGTCCGGCCGGACCATGCAAAAAGTAATACTTCCACAGCACTGTACACCACCGGCTTCGGCAATCACCCCTCACCACTACACCCCCGCTACCGCAAGCTGGCGAAAAATATGCCGGATAACCTGCAGAACCGGCCGTCAGACAGCACCGTACCCCACCGCACAACAATTGCCGGCCGCCACCGCACACATCCTTTACTGTGGCTGATTGAGGGCGTTTCCCGGTTGCCACGGCCCTCTGGCGCACCGTGCCGACACAGCAGGGAGGCAACGATTTATTTCTCCGTCGCACACACCGATTTTCAGCCCATGCGCAACAATAAAAAAATACTTTCCCCATCATAAATAATGTCATTCGCGGACACTTATTCCCATTTGCTTTTTCCCCGAATATTTTTTACCGGCACATCATCATCGAACCGTCCTCCGCACACAGACCACTGTCTACCGCCCCGTGCCCAATGTCCCGCAACAACCGGCGGTACCCGGGCCGGGTCACGCCGCTGTAGGCGCTCACCAAGTTGTCCACGTAGGTGGCGGTGACTCGTACCCACGGGCAGCGGCAAGGTCACGGCACGCTTGTACGTGGCGCTTAACGCCCGCCTCGTCCTCACGGTCTAGCGATACGCGGACGTAGATGCCGGCGCGCGGGGCGTGGGGCGTGGTCCTTGTTCGTACTGGCCATGGTTGTAACCAAAGTGGCACGAAAAAGGGTTCAGGTAACAACCACCCCGTCAACCCAGCGGACCGCCGGAGTCCCCATTGATCCGTCACCGCGGCGCGAACACCATTTACCTCCCCCTTGCCGTCGGGTCCGCCTGCGGCCGGGCCACCGGTGCCGGCACATCACCGTCAGCACCGGCTCTGGCCCGAAGAGAACATACGGCCCGGCGGTCACGCCCCCTGCAATCCGCAAAACGGCATTTGTGGCCGTCCGACAGACAAAAACAACCGACAGGTGCGGCTGGCCCCCAAAAATAGGTGACCGCGGGGGTGACGGCGACGAAGACTGCCACCCCCTGCCGCCACGATCACAATGCCATTAATAATTTGATCCTTTCTGTGACGTCGACAGTCATTTGCCCTGTTGACAGCGGTACAAGAGTCATATTCAACAGCGATGGCCCGGATGATCGTCCCGGCAGGGATCACGTCAGAAGCGGCAGCGGCACCCCTGACCGTCCTTTTCAGGGGATCAAACCCCAGTCTGCTGGTGGTTTAGGGCCCTCGGCAATAGGCTTGAGGCATGTCCCACAATAAGTCTCACCATAGTAAAAACACAGCTAACCGCATGGCCATGCGTTCGCTTATGGCCCTCACCTCAGCTGCCGCCCTCACCGGAACGATCACTCCGGCAGTCGCCGCACCAATAGCGTCAAGCAATGAATCCGATGGCGTCTGTAAAGAAGCTCCCTACTGGGTCGTCGACGACGCGCAGACCCTCTACCGCTCCACAACTATAGATCTGAAGGAAGCCAAACCTGTCCTCGTCAACGGCAAGCCGCTGAAGACAGGAGTGTACAACTACGACATCGCCGCCGAAGGCGACAACATCTACGGAATCGCCAGCAACGGCAATATATCGGTCATCAACATCAACTCGGGGGACAGTCGGGTTGTCAACGTCGAGTACTACGACGACGACGGCACACTTTCCGAGAACCTTGGTCCCGCCAACGCCCTGTCGATCATTGATGACACGCTGTATATCGGGCTGTACAAAACCCCGTACGTGTTTACCGCCCCGCTGAAAGATGTCGACAACCCCACGTTGGGCGGACCGGTCACAGCCACTCAAGCATCGACGGACTTTTCAAAGTTCCTGACCACCGACGACGTTAAGATAGTGGGTTCTGGCGGCGATTTCCTGCGCGCCCCCAACGGCGAACTGTTTCTGCTGGCCGAGGGTGTCGAGAACGGTAGGAGCGTCTGGTATTTGGCAACACTCGGCAAAAAAGCTCCCGGTAAGGATCTGATCGACTCCGGCGAGTTGATTGGCCGTCTTGAATTCAAAAATCAGCCTGTGGCGGCTTACGGACTCACCCTGTCCCAAGGAAGACTCGTTCTGGCAGGCAGCGACGGCTGGGTCTACGCCATGAACGTCAATGAGCTCGATAGCAGCAATAAGGAAGGTCGAATAAGTCTCACCCGTCTGGCGAAGCCGGGCGATGCACTCTACGGTGCGGGTTCGCTGGCTGAAAACGACGCCGCCTGCAACCCGACACTGACAACAATCACCTACACCGACCCAGAGGGCAACGAGGTCGGCACCCAGAAGATCACCGCCTCCAACAACAGCACCCTCGACTACGTCATCCCCGAGTGCACTGCCTTCGAAGGCTGCTCCTACGTCACACCAGACGATTCCACTTCGCTGGTGACCGACGGAGAAAATCATGAAGTGCCGCTGGTTTACAAGCTCAACGATCCGGCGGAGCCGGTGTCGGTGGCTGATCCGGCACATCTGACCGATAACGAAAAACAAGCAGTCAAAGACAAAGTCAAGGAAGCGAACCCGCAGATCGAGCCGGGCAGTATCACCGTTGACGATGACGGAACTGTCACGGTCACCGGTGATCCCAAGTACCAGGACGGCGAAATCCCGGCGTCGGTGACAGTCGATGCCCTGCCCCGCAATGAGGTCTACGATCCGGGCTATTCGCCGGTGTCGGGACCGTACAATTCGACGATTGCCTCCCCGGTGTCGTTTACCCGTGAAATCGACGGCAATAACACCACCAACCCGGTGGTCAGCAGCTACGCCCTCGATGACACTGGCCCCACCGATGTGACCAAAACCGATAATCCGAACCCGGGTGAAGGTGAAGTCTTCATTAACCCGGTCACCGGCGAGGTGAAGTTCAAACCCACCAAAAAGCAGGCTGATTCGTCATTCGTGTTCTCGGTGACTGTGACCTACAAAGACGGCACCACCGACCAGACCGATGCAGAAATCACTGTTGATCCTTTGATCAACACAGTCATTGAACCCACCGGAACCTCGGCGACAACCAAACCCAAACAAGCAGTCACCGCAGGTTCAGTCGGATTCGTCGCCAAAGGCACCACCACCGCCTCCGACCGTCCGGACAACACAATCTTCGCCTTCGTCGACACCCTGCCCGGGTCAATCGAGTCTGCTGATTCCGCTGACAATATTCAGCCCGGCCAAGCCTGGATAAACCCGACCAACGGCCAGGTAACCTTCAATCCCACTGACAAGCAGGCCGGCACTACCCAGCGCATTCCCGTTATGGTGACCTACCCGGATACCAGCACCGCCGATACCGAAGCGGTCATCACGGTTTCTGAGCTCACCGACAAACTGGTTCAACCGCAACCGCAGACCCTGGTAACAACCGTCAACACCGAAACCCCGGCACAGCCGATCGCTTTCAATGTCCAGGGAACCACAAATCCGGTGGCCCGGCCCATCAACGCCGAGTTCTCCCTCGACATTCCGGAGGGTCTCACCGAGGATGAAGTTCAATTCAATCCGAGCACCGGCAAAATCGTCTTCACCCCGACGACGGACCGTGCCGACAGCTCGTTCGTCTTCACGGTCACCGTGACCTACGAGGATGATTCAACTGATACGACCACCGTGACCTACACGGTAGACCCGCTGTCGGCGGCTCTGGTGGCTCCCTCTCCGCAGATCATTCCGGCGGTAGCGGACAAGCCCGCCACGTCCAAAACACCACAGTTCGTCACCTCCGGCACCACCGAACCGGCGAAGGCACCCGATGAGACTACATTCAGCATCGATACGGACGCCTTAGCCGACAATGTGACACCTGTCGACAACCCGGAGGAGATGGAACCGGGCGAGGTCTACATTGATCCGGCAACCGGCATAGTGACGTTTATCCCCACCAAACAGCAGGCCGGCACCAGCCCGATCATCCCGATTGTGGCCACCTACCCGGACGGGTCGAAAAACGACACCACAATCACTTTCACCACAGCCAAACTCGATAAGGCCAAGCTGGACCCGAATCGGCAGATCATTCCGGCCAAAGCCGAAAAACCCGCCACCTCCGCGCCGATCGGTTTCACCACCCAGGGCACCACTGACAAAGCCGATCCCATGGACGGCGACTCGTTTGCTTTTGCCGACATGCCTGACGGTGTGGAACGCGTCGGCAGCAAAGACTCCGTGACACAGGGTACGGCCTTCATTGATCCGGAAACCGGTGAGATCACCTTCACCCCCACCACAGCCCAGCAGGGAAGCTCTATTACCTTCCCTGTCACCGTCACCTACCCGGACGGTTCGACGGACCCGGGCACCATTGTGTTCACCGTCGCGAAACTGGAATCGAATCTGGTCGAACCGGCCTCGCAGATTCTGCCCGCACCATTAAACGAGACAACCGACTCCCAGCCGATCGGCTTTGACAAGCAGTCGACCCGGGTGCCTGCCGATGTCGAGGGCGCCACATTCAGATTGGGCACCCTGCCTGAGGGAATCGACTCCAAACAGGTCAGCATCGACGCCAACACCGGTGTCGTCAGTTTCCGCCCGACAGGTGACCAGCAGGGCAAGTCCTTCGTCTTCCCGGTTACCGTGAAATACGCCGATGGCTCCACCGATGCCACCACTGTCACTTACACGGTGGCGAAGTCCTCTGCCGCAAGTGTTGATCCGCTGCCGCAGACCCTCCCGGCCATGGTGGACCAGTCGAAATCCTCTGACGCACCGTCGTTTGTGAAACAAGGCACCATCACGCCCACCGAAGCCCCGGAAGGCACCACCTACAAGCTGGGTGATCGCCCTGAAGGCATCGATGAAAACCAGGTGTCGATTGATTCGACAACCGGCATTGTCACCTTCAAACCGAAACTGGGACAGGCAGGCACCTCTGTCACCTTCCCTGTGACAGCCTCCTACCCGGATGGCACCGAAGATGACACCAGCGTCACCTACAATGTCGCCCAGTCGACTGCCACCCTGGTTGATCCGCAGTCCCAGACCCTGGATGCGGTGGTCAAAAAACGCGCAACCGCCGCCACCCCGGGCTACAAGCAGCAGGGCACCGACAACACTGTCACCGCACCGGATGGCGCACGCTACGCTCTCGGTAGGCTGCCGGAAGGTGTCGCACCAGACCAGGTCTCGATTCACCCGGATACCGGTGCAGTCACCTTCACCCCGGAGCTTGGCCAGGCAGGCACATCCTTCATCTTCCCGGTCACCGTGAAATACGCCGACGGCTCGACCGACACCTTCACCGACACTTTCACCGTCGCAAAGCTGATGGCAAACGTGATGCAACCCGGTGATGTCTACACCCCGGCCGAAGTGGGTGTCGAGGCTGTCGCCGAAGCCCCGGCAATCACCGAGCAGGGCACCATCAACACCGCCATCCCGCCAACGGGCACCGTCTTTTCCCTCGGTACGCTGCCGAAAGGTGTCGAAGACAACCAGGTCTTTATTGATTCGACTACCGGTGCAGTCACCTTCACCCCGAATGAAAACCAGGAAGGCACCACGGTCGATATTCCGGTGGTGATGACTTTCCCCGATTCCTCCACCGATCAGGCCACCAGTTCCTTCGGGGTCAAAGCCACCGCCCCGGAAAACGATAACCAGCGTTTCCAGCCGCTGCCGCAGACACTTCCCGCCCCGGTCGGAGGTACAACCACCGCCGACGTTCCGGGATTTGTTGAGCAGGGAACCACCACGCCTAGCGACGTGCCGGCCGGCACCACCTACACCATCGACTTCGGCAAGCTGCCGGAGGGTGTCGACGAAGACCAGTTCGGCATCGACAACGGCAAGGTCAGTCTGACCCCGACCGTGACACAAGCCGGAACCACCATCAGTGTGCCGGTGATTGTCACCTACGCCGACGGCACAACAGACAACACCACCGTCACCTTCGTTGTCGGACGGACGCAGGCGGAAAGCTTCGAACCACTCGACGTGGAAAAAACCGCACCGTTCGGGGAAAAAACGACCTCCGACGACTACACCTACACGCTGCAGGACGGCACCACGGCCACCACTGCGCCGGCCACCAAGTCCTTCACACTGGGCGACCTGCCGGAAGGTGTCGACAAAGGCCAGGTGAGATTCAACACCACCACCGGCCAGGTCACGTTCGAACCGGATGTGAAGCAAGCCGGACAGTCGTTCGTCTTCCCGGTCACCGTCACCTACCCAGACGGTTCCACCGACCCGGTAACGGCAAAGTTCACTGTTCCGGCGGCTTTGTCGACCCTGGTTGTCGCGAACCCGCAGATCAAGGAGGCCACCCCGACTGAATCGGCGACCTCGCCTGCGATCACGTTCACCTCCGCGGTGGACGATTCGCCGATCACAGACGCGGACGCGAAGGTGACAACCTTCACGGTTGACAGAAACGATGTTCCCGGCGGTATCGAGTTCGTCTCCGGCACCTCCGCCCCGGACACGCTTGCTCAAGGTCAGGCCTGGATCAATCCGCAGACAGGTGAGATCACCTTCGTTCCCACCTTGGAGCAGGCCGGAACCTCAATCACGGTGCCTGTGACAGTGACCTACAACGATGGCACCACCGCGAAGACCACGGTGAAGTTCACCATCGCCGAAACAGCTACGGTCGTTGAACCCAACAATGAAAAAGCTGTGGCACCCATCGGGGCTACAACCACCTCCGACGAGGTCACCTACCTCGACCAGGCCGCCGACACCCCTGTCAGTGGTGAGGATTCACCGCAGGGTGAAACATACGCCATCGACGAAGCACGTTTGCTGATAGGTGTCAGCAAAGTCAACAACAAAAACGATGTCACACCCGGCACGGTGTGGATCGACCCGACAACCGGTGCAGTCACCTTCCAGCCGAGGAAAGAGGATTCCGGACAATCGGTGATCATCCCGGCGACCGTGACCTACACCGATGGCTCCACTGACCCGGTCACCGTCACATTTACCGTCCCGGTTTCCGAGGCCGACGAGTTCGAGCCTGTCGCCCAAAACTGGAATGCGCCGATCGGCAAGGCCAAATCCGGCACCCCGATCGCTTTCGTCGACCACGCCAAAGGTGAGGAGGCTACCGGTGACAACAAACCGGCGCTGACTGACGAATCCTTCTCGCTGGGTGAAGTCCCTGAAGATCTTAAAGTCACCATTGACCAGGCCACCGGTGCGGTTTCCTTCACCCCCACCAAAGAGCAGGCCGGAGAACAATTCCAGTTCCCGGTGACGGTGACCTACAAAGACGGCACCACCGATTCGACCATGGTCACCTTCACGGTCGACCAGCTGGCCAGTGTCGACTACCATCCGACCTCGCAGACCATCCCCGCCAAGGTGGGTAAGAAAGCATCCTCCGAGGACACCGGGTTCACCGCCCAGGGCACCGACACCCCGCCAGTGACACCCCCCCAGGACACCAAGTTCACCACCACCGCGCCCGAGGGTGTGACATTGGTTGACAGCAAACCGGATCTTGAAGCCGGTGAGGCCGGGATTGATCAGGCAACGGGTAAGGCCTGGATTGATCCGACAACGGGCAAGGTGTGGTTTGTTCCCGGCACCGACCAGGCCGGAACCTCGGTGGACTTTTTGGTGACCGTCACCTACCGAGACGGCTCCACGGATACCGAAACCACCACGTTCGTAGTTGCGAAACAGGACGCTGCGCTCTTTGAGCCAGTCAGCCAGGATATTCCGGCTGTCTCCGGTCTACCCGCCACCTCTGCCCCGGTGGAGCTGGTTGATCCCTCCGGCGAGCAGAAGCAACTGCCTGAAGGCAGTACTGTTGCCATCACCGGTGATGGTTTCGCCCAGGTTGGTTCCCCGGACAACATACCCGTAGGCAAGATCTACATTGATCCGGCCACCGGAGAGATCACCTATGTTGCAACCAAACAGCAGGCCGGAACCTCGGTCGTCGTCCCGGTCACCGTCACCTACCCGGACGGCACCACCGATACGGCGCAGGTGACATTCGACGTTGCCCCGAGGCTGTCGGTACCCAACCGTTCCACCCCGGCCACCTCCAACACCCCGGTCTCGTCGACGATTCCGCTGTTTATCAACGACACGACCGGCAGCACTGTGGTCAGCCCGAAGCAGGTTGACTTCACAACCGATCAAGCTCCCAAGGGCTACATGCCGGCTGACTCGGCAGAGACCGTGGGCCCCGGCCAGTATTTCCTGGATAGCGACTCCGGTGTCTTGACCGTCACCCCGCGGCAGGAAGACGCCGGTAAAACCCTGGTCTTCCGGGTTACCGTCACGTTCCCGGATGAGACCACCACGCAGACCAAGGTCAGCTTCCCGGTGGCGCCTATGGCAAAAACCGCGACTGTGGTGGCCAACATCCCGCAGGTCCTTGATGCCCCGGTGAACAAAGTCACCACGTCCGGTCCGGTCGAGTTCCACGAAAAAGACACGGACAAGCCGTTCGATATTCCACAAGGCACCACCCACCGCATTGTGGGTCTACCTGCCGGTATCACACAGGTGACTGACCCCGCTGCCGTCCTTGAACCGGGCCAGGCACGGATTGACCCGGAAACCGGTGCCATCTCGTTCCTCCCGGCCGGCAAGCAGGCGAACAAGAAGTTCAAGTTCCTGATTGTCACCAAATTTGCTGATGGCTCCAAGGACACCACCCCGGTGACCTTCCGGGTTGGTTCTGTTGCCCAACCCCCGACAGACACAAGCGAGACAACGCAAACGCAGCCGGGATCATCGATGGATTCGATTCTTCCCGTGGTCGTCGGTCTCGGAGTGGTGGGAACACTCCTGGGTGTTATCGCCACGGCCCCGACGGTCAGTGCCCCGGCACCCGCACCGTTGCCGGTCGCCCCGGCACCGGAACCGCTGGCCCCGGCCCCGGATACTGCCCCTGATGTGGTCAAACAGCCCGCCCACAACGACAGCGCCATGCTGGCTGTCACCGGCGCCAATGTTTTCGGTGTCACTGCCGGCGGCCTGCTGACCCTGCTGGTCGGCGCCGTGCTGGTGGCCGCCAACCGCAGGCGCCGCCACCAGTAACGACGCCCCCGCCCGGTCCTGCCGGATCATCCACCGGTTTCGGCAGGACCCGCGCCACCGGGTGCTGCCGGAAACGTAAGCTTCAGGAAAAAATTTCATCCCCCTTCCCAATCCGCCGCCGGATGCGAGCCAGTGACCCGACAAAGCCCTGGCCCACCGCATCCGGCGGCGGCTTTTTTGTTTTTTCTCCCCGCCCCGCACACCGTCTTGTTTGCCCTTTGACAAACTGCGCCACGGGTTTCCGCAACCCGTTGTGCCCCTAGAGCATGCCGTAGTCGTGCGCCCGGCGGCGGACATTGTCCATCACCGCGGCGTGTGCCCGGACCAGTGGGCCCGGCAGCCCGGGCGATCCCCCGACTGCCAGCCAGGATTGTTTGAAACCCGCATCCCAGGCAGCCAGCGACCATTGGGGATGGGTGCGGTGACGATCCCGGCGCATGGGCAATGACTGCAGGTGAAAATCACGCAGCGCGGCGATAAGCTCGCCGGCCTGTCCGCCCAGCCGGTGCTGTGCCAGCCACCGGTTGACAAAACGACAGGCTCCGGCGGCCACGGCTTTGTCGGCATCAGCGGCAAGTTCACCAAACCCGCATGCTCGGGCGTGGGCGGCAATGGTGGCCGCGTCGAGGAAAAACCATTCGTTGTCCAGATCAAGGCTGCGGCCCATCCAGGTGATGTCGCGCAGCGCCGACTGGTTGGAGCCGGAGGCGGTACACAGCGCCAGTGCCACACAGTCGCCGGTGAATTCCTCCCACCCGTTGTCTTGTGTCACAGCCTCACCGGGCCAACGGTGGTTGGTGTGCCCGGTCAACCACATCTGATCGGGTGGCGGGACGCAGGCTTTGCGCACGGCGAAGTTGATGCAGGCCCGGTCAAAATTTGCCTCGGTGACAGCGATCCCGTGCCCGGAGGCGAAATAGGTGGAATATAAGCCGACGTATTTCGGCGAATGCTCCACCGTGTCCCCATTGTTGTGGGCGTAGCCGATCGCGCCACACGGCCAGGTGACCGGCAGTCCCGCGGCACCTGGCTCCACGGCGTTTTTCAACCTGACACGCTGCGCCGGCCGCAGAATGGTTTTCTTTTCCCGCTGCAGCGGTTTTTTCACCCACGCCGACAACAGGTTGTCTGCTGTCACAGCAGTTACCCGGCGGCTGCCGACGGTGGTTGCCGTGTGCGCCCTGTTTTCCACCACATCCAGCAGATAGGTGTGTTCACCGGTGGTGGTGGTAGCGCTGACTGCCGGGGTGGCGGTCGCCCGGCGGGTGGCCCACACGGTGAAACTGACTGCCCATGATCCGGCGACAGCGGAAAACTCCCCGGCATTGAGCACACTGCCGGCCCGGTAGGTGAAAGTGGAGGTGAATTCCCCCATGAATTTCTCCCAGGTGGGTCCACCGTGCAGGAAACGGTCGTTGCTGAACAGGGCGACAGTGACATCAGTGAGCCGGTAGTGCCGGGTGATGGCCAGTATCCGCCACAAAAACTGGGCGTACAGCTGGTGGGTGGCCCGGTTGAGCCGCAGGGACGCCATGTCCCGTCTGACTGCGGTGGCGGCAATATTTCTTTTCGAACTGCCCCCGTGATTGGCACCGGTGCCGTACGGCGGGTTCATGAGGATCACCAGTGGACGGTTGTCGTCAAAAACTTTGTGCAGATCCCGCGGAAGACCTGCCGCCGGGGTGGCTGCCGTGTAGCCGGAGTTGAGGAAATCGTGGACGAAACATCTCGCCCCGGGATTGATCCCGTCCGACACCGCCAGTTCCAGCGGGTCAATCGTCGAACAGAAAAGCTGGAGATAGTCGTCGTGGCCGCCGGTGAGGTTTTTGGTTCCGCATGCCGGATCCCACACAACATTCTCGCTGCGCCACCGCGGCCCCAGCACCCGGTCAAGGGTGGTGTGGGCGTAGTCGGCCCACAGGGGTGGGGTGTAGAAACTCCCCGTCAGCCGGCGGGCCTGCAGCGGGCTGTTTTCATCGTGACGCGACACACCATGGTTGGCCGGGGAACAACTCTTCCGTCCGCTTGCCACCCGTGAGGTATCCGTTTCTGCCTGAGCTTGATTGGTTTTCGGTTCAGTGTAGTGGGCATCCCGGCGGCAGTGGCTTTCCCGGGCTGTTGGCCTGCCCGCCTACCGCCCCCCAGCACCGGTGGGCTGGAAGGCAATGGTTTTCACCGAAAACAACTCCGCTTTTCTGAGCAGCCGGAAAACAGTGCTGATGGCCCTGTGCATGGGTCCGATCGGCCCCATGGTGTCGATCGCCGACACTGCCTGCCAGCGCTGGCCGCCGAGGTTGGCCATTGACTCGGCGTCAGCACTGCCGAAGGTGTAGACCGATCCGGTTTTGTTGGTGATTTCTGCTTTCCGCTGACCTTTTCCAATCACCCGTGAATGGTGGCTGTCGGAGACAAACCAGCAGGCAGCCGTCATGGTGGAGGCGATGTCGGCAAGAATCTGGCGCACCTGGTCAGCAGTGAGATACATCACAAGGCCTTCGGCCACGAAACAGGTCGGCTTGTCATGGGCGAAATCATCCATCCACCCCGGGGCGGTCACCGACGCCCCGATCAGTTCAGTCGGATCCTCCGGCATCACGGCTTTCCTGGTTGCCACCACTTCCGGACGGTCGATACCGAAAAAAGTGACGTCTTTGATATCGGGCACCCGGGTTGCCCGGGTGCACAGTCCCACCCCCAGGGTCACCACCTGTATCGGTCCGTCGGTGATCCGGCGAAACTCCCGGATTTGCCGGTCAATGCACAGCGCCCGGTGGATGGTGCCCGCCCGGTTGCTTTTTTCGGCGACCACATAGTCGTTTAAGTCAATGGACGACTGCTCGGCAAGCACGGTAAGGCGCTGCCACACTTTTTTCGCTTCATCGTCGTTCCAACAGGCGATCCGGTAATCGTCGCCGGCGTGGGCGCGGGCTTCAATCGTACAAATCAAGGTGGCGCCGAGATTGTCGGAAAACATCTCGGGGATGGCGTTGTTGTCCGGAATTGTCATAGCCAAACCTTAAACCCCCGGATTGATCCGTGCACGAACACCCCCTGCCGGCCCACCACCACTACCGGGTGAGTTTCCGGGCCACCGGGCGCGAGATAAAAAATGCCCCGGCCGCCGATACCAGCGCGATGACAATAAGTTCCACCCCGCCGACAGAGGCCCCCAGTCCGCCGAGCACGAGGGAAATAACCGTGGAGATCACAGAGAAAACCACAATGAACAAAAAGATGAAGACCACAGTGTATTTCATGCCCGCGACCAACCCGGTGATGCGGGTGGCCGGGCGCCCGGGAAAAGCAAAACCTCCCGGTCATCTGCGACCGGGAGGAATAAAAATGTGGAGCATAGGAGAATCGAACTCCTGACCTCCTGCTTGCAAAGCAGGTGCTCTACCAATTGAGCTAATGCCCCAAGAATTGAAATTGTTTGGTGGGCCTAGCAGGATTCGAACCTGCGACCTCTTCGTTATCAGCGAAGCGCTCTAACCGCCTGAGCTATAGGCCCTCGAACGAGAGTGAACTTTACCGTGCGGTTGTCGACAAACGCAAATTGGGCCCCT
>NZ_JAFLEQ010000011.1:17125-46025 GCF_017307055.1 Corynebacterium mendelii | reverse complement strand
GCACAACAGTGCAGACAACCCGGGACCAGTTGTTCACCGGTCCCGGGTTGCGTCGTCGGGGATGGTCGGCCGATCAGTAGGTGTGTTCTTTCAGCAGCACGGTGATTCCGCCGAACAGGTCCACGAATCCGTTGTAGATGATGGCGATCAGTGGCGCCAGGATGGTGGTGATGATCGCGGTCACCGCGCCGATCAGGGCGGCGATCGACAAAACGGTGCCGAAGGTGATGATTTCTTCGCCGCCCGCCCCGCCGATCACGGAGTTCATTTTCTCCCAGATGCCGAAGTAGTCCAGGCCGAAGTAGAGCATGACAATGCACAAAATCCAGGCCGCCAGGCCGGCCAGGGACAGGGCGAGACCTGTTCTGAAAGCCGACAGCGGGGATATCCGGGCGATGGTGACCTCACGGGTTGCCATGGATGGGTGTGCTCCTTACAAGCTAGCGTTGTTGTGACGGGCGTCCACCGGTTGGTGGGGGGTACCGCCCACGGGCGGATGAAACACCGGAAATGGTTGTGTGTCCGGTGGATCGTGCCCGCGGACGAGACGATGACACCGACAGGGTCCGTGTCCGCCGGTCGACCGGGCCACGGTCGTGACCGGCCAGGACCCCACTGTCGGCGCCCGGGCGGGTCACAAGACCCCGGTCCCCGGTGGACCGGGTCTTGGTTTATGACTCGTCGTCGTCCCCGTCATCGTCGTCGGTGACCGGAACACCACTGGCGTCCGTCTTGTCGGTGGCACCTGCTTCGACAAGTGTTTCGTGTTCCTCGTCAAGGGTAGTCTGCTCGTCGGCGTCACCGGAAGGGGACGCCGCCTGACCGGTGGCTACCGCTTCGGCGGTTTCTTCCCCTTCGTGTTCCACATTGCGGTCGATGGCCAAAAGCTCGACACCCTTTTCCAGGTTGACCAGACGCACGCCCATGGTCTGGCGCGAGGAGGGCCTGATCTGGTCGACCTCGGTGCGGATGACTCCGCCGGCAGAGGTGATGGCGAAAATCTGGTCTTCCTCGTCGACGGTCAATGCACCGATGAGCTTGCCGCGTTTGGGGGTGTATTTGAAGGTGACCACACCCAGTCCACCACGGTTTTTGGTGGGGTATTCCTCCAAAGCGGTGCGCTTGCCGTAGCCGCCGGTGGTGGCCACCAAAAGGTAGCCGCCCTCGCGGACCACACACATCGCCAGCATCTTGTCGTCACCGCGGAAACGCATGCCCATCACACCGGCTGTTGCCCGGCCCATGGGGCGCAGTGCCTCATCATCGGCGGTGAACCTGATGGCCTGTCCCTCTTCACTGACCAGCAGCAGATCATCATCGGCAGAGGCCAGGGCCGCACCGATCAGTGTGTCACCCTCGTTGAGGTTGATGGCGATCAGCCCACCGGAACGGGTCGAGTCGTAGTCGGACAGCCGGGACTTTTTCACCTTGCCGCCGGCGGTTGCCAGCACCAGGTAGTCGGCATCCTCGTAGGACTGGATCTGGATGACCTGGGCGATTTGTTCACCCGGCTGGAAGGCCAGCAGATTGGCCACATGCTGGCCGCGGGCCGTGCGCGAGGCCTCGGGCAGCTCGTAGGCCTTCAACCGGTAGACCCGGCCGAAGTTGGTGAAAAACAGGATCCAGTCGTGGGTGGAGCAGACAAAGAAGTGGCGCACCACATCGTCTTGTTTCAGCTCCGCGCCGCGCACCCCTTTGCCGCCGCGTTTCTGCGAGCGGTACAAATCAACCTTGGTGCGTTTGGCATACCCGGTGGAGGTGATGGTGACCACCACGTTTTCCCGGGCGATCAAATCTTCCTCTGTCACATCACCGGTGGCGGCAATGATCTCGGTGCGGCGTTCGTCGCCGTACTTGTCGACGATTTCGGTCAGTTCTTCCTTGACGATGGAGCGCTGCCGTTCCTCGCGGGCGAGAATATCCTTCAGATCGGCGATGATGGTTTCGATTTCAGCCAACCGGTCGATGATCTTCTGCCGTTCCATCGCTGCCAGGCGGCGCAGCTGCATCGCCAGGATCGCATCGGCCTGAATCTGGTCGATCTCGAGCAGTTCCATCAAACCGGTGCGGGCCACATCCGGGGTCGACGAGCGGCGGATCAGGGCAATGACCTCGTCGAGCATGTCGAGTGCCTTGACCAGGCCGCGCAGAATGTGGGCTTCTTTTTCCGCTTCATTGAGCCGGTGTTTGGTGCGCCGGACAATGACCTCGATCTGGTGGGTCACATACAAGCGCAGCATCTGGTCCAGGCGCAGGGTGCGCGGCACACCGTCGACAATCGAGAGCATGTTCGCGCCGAAAGAGGTCTGCAGCTGGGTGTGCTTGTAGAGGTTGTTGAGCACCACCCGCGGCACGGCGTCGCGCTTTAAGTGGATGACAATGCGCATGCCGATGCGGTCGGAGGACTCGTCGTGGATGTCGGCGATGCCGGCCAGTTTGCCGTTGTAGATTTGGTCGGCAATCGAGGAGATCAGATTATCCGGGTTGACCTGGTAGGGCAGTTCGGTGATGACAATGCGCTGGCGGGTGCCCTCCTGCTCGATTTCGGAGACCCCGCGCATCTTGATCGAACCGCGGCCGGTGGTGTAGGCCTCTTTGATGCCCTGGTCGCCGACAATCAGACCGGCGGTGGGGAAATCGGGGCCTTTGACCCGTTCCATGCAGGCGGCCAGCGCTTCCTTCGGCTCCGCGTCCGGATTGTCGAGCAGCCAGCAGATCGCCGAACCCAGCTCGGTGAGGTTGTGCGGCGGAATGTTGGTGGCCATGCCGACGGCAATACCGCCGGAGCCGTTCATCAGCAGGTTCGGGACACGGGAGGGCAGCACCACCGGTTCCATGTTTTTGCCGTCGTAGTTCGGCTGGAAATTGACGGTGTCCTCGCGGATATCGCGCACCATCTGCATGGCCAGTGGGGTGAGACGGCACTCGGTGTAACGCATGGCGGCCGCACCGTCATTGCCGGGGGAACCGAAGTTGCCCTGCCCGTCAACCAGCGGGTAGCGCATCGACCACGGCTGGGCCATACGCACCAGGGTGTCGTAGATGGCGCTGTCGCCGTGCGGGTGGAATTTACCCATCGCATCAGAGACCGGTCGCGAGGACTTCACATAGGAGCGTTCAGGCCGGTAGCCGGAGTCGAACATGGCGTACAGAATGCGCCGGTGCACCGGTTTCAAACCGTCCCGGACCTCCGGGAGGGCACGGCCGACGATAACGGACATGGCGTAGTCGATGTAGCTCGACTGCATCTCGTCCTGGATGTCGATGGGCTGGATGCGGTCGAAGAGAGCCTCGCCGTCCTGGGTGGTGTCGTCACTCACTGTTTCTCGTGTGTCCCGTCTGGTAGATGGCAAACATTTCAACGCGTCCCACACAGGGCGCTGGCCCCGCGGCACGTCGTTCCCATTCTACCCCGCGGCACAACCCTGCAACCGATTGTGGACACTGTCAACGCCAATACGGGCATACCACCGCCCGATCATGCCACCACTGTGATACCAGATCCTGCTAGCGTGGGCTGTCATGGCAATGACTTTGCGCTTGACCGATGAACAGGACCGGGCACTGGCACTGCTGGCTGCCGCACAGGGGCGCAGCAAACACGATGCGGCCGTGCGGGCCATCATCGCCCAGGCTGCCCGTACTCTCGCCCGCCAGGAAGTCGCCGAACTGGCCGAACGTTTCCTCGACGACTACGCGGCAACCAAAAAAATGCTCCGTCACACCCAGGCCGGGTGAGCGCGGTGACATCATCCAGTCCCACCGGCCCGGCCGCAGCAGTAACCGGCGCAACCGGCCAGCAGTACCCGCGGGTCTGCATGGTCGATGATCTGGTCGCCGTCGCCGAACGGGTGTGCGGCAGATACGGCGCTGTCATCACCGACCATGCGGCCCTGGCGGCAGCGGCTGCGGTGCCCGCGGCCCGCATCAACGGTGTTTTTGTCCACCGGGATCTCCGCACCGCCGCCTGGGCACTGGCTGAAACCATTGAAAAACTCGCCCCCCTAGACCGCGCCAACGATGTGTTTGCCGTGATTGCCGCCCGGGTGTATCTGGCCCGCTAGTCCCGTGCAGCACCCGGGTTCACCAGGTCCGGGGTGACCCCGGGCGGGAGGGCACCGGGGAAAAATCACGAAATTGTGCCCAAACCATGTGCGCGGCACCACCGGTGGTGTAACATCAGTGACTGTTGTGATTGCAGTTAACTTGTGTGACTGATGTGATTGCCGGTGTACCCGCCATCAGTCACCGGACGGCTGTGGAGGAAGAATCACGACACCCGATCATGACGACGGCCCCGGGGCCGTCACCGTGCCACCCATGGTGCCGGTGACAGGCCCGGGGCCGTCGCCACATGTGCCCGGCCGGACAAGGCAACCGGGCAGGGTGTGGAACAATGGCGGTGAGAACACCAGCCGCCGACACCATGGTGTCCGGTGTGTGTTTTAGCCGCTGATCACCCCACCTGAAGGATCGCCCGATGAATGACCTGCGCACCCAACTGACCGGCCCCTGCCGCAGTCGGCTGGCCGAAGAGCTGGCCGCACTGACCACAGACACCATCGCCGGATACTCGGGCATCACCGGAACAGCGATCAAAGCGACCATCGGTTCAGTGGAAAAAGCCCAGCCCGGAACGGTGAAAAAAGGCATCAACCGGATGATCCCGGATATGGCCGACGCATTGCAGGGTTTCTGGGACAGCTACCGCGCCAACCCCACTGCGGCCCGCAGCTTCGGCGACTACCTGGGAAAGCGGGAAGACGAGGTGGCGGCCCACCTGGTCGCCGAGGCCGACAAACAATCAGACCAGCTCGACAACGCCCCGTTGAAAGCGCTTTACGGCAGGCTGCGGGCGAAAGCACCGAAATACCTCCGGCCGGCCATCGGCCCCATGGGGGATCTGGTGGAAAAATACGCCGCGCAGTAACCGGACACCCACCTGCCCCCGCAGTGCAACGGGCGTGTGCCGCAGGCCTTGTCCAGCCTCATCCGCCGGTTGGGACCACCTCACGGCCGGTCTCCCCGGCAACCTCCCGGTACGGCCGGGCACTGGCCGCCGGGGCAGTGTCGGCCACCGGATCGGCACCGGTGAAATACCAGTCGAATTCCCTGCCATCGGTGGCCAGGGGCGTTGATCGACCAGCCCCGTTATCAGCCGACCCGGCTGAATACGCCGCCCGCGGATAATCCCCATCGGCCGTGCCACTGTCCCCGTCCTGCGGCCACTCCAGCCGGTAGTCGTGGTAGTTAAGCCACAACTCCCAGGCGGCGGCACAGACGACCAGGGTGCCGATACCGCACACAACAGCCATGGTCACATCGGTACCACCGGAAAACCCGTAGACAACACAGGCGGTGACGAATTCGGCCACGGCTGCGGCAGCCCCCAACCAGATCCCCACCTGAAGACCCTTGTAGCGGCGACGTGGCGAGATAGTGTTCACGTCGGTGGTCCCTTCTATTTCCCCGGGCACGACAAACCCGTGAAGTGAGTCCAACCGGTGGTACCTTCCCTTGTATCACCAGTCACTTGAGTCACTTCAGTAACACCCACGAGTATAAAGCAATCCCCCGCCGCACGCGAGCAGGACCCGGCGCTGAACCATTAATACAGGTCACAGCCTGCCACAGCCGACTTTCACCGCACTTTCAGTGCTGTCTCAGCACAGGTGATCGGCGGCAGCCATGGGTCGGCATCCCGCAGGGACCATGGGCGGCAGACTGCAGCAGCCCCCAACCACAACCGCCCCCACCGAAAAACGGTGGGGGCGGGGCGGACAGATCCGGTTGGTTGAACAGATTTTCCGTCAACCGGGACCGGGTGAACCTAGACGTCCAAGAAGCGGACGTCTTTGGCGTTGCGGGTGATAAACGAGCGGCGGGCCACCACGTCATCGCCCATGAGAATGGAAAAGACCTCGTCGGCGGCCTGGGCATCGGGCATGGTCACCTTGCGCAGGGTACGGCTGGTTGGATCAAGTGTGGTTTCCCACAGCTCTTTCGCACTCATCTCGCCGAGACCCTTGTAGCGCTGGATACCGTCGTCGGTGTTGATCTTGCGGCCGGCTTCCAGACCTTCTTTGAGCTGCTCGTCACGGCCGGCATCGGAGTAGGCGAAACCGGGTTCGCCCTTCTGCCACTTCAACTTGTACAGCGGCGGCTGCGCAAGATAAATATGGCCGTCGATAACCAGCTGCGGCATGAACCTGAACAGCAGGGTCAGAAGCAGGGTGGCGATGTGCTGGCCGTCAACATCGGCGTCGGCCATGAGCACAATCTTGTGGTAGCGCAGCTTCTCGATATCGAACTCGTCGTGGATGCCGGTGCCCAGCGCCGAAATAATCGCCTGCACCTCATTGTTTTTCAGCACCTTGTCCAGGCGGGCTTTCTCCACATTGAGGATTTTGCCCCGCAGCGGCAGGATCGCCTGGTACAGCGAATCACGGCCCTTCTTGGCGGTACCACCGGCGGAGTCACCCTCCACCAGGTACAGCTCCGATTTGACCGGATCCTTGCTGCGGCAGTCGGCCAGTTTGCCGGGCAGACCACCCATGTTTGTGGCCGATTTGCGGCGCACCAGCTCCCGGGCTTTGCGGGCCGCCTGGCGGGCATGCGACGAACTGATCGCCTTGTTGATGATCACTTTGGCTTCCGCCGGATTGGCTTCCAGCCAATGCGCCAGATGCTCGTTGATCATCCGCTGCACAAACGATTTCACTTCGGTGTTGCCGAGTTTCGTCTTCGTCTGGCCCTCGAACTGCGGATCGGAGACACGAACCGACACCACGGCGGCCAATCCTTCACGGCAGTCGTCACCGGAAAGATTGGGTTCTTTGTCTTTGAGCATCTTGTGCTCGCGGGCATACCGGTTCATCAGGGAGGTCACCGCGGCACGGAAACCCTCCTCGTGGGAACCACCCTCAATGGTGTTGATGGTGTTGGCGAAGGTGTGCACAGACTGCGAGTAGGAGGAATTCCACTGCAGGGCAACCTCCAGCTCGTTGGTCTCGTCCTTGGCGTCGAAGGCGATGATCGTCGGGTGGACGGCGGTCTTCGACTTGTTCAGGCTGCGGACATAGTCCTTCAGGCCATCCGGGTAGTGGTAGATGCGTTTTTTCTGCTTCGGCTTGCCGGACTTCTTTTTGTCCTTGCCTTCCGCCGCATCACTGTCGTCGTCATCGTCACCGCGGCCGTCATCGGTATCCAGCAGATCGGGACGGTCATCATCGTCGTCGAGTGAATCCGCGTCATCGCGTTCGGCCAGCTCATCGAGTTCGGCCTGTTCCTCGGTGACCCGCAGGTCAGTCAACGTGATCGTCAGGCCCTTGTTGAGGAAAGCCATTTCCTGCAGGCGGCGGGCAATGGTGTCGAACTTGAACTCGGTGGTTTCGAACACCTCCGGGTCCGGCCAGAAGCGGATGGTGGTTCCGGTGCCGCGGCATTTGCCGCCCTGCTCCAATTCACCGGGAATCGCCCGGTCGAATTTCTGGTACCAGTGGTAGCCGTCGCGTTTGATATCGGCTTCCAGCCTGGTCGACAGCGCGTTGACCACGGAAATACCCACACCGTGCAAACCACCGGAGACGGCATAGGATTCAGAGTCGAATTTACCGCCGGCGTGCAGCTGGGTCATCACGACCTGCACTGTCGGCGGGCCGGAGGGGTGCTTGTCGACGGGGATGCCACGGCCGTTGTCGACCACCTGCACGCCACCGTCAGCCAACAGCGTCACATCGACTTTGTCGGCGTAGCCGGCCATCGCCTCGTCAACGGAGTTGTCGACAACCTCCCACACCAGATGGTGCAGGCCACGTTCACCGGTGGAACCGATGTACATGCCCGGGCGTTTGCGGACGGCTTCCAGACCCTCAAGGATGGTGATCGATGAGGCGTCATAGTGGTGTTCTGTAGCGGACACGGGTGGCGTCGCTCCTTGGCCTGAGACTGGAATTTTGACCCCCTTATCCTACACGGCTGCAATACGGCGTGAGGGACTGTGTGGGGCTGTGGGGCAACAAACCGTAACCAGCTTCCGGCGGGACGCTGATTTCGGGGGCCTGTGGCCCCCCGTGGGGCCGCTGAGAGTTGAAAAACCACCGGTGCCCGCAGGGCAAAAAAGCACCCGCCCGCTTATCCGTAGGTGTCCCGCGGCCCGCGGCCTTTGACATGCAGCCGTCCTTTGCGCCAGCTGGGGGCCTTGGGCGGATAGATTTTCAGCTCGGTGACAATGCCCGGCCCCACCTGCTCGGCGATGGCCGACAAAATGGTGCGCTGCATCAGGCGCAGATTGGTCGCCCAGGCAGTCGAATCAGTCGATAGGAACAGTGTGGTGTCCTTGACCATCTCGATGGTGGTGTGCTGGGCGATTTTCTCCCCCACGATCTCCTCCCACCGACTGGTCAAAAACCCCTGGGCCAGGCCTTTCTTCCAGCCCCGGGAGGTGATTTCCCGGCCCAGGATCGACACCAGTTTCTCCGGTCGATCGGATGGATGCCAGGCCCGGCCATCCGGTCCGCTGGGGCGGGCAAACGACGGCCAGCTGCGGGGCCGGCGCGCCCGCGCCCGGTCAGCGGCAAGTTCCGGGTCATCGGCGCAGGTACCCCCACGGGTCAACACATCGGGAAGCAGGGCACCGATGGTGTCGGCGCTGTCGGTGCCGGCGAATCCGGGGGCACCGAAATCACTGGCCCCCACCCCGGTTCCGGCCTGGTATTTCAACGACGGTATCCGGCCGTTTTTCCTCTTCGATGCCTGGCGCACCCTGTCAAAAGCATCGGCCACCAGGTCATTTCCACGGCTGCCCAAGGTGTCTTCGAAACTGGCTGCCCGGCGTGGTCGCGCAGGTATTTGGGCCGATGATGGCTGCGTTGACTGTGTTTCAGGCATGGTGGTCTCCCCGCCGACGGCCGGGGTTTGTCCGGTGCGGTGGTCGCCCGCGGGATCACACGGGAGTGCGTCATCAGTCATGGTGACCACCTTCCTGGGAACTGACAGAAGGTAGTGCGGTGTCATCGCCCACCTGTGCGCCGATGATATCGGTCTGTGTGGTGGCGGGGGTGTCGGCCGGCTGTGTGTCCTGCCGGTCACACCGGGCAGACCGGGAGGGACTTTCGGTGCTGTCGCAGTCGAGAACGGACACCGGCCCGTCCGGGCGGTCGATCATGGTCACCGTGTGGGTGGCTGTGACCGCCTCACCCAGATTGTCGGGCAGGTCATCACCGACAGCGGCGGTAATGAGCACCTGTTCGGCGTGCAGGACCGTATCCACCAGGCGTAGGCGTCGTTTCGCATCCAGTTCGGCGAACACATCATCCAAAATCACAATCGGATCGGTGCCGTCGGCCCGGTAGAGCATGGCTGTGGCCAGCCGCAGCGACAACGCCAGCGACCAGGTTTCACCGTGGCTGGCATAGCCTTTGGCTGGATGGGCGCCGAGAATAACGGCCAGGTCGTCGCGGTGCGGGCCGGTGAGCGTCATCCCCCGTTCCACTTCTTTGCTTCTGTTGTTGCCCAGCTCGGCCAGCATCGCCGCTTCAGCGAGCTGCTCGTCAATGATTGCTCCGGATGCACAGTGCCCACCGGCGAGTTTTTCCACCGCATCCTGGATGGTGGATGTGTAGCGTATCGACGCCGGACGCGACTCCGGGGCGATCGAGGCATAGGCGTCGTGGACTCTGCCGGACAGTTCGGCAACCAGTTTCTGCCGTTCCACCACAATTTTCGCCCCCAGCGCCGCAAGCTGGGCGTCCCACACATCCAGGGTGGCCACGGCAGAATCGTCAGCGTAACCGCGGCGCCGCGGCGAGGGTGCCGATTTCAGCAGCGCGTTGCGTTGCCGCAGAATTTTGTCGTAGTCGGCTCTCACCCCGGCCAGCCGGGGCCGGCGGGTGGCCAGGACATCGTCGAGGTAGCGGCGCCGTTGTGCCGGTTCACCGGTGACAAGGGCCAGATCCTCCGGGGCGAACAACACGGTTTTGACCACCCCCAGAATCTCCCGGGGGGTGGACAACCGGGTGCGGTTGATCTGCGCGAGATTTTTCCCCTTCGGTTTCACCAGCAGGTGGGCGGTCAATTCACGGCCATCGTTGACCACCGTCGCCGACAGCCGGGCATCGTCTTGTCCGGCCCTGACCAGTGGTGCATCAACCGATACCCGGTGGCTGGTCAAGTGTGCCAGATAGCCGACGGCTTCGACCACATTGGTTTTCCCGTGGCCGTTGCGGCCGACGAACACGCTCACCCCGGGGTCAAGATCAACCTCGAGTTCGGGCCAGGAGCGGAAATCCCGCAGCGACAGATGTGAAATAAACACTGCTGGTAAAAGTCACCGTCCCTTCCTATCACCACCGGGTGGGTGTGGGGCGTACCATAGCCCACCGCCCCGAGACGGCCACCACCGCCACAGCCGATCAGCAGCGGGAAGCCCTGCACTGCCGGGTGAGCGTATGCCGCAGCGCACACAAACCATCATCCACCGCACACACCGCCGACACGCCGGGGTGTGGGGGCTGTTTTTTTAAAAACCGCCGGAATTTGTCTTTTTACGGAAGCCTGACCGGCATGAGCACGTAGGTCAGTTCGGTTTCCGGGGTCGGGAACGTGCCGCTGTCATCTGCTTCGGGCATGGTTTCCGGCTCCGGGATCACCAGCACCGGGCGGGAGGCCTGGGTGAAGCCGAACACGGCCCGCTTGGTTTTGATTGCCCCCAGGCCATCGCGCAGGTAGCCGGTGTTGAACGCGGTGGTGATCGGTTCACCGACGAAAGCACAGTCGATGATTTCCTCGGCTTTGCCGGCATCGGCACCACCACCGGTGATCACCAGCTGTCCGGCGGAAAATTCCATTCTGATCTGCGAGGAACTGCGGTCGGTGACCAGCGAGACACGTTTGACCGCATCCAGCAGCGGGGAAATCTCGACGGTCGCCATCGACGTGTGCTGCTTGGGCAGCAGGGGACGGAATTTCGGGAATTCCGCATCCAGCAGACGGGTGGTGGTTTTCCGGCCTTCGGTACGCACCCCGAACAGCTTGGCCGAGGTGGCTTCCGCTTCACTGGCGCCGACGGCGATCTCAATGTCCTCCCCGGTGGAGGCATCCATGCTTTTGGCCGCATCCAGCAGGGTTTTCGCCGGAATCAAAAAGTGCGCGTCAACCTCACCGGCGGTGCAGTTCCAGGTGAAGGTGCGCACCGCCATGCGGAAACGGTCGGTGGAGGCCAAAAGCATCTGGTTGCCCTTGATCTCCATGAACACACCGGTGAGCATGAGCAGGGTTTCATCCCGGGAGGCGGCACTGGCGACCTGGGTGACGGCTTCGGCGAACAGCCCGGGATTGACGGTTCCGGTGTCGGCGGGAAGTTCCGGCAGCTCCGGGTAGTCATCCAGCGGAATGGCCGGCAGTTCGAAGCGGGAGGACCCGCACTCCAGGGTCACTTTCGAACCGTCGTAGCTGACCTGAATTTCCTTGTTCGGCAGAGTCGAGGTGATGTCGGCCATCAGCTTGCCGGCCACGGCGATGCGCCCCGGCTCATCGACGATCGCGGAAATTTTGACCTCGGTGGACACTTCGTAGTCGTAGCCCGCCAGGGTCAGTCCGTCATCGTCGGCGGTGATCAAAATTCCGCGCAGCACCGGCTGCGCCGGTTTGGCCGGCAGTGATTTGGCGACCCATGAGACCGCACCCGAAAGTGCGTCATTGGCTACCCGGAATGACACCGATTCGCTGTCCATCGTGTAATTCAAGCTCCTAGATCGCTGCAAACATTGGTCGGGCAGAGCCGACGGAAGTCCATTATTCCGGTCACCGGATGTGATTTCACCCGTATGCCCCGGCCGGACTGCGTTCCCAGATCAAAGCTACCCGGCCGGCCGGTAGGTTGAAAAACATTCCGCCGGCCGGTCTCCTCCCCCGCCGGGGCGGAAGGAAAACAATAAGCTTCACATTTGCTTTCAACAACACTTTTTTCCCCGGAGGATCTCCTGGATGAAATTTCCGGTAAATACAGTAGGTCCTGTTGAAACTGTGGAATCGGGCTGTTTGGGCAGGTGGCACCATATTTCCCGCTGTGGGTAACGGTGTGGAGGAAATGGGGACAAGCCGGCGTTTCTGTGGAGTTTTTCCCGCCGGTACGCGGCATCCACAACTTCCGGTCATTTATCCCCGGGTTGATCAACAGATTCGGCCCACTTGTACACAAGACAAACCCGCAGGTCGGGCCGGCGGGTACCGCTACCTGCAAGAAAATTACATCCACAGAATTACACACCTGTGAGCAACTTTGTGGATAACCCGGATCCGGTGTGAAGTGGCAGGCCAGCGCGGCTTTTAAAGGGATGGCCCGAGACAGCGGAAAAGAATTTCGTCGCGGGGGTGGCCGGTGGGGGAACCAAGAGCAGGTGCCGCGCCGCCGGTTGGCGGGCACTTTTAACCATTGACCTGCGGGAAAACACCCTCCGGCGGATGTGACGGCCCTGCTGCCCACTGCGCCCCGCGCCGGTGGACGGTGCCGGGCCACAGGCCGGCTCCTCGTCGGCCGGGGCGCGCGGGGTGCCGGCGGTCGGATGCCTGTGGCACGGGTGTGCCGCGTCAATAAGCGGTCACCCCGGGGCGCGCCGCAGGGGCAACAGCAGGCCGGGGTCTGGGTGAACGGGGCCGGTCACCCCGGATCGAGGGCCGTCCACGGGTTGAATACGGTGATGGGGTGTGCGTGGTGGCCGGGCGGCGGTTTTTTCAGGGCCGATGGGTTGGTGGGGTTTGTTTCCCGCAGGCACCACCGTGTGGTCTGTGGGGCGATGGGGTTTTTTCCGGGGGAAGACGGCTGTGGCTTGAGTGTGCGGGCCGGGGACAAAGAATGGGGACAGCGACAAAACCCGCACGGCTCAAGGCCGTGCGGGTGAGGTGGCTGATGGTGGTTTAGCTGCGTGCCCTGGTTTTGATCAGCTGGGTCAGTTCCTGGATCTGGTTGTAGGTTTCCCTGTTTTCCTTGATTTCCTGCTTGATCTTTTTTTCCGCGTACATCACCGTCGTGTGGTCGCGGCCACCGAAGGCCTGCCCGATTTTCGGCAGCGACAAATCCGTCAGCTCCCGGCACAGGTACATCGCCAGCTGGCGGGCGTGCGCCCGGGCGCGGGCTTTGCCGGTGCCGATGATCACGTCGACACTCATGTCGAAAAACTCGGCGGCCACCTCAATGATCGTCTGCGAGGTGATCTGCACGTCGGCTTCCTCGGGGAGGATGTCCTGCAGGGTGGTGCGGGCCGTTTCCAGATTCACCGGTTCCTTGTTCAACGACGCTGAGGCAGCCACCCTGATCAGTGCACCCTCCAATTCGCGGATCGAGGATTCGAAGTTGGTGGCGATCAGCTCCAGGACATCGCGTTCGACTTTGATCTGGTCGGTTTCGGCTTTCCGCATCAAAATCGCGATACGGGTTTCCACGTCCGGGGGCTGGATATCGGCGATCAGTCCGGCCTGGAATCGGGTGCGCAGCCTGTCGTGCAGGGTGGTCAGCTGCTTTGGCGGCCGGTCAGAGGACAAAATAATCTGCTTGTTCGCCTGGTGCAGGGCGTTGAAGGTGTGGAAGAACTCTTCCTGGGTTCCTTCCTTGCCGGCCAGGAACTGGATGTCGTCGACCATGAGCACATCCAGGTTGCGGTAGCGGCGTTTGAAGGATTCCTGCCGGTCGTCGCGCACCGAATTGATGTAGTCGTTGGTGAACTCCTCACTGGAGACGTATTTGACCCGCAACGACTGGTCGAGCTGTTTGGCGTAGGTGCCGGTGGCGTGAAGAAGATGGGTTTTGCCCAGTCCCGAGCCGCCCCAGATGAACAGCGGGTTGAACGCCTGGGCCGGTGCCTCGGCCACCGCGATCGCGGCCGCCTGGGCGAATCTGTTCGACGGGCCGGTGACAAAATTGTCGAAGGTGTAGCGGGCGCTGATCGAACTGTCGCGGTCGGGATCAACGGCGCGGGCTTCCCGCGGCAGCCGCGGTGCCCCGTGGCTGTGGGTCGGCGCAACGAAATCCCCGGCAGCGGTGTCATCGGCATTGGCTGACGTCCACCGGGCAACCGGTTGCCCGTGACCGGTGGTGTCTGCCGGTGCGCCGGTGTCCTGCTGGCTGCCGGCCAGCCCGCGGATGGCTTCCTGCGGCGGGATGGCCGGCCGCGGTCGGTCCGCACCTGCTGAAGCAGCACCGGCCCCGGGCGCCAGACCGTGGGCTGCCCCCGGTGCGGTGGGGTGCGGGAGGGGTCCCGCGCTACCGCCGGTGGAACCGGAATGATCCCCCGGCCCGGGTACCAGGTCACTGGCTGCGGTGGTCGCCGGTGATCCGGGGGCCGCGGGATAACCGGTGGTCCCGGCCCAGCCGTGGGTGGTGCGCTGCTCGGCGGCAGCCGGATTATCCGGGCTGTGCTGCTGGTCACGGCTGACGGAGACAGCCAACGAACAGGGCACCCCGACAGTCGTGGAGAGAATATCGGATATCGCCTGCGCCAGATCATTTTCGATGGCGTCCTTGGCGGAATGGCTGGGAACAGACAGCACCGCATAGCCTTTGACGATGGCGACGGGATTGACCTGCCTGAGGTAGGCCTCCTGGATTTTGGATATGGGTGCACCGGCGCCATCCGGGCGGTTGACGAGTTCTGCTACAACTCGCCGCCAAATTTCGACGGGTGTGGAATCGGTATCCGGCACGGTGTATTCGGTCCTGACAACAACATGGGGCAGCACCGTTTATCGCAAAAATAAACTTCAAGCCGATCAGACACCGTGACTGACCGGGCCGCCGTGCCGGATGGGGGGAGGATATCCTCCGTGGATCCGGCAGGGGTGGTCTGTCACGCGTCTGTTGCTGGCGGTGTCGCCGCTTTGGGTAGGCGGTGGTCGATGAATGGGTCAAACACGCTCGGTGGCAAGCGCTGAAAAGACAACAAAAGCGTAGCGGTATGAAATTGTGGCGTGCCCGCCGGCCGGCGGGTGTCCCCGGCCGGCCGTGGGCCTGTGGACAACCAGGGGTGGCGGCAGGCCCGTGCGGGGATGACGCACACAGCCCCGGTATGCCATCAACCCCCTCCCAGCGGCGGCAACACACCCGCTGTGTGGGTGGTGTCACATGACCGTTCGGACGGCGGGGTTAATCACAGGCACAGGGCCGGTCATCCACAGTTGGCAACGCCGTTCAACTGTGTTTTCCCCGCGGTTTTCCACAGCTGTGGAAGAATGTGGACAACTTTTATCCACAGGCGGCTGTGTGTCCTGTGGAGAAATCAACTTCCCTTGTTGAACCCTGTGACCTGCGCCTTTGGTGCCGGTCGAGAGATCTCTCAAGCTCTGGTTGACTGTTATCCACAGGATGGTGTTTTCCGCGGATGTGAAAACTCGCTTAAAAAACATTGTTACCCGCCCCGAGGGTTGACTGTCTAGCAGTCGCCATCGCCCCATCGCCCGGCAGCCCGCCGCGACAGTGCCCGCCAAGGTTGTTCCGTGCTGGCTGGGCGGTGTTTGCACTGCGTGGAGGGGGTGTAAATGACATGGATGTCGTTACAGGTGCCCCCGGTGTCGGCGTGGCGTGGATTTGGCTAACCAGTCGAAATCAACGTAATCTTCTAGGCAGTCTGTTGTGCGATGCGGGACCGGTTAGCCGGTGGCCTTGTGCCACCGTCACCCGTTGTGACCGGGTTCCGGGTTTTCCCCGGTTGATTTGTCCCGCCGCGTGCAACCCGCGGCAACAGCGTGACCACATGTTTTCTGCCACTCCGCGTGGCCGGGTTCATCCACCCGGGCGACCACGCGGCGTGGCGTTATTGTGTGCACGGTGGAACCGCGAGCCGGTGTCCGTTTGGTTTTTCACACAACGGGCCGGTTTGATCCATGTCCTCATAAACCGGGGCTGTGGTGGTCGTCGGCAAAGTGTCCGCACTTTGTTTTTTCCAACAAGCGCCCGCCACGGCAACCGGGTCCGCCTGGTGGGACCGGGTGTGACGGCGACGGTGGATCGGCTGCGGTTGTGTTTTCCAAACCTTCAACCCCAGCCGGGTCCATCGGCTGCCGTGACCGTGGTCCATCTCCCCGGAAGGGGAGACAAAAACCAGTGGTGCCGCGTCACATGATGTGCCGGTGCCCGTGGCGGGCAAACCGAAATTTCACCTCGAAGGAGTGTTCACCGTGGCCAAGGGCAAGCGGACGTTCCAACCCAACAACCGTCGCCGTGCTCGCGTGCACGGTTTCCGTACCCGTATGCGCACCCGCGCCGGACGTGCCATTGTCAGCGCACGCCGCCGCAAGGGACGCAAGTCGCTGACCGCTTAACAACCGGTTGCCGGGTCGGAGCTGACCCCCGCCACCGCGCACCCAGACACTGTCACATACTGGTTGACAGGGGATTTTTTCCTGCACCAGTTCGCGGCATCAGGGTGCGCGGTGGTTTTTGTTTCCCACCGTCTGCGCCAGCCGGTGGCAGTCCCGTTCACCGTGCGCCATCGCCGTGATGGATGCGCACCGACACCTGAGGGTGAGGCCAGTCATGCTTCCCTCCCACATGAAACTGCACCGCCCGGAGGAGTTCCGGGCGGTGATGCGGTCCCGGAAAAAGAAGGGATCAGCCACAGTGGTGGTCCACTATCTGTCCCCCGGAACCGGCCTGCCCGGCTCATCTGCCGTGCGTGTGACCACCCCGTCACCCCGCTTCGGGCTGGTGGTGGGAAAAAACGTGGGCAATGCCGTGACCCGGCACCGGGTGTCACGCAGACTCAGGCACATTCTTTTCTCCCTCGCGCCCGCCATCGAGCCGGGTAGCGATGTGGTGGTGCGGGCACTGCCCGCCGCCGCATCGGCCAGCGGAAAGGAACTCGACAACGATGTGCGCACAGCACTGGGACGACTCACCGGACAGCGGCTCTAGCGGCCCGCCGGCCCGCCGCACCCCGGCCGGCCGGTGGGCGATCAAAGCGATCCTGTTTTACCAATACCGTCTGTCACCGCTTAAGATGGGGTCCACCTGCCGTTTCGAGCCGACCTGCAGCGCCTATGCACTGCAGGCAATCAAATCCAGGGGATTTGTGGTGGGCACTGTCATGGCTGCGGCCAGGATCGCCAAATGCGGCCCCTGGCATCCGGGGGGTTTCGACCCGCCGCCGGGATGGAGTGATCTTTAGCTTGCATCCGACACACACCCGACCGGGTTTATCAACCGACACCCGAAACCTAGGAGTACTGACTTTTCACCGTGCTTAACTTCGTCTACTGGCCGATCTCCGTTGTGCTGTGGTTCTGGCACAAGGTCTTCTCCCTGGTGCTGGAACCCACCTCAGGCATCTCCTGGATCCTGGCTATTGTTCTGCTCACCTTCACCATCCGTGCCCTTCTGGTCAAACCGATGTTCAACCAGATGCGCTCGATGGCGAAGATGCAGGAATTCCAGCCGCAGATGGCCGCCATCAAAGAAAAATACAAAAACGACCAGCAGAAAATGATGGAGGAAACCCGCAAGCTCCAAAAGGAGATGGGGGTCAATCCGCTGGCCGGCTGTCTGCCGGTGCTGGTGCAGATGCCGGTGTTCATCGGCCTGTTCCACGTGCTGCGCTCATTCAACCGGACCGGTACCGGCACCGGGCAGCTGGGACTGTCAATCGAGGTCAACCGGCAAACCGCCAACTACTTCTTCCAACCCGAAGATGTGCAGTCGTTTTTGGATGCCCGCTTTTTCGGGGTTCCGCTGTCGTCCTACATCTCCATGCCGCAGGACATGTACGAGGCGTTCCAGCCGGTTGATTTCACCCGCACCAACATCATCATTGTGGCCGTTCCGCTGATCGTGATCATCGCCGCGGCCACCCACTTGAACGCCAGGTTCTCGGTGATGCGCACCAAGCGCCGCCAGGCACAGGGTCTGACCAAGGCCCCGACCAGCGGCCAGATGCAGATGCAGACCGAGATGATGAACAAGATGATGCTGTGGATCTTCCCGTTCTCCATCCTGATCACCGGCGCGTTCTGGCATATCGGCCTGCTGTTTTACATGATGGCCAACAACATCTGGACCTACGGTCAGCAGCGCATCATGTTCGCCAAACTCGACCGGGAAGAAGCCGAGGCCATCGCCCGGAAAAAAGAGGCGAAACGAGCCACCGCCCCGAAGCCGGGTGTCAAACCGGTCAACACAAAAAAAGGCGGCCGGAAAAACCAGCAGCCACACCCCGCACCGACACCCGCTGACGATGCCCCCGCCGCAGACACCGGCACCGGCTCCGGCGCAGCGGACAGCCGGCAGCAAGAGCAACCCACCGGACTGTTCGGCGGATTGAAGTCCGCCTGGCGGCAGATGAAACAAGAGGCCCTGACCCAAGCGCAGGCCGAAGCCGACCGCAAGAAAAAGCAGCTCGAGGATTCCGCCTCCGGGACTTCCGGTGACACCACCGGTGACAGTGCCGCCGACAGCGGGGACAAGGCCGCCAACAGCGGTGACAATGCCCCCGACAGCAGCGGTGACACCACTCCCGCGGAGCATAAACGCGGGACAACCGCCGCCTCCACCCCGCAGCCCGGTGCCCGGCGGCAGGGCAAAAACAAAAAGAAAAACAAAAACAAAAACCGGAGCAAAAACAACAAGAGGAACACCTAGGTTTTCCGCCCGGTTGGCCCCGCCCCGCCCCATCGATGACAGCGAACCCAATCGCGATGTGCACCGGTGGGCGGGGCGGCGGTGATTTCGGGGCACCGGTTAAGCTTGGGGGACAGTGCCGGGCCGGAAAAAACCGCCGGTTCCGCGCCGTAGTTTTCATGTGTGCATGTCCCCCATGCCGCCGAGACCGATGGAAGGACCGTGGCAAACGCTGTGGCCGAGACCGTGTGCGACAACGACCCGCTTCAACCACCCGCGGCAGCCGAAACGATATTCGGCGGGCAGCTGGACAAGGCCTGCGCCTACCACCGGCTGCTGGCCACCGACGGCCACACCCGGGGGTTTATCGGCCCGCGGGAGATACCCCGGCTGTGGTCGCGGCATCTGCTCAACTGCGCGGTCACCCAGGAACTGTTCGCCGACGGCACCCGGCTGGTCGATATCGGCTCCGGGGCGGGTCTGCCCGGTATTGCGCTGGCGATCGCCCGGCCCGATGTGTCGGTCACCCTGGTGGAATCACTGTTGAAACGGTCGGTGTTTTTAAACGAAGCTGTCGCCGCGCTGGAACTGGACAATGTCACGGTCATCCGCGGCCGGGCGGAGGACCCGGCGGTGGTGGCGGCTGCCGGCGGGGCCGACTACGCCACCTCCCGGGCGGTGGCCCCGCTGGGAAAGCTGGCCGTGTGGTCGCTTCCACTGGTGAAAAAAGGCGGCCACCTGGTGGCGCTGAAAGGTGAATCCGTGCAGGAGGAAATCACCCGCGACAGGTCACAGATCACCGCCGCCGGCGGTGGCCGGCCCACCGTGGCAACCGTTGGTGTGGGGATGGTCGATGAACCGGCCACTGTCGTCGATATTGAGCGGGTCAGATAGCCCGCATCCGCAGGCTGTTTCCCGTCCGGCTGCACCCAGTCCACCCGTGAGGTGGATTGGGCGGGGTTGGGGCACTAGTGTCTAAGGTGTCTTTTCCACCGGTTCGGCCCGGGTTCATGAAGCCACAAACAATCATGTGACCTGCCGGTTTTGCCGGTGAGCGGGCGTGAGCGGGTGGTGGCCGGACAACGGTTGGCATCCTGCACGGCAAAGGGTGGGACAATCTCATCTTTTGTTTTTTCATCAAAAAACGAGCGACAAGCAACTGGGAGTTGGAACGAGTATGGATAACGCCACCTGGGACGACACGCCGATCGCGGCTGCAGCCCAGCGTGCGGCATGGATCCGCTCCCCGCGGACCCCGCAGCTGGACAAACCGGAAAGCCCCAGGCTGATTACCGTGTCCAACCAGAAAGGCGGGGTCGGCAAAACCACCACCGCCGTCAACCTGGCGGCCGGTTTGGCGCATGCCGGAATGAAAGTTCTGGTGGTCGACCTGGACCCGCAGGGCAATGCCTCCACAGCGCTGGGGGCCGACCACAGCGCCGGAACCCCGTCGACCTACGAAGTGCTGCTGGGGGAACTGTCCGCCCACGATGCGATGCAGCAGTCGGCCTCCCACGACAATCTGTTCTGCATCCCCGCCACCATTGACCTGGCCGGTTCGGAAATCGAACTGGTGACCATGGAACACCGCGAATACCGGCTGGCCGCGGCATTGAACGAGGAATTCCTCGCCGAGGAAGAATTCGACTACGTTTTCGTCGACTGCCCGCCGAGCCTGGGACTGTTGACCATCAACGCCATGTGCGCGGTCAATGAGGTCCTCATCCCCATCCAGTGCGAGTACTACGCCCTGGAGGGTGTCGGCCAGCTGCTGGGCAACATCAGCATGATCCGGCAGCATCTCAACCCGGAGCTGCATATCTCCACGATTGTGCTGACCATGTATGACGCGCGGACGAAACTGGCCGAACAGGTTGCCGCCGAGGTGCGCAACCACTTCGGTGACGTGGTCGCCACCACCGTGATCCCCCGCAGCGTGAAAGTCTCCGAAGCCCCCGGCTACGGGCAGACTGTCCTCGACTACGACCCGGGTTCCAAAGGAGCCATGGCCTATCTTGACGCCGCCCTGGAGATCGGCGGACGCGGTGACTACCGTCCGGCCGACGGCTCCGATGATCCTTTGGGTGTCGCCCCGGCTGACGGGTAGCCCCGCAGCCCCCGGATGCCGGCGTGCCGGGCCGTGTTCCGGTGTCCACCGCCACGCTGCACCGCACCGGTGATCCACAATGGATACCGACGGTTGCGGCCACAATAGTCAAACATCCGGCACCATACAGTCCCTCCCCTCCCCCACCCCACACCACAGCGGAAAGGCCCCCACATGGCAGGCGAGAAGCACACAGGCGGTCTCGGCCGCGGGTTGGCGTCCCTCATCCCGACAGAGGGTCGGAAACCACGCATCGGTGACGGTGCGGCCGATATTGTGTTCGGTTCCTCGAAAGGCAAAGGCACAGCCGCCGCGGCGGACGCACCCACCGCAGCGGCGGGCGGCGGCACCGATCCGGCGGCTCAGGCTGCGGCGAGGAAAGCCGCCGCGAGAAAAGCCGCCGCCACCGGCGCCCGCAGTTCCGGTCGCCGCCGCAGCAGCACACCGGCCACCGGTCAGCGTAAGCCCGCGGCCACCAACGATTTCGGGGCGGTCTACCGGGAAATCCCGGTGGCCGCGATTGAACCGAACCCGAAGCAGCCGCGCCACGTCTTCGACGAGGACGCCTTGAACGAACTGGTGCACTCAATCAGCGAATTCGGCCTCATGCAGCCGATTGTCGTGCGCCCGGCGGGTGACGGGAACGGGCCGGAACAACGCTTCGAACTGATCATGGGTGAACGGCGCTGGCGCGCCGCCGAAAAAGCGGGTCTGGCGGCCATTCCGGCGATTGTGCGGCACACCGACGACGGGGACATGCTGCGGGACGCGCTGTTGGAAAACATCCACCGGGTGCAGCTGAACCCGCTGGAAGAAGCCGCCGCCTACGCCCAGCTTCTGGAGGAATTCGGGGTCACCCAGGCGCAGCTGGCCGAACGGCTGGGCCGGTCCCGGCCGGTGATCTCCAATATGATCCGGCTCTTGGACCTGCCGATGCCGGTGCAGCGCAAAGTCGCCGCCGGGGTGCTCTCGGCCGGTCATGCCCGCGCCCTGCTGGGAGTGAAAGCCGGGGCCGAAGCCCAGTCGAAACTGGCGCTGCGGGTGGTGGCCGAAGGCCTGTCGGTCAGAGCCACCGAAGAAGCGGTTACCCTGCTCAACAACCACGGCGACGGGGAGGAGACCAAGCCGGCCCCGCGGCCGAAAAAAACCCCGCCGGAATTCGCCACCCGGGCCGCCGACCAGCTGGCCGACGGACTGGACACGAAAGTCACTGTGGCCGTGGGGCGGAAAAACCGGGGCCGCATCATTGTCGAATTCGCCGACAAAGACGACCTGGAGCGCATTATGGCACTGCTGTCCCGGCGGTAGAGGGGAAGGTGTGGAACCCGCATCCGCCGAAAACAGCGCACACACCGGTCAGGCGGCGGGCAGCCGGGACAGCTCAACCCCACCGCCTGCCGCCGTGTGCCGGGGGTAACATAACAGACGTCTGTTATTTCCCAGTGCTCTGGCCTGCATATTGTCCATGCCGTCCGTTGTGACGGAGTGTTTGCGGGGGTGGTGGTGCGTGCGGGCGGTTCCTGCCCAGAGCCCTCAAAAAGGCGTTTCACGGCTGCTGATGTGGCAAGTCCACCTGTTGTTTTCGGCCGCGCCGGTGGTACGGGCGGGCGCCGGATGCGGTGGCGGGCGCCGCGGGTTGTGCGCCACAATGGGTATCCCCCGCCCGTTTGTCACCGACCCGAAGGAGGTTTCACCGTGAAGGCTTTCTCACCGGCGCCGGTGACCGCTGACACCATTGGCCTGGTCCACCCGCAGTGCCTGTCGACAGTGTTCTGGGAAACCGACCCGCGCTACCGGGTGGCGGTTGCCGGCGGGGACATCTGCTTTGAAAAAGAAGCCTGGCTCAACCGTATTCTCATCAAACGCGGCGCCGTCGGTTTCCTGCTCGCCGACGGCGGCACTGCCCCGGCGGTGGCCACCGTGCTGTACTGCCGGTCGGCTGATGCGCCGGTGGTGGAGCATCTTCCCACTGCCCCGGTGGGCGCGGACGCGGAACTGGTGACCTCGATCCACACTGATGCGCACTGTCACCGGGCGGCGGTGCTGATGTGCCTGTCGGCGGTGGTGCAGGCGTTGACGGAGCGGGGTGTGGCGGCGCTGGAAATCTTCGGGCTCAGGTCCATGGGCCGCAAACACACGCGGGGTGGTGGAAGGGCACACGACCCGGCGGTCGCCGCCGCCACCGTCGACCATCCCCTGGATCCGGCGGTGGCGGAATCGGTGCTTGATCCGGCGGCAGTCGGGCTGGTGGAGGTGCCGCTTCTTAGGGAAGCGGGTTTCCGGGTGGTGGCCGACCATCCGGTGCTGCCGCGGCTTCGACTCGACCTGCCGCCCCGGCAGGGACTTTTGGCGGACACGGCCCGTGATGACCTCACCGGTGATGCGGTGATCAACACCTAGAATCCCGGCCGGTGGGCGCCCACCCGCCGCGGCCCGGAGGGGCGGGCGGGTGCGACGGGGGCGGGGTCAGTCGATCAGTTCCTGTTTCAGGATGTCGGCGAAACGGTAGGTGCCGGTTTTCATGTCATCCTGGTCGAGCAGGTAGAAACGCTTGACGGCCACCACCGTGGATTCGGCGATCGCATCCCTGACCGTCGGGTCGGTCAATTGTGTGACATCACCGGGGTTGGACAGGTAGCCGGTGACAACCTCGATGGTGGGCATCTGGGTCAGGCGCAGCATGTCCCAGGTGCGGGCATGGTTGCCGCAGTTGGTCAGACGGGTGCGGGCGGTGATCTCCCGCTGGATCAGACCCGACAGATGCTCCCCGGCCAGCGAGGAGCTTCCCTGGTCGGAACCGAAGAAGAAGGTGGCGCAGCCGTTGGCTTTCTCGTTCGGGTAGAAGTCACAGCGCAGGCACAGCATCACATCGGCGCCGAAAGCGTTGGCGATATCCGCCCGCTGCGTGTGGGAGGGATCATCGAAGCGGGGCCGGGACATGATGGTTTCCATCCCGGCGGCTATCATGCGGCCTTCAATGCGGGTCGCCAAATCCCACAGGATTTCTTCCTCGCTGATCTCCCCCCACGGGCCGGTGACCGCGCGTCCTTTGTTCCTGCCGCCCAAATCCGGGTCGATGACCACCCGTTTACCGGCCAGGCGCGGCCCGGCCCGGCGGACGGCTTCGCGTTCCCTGATGGCGTGCGGATTACCGCCGGTGATTCGTTTGCCCAGATAGCTTAGGGCGCGGATGGTTTTCGGCCCGCAGATTCCGTCGTCCTGCAGACCGTAGTTCATCTGGTAGGTGCGCACCGCCGCGTGGGTGTCCGGGCCGTAATGGCCGTCAATCCGGTCGGCGTAGAAACCCAGCTCCGTCAAATGCTGCTGCAGCTGGGCGACATCGTCGCCCACCATCACCTGTGCCGGCTGGTAGATCAGCACCCGGGCACCCAAATGGTAGGAGGCTTCCCGCAAAACCCGCAGGGTGGCTTCACCGATTTCGCCGCTGGCGATAATGCCGCGGGACTGCTGGAACGCCTGCACCGCTTCGGCCAGCGTCTGGTCGTAGTAGGTGTCCTCGCTGGTGTAGCTGCCGTCTTTCCGGCCGCTGACATCACGCTTGTAGCCGGGGATGAGTCCGAGGCGGGCAAGAGTTGCCCGCACTTCGGCAATCCGGGGTGACCGGTCGCCGACGCGAAGAATCTCTGACACGGACACCTCTTTGTCGTCTCATCGTCTGTGGGGCGGCTGACACACCACACCAGTCGGCGTTGTCGGCCGCACATGCGGCTGGCGGGGTCGGGCTAGCGACCCGTCCCCGTCAACAGGTCAAGGTTACCAGCGGTGAACCGGATTGTTGCGATCACAGCAAGCTTTCGAGTTTTTCCGCGATCGCTTCCTTTTTGTGGGCGCCGATCATTTCGCCGACTTTTTTGCCGTCCTTGAAAAACATCAGGGCCGGAATGGTCATGACCTGCCACAGCGAACCCAGGGTGCGCTCTTCGTCGACATTGACTTTGGCCACCACGGCGCGGCCGTCGAAGTCGGCGGCGATTTCCTCCAGCACCGGGGCCAGGCGCTGGCAGGGCTGGCACCACGGGGCCCAGAAGTCGACCACCACCGGTTGAGCGGAGTCCATGACAGCGGAACTCCAGTTATCGGTGGTGACCGTCAGCGGTGTCGACATGATTTTTCTACCTTTTTCGTCTCGGTTGTCCGGCCCGTTGCGGTGGTCAAACACCGGGGTCGGTGGGGGTGTGGCATTGACCCGGCCGACCGCGGCAACCGGGGGGTGGTGCGCGGTGACCGGAACGGGCCGGTGTCGGTCCGGCCCACCGGCAGCATACACGCGCCCGCGGCCGGGGTTTCGACGGCGGCCAGCATCAAGCCGGTGGGGGAAAAAGCATCCGGGTTTTACGGCCGTGGTGGGCGGCCGGTTACAGCGATTCCAGGTAGTGCTCGGCGTCGATGGCGGCCCGGCAGCCGGAACCGGCGGCGGTGATCGCCTGCTGGTAGTGGCTGTCGACCAGGTCACCGATGGCGAACACCCCGGGGATGGTGGTGGCGGTGGAGGGTTCATCGACGGTGACATACCCCCCGGCGTCGAGTTCCACCTGGTCGGCGACGATCTGGGAGCGGGGATCCAGGCCGATGGCCACGAACATGGCGGTGACGGCAAGCTCCGACTGATCGCCGGTGACGGTGTCTGTCAGGGTCAGTGATTCAACAGAGGTCGTCCCGTTGACTTTCGCCACGACTTTGTTGGTGGCGAAACGGATTTTCGGGTTGTTTTTCGCCCGCTCCAGCATGATCGCGGAGGCCCGGAATTCCTCCCGCCGGTGGACAATCGTCACCGATTTCGCGAAACGGGTCAAAAAGGTCGCTTCCTCCATGGCCGAATCCCCGCCGCCGATGACAGCGATGTCGTGGTCTTTGAAGAAGAATCCGTCACAGGTCGCGCAGGCCGACACCCCGCGGCCCAGAAGCTCCTTTTCCCCGGGAACCCCCAGATAGCGGGGTGCGGCCCCCATCGCCAGAATGACTGTTTTCGCCCGGTAGTCCACCCCGTCGGCGACCACGGTTTTCACCTGTCCGGACAAGTCGACGGAATCGACGATCTCGCTTTTCAACTCAGCGCCGAAACGCTCGGCCTGGCTGCGCATGTTCTCCATCAGGTCGGGACCCATGACCCCGTCGGGGAAACCGGGGTAGTTTTCCACGTCGGTGGTGGTCATCAGGGATCCGCCGTATTCGATGCCCTCGAAGACAAGCGGCGACAATTCGGCGCGGGCGGCATAGATGGCGGCGGTGTAGCCGGCCGGGCCGGAACCGATGATGATGACGTCGTGGATGGTGGTGGTCTCGGTCATGGGGGTTGTCCTTACAAACTGCCTTGATTGCTGTTGTCGACGCTGTGGTGGGGCGTCGGGTCCACGGGCGGGTGACCCGTTAACACGCTACCTTCTTTTTCCCCCGTCCCCGTGGCCCGGCCCGCGGCTACGTCTCCCCCGCTGCCGCTATGTGTCCTGCTGTGCGGTCGTTTCCGCGGCAACGACCGTGTTTTCTATGTGGCGGCGGAGGAATTTTTTCGCCCGGCTGCGCCGCGATTTCACCGTCCCCGACGGCACCCCCTGCATGTGGGCGACCTGACGGACCGTGTGGCCGGCCACATCGATGAGCACCAGCGCGTCGCGCTGCACCTGCGGCAGCTGGTCGAGCAGGTCGCGCAGCGTGAGTGTCCACTCCAGGTTCAGGTGCGGATCGTCGACGCCGGTGGTCTCCAGCAGGCTCAGCCCGAAGCCATTGTCGTCTAAAACCGTCTGCTCGACCATGCTGGCCCGGTTGATGTGGTCGTAGCCGGTGTTGGCGACGATCCGGTGCAGCCAGGTCGACAATTTCGCGTCGCCGCGGAATTTCCCCAGCCCCTGGGAGGCCGCCAAAAGGGCTTCCTGCAGGATGTCTTCCGCATCGGCTTCGGTGCGTGCGTAGCGCCTGGCGACCCAGCGCAGTTTGCTGCGGTGCCGGGCCACGATCGCGTCGAAAGCGGTATCGTTGCCGGCCTTGTAGTCGTTGACCAGATCCCGGTCGTCAACCGGATCCGCGGGCGGGCGGGAACGGCTGCGGCTGCCGGGTGCCGGTGGGGTGCCGGGTGTGGTGCCGGTGCCACGGGTTTCGGGCTGCGCAATCCCCGGGCTAAAGCTCATCCCGCCCGCCGGCCGGCCACCCATGCCGGTGGTTTGCACCGGTTGTTTGGCCGGTTTGGGTGCCGTTGCCCCCAGGGGATTGCCCGTCACCGGCCCGCCGCCCGCCGCCCCCGGGGCAAGCGGGGTGAACACCGGTGTGGTGGAGGTGTGACCGTCTGCCACCGCCGGGTCGGTGGTGGCGGCGGTGGTCTCATCCTCGTACACGGTGGCCGGACCCCACGGCGACTGGTCGTAGATGGTTGCCGGGGCCTGACTCGTACCGCCGGTGCCGGCGGCAGGGTGGTCGCGGTCCATGAGACGAATCTCCCCCCGAAGATCGTGGCTTCATGGTGGCTTCCGCACCACGCGAACCGCAACTGCCTATCGGTTCCATAGATATGTGGCCGGGATAACCTGAACCGCACAATAACGGTGGGTCTCCCCCGGCCTGGTCCGGGGGTGGGTGATGCGGGTACCCGGTGGTGGATGAGGGCGGGGCCGGCCCGGGGCGCGGCGCCCGCGGGGCGGGCACCGGGCAGGACAAAAAAAGGTGTGCCGGCCGCGCTGGGCGGCCGGCACACCGGGGTGTGGTGGGTGTGCGCGATAACCCGTGGCCGGGTCCGGCACGGGGAAAATTACTGGTTGTCGGGTGCTTCCCGGTTGGCCTGGTTGGCGTCGACCGGCGGATTGTCATCCAGCGGGGCCGGGTCGGCCACCGGTGCCGGGGGCGGGGTGTCGGCCGGCTGGCGGGCAGCGCCGGTGGCCGGCAGGCCGGTGGCGGCGATCTCGTTGATGTGGGCCGGGTCGGGCATCGGCAGGGCCACCACCCACACCAGCACCCGGTCATAGATACCGGGGTCGGTCACCGGCAGGACCGTCGGACCCTCCACCAGGTCACCACCCCCGATCGGGCGCGCCTGTTCGAGGGCGGTGAATCCGCCCCGGGGCACTGTCGGCGGGACACCGAAAATCTGCACCCCGGTGCCGGGCGTGTCGCTGGTCACCGTCACCTCGGTAAGCGTGGTGGGATGATCCAAATCCACCAGGATGCCGATACCGGCTTTGGTGCCCTCCGGCGGCGGGGCGAACTGGTTGCGGTAGACATCGGTGGTCCAGAAGGTTGCCGGATCACCGTCGGTGGTCAGCGGACCCAGCGGCGGGTTGTCCTCGAATCCGGGGGGCACCGGGGCGGGCTGCCATTCCCGCCCCGCCCGCACGGCCACCGGGGCCGGTTCCGGCGGCGGGGCCTGCCCGGCGGTGCCGGCGGCGGGATCGTCTGTGCCGACATTGCCGGTGACATTGGCGATCGGGTTCTGCTTGACGGGCGCATCCGGCTCATTGCCGCCGAACAGCCCGATCACATAAACCATCAGAGCTGCAGCGAACAGGACCAGGGCGATGGACAGCGCAACGATGACGGCGGTGGCTTTGCTGGAGTACCCGGCATTGCCGAAACCGGCTGTGGTGTCCGTGGGGCTGGGGGTCGGTTGGGCGGTGATGTGAATCTTCTTCCTGCTCGTCTCGTCCGGTGTGCTGTCACCGGCGAAGGACTTGTCCTCCAGTTCGGCGGCGAGTTCGGCGGCCGGCAGCAGCATCGGTGGGGTGGTATTTGTGTCATCTTTATTGTCTGCCGGCCCGTCGCCGACGGCAACTGTTTGTGCTATCAGCTCGGTCACAGGGGCCGGCACAGCGGTGCTGTTGTCGGTCAGCACCGCCAGCGCCGCGCCGATGGACCGGATGTCTTTGTCGGCGGTGTTGCCGGGCAGCACAGCCGGAAAAGCCAGCACCGCCCGTCCGTCGGTGGTGATGCGGATTCGGCAACGGTGCTCGATGCCCAGCGGCTGGCCTGCCGCATGCGCGGCCGCGGCCGCGTGCGCCAGGTGGCTGAGCGCCCAGCAGGCCGCATGGGGGTCGGCGCCGGTCTCGGCGACCTCCGCCAGGGAGGAGCCCTCGGTCCAGTCGGCGATCGTCAGACATCCCGCCCGGTAGGCGACCACCTCAATGCCGGTGGCGATGCCGGTGCAGTCAAGACCCGCCAGCGCCATGGTCTGTTTTTCAATCTTGCCCGCC
>NZ_JAFLEQ010000011.1:15146-17108 GCF_017307055.1 Corynebacterium mendelii | reverse complement strand
GCCCGGGAGGGCGGCAGCGGCGCGGTGGGGCTGGGCCCGGTGGTGTCGACAAATGTCAGGGCCACCTGCCTGCCGGTGGATTTTTCCACCGCATGCCAGAAGCGGGCGCCGGTGACCGAGCCGTGGTCGGCCAGCAGCCGGAAGCGGCCGTCGGCCACCGGGGCACCGGGCACCAGGCGCGGGCCGTGGACCACCCCGGCCGACATGGGCGGCGGCACCGGGGAGGCATTGAACGGCTCCAGGGAAATAAGCTGGTTGGACACATCGGCCGGGGTGACCTGGTCCATGCCGGTGGACGCCGCCGGGGTGGCGCTGGTCTGCCGGGCGGTGATCCGGGGGCCGACAACCGGCAGGCGGGCGGCCAGTTTGCCCAGGGCCGCAACCTCCGGCAGCCCGGAGCGGGCCAGCACGACGCCGGTGACAACCACAAACAGCACGCCGGTTACCGCGGTGCGCAGCAGGTAGCCCAGCGAGGAGACCTCCCCGCCGGAACCGGTGATCATCCCCGCACCCCATTCCAGGGCTTTGACCGTCACCGCGGCGATCACCGACGCCGCGGCCGTCCAGATACTGGTCACCAGCACCGGTCCCCCGTTGAGGCTGCCGAGTTTGCGGCGCAGCAAAAACACCCCGATCACCGCTCCCGCGACGAAACCGAAGCCGTTGGCCGCACCCAGCAAAATCACCACCCGCGACGGCGAGGACGCCAGCACCGGCGCGAGCAGCGACAGCACCACTTTGGTGCCGGTGATCCCGCCGATGATGAAGGTCGGCGTCCAGGCTTCCTCCCGGGCGTAGAAGACCCGCAGGTGCAGCAGCACCAGGGCGTAGGGGATCAGGGTGAAGGCGGAAAAACTCAACGTCCAGCCCAACAGATCCGCATCCCGGGCGGTAAACAGCCGGTAGGCGAACAACGCGTTGGCGATGTCGGTGCCGAAGGCCGTCATGAACACGATGATCGGGATCAGGGTGACAATCGTCAGTTTGGTCGCCAGGGTCAAATCCCCCACCACCGCCCGGTCGTCGCCGGCCGCGGCATTGCGTGACAGCCGCGGCATGATCGCGGTGAGCATCGTCACCCCGATAATGCCGTAGGGAACCTGCAGCAAAAGCCAGGCCTGCTGGTAGATCAGCGGCGCGCGGGCATCGGCGCCGGCCGCGATCCGGGTGGTGATGATGTATCCCACCTGGCTGATGGCCACATAGACGACAATCGCCAGCGCCATGCCGCTGAATTGTTTCAGCCGCTCGTCAATGCCCCACAGGGGCCGCAGATCAATGCCCGCTTTCTTCAGGTAGGGCAGCATGATCAGCGCCTGCACCACCACGCCGAAGGTGGTGCCGATGCCCAGCAGCAGAATATGCGGGTTGGTGATTCCGGCCTGCTCGTCGGGGCGCAGCGCCCCGGGGACCAGCCAGTAGGCGATGAACACGGCCAGGACCACAATATTGTTGGCCACCGGCGCCCAGGCCCCCGGTTTGAACACCCCTTTGGTGTTGAGCACCGCCATAAACAGCGAAAACACCCCGTAGAAGATGATCTGCGGCAACAGCAGATAGGCGAAGGCGGTGGCCTGGACGAGGTTGACTTTGCCGTCCTCCCCCAGGGTGATGCGGGTCAGCACCCCGGCGCCGGCCACCGACAGGGCGGTGACCACCACCAGTATCGCCAGGGCCACGGTGAGCAGCCGCCGGATGAACGCCGCCCCGTGGTCGGGGTCTTCTTTTTCCGCCCGCACCAGCACCGGCACCACCAACGAGGTCAGTACCGCCCCGAGCACGATTTCGGTGATCAGGTTCGGCAGCGTGTTGGCGGTGTTGAACGCCGACCCGACCGCCGGCCCGAGAGTCGCGCCGAGCAGCACTGTTTTCACAAACCCGGTGATCCGGCTGACCAGGGTGGCAAGCGCCATCGATCCGGTGGATTTGACCACCGAGGTGTCACTGGTTTTTCCCTCCGGT
>NZ_JAFLEQ010000011.1:13556-15110 GCF_017307055.1 Corynebacterium mendelii | reverse complement strand
CCACCGGTGCCGCCAGGGTCACCGGTTTGCTGGCCTTCGGTTTGGCCGGCGGCTGCGGTACCGGTGCCGGGGGGTGCGGTTCAACGATCCGGCCCCGCCAGCCGCGGGGTGCTAACGCGTGCGCGTTGTCGTCGGCAGACACGGTCGTGGGCGATCCTTTGCATGTTGTCGATCACCTGCGCCGGCGCGACCCGCCGGCCGCGGGAGGACCAGCGCAGGTGACTGTGGTGGTGTGTTTTTCTTCCCCCCGGGGGCAGGGTTGGTGCTGTCGCCGGCGGGGTTTTTTAAAGGTCCCGTGTAGCCTACCCCGCGCCCGCTGCACCGGAGGTGGTCATCCCGCCGGTGGCTGTGGGGGTGTGGTGCGTGTCAGGGGTTGTCCCGGCGGCGCCGGCGGCGGCTGAAGGTGACAAGCCGCCACACCAGCAGCACCGCCAGGCCGACAAGTAAAGCGGTGGTCGGCGCATTGCCGGTGATGCCGGCCCTGGTCTGGACCGACAATTCCACCGGGTCGGCAATCGGGGCACCGTCAGCTGTGGACAGCCACATGGTGATTTCGGCCCGGCGCCTGAGCTGCAAATCCTGCGGCAGGGTGGCGGTGAACTGGATGGTGATTGAGCCTTTGGCCGGGATCTGCTGGCTGTCGGGGACCTCGATGCGGGTGCCGACGGGTCCCTGCCAGTCGATTTTCGCATCCACCGGCAGCGGCAGGCCGTTGCGGCCGATGATCAGAAGCGGTGAGGAATCCGAAATCCTGGTGTAGACGGTGCCCGGCGGCAGCAGCGCCACCGAACTCCTGATCTGCTGCAGCATTGCTTTGTTGCCGGTGAGGATGTCTTCGGCGCGGCGGTCACTGGCGACATGGTGGGCCAGGGAACGCCGTTCGGTGGTCGACAGTGCGGCCAAAAGATCATCCAGCAGCGGCTCGGTGAACTGGTAGCGGGTCAGTGCAATATGCGGGTCGTTGACCATCAGCCGGGTCAGCTGCAGGGTGTAGGTGGCCTGTTGGGCGCTGCGCTGTATTTCGGTGTCGGTGGGGGCGGCCGGGGTGGAAAACGGTGCCCCGAACCCGTCGGCGGGGCCGGGCGGCAGTGGTGCTGGTGCGGGTTCGGCCAGCGCGGCCAGCGGCCGGGCGACCGCGGTCCCGTCGTTCAACACGGCGGCAAGGCTTGCCAGCACCCCGTCGGCCTGCTGCGGGTCGGCCATATGGTTCGGCGGCACCACCAGCACCCCGGCCCCGGGTGCCGTCGCCGCGGCATCGCCCGCGGCCAGCCGCAGCATCGAGCGGGCGGTGATGTCCCGGGCCACCGGGGAATCGATGCGCCACTCCCACCGCAGGGCGTCATCGGTGGTGGCCAAGGTCAGCGGATCACTGCCGGTGGCCGCCACCGCCTGGGTGAGAAAAGAATCGGCGGTGGCAAAACGGACACCGCCGCCGGCACTCCACACCCCGGCCCGGGGCAGATCCCGCACCGCCGTATCGGCCACGATCACTGTCGGCGGCAGGCCCCCGGCGGCGGGCGCCGCGGCCCCAGGTCCCGCCAGCCGGCCGGCTTC
>NZ_JAFLEQ010000011.1:12337-13496 GCF_017307055.1 Corynebacterium mendelii | reverse complement strand
TGAGATAACCGGTCGGCGGGACAACCAGCCCGCCCAGCGGCTGCCCGCCGAGTACCCGGCCCAGCACGGCGTCGCCCTTGGCCACCGCCTGCCGGAACAGCCACGGGTTGCCGGTGGCGGCCACCGCGTTGAGGTCGGCGTTGGCCCACGGCAGGGCCACCACACAGCTGTGCTGGGCCAGCTGCGACAGTTTGTTGACAAACACCCGGGCATCACCGGCACCGGTGCCCGCCGGTGGGGGGGCGGGTGTTTTCTGCCGGGCGATCGCGTCATGCAGCCGCGGGGACGGGGCCACCGGGGAGTCCCGCCGGTCGGCGACACCATAGCCGCCCCGCATCCTGTCGATGGTGTCGACCAGCGCCGGGTCAATCGCCAGGCAGGTTGCCTGCCGCAGCTGGTCGCCGCCGTCGGCGGTCACCCGGCTGCGGTAGATATCGACCAACCGGTCCAACCGCCCGCCGGGGGCGATCTGTTCGGCCAGCCGTTCATCGGTGAGCACCAGCTCGGGGCGCTGCGGGGCGGTGCCGGTTTGCCCGGGAACAATACCGGTGGTGGCGGTGATCGGGTACAGCGCCGAGACCGGCACACCCGGCCGGGCCGGGGCCTGACCGGCGGCAGGTGCGATGGTGACCAGCATCCGGTCGGAATCCAGGTAGCGCACACTGCCGCCGTCGGGGGCGCCGTTGACATTGACCATCAGCGGATAGGTGCCGGGGGTGTGCAGCAGCAGATCATCGGTGTCGGGCGCCGGGTCCAACCCGGTTGCCCCCCGCAGGGTCACGGTGGTTGACTCCCCCGGCGCCAGCGTGGTGTCACTGTCGTGGAAGGGCGCCATCCACCCGTAGGCATCCTGGTGCTGGGCCAGCAGCCCGGTCGCGTCGGCGGTGCCGGTGGCCGCCCGGGCATGCTGCAGCCGCAGCGACAGCTTCTCCACCGGGCGGGAACTGTTGTTGGTGACGGTGACGGTGACGGCAAGAACATCGCCGACCACCGGATTGTCCGGGGTCACCGACACCGTGTTGACGGTCACCGTCGCCTGCCGGTCGGTGGGGCGGATCTGCGGGTTGACCCACTGGGCGGCCACCGCCGGATCATCCGGCGGCAGCGGCAGGTGCAGGGCGGCGACCGGGCCGGGTCCGGCGGCGGCGGTGACCGCCAC
>NZ_JAFLEQ010000011.1:9404-12311 GCF_017307055.1 Corynebacterium mendelii | reverse complement strand
CGGCGGTGGCCAGCCCGGCCCGCCGGGCGGCCCGCCGGGCGGCGGCGCTGATGCGGTGCCGGTTCACCGGGGGGTCACCCTTCCGGCGGCATGTTCTTTGCGGGCCATCGCCGGAAGCACCGTGGCGGCTTTGCGGGCCAGTTTGCGTTCATCGGCGTAGGCGAGTTTTTCTGTCAGTTCACTGGCTTTGAACCAGGCGATCTCCGTGACTTCCGGATCCTCGTCATTGAAATCGCCGTCGATGTAGCGCAGCAGATGGTGGTGCACCGTTTTGTGGATGCGCACCCCCTCGGAGACGAACCAGTAGTCGATGGTGCCCAGGGCGGTGATGATCGAGGCGGTCAGCCCGGTTTCCTCCCAGACTTCCCGCTGCGCTGTCTGCGCTATCGATTCACCGGCTTCGACATGGCCTTTCGGCATGAACCACAACAGCCGTCCCCGCCGGTCCAGCCGCCCGATCAAGGCAACATAGATGGCGTCCATATCCACCTGCCCGGCGGCGTCAACGGCTTCGGCCAACCCGGAGACCACCAGTCCCCCCGCGGAGGTTTCATCCCTGACCGGCAGCCGGGTTGCCACCCGCGCGCCGCCGCGCTGCCCGGCACGGGGGGTGCGGGGGGATTTCTTCTTGCCCGCGGCTGCCCGCCGCCCCGCCCCGCCGCGCGGGGCCGGGGTGGCGCGGCCGCCCTGCTTCGATTTCGGTGTGCCGCCCTGTTTCGGTGTGCCGCCCTGCTTGGGTGTGCCGCCCTGCTTCGATTTCGGTGTGCTGCCCTGGTGTGGCGCGGGTGTGTGTGCCTGTTTGCCGCCGCGGCCGGACTGTGCGGTGGTGTCGGCGGTGGTGTCAGCCCGCCCGGCGGTCGTCCGCCGCGGGCGGGTGCCTGCCCCGGGCACCGGCGGCTCACCGGCGGCCTGCTGCGGCGTGGTGTCCTGGTTCGTCCGCCGGGAACCTGCCGGTTGTCCGCGGCGGCGGCCGCGGCTTCGGCGGCGGCGTGGTGGCTGACTCATCACAGTAGATGGTATCCCGGCACACCCGGGCGGTGGTAGGCACCTGCCCGGGCAGATCCCCGGTTGCCGTCTAGGAGGGGCAGTGTTGGGCGCCGAAACGCTGCTCGGTGGACAGATCCGTGGCGCTGTCGTTGCCGCCGTGCTGCCACAGCCCTATGTCGTCGTCCTGCCAGGTGGTCAGGGTGCCGGTGAACAGACGCTGCCGGTCGGGGTTGCCCATGCCGGGACCCGGTGCGGTGCCGCTTGCGCGCTGCTGGCAGATGATCTCCCCGGCGGGGCAGCCGGATTCCTCGCTGCCGGCCTGGCCGGGCAGGCCGATCGCCGGTTCGGTGAGGGGATTGTTCGATGCGGGCGGCGGCGGGACGGTGGTGTCGCATATCCCCGCCCCGGTAAACACCCGCCAGCCGATATGGGTCACACCCGCCCAGGTGGCGGGAATAGATGACAGGCCGGTGCCCGCGAAAGCCTCATCGCCGATGGTGGTCACCGGTGCCCAGCTGGCCGGAACAGCGGTGATCCGGGTGCCGGAAAACGCCTGGGTCCCGAGGTAGGTCACTTTCTGCCAGCGGTCGGGTAGCGCCGACAGGGCGGTGGCGGCGAAAGCCTGGTTGCCGATGATTTCCACCTCACCCCAGCTGGCCGGCACCTGTGTCAGCCCGGTGGAGCGGAACGCCGCCGCCCCGATACGGCGGACAGAACCCCAGGTGGGTGGAATGGCCGACAGCGGGTTGCCGGTGAAAGCGTTGTCGCCGATGTGGGTGATGGCCCCCCAGTCACCGGCCACGGCGGTGATCGTATTTCCGGCGAACACACCGGTCGGCAGAGAGGTGATCTTCCCCCAGTCGGCGGGAAGCCCGGTCAGCCGGGCGTCAGCGAACGCCGACGGACCCAGTGACTCGACACCGCCCCACCTGGCGGGCAGCTCGGTGATGAGTGTTTTGGCGAAAGCGTATTTCCCGATGCGGCGCACCCCGGACCACTGCGGCGGCAGGGTGGCGACGGGATTGACCGCGAAAGCCCAGCCGCCGATGGTGGTCACGGAACCCCAGCTGGCGGGGAGCTCCAGCAGGTTGTTGAGTTCGAAAGCGAAATCCCCGATGGTGGTGACCTTCCCCCAGCGTTCCGGAATCGCCGCCAGGGAATTGGAGGCGAACGCCGACTCCCCGATGGTGTCCAGATGGGCCGGCCAGGCCGCCACCGCGATCATGGTGTTGCCGGGGTTGGGTGTGGCGTTGAGTTTTTTCAGGTCGAACTTGCCGCAGTAGTTGACGCAGAATGCCCGCGGGGCAATCGCGGTCACCGGTGTGCCGTCGGGGGCGTAGTCGGGAAAAACCACCGGCAGCCGGCGGTGCGGATTGGTCCCGCCGGTAAAACCGGTGATCACCGCCCCGCCACTGTCATCGGTGGTGAATGTGAAATCGGTGGCCGTCCACGGGTGGGGCGGCGCGGGCGCGGGCGGTGCCGGTGTGGTCAACGAAGAGGGGGTGGCCGCCGCGGCGGCGACAGTGTGTGCCGGCGTATCCGCCGGGGTGGGTGAACTGCTGATGCCGCAGGAAGCCCCGGCCACCGCGCACACCAGTGCGGCGAGCATGGCCGTGGCACGGCGGCGGGCGTGACTGGCTAAAGGCACACTGATTCCTTCCCTCGCGGCAGCACACATGGCTGGGACGATGGGCTGTGGCGCCCCCGGCCGACGGACCGGACACACCACCGGGGGTGCGCCGGTGGCCGGACACACCGGCACCGGGTGGCGGGGACAAACCGGGTTCCGCCCAGTCTATCCCACTGGCAGCAGCAGCGATAAATAACGGACGAGCTGGAACAACACCATCTGGTGGCGGGACAGGTAAAAAAACCACCACCGCTTCGGCGGTGGTGGTGTGCGGGTTGGCCGACAACACG
>NZ_JAFLEQ010000011.1:608-9347 GCF_017307055.1 Corynebacterium mendelii | reverse complement strand
GCACCCTGTCCCCCGATCACTGCTGCGCAGGGGACAGAGTGGGGCATACGGCCTTATTTAGAGCAGGCTGGCGTAGATGTCACGGATGTCATCGCGGGTGGCTTCCCGCGGGTTGCCGGGGGTGCACACATCGGCAAACGCGTCATCGGCCAGGTCGTCGACACCGTCTTCGCCGACACCGACCGCGGAGATGGTGGTGGGAACCCCGACAGCCACCGTCAGTTTCGCCACCGCGTCGCAGGCGGCCTCCCGGGCCTCGTCCAGCGGCATGTCATAGGCGCCGTCGACACCGAAAGCCGCGGCAATGTCGCGGTATTTCTCCCCGGTGTACTCGGCGTTGTAGCGCATGACCGGGGCAAGGAGAATACCGTTGGCCACGCCGTGCGGGGCACCGTAGCGGCCGCCCAGCGGGTGGGCCATGCCGTGTACCAGGCCCAGGCCCACATTCGAGTAGCCGATACCGGCAATGTAGCTGGCGTAGGCCATCTTCTCGCCGGCATCATTGTCGCCGTTGACGGACTTTTCCAGGTTGGCCGCAATCATCTTGATGGCGGTCAGGTGCACCGAGTCCGACAGCTCCCAGGCACCCTTGGTGATGTAGCCCTCAATTGCGTGGGTCAGCGCATCCAGGCCGGTGGCCGCCTTCAAACCCTTCGGCATCGAATCGGTCAGATCCGGGTCGACAATGGCCAGCACCGGAATATCGTGCGGGTCGACACAGACGAACTTGCGCTGGTTGTCGGTGTCGGTGATCACATAGTTGATGGTGGTTTCTGACGCGGTACCCGCGGTGGTGGGGATACCGATGATCGGAATTGACGGATTCTTGGTGTCGGCGACGCCCTCCAGGGAGACCACGTCACCGAACTCGGGGTTGGCGGCAATGATGCCGACAGCCTTGGCGGTGTCCTGCGGTGAACCGCCGCCCAGGCCGATGAGCACATCGGCGCCGCATTCCTTGAATTTCTCGACACCCTTTTTGACGTTGTCCACCGGCGGGTTGGGTTGCACGTCGGAGAACACCTCGTAGGGGAAGTCCGCGGCATCGAGCAGATCGGTGATCTTTTTGGCGGTGCCGGTTTCCAGCAGGATGGCATCGGTGATCAGCAGCGCTTTGGACAGTCCCTTGGAGCGCAGCTCCGGAACCAGCTGCTCAATGGCGCCGCGGCCGAAGTACGCGGTCTGGTTGAAGATCATTCTGTAGGTCATGGAAAAAGCACCGGCTTTCTTGTGTTGTGACCAGCTGACTGAAAGAACGAGTGAGTCGGCATCCCATGGTTGTCGGTTGACCGCCACCAGTGTCTTCACGGATGATGCACACCGGATGCTCGTAACCGATTGGTTGTAGCCGATTTCATTCAAGCTCCGTCATCCATGGTAGGGATCGCTGCGCAGTTCACCACCCCCCGGATCCGGCCGGACGGAAGTATTTTTCCCCAACATCCGGCACAAAACCCACAAAAAGGAGTGTGAACTGCAAAAATTCGACCGCTTTTTTGGTATCTGCCGGCAGTGCGCCGGTCCGGTCGGCTGCACCACGGCAATCCCCCGGATCCGGGTCCAACTCTGGGGTCGGCCCAACTGGTGGCTCATGCATGCCGCCCCCATGACCATCCCCTGAAGTCTGCGGTGATGCGCCGGGGATAAACAGGCGCCGTGGGGAGAAAACCGTTCTTCACCCCGCTGAGCACCACATGCGGCCAAAAACAGGTCGGAAGCAGCGTGTCTGCAGGGTACGGGAGTATTGCGGTAGTGAAAAACAATGTCAACACCTGCGTGATAAAGAGGCGGCGACGTACAGGTGATGCACCCCCGCCTATGAGATCACTCACAATTTCGGGCGGAATGCCGTCTGTGCCGCATTTTGGCACCGCTGTGGTGGCAAAAATCATCATCTCCCGGCTGCTGCGGCAGGATGCGGTCCCGGGCATTGTCGGCCGGACACCCCCCGGTTTTGCCCCTGACGCGGCGTGAGCGCCCATACTTTCGTCCATGAGCCAAACGGACAGCAATCTTTACGTCGGTGAGGTGGCTGAGATATTCCACCTGACCGTGCGGACCCTGCACCACTGGGAAAAAGTGGGGTTGATCAGCCCCAGCGGAAGAAACTGGTCCAATTTCCGGCTCTACACCCGCAAAGACTGCGAACGGATCAGCCGGATAGTGATCTACCGGGCGACCGGCATGAAACTCGCCGAGATCAAACAGATACTCGATTCCGGCCAGTCAGCTGTCGAGCATCTGCGGCAGCAGCGCGACAGGTTGTGCGCCAAGCAGCACCAGGTCAGCGAGATGATCCGCGCAGTCGATGAACTTTTGGAGAATGAAATGAACAACACACAACTCAGTGCCGAGGAAATCGGACAGATTCTCGGCGACAGCACCTACGCCGCCTACCGGGCGGAGGCCGAACAGTCCTACGGATCCACCACAGACTGGGGCATTTTCACCCAACGCACCTCCAGCTGGGGTGGCGACGATTTTCTTGCCAGCAAAGCCCGTTGTGACCGCGTCGACTCCCGGCTCGCGGAGGCAGTTGCCGCCGGAATCGCCCCCGACAGTGAGCGGGCGGCGGAACTTGTGGCCGAGCATGCCGCTGTGCTCAGCGACTTTTTCCCCGTCACCCCGGCCAAACATTATCTGCTCTCCCGCGCCTACGTCGCCGACGAGCGTTTCCGCAACTACTACGACAGCCGGCAGGAGGGCCTTGCCCAGTGGTTGGCCGATGCCATTGCCCACCATGCCCGCGCCGCCGGGGTTGATCTTTCCGCCGCCTGTTGGCAATAGCCGCAGGCAGGGCAACCCCCGCCGGATCCGCACCCGGTTACGGTGACCGGTAGGTGCGGCAGGCGGGGCCAGTAGACTTAGGCCCGTGCAGCATCGAGAACACATCCCTTCCACCGGTCCCAGTCCCGCCGATGTGTCGACCGCGGTGGCCTCCGCCCTCGACTCAATCCGCCCGATCACCGATCCGCTGGCGGAGATGTTCGCCCGGTCGGGCCACGACCTGTACCTGGTCGGCGGCAGTGTGCGGGATGCTCTGTTGGGCAGGCTCGGCCACGACCTGGACTTCACCACCGATGCCCGGCCGGAGACAGTGACCGGCATTCTGGAGAAACTGTGCCCGGCAGTGTGGGACACCGGTATCGAATTCGGGACGGTGTCGGCGGAAAAATCCGGCCACCAGATAGAGATCACCACCTTCCGGGCGGACACCTACGACGGGCAGTCGAGAAACCCGGAGGTCATCTTCGGCGACACGTTGGACGGCGATCTGGTGCGCCGCGACTTCCGGGTCAACGCCATGGCGTTGAAGCTGGTTCCGGGTGAGGATCCGGAATTTTGTGACCCGATGAACGGCTACAACGATCTTGTCCACGGGATTATCGACACCCCCGGAAAACCGGAGGATTCCTTCGGCGATGATCCGCTGCGGATGCTGCGTGCCGCACGCTTTGTCAGCCAGCTGGAATTCACCCCCGCCGCGCGGGTCACACAGGCCATGGAAGCGATGGCCGGCCAGATTGAGCGCATCACCGTTGAACGCATCCAGCAGGAACTCGACAAGCTGATGCTGGGCGCTGATCCGGCCGCCGGCGTTGATCTGATGGTCACCACCGGCCTGGCGGACCACTTTTTCCCCGAAATCCCGGCCCTGCAGCTCACCCCTGATGAGCATCTCAAACACAAGGATGTCTACGCCCACTCGCTGCAGGTGCTCAGGCAGGCCATCGCCCGGGAAGACGACGGACCGGATCTGGTTCTGCGGTGGGCCGCACTGATCCACGACATCGGCAAACCCGACACCCGGGCACCCAAACCGGGCGGCGGGGTGACTTTCCACCAGCACGAATCCGTCGGCGCGCGGCTTGCCCGCCATCGCTTCCGGGCGTTGAAATACCCCAACAAATTCATCCGGGACGTCAACGATCTGGTGTTTTTGCACATGCGTTTCCACGGCTACGGGGAAAACGCGTGGACTGATTCGGCGGTGCGCCGCTACGTCAACGATGCCGGGGAGATTCTGCCGAAACTGCACAAACTGGTGCGTGCCGATGTGACCACCAGAAACCGGCGGAAAGCCGAACGGCTGGCCCGCGCCTACGATTCGCTGGAGCAGCGCATCAAAGAAATCGAGGAGCAGGAGGACCTGGCGGCCATCCGCCCGGCACTGGACGGCAACGCCATTATGCGGATTCTGGATATCTCCCCCGGCAGGGATGTCGGCCGGGCCTGGCAGTTCCTCAAGGAACTGCGCCTGGAAGAAGGCCCGATGGAGCCGGAGGAAGCTGAAGCCCGGCTGCGGGCGTGGTGGGAGCACCACCAAGACGGTGACGCCACATAGCGCCCGGATACCACCCCGTGGCTGTTAGATTGTAAATAATACAGTTTGTTCACGTGGTTCCGCCCGGCCGTGGGTATCCCGGCTGGGCCACCCGCTTTGTTTCCCGACCCCCAGGAGACCATGACCGACCAAGTGCCCGAGCAGCGGGCCGCCTGCAGCTCAACCGTGCAGCAGATTCGGCTGGGGCTGAAAGACTCGCTGGCTGTGATGCTGGGACTGCTGCCCATTGGACTGGCCTTCGGCTTTTTTGTCACCCAGTCCGGTTTCGCCTGGTGGTGGGCGCCGGTGTTCTCGATCGTCATCTACGCCGGATCGGCCGAATTTATCGCTGTCGGTGTCGTCACCGGCGGTACCGGGGTGCTAGCTGCCGCGGTGACCGCCTTCATGGTCAATTTCCGGCATCTGTTCTACGGATTGACATTCCCCCTGGACAACATCCGCGGCAGGCCCGCGAAACTGTGGAGCGTCTATTCATTAACCGATGAGGTCTACGCCATTGTCTGCTCCGCCCGGAATAAAACCTGGACCCACACCCGGATCATCACTGTCTCGGTGGCCTGCTGGCTGTCCTGGTGGATTCCGGGGATCGCCGGGGCTGTGGCCGGTCTGGCGCTGCCCGACAACCTGGAGGGTGCGGAATTCGCGCTGACCGCACTGATGATTGTGCTGGCCATGGAAGCGTTTCGCGGCAACCCGGACTATTCACTGCCCCTCAGCGCCGCGGCACTGGCCGTCGGCGCCGGTTTTCTGCTCCCCGGCGGCATGCTTGTGGCCGCTTTGAGCTGCTATTTCATTGTTCTTTGGGTGCGTTACCGTTGTCCCCGTGTCGATGCGTCGATGACCCTGCGGCGCCCAACGGATGCGCCCGACTTCGGGGACAAGGAACAGCCGTGACCGCCACTGTTGCCGCGGCCGGCGGCCTGCCCGATACCGTCACCGCCGGGGGTGCGCTGCTGATCATCGCCGTCATGGGTGGGGTGACTTTTCTGCTGCGTCTGCTGCCCTTCCAGGCCGCCCGCATCTTCCGCGGATCGGAACTGTTTGCGATGCTCGGACACACCATGCCGGTCGGTGTGCTGACAGTGTTGGTCGTGTTCACCATCACTTCCCTGACCGAGGACACAAGCCGGTGGCCGGCGGTGGCTGCGGCAACAGCCGTCACTGTTGTGGCGCAGCATGTCACCCGCAAACCCGGGGTATCGATTTTTACCGGGACCGCCGTGTACATGCTGCTGGTCAACACTATTTTTTAAGCTCCGGGCAACAGATGTGAAGGTCGACCGGGTCCCGCGGAATTGTCATGACGGGCAACCTGTCACCCGCGGTGTGCCACGGAACAGGACACCAGTCAGCGACGGCAGCGTTCGGGACGACGGCCACCGCAACGTCACCCCGCCCGGTACACACCCGGGCATATCCGGCGGGTTAAAACACCACCACCCCGGTACAGGGCCGACGGTGTCTCTACCGCAGTCCTACCGGGGTGGTGGGGTTTTATTTAATTGTCGGCCGCGTTATATCCGCTGCCTGTTGTTTTTTCTCAGCTCCGCCTGCGGCGGGCAACCAGTGCCAGAGCACCCATCGCCATCAGGAACAGTCCCATGACCAGTGTCCACAGCGTATTGGCGCCGGTGACAGCCAGGACACCATGTCGGAGATGACCGGTGTCGGCACTGTTGTTCGCGGGTTGTTTCACCGTGGACTTGTCCGGAGTGGTGGGAGCCAGCGGGGCGATGGCGGGGGCGCCGGGAAGAACACTGCTTCCGGCTGCGCCCTGGGTCGCCATCAGGCCGAGCAGGCCTGCTGCCACACCGAGTCCCAGAACCACCGGCAGGATGCTGGTCGATGAGTCGCTGCTGCTGTCACCATCAGATGTGTCGGCGGGTGTGCCCGCCCTCTCAGGGACCGTGACCTGAAGATCAATGGTCTGGGTCCTGCCGTCGGCATCGGTGATACGGACCGGGAGACTGAAGACGGTTCCCGCCGGGTAGGCATCGGTTCCGGCGACAGTGATCACTCCGGTACGAGAAGCGATGGTGGCGGTGATACCCTCCGGCAGGGAATGCTCATCCAGTTCGTAGTTCACCGGGTGGTCAATGCCGAGACCTGCTGCGTCAACCATCGACGGGTCAATGGTCAGGTTGGTGTTGTCCTCGCGGACGGCAGGCGCGTAGCTGACGGTCCATTCGACCGCCTGCACCTTGACGACCACCGTGGTGTCGTAGGAGCTGCCATCCGGGAACGTGACGGTCACCGGAATTTTGTGGGTGCCGGGTTCCACACCCTCGGGCGGGGTAATGGTGGCCACACCGTCGGAGGATATGTCCACGATCCAGCCGTCCGGGGTCTCCGGGGTGAAGATGACGCTACCGTCGATACTGCCGTCAGCCGGTGTGTCGGTGAACGGATTGTCGATGACCGGGTTCAAGGTCACGGTTTCACCCGGTTTAACCGGGACCAGATCGGGCCAGCCGATACCGGTGCCCATGGCATCGGTTTCGGTGATGTCGGGGATACCGTTGTTGTTGGTATCCGTCGGCGCATCTGAGTTTTCGTCGGATTCTTGGGCGTTGGTTTTGCCGTCGCCGTCTGAATCAAGGTCGCCGTCGTTGGTGACGCCGTCGGTTGTGGGGTTCAGCGGGTTGGTGCCGATGATTTTTTCGTCGGCGTTGTTTACGCCGTCGCCGTCGGCATCGGTGTCTTTGTCGTCCGGGATGCCGTCACCATCGGTGTCTTTGGTGTTTTGCGCGGCTGGCGGATTTAACGTCAGCGCCGCAATCGTGGTGGTGTGGGACTTGTCCGGGTAAGTCACCAGCACCGGGACGGTGATGATGGTTCCCGGATCAACAGTTTTGTCGGCGGTGGCGGTGGCCTTGCCGGTGATCGGGTTGATCATCACTGTCACACCGGGGATGGGTGCGGTCAGCTTCGCCGCGAACACCGTCTTTTCCGGTGCTGTGTCGGTTTCGGTGTCCGGGGTGGTCGAATCATCGAAGGTGACGGTGGCGGTCGATACCCCATTGCCCTCATCGGTGGAGGTGTCGTAGCTGGGGGTGACGGTCATGGTCGTGGTTTCGGTGATGTCGGGGATACCGTTGTTGTTGGTATCCGTCGGCGCATCTGAGTTTTCGTCGGATTCTTGGGCGTTGGTTTTGCCGTCGCCGTCTGAATCAAGCTTGCCGTCGTTGGTGACGCCGTCGGTTGTGGGGTTCAGCGGGTCGGTGCCGATGATTTTTTCGTCGGCGTTGTTTACGCCGTCGCCGTCGGCATCGGTGTCTTTGTCGTCCGGGATGCCGTCACCATCGGTATCCAGTGCCTCTTTTGCCGGCGGCGGATTGAGTGTGAGTGTGGCAGTAATTGTTGTTTTGGAACCGTCGGCGTGGGTGACCGCAACAGGAACCGTGATGACAGTGCCGGGGGCAACTGTCTCGTCCGCGGTGGCGGTGATCATGCCGGTAGTCGGATTGACTGTGACAGTGATGTTGTCGAAGGGCTTTTTCAGCTTCGCCGCAAACGAGGTACCGTCCGGTGCCGGCTTGGTTTCGGTGTCCGGGGTGGTCGGATCATCGAAGGTGACGGTGGCGGTCGATACCCCATTGCCCTGATCGGTGGAGTCCCCATAGACCGGGGTGTTGGTCATGGCCGTGGTTTCGGTGATGTCGGGGATACCGTTGTTGTCGGTGTCGGTGACGTCAGTTTTGCCGAGTCCGTCGGTGCCGGTTTCTTCCGTGGGACCGTTGGGGACGGTTGATTCTTGGGCGTTGGTTTTGCCGTCGCCGTCTGAGTCAAGCTTGCCGTCGTTGGTGACGCCGTCGGTTGTGGGGTTCAGCGGGTCGGTGCCGATGATTTTTTCGTCGGCGTTGTTTATGCCGTCGCCGTCGGCGTCCGGGTCTTTGTTGTCCGGAATACCGTCGTTATCGGTGTCTTCGACTGACTTCGGTCCGACCACCAGGGTGGCGTTGACAATGTCACTCGTGCCGTCTTGGTAGACAACTCTCACCGGGACGGTGATTGTGGTGCCCTCTTTGACCAGTTGATCGGTGGTGGCTGTGATTTCACCGGTGGTGGGATTGACCGTGACAGTCACACCCGGCACGTCCGGTTTTGTCGCCAGTGAGAACTGCTTGGCGTTTTCTGCGCTGCCGTCTTTCACGCTGGCAGTGTAGACACCGTCGGACTGCTTGCCGTTGTCAACATAACTCGGATCGGCGCTGTTGGCGTCGGTTTCGGTGATGTCGGGCCGACCGTTGTTGTCGGTGTCGGTGACGTCAGTTTTGCCGAGTCCGTCGGTGCCGGTTTCTTCCGTGGGACCGTTGGGGACGGTTGATTCTTGGGCGTTGTTCAGGCCGTCGCCGTCTGAATCAAGGTCGCCGTCCTTGGTGACGCCGTCGGTT
>NZ_JAFLEQ010000011.1:0-571 GCF_017307055.1 Corynebacterium mendelii | reverse complement strand
GTCCACATTGACTGTGTCGGTGGAGCCGTCCGGGTAGGTGACGGTGACCGGGACAGTGACTGTGGTGTTGTCGTCAATCGTGGTGTCGGCGGTGGCGGTGATTTTTCCGGTGGCCGGATCAATGACGATGGTGACACCGGTGGGGGTTTCAAGGCCCTTGCCTGCGACGAACTTGGTGCCGGTCGGGAGCGGTGTGCCGTCCTGGTCGGTGGGGGCTGCTATTTCGTAGGAGCCTTCCGTGCCGGTTTGGTCGCCGTATACCGGGGTGGTTGTGTCGGTGATGGTTTCGGTGATGTCGGGGATACCGTTGTTGTCGGTGTCGGTGACGTCAGTTTTGCCGAGTCCGTCGGTGTCGGTTTCTTCCGTGGCGCCGTCGGGCACGGTTGATTCTTGGGCGTTGTTCAGGCCGTCGCCGTCTGAGTCAAGCTTGCCGTCGTTGGTGACGCCGTCGGTTGTGGGGTTCAGCGGGTCGGTGCCGATGATTTTTTCGTCGGCGTTGTTTACGCCGTCGCCGTCGGCGTCCGGGTCTTTGTTGTCCGGGATGCCGTCACCATCGGTGTCGGTGTCAGGG
>NZ_JAFLEQ010000010.1 GCF_017307055.1 Corynebacterium mendelii | reverse complement strand
GCTTCGTCGTCGTCGACCTCGTCGTCACAGCAACAGGCTCCTCAACCACACTGGTCACCGTCGTCGTCGGAGTAGTGACTGTTTCAGTCGTTGTCGTCTCAGTTCTCACGGTACTAGTGGTAGTCGCCGTTACTGTCGCCGTCGTCACTGGTGTCACAGTTGTTGTCGGAGAGGCTTTCTCCCATTTGGCATACACCGTCTTATCGCCCGTCAGCTCCACAGAAGTACCAGCTTCCTGGGACAGAGAACCGTCCAGGAACCAACCCGCAAACGTCTTTCCAGTCGGTGGCGTTGGCGTAGGCAACTCGACCGTCTTATCCGACGCATCTTCACGCACAAGACGGATCGACGCATCACTCGAAGCCTGCATAATCTCCTGGGAAGCGTTGTCTGGCAAAGTTCCGCCGTTAGTTTCAAGCGTCAACTTGTAGCCTTTCGACCACACCGGATGAAGCGTGTAATCAAACTTCACCGGACTATCCTCATTCAGCACAGCCCACGAAGGTATGGTCTTGTCCGGCTTCAGCCTTCTCGACCAAGCAAAAGAATACTGTCCTGAATACTTGCCCTTACCCTCATAAATAGGCGTTACACCAATCTTGGCACCGCGGTCGTATGTTCGCGTTACCGGAGTATCAACAGTTGCCTGGGCAAACGGCTGAAAATTGACGGTGACTTTGTTCTGCGCTTTTCGCTGTTCAGAGGTCTGAAAAACCCTGACATAGTCCATGTCTACATGTGACCTAGAGAAATCGTAAGGCTGATTCGACCCGCCCCACTGCCCCGGCTTGCGGGTACCCATGTTGAAAATCAGATGGAAATCGACGTTGAAAGGGTCATCGGGAGCGATCTTGCCGACAACCCCCCCATCTCCGTTGTCGTAGGTAAATGGCCAGCCATGATTACCGGCAATTATGTTTCCGCTTCTGAGTTCACCCTCCGAAGGCGCGGAACCCGTCGATTTCACATGTCCGTACTTAACACCGTCAAGATAGAACTCGAAACCACTCGGATCCCACTTCATCCCCCACACATGCCACTCGTTACTAATATCATCAACGCCATTAGCAAAAGCCGTTAACGCCGTATCATTCCGGCCACGCCTCGACTTGACGTTGGACATATGAATAGATGTTTGCATCGAATCACGACGGTTGCTGGGAACATACTCAATCCAGTCGATCTCACCGTCAATCGGCCAACCACGGGTACCGGCTTCCGGAACCATCCACAAAGCAGGCCAGGTGCCTGGCGCATCCTGAAGACGCAAACGTGTTTCGATATAACCGTAACGCCAGTACTTCTTGCCGACAGTCTTGATACCGCCAGACTCCGTAGAGCACATCGGCTTCGGGGCCGTCGCAGGCTTCGCCCGCAACCGCAAAAAACCGTCCTTGACCTGAATGGTTCCATCATCACCAACCGTATTGGTGTAACACATGTTGCCGTTTTCTACAGGCTTGTCGTCAAGACGCCAATCCTCCCCCAAAAAACCATCATTAAATTCAGAGGACCAAACCAATTCATAGTCAGTTCCCTTCACATTCTTACTGGACGGTGGGGGCGAACACTCCGGCCCAGTGCATGACGCAGCAGCCGCATACGGGACAGACAAGCCCGAAAGCCCGATCCCCACAGCTCCCCAGACAGCAAGCAGCGTCCTTCTAAGCTTGTTCATCAAGGCCTCTTTCCTCTTGAATGACGTAGCGATTGATGACATTGAAACAAGACAAAGATCGTCAAACGCGAGTTTTTCTTCCAATTAGGAGCGGCACAAACACAGCTCCGTTTCCTCTACAACTTAAGGGAAAACAATACAAAATCCAGCCTCTTTGAGGCCGCCTTTTAGCTAAATCACACTCCAACTACCCCCAAAAGTTAAGCAAAGAAGAAAGGGTCGAACATTTGTTTGCTCGGCACCTTAAGGGTCCATACGCCACCACCGCTTGAACCCGAGTCGAATAAGTCGGGGGACGGATTTTATATGGACGGCCTTAACTCCGACAACAGTCCAGTCGTTGGGGTATTTCACACACTGAGCCAATAGTTAGCGGGGTGCAGATTCGGCCCATATTTGACCTCTTTCATTCAAAGAGTTTTTTCCTCGCCAACTAGGCAACACGACAGTGCCCCCATATAACCTTGCCGAAAAAACATCCAAATAACCGACGCCACCGGAGGTGAAACAAATCTGCTTGCATATCTTCCCGGCAAGCTATCGGCCGTGTCTCGGGATCGTTAGACATCAAACCGGGCCGAAATTCCGAAAATTCGCCTGAAGACACATCCGGGCCTTGTTCAGCAACCGTTTTCATCGACTCCCCGGAGGATCACCCTCGCAGCACTTGCCAATAGGCCGAATGAACGCGATATCCACAACTGGCACACGCGCCATATAGCCTGAGCAACGCCCCAGACTTAGTAAGCAATACTGACGGTCCATCATCCAGATCCTCGACAACAAAACCTCCAAGACCAAGACTAGCCTATCGCTATAACGGGAGCGACCTGGCGATTCGATTTGTGCAGCAAATTGGGCCAACTCACGTGATCACATACACCACCAACGCTTTAACGAAGCGGCGCACATAACTCACCTTCAAAACTTAGTCAGAATCGCAACCCCACCAAAAACAGAGCACTTAAATCAGGAAAATCACAACTTATTTGTCCAATCCGGCAGCAACACGAACCAATTTTCCACCAGTTGAATTCAATAGATTCCACGCAGTCATCGACTGAAGATTGAAAAATCCCATCGATATCGGATTAAGTACTGCAACAACGAAGCCAATCAAAACCAATCCAACTGAGACGGGCAGCAGTATTCCCGAGCTACCGATACTTCCTTGAGCAAAGGAAGTTACGTCGGATCGTCGGCTCGTTGAATACGTGTGCGATTCATCCTCTCGGGACGGCTGGCTATCAATGTCGCCCTTTTCTTTGACCCACTTCGCATACAACGTCACATCAGAATCAACCCGCAACGGCGATCCCACCCGGGACGTCA
>NZ_JAFLEQ010000001.1:11906-26556 GCF_017307055.1 Corynebacterium mendelii | reverse complement strand
AGTCCGGCTATTTTCGGCTCTCTCTTCCAGTTGGTGAAGTCGAAAGAAGCACGGCGAAGCGACGGCGAGCACTACACCAGCGAAACCAACATTTTGAAGGTTCTAGAGCCGTTGTTCCTTGACCAGCTGCGGGATGAAGCGAGCCGTCTAGTCACCAACAAGTCCACGACGATTAAGCAGTTGCGTGCCTTCCGTGACTCGCTGGCGGACATGATCTTCCTTGACCCCGCGTGTGGCTGTGGAAACTTCCTTGTGGTCGCCTACCGGGAGCTACGCAAGATTGAGACGGAGATTATCGCGGCGATCTACGAGCGGGAGGGGCTGACCACGGGTGCCCTTGACGTGACGCTCGACCAGCGGTTGTCTATCGGCCAGTTCTACGGCTTCGAGATTAACTGGTGGCCCGCGCGTATCGCTGAGACGGCTATGTTCTTGGTCGATCATCAGGCAAACCAGCATCTTGCGGCCCGGATTGGTCTTGCCCCGGAGCGCCTGCCCATCAAGGTCACCGCCCACATTTATCACTGCAACGCCTTACGGAAACCGTGGGAAACTACTATCCCACGTGCTGTAGGCAGCACTTATATCTTTGGTAATCCGCCGTTTCTCGGGCACGATCCCCGAACTGATGAACAGTCGCAAGAGCTTCGAGATGCCTGGCGCATGAAAAATATCTCTCGGCTCGATTATGTGACTGCGTGGTACGCAAAGTCGCTTGATTTCTTCAAAGACCGGGCCGGTTCATTTGCCTTTGTTTCTACTAACTCCATTACTCAAGGGGATCAAGTACAGCGGCTTTTCAAAGCTATATTTGCAGCTGGTTGGAAGATAAAATTTGCGCACCGCACTTTTGAGTGGGATTCAGATGCACCTGATAAAGCAGCTGTTCACGTAGTTATTGTTGGTTTCACCCGTGAGGAAACCTTCAAGCCCCAGCTGTGGAGATACGAGACAGTGAAAAGTGATCCCACACCGCTAAAAGTGGCGACAGGGATAAACGGCTACCTGATTGATGCGCCCAATGTGATAGTTACGACCCGATCTAAGTCTCTTAACCCGATCATTCCTAAAGCGTCCTTCGGAAGTGTGCCGAGAGATAACGGAAGTCTCGTCGTTACGGGAAAGGACATTGAGGCGTTCAGAGCTGATCCTGTCGCTGCTAAATACATCCGGTCTTATCTCGGTGCTAGGGAGCTTTTACACAAGAAAGAACGCTGGTGTCTGTGGCTTGTTGACCTCGATCCCGAAGATCTACGTAGATCAGCAATTCTGAAGGAACGTGTGGAAGGGTGTCGTAAATTTCGAGAGAGTAGTCCTTCTGAACAAGCTAATGAAGCCGCTTCCACTCCCCATTTGTTCTGGTGGAGGGCGCAACCAGAGACGAACTATGTATTCATACCTAGCTCAGTCAGTGAGCGAAGAAAGTACTTCGTTGCTGTGCACCTTTCTCCGGATGTGATTGCAAGTAATGCGGCTTACACCGCTGTTGACCCAGATGGATTGCTGTTTGGGTTGTTGTCATCGTCCATGTTCATCACATGGCAGAAAGCTGTAGGGGGGCGGCTTAAATCTGATCTCCGTTTTTCATCAGTCTCTTGGCATACGTTCCCTGTCCCGGAGCTGACCGACGCTCAGCGCCAAGAGATTATTGCGGGCGGTAAGGCGGTGCTTGAGGCCCGCGCGCTTCATCCCGAGCGGTCGCTGGCTGACCAGTATGAACCTCTGGCAATGGATCCTGATCTGTTGAGGGCGCACGCCAGGTTGGATCGGGTGGTGGATAAAGCAATGGGGGCTTCACGCAAGCTCACCACCGAGGAACAGCGGCTGGAGGTTCTCTTCAAAAACTACGCCGACCTGACAAGAGACTAGCCACCTTGAAGCGAAGTGCCACCGCATATGTAGCGGTGGTGCTTTTATTTTTTTACTGGGTGGGAGGCTGTCCGAAAATGAGTTCCTCGCGGTGTTGCCTTTCTGCCGATATCTGTGGCACGCAATGGTTGAAAAAGATTGTTGTGATGCGTCGTTTGGCCCATTGAAAATGAGACTACCGAAAACCAGGGGTCTATAATATTGTTGTTCTTGTAAGCCTCCCACCGGTAAAGGAGCGCCACCGGTAAAGGAATCCGGAGCAATGGAATGCATCCAACAGGTGGGACTGACAGCCGACATGAAGATCGGCGGAAAGAGCGTTTTCCATGCAAACCACAGAATCTATGACCTACGGACTCGCCTTTGCGGGATACAGCCTCGAGTCGGTCCAGGAAATCCTGGGCATCAGTGACGGGCGGGCGAAAAAGCTCCGGGACCAAAATCTGCTGCGGCCGACTCCCGACAGCGGGAAAGGCAAGCGGGAACGCTTCGTTGGCTGGGATGTGGAATATCTGGCGGCTGCCCGCCAACGGGCACTGCCTGTCACTCAACCCACGCTGGTGTGCGCGATGGGTGTGGAACACATTGCCTACCAAGTCCCGTCGATGTTCTTTGACCGCAACGACGTGGCACACGGTGCACGTGTTCTCGACAGTGTCGCCGAAGAACTTCCCGCTGAAATAAACCAGCTTGTGGCGGACCGTACTTATCGGGTCACCGGTCACTGGAAAGTCTCGGATGAGGACGCAAAGCGGCTGGTGGAAGAAAACGGCATTGCCGTTGCCTCCTACACGGGCTTCATTCTCGACGGGGGAAGGGTGATTGCGGAAGTTCCTCGTCACCGCTGGCAGGGAGGCGGGCGCTGCTTCATCGTTGAGCCGTTCACCGGCCGTGAGCGCACCACGTACTGCCACACCTACCGGACCCCCAAAGTTGGTCCCGTGGTGGAAGTTGTTTACCCGGAGTAGTGGGTTTTGCTGTTAATCTGAGCTGAATTTCATCCCCGGGACGTGTGCTGGAAGCCGTTTTTCAGCTTGCACCTCGGGGATTTTCAGCACTCTTTTTGGCAGTGATGCTGCTGTGTGACAGGGGATATGAAGCGGCCTACCATCGGCTGCATGTTCATTGACGTCAGCCCCGTGACGAGTATCCACCAGCCACTGCCGATTGTTATCTCCGAAGTTGACCCCGGTGCCAGGGTGGAGATTTCTTTCGAGGCGGTGGATGCCCACGGTGAGAGCTTTACTGCGGTAGAGGGTTTCACTGCGTCGACTGAGGGGGTTGTTTCCACCGATGTGACGTTGCCTGAAAGTGCGCATTGGACACCGGCTGACAGTTTGGGGCCGCTGTGGACCATGTCACCGGGAAAGGGGCATAACCGGCCGTTTGCGTTTTCCGCATCATCGCCGATGCTGATTCAGCTGAAGGTGCGCACCCCCGGTGAAGGTCAGGCCACCAAGGTGCAGCGGGTGGTGGCCCGCGGCATCGTCGAGGTGCCTGTCAGCACCCGGTACACCGATCCCAAAGCCGATGATTATGCCAGGATCAAAGGCTCTGCCGACATCTTCAGTTCCTCGCATCCGGTTGACGAGATTGTGGATACCGGCTCTTTCGCCGCGCGGGCCTACGCCGACGATGCCGACGGACTATTGCCGGCTGTGGTGGTTTTCGATGACTTCACCGGTGGGTGCCCGTCAGCTGCCGCGGCAGCTTTGGCTGATCTGGGTTTTTTGGCGGTGGCCGTCGATGTGCTGTCTGCATCCGGGGGCCGGACCCCGGTGGATGGTCATGCGCTGGAGGTACTTCTGGAAGCCGTGGCATCCCACGGCAAAGTCGATGATTCGGTGCACCTGGGGTTGGTGGGGCGCGGGCGTGGCGCCGAGTTGGCGTTGATGCTTGCCGCAGCCAGGCCTGATCTGGTTGGTCCTGTGGTGGCCCACAGTCCTTCCGATGTGGTCACCGCATCGCCGCGGGACGGCGGGGAGGTTACTTTTACCGGCATTGATGGTGCCAGTGATCATCTGGATCCGAAAAAGGCGGGAAAGAAACTGTCGTGGTCGACGTTCACCAAGGCCGCATTGACCGGTAAGCCATGGTATTTGAAGCCCTGGTATGAGGCGGTGCGGGAGGCGCATCCGGACGAGGCGGTTGTCAAGGCTTCGATCCCGGTGGATAGATGCCGCGGGCCGCTGCTTGTGACCGCACCGACCGATGACCGGGTGTGGGATTCAGTTGGTATGGCCCGGCATCTTCAGCAGCGTGCTAGTAAAGCAGATGTGGAGACCTACGTCTGCGAGTATCCCGGTGCCGGCCACGGGGTGGGTTTTCCCTTCACGTTTGCCGGTGCGCCGGTCACCCCGGTGGTGGTCGGCTACGGCCACACCGTCGAGCTCGGGGGAGACCGGATAGCCACCGGCAGGGCGGCGCGGGAATCGACAGAACAGGTGGTGAGTTTCCTTTCGTCTGCTTTCGGTATCGGCGACTACGCTTGAGCAAAAGACTTCATTCATTCTGGCCGACACAACGGCAGGTGGGGGATAGTTGTGGCAGGCTTGGATGATTTTCGCCGGGAGATACTGTTGATGCGCCAAAGTTTTCTGGCCCGCGCCGCAGCCATTGCCGCAGGGGTTGCCGCTGACGCGGTCATCGGGGATCCGCAGCGCCACCATCCGGTGGCATGGTTCGGTACCTGGGCGCTGTGGCTGGAAAAAAAGCTCTACCGGCCGTCGAAGCGGGCCGGTGTCGTTTATGTGGCGGTGGCAACGGGGGTTCCCGTGGCAGCAGCAGTGGCGGTGTCCAGGCGTTTTCCCGCCGTGTCGTTGGCGGTGTGTCTGTGGGCGTCGCTGGGTGGATCGACACTGGCCGGGGTGGGGGAAAAAATGCACCGGGATCTATCTTCCGGCGATCTGGAGGCGGCCAGGGCCTGGGTGCCGTGGCTGTGCTCCCGGGATCCGGACGCCTTGGACGGGCCGGGAATGGCCCGGGCGTGCGTGGAATCGTTGGCGGAAAACACCTGTGACGCGGCGATCTGTCCGCTGGTGTATTCGGTTTTCGGGGCACCGGCGGTGGTGTTTCACCGCTGTGTCAACACTCTTGATGCGATGGTGGGCTACCGCACCGAGAGGTACTCCGACTTCGGGTGGGCGGCGGCCAGACTCGATGACGTGCTGGCGTGGATTCCCGCCAGAATCACCGCGGTGGTGCACACGATCGTTGCCGTATGCCGGGGAAGGGGAGCAGAAGCTGTGCGTGCCTGGAGTCAAGATGCGCCGGCCCATCCGTCACCGAATGCGGGGCCGGTGGAAGCCACTGCTGCGGCAGCCCTGGGGGTATCGCTCGGCGGTAAGACCGTCTACGGGTGGGGTGTGGACAACCGGCCTGTTATGGGCCACGGGCAGTCGTGTACCCCGCAGACAATTGTGGATGCGGTGACGCTGGCCCGGATCACCCGGACGGTGGTGGCGGCCGGTGCCGTGGCCGCATGCTGCGCGCGCACCGGCGGGAAGCGGCAGCGGGTTATTTAAAACCGCTCCCCGTCGTCGTTGGGGATCCAGGCGCGGGGCTGTTTTTTCCTTTTCACATTCCCGTAGCGGGCGCGGCGGCGTGGAGCCGTTGCCTGTTGTCTGTCAGCTGGTGCAGCAGACTCCGCGGTGCTGCCGGTGTCGTCGTTTCTGTTGACCGGCCGGTTATCTGCGGGGGTGGGGGAGTGGCCATCTCCGGGATTCGGCGGTGCACCGGTGGTGGTGTGAGCTGCCAGCTGCTCGCGTTCCTGTTTTTCCCGGCGGCGTTCCCGCATCTCGGAGCGGATCGCCCAGATCAAACCGATGGGGGCCAGCACACCGAAGGCGATCCACTGGATGCCGTAGGAGAGGTAGGGGCCTGATTCCAGCCGCGGCAGCGGAATGGCGTTGACGGTGCCGGGTTGTTTGTCGGCCAGCTGAATGTAGTCGCGGCCCAGTGCTGTTCCCACCGCCTCGCCGATCTGGGTGGGGTTGATCACCAGGGTTTGTTTCGCCCCCTGCAGGGTTTGCACCCCTTTGTCGGACGGTCCGTCGGCCTTGCGGGCGAACCCCTCGATGGTGGTCTCCCCGGTGGGTGCATCAGGGATATCCGGCAGGGATCCCTGGTTGTCCTCGGCTGCAACGAAACCCCGGTTGACCAGAATGACCGGGCCGTCGACGGTGTCGAAAGCGGTCAGTGCCTGCAGGCTGGGGGCCTCGGCGACCAGCCGCAGCCGCAGCAGCACCTGGTCTTGTGGAAGATAGTGGCCGCGGACAATCACCCGGGTCCACTCCTGGTCCTCGGGGACGGTGCCGGTGCGGTCGAACACATCGGAAAACGGCACCGGATCGACCTGGACCGCCTGTTTGATGCGGTCGTTGCGGGCGGTACGCACCTCGTTTTTACCCAGCTGCCAGGGGGCGAGCACCGTGAAAGCGACATAGCTGAAGCCGATGATCAGCAGTGCGGTGATCATCCATCCGGGGGTGAGGAAATCCCGGATGCCGCGGGAGCTGTTGTTGTCCGTGTTCGCTGTCACCACCACCACTCTAGTGCCGTCGGCTGCGGGTTTACCCGGCGGGTTTGCCGTCTACCGCTGGGAGACATCCGCGGTCCAGGTTTTCGCCCACTCGATCAGCCCCGGCATGGCGGCCTCCAGCTGGTTGAGCACCCGGGTGAAACCCTCCCGCCCGCCGTAGTAGGGGTCATCGACGCTGGCGCCCGCCGGTGCGGTGGGGTCGAAGCTGCGCAGAAGCCGGATTCTTTCGGCCGGGACGCCGAGTTTTTTCAGCTGCCGGACATGCCCGTCATCGAGGGCCACCACCAGCTCGGCCGACCGGTCCCGGTCACCGAACTGGGCGGCCCGGTGTTTGGAACCGTCGTAGCCGGCGCCGGCCAGTTCGGCCACCGCCCGCCTGTCGGCGCCCTGGCCGACATGCCAGCCGCCGATACCGCAGCTGGTGACCATCACTTCGTCGGACAGGCCGGCTTCTTCCAGTTTGTCGCGGTAGATGATCTCCGCCATCGGTGAGCGGCAGATGTTGCCGGTGCACACAAACACCACATGGATCGATTTAGCTGAAGTCACAGATGATGTCCTCGAGTTCTTGTCTGGTGCGCGCCACCCAGCGGGCCTGCGCGTATTCCTCTTCATTGCCGTATCCCCAGCCCACAGCGACAGTGGGGATGCCGAACTGGTTGGCCCCGTCGATATCGTGGGAGCGGTCACCGATCATCAGGGTATCGGCCGGGTCGAAACGATCCCCCAGCTGCTCGATGCAGTAGGCGATGACCTGTGCTTTGGTGCGGCGGGCGCCGTTTTCCTCCGCGGCGGCGAACACATCGAAAAATTCGAACATGTCGAAGCGGTCCAGCGACAGCCGCGCGAAGTGCTCCCCTTTGCTGGTGGCGGTGCACAACGTGTGCCCGGAGGCTTTCAGCTTTTCCAGAAGCTCCCGCATACCGGGGAAAGGGGTGGCGTTGTGGACCCCGGTGTCGCCGTAGAAACGCAGATAGGTCTCCAGGGTGCGGGTGACTGTGGCCTTGTCCATGCCCAGGCGGGTGAGGGTCTGTTCCATCGGCGGGCCGGCGATACCGGCGACGAAGTCCTCCTCCGGGGTGGGCCACCCGGCGGCGGCGACGGCTTTGAGGAAGCTGTCGCGGATACCGGGAAAGGAATCGATGAGGGTTCCGTCAAGGTCGATCAGTAAAGTTGCCACGCGCCTACCCTGCCACAGGTTGTCGTCCATGACCACCGGTAGGCCGGAGACCGCCCGCCCGGGCCCGCCGCCGTGAGCAGTGGGCACACCAATTTAGACTGCTTGTCCGTGGAGATCACCTCACCCCGCTACCACGGCGATGTCGCCGCCGAGCATGCCCGGCTCGATTTCGCCGTCAATATCCACGGCCCCACCCCGCAGTGGCTGCGTGACCATCTGTCCAGCCGGCTCGACAGCTGTCTGGCGGCCTACCCCACTGCCGCCGCGGAACGCCGCGCGGTGCGTGCCGTGGCTGACATGCACGGTATTGATGGGGCTTCGGTGTGTCTGGTGGCCGGCGCCTCGGAGGCGTTTTCCCTTCTCGCCGGGATGGGGTGTGCCGCCGCCGATCTGGTGCACCCGTCGTTTACCGAACCGGATGTGGTGTTAACGGCCACAGGCTGTGACATCCGGCGGATTGTGCTGGGTGGGGACTTCGGGCTGGATGATGTGGTGGCAGTCGACGGGCGCCCGGCCGCCGGGGGCGTGATCGACCATGTGCGCCCCGGCTCGGTGGTGGTGGTGGGAAACCCCACCAACCCGACGGCGGTTGTCCACCGCGGCGACGATGTTGCCGCCCTGGTGGGGGACAACCGCACAGTGGTGGTCGATGAAGCGTTCATGGATGTCTGCGGGGACAGGCAGTCGCTGGTGGCCCGGGCGGCCACCACCCCGGGGCTGGTGGTGGTGCGGTCGCTGACGAAAACCTGGGCGCTGGCCGGTCTCCGGGTGGGATATGTGGTGGCCGAACCCGGGTTTATCGCCCGCCTGACCACCACCAGGCGGCACTGGCCGCTGGCCAGCCTGCAGCTGGCGGCGATCACCGCCGTGGCCGACAATGCCGCCACCTATCTTCCCGCCATACAACACACCCTGGCCACCCGGCGGGCCGCGATGGTTCGGGCACTTGCCGCAGCGGGTTTCACCGTCAGCGGGCCGGAGCGCCCGGCGCCTTTTGTTCTGGTGCGCCCACCCGGGGACGCCGACATGCTGTACCGTCTGCTTGCCGCGGACGGTATCGCGGTGCGCAGCTGCGCCAGCTTTCCCGGCCTGGACGGCTCCTTCTGGCGGCTGGCGGTCAGGGACGCGGCCAGTGTCGCCGAGCTTGTTGACGCGGTGCAACGCGCCGGTGAGACGATCGGCCGGGGTGCGCCCGGCCGCGGCCGGTAGGCCTGCCGAGAGGGAAAAGCATACGATAGAACCCGGGTGGCACCCGATCGGCCCCCGGGCCGGGTGCGGCTCCGGGGATCTGTCCCGGGGCGGGTGCCCAACCCGCAGAAGACCATGTTTTTTTCAAGTGCCGGAAATTTTTTAAGGATCCCGCTGTGACAGCAACCGTCGACGATATCCGCCGCATCGTGGAGAAAGCCTACCCGCCGCACCTGGCGGAAAGCTGGGACAAAGTCGGGTTGATCTGCGGGGATCCGTCAGCTCCGGTCACCCATGTGGCCTGCGCCCTCGACTGCACCGACGCGGTGGCTGACGCGGCGATCGCCGCCGGGGCGCAGATGCTGGTGGTGCACCATCCGCTGCTGCTCAAAGGGGTCACCAGTGTTGCCGCCGACACCCCGAAAGGGCGGGTGCTGCACACACTGATCACCAATGGGGTGGCGCTTTTTGCCGCCCACACCAACGCCGATGCCGCCCGCCCCGGGGTCAATGATGTGCTGGCGGAACTGATCGGCGTCACCCCCGGCAAACCGATTTCCCCCACCCCGTCACAGCCGCTGGACAAATGGGGTATCGCGGTGCCCGCCGGGGCGGTGGAGCAAGTCAAACAGGCCGTGTTCGCCGCCGGTGCCGGGGCCATCGGCAACTATTCGCAGTGCAGTTTCGAAATCACCGGGAAAGGCCAGTTCCTTCCCGGGCCGGAGTCCCATCCGGCGGAAGGCAGGGTCGGCAAGCTGGAAACAGTCACCGAAACCCGCCTGGAATTCATTGCCCCCACTGCGGTGCGGTCACGGATTGCCGAGGCGATGCGCACAGCCCACCCCTATGAGGAAGTCGCCCACGATGTGGTGCCCCTGCCGGTGACCGTGCCGGAAGACCAGCAGACCGGGATCGGCCGGGTGGGCACACTCGTCCAGCCGATGCGGTTTGCCGACTTCGTCCAGCAGGTCGCCGACCGGCTGCCGGAAACCGAATGGGGGGTGCGCGCCGCCGGGGATCCGGACACCATGATCGAGACAGTTGCCGTGTCTTCCGGATCCGGGGACAGTTTCCTCGACACCGTCCGCCGCCTGGGGGTGGACGCCTACGTCACCAGTGATCTCAGGCACCATCCCGTCGATGAGTATCTGCGCGCCGGGGGACCGTGTGTGGTTGATACCGCCCACTGGGCCAGCGAATCCCCCTGGTGCCGGCAGGTCGCCGGGATCGTGGCCGACGCCGCCGGGGTGAGAACCACAGTTGTTGACGTGCGCACCGACCCGTGGACAATCAGCGCCCACAAGTCGTAGACGGCCGGCGGTGTGGAAGAATTCAGCTCATCGGACCCGGCACGCGCGGGTGCGGCTTTCCCCGGAAAAAATGGAGGGCGGCCACGGCGTGACGGGGGCGACCGGCCCGGTGTGCACGTTGCCCCCTGTGAACCCGTCACCGGTTGCGGTGGTGGATAAACAGCACGCAACCGCCTTTCCCCACCGCCTGCCGCCTACCGCCTTTTTTTAAAAGACCCTGACCGAAAGAGATGATTCCCGGTGAAACTCGACCATGACCGCCAGCGCATCCTCATCGATATCGCCACCGCCTGGAGCGCCCTGCAGCGGGTGGACGACCCGGAAGACACCGACGAATACCGGGCGTTGGCCGACCTTCGCGCACAGCGCGACCAGCGCCGCCGGCAGGGGGCGGTCACCAGCCTGGACCACGGCGACAGTGTGCGCACCATCACCCGGCTGACAACCGACCGTGCCCGGCTGGTGCGGCGTATCCGCGACAACGACAAAACACTTGCCGCGTCGGTGGATCCGGCAGTGAGGCGGGAAGCCGCACACGATAAGAAAGCCGCCGAAAAACGGTTGTCCGCCCTCGACCGGGAGCTGAAAGCGGAGGAAAACAAACTGGCCCGCACCACCGGACCGACCCCCGGGGAGACCACACAGTTCGCCGACAGCTACCGGGCGGCCGAAAAGGACTACCGCAGGCGCGCCGCTGAGCTAGCGGCCGACAAAGCAGAACTGACCGAACGTCTGCAGGCTCTGCTCGACCAACTGGATCCGGCCGATGCCAAAGAACTGCGGGCACAGACCAGGGCCACCGGGGTGTGTGCGGTGGTCTTTTCCGGCCGCAGCTGCCCCGGCTGCCAGATGGTGCTGTCCCCGGCAGAGGTGAAAACCATTGAACAAACCGACAAAGACGAGGTGGCCCGCTGCCCGCAGTGCGGAACGTTCCTGGTGCTCGGCGGCGATCATGAGCGGAAAGCCTGAGGCAGAAAACCACACCATGAAAGTCATTATCGAAGCTGACGGCGGTTCGCGGGGCAATCCCGGCACGGCCGGGTGCGGCACCGTGGTCTATGACGGCGAGCACACCACGGTGCTTGCCCGTATCGCCGAATATTTGGGGCGGCACACCAACAATGTGGCCGAATACCACGGCCTGATCAACGGGCTGTCCGCCGCCCGCGCCCTGGGCGCGGGCGAGGTGGCGGTTTTCCTCGACTCGAAACTGGTTGTCGAACAGATGACCGGCCGCTGGAAAATCAAACACGCCGACATGCGCGCCCTGGCCGCCGAAGCGAAAAAGATCGCCGAAAACTTTGACCACGTCAGCTACCAGTGGATTGAACGGGCGAAAAACTCCGCCGCCGACGCCCTGGCGAACAAAGCCATGGACGCCGCCCGCGATTTGGGCCACCGGCCCGCCATCCTGGTGCTGGACGAAGAGGATGCCGGCCCCGAATTCGACACCGTCTACCGCGCCCTGGTGGGGTCTGCCGGAAAAACACAGTCATCCCCGGGCCGCAGCCGTACCAAGACCAGCGACTCCCCGGCACCGTCCAAACCAGAACCCGACGATGAGCTGATCGGTTTGTTCGATATTCCCGGCCGGGCCGGAACCAGCCGGGCGGACAGCCCCGCCCCGGCCGCCGGGCGGACAAAGACAACGGCCACCGCTGCCTGTCCCGCCCCCGGGGCCACCGGGGATAACAGCGGCACCACCGGGGAGGCCGACACCAGCCCGACACGGCTTGTGGTGCTGCGCCACGGGGAAACGGAGATGAGCATTGCCCGCTGCTACAGCGGCGGAAGTTCCGATCCGGAGCTGACCGAAACAGGGCGTCGCCAGGCCCGCTGCGCGGCCGGGTGGCTGTTGTCCCTGGCAGGAAGCGACCATCCGGCGGGGACAATCGATGCGATTGTCACCTCCCCGCTGGTGCGCTGCACCGCCACCGCCCAACTCATCGGCCGGGTACTGGACTGCCCGGTCACCACCGTCGACGGGCTGACTGAACTCGATTTCGGCGACTGGGACGGGCACACGTTTGCCCAGGCCCACCGGATGAACCCGCAGCTGCACCGGAAATTCCTCACCGACACCTCGGTGTGCTGCCCGAACGGCGAGTCAGTCGACCAGGCCCACCGGCGGGTCACCGAGGCCATCGATCAACTGCTCGACACCCACCGGGGACGCACCGTGCTGGTGGTCACCCACGTCAGCCCCATCAAGTCGATTGTCCGCCGGGTTCTTGGCGCCGGCCCGGAGGCCAACACCGCCATCCACCTTGACCTGTCATCGGTGTCGATCGTCGAATTCTATGCCGACGGGCCCACCAGCCTCAGGTTGCTCAACTCCACCGAACACCTGCACTGACCACCACTGTGGCGGCTGTCGTGCGCCGCGGGTTTTCCTTTCCCCGCCACCCGGCGGGTAGAGTGAAATCCGCGCGGACGAGTCGGCCGGGTGGACGCGGGCAACGCAACCGGAAAGCATGTGTTTTTCCAGGGCGGTGCCCGAGGAAAGTCCGGACTCCGAACAGCACGGTGATTGCTAACGGCAACCCAGGGTGACCTGAGGGACAAGTGCCACAGAAAACAGACCGCCACAGGGTTTTACCTGCGGTAAGGGTGAAAAGGTGCGGTAAGAGCGCACCAGCGCGCCGGGTGACCGGCGCGGCTGGGTAAACCCCACCGGGAGCAAGGTAAAAGCGTGCACCACCGGTGTGCGTGCGCACATGTTCGGGCTGCTTGTTCTTCGGGAGACTTCTCATGTCTCCCGGCATGTGCGGGTTTGCTGCTTGAGGCCCCCGGCAACGGGTGGTCCAGATGGATGTTCACCACCACGGTGTCCGGTAACGGATCCGTGGGACAGAATCCGGCTTACAGGCCGTCTCGTTTCCGCGCTTTTTTCACTTCTGCGGCATCATGGGGTCATGAAACTGTATGCCGCACCCCTGGATTTTTCGCCCATCGCCCGTGAGATGGGGATCGACCGCGGTATTCCCGATCAGGTGGCCGCCGAAGCGGCCGCCGCCGTCGACCGGTATGCCGCCGACCGGGTGTCGATGACAGACATCGATTTTGTCACCATCGACCCGGCGGGGTCGATGGATTTGGATCAGGCGGTTGATCTGTCCGCCCGGCCCGGCGGCGGTTTCCGGGTCCGCTACGCGATCGCCGATGTGGCGGCTTTTGTCGCCCCGGGTGGTGCGCTGGAACAATTCTCCATCGCCCGCGGCCGGACCCTGTATTTTCCCGACTATCCGGCCCGGCTGCACCCGGCGGTTCTCAGCGAGGGGGAGGCCAGCCTGCTGCCGCGGCAGCTCCGACCGGCGGTGGTGTGGACCATCGATCTCGACGACCGCGCCGAAGTGGTCGATGTCCAGGTTGTCCGGGCCACGGTGATGTCCCGGGCGCGCTACGACTACACCCAGATCGAAAAAATGATCACCACCGGCACCCTGCCGGAACCGGTGGAGCTGTTGCCGGAAATCGGGCGCCTGCGGGCGGCAACCAGTGAGCGCGCGGGTGCGTTGAGCCTGGATCTTCCCGATCAGCGGGTGGTGCGCAACGCCGACGGCACCTTCGGGCTGGTGATCGAACCACGGCTGGCCTCCATGGCGTGCAACGCCGAAATATCTCTTCTCACCGGGCAGGTCGCCGGGCGCATGATGGCTGCCGCGGGGACCGGGATTTTACGCACCCTGCCGCCGGCGCAGGACACAGACCTCGACGAGTTCATCGCCTTCGCCAAGCTGATGGGATTTACCCCTGAAACGCAGGCGGATGACCCGGCGGGGTTGGGCAGGTTTCTCCGGTCGCTGGGCACCGGGGCGCGCGATATGGCGGTGATGCGGCAGGCCCGCACCCTGCTGCGGGGCGCGGGCTACACACATCTGAGCGCCGACAATCCGGCCACCCCGGATGACATCCACGCCGGTGTCGGCGGCTACTACGCCCATGTCACCGCCCCGCTGCGGCGGCTGGTCGACCGGTTCGCCACCGAATGCTGTCTGGCGATCGCCGGCAACAGGCCGGTGCCGGAGTGGGTGGAGTCGAAGCTGGATACGGTGGCACAGGCCATGGACAGCACTGCCGCTGTCGCGGGGCGGGTGGAACGGGCCTGCCTCAATCTTGCCGAGGCCACGGTTCTGGCCCCCTGGGTGGGGCACAATTTCACCGCCGCTGTACTGGCGGTGGACACCACCCGTGGCAGCGCCGATGTGTTTGTCGACAGCCCGCCGGTGTCGGCGACCTGCCACGGCACCCCGCCGGCCGGATCGTGGGCCACAGTCACCTTGACCACAGCCGACACCGCCACCCGCCGCACCGAATTCGCCTGGCCCGCCGACTAGGGGGAAACACCTGTGCGGCGGCCGGCCCGGCGGGATGGCCGGGTGTCAGGTTGGTGTGCCGGTGGCCGTGGCGCGCTGCCCGCAGCCGATGGCGCAGATATCGGCGCTGTCGGCCATCGCGGCGATGAACCGGTCACAGTCTTTGTCGGCGACCCATGCCAGTACCGCCTCGCTTGTGCCCCAGGCGGCGCTGCGGGCGGCCAGGGCGCCGGCCTGGCGGGCGGCC
>NZ_JAFLEQ010000001.1:0-11875 GCF_017307055.1 Corynebacterium mendelii | reverse complement strand
GCCTGGCCCACCGGGCGGCGATGTCCCGGTCGGAATCGTTGACCAGCTCCAGGGCGCTGCGCGCCCCCCGGGAGCGGCACAGTGCCGCATACTGCAGGGCACGGTCGGTGTCCGCCTGGCAGAACGCAATCCAATCCTCGGCGGCGGCAATGCTGGGGGCGTCTTTGTCCCCGCGGACATGGTGCACCGCCCCCAGCCAGTCGATGACACGTTGTGTCGCATCGGGTAGGCACCGCAGGGACTGCACCCCGAAAGCTTTGGTGGCGGCGCTGAAAAAATCCCGGCGGAAAGCCACGTCGCCGCTGCTGCCGCCCGCCCCCGCCGGATGGTGCGGCAGCACGGCGAACGTGAGGATGTCACCGGCGCCCGGCTGCATAAGCGGGCTGGCGGAATTGTCGGCGTAGTTGATCACCAGCGCCCCGGAGTCGCTGCCGCGCAGCGCAGTGGTCAACCGCCAGCGGGCGGTGGGGTGGTTGTGGAACACCCGGCAGGTTTGGGTGAGCAGATCGGCCAGCCTGGCCCGGTGCGGAATATCATCGTTGACCCTGTAGGCGGAGCCGATGGCCAGGGCCGCCGCCGTGGCGGCGGCTTCTATCTCACCCAGCCCCATGTTCTCGGGGACGGTGGTTGAGACAGTGACATTCATTCCGGCGACATCCCGGGTGATCATCTGGCGGCCGATCATCGACCAGATCACCCCGCCAATCAGTTCCGCGGCCGTGCCCTCCGGGGATGCGGTGGGGCGGGTGTCCTCCCCGGTGTCCGGGGAACGGTAGGCGGCGATGCCGCCGGCCCGTTCGGTGGGGTTGTGGATGTGTTCGCCCAACTCATCCAGGCGGGAAAAACTGGTGCGGGTCACAACCGGGGAACCTGCCCCGGGCCGGTGCCAGGCGACGGTGACGGTATCACCGTCAGCCGGGCTGACCGCCACCGCCACCTGCCTGTCCGCGGGCATGGCGACAACCACCCCGCCCATGTCGTCGGTGTGGTCGCCGATGACGGCCAGGGTTGCCGGGGCACCCGCACAGCCGGTGGGGGCTGAGGAAAAAAACTTCCGGTGTGCCGCGGCCGCGGCGGGGCCGGGCGAAATCGTGGATGCAGGAAGAAAAGCCATAACGTGTTTTGACAAGCCGCCTTCGAAAGGAAAAACCGCCGGCACACAAGCGGGTGTGCCCACCGCCGGTGGAAAACCCGCCCGGCGGCACCCACAACTGTAATAGCTGAGCGTTGTGGCACCGCGGCGCGGGTGAGGAAGGTTTTCACCCCGCCCCCGCCCCCCCGCACCGGTAGGGTGGGGGAATCCGCACGTGGCGCACCCAGTTGTGTGCCGCAGCCAACCCAAAAAGGAGTGTTCCCCATGGCAGACATCGAATCCGACAAGTGGTACTACAATCTGGACACCGGCGAGGTGATGCAGGGAAAACAGATCGGCTGGTTTGACCGGATGGGTCCCTACGACAGCAAAGAAGAAGCCGAAAACGCCCTGGAGATCGCGCACCAGCGTGCCCGCGAGGCCGACGAGTACGACCGGGAAGACGACACCTGGTCCGACAACTGATCCGTGGGGCTGTTCCGGCCGGGATTTGCCTTAAAACGGGGCGGCGGAAGATGAAAAAGCCGCGGCCGTGGGGCGACAGACGCGGCTGGTGCAGGGGCCACCCGGCCACAGCGTACACACGGCAGTTCCGCAGGGGTTTTTCTACGTTGGGGAGATGCATCCGGAAAACGCCTGTGCGCCCCCGTACCCCGGGGCGCGGGTTGCCGCCGTCCGTATCCCGCAGCTTCGCTGCCCACCGCCGGTGCGGGGGTGATCGGCCACGGCCAGCTGCCACGGTGGGGGACCGGTGGGGAGGGAAAGTATTTTTTGCCGCGCAGGCTTTTTGCCGGGGTGTTTCTCCGGGAACCCGTGCACGGTTGAGCAAACCCGCACGGTCCCGCTTGTCCCGGGCCTTAACCCGGGTGCGGAAGGGGACCCGGGTTAAGGCCTGGGGGTGGAAGGTCTAGCTGTAGTAGAGCCGCACCACGGCAAACACCTGTCCGGACTGGTCGTCGAAAGCGACCCCGATCCCGGCGACGGTAAAGGAATCGCGGTGCATCAGCGCCCGGTGGGAGGGGGAGTTTTCCCACTGGCGGGCAAAGTCCTCGGCCAGACCGTCAGAAGAGGTGGCGGTGCGCATCGCCAGGATTTCGGCGTATTTGTACATCCCCGAATCGTGGGTCAGTACCTTGGTGCGGGCGAGTTTTTCCGCGAACTGCTGTGCCCCGGCGCTCATGGAATCATTGTTGGCCAACGGTTGTTCACCGTGGGCGCGACGGTGGGCGTTGATGCGGGCGAGAATATCCTGCGCGGTGTTTCTGGTTCGGGTGTCGGGCCACACGGCTGCTGGATCCACCACCCCGGTGTGCGCCCCCTTCGCTGCGGGGGAAGTGGTCAAAATCCGCTCGATGTCGGTGCTGTTATCAGCCGGCGGACTCGATGCCATGGGAGTGGCGGTTACCTCCCGGCCCCCGGACGGTTCAGCTGTGCGGGCCGGGGTGGGAGAGTAGTCGGTGTCCTCACCTGTGGAAAACGACAATCCGGTGTGGATAAGGTCGACAATTCCGGCTGAGGCAGTCGGCGGCGCAAAGCCGGTGACCGCCACAGCGGCAGCAACAGCAGCTGTGGCGATCCGTACACCGATGGTGGTGGCCATCGCGGTTGTCTCCTTGGTGCAAGCGGCAACCGGTGAACGCCGACGGTAGCGTCCCGCCGGTCCTTTCCGGCTGTTTTGTCAGCCGGTTCCTCAAGTCGGGGCGGGAGCGGGACTGCCGGATGGGAAAACTGGCAGTTGCCGAAAAGAAAAAGTGGTGCGGTATGTGTGGAAAACCTTTCGGCCGGGTCAAAAAGGCGGTTCGTCGTCGGGATGGTTTCTCCCGGATTGGGGTGTCCGGGTCCTCAGCGAAACCATGCACCGCTGCCGTCCGCGCTGTGACGTGCCTTGTGGGGGAAGGCGATCAGCCGGTGGTGTTGTCCAGTTGTGGGGGCACAGGTGCCGCCGTCGCCGACTGTGGGAGCTGCCGGGGCCGGTGGTTGCGGGCCAACGATATTTGTTGGTTCCATCGTGCCGTCACCTCAAAGACTAACGCTGATACCCGGTTATCCCCAAGGCTTGAAGAAAGACCGGGGGTAATTCACCCCTGATGCGATAAACGCGCAGGTCAAAATGATTTTATGGTCAAACTGAACTTTGTTGAGCCTGCTTGTACCGGCGGTTATTTTGCCCCTTCCAGGCATGTAGCATAACCGCTATATTGACGATGCAATACTGTATTTATGCCGCTTTACCTGCTGAAACAGTATAAAAACAAGCAACCGGGGGGTAATGGCTAACACTGTATGCCCCCGGTTCGGACATGAATGTTTGGAAAAACGGGTTCCCGGCGGCGGTTGTGTCATGGTATCGGTCCCTGGCCAGCGGGTCGGTGGCCACCACCTATCGAACTGATTGTTTTCTGTTACTAAGTTTCAAGTCGCAGGTAATGCGTTATTTTTGAGAGGGAAACGGTTGCTTGGTCCGGTACGGCCCGGTGGGGGAGCCGGTGTGTCCGGCCCCCCGTTTATGGGGTTTGGGGTGGGGCTTACGGTGCCGTAGACAGTGCCCGGTCATGGTCGTGGCCCGGGCGAATATGCGCCTGATGCGTCATTGGCAATAGTGGGGTTCAACAAAATGTTGTGTCTTTTGTCACAAAACTGTGTTTGTGCAGCTAGGAGCGTTATCGTCCGCGTGTTCCGGGTTGTTGTCCACCCCCGCTTTTGACGGTGGCCGACCCGGTGTCGCCGACAGTCCGCGGGCAGCCGGTGCCGCCGGCGCACGGTGGGCACGGGTGAAGATGGCCCGTGGCCCGGACACCGGGTATTCGGTACAGCCCCGAGGCAATGACACGGTTTCTCCCCGCGCTCCGGGGGTCAGCGGGCTGCTGCCGCCATCATCTTGCGGTATGCCTTGTCGACTTTGGCGAAGTGCCGCTCCAGGTCGGCCAGTCGGTTTTTGCCCGCCGTGTGGACAATCTCATGGACGATACCCAGGCTGAAGGTGTCGAAACCCGCCTCATGGGCGGCGGCGGCTTTGGTGGCCAACAGGTCACGCACGACCACCGTGTCCTGGAAATCGCCCAGATCATCCTGCAGCACGGACAGTTTCCGGTAGAGCTTGGCTGTCTTCAACCCGGAGTGGCTGCCCGCCGCCTCGACGGCGTAGCGCAGTTTCTTGGCGGTTTTGCGCATGTCGTGCACCCGGTCCTCGCGCTGTGTCAACGGCAGGGAACTGTCGGCGAGTCCTTGTGCGGCCAGCCGGTACTGTCCGGCCAGCTTCTCGAAAGCAGCCGAGAGGTGGTCGGCCAGAATCTTGTCGGTGGCGTCAACCGTGCCGGGTGATGTGCGGCGTGTGCGCTTGTTGTTTTTCTTTCCCCCGGCACCCGTGCGCTTGCTGGTGGACATGCCGTGGCTGGGGGTGTTTTCCTCCCCGTCCGGTTGCGCCGGAGTACCGGCAACCAGCGGCGGTGTGCGTACCAGGCCGTCGACGGCGTCGAGAAGTGCCACATAGCGCGGGGAGGACATGAATTCGACGGCCTGCGTCCACGCCCGGGTGTAGTCGTCGCGGATACCGGAGAGGACGAATTCCCGCAGCTTATGGCTGACACCGGCGTCGGTTTCCCGGTCGAAGATTTTGTCCAGCATCTCCGCGACCACTTCCGCGTCACGTGCCCGGCCGAGAATTTTGGCCAGATGCTTCAATTCGTCTTCCACCGGGGCGGTGGCGGCGGGGTCGAGGATCCCGCTGAACGTGGACAAGTGGCTGCGCATCTGGCGGGTGGCCACCCGCATCTGGTGTACCGAATCGTCATCGTTGCGGCGCACGGCCGGATCCCAGGCAATGATTTTGTCGCGGTCGGCAGACAGGGCGGCGACGACACTGGCTGCCGGGGTGCCGGCGGCGGGAACCACAGCCGCCGGGCGGGCGACATTGCTGCTCGATTTCCCGAGGGCAGCCACAAGTTTCGAGGGGAAATCGCTGTCGGTGGCACCGGCGGCGGTGAGTACCGCGGCCGCGGAAATCAGCATCTGTTCGGCGGTGTCGGCATCAGTTGTGCCGTCGGTGAGTTCGAACTCCCATTCCCGCCACGAGGTTTTTTGACCCCCGGGAAGAAACGACCAGGCGGTGACGTGGTCGTCACAGAATTCGGCGATGTCGTTGCCCCGGTCATCGAGCAGGCGGTGGACATGGCGCTCATTGTCGACGCGGGCAATGGCTGTCACCGGCCGGTTGCGCAGCAGCGCGGTCAACTGGGAGGCAATCTCTTCAGGCGGTGTCACCGGTGTGCCGGGCTGCGGCGGCTCACCGGCCGGGCAGCGGATTTCCAGGCGGCCGGTGGCCGCCGGAAACTTCACGTGCCAGCCGGCATCGGTGCCGCCGGTACGCCGGCGCAGCACAACCCGGTTGTCGGTCAAGGTCAAATCAGCGGTGTCGTAGTAGATGGCCGACAGCGTGTGGATGGTGCAGGAGGCGTCCTCCGCGACCATGCACACGGCTGATAAATCGGGAACATCAACTCCTGTGTCAACCGCGAATTTGGCTTCAACCTCGATAGCTTTCGTTGTGCCCATAGAGTATGTTTCTACCAGTTCACATACCCCTATGGGAACACCCCGCCGCCGCGTCGGCTAGCCGAACCGGCGGGCGAAGTTGTCGGTTGCCGCCACCAGCCGGGCCGCTGTCTGGGCTTCATCGGCGGCATGCCCGGAGCGGTCGCTGACGTGGAATTCCGCCTCCGGCCACGCCCGGTGCAGCTGCCAGGCGCTTTTCATCGGGCACACCACGTCGTAGCGGCCCTGCACGATCACCGCCGGGATATCCCGGATTTTGTCGATATTGCCCGGTTCGAGAAGCTGTCCGTCGCCGATGAAGGCATGGTTGACGAAATAGTGGTTTTCAATCCGGGCGAACGCCACGTCGAAAGCCTGTTGTCCGTGGTCGCCGGGGGTGTGGGGGATATCCAGGTGGCTGGTCAGCCCCTCCCACATCGACCAGCGGCGGGCCGCGTCGGTGACGGTGTCCCAGTCACTGCTGTGCAGCAGACGGTGGTACTGCTCAATCAGATCCACCCCGTCGATGCGGGTGCGGCCGTGGATGTCATCGGCCGCGGGGCGCAGATGCTCGTCCACCGCGCCGAGGAATTCGTCCCAGTATTCGGGGAAAATGTGGCCCGCCCCGCCGTTGTAGTAGAAGTCGAGTTCGGTTTTGCGCAAAAGGAAAATACCGCGCAGCACCAGCGCCAGAACCTTGTCCGGATGGGCCTGGGCATAGGCCAGCGACAGGGTGGAACCCCACGAACCGCCGAACACCAGCCACCGGTCGATATTCAGGTGTGTCCGCAGGCGTTCCATGTCCGCGATCAAATGCGCGGTGGTGTTGACTTCGAGCAGCTCGTCGACATCGGCTGCCGGATCAGCCACCGACGGTGTCGACCGGCCGCAGCCGCGCTGGTCGAAACGGATGATGCGGTAGGCCCGGGGGTCAAAGAAACAAAACGATTGCCGGGATGTTCCCCCACCCGGCCCGCCGTGGACGAACACCGCCGGAATCCCGTCCGGGTTGCCGGCCACCTCATAGAAGATTTCCTGCCCGTCGCCGACCGGGAGCATCCCGGATTCGATGATTTCACCGACCTCATGCAGTGCATCGTGTGCAGTCACTTTTTCCTCCTCCACTGTCACACCGTGATGGCTGTCAAGGACAACTCTAGTTTTTCACCCGGCCCGTTTGCCGCCGGCACCGGTGCGGACCGCCGGGATGGGGCACCGGTGCTTCCCGGGGCGGCGGTGGCGGTGATGCGGTGGGGTGGCTTGCGGTGTTGTGCCCGGGTGCGGGAGAGAGTTTTCAGTAGGGTTTAAACCATGGACTCACAACAGGAATTCGTGCTGCGCACCGTCGAAGAACGGGACATCCGTTTTGTCCGCCTCTGGTTCACCGACATTTTGGGCTATCTGAAATCGGTGGCCGTGGCCCCCGCGGAGTTGGAGGGCGCCTTCGACGACGGCATCGGATTCGACGGCTCCGCGATCGAGGGGTTTTCCCGCGTCAGCGAAGCCGATACCCTGTGCCTGCCGGATCCGTCGACCTTCCAGATCCTTCCCTTCGGCAGAACCGACGACAATCTGGCGCAGGCGAGAATGTTCTGCGATATCGCCATGCCCGACGGACAGCCCAGCTACGCTGATCCGCGCCAGGTGCTGCGCCGCCAGGTGCAGGCCGCGGCGGCTGATGGATTCACCTGCAACATCCACCCGGAAATCGAGTTTTTCCTGGTGAAGTCGCTTGATACCGATGGTCATGAACCCGAACCGACCGACACCGGCGGATACTTCGACCAGGCCGTGCACGACGATGCACCGCATTTCCGTTCCGAGGCCATCCACGCCCTGGAGCAGATGGGGATTCCGGTGGAGTTTTCCCACCATGAAACAGCCCCCGGCCAGCAGGAAATTGATCTCCGGCACGCCGATGCGTTGACCATGGCCGACACGATCATGACGTTTCGCTACCTGATCAAGGAAGTGGCCCTGCAAAACCATGTGCGGGCCACCTTCATGCCGAAACCCTTCGCCGACCATGCCGGCTCCGGCATGCACACCCACATCTCCCTGTTCGAGGGGGAGACCAATGCCTTCCACAATCCGGATGACGAATTCAATCTCTCCGACACCGCCCGCCAGTTCATAGCCGGGGTGGTCGAACATGCCCCGGAAATCTCCGCGGTGACCAACCAGTGGGTCAACTCCTACAAGCGGATCGTGTTCGGGGCGGAAGCCCCCACCGCCGCCACGTGGGGGGTATCCAACCGTTCCGCACTGGTGCGGGTGCCCACCTACCGGCCCGGCAAAGTCGAATCCCGCCGGGTGGAGGTCCGCAACATCGATTCCGCCTGCAACCCGTATCTGGCCTACTCGGTGCTGCTGGCCGCGGGATTGAAGGGCATCCGGGAAGGCTACGAACTGCCTGATCCGGCCGAAGACGACATCTCGTCGCTGACCCGCCGGGAACGCCGGGCCATGGGATACAAGGATCTGCCGACCTCCCTGGACAATGCGCTGCGGCTGATGGAGCAGTCCGATCTGGTTGCCGATACCCTCGGCGAGCATGTCTTCGAGTTCTTCCTGCGCAACAAATGGCGGGAATGGAACGAATACCAGCGCCAGATCACCCAGTGGGAGTTGCGCACCAACCTGGACTACTGACCTTTTCCTTATCTTTGCGCCGGGAAGAAGATCACACACACCACCGGCGACAATCCCCGCCCACCCCGTCCCGCCGAAAGAGCCGATGACTTCACCGCGTTCCACCCGCCGCCGCCTGCCCACCCCCGCGGGATTGTCCCTGCACTCACCGACCGCGGAGAAAGATCTGCGGCACCTGGGCTGGTACAACGAGGAATCGGTGGATTTGTGCTGGGCATTGTCGGGAACCGGTGACCCCGATCTGGCTTTGAACACCATCATCCGGCTCTATGGGGTCCTTGCTGCCGAGGAGCAAGAAACCGGCGGGTCAGCCGAGCTGGACCGGGCCCTGCGGGAGGATCCCGAGCTGCGGGTGATGCTGTTGTCTCTTGTCGGCGGATCCAGTGCCCTGGGTGATCACCTGTGCGCCAACCCGCAGCTGTGGCGGCAGCTGACCCACCCCATCCCGGACCGCGACGAGATGTTCACCCTGCTGCTTGACAGCATCGGCGCCCGCCCGGCGGTGTTTGCCGGACCGGCCCCGCACGACACCGGTGACAGTGCCCCCGGCCCCGACGATTCCGGCGCCCACGGGGAGCGGACAGCTGTCGTTGCCGGCGATCCCACTGGCGGGCCGGCGGGCCGCCTGCCGCAGGGTATGGCACTGGCCGCGCGCGGTGACGGGCGCACCATCCGGGCCGCCGGGGACCATGCGGGCACCTATGTGGCGACGCTGACCGGGAAGCAGGCTGTCACAGCCATGCGGCAGACCTACCGGTCACTGCTCATGCGCATCGCCGCCCGTGATCTGGCCGGAAGCTACCTGTCGTCGGTCCGCCGCCCCGGTATGGAGGAGCTTCCCTTCGCAGAAGTCACCGGGCATGTCAGTGATCTGGCGGATGCGGCACTGACCGCCGCCCTGGCCGTCGGCTACGGGGAGGTCTACGGGGATGATCCGGTTGACACCAGAATCAGCGTCATCGCCATGGGTAAATGCGGCGCCCGGGAGCTGAACTACATCTCCGATGTGGATGTCATCTTCGTCGCCGAACCGGCCCACGCAAAAGCCACCCGGGTGGCCGGGGAGATGATCCGCCAGGGGTCGGCGGCCTTCTTCGAAATCGATGCCGCCCTGCGCCCGGAAGGCAAACACGGCGCCCTGGTCAGAACCTTGGACAGCCATGTGGCCTACTACGACAAATGGGCCGACACCTGGGAATTCCAGGCCCAGCTGAAAGCCCGCCCGGCCACCGGCGACCTGGTGCTCGGGGAGGCCTACATCGCCGCCCTGCGGCCGAGAGTGTGGGAGGCATCCAAACGGGAATCATTTGTCGAGGACACCCAGAAAATGCGCGCCCGGGTGGTGGCCAATGTGCCGGGGGCGAAAAAAGAACGCGAACTCAAACTCGGCCGCGGCGGCCTGCGCGACATCGAATTCGCCGTGCAGCTGCTGCAGATGGTGCACGGGCGCTCGGATGAGTCGCTGCGGGTGGCATCCACCGTCGATGCGCTGGCCGCGCTGATTGACGGCGGCTACATCAGCCGGGATGACGGCCACCATTTGATCCAGGCCTACGAATTCACCCGGCTGCTGGAACACCGCCTGCAGCTGATGCGGGTCAAACGAACCCATCTGCTGCCCGCCGACAACGACGACAAACAATGGCGGTGGCTGGCCAGATCCGCCGGCGTGGCCAGCACCGGCTCGGAAACCTCCGACCAGACGGCCAAACAGCTGTGGGGAAAAATCAAACGCCAGGTCGCCGACCTGCACGGCAAACTGTTTTTCCGGCCGTTGCTGCGTTCGGTTGTCGCCATTGACACCGACACCCTGAAACTGACCCCCGAGTCGGCGAAACGGCAGCTGAAACTGCTCGGCTACGAATTCCCCGACCGGGCGTTCGAACACCTGAAATACCTGGCCCAGGGGTCGCGCCGGGCAGCGAAAATCCAGGCCCTGCTGCTGCCGACACTCATGGAATGGCTGTCGGATACCGCCGACCCGGATGCCGGATTGCTGAACTACCGGAAACTGTGCGATGCGGCACAAGACCACACCTGGTTTCTGCGGATGCTGCGGGATGAGGGCATCGTCGGCCACCGGCTGATGATTATTCTCGGCAACTCGCCGTATGTTTCCGATCTGTTTGTCAACGCCCCCGACATGGTCAAGCTTCTCGGTGACGGGGCAGCGGGACCGAAACTGCTGGACGCCGACCCGGATGCGGTGTCCAGCGCACTGGTGGTCACCGCCCTGCGCCACAGTGACCCGGATCGGGCGATTGCCGCGGCCAGATCGCTGCGCCGCCGGGAACTGGCCCGGGTGGCCGCGGCCGACCTGCTCGGCATGATGGATGTGCGGGAAGTGTGCCGGTCACTGTCACTGGTGTGGGATGCGGTGCTGGAAGCGGCGCTGCGCGCCGAAGTGAAAGCCGCCCTTGATGATGACGGCCGGGCGAAAGCGGTGATATCGGTGATCGGCATGGGTCGTTTGGGCGGCCACGAATTGGGCTACGGATCCGATGCCGATGTCATGTTCGTCTGTGAACCGACGAAGGGCACTAACGACAACGAGGCGATCAAATGGTCGATCGGAGTGGTCGACCGCATGCGCCGCCGGCTGTCGAAACCGTCGGGGGATCCGCCGTTGGACGTGGATTTGGGGCTGCGCCCGGAGGGCCGGTCCGGGGCGGTGGTGCGCACCCTCGATTCCTATGAGCGCTACTACCGCCAGTGGGGGGAAACCTGGGAAATCCAGGCACTGCTCCGGGCCACCTCCATTGCCGGCGACAAAGAACTCGGTGAGCGTTTCTGCCTCATGGTCGACCAGTTCCGCTACCCGGACACGGGGGTGTCGAAGAAAACGGTGCGGGATGTGCGGCGCATGAAAGCCCGCGTCGATAATGAACGGCTCCCCAAAGGCGCCGACAAAACCGTGCACACCAAACTCGGCCGCGGGGCGCTGACCGATATCGAATGGACCGTGCAGCTGCTGCAGCTCGAGCATGCCCACGACCACGTCAATCTGCGCAACACCTCCACCCTGGAGGTCCTCGGGGTGCTGGCCGACGACGGCATCCTCACCACAGACCAGGCCGACAAACTGCGCCGGGCATGGCTGACGGCCACCCGGGCACGCAACGCCCTGGTGCTGGTGAAGGGAAAACGCACCGACCAGCTTCCCCAGCCGGGCCCCCACCTGGCCCCGGTGGCCGGTGCCGCGGGCTGGGATCCCGACAACTACCAGGAGTTCTACGAGCACTACCTGAAAACCACCCGGCTGTGCCGTCATGTTGTCGACGAGGTGTTCTGGGGCGAGGAAACCAGCTTCGAACCCTAGAAAAACCGGGCTCACCACGCCGTATCGGCCGGATGTATCCGTCCTGCCGGCGGGAAACCGCCGCCGGCAGACGCCGGGCAGATAAGGGTGGGCTGGGCTAAAATGTGCCCCTTTGCCGTGGCTTTCGGGGTCTCTGTCGTGTGCGCGGCCATATTCCGGACGGATGGACGGCTTGTGTCCCATCCTGTGGTATGACTGTCGTTTGTGCTGGTGGAGCCGAATGTTTGGGGGTGTGTCCGCCTGGAAGGAGGGGATGGATTGCCATCTTTTGGATGATGGTG